>NZ_BAAGIB010000001.1:192972-2164360 GCF_054658235.1 Roseibium sp. LAB1 | reverse complement strand
ACCTGAAGGTCGCAGGTTCAAATCCTGCTCCCGCAACCAAATTAAAAACCCCATCAGTAATCCTGGTGGGGTTTTTTTGTGGCATCTTGGCGACGTCGAGCCTGACATCCAACGGTCCACCCAAACGACGGCAATGCCACACGAAGAAGAGCAAAAACCAACCTAAGCATCACAACAAAACCAAAAAAGCCCCGCACAGATAACTGCAGGGCTTTTGGCGTCAAAGGCTCGCAAAAACGTCCAAACTCAATCTGTTATGGGTGACAACGCGACCAGGTCAGGACCTGAAACAGAAAAGGTTTTGTCCAATAGACGTCACGATTCCAATTAGTTGCTGTGTCAGGTGTGTCTCTGGAAGACATTGCATCCAGGAATATGCAATGCTTCGCGCCGGAGGACGGATCATGACAAAAGAACGGATGAAACTGCCGGGGGAGGACGCATGAAGAGCGGTGTTTCCGAACGTCCGGAAGAAACAGATCTGCAGCCGGAATTTGGTCCCTGGCTACCGCAGGCATCCATCCTGATCGTCGATGACGAACCGGGAATGCGAAACTTCCTGGTTCGTACACTTGAGCCTTATTGCAAGCGTATCGAGCAAGCGGCTGATACGGTTGAAGCCTCGGCTCTTCTAGATACCCATCACTACGACGTGGTCATCCTCGACAACATTATGCCTGGAAAGTCCGGTGTGGAATGGCTGGGTGAGCAACGCCGGATCGGATTTTTCGCCGATGCGATCCTGATGACGGCTTATGCTGACCTGGAAACGGCGATCCAGGCTTTGCGCGCCGGTGCTGTGGACTTCATCCTCAAGCCCTTCCGTTCCAATCAGCTGTTGAATGCGGTGGCCAGATGCCTGGACCGGGTTACGCTGATGCGGGAAAATCAGTTACTGCGCCATCAGTTGCAGGCAACCTCCGACCATCTGCTGCTGCGCGACAAGCTGATCGGCCATTCCCGTCAGATTGGCGAGATCCGCGAGACGATTTCCCGCGTGGCGCCACTGCCGACCTCCGTTCTGATAACCGGGGAGTCCGGCACCGGCAAGGAAGTCGCGGCGAGATCTCTTCATGATCTGTCGGACCGGGCAAACAAACCGTTTGTACCGGTCAACTGTGCCGCCATTCCCGGAGACATGATCGAAGCGGAGTTGTTCGGTCATCTCAAAGGTGCGTTTACCGGTGCTGGGTCCAGCCGCGATGGCCTGTTCATGCACGCGCATGGGGGAACGCTCTTTCTGGATGAGATCGGTGACCTGCCCATGGCGCTGCAAGGCAAACTGCTGAGAGCGATCGAGGACCGGAAGATCCGGCCGGTGGGTTCTGAACGGGAAATCCCGGTTGATCTCAGGTTTGTGTTCGCGACCAATGCCTATCTAGAACAAGCAGTTGAGGAAGGCCGATTTCGGGCCGATCTCTATTATCGGGTCAACGTTCTTCAGCTTGAAATGCCGCCTCTTCGCGAGCGCGGCGACGATATCCGCGAACTTGCAGCGCTATTCATGCAAAAGCTCTCCGTGCAGCTTGGAATGCCGCCTGTGCCGCTGACTGATGACGTCGTGTCCGGCCTTTTAGCCTATGAATGGCCCGGCAACGTTCGCGAGTTGCGCAATACCATCGAACGCACGTTGATCCTCGGCCGGTTTCCTGCGGAATTTCATAGTACACAAAGGCTATTGCTGCCTGTCGGGGAAACGCTGCAGGACATGGAAAAGCGTCACATCCTGACGGTGCTCGACGAAACCGGAGGCAATCGCGCCGAAGCAGCGCGGCGGCTCGGCGTTTCGCGCAAGACCATCGACAGGAAGTTGTCGGACTGGAAGGGCTGACGTGCAACGACGCCGGTTTGCGGGTAGCCGCCTGTCCGTCAGGGTCAGGCTTCTGGCCATTGCACTGTTGCCGACACTGGTGGTTCTGCCACTCTTTCTCGGCTGGGCGATGGTTCGCTGGAATGCGAAATTCGATTCCCTGCTGATCACGAAGGTCAATGGCGACCTCACCATTGCCCATCAGTACTTTTCGAGGATCCTGGAAAATACGGGCGAAAAAATCGATGCACTCGGGCAGTCGGCATCCTTTCGCGATATCGCTGACGGCGGGGACGCCGCCCTTCTGGCGGGATTGCTGGAGCGGCGACGAGAAGAGCTCGGGCTCGATTTTCTCTATATCGTGCGCAAGGGCGGGACTGTGGAGGCAGCTTCTCCAATGAGTGCCGTTCCACCGGTCTCCAGGAAATGGCCGGTAATCGAGACAGCGTTTGCGGGTTCTGCCGCTACCAGCGTCGATATCTTTGAAGCCGGCGATCTTGCGGCGATTTCTCCGAAGCTCGCTGACCGGGCCCGGCTGGATCTCGTTGAAACGCCAAATGCGGTGCCGACGGACAGGGCGGCGGAAACACGCGGCATGGTCGTTCATTCCGCGAGCCCGGTCACCGTACCGGGGGCAGCCACGGCAGCTTTGGTCGGGGGCATTCTGCTCAACCAAAACCTTGTTTTCATCGACACGATCAACGATCTTGTCTACCGGGAGGCGAGCCTTCCTGAAGGCAGTCAGGGCACCGCGACCCTGTTTCTGGAAGATGTCCGCGTCAGCACCAATGTGCGTCTGTTTGAAGACAAGCGCGCGCTCGGCACAAGGGTGTCTGCCGCTGTCCGCCAGAAGGTGCTGGGAGACGGGGAGGTCTGGCTGGACAGCGCTTTCGTCGTCAACGACTGGTACATCTCCGCCTATGAACCGATCACCGACAGTTTCGGCGAACGGGTGGGCATGCTTTATGTCGGATTTCTGGAAACGCCCTTCCGCGAAGCGAAACTGGCGACCCTCGTTGCGCTGCTGCTAGGCTTTCTCGTCGTAACCGCCGGCAGCGTGCCACTGTTCCTGGGATGGGCGCGAGGTGTCTTCAAGCCATTGGAAAAGATGACCGATACAATCACCAGTGTCGAACGGGGCGACCTCGGAGCACGGACGCGATCAGACGGCAGCGGCGACGAGATTGCCCGCGTTGCCCAGCATCTCGATCACCTTCTCGATCTGGTTCAGGAAAGCGACCGCCAGCTCAGGTCCTGGAACGAAGAGCTCAATAGCCGCGTCGAGGAACGCACCCATGACCTCAAGATGGCGAACAAGAGGTTGGAAGACACCACCAAGCAACTGATCATGTCGGAGAAACTCGCCGCCATTGGCGAGATCACCGCCGGCGTAGCCCACGAGATCAATAATCCGATTGCCGTGATCCAGGGCAATCTGGAAGTCCTGCGTATGTTGCTCGGTGAGCATGCCAAGGTTGCCAGCACGGAAATCCGGCTGATCGACGAACAGGTCGACCGCATCAACCAGATCGTCATGAAACTCCTGCAATTCGCCAAGCCAGACGAATACGCAGGCTACGCGGATCGGCATGCACCGGACGACGTGATTTCCGACTGTCTGCCACTGGTACGTCATCTCTTGCGCAGGACGGATATCGAGGTTGTCCGCGAGCCATCGGCCTCGCGTCAGGTGCTTATGAACCGGACGGAACTGCAGCAGGTTCTGATCAATCTGATCGTCAATGCCATTCATGCCATGCCAGCCGGCGGCAAGTTGACGATGAAGACCTGGGACACGGAAAAGGAAGGTGCCGAGGGCGTGACGATCGAGATTTCGGATACCGGCGTGGGTATGAGCGCGGAGGTAATCGCGCGGATCTTCGACCCGTTCTACACGACCAAGAGCCGTCAGGGGACAGGGCTGGGGCTCTCGATCACGCAGACGCTGGTCAGCCGCCAGGGCGGCGACATCAATGTGGAAAGCATCGAAGGGACGGGAACCGTTTTCACCATCTGGCTTCCGGAAGGTGCGTGACGGGCCTACTGGTCCGGCAACTCACATACGCCCCGTGACCTGCTGGACAGATTGTCCCTTGGGACAGGAAAACAACCTGTGAATGTGGACAAAATGTCCATCAGTATTTCTCTATTATATGTAACTATCTGAAATTTATAAGAAAATAAAATGGCACTGAACTTGCCATCTGGAATCCGCTGCCGGAAGGCGCGGGCCGGTTCAACCGAGCCTGCATGGTGGACCTGAAGCGGGAGGCTTCAACGGGTCCGCTCGACCGGGAGCGGGGCATCCGGCTTGTCTGGCCGGACCGGGGGAGAACATGGCAAGTCGGATAAGGACCGGTACCTTCCCGGAGGAATGCCCGACAACCGTGCATGGGAGGAGATTAAGTGCATGTTTGATCGGTTGAAAAAGGAACACATCGTCGCAGAGGACGGTTTTAACCGCTGGAAGGTTCCGCCAGCATCCATCGCCATCCATCTTTGCATCGGCTCCGTCTATGCCTGGAGCATCTTCAATCCGCCGCTGATCAAGCAGTTCGGTGTGGTGGCTGCCGCACCGGAGGATTGGAGCCTGTCTTCGGTTGTCTGGATCTTTTCCGTTGCCATCGTCTTCCTTGGTTTGGCCGCTGCCTTTGGCGGCAAATGGCTCGAGGAAGTCGGCCCGCGCATGGTGGGTGTCGTCGCCGCCATCTGCTGGGGCGGCGGTTTCATCATCGGTGGCTTCGGCATCATGACACACCAGTTGTGGCTGCTGTATCTCGGCTACGGCGTCATCGGCGGTTGCGGCCTCGGGCTTGGGTATGTGTCGCCTGTTTCAACCCTGATCCGATGGTTTCCGGATCGGCGCGGCATGGCAACCGGCATGGCCATCATGGGCTTTGGCGGCGGAGCGATGATCGCGACGCCGATCAAGGAATATCTGCTCGGCCTCTTTTACAGGGCACCGGAGTTCCTTGGCGCTGAAGGCGCTGTCGCTTTGGTCACCGAAGGCGGCAAGCGCTTCGCGGAGATCAACGGGCAGATGGTGGAAGTGGTCGTTGCAGGCGCCAAGCAGGTGGCGGCAGCACCCGTTCCGCTGCAGGAGGGGATCTATGTGGTGGGCACCGGCAACACCGGGGCCGCAGGCACATTCTTCACCCTCGGCATCGTCTATCTGATTGTGATGATCATCGCAGCCTTTTCCTACAGGGTTCCGCGGGAAGGCTGGCGCCCGGCCGGCTGGACGCCGCCGACGGCAGATGCCGCTTCGCGCAAGATGATCACTCACAACAATGTTCACATCGACCAGGCGCTCAAGACACCGCAATTCTACCTGCTGTGGATCGTGCTCTGTTTCAACGTGACTGCGGGGATCGGCGTGATCGGCGTCGCCAAGACCATGATGACCGAAATTTTCGGCACAACCCTGCCATTGATCGTGAATTCAGCCTTCGCGGCGACCTATGTCTTCATGATTTCGGTCTTCAACATGGTCGGACGTTTCTTCTGGGCCTCGACCTCAGACTTTATCGGGCGCAAGAATACCTATCATTGCTTCTTCGTGCTCGGCATCATCCTTTACCTGTCGATCCCGTTCGCCGCGCAGCAGGTGAGTATCAATCCGGCGGTGACCTGGCTCGTGATGTTCTATGCAGCCACCATGATCATCTTCACGATGTATGGTGGCGGTTTCGCGACCATCCCTGCGTATCTCGCCGATATTTTCGGTACCAAATATGTCGGCGGCATTCATGGGCGTCTGCTGACGGCCTGGAGCACGGCCGGTGTGCTTGGGCCCTTGGCGATCACCCAGTTGCGGAACTTGTCCTTGAACAGTGCGATCAAGGATCTTGCGGCCAAGGTGGATCCGGGTGCCTTTGCCGAGAAATTCGGCGCGGGTCTCGATCAACTCGACCAACTGGTTGCGGCGAAGACGGTGACGGTTGCCCGATTGATGGAAATTGCACCGACTGGCACGGTGGATCCGACGCCAAGCCTCTACAACACCACCATGTATGCCATGGCTGGGTTGCTGGTAATTGCGCTGTTCTCGAACTTGATGGTGAAGCCGGTGCATGACAGGCATCACATGGAGAGCGGGGCCGATGGCACCGGTCCACTACCAAGTGACGCGGAACCGGCGAAAGCCTGACCAGACAGAAACCGGCCCGGAAGCATCTGCTCCCGGGCCTTTTTCTTGTCTGAACGGCTAACAAGCCTGTTTCTGCACTGGAAGACCTGCTGCTTTCAGTTGGCGGAAGAAAATTCAAAAAATCGTTCTATGTCAGAGGCTTGAGGAAAATTGAACACAGGTTTCGCAGTCACTGTTTGCTTGCATCAAATGAAATAAATTTCAGAAAAAGAAATAAATACCAAATTTGTTTGACCCGTTTCCATGCCGTCCCTTATCCATGAACTCGCTGGGATAAAAACCAGTGATTGAAATTTCTTGCAGTCGCGGAATGTCTTCGACAGGCTGTGCAGCAAGACCGGGAGGAGCAGTGTCAGGCGACCTTGCGTTGAGAGGAACGCAGACGGGATGTCCTGACAATCTGAAATCAGTCAATCTTCGGTCACTCAGCCGCTTTCAGCCGGATGACCGTTGGTCCAGGGAGGAAACTATGGGCACTTCTATCTTCAAGGGAATACTGGCCTCGACCATGCTGTCGGCAGCTGTCCTGACCGCCGCTCCTGCAGCAGCGGACGGTTTGAAATGCGAGCCGGGTGAAACCTACATCATGAACGTGATGGTTTCCGGTCATCCTTACTGGGTTCCGGTCTACCAGGGCTTCAAGCAGGCGGCGTCCGCGTTCGGCTGCGAGACGATCTTTTCCGGCACGCCGGACTATGACATCACCAAGCAGATCGCGTCTTTCGAGCAGGACATGGTCAAGCAGCCGGCAGGCATTCTGCTGCACCCGATGCAGTCCGACCCATTCATCGAGCCGATCGACAGGGCTGTCGACAGCGGCACGGAGATCGTGACTTTCGCAGCGGATTCTCCGAAGTCCAAGCGCAGTGCCTATGTCACATCCGATAACCTTGCCGAAGCCAAGTTCGCGGCGGAAGAAATCGTCAAACAGGTTGGCGACAACGCGGAATATGCGGTTCTTGAAAACCCGGGTCAGTCGAACCATGACCTGCGCGTGACCGCGCTGATCGACTATATGGAAAAGAACTATCCGAACATGAAGCTGGTCGGCCGTCAGGCAACCAACCAGGACAGCAACGCTGCTTACCGCGCAACGGCGTCGATCCTGCAGGCCAACCCGAACCTCGCCGCGCTCTGGATCCCGGAAGCCGGATCGGCTGAAGGGGCTGTCGCAGCGGTGTTGGAGGCGGAAGCCAAGGTTCTGATCATGCATGCGGATGTCACGCCGACCACGCTGGAGCACATCAAGGCGGGCAACATCCACATGGCGCTGAACCCGAACCAGGGCATGCAGGGTTTCATGGGCTTCATGGCCGTGTTCCTGGCCGCGCATTCCGACGTGTTCGACCCGTTCAACGACTACAAGGTATCCGGCTACAATCCGGTGCAGATCCCCTACGTCGATAACGGCTTTGCCGTAATCACCAAGGAAAACGCCGACAGCTTCGATCTCAACGCCTACATGGAAGGCCGCGATCCGAGCTGATGAAAGATCCGGGGCTTTTATGAGCCCCGGTTGATCCGGCGGGCCGCCTGCAGCCGAACCGGCGGAGCAGGCAGCCCGCTCACTTCCGGAAGTGTGAGCAAAACGGCCTAGTCATGACTGACGACGTGATCCTGAAGATCTCCAATCTGTCGAAATCCTTCGGCCCGGTGCAGGCGCTCAAGGGGGTGGATTTCGAGCTGCGCAAGGGCGAGATCCACGCGCTTGCCGGAGAAAACGGTGCGGGTAAATCGACGCTGATGAACATCATCGACGGCATTTTGCAGCCGGACAGCGGAGAGATCAGCTTTGACGGCAAACCGGTCGTCATTTCGTCGCCCGCGATGGCACAGAAGCTCGGCATCGGGTTCGTTCATCAGGAGATTGCCCTGTGCCCCGATGTGACGGTTGCCGAAAACATCTTCATGGCAACGACCAATCTCAGTCGCTCGCTCCTGATGAATTATCGTACGCTTGAACAGAAAGCCGCCGAGGTGCTGGGCCAGCTTGGCGACATCGATCCGACGACACTCGTGCGGGATCTGTCGATTTCCCACCAGCAGCTCGTAGAGATTGCAAAGGCCCTGACGCTCGACTGCCGGGTGCTGATCCTGGACGAGCCGACAGCAGCGCTGACCGAGAAGGAGGCGCAGGTCCTTTTCAAGATCATGCGCCGTCTTGCGGACAAGGGTATCTCCATCATCTACATCTCCCATCGCATGGTCGAGATCTTCGACAATTGCGACCGGGTCTCCGTCTTTCGGGACGGCAATTACATCACCACCCGCACTGTCTCCGAGATCCAGCCCGACGACGTGGTGAATGCCATGGTTGGCCGGGTGATTGACGAGCTTTATCCGCGAAAGCAGTCGGAAAACGAACGGTCGGACGACATTATTCTGGATGTGCGAAACCTGAACGAACGCACCCGTTTCAAGGATGTCACGTTCCAGCTCCGCAAAGGGGAAATCCTTGGGATTGCCGGGCTGATCGGCGCCGGGCGCAGCGAGATCGTCAAGGGCATCTGCCGGCTGGAAGGCGACGTGACGGGCGAAGTTTCGCTCAACGGCCGCAAGCTGTCGCTGAAGACCTATCGGGACAGCATTTCCGAGGGCATCGTCTATCTCTCGGAAGACCGGAAGGGCGATGGCATTTTCCTCGACATGTCGATTGCGGCGAATGTTTCCGCCCTGAAGCCGGAACAGGTGGCCAATTCCTTCGGTCTGATCGCGGGAAGCCGGGAAGAGGCTCAGGCAGACACCCTTGGCAAGCGTCTCAATCTCAAATGCGGCGCGCTGTCGGATCCCGTCTCCTCGCTGTCCGGGGGCAACCAGCAAAAGGTCGCGATCGCCAAAATGCTGTCGGTCAATCCGAAACTGATCTTTCTGGATGAGCCGACACGTGGGGTCGATGTCGGCGCAAAGGCCGAGATCCACCGCATATTGCGCAATCTCGCCAGCAGCGGGGTCGGCATTCTGGTTATTTCGTCGGAGCTGCCGGAACTGATCGGCGTTTGCGATCGTGTGCTGGTCGTCCGGGAGGGACGGATCAGCGGCGAGGTCACGGGCAAGCAGATGACCGAAGAAAACATAATGCACCTGGCGTCCGTGGGCGCCCAGGCAACCATAAACTAATCGTGGGGGAAACCATGGAAGACGCCGTCTCCCTGACAGACGCGCCGAACGGCAAGCCGGCCGACGTATCGTTCATCCGCAGGCTGTTGCGCATGCGCGAAACGGGACTCGTCGCAATCATTCTCGTGCTGTTCATCGTGATGTCCTTCGCTTCGCCCTACTTCCTGACCTGGGTGAACATGCGTGCCATGGTCATGGCCTTTGCGGTGGAAGGCATTGTGGTGGTCGGCATGACCATCCTTCTGATTTCCGGCGGTATCGATCTCTCTGTCGGTTCGGTCACGGCCCTGGCCATGGTGATTGCCGGATGGCTGTTTCTGAACGGGGTCGATCCCTGGGTGGCGTCGGCGATCTCGATCGCCGCCTGCACGGCCATCGGGGCCTTTATGGGCTTCTTTGTCACGCGCGTCGGCCTGCATCATTTCATCGTGTCACTGGCGATCATGGTCATTGCCCGGGGGGCGTGTCTGCTCGGCACGGGCGGGCGTCCACTGGGTCTTTTCACCCTGCCGCCGGAATTCAAGTTCATCGGCCAGGGCTCCATCGGACCGATCCCGGTCGTGATCCTGCTCTTTCTTGTGGTGGTGATCGGGTTCGATTTCCTGCTGCGCCGCACGACCATGTTCCGGAAGGTGTTCTACACCGGCAGCAACGAGAAGGCGGCCGCCTATTCCGGCATCCGCACCAAGCGGGTGGTGTTCTTCACGACGACCCTTTGCTCTGCGCTGTGCGGCGTTGCCGGCATCATCTACATGGCCCGTTTCGGCTCGGCCCAGCCGACCTTCGGCATCGGCATGGAGCTGAACGTGATTGCGGCTGCCGTCATCGGCGGGGCGAGCCTCAAGGGTGGCTCGGGCACCATATTCGGGGCGATCCTGGGGGCAGTGCTGCTGTCGGTGGTCTCCAGTTCGCTCGCGCTTCTGGATGTCTCGGTCTACTGGCAGGATATCATCCGCGGATCGATCCTGCTGACGGCCGTCTCCATCGACCACTATCTCGTCAAGAAACGCGCCTGACCCGGCACCAGCGAAGAGGCAACCTGATGGCGGACAAGAAAAACGATATCGAGCTGATGCGCCAGATGCACACGGTCCTCGTGCTGCATTTCCTGGAAGGCAAGAAGCAGTCGGAAATCGCCGAACTTCTGAACCTGTCGACGTCCAAGGTGAACCGGCTGATCACCCAGGGCCGCAAGATGGGCATGATCAAGATCGATATCGAGAACCCGTTCCAGCGCCTGACGGACCTGGAGCATCTTCTGGAGCAGGCGACACCGCTTTCCAAGGCGCTGGTCACCTCGTCCGTTGAAGGCAGCCCCAACACGACCCTTAAACAGGTCGGGCTTGCTGCCGCAAACCACCTGGTGGAGACCATCCGCGATGGCGACATCATCGCCATCACAGGCGGCAAGGCGGTCGGCGCGGTGGTGCAGAACATCGAGACCGACCGGAAATTCGACGTCACCGTGGTGCCGCTGACCGGGGGCGTGCAGGGCAAGTACCACACGGACGTCAACCACCAGGCTAGCCTGATGGCCGAGAAGCTGGGTGGCACCGCACTGCAGTTGCATGCGCCGCTCTTTGCCGAAAGCCGGGAACAGCGCGACATGCTGATGGAAGTCGCTTCCATCCGCGAGGTTCTGGACCTGGCGCGGCAGGCAACGATTGCCCTTGTCGGCATCGGTTCCATCGCAACGCCCGGGTCAAGTTATTACGACCTTCATCCGATGCCGGAATCGGACCGTAAGATGCTGGTCGGCAGCGGCGTCAGTGCTGAATTCCTGGCCTACCTGATGCGGCAGGACGGGACGGTGGCCGATTATGCGCTCAATTCACGCCTGGTCGCACTGGCACCCGAAGAGCTGCGGCGCTTCAAGAGGGTCATCGGGGTTACTTCGGGCGACGAGAAGATCTGGCCGATCCGGGCTGTCCTCAACGGAAACTATCTGAATTCACTCATCTTGGACGAGGACACCGCAGGAGCGGTCCTCGCAACCATGGAAGGCAAACAGAATGTTGCATGAAATGCTGACACGCGAGATCGGACGTTCCAGCATCGAGGCGTCGGCTATCGGGCTCGGCACCTGGGCCATTGGCGGCTGGATGTGGGGGGGCACGGATGAGGCCAAGTCAATTTCCGCAATCCAGGCCTCCATCGACGAAGGCGTCAGCCTGATCGACACCGCGCCGGCATATGGCCAGGGGCTTTCGGAAGAGATCGTCGGCAAGGCCATCGCCGGCCGCCGCGACAAGGTGGTGCTGGCAAGCAAATGCGGTCTCGTCTGGCATACCCGGAAGGGCAATCATTTCTTCGATTACGACGGCAAGCCGGTTCACCGCTATCTCGGCAAGGATGGGATTGTCTACGAGGTCGAACAGAGCCTGAAACGGCTCGGCACCGATTACATCGATCACTACATCACCCACTGGCAGGACCCGACCACGCCGATTGCGGAAACCATGGAGGCGCTGGAGACCCTGAAAACCCAGGGCAAGATCCGCTCGATCGGTGCCAGCAACACGACCGTTGACGACGTGAAAGCCTATGTGGCTGCCGGGCAGCTGGATGCTATCCAGGAAGAGTATTCGATGATCAAGCGCGACATCGAGGAAACCCTTGTGCCGCTCTGTCTTCAGGAGAAGGTCTCGGTGCTGAGCTATTCGTCGCTCGCGCTTGGCCTTCTGACCGGCAAGATCGGCCCGGACCGGACCTTTGAAGGCGATGATCAGCGCAAGGACAATCCCCGGTTTTCGGTCGAAAACCGTCGCAAGGTGGCCAGCTTGATGGACGCCATCGCACCGATCGCGGACGCCCATGGCGCGACAAAGGCCCAGGTGGTGATTGCCTGGACGCTGCAGCAGCCGGGCATCACCTTCTCGCTCTGCGGGGCGCGTGATCCGGATCAGGCGCGGGAAAATGCAAAGGCAGGGCGTCTCAGGTTGTCCGGGGAGGAAATCGGGGCCATCGGCAATGCCGCCGCGACCCATCTGACAGACCTCGCGGCTTAAGAGACTTCGATAGTGAGATTGGAAAGGGCGCCGGACACCTGTCCGGCGAACGGGGAAGGCATGTCCGAACAACGGCAAGGAAAATGGGACCGCATCGCGCGTGACGGCGCCTTCGACGCCGTTGTCGTCGGTGGCGGTATTAACGGGATCGGGGTCTACCGGGACCTGGCCCTGCAAGGGGTCAGGGTGCTGCTGGTGGAACGGAACGACTTTTGCTCCGGTTGCAGCTCGGCGCTGTCGCGCATGATCCACGGGGGATTGCGGTATCTGGAAAACGGAGAGTTCGATCTGGTGCGCGAATCCTTGCGGGAACGCGATGCGCTGCTGGTCAACGCGCCTCATGTGGTCCACCCGCTGCCGACGGTCATTCCCATCGGCACGCTCTTTTCCGGTCTTTTGAACAGCGCGGCAAGTTTCTTCGGCATTTCGGGTCAACCGGCAAGTCGAGGCGCGGTACCGATCAAACTCGGACTGACGCTCTACGACTGGGTGACCCGCAAACGCAGGCTGTTGCCAAAGCATCAGTTTCGCGGGGCAAGGGCAACCCGTGATACCTGGCCCGGATTGACGGACGCCATCCGCTGTTCGGCCACCTATCATGATGCCTGGATCAGCCATCCCGAGCGGCTTGGTCTGGAACTGGTCCGGGACGTTGAAGAGACCGCTCCGGAGTGTATCGCACTCAACTATGCCAACCTTGAACCGGACGGAGACGGCTTCGTTCTGCGAGATGATGTCAGTGGCCGCACGGAAAGGATCTCGGCGAAGATCGTCGTCAACGCGACAGGTGCCTGGCTGGACGATGCCATCGATGAGCTTGCCGGCAATTCCGGCCACGAACGGCTGGTGTCGGGCACCAAGGGGTCTCATCTCATTCTCGACAATCCCGCGCTGGAACAGGCTCTCGGCGGCCACATGGTCTATTTCGAGAATTCCGATGGCCGGGTCTGCATCGTCTTTCCGTTCTTTGGCAAGGTGCTGGCCGGATCGACGGATATTCGTGTCAAGACGGCCGAACGCGTGCGCTGCGAGCCGGAAGAGGAAGCCTATATCCTGGGCTCGCTCCGTCTGGTGTTTCCGCAGATCGACTTCGATGCGGAGGATGTCGTCTTCAGTTACAGCGGCATCCGGCCGTTGCCGAAAAGCGATCACGATTTCACCGGCCGGATTTCCAGGGGGCATTTTACCAGGCGCATCGAAGGGACTGTGCCGCAGATCTGCATGATTGGCGGCAAATGGACGACGTTCCGCGCGTTTGCCGAACAGGCGGCAGACGAAGTGCTCAGCGAGCTTGGCCGGAGCAGGCAAGTTGAAACCCTGTCGTTGCCAATAGGTGGCGGAAAGGATTTTCCCGGCTCTGCCGAGGTGCTGGAGCGAAACCTGATTTCAGAATACGGCATCGGGCCTGCGCGCGCGGCCCATCTTGTTGCGACCTACGGCACCGCAGTGGCGGAGCTCTTGGCGTTCTGCCGGGGCCGGGCGGACGATGAAGCGCTTGCGCCGGAGACAGAGATCACCGCAGCCGAGGTCGCCTTCCTCGCGCGCCGCGAAAGTGTGGTGACCCTTGCCGACATCGTTCTGCGGCGAACGACACTCGCCATCAGAGGGCTCCTGAGCGAGGAGCTTCTCGACAAGCTGGCTGCCATTGCCGGTGAAGAACTTGGCTGGTCCGACGAAGAGCGCATGCATCAGCGCGACCGGCTGATCGAAGACCTTTCCACCTATCACGGCGTCTCCTTTGAAGGCCGCCGGAACGAAGACATGAGCAGGAGCAGAATATGCGTTTGAGCCCCAAGGCCCGGATGAACCGGATGTTCACCCATGGTGGCTGTCTGGATGTTGCAGTCGATCATGGCGTATGTAACGAACCGAGCTTCATGGTTGGTCTGGAAGACATGGCAGGTGTTGTCGACACGCTGGTCAAGGCCGGACCGGATGCGATCCAGATGGCCTACGGTCAGGCGGACCTGCTGCAGTCACGCCCGGAGAAAGACAAGCCGGCGTTGGTGATGCGCATCGACATGGGCAACCCCTACAATGATCAGCGCCATCGTGTGATGTGGTCGCTGTTGCAGAATGCCGACGAGCCGATCATCGGCGCGCTGGAGATGGATGCGGCCTGTGTTGTGGTCAATCTGTTCATGCTGCCGGACGAGCCGGAGCTGTTCCGCCAATGCGTGGAGAATATCTCCAGGGTGCGCGCAGCCTGCCACAAATACGGCATGCCGCTGATGATCGAGCCGCTGGTGATGCTGCCGAATGATATCCGAGGCGGCTACCAGGTCGATGGAGATGCGGACAAGATCGTGACCCTGGTCCGGCTCGCCAGTGAAATGGGAGCCGACATCATCAAGGCCGACCCGACCGAGAACGCGGAAGACTTCCACCGGGTGGTCGAAGCGGCGCGGGTGCCGGTGCTGGTGCGTGGCGGCGGCAAGGAAGACCTGAAGACCGTTCTCAACAAATCCGCGGCGCTGATGCGTCAGGGCGCCAAGGGCATGGTCTATGGCCGCAACATTTACCAGCACGACAATCCGAAGGCGGTGGTTGCGGCGCTGATGGCGATGATCCACAACGGAGCTGACGGCGACGAAGCATGGGACATCTACAACCGTGGCTGACGACAGGACTTTTCTGCTGGGGCTCGATGCCGGTAACACGGTGATCAAGGCTGTCCTGTTTGATCTGGCGGGCCGGCAGGTGGCGATGAGCGCGCTGGACGGGCAATCGTTTTCGCCCGCACCTGGCCATGTGGAACGGGATCTCGGCGAGTTGTGGAGCAATGCGCAAACCGTGATCCGGGAGTGTCTCGACATGGCCGCCGTCGAACCGTCGCAGATTGCGGCGGTCGGTTGTGCCGGTCACGGCAACGGCCTTTACCTGCTGGACAAGGACAATGAACCGCTGCTCGGCATCCAGTCGCTGGACACGCGCGCCGCGGATCACGCGGGCAGGCTGCGTGAGGCGAATGGCGACAGGTTGCATGCCTTGTGCCTGCAGGAGCCCTGGCCGTCCCAGACCCCGACGCTGCTTGCCTGGATCAAGGACAACCGGCCGGAACTCTATGCCCGGACCGGAACCGTGCTGCTGTGCAAGGACTTCATGACGTTCAAGCTGACCGGGGAGCGAGTCAGCGAGATTTCCGACATGTCGGGATGCGGTTTGCTGCGTCTGCCGGACAACTGCTACGACACGGGTCTTCTGGACCTTTATGACTTGAGCGATGCCGAAGAGATGCTGCCGCGACTGGTGGAGCCGGCGGATATTGCCGGTCACATTACAGCCGAGGCGGCCAGAGCGACCGGACTGAAGGAAGGCACGCCGGTTGTTGGCGGCTATTTCGATGTGATTGCCAGCGCACTCGGGTCCGGGGTCATCCACCCGGGTGAAGCTTCGATCATTGCCGGAACCTGGAGCATCAATCAGGTACTTTCCGAGACACCGATCGTCGACAGGGCCATGTTCATGGCGTCCGGTTTCGCGCCGGACCGTTTCGTCAATATCGAATCGAGCGCAACCTCGGCAGCCAATCTGGAATGGTATGTGCGTGAACTGGTGGAGCGGGGAAAGCATCACGACGACCCGTTCGGCTATTGCAACGACCGCATTGCGGAAGTCCTGCCCGCGGCCGATGATCCGTTTTTCCACCCGTTCCTTTATGGCTCGCGGCTCGGGGCGGATTTCCGTGCCGGATTCTATGGTCTGGCCGGCTGGCACTCGGAAGGGCATTTGCTGCGGGCCCTGTTCGAAGGGGTTCTCTTCGAACATCGCCGTCATATCGAGGTGCTTGGGCGGACAGGGGTCACCTTCGACCGGGCCGTGCTTTCCGGCGGCGGCTCGCGCAGTCCGGTCTGGCCGCAAATGTTCGCCGATTGCCTGGGAGTTCCGATCACCGTCGCCGAGGCCCGCGAGACGGGCGCACTGGGCGCGGCCATCGGGGGAGGGGTCGGCGTCGGCCTGTTCGCCTCTTACGAGGCGGCCGTCGCCGCAATGACCAGGGCGCAAAAGGAATACCTGCCAGACGGTGCGATGAGAACGCATTATGACCGGCGCTACCGCACCTTCTGCAAGCTGACGGATGCGCTTCGGTCCTTCTGGGCCGACATGCATTCGGCGGCCGGTTAGTCCTCCTGGAGGAATTGCCGAAATGTCAGGATCTTCTAGTGTGATCAAAACAGCCGGGACAACCGCACCGGCGAGTGTCCCGATATGTCTTTTTGCGAATTTGCGAAGGGTCCGAAAACCTGATCAAGTTGAGGGCGTTAGAAAATCTGTTCAGTGCGGGCGGAAGATTGGCCCGTCCGGATTGAGGCAGATCATCGAAGTTTGGACCGCTGCGGAAAAGACTGTGGACGGAAAATGGGCAGGAAACGGAATACGACATGAGCGGTCCGACGTCACTTGAGGGAACCTATGACTACGTGATCGTCGGGGCCGGAACAGCCGGATGTGTTCTGGCAAACCGGTTGACCGAGGATCCTTCGGTCAAGGTGCTTTTGCTGGAAGCGGGCGGGTCGGACAATTACCACTGGGTGCATATACCGGTGGGCTATCTGTTCTGCATCGGCAATCCACGCACCGACTGGATGATGAAGACGGCCAAGGAACCGGGGCTCAACGGGCGCAGCCTGGTCTATCCGCGCGGAAAGGTTCTGGGTGGCTGCACGTCTGTGAACGGCATGATCTACATGCGAGGCCAGGCGGCGGATTACGACCATTGGCGACAGCTCGGCAATGTCGGCTGGTCGTGGGACGATGTGCTGCCCTATTTCCTGAAATCTGAAGATCACCATGCCGGCAAGTCCGGGATGCATGGTGGCGGCGGCGAGTGGAAGGTCTCCAGGCAGCGCCTGAAATGGGAAATCCTTGAGGCCGTTCAAAATGGAGCCCGGGAATTCGGTGTCGAACCGCGCGCGGATTTCAACGACGGCAGCAACGAAGGCAGCGGGTTCTTCGAGGTCAACCAGAATGGCGGTGTGCGCTGGAACACGGCCAAGGGCTTCTTGCGACCGGCTCTCAAACGACCGAACCTGCGTCTCATCACCCATGCGGAAACAAGGTCGATCCTGCTGGAAGGCAAGCGGGCGGCCGGGGTCACCTTCAGCGTGAAGGGTCAGGAGATGACAGCGCGTGCCGAGTGCGAAGTTCTGTTGGCGGCCGGCGCCATCAATTCACCGAAGATCCTGGAGCTGTCCGGTGTCGGCAATGGTGATGTGCTTTCCCGGTACGGCATCGAGCTGAAACACGAACGGAAAGGCGTGGGCGAAAACCTGCAGGATCACCTGCAGATCCGCACCGTCTACAAGGTGAAGAACGCCAAGACACTGAACACCATGGCCAACAGCCTGTTCGGCAAGGCTTCGATTGCGCTTCAATACGGGCTGACCCGGTCCGGGCCCATGTCGATGGCGCCCAGCCAGTTCGGAATGTTCACAAAGTCCGATCCCTCACTGGAAACGCCGGATCTCGAATATCACGTCCAACCTCTTTCGACGGACAAGCTGGGCGATCCGTTGCATCCGTTTCCTGCGATTACGGTTTCGGTGTGCAATCTTCGCCCGGAAAGCGTCGGCGCATCGCATATCCAGAGTCACGATACCGCTCGGCAGCCGGATATCAGGCTGAACTATCTGTCAGCGGAAAAGGACAAGCTCGTTGCGGTGAAATCCGTGCGTCAGGCACGGGAAATCATGACGGCAAAGGCCTTGCAGGCGTACCAGCCGGAGGAAATCCTGCCCGGGCCAGAGGTCGACAGCGATGAGGACCTTTTGAAAAAGGTTGGCGATATCGCCACAACGATCTTCCACCCGGTTGGCACCTGCCGGATGGGGGCGGACGAACAGTCCGTTGTCGATCCTGAGCTGAAAGTTCGAGGGCTCGAGGGGCTTCGGGTCATCGATGCCTCGATCATGCCCAAGATCGTTTCCGGCAACACCGCTTCACCAGTGGTGATGATCGCGGAAAAGGCGGCGGACATGATCCGCGCTGAACGACGGTCTTGAGGGAACTCTGGCCGGAGAACTTCGGGTGTGGTTTTCAGCCCATTCTACTGAACTCTGCCCAGTCACTGCCTTATCCCGAGGAAAGATGTGTGGTGGTGTCTCTTGTTGCGCTCAGCAAGTCTATGAAACTTAAGCTTAATCTGCTGCCTTCACCCGATAGGGAACAATGCCGCGCTGGCCGGAATCGATGAAGGGTTCCTTGTCCACGGCCGGGAAGGCGCGCTGGTCGCAATTGTCCCTCGGGCAGATGCGGCAATTGACGCCGATGGGTTCTGGCGAGGAAATTTCGTCGACGGCGAGACCATCGGCGTAGACAACCGCATCGGCATATTGAACCTCGCAACCGATCCCGAGCGCGTAACGCCGCTCGCCGCTGCGATAGTCCGGCTGATGCTTTGTGATGCTGGTTGCCACGCACAGATAGCGCACGCCATCCGGCATCTGGGCGATCTGTGAGGTGAACTTGTTCGAATTCTGCTCGAAGGCCTGATGCACGTTCCAGCGCGGACAGGAGCCGCCGAAGCGGGCAAACTGAAACCGGGTTGCGCTATGGCGTTTGACGACATTGCCGGCGCGGTCGATCTTCACGAAATAAAACGGCAAGCCCTTGGCGCCCGGGCGCTGCAGGGTCGACAGGCGGTGGCAAACGGTTTCGATGCTTGCGTCCAGCCGGTTGGACAGAAGCTGAATGTCATGCCGGGTTTCCGCAGCGGTTTTCAGGAAATGGTCATATGCCAGTATCAGCGCGCCGGCGAAATAGTTCCGCAGTGCCAACCGCGCGATGCTCTCCGCGGACTTGGTCTTGAACCGCGCCCTGGTAACCTCTTCCGAAATGAGATCGCGCACGCATAGTTCAGCGATGACAGACCCGAGCAGGAAGCTCTTGGTCGATTGCGGAATCGCACTGCAAAGGGCGATTGTGCGGGCGAAATCGTCCTGGCGGATGAGGGTGCCGCGATAGTCCGGAAACTCGGTCACCGTTATTCCAAAACGGTTTTGCAGCCAGGAGGTCAGGGCGGTGAACTTGGATGGTGCCTTCGAAAGACCGATTTCCAGCGACAGCTTCTCCGCAGCCCGGTCGATGGAATCCACATAGTTGTCCATGTAGTGGAAATAGTCGCGGACTTCCTCGTAGGCCGATTTTCTGGGGCCAGGCCCGCTTTCGGGGGTGCCGCCGAGCTGGACCAGGTCATCCTCGTTTGCTTCCCGATCGTGATAAGTCCTCAGCGCACCATAGAGATCCATGATTGCCTTGGTCACTCCTGGCGCACGGGTGACGAGTTCATGCACTTCCTGCCGGCCGACGGCCGCGGTGAGAAACTGGGTATCGGCGAAGATCTCCTGGAGATCCTGCACCACCCGGTCGAGGTCGTTCTGTTCGAAGGCCGACAGATCGACACCGAAGATCCTGTTGATCGTCAGCAGCACGGAGGCGGTGACCGGGCGGTTGTTGTTTTCGATCTGGTTTACGTAGGCGGTCGAGAGGCCGATTTTCTTGGCAAGCTCCACCTGCGACAGGCCGAAATCCGAACGGATTTGCCTTAACGTGTGGCCGGAATAGAGTTTTTTGCTCACGCTCGGCATCCTTCGGGATCAAATTGCAAAACTTTAACATTATGCAGTACGCATTTTAACATTTTACAATAGTCCGATAATCATGAAAAGTCCTGTCACCACGGAGGAATACAAACCCAAGGAACATAGTGATGACCGCTCATTTCGCCTTGCCGACAAGTTCCGCAGTCAGTGAAAGCACCGGCCCGTTCGCCGGTGGTATCCGCTGGCCGATCAGCCTCACCGACATGGTGACGCCGCGCCAGCTCGAAATCATGTTGAAGCTGTGCGAAGGCAAGGTGAACAAGCAGATTGCCTATGAGCTGGATGTGTCGATTGCGACCGTCAAGGCACATATCCGCAATGCCATCACCCGTCTCGGGGCGAAAAATCGCACCAATGCGGTTGCGATCGTTGCTGCCAACAGCGCGATTTTCCAGAACGCAGCCGCCTGACACGGTGCGGCCAGATCGTCCGGACATCCGATCGGAAACGAGAGGATGTCCGGGCTCCGGCTGATCCTGGAATACCAGCGCACGCGGGTCGATCAGCTAGGCCGCGGGTGCGTCTGACGGAATGTGCAAGCCCCATCGGCCGCGGAAAATCGCCGAAACAAAAGCGCGATCTGCAGCCTGTCTGACGGCGACACCGTCGCCAGCCATTTGCATTGCCAAAGACTGAAGTCTTCCCTTAAGGACCGGTCATTCCCGATCGCCCCTGCGTTTTTGGCAGGGCCTCAGACTGTCCGCTTGATCATGGACGTGCGGATATTTTCCACCTCAGCCGCTAGAAACTCGCAAAAATCCTTCGCAACGATGGAAATCGGGCGGTGGGTCGGTGTCAGGATGGACAGACTGTTCTGAATACGCGGCCGGAACGGGCGAAACACAATCATGGGTGGCCCCATGCCCAGCCGGCCTTTTTCCTGTGCGTTGTAGGCCGTGATCATGTCGCAGATGAGGGCGCAGAGACCTGCTTCGACAAAACGAAGGCCGGGCCAGGCAGTCTGGAGTTCGAAGCGCTGGTTGAACCGGACGCCGGCATCTCGAAATCGGGCGAGCGTCTGCCGGTGACTGCGATGTTCGGAATGCAGCAACGCCAGAGGAAATCCATCCAGTTCGGTCGGTGTGATCACTTCCTTCGACGCCAGGGGATTGGTCGCAGGGATTGCGCACATGCATTCCAGGTCGAAGTCGATCTGGTCGAAGGAGTTTCGAGCCCGCGGGGTTTCTGCAAACCCGATATCGAATTGCTGCGCGGCGATCAGTTCCTCGATCTCGGCCGAGGTTCTGCTTGCCAGGGCAACCTTGACGCTGGGCTTGTCGGCGATGAAATGCGACAGGCTGTTGGGCAGGAAGTCGGCCGTTGCTTCCGGAATGCCGGCAATCCTCAACTGGCCGTGCTCCCGGTTGGCGAGCCCGCGCAGGGTGCGTTTGGAAATTTCGAGCCGCTTGAGAATGGCCTCGGCTTCTTCCAGGAAGAATTCTGCTTCCGGCGTTGGCACCAGGCGGCCCTGTTCGCGGACGAACAGCTTCAGCTCAAGTTCGGTCTCAAGACCTGCGATGGTGGAGCTGACGGCAGGTTGGGTTCGGCCAAGCGTGCGCGCGGCTTCGGAAATGGAGCCACTTCGCATGACCTCTCGAAAGGTCGCCAGTTGCCGAATAGAAAGATTCATGGTTCCGCGAGAACCGCCCTCCCCAAACTCTACATCGAATAATGTGTCGCTTAAACAGGAAGAGGTCAACTCTCGCGGAGAATTGTTGTGTATTATTGGGGGTTTATCTGGATAAATGCGAATATTGCCGCAGTTCGCGCCGCAAAAACTAAATATTACGGCGTCGAATGCTTCCGTCAACGTAAGCTGATGCGGCCTGAGCAAGTTTCAGGCAGCTTCCGATGTTTTTTCACGGGGCCGGCGACCAGAGCCTTGCAAGATCGAAGTTGTTGACGTCCTCAAGCAGCTCGATAAAGCCGCGGGCAGCGTGGTCGAGAGACTGGCGGCCCTTTTCCGCCGTGGCAAGCGAGGCGTTGCCGAGGGCACCCGTTTCGTTGAGGTCCTGCGCCTTCCAGCCGTATTGGGCTTTGCCGTGACCGCGCAGGTGCTTGAATTCCTGGAGGTAGCTCTGCTGCTGTGACAGAAAGTCGGTGGCCATCTCCATGCGCACAAGGTCTGGCCGCAGATGGAGCATCAGAGATGTTTCGATGTCGCCGCCATGAATGCCGTAGGTGAATTCCTCGTCCGCATAGAGCCCGTCGGGCTGACCGAAACGCAGCCAGTTGGTCGCCGTGACGAACATGTCGTGCTTCACCCGGAGCTCCCGTGCCACAATGTCGAGAATTGGCACATTGCCGCCGTGGGAATTGATCAACACGAGTTTGCGAATGCCGGCGCGGGCGATGCTTTCGCCAAGTTCCAGCCAGCAACGGGTGACCGTGTCCCAAGCAAGTGTCAGCGTACCGGGGGAGGAGATATGTTCGTCCGACTTGCCGACGGCCTGAACCGGCAGGAAGGTGACCGGCAGGCCGTCCGGCAGCAACTCAAGCACCCTTTGAACCTGTCCTTCGGCAATCGTCGTGTCTGTCGATAGTGGCAGATGCGGGCCATGCTGTTCGATGGCCGCCACGGGCAAAACCGCGATCCAGTCTTCAACGCCGGGCGACTGAAAGTCGAGCGTTGTCATGTCTTGCCAATATGGCCTGGGCAGCATGGATCCGTTCCGCTTTGAAGATATTGGACTTTCTCCTTTGCATAGCACGCCCGGGCAGGCAAGGGGCGGCAGGACCGCGGCCTTTGGGTGCGCGGGCTTTCACGAAGTTATGATGCCGGTTTCTTAACCGGTGTTTAGATTTTGCTGACGCCTTTCTGGGACAATCCGCGCCATGATCGGCGCAATCCTGTCAAATACGCCGGCAACGATCCTGAGAGGAAGCGGTGTCGCGGCGGAGCGCGATCCTGGTTCGGGGGAAAATACCTCTGGCCGGGACCCGATTTCTGCGCGCTCCAGCCAGGCAAGTGCCCAGGCCTTGACCGGCCGTGCCGGAAACACGCCGCCTCTGAGTGCGGAAGCGGTGCTGGCTTTGCAGGAAGCCGACGGCACCACCGGCGCTGCAGGCAGATCACGCCAGACGGCGGGGTCCGGAACATCCGAGGGCGACGAAACCGAGAGCGACGCCATCGCAGGTTCTGCAACGCCGGAAGAGGGGTCGGAGACGGAGGCCGAGGCCGCCGGTGGCAGCACCGGCCAGGCACAGGACGAAGGCGAAAAGGACGAAGATCCCGACGGCGATGGCCTTGACCAGGCCGAAGAAAAGCAGGTCGAAAAGTTGAAACAGCGGGACCAGGAAGTGCGTGCTCACGAACAGGCGCATGCCCGTGTCGGCGGTGCTTACTCGGGGGCTCCCAGCTATACCTTTCAGCAGGGACCGGACGGCAAGCGGTATGCCATTGGTGGCGAGGTCCAGATCGATACCTCCAGGGAACGCACACCGGAAGCCACGATCCGCAAGATGCAGGTCGTTATTCGCGCAGCCACTGCACCCGCCGACCCGTCTTCTCAGGATCTGAAGGTGGCGCAGCAGGCAAGGGCCCAGATTTCCGAAGCGCAGGCAGAAGTACGGCAGAAGAAGTCGGAAGAACTGTCCGGGGATGACGAAGAGGGTAATATCAATGCCACCACTGGTCCCGATCTTGAAACTGCAGGCACGGACGGCGCGTCTGGCCGGAACAATTCTGACGGCCCCAATGCTGCCGAGACTGCTGGCGGAACGGGCGGCGACAGCGCCCGGGCGGAAACCGCTGCAGCCATTTCCGCCTATCAGTCCGCAGTGGAGCGGACCAATGAAATCCAGTCCCGTCTATCCGGCCTGAGCACCTGAGCCGGTCACCTTGATCCTGTGTAGATACGAGACCTGTCTGCAGGCATTTTTTCCTATCGTGGAAACTGGTTTAAAACGCGGCTCTTTTCGTCTGGATTGACGCTTGTCAGGCTGGCGCTTGCGTGACAGAAAGACGGCTCCCTTTCGGGCGTCCGCCCTCCCAGAAAATGTTGTCTCATGTCAGTTTCAATTCAGCGCCAAGCCATTGCCGCGCGCCGCGTCGTGTCGGC
Source organism: Roseibium sp. LAB1 (assembly GCF_054658235.1). Classification (NCBI taxonomy): domain Bacteria; kingdom Pseudomonadati; phylum Pseudomonadota; class Alphaproteobacteria; order Hyphomicrobiales; family Stappiaceae; genus Roseibium; species Roseibium sp. LAB1. The sequence goes on along the minus strand of NZ_BAAGIB010000001.1, from coordinate 2,140,613 downwards.
GATCTTTTTCATGTGTGGAACCAGCATCGGCACCTGGGCGTCGCGAATTCCCAATATCAAGTCTGCCACCGGACTGGACGAAAGCGGTTTCGGCATTCTTCTGCTCGTCATGGCTTGCGGTGCGTTTGTCGCCTTTCCGATCACAGGAGTGCTGATCGACCGATTGGGCGCAGCCCCCATAACCAAGCTTCTGGCTGTCGCGAACATTGTCAGTTTCGTGCTGATCGGGCTTTCACCCGATGTGACGCTGCTGACGATTGCGTTGTTCCTGGCAGGGTTTTGCATTGGTGCGCTGGACATTTCGATGAACGGTTGGGGTGCCGAAGTCGAGAAGGCCCTGGAGCGCCCGATCATGTCCTCCTATCACGGGCTCTACAGCCTGGGTGCGGGTGTCGCCGCCCTGGCTGGCGGGCTCGCGATCATGGCAGAGCTCAGTGTCCTGTCGCATTTCGTGCTTTGGGGCGTCATCGCGGCCCCGTTCCTTGTCTGGTATTGGCGCCAGTCCTGGCCGCAGACCAAGACGGAAAACGAAGATGGCAGCAAGGCACCGCTTTTCGCGTTGCCCAAGGGGGCTCTGGTGCTGGTCGGGCTGATGGCCTTGGTGGCAGCGCTGGGCGAAGGCGCGGTGACGGACTGGGCGGCACTCTATCAGATCGAGGATCTTGGTATTGCCGAGTCGATTGCGCCGGCTGCATTCACGATTTTCTCTGTGGCCATGGTGATCATGCGTCTGTCCGGTGACAAGGTGATCGCCCGCTTCGGGCCGGTGCCGACCGCACGGGTCAGCGGTATCGTCGCGCTGCTCGGGTGCCTCCTGCTGGTCTCCGGTGCCGGTCTTTGGTCGGTCTGGGCAGGATGCTTCGTGATGGGGCTCGGCTATGCGGTGCTGTTTCCGCTTGCCATGTCCAGGGCTGCCAGCGACCCGCATATGTCGAAAGGGGCTGCTCTTGCAGCCGTTGCGACTCTTGGCTATGGAGCCTTTCTGTTCGGTCCGCCTCTGCTCGGCTTTGTTGGCGACTACCTGTCGCTCAGGGCGTCCTTCATCACGGTTGCCGTGCTGACGGTTGCCATTCCGCTGCTTGCAGGGGCGCTCAAGGTCAAGACCTGACGGACGCTACGGAGACGGTTCACACAACGGGAAAGCCGGAAGCGATCACATGACGTCACTCGAAAAGGCCCCCGTCGTGGTTTCCCTAAACGGGATAGGCAAGGTTTTCGACAACGGCACGACCGCGCTCGACGCATTCTCGCTGGACGTGCGCGAGGGCGAATTCGTGTCCCTCCTCGGACCGTCCGGCTGCGGCAAGTCGAGTGCGCTCAGGATCATCGCCGGATTGTCCGACCCCAGCTCCGGCACGGTTTCCTGGCCGGCGGAACGCAGCGGGCAGGAAGACCACAAGCTTGGGTTCGTTTTCCAGGAACCCACCCTGATGCCGTGGGCCACGGTCTTTGCCAATGTCTGGTTGCCGCTGCGCCTAAAAGGCGTCTCCCGGCAGGCCGCAAAAGATCGTGTCATGGACGCACTGGCAACCGTCGGACTTGCCGATTTTGCCGACGATTTTCCCCGTCAGCTGTCCGGTGGCATGAAGATGCGGGTTTCGATTGCCCGTGCGCTGGTCACCCGGCCAAAGGTTCTCCTGATGGATGAGCCCTTCGCCGCGCTCGATGAAATCACACGGTTCAAGCTCAACAACGATCTGCTGCGCCTTCAGAAGACTTTCGGCTGGACTGTGCTTTTCGTTACTCATTCGGTGTTCGAATCCGTGTATCTCTCCAGCCGCATCGTGGTGATGGCAGCCCGTCCGGGCCGGGTGATCCGCGAGATGGACATCGATGCGCCTTACCCGCGAGAAGACAGTTTCCGGACGTCTGCCGAATACAGTCACTATTGCCGTGAGGTCTCCGATGCGCTTCACGGTGCGATGGAGCCGGCTGACGGTCTGTGACCTCTTTGACCGGTACGCATGCCTTTTCGGCGGCTTGAAACGCCCTTGAAAACAGAGCCGTTAACGGCCGCTACGTCAAAAGTTAGCTGGATAACAGGCGTCAAGTCTGCGCAGTGTCAATAAAATCGACATTTGCAGGGCAAGTGTCATTTGACGGTTAAATACTCCCGCTAGGGTTCCGCCGCATCATGGATGAACGTGATTCGAGTTGATTGGAAGACGGGGTTGCTGCGATGGCTTTTAATTACAAGAAAAGCATAACGTTTCGCCTGGTTCAGGCCGCGAAGGCGCAGCGGGCCCGGTCCGGGGCGCATCTCATGCGGATCGGGCTGCATCCCGGTCAGGAGCTTGTGCTGAAAGTGCTGGCCGACACGGATGGGCGCACGATGAGCCAGTTGGCTCTCGCGCTTGGCGTGCAGCCACCCACCGTCACCAAGATGGTGACCCGGCTTTCCAGCCAGGGATATGTTCGCCGCCAGGTGTCCGACACGGACGGCCGTCTCGCACGGGTGTATCTGACCGACGTCGGCCGGGAACTTGTTCTGTCGGTGGACAAGGCCTGGAAGCGGCTGGAGCGGGAGGCGATGTCCGGTCTGGAAGACAAGGACCGCAAGAAACTGCGCAAGCTGCTGAGACAGGTCGAAAAGAACCTGTCGATCTCCGTCGACGATGATCCCGACCACGAAGCCGACCTCGACACAGATGGCGACGAGGCTGCGGAAGCCGAAGCCAATGAAAAAGACAAGGCCAAGGAAAAGGAACTTTCAGCCGCCTGAAGCTTTTCGGCCATAGAATATGGCCTGCCCCTATGCCCCTTCAGCGGGCAAAAGGCGGCGGCGAAAAGATTACAAATCCGTCATTTGCAATGGGCCGTTGTGCTTCTTACCTGCGTCTCAGCCAGTTAGGCACATACGGAGGATGCACACATGCAACTGAGGTATCGGACAATCAATGAAGACCGCGGTTCCCGCCGGGCGGCAGAGCTGCGCGACCGGTTTCGTCACGTGTCGGATGCTTCCATCAACGGGCCGCAATTCGGATTGAGGCCGGGCGCACAGGCTCGCACCTGGACGCAGGACAAATCCCGACAGGCTCAATTCCAGGAACTGATGGCGTGGAGTGTGCTGGCAGCGGTGATGGTCTTCATCGGGCTGATGGTGGTCTAGGCATCGCTTCCAGCCAGGCTGAAACCGACCGGCTAACGGTCTGGACCAAGCGATTTCCGGCATGAAATTTCCATGCGGCGAAGGGCAGGGCCCTTTGCCGCTTTTTGTATCCTCCGGCCATAACCCATCAGGGGTTGCTTCTTCTTTTCCCCGCTTTGGAGCGTCTGCGTTTCAGCGGCCGCGTATACTTGTGCGTTTATTTTTGGTTTTAGTGACGCTATAATTGTGAAGAAAAATGTTTCCGAAGCCTGTGAGCGTGTGCGGTTGGCCGTATTTTGACCGACAAAACGCATATTCTCATCCGATCGTCGGCGGTTGACAGACGTACCGGCTCAAAGAGACAGGCTCCATTGTTTTAACAATTCCTACTGCGGTGTTGGTCATGCCGGTAAGCGGAGCAGAGCTGAAGCAGCATCTGGACGACGACGAAGCCGCCGTCGACAGGGTGTTGCGCCGCGTTCAGGGCTTCACCGATTCCCTGATGACGCTGGACGCACTGCGCAGCACCACGCAGATCACCGGACAACCTCTTGAAGAGCTTCTGGCCGATTTTCTGAATGAGGAAAATCTCGGCTGGGAGTTCATGTATCACCTCACCCAGCCGGTCGAGCCGATTAACGGGGCCAATTTCGACCTCGAAGACCTCGGGGATTTTGCGCACACGATGCAGGGCTTCAAGCTCTATGTTTTCGATGAGATCGGATTTTGCGGCATCGCGACGCTGGTTTCGCATCGGCTGGCGCTGACCGCCTGGCATGTGACGGTCAAGGACAAGCGCAAGGTGCGGCGGAGCGGCCTCAAGGTGCGGACGGAAGCAGGGCGCAGAACGTTGCGCGTGCTCGGTGTGCGTTTCGAAAAGCCCTGTCATGACGATCAATGGGACGTTGGTCTGCAGGATCCAGATATCCTGCGTGAGAACCCCGATGTCGCCCTGCTGGCCATCGAGCAACCGATGACGACCTATTGCGAATTGCCGGCCAATCCACCGTCTTGGGCAGTCGGGCGCCGGAAGCTGTGTCTGAGCCACAGGCAGGATGACAATGGCAGAGGCGTAACCTTTGTCACCGGACAGGCAAAGATCGACGATCCACCCCGCATTCAACTGGAGTGGGAAGATGGCGTGACGGTGCCCGGTTCTTCGGGCGGCTCGGTGTTTGACACGGATCTCGTCTTTGCCGGCTTTCACCAGGGGCAATTGAACGGCGTGTCGGAGATTGTTCCCTATGCCACATTCGCCGGCATCGATGGGTTCTTGCAGGCAATAGCAGAGGACCGGGCCCCGCCCTACATCTATTCCCTGACGGGTCGTGTCGACGGTCATCTGATTATCGGTCGACAGCGCTTTTGCCATGCCATCCACGACGTTGTTCGGGGGGATGCCCGTCACTTGCGCGGGATCTGGATCAAGCGGATGGAAATTGACCAGGCCACCGGACTGGAGTTTTCCTACGACCTGCTGTGCCAGGTTCTTGCGCAGAACGGCCAGCCGGCGGAGGTGTTTCGGGTCGAGCTGTCGCTGGGTGTGGAGGATCTGCTGGAATCCCTGAACGAGAGATTGCATGGCGGAGCTCCGTTGATGGCGCGGCCCGGAGCCGCGGACGATGAGACAAGTGAAGGTGCAAGTGACAAGGATCGAGCACGGCAACTGGTGGATCTTCTGGCCAAGTCAACCGCTGCAACGCCGGACCGGCCGAGCTGGATCTATTTCGACAATCCGCGCGGCGGGTTGCGCAAGGCGGCACAGCAGCAGCTGGAACTGCTGCTGGCAATGATCCTGAACGACACGCGTCTTCGATTTGTCATGGCGGGTGGGGAGACTTACAGCGTTCCCGGGCCGAAGGCGGAAAATGCCAGCTCGCTGACCGGGCCGGGGGTGGTGGTGGATTATATCGGCCAGTTCGATCGCGAGGATGTCCGCTATACGCTTGAGGCGATCAACCGTGCGCTGGGCCTCGATCTGCCGACGCATGTGGTCGATTTCGTTCTGATGCAGGCACTTCACGGCGTGCAAGCCCAGGGAACGGTCTATCGCAGTGCGGACGTGAAGATCGTGTCCGAAAATCTGCGCACCTCCCTTGCTCCCTTGCTTCCGCCCGAGGGGGCGTCGGCACCATGAGCAAGGACAGTGATCAACTGACAGAAGGCCTGAAGGCCGCAATGCGGTTTGCCGCGACACGCAAGACCTTCACGCCGCGTGACGCGGTGGAGGCAGCTTCCAAGGTGCTGCAGGACAAGCTGACGCCTCTGACGATTGCCCGGCTGCTGACGGAGCTTCACAAGGTGGTTCAGGAAGTGTCGTCCGAACCTGTCTGGTCGCTACGCAACGGGCCGCGCCACGGGGTCCTGAAGACCATCGAGACACCACCCGACGAAGACACGCCCGTGGCACGAGCCCTGCGCGGAGACGAGCCGTTTTCGCAGGCAAGCATCGAACGGCTGATTGCAGAGACGCCGGATCTGCCGGATCAGGACCGGCTGGCCCGCATCGAGGAGATTTCGGATGAACTGGACAGGGCGGGGCCGAGTGCGCCTGCCTATCCATTGCTGGTGCGCCTGCGCGGTGTCATGAACCGCCTTGATGCGGCGCGGCGGTCGGAGGCCATGCTCGGTCGAGAGTTCTTCGGCCGGGACAAGGAATTGGCGCGCCTGCTTGACTGGTGTGCAAACGGTCAGGAAAAAACGCCTGTCAGCGCCCTGTTCATCACAGGTTTGCCGGGTATCGGCAAATCCTTCCTGATCGATCGGGCAATGGCCGAATACAGGGCGAGCCGGAAGGAGCCGGTCGTTTTGCGTCTGGATTTCGACCGGCGCGGTCTGAACCTGGAAGATCCCGACAAGCTGGTGCATGAACTCTCGCGCCAGCTTGGAGACATCCTGACAGAGGAAGCGCCCAGACTGCGCGATCTGAGGCTCAAGTATTCCGGTAATGCGAATACGTCCGGCACGACCGTCAGCAGCACCCTTTTGCCGACTGAGCTGGTTGATGCCATGGGTGCCGCCGTGCGGTCGCATGGCGGGCAGGTGGTTCTGGTTCTGGATACGCTTGAAGTGTTGCGCGGCCACGGCGAGACCCGGCCAATTCTGCTGTTTGAGGTTCTGGACAATCTTGTGCGGGCGGGGCTGTCACCGGTTTCCGTCGTTGCGGCGGGACGAGGTGATGCCCTGGATTCAGTGCGCAAACGCATCGAAGGTCCGCCGCTGGAGCTGGAGGGCTTGAGCGAGAAGGAATCCCGCGATCTGCTGGACAAGCTGGGTGCGCCACCAGACCTGCACACGAGGATCTTCGAACTTTCGCGCGGCAATCCGCTGATGTTGCGGCTGTCGGCAAAGGTGACCCAGGCGGAGGACTTCGATCCCGGCGAGCTGGAATACGGCGAAGCAGGCAGCATTACGGAAGCCTATCTCTACCGGGCCGTCCTGTCGCGGATCGATGATCCGCTGCTGGCGAGGCTGGCTCATCCCGGTCTTGTTCTGCGCCGGATCAGCGCCGAGGCGATCCAGTTCGTTCTGGCTCCGGCTCTCGGGCTTGAAAACGATATCGACGCAGACGCGTCCAAGCGCCTTTGGCAGGAACTCAGCAGCCATCACTGGCTGGTGGCCGTGGACGGCCAGGACTGGTTGAAACACCGCAGCGACCTGCGGCGGGAAATCCTGCCCATGCTTTACGTGGAAAAGCCCGAACTGGCAGCAAGGATAGACCGGGCGGCCGCAGGCTGGTTCGCCGGGATCGACCGGGAGACCGCGCTCTATCATGCCTTTCAGGCGACACGTGCCGGAGATGCGATGCCGGCGTTCACTACGGCCGATGTTGCAGGCTTGAGTGAGGACGAACTGGACGAGCTGCCTCATTCGGCGGCGAATGCCATCCTGCAGGCACGGGGAGAGCGGTCGCGCCGCGCACGCCATGCCGGGAGTGAGCAGAGTTCGCCGGAGCCCACCGGGCAATCGTCCGAGGTCGATCCGGAGCTGATCCGCGAACTCGAACTCACTCTTCGGCGGGGTGATGTGTTCGAGGCTGACCACGTCTTCACGCTCAACAACGCCTTTCCCCGAAATCCTTCGCCCTCAAGTCCAGAGGCCGCGGCGACGCTTGCCTATTTCTGGCTATCGGGTCAATGGGCGCGGGCAATGACCCTTTGGCGGCAACTGCCCAAAACCTTGCTGCAGCGCCTGAGCCAGGAGGACCCCGGGCTTTACGGACTGGTTCTCCTGGAAATCGAGGCTGAGGCGGATTTTGACGGGCTTGTCGGCCGGCTGCGCGGTGACGAGAAACAGGCAGCGTCAGCCTGGCAGGCCCGCGCCGAAGGGTCCAAGATTACCTTGAAGGGCGCACTTGAATTCGCGTTCATGGCCAGCCAGGAAGGGCGGCTGGACTATGTCGAAATTCTCGACCCGGTCGCCATGTCCGTCTTCAAGTTCGGCGAGAAAGTCTCTGAATATCCGGCAGACGCGATCCGGCAGGGAGCAAACCGTGCCGAGCGGTTTGCAATCATGACCGGAGAGCAGCATCCCGACACGGACCAGCACACCATTGCCCGAATGAACCCGGCGATTGCCCCCTTGAGCGTTCTGGCGCGCATTCAGCACAGCCCGCGCATGGCGCAATATCTGCGCGGCTTCTACGAGGGGCTGCACGAAACGCTGTCGATGCTGGGGACGCCCGATCTCTTCGACAGTTTCGAGCGCTATTCCAGCGATATCGAGATCGAGGGACCCGAGATCCTTGGAGCACTCGGCCTGACCTGTGACTGGGTGGGCGCTTTTGCGGTGTTCAATTCGGTTCCCGATGCGCCGACGGTTGCGCGTGCGGCCGAGCGCTGGCGGCGGTTCAGTGGCGGGATCTGGTCCTATCCGGGCACGCCGCCGGCTTATTGGGGCAATGGCGACCGCGACGTCTTGCTCGAGGCGCGGGTGAACAGCCTTCTGTCCCGGAAGGATCCGCCCGCAACAGCCAAGGCGTTGTTGCGGCGGCTTGCCTATGCTGCAGACTATCCCGACACGGATGAAGGTGCGCGGCGCGCCCGTGGCGTGTTCGAGCGGCGGTTGAAGCGGCCACTGGCAAAGGCAATGACGGCAGGGTCCGCACAGGACATCGCAGCGGCCCTTGCGCCCCGGCTCATGGGACCGGCCCTGACAGCAGCGCTGGCCGTGATCGGGGATGACGCCGCGAACAGAAATGAACCGGTCGACGTGTCGATGCTGTTTTAGCAGAGCGCGCGCACAGGTTCGTCAAACACGACGGAAAGGAGAGCCAGGCACTGTTCAGGTTCCGTGCGCCCGGCATGGCGAAACACCCCGCCGCAGCACGAGCCTATGGGGAAGACCAGACAATAATACAGACATTGATATTGGAGGAATTTCCATGAACACGCGAGCATTGTTGGAAAGTCGGGGACGGCTCGAGGCGTTGAAATCGGGCGGACGGGTTGAGGCTGCGAAACGCGCCATCGAGGCTGGACATCCCTTTGTTGAGCAATTTGGACTGGACAAACAAACCGCCCTGGATTCGCTAGAGATGTCGCCTGGCCAGCTTGAAGCGGCCGGCACGCCACCGACGCAACTGGAAGCCATCGTGAGACTGGTCACCCGGCCGCCGATGGTTGTCGAAAACGGCAAGGTTTCCCTGATCCCGCTGCCGGATGAATTCGGTCCCGACATTGACCTCAAGATCAAGCGGAACGAACACTGGATCGGCTCGGTCGGGCGCGTTGAATTCATCAATCATTCGATGACCTGGGGCGGAACCTCCTGGGTCATCGGCGAAGAGGCCGACGGACAGCATCTTCTGGTCGTGACCAACCGGCATGTTGCCAAGATCGTTGCGCGCCGCAACGCCAGGGGAGAGGGTGTTTTCATGCGCTCGCCCTTCACGATGGTCCGTTACGGTGCGCGAGTGGATTTCAACGAAGAGGTTGGTGCGTTGCCGTCGGACGAACGCCCGGCAGAGATCCTGCGCTTCACCTATCTTGCAGATGATGCAAGTGCCGATGTCGCAATCGGGCGGATCGAAAAACCGGCCGGCTTTGCCGTAGCGCCCCTGCCGTTGGTGGATACGGACGCGGAAACGGACGAGATCGTTGCGTTGATCGGCTATCCGGCCTTCGACAGCCGGAATGACCGCACCGAAATGGAAAAGTATTTCAAGGGGCTTTACGATGTGAAGCGGTTTGCCCCGGGAAAGATAATGCCGGTTGTTCCTGGGGCCGTACTGAGCCACGACTGCACCTCGCTGGGCGGAAACTCCGGTGGGCCCGTTATGAGCCTGGATCGCAACAAGGTGGTGGGGTTGCACTTCGCCGGTGCCTACGGAATTGCCAACAGCGCTGTCAGGGCCAGCACGCTCCGGGACCTTCTGGCCGGAGTTCGGCCGACGCAGGTGCTGGTCGAGGAAAGTCTCTTTCAGGAGGTCGCCGACGGTTTCCACGATCCTGACCATTTTGCCGGCCGGGGCGGTTACGATCGTGACTTCCTGTCGGAAACCATAGACTTTCCGAAACTGCCGGACGGCATGTTCACCCTGGCCAGCCCGGCAGATGCGACGCAGGAGAGGCCGCATGAGCTGCGTTATACCCATTTCGGCCTGCTCTATGATGTCGACCGACGGAGCCCCGTGGTGACCGTGGTCAATATCGACGGTGAAAAGGCGATCAAGATCAAACGCAAGAAGCCGGACAAGTGGTTTTTCGACCGGCGCATTTCGGTGCAAGCGCAGCTCGGCAAGGGCGACTTCCCAGGAGACCTGGACCGGGGACACATGGTTCGGCGCGAAGACCCGAACTGGGGTGATGACCGCCCGGTGGCGCAACTGGCGAACGACGATACGTTTCATTATACGAACGCTTCGCCCCAACATGCCGCGCTCAACCAGAACCGTGCCACCTGGCAGGGCCTTGAGAATCATATCCTCGACAGCACAAAGACCCATGCGTTCCGGGCGACCGTCTTCACCGGTCCGCTTTTCGATGACGACGAGGATCCGTTCCTCGATGGGGTCGGGATCAATCTGCCCCTGCAGTACTGGAAAGTCGTCGTCATGGATGCCCAGCAGGACGACGGCAGTCTCAGCCTGCATGCGACCGCCTATCTGTTGAGCCAGGGACAGGCCATTCAGAAATTCCTGCAGGACCGCCACGAGACCGAGGCCGTTGAAGGGTTTGCCTTCGGCGAATACAAGACCTTCCAGGTGTCGATCGCCTTTCTGGAGGAACTGTCGGGCTTCGACTTCGGTCAGTTGAGGACCGCAGATCCGTTGGCGGCTCTTGCCGATGATCTGGAATTGCCCGAAAGCCGTCCGCGGTTTGTCGAGATCACGGACATGGACGCGCTGGTTCTGTAGTCACCGGCCACTCCGAAGAGAGGTGTCCGAACCTGCCTGCGTCAGCGTCGGGTACGTTTGAGGCAATTCTCCTTGCCGCCTGCCGGCACGGCTCCGGAATGCCGCAAGGCGTTACACCAGGAAGGGATATCCACCTTCCAGTTTCAGGAGCGCGATCTTGGTTTCCGTTCCGCCCGATCCGGAATAGCCGCCGAGGCCGTTGGCCGACAGGATCCGGTGACAGGGAATGACGATAGGGATCGGGTTGGCGCCGCAGGCCTGGCCGATGGGCTGGCCGTATGTATCCAGCTCCTTCGCCAGATCGCCATACGTCCGGGTTTGGCCATAGGGAATGGCCAGCATTGCCTTGAATACGGCCTGGTGCAACTCACCGCCTTTCGGCGCGAGCGGCAGGTCGAACGTTTTCAGATCGCCGGCGAGATAGGCCTGAACCTGTCTTGCAGCTTCCTTCAGCAAAGGTGTTTCTTCTTTGCCAGGAACGCCGTTCCAGTGTATCTGGGTGATTGCGCCGTCATCTTCCCGAATGGAAAGGCGTCCCAGCCATGTTTCAATTTCTGCAACCGGCATAATCGTCCCCACGTGTCTTTGAACCTAGGTAGTGGGTCGGCGTAATTATCACAACCGGGCCGTTCCCGCCGGAACCCGTCCGCAAGTTTCTATTCATCTGCGGATGATCATTTGAAGAGGGCCGCCCGCGATGGCGCATGACAGTCAGGACCGTTCGGTCAGCAATGCAGCTGCCGCCGCGGCTCCGCTTGCCGGGATAGGTCTTATCGTGCTGGCCTGTCTCAGTTTTTCTGTGCTTGATGCAACAGCCAAATACATGTCTGCCAGCCTGCCGACGCTACAGATCGTCTGGATGCGCTTTGTCAGTCACGTGATCCTGTCGCTGGTGCTGTTTCAGGTCTGGAAAAAGCCCTCTCTGCTGAAGACCAAACGGCCTGTGCTGCAAATCGTGAGGGCGTTCTGCCTGCTCGGTACGACCATCTTCAACTTCCTGGCTGTCCGCTACCTGCAGCTGGCCGAAACCATGTCGATCATGTTCGCCGCTCCCTTCGTGATTACTGCGCTCGCCGGGCCGCTTCTGGGCGAATGGGCGGGGTTGAGGCGCTGGGTGGCGATCATTGTCGGCTTCGTCGGCGTGCTGGTGGTCACAAGGCCTGGTCTTGGCGGCATGCACTGGGCCGCGATCTATTCCGTGGCCGCCATGTCGTTTTATGCGCTCTATGCGCTGCTGACCCGTCAGCTCACGGCAACGGACAGTTCCGCGGGCATGCTGATCATATCCGGTATTGTTGCCGCCATCGCCATGGCACCGGCCGGTATCACCGTCTGGGTCACGCCGCCGGACGTCTGGACATGGGTGCTTCTGTTTGCGACCGGGGCTTTCGGGGCGGGTGGACATTTCCTGTTCATCATGGCGCATCGCATTGCGCCCGCGCCGGTGCTTGCACCCTTCATCTACACGCAGATCGTCTGGATGATCGCGCTGGGGTTCCTGGTTTTCGACGACGTGCCCACCTACACCACCATTCTCGGTGCTGCCATCGTCGTCGCGTCCGGCCTCTACATCCTCTACCGCGAGCGCGTGAAGGGCATCTGATCAGGCCCGCATTTGCCCGGACGCTGTCCTTAGACGGTTGACGGGGTTGGATAGTTCCAGTCTTAATACCCGCCGGGGTTAATAAAACCGCCGGTCAGATAGGATCACCAGCCTTTAAGGGAGGTGTGGGATGGAGCTGAACCGACGCAGGTTCTTGACAGGGGCTGCAGCCACAGCAGGCGCATTGGCCTTGCCGCGGGTGGCGCATGCCAATGCAGCTGCAAACGCTTATTTCAGTGGCTATCAGGAAGATAGCGGCTTCCAATACCGGAAAACCAATTTCAAAAAGATCGATCCCGTCTGGCATCGGCAGATGGTGAAGTATTTCAGCGACGAACCGCCCGGAACCGTGGTGGTCGATACCAACAACCACTTCCTCTACTGGGTTTGGGAAAACAACACCGCGCTGCGCTACGGTGTCGGTGTCGGGCGCGAGGGCTTCCAGTGGTTCGGCCGTGCACGGATCGACCGCAAGGCCCTGTGGCCGCGGTGGGTGCCGCCCCCGGAAATGCTGAAGCGCCAGCCGGACCTGCCAAGGCTGGTCGAAGGCGGAGCCGCCAACAACCCGCTTGGACCGCGGGCGTTGTATCTTTACCGGGATGGGACGGACCTGGGCTACCGGCTGCACGGCACGCTGGAGCCCTGGAGCATTGGCCACGATGTGTCGAGCGGTTGCGTGCGCATGTTCCCGGAAGACATTGTCGACCTTTACCAGCGCTGCCCCAAGGGGACCGGCGTTCTGGTGCTGGAGCATCTTGGAGAGAAAGCGGGCTGAGGCCGGCAATCCGGAGCAATTTGCAATCGGCCGGCGGAGCTTCAGCCTTCAGGACTGAGAACCGCCGATCGAGGGGAAACATTTAAAGGATTTGGGGGCTTCCTTGGGAAAGAATTCGGGCCGGATCGGCCGGGGCGCGGTATTTGCGCTCATGATTGGACTAGGTTTGGCCGCCTGTAACAGCGCCGGCGGATTATCGTCACCGGATGTGACCAATGCTCCGGCCGCAGGCTTCGGCAATATTTCGCCGGGTTCGGAAGAGGAATTCATCATCAACGTCGGCCGCCGGATCTATTTCGATCAGGGATCTGCCGTCGTTACCGATGAGGCTCGCATCACAATTGAAAATCAGGCCAAATGGCTGAAGAAGAACAAGAAGTGGCTGGTCAAGATCCAGGGTCATGCCGACGATCCGGGCAGCGAGGCCGCGCAGAAGACCCTGTCGACCCAGCGGGGCAACGCGGTCATGGCTGAACTGGTCAAGCTCGGGGTCAATCCCAAGCGCATGTGGGTCAAGGGATACGGCGTGGAACGGCCGGTGACGGATTGCGATCAGGTGACCTGCCAGTCGCAAAACCGCAGGGTTGTCGTCAATCTGCGCGAGGAGTACGACGATTCCGCTCCTGCAGGCCGGCGCTGATCTCGTTGTCGGGTTTTGATCCCAAACTTCAGAAAAACAGAAAAACCTGTTTACCCAGAAGGGAGAGGGCTATAACGGTCTCTCCCATCGCCGCTGTGGTTATTGAGAAATAGGAATGTCTGAAGACAACGGTTCCCCTCCCTCCCAGCCGGAATTTCCGCCAAAGCCCGGTAAAAGGCTCACCCTCGGGCATATCGCCGACCAGCTCGGCATTTCGACGGCAACCGTGTCGCTGGCGCTTCGGGACAGTCCGCTCGTTGCCGAGGAAACCCGGGCGAAGGTCAAGCAGACCGCGGAGGAGATCGGGTATATCTATAACCGGTCAGCGGCTTCCCTGCGCACTGCGCGCAGCCAGATTGTCGGCGTTGCCGTCCATGACATCCTGAACCCCTATTTCGCGGAAGTGTTTTCCGCACTCGAGGATGTGCTGGAAGAGCAGGGGCAGATGATCTTCATCTGCAACCACCGGGACGACGTCAAACGCCAGCGGGCGTTCGTCAACACCTTGCTGCAGCACCGTGCGGACGGGTTGATCCTGTGTCCGTCGGTCGGAACGTCAGCCGAGGAAATCAACAGGCTGGTCGATCAGGGAATTCCCGTGACGCTGGTTGCGCGCGAGGTTCCGGGTGTCTGGGCGCCCTGCGTACGCGGCGACGATCTCGCCGGCACCTATCAGATTACCAGGCACCTGATCAAACAGGGGCACAAGGACATCGCCATGGTCGGCGGCCGACGGGGAAGTTCGACCGGCCGCTACCGGAATGCCGGATGGCGCAAGGCGCTGGAAGAAGCGGGGATCGATCCCGCCAGCCAGCTCGACCTGCCCGAACTGATGACCCAGGCCGACGGACGAGCCGCGGTGCCGAAGATCCTGGAAGCCGAGCACAGGCCCACAGCCATTGTCGGCTTCAACGATCTTGTCGCCCTTGGAATGATGACCACGTTCCGGCGGGCGGGGATCGAGCCGGGGCCCGACATGGCAATTACCGGATACGACGATATCGACGGTGCCGATGCGCGCACGCCGGCGCTGACGACTGTGTCGGCCCAGCCGGACAAGATCGGCCGTCTGGCGGCGCTGACCTTGCTGCGCCAGATCGCGGGCGACCGCGTGCCCAATACGCCCATTGTCATAGAGCCTGACGTGCGGATCCGCGAAAGCTCGCCGCCGCCCGGTGTGCGGCTCGCTCCCAAGCTGGCGGACTAGACAAGACAGGCTGCTTTTTGCCGCCTGGCTTCATTGGTGCTTGCGACCACCCTTTCCAGTATCATCCGTCTCGGTGGTTCGAAGTGTGAGCCGAGAGGCGTTCACACATGAAAACGGGCGGCCAGAGCCGCCCGTTCCTGGTGCCGTTGCTGACTTCGATCAGCGTGGTTCGTCCGCCAATCCCTTGAAGATGGCGTAACAGGCCAGAAGCAGCACGATCGTGAAGGGGAAACCGGTCGAGACCGCCATCGCCTGCAGGGCACCGAGGCCGCCGCCCAGCAGAAGCGCGATTGCGACCAGTCCTTCGAAGGTGCACCAGAACACGCGCTGCGGCACCGGAGCATCGACCTTGCCACCGGCGGTGATCGTGTCGATCACCAGCGAACCGGAGTCCGAAGAGGTGACGAAGAACACGATGACCAGAATGATGGCGATGAACGAGGTGATCGAAGCCATCGGCAGATCGGCAAGCATGCCGAATAGCGACAGCTCGGGGCTGTAGCTCGCAATCACATATTCATGCACCTGGCTGTCGCTGCTGGCCAGGACCTGCTCGATGGCGGTGCCGCCGAACGCGGTCATCCAGATCACCGAGACGATGGTCGGAATGATCAGGACGCAGACGATAAACTCCCGAACAGTGCGGCCACGGCTGACGCGTGCAATGAACATGCCGACAAAAGGCGACCAGGAAATCCACCAGGCCCAGTAGAACGATGTCCAACCCTGGCGGAAGCTATCGTCCTCGCGGCCGAATGGCATCGACAGCGGTACGATTTCCCTTCCATAGGCAATAATGTTGGAGAAGAAGTCGGAGACCAGCGTTGCGGTTGGCCCTGCGGCAATCACGAAGACCAGCAACAGCGCTGCGATCAGCATGTTGATTTCCGACAGCACCTTCACGCCACCATCGAGGCCGCGCAGCACCGATACCAGCGCAATGCCGGTGATGCCGATGATCAGCACGATCTGTGCCGTGACGCTGACTGGAATGCCGAAGACGAAATCGAGGCCGGCGTTGGCCTGTTGAGCGCCGAAGCCGAGCGAGGTGGCGAGGCCGAACAGGGTGGCGAACACTGCCATGATATCGATGATATGGCCCGGCCAACCCCAGGTGCGTTCACCGAAGATCGGATAGAACACCGAGCGCATGGTCAGCGGCAGCCCCTTGTTGAAGGAGAAGATTGCAAGAGCGAGTGCAACCACTGCGTAGATCGCCCAGGGGTGCAGACCCCAGTGAAAGATCGTTGCAGCCATGCCCATGGCCTTCGCAGCTGCGACGTTTTCCGGAATGAGATTTCCGTCTGCGTCAAAAGGCTTGGGCACGCCGACCGGCTCGGAAAAGGCCATGTGATAGACGGGTTCCAGCACCCCGAAGAACATCAGGCCGATGCCCATGCCTGCGGCGAACAGCATGGCGAACCAGCCGAAATAGGTGTAGTCGGGCTCGGCGTCCTTGCCACCGATGCGGACGTTGCCGAGGGGGGTGACAATCAGCGCCAGGCAGACGAGGACGAAGACGTTGCCGGAAATGATGAAGAACCAGTCGAGGTTCGAGGTCAGCCACTTGCGCAGATGATCGAACATCGGTCCGACTTCGGTCTGAAAGGCAAGGGTCAGAAAGACAAAAGCAACGATGGTGAGGCCGGAGACCAGGAAGACCGGATTGTGGATGTCGAGATTGAAGGGACCGACAGAGGTCTCGATATTGTCCTGGCCAATCTCATATTCGGTATCGATGAGATTGGCGGCACCTTCCGGATCCGGAATGCCTTGATTGTCGCTCATGGGAGCGCTCCTTTTGTTCGGGAAACGGGTTATCTCACAAGGAAGACGGATACGTCTGCGTGGCTTGCGACGCGGCCACCGTTCGACGGCCAGAAATGATCCGGCAGATTTGGAATATGCGTCGCCATGACCACCAGATCCGCCCCGGTGTCATGAATCGCCTTGAGAATCGCATTTTCCAGATCGATTGCCGGGTCATGAGAGAACACGGCATGGCCAGATGCGGTGATGCCGTGTTTCTGCCCTTCTGTGGCAGCGTAGGCAGCGAGCTTTTCCCGAAACTCGTCCGGTGTGTGGGCCAGGGCACTCGGTGTATTCGAAGTTACTGCTGCAAATACCACGGGAATACTATTGGTTTTTGCCAGATAAGCGCCTACCGAGATGGCTTTTTCAAGTTTATCCGCATGACTCAAGTCAATTGGAACTAGTATTTTTGTGAACAAATGTCCCTCCTAGATCTGTTCTAGCAAGAATATACAAGATTCAAGCTATAGAGGTCCGCGCGCGGAGGGTTCGTTTTAGTATGCCATTTTAAGGTAATGTCGTTTTGTCCCGCTCCGCTGTGATTAGACTACTGTCGCATATGCGGAGGGTGGCGTCAAAAGAGCGTCAAGAACAGGCTGTGACGCGACATATTGGCGCGCCTAGATCGAAAAAAGGTCTGAATTTCGCGCGCGAACCATGGAAAAACGCTACGGCATCGTCTGCCGTGACGCGATTTCGAGGCTGGCTGCCCATTTAGAGCAGATCTGGTTCGAGCCGATCGGGTCCGGTCAGACGGCCGGCGTATGCTCCGATTGCGGAGCCTTGTAGGCGACGCATTTGTTGCGGCCCGTCGACTTGGCTTCATAAAGCGCCGTGTCCGCCTTTTGCATGAGCGTCGAAAACTCCAGATCTTCCCGCGCTGCGGTCGCAAGCCCCATGCTGCAGGTGACGACCTGATTGACGATGTCCAACTGGCACTCTTCCATGATCTTCACCCGCAGGCGTTCACACACCAGCATGGCGTCGTCCATATCGGCATTGTGCAGGATCATGCAGAACTCTTCACCGCCGACACGGCCGAAGATGTCGACCGCACGCAAGGCACCACTGACGGTGTCTGTAAATTTCTTCAGGACCTCGTCGCCCGTTGCATGTCCGTACAGATCGTTGATCTGCTTGAACTTGTCGATGTCCATCATAACCGCGGTGAAGGGATGCTTGGTGCGGCGGTACCTTTGGACTTCGGTGCTGGCGCGTTCCAGGAAGGCGCGGCGGTTCAGGATCTGGGTCAGGTCGTCGATGCTGGCGACCCGCTCCAGGTTGATCTTGGCGTTCATCAAGGCCTGATGATCACGCTGGCGGGCAATCTCGTGTCCGACCCAGTCGGCAAACTGGCGCACGATCTGAAGGTCGGAGGCTGTAAACGCCTGTTTGCGAGCTTCCGGGGCGGTGAAGTTGATCGTCCCGTGGACCTCGCCGTCCACCAGCAGCGGTGCGCCGATGTAGGTCTCCAGCTTGAAGATCTCGTGACAGGGATGCCTGGCGAACTCGGAGTTTGCGGCATTGGCGGTTGCAAGCGGCTCATCGGCCTTCAGCGTCAGCAGACAATAGGTGTCCTGCAGCGGGAACGACGTGCCCGGCACAAGTTCTCCGTCGGGACTCTGGGCGTGCGTGATCGTGTAATGGTCATCGATCACATGGCTGATGATGCCGAACGGAACCTCGAAATGCTCGGTACCAAGGCGCAGGATCTCGGCGATCTTGTCTTCGTGGCCGAGTTCGCGTGTCGAGGTTATTGCGTAAAGCTCGGCCAGCGTCCGTTCTGTTTTCTTGCGGTTTGTAATGTCCGAGAGCAGCACCACGATGGCGTCAACCGCGCCGTCGTCGCTGAAGCGAGGATTACAGCTCATCAGGCATTCGCGCAAAATGCCGTCAGGAAAATGAAGACTGATTTCCGTCGATACCTTTTCGCCGTTCAACGCTTCACCCAAGATCGACCGTAGGGTTTCACGTTCCTTCCAGGGCAATCGGTCACGAAGCCGCGTGCCGATCAGGTTTTCCGGTGTCTCCTGAAACCAGTCACAGGCGGTCTTGTTGATGAAAAGGCACTTTCCGTCCCTGTCGACCTCGGTAACGCTGGCAACGATATTGTCCGCCATCAGGCAGAGGTTCTTGTAGGCGCTTTCCGCCTGGGCCTGCGCCCTCTTGAGTTCAGTGATGTCAAACCGGATGCCGGCGATCCCGCCATTGCGGGTGCGGGTTTCGGAAATGCGCAGCCAACGGCCGTCACTGAGGTTTTGTTCCAGGACTGTTCCGTCTCCGGCCTGATGCCGTTCGAGACGTTCCGCGAGCCATTCGTCGTCCGTTTTACCGCCCGTGTCGTACTGCTTCCGGTTCAGACCGAACCGCAGGATGTCCTCGAAGCGGTTGCCGGGGAACATTGCAGGTGCCGAGTGGCTGTAGATTTCCCGGTAATTGTCATTGCAGATGACCAGACGGTCATCCTTGTCGTAGAGCGCAAACCCTTCGGAAATTGCATCCAGGGCATCTTCAAGCGTCAGGGCGATATCGCTGAGTTTGCTTTCGAGTGCTTTTCGCTCCGCCTGATCGCGTGCGATAAACAGGATGCCGGTCAGATTGTGGTCTGCATCGAAAAGAGGCGCACTGACAACCTCTACCGATACGGTCGAACCGTCTTCGAGCAACAGATCAAGCGCGTAGGCCTTGCGGTTTCGGTGATCCGTCGGAGTTTGGTAGAGCTCCGCAATTTGCGCAAACTGGTTCGGGTCTGCGAAAAACCGCTTCGTCGTGGTGCCGACAACGTCTTCGCGATCGACCTTCAGCAGGGCGGCCATGGCCTTGTTCATGAAGACGATGGAGCGCTCGGGGTTGGTGACGAGGACACATTCGTTCAGATCGCCGAATGTCTGTTCAAGATCCAGGTTGATGCTCTTGTCCATATCTGTCCCCGTGGTCCTGCCGTTGCGCGGCATCGGAGCCATTCAAACCAATAAAAGTTTAATAAAAACGATACGCAGTAGCAGACTCCTTGAAGAAAATGCGCAAAATAACCTATGTAATGTCTAGCGACTGGTATTTGTGCCAAGTGTCTAAATCTTGCGGTTTACGTTCAGGAATTTCTCTATTCGCCCGAGAGCATCGCGGATGTTGTCCGTCGAATTCGCGTAAGACAACCTGATGTATCCTTCGCCCAATACACCGAAATCTGGGCCGCCAATGACCGCAACGCCGGCTTCTTCCAAAAGCGCCGAAGCAAGTTCCTTGGCCTTCCAGCCAGTCTTCTTGATGTTGGGGAACGCATAAAAGGCACCAAGCGGGACACGGCAGGATACACCTTCGATGGCGTTCAGGCCGTCGACCGTTACCTTGCGCCGGCCGTCGAATTCCCGAACCATGTCCGCCACAGCGGTTTGCGGTCCCGTGAGTGCGGCAAGGGCGCCGAACTGGGCAGGTGCGTTGACGCAGGACCAGGCGTTGACCGCCAGTTTGCGCGCCTTGTCGATCAGGCCGTCGGGCCAGAGGGAAAAGCCCATCCGCCAACCCGTCATGGCATAGGTTTTCGACCAGCCGTCGAGCAGGATGAGGCGGTCGCGCAGGGAAGGGAAGCCCAGCAGCGAGACATGCTCCATGCCGTCGTAAGTCATCTGCGAGTAGATTTCATCGGACATGACGGCGACATCGGGAAACTGCTCCAGTCCGGCGACAAGCTTTTCGATCTCCGCTCTCGGGGTGACGCCCCCAGTGGGATTGGCCGGTGAATTGAGGATCAGCAACCGGGTCTTGTCGGTGATCAGGGAAAGCGTTTCGTCCGCCGAAAAGGCAAAGTCGTTTTCCTCGCGGATCGGAACCGGCACGGGGCGGGCTCCGGTGAACTCGATCATCGAACGGTAGATCGGAAATCCCGGGTCGGGATAGAGAATCTCGCTGCCCGGTTCGCCGAACATCAAGATGGCCATGAACATGGTCACCTTGCCGCCGGGAACGATCAAAACGTTGCCGGGGTCGGTTTCCACGCCGTGACGTTTCAGGAGGTCGGCGCAGACCGCCTCGCGCAAGGGGGCAATGCCGGTCGCCGGCGTGTAGCCGTGCTGGCCATCGCGCAAGGCCTTGATGGCCGCTTCCACGATGTGATCCGGCGTTTTGAAATCTGGCTGGCCGATGCCCAGATTGATAATGTCGCGACCCTGTCTGGCAAGTTCCGTTGCCCGCGCCAGCACGGCAAAGGCGTTTTCTTCGCCAATCCGGTCAAATCCGCCAATCGTGTGCAGCATTTCGGTCTCCCATGCCTGTGCGCTTTCTGGAGGTGACGTTAATGCGGTGGGGAAGGGCTTGAAAAGGCTTATGAACGGCTAAAGCGTTCGGGTGAGTGTCCACAGGCCTGCAGAGTTGAGGGAAATTTCCGTACCGCCCTCCCAATGCGGCGGCGAAATGCTTATATTCGCGGCCAAGCGGCCCGCCGACCGGCGGGCGACCCCTTATCTCCTGCCAGGAAAGCGCGCAATGACTGCGACCCAGGACAGCCAGGCACAGATTCCCGTCACCGTGTTGACGGGATATCTGGGTGCCGGCAAGACCACTCTTCTCAACCGGATTCTGACCGAAAACCACGGTCAGCGATATGCCGTCATCGTCAATGAGTTCGGCGAAGTCGGTATCGACAACGATCTGCTTGTTGAATCCGACGAAGAAATCTTCGAAATGAACAACGGCTGCATCTGCTGCACGGTGCGCGGCGACCTGATCCGCACAGTGCAGAACCTGATGAAGCGCAAGAATGCCTTTGATGCGATTATCGTGGAAACCACGGGTGTTGCCGATCCGGCGCCTGTCGCACAGACATTCTTCATGGACGATGATGTCCGGGCTGCGGCGAAACTCGACGCGGTCGTTGCCGTGGTCGATGCCCGTCACGTCCTGCAGCGCCTGGAAGACACCGAAGAGGCCGAAGACCAGATCGCCTTTGCCGACGTGATCCTGATCAACAAGACCGATCTTGTTTCGAGCGAGGAGCTTGCGACCGTCGAAGCGCGCATCCGTTCGATCAATCCGTATGCCGTGCTTCACCAGAGCGAGCGCTGCGGCATCGAGATTGCCAAGGTCCTCGACCGGGGTGCGTTCGACCTCGACCGGATACTGTCGCTAGATCCGCATTTCCTGGAGCATGGCCATCATGCCGATGAATGCGGTCCCGATTGCGACCACGACCACCACCATCATGACCATGACCATGACCATCACCACCACGGTCATGATCACGGGCATCACCATCATCACCACGATGAAGACCCCCATTCGGTCAAGAGCATTTCCCTGAAGGCGGGCGACCTCGACCCCAACATGTTCTTTCCCTGGATCAACCAGGTCACGCAGGTTCAGGGTCCGAACATCCTGCGCTTGAAGGGCATCATTGCCTTCAAGGGTGATCCGCAACGCTATGTCATCCAGGGCGTGCACATGATCGTCGAAGGCGATCATCAGCGTGACTGGAAAGAGGATGAACCGCGGGAAAGCCGCCTGGTCTTCATTGGCCGCGATCTCAACTGGGATGTCCTGAAAGACAGTTTCCAGGCCTGCGCTGCGCAATAAGGAAGAAGACACTTGCCGACAGTTGCTCCCGTGGAGGTGGACGGCTACGTCGTCCGCGCCGGCTATCTGAAAGAAACGGCCTTTTTTGTATCCGGAGAAGGCGACATCGTCCTGTCCGGACAGGGCGAAACGAAACTGAGGCCCCATAAGGCCGGGATCCTGGCTGCCGCACCGGCCACCGACGGCAAGGGCTTGATCACGTCCGGCGACGACGGTTGCATTTATCTGAGTGCGGCGGACGGGTCCAGCAAATGCGTTGCCGAACGGCCGCGCAAGTGGATCGACCTGATTGCTGCCGGACCTTCCGGTGCATTGGCCTTTGCCAGCGGCCGCACTGCGTGGGTGCGGTTCGCTGACGGGCGCGAAAAGGAATTTGCCCATGAACGGGCCGTCGGCGGTCTTGCGTTCGCACCCAAGGGCATGCGGCTGGCGGTTGGGCGTTACGATGGCGCGACACTCTGGTGGGCCGGCACGGATGGAGCTCCGGTTGAGCTCAGCTGGAAAGGCGCTCATCTGGGTGTAAGTTTTTCACCCGACGGCAAGTATGTTGTCACCGCCATGCAGGAAAATGCCCTGCACGGCTGGCGACTGTCCGACAGCCAGGACATGCGCATGACCGGTTATCCGGCCAAGGTCAAATCGTTCAGCTGGTCGGTCAAGGGGCGCTATCTGGCGACCTCCGGTGCCAATGCAGCGATCCTGTGGCCGTTCTTCGGCAAGACCGGGCCGATGGGACAGACGCCCTTGCAACTTGGTACGCGCGGCGACAACCTGGTCAGTGCCGTTGCCTGCCATCCGAAGGAAGATGTCGTCGCCGTTGGTTATCAGGACGGCATGATCCTGATGTGCCGGTTCGAGGACAATGCCGAAGTTCTGCTGCGGCGGCCGGGGCAGGGGCCTGTGTCGACCATGGCCTGGGATGCGGACGGCGTCCGGCTGGTCTTTGGAACGGAAACGGCGGAAGCCGGGATTGTCAGTCTGCAGGACTGACCGCCCGGTGCACGGCAAGGGAGATCCTGACACCCGATGGCACGTATCATGATGCTGATTGTCATGTTGCTGAGTGGAACCGCGACGTCCCAGTTGCCGGAATTCACACAGCAATATCGTCAGCGGCTTGGTGGTGCCATCGACGCTCTGGAAGAAATACTGGCCGACTTCAATCGCGATGCTGCCCGCTATGGGCTGACGCCGGCGGAAGCCATCGCGCGTCAGAAATCTTCCGAAGATCCCTTCATCAGGTCGCGCGGCGACAGCATGCTGAACGCCGAAATCCGGTTGAGCCGGTTGAAGTTGCAGCGTGAAGAGCTGGAAACGGCAGGTCCGCTGGATCGCATGATCATCTTTGCGCGCGGCTTTGACCCGACCTTGGCGCAGGCAACGGCCAAGGACTACGAGCCGGCTGTCCCGGTGACGCCTGCCGGTTTTGCCAGTGCGGGTGTCGGCGCGCTTGGCGGCCTACTGCTCATGCGCCTTCTGATCGGCGCGGCGCGCCTGGGTCGCCGTTCGCGGCCTGTCCGGCACTGACCGTCCTGCCGGGGGCAGGCTTTGGTGAAGCCTTTGACCGGTCGCCGGAAAGTAGGCTAAGCAATGTCTTCATGAAGGCCCGAACGGGAAGGATGCCGGATGGACGCAATTACGCGGATGCGCTGCTTCATTCAAGTTGTCGATTCAAATGGATTTTCCGCAGCGGCCCGTGAGATGGGGCGGTCCAAGGCGCTGGTTTCCAAATATGTCGGTGAGCTGGAAGACGAACTGGGTGTGCGTCTGTTGAACCGGACCACGCGGCAGGTGTCGCTCACCGAAGTCGGTGAGGCCTATTACAAGGAAGCGGCGGAAATCCTGCAGCGGATTGACGATCTGCAGGCCTCTGTCCAGTCCTCGCATCAGGAAGTGCGCGGCCGTTTGCGTGTCTCGGCTCCCCGTTCGATGGGCGACGATTTGCTGAACCAGGCCATGATGCATTTTCTGGTCCGGTATCCTGAGATCAACCTGGACCTGAGGCTCGAGGATCGGTTCGTGGATCTCGTGGAAGAGGGATTTGATCTTGCCGTGCGGGTGACGCAGCTGGAGGACTCCAGCCTGATCGCCCGCAAGATCGCCCCCTTTCGTACCGTGGTCTGTGCCACGCCCGAGACGATCAAGACCCATGGGGTGCCCAAAGTGCCCGCGGATCTCTCCACGCGGCCCTGCATCATCGACACGAATTATCGCTACAAGCAGAACTGGGCCTTTTACACGAACGGTGAACGGTCGTCGGTGGCGGTCAAGGGGCCGCTGGAAGTCAACAGTGCCGCTGCGGCGCGCGACGCGGCGCTGTGTAACCTCGGTTTTCTGCGAACGCCGCTGTTTTTCGTGTCCAAAGATATTCGTGACGGCAATCTGGTCACGCTGCTGGAAGCCTATGAAGAGCCCATGCGCGGTATTCATGCAGTCTATCCGCATCGTCGGCACCTGAGTGCAAAGGTCCGGGCGTTTGTTGATTTTCTGGTCGAATGGTATTCGTCAGGTCAAAATGATTGTTGAATTTTTTATTCAGGATCAGGTATTTTTGGGTCCTTGAATTTTACGTTTCCCGATTTGATTTCCGTGCCGAATTGTTTTGGGCGTTGAAATGTAATCTTGAAATTTCTATCTATGGTTATTTAAGGGAAATTACGTACAATAAGTTTTGGTGAAGGTTCTCCTTGAAATACGGATGTATAAATCCCAAGGTTTACTCATGGAAAACGCGCAGGAACATATTGCGGCCCGTCTGGAAGAGGTTTTCTGGAGCCGGGGATTTGCCGAGCCGAGCGTTCCAGAACTCAGGGCCGGTGCCGGAGTGAGCATGCGTACGCTCTACCGTCATTTCCCCTCGCGGGAGGCGATGGTGCTGGGAGCCCTGGAATATCGGCACCGACGCTATCTCAGCTATGTCCGCGAGGGAGTGGCAGCGCCCGGCCTGGAAGCTGCCGTTCAGCTGTTCGACAAGCTGGGAGGCTGGATGCGCATGACCGCCGGCAAGGAGTGCCTGTTCCGTCAGGCTCTGGCGGCCAATCCCGACAGCACCGATATCGCGGCCATGGTCAAGCGGCACAAGGGTGAGCTTCTGCAATTCTTCGGCGAGTTGAGCGGACAGGAAAGCTTCGCTTCGCGGCTCTACCTGCTGCACGAAGGCGTCACGGCCTGCTATGCCGAAATGGGAGAAACGGCCGTGGAAGATGCCAAGAACCTTGTTCGGCAGATGTTCAAAGCATCAAACGAGCGACAGTTTTCCTGACCTCTGTCTCATTCGAAATCTTACATGCCACTTCGCATGGTCCCTTTCCGGATATTCGGAAGGGCCGTGATGAAATGCAGTTGGCAAGACGTCAAAAACGGCGGCTCGAGACCGCCGTTTTGATCCGGGTTTGATGTGTTGATCAGGCCGCCTTTGCCTTCGCCAGGCGCTCTTCGGCCATTGTGTCGGCCACATGTTCCGGCGTGGTGTTCTCTTGCGCTGCCCTGTCGAAGATCGTTGCCAGTGTTTTCCCGATCGCGATGGTTTTGTCCCGAACAATGTTGTCGCCGCTGTTTGCGGTTGCCAGCGCGATGGAGATCACCCCTCCGGCGTTGATCGCATAGTCGGGAGCATACAGAATGCCGCGTTTCTTCAGGGCTTCGCCGTCAGCCGGGGTCTGCAGCTGATTGTTGGCGGCTCCTGCCACGATCTTCGCCTGAATTTGCGGAACCGTGCGAGCATTGAGGCCTGCCCCGAGCGCGCAGGGCACAAAGATGTCCGCTTCGACCATATGGGCTTCGGCGGGATCGACAGCGGTGGCACCGAAGGCGTCGATGGCACGCAGCACGGCCGGTGCGTGAATGTCGGAAACAATGAGCCTGGCGCCGGCGTCGTGAAGTTGACGGGCAACGTCAAAACCAACATGGCCGAGGCCCTGAACGGATACGGTCCTTCCGGAAAGGTCGCTGCTGCCATAGACAAATTTGGCGGACGCCTTGATGCCTTCGAACACGCCGAGAGCCGTATAGGGCGAAGGGTCACCGAGCCCGGTCGCCTTGGTGCCGCGTACATGGGCGGTCTGGCGGGCGACGGCTTCCATGTCATCAGGCGACACGCCGACATCTTCCGCGGTGATGTAAGTTCCGGACAGGCGCTCCACATGGCGGCCGAACGCTTCCATCAGCGCTTCGGACTTGTCTTTGCGTGGGTCGGCGATGATAACGGCCTTGCCGCCGCCGAGATCGAGGCCTGCCAGGGCGTTCTTGTAGGTCATGCCGCGGGACAGGCGCAGGGCATCCGTCAAGGCGTCTGCGGGGTTCTCGTAGGGCCAGACCCGGCAGCCGCCAAGAGCCGGACCGAGCGTCGTGTCGTGGACGGCAATAATAGCCCGCAGGCCGGTGGCCTTGTCCTGGACGAAAACGATATCTTCATGATCGCCCATCTCGGGATGATCGAATACGGCGCTGTGGTGAACTGTTTTGTGCAAAGCGTTCATGGCTGGCTCGGTTCAGTGGTTATTGTTGTAAATATTTTAGGCTCCTTTCCAGGAATATTGTCTTTTTTCTCCTAAAATGGAGCGGTCTGTGAGTTGAAACATTCCGCTATTTGTGTGTGGGCGCGAAAATCGTTCCTTGAGGTTTTTGCGCCGCGAAAGTGTCGCGGTCATCTTCCTGCCGTCTTCTCTGGTCAAAGAACGCACTGCGTGTCATGTAAACATATTACATCTGATCAGTGGGTGATCCCGTTGCGCTTTCTCTCCGCCTTTCCGGCCAAGGCTCTTTCTGCGGCCTCACGCCGTCTCATCCTTGGCCTAGGTCTGCTGATGGCTGCCGTTGCGGGCGCCGGCGCGCATCCGCATGTCTTCGTCGAGGCAAGAAGTAAGCTGGTGTTCGATGATGCGGGGCAGGCGATTGCCCTTCAGCACGTGTTCCGGTTCGACGATGCCTTTTCCGCTTTCGCGGTCCAGGGGTTCGACAAGGACGGTGACGGTCACTATTCCCGAGAAGAGCTGAGTGAACTGGCGAAGGTCAATGTGGAGAGCATGGCCGATTACGGCTACTTCACCTTTGGTGACAACACCCGTGTCGAGTTCGATTTCAACGCCCCGACGGATTACTGGCTGGAAGTGGTCAAGGTTCCTCTCAAGGACTATTGGGTAATGAAGCCCGAGGACTTTGAGGCCATGGAGGAAGATGTCCGCATGAATGGCGGTTCCATGCCGGAGGACGTGGATCTGCTGGAACTGCATTTTACCCTGCCGTTCAAGCAGCCAAGCGACGCAAGGAACCTGATCACGCTCGACGTCTACGATCCGACCTATTACGTCGATTTTCGCTTCGGTGCGGGTGACGATGCGCTGGGGACGGAAAACGCGCCAGGCACCTGCCGAGTGACCCGCAAGGAACCACCGCCGCTCGATGATGCGGAAGCCTATGCGCTCGCACAGATCGGTGCCGATCAGCGCGACCTTCCGCCCGAGCTTCAGTCTGTCGCTGCCTCTCAGGTCAATCAGATGCTGGTTGCTTGTGGCGATGCCTTGGCGGCGGCAAGCTCCTCGCCCGAAACGCAGCAAACAAATTCACAGGAAGTAAATTCGCCGGAAGCCACGTCCGCAGCCACCGATACCGCCTCCAGCCCGCCAACTGATGCAGCGGCGGCGATCACCGCGGCGCTCGATACCTCCAAGCCGGCGGATGAAAAGGTAGTAGCGCCGAAGGCAGGTTTCCTCGATACGATTTTCGGAACCATTGCGGTCAAGCAGAAGGAATTCTACCAGGCCCTGGTCGCCAGTCTCAGGTCATTCCGCAACAATCCGCACGCGGCCTGGCTTCTGATGGGGCTGTCCTTCGCGTACGGCATATTCCACGCGGCAGGCCCGGGGCATGGCAAGGCCATCATCACGTCCTATGTGGTCGCCAACAACGAGACCCTTCGCAAGGGGATCATTCTCTCCTTTGCATCGGCCTTCGCTCAGGCGGTCACCGCGATCCTGCTGGTTGGCGGGCTGGCTGTCGTCTTCAACCTCACCAGCATCGCGATCCAGGATACGGCGCGATGGTTCGAGATCGGTTCCTATGTGCTGATCACCGGTCTCGGGGGCTGGCTGTTGTGGCAGAAAGCGCTTCGTCCCATGGCAACCAGCCTGGCTGCACGGCTGACCGGGTCGCAGCTCGCCCTTGCGGGAGCCGCCGGCCATCCCGGTCATGGTCACGGCGATCACCATCATCATGGTCACGATCACGATCATCACCACGACCATCATCATCACCATGAAATCGGAGCTGATGGCGTCTGTGCAACCTGCGGACATGCCCACGCGCCGACACCCGACATGATCCAGGGCAAGATTACGCTTGCCCGTGCGGTATCGATCATTTTCGCGGTTGGTCTTCGGCCCTGCACCGGTGCGCTGGTGGTTCTGGTCTTCGCGCTGTCCCAGGGCATGATCGCAGCTGGCATCGCTTCCACTCTGGCGATGGCAGTCGGCACCGGCATCACCGTTTCACTGCTGGCAGGCATGGCAGTCGGGGCGAAGGAACTTGCCGTGCGGCTCTTCGGCGAAGGCAGCCCGATGGCAGGCAAGGTTCACCGAACGATCGAGATCGTCGGAGCAGCCATTGTCTTCCTTCTGGGCATTACCTTGCTGATTGCAACGCTTGGCTGGGGATGACGCGTTTTCTCGTCAGAGCCCGGTCATAGTCCCAGGCGTTTCACTCGATAGGCCCGGACGGCATCGCCGAACGCTGAGAAAAGCTTCCTTGACGGACCGTCTGTCGAGACCCAGTATTCCGGGTGCCACTGGGTTGCCAACACGTAGCCGGCACTGTCCCTGACGGAGGCGGCTTCGATCGTACCGTCCTCGGCTTCTGCTTCCATGACCATTCCGTTGCCCAACGTGCCGACGGCCTGGCGGTGGAGCGAGTTCACTTCAAAGGGTTCGTCTCCCACGACAGCTGCCAGGCAGCTGCCGGTGGCGACTTCCACCGGATGGGCGATCCGGAAACGTTCCTCCTGCCGTTCTGATGTCGGTGCCCGGTGATCGGCGCGGCCTTGAAGGGTCTGGATCTCCGTCAGCAACGTACCACCGAGTGCGACGTTCAGCTCCTGCATGCCACGGCAGATGGCAAAGACGGGAATACCGCGTTCGACAGCCCGCCTGAGCAGCGGCAGCGTCGTGGAATCGCGGGCCGGATCATAGGGGCCGTTCTCTTCCGTCGGTTCTTCGCCGTAAAGCTCCGGATTGACATTGGACCGGGATCCCGTCGCTAGCACACCGTCGACCTGATCCAGTGCCGCGTCCAGATCCAGATCCGCACCGAGGGACGGCAGGATCATCGGGATGGCGTCGGAGCCCTTCAGCACGGCCTGCAGATAGGTCGAGGTCGCTGCGTGCCAGTTATAGCCTTCGATGGTTTTCACATCGGCGGTTACCAGGACGAGTGGTTTGGTCATTTCATGCCTGTCAGATGGGAGACGCGCGTCTCCGGAAGAATTCGGACATCAGATTTATCCGAGCCGGATCAGTCCAGCAATCCCAGATCCTGCGCGACCTTGTAGAGCTGTGCAGCATTCTTGTTGCCGACCTTTTCCCGAAGATTCAAGCGGTGGGATTCGACCGTGCGCACGCTGATGCCCAGTTCCTTGGCGACTTCCTTGTTTGGCTGCCCCTTGGCGATGGCCGTCAGGACCTGGCGCTCCCGGTCGGTCAAGCCGTATGGGTCTTCCACCGGCGCGGAGGTGCCGGCGCCGACCAGGGTCGGACCAACCGCGGACGAGAAATAATAACCGCCATTGGCAACACTGGTGATGGCAGTGATCATCTCGGCTGCCGAAATATCCTTCAGGATGTATCCGCGCGCGCCCGCCTGGACGACGCCGCGCACATATTCCGGATTGTCGTAGACCGACAGGATCAGCACCGCGATTTCCGGCAGCAACTTGCGCATCTGGGTTGCCGCTTCCAGTCCGTTCATCACCGGCATGGACACATCCATCAGGAGAACGTCCGGGCGCAGCTCGCGGGCGAGCGTCAGCGCGTCGCGGCCGTTGGTTGCTTCACCGACCACTTCCAGCTCGGCCACCTTCTGCAACCGGGCCCGGATACCGTCTCGAACCAGCTCATGGTCGTCTGCCAGAAGAACGCGGATAGGCCTGGTGAAGGAGCGGGGTGAAGGTGAATGCGCTGTCATCTTTTCATCATGCCGCTTTTGCCGCCGCATTGTCGAGCGGCATCTGGACTTTAATACGGGTTCCGCCGGAAGCGCGACGGCTCAGGGTCAGCCGGCCGCCGTAGGTTTCGATCCGTTCGCGCATGTTGCGGAAGCCGAGGCCGCCGGATTTCGGCAGCGGGCGCGGCAGCCCGACGCCGTTGTCTTCCACCGAAAGAACCAGTTGCTGCATGCCGACCTTGAGGGAGATCGCGACTTCGCTGGCGTGGGAATGGCGGGCCACATTGGTCATGCATTCCTGTACCACACGGTAGAGCGCGGTCTTGGCGCCTTC
Organism: Roseibium sp. LAB1; assembly: GCF_054658235.1. Classification (NCBI taxonomy): domain Bacteria; kingdom Pseudomonadati; phylum Pseudomonadota; class Alphaproteobacteria; order Hyphomicrobiales; family Stappiaceae; genus Roseibium; species Roseibium sp. LAB1. Next base: position 2,110,075 of record NZ_BAAGIB010000001.1, on the reverse strand, counting down.
GGACAGGCGGCTGTGACATTGCTCGGCCTGCACATTGACGGTAATGCCCGACTGATTCTGGAATTCTTTCCCGAGACTGCCGAGCGCAGCCGCAAGGCCCATGTCATCAAGGACACTGGGTCTGAGATCACGCGATATCCGTCTGACTTCGGCAATGGTTCCGTCCAGGGTCTTCAGGCACTTGGCCGCCTGGACCTGAAGGTCAGGGTCGCGGTTGGCCTCGCTGTGGATCATCTCCACACCGTAGCGCACCGAGACGAGCAGCTGGGAAATACTGTCGTGCAGTTCGGTGGACACGCGTTTGCGCTCCTGTTCCTGCACCTGGAAGATCCGGTTGGTCAGCTCTTTCAGCTTGGTGTCGGCAAAACGCTGTTCGGAAAACCGCACGCCGGCAATGAGGAAGCCGGCAATGACGATTGCCGCCAGCGTGATCATGAAGGTAACGAAGAGGGTCTGGCGGATAGAACGGGCAAAGTCCGTGCGGATGGCGGTCACTTCGCGGGCAATGTCGTCGGTATACAGGCCGGTCCCGAGCATCCAGCCCCACTTGTCGAGCAGGATCGCATAGCCGAGCTTTTCCTCCACCGTGCCCGTCGACGGCTTGTGCCAGACATACTGATGGAAACCGCCACCGTTCTTGGCGGCCTCGATCAGGTTGCGGATGACGAAGTCACCGTTGTCGTCCTGGAGTTCCCACCAGTTGCCGCCAACAAGATGGGGCAGCTTGGGATGGACCAGGTTGGTGCCGTCGAGCGTATAGACGAAGAAATAGCCGTCATAGTCGAAGGTCAGGTGCTGGAGGATCTCCTTGACCCTTTGCTGTGCCGCTTCACGTCCTCCTGGTTCCTCCTTGTAGATCTGCTCGATCGAGGTGAGGGCAAGACTGACATAGTTGCGGATTTCCTGGCGTTTGGAGGACAGGATGCGCTGTTCCACCGCCTGGGTCTGCGTGTTGATCAACTCTCGCGACTGATAGTAGGTGGCCGCTCCGATGAGGACGGAAACCGCGATCAATGGCAGGATCGTGATGAGGAGCAATTTGGTCTTGAAGGTCACGAATTTCGCTCTCTTGTTGCGCGAACACGCGCCAAACGATTATCTCTCTTGCGTGGTTCTCGGTAGTAGTACTGAGAAGCTGCGCAGAACCACGAATAGCGCTTCAGACACTCGGTCAACTAGACATACCTCGAGATCGGTGCAAGTGTGTACCCGGTCCGAAATCGGGTCCGATTAGGGAGGAAACTAATGGATCGTCGTTCGTTTATCAAAAAGGCTGGTATTGGTGCTGGTGGTGTTGCCGCTGGATCCATGCTTGCTGCTCCGGCTATTGCGCAGGGCACCAAGGAAATGGTTATCGTGTCCACATGGCCGCGCGATTTTCCGGGTCTCGGTATTCCGGCACAGCGCCTGGCAGCCCGTATCGCGGAGCTGACCGCAGGTCGCCTTAACGTTCAGTATTTCGCCGCTGGCGAACGTGTTGGTGCATTTGACTCCTTCGACGAAGTCGCTTCCGGCAATGCTCAGGCCTACATCGGCGCCGATTATTACTGGAAAGGCAAGCATCCGGGCTGGGCAGCATTCACTGCCGTGCCGTTCGGTCTGACCCAGGCTGAAATGGACGCCTGGATCAAATACGGCGGCGGCCAGGAACTGTGGGATGAGCTGGCTGGTGAATTCGGCCTGAAGAACTTCGCCATGGGCAACACCGGTGTCCAGATGGGCGGCTGGTTCAACAAGGAAATCGAAACCGCTGACGACCTGAAGGGTCTGAAGATGCGTATTCCGGGTCAGGGCGGCGACGTCATGGCGAAACTCGGCGCGTCTCCGGTGTCCCTGCCGGGCGGCCAGATTTACGAAAACCTCGTGTCCGGCGCGATCGATGCAACCGAGTGGGTTGGTCCGTTCAACGACTACTTCATGAAGTTCTACGAAGCTGCCAAGTACTACTACTATCCGGGCATGCACGAGCCAGGCGCAATGCTTGCCATGGGCATGAACAAGGCATTCTGGGACAGCCTCGACAAGGTCGATCAGCAGATCATCGTTGCAGCGTGTGCGGAAGAAAACTCCAACACGATGGCTGAAACCAACGCCAACAACGGTAAGTACCTGACCCGCCTGATCAACGAGCACGGCGTCGAGCTGCGCGAGTTCTCCGACGAGATCTATGACAGCTTCGGTGAAGCCGCTCAGGAAGTTCTGGAAGAAGCGATGGATCATTCCCCGCTGTCCAAGAAGATCTTCGAGAGCGTCATCAACGCGCGTCAGGAAATCGGCAGCTACATGGCGATCGCCGACATCGCCTACAGCAACAAGCGTAACCGCTACCTCGGCATTCCGAAGTAATCGGTTGAGCAAATAAAAGGGGCGGGAGAAATCCCGTCCCTTCTTCTTAGACAAAGATAAAAAGGCACAGCCACGATGACGGCCTTGGACAATGTTCAAGACGGCTCGCCTGTTATGAATTCCGGTGGTCAAGCCTCACCGGAGAGCGCCCGCTTCTTCCGCTTGTGCGGCTGGATCGTATTGGCGATCATGACGGCGTTTCTGCTCAACAACTACCTGACCTATTGGCAAGACCTTCCAGGCATTGCGCCCATCTTCGGTGGCGCGGCCAACGGGTCCATGCCTATCCTGTGGTCCTGGTTGCAGCTGGGGCTTTATGCTGCGTTGATCTTCGCCGCCTTCGGCTACGTGCGGACGAACGGCAACACACTGCGTGAAGACAGTGTCCGGATCACCAACATCAATGCCTATCTGATCAGGGCCTGCTTCTTCGCTGTGCTCATTGTCGGACTGGTCGACAGCGCGATTTCCTTCCTGCGTATCGAGGGTTTCCTTGCCGATTTCGTGGGGCAGACACTCGCCGACGACCTCGGCAAGTCGCAGTTTCGCGGGCCTTACGTCCACATGCCGCTGATCGCACTGTCGTTCGTGATTGCCGCCTTCACGCGCACGCTCGGCTTTACCTGGCTCGCATTGCTGGTCGTCGCGGCGGAGTTGATCATCGTGATCGGCCGCTTCGTCTTCTCCTACGAGCAAGCCTTCCTGGCCGATCTTGTCCGCTTCTGGTATGCGGCGCTGTTCCTGTTCGCCAGCGCGTACACGCTGCTCGAAGAAGGGCATGTGCGGGTCGACATCCTTTATGCGGGGCTGTCCTCCAGGGCCAAGGGCTTTGTCAACGCCTTCGGGTCCGTCGTGCTCGGCATCAGCCTGTGTACCGTCATCCTGGTCATCGGCATGGGCGGCAAGCAGAACATCATCAACAGCCCGATCCTGACCTACGAGACCACACAGGCCGGTTTCGGACTTTACGTGAAATATCTCATGGCAGGTTTCCTCGGTGTGTTCGCCGTTTCCATGATGATCCAGTTCGTGGCCTATTTCCTGGACGCGGTTGCCGATATTCGCGGTGAGCCGGGCGGACGGGATCATGACAGCCATTCTGTTCAATAGAGCCTGACGAGACCGCTTGATATGGAACTCTTTTTCCTTCTTCTCCTGGTCGTCCTGATGGCGATTGCGCTTGGGTCCGGTTTCCCGGTCGCCTTTGCGCTCCCGGGGTCTGCCATCCTGACCATCGGCATCGCAGCCGGGTCGGGATACCTGTTTGCCGGGGATACCGGTGCTTTCTTCTCTCACGGCGGCCCGAGCCAGTGGCTCAGCGCAGGGGTGACGAACTTCCGAGGGATCTACTGGGAGGCCGAGCGAGATACGCTGATCGCCATTCCGCTGTTCGTGTTCATGGGCATCATGCTGCAGCGGTCCAAGATCGCCGAAGATCTGCTCGTTACCATGGCACGGCTGTTCGGTCCGGTGCCGGGCGGCCTCGGCATCTCCGTTGTCTTTGTCGGCGCGCTTCTGGCCGCCACCACCGGCATCGTCGGCGCAACTGTCGTGGCCATGGGCCTGATCTCGTTGCCGGCCATGCTGCGCAACAAGTACTCGGTGCCGCTGGCAACCGGCACGATCGCCGCTTCCGGTACGCTGGGACAGATCATTCCGCCGTCGATCGTTCTGATCATTCTGGCCGACCAGCTGGCCAGTGCGGTCGATCAGGCCGGCTCGCTCCGCCAGACGCTCTACAAGGCCAGCACCGGCGAACTTTCAATGCCGTCCGACTATTCGGTCGTCTCGACCAGCGCCGGCGAAATGTTCCTGGGTGCCTTCCTGCCGGGTCTCGTCCTGGTCGGCCTTTACATGCTGTTCATTCTGGGTTTTGCCCTGCTGAACCCGAAATCGGCACCAGCTGTCCATGAAGAAGGCACCTTTACCCGTGCGTTTGCGGGCAAGGTGGTTCTGACCCTGGTTCCGCCGCTGGCACTGATCTTCCTGGTGCTTGGCTCGATCATCGCAGGTGTCGCCACCGTGAACCAGGCTGGTGCCATCGGCGCCGTCGGCGCAATGGTCATGGCCGGTTACCGGCTCCGTGACGGCAAGCGCGGTGCCTACAGTCCGGCAATCATTGCCATACTTGCGCTGCTCGGCCTGACAGTGGTGGTCAGCTTCTTCGGCTCGGTCAACATCAAGCTGATCCAGACCAGCGACGATGTCCTGGCACTGACCCTGGCCATCATCGCTGTTTCGCTGCTGATGATCGCGATCCTTTGGTCCGGTTGGCGCACGCTGAAGTTCGAAAACACCCTGCGCGGCGTAATGGTGGAAACCGCCAAGACCACGGCGCTGGTGTTCATCATTCTTCTCGGCGCGGCCATGTTGACCTCGGCCTTCCGTGCCTTCGGCGGGGAAGAGCTGGTCAAGAACTTCCTGCAAGGTTTGCCGGGCGGGTTCTGGGCTCAGTTCCTGATAGTGATGCTCGTCATCTTCATCCTCGGCTTCTTCCTCGATTTCATCGAGATCGCCGTTGTGGTGGTGCCGATCGTTGCGCCGATCCTGCTTGCCGATCCGGAAGCCAACGTCACCGCCGTGTGGCTCGGTGTGATGATCGGCCTCAACATCCAGACATCGTTCCTGACACCTCCGTTCGGCTTCGCGCTGTTCTATCTGCGCGGCGTTGCACCTGCGGTGGTCAAGACGCTGGACATGTACAAGGGTGTGGTTGCCTTCATCTGCCTGCAGTTGCTTGCACTCGGCATCGTTGGGCTTTACCCGCAGCTGGTGAACTACCTGCCGAACCGCTCGTCCCTGCTTTCAGAGACAGCACCGCCGCCGAAGAACCCGCGTCTGCAATACTGCATGGAAAACCTCATCTACGAGGACTTCCAGCAGAACGGCGACACGATCCTGTCGGCGATCCAGTCGGTCGAATCCATCGACATGAGCTACCTGCCGGAAGATCTGCAGGAGGATGTCGCGGACGGTCTTGAAAAGGCGAAGGAGGCCCTGCCGCAGATGCAGGCAATCCGTGAGGCGGAAACCGCTGTTGCGGCAGCCGCTGGCGCCTACAAGCCGGTGCATACCCGGGTTCGTGCCATCGAACGAGATGCCCGTCGTCTCGACGATCGTATCGCCGACCTTCAGGTCATTGTCGAACGGTCTGGTGAAACGGGTATCTACACGGCCGCACAGGGTGAACGCGCTCAGGCACGCATCGATGACCTGAAGGTCCGGCACGATGCGCTGATGGCGCAGATCCCGTCCGATTGGCAGGAGACCTACACCACCTTCGCCAAGATCCAGAAGGCGGAGGATGTCGCCAGGTTGACCTACCGCCGGACGGTCGACCAGGCTTACGAGCCTATCGCCGAACTGAAGGCGATCCTCGGAGATGCCGATCTGGTTGCAAGCTTCCGGGCCGAAATCGAAGCCCTGAAGGCCGAAGTGCCGACGCTTGATCCGGAAGCCGCAGAAGATGCTATTTCGGCGATGCGTTCCAGGGTCGGAGAGGCGGAAGGCACGAGCGATATCCGTGATGGCCTGAACGAAGCCCGCAAGATCATGCGCGGCCGACAGCCGAATGCGGAAGAGGCGGTCGCGGAAATCGACAAGTCGATTGCTGCTCTCGATGCGGATCTTGCATGGCGCCGGAAGGGAGCCGAGGACATTTTGCCGAAGCTGCAAGCCTTCGACGAAGCCGTGGCGACGAATATCGGTGTGAGAGCACAGGACCGGCTGCCGACGGATATGGCACTGGATGTTGCCGGGTGTCTGTCCAGCCACAGGGACATCAGCCTGAGCTTCTGATCCTGAAGTCGCGACAACGTTGGAAAGCGGGGGGAGAAATCCTCCCGCTTTTTACTTGAACAGCCTCAATTGGGTGTGGTCAGGCCGGGAAAGTGTCCCAAGTTTTTGTCCGTGGTGGAGCGACCCGGAACCCCGGACGAGGTCGCAGAACGCAGAGTACCCGGGCATCAAGATCAAAAATTCGTGGCTGGTTTGAACGCTTCCCGAATTCCCGTGTTCGGCGGACGGACACGCGGGAAGGACATTCGGGAACGAAATGCAGGCAGGTCTTTCCAACATGCTGCCTGCAAAAGCCTGAAGTTCCGCCTCAGCTCCACTTCACATCGCAGGCGAGCATGTAGCCGGAGCCGTAGATGGTGCGGATGTGGGCCGGTTCGTTCTTGCGGTTGAGTTTCTTGCGGATACGCGAAATGCGCACGTCGATGGACCGGTCGAGGCTCTCGTCGCGGCCGCCATGTTCCAGCAGATAGTCGCGCGACAGCACGCGCTTTGGCGCTCTCAGCAGGGCCTCCAGCAAGGTGGCTTCGCCGGTCGACAGAAACGTTTCCTCGCCTTCGGGAGAGGTCAGGCAGTGAGAGGCCGGCTGGTAGGTCCAGCCTTCGAAGCGGGCACAGTCGACACTGGCCTTCACCGGGGTTTGGTCGGATGCCCGGCGCAGGATGGAGCGGATGCGTGCAACCACTTCGCGGGGGTCGAACGGCTTCACGACGTAGTCGTCGGCGCCGAGTTCCAGCCCCATGACGCGGTCGGTCGAATGTCCGCGGGCCGACAGGACGATGATCGGCACCGAGGACCGGCGCCTGATCTCGTTGATCAGCGCCATGCCCTCCATGTCGGGCAGGCCAAGATCGACGATGCAGGCATCCGGCGTTTCCAGGCCGAGCGCGATCAGCATCTGGGCGGCCGTTGAAAAAAACTTGCCCTCCATCTCGAACTGGAGCAGGGCGTCCAGTAGCAAGTTGCCGATCTCCGGCTCGTCGTCGACAATGAATACTGTGCGTTTGGCTGCCTGGAGGGAGCGTGTCTGCAAGGGGTGTTCCTGTGTCCTGTTTCAAAGAGTGCCGATTTTGGTCCTTCGGAAGGATCGTCAGACCGTGGTCGCCGGACAAAGATGTCCGGCAGGTGGCAAAGGCTCTTCCTCTCCGGTTGAATGGGTCATAAGCAACACTCTTCGTATAACCATCAGGCCGGATCTGGAGTCGGTGAGAGAATCTTCTGTAGGGTATCTGCAAGTTGAGCATCTGCGAAAGGTTTCGCCAAGACGGGAAATTCGCAGGCATTTTCCTGTCCTGCAAGATCGGACCAATCAGCGTAGCCGGACATCAGCGCTATGCCCAGATCGTGCCGTTTCTGCTGGATCTCCCGTGCCAGCGCCAGCCCATTGATCTGCCCCGGCATGATGATATCGCTGAGGACGCCGCGCAGTTCCGGCAGGTCCAGCGCAAGGCTGCGGGCATCCTCGGCATTTTCAGCCCTGAGAACCGCGTATCCGAGGTTCTGCAACTGATCTGTCACGGTGTTGGCGACATCCGGATCGTCCTCCACAAGCAACAGCAATTCGCCCTGACCCGGCTTCAGCAACTCCGCTTCGCCCTCATCCGTGTCCCGGCCGGCCGAAACGGCGATGCGTTGGTACGGCAGATAGAGGGTCAGATAGGTGCCGACGCCGAGCGCACTGGAAATGTGGATTGCCCCGCCTGACTGACGAATGAAGCCGTAAACCATCGACAGGCCGAGACCACTGCCGGTGCCGAAGTTCTTGGTGGTGAAAAAAGGTTCGAACACCCTTAGCTGAGTTTCCGCATCCATGCCGCCGCCGGTGTCGCCGACAGTAATGCGCGCAAATTTTCCGGACGAAATGCCCAGGTCTTCTGCTTCGCGGGCGTCCAGTTCACATTCATCCAGCGTAATGGTCAGCGTGCCGCCGTCGGGCATCGCGTCCCGGGCATTGAAAGCCAGATTGATCAGCGCGGTCTCCATCTGCGTCGGGTCGATGCAGGCACCGATTTCCTTGTCCTCGGCAGTAATGGTGACGTCAACCGAGGGCGGCAGCGAGCCTTCCAGCAGACGGCCGGCACTGGCGATTACCTTGGCCAGAGAGACGTTCTGGGGATCGATGGCCTTGCCGCGGCTGAACGCAAGCAGGCGCTGGATCAGGTCCGATCCGCGTTTGGTTGCCTCGAGCATGGGCGAAAGCTTGCTGTCAAGCGTTGCCCGGTCGAGTGGCGTTTCCATGCGCCCGAGGGACAGGAGATTGCCCATGAGAATGGCGAGCAGGTTGTTGAAGTCGTGGGCAAGCCCGCCTGTCAGCTTGCCGACGGCATCCATGCGCTGGGACTGCACAAGCGCAGCCTCCGCCTGTTTCTGATCTGTGGCGTCGAGCGACAGCACGAAGATCCCGAGCGTTCTGCCGTCCTTGGTCATGTCCGGAATAAGTGTGGAACGCATATAGGCGATGCTGCCGTCCGACCGGTTGCGCTGATATTCGTAACTGACCGCGTTGCCTTCGAAAGAGCGGTTGATATGAGGCTCGAGTTCCTTGAATAGCTCCTCGCCGACCACTTCGGGTGCCGGGCGGCCCGCTATCGAGGCGACGGAGTGGCCGAACCAGTCGGCGTAGCGGCGGTTGGCGAAGCGGAACACGGGGCCGGGCGACAGATAGGCGATCAGGGCCGGAATATTGTCTGTCACGAGACGGAGCCAGTCCTCCGACTGCTGCAGGGCGCGGGTGCGCTCTTCCACCGTGCGTTCCAGCTTTTCCTGCCGGCGGCGGTCCTCGGTCACGTCCGAATAGGTGGTGACGAAACCTCCCCGGGGGAGGGGCGTGCCTGAAACGGCGATCACCTGCCCATTGGGGCGGATGCGTTCGAAATAATGCGGTTCGAACAGTTTTGCCCGTTCCAGCCGGCGCTGGATCTTGCCTTCGATATCTCCCGGGCCGTATTCGCCGCGTTCGGCGTTGACGCGCAAGAAGGCTTCCAGATGCGTGCCGCGCCGGGCCAGCTCCTGGGGGAAATCGAGCATTTCCCACAAACCCCGGTTCCACGCGACAAGTCTGAGATCGGCATCGAAGGCCGAAAATCCCTGATTGATGTGGTCAAGTGCCGCCTGCATCAGATCAAGCTGCGTCTTGAGCTGTTGTGTCTCCTCCATGAGGTGAGATTAAGCCTGAAAGACTGGTTTGACCATTCATCCGAGAAGAGAATGGCGGTTCTTCATGTCACAAGAGACAAGCCCTGACGTGTAGGCCGAAAAACTTCGCCTTTCGTGATATGCTGGCCGGGTATTTCATACTGTGTTTTTCTGCGTTGGAGGCATCCATGCAATTAAAGAAACTTGATCCGAGGCTGCGCCGAGCAGCGGCCCAGGCCGAACTGAAGTCAATTGAAACCGAAGCCGCCCTGGATGAATTTGCGGTCGGGGCTGCGTCTGACGGCGGGGTCTCGCCGGGAGAGGTCAAACGGGTTCTCGTCGAACTGCAGGAGGAGCGGCCGCCTGCAGCGTTCGAAAATTTTCACTGGGTGCATGTTGCGGGCAAGATCTACTCCGTGTCCCTCCCGATGAGCCGTATGGTGGAGCTGAATGCACATCCGTCGGTCGAGGCGGTTGAAGCGGGCCGGCGCTGGTTTCCGATGCTGGAAAGCTCTCTTGCCGAGACCAGGGCCGACACGGTGCATAGTGGAAGCGCCGGTGTTCCGGGCCGGACGGGCGCAGGCGTTCTGGTCGGCATCATCGATTACGGTATGGATTTCACGCTCGATGATTTCCGCAATGCTGACGGTAGTACCAGGCTGGCCTTTCTCTGGGACCAGAGCCTTGATGTCCGCCAGGGCGAGCACGCCCCGGACGGTTTCGCCTATGGTGTGGAATATTCTGCCGACCAGATCAATCAGGCGCTGAACGCGTCCGATCCCTTCAGCGTTGTCCGGCATGATCCCGATGCCGGTTCCCACGGCACGCATGTGGCGGGTATCGCAGCCGGTAATGGCAGATCGCATGACGCCAACTTCGCGCAAGGGACGCATCTTGGAGCTGCGCCCGAAGCGACATTGATTTTCGTGCAGCCGGATACCCGGGACGGGTCCGGTACATTCACCGATTCCAGCCATGTGGTCGATGCGGTCGCCTATATCATGGGCAAGGCGGATGCACTCGACATGCCATGCGTCATCAACATGAGCCTCGGGCAGAACGGCGGCAGTCACGACGGGGAGAGCCTTGTCGAGCGGGCGATCGACCGGCTGCTTGAACCGTTGGGACGGGCGTTCGTGAGTGCGGCCGGCAACGAACATGTCTGGCATGGACATGCCGCTGGAACACTCAATACGGGCGAAAGCCGCGAGCTGCGCTGGAAAACAGGCGGAGGCATGCCTTTGCCCGATGGGTCCGTTACCCAGACGGGAACAGACAGGACATCGAGCGAACTGGAGATCTGGTATTCGAGTGTCGACAGGTTCTCCGTTACCCTGACCGCGCCTGACGGGACACAATACGGGCCGGTGACACCCGGAAAATCCCTGCTTGAAGACGAGGTCTTTATCGATTCGGAGCGCTTTTCGAGCTTGAACGGGCAAGCGCGGATCTACATGCAACTGGAAGCACCGTTCGGTCTGGGGATGTTGAGACCCGGTGTATGGACGGTGAAGCTGGAAGCGCTGGAAGGGGAAAACGGGCAGTTCGATGCCTGGATCGAACGTGACTTGCGCGACCGGAGCAACAATTTCGCGGACCAGTCTTTCTTTCAGGGAGGCGACTTCGACCCCGTCCGCACGCTCGGTACACCGGCGACAACACGTCGGGCCATTGCCGTTGCCAACTACAGCCACTATTCGCTGTCGCCGGCGGCCTCATCAAGCCGCGGGCCGACACGAGACAACCGGAACAAGCCAGAAGTTGCAGCGCCCGGTACCAATATCGCCGCATCGGGTGCCCGAGGCGGGCGGAGCGACGGCAACGGCGGGGTTCATCCGGTGCGTGTGCTGAAATCGGGAACCAGTATGGCAGCTCCCCATGTTGCCGGAATTGTTGCCCTGCTGTTGCAGGAAGCACGCTCCCTGTCAGCGCTTCAGATCGCCAATATCCTGATGGCGACGTCCGACAATCCGGACGGGACGCCAGGGTTCGATGTCGCCTGGGGCTTTGGCCGGGTCAATGCGGCGCGCGCCTTGCGGCTGCTGCGCGATCCGGATCAGCCCGGGCGTACCGATGCACTGACGTAATCTTGGTGGAGTTGAGAAAACGGATGCGGATGCGACGGTCTCAGCGTCGCATCGCTCCGCCGACCTGGATATAGGTGACGGCGGTATCCTCGGCGAGTGCGTTGAGGCTTTCCGCAGTGACGAGCAGTGTCATCAAGTGGCTTTGCGGGCTCCAGGACAACAGTTCCGGTGCGCCTGCACCGGTCTGGCGCATTGCCAGGTCGTCGGGGGTCTTTCCTGGTGCCAGTTCAACCATAGCCTTCAGCCGCGCCTTGGGATCGTTTTTCATGATCGCCTTGCGCGCCTGCGGGCTGAGTTTCATCTGCCTGACGTCCATATCGGGAATATAGCACTGCGCAGCCGGTCTTCAAAACCTTGTCAGCGCTTGCGGTGCCCCAGTTTCGCGGCCTTGGCCATTTCGGCGCGTTTTTGCGCATAGTTTGGAGCAACCATCGGATAATCAGCGCTCAGGCCCCATTTCCGACGGTATTCTGCCGGCGTCAGATTGAACTTCGTTTTCAGGTGCCGCGTCAGAAACTTGAATTTCTTGCCGTCCTCAAGGCAGACAATGAATTCCGGTGTCACCGACTGCTTGATCGGAACCGCCGGAACGAGTGGGGCTCGAAAAACCGTCGGGGTATTGTTGGTCGCCGTTTCCAGAGCGACGTGGACGTCGAGAATGAGCTCGATCAGGTCCTGCTGTGGAACCGGATTGTTCGTCACATAGTTGGAAACGATTCCCGCGGTGAGTGCCATCAGGTTCGGCGAATCGTAGATCTCGCCTTCTTCTGATTCAGCCATGGAAGTTCCTTTTCCGAAATGGGGGCTGGAGAGGGCCGTGGGCAGGGCGGTGCCGGGCGGGCAGGCAAGCCGTGCCAAATAGATTTGTTTCACGACTTCAGTTTTCAAGTAGCGATCACGTTTTTATCAAATAAAAATTGATAGGAGGAAAATTCGCCGATTTTGGAAACCGGCGAGTTTTCGTGCGGTGCATTCTTAACTGTAGTTTTCAAGAAATACCTATCTTAAATTTCAGACTGTTCGAAAAATCGCGAAAAACTGTAGGAAAAATAGACAAAATCGTGAACGCGATTTCTTCTCTATTGCATGGCTTGTTTCTCAAATCAGTAAACTGAACAGTGTAGTCATGACTTTCTTCGCTATTGCGGAAGCAAATGCAAGAAAAACACCTCAAATAATCGCAAAGTATTTAAAGTAGTGAAGGGGCGGTGCATATGGGGATGCGATTTTGGGAGTTCAAGGGAAAAAATGAAAAAGTGAAAAGTTGTAAAAAATGATGGATTTTCAATGTGTTGCAAAAATATGACTCAAAATACCAATGTTCGCCAGGGAGAAATTCTGGCTTGAATTCCGTCGGCGAAACTGGCTTTTTGATGCGGAGACGGCCAACGGGGTGCAAGTAAACGCTTGTTGTTGGTAGTCTAAAGGTTCGTTTGAAGGGGTCGCGTGAAAGTATTCGAATCCGTTCCTTCAGCCTTCCGACTGAATTTGAAACTGGAGTAATGTAATGAAACTCAAGAGTTTGATGCTCGGCGCGGCCGCAGCTGCTGCTGCAACCACCGCCCAGGCGGCCGACCTTCCGGTCGCTCCGGAGCCGGTAGACTATGTTCGCGTCTGTGACGCATATGGCGCGCGCTTCTACTACATCCCGGGTACTGAAACCTGCCTGCGCGTTGGCGGCCGTGTTCGTACTCAGGTCGTTGTCAACAACGTCCTGGAAGACGGCGCCTTCAGTGACCGCGATTCAGACGGTTACTCCTGGCTGTCCCGCGGTTACCTGTACCTGGACGCTCGCACAGCTACCGAATTCGGTACCCTGCGCACCTACGTGTCCATCTACTCCACCGTTACCAACGGCGAAAACAGCACCACGCTTGAAAACGCCTACATTCAGTGGGGCGGTCTGACGGCTGGTCGTCTGACGTCGAACTTCGACATCTTCACCGGTCAGGCCTTTGTCGGTGTCGTGGATCGTGACTGGTCCGACGTGACGTCCAACCAGATTGCCTACACCGCAGCTTTCGGCAACGGCTTCTCCGCGACTATCGCTCTGGAAGACCGTTCCGATCGTGAATATGGTGATTACGGCGGGACCCGTGTTCCGGACGTCGTTGCTGCTCTCGGTGTTTCCCAGGGTTGGGGTTCCGCACAGCTGTCCGGTGCCCTGCATCAAGTTTACCCGGATGCTGCAGCCAACCGCACCAACAATGGTGGCGAAGACGAACTCGGCTTTGCAGTTGGCGGTGGCGCAGCCATCAACCTGCCGATGCTCAACCCCGGTTCGAACATCTTCTTCCAGGGCTTCTACGCTGATGGCGCACTGTCCTACATCACCACGTATGACGGCGTAGACGACTTCAACAACGGCGACACCTCCACCGGTTACTCGCTGTCCGCTGGTGCCTACATCCAGGCAACCTCCACGATCGGCCTCGCGCTTGACGGTTCCTATGCCGACATCGACGCCGCATCCGGCCTGAACGACGTAACCCGTTACGCAATCGACGGTTCGGTTCAGTGGGAGCCGGTCTCCGGCTTCGTCATGGGTGCTGACGTTGGTTACGCAAACACCGATGTGGACACCCAGGGTGACCAGGACGAACTCCTCTTCGGTGTTCGTATGCAGCGTACCTTCTAATCTTACGGTTAGACTCTGACTGACTAACTTTGACCTCCAGTCAGTCAATCGGCCCGGCAGACTCCAAACTGCCGGGCCTCCCCCGTTTTGGGGCGTATTCATTTTGCATTGTGGATGTTTCGCGTGGTTGCCTTGACTGGGCGGCAACAGCGCATGTCCAGCTTGGGACGGACGGATTTCGGTTCGCCTGAGATTTTCAAAGTGCCTAGTGTTCTTCCGAAGGCCGTATTCTGTGAACGCGGCGCAGAAGCCAAAGTGCGTATAGCGTACCCGGCAATATCATCGCGAAAGGCGCGATAGTCTGGATCAGAGTTCCCTGCGAAGCTGCGCTCGCTGCGTCCACAGCTGAAGGCTGGTTGGCGTTTTTAGCGGCAAGAACGACCAGAAATGTCGCCCAGTCCCACAACGCGTGGAAGATGATGGCAGCCCAGAGCGATCCGGTTCGAAGCAGGATTGCAATCAGCAGCAAGCCGGTACAGGCCGCGGTTGTTGCCTGAGTAATCGCCGAGGTAAAATCCCCGGTCGTGAAACCGTTGAGAATATGGACCGAGCCGAAAGCCGCAGTGGTCACAAGGATCGCCGGCCAGACATCCAAAGGACCGCGCAGGGCACGATACAATATGCCCCGAAACATCGTTTCCTCCGAAAAACCGACCAGAAGCGTGTTCACCCCAACCAGGATAATCACGCCGACCGGCGGCAATCCCGACATTGCTGCCAGAGCCAGTACCAGCAGAACCAGAATTCCCGGAAACAAGAGCAGTTTCAGGGTGCCGGGCTCCGGCGCACGGAAGCAGAGGTCTGTCCAGCGGCGCCAAAGCATAACCATGATCAGCAACACGCAGGCGAGCAGGATCGGCCAGTTAATGCCTGCCGTCACAAGCTCGTCCAATGCGGTTTCCGGCGGATAGAACAGCTTGGTCCCAAGAAGGTTGACGGCCATCCAGGCAACCAGTGTCGCCAGTGATATCGCAATGCGGATTTGTGATCCTCGCATGGCCTGAACTTGCGTCATGGCTGCCTACCTTCACCGGAACCGGTCTTGTCGTCCTTCGTATTCACGTGAGCTCCACGCCGCATGCGCTAGTCCAGTTGCTCAAGCAGGGTTTTGACGGCAGCCTCCAGCTGAGGATCGCGCCCTTTCCCAATGATGTTCGGATCATTGTGCACAAGGACATCAGGTTCGATTTCCGTATTTTCAAACCAGGTTCCGTCTGTCAGCTGAAAACCCATTTCCGGTACGCGATATCGAAGTCCCGCCTCAAGTTGGGGGACTTCACTTACAGCCGTCCCTGTCCCTGGTGTGCGGTCGCCGACGATCTTGCCCACGCTCTTTTTCTTGTAGAGCATCGGAAACACGGATCCGTCCGAATAGCTGCCCGCGTTCTGCAGGAGAATGCTCGGCTTCGTCCAGCGCCCGATCGGAATGCGGGTCACAATATGACCATCTCTGGCGCGGTTGAACGCGTCGGTCCTTCCCGTCAGCATGACGATGAGTTCGTCGTGCAGATTGCCGCCACCATTGTTGCGAATGTCGACCACCACTGCTTCGGCGTCCGGATGCAGGCCGAACAGATCACCATAGGCAGTGCGATAGGGCTCGGTCTTCATGGCAAGCAGATGAATGTAGCCGAGACGGCCGTCCGACAGGTCCGTAACGATTTGCCGGCGTTTTGCGACCCACCGCTGATAGGCCAGTGCAATCTCCCGGGCTGTGCTGATGGGCGTCACCACGGTGTCGACCGGATCACTGCTATCCGAGGGCGCAACGGTCAGTCTGACTTCCTTGCCGACCGTGCGATTGAGCAGGCGATCGATGTCGATATCCGGTGTGATGGTCTCGTCATTGACGGCCAGGATCGTGGCGCCGGGAACCAGGGGACTGTTCTTGCGGTCGGCGGGGCCACCCGGCAAGACACCGGAAATCTTCATGCCGTGGGAGCGGTGGTCCGTATCATAGTAGAGCCCGAGCACACCGGTGGCATCTGCCAACGGATCCATGCGGTGATAGCTCGGATTCTGGTGCGAAGCGTTCAGTTCGCCGTCCATCTCGCCAAGCAGCTCCGCAAGATCTTCCCAATGGAAGATGTGCGGAGCAAAACCCAGGTAATGGTCGCGCACGCCAACCCAGTCCACGCCCTGCATGTCTTCGCGATAGAACGTTTCCGCTGTCGCGCGCCAATTCGAGCGGACGATGTAGTCGACTTCGTCACGGACACTTCTGTCGACTTCTGCGTGATAGGGCACTGTTTCAGATTTGCCGCTGGCGATGTCGTAACGGGTCATGCGTCCGGGGTTGAGCACGAAGAGAGCGGTTCCTTCAGGATCGCTCTCGATCGCCAGCACTGTCGACGCGGGAATATTGAAGATCTGACGCTCCTGACCGTTTGTCAGATCGCGAACCCCGGCCTGCAGTGTTCCTGCCGGTGTTGGCATGACGGAAACGAAAGAACTGTTGCCAGACATGAGCCGGTAAAGAATGTAGTTCCCGGAGTGCTGGGTCAGCCGGGACGTACGATGGCGGATCCCGGAGAACTCCGGCTCCAGTTCTGCTGCTTTGTCTTGATCGTCCTTATCCGCCCGTGACCGTTCGGCGCTGGCCTGGTGAAAATCTTCCCAGCTTTCACGTGTCAGGAAAGCGGCCATCACGTCCAGCTGCTCCGTTTTTCCCTCTGTCGAACGCAGGCCATATCGGTCGGACAACCAGAGGACGGCGGACCCATCGGCGCTGAATTCCGGAGAAAGATCCACAAAGCCGTTCTGGCTAAGATTGTGGCGGGTAGACCCGTCACTTGCGAGCAGCGCGACTTCCGCGGTGCTGAAAAAACCGGTTCGCGTCAACAGCCACCGACCATCGGGGCTCCACTGGTAGGTCAGGTCGCCATCATTGTAGGAATAAGTCTGGTCTCCGGCGAGCGCCTGGAGCGACGTGCCATTTTCAAGGTCCTGGACCCGCAGTTCGGTCCGATTTTTCAGAAAGGCAATCCGCTTGCCGTCCGGACCATATTTCGGCTGAAAAAGATCCGCCTCGTCATCGATCAGTAGGTGCTCACTGAGGTGGATGGGATCGGAAAACAGGTGTTCCTTGTCGCTTCCTTCGTCGTCGATGCGCGTTTCATAGATGTCCCAGTCACCACCGCGCTCGCTCGCATAGGCAAGGCGACGCCCGTCGGACGAAAAGGCCAGGTCTCTTTCCTGGGCAACGGTGTTGGTAATGCGTCGTGTGGCCTTGCTCTTCCAGCCGGTGACAAAAACCTCCCCACGGGCGATGAAGGCAATCTCTTTTCCACCGGGCGCAACGACCACCTCCGAAATCTCACCGGTCACGTCGCGGAGCGAGATCGTGTCGATAAGACTGCCCTGACCGATCGTCACCGTCAGGCGAACGGGTTCCGAAGTTTCGGGGTCGAGCCGCCAGAGACCGCCGTTCCAGGCATAGGCAAGTGTGCCGTCGTTCGCAGCCGAAAGGAAGCGAACAGGCCAGCGTTCGTGAAAGGTGACCTGGGCCGGTTCGCCGCCGGAGAAAGATCGTTGCCAGACGTTGAAGTTGCCGCCCCGTTCACTGAGCCAGTAGAACGAACTGCCGTCGGCATTCCAGTTCGGGTCTCGATCCTCACCGCGAAATTCGGTCAACTGCTCATGATGCCCGTTCACGGGCGTATAGGCCCAGATGTCGCGTGAGGCGTCGGAAACGTGATGCTTGCGCCACTGGTTTTCGACGACGGACGGATTGTCCTCGTAAAGCAGCGTACCGTCCGGTCGATAAGACACATTCAAAGCTGTTGTGGGTAAAAGCGGTTGGGTGCGGCCGCCATTGGCGGGGACCGTATAAGGGCGGGCGTAATAGCTGCCCAAACCATAAACCGAGTTGGTCGCATCCGCTTTTTCGTCGCCGAGCCGGATGGAGGAGAAGACCACCTGCGAACCGTCAGGGGTGAAGCTCATCGGAAAATCGTTGGCGGAGTGAAAGGTGAGGCGCGACACGGCGCCACCTGAGGCCGGCACGACGAAGACATCATACTGACCGTGCCTGTCCGCGGCGAAGGTCAGGGACTGGCCATCCGGTGACCAGACGGGTTGAGTGGCGTGCCAGAGACCGTTGGTCAACGGCCGGGCCTCTCCTCCTTCGGTATCGACAGTCCAGATTTGACCGGCATAAGAAAAAGCGATCTGTGTTCCGTCAGGCGATATAGCCGGATAGCGCATCCACTGTGCTTCGGGAGGCGCGGCAAAGGCCGATGAGGGGGCAAGAAAAAGCAAGGCAGCCACGACAAGCCCAAGAGAAGTTCCTTTAGTCATTTTCTGTCCCCTGATACGGTTTTGTTGGCCTTCATTTTTCCAAGTCGGTAACGCCGATCCAGCCCCGTTTCACCAATTAGGAAGCGGCCAGGAACCAATACGCACGCATCTGGAAGGTCAGCGCATCCTGTGCCGTGCCCGGCCGGTCTTAGAACAGGACGTATCCACCAGCGCCGTCATTGAGTGTGAAGGACATGGTCAGACCATTGCCGGAACGATTCCTGGCGAGAACGGCCGTGCCGTGGGCGCCATTTGTGCAGTGAACAGCGGCCGCTTCGCTCTTGACGGTTCCGGGTGCATGTCTGATCAGGGCGGTACAAAGAGGTGAGCCCTCAACAGAATTGAAAGCAAGCGCATAAGCGCCTTCCTTGTGTCCCATGATCGTGCCGCGCAGGGCATCCCCACCGTAGAAGGTTCCCGTCCCGGAAAGGCTGACATTCCGAGATGTACGGTCCGGCCCGTGCGTTACGGCAGGAGAGTTTTCCCGCATGTAGCTTTCAACAGCGTTGTGGGCTCGGTTCAGTTGTCCTCGTGAGCAAGATGATCCCGCGGTGATGCGACGCCCGACAGGGTTGTAGAGGGCAGTACACCCGCTCTGATATCGAACTTCGATCTCACCGCTCCGGCGGATGTGAAGTTCCGGAATGTCGTCTTGTGGCTGCCGGGCCGCAACTGGTGTTCCTGCTTAGCGCAAATAGCGGCCGGACACCCAGCCTGAGGTTCGCCCGTCGGGCGTTTCCACGTGACACCAGCGGCTGTTGCCGCTTCCCTGGCAACCAAGATTTCGAAAACTGAAACCGTTCGGGGCGGTCGCGACAATAGGATTCCGCGCACCCGGTCCGCTGCGAACGTTCAAGTGATCGTTGGCGGGCACACCTGTCACCTGCCAGTAGTCGGGACCCATCTGGGCATTGGCAAGCGAGCTGCCAAAAAGGAAAAACAGAAACAGAAAGCCGAAGGCAGCGAGCATCTGTTTCGCATGCCTTTGGGACAGCTCCTGATGATTTCCATTGGAATACTTGATCATCTCAGTCCCTCCAGCAATTCTAAATGCAAATTGAAGCGCAATGCCCAGATCGCTCAATCATATGTATATTCCCGTACAAATGTCACGCAGATGAAATTCGCCGGTCATGCCTGGGCAGCAAGAAGCTTTGAGCATGTGAGCGATTGGAATATCCAGAGGTCTGCCGGCTGATCGGCTCACGTTTCAGGCGCTGCCCATCTGGCAGGGCGTTTTGAGAGAATGGCCCAAAGCCGCTTCCGTACCGGCCGATGGCCGAAAATACTTTTTCTTTGCATTTGAAAAAAACGTGCGATGTCAGACTGTTCTCGGCTAACATTCACGGAATGCCAAAGTCCGAATTCAAAAAGAAAAATCCGACGGTTCAGGACGTCGCCCGTGCAGCCAATGTGTCGACGGCCACGGTCAGCCGCGCGCTGACGACCCCAGACAGAGTGTCGGCTGAAACACGGCGCCGGGTGTCGGACGCGGTCGAAAAGACCGGCTATGTCCTCAATCACGCCGCGCGCAACCTGCGCCGCAGGGATACCGGAACGATCGTCGCCCTGGTTCCCGACATCGGCAACTCGCATTTCTCAAACATCCTGCAGGGCATCGAAACGGTCTGCGCCGAAAGGCGGCTGAAAGTACTGATTGCCGATACGCGTAAACCGTCCATGTCGCATTCGAGCCTGAGCGACTATTTCAGCAAGAACAATTGCGACGGGATCGTGATCCTGGATGGTCATTTCTCGATTTCCCGAATCAGGGCGTCGAACCCGAAGTCCCCACCGATCGTGCTGGCCGGCGAGTGGAGCGACGATCCGGCCGTGCCCATCGCGGTGGTCGACAATCTGATGGGTGCGGATCTGGCGGTGTCGCACCTGCTGGAGTTGAAGCACGCCAATATCGGTCATGTCACGGGGCTGCTGTCGCACAAGCCCGGCCGGGACAGACTGGACGGGTTCCGGGCGTCTTTGGGCGGCGCAGGTCTTGATCCGGCGAAAGCCTGGGTCTTCGAGGGAGACTACACGCTGGAAGCCGGCGCCAGGGCCGCGGAGGCCTGGCTGGACTTGCCGGAGCGGCCAACAGCCGTCTTCTGCGCCAGTGACCGAACCGCGTTCGGCTTCATCTCCTTTCTGAGTGAAGCAGGCATCCGCGTGCCGCAGGATGTTTCGGTGGTCGGCTTCGACGACATCGACATTGCCGGCCATTTCGTGCCGCCGCTGACAACAATCCACCAGCCCCGCCGGGCCGTCGGCGAACAGGCCGCGAAGCTGCTGCTCAATCTGCTCGGTGGCGCGAAACCGGACAATGGCAGCGTTCAGCTGGAGCCCTGGCTGGTGGTTCGCAAGAGTGCGGTGGCGCTGGTCTAGGCACCCCGCATTTCGCACTTGCAGCGCAATTGCAACAATTCGACATGATTGAAACATATTGCTGAAAATCAGGCCTCCTAGCCTGCTTCTATCGGGTCTGGAACTCTCCGCCTGTTCGCCTTTAACAATTTACCGGTTGAAGGTTGGCGCGGCAGAGCGTTTCATACCCCCAGGAAACGACCCCGAACAATTGGGGCGCCTTTCAGATCATGCCGCTCATGGGCGAATGCACCGGACAGCGGACTGTCGATCGACAAAAGATGAAGAAGCATCTTGTCTGTGTTCATCCGAACGCAGGATGCTTCAGGGGAAGAAACAGTTCATGGTAGGGTCGGCCAGCGCTTCACCGCGCGGGGAGGACACCTTTCCGAAGATACTCATGCACAATGCGCAGGTCTTCGGTGACCGGACAGCGTTCCGGGAAAAGGATTTCGGGATCTGGCAAAGCTGGACCTGGTCCGAGGTGTGTGAAGAAATCCGCGCATTCTCCATCGGTTTGAAATCTCTGGGTCTCAAGGCCGGAGACAAGATCGCCATCGTCGGTGCGAACCGTCCGAGGCTCTATTGGGCGATGGTTGCCGCCCAGGCGCTCGGCGCCGTTCCGGTGCCCGTCTATTCGGACAGCGTCGCGGAGGAAATGGCCTTCGTTCTCGGTCATGCCGAAGTCACCTTCGCGGTGGTCGAGGATCAGGAGCAGGTCGATAAGCTGTTGTCGATGGCGGATGAGGTGAAGTCGCTCGGCAATATCATCTATGACGAGGCGCGCGGCCTGCGCGATTACGATCATACTCACCTGCACGGCTATTCCGCGGTACAGGAAAAAGGTCGTGAACTGCTGTCTGCAAAGCCCTCTCTGGCAGCCGAGTGGGAAGCCGTGTTCAACGAGGCCAAGGGCTCCGACATTGCAGTGATGCTTTACACCTCCGGCACCACCGGCCGGCCGAAGGGTGTGATGCTGTCCTTCGACAATCTCGTCATTTCGGCACGCAACGGCAATAAGTTCGACCATCTGGACGAGACCGAGGAAGTGCTGGCCTATCTGCCGATGGCCTGGATCGGCGACCACGTGTTTTCCCTGGCGCAGGCTTTCACAGCCGCCTATTGCGTCAATTGTCCGGAAAGCATGGACACGATCGATGTGGACCGGCTTGAAATCGCGCCGACCTATTTCTTCGCGCCGCCGCGGGTTTTCGAAAACATGCTGACCCGGATCATGGTGCGCATGGAAGACGCCGGCAAAACCAAGCGCGCGATGTTCGACTACTTCATGGACGTTGCCCGAAACGTGGGCGAGAAGATCCTCAACGGCGAGAAGGTCGGCCTGAAGGACAGGCTGCTTTATGCGCTTGGCGAATTCTGTGTCTACGCGCCGCTCAAGAACCGCATGGGCCTTACCCGCATGAAGGTCGGCTATACGGCTGGCGAGGCAATAGGACCCGAGATTTTCCAGTTCTTCCGCTCGCTTGGCCTCAACCTCAAGCAGCTCTATGGCCAGACCGAGGCCAGCGTCTATATCACGCTGCAGCCGGACGGGGAGATCTTCGGCGATACGGTTGGCAAGCCGGCCCCGGATGTGGAGCTGAAGATCGCCGACAGCGGCGAGGTCATGTATCGCTCGCCGGGCGTGTTCGTGGGCTATTTCAAGAACGACGAGGCAACTGCCAGCACCAAGACGCCGGATGGCTGGGTGCACACGGGCGACGCGGGCATCATTGCGGAAAACGGCCACCTGAAGATCATCGACCGCGCCAAGGATGTCGGCAAGCTCAATGACGGCGCGCTGTTTGCACCGAAATACATCGAGAACAAGCTGAAGTTCTTCCCGAACATCAAGGAGGCGGTTGCCTTCGGTCACGAGAGGGACATGGTCGCGGTCTTCATCAATATCGATCTGACCGCGGTCGGCTCCTGGGCAGAACGCAACAACGTCAACTATGCCTCCTACCAGGAACTTGCCGCGCATCCCGACGTCTATGGCATGATCGAGAGCCATGTCGATCAGGTGAACCGGGATCTTGCCCGTGAACCGATGATGGCAGGCGCGCAGATCAAGCGGTTCCTGATCCTGCACAAGGAGCTGGACGCGGATGACGGCGAGCTCACCCGGACGCAGAAGGTTCGCCGGAGCTTCATCGCCGAACGCTACGGCCCATTGATCGATGCACTCTATGATGGCTCGACCTCCAAGCATGTGCGTACCGAAGTGACATACGAAGACGGTCGCAAGGGCGCCATCGAAGCCACTGTCGAGATCCGCGACATGTCCCTTCATGCCGCCGGAACGGGCATACAGGAGGCCGCCGAATGAACGCCTTTGTTACCGACAAGACATTGACGCCGACTGATGCGCAGGAACCGGCGGAACGCGAGGTGCTGTTGCGCGTCGACAATGTCTCGCTGTCGTTCGGCGGCGTGAAGGCGATCACCGACATTTCGTTCGACATCCAGAAGGGCGAGATCCGAGCGATCATTGGTCCGAACGGTGCCGGAAAGACGTCGATGCTGAACGTCATCAACGGCTTCTATCATCCGCAGGAAGGCACGATCACCTGGCAGGGTCAGGTTCGCCGCAAGATGAAACCTTACGAAGCCGCCAGCCAGGGCATCGCCCGGACTTTCCAGAACGTGGCGTTGTTCAAGGGCATGACCACGCTGGACAACATCATGTCCGGCAGATCCCTGAGGATGCACAAGAACTTCTTCTGGCAGCTTCTGTGGCGCGGGCCGGCGGAGCGCGAGGAAATCGAACATCGGCGGAAGGTCGAGGACATCATCGACTTCCTGGAAATTCAGGCGATCCGCAAGACCCCCGTCGGGCGACTGCCTTACGGGCTGCAAAAGCGGGTCGAACTCGGACGCGCGCTGGCAATGGAACCGGACCTGTTGCTGCTCGACGAACCGATGGCCGGCATGAACCTGGAAGAAAAAGAAGACATGAGCCGGTTCATCATCGACGTAAACCAGGAATTCGGCACGACGATCGCCCTCATCGAACACGACATGGGTGTTGTCATGGATCTCTCCGACCGGGTGGTCGTGCTCGACTACGGCAAGAAGATCGCCGACGGGCCACCGGAGGAAGTGCAGGCCAGTCAGGCCGTTATCGACGCTTATCTCGGTGTGAGCCACTAGGAGGGACGAACCATGCTCTACGACATTTTCATCGATCCCTTCGTACAGATGTACCAGATGCCGGATTTCTTCCTGCAGGTCCTGTGGGAAGGCTTTGTCGCCGGTATTCTCTACGCGCTGATCGCGCTCGGCTTCGTGCTGATCTTCAAGGCGTCAGGGGTGTTCAACTTCGCCCAGGGCATCATGGTGGTGTTTGCCGGCTTGACGCTGGTGGGTCTCAACGAAAACGGGGTGCCCGCCTATCTGGCGCTGATCCTGACCATCGGCGTGATGGGCGTTCTGGCCTATGGTGTCGAACGGGTGGTCATGCGGCCCCTGGTCAACCAGCCGGAAATCATCCTGCTGATGGCCACCATCGGCCTCACGTATTTCCTGGTCGGTTTCGGCGAATTCGTCTTCGGCGGTGAGCCAAAGCAGATGATCACCGAACAACTGGGGCTGCCCACCGGGTCGACCGCATTCGAATTCGGCGACCGTGGTCTCGTCATCCTGCAGCATATCGACATTGCCGCAGCCGTGATCGCTGTGGTGATGGTGACGGCGCTTGGCATCTTCTTCAACAAGACGCGGATCGGCCGGGCCCTGCGGGCCGTGGCCGACGATCACCAGGCAGCCCTTTCCGTCGGCATCTCTCTCAACCAGATCTGGGCCATCGTCTGGTTCGCAGCCGGCCTCGTGGCTCTTGCGACCGGCATCATGTGGGGCGCGCGGTCCGATGTGTCCTTCGCGCTGGAAATCGTCGCGTTCAAGGCCTTGCCGGTGTTGATCCTCGGCGGCTTCACGTCGATCCCGGGCGCCATCGTCGGCGGTCTGATCATCGGCTTCGGCGAGAAGATCGGCGAACTCTACTGGGGTGGTCTTGTTGGCGGCGGGGTGGAATCCTGGCTCGCTTATATCATCGCCCTGATCTTCCTTCTGTTCCGGCCACAGGGCCTCTTCGGCGAACGTATCATCGAGCGGATCTAGGGATTTCTGACCCATGTTTTATCGCGAAGCTGGCCAATTCAAGACGAGCTACAAGGCGGATCAGGCGTTGTTCCCGATCCTCCAGGACCGTGTCGGTCTGGCCGCCATTCTCATCACGGCATTTGCTGTCATTCCGGCCTTGGCCAATGACTTCTTCCTGACCTCCATCATGATCCCGTTCCTGGTGTTCTCGCTGGCGGCGATCGGGCTGAACATCCTGACCGGGTTCTGCGGACAGTTGTCGCTCGGAACCGGGGCGTTCATGGGGGTCGGTGCCTATGCAGCCTACAAGCTGACATCGATCTTTCCCGATGCAAACGTCATCGTGATGGTGCTCTTGTCCGGGGTGTTCTCGGCTGCCATCGGGGCGATCTTCGGCTTGCCGAGCCTGCGCATCAAGGGACTGTACCTGGCGGTGACGACGCTTGCGGCCCAGTTCTTCCTGGAGTGGTGCTTCATCCGCATCCCGTGGCTTTACAACTACAATGCTTCCGGGGCGATCGAGATCCCGCGTCGTGAAGTCTTCGGGATCATCGCCACGGGTGCGGAGGCGACGCCGCTGGCACGCTACTTCATCGTCCTCGGAATCACGGTTCTGATTGCCTTCCTGATGGCGAACGTGCTGCGCGGCCGCATCGGCCGGTCGTGGATGATGATCCGTGACATGGACATTGCAGCCGAACTCATGGGCATCCGTCCGCTGCAGACCAAACTGATGGCCTTTGCCGTGTCGTCCTATATCTGCGGTGTTGCCGGCGCGATGATGGTGTTCTTCTGGCTGAATGCCGCCGAGCCCTCGTCCTACTCCATCCGGCTGTCCTTCCAGGTGCTGTTCATGGTGATCCTGGGCGGACTCGGCAGCCTTGGCGGCGCGTTCATGGGGGCGGCCTTCATCTGGATCCTGCCGGTCGTGCTGAAATTCGTACCGGGCCTGCTCGGCATCGATCTGGCCGCGGAAACTGTGGAACATGCGACCTTCATGATCGTTGGCGCGCTCATCATTTTCTTCCTGATCGTCGAACCGCACGGCTTTGCGCGGCTCTGGCAGATCGCGAAGCAGAAGCTCAGGGTCTGGCCGTTCCCTTACTAGGGGCTGCCAGCCTTTTCGCCCGCCATCCGGACTTGGACCGATCCGGTGAGGAATGGCGCAACCGGTCCGGCGGTATTCATTTCGATGCCGCGTGGGAGGAGAATATGAAAAGCATAAAGCAACTTGCGCTGGGAACCGCCGTTGCGCTCGGGGTCGGTCTTACCGGCGCCATGACAACCGCGGTCCTGGCAGAAGACACCAACTATGTGCCGCTTCTGACTTACCGGACCGGGCCTTATGCCGGTTCCGGCATCCACATCGCCAACGGCATGCATGACTACCTGCAGATGCTGAACGAGCGCGATGGCGGCATTGGTGGCGTCAAAGTGGCGATTGAAGAGTGTGAAACCGGCTACAACGCCCAGAAAGGCGTCGAGTGCTACGAAGCCACCAAAGGCAAGGGCGCGCTGGTCTATAACCCCTATTCCACCGGCATCACGCTGCAGCTGATCCCGAAGGCAAGTGTCGACAAGATCCCGGTCCTGTCCATGGGGTACGGCCTGTCGGCGGCGGCCGTCGGCTCCACGTTCCCGTGGATCTTCAACGTGCCGGACACCTATTGGGACGGCGCATCCGTTGTCATCAAATACATTGGTGAGCAGGAAGGCGGCCTTGAAAACCTGAAGGGCAAGAAGATCGGTTACATCTTCCTCGACGCCGGTTACGGCCGCGAGCCTTTGCCGTTGCTGGAACAGCTGGCCGAAAAATACGGCTTCGAGCTGCTGCAGTATCCGGTTCCGGGTGCTGAAATGCAGAACCAGTCCTCGCAATGGCTCAATGTTCGCCGGGATCGTCCGGACTACATGGTCATGTGGGGCTGGGGTGCGATGAACCCGACCGCTGTCAAGGAAGCCGTCAAGATCCGCTTCCCGATGGACAAGTTCATCGGTGTGTGGTGGTCGGCAGGCGATGACGATGCAGCGGCTGGCGGCGAAGGCGCCAAGGGCTACAAGGCACTGAACTTCTCTGGTGTCGGTGCCGATTTCCCGGCGCTGGACGACATCAAGAAACATGTTGTCGATGCCGGCAATTCCTCCACCGATGCAGAGACGATCGGCAGCACGCTCTACAACCGCGGCGTCCTGAACTCCGTCATCATCGCGGAAGGCATCCGCACCGCGCAGGAACTGACCGGCAAGAAGGTCATCACGGGCGAAGACATGCGTCTTGGTCTTGAAGCTCTCAACCTGGACGAAGCCCGTCTGGCAGAGCTTGGTCTGAAGGGTTTTGCCCATCCGATGAAAGTGACCTGCGATGACCATGCCGGCAGCCATCCGGTGTTCATCCAGGAGTGGGACGGCAAGAAGTGGCGTCAGGCTTCCGACTGGATCGAGCCGATGACCGATGTGGTCCGTCCGCTGCTGGAAGCAGCAGCTGCGGAATACGCAGAAAAGAACGCGCCGTGGCCGGCGCGTACCGAACCCTGCCCGAACTGATAGGCAGTCCGCTCCGCCGCGCCGGATCAGCGTGCGGCGGAGCTTCCAGGGAGAAGAGGGAATGGCATTGCTGGATGTAGAACAGCCCGGTTCGCAGGGCGCTCGGGAAGCTGCCGAGACAATCCTGTCGGTCAACAATATCGAGGTCATTTACGACCACGTGATACTGGTGCTGAAGGGTGTGTCGCTGACGGTTCCCAAGGGTGGGATCGTGGCACTGCTCGGCGCGAACGGCGCAGGCAAGACGACCACGCTGAAAGCGGTTTCGAACCTGCTCGGCGCGGAGCGTGGCGAGGTGACCAAGGGCAAGATCCTGTTCGACGGCGAAGAGGTCCAGTCCCAGTCGCCCAACGATCTTGTTCGCCGGGGATGCATTCAGGTGATGGAAGGGCGGCATTGTTTCGGCCACCTGTCCATCGAGGAAAACCTTCTGACAGGCGCTTACACCCGCAAGGATGGATACAGCGCCGTGAAGGCGGACCTGGAGATGGTCTACAATTATTTTCCGCGTCTGCGCGAACGGCGCGGCAGCCAGGCGGGCTACACCTCCGGCGGCGAACAGCAGATGTGCGCCATCGGCCGTGCCTTGATGAGCCGGCCGAAGATGATCCTGCTGGATGAGCCGAGCATGGGGCTTGCGCCTCAGCTCGTCGAGGAAATCTTCGAAATCGTCCGCCAGCTCAACGACAAGGAAGGCGTGTCCTTCCTGCTAGCCGAACAGAATACCAACGTGGCGCTGAAATACGCGACCTATGGCTACATCCTGGAGTCCGGCCGTATCGTGCTCGATGGCGATGCCAAGGCATTGCGGGAGAACGAGGACGTCAAGGAATTCTATCTGGGCGTTGGCGGTGAAGGCCGCCGCTCGTTCCGGAATGTCAAACATTACAAGCGAAGGAAGCGCTGGCTGGCCTGACGGGGCTTCAGACACAGGGCCGAAACAGGCGGAGACGACCATGAGCGACATTCAGTTTGACGCGCGCGAGCGGCAGGACGCCGCTCAGCGCGAACGGGATCTTTTTGCCCGATTGCCGGACCATCTGGCCCATGCGACAGGCAAGTCCGCCGGTTGGGCCGCACATCTGGCCGGGTGCGACATTGCCGCCGTAACCGACCGGGCAGCGCTTGCGAGGGTGCCGGTTCTGCGCAAGTCCGAGCTTCTGGAAAAACAGCGGGCCAAGCCGCCGTTCGGCGGTTTTCTGGCCGGTGAGTTGTCGGGAGCCGCCCGGGTTTTCATGTCGCCCGGTCCGATCTGGGAGCCCCAAGCCCCCGGGCTCGATCCCTGGAATGGCGCACGCAGCCTTTTCGCTGCCGGCTTCCGCAAGGGCGATGTGGTTCTCAATGCCTTTTCCTATCACCTGACCCCCGGCGGTTTCATTCTTGATCAGGGCGCCATTGCGCTCGGATGCACGGTGTTTCCCGCCGGTGTCGGCAATACGGACAGTCAGGTCGAAGCGATCGAGGTGCTCAAGCCGTCCGGTTTCGTCGGCACGCCGGATTATCTGAAGATCCTCCTCGATCGCGGCCGGGACCAGGGCCGGGATGTCTCCTCCATCAAGAAGGCCCTGGTCTCCGGCGGTGCGCTGTTTCCGTCCCTGCGCGAAGAATACGAAGCTGGCGGGATCCGTGTCGGTCAGTGTTACGCCACAGCGGATCTTGGCGTTATCGCTTATGAAACCGAAGCGAAGGAAGGCATGGTCGTCAACGAGGACTACATCGTGGAGATCGTGCGTCCCGGCACCGGTGAACCTGTGGCGGACGGTGAAGTCGGGGAGTTGGTGGTCACCAACTTCAACAGCCTCTACCCGTTGATCCGATTTGCCACCGGCGACCTGTCCAAGATCATTCCCGGACACTCCTCCTGCGGACGCACCAACATGCGGCTTGCCGGCTGGATGGGAAGGGCGGATCAGCGCACCAAGGTCAAGGGCATGTTTGTGGATCCGGCTCAGATCGCGCAAATCGTTGCCGCCCATCCCGAAGTCAGCAAGGCCCGGCTTGCCGTGAGCCGTGTTGGCGAGACCGATGCCATGACACTGACGGTGGAAACCGACGCCTCGGGCAACGGCTTGCCGGAACGTGTCGCGGCAACGCTGCGCGAGGTTACCCATCTGAAGGGAGACGTTCTTACCGTCCCTCCGGGCGCATTGCCGAACGACGGCAAGGTGATTGCCGATGAACGGGAGTATGGTTGAGGCTGTGGCGCCTGGACGTGCCTCCGGAGCGAATGCAAGTTTCGGTCTCTTCCTGAGGATGCGCGCAAGCCCTGTTTCGAAGGATGGGCGGCATACTCCGGAGCAGGTTGCCCAATCCTATCTGTTGAGATTGTCTTCGAGACGGACCTGGCGGTCGTCCTCAGGATGAGGTCTTTGGTTGTTGCTCTTCCGCCTGAATTTCGGTGATCTGCTTCGACAAACCTGCGTATGACAAATGCCGCATTGGCCTGAGCATGTGCTTGGCCTATGTATGGCGTCAGACAGACAGACCGTTTTAGGACCATTCCCGCAGATGACCGTTCAACCGACCGCGCCGATCGCAGCCGACCAGGAAGCCGCATTCAGAAAAATCGATCTGCCGAAGGACCACCCTTCGGTGAAGAGCGGCAAGGTGGGGGTGCTCCTGGTCAATCTGGGAACGCCGGACGCCACGGACTATTGGCCGATGCGCCGATATCTGCGTGAATTCCTGTCCGACAAGCGCGTCATCGAATGGCCGCGGGCAATCTGGTATCCGATCCTCTATGGCATCGTTCTGATGACCCGGCCGGGCAAGTCCGGCAAGGCTTATGAAGAAATCTGGAACAAGGAAAAGGACGAGTCGCCTCTGCGCACGATCACCCGCAGCCAGTCGGACAAGCTGGCTGAAATGCTGGGCGATGCAGACGGTAGGCTGAAGATCGATTGGGCGATGCGCTACGGCCAGCCGTCCATTCCGGACCGGCTGAAGGCGCTCAAGGACGAAGGTTGCGACCGTATCCTGGTGTTCCCGCTCTATCCGCAATATTCGGCAACCACGACGGCGACAGTCAATGACGTTGTCTGCAAGACGCTTCTGGAAATGCGCTGGCAGCCCGCGATCCGGACGGTCCCACCTTATCACGACGATCCGGTTTATGTGACCGCGCTGGCCAAGTCGGTTGAACGGCATCTGGACAGTCTCGATTTCAAGCCGGATGTGGTGCTGACGTCCTACCACGGAATTCCGCAATCCTACTTCCGCCGGGGCGATCCCTATCATTGCCACTGCATGAAGACGACCCGTCTGATGCGTGAGGTTCTCGGCTGGGATGCCGAGAAACTGCGTGTCACGTTCCAGTCCCGTTTCGGGCCGGAAGAATGGCTGCAGCCCTACACGGACAAGACCGTCGAACAGCTGGCCAAGGACGGCGTGAAAAATGTTGCGGTGATGAACCCGGGCTTTGTCGCTGACTGTCTCGAGACGCTTGAGGAAATTGCAGGTGAGGCCGGGGAGATCTTCGAAGAGAGCGGCGGCGAGCATTTCAGCCATATCCCCTGTCTGAACGACAGCGATCTTGGCATGGAAGTGCTGTCCCACATCGTGCGGCGGGAACTCGGAGGCTGGATCTGACCGGCTGCAAATCCACAGGCGTTTAACCTTGCCGGTGGAAAATACTCGTAAATTTTCGCGATACTGCCCATAAGTCACGGCACTGTTTCACGAGCGCCTTAAGTGTTTGTGCGAGCAGGGCTTGCGGGCGTGCGTCCGTATGGGCTCAACGTCGCGAATACGCTGGAAACACTCTGGTATTCGGCGCATAGTGACAGTGCTAATTTAAAAATATCACGGGAGACGTGTATGCCTATCGCGGGATTTGACATTTTCCTGATCGGCCTTGTCGTGCTGGTCATTCTGGTCTTTTTCGCCGGCGTCAAGACGGTGCCGCAGGGCTACAATTATACGGTCGAACGATTTGGCAAGTACCGCAAGACGCTGACGCCGGGTCTGAACTTCATCATCCCGTTCATCGACAGGATCGGCCACAAGCTCAACATGATGGAGCAGGTGCTGGACGTTCCGACGCAGGAAGTGATCACCCGCGACAATGCGACGGTGAGCGCGGACGGGGTCACCTTCTACCAGGTGCTCGATGCTGCCCGTGCTGCCTACGAAGTGCTTGGCCTTCAGAACGCCATTCTCAACCTGACCATGACCAACATCCGCTCGGTCATGGGGTCGATGGATCTCGACAACCTTCTGTCCAACCGCGACGAAATCAACGCCCAGATCCTGCGCGTCGTCGATGCAGCGGCAGAGCCCTGGGGCATCAAGATCACCCGTATCGAAATCAAGGACATCAATCCGCCGCGGGATCTGGTGGATGCCATGGCCCGGCAGATGAAGGCGGAGCGCGAGAAGCGTGCCTACATCCTAGAAGCCGAAGGCAAACGTCAGTCGGAAATCCTGAAAGCGGAAGGTCAGAAGCAGTCGCTGATCCTGGAAGCTGAAGGCCGCCGCGAATCCGCTTTCCGGGATGCGGAAGCACGCGAACGCGAGGCGGAAGCCGAAGCCAAGGCAACGGAACTGGTGAGCGCCGCGATCGCGGCCGGCGACGTTCAGGCAATCAATTACTTCGTCGCCAACAAATACGTTGAAGCCTTCAAGGAACTGGCCACTTCCCGCAATCAGAAGACGCTCATTCTCCCGATGGAAGCGACCTCGCTACTGGGCGCCTTGAGCGGTATCGGCGCCATTGCCAAGGAAGCGTTCGGTGAAGACGGATCTTCCAAGCGGTCGTCCGCACGCATTCCCAATACGAGCAGTGATGAGGGAGGCGACAACCGTTGAGCCTGATTGAAAGCACGATCGCGGCCCTCGGGCCCTGGAGCTGGTTCGTTCTGGGGCTCTTGCTGCTGGGGCTGGAAATACTCGCGCCCGGCACGATCTTCCTGTGGTTCGGCCTGTCGGCACTGGTCGTCGGCGTCGTAGCTCTGATGTTCAACTTCGCCTGGCAGGTGGATGTTGGGCTGTTCCTCGTGCTGTCACTCGTCAGCCTGCTGATCGGACGCCGGCTGATGCAGAAGCTTGCATCGGAAAAGGGCGATCCGGGTTTAAACCAGCGTGGCAGCCGTTACGTGGGCCGTGAATTCACCCTTGCTGCACCGCTTAGCGAAGGTGCGGGAAACCTGTCCATCGACGACACGATCTGGCGTATTACCGGCCCGGATTTGCCTGCCGGTACCAAGGTGCGTGTCGACGCAATCGACGGCGCACGGCTGGTTGTCTCCAGGGTCAGCTAGATCACACTTGCTACCTGGTGGGCGCGTTCTTTCCGAGACGGTGTTGCCTGTGTCGTGGTGCTAAAGTTTGTGCCCTGCGGGCAGCGGCGGTTCTTCAGCCTTGAGCAGAATGCCGATCCTGCGGTTTGC
The DNA here is from genome assembly GCF_054658235.1 of Roseibium sp. LAB1. Lineage (NCBI taxonomy): Bacteria > Pseudomonadati > Pseudomonadota > Alphaproteobacteria > Hyphomicrobiales > Stappiaceae > Roseibium > Roseibium sp. LAB1. Next base: position 2,077,385 of record NZ_BAAGIB010000001.1, on the reverse strand, counting down.
CGCAAGATAGGGGTCGTTCGGGAACAGCGGTTCCGTGTCGGCCTTGCCGACAACAGAGTAGAACTGGTTGTCCGGCACACCGTATTCGGACAGGATCTGCCGGGCGATGTTGGCGCGTTCGCTGGAGAGCTCCCAACCGGTATAGCTCGGATCGATGGACTGGCGACCCGCAGTCGTGTGGCCGGTGATCTCGATGCGATTGGGCATCTGCGACAGAACCGGCGCCATCTTGGCGATCAGACGGCGGGTGGTTTCGTAAGGATATTTGGAGCCTTCCCGGAACATTGAACGTCCATCCTGGTCGACCAGCATGATGTTCAGGCCTTCTTCGGATTCCTCCAGAATGATGTTGCTGGAAATTTCGGTGATCTCCGGCATTTCCTGCCAGGCCTGACGCAATGAGGCAGCCGCCGTCGCGAATTGCCGTGGCCTTTCGATGTCGGCTTCCAGGGTATCATGCGTATTGGCTTCCGGCCCCTGTTTGCGCCGTTGTTCATGGCGTACCTGGGAGAAATCGGAATCCATTTCCTGTTCGACCTGGCTGATATCCTTCATGTAGTCGCGGATCGGAATGCCCTCGACCTCGATGATGCCGGTCTTGCGGGAGGTATCTTTCACGCCGAAGGCTTCGCGCATGGACCCGGCGACAACCTGAAGCTTTTCCTTGTCCTGAATGGAAAAGGAAATGATCAGAACGAAGAAACACACGAGCAGGGACATCAGATCGGCAAAGGTCACCAGCCAGTCGGGTGCTCCGCCGCCACCTTGAGGTTTCTTTTTCTTTGCCATCGCGCTGTCGCCGCTCTTTTGTCAGTCTTGGGTCAGCCGTTGTTCACTTGAACCCGATTGAACATTCGCCGATCGCTATTAGGGTTCGCGAGCATTCTGCCTGGTTCATCAGAACGCATACAGGCCGTTCTAGGCCGCATCCGCCAGGTCACCGCGCAGCTTGTCCGGCAGATATGCAATCAGCATTTCCTTGATCAGGGCCGGGCTCTTGGATTCGCGGATCTGGCAGACGCCGTCGATAATCAGCGTCTGGTTCAGGTCGTCGACGTCGAACTTCGCATCCAGCTTGTCCACCAGCGGCAGACAGAGGATGTTGGAGATCAGCGCGCCGTATAGCGTCGTCAGGAGGGCGACAGCCATGGAGGGACCGATTGCGGCCGGATCGTCCATATTGGCAAGCATCTGCACCAGACCGACAAGCGTCCCGATCATGCCGAACGCCGGTGCGGAATCGCCAAGGGCCTTGAAAACGCGCTTGCCTTCCGCCAGTCGGGAAAGCTGCAGGTCGCGCTCGCGCTCCATCGATTCCTTGATGAAATCCAGCTCGTAGCCGTCGGCGATGTACTGCACACCCTTGGCCAGGACCGGATCGGATACGTCGACGTTTTCCAGACCGAGGGGACCGGACTTACGGACGATTTCACCCAGGTTGCTGATTTCGGTAATAAGATCGCGCGGGCTGGCGCTCTTGCCCGCCAGGGCAACTTTGAAGCCCGTGACGAAAGCGGCGAGAATATCGGAGATTTGAAACCGGATGAGTGTGGCGGCCAGACCGCCCCCGATCACGATCAGCATAGACGGCACATCGATGAACTGGCCGAAACTGCCACCGAGGAAAATAGCGGTCGTAACGATGCCGAAGGCACCCACAATGCCGATTAATGTCGCCAGATCCATTCTGTACACACACCAAGGTCTGCGGCGTCAAGCCGATGAAACTTTGAGGCAGTGTAAGTGGCTTATGGCTAATCAAATCCTAATGGCATGCCGTTGGCAGGCCGGAAAAGAAACTTTTTCGAGTTGACGAGGCTTGTTTGCCCGGATCTGCCGCCGGTCAGGCAGCCCCGATGCGGAGAAGATCGTGCAGGTGGACGATGCCGACCGGTCGGCCGTCCTCGATCACGAACACTGAGGTGATCGACAAGCTGTTGGCCAGTTCCAGGATCGATGCCGACAGCGTGTCCGGCGTAACCGTCTTCGGAGCGCGTGTCATGATTTCTCCGGCGGATTTCGCCAGGAGATTTGAAGAAACGTGGCGGCGCAAGTCACCATCGGTGATGATGCCGATCAGCTGCTTCAGTTCGTCGACGACACCCAGAACACCGAACCCGCGCTGGGTCATCAGGACGATGCCTTCGCTCATCGAGGTGTTCGCGGACACCAGCGGCATGCGTTCGCCGGTGTGCATGATGTCTTTGGCCGTTTTCAGGCTGGCGCCCAGGCGGCCACCCGGATGGAATACACGGAAATCCTGCGCGGTGAAGCCACGTCCTTCAAGAAGGGCAACAGCGAGGGCATCGCCGACGGCCAGCTGGATCAGCGCGGACGTTGTCGGAGCCAGACCATGCGGGCAGGCTTCGGTCACCGCCGGCAGGTTCATGACGATATCCGCGGCGCGGCCGAGCGTGCTGTCCTTGCGCGACGTGATCGCGACAAGCGGCACCTTGAAGCGGCGGGTGTAGCTGACGATCCCTGCAAGTTCCTGGGTTTCGCCTGACCATGACAGGGCTATCACGACATCTCCCTCTGTGATCATGCCCAGGTCGCCATGACTGGCTTCACTGGCATGCACGAAGAAAGACGGTGTTCCCGTGGAGGCGAGACTTGCGGCAATCTTGGTGCCGATATGACCGCTCTTGCCGATACCGGTAATGACCACCCGGCCCTTGCTTTTCTGGATGAGGTCAAAGGTCTTCTGGAACGGTATCGCAAGTCCGTTCTTCAGCGCTGCCCGGACGGCACTGAGGCCGGCAATTTCCGTTTCAAGGGTCCGCTCTGCGGAGACGAGGCACAGGGACGTCATGTCGGCATTTTCTTTGGAAACCGGGTCACGCAGAACGGTGGTCATGAACATTATTCTTTTTTATTTAGGATTGCCTAGCTCTATGCCAGTCACAGACGGGGATCAAGAACCCATGATCTATTAAATGCATTAGATCGGGTGACTTTATGTAACTTTGTGTAACCTTCCAATTTGCGAAAAAGAAACGAAGGATTAACCATCCTTCTGCAGTTTGGACCGGACATACCACGTCGACTGGTTCCGGACTTCATGCGCAGCTTTCTGCCTCTGATCACTCTTCTAGCCGTTTTGCAGGCCGTTTCCGCGGGCGCACAGACGACGCTTGACGATTTGCGTGGATCGGACGAACCGGGCGGGGCGCAAGAATCAGCAGATCCTTCCGATCAGGCCGCCCAGGCGGCAGACCGCAATCCGACCCAGGCCGATGTCTTTTCCCTGCGGTCGACGTTGAATTCCGCTACGGCGGAAACCGGATCGAGCGGCCTTGGCACCAATGGCAGAACCTCGCCGGTCAGACCGTTCGCGGACAGGATTGCTGCGGTCGACAGGGCCGTTCCTCTTTCGAACAGTGGCATCGATGACAGCGTGTTCGGTGGCGACACGACTTTTGACGCAGCGCAGGGGATCAGGCTCGGTTCCTTCACCCTGACGCCTCAGCTCACCCTGTCGACGGGCTGGACCGACAACAGATCCCAGGCAGCAGACGGTACGTCCGGCAAGTTCTACCGGATTTCACCTGACATTTCCCTGACCTCGAACTGGTCGAGGCACCAGCTGGATACGTCGCTGCGGGGATCCTACACCGGTTATCCCGGAGACACTGACGACAACGAAGCCAACGTCTTTGCCGCTGCAAACCTGCGGCTCGATATCAGCGAAGCGACACAGGTCATCACCAGATTGACCTATTCGCTCAGCCAGGAAGACGACGGAAGCGCGGAATCCTCGTCCGGCACCGACTACGATCACGAACTGTCGGGAAGCCTCAGCGGAACGCGCGCGATCGGCATCGTTGCGGCGACGGCTTCGCTTGGCGTCGACCGGAATTTCTATACGTCGGAAAATGGTTCGGAAACCGGACGCAACAACACGCTCTATTCGGCCAGTCTGCGACTGGATGGAAATACCGGTAGTGTGTTTTCACCATTTGTCGAAGGCGCGCTGCTCTTGCGGCGCTATGACGACACCTGCAGCGATGCCCTGTGCGAGAAGCGCAACGCCAATGGTTATCAGGTCATGGGTGGTGTCACCATTGCGTCCGGACCGAAACTTACCGGAGAGCTTGGCGCGGGGTGGCGGATCGAAGACATCGAGGACGACCGGCTTGAAAACCTGTCAGGCCTGATTGCCGATGCCTCTCTGGTCTGGTCACCAAGCAGACTGACAACTGTCACCGCGGGTCTTGGAACCACCTTCTCGGCAACCGATATCGACGGCGCAAGCGGTTCGATCATCTATTCCGGTGACCTGCGCCTCGCCCATGCCTTCAGTGACCGGCTGGTCGGCGAAACCGGTGTGGGTTACAGTTACCGTACCTATGAAGGTGTTTCGATCGAGGAACGTACTCTGACCGGGTTCGGCGGCCTCACCTTCGCCGTCACCAAGAATATCGCAGTGACAGCGGATTACACTCACCGCCGGTTCGACAGTTCCCAGCAGGGGAACGACTACTCCGAAAACGCTATTGAAGCGGGCTTTAGATTCCGGCATTAACGTCACGGTAACCAAATCAACACCATTCATGGGGCGGGGGCAGAAACTACGGACCTGGGCATCAAGGAGGCCCTGATGCGGAACCTTGCGCAGCTGACTGCGAATGTAAAAACTAATCTGCCCTTTTCTGGAAGACTGAGGACCATTGGCTGCCAGTTGCTTGTAATCGCCGCTGCCACAGGCGCTCTGCTGGCCATTGCCGTACCCGCGCAGGCCGACCAGGGTTTCAGCCGGTTCGTCTCCGGTTTCTGGCCAACGGCCAAGGCGGCCGGCATTTCATCCCAGACCTATAACGCGGTCTTCACCGGCATGGAGCCGGACGAAGACACCTTGCGGCTGATGAGCAAGCAGTCCGAGTTCGTGAAGCCGATCTGGGAATACCTCGATAGTGCCGTTTCAGACACGCGGGTCGAAAAAGGCCGCGAGATGCTGAAGGACTACAGTCAGGTTCTGGCGGCCATCGAAAACCGCTATGGCGTCGACCGTGAAGCCGTTTTGGCAATCTGGGGCATGGAAACCAACTACGGCGGTTTCATGGGGCGCCACAACGTTATCCAGGCCCTGGCGACGCTGGCCTATGCGGCGCCGCGCCGGAAGAGCTTCTGGGAAAAGGAACTCGTGACCGCGCTGGGGATCGTCCAGGCAGGTCACGTGCGTTTCCAGGACATGGAAGGTTCCTGGGCCGGTGCGATGGGGCATACGCAATTCATGCCGTCGAGCTGGAAGGCCTATGCGGCCGACTATGACGGCGACGGCCGCAGGGACATCTGGACGTCCATTCCCGATGCGCTCGCCTCCACCGCAGCCTATCTTCAAAAGCACGGATGGCAGACAGGCAAGACCTGGGGATACGAAGTGGCCCTGCCACGCGGGTTTGACTATCACTTGGCCGACGGCGACAAGACGCTGACGCTTGGCGAGTGGTCCAGATACGGAATCCGCCGGTCGAACGGCAAGGATTTTCCGCGTCCCTCAGACAATGCCATCCTGGTTCTGCCGGCCGGCGCAAGCGGTCCCGCCTTCCTGATGCTGAAGAACTTCTACGTGATCAAGCGCTACAACAACGCGACCGCTTATGCGCTTGCCGTTGGGCACCTTGCCGACCGGATCATCGGCGGCGGGCCGATCGAAGGCGACTGGTCGCGTGAGCATCTACCGCTCAACCGCTCGGAAACTGCAGAATTGCAAGCACTTCTGAACCAGCGCGGATTTTCTGTCGGAACAGCGGACGGCCAGGTTGGGCCCGCGACCCGCAAGGGGATACGGGCCTATCAGAAGTCCCGTGGTATGGTTCCAGACGGTTATGCATCCGTTGTTTTGCTGGCACGGCTGAAGCTGGACGGTTAAACTGGGCGGACATCATCCGCAGCGGGAGCACAGCGTGAGGTTTCAGATCCGGCAACACGAAGGCAAGGGGACGCGTGCCGCCTCGGTCCGGTTTGCCGTCGCGCTTGCTCTTGCGCTGGTTGTCTGCTCAACCGGAGTCGCCGCCGCACAGGACGCCTCGCGCGGTGACATTGTCGTTGCGCAGAACGGACCGTTCCGGGGCTTCAATCCGTTTGCTCCCCTTCAGCGGCTGTTTGGCGGCGGTGGCGAGAAACGCGCCAAGAAACCGCAAAAGACACAGCAGAAGCCCCGGGTATCGCGGCCGGCGGGAGCTCCACCCAAATTTGACGTTCTTGAAAAGGATCCGAACGCCGGGCTGATCCTCGTCATTGGGGACCGCATGGCACGCGGCGTCGCCGACGGGCTGAAATACACGCTCGCCCAGAAACCACAGATCCGCGTCGAAGCCATTACCGAGGACAAGGAAGGCTTCGTGGGTGAGGGCTCGCCCGACTGGGCAACCCAGGTGGTTTCCAGGATCCGAGGAGCGGACGTGCAGGCCGTGGTCGTAATGATCGGACGGCAGGATCTCGGCAAGGCGTTCGCCGGCGAACCGCCAGTCGAATTCATGACCGCGGAATGGCTGGACAGCTATCGCAGGAAGGTCGATGCGCTGGTGCGTGTAGTACGCCAGGAAAAGAAGCCGCTTGTGTGGGCCGGTCTGCCGCCCACCGGCGATGAACTGGTGAATGCCGATTTCACCCAGCTCAACTCGATTTTTCAAAGTGCATCGGAAGACCGGCGGGTCCGTTATGTCGACATCTGGGACATCTTCCTGGCCGAGGACGGCAGCTTTTCCTCCTACGGACCGGATGTCGACGGCAAGAACACCCGTCTGCGCACCAACAACAAGATCGATTTCACCTGGGCAGGTTATCGCAAGGTCGCATTCTTTGTGGAACGGGAATTGTCACGCCTTCTCGGCGGCTATGGCGGGCTTGCCTTCGAAGGCGTTGAGGATGATCCGAATTTCATCGTGCTGACCGGCCGCACCACCTCACCGGAGGCTCTGCTTCTGGGCGGTGAAGACGAGGAAGAGATCAACCCGGCCAGCAGAACCTACCGCTTCTTCGCCAAGGGAGAGCCCTTGCCGCCGATGCAGGGACGTGTGGATGATCCGCGCATGCCTGTAGCCGAACTGTCCGCGCCCGTGACGGCTGTCGAGGAGGTGATTGCACCGCCAGGTGTCACACTGAGCGAACGGCTGGGTACTGTCTCCGGTCAAGAGGCGGGTGGCCGCGTCTCCGTCACGGTGCGTCCGGGCCTGCCCTGATCCTTGCAGGGATGCGAGCCAAAACAAAACCCCACGAGCAGACGCCCGTGGGGTTTTTCAGTTCAATTGCAAAGTGCTTAGCGCGGCAGGTCGGTCGAACCGGTCAGGAATTCATCGACGGAACGTGCTGCCTGGCGGCCTTCGCGGATGGCCCAGACGACCAGAGACTGGCCCTTGCGGACGTCGCCTGCGGCAAAGACCTTGTCCATGCTGGTCTTGTAGTCGTCAGTATTGGCCTTCACGTTGGTGCGACCATCCAGCTCCAGCTTTTCGCCGGCTTCGGAGATGTAGGTCTCCAGCAAGGGGCCGGAGAAGCCGATGGCGGCGAGCACAAGATCGGCCCGCAGAATGAACTCAGTGCCTTCGATCGGGCGACGCTTTTCATCAACGCGGGCGCATTTGACACCGGTAACCTTGCCGTCTTCGCCAACAAGGGCCAGGGTCGCTGCGGAAAATTCACGCTCTGCGCCTTCGGCCTGGGACGACGACGTGCGGAACTTGGTCGGCCAGTAAGGCCAGATGGCCAGTTTGTCTTCCTTCAGCGGCGGGATCGGACGAATGTCGAGCTGAGTTACCGAGAGGGCTCCCTGGCGGAACGCGGTGCCGACACAGTCGGAGGCGGTGTCGCCACCACCAATGACCACGACATGCTTGCCGCCGGCCCAGATCGGTGCCTCGTCGCCTTCCGGCTCACCGCCGACGCGGCGGTTCTGCTGGACCAGGTAAGGCATTGCCCAATGGCAACCTTCCAGTTCCATGCCGGAAACACCCGGGTCACGCGGCCGTTCGGCGCCGGCGCACAGGATAACCGCGTCGTGACGCTCGGCCAGTTCTTCCAGAGCGACGGTGACACCGACATTGACGCCGTAATGGAAGGTGACGCCTTCGGCTTCCATCTGTTTCACGCGGCGGTCGATGTAGTGCTTTTCCATCTTGAAGTCGGGAATGCCGTAGCGCAGCAGACCACCGGCCTTCGGCTCGCGTTCATAGACGTGGACGGTGTGGCCGGCGCGGGCAAGCTGCTGGGCAGCCGCCATGCCTGCGGGGCCGGAGCCGATGATGGCGACTGCCTTGCCGGTCTTCGTGGCGGACAGTTCCGGTACGATCCAGCCTTCTTCCCAGCCCTTGTCGGCAATGGCCTGTTCAACGCTCTTGATGTTGACCGGGATGTCTTCCAGGTTCAGCGTGCAGGCTTCCTCGCACGGGGCCGGGCAGATACGGCCCGTGAACTCCGGGAAGTTGTTGGTGGAATGCAGGTTCTTGAGCGCATAGTCCCAGTCGCCCTGGTAGACCAGATCGTTCCAGTCGGGAATCTGGTTGTTGACCGGGCAACCGGTCGGGCCGTGGCAGAACGGAATGCCGCAATCCATGCAGCGTGCCGCCTGATTGGTGACGTCCTGGTCGTTCAGCGGAATGGTGAACTCGCGGAAATGGCGAATACGGTCAGAGGCAGGCTGATACTTCTGTTCCTGCCGATCGATTTCCATAAAACCGGTTACCTTGCCCAAGGCGACCTCCTCAAAACTTAGTGCGTCTGTCCAGGGTGGCTGCAATCGGCCGCTTCATGCGGCCGAGAGCCAGTTCGTGCGTTTGGCCGGATTATTCGGCGGCGACCATGCCAAGGCGCTGCTCTTCCATCTCGCGCAGGGCCCGGCGGTATTCGACCGGCATGACCTTGACGAATTTGGGCCGGTACTGGGTCCAGTCATCAAGGATTGCCTTGGCCTTTGTCGAGCCGGTCAGTTCCAGATGCTTCGTCAGCATCTGGCGCAGGCGCTCATCGTCATGACGGGTCATGTCGCAGGAAAGGTCGACACGGCCCTTGTGCTCGATATCGCCGCCATGGTGGTGCAGCTTCTCCAGGAGATCGTCTTCCTCGGTCACCGGTTCCAGTTCGACCATGGCCAGATTGCAGCGGGAGCCGAAGGTGCCGTCTTCATCGAGCACGTAGGCGATACCGCCGGACATGCCTGCCGCGAAGTTACGCCCGGTCTGGCCGATCACGACGACGACGCCGCCGGTCATGTATTCGCAGCCGTGGTCGCCCACGCCTTCGACCACGGCGATAGCGCCGGAGTTGCGAACCGCGAAACGTTCCCCGGCAACACCGCGGAAGTAGCACTCACCCTCGGTGGCGCCGTAAAGCACCGTGTTGCCGACGATGATGGAGTTTTCCGGCACGATGCGGGTGTTTTCCGGCGGACGGACAATCAGCTTGCCACCGGCAAGACCCTTGCCGACATAGTCGTTGGCGTCGCCGACAAGATCGATAGTGACACCGCGGGCGACGAAAGCACCGAATGCCTGGCCGGCAGTGCCCTTCAGATTGATCTTGAGCGTGTCAGGTAGCTTCAGGCCCTTGTTGCCGTAACGCTTGGCGATTTCGCCGGAGAGCATGGCCCCAACCGAACGGTCGACGGAACAGATCGTCTCGTCGACGATCGTGGGTTCCTTGTTGTCGAGGGCCGGCTTGGCGGCTGCAATCAGGCGCCGGTCCAGAATGTCGTGGATCGGGTGATCCTGACGTGCAGTCCAGCGGGTTTCTTCCGGCTTTGCTTCCGGCTGGAAGAAAATACGGGAGAAATCGAGGCCCTTTGCTTTCCAGTGATCGATGGCGGCTTCCTTGTCGAGGAAGTCGGACCGTCCGATCATGTCTTCCAGCGTCTTGAAGCCGAGATTGGCCATCAGCTCACGAACTTCCTCGGCGACGAAGAAGAAGTAGTTGATGACGTGTTCCGGCGTGCCCTTGAAGCGCTTGCGCAGGACCGGATCCTGGGTGGCGATGCCGACAGGGCAGGTGTTGAGATGGCATTTGCGCATCATCAGACAGCCGGCGGCGATCAGCGGAGCAGTGGAGAAGCCGAATTCGTCAGCGCCAAGAAGAGCGCCGATGATGACGTCCCGACCGGTGCGGATACCGCCGTCGACCTGAAGGGCGATGCGCGAGCGCAGCCCGTTCAGCACCAGGGTCTGCTGGGTCTCGGCAAGGCCGATTTCCCACGGAGAGCCTGCATGCTTGATTGAGGTCAGCGGCGAAGCGCCAGTGCCGCCGTCGTAACCGGAAATCGTGATGTGGTCGGCACGTGCCTTGGCAACGCCCGCCGCAACCGTGCCGACGCCGACTTCGGACACCAGCTTGACCGAGATATCGGCTTCCGGATTGACGTTCTTCAGGTCGTAGATGAGCTGCGCCAGATCCTCGATGGAATAGATGTCATGGTGCGGAGGAGGCGAAATCAGGCCGACGCCCGGTGTCGAGTGACGAACTTTCGCGATGACCGCATCCACCTTGTGACCCGGCAACTGGCCGCCTTCGCCGGGCTTGGCACCCTGGGCGACCTTGATCTGGATCATGTCGGAGTTGACAAGGTATTCCGTGGTCACGCCGAAGCGGCCGGAAGCAACCTGCTTGATGGCAGAACGCTGCGGGTTCGACGAACCGTCCGGCAGCGGGTTGAAACGTTCGGGCTCTTCGCCGCCTTCACCGGTGTTCGACTTGCCGCCGATCTGGTTCATGGCAATGGCCAGGGTCGTGTGGGCTTCGCGCGAAATGGAGCCGAAGGACATGGCGCCGGTTACGAAGCGCTTGACGATGGCTTCGGCCGGTTCCACCTGGTCGAGCTTGATCGGCGTGCGGTCGATTTCGTCCGCGGACTTGATCCGGAACAGGCCGCGGATCGCATAGCGTCCGCTCTTTTCGTTCACTTCCTTGGCGAACGCACGGTAGGTCTCGGGCAGCTTCGCGCGCACCGCATGCTGCAGCAGCGCGACGGAATCCGGCGTCCACATGTGGCTTTCACCCCGGGTCCGGTAGGCGTATTCGCCGCCGACTTCCAGGGAGCGGCGCAGGATGGCGACATCGCCGAAGGCCTGCTCGTGGCGCAAGACGGTTTCATTGGCGACTTCGGGAAGTCCGATGCCTTCGATCATGGTTGCCGTGCCGAAGAAGTATTTCTTCACGAACTCCGAACCGAGGCCGACAGCGTCGAAAATCTGAGCGCCGCAATAGGACTGGTAGGTCGAGATGCCCATCTTGGACATGACCTTCAGGATGCCCTTGTCGATGGACTTGATGTAGCGGTAGACGACTTCGTCCTGATCGACTTCCTCGGGGAAGTCCATTTCCATGTGCATGGAAAGCAGCGTTTCGAACGCCAGATAGGGGTTGATCGCTTCCGCGCCGTAGCCGGCCAGAACGCAGAAATGGTGCACTTCGCGGGCTTCACCGGTTTCCACCACCAGGCCGACAGAGGTTCTGAGACCCTTGCGGATGAGGTGATGATGCACGGCGGCGGTTGCCAGAAGGGCAGGGATCGCGATGCGCGACCGGCTGATCAGGCGGTCGGACAGGATGATGATGTTGTATCCGTCCAGAACCGCTTTCTCGGCGCGCTCGCACAGTTCGTCCAGCGCGCCTTCCATGCCGACGGCGCCTTTTTCGGAATTGTAGGTGATGTCCAGCGTCTTGGCGGAGAACTGGTTGTCGGCGATGTCACCGATGGCGCGGATCTTCTCCAGATCCTCATTGGTGAGGATCGGCTGACGGACTTCCAGTCGCTTGGAGGTCGACATGCCCTCGAGATCGAAGATGTTCGGACGCGGGCCGATGAAGGAGACCAGGCTCATCACCAGTTCTTCGCGGATCGGGTCGATCGGCGGGTTGGTGACCTGGGCGAAGTTCTGCTTGAAGTATGTATAAAGCAGCTTCGACTTGTCGGAGAGGGCCGAGATCGGCGTGTCCGTGCCCATGGAGCCAATGGCTTCCTGGCCAACGGTCGCCATCGGGGTCATCAGGAGCTTGATGTCTTCTTCCGTGTAGCCGAAGGCCTGCTGACGGTCGAGCAGGCTTTCACCGGCAACTGGCGCGCGCTGGCGCACGCCCGGAAGATCTTCCAGAACGATCTGGGACCGGTGCAGCCAGTCCTTGTACGGGTTGGCCGTGGAAAGCTGACGCTTGATCTCGTCGTCGGAAACGATCCGGCCTTCGTCCATGTCGATCAACAGCATCTTGCCCGGCTGCAAACGCCATTTCTGGACGATACGCTCTTCCTCGACCGGCAGCACGCCAACCTCGGACGACATGATGACAAAATCGTCGTCGGTCACGATATAGCGGGCCGGACGCAGGCCGTTCCGGTCCAGCGTCGCGCCGATCTGGCGGCCATCAGTGAAGGCAACGGCTGCCGGGCCGTCCCACGGCTCCATCAGGGCCGCGTGGTACTCGTAGAAGGCGCGACGGTTGTCGTCCATCAGCGGGTTGCCGGCCCAGGCTTCCGGGATCAGCATCATGGCTGCATGGGCCAGGGAGTAGCCGCCCATGACCAGGAATTCGAGTGCGTTGTCGAAACAGGCTGTGTCGGACTGGCCTTCATAGGAGATCGGCCAGAGCTTGGAGATATCGTCGCCGAGAAGCGTCGAAGATACCGACGCCTGACGCGCCGCCATCCAGTTGACGTTGCCGCGCAGCGTGTTGATCTCGCCGTTATGGGCAACCATCCGGTAGGGATGCGACAGATCCCACGACGGGAACGTGTTGGTGGAGAAGCGCTGGTGCACAAGCGCCAGGGCGGAGGAGAAGCGCTCGTCTTTCAGGTCGGCATAATAGGCGCCAAGCTGATAGGCCAGGAACATGCCTTTGTAGACGATCGTCCGGCTGGACATTGAAACGATATAAAAGCCCTTCGAAACCGCGTCGGTTTCCGCGCGCACACGGTTCGAGATAACCTTGCGCAGCACATAAAGGCGGCGTTCGAATGCATCATCCTCGCCGCCGGTCTTGCGGATGAAGACCTGACGGGACACCGGTTCGGTGGCGGCGATGTCCGGAGATTTGGACAGCGATGAGTTGTCGACCGGTACGTCGCGCCAGCCGATCAGCTCCTTGCCCTCGTCCTCGATGACGCGCTCGATGATCGCTTCGCACTTGGCGCGCAATTCATCGTCCTGCGGCATGAATATGAAGCCGACGCCGTATTCACCGGGTTCGGGAAGCTGGGTCCCGGCGTTTGCCAGTTCCTCGGCAAAGAACGCATGCGGGATCTGCACCAGCATGCCGGCGCCATCGCCCATCAGCGGATCGGCACCAACCGCGCCGCGGTGCGTGAGGTTCTCCAGAACCTGCAGACCGTCTGCGACAATCTTGTGAGACTTCTCACCTTTCATATGGGCGACAAAGCCGACACCACAGGCGTCGTGTTCGCGCGACGGATTATAGAGCCCTTTGTCGGCGGCCGTGCTCAGTCGTTCCGCAAGTGTGGTGGTTGCGGTGGTCTTCATGTCCGCGCTCCCCGCTTGCATGGCTGTGCTGGTCGTCAGCTCTATCTTCGTCATGTGCGCCCTCACTGTTAACCCCAGTGCCGCCGTGGCTGGGAGCGTCCGGTTCCGTTCGGGTCGCATTCCATCAAGAATGCGGTCCGGCGAACCCTGGCTTTCCTGCCCCGGCTCTGTTGTTGTATTAACCACGGCCGTTTATCAAAGCAAACCGCCGCATTGACGCAGCGGTCCTCCGCTGCCGAAACGTTCCGTCTCGCTTCCATACGGATCCTCCCCGGATCCGCCCAGTGGTCAGCCTGACTATCGCCTCTGCCTTTTTGTCCTGCGCCCTGTCCGGGCCGTTTTTGGCATGGCGATAATTGGGACAGCATACCTGTCCTATTCCAAGCGGCGCGAACATGACAGATTTCGCCGTCGTGAGCAAGAGTGTTTCTGCGTCGCTGCATTATAATTGTTTCGCGCAAAAAGTGCCAATCGTCCGGAAAGGTCAAAACCGGCAGGAAATAAGTAAGAATCTTGCGTTTGTTAAACTTTGTGCAGTTATGCTCGCAAAACAGTCACATGCGTTTGATTTCCTATTTATCTTCAATAGGGTCATCTAACGAGGGTGCCTGGCGGCCCTGCGAGAACGCCGGTACGCATTGAATTTGCAACGACCAGAGGAGATCGAGATGAAGCACAAGGCCATGTCTGCAGCAATCGTTGCCGGTGCGGTGGCAACCGCGGTTGCGGGTCTGTCGTCAACTGTTCCGGCTCATGCCCAGGCCAAGGAAAAATGCTACGGCGTGTCCCTGAAGGGACAAAACGACTGCAAGGCCGGTCCGGGTACGACCTGCGCCGGTACGTCGACCATCGATTATCAAGGCAACGCCTGGACCCTGGTTCCGAAGGGCACTTGCGTGACGATGGATGTGCCTGGTGGTCGCCACGGGTCCCTGACCGAGCTTGAGCGCGATCTGCCGGAAGCCTGATCGGCTATTATCGGCCGCTACTGCGGCAATTTGCTCAGGCAGGCAACAGGTTGACCCGCACTTGTTTACAGTGCGGGTTCGGCACCAGGTCCCTTAAAGGCATCAGCCATGGTCCTTCAACAGGTCGCGTTTGAAGATGTCCTCAGCCAATGGGCCTGCCTGACAACATTTTTTCCCACCGGAGGACACCATGGTTTCCGACACCCGATCAGAGCCGACAATCCGTGCCGACGGCGCTGTTCCGGCGCGTGCGGGGGCTGGTCTGAAGGCGGAACATGTTGCGGCAATTCTGGAAAGTTCCCCCGATATCGGGTTTTTCGAGGTTCATGCCGAAAACTACATGGGTGCCGGCGGTCCGCCGCACCGGCAGCTGGAAGCAATCCGAGAACGGTATGCCTTGTCCCTGCATGGGGTAGGACTGTCGATCGGCGGTGAGCAACCGCTGGACAAGGATCACCTGCAGCGTTTGTCGGATCTGAACAAACGATACGAGCCGGGACTGTTTTCAGAGCATCTCGCCTGGTCGACCCATGACACCACCTATTACAATGACCTGTTGCCGGTGCCTTACGACGGGGCGACCCTCAACCGAGTGTGCGACCATATCGACGAAGTGCAGGAGACCGTCGGACGGCGGATGCTTCTGGAAAATCCGTCGACCTATGTGGCTTTCGCACAGAGCACGATGAGCGAACTGGATTTCCTGAGAGAAATCGCACGGCGGACCGGTTGTGGCCTGTTGCTCGACATCAACAATGTTCATGTGTCCTGCACGAACCACGAAAGATCAGCCTCGGACTATCTGGCCGCTTTTCCGATGGCGGCCGTTGGTGAAATTCATCTGGGTGGCCATGCGCCGGACCGGGACGATGCCGGCCGGCCGCTGCTGATCGATGCCCACGACCGGGAGGTCGATACGGCGGTCTGGCAGCTCTTCGAAGAAGTCATTCGGGTACATGGTCCGCTGCCGACCCTGATCGAATGGGACAACAATGTTCCGGCCTGGCCAATTCTGCTGGCCGAGGCAGAAGCCGCCGACCGGATCCTGGCGCAGCCCGAAGGGGCCAGACGAAAGCACGCGGTCTGACATGCGCGGACCTTTGACACTTCCGCAGGTCGATGCCTCAACGTTCGGACGCGCGCTGCTCGACCCGCAATTGGACACGCCCGTTGGTCTGACCGGTCCTGACGGACAGACGGCACCGAAGCGGTTCAACGTCTACCGTAACAATGTCATCGTCAGCCTGACCGAGGCTTTGGGCGAAACCTTTCCCGCAGTGAAGACGCTGCTTGGCGAAGAGTATTTCAAGGCCCTTGCCCAGGCCTTCGTGATGGACCATCCGCCGGTATCACCGGTCCTGATCTGGTACGGTGCCGAATTCGCAGACTTTCTGAACGCGTTTCCGCCGCTCGAGGCTTATCCTTACCTTGGCGACGTTGCCCGGCTGGAATGGGCCTGGCTGCAAGCCTACCATGCAGCGGACGCCGCGCCTCTCGACCCGGCCGCGCTGGGGGATGTTGATCCGCAGCGTCTGGGCAATGTGCGCTTCGCACCGCATCCGGCAGCGCATGTCGTGACATCCGGTTGGCCTGTGTGGGCGCTTGCACGAACCAACAGGTTCGATCCCGATGGGGCCGAGGCTGTGGATCTTGCCGAGCCGCAGGCCGTGATGATCACCCGGCCCGACATGGAAGTGAATGTCTATCTGTTGCGTCCAGGTGGTGCCGTTTTCGCGAAGGATCTCCTGCAAGGGCATACGCTTGCAGAAGCCGCAGGCCGGGCACAGGGCGACGACGAGGCTTTTTCCTTGTCCGATTGCCTCTCGGACTGTCTTGTCGCAGGTGCCTTTTCAGGCCTGCTTTGGGACGAATAACAATCACACGGCATATGGATGCCGCTTGATCATGGGGGATTAGATGGGTGTGCTGATCGGATTTTTTGTCAGGCTCTACACGATGGTGTTCGGAGCCCTGGAACGGCTGACTGATGGTTGGTTCATCGGGCTTGCCGCACGGTTCATTTTTGCCGCGATTCTGCTGCAGTTCTTTCTGAACTCGGCGATGACCAAAATCGGCGGCAGCATCATGAACATCTTCACGCCGACGGCGGGGGCCTATGCGCAGATGCTCCCCAAGATGATGGAGCAGGTCAGCTACGACACCAGCCAGATCGCGTTCTTCCCCTATGGTCTCATGGTGCTTCTGGGTACCTGGGGTGAATTTGTCCTGCCGGTCATGGTGGTTGTCGGTCTCTTCACCCGCTTCGCCAGCCTGGGGATGATCGTCTTCATCTGCGTGATGACCTATGTGGATGTCTACGGCCATGGGGCCGATGCCAAGACGATCGGAGCCCTGTTCGACGGTGAGCCTTACGCGATTATCGCCGACGACCGGTTGCTGTGGATCTTCCTGCTGCTGGTGCCGCTGCTCAAGGGCCCGGGCGTCGTCTCGCTCGACTGGCTGCTCGGCCGGTCCTATCGCAAGCGCGAGATGTACTACTGAAAAATCGGTTGCCGGTTTTGAAGCCAAGTGATTAAACCGGCACATGAATTTTGCTAGTGACAATTGGGCGGGTGCAGTTCCGGCGGTGATGTCGGCGCTGGCCCGCCATAATGAAGGGTTCTCGCCTGCCTACGGCACCGACCCTTTGACCGACGCCGTCTCAGCCACCTTCAACGAGATCTTCGAACGGGAAGTTGCCGTCTTTTTCGTGGCGACCGGTTCGGCGGCGAATTCGCTGGCGCTGGCCGCCTGTGCGAAGCCGGGTGGGGCGATCTTCTGCCATTCCGGTGCGCATATTCAGGTCGATGAGTGCAACTGTCCCGAATTCATGACCGGCGGCAACAAGCTGTTGAGCGTGGAAGGTGCAAACGGCCGGTTTTCTGCCGATACCCTGCGCGCAAAGATGGCGCAGGTGCCGGACGGCGTAGTCCATCATGGCCAGGTTGCGTCCGTTTCCATCAGTCAGGCAACCGAATGCGGCACGGTCTATACGCTGGACGAAATCAGCGCCATCAAGGACGTCTGCCGGTCGCGTTCAGTGCCGCTTCACATGGATGGCGCGCGGTTTGCCAATGCGCTTGTGACACTCGGCTGCTCGGCTGCCGACATGACCTGGAAAGCGGGCGTCGACGTGCTTTCCTTCGGCGCGACCAAGAACGGCTGCTGGTGTGCCGAAGCCGTGGTGTTCTTCGATCTGGAAGCGGCAAGGTCCTTCGAATATTTCCGCAAACGCGGCGGTCATCTGTTCTCCAAGAGCCGGTTCGTGGCTGCCCAGTTCGAGGGCTATTTCGAAGACGATACCTGGCTGGCAACCGCAAGCCACGCCAACGGTATGGCCACCCGCCTTGCCGAAGGTATCCGGGAAGCCGGCGGGCGGACAGCCTGGGCGGTCGAGGCCAACGAGCTTTTCCCGATCCTGAAGCGCAGCCAGATGGAAGCCCTGCAGGCAGCCGGGGCCAAGCTCTACGAATGGCCTGCAAACGGTCTGGCGCAGGATCACGCTCCTGCGTCTGACGAAGTCTGCCTGCGCCTGGTCACCAGCTTTGCGACGACAGACGAAGACGTCAATTCGTTCCTGAAGGTACTTGCCGGGACGGTCTGAGGACCGTTCTCCCCCTGCGATCTGCCGCGCAGACAAGCACCAAAAAAGGCGCCTGGTTTCCCAGGCGCCTCGATGATGCGATTGCCGCAGTTGATCCAGGCGGTTAGTGAGCCGTGGTTTCAATCTGCTTGGTTTCGCCGCTGGTGATTTCAATCTTGCGCGGCTTCATTGCTTCCGGAATTTCCCGGACAAGATCGACGTGCAGCAAGCCGTTTTCGAGGCTTGCCCCTTCCACGCGAACATGTTCGGCGATCTGGAAGCGGCGTTCAAAGGTGCGCGAGGCAATGCCACGGTAAAGAATTTCCCGGCTGGCATCTTCTTCAGCTTTTTCACCCTTGATGGTAAGCGTGTGCTCCTTGGCTTCGACGCTCAGTTCATCGTCGGAAAATCCGGCCACGGCCATCGTGATGCGATAGGCGTTTTCGCCGGTGCGCTCGATGTTATAGGGCGGATAGCTCGGGGCTTCGTTGCCGGCGGCATCGAGCATCGAGAAAAGCCGGTCGAAACCGACGGTGGAGCGGTAAAGCGGAGAAAAGTCGAAGTGACGCATGTGTCTGTCCTCTCTTGAGCAACTGATACTTCACTGATGTTGAGCAGTCCTTCGTCCCCCGGATTGGCGGGACAGGCTGCGGTGCAAACCCGTGTTGGCGCTTGCATGAAGAGATTTGGTATCTCGGATTTTCTTTTCAAGAGGGCAGGCAGCAGCGGGGAGCGCGGAAACATGAACGCCACATGAACGATGCCTTCCGGTTGCGTTCAAGTGGCCCGGTGCATCTTCAATCCAACGTCAGCACGGCGCTGGCGGAACAGACAGGAGATTTGAAGATGTTTGCCAATGTTTCGAAATTGTCCGCCCCGATCGCCGGTGCCATTCTGTTGGTGTCCGCCGGTTTCATCACCACCGCATCCGCTGCGCCGCTGGCCGGCAAAACCCAGATCGAACCGGCAAAAGCCGAACTGGTGGTCAAGGTTGATCATCGCCGGGGCAATGGCCGCGGCAACTGGAATGGCCGTCATGGTGGCCGGCACTTCGAAATGGGTCCGCGCCAGATCCGCCGCAGCCTGCGTCACCGCGGTTTTGACCACATCAAGATCCTCGACCGCCGTGGTCCGATGTACATCGTGCGGGCAAAAGGCTGGCGTGGTATGCCGGTTCGGCTGGTGGTCGATTCCCGCAACGCCAATATCGTCCGCAGCCATCCGATCGGCCATCGTGGTCACTGGCAGCGCCGCTGGTACTAAGCAGCCATCGCAAGGTTTCTGACATTTTCACGGCCGGCTTCCCAGGGAGCCGGCCTGAAGCTTGTTGAGGCGGGCGTCTGGCCCGGGTATCACTTGACGGTGCACGGTGTGCCGGACACTGTCGGCAAAGTCTGCAACGTGACGAGTTCTTGACGAAAAACCGTTATCTATTTGAACCAATACCCCTCAACGAACCCGAGTGATTCGCAGCGCATGACCTTGATCGACCATCCCGACAATCCGGTGCCTGACGGGGCGCGATCCGGGTTTGTCACGACGCCGGACGGCAAGAAGATCCGGTATGCGCATTGGCCCGCCGCCGGTGTGCGGCGCAAGGGCACGGTGACCCTGCTGCAGGGGCGGGCGGAATTCATCGAAAAATACTTCGAGGTGATCGAGGATCTGCGCAAGCGCGGGTTCGCCGTCATTGCCTTCGACTGGCGCGGGCAGGGTGGCTCACAACGGCTGACCCGCAACCCGAGACGCGGCCACGTGTCCAATTTCGGCAAGTACAAGCTGGACCTGCGCACGGTGCTCAAGGAAGTCTCGCTGGCAACCTATCCCGGACCGCATTTTGCGCTGGCTCATTCCACCGGCGCCCTCGTGGTCCTGTCCGACACCGAGCGGCTGAGAACCATGCTGGACCGCGCAGTCCTGACGGCGCCGCTGCTGGGGCTGCCATCAGGAACCTGGTCACCGGGCCTTGTGTCCGGCTACCGCTGGGTTCTGCGCAAGCTCACTCTCGGTCTCTTCGGTCGTCCGGGTTTGAAGGCAACGGCCCCGAAGACGTCCGGCCTGATCGAAAAGGTTGCCATTCCGGTCGCCCGGCTGTTGTCGATGTTCGGTCTTGGCAGGCTGTTTGTGCCCGGTGGAAACGCTGAGGTTTCCGTGCCCTTCGAGACTAACCGGCAGACGTCGGACAAGGCCCGGTTCGAGCGGTTCAACAAGGTATTGGACCAGGCTCCTGAACTCGGAATCGGATCGCCGACCCTCGGCTGGCTGGGAACGACGGGCCGTGCCATGATGATGCTGCGCCGGCGCGATGCCGGGCCGAACATCAAATTGCCCTGCCTGGTGCTGGCGGCTGGGAACGACCGGATCGTCTCCACGCCCATGATCGAGGACTTCGTCGCGCGGGCCAAGGCCACCGCCTATGTGGAAATCGCTGGCGCCGAACACGAACTGATGATGGAACGCGATGCCTTCCGGGATCAGTTCTGGGCGGCGTTCGACGCTTTCGTGCCGGGCCTGGAAGCCGAGCAGGCGCTGGAACGCGCCCGGACCTGATCCGGGGTCTGGTGAAGCCGAGCGGCTGGTCAAGCCGCCTTTGCAAGGTCCCGCAAAAGGAGTTCGTGCAGCCAGGGATCACCCGATGCGACGATCTGACCGCCGTCGGCCGGCGAGCCCCCGGTCCAGGTCGTGACGACCCCGCCAGCGCCCTCGATGATCGGAACAAGTGCAACGATATCATAGGCTTGCAGACCGGATTCAATCACCGCATCACCGTGACCGGCTGCCACCATGCAATAGGCGTAGCAGTCGGTGCCATAGCGGGACAGCTGCACGGCAGCTTCGATCCGGTCAAAGGCCTGACGTTCGCCATCCTTGAAAAGAGCAGGGGTGGTGGTGAAAATAGTGGCATCTTCCAGACGCGAGCAGGACCGTGTCTTCAGCGCTCTGCCGCTCAGGGGGCCAGTGTACCAGGCCGTCTTGCCGTCACCGCCGAAACGCTCGCCGATATAGGGCTGGACCATCATGCCAAGGCTCGGCACGCCGTTGGTTCTGAGGCCGATCAGCGTGCCCCAGGTGGGCAGGCCGGTGATGAAGGCACGCGTGCCGTCGATCGGGTCCAGTACCCACACATGTTCCGCATCGAGATTTTCCGGACCGTGTTCCTCGCCAAGGATTCCGTGGTCCGGATAGGTTTCGTTGATCAGCGCGCGCATCGCCGTTTCGCCGTTTCTGTCGGCGACAGTGACCGGGTCGAATCCGGCTTCCCACTTGTTGTCGATTTCAAAGCCCTGGCGGAAATGCGGCATGATCGCGCCACTGGCGGCGTCCGCCAGCCTGTCCAGGAACGGGGCAAACATATTTGAACTGGAAACAGGCCCTGCCGACATCATTACCTCCTGGCTGCGGAAACCGCTCAAAACTCAAATCAAGGTGAATTGCCGCTTGTATAACCGGTTCTGCAAAAAAATGAATCTGCAAAACATGAATGTCTGCTCATACTTTGATCAGTTTGAAAGGCCTGCCGGGCTTGACCTTTGTGCGGTGCAATGCGAATTTATTGCGGTGCGATACGTTGTGTCGTACCGCCCTCCTTGGGCGTTTCCTCCCTAGACTCGGGCCGCCTCTTTTGAGCGCGGCCTTTTTTTTGTTCGGAGGTTTATTCCGCTGCGATGGAGTCCGCCGGCAGGGCTGCGTCCGGCATGGAGGTCAGTTCACGGGCGAACTGGCGCAGATTGTGGAAGAGGTCGCCAAAGCCGGGCGTCGGCTGATGAGTGACCTCGTCCATATAGAGACCACGGTTGATTTCGATCTGCAGGGCATGGAGACCGCTTGTGGGACGGCCGTAATGTTCGGTGATGAAGCCGCCGGCGTATGGCTTGTTGCGCGAGACGCTGTAGCCCATTGTCTTCAGCACCGAGCAGGCGAACTCGGTCAGATCGTTGCTGCAGCTTGTGCCGTAACGGTCTCCCAGGATGAAGTCCGGACGGGTATCGGTGGTCTGGCATTTCACGCTGGACGGCATGGAGTGGCAATCGATCAGAACTGCATAGCCGAAGGTCACATGGGTCTGGGCCAGCAGCCGGCGCAGCGTGGTGTGGTAGGGCTTGTAGATCTCTTCCACCCGGTTGAGGGCTTCGGCAACCGGCAGCTTGTGCCGATAGATCTCGTGGTTCTCGCTGACAATGCGGGCAACGGTGCCCAGTCCGCCAGCCACGCGGATCGAGCGGCTGTTGGTGTAATTCGGCAGGCGTCCGTCGAACATTTTCGGGTCGAGTTCGTAGGGCTCACGGTTCACATCCAGATAGGCCCTGGGAAAATGGGCCCTCAGGAGCGGTGCGCCCAACGGCACCACATGGGCGAAGAGATCGTCGACATAGGCATCCTCGGACCGCCGGATGGCTGTTTCGTCCAGGCGGGAGGAGGCGAGAAAGCTCTTGGAATATTGCCGGCCGGAATGCGGCGAATTGAACACGAATGGCACCCGCTGGTCTGCAGGGCACAGGACTTCAAACGCTGGAAAGCCGTTAAAATCGGCTTCGAATGAAGCTTGAAGGAAAGGCTGTTTTTCGTCCGTCAATGGTGTGTCCTGGTTGCTGCCCTGTGCAGGCCATGTCCCACAGTGCCAAGGAATTGCTGCACAGTCTACCTTGGCAGGATCAAAAGCATGCGCGGCTGTGGGCAAAGAAGCCGTGAACGACGTCAGGAACGACCGGCGAATGCGGGATCCTCTGTCCGCGAAACATCTTGTTTTACCGCGTGCCGAACGGGTTTTCCCCGGCGTGAGAAGCTGTCCGGTCCGGAACGACTGGGCGACCGATCGTTCTCAACAAGAGCCTATCCACACCAGATGTGTGTGATCCAATTCACCCTATCATTCTGTGGAATTCGAGCTATAACCGGCAGAAAGGGAACCAAACCCACACGAACAAAGGACCTGGTCAATTACGATGCCGCGTATCCTGCTTGCCGAAGATGATAATGACATGCGCCGCTTCCTGGCGAAGGCGCTGGAAAATGCCGGTCATGACGTCGTTTCTTTCGATAATGGCAGAAGCGCCTACGAACGCCTGCGCGAAGAGCCGTTCTCACTGCTTCTGACTGATATCGTGATGCCGGAAATGGACGGGATCGAGCTGGCCCGCCGGGCAACCGAACTCGATCCGGACCTCAAGGTGATGTTCATCACCGGTTTTGCAGCGGTTGCGCTCAATCCGGAATCAGATGCACCCAAGGACGCCAAGGTTCTTTCCAAGCCCTTCCATTTGAAGGATCTTGTGCAGGAAGTGGAGCGCATGCTCGCCGCCTGACAAGGTGCTGACGCGGCGGAAAACTGGGGTTGCCAACCGGGCTGGGGAAATTTTGACAGTTCGGTGAAAAAGGGGGGTTGCACAGATTGCCGATCCCCGTTATATCGCACTCCACCACGGCGCTGGGGCGTCGGAGTACCGAGAAATTCGGGCGTGTAGCTCAGCGGGAGAGCACTTCGTTGACATCGAAGGGGTCACAGGTTCAATCCCTGTCACGCCCACCATTATTGCGCTGATCGAGGTTTTGAGAGGCGCGGATTGATCTGAAGACAGGCGCAGGACCTGCCGCTGCTTCCAGGCCAATCCAGTCAAACGTGAGCGCCTTTGGCGCTCATTTGGTTTAAAGAAGCAGGGCCCTTGTGGGGACAGTGACATGAAGATCAAAAACTCGCTCAAAGCGCTCATGACCCGCCACCGCGACAACCGTATGGTTCGCCGCAAAGGCCGCGTCTACATCATCAACAAGAAAAACCCGCGTTTCAAAGCGCGCCAGGGTTAATCTTGCTGCTGCGCCCTGCGTGGCAGACGATAGAAAATCTGTTCAGGAACAAGATGTTATCTTGTTCGAATGGAGCGGATTCAAGTCGTCGCCACGGTGGTGCACGAAGATGTGTAAAATTCCCGGATTGACCGCCGCATCCAGCGATCCATAATCGTCGGATGCGGATTTTTGTGTTTGCCCTTCTTTTTCTCGCCGGGAACAGCCTTGCCAGCGCCCAGCCTGTTCCCGATCTCGGTCCGGAAGCAGAGCCGCCGTCTGCCGAGGATTTCAACGCCCTTCCCGATGATCTGCCTGAAGAGGGCGGCCAGGTGGTCGTCGAAGAGACGGATCCGGACGATGAAAAATCCCGTCTGGACGAACTTTTTTCCAACCTCGCCAAAGCGGAAAATCCAAAGGAAGCCGAACGTATCGGCCGGGAAATCCAGATGCTCTGGATGGATTCGGGCAGTGATACGGTGGACGTACTGATGTCGCGGGCCGGCAAGGCCATCCAGGCCGACGACCATGCCTTGGCACTCGATCTCCTGGACACGGTGGTGATCCTCAAGCCTAGTTATGCAGAGGCCTGGAACCGGCGCGCCACCGTCCACTACATGCAGGAGGACTTCGGCAAATCCCTGGTGGATATCGAGCGCACTTTGGCACTGGAGCCACGGCATTGGGGCGCGCTGTCCGGTCTTGCCATCATTCAGCGTCGGCTGGGCTTCGACAACGAGGCGCTGACGACCTTCAAGCGGGCGCTTGAGGTCAATCCCAGCCTGGAAAATGCCAGCAAGGCCGTGAAGGATCTGGAAGAGGAAGCAGAGGGCGAACCCGCCTGAGGCGGCCTTGCCGCTCGGCCGATGTGCTGCCGGTCTTGATTGCTGACGGCGCAGTGCTATGTCCGGGCTATGATCCCGTTACTGATTGCCCTTCTCGTCGCCACCAGCCTTGTTGCCACCTATTCCCTGTTCAGGGCGAGGCAGATTTCACGCGCTTACACTCCTGACGGCTCTTTTGCCGAAGTGGACGGTGCGCGGCTTCACTATCATCTTGTTCCTGCGTCTGGGGCTGCCAGCGGGCAGCCTGTGCTGGTGTTCCTGCACGGGGCCAGCGGCAACGCCTATGACATGAAGCTGGCGTTCGAAGGGGCGTTCAAGGGACGGTATTCGCTTCTCTTCGTTGACCGGCCGGGGCTGGGATTTTCAGAGCGATCCAGAGAGGGCAGCAATACTCCGGAGAGTCAGGCCAGGCTGATCACCGGTCTGCTCGCAGCGCTCGACATTGAAACTGCCGTGGTGGTGGGCCATTCGCTTGGAGGGGCCGTGACGGCGGCCGTGGGGCTCGCCGCACCTGGGCGGGTCCGGGGGCTGGTCTTTCTGGCTCCTGTCAGCCATGTGTGGCCGGGTGGGGTCAACTGGTACTACCGGGTTGCCGCGATGCCGATCATCGGTTGGGTGTTCGCCCGGACGCTGACGATCCCGGTCGGCGAGAAGCTGGTACCGCACATGCTGGCGCATGTCTTCCGTCCCGACCGGCCGGTGGCCGGCTATGCGGCTTCGGTCCGTCTGCCGTTGTTGTTCCGCCCGGAAAGTTTCCGGTCGAACGCGGCCGATATCTGCTGTTTGCAGCAGGCTGTGCAGCTGCAGTCGACACTTTACGGGCAGCTTGGGCAACCGTCGCTGATCGTGACCGGCACGGCAGATACGGTGGTCTGGCCGTCGATCCATTGCGAAGGCTTGCTGCAGGACCTGCCGGAGGCGGAGCTGCTGATGCTGGGCAAGGCAGGGCATATGCCGCAGCATACGCACACGGACGAAATCGTGCGCGGCATCGACAGGCTGGTGGAGCGGGTGCAGGCGCCCGGTCGCAAGGCGGCGGAACCGGGTGCTGACATGTTGCAGACGGCATGAAAAAGGCGGCCTGGAGGCCGCCTTTCGTCATCCGGTTTGTTTAACCGATTAGATCGTCAAATGCCGCCCTGGCCGTCGTTGCCGACAAAGGCAATCCGCAACATGTTCGTGGAGCCTGGAGTGCCGAAGGGCACGCCGGCCGTCACGATGATGCGCTGACCAGGCTTTGCAATTCCCTCGGAGAAGGAGATGCGGCAAGCGCGGTCAATCATGTCCTCTTCGTTGGCGGCATCTTCACTGACCACGCAGTGGAGACCCCAGCCGAGAGACAGGCGCCGTGCAGTCGCAAGCACCGGAGACAGAACGATCACGGGGCTGGCCGGACGTTCGCGTGAGGCACGCAGACCCGTTGCGCCGGATGTCGTGTAGCAGACGACGGCGGCCAGGTTCAGCGTCTCCGCAATCTGCCGGGCAGCTGCCGAAATCGCGTCTGCGCCGGTGGCTTCCGGTTCGGTCCGCTGTGCGTAGATGATGGTCCGGTAGTTGGGATCCTGCTCCACCTGCTGGGCGATCTTGTCCATGGTGGACACCGCCTCGATCGGGAAATCGCCTGCAGCGGATTCGGCCGACAGCATGACCGCGTCGGCACCTTCGAAAACGGCGGTGGCAACGTCGGAAACTTCGGCGCGGGTCGGCACCGGTGCGGTGATCATGGATTCCAGCATCTGCGTGGCGATCACGACCGGCTTGCCGGCGCGGCGGCAGGCGCGGGTGATGCGCTTCTGAAGGCCGGGAACCTGTTCCAGCGGCAGTTCCACACCCAGGTCACCACGGGCAACCATGATGGCGTCCGACAGCTCGATGATCTCGTCCAGCCGGCCAATGGCCTGCGGCTTTTCGATCTTGGCCAGAACGCCGGCGCGGCCACGGGTGATCTTGCGCACTTCGGCGATATCGTCCGGACGCTGCACGAAGGACAGGGCCACCCAGTCGACATTCTGGTCGAGTGCCGCGATCAGATCCTTGTGGTCCTTCTCGGTCATGGCGCTGGTTGCGATTTCCGAATCGGGAACGCTGACACCCTTGCGGTCCGAAAGCTTGCCGCCGACGATGACTTCCGTCACGGCCCTGGTGCGGTCGGCTTCCAGAACCTTGAGCTGGATCTTGCCGTCATCGAGCAACAGGCGGTGGCCCGGCTCGAGCGCCTGAAGAATTTCCGGATGCGGCAGATGCACCCGGTCTATGCTGCCGCCGGACTTGTCGGCGTCCAGCGTGAAGGTTGCGCCGTTTTCCAGCATCACCGGGCCATCGGCAAAAGTTCCCACACGCAACTTGGGTCCCTGCAGATCGGCAAGAATGCCGATTGGCCGTCCAACCTTTTCCTCAACAGAACGGATGCGTTCGACAAGCATCTTCAGACGATCATGGTCGGTATGGCTCATGTTGATGCGGAACACGTCCGCACCGGAGCGATACAATTTTTCGATGATGTCTTGTTCTGAGGAGGAGGGTCCGAGAGTTGCAAGAATTTTGACTCGTCGGTTACGCCTCATCGCCCACCTGTCCCCTGTTGCACGGGTTCGGTCAGCTGGACCGTCCAGCTGCTCTGTTCACCCGTGTCGATTTCAAAAAAGCCTGTCCGCTCGAATCCGCGAGCCACACAGTCCTCAATTCCGCGAATGGTGAATTCCTTTTCCCGGGTGCACATGAATGCCCGGCCACCCCACTCGCCGAATTGGTCGTAATCAACTGCGTAGATGTAATAGTATCGTGACACAAGCGCCCCGGGTACCAGGGTCTCGCAGGAATTGGAAGCAAGGTTCCACCAGCCTTCGGTGACCCAGTCAGTCTTGTCCTTGTAGCCGATGGCCACACCAACCTGACTGTCGGTCTTGTTGCAAAGGCGGAGATCCGCTCTGGCTTCGTCACTGGATGCGGAGAAAAACAGCACGGTGAGGAAAGCAGCAAAGGCAACTTTCATAGGCACGCTGACACATGCCCGAGACCTGCCCTGGTTCCGTTCCCCAACCTTAAACATATGCAGTCGTTCGCTTTGCTGCTTTACAGACATTCGCTTTTTGCGTCGACAAGGGGGTCTTGTCAACGTCGTTAACGGGATCCAGAGGCTTTCGCCCAGACTTGTTTCCCGAACCGTCCAGATTTTTTGTCCAAATGAACAGTCCCACCCCCTATGCCGTCAGAAATGGGGCGGGAACATGGCCGCTCCGCCTCAGATCGGTGTTAGCTGTCAATAAAGCGTATACAGCGTTGTACTCACCTTGGCAAAAACACAGGTGGGTGGAAGGGTGTAGAAGGTGTGGACGGCTGGAACGATAGGCACTTGAAAGCGGTGTTTTCGGGCTTGGTTCCTTCGCCTGTTTGCCGTAAACCTGACCGCCTGCACGATAGCGAGCCAAAAAAGTTTCCACGAAGCGAGACATGATAGAACCAGCTGCCGAAACCGGCCGGGCCTTTCAGCCGACCGAATATGTGAATGGCGATTTTTCTTCCGGATTGCTGCTCTTGTGCGATCACGCCCGCAATACCGTGCCGGAGCCATATGGCGACCTCGGTGTTCCGGCCGAACAGTTCGAACGCCATATTGGCTACGATATCGGTGCCCGTGCCGTTACGCTGGAACTGGCGAGGCGGCTCAATGCACCGGCATGTCTGACCACGTATTCCCGTCTGCTGATCGATCCCAACCGGGGCGATGATGACCCGACACTTATCATGCGTCTGTCGGACGGTGCCGTCGTGCCGGGCAATGCCAAGGTAGATGCCAGGGAACGGGACATCCGGATCAACCGGTTTCACAAGCCCTATCATGATCTCATCGACCAGACACTGGAGGCGATGATCGAGGCGAGCGCACCGCCGGTGATCGTTTCCATTCACAGTTTCACGCCGGTCTGGCGCGGCGTGCCGCGGCCCTGGCATGTCACCGTCTTGTGGGACAGCGACCCGCGGGCCGTTCAGCCGATGCTGGAGGGGCTGCGAGCGCAGGAGGACATCGTTGTCGGTGACAACGAACCTTATGACGGGGCTCTCAAAAACGACACAATGTACCGGCACGCAACGCGCCGGGGTCTGGCGCACGCGCTATTGGAACTGCGTCAGGACCTGATTGCCGACGAAGCCGGGGCGCTTGAATGGGCGGACCGTCTCGAACCGGTCCTCAGAAAAATTTCCGGCATGTCCGACTGCCGGCGTATCCAGCATTTCAAGTCGCGCAGCGACGCCGCTTAAGGCCGGCAGTCGCCGGTCCGGGACAGGGAGACCTTCGGGATGGACGATCAGACGAAACTCGAACTGGAAGCAGCCGTATTCAGGCGCCTTGTGGAGCATCTGCGTGGCCGTACGGATGTTCAGAACATCGACATGATGAATCTGGCCGGCTTCTGCCGTAACTGCCTGTCCAACTGGTATCAGGACGCCGCACAGGAAAAGGGTGTTTCCCTGGAAAAGTCCGAAGCGCGCGAAATCGTCTACGGCATGCCTTATGACGACTGGAAAGCCAAATACCAGACTGAGGCGACGGCGGACCAGAAAGCCGCTTTTGAACAGAACAAACCCCAACATTGAGCTGGAATCTGCTTCGGCTCGCATGGCCGCTTGACGGCCGGTGCGGAGTCTGGCAACGCACGGCCAGGTGATTGACGGCGGCTGAAGAACAGCCGCAGCCATTAGAACCGCGCAAAGCGCGACACGTAAGAACGAGAAGGAGAAACAGAAAACATGTCCGATCCCGGTGGAGTAGCAGGCGACCAGCTGCGTGCATTCGTAGAACGTATCGAGCGTCTGGAAGAAGAAAAGAAAGTCATCTCCGATGACATCAAGGACGTCTATGCGGAAGCCAAGGGCAACGGCTTCGACGTCAAGATCCTGCGGAAGGTGGTTTCCCTGCGCAAGAAGCAGCCGCATGAGCGCGAAGAGGAAGAGGCGGTTCTCGATCTCTACCTGCATGCACTCGGCATGGCTGGTGGCGCTGGTGGGGTCGAAGGCTGATCAGCGGCAAGGTCCGTAGTTCACGACAAGAAAAAAGAGCGGCTGAAAAGCCGCTCTTTTTTGTTTGAACTTACTGGCAGTCCGGTCAGCGCGCGAAGCGCACCGGCAGGATAACCACCGCCGGACCGTCGAACCGGTCTGTCCGCAAGCCGCCGTAGGGATTGCTTTCAAAGCTGGCTGAGACAAAGCGGTTACCCGGCATCATCACGTTCTTCAGCTGGCGCTGGTTAGGGTGGCTGAGCCAGGCAAAGGACTGGTGCCGGGTGGTGCCTGCACCGGACAGGAGCGTCGGTGCGGATTTGTCAGGCAGGCTTGCGAAGCCGGCAAGCGGGTCGACAATCTGGTCACGCGGGATCCTGCCCGAAACGGACGGCTGACGGGCCGGAGCCGCCTTGGCGGTGGCGCCGGAAGCTGGCCGGTTCGCCTGTGCGCGTGCCGGCTCGCTGACCGACGGCCGCAGCGAACGGCTCAGGCTGGGTGGTGTCGCGGATGCAGACGCGTAGGCGAGTGTTGTTTCGGAGCGTGGTGCCGGTACCGGAGAGGGCACCGAAGTGCCGGTGGCAGCGGCGATTGCGGCAACCGGATCATCGGTCGGCGCGGAGCCCGGGACGGGGACGTCGCCGCTCAGGCCGAGGTTCGCAGCGGCAACCTTGGCAGCATCGCTCAGCCCCTTGCTCGGCTTTTGCACCGGAGTGCGCGAGGCCACCTGGAACCGCGAGTCGATCGCTTTTTCGGGAACCGGGTTCGGACCTTGGGCCGGCGTGGTCGGCTGACCGGTCTCGATGGCGAACCGCTGCGCGTCAAGTGTGTTCGGTGCAGGCGGAGGTGTCTTGCTTGCGGCCACTGCCGGAATGTCCGCAGGCGGTTTCACGATGGGCGCATTGCTGGCCACGACAATCGGTGCCGCGGCAGGCGCTTCCGGTTCGCTTTCCAGGATCTTCCGGCCAGGAACGGGCGGATTTTCGATCACGACGGCCGGTGCTTCGGCTGTAATCGGGGCGGGCGGCGTATTGCCGACGGCACCGGGGCGCTTGGCCGCATTGTCGCGGTTGTTGCCACCGCCGAAGAGGCTGGCGAACAGGTTGCCGCCGCCGGAGGACGCATTATCAGCCTGCGCGGTTACCGGAATCGGTTTTCCCGGGCGGGTCAGGGTCTGATCGCGGGTGCTCAGGCTCTTGGCGGAACTTGAGCGCTTGTTGGATGCAACGATCGTCGGTTTGGAACTTCTCGACCGGCCGGACTTGCTTTCGGCGAGAGCAACCTTGTAGCCGCTCATCGGCTTGCCGTCCGACGGAATATGGAGCGTCTTGCCATCAGGAAAGACGCGGGCCAGTTCAGAACGGCTCATGCGCGGCCAGTGACGGACGCTGCCGGTGTCCATGTGAACGAAGGGAGAGCCGGATCTCGGATAATAGCCGACGCCGCCAACTTCCTTGCGCAGGCCAGTGGCGCGCAGGGTGGCAAGTTTTACACCGGGAATGAAATAGTCCATTGCCTTGCCGAGCGTGTGCTGGCTGTTCTTGGCAACGCCGGAGGACCGCTTGCGCAGCATGTTGTTGGTTGCGGGCGACCGGTAGCTGGAGACGACGTGGATGGGCTGGCTCGCGCCCACCTTCTGGTACACTTCCCAGACAAGATCCAGAAGTTCCGGATCGATCTTGGTCATCTCGTTGCGGCGCCAGTCGCGCAGGAAGCGGTTGGCTTCGCGCAGACCATCGGGCAAGTAGCGGCCGTTTTTCTTGAAGGTGATGGATACACGCTCTTTGGTGTGCGTGTTGTATAGCTTCAGGGTGCGTGTCTCGGCCTGGGCAAAGGTGGCCAGGCACACGGACACAACAGCAAACGCGCCGGCCGCTTTCGCGGCACGCTTCAGCCAACCGACGGCGTCGAAATCAACTAACCGTGTACGCAATCTCTATCTCGCCGTTTTCAGAGGGCTTTCACCCATCCCGTGCTCCCCAGCAGGATGTATACCCTAGCTGCTGTAGGTTAAGAAGTTTTTACCCTAATTTCGCTTCGCTGATAATCGTTGCAGAACTGCAACGGCGCAAGCGCGTAGTGCAAAAACGCTCCCGTAGTGGTGGTTACTCGGAGAATGCGTCAAAATATCGTCGAAATCGATGGTTTGCGCTATGATTTGCCTCAATTCAGGCGGCCGCGTCCTTGCCGCTTTCGTCGAGCCCGTATTCCTTGAGCTTGCGATAGAGCGTGGAACGGCCGATTCCCAAGCGTTTGGCAACTTCCGTCATGCGTCCGGAGTAGTGATTGATCGCGGCGCGAATCAGTTCCTCCTCGATGTCGGTCAGCTTGCGGACGTGTCCATCCTGGTCGAGGTTGCGCATGAAGCCGAATGGCGCGGACTGCTCGAAACCTGCCTGAGTGGCTGGAGCCGGAGGCGCGTGATGCGCCGGAATGGAGGGTTCGCTCGGTCGAACCGGCGCTGCGGCAAGGTCACTGCCGGACATCCGGTCGGTATAGGACGAAGGTGCTTGTGACTGGAGCGTGGCGCCCTGCGTGGCGGTTTGCTCCGTTGCCGCGGCAACCTGAGGAAAATCGTTGATCGTCAATTGCGGGCCGTCGCACAGGACAACCGCCCGGAAGACCGCGTTCTCAAGCTGCCGGATGTTGCCCGGCCAGTGATAATCCTGAAGCATGGACAGCGTTTCGGCGGAAACACCGGCCACCTGGGGCTTGCCTTCCTCGGCGGCGAAACGGGCCAGAAAGTGGCGGGTGAGGGCAGGTATGTCCTCGCGCCGGTCGCGCAGGGGAGGGATCCAGATCGGGAAAACGTTGAGACGGTAATAGAGGTCTTCGCGGAAGACACCTTCCTTCACCTGGTCGATCAGCCGGCGGTTGGTCGCCGAAATCAACCGGAAATCCACCTTCACCGGGCGGCGCGCACCGATGGGGTCGATCTCGCTTTCCTGCAGGGCACGCAGCAGTTTGACCTGTACGTCCTGGGGCAGCTCGCCGACTTCGTCCAGGAACAGGGTTCCGCCGTGAGCTTCCTGGAACTTGCCGACATGCTTGTCGACCGCGCCGGTAAAGGCGCCTTTCTCGTGACCGAAGAGGATCGATTCGACCAGGTTGTCGGGGATCGCGCCGCAGTTGACGGTGACCAGCGGCTTGGACTTGCGGTCGCTGGAGCCCTGGATGGCACTGGCGATCATTTCCTTGCCGACGCCGCTTTCTCCCTCGATCAGGATGGGGATGTTCGAAGCGGCGGCCCGTTTGCCGAGATTGATCACCCGCTCCATTGCGGGCGAGTGGGTTATGATATCGGCGAAGGTCAGCGTGCCGGACGCCTGTTTGCGGATCCGGGTGATCTCGCCTTCCAGGGCGGAGGTCTTCAGAAGATTGCGGATCGAGACGTTGAGACGTTCCGGTGCCACAGGTTTGACCACGAAATCCTGTGCACCCGCGTTCATGACGGTGACCACGGTATCGATGCCGCCGTGAGCGGTCTGGACGATGACCGGTGTTGCGTTCTTGTCGGAGCGCAGCCGTTCCAGAACGCCGAGGCCGTCCAGCTCCGGCATCACCATGTCGAGGATGATCAGATCGATCTCACTGGCCTCGGGACTGGACATGATGCGCACCGCTTCAACACCATTTTCGGCGGTCTTCGAGCGGTAGCCGAATTTTTTTACGGCCTCCTGCAGCAACCTGCGCTGGATGGGATCGTCGTCTACAATGAGAATTTTGCCGCTGAGTGCTTGCATTTGCGGTTTCGCTCGTCCCGAATTGTCTCGTTTCGAACCATTCTGGTCGCAATTGGGTAAACAAATCGTCCAAGGCCGAGCAAAAAAGTTTTCACAGTCTGATTGCAGGGGCCCCTTTTCCCGGCCTACAAATTCCAACAACAGCAGATTGCCGGACCTCGTTCGTCCGGTGGCGCACCGGAGAAGATAATTTGCCCATCCCACATCCCGTCTATGCCCCCCAGGCCGCCGCTTCCGCTGATCTGGGGGCTCTTCCCGAATGGGACCTCACGGATCTTTATCCCGCTGTCGATGCGCCGGAGGTAGCCGCTGATCTGAAGGAGATCCTGGAGCGGTCGACAACCTTCGAGACGTCCTACAAGGGCCGTCTGGCCGACATGGCGCAGACCAATGTAGCCGCGCTGGTCACGGCAATCCGCGCCTATGAGGACCTCGAAGACCTGATGGGCAGGCTGATTTCCTTCGCCGGTCTGGTCTATTCGGAAAACACGATCAAACCCGCGTCCCAGAAATTTTATGGTGACGTTCAGGAGCAGATCACGACGGCCAGTTCGCATCTCCTGTTCTTCACGCTGGAGATGAACAAGATCGACGACGCGGTGATGGAAACTGCGCTCCAGGACAGCCAGTTCGCGTATTACCGGCCCTGGATCGAGGACCTGCGCAAGGGCAAGCCCTATCAGCTGGAAGACAGGGTGGAGCAACTGTTTCACGAGAAGTCCGTCACCGGTGCGGGCGCCTGGAACAGGCTCTTCGATGAAACGATGGCGTCGCTGTCCTTTGACGTGGACGGCAAGGAACTCTCAATCGAGCCGACGCTCAACCTGCTGGTCGATCCCTCGCCCGAAACGCGCCGCAAGGCGTCCGAAGCGCTGACGACAACCTTCAAGGAAAACCTGCGCACCTTCACGCTGATCACCAACACGCTGGCCAAGGACAAGGAAATCTCCGACCGTTGGCGGAATTTCACGGACATCGCCGACAGCCGCCATCTGTCCAACCGGGTCGAGCGGGAGGTGGTCGACGCGCTCGTGGCCGCCGTGCGCGATGCCTATCCGCGCCTGTCGCACCGCTACTACAAGCTGAAGGCAAAGTGGCTGGGCATGGACCAGCTCAATACCTGGGACCGCAACGCGCCCCTGCCTAACGCCGACACACGCGTGATCCCCTGGGACGAAGCGAAGGACACGGTCCTGTCCGCTTACAGCGCGTTTTCGCCCGACATGGCCGAGATCGCGGGTCGGTTCTTCGACCGGCGCTGGATCGATGCTCCGGCACGCTCCGGCAAGGCTCCCGGTGCCTTTGCCCATCCGACCGTGCCGAGCGCGCACCCTTATGTGCTGGTCAACTACCAGGGCAAGATCCGCGACGTGATGACGTTGGCGCATGAGCTTGGCCACGGCGTTCACCAGGTGCTGGCAGCGCCCAACGGGCCGCTGATGGCACCGACACCGCTGACCCTGGCCGAGACGGCCAGCGTCTTCGGCGAAATGCTGACGTTCAAGTCGCTGCTTGCCAAGGCCGACAACCCGCAGACCCGCAAGGTGATGCTGGCATCCAAGGCGGAGGACATGATCAACACCGTGGTGCGCCAGATCGCCTTCTACACCTTCGAGCGCAAGATCCATACAGAGCGGCGCAACGGCGAGTTGACCTCGGAGAAGATCGGCGAACTGTGGCTGTCCGTGCAGGGCGAAAGCCTTGGCCCCGCGATAAAGTTGAGCGAAGGCTATGAAACCTTCTGGACCTATATTCCGCACTTCATCCATTCGCCGTTCTACGTCTATGCCTATGCCTTCGGCGATTGCCTGGTAAACTCGCTCTATGCGGTTTACGAGGAAGCGGAGACCGGCTTCCAGGAGAAGTATTTCGACCTGCTGAAGGCCGGTGGTACCAAGCATCATTCCGAATTGCTGGCACCGTTCGGCCTGAGCGCGGTCGACCCGGATTTCTGGAAGAAGGGTCTTTCGGTGATCGAACGGATCATCGACGAACTGGAAGCACTGGAAGAGGCCTGACGCGGAATCCAATGACACGGCAACCGTCGCCACCCTTTCATCACACGCCCTATGACGGCACCAGCCAGCCCTTCACCGTCGGTCTGAAGCCGATCCATGAGGCGGTCTGGCTGGAGCCTGATCCCTTTCTGGCGAAACATCTGGCCGAGAAGAACCGGCTGTTTTCAGACCACCTTGAAACGGTGTTTCGGGCAGAGGCGGATACACCTTCCGCGCAGCAGGAGGTGTTGGACCTCGTTACGGAGAACCTTGCAAGGTTTCATCACGAGACCCACAGGGTGGCGGATGACGCCGTCGAGATTGCCCAAACAGGCGAGCGGGTATTGCTTGCCGGTGCACCGCCCCTGATGACCGCGGCACGCCTCGTGCAGGAAGATCTCGTTTTGATGCGGCCCGGTCCGGACGGCTACAGGCTCGCGGCCGCTGCGCTGTGTTTTCCCTCGTCCTGGTCCCTGGCGGAGAAATTCAGGCAGTCCATGACGGGCATTCACGACAATGTCCCCGGTTTCAACGGAAGCCGCATGGGACTGATGGTGGCCCGGATCTTCGACAATCTGAAGGCTGGACAGTTTCTGGAGCGCTTCAACTGGTCGATCTATCCCGACGGCGATCTTCACCACCCGTTGCCGAAACAGATCCGCGTCAAGATTGACGACGGTGCGCTGGCTCAGCTTTTCCTCAGGGTTGAACGGCAGACCCTGCGGCGCTTGCCGGGTTCCGGTGATATTCTGTTCACCATCAAGATCCATCATGATCCCCTGGCGGCACTGGAAGCGCAGGATGGGCGCGCGGATCTGGCGGCCGGTCTGCGGACGCAGCTTCTTGCACTTGATGCGGACCAGCTTGCCTACAAGGGCCTCGTGGCAACACGGGACGATCTGGCCCAGGCGCTTGAGAAAATCAGCCAGAGCTAACGGTTGTTCCTTTCCGTGTAATTGCCGAGGCACTTGGCCGCGGCCTGGATCACCCCGTACGTTCTTGTCTTCGGAAAAAGCGGGCTCCCATTTCGGTTTTCTGGGTGCCTTTGCCGGTATGGATGGCCCAGCTTACGCTGCAAAGACCAGGGCATCGCTCGGTTGGCAGCGGGAAGAAACGGCTTGTTGGCGGATATCAAACGGAGCGGCTAATACGGAAAATAGCCTTGCCTCGAGGACCGGCTGACAGCCTGCGTCGGAATAGCGGCTGGCGGATCTGGATATTGCCGCGGTAGGTCATATGTAGTTTCTGGAGACTGCCTCTCAACGGTTTGGCGCATCGGGCGTTCCAGGGAACGTCCGATGTCACAAAGGAGTTCGCCACCGCATGGCCGAAAGCAAAGATCGCGAAAGCAACCGTCTCAGCGCCCGGATGGGGCGTTATGCCAAGGTCGGCACCAACATGGGCGGGATTGCCGCGAAGGTGGCCGGGGCCCGGTTGTTCGGCATGGAACTCGACAACGCCAAGAATGCGGCCGAGCTTGCGGCGGCCCTTGGCGGGCTGAAAGGCCCGTTGATGAAAGTGGCGCAGCTCCTGTCGACAATTCCCGATGCCTTGCCGCCGGAATACACCACCGAGCTTGCCAAGTTGCAGGCAAGTGCGCCGCCGATGGGCTGGGCCTTTGTCAAACGTCGGATGCGCGCCGAACTTGGCGCGAACTGGCAGGGCCGGTTTGCCGAATTTGGCAAGGAACCGGCGGCTGCTGCTTCTCTCGGACAGGTTCATCGGGCCACCGGCCACGACGGTCGGGTCCTGGCCTGCAAGCTGCAGTATCCGGACATGGCCTCGGCGGTTGAAGCGGATCTCAAGCAATTGCAGATGCTGTTTTCGCTGCACCGGCGCATGAGCCCGGCCATCGACACGCGGGAGATCGCCAAGGAAATCAGCTCCCGTGTCCGAGAGGAACTGGACTATGCCAGGGAAGCGGCGCATATCGCCATGTATCAAGGCATCCTGGGGGACTTCGACCGCATCCGCGTGCCGGACGTGATCGCGGATCTGTCGACCAAACGGCTGCTCACGATGGGGTGGCTGACCGGCAAACCCCTGCTCGACTTCAAGGATCACAGCCAGGATGAGCGCAATCTGCTTGCCAGAACCATGTTCCATGCCTGGTGGCACCCGTTCAGCCACTTCGGTGTCATTCACGGTGATCCGCATCTGGGCAATTACACGGTGTTCGAGCAGGAAGGTGCTCCGGCGGGAATCAACCTCCTGGATTATGGCTGTATCCGCATCTTCCCCGAAGCCTTCGTCGAGGGCGTCGTCGAGCTTTACCGAGGTCTTCTGGAAGAGGATAACGACCGGGTCGTGGCGGCTTATGAGCGCTGGGGTTTCAAGAATCTGAAGAAAGAAGTCATCGAGGTCCTGAATATCTGGGCAAGGTTCATCTACGGTCCGCTGCTGAGTGACAGGGTCCGCTCGATCGCGGATGGGGTGTCTGCCGCCGAATACGGGCGCAAGGAGGCGTTCCGCGTGCATTCCGCCCTCAAGCAGTTGGGACCGCTCACCGTGCCACAGGAATTCGTCTTCATGGACCGGGCGGCGATCGGTTTGGGTGGGGTCTTCCTGCATCTGCGGGCTGAACTCAATTTCTTTCAGCTCTTCAACGAACAGATCGACGGCTTTGATGCGGGAACCGTGCGCAAGCGCCAGGACGATGTTCTGGCCGCCGCGGGCCTGGCAGGGGCTTCTCATGCTGCCTGATTCCACGCGTGATTCCGGTGAAGGCAGGGGCAATCCACACAGGGCTGTCAAAAAGTCGCGACCTGTGTGACGAATTGTGCACTTCCCATCATTGCCGAACCGGGAAGCTTTATTGTATGTAGGCTGCCGACTATCGAATTTTCCTGGGGGACTTCATGTCTGACGAAACTGCGCCCGCTATGGACTATGACGCTCACGAGCAGACTTACGAGGGGTTCATCAACTTCTCCAAGATCGGCACGATCGCGGTCCTGACCATTGTCGTTTGCCTGATCATGTTCGCTTTTGGCGGCACTGCTGCCACTGTTTTCGGCTGGCTGCTGCTGATCGCAACCCTCGTTGCCACCGCTATCGGCATGGCTCTGGGTGCATCCGGCTGGATCCCGCCTGCAGCTGTCTTCGTTCTGAGCGGCATCCTGGCGATCCTGACCGTCTGAGCTTAACCTCCGGCCTTCATGGTCCGGTCGGCACAGACGAATACATCTATTTTTGGAAAGGCGCGGTCAGATCCGCGCCTTTTCCTTTTGTCCTTGGACCCCGAGTGCGATGAGCCAAGCCGCGCCAACATCCTTTGTCTATGATCCGCCGCTGGAGCCGTTTCTAACGGTGCTTCACGCGGATGACGACCTTCTTGTAGTCGACAAGCCGAGCGGGCTTCTGAGCGTGCCTGGCAAGGCTGCCGAGCATGGTGACTGTATCGAAAGCCGCGCGCAGGAGCGGTTTGCGGATGCGCGGATCGTCCACCGTCTCGACATGGACACATCAGGTGTCATGGTATTGGCGCGGAACCCTGCCGCCCACCGGCATCTCGGACTCCAGTTCGAGCGGCGCAAGACACTCAAGACCTACCTTGCCGATATCTGGGGAAGCCCGTCAGAAGACGAGGGAGAAATTGATCTGCCGCTCGTTTGCGACTGGCCGAACAGGCCCAAGCAGATGGTCAGCTTCGAGTTTGGCAAACCTGCACTAACCAGGTGGAAGGTACTTGAGCGGAAAGAACTGACGACGCGGGTCCGGCTGTTTCCCCATACGGGACGGTCGCATCAGTTGCGTGTCCACATGCTGGCTCTGGGACATCCGATTGCCGGAGACAGATTCTATGCGGAAGGTGAGGCGCTGTCAGCCTCTCCCAGGCTGGCGCTCCATGCAGAAACCCTGGAGCTGCATCATCCGGCGCATGGCGGACGGATCTGTTTCCGGTCCGAGGTGCCGTTCTAGATAACCATTCGGCCTGAGTGGTGCCCCCGGCCAGCTTCAGCGGTTACCGGGCGAGACACCACAAACAGGTCTGGGCAGTCACTGCACATGATGACTTCAGGTCTTTTGGTAAGCTTGCGTTTGGGCCGGGTCAGCCGTTGCCGACGCGGCGAAGACCTTCACGGGCGATCGTGTTGGAGTTGTCCAGCGTGATCGCGCGGGTGAAGCTCCGGCGGGCATCCTTCGGATTGTTGAGCATTTCCTGGGCAAGGCCCCGGTTTGCCCAGGCAATGGCCGAATCCCGGTCGAGATTGACGGCCATCGACAGATCCGAGAAGGCAGCGTTCGGGTCGTTCACCGCAATGTAGGAGATGCCGCGGGCGATATAGGGCGCGCTTGCCTTCGGGTTGAGGCCGATGGCGGTCGCAAAGTCCTCGATCGCGCGTTGATGCTGGTTCTGGGCCTGGTAGATCAGGCCGCGATTGTAGAACGCACGGGCATCGCTGCTGTCACGGGTGATGACGGAATTGAAGTCGGCGAGGGCGGCGTTGTAGTTGCCCTGCTGACGATAGATGTTGCCGCGCCCGACATAGGCCACGTCATAATCCGGCTTGATGTTGATCGCGCGGGTATAGTCGGAAACTGCCTGCTCGTTCTGGTCCATGCGACGGTAGACGAGGCCGCGGTTGGCATAGGTCTGATAGGACTGGGGATTGAGCTGCAGTGCCCGGTTGAAGTCCTCGACCGCCTTGTCCAGCTTGCCGGCCTGGCCGTAGGCGATGCCACGGGTGCTGTAGGCACTGGCGTCGTTCGGATTCGCGTCGATCACCGCCGACAGAGAGGCGATGTTGGTCGACGACCCGGCAGAGGCATTGGTTGGCACATTGTCATAGGCGCCTGTCGTGCACGCCGCCAGCACGGCAGCAGCGCCGAGCAATGTTGCATGAGGCAGGAACTTGCGCATGCGGCACATACGATCTCTCAGGGTCAAGCGATTAGACATGCCGTTCATCTGCCTCCAATAGGGCGGGAGTGTGGCTGCACCCGGCTCTTTGGGCCGAGTCCGGAGCATTCCCCGCAAAACGCCAAAAGCCGACCGGAACGTCGGTCGGCCTTAGGGCAATTTTGAGAAGAGCGGCGGCCAAATCCGCCAGAAACGCTCAAGCCGAACTTAGCGGCGAGCGGACTTGCCCGGGAGCAGGCCTTCACGCTGTGCCCGCTTGCGAGCCAGCTTGCGTGCACGGCGAATTGCTTCAGCCTTTTCACGCGCCTTCTTTTCAGACGGTTTTTCGAAGTGACCGCGAAGTTTCATTTCACGGAAGATGCCCTCGCGCTGCATCTTTTTCTTGAGCGCCTTCAGCGCTTGATCGACATTGTTGTCGCGAACCAGAACCTGCACGCGTTTTTTCCCGTTTTCGATGCGCTGCAGAGGATCCGCAGCAAGAAATAACCATGATGGAAGCGAGGCTTTGCCAACGAACCTTTACGGTGGTTTCAAAAACACACACGAATGCTCATCGTTTTACCGATCAATCAAGCATCCACTTGTGTACAGAGACCTTATCGCCGCTGACGCGTCGCTCACTTTGGCGGGCTTAATACCAGAGCAAACCCTACGTGTCCACAGTCATTCGCAAAGAAACCCGCCGAAAACGGATTCCAGCACCCGAGTCAGAGCGTGTCCCCGACCCGCATAACATGTGTGGACACCGGACTGTATCACGACTAGAGGTGGATGTCTCACCGCGGTCAATCGAGCCTCGCAAAAGAAGGCATGACCTTGCCCACATTGTTGGAGGAAACAATGGCGCAACACGCGTCAAGGGCTCCCGATTCGGACAAGAGCCAGTCCCTTTGGCGGAGCGACATTCAGCCGACGCTTTCTCTGGGCTTGCCGCTGGCCGGTGCCCAGTTGGCCCAGATGGCCATCAACACCACTGACGTCCTGATGATCGGACGCCTTGGCGCGCAGGAGCTTGCTGCTTCCGTGCTGGCCTTCAATTTCTACATGCTGGTCTGGTTCTTCGGAATGGGCTTGCTGCAGGCTGTGATCCCGCTCGCCGCGCGTGCCCGCGGTCAGCGCAAACCGCGTGACCTGCGCCGCGCCGTGCGCATGGGGTTCTGGATTTCGGTCCTGTTCTGCATCCCTGTCTGGGGCATCCTGCTGTTCATCGAGCCGATTCTCCTGCTGCTCGGCCAGGAGCCGGAGCTGGCCAGGCTTGCAGGGGTCTATATGGCCTACCTTCAGTGGACCATGTTGCCGGCGCTGCTGATCATGGCTGTCCGTGGCTTCCTGACGGTGATGGAACGGACGCAGGTCGTGCTCTGGGCGACGATCGCAGGTGCTGTTGCGAACGCTTTTCTGGACTATGTGCTGATTTTCGGCGAGTGGGGCTTTCCGCGCCTTGAGTTGGTGGGGGCGGGGATCGCGTCCGTCATCAGCGCGACAACGACATTCCTGTTCCTGCTGGCCTACGCCATGCTGCACCCCAAGCTGCGGCGCTATAACATTCTCGGCCGCATATGGCGGTCGGACTGGCCGGTCTTCTTCCAGATCGTCCGGTTGGGAACGCCGATCGCGCTGACCATTATTGCCGAAGGATCGCTGTTCACGGCCTCTTCCGTAATGATCGGCTGGCTGGGCACGCTGCCGCTTGCCGGTCACGGCATCGCACTGCAGATCTCGTCCATCACGTTCATGGTGCCTGTCGGACTGTCCGTTGCCGCCATGACCCGGGTCAGCCTTGCTTCCGGCCGCGACGACCACAAGGGGGTTGGCCGTGCCGGCTGGACGGCCCTTGCCGTGACCATGATGTTCATGGGGCTCTTCGCCATCTTGTTCTGGACGATCCCGGAGCAACTGGTGGGCGCGTATCTCGATCTCAGCGATCCGGAAGCCAGGGAAGTAATGGCCTACGGGGTTTCGTTCATCATGGTGGCGGCACTGTTCCAGCTTGCCGACGGCGGCCAGATTATCGGCGTCAACAACCTGCGCGGATTGGGCGACACCACGATCCCGCTGTTTTATGCCCTGTTCGGGTACTGGGTCGTCGGCATCAGCCTGTCGCTTGGGCTGGGTTTTGTTGCCGAGTGGGGCGGGGTCGGTGTCTGGTGCGGGCTGGCCGGTGGCCTTGCCTCAGTCGCGGTGTTGGCAAATCTGCGCTTTGCCCGGAGGGAGAAGCTGGGCCTCGTGCCCGGCTGAGCCGCCGTGACAGCGCCCGCTCCCTCAACCGGCTTTACAGGCCCCGGCGTACGGCCGGGGCTGCAACAGCTTTCAGGTAATCCTGCTCAGGACCTTTTCGAGATCCGGTTGACGTGGCCCATCTTGCGGCCTTCGCGGGTTTCCGCCTTGCCGTAAAGATGCAGCCGGGCAGCAGGTTCCTTGAGAACCGCTTGCCAACCGTCGGCGTCAAAGCCGATCAGGTTTTCCATGACGGCGTCCGAATGCCGCTCAGCGGAGCCCAGAGGCCAGCCGGCGACGGCGCGGATGTGCTGGTCGAACTGCGAGGTGAGGCAGGCGTCCTGCGTCCAGTGGCCGGAATTGTGCACGCGCGGCGCGATCTCGTTGACCAGCAGTCTCTCGCCCGCCGGATCGCGTACCAGGAACATCTCGACACCCATGACACCGACATAGTCGAGACCGGCGACGATCTGTCCGGCCATTGCGCGGGCCGCGTCCATGGTGGCCTGTGAGACGCCGGCCGGAACGGTCGAGGTTTTCAGAATGTGATTTTCGTGGTGGTTCCGGGCAATGTCGTAGCAGGCGATGTCGCCGTCCAGGTCACGGGCGACAATCACAGAGACCTCACATTCGAACGGGATCAGCGCTTCCAGTACCATCGGAACAGATCCGAGCTTCTCGAAGGCGCCGCCCGCATCCCCGGGGTTGCGGATCATCTGCTGGCCCTTGCCGTCATAGCCGAAACGGCGGGTCTTCAGAACGCCCTTGCCGCCGAAGCGGGCAACCGCCTCGTCGAGATCCTGCTGCGAGGCGATGTCGGCGAAGTCGGCAATGGCAACGCCGGCTCCGGACAGAAACTGCTTTTCGAACAGCCGGTCCTGGGAAACCTCCAGCGCACGGACGCCGGGGCGCACCGGAACCCTTGCATCGAGATGAGCCGCGGTCGGGCCGGGCACGTTTTCAAATTCATAGGTGACGGCAGCCACCGAGGAGGCGAAACGGTCGAGCGCATCAACGTCCTCATAGGGGGCAACCGTAAAGGTGGCGCTGACATCGAAGGCGGGACTGTTCGGATCCGGACAGAAGATATGTGTCTTGAGGCCAAGGCTGGCAGCCGATTGTGCCAGCATCCGGCCAAGCTGGCCTCCACCAAGGATGCCGATGGTGTCGCCTGGGCTCAAACGGGTTTTGGCGCTCATGATGTGGATCCTGCCCGCGGGGGTCTGTGTCAGTCGTTGGAGGGTGTTTCGGCGACGGCTGCTGTGCGCTCGGCGCGGAACGTGGTGAGAGCGGCGTCGATTGCCGGATTGTGCAGGGCCAGAACGGCGGCGGCCAGAAGCGCGGCGTTGGTCGCTCCGGCCTTGCCGATGGCCAGCGTGCCGACCGGTATGCCTGCCGGCATCTGAACGATGGACAAAAGACTGTCCTCGCCCGAGAGCGCCTTGCTTTCGACCGGGACGCCGAAAACGGGAAGCGGGGTCAGCGCGGCGGTCATGCCCGGAAGATGGGCGGCCCCGCCTGCGCCTGCGATGATGATCTTGAAGCCTTCGGCCTTCGCGCTCTTGGCGAAGTCGTACATCCGGTCCGGCGTGCGATGGGCGGAGACGATGCGCGCCTCGTAGCTGACGCCCAGCTGATCCAGCGTGTCGGCGGCGTGTTTCATTGTCGGCCAGTCCGACTGACTGCCCATGATGATGGCGACATCCGCTTTTGCCATAAAATGCTCCAGTTTCCGGCGGGCTCAGAAGAGCCGCGGAGTATAGGCAGCGGGCCGCGCATCGCAAGCGCGAATCCGCGGAAATCGTGTCGGAAATTCACTTTCGGGATGCATGCTGCCGATGCGGGTAAACCCGTGACAGGAAAGGCTCAGGCGATGATGTCCGGGAACAACTGATCCTCAAGCGCCGTAATCCGGTCCTTGATCATCAGTTTCTTCTTCTTCAGTCGCTGAAGCTGCAAGGCATCTTGGATCGAAGTTGAGGCAAGTGCCTCGACGGCCGCGTCAAGATCTCTGTGTTCCTGGCGAAGCTGCGCCAGCTGTATACGCAACGCTTCACTATCCATCTGCGCCATCTATGTCCCCCAAACAGGAGATAAGTCCTAATCCA
This sequence comes from Roseibium sp. LAB1, assembly GCF_054658235.1. NCBI lineage: Bacteria > Pseudomonadati > Pseudomonadota > Alphaproteobacteria > Hyphomicrobiales > Stappiaceae > Roseibium > Roseibium sp. LAB1. The sequence goes on along the minus strand of NZ_BAAGIB010000001.1, from coordinate 2,032,821 downwards.
TTTTGTCGCTGGCGGGCAAGATATCATCTTTGGCCGACCAGTGGCCGGTTTTCAAAAGTCCGTTGCTTTCGTGAAGCGGACAGGGGCCTTGGTCACGATTTCGTATGTTGAAAACTTGTGAACTGGCAAATTTTTCAAGGGTAATTTTCGTGAGTTTCTAGCGTGTTAATTGGCGTTGCATCTTCAGGGTTTCCTAAGGATAGCAGCGAGAATGCATAATTTGACGGCGAAACGTTCAAGGTATGCGTAATCAACAATCGACAACGCTGGAATTCCTGTGGCACGATGAAAATGTTGAGCCAACAGACAGGAGGATATCCATGTCAATGCAGTCGCATCTCGCAGAACTTGAGCGCCGTCACGCGGAAATGGAACGCAAGATTGAAGACGCTCAGTTACATCCGAGTACAGACTCCCTGCAACTGGCTGACATGAAGCGTCAAAAGCTCAAGATCAAGGATGAGATTACGCGAATACGGGAAAATGAAACGCTCCATTAGAGGGGCGTCCCTTTGAGATCAAACGCCGCGCATTGCGCGGCGTTTTTGTTTTTATCGACTTAAAGCGCCTTCGCCTGTTCCCGCAGGGCGAATTTCTGGATTTTTCCCGTCGAGGTCTTGGGCAGTTCGCAGAAGACGACTGTTTTGGGAGCCTTGAAGCCCGCAAGGTGCTGCTTGCAGAAGGCAACCAGATCCGCTTCGCTCACGGTTGAGCCGTCTTTCAGCTCGACAAAGGCGCAAGGGGTTTCCCCCCACTTCTCGTCTGGCCGTGCCACGACCGCTGCCGCCTGAACGTCAGCATGCTTGTACAGCACTTCTTCCACCTCGATGGACGAGATGTTCTCGCCGCCTGAGATGATGATGTCCTTGGACCGGTCCTTCAACTGCACATAGCCGTCGGGATGCAGGACGCCGAGATCGCCTGAATGGAACCAGCCGCCCTCGAAGGCCTTTTCGGTCGCCTCCGGGTTTTTGAGGTATCCCTTCATCACGACATTGCCGCGGAACATGACTTCCCCAAGCGTCTCGCCGTCTGCGGGCACCGGTTCCAGCGTTTCCGGGTCGAGCACCGTCAGACCTTCGAGCGCGACATAGCGCACGCCTTGCCGCGCCTTCTTCTGTGCCTGTTCGGCCAGCGGCAGGTCGTTCCATTCGACTTTCCAGTCGTTGACGACCGCCGGGCCATACACCTCTGTAAGGCCGTAGAGATGGGTAACATTGAAGCCGGCGGTCTTCATGGCGGCCAGCACGCTTTCCGGTGGCGGGGCGGCCGCGGTGTAAAATTCCACCTCGCGCTCGAGGTCGCGCTTGTGCTCCGGTGAGGCGTTGAGGAGCGTCGACATGATGATCGGCGCGCCGCACAGATGGGTGACCCCTTCATCGGCGATCAGGTCCCACATGGTTTGCGGCCGGACCCAGCGCAGACACACATGGGTGCCGGCAACAAGTGACAGGGACCAGGGGAAGCACCAGCCGTTGCAGTGGAACATCGGCAAGGTCCACAGATAGACCGGGTGCTTGGCCATGGAGGCGGTGATCACATTCGCCTGGGCCAGCAGATAGGCGCCGCGGTGGTGATAGACGACGCCCTTGGGATTGCCCGTGGTGCCGGAGGTGTAGTTGAGCGCGATCGCATCCCATTCGTCTTCCGGAAGCGACCAGCTGAAGTCCGGATCGCCCGATTGCACAAATTCCTCGTAATCGAGGCTGCCGAGACGCTCGCCGTCCTGCGGGAATTCCGTGTCGGAAAAGTCGATCACGGTAGGGGTCACGGTTGCAATCGACAAGGCTTCCTTGACGACCGGCGCATATTCGCGGTCGGTGATCAGCACCTTGCAATCGGCGTGATCGAGCTGGAAGGCGATGATTGCGGCATCGAGACGGGTGTTCATGGAATGCAGCACGGCGCCGGCCATCGGCACCCCGTAGTGGGCTTCCAGCATGGGTGGCACGTTGGACAGCATGACGCTGACCGTGTCGTTCTTGCCGATGCCTAGCCGCGCCAGTGCCGACCCGAGCTGCCGCGCACGCCGGTAGAACGTCCGGTAGTCAGTCCGCTGGCGGCCGTGAACAATTGCAATCGTGTCCGGAAAGACATCCGCCGCGCGCGCCAGGAAACTCAGCGGACTGAGCGGGGCATAATTGGCGGTGTTCTTGTCGAGGCCCCGGGCAAAGGGGTTGACGCTGGCATCCATGACCATCCTCCCTGAAGCATCCCGCCCATAGATGGAGTGCGGGACGCCAAAAACGTCTTGAAGCCGATCAGCGTTCCCGCCCGCGCATGGGGGCGGACTGTTGATCCGGTGATTTTGGCCGTATCAAAACCGGAAACGGTCTGCCGCGCAATTGATCATTGGCGAGGGGTATCCCCTTTGACGATCCGCGGCGTCTGCCGGGTCAGGCAAGAAGGCCCACAATTCCGTCGTAGGTCAGCTTGGCGCCGATCACGCCCATGAAGATATAGATGATGGCGTAGAACATTTCCGCCTTGACGACACGCACCAGCCAGACCCCGACAAGGGTTGCGACAAGCGCGACCGGAAACAGCATGACGGAGGTCGACAGGTTTGTGGCGTCGAATTGTCCCAGCAGAAAATAGGGTACCAGCTTGATCGCGTTCACGGTCGCGAAAAAGATGACCGCCGTTCCGGCAAACAAAAGCGGCGCCAGGCGCAGCGGCAGCATGTACATCTGAAAGGGTGGGCCGCCGGTGTGGCTGATGAAGCTGGTAAACCCTGCTATCGCACCCCAGAACGTGCCTTTCGGCAGGTTGTGACCACTGGCGGTTGTGACCTTGCGCTGCTTGAAGAGGTAGTCGGCGACGAAGGCCAGCGACATGATGCCGATCAGGAAGATGACGAAGGCATCGTTCACATAGGCTGCGGTTGCCCAGCCGATGCCGATGCCGATCACGGCGGCAGGCAGCAGGATGCTTAGGCTTTTCCAGTCAGCCCGGCCGCGATAGGCGATGAGCGCGACAACGTCCATCACGATCAGGATCGGCAACATGATGCCGGCTGCCTGTAGCGGGGAAACGACGAGCGCCATGATCGGCACGCCGAGCATTGCGAAGGTTCCGCCGAACCCACCCTTGGACAGGCCGACCAGAAAGACCGACGGAATGGCGGCCGCGTAGAACCAGGGATCAGTTATTGGGGTCATGTTCTGAGAAATTTGAGGAGTAGAACGGATAGGACCGGCAGACAATCATGCCAGAGTGCTTACGTAAAGTCCCGAAGGCCGAATTGCCTAGAAGCGGAGGCTTGCAATTTCGGGTTCCCTTACAGCACTCTAGGCCGCAAAAGCCGGGGTTGCGTCTCCGGTCTGGTGTTTGGGAGGACAAGTCATGGCAAGCCGGTATCACGAGATTTACCAGGGCTGGAAACAGGACCCGCTCGGGTTCTGGAAAACGGCAGCAGAGGAAATCGACTGGATCTCGATAGGTGACAAGGTGTTCGACCCGGATCAGGGGCAGTATGGCCGCTGGTATCCGGATTGGGAGTGCAACACCTGCTACAACTGCCTTGACCGGCATGTGGAACGCGGCCGCCCCGGCCAGCCGGCGCTCATCTACGACAGCCCGATTACCGGCCGGACGGCAAGCTACACTTTCGCGGAACTGCTTGAGGAAGTGGAGGCAATGGCCTGCGTGCTCGCCGACCAGGGTCTCGTCAAGGGCGACCGGGCCATCATCTACATGCCGATGATCCCCCAGGCGGTGATGGCGATGCTGGCCTGCGCACGTCTTGGCGTCATCCATTCCGTCGTCTTCGGCGGGTTTGCCGCCAACGAGCTGGCAACGCGAATCGACGATGCGACCCCGAAGGCAATCATCGCAGCCTCCTGCGGCATCGAACCGGGCCGGGTCATCGCCTACAAGCCGCTGATCGATCAGGCCATCGATATCGCCCGGCACAAGCCGGACAGTTGTCTGGTCTTCCAGCGCGAGGAACTGGCCGCCGACCTGAAAGACGGCAGGGATCATGATCTCGGCGCTCTTCAGGCGGAAGCGGTCGCGGCCGGACGCAGGATCGCGCCGGTGCCGGTCAAGGCAACCGACCCGCTCTATATCCTTTACACCTCCGGCACGACCGGTCAGCCCAAGGGCGTCGTCCGGGACAACGGCGGCCACATGGTGGCGCTGAAATGGTCGATGAAGAACCTTTACGACATTCAGCCGGGCGAAGTTTTCTGGGCGGCGTCCGATGTCGGCTGGGTTGTCGGTCATTCCTATATCTGCTACGCGCCGCTGCTGCACGGTTGCACCACCATCGTCTTCGAAGGCAAACCTGTCGGGACACCGGATGCGGGCACGTTCTGGCGTGTCATCTCTGACCACAACATCGTATCGCTGTTCACGGCGCCGACCGCCTTCAGGGCGATTCGCAAGGAAGATCCGAAGGGTGAGCTTATCCAGAAATACGACCTGTCCCAGTTCCGGTCGCTATTTCTGGCTGGCGAGCGCGCGGATCCGGAAACGGTCAACTGGGCCATCGACCAGTTGCAGGTGCCGGTGATCGATCACTGGTGGCAGACGGAAACCGGCTGGTGCATCGTCGGCAACCCGGTAGGCCTCGGCCAGTTGCCGGTAAAGCCAGGGTCACCGACGGTGCCGATGCCCGGCTACGACGTTCAGGTGCTTGACGATTCCGGCCATCCGCTGGGCGCCAACACACTTGGCAACATAGTGGTTCAGCTTCCGCTGCCGCCAGGTGCCTTGCCGACGTTGTGGAACGCCGACAAGCGATTCTTCGATGCCTATCTCGCCGAGTTCCCCGGCTACTACAAGACGGCGGATGCGGGCATCATCGACGATGACGGCTATCTGTCGATCATGGCGCGGACCGACGACATCATCAACGTGGCCGGTCACCGCCTGTCGACAGGCGGCATGGAAGAGGTGCTGGCAACGCATCCGGATGTCGCCGAATGCGCCGTCATCGGCATTGCCGACAAGCTGAAGGGCCAGCTTCCCTGCGGCTTCGTCGTGCTGAAGGCAGGTGTCGAGCGGTCGCATGAGGAGATCGAGAAGGAACTCATCAAGCTGGTCCGCGACAAGATCGGTCCGGTGGCGGCTTTCAAGGTTGCGATCACGGTCGACCGGTTGCCGAAAACACGCTCCGGCAAGATCCTGCGGGGCACGATGCGCCAGATCGCCGATGGGGAAACCTGGAAGATGCCGGCCACGATCGATGATCCGGCCATTCTGGACGAGATCACCGAAGCGCTCAAAACGCACGGAATTTCCGTCTGAAACTGCAAGGTGACGTTGGTGGAGGGCGATAACAGCCATCGACACAGCCGTTTTTGACACTTAATGTCGGGCCGCCGCGAAGCGGCCCGCGTTTTTTGCGCGGCAGAATTAAACTCAAGCAGCCGTGAGGTTTCCGTGTCTTTGGAGAATAAGGTCGCCATCATTACCGGGGCAGCCCGTGGGATCGGATTTGCAGTCGCCAAGCGCTTTGTCGCCGATGGCGCGAAAGTCGTGATTGCCGATGTGGATGACGAAGCCGGTGAAGCCGCGGCTGAAGATCTGAAATCGCAGGGCGAGGTGATGTACATTCATTGCAACGTCGCCGAACGCCTGGACGTCCGCAATCTGGTTGCCGAAGCACTGAACGCCTATGGCGACATCGATGTGCTGGTCAACAACGCAGGTATCGTGGTCGGCGCAGATTTCCTCGACCTGGAAGAAGAGGATTTCGAGCGCGTCCTGTCGATCAACCTGAAGGGCGCTTTCCTGTGCTCGCAGGCCGTTGCCCGCCACATGGTGGAAAAGGTGCAGAACGGTGGTGAGCCGGGCTGTATCGTCAACATGTCTTCGGTCAATTCGGTGCTCGCGATCCCGAACCAGATCCCCTACTGCGTTTCCAAGGGGGGCATGTCGCAGCTGACCAAAACCACGGCGCTGTCGCTTGCCCAGTACGGCATCCGCGTGAATGCCATCGGGCCGGGCTCGATCATGACCGAGATGCTGGCGTCGGTGAACAGTGACCCGGCGGCCAAGAACCGCATCCTGTCGCGCACGCCGATGCTGCGTGTCGGTGAACCGTCCGAAATCGCCAGCGTCGCGGCCTTCCTGGCCTCCAGCGATGCCAGCTACGTCACCGGCCAGACCATCTTTGCCGACGGTGGCCGCATGCCGCTCAACTACACGGTCGCCGTTCCCGACGACGCGTGATTGTCATTCGATTTCATTGACTAGAAAGGGCGGCTATTTTGCCGCCCTTTTGCGTTTGAGGATTTATGCCGTTTCGGCATCCAGTTCGGCGCCAAACTGCAGCCGGGCGAGTTTGGCATAAAGGCCTCCGGCCGCTGTCAGTTCGCCATGCGTCCCGGTTTCAACTATGCGGCCGTTTTCCATCACCACGATCCTGTCGGCCTTGAGCACGGTTGCCAACCGGTGGGCGATCACCAGCGTGGTTCGGTTCTCCATCAGCCGGTCGAGCGCTTGCTGGACAAGGTTCTCGCTTTCGGCATCGAGAGCGCTTGTTGCTTCGTCCAGAAGCAGCACGGGCGCGCGTTTCAAAACGGCGCGGGCAATGGCGATGCGCTGGCGCTGGCCACCAGACAGGGTAATGCCGCGTTCGCCGACAAGCGTGTCGTAACCGTCCGTCATCTGCTCGATGAAGGGGGCGGCCAGGGCTGCTTCCGCTGCCGCGATCACGTCTTCACGGCCGGCTTCCGGCCGGCCATAGGCGATGTTCTCCGCGATGCTGGCGCCGAAGATGGCCGTATCCTGGGGTACCAGGGCGATATGGCGGCGCAGGTCTTCCGGGTCGAGGTCCTGAAGGGCAACGCCGTTAAGGCGGATGACGCCAGAGACCGGATCGTAGAAGCGCATCAACAGACTGAAGATGGTCGACTTGCCGGCACCTGAGGGCCCAACCACCGCGACTGTCTCACCCGGCGATACGGTGAGGCTGAGATCGCGGACAACAGGCATCTTCTCCGCGTTGCGATAGGCAAAGGACACATCCTGGAAGACGATCTCGCCGCGCGGCGTGTCAGGCAGGCTGACCGGATTTTCGGGAGCGGCGATTTCCGGCTGGATTTCCAGCAGCTCCGACAGCCTCTCGGCCGCCCCGGCTGCCTGTGAGAGTTCGCCCCAGACCTCGGAAAGAGCAGCCAGAGACCCGGCGGCCAGGATGGAATAGAGCAGGAACTGGCTGAGTTCGCCGCCGCTGATTCTGCCCGAGAAGACATCGCTCGCCCCGATCCACAGAACCGCGACGATGCTGGCGCCGATCACCATGATGGCAAAGCCGGTGAGCGCCGCGCGGGCCACGATCGCCTGCCGGGCAGCCTGGAAGGCCGCATTGACGGCGCCTGCGTAGCGGGCTGCACTGCGGCTTTCATGGGTGAAGGCCTGAAGTGTGCGGACCGAGCCGAGCATCTCGCTGGCATAGGCAGACGCTTCGGCCAGGGTGTCCTGGGCAAAGCGGGAGCGTTTGCGCACCTGACGCCCGAACCCCAGGATGGGAATGAGAATGACCGGAATGGCGGCCAGCACGATGACGGAAAGGCGCGGACTGGTGACCACCATCATCACCGAAGCCCCGAGGAACATGATCAGGTTGCGCATGGCGAGCGATGCGCTGGCACCGAAGGCTGCCTTGATCTGGGTGGTGTCGGCGGTCAGCCGCGAGAGGATTTCCCCGGACTTGGCACTGTCGTAAAAGGCCGGGCTGAGGCGGGTCGTATGGGCAAAGACATCGGAGCGCACATCGGCAACGACCCGTTCGCCAATCCACATCACCAGAAAATAGCGGACGGAACTGGCCGTCGCGAGGGCACACACCACGCCGATCAGCACGGCAAAATAGGAATTGACCAGCGCGGGGTCATCTGCCCCGAAACCGAAATCGATCATCCGGCGGACCGCCGCGGGCAGAATCAGTGTGATGACGGCGGCGGAGAACAGGGCGGCGACAGCCGCTGCAACCATGCCCTTGTGCCGGAATAGATAAGGCAACAGCCGGGTGAGGGGGCGAAGCGATCTGCGGGAATTTCCGGTTTGGGATTGGGTTTCGTTGACAGGGGCGTCGGCCACTGGGCTCTCCTCGTTGTTCCATCCCGTCTTAGCATGTTCCGCACGGTGGACAATGACTTTGGACAAAGCTGTCCGGAGCTTTTGTGCAAGCTTTGCCAGAGCTTTGAAGCCGCTTTGCGGAAGCGTTGACGAAACTTTGCCGAGACTTTATCGGGGCCGTTTGGATGAGGTGGAATTCCTTTGCCGGACATCGCTGGAAATTGCGGGATTTTGCCCCTTGTCTTGGCTCCCTCCTTGGGGTATATCCCCGCCTCATGTTTCTGAGGGCGGCGTCCGCAACCGGATCGGCGGCCCCTCACTTCGTTTTGCGTTTGCTTGGCGGCTTTCCCGAAAAGTTGTCACAGGGCGCTTGAAAGGACCGGCCATGAAAGCGGATATTCATCCCGACTACCACACCATCAAGGTCGTCATGACCGATGGCACCGAATACACCACCCGCTCCACCTATGGTGCGGAAGGCGATACCCTGACGCTCGACATCGATCCGACGTCCCATCCGGCATGGACCGGTGGCGACCGTCAGCTGATGGACCGCGGCGGCCGCGTGTCCCGCTTCAAGAACAAGTTCGCTGGCTTCCTGGGCTCCTAAGCCTCCGCCACGACAGCTTCAAACGAAAGACCCGGCCTTTGGCCGGGTTTTTTGTTTTTGAGGCGATCGCAGAACTGCAGCTAGTTCAGGACAGTGTCACTCCGGGGCTGCACTGGCATCCGGCGCAGGTTCTCACTCAAAAATAAAAAAGCCGCCTTGCGGCGGCTTTTCAAAAACGAAAGAGTTTGACCGGCGTTAGCCGAACTTGCCGAATGCGGCGTGCAGCTTGTTGATCTGGGACGCGACCGGGTTGTCGTTTGTGGCTTCCTCGACCGGCTCGGCGTCCTTGCGGTACAGCATCTTGTCGAGATGGACGACGCGTTCCTGCAGCCGCGAAGAGCGCTCGATCAGCTCACGCAGGGTTTCCGGCAGGTCGCTCCAGGTCGGGCCACCCGAGGCGGTGGACAACTTGTCGAGTCGGACCTTGTTCTTCTCGCTGCCGGCCTGCTCACGGGACATCTCGCCTTCGTTGACTGCGCGCTGCAGCAACAGCCAGGACGCAAGCTGCATGAGCCGCGTGGTCAGACGCATGGATTCGGTCGCATAGGCCAGGGAAGCGGGACGCGGAAGCTGCTTGGCTTCGTCGCGGCCACTGCCGTCCAGGTACATTGCGGTTTCCTCGACCAGCGACATGCCTTCCTGAAACAGGTTCTGGAAACTGTCGGAGCTCGCAAGATGATGCGCAATGTGAACTGCGCTACCTGTGTCACCGGCTTTCTTGATGTCGTCCGTCATAGGATTGCTAAGCCTCAATTACTCTTCCGGTTATCCCGCATCTCTTCTTGGACTGTCCCGGGATATGTCATCCCGTTTCGGGTGTTCCTTTTTGGAACGATGCAGGTCTTCATGGCCTATATCCAGCAAAGCGCGTGCCAAACGGACAAGTAAACAGCCATTAACCAGAACATTGACAAGATACTATGAGGCGGCAGCAAAAAAAAGAGCCGCAGGGTTGCGGCTCTGAGTCTTTAACAGGGAGGCGTCAAACAGAGTGGACAGGAGCCACTCACATCCAGATGACTGGATGACTATGTTTATATTTTGGAAAGATTAATAAGAGGTAAACAAGTAAATTTTTACCTATCAGCTTCACTGTAAGTGCGTGTCAGAAAAGGACATAAACTCTAGTTATGTAATAAATAACAGGGTCATTTCTGGAAGATCGAGTTGGCGGCATCGCGAATAGTGCTGCGTTGCTCTAACTCCTTCTGGGTACGGTTAATTTCACCCTGCAGAGCTTCGATCCGTTCCTCCAGCTCTGCCTCGGAAAGGCGCGCCAGCTCTTCCCCTACGGTAACAGCGCCGAGCGGTGATTTTTTGGGGACATCTTCATCAAACAGGCTCATCGATTTCCTCCACTACAGCTCCACGATGGTGTCCGACCGTCAATTCGAGCCAGGCCGGGCGGGTTGCCTCACCGGTCCGTTTTCCTGCAAATAGACTGACAGCCGATTTACCATAGGCCAGGCACAGTTGGCCTATCCAGTCCCAAAATGAACCAAAAAGGAAACGTCTCTATGCAGAAACTGCCGGATCGCATGACCGCCGTTGCCATTTCCGAGCCCGGAGGACCGGACGTTCTGCGCCTTGAGGAGCGGGCCCTTCCCGAATTGGGACAGGGCGAAATCCTGATCAAGGTGGCCGCGGCCGGCGTCAACCGTCCGGACGTCCTGCAGCGCAAGGGAGCCTACCCACCACCCAAGGGCGCCTCGGATCTGCCCGGACTGGAAGTCTCCGGCGAAGTGGTCGCGCTGGGCGAGGGAGCCGGACGGCACAAGGTTGGCGACAAGGTGACGGCGCTTGCCCCAGGTGGCGGGTACGCGACCTACTGCAAGGTGCCGGAGGGCCATGCGCTTCCGGTACCGAAGGGCCTTTCAATGGTCGAAGCGGCGGCCGTTCCGGAAACCTTCTTCACCGTCTGGACGAATGTGTTCGATCGCTGCGGCCTGAAGAGCGGCGAGCGCTTCCTGGTTCACGGCGGCACGTCGGGTATCGGTACGACCGCGATCCAGTTGGCCAAGGCATTTGGAGCGGAGGTCTTCACCACCGTCGGTTCAGCCGAGAAGGCCGAGGCGGTACGAAAGCTCGGCGCGGACCACGCTATCAACTATCGCGAAGAGGACTTCGAAAAGGTGATCTTGGACATCACCGGCGGTGAAGGGGTCAACGTGATCCTCGACATGGTCGGGGGTGACTATGTGGAGCGGAACTGGAAGGCTGCAGCTGTCGAGGGACGGATCTGCCAGATCGCGACGCTGAACGGGATTGCCGAGAACGTCAATTTCTCCCGGCTGATGGTCAAGCGGTTGACCCATACCGGATCGACGCTGCGTCCGCGCAGTGATGCCTTCAAGACGGCGATTGCGGAAAGCCTGAAAGAGAAGGTCTGGCCGCTGCTCGAATCGGGGAAAGTCGCCCCGGTGATGGATTCCACCTATCCTCTGTCTGAAGCTGCGGAAGCCCACCGGCGCATGGAAGGCTCTGGCCATATTGGAAAAATCGTCCTGACGGTGGAGGTCTGATGCCGTACGGAAACCTGAGAGAGCACGATTGTTACGCGAGTATTTGCGTTTCCGTGTTTTTCGACATATATTCCGCCCACTTTCCAGGAAATTGACCAAGGAACACCGCTTTTTCGCCCTGCCAGGCGAGGGAGCAGACGAGAGGAATTTATCCGATGGCGAACACGCCGCTAATGCCGAAGGCAACCGCCGTCTGGCTCGTGGACAATACTGCGCTGAGTTTCACTCAGATCGCCTCCTTCTGCAGACTGCATCCGCTTGAAGTGAAGGCGATTGCCGATGGCGAAGCCGCCCAGGGGATCAAGGGCCTCGATCCGATCCTGACAGGCCAGCTCTCCCGTGAAGAAGTCGAAAAGGCTCAGAGAGACCCGAACTATCAGCTGAAGCTGCAGGGGTCGAAAGTGGTGGTGCCTGAATCGAAGCGCAAGGGTCCGCGCTACACTCCGGTGTCGCGCCGTCAGGACCGTCCGAACGCGATCCTGTGGTTGGTGCGGAACCATCCGGAACTGAAGGACGCTCAGATCATGCGCCTGGTCGGCACAACCAAGCCGACCATTGCCGCGATCCGCGACCGGACCCACTGGAATTCGGCGAACCTGACCCCGTCCGACCCGGTTACCCTGGGCCTGTGCAGCCAGCTTGAGCTGGACATGGAAGTCGAAAAGGCTGCGAAGAACGCTCCGTTGCCGATGGCCGGCGAAGTGAACGAGACCCTGATGTCTGTCGAAGACAGCACCAGCGAAGACGCCATCGCGGCTGCTTTCTCGCTCGACCCGTCCAAGCCGATCCAGCGTGAGGAAGAAGAAGAAATCGACGCCGACGCCGTGTTCGCCAAACTGAACTCGCTGAAGAGCGAAGCTCAGGACGAAGGCGAGGAAGACGACGGAAACGGCGAAGACGACGAAAACCGCTGATCGCTTCCTGTTTTCAGCAGATTTCAAAACCGCCGGCTGGGCTCAGCCGGCGGTTTTTGTTTGACCCTGCAGGCGTAGATTTTCGGCTTGCCCGTCCAGGGTGTGGAGTGGCTGAAATTTCGTCGTGAGCCGTACCCAGATCATATGAAAACGCGTTGCCACGCCGAAGATCACACAATAGTCTGCCTGAAAAATTCGGGAGACGCTCATGACAAACAGATTTTTGAAACTTGCCTTTGGCCTGACACTCGCTCTTGGCACGTTCCAGGCCCATGCCGAAACGCGGATCACCTATAAATCCGCCAAATCTGGCTCGTCCTATTACCAGATGGGCGTCCAGATCGCGGAAGCCATCAAGGCCGGCAGCAATGGCGACATGATCGTCACCGTGGAAGAAAGCCAGGGCTCCGTTCAGAACGTGATGGAAGCCAAGGCGCGCGGTGGTGACTATGTCTTCACGACGCCGCCTGCGCTCGTATCCCTCGCCCAGGGCGGCAAGGCCATGTTCGAAGGCAAGGGCGATCCGAAGTTCGACGAAATCCGCGCTCTCTTCCCGATTCCTTCGCTGACCATGCATTTCGTCATGTCGGCCGACAGTGGCGTGACCGACTTTGCCAGCATGGAAGGCAAGACGATCCTTCTCGGCAAGGGCTCCTTCGGGGCGACGGAAGGCGAGAAATATCTCAAGATGTTCGGTCTGGACGGCAAGGTCAATATTGCCGACGCCGAACTGTCCAACGCCGTTGCCGCACTCAAGAACGGCCAGATCGACGGTTTCGTAACCGCCGGCTCCTGGCCCGCACCGAATGTCATCGAGGCTGCCGCTTCCACGGACGTGACGGTGCTTTCGCTCAGCGACGATCAGATTGCCGAAACCAAGCGCTCGAAGCTGGTCATTCCGGCAGGTACCTATGCCGGCCAAGCTGAAGACATTGTCACCACGTCACTGCCGGTCGTTGCCTATACGACCTCCGCGATGGACGACGATACGGCCTACGCGCTGACCAAGACCTTCTGGGATGAGAAGGCCAAGATGGGCGAAGAAGCGCCGTGGTGGAACGGTGTCGATCAGGCGCTGATGGCCAACATCACCGGCAAGATCCATCCGGGTGCCGCACGCTACTACCAGGAAGCCGGCATCGAGTTGACCGACGCGCAGAAATAAGTTTCAAGACGCAATACGGGGCGCCATGGCAGGACCTGCCGAAAGTGGCGCCCCGCATTGTTCGAGCTGAAATACACAGGTCCGGGGAGATCGTCCGCCGGGCATTTCCATGTCTGCTCAGTGACAACGGAAACCCTGCCGGGTGCTGGGGCTCTGACAGATTGAAACCGTGCAGCTGCTGTTTGGTCCTTCTCGGCTGGACGGTTGCGGAGCCAGATAGAAATTTCTGCCAATGATCAGTGGTGAGACCGCGACATCGCCCTTCCAGCGAATGGCCATGCTTCTTCTTGCAACGGTGCTTGTGGTGTTTCATCTCGGGCTGATCTTTTCCGGCCTGGTGCCGAACCTCGTCAGCCGCCCGCTTCACCTCGCGCTTGCCCTGCCATGGATTTTCATCTTTGCAAAAGGTGGCGCGCTCACGCGTGTCAGCGGTGCAATCCTGTGTGTCGCGGGGGTGGCTGTCTGCCTTTGGATCGCGGCAAATCAGTCCGCGCTCTCCGATCAATACGGCTTTCTGGAAGGCGATTTCCAGTTCTGGCTGGCGGGCATCCTGCTGCTGGTCGTCCTTGAAGGGGCGCGCCGCGCGATTGGCTGGCCATTGCCTGTGGTTGCCGCACTCGCGCTGGCCTATGGCATGTTCGGCCAGCACATTCCGGGTGAGTTCGGTCATTCCGGCACGCCGCTCGCCAGTTTTCTCGGTACGCTGACCATTGCAGAAGGCGGTGTCTGGGGCAGCCTCACCGGCGTTTCGGTGGGTGTCGTCGCCATTTTCGTGATCTTCGGAGCGGTGCTCAACGCAGGGGAGGCGGGGCAGGGCTTCATGAATGTTGCTGCTGCGGCGGCAGGACGGCTGAAGGGCGGAGCGGCCAAGGTGTCGGTCCTGTCCTCGGCGCTGTTCGGGTCCATTTCCGGTTCGGCGTCCGCCAATGTGGCCTCCACGGGCGCGATCACGCTGCCGGCAATGACGCGGCTCGGCTACCCGAAGAAACTGGCGGCGGCAGTCGAGGCGGTTGCGTCTTCCGGTGGACAGATCATGCCGCCATTGATGGGGGCAGGGGCCTTCGTCATGGTAGAGCTGACACGGGTGCCCTACACCCAGATCATGGCGGCGGCCCTGCTGCCGGCAATCCTCTATTTTTTCGCGGTCTGGGTGGGCATCAATGCCTACGCCAAGCGGTATGACCTTGCCGCTATCGACCGTGAGGACCAGCCACAGATGCGCCAGGTCGCCATTACGTCTGCCTTCTTCCTGGTGCCGTTTACCGTGCTTTTATGGGGAATGTTCGTTGCGCGCTACACACCACAATATGCCGCCTGCATTGCCATCCTGGCTGGATTCGCACTGTTGTTCTTCAACGCCCGGGGGACCTTTGCGTTCAAGGAAATCCTGCTGCGTCTGGAAAGCGCGGTCCTGAATGCCGCCCGGCAGGTGTCAGTCATCGCCTCGATCATCGTTTGCGCGTCGATCATCATCGGCGTGCTCGCGATTACCGGCCTGGGCGTAAAGATTACCTCGCTGATTCTGTCGGGATCCGGCGGGTACCTGTGGCCGTCTCTTTTCCTGACCGCGCTTGCCTGCCTGATCCTGGGTATGGAAGTGCCGACAACTGCCGCCTATGTGATATGCGTTTCCGTTGCCGGACCGGCCCTGATGCAGCAGGGGCTGGAGCCGTTGCAGGCGCATCTTTTCGTCTTCTGGTTTGCGCTGCTGTCGACCATCACGCCGCCGGTCTGCGGTGCGGTCTTCATTGCCGCCGGCATGATCGGCGAAAACTGGCTGAAGGTCGCGCTCTCCGCCATGGCGCTCGGCATCGGCCTCTATATCATCCCGCTGGCCATGGTGGCCAATCCGGCGGTGCTGGAGCTTGCCGCCCGTCCGCTGCCGGCGCTGCTCGCGGCGGTCAAGACCGGCCTTGGTTTGGGCCTTGTCTCCTACGCGGTCATCGGCTTCAAGAAGCCCTTGCAGAAACTGGCCTCAGGCGGCGCAGGCCTTCTGGTGATCTTCGTCGGGGGCAATTTTCTCTAGGTGATCTGACCGCAGCCTTCCGGCTTGAGGATCCGCTCTGTGGATGCGGGATGGCGCAGCAGGGCTGCGGCTGGACGGATCGGCCGTGGTTGCAGGTTGCCACCGCAGTTGGGGCAGGTGCCATGCAGGACATTCCGAGCGCAGTCCGCGCAAAACGTGCATTCGAAAGTACATATGAAGGCGTCATCCGACTGAGGCGGTAGATCCTTGTTGCAACATTCGCAATTGGGGCGCAGGTCCAGCATGATGTGTCTCCGGTAAGGATGGGCCCGCCAAAGGTCAGCCCTTGCAGGCCGTAAGGTCAAGCGGCAAATGCTAGCCTTTTTGAACGCGCTTGCGAAAATCGACGTTGCTACTGTCACCCAGACCGTGCCTGAGACACAGGTAGATGATGGCAAGGCTTGCCAGAAGCCAGAGACCGCCCCAGAAAATGGTCGGTCCGCCGAACTCGTCCGCCAGCATGTAGGCGTCCGATCGGGCACCCGAGCGGCGAATGGTATCGTCGAAGATGTCAAAGGGCACGTAGAGGATGCTGGTCAGACCGATGACGCGCAGGATCAGGTCGTTGATCGTGACACTGAGATACCGGGCAGCCGCCAGCATGGCGACACCTGTGCCGATGCAAAAGGCCAGGGCGAAGAGATCGCGGATATAAAGCAGCGCAACCAGCAAGGTGAAGGCCCCGAGCAGCCCAAGTACAATGCGGTCCGCATCGGTCTTCAGGGCTATCATCAGAAGCGCCATGCCGATGACGAGAGAGCCGAGATATCCGGCCGTCAATGTCAGGAAACGGCTACCGCCGCGCGTGATCGCGTGTCCACCCTGCCAGGGCGAGAGGGAGATTTCCTCGACGGACCCGCCGGTCAAAATGGCGGCCAGGGCGTGAGAAAGCTCATGTAGATAGACGATCAGGATTTTCAGGGGCACGACAAGGAAGGTGTTCCAGAACAGGAACATGACCGCCGTGATCAGAATGAGCTGCCAATGGCCTTTAAGGATCTGCATGCGTTTGAGAAATCCGTGCAGGGGCGGGAAAGTCAAGCAGACATGTTCTTTTCGCCGGACATGACGCGCGAATTCACCAAAGCCCGTTGAGCTGGGACCAGCCTCAGCGTTCCGTCAGCTTCAGCTCTATCCGGCGGTTCTTGGCCAGGGCTTCCGGCGTGTCGCCTTCCTCCAGCGGCTGGAATTCGCCGAAACCGGCGGCGACAAGACGTTTGGGGTCGACGCCGCGTTCGATCAGGTATCGGACAACGGAAATGGCGCGGGCGGCGGAGAGTTCCCAGTTGTTGCGCAAGCGCCCGGTGCCCGACAGGGGGCGGGCGTCGGTGTGCCCGTCGACACGCAGCACCCAGTTGATCTCGTCCGGTATCTGACCGCTGAGTTCCTGGATGGCGTCTGCGAGCTTGTCGAGCTCCTGCCGGCCTTCCGGATTGATGTCTTCCTGGCCGCTGTCGAACAGCACTTCGGACTGGAACACGAACCGGTCGCCGACAACGGAGATGTCGGAGCGTTGGGACAGAATCTCGCGCAAGCGGCCGAAGAAGTCGGAGCGATAGCGCGACAGTTCCTGCACGCGTTGCACCAGCGCGGCGTTCAGCCGCTTGCCAAGGCTCGCGATCTTGGCCTGGCTGTCGGCTTCCTTTGCCTCAGAAGCTTCAAGAGCGGCGTTGGCGGCGGCTATCTGACGGCGCAACGCGGCGATCTGCTGGTTGAGCAGCTCGACCTGGGCAAGAGCTTCCTGGCTGATCTGGCGCTCGTCGTCGAGCAGGTTTTCCAGCTGCGAGGCGCGGCCGCCGGCAGCATCGGCTGCACCGGAACTGTTTTCCAGAAGACCGAGCAGGCGGGTCTGTTCGGCCTGTGCATCGGAAAGGCTGGCCTGCAGCCCGAGGATCGTGTCTTCCAGTTCGCCGGAGTTGGCACGTTCCAGGGCAAGAAGCTCGGTCAGTTCGCTGATCTGGGCGTTGAGCCGGTTCAGAACCGTGTCGCGTCCCGAGAGCTGCTGCGACAGGAAGAACTGCGCAATCATGAAGATGGATAGCAGAAAGATGATGACGAGCAGCAGCGTCGCCATGGCGTCGACGAAGCCGGGCCAGTAGTCGGTCGACTGGGCCCTCCGGCGGGCGCGCAATGCTGCCAGTCCGGCCATCGTCTACTCCTTCGCGCGGTCGAAGGCCGCGGCGATCGAAGACAGGAGCCCTTCGATGCGCTTTTGCTGTTCGCCCTGGGCCTCGGCCCAGTCGCGCATCATCTGCTGTTCGGAGCGCACATGTTTGACGAGGCCCTGGATGCCTTCCGCCAGATTGGCCATGGCCTGATTGGCATTCTTGCTGCCACCGTCCTCGACGCTTTTCTGCAAGGCGGAGATAGAGGCCTGTATCTGTTCGACGCCCGGTGAATCCGGTGCGTTGAACAGGCTTTCTTCCGGGTCGATGTCGGTGACCGTGGACAGCCAGTCTTCCAGTTCGTTGTAGAACCGGTTCTGCGCCTGGCCGGCCTGCAGATCCAGGAAGCCCAGCACCAGCGAGCCCGTGAGACCGAACAGCGAGGACGAGAAAGCCGTGCCCATGCCGGACAGGGGGGCTTCCAGGCCTGCTTTCAGATCTTCGAAGATGACGTTGGCATCGCCCGAGCCGACGTCGAGCGACTGGATGGTGGCGCCGACCGAGCTGACCGTCTGCAGCAGGCCCCAGAAGGTGCCAAGGAGGCCGAGGAACACCAGAAGGCCGGTGAGATAGCGCGACATCTCGCGGCTTTCCTCAAGGCGCATGCCGATGGAATCGAGGATCGAGCGGGCGGTGGTTGGCGTCAGGGCCATGTCGCCGGACTTGTTGCCGAGCAGGGCCGCCATCGGCGCCAGCAGGACCGGCGAACGCGTGTCGAGGCCCGGGTCGCCGATCCGGAAACTGTTGACCCAGGAGATTTCCGGGAACAGGCGGATCACGCGGCCGAACAGCAGCAGCACACCGAACACGCCGACAAGCACGATCAGGCCATTCAGACCCGGGTTGCTCATGAAAGCCGTCGATATCTGCGGGAACAGGATGAAGGCGATGAAGGCAACGATCACCAGGAAGATGATCATGAAGGTCAGATAGGCCCGCGGACTGGACAGGCTGTAGGGGTCGAATTCACGGGCCATATTGCGTTATCAATCACCTGAATTGGACGTAACTGATTGATAGCGTGATTTTTAACGGCTTGGAAACCTCGAATTGCGGCAGAAGCCCGAATAAAGTCTGGAAAGCCTGAAAACCGGCAGGTTTATCCAAAGGCTACCGTCAGCCCGAGACGGACAGTGCGGCCCGTCTCCGTGCATGGGCGACCTGCGCCAAAGTTCACCGCCCATCGTTCGAGGCAGCGCTACGCACTTCCTCAGGACGATGTTTTTCGTGCGGCGGTTCTTTTCCGGGATGGGCGAAATTATCAGCCCTGCGCGGGGGTATCCGCCTTTTTCAGAAGCTGAAGCAGGTATTTGTGGGCGTCTTCGTTGCCGACCACCACATCGCCGCTTTCCAGCATCTTGTTCTTGCCCTGAAGGTCGCTGACGAAGCCGCCGGCTTCACGCACCATCAGGAGACCAGCTGCAATGTCCCAGCTGTTGAGATTGCGCTCCCAGAAGCCGTCCAGGCGGCCGGATGCGGTCCAGGCGAGATCAAGCGCGGCTGCGCCACAACGGCGAACGCCTGCAACTTCCGGCATGATGTAGCGCAGTTCGCGCAGGGTCCGGCCATGGTCACCCATCCCGATGAAGGGAAGGCCGGTGCCGAACACCATCTCGGTCAGTTCGGTGCGGCCGGCAACGCGCAGGCGACGGTCGTTGAGGAATGCGCCACGGCCACGTTCGGAGGTGTAGAGCTCATCCATAACCGGGTTGTAGATGACGCCGGCAACGATCTCGCCAGCCCGCTCCAGTGCGATGGAGGTGGCGAAGATCGGAATGCCGTGCAGGAAGTTGGTGGTGCCGTCGAGCGGGTCGACATGCCAGCGGTGCTGGCCGTCCGTACCCTCGATTTCGCCGCTTTCTTCCATGACCAGCCCGAAGGTCGGGCGAGCCTTGGTCAGTTCGGCACGCACGATGTCCTCGGCGCGGCGGTCGGCTGCCGAGACGAAGTCGCCGGGCCCCTTGCGGGACACCTGAAGGTTTTCAACTTCACCGAAATCGCGAACCAGAGAGCGTCCGGCTTTCGTTGCGGCTTGAACCATCACGTTGAGGAGAGCTGTGCGGGCCATTTTTCGTCACTTGTTGTTGGGCGCTGCCCGGCGAAATCCGGGCGCGCCAGTTTGAAGTCTTGCCGGCCGGAGGTCAGTCCGCGCGGCGGACGTATTCCAGAGAGCCGGTGTCGACGATGATCTTTTCGCCGGCCGTGATGAACGGCGGAACCATGACGCGCACGCCGTTTTCCATCAGCGCGGGCTTGTAGGACGAAGACTGGGTCTGGCCCTTCACCACCGCGTCGGCTTCCCGGATTTCCAGGGTAACGAACTGCGGCAGGGTGATGCCGATCGGGCGCTCTTCGTGCAGTTCCACGGTCACCATCATGCCGTCCTGCAGGAAGGCGGCGCGGTCGCCGACGAAATCAGCCTGAAGTTCCAGCTGCTCGTAGGTTTCCGTGTCCATGAAGATCAGCATGTCTTCCTGGGTGTAGAGATACTGAAAGTCTTTTTGTTCCAGGCGGACGCGCTCGACCTTGTCTTCGGAGCGGAAACGCTCGTTGAGCTTGCGGCCATCGAGCAGGTTTTTCATTTCAACCTGTGCAAAGGCGCCGCCTTTGCCCGGCTTGACGTGTTGGACTTTGACAACCGCCCAAAGCGTGTCCTGGTGCTGAAGCACGTTACCGGGCTTTATTTCGTTTCCGTTGATTTTCATGGAACGACCGACTGTTTGATTTGTTTGGATCTCAGGGTCCGGTGACCATTGGAAATCAGCCGTGCCCGATGGGATTTGCTCCCAAGCCACGACAAAACTCCAAAACTCAACAGAACCTGTAGCAGGGCGGTGACCGGCGGGACGCCGGTGCGCCTGAAATTTGCTCGCGCCTGTCCACCACAAAAGCCGGTGGAGTTCAAGGAAAAAAGGCAAACATCCTTACGATTCCGCGCGTCATCGCAAGGTTTACGGAGATTCCTTGGTAGGGTCCTGTGACGGAGCCATCAATGTGGCCGAATATTGTTCGGCAAGCTTGCGGGCTTCGTCCATCGTGGTTTCGTCCAGGCTCTCGACAATCCGGTCGAGGGAGAAATCCGCAACGCCGAGCGTGCGGGCAATCAGGTGCCAGCCGGCGGCGGCGGCAAAATTCTGCTCCCGGCCACGGCCATAGGCATAGACCCGGGCCAGTCTGTTCATCGCGACCGGGTTGCCGGCAGTTGCTGCCCGCTCGAACCAGTCGGCGGCTTCCGCTTCGTTCGGATCCACGCCTTTGCCCTGGAACCTCAGGATGCCGTAATAGACCTGTGCCGAGGTGTGCCCGCGGCGGGCTGCGCGGCCCAGCCAGAACGCGCCGAGCCCGGGGTCGTTCAGACCGGTCTGAGCTTCCAGATAGGACAGGCCGAGCGCATATTGCGCTTCCGGATCGTTGAGCTTGGCCGCTTGTTCCAGAAGCTCGCGCGATTTCTTTTCATCGAAGGGGCGGCCTTCACCTTCTTCGTAGAGCAGGGCCAGATTGTAGAGCGCGGATGCATTGCCGGCCGCGGCCGCTTCTTCGAAAAGATCGGCGGCCTTCTTCTTGTCGACCTCGACACCGGTACCCAGCAGATAGAGCTGGGCGAGCTGCATGGCAGATCCGGTATCGCCCTTGGCGGCCGCCAGTCGGTACCAGTCGGCGGCTTTTGCCTTGTCCTGGTGAATGCCGAGCCCAGCCTCATGCAGCACACCGAGTAGGGCCTGGGCCGCCTTGTCACCCTGTTCTGCAAGCGGCGTTGCCAAACCGAGCGCGGTCAGGAACCAGCCGCGCTGAAAGGCGGCATATGCGGTATCCGCGGAGGCAACTTCGCCTTCTTCCAGTTTCGGAGGACCCGCGTCGACAATGCTCAGCAGCGTCTTGTCCTTGGTCGTGACATCGATCAACACCGGCAGCGGCTCGCCATCCGCGCCCACCGGCGTTTCGGACCCCGGAGCCGCACCGTCTGTCTCGGTCGTCTCACTGGCGGCGGCATTCTCCTGTGCAAGTACCGGAGACAACGACACGGATGACAGCAGTCCGGCAGCCAGCAGCCCTGCAGCCAGCAGAAATGAGGCAGGAAATTTCCGGTGTCGGCTCGTTTCAGGTGTCGGCATGCATCCAGCTCGGGCTATTCGGCTTCGGGAAAGGGATGGGCGTCCAGAATACGGTTGGCTTCGGCAATGACAGATGAAATGTCCGTGGCGGATTGCCAGACGGCGTCCTTGAGGGCAACGAAATCTGCAGCGGTCGCTGCCACATCGCCCAGGGTGTCGAGCGAGTTGCCGGCAAGCGCGACACAGGGTGTTTCGAACAGTTCCGCCCACCACGACGCGCTGGCCAGGGTTCTGTCATGGGCTTCGGCCTTTTCAGGCAGATCCAGTTTGCCGAACAAGATGTAATCGACCCCGGTCTCGGCCCATTCCATGGAATCATGCTTCAGCTTGGTGCCGCCGGTACCGACGATCCGATCGGGTTTGAAGCTTTCCACCGCCAGTTTCAGGTCTTCCAGTGACGTGTCGACATGAACTCCGTCGGCACCGCTGCGGCCGGCCGCCTGGGTGTCGCGGTAGACGATCGCCGCTGCACCGCCTTCCTGGATGATCGGCACCAGTTCGCTGGCGGCGGCCTGCAGTTCCTTTGTGCTGGCACTTGGCAGGTAGATCATCACGCAGGCGATGTCGCCGCCGGTGAAGGCCTGTTTGAGCTTGGCCGCCATCTCGGCGGTGTCAAATTCCGGCGGCGTCACGAGAAAGAGGCGGGGACGGTTCACTTGTGCGGTCCTGGTTGATGTCTGATCGGGATTTTGTCCCTAAAGACGGCGAAAGAGGGACGCAAGGCCCCTCTTTCAAGAAAGTGAAAGAATTTATCTGCCGGTCCTGCCGAAAATCACGCGACTTTCGGATCCAGTTCGCCAGTCTGATAGCGTTTGGCCATATCGGCAAGCGTAATGATCTTCTTGATCTTGGACGCCTGTCCGGCGGTGTTGAAGGCTTCGAGACGCTCGATGCACAGTTTCTGCATGGCATCGCGGGCCGGCTTCAGGTATTTGCGCGGATCGAATTCACCCGGGTTCTCACTCAGGATCTTGCGGATCTGGCCAGTCATCGCCATCCGGTTGTCGGTGTCGATGTTGACCTTGCGCACGCCGTTCTTGATACCGCGCTGTATTTCCTCAACCGGCACACCCCAGGTCTGCGGCATCTGACCGCCATACTGGTTGATGATGTCCTGCAGGTCCTGCGGCACGGAAGACGAGCCGTGCATGACAAGGTGGGTTTCCGGAAGACGGCGGTGAATTTCCTCAATCACGTGCATGGCGAGAATTTCGCCGTCCGGCTTGCGGGTGAACTTGTAGGCGCCGTGGCTGGTGCCCATGGCGATGGCGAGCGCATCGACCTTGGTTTCCTGCACGAATTTGACTGCCTCTTCCGGATCGGTCAGCAACTGGTCGTGGCTGAGCTTGCCTTCAGCGCCGTGGCCGTCTTCCTTGTCGCCCATACCGGTTTCCAGCGACCCCAGAACGCCGAGTTCGCCTTCGACCGAAATACCGCCCAGATGGGACATGTCGGTCACGGTCTTGGTGACGCCGACGTTGTAGTCCCAGTTGGCCGGGGTCTTGCCGTCGGCTTCCAGCGAGCCGTCCATCATCACCGAGGTGAAACCGGCCTGGATGGCGGTCATGCAGGTCTGTGGCGCATTGCCGTGATCCAGATGCACGCAGACCGGAATGTGCGGATAGATTTCCACGACCGCATCCATCATGTGCTTCAGCATGATGTCGTGGGCATAGGACCGTGCGCCACGGGAAGCCTGGATGATGACCGGCGAATCGGTCTGGTCCGCCGCTGCCATGATCGCCAGCGCCTGCTCCATGTTGTTGATGTTGAATGCCGGAACGCCGTAGTCGTGTTCAGCAGCATGATCAAGAAGCTGGCGGAGGGTGATACGTGCCATCAAAAATCTCCCGAGGGTGCGGTTCCGATGAGCCGACAAGGCTGGCGAAAATCACGACACCTATTTTGCGG
Source organism: Roseibium sp. LAB1 (assembly GCF_054658235.1). Taxonomy (NCBI): domain Bacteria; kingdom Pseudomonadati; phylum Pseudomonadota; class Alphaproteobacteria; order Hyphomicrobiales; family Stappiaceae; genus Roseibium; species Roseibium sp. LAB1. Next base: position 2,009,365 of record NZ_BAAGIB010000001.1, on the reverse strand, counting down.
TGCGTCAAGTCCCGGTGGTTCTAACAAGATTTTCAGCCATGAACAGAGGGGCGTGACCGCTTAAATCAATTAAAATACAAGGGCCTGCCGGAAAACGTCCCGGCAGATTTAATTTGCAGATCGAATTAAATTGAGGCGTTCCGACTGCCTGCCCCGTGACAGTTTAGACCGGCGAACTGATATCGACAAAGGTTCCTGCCGGATCCCTGACAATCATCCGCATCTGGCCATAAGGCATTTCACGAGGTGCCTCGACCACATTCACACCGAGCGTCTGGGCGCGCTCGTATACCTCCGCGCAATTGTCGACGACAAATGTAAGGATAACCCCGGCGGTTGCCCGCTGCGCACGGGCCGGGACAATCTCGCTTGTCTGTTTCAGGATGCCGAGTTCAAGGGAAGGGTTTTCCGCATCTGCCAGACTAACGAACCAGTCGGACACGAATTGGGGCTGCATGGCCAACAGATCTTCGTAGAAGGCCGCCGTCGCGGCGACCTCCTCGGTCAGAATGTTGGTGAAACAGCGTTGCATTGCGGTTCCCTGTTCCTTTGAGCCGTCAGGCTTCGAGTGCCTTTACTCCCGGCAGTTCCTTGCCTTCCAGCCATTCCAGGAAGGCGCCACCGGCGGTGGAGACATAGGAGAAATCGTCCGCAGCGCCAGCATGATTGAGTGCTGCGACGGTGTCGCCGCCACCGGCCACGGAGTTCAGTTTGCCGGCCCTGGTATTGGCGGCTGCGTGTTTGGCGGCAGCAACCGTAGCGGTGTCGAATGGTGCGATCTCGAAGGCACCCAGCGGACCGTTCCATACGAGAGTTTTGGCGGTATCGATCCTGGCCTTCACCGTTTCGATGGAGGCTGCGCCGACATCGAGGATCATGCCGTCGGCCGGAATGGCATCGAGTGATACGGTCTCGTTTTCCGCACCGGCCTTGAATTCCTTCGCGACAACGGCATCGACCGGAAGGACGATCTCGCAACCGGCCTTGTCGGCTGCGGTCATGATGCGTTTCGCCGTTTCCGCAAGATCATGTTCGCACAGCGACTTGCCGACATCCGTACCCTGCGCTGCCAGGAAGGTGTTGGCCATGCCCCCACCGATCACCAGCATGTCGACCCTGGTCACAAGGTTTTCCAGAAGATCGATCTTGGAAGACACCTTGGCGCCGCCGACAACAGCGAGAACCGGACGAACCGGATTGCCGAGTGCGGACCCGAGCGCTTCAAGTTCCGCCTGCATGGTGCGGCCGGCATAGGCAGGCAAAAGCCGGGCGATGCCTTCGGTGGAACCGTGAGCCCGGTGGGCGGCGGAAAAGGCGTCGTTGACATAGATGTCGCCATTGGCGGCAAGGGCCTTTGCGAAGTCCGGGTCGTTCTTTTCCTCGCCCGCATGGTAGCGGGTGTTTTCCAGAAGCAGGACATCGCCATCGACCATCACGTCGACAGCATCCTTCGCGGCCTGACCGATACAGTCGTCAGCAAAGACGACAGGCTGGCCAAGAAGAGATGCGACCGCCAAGGCGACCGGGCCGAGCGACATGCCGGCAACGCGTTCACCCTTCGGACGGCCGAAATGGGCCAGCAGGATGACCTTCGCCTTCTTGTCGGACAGTTCGCGGATGGTCGGCAGAACGCGTTCGATACGGGTGGTATCGGTCACCTTTCCACCATCCATCGGCACGTTGAGGTCGACGCGGACCAGAACGCGTTTGCCGGCAATGTCAGTCAGATCATCGAGAGTTTTGAAAGCCATTGATTCACCTGTTGGAAAACGCCTGTCTTCAAGGACGGCTGGAGTTTGTGGAAACGGCGATGCCGATGCCGAACAAGGTCAGCAGAATGCCGAAGGAGCGCTCCATCCAGAGCTTGGCACGCATGAACTTGAGGCGCACGGCAGGCAGGGTGAAGAAGACGGTCACCAGAACGAACCACAGGAACACGCCACCGGCCATGATTACGCCGTAGCCGATCTGCGTCCAGAGCGGCGTTGCGGGAGACGTCACCTGAAGGAATACCGACAGGGCGAACATGGTTGCCTTCGGATTGGTCACATTGGTGAAGAAGCCCCAGCGGAGCGCGCGGAAGGGAGACATGCCGGACAGGGCGCCATCGGCCGGCATCTCCTTCGATGCCGTGCGGTACATGGTGACGCCTAGGAAAACGAGGTAGGCCGCGCCGATCAGCTTCAGCGCGTTGAAGAGCAGGATCGACTGGGAAACGATCAGGCCGATGCCCGCCAGCGCGTAAGTGACATGTACGCCAAGCGCCAGCGCGATGCCGAGCGCAGTCATTATGCCGGCGAGACGTCCGCCGATGAGTGCGTTGCGGAGGACGACGGCAAAGTCGGGCCCGGGAACGATTGCGACCACGACGGTCAGCGAAATGACGGTGAGCAGTTCGAGCAAGCAGGGAACTCCGGGAAGGGAAAAATGTCTTTTCGGGAGGGCTATCGATCGGGTGGTGTTTGAAGGCTGGCCATCGTTTCGGATTTTTGGCTATCCACATCCGGCTGCCAGCTCCGTTTGGTGTTTCTCGCGGAGCGTTCCTTCGACCGTTCGACGAAATAGAAGCCGACGCCGATCAGCACAACAAATCCGAACAGAAATGTCAGAGTGGTCATTTTCTGGATCCTTCAATTGGCATCAGGAATTTCCGGCCGGGAAATCCGGCTTTCGCAAGGCGTCGGTATCGGGATTGCCGATATCAGGCTCCGAGTCCTGATCTGAAGGGAACCGTTCGTTGTCCCTCTTCATGTCGACCCAATAGAAGCCGAAACCCACCAGGCAACCAACCGCGAACAACGACCCAAGAATGACCAGTAAGGCAGTCATGACGGCGTCTCCAGGATTGAACTGCACGTGTCTGCAGTTCCAGTCTACATGACCTTTGCCCTGGAGCTATGCCTGAAATGAAAACCGTGTCGCGGTCTTGCCGGAATTGGCACCCGTGCCGACCAAAAAAGACGCCGGATGGCCCGGCGTCTTTCGAAGGCAACAATCAGATGAGCTTTGCCATTGCCACAGCCGTGTCGGCCATGCGGTTGGAGAAGCCCCACTCGTTGTCGTACCAGGACAGGATACGCACGAAGGTGCCGTCCATGACCTTGGTCTGGTCGCAATGGAAGACCGAGGAATGGCTGTCATGGTTGAAGTCCATGGAAACCAGCTTGTCTTCGGTGTAGCCGAGCACACCCTTCAGCTTGCCGTTAGCTGCTGCCTTGATGGCTTCGTTGATTTCCTCAACGGTGGTGTCGCGCTTGGCGATGAAGTTCAGGTCGACCACGGAAACGTTCGGGGTCGGGACGCGGATGGCAACACCGTCCATCTTGCCAGCCAGGTCCGGCAGCACCAGGCCGACGGCCTTCGCGGCGCCGGTGGAGGTCGGGATCATGGACATGGCCGCAGCACGGGCGCGGTAGAGATCCTTGTGCATGGTGTCCAGGGTCGGCTGATCACCGGTGTAGGAGTGGATCGTCGTCATGAAGCCTTTTTCGATGCCGATGGCTTCGTTCAGCACATAGGCAACCGGGGACAGGCAGTTAGTGGTGCAGGACGCGTTGGAAACCACCAGGTCGTTCGCAGTCAGCGCATCGTGGTTGACGCCGTAGACGATGGTCTTGTCGGCACCGTCAGCCGGAGCGGAGACCAGAACGCGTTTGGCGCCGGCTTCCAGATGCATGGAGGCCTTTTCCTTGGCGGTGAAGATGCCGGTGCATTCCATGGCGACTTCGACGCCAAGCTCGCCCCAGGGCAGTTCCTTCGGATCGCGGATCGCGGTCACCTTGATCGGCTTGCCGCCGCCGACGGAAATGGTGTCGCCATCGACCTTGACCTCTGCCGGGAAGCGGCCGTGAACGCTGTCGTAGCGCAGCAGATGCGCGTTGGTCTCGACCGGGCCGAGGTCGTTGATCGCAACGACTTCAATGTCGGTGCGACCGGATTCGACGATGGCGCGCAGCACATTGCGGCCGATGCGTCCAAATCCATTGATTGCTATCTTGGTTACCATAATCCACTCCCGCAATCTTCGGCGTGCCTCATCATGGGCTAAACCGATTTAAAAACCACTTGTTGTGGTCACTTGATGAGCAGCTTTGTGCTCGAAAGGCCCGGCACCATAGGAGGAAGTCTTGGTGCCGGGAATTGATTTAAGTTAAGAGCCGAGCTTTGCCTTGGCGGCTGCAACGACGGCGTCCGCCGTGATGCCGAAATGCTCGTAGAGCTCCTTGTAAGGAGCGCTCGCGCCGAAGCCGGTCATGCCGACAAAGATACCGTCTGAACCGATAAAGCGGTCCCAGCCCATGCGGATGCCGGCTTCAACGGCAATCTTGACCGGGCTGTTGCCGATAACGGCGGCCTTGTAGTCGTCAGACTGAGCTTCGAACAGTTCGAAAGAAGGCACGGAAACCACCCGAGCGGCAATGCCGGCAGCGGTCAAATCCTTGTGCGCGTCGGCAGCGATCTCAACTTCCGAACCGGTCGCGAAAATGGTGACGGCTGCATCTTCGTCGCTGTCGATAAGCACGTATGCGCCTCTGGCGCAGAGGTTGTCTTCCTCATAGGTCTTGCGCAGCGACGGCAGGTTCTGACGGGTCAGCGCCAGGACCGACGGGCCTTCACGGTTTTCCAGCGACAGCTGCCAGCACTCGAGCGTCTCGGTGATGTCTGCCGGGCGGAAGAAGGACAGGTTCGGGATGGCACGCAGGGCGGCGAAATGTTCCACCGGCTGGTGCGTCGGACCGTCTTCGCCAAGGCCGATGGAATCGTGGGTCATGACATGAATGACCCGCTGGCCCATGAGCGCTGCGAGGCGGATCGACGGGCGGCAATAATCGGAAAAGATCAGGAAGCCGCCGGAGTAGGGGATCAGGCCGCCATGCAGGGCCATGCCGTTCATGGCCGCCGCCATGCCGTGTTCCCGGACACCGTAGTGGATGTAACGGCCGGAGAAATCGTCCGGTGTGACAGGCGCGGTCTGAGGTGTCTTGGTGTTGTTGGAACCGGTCAGGTCGGCGGAGCCGCCGATGGTTTCCGGAACCACTTCGTTGATGACGGTCAGGACAGCTTCCGACGCCTTGCGGGTCGCCATGGTGGGCTGTTCGTCAGCGAGCTTCTTCTTGTAGTCCAGAACGGCCTGGGTGAAGCCAGCCGGCAGGTCGCCACGATTGCGGCGCTCGAATTCGGCGCGGGTCTCGGCGTCTGCCTCGGCGAAGCGCTTCTGCCAGTCCTTGTGGGCCTGGGCAGAGCGAAGGCCGGCAATACGCCAGGCGTCCAGAATGTCGCTCGGAACTTCAAACGGCGCATGTGGCCAGTTGAGCGCGGCGCGGGTACCGGAAATCTCCTCGGCACCAAGCGGGGAGCCATGGACCTTTGCGGTGCCGGACTTGTTCGGAGCACCGAAGCCAATGGTGGTCTTGGCGGCGATCAGGGTCGGGCGGTCGCTGGCCTGGGCCTGACGAATTGCAGCGGAAATGGCAACCGGGTCGTGACCGTCGACGCTGAGCGTGTTCCAGCCGGATGCGGCGAAGCGGGCCTGCTGGTCGGTTGAATCGGTGATTTCGACCTTGCCGTCGATGGAAATGCCGTTGTCGTCCCAGATGACGATCAGCTTGTTGAGCTTCAGGTGGCCTGCCAACGTCAGGGCTTCCTGGCTGATGCCTTCCATGAGGCAGCCGTCCCCGGCCAGCACATAGGTGTAGTGATCGACAAGGTCTTCCCCGAAGCGGGTCGACTGCAGGCGTTCCGCGATGGCCATGCCAACCGCGTTGCCGAGACCCTGGCCGAGCGGCCCGGTGGTGGTCTCGATGCCGGCGCCGTGGCCGTATTCCGGGTGACCGGCGGTGCGCGCACCGAGCTGGCGGAAGTTCTTCAGCTCGTCGAGCGAGAAATCTTCATAGCCGAGCAGATACAGCAGGCTGTAAAGCAGCATCGAACCGTGACCGGCGGACAGAACGAAGCGGTCGCGGTCGGCCCAGTTCGGGGATGTCGGATCGAATTTCAGGAATTCGGTAAAAAGAACTGTCGCGATATCCGCAGCGCCCATGGGCAGGCCTGGGTGACCGGAGTTAGCCTTTTCCACGGCATCGATGGCAAGAAAGCGGATCGCATTTGCCATGCGCTGGTGTTTATCAAGATCGGTCATCGTCGTCCCGTTGCTTGCTTTGGAGCCCCCCTTGGCCGAAGCAGGGAGCCCGGCAAGGTTGTTTTGAGGTGCGTTGCTCAAGAATTAACTTTCGTCAATCTCGAACAGGCGCCAGACAAATATCAGGAACGGCACCCGAGTCAATAAAGCTGCCTTGGGTCTTTTGCGGGCTTGGTCGGGGAAGAATTTTTTCCTTCGCGCGTTATAGAGTTGAGGATTCTGCCAATGGTGGCATTGACTGAGAGAAGTTGCGGCGCCTAAGCTCAATGCTCTAACAAAGATTTGCTTTTTCGCCGTGAAACGCGCTTTGCCACGCATTGTCTGAAATGCACGCAATTTGAGCAGCAAATACAGGGTTGAAAGCGCCAAATCTCCAGTCTGACCTCGGAAGGAATGGGCGGACCGCCGCAGAAGAACGATTGGGACGACGTAATTAATGGCGGATGTCGACTGCATGGAAAAGACCAGCCTGGCCGATGCGGTAAAGCGCCTGGACAAAGCCGTCGGCAATCTCGAAGCGGCTGTCCAGCGGCGCCTTGACGCAGACAGGTCGCTGAATGCCCTGCAGGACGATCTGCAGCGGCTTGGCGAAGACCGCTCCCAATTGGCAGCCTCACTTGATGAAAGCGAAGCACGGGCTTCCCGCCTGGAAGAGGCCAACCGGGATGTGTCCCGGCGGCTGGTCTCTGCGATGGAAACCATTCGCAGCGTGCTCGACGCGCACGGAGGCTAGGCGCATATGGCTCAAATCACGGTTACCATTAACGGCAAGTCGTTCCGGATGGCGTGCGACGACGGCGAGGAAGAGCGCCTGATGGGCCTCGCCGCGCGTTTCGACGGCTGGATCAACGACCTTCGTGGCGCCTTTGGCGAAATCGGCGACCAGCGCCTGACGGTGATGGCCGGCATCATGGCGGCCGACCAGCTTTCGGAACTGGAACGCAAGGTTGCCCGGCTTGAAGAGCAACTGGCGGACGCCAGGAACCAGCAGGTGGCCGCGCTCGACAACATGAGCCAGAACGAGGAAGAGCTTTCGCGGGCGGTCAACACGGCCGCCGCACGCATCGAAAGCCTCGCCGATGGCCTGTCCAAGAGCTTGCGCACCCAGGACAACGCCTGAGGCGATTGTCTGACCGGTATCTTGCAGCAAGGCTGCACGTGTTCACACGAGCCACTCTCAAGAAACTTCGTTTGTGATGAATTTCATGCCGCACTGGTAATTGCGGCTGCACCGGATTATATGCGGTACTTGCGGCTGCCCGATACGTCAGGAACATTATCCCCGGGGCCTTACGCATTCCCTTGGGAGCTGTCCCTGCGCTGGGCCGTGGTCCGTTGCATACGGCGCCCACCTACATAGTAGGTTTCCCGGGATTGCAAATCCAACGGTCGGGCGGCTGCGCGTTCTTGTTTGTCTGAACGGTGGCCGATGCAATTGACACGAGGCCTCATGACCGACCTTTCCACCATCGCGACCGAAAAAGACAGGCTCCGCAAAGATGTGCTGGCTCGCCGCAAGGCAATGCCTGTTGTCGAACGGATTGAAAAAAGCCTTCAGCTGAGTGATTTTGCCGATGATCTGCCGCTGCCGGCAGGAGCGGTGGTTGCCGGGTTCTGGCCAATTCGCGACGAGATCGATCCGCGCCCGCTGATGGATCGCCTGCGTCAGCTCGGGCATCCGCTCAGCCTGCCTGTAATGACAGGGCCAAGCCTTATCTTCCGCCGCCTGGAACGGGACACGGAACTGGTTTCAGCCGGTTTCGGTACGTCGGAACCTGGTCCTTCCGCCGAAGAAGTGCGTCCGGACGTTCTTCTGATGCCGCTCGCCGGCTTTGACGCGCGGGGCACGCGCATCGGCTACGGCAAGGCTTTTTACGACACCACAATTGCGCAGTTGCAACAGTCCGGTCCCCTTTTGTGTATCGGGCTCGCCTTTTCCTTGCAGGAGGTTGACCGCGTCCCCTCGGAAGCGCATGACAAGCCGTTGAATGGAATTTTGACCGAGCAGGGGTACCGGGCGTTCGGCTGACGGCATGATTGACAGCCGAAAGCAGGCCGTTCAGTGAAGATATATGCGTATTCTGTTTCTGGGCGATCTTGTCGGCCGCGTGGGCCGTACCGCCGTCATTGAGCAACTGCCGGAGCTGGTGGAAAGCAACCGGCTCGACTTCGTGATCGTCAACGGCGAGAACGCTGCATCCGGGTTCGGCATTACCGAAGCCATCTTGCAGGATGTTCTGGACGCAGGCGCCGACGTGGTCACAACCGGCAATCATGTGTGGGACCAGCGCGACACGCTTGTCTATATCGAACGGCAGGACAGGCTGCTGCGTCCGGTGAATTATCCTAACGGAACACCCGGCCGCGGTGCGCATCTCTTCACCGCCAGAAACGGTGCGCGGGTGATGGTCGCCAATGTGATGGGGCGCGTCTATATGGACGCGCTGGACGATCCTTTTGCAGCCATCGACAACGTGATCAACGGATGTCCGCTCGGCGATGTGGCCGATGCGATCATCGTCGACATGCATGCCGAAGCCACCAGCGAGAAACAGGCCATGGGCCATTTCCTGGATGGCCGCGTCAGTCTCGTTGTCGGTACGCACACCCATGTGCCGACGGCCGATCACCAGATCCTGGAAAACGGCACGGCCTATATGTCGGACGCAGGCATGTGCGGTGCTTACGACAGCGTGCTGGGCATGGACAAGGAAGAGCCGGTCAACCGGTTTCAGCGCAAGATCCCGAGCTCCAGGTTCACCCCGGCGAACGGCGATGCAACGATCTGCGGTGTTGCCCTGGAGACGGACGACCGTACGGGTCTTGCCGAGCGGATCGCACCACTGCGGATCGGCGGGCGGCTGGAGCCCGTGATCCCCCACTTCTGGCCGGACGGGGCCTGACCACCGGCGAGATTTTCTCTGCGCTGGATTTTCCGGGTCAACTTGCCTATAAGCGGCGCAGTTTTCACTGACATCACCTGTAAAGAACCGAGAAGAGCCATGGCAGGCCATTCAAAATTCAAGAACATCATGCATCGCAAGGGACGCCAGGACGCGGCCCGCTCCAAGATGTTCTCCAAGCTGTCCAAGGAAATTACCGTCGCCGCGAAGATGGGCGACCCGGATCCGGATTCGAACCCGCGCCTGCGCCTTGCCGTCCAGAACGCCAAGGCTCAGTCCATGCCGAAGGAAAACATCCAGCGGGCGATCAACAAGTCCCAGTCCGGTGACGACGACAACTACGAAGAAGTCCGCTACGAAGGCTACGGCCCGGCCGGCGTTGCCGTGGTCGTCGAGGCTCTGACGGACAACCGCAACCGGTCGGCTTCCAACATCCGCTCGTATTTCACCAAATGCGGCGGCTCGCTGGGGGAAACTGGGTCGGTGTCCTTCATGTTCGACCGGGTTGGCGAGATCATCTACAAGCCGGAAGCCGGCGAAGCCGACGCTGTTCTGGAAGCCGCGATCGAGGCAGGGGCGGAAGATGTCCAGTCCGACGAGAGCGGTCACACGATCTACACTGCCTTCGAAGACCTGAACGATGTCTCCGCGGCCCTTGAAAAGGCGCTGGGCGAAGCGGATTCGGCCAAGATCATCTGGAGGCCGCAGAACCTGACACCGGTCAATGCGGACAAGGCCCAGACCATGATGAAGCTCATCGACATGCTGGAAGACGACGACGACGTCCAGAACGTCTACTCCAATTTCGATGTCGACGAAGAAACCATGGCCTCTCTGGCTTCCTGAGGGCCTCAGGATATGGATCTGAAAACCCCGGCTCTGCCGGGGTTTTTGTTTTGGAGTTCCTGAGGGCTCGGGCCTTCGTTGAACCAGGGAAACCGATCGCATGTTCAATATCTTCGATCTGACGCGGAATGATCCGAAGACCTTGCAGGAACGGGCGCTGAAGCTGGCGGAAGAGGCTGGAGAGCTGGCGCAGGCTGTGCTTTCGGCGACGAAAGCACCGGGCAGCGAATACAAGAAGCAGACATTGGCGGATGTGCGCGAGGAAGCCGCCGATGCTGCGATCGTGGCGCTGAGCGTTCTTGCGCAGGCTTCTTCAAGCAAGGAAGAGTTTGAGGTCGAGCTCAACCGGCTGATGGCGGAAAAATGTGCCAAGTGGCAGGCAAAGCTTCAGGAAAAGTCTTTGGCCGAATAGGGTTTGCGCCGCGTTTTTGGGGCGGTTTTTGCAATATCTGAAGCCAGATAAATATGGCTTTCTTCTTTTCACCCTCATCTTGAGGAGCCGCGTTAGCGGCGTCTCGAAAGATGGGCCACTTGTACCTGAGTGCGCAGCCCATCCTTCGAGACAGCGCTTCGCGCTTCCTCAGGATGAGGAGGTGGGTGGAGCCGACGCAAGATTCCGGATTGGAACCGCCTACCGGAACAGTGGGTCGAGCAGGGGCATGCTTGACAGCGCGGCGAGTGCGATCAGTCCGTAGGCAAGCTTGCGGTAGAGGCTGGGGTCGGCACGCTTGAAGCCGTTGGAACCCAGGTAGATGGCAAGGGCATAAACAGGGACCGCCATCACCAGGAGCTGGAACACTTCAAGCGTGAAGAAGCCGTTGAAGATATAGGCAATGAAGGTTCCGATGCTCGCCAGCGCGAAGAAGACGATCAGGTTGGCGCGCACAATGGCCGGTTCCTTGGCGCTGGACAGCCAGAAGGCAACAACCGGCGGGCCGGAGACCTGCGAAATTCCGCCAAGGACACCGGCAACCGCACCGACGCCGAGGGAAACCGGTCTGGAGGGCTTGCGTTCATAGCGCCAGCCGGAGACCAGCAACAGCAGCAGGCCTGTGACGATTGCAAAGATCGTCCAGCGCAGAACCAGCACGTCCGCATTTGCCAGCAGCCACGCGCCGACCTGGACGAAAACCACCGCGCCAATAACTGCGGGAAGCACTGTTGCCCAGTTGCATAGCCTCAGCGCCCTGACCACCAGCGGCAGGGCGACAATGCCGTCAATGAACAAGAATGTGGCCGCGGCGGTTGAGGGCAGCATGACGCTGGCGGCAACCGGCATGAAGATCATTCCAGCACCGAACCCGGCAAATCCGCGCACGCACCCGGCGATGAACAGAACGGCGGCGAGGAAAACCAGAAGGCCGGGCGAAAAGGAACTGAAAATGTCGGCCATAGAAACTCGCGGGACGGACGGGATCGGAAATAGTGAGGCCCTGCGGTTGGTGGGCCCTTGCGGGAAAGCGGCCTGCTGCTGAGGGTGAGAACTGATTACACGCGTTTTCAGGTGTTTTTGACAGGCATTCCGGTGGTAAGCCGCGCTTTGGCTGGCGTCAACGGGGAAGTTTTGTTACCGATTTGTTCCATGATACACGCGATTCGTTTGCTGGGCATCGACCCGGGGCTGCGGCGTACCGGCTGGGGCATGATCGAGGCGGCGGGAAATCGCCTTTCCTTCATCGCTTCCGGTACGGTGACCTCCGACAACAAGAAGAGCCTGGCCGAGCGCCTGGTACAGCTGCATGATGGCCTCACCGACGTCGTGCGCCGTCACGAACCGGCGGAAGCCGCGGTCGAGCATACGTTTGTCAACAAGGATGCGGGAGCGACGCTGAAGCTGGGGCAGGCGCGCGGGATCGCGCTGCTGGTGCCATCGCTTGCCGGGCTGCCCGTTGCCGAATATGCGCCGAACCTCGTCAAGAAAACCGTTGTCGGCACAGGCCATGCGGAAAAGGAACAGATCCGGGCCATGGTCAAGATCCTGATGCCACGGGCCACCTTCAATTCGGACGATGCCGCCGATGCACTGGCAATTGCCATCTGCCACGCACAGCACCGGTCCAACAGCACGGCGCGGCTTGCCGCCATGGGGGCAATATGATCGGTAAGCTGAAGGGTACAATCGACAGCTACGGCGAGGATCACGTGATCCTGGATGTGCATGGGGTGGGCTATCAGGTCCATTGCCCTTCCCGCATCCTTCAAGGCCTGCCCCGGGCGGGTGAAGCGGCTGTCCTTTTCATCGAGACGATCGTCCGCGAGGACATGATCCGCCTCTATGGCTTCGGTGTCGAGGCGGAACGTGAATGGTTCCGTATCCTGATGACGGTGCAAGGGGTCGGTGCCAAGGTGGCGCTCGGCATTCTGGGCATCCTGAAGGCAAGTGAAGTCGCCAACGCGATTGCCCTTGGCGACAAGGCGACGATCTCGCGCGCGCCCGGTGTCGGCAAGCGCGTCGCCGAACGTATCCTCTCGGAGCTCAAGGACAAGGCGCCGGGCCTTGCCACGGTGGATCAAGGCACGATTGCGGTGTCCCAGAACGTGGCCGACAATGTGGCCGCGCGGCCGGTGGCCGAGGCGGTATCGGCGCTCACCAATCTGGGGTATGCACAGGCGCAGGCGAGCGGCGCCGTCGCAAAGGCCCTGCAGTCAGCCGGTGAGGACGCGACCACGGAAACGCTGATCCGCCTTGGCTTGAAGGAATTGGCCGGATGATCGCCGTTACCTATGGCATCATAGCCGTCGTGTTCGTGGTTCTCGGCATTGGCGGCATCGTGTATCTCGATCATCGCTTCAGTGCTTCGGTGGGGGATCGCCCCTTTACCGTCAACGGGCGCCGCGTGGAGTCGGACGATCCGTTTGTCCTGCGCCAGTTCAAGAAATTCTATGCGCTCCGGGTGGCCTATTCCCTGGCTCTTCTGGTGCTGCTGTTTGTGGTCGTAAGCCATGTCGGATGACACTCGCATCGTGACGCCGGAAATCCGGGGGGACGAGATCGATTCAACCATGCGCCCCCAGGTGCTGGATGATTTCGTCGGTCAGGCCCAGGCGCGCGCCAATCTGAAGGTCTTCATCGGCGCGGCGAAAGCGCGTGGTGAGGCGCTGGACCATGTGTTGTTCGTCGGGCCTCCGGGCCTCGGCAAGACGACGCTGGCGCAGATCATGGCACGCGAACTCGGTGTCAATTTCCGCGCAACTTCCGGCCCGGTCATCGCAAAGGCCGGGGACCTGGCCGCCCTTCTGACCAACCTGGAAGAGCGCGATGTGCTCTTCATCGATGAGATCCACCGGCTCAATCCGGCGGTCGAGGAAGTACTTTATCCGGCGATGGAGGATTTCCAGCTCGACCTGATCATCGGTGAAGGCCCTGCCGCGCGGTCGGTCAAGATCGATCTGGCGAAGTTCACGCTTGTTGCGGCGACCACACGGCTCGGCCTGCTGACGACGCCGTTGCGCGACCGGTTCGGCATTCCCGTCCGGCTGCAGTTCTATACGGTCCCGGAGCTGGAACATATCGTCAAGCGGGGGGCGTCCATTCTCGGCATCGGCATGGTCGAAGAAGGCGCGCGGGAAATCGCCAAACGTTCACGCGGGACGCCGCGCATCGCCGGACGGCTGCTGCGGCGGGTGCGCGATTTCGCCATCGTTGCCGGGGTCGAACGGGTCGACAGGGAACTTGCGGACAGGGCGCTTCTTCAGCTTGAAGTCGATGCCGCCGGGCTCGACAGTCTCGACCGGCGCTATCTGACCCAGATCGCCGTCAACTTCGGCGGTGGGCCGGTGGGTATCGAGACCATTGCAGCAGCGCTTTCAGAGCCACGCGATGCGATCGAGGAAATCGTCGAACCGTACCTTATTCAGAACGGATTCCTGCAACGGACACCGCGTGGTCGTATCCTCACGCCCATGGCGTTCGAACATCTTGGACTTGCCGCGCCGTCCAGACCGGATGCACCGCAAATGGGTCTGTTTTCCGATCCGGATTAGCTTACGTAGTATTTATAAAATAGAGCCTCGTTATTTATATCTAACCCTGCATAGCAATTAAGCATTTATTCGCGAATGTTGCCGTATCGTCGCGTTAACTATGCGGGGGAAACCATGCGGAAGCGGCTTTCATCTAAACTGGCTTTAATGTTTCTGGCCGGCGCACTTACCATGTGCGTGGCAATTGTGACGGTCACTTCGACCATTTCTCGGGATGTTGCTAACGGTCAGGCGGATGCCGGATTGCAAAGCGCGACCAGGGCAAAACAGAAGGTTCTTGAACTCTCCCTCGGGCAGGTGAGGGACAGCGCTGCGTTCTTCTCCACGCTGGAAGGCGCCAAGGACAGTCTGATGAAGACCATGGTCGGGTGGAAGAACCTGAAGGATGGGCAGAAAAACGCAGAGGAGAGCCAGAAGGAGGGGCCCAAGGAGCTTCTTCGGAGGATCTTCGTGACAGACAATCCGCATCCCGAAGGTGAGCGTCACCTTCTGGTGGAGCCGGAAGAGTCCAACTACTACGTGAACAACCACAAGGTCGTTCATCCGATCTACCAGGAACTGGTCGATCAGGGCCTGTTCTCGGATGCGGCACTGGCCAATCCGGACGGGTTCATCACCTATACCTTCCGCAAGGGTCCGGAATTCGCCTTCCACGTCAACGACGCGCAAATCCAGGGACATCCGGTACAGATTGCCATGGGCAAGCTGTTCGAAGCCTCGAAAAACGAGACGCTGGCGGCTGGACAGATTTATTCTTCTGGGTTCGTGACGACAGAAGATGGCACAGTCTCTGAGGTTCTCGCGGTGCCGGTCTTCTACCTCGACCGGTTCTTTGGCGCGGTGGCGTTTACGACCAACATGGAGCATCTGGCAAACCTGTTGAACGAAAAAACGGGTCTCGGCGAGAGCGAGCGCATCTTCCTTGCCGACTCAGACGGCAAGCTGGTTCAGCTTGATGAAGTGGGCCGCGCCAGTGCAGTTCACATGATCTCCGACATCAAGGTCGATGACCGGCTGATCCGCCTGGATGATGGCGTCTACCGATTTGCGGAAGCAAGCAACACGTTCGTCGGATCGCCCTTCGGTGTGGTCGATGCCGTCAAACAGACCGAACTGTCTGCTGCAGCCGACCGCATCACCTATGGCGCGATCATTTCCGGGTTCCTTTGCCTGGTGCCGATTGTCGGCCTGATCTGGTGGGTGACCCGGCGCATGTTCGCTCCCATGGAACGTCTGTCGGTCGCAGCCCGCAAGATTGCGGACGGCGATCTGGAGGTCGCTGTCGAAGCAACCGAACGCCAGGATGAGATCGGCCGCATGGCACGCTGTATCGAGGTGTTCAAGGACAGCTCCATCGAACGCGAGCGTCTGGCATCGGAGCGCAAGGTCGGCCACATCGCCCGTGAACAGCGCGAGAAAACGATCGATGCTCTGATCGCCGCATTCCGGGCCGAGTCGCAGGCGGTTCTGGAACTGGTGGAAACCAATATTGCCCGTGTGGAAGAAGTCTCTTCCGCCCTCAGTCACCGGTCCACTGCCGCGTCAGACCAGGGGCAGACCGCAGTGTCGACTTCGGAAAACGCCTCTTCCAACGTGCAGGCAGTTGCCTCCGCGACCGAGGAACTCAACGCGTCAATCTCGGAAATCTCTCGTCAGGTCGAAACCACGGCGACCATCGTGGCCCAGACAACGACTGCGGCGCAGAGCTCCAATTCCAAGATCTCCGGACTTGCGGAAGCGGCCAACAAGATCGGCGATGTCGTGTCGCTGATCTCCGAGATTGCAGAGCAGACCAACCTGCTGGCGCTTAACGCGACGATCGAAGCCGCACGTGCGGGCGATGCCGGCAAGGGCTTTGCGGTCGTTGCGTCGGAAGTCAAGTCGCTCGCCGGCCAGACCGCCAAGGCAACGGAAGAAATCTCCGCGCAGATCGCGGCAATCCAGGCCTCTACCACCGAAGCAGTGGAAGAGATTGCCCGGGTGTCGGAATCGGTCGAGGAGGTCAACTCCTACACCACCACGATTTCGGACGCCGTGCAGCAGCAGGGCGCTGCCACCGGTGAGATTTCCCGAAACGTCGCAGAAGCCGCGGAAGGCACCCGCAGCGTTGCAGAAACAGTGGCATCGCTGAACGAAGGAGTTGCCGAAAACTCGGAAGCGGTCGGCGACATGCTGAACGCGACCATCGAGATGAAACAGCAGGCGGAACAGCTTCGTGCATCCGTCGAGAAATTCCTCTCCGAGGTTGCCGCTGCATAAGATACAGCCTACGTAAGGGCCAGGCACGAGCCTCCCGGTCGGTCGACCGGGAGGCTTTTTCATTCAGCTTTCGAGGGACAAAGCGTGTCGGACTGGCCGGATCTCGCCGGCCGCCTGGAAGATGGCGGTCATGTGCTACCTGTTCGCGTCTACTACGAGGACACGGATTTCACGGGTATCGTCTATCACGGAGCCTATGTGCGCTTTTTCGAGCGTGCCCGGTCGGACTTTCTCCGTCTCATCGGCATTCATCATTTCGAAATGGCGGAAGGTAGCCACGGTGCCTCCCTGGCCTTCGCGGTCAAGACAATGACGCTGGATTTCCAGAAGCCGGCCCGGATCGACGATGTGCTGGAAGTGCATACAAGCATTGCGGAATACAAAGGTGCCCGAATCCGGCTCGATCAGCTTATATACCGGGGAGAAGAGCTGCTGGTTTCGGCTGCCGTCACCGTTGCAATCATCACCTCGCAAGGGCGTCCGACCCGACTGCCGCAGGTTCTGGCGGAAAAACTGCTGCAACATGCACCGGGAGAAAACACCGACGGTTGAAGGGGTTGGAGCTGAATGCGCGCGCCTGCTGCTTGAGGTCGGCAAAATACTTTCAAAACACATTACTGCGTTAATCTTGCAGTAACCTTAATTGATTCCTTTAGAGAGGGACTTCCTTTGATAGGAAAAGTCCCAGTTTTGACAAAATCAAACGTCAGAGAGGCGGCTGGTTACAAGAGCCGGCCGGCTGATTCCGGTTCCTCGCTGTCGTTTTCGAAACCTTGAATGCAAAACAGCGTCAGACGGCCAAGGGGTCATTGAATTTATGGAAACACTTGTCCAATCGACATTGGCGCCGGAGAGCGGCATTTCGTTTTTTGCGCTGTTCTGGCAGGCGCATATCGTCGTCAAGCTCGTGATGCTCGGTCTGCTGGGCGCTTCGGTGTGGTGCTGGGCGATCATCGTCGACAAGATCATGCTGGTCGGCCGGACCCGGCGACAGATGACACGGTTTGAAACGGTGTTCTGGTCGGGCCAGTCTCTCGAAGAGCTCTATAATACGCTTCACAATCGCGTGAACCATTCCATGGCGGCGCTGTTTGTCGCGGCCATGCGCGAATGGAAGCGCAGCCACGAGGGCGCGCGGCCTGCCATCGGCAGCCTGCAGCAGCGTATCGACAGGGTGATGGACGTCACCATCCAGCGCGAAGCGGAGCGGCTGGAAAGCCGGCTGCTGATCCTGGCGACCGTGGGATCGGCCGCACCGTTCATCGGCCTGTTCGGAACGGTCTGGGGTATCATGACCGCGTTCCAGGCCATTGCAGCATCCGAAAGCACCAACCTTGCCGTTGTGGCACCCGGTATTGCCGAGGCGCTGTTTGCGACCGCCCTTGGTCTTCTGGCAGCCATTCCGGCGGTTATCGCCTACAACAAGTTCTCCGCAGATGTCGGCAAGGCGGTTTCGCGCATGGAAGGCTTTGCGGACGAATTCTCCGCCATCCTGTCCCGTCAGATCGACGAGAGGGGCTGATCCATGGCCATGCAGGTCGGTTCAGGTCAGGCAGGAGGCGGGCGGCGCGGACGGCGCAGGCGCCGCCACGCCCCCATGAGCGAAATCAACGTCACGCCGATGGTCGACGTGATGCTCGTGCTTCTGATCATCTTCATGGTGGCGGCTCCGCTGCTGACGGTCGGTGTACCGATCGATCTGCCGGAGACGAGTGCCAAGGCACTGGAAGGCGACACGGAGCCGATAACCATCTCGGTGAACGCGGCTGGTGAAATCTTCATTCAGGATACGCCGATCACCCTCGACGAGATCGTGCCGAAACTCGAGGCCATTGCCGCCAATGGCTACGAGGAACGTATCTACGTGCGCGGCGATCAAGATGCCGACTACGGCACCATGATGAAGCTGATGGGCCGCATCAGCGCGGCCGGGTTTAAACGCCTCGGTCTGGTCACTCTGGAAGAACGGGACTCGTAACGCGTCATGCGCGCAGGTCTCATCGCGTCTCTGGCCGGTCACTCGGCTTTCCTGCTCTGGGGCTTGATAGCCTTTCCGGACGCTGAGAGCTTTGCTGTTCCGCAGGTGGATTCCCTGCCTGTCGAACTGGTGCCCATCGAGGAAATCACAAAGCTTCGGATCGGCGAAAAGAACGCCGAGGTCCGGGACGTGGCCGCGGTGAACCCGAGCGAGACCCCGGCTGAGGAACCGCCCAAGCCAGCCGACAAGCCGGGTGAGAGCAAGGTCGAGCAACCGACACCGCCATCACCGGCTCCGTCACCCACACCTGCTCCGGCACCGGAACCGCAGCCCGTGGCAGACCCCGAGCCTGCGCCTGCACCAGCCCCCGAACCGGCGCCGGTGGCAGAGCCCGCACCTGCACCGGATCCCGCTCCTGCGCCGGAACCTGTGCCACAGCAGCAGGAGGCCGCGCCTGCGCCGCAGCCGATCGTGACAAAGGTTTCGCCGCGCTCGAAGCCGACGCCGCCGAAGAACGCGCCCGAGCCGCCGAAGGAAAATTTCGACAGCACGGATATCGCCGCGCTTCTGAACAAGGTCGAACCGGCCAAGCAGGCAGGTGAAGCCAGCCAAAACCCAGCGTCCCTCGGGTCCCAGCGTGGGCAGCAGGAAGTCCGCATGAGCCAGTCCGAGCTGGATGCGCTTCGCGGCATGGTGGCGCAATGCTGGAACCCGCCGGTTGGTGCAGTCGGAGCGGAAGATCTGAAGGTTCGTGTTCGTTTCAACCTGTCCCAGAACGGTCAGGTGTCGGGCCAGCCGGAAGTCATGAATTCCAGCGGCAACCCGGCCTTCGGCGCAGCCTCAAGCAGTGCGGTGCGCGCGATAATGCGCTGCCAGCCATACAATCTGCCAATTTCCAAGTATGAAGCTTGGCAGGAAGTCATCATCAATTTCGACCCCAGAGAGATGCTCGGGGGATAGGCTGGCTCGACCAGTTCAAACGTCCATAAGGGAGCTGTTGTGCTCATGCGCGGAATACTGAAAAAACTCTCTGTTTTCACAAGCCGGAAAGCCAGAGGGCTCGCATTTGTTCTCGCTTCTTTTGTCGTGATTGCACCGCTGCCTGCCGCAGCACTTGTCGAAATTGATATCACACAGGGCAATATCGAGCCGCTGCCGATCGCGCTGCCTTCGTTTTCCGCCGAGGGTGGAGACGGCAAACTGGCCGCTGACATGACCAGCGTCATCGCCGCCGACCTGAAACGGTCCGGTCTGTTCCGGCCGCTCGATCCGGCCAGCTTCATTCAGAAGAACATGAGCGTGAATTCCACGCCGCGTTTCGGCGACTGGCGCCAGATCAGTGCCCAGGCGCTTGTAACCGGCACGGTGACCAAGCAGCCCGACGGGCGTCTGCGCGCGGAGTTCCGTCTGTGGGACGTGTTTGCGTCGGAGCAGATGCTCGGCCAGCAGTTCTACACGACGCCGGACAACTGGCGGCGGCTGGCGCATATCATTGCCGATGCGATCTATGAACGGCTGACAGGTGAAAAGGGTTACTTCGACACCCGCATCGTGTTTGTCGACGAGACCGGTCCGAAGGACAAGCGCGTCAAGCGTCTGGCAATCATGGATCAGGATGGCGCCAATGTGCGCTACCTGACGCGCGGTGACGACCTTGTGCTGACCCCGCGGTTCTCGCCGACGAGCCAGGAAATCACCTACATGTCCTATGGCGGAACGGACCCGAGCGTCTATCTGCTCAACATCGAGACAGGGCAGCGTGAAATCGTTGGCAATTTCCCGGGCATGACCTTTGCCCCGCGGTTCTCGCCCGATGGGCAGAGCGTGGTGATGAGCCTGCAGCAGGGCGGCAACGCCAACATCTTCAAGATGGACCTGCGCTCGCGCCAGACGACCCGGCTGACCAACGACGCGGCGATCGACACAAGCCCGTCTTTCTCGCCGGACGGACGCCAGATCGTGTTCGAATCCGACCGTGGCGGCACGCAACAACTTTACGTGATGGGCGCTGGCGGCGGCGGGGCGCAGCGCATCTCCTTCGGCCCGGGCCGGTATTCCACGCCGGTGTGGTCGCCGCGTGGAGACCTGATTGCCTTTACCAAGCAACATCAGGGCCGCTTCATGATCGGGGTCATGCGGCCGGACGGCAAGGGCGAGCGTATCCTGACCGAGGGCTATCACAACGAAGGCCCGGCCTGGTCACCGAACGGCCGCGTTCTGGTGTTCTTCCGTGACACGCCGGGTGCCAACGGCGGGCCTCAGGTCTGGACCGTGGACCTGACGGGATACAACGAACAGCGGGTGGAGACCCCGGCCTTCGCGTCGGATCCCTCCTGGTCGCCGCTGATCGACTGACGGTGATATTCGGCCTGCAAAGGCAGGTCGTGTTAAGCTTTCGCTAACCATGTTTGAAAAGGCGTTTTTTACCAGTTTTGGCTAGAAAGCGTTTACCAAGAACCAGACGGATGAAATGTCGGGTTGGCGGGCTGGGGTGTAGGAGACAGGAATGTTCATGAGTTTAAACGCCGGACGAAGCGCACGCTGGATTGCAGTCTGTTTCGCGGTTCTGTTCGCAGCAGCATGTGCCCAGACCAAACCGGATGGGCTGTCGAGCAATGTGAAGCCCGGTACGGGTCAGGACTTCGTCGTGAACGTGGGTGACCGCGTGTTCTTCGAGGAAGACCAGTCGGTGCTGAACGCGCAGGGTCAGGCAACCCTTGCCAATCAGGCCAAGTGGCTGAACCGCTATTCCCAGTACACGATCACGGTCGAGGGGCATGCGGATGAGCGCGGCACGCGCCAATACAACATCGCGCTGGGGGCCCGCCGTGCCCAGTCCGCGCGGGACTACCTTGTTGCGCAGGGTGTGAACGCCTCGCGCATCAAGACGATTTCCTACGGCAAGGAACGGCCTGTGGCGGTCTGTAACGACAACAGCTGCTGGTCGCAGAACCGCCGTGCGGTGACCGTGCTGAACAACGCGACCAACTGATCGCGCAAATGCCGAACAAAAGGCCGGGCATCTTGCCCGGCCTTTTTCGTTGGTCCTGACTGAATTGGCGAAATCACTTCAATTTCAGCAGGAAACGTCAAAATTTGGCCGAAGTCGGAGCGCTCTGTGCACTTGAGTAAGAAGCCGGGCATGGTAAGACATCATGCGCGTGGATCTGCTTGAGTATTAGCGTTTGTCGGACCACGGCCAGACACTGGTACAGCAAATCCAACCGGAGGAGCGAATGCTGAAACTAAAGGGACTGGCAGGTCTCATCATGGCGTTGGTCATCACCTTCGCCGCTGCCACACCGTCGCAAGCCCAGCTGTTCGGACGCAAGAACGATGATTCCAGCGTGCGGATCGGCCAGCTTGAGGAACGGATCCGGGTTTTGACCGGCCAGATCGAACAGTTGTCCTATCAGATGCGGGAATTGCAGGATCAGATGCGCCGCATGCAGGAAGACAATGAATACCGCTTCCAGCAGCTGGAAGGCGGCACACCGGGTAAACGCTCGGATGTCGCACCAGGATCGACCGCTCCGGGCCTAGGCCCGGACGGTACTCCGCAATCGGGCAGCCTGATTGCGCCGGGTGGCGGCTTTGCGACCCTTCCTGCGGACGGGTCAGGAGACGGCAACTGGGATCAGTCCGGCGGCTATGAAAACGGTTTGCCGACCGATGGTCCGATCGATCTGTCACGGCTTGCGAACGGGCTTGAAAACCTGCCGGGTACTGGTCAGGAAATCGCGCCCGACCCCGGTCTTGCGACCGACGACGACCAGATCGCCAGTGTCATCGGCAGCGGTGACCCCAGCTCTGACTACAACCAGGCCTATTCCTTCGCGGTCAACGGTGATTATGCTGCTGCCGAGCGCGGGTTCCGGAATTTTCTGGAAACCTATCCCGACGATGCACAGGCCGCGAATGCCCAATACTGGCTGGGTGAAAGCCTGCTGGCGCAGCAGAATTATCGCGAAGCAGCCGATGCCTTCCTGAAAACCTATACGGACCACCCGGGCAACTCCAAAAGCCCCGACAGCCTTCTGAAGCTGGGTGTCTCGCTCCGCGGTCTCGGCGAAGCCGATGCGGCCTGCGCAACCTTTTCCGAGCTCCTGAACAAATATCCGAATGCCGCTCCAGCCGTTTTGTCCCAGGCACGGGATGAACGCCGCCGTGCCCAGTGCTCCTGACAGGCCGGTTGAGCCAGACAGGCTCCCGGCCGATCGCGTCGATGCTCTATTTTCACAGCTAAGCCCTTTTTCAAGTCTGGCCCTGGCGGTGTCCGGAGGCCCGGATTCCCTTTGTCTTCTCGTTCTCTTCGATGAGTGGCGCAAACGCACCGGCTGGCAGGGGGCCGCCGAAGTGCTGTGCGTTGATCATCAACTACGGCCCGAAAGTGGTCGGGAAGCGGAATTTGTTGCTGAAAACGCGCGCGCCTGCGGCCTTGCCTGCACTGTGCTGCGCTGGTCGGACAACAAGCCATCGGCAAATCTCCAGGAAGAGGCGCGCCTTGCCCGCTATCGGCTGATGGCCACCCGCATGCGGGACAGCGGCGCCGAGGCGCTCGTTCTAGGTCATCACCTTGACGACCAGGCAGAAACATTTCTCGATCGCCTGACCCGCGGCAGCGGCGTCGCCGGCCTGAGCGGGATGGCCGCAGACGAATGCAATGGTCCGGAAGGCCTGCGCCTGCTACGTCCGTTCCTGAGTGTTTCGAAGGCCGATCTCGAAGCCGCGCTTGAACGGCGGGGCCACAGATGGTGCACGGATCCCTCGAACCGCAGCCCGAAATACAAGCGCAGCCGGCTCCGTGCCATCTTGTCGCTGCTGGCCGAGGAAGGATTGAGCGCGGAACGCCTGGCGCAGACCGCTGCCAACATGCGCCGGGCGCGGGAAGCGCTCGAGTTGACCGTCGACGATCTGGCCACGCGGCTGATTACCGAACACCCGGCTGGTCCGGTGCGGCTGGAGCGGCAGGCCTACCGCGGCCTTGCCGAAGAACTCCGGCTCCGTTTGCTC
Organism: Roseibium sp. LAB1; assembly: GCF_054658235.1. Classification (NCBI taxonomy): domain Bacteria; kingdom Pseudomonadati; phylum Pseudomonadota; class Alphaproteobacteria; order Hyphomicrobiales; family Stappiaceae; genus Roseibium; species Roseibium sp. LAB1. Next base: position 1,986,243 of record NZ_BAAGIB010000001.1, on the reverse strand, counting down.
GTTTATGTGTTGGCGCGTGTCACCGGCAAGATCTCCAGGCCGAGACTGGCGAAGCTTCAGGCATTGGACAGCTTGCTGATGTCCGGCGAGCAAAACCGTCAGACGCTTCAAGGTTCTGTTTTTGAAGCCGATTCAGAGGTTGTCAGGGCCTGGAAAGAACCCGGGCGCGTGCCGCCGGGTGTCATCACGGGCCTTGCAGGGTCAGGAACCTGGGACGGCCGGTATCGTTACCGCGCACCCGGTCGTGCCGTGGACGATCGCCATGCACCGGTGTGCCTGGGGCCACTGGTGAGTGCGCCGGTGTCCTCCCGGGACATCGACTGGCCGGAAGGCTGGCCGAAAGCTGCCTTCGACTGCGCACCGGTGTTCTGGCGGGCAGGGGACATCCTGATGCCGGCTTCCGCAACGGCCGGTTTGACCATTGGCAATTCCTGCAGCAGCGCGGATTTGGATTTGGAGCGGATGCCGATCCAAGGTAAATTGACGGATAACTTTATGGGTAATGGGGACGCAGATGGGGAAATCTAAGGTTTTCCCCATCTGGAACATCTGGTAGACGTCCGAACTTAACAAAATAGTCAGCGCATCTGCGCAACTATGGCGCACCGCCTTGGCAGCGGGCTTTGGGCGACCTATCTTCGCTCTAAAGAAACGTAACCGCGTGCAGTAAGTCGCGTTGGGCGGTTAAGGAAACGAAATGAACGCACATTTTCGCAACTTCGCTCTGTGGGTGATCATTGCCCTGCTGTTGATCGCATTGTTCCAGCTTTTTCAAAGTCCCGCGCAGCATGGCGCAACGAATGACATTGCTTATTCGGACTTCATGAAGCAGGTCGACAACGGCGAGATCAGATCGGTCATCATTCAGGAACAGAAGATCACCGGTACCTATAGCAGCGGCAGTGCCTTCCAGACCTACGCTCCTGACGGTGCGCAATATGTCGATGAGCTGCGCCGCAAGGGCGTCCTGATCAATGCCCGCCCGCCTGCAGAAAGCTCTCCGCTGCTTGGCGCCCTGTTCTCCTGGCTGCCGATGCTGATTATTCTCGGTATCTGGATCTTCGTGATGCGCCAGATGCAGGGGTCCGGCGGCAAGGCCATGGGCTTCGGAAAGTCCAAGGCGAAGCTGCTGACCGAGGCACATGGCCGGGTAACGTTTGAAGACGTCGCCGGTATCGATGAAGCCAAGGAAGACCTTCAGGAAATCGTCGAGTTTCTGCGCGACCCGCAGAAGTTCCAGCGTCTTGGTGGCCGTATCCCGCGCGGCGTTCTGCTTGTTGGTCCTCCGGGTACCGGTAAGACGCTGACCGCGCGTGCGGTGGCAGGCGAAGCCAACGTGCCGTTCTTCACGATTTCCGGTTCGGATTTCGTGGAAATGTTCGTCGGCGTGGGTGCGTCCCGCGTCCGCGACATGTTCGAACAGGCCAAGAAAAACGCACCGTGCATCATCTTCATCGATGAAATCGACGCGGTCGGCCGTCATCGTGGCGCCGGTCTCGGCGGCGGCAACGACGAGCGCGAACAGACGCTCAACCAGCTGCTGGTCGAGATGGACGGTTTCGAGCCGAATGAAGGCATCATCATTATCGCCGCGACCAACCGGCCGGACGTTCTCGACCCGGCGCTGCTGCGCCCGGGCCGCTTCGACCGCCAGATCGTGGTTCCGAACCCGGACATCACCGGCCGCGAAAAGATCCTGAAAGTACATATGCGCAAGGTGCCGCTGGCACCGGATGTCGACGTCAAGACGCTGGCACGCGGTACCCCGGGCTTCTCCGGTGCGGACCTGATGAACCTCGTCAACGAAGCTGCCCTTCTGGCTGCCCGCCGCTCCAAGCGCCTGGTGACCATGGCAGAGTTCGAGGACGCCAAGGACAAGGTCATGATGGGTGCGGAACGCCGTACGCTGGTCATGACCGAGGAAGAAAAGAAGCTGACCGCCTATCACGAAGCTGGTCATGCGCTGGTCGCTCTGCATCAGGAAGCTTCCGATCCGATTCACAAGGCGACCATCATTCCGCGTGGACGTGCACTCGGCATGGTCATGCGCCTGCCGGAAAAGGACCAGGTCTCGCTCACCCGTGCCAAGTGCAAGGCCGACCTTGCGGTTGCCATGGGCGGCCGTGTCGCCGAGGAAATGATCTTCGGTTACGAGAAGGTGACTTCGGGCGCGTCCGGCGACATCCAGATGGCGACCAAACTGGCCCGTGCGATGGCGACCCAGTTCGGCATGTCCGACAAGCTCGGCCCGCTGCTTTACGGCGAGAACCAGGAAGAAGTGTTCCTGGGGCATTCCGTCGCAAAGAACCAGCACGTCTCCGACGAAACCCAGAAGATCGTCGACGCGGAAATCAAGTCCTTCGTCAACCAGGGCTATGAAACCGCGAAGAAGATCCTGGGCGATCACGAAGACCAGCTGCATACGATCGCCAAGGGCCTTCTTGAATACGAAACCCTGTCCGGTGACGAGATCAAGGGCCTGCTCGACGGCAAACCCCCGGTCCGTGATACGGACGACGACCAGCCGGTCGGCCGGTCGTCCGCGGTTCCGACCGCCGGCGCCAAGCGCGGCGGGGACGAAGCAAGCGGCGGCATGGAGCCGCAACCGCAGTCCTGATCGGTCCCGGTCTGTTGAAAAGTCCAGATGCCCGGCCTGTGCCGGGCATCGTCGTTTTCGGCGAAGCAGGCGGTTTTCCCGCCATGAGTGATTGGTAACAATTGCTCACATATTTTGAATCATGAGTGCGTCTGATTGCGTTACAAAGAGCGCAATCAAGACGGACAGATCAGCAAGGCATATTAGATGCGCAAGTTTTTCGGCACCGACGGCATCCGCGGTCAGGCGAACAGCTATCCCATGACAGCCGAGATGGCGCTTAAGGTCGGCATGGCTGCGGGGTTGGCTTTCAAGAATGGCGGTCACCGCCACCGTGTGGTGATCGGCAAGGACACCCGCCTTTCCGGTTACATGCTCGAAAACGCCCTTGTGGCCGGCTTTACCTCGGTCGGCATGGATGTGTTCCTGCTGGGGCCGATGCCGACACCTGCGGTCGCCATGCTGACGCGCTCGCTGCGAAGCGACCTCGGCGTGATGATCTCTGCATCCCACAATCCTTTCCAGGACAACGGCATCAAGTTCTTTGGCCCCGATGGCTTCAAACTCAGCGACGAGATCGAAAAGACGATCGAAGAGCTGATGGAAAGCGACATGACATCCCGCCTGCCGAGTGCAAGCGAGCTTGGCCGGGCCAAGCGGATCGACGGGGCGCAGCAGCGTTATATCGAAACTGCCAAGCGGACCCTGCCGCGGGAAATGAGCTTGGAAGGCCTGCGCGTGGTCATCGATTGCGCCAACGGTGCAGCCTACAAGGTTGCCCCAGAAGCCTTGTGGGAGCTGGGTGCTGACGTGATCACCATGGGTGTCACACCGGATGGCTTCAACATCAACAAGGAGTGCGGTTCGACGTCGACGGATGCCCTGTCCCGCAAGGTGCACGAAGTGCGCGCCGATATCGGTATCGCGCTTGATGGCGACGCCGACCGGGTCATCATTGTAGACGAAAACGGCTCCGTGGTGGATGGCGACCAGCTGATGGCTGTGGTGGCGCAGTCGTGGCAGGCCAGCAACCGCCTGTCCGCACCGGGGATCGTGGCGACGGTCATGTCCAATCTCGGACTGGAGCGATACCTTCAAAGCCTCGGGCTGGGCCTTGCTCGGACCAAGGTCGGCGACCGCTACGTGGTCGAGCACATGCGGGCCAACGGCTACAACGTCGGCGGTGAGCAGTCCGGCCACATCGTTCTGTCTGACTTCGCCACGACCGGTGATGGCCTGATCGCCGGTCTGCAGGTTCTCGCCTGCGTCAAGGATCAGGACAAGCCCGTTTCTGAAGTCTGCCGCCGGTTCGAACCGGTGCCGCAGATCCTGAAGAACGTGCGCTACAAGGGCGGCAAGCCACTGGAGCAGGATCTGGTAAAATCCGCGATCGAGGATGGTGAGGCCCGTCTCGGCAATTCCGGTCGCCTCGTGATTCGTGCGTCCGGCACCGAACCGTTGATCCGCGTGATGGCGGAAGGCGACGATGCGGATCTGGTCAAGCAGGTCGTCAACGATATCGCCGGTGTGGTGGCAACCACCGCCGCTTGATCGCTATAACAACAAGTGACGAGAAAAGCCGCCCCTTTGAGGCGGCTTTTTTTGTTGCACCCTTATTCGCGGACAACCCCGGATGACACCTGGAATGCAGGCTCAGAACCGGGTGGCAGGATCGTCCTTTCTCGAGAGTCCTAACAAGGTCCTGAAAACGTAGCGATAGATGGGCTTCCGGAGCCGGCTCAGGTTTCCAAGAGGCGGTGTGAGGGCCGAAAGCTTTGGCGGCTATGTTCCCAGATTGTTTGATGATTTTCCAAACCGCTTTCTAATCCGTTGATGTCTCTGGTGTCGTTAAGGTTTCCTTAAGGTAAAAAAACGCGGTTAAAGAACAGAGTTAAGTCACAATTAATGAATTCCCCTCAGTATGCTTTCAAGTTTGATGTGTCCGACATTGGTTAAAGCGGACGCTCACTGGAAAAGGACGAGGACATGGACAATTTCTTTAAGCGTTTGTCTTTGACCGGCTTTGCTGTTGCGCTTTCCACTGCAGCCTATGCCGCGGATTTGCCAACCCCGGTCATCGAGCACATCCCGGAAGTTCCTGCCGTTGGCGGTTGGTACCTGCGTGGTGATATCGGGTATAAGTTCTACAACGATCCGAGCGGCAGTTTTAACGATCCCGTAATCGGTGATCTGCGCTTCCAGCGAGAGTCGATGGATGATGCCTGGATGATCGGCGTTGGTGTTGGTTATCAGTTCAACGATTACTTCCGTTCTGATCTCACGATCGACTACGAAACTTCGGCAAACGTCAAAGGCTACGCAGTCTGTGGCACCTGCTCGGGTGGCTTTTCGACAGAATCTACAGATGTCGACGTCTGGACCGTCATGTTGAACGGTTATGTTGATCTGGGTACCTGGAACCGTATCACGCCATACGTTGGTGCAGGTATCGGTGCTTCCTATGTGACCACGGACAACACCTACTCGGTCAACCCAGGTGGTACAGGGCGTACGGATTATGACGGTTCACATAGTGAGTGGAACTTTGCGTGGGCACTTATGGCCGGTGCGTCTTACGCCGTTACCGACAACTGGGCGATCGACGCTGGCTACCAATATCGGGATCTCGGTGATGCCAAAACCGTCAAACTTCATGATGCGGGTACTGGAGAGACCCGCGTTGAGTGGGACGATCTTACTGCGCACGAAATTCGCCTCGGTGTTCGTTACAACTTCGGTGGTGGCGCGCGTGTTCCGGCCGGCCCGGTCTACTACGAGCCGCAGGGTCCGATCACCAGCAACTTCTGATCTTCCGATCACCAAATTTGAAAGGCCGGTCAATCGACCGGCCTTTTCCTGTTCGCGCCAGTACTTTCCCTTGAGTTCTCTTGAGCCAAGCGAAGCCAATCCTGATTTCAGGTGCGGGTGACTATCTGAGAGAATGCCTCCGGAAGGCGAGGGGCGTGACCGAATTTATCCGTTCACCCGCGATTTGAATTGACCAAAGGTCAGGAAGGTCCTATCCCCGTAGGTGGGCCACCTCTCCCCAACGAGAGGCTACTATCTGCGAGGGTAGACAGATATGACAGACCTCACCGCCAAGCCGGACGTGCGTCCGGCCAATCCCAATTTTTCTTCTGGTCCCTGTGCCAAGCGTCCCGGCTGGTCGCTGGAGGCCTTGGGCGATGCGCCGCTCGGACGGTCTCACCGCGCCAAGCCCGGCAAGGCCAAGCTTGCCGAAGCCATCGAGCTGACCCGCAAGGTGCTGAACGTCCCGGACGGGTATCGGATCGGCATCGTGCCGGCGTCCGATACCGGCGCTGTCGAGATGGCGCTCTGGTCGCTGCTCGGCGCCCGCGGCGTTGAAATGCTCGCCTGGGAAAGCTTCGGTTCCGGCTGGGTCACCGACGTGATCAAACAGCTCAAGCTTGATGATGCACGGGTGGTGGAAGCGCCTTACGGCGAACTGCCGGATCTTGCTTCGGTCGATTTCTCCAGGGACGTTGTCTTCACCTGGAACGGCACCACTTCCGGTGTACGCGTTCCCAACGGCGACTGGATCCCGGCCGACCGCGAGGGCCTGACCATCTGCGACGCGACCTCCGCCGCTTTCGCCCAGGACCTTGCGTTCGACAAGCTCGATGTCGTGACCTTCTCCTGGCAGAAAGTGCTGGGCGGAGAAGCCGCTCACGGCATGCTCATCCTCAGCCCGCGCGCCGTCGAGCGCCTGGAAAGCTACACACCGGCCTGGCCGATGCCGAAGATCTTCCGCCTGACCAAGGGCGGCAAGCTGATCGAGGGCATCTTCAAGGGCGAGACCATCAACACGCCCTCCATGCTCTGTGTCGAGGATTATATCGACGCCCTTAAATGGGCCGACGGCCTCGGAGGCCTTGCGGGGCTTCAGGCACGAGCCGATGCCAATCTCAAGGTGCTTGCCGACTGGGCCGAAAAGACCTCCTGGGTCGATTTCCTGGCGGTCGATCCGGCAACGCGGTCGAACACCTCCGTCTGCTTCAAGGTGGCCGATCCGGGCATACTCGCCCTCTCCGCCGACCAGCAGGCCGCCTTTGCCAAGTCACTCGCAAGCACGCTCGACGCTGAAGGCATTGCCTATGACATCGGCGCTTACCGCGATGCACCGTCCGGTCTTCGGATCTGGGCAGGTGCGACCGTGGAAGCGAGCGATCTCCAGGCCCTGACCCATTGGCTTGACTGGGCGTTCCAGTCGGAAAAAGCGAAGCTGCCTCAGGCCGCCTGAGCCTGTTCATCCTTCAACGACAACAGTCCCGGGCGGTGCGCTGCCCGGATCGTTTCTCGTATTCAAGGAGAGGCTCTTATGGCTCCCAAGGTACTGATTTCCGACAAGCTGTCGGACGCTGCCGTGCAGATTTTCAAGGATCGCGGCATCGATGTGGACTTTCTGCCGGACGTCGGCAAGGACAAGGAAAAACTGCTGGAGATCATCGGCAACTACGATGGTCTGGCAATCCGTTCGGCCACCAAGGTCACGGAAAAGATCATTGCAGCAGCCGAGAACCTGAAGGTGATCGGCCGGGCGGGGATCGGTGTCGACAATGTGGACATCCCGAAGGCGACCGCGCGCGGCATCATTGTCATGAACACGCCCTTCGGCAATGCCATCACCACCGCCGAACATGCCATCTCGATGATGATGGCGGTTGCACGCCAGATCCCGGCGGCCGATGCGTCGACGCAGGCGGGCAAGTGGGAGAAATCCCGCTTCATGGGCCGCGAACTTACCGGCAAGACACTGGGTCTGATCGGCTGCGGCAATATCGGCTCGATCGTTGCCGACAGGGCCATTGGCCTGAAGATGAAGGTGATCGCCTTCGATCCCTTCCTGACTCCGGAACGGGCGCTGGCGCTAGGTGTCGAGAAGGTCGATCTGGACGGTCTCTTGTGCCGGTCCGATGTCATCACCCTGCATACGCCGCTCACCGACAAGACGCGTAACATCATTGATGCCAAGGCGATCGAGAAGATGCGCAAGGGGGCCTATCTCATCAACTGTGCCCGGGGCGGCCTTGCGGATGAGGCCGCGGTGCGTGCAGCACTGGAAGAAGGCAAGCTCGGCGGGGCGGCCTTCGACGTCTTTGTCGAAGAGCCGGCCAGGGAGAACGTCCTGTTCGGCGCGCCGAATTTCGTCTCCACCCCGCATCTGGGCGCGTCCACAGCCGAGGCCCAGGAAAATGTGGCACTGCAGGTGGCCGAGCAGATGTGCGATTACCTGCTGCAGGGCGCTGTCCGCAACGCGCTCAACATGCCGTCCATCACGGCCGAGGAAGCACCCAAGCTTGTGCCCTTCGTGCGGCTGGCGGAGCAACTCGGTTCCTTCGCGGGACAGTTGACGGAAAGCGGCATCGAGGGTGTGCGGCTGGAATATGCCGGTGCCGTCGCCGAAATGAACGTCCAGGCGCTGACGGCGGCTGCTCTGACGGGCCTGCTGACGCCGTTGCTGCAGACGGTCAACATGGTTTCCGCACCGATCCTGGCCAGGGAACGCGGCATGAAGATCGAGGAAATCCGCCGCGAGAAAGACGGTGCCTACGAGACCTACATGCGCCTGACCGTGGTCACCCAGCGGCAGGAGCGCTCGGTTGCGGGCACGGTCTTTGCCGACGGGAAACCACGCATCATCCAGGTGAAAGGCATCAACATGGAGGCCGAACTCGGCCCGCAGATGCTGTACATCACCAACGAGGACAAGCCTGGCTTCATCGGGCACCTCGGGATGGAACTCGGCAACAGCGGCGTTAACATCGCGACCTTCCATCTTGGTCGTCTGGCCCCTGGCGACGATGCGATCTGCCTTGTGGAAGTGGATGGCGACGTGTCTCCGGAGGTTCTGGCGCGGCTGGAGGCCGTTTCTCACGTCAAGCAGGTCAAGGCCCTGCATTTCTAGAATGGCTGGCGTTCAACCGAACACCCGCTGATCCGCTATCCGGTCAAAAGGGTGCGTGCCCCTAATCGCGCCTACCGGATGTACGTCAGGTGCAGCCCAAGTTCCTGGCGCTTGAGCCTTCTGCCTTTTGCAGAAGGCTCCTTTTTTCCTGAACAGATCATACTGCCGGTGCACCGCGCCTTTTGAGGATGCGACCGTCAAGGACGACGAGGCCTGCCAGCAGCACGGCAAACCCGCCAAGCTGCAGCACTCCGAGGTTTTCTCCCAGAATCAGCCAGCCGAAGAACAGGGCGCTTGCCGGCACGATTAGCGTGACCAGCGACGCGTTGGTCGCACCGGCTTCGGCCAGAAGCTGGAAATAGATCAGGTAGGCAAGGGCGGTCGCCAGGACACCAAGCGCGAGCACGTTGAGCCAGGCTGTCGGGCCGGGATCGGCAATGGACCAGCTGCCCGATGTCAAAAGCGCAACCGGCAGCATCAGCGTGGTCGAGCCCATCAGCTGACCCGTTGCAGCCACTTGCGGTGGCAGCGATTTGAAGCGACGGGCGAAAGTTGCCGCACAGGCATAGGACATGGCGGCGCCCAGGCAGCAGAGCTGCGCCCATAACGGATCGCTCGCAAGGCCCGACAGGCTGCTCCACAGCATGATGGCGACGCCCGCGACACCCAGCACCACACCGGCAACCCTGTTGCCCTGGAGCGTTTCCTGTCTTGTCAGAACGCTTGCCACCACAACCGTGAAGACGGGCGTTGTCGCATTCAGGATCGACGCGAGACCGGCACCGATTGCGGTCTGTCCCAGAAACAGGAGCGAGAACGGAACGGCGTTGTTCAACAGACCCATGACCAGAAACGGCAAGGCGTATCTTCGCTCCAGCCTGCTCAACATGCCGCGATGCCACAGGATGATCAGCAGGACAGCGCAGGCGATGGCAACGCGCAGGAAGACGAGGACAAAGGGCGGTATTTCCGCGACGGCCACCTTTGCGAACAAAAAGGAGCCACCCCAGATGGCACCAAGGACGGTCAGCATGATCCAGTTTCGAAGTGGCATCGCAAGATCTCTGTTGGAGTGATGTCTTCCAGGTATCATTCTGCCGGGTCGAAGGACACCCGAAACGCGAGTGGTCGACCGACCGCCTTTCCGAAGGCGGGACGAGACGCTTTGAAGTGGCCCTGGTTGGGGGGCTGTCTGGCTGATCTGATGGGTCGACAGCCTGTTTCGGCTCTGTCTTCAGTATTTCGATGGCCAATTCAGACCGGTCTGTCCGATTTGTCTGCACAAGCGTCGGTCCGGGGCTTGCGCAGCCGTTTCAGTCCGGCAAAAGTGGCTGGGCCGGGTTTTCTTCGGCTGCTCGGAAGAGTTCTTCACACATGACCCAAGTTGCCACGGCTGCGGACACCAGGTCGCTTGCCGGACGTCTGACACCGTTGCTGGTTGCCGCCGCCTGCCTTTTGGGTGCGAATGGCCTTTCCGTGACCATGATCTCCGTCCGCGCCCGCTCGGAAGGCATGTCCGACGCTTTCATCGGGCTGCTCGGGTCGTGCTATTTCGGCGGCATGATCGTCGGTGTTCTGCTGACACCGTTTCTGATCGCACGGGCAGGGCATATCCGGGTCTTTTCCACACTTGCGGCAATCAGTGCCATAGCCATTCTGGCAATCGCCTTCACACCTGCCGGCTGGCTCTGGATGATGGTGCGGCTGGTGAGCGGTGCAGCGTTTTGCGGTACCACAATGGTGCTGGAAAGCTGGCTCAACTCCATTGCTACCAATTCGTCCCGGGGGCGCATTCTCTCTGTTTACCGGATCGTCGACATGATTGCCGTCATGGGCAGCCAGTTCATGTTGCCGGCCTTCGGGCCGCTCGGTCCGGATATTCTGATCGTGCTGGCCATCCTCTTCTGCTTTGCGCTGGTGCCGATCTCCCTGACCAGTGAGCGCAATCCCGCGGCACCTCCCGCGCGTTTTTTCGATCCGCTCATGCTGTGGCGCGTGTCTCCGGTCGCTCTCGTCGCAGTCTTCACCATCGGCCTGACCAACGGTGCCTTCCGGATGGTTGGCCCGGTCTATGCGGAAAGCGTTGGGTTGGGACTGGAAACGGTCGCCGCGTTCGTCGCGATCTGGGTTTTTGCCGGGGCCATCTTCCAGTATCCCGCCGGCTGGCTGTCCGACAGGCTCGACCGGCGTATCGTGCTGGGTGTCTTTACCGTCGGCGCCGGGCTGGCCTGTCTGTTCATTTCCGGGTCCTCGACCCGTCTGGAACTCTTTGCCGGCGTCTTTCTGTTCGGCGGATTTGCCTTGCCGCTTTATTCGCTCTGTGCAGCCCATGCCAACGACAATGCGGAGCCTGGACAGTTCATCGATGTGGTGGCAGGGCTGACACTTGCCTATGGCGTGGGGGCAATGGCCGGGCCGTTCATTGCGTCTGTGGTGATGGAAACATTCGGTCCCTCGGCGTTCTTCCTCTACACCGCCACACTGCATCTGTCGCTCGTGGTGTTCGTCTTCGCGCGGATCGTCAGCCGCGATGCGGTTCCGGCAAGCAAACGCCATCGTTTCGTCTGGCTGCTGCGTACATCGCCGATGATCTTCAGGCTTGCCCGCAACGAAAAGCAGGAAACAGATGAGCCGCCGGCAAAATAATCCGCCGTCGCGACATTGCCGCAAATGCAGTCTAACTCGGACAAAGTCCAATTCGAGGCGCGGTATGAATGGTCATTTGGCACAGAGGGGACCGGGCCGATCGGGAGAGCTGGCAAAAAAACTTGCTTTTGGCTTCCAATCTCCGTGCGGAGACTCGCATGAGCAGGGAAACCTGTCTATAGTCCGCGCCGTTTGCCCCGGTCCGATTGCCGGGGCTTGTCGTGTTGGCATCCCGAACATGTTTCGGAGGGTGCGGAAGCTGCTTCAGGAGAGCAAAGTCTAGATGGCGAATGTGGTTGTTGTCGGTTCGCAATGGGGTGACGAAGGCAAAGGCAAGATTGTCGACTGGTTGTCGGAACAGGCCGATGTCATCGTAAGGTTCCAGGGCGGGCACAATGCCGGTCATACCCTTGTCATCGACGGTGTCAGCTACAAGCTGTCTCTCCTGCCGTCCGGGGTTGCACGTGAAGGCAAACTCTCGGTGATCGGCAACGGCGTTGTGCTGGACCCCCATGCACTTGCCGAGGAAGTCGAGCGCCTGGGCAAGCAGGGTGTCGTTGTGACGCCTGAATCGCTTCGCGTTGCGGAAAACGTCACGCTGATTCTGTCCCTGCACCGCGAGCTTGATGCCCTGCGGGAGAATTCCAACACCGGTACGCGCATCGGCACCACCAAGCGCGGCATCGGTCCGGCATATGAAGACAAGGTCGGCCGTCGTGCCATCCGTCTGATGGATCTGAAGAACCTTGCCACGCTGCCGGCCAAGATCGATCGTCTGCTGACGCACCACAATGCGCTGCGCCGCGGCCTCGGTCAGGAAGAAGTGTCCGCACAGGCGATCTATGACGAACTCGCCAGCATCGCCGACAAGGTGCTGCCCTATATGGACAAGGTCTGGTACCTGCTGGACGAGCAGCGCCGCCAGGGTAAGCGGATCCTGTTTGAGGGCGCCCAGGGTGCGCTTCTGGACATCGACCATGGCACCTATCCGTTCGTGACCTCTTCCAACACCGTTGCCGGCCAGGCCGCAACGGGCTGCGGCCTCGGCCCGGGTTCGATCAATTACGTGCTCGGCATCACCAAGGCCTACACCACCCGTGTTGGCGAAGGCCCGTTCCCGACCGAGCTGAATGACGAAGTCGGCGAGTTCCTGGGCACGCGCGGGCATGAATTCGGCACGGTGACCGGCCGCCGCCGCCGCTGTGGCTGGTTCGACGCGGTTCTGGTACGCCAGACCGTCTGCACCTCCGGCATCAACGGCATTGCGCTGACCAAGCTGGATGTTCTGGACGGCCTTGATGAAATCAAGATCTGCATCGGCTACGAGCTGGACGGCGAACGGATCGACTATCTGCCCGCCTCGCAGGGCGCGCAGGAACGGGTCAAGCCGATCTACGAAAGCCTGCCGGGCTGGAAGGAATCGACCGAAGGGGCCCGGACATGGGCCGATCTGCCGGCCCAGGCGATCAAATATGTGCGTCATGTCGAAGAACTGATCGGTGCTCCGGTGGCTCTTCTGTCGACAAGTCCGGAACGGGACGACACAATTCTTGTGCAGAATCCCTTCCAGGATTGAGATCTGTGACGTTAAAAGCACATTATTAAGGACTGAGGTTGCGTGCTGCGAATCACCGCACGCAACCACCGCTCGTTTTCGGCGTTCCATGTGTGTGCCGAGCAAACAAATCTGTGTTAGGAAAAGGGTACTGTGAGGGTCTCTGTCGCGGCAAAGATATTGAAGAAATAGCACCGGTTTTCGAAAAACTTGCTATAAGCCTGAGAATGAAACGAAATCTCGGGCCCGCAGAACAGATCCTTGCAGTCGGCCGGTAGGCAGGAAGATGGCTGATTACTATTCAATTCTGAAGAAAACGATCGCGTCTTTACCTGAAAACAATGGTGCTGCACGCAGAAGCGTTTACAGCCGTGCGCGCAATGCCATCGTCAATCAGCTGAAAGCCTATGAGCCGCCGCTGGCGCCGTCCGAAATTACGGCGGAGCAGCTGCGACTTGAAGAAGCCATCCGCAAGGTGGAAGCGGAAGCCGCGCGCGAAAGCCTCGGTCTCAGCCCGACAGTTCCGAAGGTGGAGGCTCCCGCCCCCGCGCCGGAGGTTTCGGCACCGCCTGTGACACCGCCGCCGTCCGAGCCGGCTGCAGAAGTCGCGCCGGAAGCTCCCGCGCCGCAGGAGCCAGAAGCCGCACCTGCGCCGGCTGATGACACCCCGGCGCCTTCGCCGCTGAAGGAAACCCTGACACAGGCCGAAGCGCTTGGCACCGCTGCCAGCCAGGCCGTTCACAACGCAAAGGAAGCTGCCGATCCGTCTGCAGTGCCCCAGCGCCAGGAGCCGTCGTTTGGTGGGTCGACGCAACCGGAACAGGCTGATGACGGTCTGTTCGAAACTGCTGAAAGCGCCACCGCAACTGTTTCCGTCGACCAACCCTACCAAGCCGGCGAGACCGGGAAGGTCAAGGATGAACCGGCACCGAAGAAAGACCGCGCCAAGCGGTCCAAGCCGAGCGCTTCCGAGGCCCTGCGCGGTGAGTCGTCCGGTAACCGCACCGTCCCGATTGCAATCGCTGCCGGCTTCCTGCTGCTGGTGCTTCTGGCGGCCGCAGCCTACTTCCTGATGCCCGCTGGCGATCAGACTGCGGACAGCGGCAATGTGCCCGCCGCGTCCTCTACGCAAACGGCTTCCGAAGCCGAGCCGGTCACCACCCCTGAGCCTTCGACGTCTGCGTCGGTCGGGGAGGGCGAAGAGCCTTCCAAAAACACCGACCGCCTGTTGAACGACGGCGAGACGGATGTGGTTGCCCCGGACGCGCGTACCGTGACCACCACGACCATCACGGGCCAGGCCGATACGCCTGCGGCCACGGAAACTCCTCAGGTCGACGCGCCAGCGGCCGTGACACCCACGCCGTCCCAGCCGTCCATCGTGACGAGTGCCGAAAACGACCAGACACCGGCTGCGGCCGATAGTCCGGTCGCGGTGCCGGAAGACAACCTGTCGGCTATTTCTCCTGACGAGACTGCGCCCGCTCCGTCCGCTGCGGCGGCGGATCCTTCGGTGCAGCGCTCCATTCTCTATGAAGAGGGCGAAGAATCCGGCGGCGCCGGTACTGCGGCGCAAGGCGCTGTCGTCTGGGGTGTCGATGAAGAAACCAATCTGGACGGCAAGGCTCTTGCGGTCCTGAGTGCGTCCGTCGAAATCCCCGAACGGGATGTGAAAGTCGACATTCGTATCAAGCCTAATGACGATAACTCTCTGCCGGCCAGCCATCTCGTCGAGATCAAGTACGAGTTTCCGGAAAATTTTGCTGCGGGTGATGTCGTCAACGTTCCGGGTCTGGTCATGAAACCTACGGAAGAAGCCCGCGGCGATGCGCTGATCGGAGCGTCGGTGAAGGTGTCTCCGGGCTTTTTCTGGATTGCCCTGTCCAGCCTGCCGAACGAGCAGCAACGCAATCTCGCCCTTCTGCGTGAGCGCGGCTGGATCGACATTCCGATGCTTTATGAAAACGGCAAACGCGGCATCCTGACCCTGGAAAAGGGTACGGCCGGTGCGGATGCCGTCGAAAAGGCAATCACGGCCTGGCAAGCCGGCTAAGCGTCAATTGCCTCGTTTGAAAATCTGAAAAAGCCGCTTCACAGCGGCTTGCCTTTTTCTGTCACATTGGGCATGGTCCGCCTTGGTCCGAGGGGTGTTCCGGTTACCGGAGCTGAGATGGCGTGATGCCGAACCCTTAGAACCTGATCCGGGTCATGCCGGCGAAGGGACGGAATCCTTAGCCTATTCCCGGATCTCCATTGTCATTTTCGGTTTGTCCGAAGACGGGAGATCCTATGCGTATTTGTCTGCGACCGCAGCCGTGGCTGCAAATCCGACTGCCGATATCGGCTCCCAGGCGTTTCCGTTGGCGCATTGCAACGGGGCGTGTCGGATGATGTTTTTTCTGAAAGCCGTTGCCAGGTCCGTGTTCGGCCTGCTGCTGACCGTTGCGATCTGGGCGGCCATCGTCCATGTGTTCGATACCCAGCACTACATCCTTCCCGGACCGGACCGCGTCTTTACAGCCTTTGTCAAACACGCGGGCTTCCTGCTGCACCATGCCGGCATCACCGCCTTTGAAACAGTGCTCGGGTTTGTGCTCGGGGCTGCGGCGGGGGCACTGCTTTCCGTGCTGTTGTGGCTGTTTCCGGTCGCTGCAAGGCTTGCCATGCCACCCATTCTGGTTACGCAGGCCCTGCCTGTGTTCGCAATCGCGCCGATCCTGGTTCTCTGGCTCGGTTTCGGGCTTGCGTCCAAGATCGTCGTCATCATCCTGGTCATCTTTTTCACGGTCACATCGACCTTCTTCGACGGTCTGCAGCGGCTGGACCAGGGGTTGTGTGATCTTGCCCGGCTTTACCGTCTGTCACGCGTGAAGGAACTCTGGTTCTTCCGCCTGCCGTCAGGCCTGCCGGCGTTTGCATCCGGTCTGCGCGTTGCCGCTGTATTTGCCCCCATGGGGGCGATCATCGGCGAATGGGCGGGGGCGAAGGGTGGCCTTGCCTTCATCATGCTTCAAAGCAGCAACCGGATGCAGGCGGACATGATGTTCGCCGCCCTGATCCTTCTCGCGGCCATGGTGCTGATCATGCGCTTTGTCGTGAACCATCTCACCCGACTTCTAGTTCCCTGGCAGCCGCTCAGCTAGCTGCCGTCCAACGGAGGACCTCATGAAAAAACAAATTCTGTCTCTCGTGCTCGCCGCCGGGTTGCTGGCATCCGGCCCGGCTCAGGCCAGTGAAAAACTCACCCTGCTGCTCGACTGGTTCATCAATCCGGATCACGCGCCGCTGGTGACTGCGCAGACCATGGGCTTCTTCGAAGCTGAAGGTCTCGACGTGGAGATTATCGAACCCGCGGATCCGGCGATGCCGCCGAAGCTGGTGGCGGCCGGGCAGGGCGATATCGCGGTCTCCTATCAGCCGACGCTTCATGCGCAGATCGAGGAAGAGCTGCCGCTGAAATGGATCGGCACGCTGGTCGAAACACCGCTTAATTCGCTGATCGTGCTCAAGGATGGTCCCATTCAGGAGCTGAAGGATCTGAAGGGCAAGAGTGTCGGTTTTTCCGTGTCGGGCTTCGAGGATGCTATGCTTGGCCAGATGCTGCGCTCGGCCGGTTTGACCATGGACGATGTCGAGCTGGTCAACGTCAATTTCGCGCTGTCGGGTTCCCTGCTTGCCGGGCAGGTGGATGCGGTCATTGGCGCTTATCGCAATTTCGAGCTGACGCAGCTCGAAATCGAAGGCAAACCGGGCAAGGCTTTCTATCCCGAAGAAAACGGTGTGCCGATCTTTGATGAGCTGATCTATGTCGTCAACAAGGACAAGACGGACGATCCACGCTTCGCGAAGTTTCTGGCGGCTGTGGAAGCGGCAACCATCTATCTGAGCAACCATCCGGAAAAAGCCTGGAATGCTTTTGTCGAAGCGTATCCGAACCTCAACGACGAGCTGAACAGGCGCGCCTGGTTCGACACCTTGCCGCGTTTTGCAAAGCGCCCGGCCGCACTCGACGAAGGCCGTTACCAGCGCTTTGCCGAGTTCATGGCCGAAGCCGGCCTGATCAGCAAGGTCGTGCCGGTGGAAAGCTACACAGCCGAAATCCGCTGAGTAGACGTCTCAGGCAAAAGAAAAGCGCTGGAGCCAGGCTTCAGCGCTTTTTTTGTTTCTCTATGGCAGCGTGTCTCAGGCGGCAGGCTGGTCCATGGTGCGGGCGCTGTTGCGCACGGCTTTCTGAACCTTCTCGAACGCGCGGACTTCAATCTGGCGCACACGTTCACGGCTGACACCGAACTCGCCAGAAAGGTCTTCCAGCGTCATCGGGTCTTCCGAGAGGCGGCGCGCTTCGAAGATGCGGCGTTCGCGCTCGTTGAGGACATCCATTGCGTCGTTCAGCATCTTGCGACGCATGTCCAGCTCTTCCTGATTGGCGAGCAGGGTTTCCTGACTGTCGCTTTCATCGACTAGCCAGTCCTGCCATTCGCCGGCATCGGCTTCCGCGCGCACGGGTGCGTTCAGGCTGGCATCACCGCCGAGACGGCGGTTCATGGACACCACTTCCTCCTCGGACACACCGAGCTTGGTGGCAATTTCCGATACCTGATGCGGCTTCAGATCGCCCTCGTCCAGCGCCTGGATCTTGCCCTTGAGGCGACGCAGGTTGAAGAACAGGCGTTTCTGATTGGCTGTGGTCCCCATTTTCACGAGGGACCATGACCTCAGGATGTATTCCTGGATGGCTGCCTTGATCCACCACATGGCATAGGTCGCGAGTCGGAAACCCTTGTCCGGCTCAAAGCGCTTGACCGCTTGCATCAGGCCGACATTGCCTTCGGAGACGACTTCTCCGATCGGCAGGCCGTAACCGCGGTAACCCATGGCAATCTTGGCAACGAGGCGTAGATGGGAATTGACCAGGCGTTCGGCAGCTTCAGGATCCTCATGCTCTTTATAGCGCTTGGCGAGCATGTACTCTTCCTGTGGCTGAAGCATCGGAAACTTGCGAATCTCGTCCAGATACCGGCTGAGACCGCCTTCCCCTGCTGTAAGCGTCGGAACGTTTTGGGCCATATCATGCACCCCCTTTCGTCAAGTTTGCGACCCCTTCCTTCCGCTGCCCCGCAGTGATACGCAAGCAAGCCATTTCTGAGGGAAGGCGGACGCACAATAGTGTCCGTTCAGGCACACAAGAGCTGTTAATATAGGTCCAAATTGGCCGATTGCATGGTCAGAAAACGAAAACGTATCCTAAAATTTTTGTAATCCGGACAAAAGTTTTGCGAAATCAGCCGGGTAAGGGCTCTCAAAGCGCAAGGTTTTACCGTTTACAGGGTGTTCGAAAGCCAGCAGACCGGCGTGCAAGGCCTGCCGGTGGAAGCCGTTGACGATGCTTTTGAGCGGTTCGTCGAGCCGGTTGGACTTGGTCTTGAACCCCGACCCGTAATCATCGTCTCCGATCAGCGGGTGGCCGATATGGGCCATGTGCACACGAATCTGGTGGGTCCGTCCTGTTTCAAGGCGGCATTCCATCAGCGCAGCGAGTGCCGGCTGTTCGGCGTTGCCGAAGCGTTCCTTCACCTGCCAGTGGGTGATGGCATGGCGGCCGGAGGTCTTGACGACGGCAATCTTCTGCCGGTTGGCCTGCGAGCGTGCCAGATTTGCGTTGATCGTACCCTTCAGGCCGGAGGGCGCGCCCCAGACCAGAGCCGAATAGGCACGTTCCAGCGGCCCCGTGCGGCCGTGGTCCGCAAATTGGGCCGCAAGGCCTTTATGGGCCTGGTCCGTCTTTGCGACGACCAGTAATCCGGAGGTGTCCTTGTCGATCCGGTGGACGATGCCGGGGCGCTTGACGCCGCCGATCCCCGACAGGCTGTCGCCGCAATGATGAATGAGCGCGTTGACGAGTGTACCGGTCCAGTTGCCCGCGCCTGGATGGACGACGAGCCCGGCCGGTTTGTCGACCACGATCAGGTGTTCGTCCTCAAAGACGACCGTGATAGGAATGTCCTCGCCCTTGGGCTCGGGGTCTTCGGCCTGCGGCAAAGTGAGGGTCAGGGCATCGCCTTCATTGACCCGGTATTTCGGCTCCACTATTTTCGCGCCGCCGACGGTGACGTCCCCGGATTTGATCAGGGACTGGATCCTGTTGCGGCTAAGGGCTTCCAGATGAGCCGCCAGCACCGCATCCAGCCGTTTCCCGGCATCGGCTGCATCAACTGTTAAACTGAAATCCTGGTCCAGACCGGCCGGATACTCGAGGGAATTGTCTGTCATGTCACAACCTGATTATCGGGATGAGGGGCCGGGTGAAAAGCCGCTTGATCCAGCGGCCGAACGCATCCAGGCCAAGCTGAAGCGTCTGCTGCTCGGCTCGTCCCTCGTCATGATCGCCGGCTTTATCGCTGTCTTTGCAGCAATTCTCTACAAGATCAACTCCAATAAGACCGATGTTTCCGCTGATCAATACGCCGCGACAGTGGCGGTTGGTGCTGACGCGGAAATCCTGCAGGCAAACATCTCGGGCGGACTGTTGATGGTTCTGGTGCGCGAAGGCAGCAAAACGGCATTGCTGCGGTTCGATCCTGTCACAGGAAAACAATTGGGCCGCACGGATTTTGTCGCGCGCTGACGCAGCGTCGTGCCTGTCCGGCGCGGTTATGAACAGGCATGTGACATAAAAATGAAAATTAGGGCTTGCGTCTTTTTTCATGCAGCCTTATACGCACGGTCCTCGGCTTGAGACAGTGAACTTCTCAAGCCCCGCGCGCCCATCGTCTAGCGGTCTAGGACGCCGCCCTTTCACGGCGGAAACACGGGTTCGAGTCCCGTTGGGCGTGCCATTTTTCCCCAAGGCACCAACAGCATATCCACACCCTGCGCACAGGTTCTCAACCCGTTTGTGCACCGGGTTCGCGTATCGGAAAATCCGATCAGCCGGTGATGTGGTCTTCCTGTTGTCCGGTCTCGATCAGGTCAACCTCCGCCTCTTCCGCAATCTGCGCAAAGTCGGGCGAGGGGCAATAATCCGTGACGAAGGTGCTGACCTGGCGCAGATGACCGACGCGAACCGGTGCGGTGCGTTCGAATTTGGTGCTGTCAGCAGCCAGAATGACGTGGCGTGCGTTGTCCATGATGGTCTTGGTGACCTTCACTTCCCGATAGTCGTAATCGAGCAGAGACCCGTCCGGATCGATCGCAGAGGCGCCGATCACGGCAAAGTCGACCTTGAACTGACGCATGAAGTCGACCGCAGCCTCGCCGACGATCCCGCCGTCGGAATGGCGCAAGACGCCCCCGGCGATGACCACTTCGATCTGGGAGTAGCCGCGCATCAGGCTGGCGACATTGATGTTGTTGGTGATTACCATCAGGCCGCGGTGCTGCAGCAGCGCTTGGGCAACGGCTTCCGTCGTGGTGCCGATGTTTATGAAGATGGAAGCGTTGTCGGGAATGAGGGAGGCGACCTTCTCGCCGATGTCCGCCTTTTCGCGGCTGGAGATGATCCTGCGGGCCTCATAGCCGACATTCTCGATGCCGGAAGACAGCAGGGCCCCGCCATGGGTACGCGCCAGCAGGCGCCGGTCGCACAGCTCGTTCAGGTCCTTGCGGATTGTCTGCGGACTGACGTCGAACCGCCGGGCGAGATCGTCGACGCTGACACGGCCCATCTGCCGGGCGAGTTCGAGAATGGCGTTGTGGCGTTCGATCAACATTTACCGCAGCTTCATCCAGTGCAATTCGGGCTGACAGCGACCAGCATCTGCGAACTGGAAATGCAGATGAGGAGCTCAGCGCGTCAAATTCGTTCAGTTTTCGGACGACTGTCCATCGGACTAGATGACCGGAGCGGCCATGTCAGATCAAGCCACATCTTTCTTTTTTTGTTTCGTGGCTTTCGTTTTTTGGTCGCTGTCTTGCGCAGCCGTGGTGGTTGCCGACTTGGTCTCGGCACTTGGCTTGGATTTGCTCCGGCTGGAGGCGACGATCCTGCTTACGAGCGCCTCTGCGGCGTTCGCGATATCCGCGGACTTGGCCTGAGACTGGGGTGCCCCCTTTTCGGCAGCTGCGTCTGCCTTTGGCGAGGCCTCTTCGGACGTCGCTTCTGTCTTCGGCTCTGGCTGGTCTGTCGGGGAGTTGACCCCGGCTGGCACTGCAGCCTGTGTGTTGCGCACAGCGAACGGAGCTGAAGGCTGATCAGGGGAGAGGGTGGCGGCCGGCTTGACCGCAGCGGGCTCGTCAGCGGTGAGCTTTGCAGCAAGGGCCCTGAAATCGCGGCGCAGGTCCGCAAGGGCGGGAACCGAAGCGAGATCCTTTTGCAGCTTCGCCATCTGGCCGGTGATCCGCTGCAGCGCGCGGCCCTTTTCGATCGCATCCGCCTGGTGGCGCGCGTTTTCGACCGACAGCTTTTCCAGCTCGGCATTCAGATGCTTTTGGCGATCGTTTTCCGGAATCCTGGCCGCCTCCAGCATCAGCGACAGACGGGTGACTTCCGCCTGCGCGGAAACATAATTGGATTCCGTATCGACCAGCTGGGCTTCCAGTTCCGCGAGCCTCGATTTGGCGGTTTCGCTGCGCGCGGCATCCATCTGCCCCGCAACCGTCGGCTCATAGCGGGCCAGCTTGGCCTTCAGCGTTGCAACTTCTGCCTCGAGCCCGGTGATGGTCGCAAGCGCCATGGTGCCGGATGCAGGCAGCCAGCCGCTGTCGTCTTCAGCCTGCTCGGAAGCCTTCGTCTCCGGTTTGTTGTCGGGGCCACTGGTCCAGCTCTCCGCAAGAGCCCTTTCTGCCTCCGACAGTTTCTTTTTCAAGGAGGTCACTTCAGAGGACAGCAGGTCGACTGCGTGCTGATCGCTGGCCTGGGCGGCAATTTGGGCTTCCAGGCCGGAGACGGTGTTCTTGTGGGCTTTCGTCAGGTCGTCGACTTCCGTCCGCATCCGCGTGGCTTCAAGCAGATATTTGGCGGCTTTCTCGCGTTCGCTGTCGAGGCGCTTTTCAACCCGGCGCAGCTCGACGGCATGGCGCGCGCGCTCCTGGTCCTGGGCGGCCCGGACTTCGGCGTAGCTGGTCGGATTGACGGCGCGCAGGGCTTCTTCGGTCAGTCGGGCGGCCCGGCGATAAAATGCGGGCAGGATTGCCAGTCCAATCAGGCCGGCGGTGCAAAACCCCAGCGCCACATACATCGCTGCTTCAATCAAGTCCGGCTCCCGGTTACGTCTTGAAAAACGCCCACAACTCCATCATTAGACGACAGCGGAGCTGCCGCCAAGTCTCGTCCGAGGAACGAATGCAACCCGGCTTCGTCCAAAGATTGCCGTGATCGTCCGATCCGTCCGTTTAGAACGGGTTCCAGGTCGGCTTTTCCGTGAACTTCAGGTAACCCATGTTCAGCCCGAGACGGGCGCCGACGCCGGCCCGCACGGGCACAAGCACGATTTCATTGTTCAACAGCACGGTCATGCCGACACCGCCGACCAGATAGGCCGATCCGTTGACACCGGCAAAGCGCGTGTAGACGGAGTTCACGGTGGGCAGGTTATAGACCAGCATCATCACCCGGGCGCCATCCGCGCCGAAATCCCAGCCGACGGACGGCCCCTGCCAGAACAATTTGTGAGTGCCGGCATTGCGGGTATAGAGGTTGCCCTCACCATAACGCGCACCGGCGATGAGTGCGCCCGAACCTTCTTCACCCAGGATGTATCCATTCGGTTCGCCGTAACTGGAGAAGGCCTTTTCGACAACGGACGCAAGACCGCCTGACACGGAGCCGAAGAACTGGTGGCCGGCCTGCAGGATTTCGTCCTGGTCATAGGTCTGTCCCGATGCAATCGGCTCGTTGCCGGACGTCTGGGAAAAAGCCGGGTTGGAAAACACAAATGCGCACAAGGCCAGGAACGCAGCCGATATCAGGGATACAACTCGCCGGGAACTTTGTGCCATTCGATATTCTCCCAAATTCTGTTGGCCGCGCCGATTGTTGCCGTTCGGCCAGACCGCAATGTTAAACTGACGCAATATCATGCTGATTCGCATGAGATGGTGCACCTTACATAAGCCGAATCAATGGAAAGCTGGCCTCAAAAAAAGACAAGGTTATGTCTTTGCGCTGTATTGATCCTGCTCTCCTGTCATTTTGCGGGGAAAGTCTTCGCACGTCCCCAGGTTTTCGTGCCCGACCCGATCACCGGATACGCCATGGGCGGCCATGATCCGGTGAGCTATTTCGTCGACGGGTATCCGCGCAAGGGCAAGCGGGAGCATGTACACAAATGGGGCGGCACCGAATGGATCTTTGTCAACGAAGGCAATCTTGCCGCCTTCGCTCGTGATCCGGACGCATATGCACCTCTGTTTGCCGGCTGCGGCGCTCATGCGCTGGCCGAAGGCTTTGCCACTACGGGCAATCCGTTCATCTATGCCATCGTCGACGGTCACCTGGTGTTTTTCCATTCCGTGGTCAACCGGTTCCTGTTCGTCGTCAATGGCAGCCAGCTGATGACGGCGGCCCAGGACAATGCCGAACGGGTCGGCTGCGTCCCGATGCGGTAGACGGTCCCCCGGTCAAACGGCAGCCCGGCGCCGGAAAAGGCGGATTTCGGGGCAAACTTTCATCTGGATGACATGTTTTGCAGTCCGCCGCTGCCTTGGCAGCCGCTGTGCGGATGTGTAACCCTTGCGACCAGTATATCGAATCAGTTTCTGCCGCCTCCTCAAGAAGAGCCTTAAAACGCCATGTCTGCACTAAAAGAGCTTTCCTCTCTTGATCTTGCCGCCCTGGTGGCCAGCCGCGTCTGCCACGACATCATTTCTCCCGTCGGTGCGATAACCAACGGGTTGGAAGTGCTGGACGAGGAAGGCTCGGAGGACATGCGCGAATTCGCCATGGACCTTATCCGCAAGAGCGCGCGTCAGGCGTCGGCTAAACTTCAGTTTGCCCGTCTTGCCTTCGGTGCCGCCGGCTCGGCCGGCGCGGAAATCGACCTCGGGGACGCCCAGGTCGTTGCTACCGGGTTCATGGAAAACGAAAAATCCGATTTAAATTGGCAACTGACCCGGCACCTGATGCCGAAGAACTACGTAAAACTACTTCTTAACCTTATTCTCATCGCCAACCAGTGTGTTCCGCGCGGCGGTGAAATCAAGGTTGAAATGGAAGGCGACCCACAATCGCCGACGTTCACGCTTCAGGCCAGTGGTCTCAATCCGCGCATTCCTCTCGGAATGAAGGAAACCCTTGGCGGAGAAGAGCCTGAGCGGGTCGATGCGCATTCGGTCCAGCCGATCTACACGTTGCTGCTCGCCCGTGAATGCGGCATGGTATTAACGATAGATAAACAAGAAGAGTTGGTAAAAATTACGGCCCTTCTGGCAGAATAACCAAGGTACCCAAAAGTCTCCACCCGCTTCAGCGTATCTTAACTGTTTGCCGTCAACCTAGCTCTCATGGACTTCTCGGTCCAGACGTCCCGTTTGGGATGCGGAACCAGTAACAAGTCGGGTGAGAGCAGGCCATGGACGACCTCCTCAGGGAATTCATTACCGAGACCAACGAAAGTCTCGATGTTGTTGACGTTGAGCTCGTAAAATTCGAGCAGGAACCGAACAACGCTACTATCCTAGATAATATTTTTCGCCTGGTGCACACGATCAAGGGCACCTGTGGCTTCCTGGGTCTTCCCCGTCTTGAAGGTATAGCACACGCGGCTGAAACCCTCATGGGCAAGTTCCGCGATGGCGCTCCTGTCACACAAGAAGCTGTTTCTCTCATTCTGACCTCGATCGACCAGATCAAGGACATTCTGGGTGAGCTGGAAGCTGCTGAAGGTGAAGAGCCGCAAGGCGACGACAGTGAGCTGATCGGTCAGCTGGAAGAGATGTCAGCGAAGGCTGACGCTGCCATGAAAGGTGGCGCCGCCGCGGTGGAAGCTCCGGCCGCCGAACCCGTCGCAGAAGCCGTTGAACCCGAGATGGAAGTACCTGCGGACGATGCTTCTGCCGAGCAGGCCCTTGAGCGCCCGCTCCGTCCCGGTGAAGTGTCGCTGGACGAACTGGAACGCGCCTTCCGCGAGACAGAAGTTGAAGTCGATATCGCTGAGCCGGTAACACCGGAAGCGGAAGAAATCGTCGACGAAGCCGATGAGCCCGAGCCCGCTCCCATTGCGGTCAAGGCCGAAGCCAAGGCGGCTGCCAAGACCCCGGCGAAGAAATCCGGTGGCGAAGGCGGCGAGAAGAAGGCTTCCGGCGGCGGTGTCTCCAACCAGAGCATCCGCGTTGCGGTCGACACGCTCGAACACCTGATGACCATGGTGTCCGAACTCGTGCTGACCCGGAACCAGCTTCTGGAAATCGTGCGCCGTCACGAGGACAGTGAATTCAAGGTGCCGTTGCAGCGCCTGTCGAATGTAACTGCCGAGCTGCAGGAAGGCGTCATGGCGACGCGCATGCAGCCGATCGGCAATGCCTGGCAGAAACTGCCGCGCATCGTTCGCGATCTCAGCCAGGAACTTGAAAAGCCGATCGAACTGGAAATGATCGGTGCGGATACCGAACTGGACCGCCAGGTTCTTGAGATGATCAAGGATCCGCTCACACACATGGTCCGCAACTCGGCCGACCATGGTCTTGAGCGTCCGGATGAACGCCGCTCCGCCGGCAAGCCGGAAAAGGGCACCATCACCCTGGCGGCCTATCATGAAGGCGGCCACATCATCATCGAAGTTCGCGATGACGGTAAGGGCATCGACGTTGACAAGGTGAAGGCGAAGGTCGTTGAACGCGGCCTGGCGTCGGAAGCCGAAGTCGACAAGATGACGGACGCCCAGATCCACAAGTTCATCTTCGCGGCAGGGTTCTCCACCGCTGCAAAGGTCACGAGCGTGTCCGGCCGCGGCGTCGGCATGGACGTGGTTCGCAATAACATCGAACTGATCGGCGGTACGGTCGACCTGCGCTCTACCCAGGGCAAAGGTTCGAGCTTCATCATCAAGATCCCGCTGACGCTTGCCATCGTTTCGACGCTGATCGTCGAAGCCGGCGGCGACCGGTTCGCGATCCCGCAGCTGTCCGTTGTCGAACTGGTCCGCGTACAGACCAATTCGGAACACCGTATAGAGCGGATCAAGGACACTCCGGTGCTGCGCTTGCGCAACAAGCTGCTGCCGCTGGTGCACCTGTCCCAGCTCCTGGGTATCTATGAGGGCGAAAACGCGGATGAGGCCATCGATGCGGACAACGGCTTCATCGTTGTCATGCAGGTGGGCAGCCAAACATTCGGTGTGGTTGTCGACGGTGTCTTCCATACGGAAGAAATCGTGGTCAAGCCGATGTCGACGATGCTGCGCAACCTCGGCATGTTCTCCGGCAACACCATCCTGGGCGACGGCTCGGTGATCATGATCATCGATCCGAACGGCATCGCCGGCGCCATGGCAAGCCACGCTACGAGCGCGGTTACCGAAAACCAGGAAGACGAACGGGAAGACCTGCAGAGCCGTGCGGTTTCGGGCCAGAGTTCGATCTCGCTGCTGCTGTTCCGTGCCGGTGCGCCGGAACCGAAAGCCGTGCCGCTGTCGCTGGTCACGCGCCTGGAGGAATTCGAGGTTTCCAAGATCGAACGGTCCAATGGCCGCGATCTGGTCCAGTACCGTGGCGCGCTCATGCCGCTTGTCTATCTGAACGAGGGCGACTGCCACAAATCGGAAGGCACCCAGCCGATGCTGGTGTTCTCCGACGCGGGCCGCTCCATGGGCCTCGTGGTCGACGAGATCGTCGACATTGTCGAGGACCGCATGAACATCGAAGTCGGTTCGGAACGTCCAGGCATCCTCGGTTCCGCCGTGGTCAAGGAACGTGCGACCGAGATCATCGACCTCGGCTACTACCTGCCGCAGGCCTTCGAAGACTGGTTCATGCGCAAGGAAATGGATATCGAGGCGCTGACGAAGAAGGTTCTCTTCGTGGACGACTCGTCCTTCTTCCGCAACATGTTGACACCGGTTCTGAAGGCGGCCGGCTATGATGTGACGACCTGCACCGGTCCACATCAGGCGTTCGAGCTTCTGGAGAACGGCGACAAGTTCCATGCGATCGTCAGCGACATCGAAATGCCGGAAATCAACGGCTTCGAGTTCTGTGAATCGCTGCGCCGCGATCCCCGGTTCCGCAACATTCCGATCCTGGCCCTGTCGTCCATGGTGACGCCGGCCTCGATCGAACGCGGCCGCCAGGCAGGCTTTGACGACTATGTCGCCAAATTCGACCGCCCGGGCCTGATCGCTGCCCTGAAAGACGTCTTCTCCGGTGAAATGGGAGCTGCAGCATGAGTGTGCTGGAACACAAACTGACCGCGGAGCAAAAAGCCGCAAGTGACATGATCCAGTATGTAACCGTGGTCATCGGCGGCCAGTTGTTCGGTCTGCCCATTTCCCAGGTTCATGACGTGTTCGTGCCGGAAAGCGTGACACGGGTGCCGATGTCCGCTCCCGAGGTTCAGGGCGTCCTGAATCTCCGCGGACGCATCGTGACCGCGATCAACATGCGCCGCCGCCTGCACTTGCCTCCTCTCAAGGAAGGGCAGATGATGGCTGTGGGCATCGAGTACAAGCAGGAAAGCTACGGCCTTGTCATCGACACGGTGGGCGAGGTGCTCACCCTGCCGTCCGCGTCGGCAGAGCCCAACCCGTCGAACCTGGATCGCCGCTGGGCAGAGATTTCCGGAGGCGTGCATCGCCTGGACGGCCGGTTGATGGTCATCCTGGATGTCGACCGTCTGCTTGGCGCGATGTTCACCGAACCCATGGCAGCAGCATAACAAGGCCAGAATGGCCGTTGAGTGGAGTTACGCCTGATGAAACAGTGCCTCGTAGTAGATGACTCAAGCGTCATCCGGAAGGTGGCCCGCCGCATTCTCGAGGATATGAATTTCGAGATTACCGAAGCGGAAGACGGCCAGCAGGCGCTTGACGAATGCCGTAAGACGATGCCGGACGCGATCCTGCTGGATTGGAACATGCCCGTTATGGACGGGCTGGAATTCCTGACCAGCCTGCGGGCGGAAGAAGGCGGGGAAAACCCGATCGTCGTATTCTGCACGACTGAAAACGATGTGGCTCACATCGCCCGTGCCATTCGCGCCGGTGCCAACGAGTACATCATGAAACCGTTTGACCGCGAAATCGTGGAAGCCAAGTTTCAGGAAGTCGGTCTTATCTAGTTTCGAGTTGGGCAGTCTAAATGGCGTTTGCGCAAAGAAGCATAACTGCGGGCACGAGTCCGGGCAGCGACCCCATCAAGGTCATGGTCGTAGATGACGCCGTCGTCATCCGCGGACTTTTGACACGCTGGCTCGGTGAAGACAAAAGTCTGAAAGTCGTCAGCTCGCACCGCAACGGCAAGCTTGCTGTAGAAGATATCGAAAAAAGCAATCCGGACGTTGTCGTCCTGGATATCGAAATGCCGGAAATGGACGGCATGACGGCCTTGCCGCTCATGCTGGCAAAGAAGCGCGACCTTGTCGTGATCATGGCATCGACATTGACCCGCCGGAACGCGGAAATCAGCTTGAAGGCCCTGTCGCTCGGCGCTGCCGACTATGTGCCTAAGCCGGAATCCACCTCCGAAGTCACGACATCAATCGATTTCCGGCGCGAACTGATCGAGAAGGTCAAGGCGCTCGGCGCCCGGGCCATCCGCATGCGCGGCCCGGCTCGCACCATGCGCGCCGAAACCAGCGCCGGCCGCACAGCGCAACCGGTCAGGCCGATTTCTGCACGTCCGGCAACGGATACGCGGGCGAGCTTCCGGCAACCAGCAGCAGCTGCCGCAGGTGCCGCAAGATATCAGACCCGTCCCTATTCATCCGCGCGTCCGCGCATCCTTGCGATCGGTTCTTCCACGGGCGGTCCGCAGGCCTTGCAGGAAGTCATGCGCGAAGTGGGGACGGCCATGAACGATGTGCCGGTCGTCATCACCCAGCATATGCCGCCAACTTTCACCGCAATTCTGGCCGAGCACATGGGCAAGGCTGCCCTGCGTCCGTCCAAGGAAGGTGAAGATGGCGAATTGCTGAAGCCCGGCAACATTTATGTCGCGCCAGGCGGCAAGCACATGATCGTGGAAAAGGACGGCGGCGTTGCCAAGATCCGGCTGACCGACGGCCCTCCAGTCAATTTCTGCAAGCCTGCGGTCGATCCCCTGTTCGACAGTGTTGCCAAGGTTTTCGGTTCCGCAAGCCTTGCTGTCATCCTGACCGGAATGGGGCACGACGGCGCCGAAGGCGTCAAGACCATTGCGGCGGGCGGTGGCAGCGTGATTACGCAGGACGAAGCCACAAGCGTGGTCTGGGGTATGCCGGGCGCTGCTGCACAAACGGGCGTTTGCAGTGAAATTCTACCTTTGAAGGAGATCGGCCCGAAGATCTCGCGCGTTCTGAAGGGGAACACGAGATGACCCCGAGCGAGTTCGAGTTTCTGAAAAACTTCCTGAAGACCCGCTCCGGTCTGGTGCTGTCAAACGACAAGCAGTACCTGGTCGAAAGCCGTCTTCTGCCGATCGCACGCAGTTCCAAGCTGGAAACGCTGAGTGCGGTGATCCAGCAGCTTCAGCGCGGCACCAACCGTGCGCTGGAAACGGATGTCGTTGAAGCGATGACGACCAACGAGTCGTTCTTCTTCCGTGACAAGACACCGTTTGATCACTTCAAGGACACGATGCTGCCGGCGCTGCTTCAAAGCCGCGCGACTCGCAAGCAGATCAAGATCTGGTGTGCGGCTGCCTCGACAGGCCAGGAGCCTTATTCCCTTGCGATCTGCCTGAAGGAAGACGCTGCCAAAATGAGCGGCTGGCGAACCCGAATCCTGGGGACCGACCTGTCCAACGAGGTTCTGGAAAAGGCCAAGACCGGTCTCTACAGCCAGTTCGAGGTGCAGCGCGGTCTGCCGATCCAGATGCTGCTGAAATATTTCGAGCAGAAGGGTGACATGTGGCAGATCAACGCCGGCATGCGCGCCATGATCGAATGGAAAAAGCTGAACCTCCTGGAAAGCTTCACGCATCTGGGCGAGTTCGACATCATCTTCTGCCGCAACGTGCTGATCTATTTCGATCAGACAACCAAGACGGAAATTCTCGGTCGGCTGGCAAAATCCCTGCCGGATGACGGATATCTTGTTCTCGGCGCGGCGGAAACGGTTGTCGGCCTGACGGATGCCTTCAAGCCAGTGCCTGGAAAGCGCGGCCTGTTCCAGAAGAAACAGGCAGTGCAGGCATCGACCGGTTCGGCTGCGAGCCCGCGGCTGGCCGTCGGTGCGGGAGCAGGTCTGGGACTTCAGCGTTAGGAGCTGCGCCTGCCTATCAGTGCGGGCAAGGCCAGTCAGTTCAAGATCAAAGGCGGCCATGGGTCGCCTTTTTTCATTCACTGCATCGTGAAGAGGGCGAGCGATCCGGTGGACCGGGTTGCCGTCCTAAGCGCTTGAATTGTTTTTTCTTTATCTTGCTCTCACGAAGTTTATCCGTCAGATGCGGGCCCGCGCTTGTCTGTGCCGGCATCCATTCCATTTTCTCGGACGTAAACTTTGTGTCCCGCCGGAAAGCGCAAGTTGCCGACCGCGGGACAGTTTTTATGCGTTGGAACTGCAGGGAGTGGGAATATGACAGAGATTAAAGTTGAACTCACACGTCGCGCGGCCCTTCTGGGTGCCGGAGGCGCGCTTGCCGGGGCAAGCCTCGCCGGAACCACGGTTGTCCATGCGGCAGCGGAAAAGCAGGCTTCTGTGCCGGCGCCCGTTGCTCGCTACTCAGTGGGAGGATTCGAGGTGACGACGTTGCACGACGGTGCGGTCTCCCTGACCGATCCGCAGAAGACCTTCGCAATGAATGTGGATGCGGATACTTTTTCCGAGACCAACGCCGAAAACTTTCTGCCCAACGACACTTTCCAGATCAGTTTCACACCAACGCTCGTCAACACAGGCAATGAGTTGATCCTGTTCGACACCGGCAACGGCGAAGGTGCCCGGCCAGGCCGAGGCCACATGCGTGCGGCGCTGGAAAATGCAGGATACACACCGGAACAGGTTGACGTGGTGGTGCTGACGCACATGCATCCCGATCATATCAGCGGGCTCGTCGAAGGTGGTTCACCGGCCTTTGCCAATGCCCGCTACGTGACGGGGCAAAAGGAATATGACTTCTGGGCGGCGATGGATGCCGAAGCCAACGGCATTACCAAGCTGATGGCAAGTCATGTCAAGCCGCTGGCGGAGAAGATGACTTTCCTGGATGACGGCGGCAGCGTGACGGGCGGCGTCACCGCGATGGCCGCACCGGGACATACACCCGGACACATGATCTACATGCTGGAAAGCGACGGCAAACAGCTCGCCCTGACGGCGGACACGGCCAACCATTACGTCTGGTCTCTGGCACATCCGGAGTGGGAAGTTCGCTTCGACATGGACAAGGAAGGTGCCGCGGCCACCCGCAAGTCCGTTTTCGGCATGTTGGCAAGCGACAAGATCCCATTCGTCGGCTACCACATGCCATTCCCGGCAGTCGGCTACGTCGAGGCAAATGGCAGTGGCTTCCGCTACGTGCCGGCATCCTATCAGTTGCAGCTCTGATCCACGGGGCACGGACCACTGAAAATGTGGCAGAGATAATCTGAAGACCGGCCGCGAGGCCGGTCTTTCTGTCTTTGCGGGGGAGCCCGGGATTTCGGTCAGGTTATCGACGTGTCATAAAGGTGTGGCAGCGTTCTTTTCCTTACTCTGGGTTGAGGTGGCCATGTCTGAACATATCTATCAAGCGATTTGGAGCGAGGATGCAGACCGGTTCACCGTCGCCACGCGCGATGCGACCGGCAACTGGACCGACCCGACTGCGGATATCTTTCTGGACGAGCAGGTGAAGGCAAAAGGGTCGCGCCAGATTGATCTGGCGGCCAATCCGCTTTTTGCGAAGGTCGACTTCAGCAAGATGGAAGCCAGCGAGCTTTATCGCGCTTTCATAAGGCTTCTGGATAATTTTGCGGTCAACTTTCGTGATCCGGAGACGATCTCACCTGCCGAGCGGGACGAGATAGAGACCTTTCTCGACCTGGTGATCGACAGCCGGCCGATGCAGATCACCTTCGAACACGTGTCTGCGGAGCTCGTCAGGGACATGACGCGGGACCGGTTCCGGCAGGAGCTGTTCCGAATGTGGTTCGAGGTCTACACCAATTTCTTCAGAGGCAAGTCGACGCATTTCTGCACCGGGTTCGAACATGTCTTCGTCGGGGAGGGCAAATACAAGAAGGGGGCGAACGCGGCTTCGGAGAAGGGGGAGATTTCCGGCTATCATTCCTGGGTGAAATTCGCGCTCGATGAGTTGAACAACCGTGTCGATTACCTCGGTTACAAATACGATCTCGGTGGACCGGGACCGGACAATCCGCATGTGGTGACCTTGCAGATGATCTGGAACCATCAGGACATGTCCGGCAACCTGGTTGCCGAACTGTTCAAGAGCAAGGGCGGTTTTTTCGTCGGCAGCAGCCCTGCCTGTGAATTCGCGCTGGGTACCCTTGCCTATTACGAGGGCCTGCATGGTCTGCTTTCAAATCAGAAAAAACGCGTGCAGCTGGGACAGGGCAATTTCGATCTCGTGATGTATCACGAGACTGCCGCCGACGGCTCGCTCGGTCCGCATATCCGATCGTTCTACCCGGTGTTCCTGGGAGACGGCAGCACCGTCACGGACGATGCGGGCAGCGTGGTCGTTCGTCCCCGGTCGGTCGCAATACAAAATGACGGACCGCTGCGCATCCTGTCGGCGCTGCCCAATCCACCCGGCGATGATCAGGGCACCGAGTGGGTGGAAATCTGGAACGCCGGTGGCGCGGACGTCGATCTCGAGGGGTATGAGCTGCGGGACAAGATGGGGCGTCCCCAGGCCGTGAACGCGGTGGTTCTTGATGCGGGAGCCGTGCTGAAGGTGGCTGTTACCCGTGCCTCGGTGCATCATATGCAAATGTCGAACCGCAAGGGCCTGATCACGTTGCACGACGAAACAGGCCAGATGCTGGCGTCTGTCAATTA
The DNA here is from genome assembly GCF_054658235.1 of Roseibium sp. LAB1. Lineage (NCBI taxonomy): Bacteria > Pseudomonadati > Pseudomonadota > Alphaproteobacteria > Hyphomicrobiales > Stappiaceae > Roseibium > Roseibium sp. LAB1. Next base: position 1,953,448 of record NZ_BAAGIB010000001.1, on the reverse strand, counting down.
CGGGCAGGCGGCGGAAGGGTCTGTCCTGACATTTGCCAATCGCGTCGCCGGTTAGCGCGGGTTGTCCGAGTGCTGGATGGGCAATCCGGTCCGGGCACTGACCCGAGCAGAACCTGCGATTGAAGCCGAACCGGCATGGCGACCGGTACAGGTCCGGATTTTCAGACTTTCGACACAAAAAACCCCGGCAGAGCCGGGGTTTTCAAACTTCAACCGCCTATGTTGGATCAGGCTGCTGCCTCGACATCCGGTTCGCGCAGCACGTAGCCGCGGCCCCACACCGTTTCGATGTAGTTCTTGCCGGATGTTGCCGCTGCCAGCTTCTTGCGAAGCTTGCAGATGAACACGTCGATGATCTTCAGTTCCGGCTCGTCCATGCCGCCATAGAGATGGTTCAGGAACATCTCCTTGGTGAGCGTCGTTCCCTTGCGCAGGGAGAGAAGCTCCAGCATCTGGTATTCCTTGCCGGTCAGATGGACGCGCTGGCCGCCGACTTCGACGGTCTTGGTGTCCAGGTTGACCTTCAGGTCACCGGTGACGATCACCGACTGAGCATGGCCCTTCGAGCGGCGGACGATCGCGTGGATGCGCGCTACCAGTTCGTCCTTGTGGAACGGCTTGGTCATGTAATCGTCAGCGCCGAAGCCCAGGCCACGAACCTTGTCTTCGATACCCGCGTTGCCGGAAAGGATCAGGATCGGTGTCTTGACCTTTGAAACGCGGAGCGTCCGGAGAACCTCGTAACCGGACATGTCCGGCAGGTTCAAATCCAACATTATGATGTCGTAATCGTACAGTTTGCCGAGGTCGATGCCTTCCTCGCCAAGATCTGTCGTGTAGACGTTGAAGTTCTCGGACTTCAGCATCAGTTCGATGCTCTGCGCCGTGGCGCTATCATCCTCAATCAACAATACACGCATGCCAATCCCCTTGTTCTGCCTTTCCTGGGCAAGTCGCAACGGCTCTGTCGGTGCCTGCTACGAAGGACTGATGTTAACCCCGACTCAAAGCTATCGGTTAATGGTTAACAAAATATGATTCGTAACGGCAAGCTCTGAAGAGAGGAAACTGTGAACAACAGTCAACTTGTTGAATCCCCAGAAAAAATCCAGATTCACAAATCTTAATGTTGAACTTTAAGAACCGGCGCTAACCGATTCCGTTCAGATTCCTTTCAACAAAGCCGTTTTGACTTCGAAATGGCTCTCGCTTGTCAGCCTTCCAAAGGTTAAGATTAACCAGAGTCGTAAACGATCGGTTACCAAAACCGTTAACGAGGAAAGGAATCTTCCGTGAAGGCGCTTTTCGCCGAGATTGATTCGCTCATGCCGACCGAAATTTATGGCCGGGTGACTGCGGTTCAGGGACTTCTCGTCGAGATTGCGGGGCCTATCCATGAAATGAGTGTCGGTTCGAGATTGTTGATCGACAATGGTGAGGATAACCCCAAAGTACCCGCGGAAGTGGTCGGATTTCGCGAAGGACACGCACTTTGCATGCCGTTTTCGGGACTGGAAGGCGTGCGAATGGGCTGTAAAGCGGTGATTCAGTCCCGCGACAGCGTCGTTCATCCGGCAAATGCCTGGCTTGGCCGAGTCATTAACGCACTTGGTGAACCGATTGATGGTAAAGGAGGTCTTGTTCATGGCGGAGTGCCTCGCAAATTGCGAAGTTCACCGCCTCCGGCGTCAGAACGTAAACGCGTTGGGCCGCCGCTTGATCTCGGTGTTCGCGCACTTAACACATTCGTAACCTGTTGCGAGGGGCAGCGAATGGGCATTTTTGCCGGCTCGGGTGTCGGCAAGTCTGTTCTCATGTCCATGCTGGCGCGCAATACCAAATGCGATGTCGCAGTGATCGGTCTGATCGGGGAACGCGGCCGCGAGGTTCAGGAGTTCATTGAGGACGACCTGGGTGATTCGGGCCTGGAGCGGTCCGTGGTCGTGGTGGCGACCTCCGACGAAAGCGTTCTGATGCGCCGGCAGGCTGCCTATCTGACCATGACGGTCGCCGAACATTTTCGCGACGAAGGCAAGAATGTGCTGTGCATGATGGATTCGGTCACACGTTTCGCCATGGCGCAGCGGGAGATCGGTCTGTCGATCGGCGAACCGCCCACGTCCAAGGGCTATACGCCGACCGTGTTCACCGAACTGCCGCGTCTTCTGGAGCGGGCCGGCCCTGGCAAGGAGGGCAGCGGCTCGATCACGGGACTGTTCACCGTGCTGGTGGAAGGCGACAATCATAACGAGCCGGTGGCCGACGCGGTCCGCGGTATTCTCGACGGTCACGTGGTCATGGAGCGCGGTATTGCCGAACGCGGCCGCTACCCGGCGATCAACGTGCTGAAATCCGTCTCGCGGACCATGCCGCGCTGCGTTCCGCCGGAACAGCTTCCGGTTCTGCGCCGGGCGCGCCAGCTGCTGTCGACCTATACTGACATGGAAGAATTGATCCGGCTGGGCGCATACCGGAAGGGATCGGATCCAACCGTGGATGAAGCCATCTACAGGTTCGATATGATCGACGAGTTTCTCAATCAGGGAAAAGACGAAGCGACATCACTTTCTGACGGGTATGAGCAACTTGCCAACCTTTTGGAAATGACTCAGGGGTAGACTGCCCGTGTTAGGGGAGTATTGAGTAATGAAAACCCGAGACAGTTTGATCCGTTTGAAGCGGTTTCAGGTTGATGAAAAGCGGCGACAGCTTGCTCAGATCGAGAGCATGATCGCCGAATTCAACCGCATGGCCGATGAACTCGATGACCAGATCCGGTCTGAACAGGAACGGGTTGGCATCACGGATGTCACACATTTTGCCTATCCGACGTTCGCCAAGGCCGCGGCAGACCGGCGCGACAACCTGCGCAATTCCGCGCATGAACTGGACGACCAGCTGCAGCGTGCCCGGGACGAGCTCAGCGAGGCTATTGAAGAGCTGAAGAAGTTCGAGCAGCTGGAAGAACGTGACCAACAGCGTGAACGCACCGCCCAGGAAATGGCGGAACAGGATCAGCTCGACGAAGTGGCAGCCCGCGCGCGGGGCCGATAACGGCTTTCTGAACTTCCCTAGAAATGGCCGGTCTCCAACAGGGGGCTGGCAGGGTTAGACGCATGTTCTTATATTCCTGATCGTTGCTTGCGGCGGTCAGGTTTTGTGCTTTCCGGTCCGGGTGATATGAGGAGATGGCAACCCGTCAGGCTTTCGCCAAGCGCAGGTGCCGGTGCAAATTTACGCGATAGCCAGGGTACGGCAGGTTCGATGCGATTATTTCTGGCTTTCCTGCTTCCCGTTTCCACATTTTCGTTTGCTCTCGGTCTGACACAGCCGCTCATGCGGTTCGAGCGTCTGTATTTTCTGGAAGACCGTCCGACACTGATCGAAATGGTGACGAGCCTCTATCACGAGGGCGACGCCGTTCTTGCGGCGATCGTGGCTCTGTTTTCGATCGGATTTCCCGCACTGAAGATCCTGCTGATCCATGTGGCGGTGCTCAGCGGCGCCAAGACGCGTTCGCTGGCGCTGCTGTCGATGGTGAGCAAGTGGTCTATGCTGGATGTCATGCTGGTGGCGCTGGTGCTGTTTGCCGCAAAGACCAGCGGGCTGGCCGCCGCCGCCATCTTGCCGGGGCTGTGGTTCTATGCGGCCGCGACCTTGTCGACGGCGGTCGCCGCGACACTTTGCTCCAGAAACTGAGTTTCTTGCCAGCGACAAAAAGATTTCCGCACGGTGGCGTCAGTCTTCCGGGGTGTCGCTACATCGCGGCGACACGTGCCGGCCTCTCAGCTGCGATCCTTGTTTTTTTTTCCCGCCGGTTTGCCTGAAAGTCACCGCAACGCGACTGTTTGCTCTGCGCCGTGCTGTCGAGATATTTCTTGTAGATCGCGGTCCATTCGGAGCCCTGCGTCGCCGGGAGCTTAAGGTGATCACAGCGAACTTTTGCGAACAGGGCGAAGGTGGGGGTGTCCAGCCCGGCCTTTGCGGCGGTCCTCAGAACCAGATCCTGCTTGCCGTTGAAGACTGCATCCTTGAGGGACTTCTGTGCCGTGCGTCCGCGAGCGCTGAGCAGCTCGATCGCATGATTGAAGCGGCCGTCCTGCAGCAACAGGATCATCAGTTCGTTGACGGTAATGTCTGCGCGCTCGGCTTCCCGCCACAAGAGGGCCACGTCAGGGTTGTTCAGCGCATCGCCGAATTCACGACGCAGCACCTTGAGCCGTGCGATCTGGTCCAATTGTTCCTGCGACAGGGACCCCTCGATGATGCTGCGCAGACGCTTCTTGGTTTCATCGTCCACAAGCGGCAGCAAGGCCCGGCAAACCGCGGGCGAAAGATCGGAGCGCAGGCAAAGGTCCTCACGCAGGACCACGTCTTCCGTGGCGTATTTGACGAAATTCAGCATCGTCTCGCGTGACAGCTTGATCTCGCGATTGCCTGCCAGGATGCGGTGCACCGGACGATCGCCTTTTTCGGCGATGGCATCGGAGACTTCCGGTGAAAGGTCGGTGCGGCGGGCAATCACCTGCAAGTGCGCGTTGCTCAGGCGTTCGACGAAGTCGATGAGATCTTCCTGTGTCAATGCCGGACTTTGGGCCAGCAGGGGCATGGCCACGTTGACGTCGTCTTCGGCGATCTTGCGGGCCAGTTCAGGTGGCGTGTTGACCTGTGAGGCCAGCTTGTGTGCCAGCCGGGCCCGATCCCTGGCGGTGCCGACGCCATAAAGCTTGATGATCACTTCCGCGAAGATGGCGAGTTCACGGTCGGTCCGTTGATCGAGGTTCGAAATGACGAGTTCGCTCACCTGCGCGAACAGCCGTCGGCGCGCCTCCTCAGTGCCTTCCAGGGCAAGTTTGATCAAGGACCTGGGCATTCTTTCTCCTCGTCGGGTCAGATTGGCGCCCATATTGTTATTATTACGTTACCCGATAGAAGCAGGTGGCTATATTACCTTGGGGAAATGTGAAATGTTTTTCTGAATTTCCATGAATCCTTGTTTCTGCTGAGCCCGGAGCACCGGTTACTGTGCAGGAATCTTGCAATTCATAATAGTACCTAAAAAATGTCAGATGACGGCAGACTGAGCCTTTTCATCGGGTCCCGTTCCTCCATATTGTCCCTGCCATGGCCGGACGCCAACCGGCTCCTTTGAATTGACAAGAGTTTGAAATGACGAATTTGCGCTGCTGCCTGTTTGCCCTGATGACACTCATCCTTGCCGGCCTGGCGCCGGTTCTGGCTCAGGAAACCGGGGGGCAGACCTCCGCGCAGGAGCAGGCGCCTCCGGCTGATGTCGAACAGGCGAGCCAGGCTCTGATCAAGGTCCTGAACGATCCTGACAGCCGGGCCGCACTGATCGAGCTTTTGCAAAAAAGCTCTGCCAACACCCAGCAGGCCGACGGGGACAGACAAGTTCCCGGAAAGGAGGAGGCCGTTCGGGTGGAAGGCGTTTCCCGGCCCCTGCAACAGGAAAACTTTGCTCTCAGGATCGGCGAATACACGCGCAAGCTTGTGGATGATGCAGGCTACCTCATGGAGCAGGCGATGCGCTCGCTCAACGGGCTGGTGCTCGTCGCGCGCGGTGATATACCGATCAAATGGGATCGGGCCAAGGATATCGCGATCCAGGTCGTCATCGTGCTGCTGGCTGCCTACGCGGGATTTCTTGCCAGCCAGCTGATCGCAAAGCGGCTCTATCCCCGAATTTCGGTTTATGCGCGCTATGGCGGTGGGCTGACCCGCAGCTTCGTACTTGTGCTGACTTCGGTTGTCGATGCGATCACCGTCGGGATCGGCTGGGCGGTCGGCAACGCGGCGGCTCTGGCGAGCTTTGGGGGTGTCAATGCGGGTGTGACGCTGCAGGAAAGCCTGGCGCTGAATGCCTTTTTCTTTCTCGGCATGGCCAATGTGTCGCTGCGCTTCATCTTTGCGCCTGGGCGGCCGGAGCTGCGTCTTCTGCCGTTCACCGACGAGAGCTCGCTCTACTGGTACGGCCGCTTGCGGCTGTTCATGTACTGGATGATCTACGGTTTGTTTCTGGCGGTGCCGATCGCCAATGTTGCCGTCTCCTTCGTTCTGGGCAACGCCCTGCGGTTCATCGTGGTGCTTCTGGGCATGGTCTATCTGCTGGTTCTGGTGCACCAGAACAGGCAGCGCGTGAACGCGGGTGCCAAAGATTACGCCGAACACCTGCAGAGCGCGCTTGGCAAGCGTGCCCTCATTCTGGTCGGCCAGCTCTGGCATCTGGCTGCCTTTGGATACGTCGCGGCGGTCTTTATCATCTGGGTCACACGGCCGTTTGACGCGACGACCATCATCTTGCGGGCGACGGGACTGTCGATCCTGACCATCATGGCGGGTATGGCCATTTCGCTGGTCGTCACCAAGGCCATCAAGGGCGGGATCCGCCTGCCGGACGACCTGAACCGGACCCTTCCGGCGCTTCAGAACCGGCTGAACGCTTTCGTGCCGCGTCTTTTGAAGTTCATCCGGTTCGCCGTGTTCCTGGCAACCGTGCTGCTGCTTCTGGAAATCTGGGGCGTATTGACGGTTGCCGAGTGGCTGGCAAGCGAAGCCGGGGTGCAGCTTCTCAGCAGCTATGGATCCGCCATTCTGGTGCTGCTTGTCGCCTTCGTCATCTGGCTTGCCGTCATGTCCTGGGTGGATCTCAGGCTGCAATCGCGCTCCGGCTACATCGTGACCGCCCGCGAGCGCACGCTGTTTCAGTTGTTCCGGAACGCGTCGACAGTCGTCATCGTCGTGATGGCGCTGCTGTTGTCCCTGTCCGAAGTCGGTATCGATATCGGCCCGCTGATCGCCGGTGCCGGTGTTGTCGGTCTGGCGATTTCCTTCGGGGCGCAGACCCTGGTCAAGGACATCATCACCGGTGCCTTCATCCAGATCGAGAACGCCATCAACGAAGGCGATGTTGTCACCGTTGCCGGCGTGACGGGGACGGTCGAGGGGATCACCGTTCGGTCCGTGCGCATGCGCGACATCGATGGGACCACCCATATCATTCCGTTCTCTTCGGTCGACATGGTGTCCAACTTCATGCGTGGCTTCTCCTATCATGTCGCGCTGATCGGCGTTGCCTACGACACGAACATCACCCACGCCAAGGATGCCATGCTGGAAGCCTTCCGCAGGCTGAAGGAGACGGATTTCGGACCCAAGATCATCGGCGACTTCGAAATGCACGGCGTCACCAATTTCGGTGCCAGTTCCATCGATATCCGCGGCCGCATCAAGACCGTGCCGGGGGACCAGTGGGGTGTCGGGCGTGCATATAACGAATTCGTCAAACAGGTCTTCGACGAGCGAAATATCGAAATTCCGTTCCCGCAGGTCACCTACCATTCCGCTACGCCTCCCTTCGTGGAAGACGCAAACAAACCGAAACAGCGCAAGAAAGTTGACGTTTCAGCGGGCCAGCTTGAGGACGATGCACCTGCGGAGGATGGAGAACACTAAAAACATCAATGCGTTGTGCATTTTTAGATGACGTTTGCACCCTGGCGGAAGCGCAAGCCTTCTGCCGGGGTGTTTCGTCTTCGAGTGCGAAATTGTTGATTGAATTTCGAGATGTTTCGTTTTATTTTCATTTTCAATCCTGAGACGCAAAAACACAGGCCGGGGACAGGTTATGGCTGCGGATTACGATCTTTTGATCATCGGTGGGGGCATCAACGGAACGGGCATCGCCCGAGACGCGGTCGGCCGGGGAGCTTCGGTTCTTCTGGTTGAGATGGGTGACCTTGCCGGCGCCACTTCGTCGGCCTCGACCAAACTCATCCACGGCGGGCTTCGCTATCTGGAATATTACGAGTTCGGACTTGTGCGCAAAGCGCTGAAAGAGCGTGAAGTGCTGTGGTGCGCCGCGCCCCACATCGCCTGGCCGCTGAGGTTTATCCTGCCGCACCACAAGGACCTGCGTCCGGCATGGCTGCTGCGGATCGGCCTGTTCCTCTACGACCATCTCGGCGGGCGCGAGCTGCTGCCGGCCACCAGGACCGTTCGCCTGGATCAGGCGCCGTTCTCGCAAGGGCTCAAGAAGCTCTTCAAGAAGGGGTTCGAATATTCGGACTGCTGGGTCGACGATGCACGTCTGGTGGTGCTGAATGCACGCGATGCGGCCGATCGCGGGGCCGACATTCTGACCCGCACAAAATGCATCAGCGCGCGGCGAGACGGGGATGTCTGGCGGGTCGTTCTGAAGGATCAGCAAAGCGGCGAGGAAAAGACCGTAACCGCCAATGTGCTGGTCAATGCGGCGGGCCCCTGGGTTGCCGAGATGCTGAGCGGCGTCGCCGGGGCGAACAACAGTTCCAGCGTCCGGCTGGTCAAGGGCAGCCACATCATCGTCAAGCGCCAGTTCGAGCACGACCGCTGCTTCATCTTCCAGAACGGCGATGGCCGGATCGTGTTTGCGATCCCTTACGAAAACGACTTCACGCTGATCGGCACGACCGATGTCGATTTCCAGGATGACCTGAGCAAGGTCGAGATTTCGAAAGACGAGATCTCATATCTGTGCAAGGCCGCCAGCGAATACCTGGAAAATGCGATCACGCCGGAAGATGTGGTTCATACCTATTCCGGCGTTCGCCCGCTCTATGACGATGGCGCAAAGGATGCCAAGGCGGCGACGCGCGACTATGTGCTGGAACTGGATGTGGGCGATGCCAAGCCGGCGGTCCTGTCCGTGTTTGGCGGCAAGATCACGACCTATCGCAAGCTGGCCGAGCAAGTTCTGGAAAAGCTGGAGCCGTATCTGCCTTTCAAGCGCGGCGTGTGGACAGCCTATGCTCCGCTGCCGGGCGGCGATTTCAAGGTGAGCGAGTTCGATGCGGAAGTTGCGCGACTTCAGGGCGAATATCCGTTTCTGGACAAGGTATTCGCCACGCGCCTGACCCGTCACTACGGCACGGATGCCCGCTTTATCCTTGGAGAGGCGAAGACCGTGGAGGATCTCGGCCGCTGCTTTGGCTACAACCTCTATGAAGCGGAGGTGAAGTGGCTGGTGCGCCGAGAATGGGCGCGCAGGGCTCAGGACATCCTGTGGCGGCGTACGAAACTGGGGCTGCGGCTGAGCCGGGAGGAAACCGCTGAGCTGGAAACCTATCTGTCGGCTTATCTTGCAGATCAGGCCGGCGCTGCGGCATAGTTTCATCAAAGGGAACCAGATGATCTGCCGGCCTTGCCGGCAGTTTTCATGACAAGAAGAAAACGGGAGGTGCGCCATGGCCGGATGTGTTTTGGCAATAGACCAGGGCACGACGTCGAGCCGGGCAATTGTCTTCGGCGACGATTTCAATCCAATCAGCGTGGGCCAGCAGGAATTTCCGCAACATTTCCCGAAATCGGGATGGGTGGAACATTCGCCGGCCGACATCTGGACGAGCACGCTGCGCGTGTGCCGTGAAGCGCTGGAAAAGGCACCGTCCGGCGGCGCCGACGTTGCCGCGATCGGCATTACCAACCAGCGGGAAACCACACTCGTCTGGGACCGGTCAACAGGTGAACCTGTCTACAACGCCATTGTCTGGCAGGATCGTCGCACCGCGGATTTCTGCGCCAAATTACGCGCTGAAGGCCGGGAAGAGACTTTTTCGGCCAAGACCGGCCTGCTGCTCGATCCCTATTTTTCCGGAACCAAGATCGCCTGGATCCTCGACAATGTCGAAGGCGTGCGCGAGCGCGCTGAGCGCGGAGACCTTGCCTTCGGCACAGTTGATACCTGGCTGATCTGGCAGTTGACGGGCGGCAAGGTGCATGCAACCGATGCCACCAACGCTTCGCGGACGCTGATTTACAACATTCATGAAAACACCTGGGACGAGGAACTGTGCAAGCTCCTCAATATCCCGCAAAGCCTGCTGCCCGAGGTCAAGGACAGTGCCGATGATTTCGGCAATACTGATCCGGAGCTCCTTGGCCGGACCATTCCGATCCTGGGCGTCGCCGGAGACCAGCAGGCCGCAACAGTCGGTCAGGCCTGTTTCAAGCCGGGCATGGTCAAGTCCACCTACGGCACTGGTTGTTTTGCGCTGATGAACACCGGGCCCAAACCGGTCCGGTCCAACAACCGCATGCTGACGACCATCGCCTACAGGCTGAATGGCGAGACCACCTATGCGCTCGAGGGATCGATTTTCGTTGCTGGCGCCGCTGTCCAGTGGCTGCGCGACGGTCTGGGCCTCATCGAGAATGCAGGCGACACGCAATCTCTTGCCGAGCAGGCCGATCCGAACCAGGACGTCTATCTGGTTCCGGCCTTCGTCGGGCTTGGGGCGCCCTATTGGGATGCGGATGCCCGCGGTGCACTGTTCGGCCTGTCGCGCAACACGGGGCCGAAGGAAATCGCCCGCGCGGTGCTGCAAAGCGTCGGCTACCAGACGAGCGATCTTATCGAAGCCATGCGGGCGGACTGGCCGGAAGCTGAACAGCCGGTTCTTCGCGTGGACGGGGGCATGACGGCTTCCGACTGGACCATGCAATTCCTGGCCGACATTCTGGGGGCGCCGGTCGATCGGCCGACTGTTCCGGAAACAACCGCCCTCGGGGCGGCGTGGCTTGCCGGATCGAAGGCCGGTATCTGGCCGGGAACCGAAGCTTTTTCCGCGGAATGGAAACTGGAAAAGCGGTTTGAACCGCGGTTACAGGAAAGTGAGCGGGCCCGATTGCTGGCCGGGTGGCAAGACGCCGTCAAACGAACACGTTCCACGCAGGATTGAAAATAGCAGAGGCTCCCGTTAAAGCGGGAGCCTTTTGTTTTCAGATGTTTAGACAAAGCTTGAAAATGCTTCCGTAGCGGTATTAGTTTCTCGTGAGTGCCCGTTGCCGCATCAAAAATTTACGGCAGCAACTCTTACCTAGCAAAAAAATTTCAAAAACATCGTCAAATTAGAAATATGTTGGCAGTTGATTTTCTGCCAAAAAAACGCCTTAGTTTGCGCTGGCTTGGGCTTAACTCCTTTGCGCGATTCAACGATGCAAGGCCCTTGCTCTTCATCAAGGGGAGAACAGTTTGATGAATTTCCAAAAAACCTTGAAGGCATCCCTTCTTGGCGTAAGCCTTGCTGTGATTGCAGCAACCGGCGCTTCTGCAAAAAACCTGGTTTATTGCTCTGAAGGTTCGCCTGAAGGCTTCGATGCTGCACTTTACACCGCTGGCACCACGTTCGACGCTTCTTCCAAGCCGATCTACAACCGGCTTGTCGAGTTCAAGCGCGGCACCACTGAAGTGCTTCCGGGCCTGGCTGAAAGCTGGGAAGTTTCCGAAGACGGTCAGGAATACACCTTCAAGCTGCGTCAGGGTGTGAAGTTCCACACCACCAGCTTCTTCACGCCGACCCGTGACTTCAATGCCGACGACGTGATCTTCACCTTCGAGCGTCAGCTGAAGAAGGATCATCCGTGGCACGAATACACCGCCGGCACCGCGTGGGAATATTTCGACGGCATGTCCATGCCGGACCTGATCAAGGAAATCGTCAGAGTTGACGACTACACGGTCAAGTTCGTGCTGAACCGTCCGGAAGCTCCGATGATCGCCAACCTGGCGATGGACTTCGCTTCCGTCGTGTCTGCTGAATACGCAGCACAGCTTGAAGCGGCCGGTTCCAAGGAACAGCTGAACCAGCAGCCGGTCGGCACCGGGCCGTTCTCCTTCGTGGGTTACCAGAAGGACGCCGTGATCCGCTATGCAGCAAACCCGGACTACTGGGGTGGCAAGCAGCCGGTCGACAACCTGATCTTCGCCATCACTCCGGATGCAGCCGTGCGTCTTCAGAAGCTGAAGGCCGGTGAATGTCACGTCATGCCGTACCCGGCACCGGCCGACATCGCCGACATCAAGGCTGACGGCAACCTGACCCTGATGGAACAGCAGGGCCTGAACGTCGGTTACCTTGCTTACAACACCAAGCAGGCACCGTTCGACAAGCCGGAAGTCCGCAAGGCGCTGAACCACGCGATCAACAAGCAGGCGATCCTCGATGCAGTTTTCCAGGGCTCCGGCCAGGCTGCAAAGAACCCGATCCCGCCGACCATGTGGTCCTACAACGACGCCGTTGAAGACGACGACTACAACCCGGAACTGGCCAAGGAAATGCTGGCAGCAGCCGGTGTCTCCGATCTTTCCATGAAGATCTGGGCAATGCCGGTACAGCGCCCGTACAACCCGAACGCTCGTCGTATGGCTGAAGTCATGCAGGCCGATTTCGCGAATGTCGGCGTGAACGTCGAGATCGTTTCCTACGAATGGGGTGAATACCTGTCCCGTTCCAAGGACGAGAACCGTGACGGTGCCGTGCTTCTCGGCTGGACCGGTGACAACGGCGATCCGGACAACTTCCTGGCCGTTCTGCTTGGCTGTGACGGTGTCGGCGGCTCCAACCGTGCCCAGTGGTGCAACGAAGAGTTCGACGCGCTGATCAAGAAGGCAAAGACCGTGACCAGCAAGGAAGAGCGCACCAAGCTCTACGAAGAGGCACAGGTCGTCTTCAAGGAGCAGGCTCCGTGGGCAACCATCGCGCACTCCGTGGTCTTCATGCCGATGTCCTCCAAGGTCACCGGCTACGTCATGGACCCGCTCGGTGGCCATTGGTTTGACGGCGTGGACATTGCGGAGTAAATCCGCCTAAATCGAAGGAGGCGCTGGCAGCAATGCCGGCGCCTTCGAACATTCTGGCCGGCGGATGCTTTCCTGACATCAGGTCGTTTCCGCTGGCTCTTCGTATCTGGAACCTGACATGCTTCGCTTTCTTCTAGGCCGGCTCGGTCTGTTGATACCGACATTCTTCGGCGTCACCCTCGTCGCCTTCTCGTTTATCCGCATGCTGCCCGGCGACCCCGCCGAACTGCTCGCCGGCGAGCGCGGTATATCTGATGAGCGGAGGGCTCAGGTCCTTGGCCAGCTTGGCTTCGACAAACCGCTCTGGCATCAGTATCTCGATTACATAACCGGCATCTTCCACGGGGATCTGGGTATCTCCTTCGTGTCGAAGAAACCTGTGCTCGATGAATTCCTGACGCTGTTTCCGGCAACCGCCGAACTGGCTCTCTGCGCTATCATCATCGCCATCTGCCTAGGCATTCCCGCCGGCATATTCGCGGCCGTGAAGCGCGGATCGATTGCCGATCAGGCGATCATGGGAACGGCGCTGGTCGGCTATTCGATGCCGATCTTCTGGTGGGGCCTGCTACTGATCATCCTGTTTTCGGGAACTCTCGGCTGGACACCGGTCTCCGGACGCATCTCGCTGATGTTCTTCTTCCCGCAGGTTACCGGCTTCATGCTGATCGACAGTCTGCTGTCCGGCGAGAAGGGGGCGTTCCTTTCCGCCGTCCGGCACCTGATCCTGCCTTCCATCGTGCTGGCGACCATCCCGATGGCCGTGATCGCGCGCCAGACCCGCTCTGCAATGCTTGAGGTTCTCGGTGAGGACTATGTGCGTACGGCCCGGGCAAAAGGCCTGCCGCCGCGTGCGGTGATTGGTCTTCATGCGCTGCGCAACGCGCTCATTCCGGTGGTGACCACCATCGGTCTGCAGGTTGGGGTGCTTCTCGCAGGCGCGATTCTGACAGAGACCATCTTCTCCTGGCCGGGCATCGGCAAGTGGCTCGTCGACAGCATTTCGCGCCGTGACTACTTCGTGGTCCAGGGCGGTCTGCTGCTGATCGCAGGCATCATCATGATGGTCAATCTGATCGTGGACGTGCTTTACGGCCTGATCAATCCGCGTATTCGCTATAACTGAGCCGGGGACACGGAAAATGACAAATACCTCGCCGGCTGCGAAAGCCGATCAGACCAAGCTCCAGGCCGAAAGCCGCAACGCCACCAAGGCGCAGCTGGTTGAATTCTGGTACTACTTCTCGCAAAACAAGGGCGCCGTCATCGGCCTCGTCGTTTTCGCTCTGCTGGTCCTCATGGCCGTCTTTGCGCCGTTGATCGCGCCGCACAGCCCCGATTTCCAGTATCGTGACAGTTTCCTCGTTCCTCCGGTCTGGGAGGAGGGCGGCAAGGCCGCGTTCCTGCTGGGCACGGATGCCGTCGGCCGCGATATCCTGACGCGCCTGATCTACGGCGCACGGTTCTCGCTGTTCATCGGCGTGGTCGTGGTCACCATTGCCCTCGTCGGCGGGGTCGTGATCGGCCTTGTTGCCGGTTACATGCGAGGCATGACCGACACGCTGATCATGCGTGTGATGGACATCATTCTGGCATTTCCCTCACTGCTTCTGGCGCTGGTGCTCGTTGCCATCCTGGGTCCGGGGCTGATCAACGCAATGATCGCGATCGCCATCGTGCTGCAGCCGCATTTCGTCCGCTTGACCCGTGCGGCCGTTCTGTCCGAACGCACGCGGGACTACGTTGTCGCTGCGAAGGTCGCAGGGGCCGGGCACATGCGGCTGATGTTCAAGACGATCCTGCCGAACTGCCTGGCACCGCTGATCGTTCAGGCAACCCTGTCCTTTTCCAACGCGATCCTGGATGCGGCCGCCCTCGGCTTTCTGGGCATGGGCGCACAGCCGCCAACTCCGGAATGGGGCACCATGCTGGCCGAAGCGCGCGAGTTCATCCTGCGGGCCTGGTGGGTTGTCACCTTCCCGGGCCTGGCGATCCTCATCACCGTTCTTGCCATCAACCTGGTCGGCGACGGCCTGCGTGATGCGCTCGACCCGAAGCTGAAGAGGAGCTAAGCGATGCCGCTTCTTGAAATCAGAAACCTGAAGGTCGAATTCGACACGGCCAAGGGTCCGTTCAAGGCACTCGACGGCGTCGACTACACAGTCGATGCAGGCGAGGTTCTTGCCATCGTCGGGGAATCGGGTTCCGGCAAGTCCGTTGCCATGCTGGCGACGATGGGCCTGTTGCCGAACACGGCAACGATCACCGCCGACAAGATGGAATTCGAAGGTCTCGATCTGCGTACCCTGTCGTCGAAGGATCGGCGCCGGGTGATCGGCAAGGACATTTCGATGATCTTTCAGGAACCGATCGCCAGCCTCAATCCGTGTTTCACGGTTGGGTTCCAGCTTGGCGAAACGCTGAAGACCCACATGGGTCTGAAGGGCCGGCAGGCCCGGGACCGGGTGGTCGAGATCCTGACCTCAGTCGGTATTCCGAACCCTGCCGAGCGCCTGTCCGCCTTTCCGCACCAGATGTCCGGCGGCCAGTGCCAGCGCGTGATGATCGCCATGGCGATTGCCTGCGCACCGAAGCTTCTGATTGCCGATGAACCGACAACCGCGCTGGACGTGACGATCCAGAAGCAGATCCTGGACCTGCTGGTCCAGCTGCAGCAGGACAGCGGCATGGGCCTGATCATGATCACTCACGACATGGGTGTGGTGGCCGAAACCGCCGATCGGGTCATCGTGCAGTACAAGGGCCGCAAGATGGAGGAAGCCGACGTGCTGTCCCTCTTCGAGAACCCCAAGAACGCCTACACCAGGGCGCTGCTTTCGGCCTTGCCGGAAAATGCCACAGGCAAGCGTTTGCCGACGGTGAGCGATTTCGCCGAAGCGGGAGGTTTCTGAGATGGCTGACGATGTGATCCTCAAGGTCCGCGACCTTTACCGGACCTATGACATCAAGGGCGGCATGTTCAAGAAGGCGTCGACCCTGACGGCCGTCAAGGGCGTTAACCTGGACGTGGAACGCGGGAGCACTCTTGCGGTGGTCGGCGAAAGCGGCTGCGGCAAGTCGACCCTTGCCCGCATGCTGACGATGATCGATGCCCAGAGCTCCGGCCTTATCGAAATCGACGGCCTGCCGATCGATATCTCGAAGACAGGTATTTCGCGGGAAATGCGCCAGAAGGTGCAGATCGTGTTCCAGAACCCCTACGGTTCCTTGAACCCGCGCCAGAAGATCGGCCACGTGCTGGAAGAGCCGCTTCTGCTGAACACCGACATGCCGTCGGCAGAGCGCCGCGACCTGGCCCTGCAGATGCTGGAGAAGGTTGGGCTGCAGCCAGAGCATTACGGCCGTTATCCGCACATGTTCTCCGGTGGCCAGCGCCAGCGCATCGCGATTGCCCGGGCGATCATGATGAAGCCGAAGCTGCTCGTCCTCGATGAACCTGTGTCGGCGCTGGACCTGTCGGTCCAGGCGCAGATCCTGAACCTGCTTGCCGATCTTCAGGAAGAGATGGGCCTCACCTATGTGTTCATTTCCCATGATCTGTCGGTGGTACGTTACATCGCCGACAAGGTGATGGTGATGTATTTCGGTGAAGTGGTGGAATACGGCACGCGGGACGAGGTTTTCGAAAACCCGCAGCACGACTACACCAAAACGCTGTTCGCCGCGACGCCGCGGGCAGATGTGGAAAGCATCCGGAAACGTCTGGCAGCCAAAGCCGCCTGAACCGGCACAAGATTACAGACCGTAGTCGCGAATAACAGAACCTTGCCCAAACCGGGCAGGGTTCTTTTCGTTAGAGGAAACTGACTTGAATTCCTATTTCATCATCATATTGGCAATTGTTTTGGCCGTTGTTTTCTGTGCCGTTTTTCTGGGCTTGAGTTACCTCAACGCATCGATCCTGTTTGGCGTTGTTGCCGTGGTGCTCTCACCGGTAGCCATTCATCGAATACCGCAATCAAATCTCGCGACAGGGGCGCTTGTCGGCCTGGCGATTTTCGCGTCCTACCCACTCAAGAAATTCTTCCATCTCGACTCGCTCATGCTGAGCATCATTGTCACCTTGGCGTGTTTTGGTGTGCTCTGGGTGATTGGTTTTGGTTGGAAACGGAGTTGGAAGTAACTTCCATTTTGTCCGGCGGATCGTTCTTTCGGTTTCCGGGGAGTTACTCAGCCAAACCACAAAGTTGGCAATTTGCACTTGTGTATTTCGTTATTTCGAGTATTCTCGAAATATGGAAAAAGAAGATGCCTTGAACGCATTGGCAGCACTCGGTCAGGAAACCCGCCTCGACGTCTTTCGCCTGCTGGTGAAGGCCGGAAAAGAAGGCATGACCGCCGGTGCCGTTTCAGATGCACTCGGTGTGCGTCCGAATACCCTGTCGACCCACCTGGGCGCTTTGTCCCGTTCCGGCCTTGTGCATGCCGAACGGGACGGGCGCTCGATTTGTTATCGCGCAAGCCTGGAGACGATGCAGGGCCTCGTGACCTACCTCTTGCAGGACTGTTGCGGCGGCAATCCGGAGCTCTGCGCGCCGATCGCTTCCCTGGTGACCGGTGGTGGTTCCAGTCGTGGCGGGACATGCTGACACTCAGGAAGCTGGCAGGGTCTGGTTATGCGAAGGGCCATTTCGTCTGCCGGATCAGGTCGGTGTGCCCGGTTGTGAGCGAAGCCATGTTGCAGCCCCTTGCTCAGACCCTTGAGGATGCCTCCGGTTTGCTGAAAAGCCGAATTGAGAAAGAGTTGTTATGACACAGGAAAACTCACCCCTGGGGCTCTTCGAGCGGTTCTTGTCGCTCTGGGTCGCATTGTGCATTGCCGCCGGTGTTGGGCTTGGCGCTCTCTTTCCCGGGGTTTTTGAGGCGATCGCATCGCTGGAATATGCCAGCGTCAATCTGGTCGTTGCCGTGCTCATCTGGGTGATGATCTATCCGATGATGGTCAACGTCGATTTCGCCTCGCTGAAAGATGTCGGCCGCAAGCCGAAGGGTCTCTGCATCACGATCGTTGTCAACTGGCTCATCAAGCCCTTCACAATGGCGGCTCTCGGAATCCTGTTTTTCGAGCATTTGTTCGCCGGACTGGTCGATCCGCAGACCGCGAAGGAATATATCGCCGGCATGATCCTGCTTGGCGTTGCGCCGTGCACGGCCATGGTCTTCGTCTGGAGCCAGCTGGTGCGTGGCGATGCCAACTACACGCTTGTGCAGGTCTCCATCAACGACATCATCATGGTGTTCGCCTTCGCGCCCATTGCGGCGCTGCTGCTCGGCGTGACCGACATTGTCGTGCCGTGGCAGACCCTGCTTCTATCCGTAATCCTCTATGTGATCATTCCGCTGGTGGCCGGGTATTTCACCCGTAAGGCGCTGGACGGATCGGGCAATGACGAGCGCATTGCCGAGTTTACGGCGAAGGTCAAACCGTTCTCCGTCATGGGTTTGCTGGCGACGGTTGTCCTGTTGTTCGGATTTCAGGCACAGACCATTCTGGAAAAGCCGCTGGTGATCGTGTTGATTGCCGTGCCTCTGCTGATCCAGAGCTATGGCATATTCCTGGTGGCCTATGCCTGGGGCTATCTGTGGCGCGTCCCCTTTACCACCGCCGCACCGGCTGCACTCATCGGGACGTCCAACTTCTTCGAGCTTGCGGTTGCCGTTGCCATCAGCCTGTTCGGGCTGAACTCCGGTGCAGCACTTGCGACCGTTGTTGGTGTGCTTGTGGAAGTGCCGGTGATGTTGTCGCTGGTCGCCTTTGCAAACAGGACGCGGTCCCACTTCCCGGTGGCTGCCTAACCGGAGCCGCTGACCAGCGTGGTTGCCTGGCGGCGCAGGTATAACATCAGGTTTTCCGCGTGATCCATCGCGGCGGCCTCGTCTCCGGCGGCAATGGCGCGCATGACTTCCATGTGGCTCCAGGCTGCCGGTGTGAGGTCTTCCTCACCGAAATGGCGGTACCAGAACCGGCGGCACTGCGTCTGCAACGGCGCAAGGGCCTTTGCGGCAAACGGGTTGCACGCGGCCGACGCAACGACCTCGTCAAATGCCTTGTCCAGGCGTAGGTAGTCAACCACGTCCGGCTTTGCAGCCGCCTCGCGCATGTCGATCGCGATCGCTTCCAGAGTTCGCCTTTCGTCCTTGCTGGCAAGCCGGGCAGCAAGTCCGGCTACAAGGCGTTCAAGAGCGTGTCGGGCTTCCAGGACTTTCAGAAAATCAGACGGGTTCATGTCGGCGACGACAATGCCCAGGCGCGGCCGGATGTTGAGAAGCCCCTCCCAGGACAGCCGCTGAATGGCTTCCCGTATGGGTGTGCGGCCCAGGCCGAGTTTCTGGGTGAGGGCGACTTCCGTCACTGTTCCACCGGGCTTCAGCTTCAGGGTCACGATCTCTTCTTCCAACAGGCGGTAGGCCTGCGCGGATCGGCTGGAAACTCCGGACATGGAAATCGGAACCCTTTATATGTTTTAGCTATATCAGTGATATATCATGAAATGAAACAGTAGACGAGCCTCGCAGGTTCTGGCAGGACGGTGGTCCTGACATCAGGCAAGAGGCTTGGGTCGATCGTGCATGTGAATGCTTTAAGGCATGGCAGCACGGATGTCCGGCAACGCAAGAGAGAAGACACGGCGAATGAGCAAGGGACATGTCCATGTAATTGGTGCAGGGATCGTCGGTCTTGCAACGGCTGCTGCCCTTGTGCAGCGTGGCTATGGCGTTACGGTGCTGGACCGCGAGGGCCCGGCCGCTGGTGCCAGCCAGGGCAACGCGGCCGCCATCGCCTGGACGGATGTCGCTCCGATGGCGTCTCCCGGCCTCTGGAAACAGGCCATCAAATGGATGCTCGACCCTCTGGGGCCCTTGTCGGTGCGACCGGCCTATGCGATCAAGATCCTGCCCTGGATGCTACGGTTCATGGCCGCCTCCAACCCCGCAAAGGTGGCGCAAAGTACAAAGGCGCTGGCGGACCTGAACGGGGGAGCGCTTCCTGCCTGGGAGGCCTTATGGCGGGCGACGGGAACTCACAACCAGGTGCGACGGGATGGTTGTCTGGAACTGTTCGACACCGAGCAGTCGCTTGAAGCTTCGCGGGCAGGCTGGGCGGAGCAGCGCGACTACGGCATCACGGTGGAGGAGCTGGATGCGGCGACAATCCGCGACCTGGAGCCGGATCTGTCGGCCCGTGTCGTTGGCGGGGCGCTCGTGCCGGATTGGGTCCAGGTCGATGAGCCCAAGGTCCTGTGCCTTTCGGTTGCCGAGTGGCTTGCCTCCCAGGGTGTCACATTCGAGGTTGGTGACGTCAGCCGCCTGGAGCCCAATGACGATGGTTGCGACGTCGTTCTGAAAGATGGCCGGAAGATCGGGGCCGAGCGGCTGGTGATAGCCTGCGGCGCGTGGTCGAAGGCCCTTGCCGTGCATTTGGGGGATCGGGTCCCTCTGGATACGGAGCGCGGGTACAACATCACCATTCCGGAGCCCGGCGTTACCGTCAACCGCATGATCATGCTGTCTGGCCACGGCTTTGTGCTGTCTCGATTGTCCAGCGGTTTGCGGGTGGGTGGTGCTGTGGAATTCGGCGGTCTGGATCTGCCGCCGAACTGGCGCCGGGTGGATGCCATGCTGGCCAAGGCCAAGCTGTTCTTCCCGGACCTCAAGTCTGAGGGCGGCAAACGCTGGATGGGATTTCGTCCGTCCATTCCGGACAGCCTGCCGGTAATCTCGCCGGCAACACGGCATAGCCGTGTCTTCTATGCCTTCGGCCATGCCCATCACGGTCTGACCCAGTCTGCCGTCACCGGAGAGATGATCGCGGATATGATTGATGAGGTGCGGCCGGGTATCGATCCGGCTCCCTTTGCGGCAAGCCGGTTCTGAGGCACGCGGGTCTGGTTTTCGAGGCGCAGTAGCGGCGGCCCGAAGGCCGCCGCTGTCGTATCAGGGCCTCATGGCCATTTTCACGCTGATCTGCTGAGCCAACTCGTGGAAGTATTCTTCGGTCGGCACGAAGCCGTAAGCGTCGTAAAAACGCCGCCCGCGGGCGTTTTCCTTGAAGACCTCCACGGTGAGCGGGCCTTTCTGTTTCACGGCGTGATCCACGAGGGCTCTTCCAAGACCCAGTCCGTGAAATTGCGGGTCCACAAACAAGCCGCCTATGTGGTTGTCCAGCAGCGAGATGAAGCCGACGGCAATGCCCTTGACCTCCGTGACATGGGTTTCCGCCTTCGGCAGATAGACGTCCCGGATAAGAGTGGCTGCCATGTCGTGAAAGTCGTCGCTCAGAAACGGATGTGCAAATTCGCTGGCCTTGCGCCAGATATGGATAATCCGGTCAGCGTCCTGGCTGACATAGGGTCTGATCATTTTGGATGATATTGTCCTGCTCCGATCATGGAGTCATGACCGGGTATTGTCTCTTGTGATGTTCAGCAAACGCTTCCGGGAACGGCCGGGGAGCGGGTTTGCAGATGGGCACCGATGGGTGCCCGAGAGGTCAGGACATAAAATCTCCGATTTCAATTGGGTGTCCCATATCACACCCCGAATGAGGAGGAAAAGAGAGGTGGTCTCCGAAACTGACCTGTTCCGGTTCAGATCGCCTGCATCGGCGATTGGCGTTTTTCCCGATAGAGTTTGTCCAGCCGCAAGGTCACCAAGGCAAACACAACCCAGCTTGTGTGAAAAACAAGACCGGCAAGGATGACGGTCCATCCGGGGATCGGCCCTATGGCGGCACGTTGAAACGCATCGGCAAGGCTGGTCAGCGGAACAGGATGAATGGCCAGTTTGCCATAGTAGGCGACAGCCTGGATCGCCAGGATCCAGGAATAGTTGCTGCGCAGCCGGCGGCCTGCCGCCCTCACGAGTGAGATGTGATAGTGCGGCATCTCGTAGTCGTCAGCGAGCATCGTTGCCCAGCTTCCCTGCATCGGAACTTTTCGTCCAGCCAGGATGGGCGCGTAAAAGTCTGTTTCCATCAGCCGTGCCCGGGCCCGGAACATGTTGTAGTAGCGATAGCGCCGGGCTTCGAAGATCAGGAAAACCGTCACCAGCAGGCCAACCAGCACCATGGGCAGAGGTGAGGCGTCCTTGTTGGAGAATGTCGCCGACAGCGCGATGCCTGTGGTAACGACGGCCCAGTTGGTGGTGTTGTCGAGGCGGCTGCGCCAATGGGTGCTGCGAAACACCTCGGCGCGGTAGAGATGGGCAAGCGCAGTGAGCGTGCCGGACTCCATGTCCTGCTTCGGCCAGTCCTGTTCCTGATTATTCTGCGGCATATGCCGTTCCTCGACACCCGGCTTCTACTGACAAGACTAATGCAGTTGGCCCGTATTGCCAGAGGGGCAAAATTGACCAGGTCAAAGCCGGAGCCGGAACTCGCGATTTTCTGGTTTTGATTTCGATGCCTGCTGGCAAACGCGGACAGTTCAGGAATTTGGATGACACAACGCCTGCGGTTCTCCTCCCGGGCGTAGGAGCTGTCCTTTATCCGGCGGCCCGGTTCGACATGTCGCCCTGGATGTCAGAAATGGCGCTGCGCAAACAGTTACCAAACGTGGTTTCATTTCATGTTCGTATGACCTAACGTTAGTTAGTGAATTCAGAAATTCTCGCCGATTATTCCGCGTTTCGACTTAAGCACCTTCAATAGAACAGGTTATTTGATGAACAGGTTTTCATTCTGTCTTGTGCTGGCAATCATTTTTCTGCCGGCAAATTTCGCTTTCGCCTCACCGGATGTCGATTTTCCGCAGAATGGGGCCTCCTATGGAGGCAAGGTTCGCAGTGGTCCAGGTATTCAGTACGGGCAGAGCGGTAGCCTCTTTCAGGGGGATCCCATTTTGATCCTGTCCGGAACCGGGGTCATGATGAATGGATACGAATGGTTCCAGATCAGGTACCGGAACGGGCAGACAGGCTATCACTGGGGTGGGTTGTTCTGTTCCGAGCGCCCCTATCCCGGGATTTATGAGGTCTGCGGCGTTGGTTCTCTGGTCCAAAATCCCGTGCCGCAGCAACCTTCCGGTCAACCGTCAGCAGCTTCCGGCCTGAACGGCAGAAATGTTGGTGTCGTCCGGCATTCGGGTGGCTCATTCACACACGTTGGTAATGGCCAGTGGCAGGAGGCAGACGTCTACGGCACTGTGAATTTCTATTTTCAGGAATTCGGCCGGGATGACTGGTCGGTGTATCTTCATGATTCCTCACGAAATGTGACGCTGCAACTGGATCTGCATCGGCGCATGATCCTGTATGCGCAGGGGGATGCCCCACGGTCTGACCTTTACGCCATCACTGACGCCTTTCCGATGCGTGGCCAACAGCCGGTATCAGGCGGCAACGTGGCTCAGCCGGTTGCCGGAGACTCGGTCACTGTCCAATACACGTGTACCGAAGGATTGCCGATGACGGTCACCTATGTGAGAAGTGGCAACGGATACGTGACTTATACATTTGACGGTTCTCCACCGAGGCGATTGGAGCAGGTCGTCTCCGGGTCAGGGGCGCGTTACTCGGATGGAAGTTATACGATCCACAGCAAGGGGTCGGACCTTATCCATGAAGCGCCCTATGGAAGCGATACCTGCCGTCAGAACCAATAGTGAGCTGATCCAGCAGCGCACATAAACACCGCTGGATCAGGAGATTATTTCTTCTTGTTCATGGCTGCGGCGAGTGCCGCGGCCAGTGCGTTGTTGCCGCTGTCTCCGCCAGAGGATTTGGGCGCACCGCCGCCACGCGGTCCATTTCCGCGCGGACCGTTGCCGCCGCCAGGACCTTTTCCACCGGGGCCTCTACCGCCCGGTCCGCCTCGATGCTGTCCGCCACGATCCTGGCTGCCCCGGTCCTGGTTGCTCCGGTCCTGGCCACCGCGCTCGCGCTGGCCTTGATAATCGGCCTGGGACTTCATGGTCATGGAGATGCGCTTGCGCGGAACATCCACTTCCAGGATCGTCACCTTGACGATGTCACCGGCCTTGACGACCTTGTGGGGATCATCAACGAAACGGTCGGCCAATTGGGAGACATGCACCAGTCCGTCCTGATGGACCCCGACATCGACGAAGGCACCGAAGTTGGTAACATTGGTGACCGTGCCTTCCAGCTTCATGCCGGGTTTCAGGTCTGAAATCTCTTCCACGCCGTCCTGCAAGGTCGCTGTCTTGAATTCCGGACGCGGGTCACGGCCCGGCTTTTCCAGTTCCGACAGGATGTCCTTCACTGTCGGAAGGCCGAACTTCTCGTCGGTGAATTCGGACGGTTCGAGGCCTTTCAGAAGTGATGCATCGCCCATGATCTGACGCACGTCGCGGCCGCAGGCCTTCACGATCCGCTTTGCCAGCGGGTAGGCTTCCGGGTGCACGGAAGAGGCGTCCAGAGGCTCCTTGCCCTCGTTGATGCGCAGGAAGCCTGCGCAGAGCTCAAAGGCCTTGGCGCCGAGGCGCGGCACTTCTTTCAGCTGGGTGCGGCTGTCGAACCGGCCAATCGCTTCGCGGTGTTCGACCACGGCCTTTGCCAGACTGTCCGACAGGCCGGAAATACGCGACAGAAGAGCAGGAGAGGCGGTGTTGAGATCAACACCGACGGCATTCACTGCATCTTCGACCACCGCATCAAGCGCACGGGCAAGTTTGGTCTGGTTGACGTCGTGCTGATACTGGCCGACGCCGATGGATTTCGGTTCGATCTTCACCAGTTCGGCAAGCGGGTCCTGCAGACGGCGGGCGATGGAGGCAGCGCCGCGCAGGGAAACGTCGACGTCCGGCATTTCCTTTGCTGCCAGTTCCGAGGCCGAATAGACCGAGGCGCCGGCCTCGTTGACGATGACCTTGACCGGGCGCTGGGCGGCCGGAATGTCCGCCAGGACGTCACCGGCCAGCTTGTCGGTTTCACGGCTGGCCGTGCCATTGCCGATGGCAATCAGGCCGACCTTGTGTTTCGCGATCAAGGCGAGCAGGGCAGCGCGGGAGCCGGAGACATCATTGCGTGGCTGGAACGGGTAGATGGTGGCGGTGTCGACCAATTTGCCCGTCGCATCGACAACGGCAACCTTCACGCCGGTCCGGATGCCCGGATCGAGGCCGAGCGTCGTTCTGGAGCCCGCAGGTGCTGCCAGCAGCAGATCCTTCAGGTTGCGGGCAAACACCTGGATGGCCTCTTCTTCGGCCTTGTCGCGCAGGACACCCATCAGGTCGAGTTCCAGGTGCAGGGCGAGCTTGACCTTCCAGGCGAAGCGGGCAGCTTCCATCAGCCACTTGTCGGCGGGCCGGCCGCGGTCGGCAATGCCATAGGTGTCTGCAACCATCTTGACGGCTGGCAGGACAGGGGAGACGTCTTCTGCGTCGACAGTCAGATCGACCGACAGGATGCCCTCGTTGCGGCCGCGGAACAGCGCCAGGGCACGGTGGCTCGGGATCTTCGACCATTGTTCGGAATAGTCGAAATAGTCGGCGAATTTCGCACCCTTTTCGGCCATGCCGTCGATGAGTTTCGATTGAACGACTCCGCGTTCCTCGACATGACGACGCAAACGGCCGACCAGCTCGGCATTCTCGGCGAAACGTTCCATCAGGATCTGGCGTGCGCCATCGAGTGCGGCCTTGGTGTCGGCAATGCCCTTGGCATCGTCAACAAAGGAGGCTGCTTCGGCTTCCGGATCCCGGGACGGATCGTCCAGCAAGCTGTCCGCCAGCGGTTCCAGGCCAGCTTCGCGAGCAATCTGAGCCTTGGTGCGGCGCTTCTTCTTGAACGGCAGGTAGATGTCCTCAAGCTGGGACTTGGTATCGGCTGCCTGGATGCTGGTGACGAGATCGTCGGTGAGCTTGCCCTGCTCTTCAATGGACTTGGTGATGGCGACGCGACGATCTTCCATCTCGCGCAGATAGATCAGCCGCTCTTCCAGTTTGCGCAACTGTGTGTCGTCAAGCCCGCCGGTGGCTTCTTTCCGGTAACGGGCGATGAAAGGCACCGTCGAGCCTTCGTCCAGCAACTGGACGGCCGAATTCACCTGTCCGGCCTTGCAGCCGATCTCATCCGCGATCCGCTGGGCGATGCGCACGGCGGTCTGGCCGGACAGGGCTGCCTTGGGAGTGGACGAGGTCGGGTCGGTAATCGTTACGCTTGCCATTTACGAAAGGTACTTTCCGTCGAGAAAAATCTTAGCCGCAGACGATAAGCCCCCTCAATCGGGCGGAAAAGGGACGGAAGCGCTCCGTCCACTGTGAAATACCGAAAGATTGCCGGACCGGGCACGCCGAATTGATACGCCCCGAGCCCAATGACGAACCAATTTTACGGCCGGTGTTGAAATGAAAACGTTTTGGTATACACTTTTAGGTTGAGCTGCAGGTAGTTCCTGTACGAATTGCATTAAATTGCGTATTCTGCGTTGAAAAAGAGCAGCTATTCTTTCAACAGGATGTCGTGGTTGGTTGGCAGTGCGCACGGTAGCAAGAGTGCACATCCTGCCGAGGTTCTAGGTTCTTGAGCTTTTATAACCGGCTAACACGGTTTGTTATGAGGAGGGCAGACCGATGGCGCGTGGACGACCGAGAAAAATTAATACCAAAGACGCTCTCCAATCGGTGATGATCGCCTTTTGGCAGAATGGCTATACCGGCACGTCCATGAGCGATCTCGCCGAAGCGTCAGGCATGGCCAAGCCTGGCCTTTATGCCGCTTTCGGCGACAAGGAGGCGCTGTTCGAAAAGGCGCTGCTGCATTATTTCGAAACCTATGGCGGTCCCGTCTTTGCCAGGCTGAAACGGGCCGAAAAACATGTGATCCAGGACTTCCGGGATTTTCTGGGTGCCGTCGCGGACCTGACGCTGGACAAGGAAACGCCGGCGGGATGTTTTCTGGTCAATGCGCTGGTTGATTGCACCTATGGCGCACAGCGGCACCAGGAAGTTGTCATGAATCTGCGCGCCGCGCGCTACAAGGCCATTCGGGACCGTATCCTGAAGGCGGTTTCAGTCGGCGAAATGCCTGAAGATACGGATATCGACCGGGCAGCAACTTTTGTCGACGGACAGTTTTCGGCGATTGCCCTGCTCGGGCGCAGCGGCAGCAACGAGACGGATCTCAGAACCTTTATCGAAACGGGACTTCAGGCCCTTCCTGCCACCGGTGGCATGCAGGAGCTTTCCGGGGCCCCGTTCACGTCACCTATCTTACGACAGTGATCTGCTCGGCGGCGCGGGTGACCGCTGTATAGAGCCAGCGGCTCTTGTGTTCGCGGAAGGCCCAGCTTTCGTCAAACAGGACAACATTGTCCCATTGTGAGCCCTGGGCCTTGTGGACCGTCAGCGCATAGCCGTAGTCGAACTCGTCCGCCTTGCGCCGGATGGCATAGGGAATGCTTTCCGCACCGTCCTCGAACATGGCCGGCAGCACCTTCACCTTGACGGCGTTTCTTGACAGCTCGTCCTCGGACATGACGTCGAAGCGCAACGTATTGCCGCGCGGCGGACGCAGCCGCTTGACCGTCCACAGGCCGCCGTTCAGGAGCCCTTTGGTCTTGTCGTTCCTGAGGCAGACAAGCTTGTCGCCGACAGCAGGCATGGGTGTCGAGAAATCCTTCAGCTCGCGGATGCGGGCATTGTAAAGCCTGCGCGTCTTGTTGGTGCCGACCAGCACCTGATCGGCGGCAAGGATCTGGTCCTTGTCTATGTCGCGCCGATGGATCACCCGGCTTTCGCCAAACGTGCCGTAGTCGAGCTGGCCGCCGTCGCGAATGGTCATCGACATGCGTACGATCGGGTTGTCCTGAGCCTGCCTGTGCACTTCGGTCAGCATCACATCGGGTTCGGCTTCGGTGAAAAAACCGCCACCCTTGACCGGCGGCAGCTGCGCCGGGTCGCCGAGCACCAGAACCGGGGTGCCGAAAGACAGAAGGTCCTTGCCAAGGTCCTCGTCCACCATTGAGCACTCATCGATGACGATCAGGCTCGCTGTCGAGGCCTGGCTGTCCCGCTTGATGGCAAACTGCGGGCCGCTGTCGTCGTCATCGTCGTCGAGATCTTCTTCTTCCTTGGCCGAGCGCGGGCGGTAGATCAGCGAGTGGATCGTGCCGGCATCCTCACAGCCCTTCTGGCGCAGCACATGGGCGGCCTTGCCGGTGAAGGCACCGAAACATACATCGCCGTCGATGCCTTCTGCCAGATGCCGGGCAAGCGTGGTCTTGCCAGTGCCTGCAAAGCCGAACAGGCGGAACACCTGCCGGTCGCCGCGCTTCAACCAGGCGGCGGCTTCTTTCAGGGCTTCGTCTTGTTGCGGGGACCAGGCCACGGAAACGCTCCTTCAGGATCAGAACCGGTTGCTTACCCCGAAACGCGCGATTCGACCACGGCGGAAATCGACAGGTTTGTCTCTTGGCGGATTTGCTTGTGGTCCTCCTCAGGATGAGGTTGATTGGGATGAGTAGCCTGAGCGGCCTGAGTGAGGTTTGATAATCGGGAAGTCTACCCCAACACCGAGAATGAACTTTCCTTCGTCAGCGCGCGCTTGCGGGAGAACGTGGCCGTGTTGAGCGTGTGGGGGACATGCTGCAGCTTGAATTGCAGAGGGTTGGTGTCGTGGTCGTTGCCGGCTTCGCAGTATCCGATCAGTTCGGTCATCAGGCGCCCGGCGACGGTTGCGTTCTTGAACTGGTTGCCGCTGGTGCCGATGGCCAGGTAATAGCCGTCGACATTGGTGCGGTCGTAGATCGGCAGCCAGTCGTCCGTGGCATCATAGAGCGCTGCCACACCGACCGGATGCTGGGAGACGCCCAGCTCGGGAACACGCTGGGAGTAGCGATAGGCATAGGTGAGACCGCGGTCGGTGAGATCCATGGCGAAATCGTCGGGATCTTCCACGAGGTGGGGATCGCAGGCCGGGTTCTGGCTGCCGATCATCAACTGGCCGCCACCACCCGGTTTGACATAGACCGAGATGTCGTTGTCGGAAACGATCAGACCTTCGCGGGAGTAGTTCAGATTTGTGGGCGGAGCGATCTGGACCACTTCCTGACGCAGCGGGCGGTGGCCGATCTTCAGCCCGGTCTCGCCTTCCAGCAACGCGTTCACCTTGCCGGAATGCGGACCGGCGACATTGATGACGATAGTTGCCGGGATATGTTCGCCGTTTTCAGTCAGAACGCCGATGACACGTTTGTTTTCGACCGGGATCTTGACGATCTTGGTCTTGAAGCGGAACTGGGCGCCAAGCTTCGCAGCCGCATCCTTCAGATTGCGGGCGGCAATCTGCGGATCGTCGACATACCCACCTGCCGGGAAGAAGACGCCGCCCTGAAGCGCGCCGCCGGTCGGCATGCCGAAGTCGTCATTATCCATGGTCTTGGCCGGGGCGAAGCAGTCCAGGTTGTAGCCCGGCAGTTCCTGGGTGATGCGGTCGGCCGACCAGTGCTCGTAAGGGATGCCGAGGGCGTCGGCATGTTCCAGAACATGCTTCTGGTAGTTGTCGGACGCCGTTTTCATCACCAGTGTTCCGGTTTCGATGAAATGAGCCAGATCGCCTGTGTCTTCGGCCTCCAGATAGGCCTGCCAGTTCTTCCAGTCGTAATAGCCCTCCAGCGCCATGGCCGTGCCGTCGCGGGTGGAATAATAGGTGCGGATCACCGCGGCGGAGCTGGAGGTGGAGCCATAACCAGCTGCCGGCAAAGCGTCGACATTCAGCGTTTTATAGCCCCTGCGCGTGAGTGACAGGGCAATGGCGCAGCCGATGATGCCGGCGCCGATGATGATGACGTCGTGACGGCTCGGCGATTCGTTCGATGTTGGCATGGCTGTCCTTCCTTCCGGCTATTGGCCAAGATCAGAGGACAGTCCCTTTTTTGTCTAGCGGCAAAACCGCCAATTGATGTTCCGATCCGGTCATCAGGCTTTTCAAAAAGTCTGCATTTGCAGCTTAAAATCATCAAGTGTTTACAATGAGAAACATCATGATGAATTTGCGAAATTCCGTGGAATTTGTTCTCAAGTCTCAAATTGTTCTGAACGTGAGCGGCGCGCATAGTTGAACCGGTTCTTATCGGTTTGCGCCGATTTTTCAAACATTTGGAGACCTCCTTGCCGCGAGCTAAACTCTGCGAGTGGCCGACACTGGCTCTTATTCTGGCTACGTCGTCGGCATGGTTATTGATGATAGGGTTCTATTCCGAGCTTGGCCCTTTCGTGGTCTGCCCGTTGGCGGCGATCCTGGTGACGCTGCAATCCTCACTGCAACATGAAGTTCTGCACGGACACCCGACACGCAGTCCCGCATTCAACGAAGCCCTTGTCTACTGCTCGTTTGGCCTATGCGTGCCGTATCGCCGCTTCAAGTCTCTCCATCTGCGCCATCACAACAACGACCGCCTTACGGATCCGTATGACGACCCGGAAAGCTACTATCTTGCCTGGGCGGACTGGCAGAAGCTTCCTGGCCCAATCCAGCTTGTCCTGACGGTCAACAACACCCTTCTCGGCCGTCTGCTGATCGGCCCTGTTGTGTCGATGGTCGGTTTCGTCGGGGCGGAGATCCGGATGATGCTGGCGGGAGACAAGGTCGTCATGCGCGCCTGGGCACATCATCTCGCCGGTTTGGTGCCGATTTTGCTGTTTGTCACCCTGGTTGGCGGTATGCCGCTCTGGCTTTACATCCTCGGTGTCGCCTATCCGGGAATGAGCCTGCTGATGTTGCGCACTTACGCGGAACACCGGGCACACGAACAGGCCGAGGCGCGTTCGATCATCGTCGAGTTCTGCCCGGTGTTCTCGCTTCTGTTTCTGAACAATAATCTCCACGTTGTTCATCATGCCAATCCACGTGCACCCTGGTATCAGCTGCCGCAGCTTTACCGGGCCGCCCGTACGGAATGGCAGGAACGGAACGGCGGCTATGTCTTTGCCAGCTACTTCCAGTTGGCCAGGCACTATTTTTTCAAGGTGAAGGAGCCCGTTGTGCACCCGATCAAATACAAGGAAACAAGCGGATTTCCCGCCGCGGAAAAGGCGGTGTCTTGACCGGACGATCCTTTCTCGCCGTCCGTCTGCCGATGTATGACTGGCCGGAAGTGCGAAGTGCCACGCGGGATCTTGAAAGCGCGCTCCAGGGCGCGCTTTGCCGCGTTCTGGGTCTGGCTGAAAGCGATATCCGGCCTTGGCTGGAGGGGCAGGACCTTGTGGAGGCCTGGACAGATCCGGACCTTCTCCTGTCGCAGACCTGCGGATATCCACTGACACACGGTCTTGCGGACAAAGTCCGGCTCGTTGGGACACCTCATTACGATGCCGAAGGATGTGAGGGCCCGCGATACTGCAGTCAGCTTATCGTCGGGCGCGGCAGCTCCCACAAGAGCCTGGAAAGCCTGCGCGGGCAACGTGCGGTTTTCAACGGTTCTGACAGCCAGTCGGGCATGAACACCTTCCGGCATGCGGTGGCGCAGCTTGAAGTCTCGGGGCGCTTCTTTTCAGAAGTGATCGAGAGCGGCAGTCACCTGGCGTCCTTGAAGGCCGTTGCGGCGGGCAAGGCAGACATTGCTTCGATCGATGCGGTTTGCTGGGCTCTGGTCTGCCGGGAAATACCAGAGCTGGCTGCGCAACTGCGGCCGCTTGCCCGCACGGCTTCCGCACCGGGGTTGCCTCTGATCACGTCCTGCCGCTTCAGCGATACGGAACTCGGCCTTGTAACCGAGGCCGTTGCCAAGGTGTTCACCGCACCTGAAACGCAACAAAGCCGCGAACGCCTTGGCATTCACGGCTTTTCAAAACTGTCTGCGGACGATTATGCGGTGATCTTGAAAATGGAAGCCGAGGCGGCCGAACTCGGTTATCCCGTGCTGGCCTGATGCTCGCTTCGGACGCCTTGGAATGATGCCTGATTGCCGGCATCAGGCCGGCAAACGACAGTCATTCAGGTCGTCAGATCAGCGTGTCTTCGCCTTCTGAATTTCGCGTTGGCGCAGGGCCTGGTTCAGGCGTGCCAGTTCTGCGGCGGTGCGTCCACTGACGACACCCATGAGATTGGTGCCGAGGGCTTGTGCAAGATAGGTCATGGCGTTCCCAATCCGGAAGATATTCGATTGTTCCAAGAAAGTGCGGTTCGCTGACTAAGCGCGAGGCCGCTTGCCTGCTATATGGGCGGGTCTTGTGGTTCAATCAATCGAATTGTATTCATCAGTTCGTTCAAAAATATTGATCTGAACTCGCAAGGTGTCAGGATATGGAAAAGCTGCCCGGCACAGGCATGCCGCTCATCGATCTGGATCTTTACAGGACGTTCTTGGTTATCGCAGAAACGTCAAGTTTTTCAAAAGCTTCCGAGCTCGTTGGCAGGACGCCGTCGGCAGTTTCGATGCAGATCAAAAAACTTGAAACGATCCTCGGCGTATCGGTGTTTGCCCGGGAAGGGCGGACAGTACGTATGACTCCGGAGGGCGAAGCCCTGCTTGGATATGCCCGCCGGATCCTGATGCTGAACGAGGAAGCGGTCTCGCTGTTCCTGTCACCGGAAGTGGAAGGGGAAGTCCGGTTCGGTGCACCGTCGGATTTCGGTACGAGGTTCCTGCCCAACATCCTGTCGCGCTTTGCACGTTCCCACCCTGGCGTGAATGTGGATGTGCACCTCGAGGGCAGCCCGATGCTGGACGAGAAGGTGAAGAAGGGAGAGCTGGATCTGGCGCTCTTTACCGCCCGCCCGGGCACTGCGCTGGCACGGGGCGGGACAATCGTCTTTACCGAGCCACTGGTCTGGGTAGGGCTGGAAGGCGGGATCGCCTATGAGCGCGATCCGTTGCCGCTGGCTGTTTCCACGCCCGGGTGCCCCTGGCGCAGAGCCGCGCGCGTTGCGCTGGACGACGCCCAGAAGTCCTATCGTATTTCCTATACAAGCTTTCACAGCGCCGGTCAGGAGGCCGCGCTGCTGGCGGATCTTGCTGTGGCACCCTTTCCGGCAAGTGTGGTCGAGGCACCCTTGATGGCGCTGGATGAACGGCATGGCCTGCCGGAAATCGGTGACTACCATATTCTCATGGCCGAGCGTGCCCATGCGGGCAAGGCCACCCATGCGTTCGCCAAGCATGTTGCCGAAAGTTTCAAGGATCTCAGCCACGGCGTCTCGGTCTGAAGCCAACCCTTCGCGTTAACCATAATTGGCGTTTCACGGGACAAATCCGCAGGGCCTCTGGCGCAAAAGTTAACGAGCGGTTACGATTCATGGTAAATGGAACGTTAACAGCGAGACGTGTCATGAATTCGTTCTGCAAAACCCTGCTGGCCGCAGCCGGCATGAGCATCACCCTTGGAGCCGCAGCGCGGGCCGAAAGTGGCACGACGCGCATTGTCCATGACGAACCCTACGGCGCCATCGTCACCAAGGAAGCCGGCGTGCTGGTGTTCCGCGGTCTTCCGCCGACCCGCAAGGTGATCGTCAATCCGGACGGCAAGACGCCGCTGGAGCTGAAGCAGACCGAAGTGACCGAGACCAACGTGGTGGTGTTCGCCAACCAGAGCGATTACGTGCGCGCCCTCGGGCCGAAGATCATCCGGTTGAAGTAAACGTCGAGAGCCGGTCTTCAGGCGTGTTCCGATTAGCCGACTGGCTTCTGCCATCGGTTTGCTTAGGTCGCATGATAATCTGCCAGTCCCCACCAAACTCCTCAGGATGAGGTTGTGAGAGACGAGGCTCAGCATGTCTGGGGGAAGATTGGACGACCCCATGCGAGGAAATCATCGATGAGTTTCAGCCTGTGTTCCGACACGATGTACGCCGAGGCGGGCGCAGAGCCGGGCAGGTGTGCCCGGCTGGTCCATGTCCTCACATGCGCATGCGTTCGGCTTTCGGGTCGAACAGCGGCTCGCTGATGATCGTCGCCTTGCGGCGCTCGCCGAGGATTTCGATCTCGAAGGCGCCTTCCTGCGTGTTTGTTGCCAGGTCCGCTGGAATGTAACCTTGCGCAAGGGATTTCCGCAGGAAGTGGGCGTAACCGCCGGATGTCACCCAGCCAATGACCTCGCCGTCGTGCCAGACGGGTTCGTCGCCCATGACGTCGGCGTCCGAGGCGTCGACCACGAAGCTGACACGCAGGCGCTTCGGTCCTTCGTCGAATTCCTTCTGGGCCGCGTCCTTGCCGATGAAAGCGTCCTTGGACAGCTTCACGAAGCGACCGAGATCGGCTTCGAATGCGCCGTAGATAGGGCGGAATTCACGAAACCAGGTGCCGAAGTTCTTTTCCAGCCGCAGGCAGAGCAGGGCACGCATGCCGAAGTTGACGATGTTGAACTCGGCCCCGGCCGTCATCAGGGCATCATAGACCTGGCGCTGATACTCCGGCGCCATCCAGATTTCGTAGCCGAGGTCGCCCGTATAGGTTATGCGATTGACCTTGCAGGGTGCGTTGGCGACGTCCATTTCGCGGAAGTCCATGAAACGGAAAGCCTCACCCGAGACGTCTTCACCGGTGATCTTCTCCAGAACCTTGCGTGAGTTCGGCCCGGCGATGGACAGGCCGACCCAGCCGAGATTGATTGCGCGGATCGTCACCGAGCCATCCTCGGGCAGGTGTTTCTCGAACCAGCGCATGTGATAGATCTCGGCCTGGGACGAGCCCCACATGTAGAATTTTTGCTCGCTGGCCCGGGCTATGGTGAAGTCGCCGATCAGTTTGCCGTTCTCGTTCAACATCGGTGTCAGGATGATGCGGCCGACCTTCGGCATGGTGTTGGTCATCAGCAGCGACAGGAAGCTTTCCGCCCCCGGACCGGTGATCTCGTATTTGGCGAAGTTGGCCGTCTCCGTTACGCCCACGCTCTCGCGCACGGCCCGGCACTCAGCGCCGATATGCTCAAAATCGTTGGAGCGGTGGTAGGAGACGATGTCCCTGGCTTCCACGCCTTCAGGAGCGAACCACAGCGGTGTCTCCAGACCCCAGCTGTCACCCATGACTGCGCCCTGGGCCAGCATCCTGTCATAGAGCGGCGTTGTCTGTTGCGGACGGGCTGCGGGCAGTTCCTCATTCGGGAAGCGGATACGGAACCGGCGGCGGTAGTTTTCTTGAACCTTGGCATTGGTGTAGGACAGCGTTGCCCACGTGCCGTAGCGGGCAACGTCCATGCCCCAGATATCGTAGCCCGGGTCGCCGTTGATCATCCAGTTGGCAAGCGTCAGGCCTACGCCGCCGCCCTGGCTGAACCCGGCCATGACACCGCAGGCGACCCAGTAGTTCCGGAGGCCGCGCACCGGACCGACCAGCGGGTTGCCGTCGGGGGCGAAGGTGAAAGGCCCGTTGATGATCTGCTTGATGCCGGCATTCTGCAGGGCCGGGAAATGCTCGAAGCCGACTTCCAGCTCGGGCGCGATCCGGTCGAGATCGGGCGCCAGCAGTTCATGGCCGAAGTTCCAGGGGGTCTGGCGCGGGCTCCACGGGCGGCAGTTCTGTTCGTAGGTGCCGAGCAGCACGCCCTTGCCTTCCTGGCGGGTGTAGATCTCGCCGCCGAAATCCAGCACGCCGATCAGCTCCTTGCCGGTGGCTTCGTTGTGGGACGTCACTTCCTCCATTTCGTCGGTCAGGAGGTACATGTGCTCCATGGCGAGAACCGGTAGCTCCAGACCGACCATGCGCCCGCATTCGCGCGCCCAAAGGCCGCCGGCGTTGACCACATGTTCGGCATGGATGGTGCCCTTGCTGGTGATGACATCCCAGGTGCCGTCGGGCGTCTGGACCAGTTCTTCCACCTTGGTGTGGCGCAGGACGGTCGCACCGTTGACGCGCGCGGCCTTGGCATAGGCATGAGTGGTGCCGGACGGGTCGAGATGGCCTTCGATCGGATCCCAGAGCGCACCGATGAAATGCTTTTCGTCCAACAGCGGGAACATTTTCTTGGCTTCGGAAACCGATATCAGTTCCAGATCCATGCCGAGATAACGGCCCTTGGCCTGGGCAAGACGCAGAAAGTCCATTCGCTCTGGCGTGTCAGCCAGCATGACGCCGCCGGTCAGGTGCAGGCTGCAGGACTGTCCGGAAATCTCCTCCAGCTCCTTGTAGAGATCGACGGTGTAGCTCTGAAGCTGGGCAACGTTCGGGTCACCGTTGAGGGTGTGAAAGCCGCCGGCGGCGTGCCAGGACGAGCCGGAGGTCAGTTCGTCCCGCTCGATCAGCGTGACGTCTTTCCAGCCGAGTTTGGTCAGGTGATACAGAACGCTGCAGCCGACAACGCCACCGCCAATGACAACAACCTGAGTATGGGTATTCATGCAATCTGCTCCGGAAGCGCCTGCTCTTGCGCGGCAGGCCTTGTTCGAACGTTAAATGTGAAATGATCAGAAGTCGGTCGGGGCGCCGCCCTCGGCCTTTCGTCTTTCGACAAAGGCGGTGATTTCCTCGTCGATGGCTTGATCGAGCGGTGGCTGTTCATAGGCTTCCAGAGCCTTCTTGTAGAGCATGTTCGCCTTGTCATAGGCGGTCGGGCTGCCGGCTTCCGCCCAGGTTTCGTAATTGCGCCAGTCGGAAACGATCGGCGCGTAAAACGCATCCTTGTAGCGGTCCTGGGTGTGCTGGGTGCCGAAGAAGTGTCCCGCCGGACCGACTTCGCGGATCGCATCGACGGCGAGTGCCGCTTCTGAAACGTCAAGCGGCGTCAGGTATTCGGCGATCTTCTGCAACAGGTCGATGTCGGTGATGAATTTCTCGAAGCCCGCGCTGAGGCCGCCTTCCAGCCAGCCGGCGGCATGCTTGATGATATGCGCGCCGCCATTGATAGCACCCCATTCCGACAGGGTGGTTTCCAGCGCAGCCTGATAGTCGACCGTATTGGCCGCGCATACGCCTGACGAACGGTAAGGCAGATGATACCGCCGGGCGAGCTGACCGCCGACAATCGCCGCCTTCATGTATTCCGGTGTGCCGAAGGCCGGCGCGCCGGATTTCATGTCGACATTGGAGGTGAAGCCGCCATAGACCACCGGCACGCCCGGCCGCACCAGCTGGGCGAAGGCGATCCCGGCAAGGGCTTCCGCGTTCTGCAGGGTCAGCGCCCCGGCCACGGTGACCGGAGCCATGGCCCCGGCAAGGGTGAAGGGCGTGACGATGGAGACCTGACCGGCCCTGGCCATTTCGATAAGGCCCTGCAGCATCGGCGTGTCGAGCCTCAGTGGCGAGGACGTGTTGATGACGGTTGCCACGCACGGGGTCTCGACGAATTCTTCCCGGGTGAGGCCGTAGCCGATGCGGGTCAGCTCCAGGCCGTCCTGGTTGCGTTCCTTGCCCAGCGAATAGATGTGGTAGACCTTGTCGGTCAGCCGCAGCATGTCGGCAACGCAGTCGAGGTGGCGCACGGAGGCGTGGATGTCGACGGGTTCGACCGGATAGCCCATGACGCAGTGAATGATGTTGAAGAACTGCGCCAGTTTCAGGAAGTTGCGATAGTCCTCCTGGTTGCCTGGACGGCGGCCGCGGTCGCGGTCGACTGCGTTGGGCGCGCTGGCAACGCAGGAAAAGGCAAGGGCATCGCCACCGACCTGCAGATCATGGGCCCGGTTGCGGGCCCGGAGTGTGAATTCGGCCGGGGCCTTGGCGACAAGCTCCTCCACCATGTCCCGGTCCATGCGCACACGATCATCACCCGGCTTGATGTCGGCTCCGGCGTCTTTCAGGATCTGTTTGGCTTCCTCATGCAGGAAGTCGATACCGATTTCTTCCAGAACACGCATGGATGCGTCGTGGATCGCTTCCAGTTCGTCGGCGGAAACGGCTTCAAGCGGTTTGAATATGTGCCGGGGCTGCTTGAACGGCTTTTGCGGAAAGAGATCCGGACCGGCTTTCTCGCCACCTCTGCGCCGCCGGCCGCGACGTGCGGGAGCTGTCTCGGCAAGGGAGGCCGTTTCGATGTCATGCGTCATGTCGTCCGCCACTTTTCTGGAAGCCGGGCCCTGTGCCTTGGGTAGGCCAGAATGCGGGCCGGTCTGCGCCATCTGATCAGACGTTACTTGAGAGGGTGGTTTCGGCGGGCAGTCTCAGAACGACGGCCAGTGCTTCAACTCCGACATCGGGTTCCCGTGACCTGCTTCCTGCCGGGGTCTTGTCAATCGAGGGCTTGACGGCAAGAGACTTCAAAGCGATCAGAACAAAGAGATTTTTCGCAGGGAGCATTGGTGCGCGTGTTGCTGTCGGATTCGGACCTGCTGGCCTATTTGAAAACGCTGCTGCCGGTGAGAGACTGGGCCGCGGCGCGCCTGCGGCCGTTGCCGGTTGCCTATACGGCCCGGTTCTGGCGCCTCGACACGCCCGGTCGAAGCTACGTGGTCAAGGAGTTCTTCCCCGAAAACGAGAACAATCCGCTGTACCCGACCTTGCCACGGCAGGAGGCCGATGCCCTTGCCGTTCTGTCGCGGCACGGCCTGTCACCGGAACTGGAAGCCTTCACCCACAGTCCGGCGAATACGCCGCTGCTGATCTATGGCTATCCGACCCCGATCGACAATGAGATCGATGTCGGCGAAGCCGCGGAACTGATCGGGCGCTTTGCGGCCCTGAGCGAACCGGTACCCGGTCATCAGACTGTTCCGGCCGGATATCATGAAGTGCTGGCGCGAGGCGATGCCATGCTGGCGCTTATCCCGCACAGCCGGAAGGCGGCGAACCTGAAAAGGTCGCGTCCGGCGGACAACGCGGTGAAGACACGCGAGATCAAGCGCTCGCTGGTCCATCGCAGTTTTTGCCTCGGCACGATCCAGGCGACCGGGGACGGCGCCCGGCTGATCGACTGGCAATTTGCCGGTCTCGGTGATCCGGTGGAGGATATCGCCTGCTTCGTTTCACCGGGCCTTGCAACGCTTTACGGCCTTCATCCGCTGGTGGCCCATGCGGAGGAAATGTTCCTGATGCGCTATCCGGACCAGGAGACCGTCGAACATTTCCTGACGGAACGCGCGGCCTATCACTGGTGCCTTGCAGCCTATTGCCTGTTCCGGCACGAAACGCTGATGCATTCCAATGCCCCTGCGGCCCGGGCCTATGGCCGGGCGCTGGAAGAGGAAGTCGACCTGTTGCTGCGTCTTCGTGGCCGATGAGGCCCGTTGGCGGCGCTTGTAATCAATCTGTCACGGGAGCGCGCTAACGG
The DNA here is from genome assembly GCF_054658235.1 of Roseibium sp. LAB1. Lineage (NCBI taxonomy): Bacteria > Pseudomonadati > Pseudomonadota > Alphaproteobacteria > Hyphomicrobiales > Stappiaceae > Roseibium > Roseibium sp. LAB1. The sequence goes on along the minus strand of NZ_BAAGIB010000001.1, from coordinate 1,914,694 downwards.
GAGGCATGTCCATCCAGCTTGCTTCCGTTTCCAAGTCTTTCGGTGCCCACAAGGCGCTGAACAATGTGTCCCTTTCCATCGAGGACGGCACGTTCTTCGTCGTGCTCGGCCCCTCCGGTTGTGGCAAGTCGACCCTGCTGCGCGCCATTGCCGGGCTGGAACCAGTCGATGAAGGCGAGATCATGCTCGGCGGGCAGGCCGTTGCCGGCAAGGGGTTGCACCTGCCACCCGAGCAACGCCAGGTGGGTGTGGTGTTTCAGTCCTATGCGTTGTGGCCGCATATGAGCGTTGCCGGAAACGTCGCCTTTCCGCTGGAAACCGCGGGCGTCAAGCGAGCCGGTGTTGCTGCCCGTGTGGCTGAGTGTCTCGAAACGGTTGCCCTGACGCCTTTCAGGCAGCGCAAACCTGCGGACCTTTCCGGTGGCCAGCGTCAGCGGGTGGCGCTGGCGCGGTGTCTGGCTCAAGACGCGGCAACCGTGCTCATGGACGAACCTCTCGCCAATCTCGATCCGCATCTGCGCAGCACAATGGAAGAGGAACTGGCGGCCTTCCACAGGGCGAGTGGCGCGACAACGCTGTTCATCACCCACGACCAGCGCGAGGCGATGGCCCTTGCCGACAAGGTGGCGGTGATGTGGGACGGCAGCATCCTGCAGGTGGCGGATCCCGACACGCTTTACCGCCAGCCGAATTCGAAAAAGGTCGCCGGTTTCATCGGCCGCAGCACGCTTGTGCCCGTGGAGGTGGAGCGGGCCGAGGATGGTGAGGCGCAGGTTCGCTTCGGCAAGATCTCGGCAGTGGTCGACTGTCCGCAAGGAATTTCCTGCGGGCCGGCGACACTCTTGCTGCGGCCCGAACATGTGGTTCTGGCAACGGGGTCTTCCGGCTTTCAGGCAAGGGTTGAGCGGATGATCTATCGCGGCGGGTATTGGGAGGTCTTTGTCAGCACTGAAGGCCTCGACACGCCCCTGCTCATGGTGCTTCACCGGAGGGCCGAGCCGGGCGAGGTCCTGCGGCTCGACATTCTGCGCGGCTGGGTGCTGCCGGAGTAGGTTTTGTTCCTTGTTGTCATCCCGGTCATGGCTATGCCAAACAGGGATGACAAGAGCTTCGAATGCCCCTCAATCCTTCCAGGGTATCGTGCCAGCCGGCACCTTTCGGGCCAATGCGTTCATCGTCAGCATGATGAAAATTGTTGCCGCAACGACGATCACCGACATGGCGGCGGCCAAGGTGGTGTAGCCGCCGTCCTCGTAATTGAAAATCGTGGTGCCGATGGTCTCGTTGCCTGTGGACCAGAGCAGGGCAGAGACCGTGACCTCATTATATGCGGTCAGGAACACGAGGATTGCTCCGGAGGCAGCCGCCGGGGCTGCGAGCGGGGTGAAGATCTTCGTCATGCGCCGGAAGAAGCCGGCCCCGGCGACCCTTGCTGCATCTTCCAGCGAGCCGTCCATTTGCAGAAAGGCGGCGGCAACCGGTTTCAGGCCGACTGCCAGGAAGACGGAGACATAGGCGATCAGGATGATCCAGAGCGTGCCGTAGAGCGAGACATTGAGCAGCGGCAAGGGCCTGATGAACGCCAGGATGAAGGCGATCGACATCACCAGACCGGGAACGGCGAAGGCGACTTCCGACTGTGTCAGCACAAGGCTCGCCCATCTTCGGTGGGCCGGTTTCCGGTGTGCCAGGAAATAGGCGATGAGCAGGCTGATGACGGCAATGGCAAGCGCCGCAAATCCTGCGATGATGGTGGAGTTGGCGAAGGCGCGCAGGGTAACGGACTGGCGCCAGAGCACCTCGGAGAAGTTCTCCAAGGTCAAGGTTTCGGACGAAAGCGTCAGGCCGTAGGTGCGGACCAGGGAGGTTGCCAGCAACGAGGCGGCGGGCAGCACCAGGACAAATGCCACAAATCCCCAGAGCAAAGCTTCAACAAAGGGGCGCTTGCGGCCAAGGGAAATCGCCAGTGGGTCCTGCGGCAGGCCGATAAGGCTAGTGCGCAGACGTCGCTGCAAAAGGCTCTGCAACAGGATTGCAGCAAGGGCGACGACGGCGAGGATCACCGAAATAACCGCCACGTTGGGCAAGACATCCGGTCCGAAACTTGCCAGCCTTCGCCAGACCAGAACGGGCAAGGTGGTGTAGCGCGCCGGAATGCCGATCAGCGCGTTGATGCCGAAGTTGCCGAGCGCGGCCACAAACGCCAGGGCGAAGCCGGCCAGCAACGAGGGGGCCAGTAGCGGCAGAGTGATCCGGCGCAGCATCAACAGGCTTCCGGCCCCGGAAACGCGGGCCGCGTCCGACAATTCGCGCGGGAAAGACCTGAGCGCGGCGCGCACCAGCAGGAACACCAGCGGGCTGTGCTGCAAGGTCAGCAACAGGACGAGACCTTCACGCGAATACAGCGGATGGGTGGAGCCGAGTTCCGGTTCCAGCCCAAGCCAGCGCAGCACCGGGCTAGCCGGGCCGAGTGCCTGGATCCAGGCAATTGCCGTTACATGCGGCGGGATCATCATCGGCAGCAGAATGAGGAAGACCAGCAGCCCCTTGGCGCGAATGTCGGTGAGGCCGATCAGCAGGGCAAGCGCGGTGCCCAGCACGGTTGCGGCAACCGCAGACCAGAAACCGCTTTCGATTGAGTGCCACAAGGCGCGCAAGACTGACCGACTTTGGATGGCTTCCAGAAGCGGGCCGAAGTTCAGGCCGTGCTCACCCGTCAACCCGGTTTTGAACAACAGCAGCAACGGCAGGCCGCAGATCAGCGTTGCACCGAGAACAAGCACGAGGAGGATGGTCTTTTCGGAAAGCCTTGGTGATTGCACAGGGATATACCGTTGCTTCCCGCAGTCATTCCGAACGAGAGAGATGTAGCCGAGCGATGATCCGGAATCCTGACTTATTTCGCGCCGGAGGTGCGGCCAAATTCCAAACGGAAAGGTATTCGGTCTGCTCATGATGATTTCCGAATTCCGGATCAGCATGCAGCATTGCTGCATTCGTCCGGAATGACGGGAGAAGAATGGAAGGCCGCGCGGGAAATGATTACCGCGCGGCCGGACTTGTTTTGCGTAGACCGGCTTAGCCGCCGAAGATCTCGGAGAATTTCATCTTGTTGGCCTGGTCCTGTTTCAGGGCGTCGGCCGGATCGAACTTCATGAGCTTGATCTGATCGCGGACCGGGAAGCCTTCCGGGGCCGGGACGCCCGGGTGAGCCGGCAGGTAGCCCTGTGAAGCGGCGAGCTTCTGACCGTCTTCGGAGATCAGGAAGTCGACAAACGCCTTGGCCGCATCCGGGTTCTGCGCAGTGGAGAGGATCGCGACCGGCTCGGTGACGGCGGAAACGCCTTCTTCCGGGAAAACGAACTCAACCGGCGCGCCTTTCACCTTTTCGCGGATCGGCAGGAAATCGACGACGAAACCGTAGAGTTTCTCGCCACCGGCAATCGCCTTGTAGACACCGCCATTGCCGCCTTGCGGGTTGGCGCCCTGGTCTGCGAGGCCTTCATAATAGGCCCAGCCGAGGTCCGGGTTGGAGGTCAGCGCGGTCATGTGGATGGTCGCGGCGCCGGAGGTCAGCGGCGACGGCATGGCCAGCTTGTCCTTGGCTTCCGGCTTCAGGAGGTCCTTGTAGGACGTCGGCTTCATCGGCGCATTGGTGTTGTACATGATGCCGGTGGTGATCAGCTTGGTGGAGAAGTAGGTCTTGTCCTTGTCCATGATCGCCGGATCGTAGGCGGAAACATCAACGGCCTCATGGGCCATCAGGCGGCCTTCCTGCTTCAGACTTTCCATGGTCACCATATCGGCGATCAGCAGCACGTCCGGCTTCGGTGCACCGGCTTCGAATTCGGCCAGCAGCTTTGCCATGATCTTGGTGGTGCCGTCACGCACCCACTCCACGTCCACGCCCGGATGCGCCGCGGTGAAGGCATCGACGGTTGCCTGGGCGTCGGCGTTCGGCTGGGAGGTGTAGAGCACGAGCTTGCCGGTAACATCTTCGGCGTAAGCGGAGGCGGATGCCGCGGCCAGAAGACCGGCTGCAATCAGAAGCTTTTTCATGTGACAGATCCTTTGCACAGAGCAGCAAAAGGGTTGCGGATGAAGATCGCCTATCAGCTCTACATGACAGTTTTATTCGGTCAGCCGGTATTTTTACGGGTGAATTAGCCGGCTAATTTAATTCACGCTTGAGAAAATTTCGCCTTCCGGCGTCGATGTCGCGACGCGGGAAGGCAGTGTTCTGGTGTGGTCAAAGGTAGCTGACACAGGTGCCTTCCGAAACCAGGTCGAGCCCTTGCGTCTTGCCGGCAAGTGCCGTCGGCAGGCTGGTGACAGGTTCGAGATAAAGCGCATATGTGGAGTGATGGATCGGCAGTACCTTGCCCGGCTGGAGCCTATCAACGAAATCTGCGGTATGAGTTGCGCCCATGCTGATCTGCCCGAGGGGTCCTGAAGTGCCGACGCCGCCAAGATGTGGAATGAACACGTCCGGCGATCCGAAGCCCTTGAGCGCGTCGAGGACATTTGGCGTCGGGAAGGTATCACCGGTCCAATAGACTGACTTTGCCCAGTCGCCCTGGCGGATCTCCAGCCAGTATCCGTTGCCGGGGCCGAGCAGGGCGGCAATCTCCGGGTTTTCCGAGTGTTCGGCAGGTAGTGCGGTCAGCGAGAGAGTGACGTCGCCCTTGGTGATCGAGTGAGGTTTCATCCAGTTGGCCACCTGGACCTGGGTGAACCCTTTTGCGGTCAACCTGTCCCGGTCATGAGTGGGCGCGAAGAGCGGCATGTCCGGGGCAATCGCGCTTTCCGCCTTCTGATCGAAGTGGTCTTCGTGCAAGTGGGACAGCAGGACTTGATCTACCTGAGAAAGAGCAACACCCCGAAACGGGGTCAATCTTTTGTGTGGCACGACGTCGGGCCCCTTGGCGAGATCGAACATCTTGTTGGGATCTCCCATCTGGTAGGCTTCATCACCTTCGCCGAAGGCCGGGTCGGTCAGTAGGGTCAGACCACCGCATTCGATCAGCATCGTTGCACCGCCCAGCCAGGTGATGTCGAGCCGTGGAGATCTAGTCGCGGGTTTTGCGGGTGCGGCTGATACGCTGCCCAGACCTGCCGGAACAGTCAGTGTCATCGCGCCGGCTGATTTCAGAAAACTGCGCCGTTTCATGGAAGTACCTCTTGGTGCCGTTGAGAGTGCACTTGAGGTAGACCACCGCCATTGTTCGGAGTAGTTGTGTAAAAATAAACAGTCTGACTGATAATTTCGCTTAATGACAACACTCGCTCATCTGGAAACCTTTGTCGAAGTCGCCAGCCAAGGCAGTTTTGCCGCTGCCGCCAGGCGGCTCGATCTGCCGAGATCGACGGTCACGGCGCGCATCAAGGCCCTGGAGGAGGAACTAGGTGTTGCCCTGTTCCAGCGCACAACCCGGCAGGTTCGGCTGACGGCAGAGGGCGAGGCCTACCGTGCAAAGGTACAGCCGGCCCTGAAGGATCTGGAAGAGGCGGGTGAACAGTTGAAATCGGCGCAGGCACCGCAAGGTCTGGTGCGCGTGTCCGTTCCGGTCGATCTGCCACTGGACGTTCTGGCAGAGGCGATGGCCAGCTTCAATGTGCGTTATCCGGATGTCCATATCGAGGTTCACGTCAGCGACCGCCCTGTGGACCTGACAAGCGAGCGGTTCGACTTTGCCCTTCGCGGCAACCGGGTTTCATCGGAGAGCGTCATCGTGCGGAAAATCGCGTCCAGTTCCATGGTCCTTGTCGTCCGTCCGGATCTGTCGCAAGAGGCGACGTTCGACGCGTTGCTCAAGGAAGGACGGGTGATCGATCCCGCCGAGGTGCTTGGAGAGGCCGGGCTGGAGAATGCGGAACCTCTCTACAGGACCCGAAACCTGCAGCTTGCCCGAGCCCTGGTGCTGGAAGGCGGTGTGGCCGGTATTCTGCCGAAATCGATGTGTGTCGATCTCCTGGCTGAGGGGCGCATGGTCGAGGCTTCATGTCCGGTCAACCTGCCGGAGTTGTCGCTCTTTGCGGTCCTGCCGTCACGCCGGTTCATCCCCAGGCGCGTCCGCCTGCTGGTGGATCATCTGGCAAGTGCTTTCGGCTGACCGGATTTTACACGGTCATGCCCTATCCAGACGTTGCCGTTGGGCTGCTTGTCGGCTATCACCGCCCCACCAGACATTAATCGATTTATGAAAGGCATGTTCATGAGCTCAAACGGCGCGGCCGCGGAAATCGGCCTGATCGGTCTCGGTACCATGGGTGGCAACCTTGCGCTCAATATTGCCGAACATGGCTTTCAGATCGCGGTGTTCAACCGGACCACGGAGAAGACCGACCAGTTCATGGCAAAGGCCGGTGAACTTGCGCCGAAACTCGTGCCGACCAAGACGCTGGAAGAGTTCGTTGCCGCCATCAAGACCCCGCGCGCGGTCATTCTGATGGTCCCGGCCGGTGAAGCGGTCGATGCGCAGATCGAAGCCTTGCGGCCGTTGCTCGATGCCGATGATCTCATCATCGATGCGGGCAACGCCAACTACCACGACACCAACCGTCGTGCGGCAGACGCGGCCGAAAAAGGCCCGCGCTTCATGGGTATCGGCGTGTCGGGTGGCGAGGAAGGCGCGCGCTTCGGCCCGTCCATCATGGGCGGCGGCGCCAAGGACGCCTGGGATCAGGTCGGCCACATTCTGGAGGCGATTTCCGCCAAGCACGAAGACGCACCCTGCGCTGCTTATCTTGGCGAAGCCGGAGCCGGTCATCTGGTCAAGACCGTCCATAACGGCATCGAATATGCCGACATGCAGATGATCGCCGAGGTCTACGGGGTCATGCGTGACGGTTTTGGCATGTCGGCGTCGGAAATCGGTGATGTCTTCGAGAAGTGGAACGGCGGCATCCTGCAGTCCTACCTGATCGAAATTTCCGGAAAGGTAGCCAAGACAGCGGATCCGGACACCGGCAAGCCGATGCTCGACATCATCCTGGACAAGGCCGGCCAGAAAGGCACTGGCCGCTGGACGGCCATCGAGGCCCTGATGCTGGGCACCCCGGCAAGCGCCATCGAGGCGGCGGTTGCCGTGCGCAACATGTCCGCGCGGTACGACGAGCGCAAGGAAGGCGAAACCGAATTCGGCGCGGCCCCGAGCGGCATGGACCGCGAAGCCGTGACCATCGATGCACTGGAGGCAGCCCTCGTTGCCGGCAAGATCATCTGTTACGCGCAAGGCTTCGGTCTGATCCTGGAAGCAGCGAAGCAATATGGCTGGGCGATGCCCCTGCCGGAAATCGCCAGGATCTGGCGCAACGGCTGCATCATTCGTTCGTCCATGCTGAACGACATGTCGTCCGCGCTCTCCGACAATGCCGAACGCAACCTGATGCTGGCGCCGTTCTTCTCGGCAAAGCTGAAGCAAACCGAAGCAATGCTTCGCCAGGTTGTTGCCCAGTCGGCCTTGCACGGATTGCCGGTTCCGGCGCTTTCCGCGGCACTTTCCTATTTCGACATCATGCGCACCGGCCGCTCCACCGCCAACATGCTGCAGGGGCAACGCGACTTCTTTGGTGCCCACGGCTTCGAACGCACCGACAAGGACGGCGGCGGCTACCACGGCCCCTGGGCGATGGGCTGACGTTCATCGGAACTGTGCGCCCGGGCTTTCGCCTGGGCGTCATTCCGGACACGTGCACCTTGCACCTCGCTTTTCCGGAATGACGGCGCACTGATATGCGCCGTCGGGCAGCGGTGTCTTCGCGGCTACTGCGCCAGTCCCAGTGCCGCCATGTTGGCGATCGAAGCCGGCAGGCCGGAATGGTCGCGCAGTTCGATGATCAGGCGCGGGTCGCTGTCGAGTTTGGCCAGCGCGGCGAAGACGGAGTGCCAGTTGATGGTGCCTTCGCCGAGCGTCCAGTGGCGGTCGGCGTAACCGTCCGCATCCTGCAGGTGGATATGGCGGAGACGATTGCCGGCGGCCTTGACGTAGTAATCGACCGGCGGGGCACCCGTTGTGCCATGTGCATAGTGAGCGTGTCCGGTATCGATCGAGATTTTCACTGCCTCTGAACCGAAGCTTTCGGCAAGCTCTATCCGGGCATAAGGGTCCTTGTCCTCGATGTTCTCGATGACGAGTTCGCAGCCGATGTCTTCGGCACGCTTAACGGCGCCCGCCATGGTCAGGTGACAGAGCTCTATCTTGCGTTGCCGGGCATTCTCGTAATTGTCGAGGTTGTTGAAGTCCCAGGTCGTATAGGGGCTGTGCACGACCATGTGGGTGCCGCCCACTGCCTCGCAGACTTCCAGTCCCTGCAAAAGGCGCTTGCGGACGATCTCGCGCACATCCACGTCCATGCTGTCGATGGTAAAGCCGAAGAAAGGGCCATGGATGCCGACACGGCCCTGATGGCCGTCCAGCAGTTTCCTGGCCTTTTCGACAATCGGCTTCCAGTCGCCGTTCAACACTTCTGCCGGCCAGAAATCCTGAAGTTCCAGATCCCGCGGTTTGTCCAGCATCAGTTTGCGATGGGTTTCCAGCGCGTCGACTGTCAGCGCGGCACCAAGAATTGGAAGATCGGTCATGAAACACCTTTGAAGGAGACGAAACGGTTGCCGCCTGATTAGAGGCCGATCCTTGACACTATTGCGACGGAGGGTGGATCAAATGTCAGTATCCACGGTCCCGGTCGACGGCTGGGGGTATCGTACCGTCTTCGTAATATCGGCCGATGTTGTCTGCCACAATCCTGGACGCTGTGCTGATGATGGTCGGGGCAGATATGTGCGGCAGCACCGTGACCTTGTCATGGTCCCACAGCCGACTTGAGAGCGGCAAAGGTTCTTCATCGAAGACATCAAGAACGGCATGGCCGAGTGGGCCATGATCCAATGCGTCGACGAGCGCGACCGTGTCGATAATCGGACCCCGGGCGAAGTTGATGATCGAGGCGTCCGTCTTGCAGGCAGTCAGTTCGTCCTTGCCGAGCAAGCCACGGGTTTCATCCGTCAGCGGCATCAGCAGAACGATGAAATCCGACTGGCCGAGCACGTCCAGAAGGCCGTCGCGTCCATGGTGGCAGACGATCCCGTCAATCGATTTTTCCGTGCGGCTCCAACCGAGCACGTTGAAGCCGTTGTCTTTCATCCGCAGGGCCGCCGCAGCACCAAGCTTGCCCAGTCCCAGGACACCAACCGTGCGCTCCTGGGGGCGCTTGAGTTCATGGTCCTGCCAGATCTTCTGCCGCTGCTGTGCGACGTAACGGGGCATGCCCCTGTGCAGGTAAAGCGTCCAGGCAAGAACCGCTTCCGACATGGTTTCCGCCATTTGCGGATCCGTGAGGCGGACAATCTTCGGACCGTCTGCAGGAAGTTCACCCATCAGGCGCTCCACACCGGCCCACAGGCTTTGCACCCACACCAGATTGGGAAGAGCCGCCACATCGGCGGGATCGGGATTGGCGACAATGGCGACCCGCGCTGCGGCGCGTTCGTCTTCCGTCAGGTCCTCGAAAGGCTTGACGGCGGCGATGCCGTCAAGGGCCCGCGGCAGGGCCTCCCGCCAGGCCTGGCGCTCATCAGGGCTTGCGGAGGAAACGAAGGGAACGACTGGCCTCATGCGGCAAAAACCCCGGCTTCATCCGCAAAGCCTTTGATTTCGATGGGGTTGCCGGAAGGGTCCTTGAAAAACATGGTGCTCTGCTCGCCGGGTTGGCCCTCGAACCGGACGGTCGGGGCGATGACGAAGGCGAGGTTAGCGTCTGTCAATTTTTGCGCAAGCGCCTTCCAGGTCTCCATGTCCAGAACGACACCCAGATGCGGCATCGGCACCATGTGGTCGCCGACCTTGCCGGTGTTGGTCGTTTCGAAAGGTTTGCCGAGATGGAGGGAAACCTGATGACCGAAGAAGTTGAAGTCGACCCAGGTATCCGTGCTGCGGCCTTCCTTGCAGCCAAGCAGGCCGCCGTAGAACGCACGGGCTTCGTCCAGATCGGTGACGTGGTAGGCAAGATGGAAACAGGGTTGCATCGCTCAGCTCCTTTGAAAACGGGTGTTGAGTAGCAGATCCGATCCAAAACATTTAAGATGTTTTTCTGCTTCTGAGCGAAGGAAAAAGTTTTGGATACTCGATTTCTCGAAAGCCTGCTGGCCGTTGCCGAAACAGGCTCAATCGCGGCGGCAGCCCGGCAGCAAGGGCTTACGGCCGCTGCGGTCAGCCAGCGCATTCGCGTGCTGGAAGCCGAATTCGGCGCAACGCTGCTCAACCGAACGGCGCATGCGGCCTTGCCGACCGAGACGTGCTTCCGGCTATTGCCTGCAGCGCGCCGCCTTGTTCGGGCCGCGGAACAGTTGACCAACGGCATAGATGCTTCCGGGCTTAGCGGTCCGTTTCGCCTGGGGGCGGTGTCGACGGCACTTTCGGATACCGTGCCCGCGGTCGTTCAGCAATTTCGGGAAAAAGCGCCACAGGCAGTGCTGACAGTCCGGCCCGGCACGTCGGCGGATCTCTACGAAGGATTGCGCAGCGGGGGGCTGGATGCGGCCATCACGGTTGCCGCTCCCTTCGATCTGCCAAAGGATATCATCAGCCGGACGCTGGAAATCCAGAAAGTCGTTCACGCCTTGCCGCCCGGACGCGATGTATTACCGGCCGGCGCCGAGACCGAGACCGAGACCGAGACCGAGACCGAGACCGAGACCGGGGGCGGGGAGCTGCCCTGGGTCGTCTATGACAGACAATCGTGGGGTGGCCGCAAGCTTTGGTCTGACTTCGGCGGGCTGGTTGGCGAAGAACACATCCTGTGCGAACTCGACGCCCCTGAAACGATTGCGCAGATGGTTTCACAAGGAGCAGGGCAAGCGATTTTGCCCGTCTGGCAGGGTTTGCGGATGCACGGCCCGGCGATGACCTTGAAAGATCTTGAGGGTGGCGCCGGGCGGGAAATGGTTTTCTTGCGAAAGCACGCTTGTGCCGCGCCGGTACTTGCTGACCTTGTGCACGAGGTTTTGCGCGACCAAGTCATCAATTTACATGGTTAAATTCAGCACTTATTGGTTGAAGTTATTGAGTTTTAACATCTTTTAAGGGTGAAGAGAATCGCTTCCAAAGTAAGAAAATTATGTGTCATGACGAATACCGGCACTAAAATGTCGTTTGCAGGCATGTCCACGAAATTTGACGTATGAATGGTATAAGAGTTGCGACTATACTGTTGTGCTAAGAGCCTCTTAATGCAATTGTATTGGTCGTTGAGCCTGAGCTCGGTACAAATACCGGGAATGACCTTATTCTCAAATGGAGATGTTGGTCAGGTTTATATAGAGCAAGAACAGCGTATATGCGTCAAATGAAGGCTGAATTAATAAGATTTAACCTGGAAGCCTTCTTGGCTAATTTTTGTTCTCAACCCGTTATTCTTTTTCATTGGACGCGCAGGGAGGTGATTGCTTTTACGGAAGCTTTCGCGCGCCGCGCCCAATTCAATCTCAAGCAAACAGACTGCACAGGAGCACCCTCATGAAGAAGTTGTTTGTCTCGGTCGCCACGACCGCTCTTATCGGCATGGCCTCGTCCGCCATGGCAGAAGAGTGCGGCACGGTCACCGTTGCGGAAATGAACTGGGCGTCGGCAGGCGCTATCGCGCAGATCGACAAGATCATTCTGGAAAATGGTTATGGCTGCGACGTCGAACTGGTCACAGGCGACACGATGCCGACCTTCACCTCCATGAGTTCCAAAGGGAAGCCGGACATGGCGCCGGAACTCTGGATCAACGCCGTGCGCGAGCCTCTCGACAAGGAAGTTGCCGAAGGCTCCCTGATCATTGGCGGCGAAATCCTGAACGAAGGCGGCGTCGAAGGCTTCTGGGTCCCGACCTATATCGCCGAAGAGCATGACATCTACACCGTCAAGGATGCCTTGGCTCATCCGGAACTGTTCCCCGGCGCGGAAGACGAAAGCAAGGGTGCCTTCTTCACGTGTCCGACCGGCTGGAACTGCCGCATCACAACCGGAAACCTGTTCCGCGCCTTCGGCTTCGACAAGGGTGGTTTCGAACTGGTTGATCCGGGTTCTGCTGCCGGTCTCGATGGCTCACTCGCAAAAGCCAACGAGCGCAAGGAAGGCTGGCTCGGTTACTATTGGGCACCGACCGCGATCCTCGGCAAGTACGACATGACCCTGCTCGACTTCGAAGTCCCGCATGACAAGGAAGAGTGGGACACCTGCACCGTGATCGAGGACTGCCCGGAGCCTAAGCCGAACTCCTGGGTGAAGTCTGAAGTCTTTACCGTCGTCACCGACGACTTTGCCAACAAGGCAGGCCCGGCCATGGAGTACATCAAGGGCCGCACCTGGGATAACCGGACGGCCGGCAAGGTTCTTGCCTGGATGACCGACAACCAGGCGACCAATGAAGATGGTGCCTACTACTTCCTCGAAAACTTCGAGGATGTCTGGACCAAGTGGGTTAGTCCGGAAACGGCCGAAAAGGTCAAGTCGGCACTCTGAGTCGGCAAAAGGTAGAAGGGCCGCCCCAGCAGGTGCGGCCCTTTCCATATGAGGCAAAAAGAATACCATCAGGATTGGTTAGATGGATTGGATTGAATTTCCCTCGTTAAGCAGGGGTACGTTGCGAGACATTCGCGTGACGATCGACGGCACCGTTGACACTTTCTTGGGGGCCTATGGCGAAGCGATCGAACACGCTTTCGATCCTCTGAAAGATTTTCTCATCTGGCTGGAAGACCTACTGATTTCGTCACCTTGGCCAATTGTGCTGGCTGTTCTTCTCAGCATCGTCTTCCTGATGAGCCGGAACTACAAGATCGTTGCCGGATCACTCTTTTCACTCATCCTGATCGGCGTATTCGGTATGTGGGAAGACACCATGCGGACCATCGCCATGGTCACGGTCTGTACCATGTTGGCTATTCTTTTGGGAATCCCGCTCGGCATTTTGATGTCGCGCTCGGAACGGGTTCAAGGCTGGATCAACCCCATTTTGGACCTGATGCAGACGATGCCGAGCTTCGTCTACCTCATTCCGGTCGTGATGATTTTCGGTATTGGTAAAGTTGCCGGCCTGATCGCGATCGTTGTGTATGCTATCCCGCCGACCATCCGATTGACGAACCTTGGAATCCGCCTTGTCGATCAGGATGTCCTTGAGGCTGCCGATGCGTTTGGTTCCAGCCCATGGCAAAAGCTAGTCAATGTTCAGTTGCCACTGGCGCTACCAACCATCATGGCGGGGATCAACCAGACAATCATGATGGCACTGGCCATGGTTGTTGTCGCGGCCCTGATCGGGGTCAAAGGGCTTGGGCAGCCTGTCCTGAACGCTATCGCAAACCAGTATTTCTTCATGGGGGTTCAGAACGGTCTAGCGATTGTCGCGATCGCTATCATATTCGACCGGGCAACACAGGCATATGGAAAACGCCTTCAAAAACATTCGGAGGTGCTTCATGGCTGAGGCAACAGGTATCGAAGTCAGGAATCTCTACAAGATCTTCGGATCGAACGGCAAGGAGATGGTCAAGAAGGTCAAGGACGGCATGTCCAAGTCCGAGTTGAACGAGAAATTCAACCATGTGCTTGGCCTCAACGACATCAACATCTCCATGCCGGGTGGCAAGATCCAGGTGGTGATGGGCCTTTCCGGCTCGGGCAAATCCACCTTGATCCGCCATATCAACCGGTTGATCGACCCGACTGACGGCGAAGTGCTTTATGGCAATGACGATGTCTGCAAGATGTCTCAGGCGGAGCTTCGGGAATTCCGCCGGCACAAGACGGCGATGGTATTCCAGAAGTTCGCGCTGCTGCCGCACCGCACGGTGATGAAGAACGCCATCTACGGCCTGGAAATCCAGGGTGTGCCGGTCAAGGAAGCTGAAGAGCGTGCGGCCCGATGGATCGCCCGCGTCGGGCTGGAAGGGTTCGAGAACCACTATCCCAACCAGCTGTCCGGCGGCATGCAGCAGCGTGTGGGGCTTGCGCGCGCGCTCACCAACGATGCCGACATTCTGCTGATGGACGAGGCGTTCTCGGCGCTTGACCCGCTGATCCGCATGGACATGCAGACCGTGCTTCTCGACCTTCAGGAAGAGCTGCACAAGACCATCGTCTTTATCACCCACGATCTGGACGAGGCCCTGCGTCTCGGCGACAGGATCGCAATCCTGCGCGACGGGGCAGTGGTGCAGCAGGGGACCGGTCAGGAAATCGTTCTGAAGCCTGCGGACGCCTATATCGCCGACTTCGTCAAGGAAGTGAACCGTGGCCGGGTGATCCTGGTCGATACGGTCATGGATACGTCCCGGACGCTGGAAAACGGACCTACGATCTCCAGCGGTATTCTGCTGGAAGAAGCGGCCCGGACCTTTGCCGACACGGGCGAGGGCGAGGCAAACATCGTCAACAACGATGGCCGTCCGATCGGCGTGCTCAACGTGCATGACACGATCTATGCCATGGTGACGCCGGCAACCCACTGAGCCGCAGGCAGCTGAAAACAATAAAACCCCGGAGCTCGCTTCGGGTTTTTTTGTGCACCGCTTGTTATTTGGCCGGAGGCAATGGCGGGGTTTCGATCACGACGGTGTCGCCGGTCGCGACTTCCACGACACCTGACTGAAAGAGATCGTTCTCCGACTGTCCGAGGCGCAGGTCCCAGGTGTTGAATTCCGGCATCAGGCGAGGGATCGAGGCTGGTCGTTCCTCGATGATCCCGAAATGCTGAGGTGCCAGCCGGCCGATATTGGCCAGCAGGAAGAAATCGGCAATGCGGCTGTCGTAGCGCGCCCGCACATGGTCGACCTTGCTGAGCAGAAGTTCCCGTTCGCCGTCCAGAACATCAAGCAAGGACCGCTGACCGCTGTCGAACTCCACCTGCAGTCCCTTGACGGCGCGCTGGTTGGCTTCAATGGCGCGTTTGACCGCCTTGACCTTGAGCCGGGACGCGGCGCGCTGCTTCATGGCGCGGACAACGTTCTCGCGGATGATCTGCTGGGTGTCGTCCAGCTCGTATTCCTGCTGGGCGGCTGTGTGATTTGCGCGTTTGACAGCGGCCACATTCCGGCCGCCGGTGAAGAAAGGCGCGGTGACGCGCACGCCGAAGCGAAAGTCCTCTTCATCCTGATTGCCGAGGTTGCCCCTATATCCGCTTTGCCATTCGCTTTCCAGCGAGACGCGCGGCAGCATGTCGCCAACCGCGGCCCGTGCAGCGTAGCGTGCCGCCCTGGCATCGGCTGTTGCAGCGCGGATGGAGGGGTTGTTCTGAAGGGCCACATTGATCGCGTCGTCCAGTCCGGCAGGTTCGACCGATGTCGGAATGCCCGGCCAGCCGAGCTTGCCGGGTTTCTGTCCGGTCAGGCGCTCATAGACGGCTTCGGAGGCTTCCAGATCGCCAACTGCCTGGTCGGAATTTCCCTGTGCCTCGCCGAGGCGGGCAAGGGCCTGTTCGATATCGGTGCGGGTGGCGTCTCCTGACTTATAGCGGGCGCGGGCGGCGTTCACCTCCCGTTGCACCACATTGGTATAGGCCCGCAGATGGGACAGGATAGCCCGGTCGCGAACAACGCGCAGGTAGGCGTCGGCCGTGTTGAACAGCAACGTTTGTTCCGCGCCGATCAGCTGGTTGCGGCCCGAATTTGCCTCCTCGTGGGCCTGGTTCAACCGGTTGACGCCGGCAAAGCCCTGAAACACGGTCTGGGACATGGAAACACCCAGTTCGTGGAAGAACGACCTGTCGCTGTTACCGCTCCGCTCGCTGCGAAAGGCATTCTGTTCTCCCAGGTAAGTGCCGGTCACTGTTGGTAGAAACTCCGACCTGGCAGTCCAGATATCCTGGTTGATTGCTTCATAGCGAGACCGTTCCGCCTTCAATCCCGGATTGATGGCGTAAGCCGCCCCCATGGCCTCTTCAAGCGATTGTGCGGATACAGGTGTGCTGGCGAAGGACAGGGTGATCAGTGACGCACCAGCCAGCAGGCTGGCAAGACGCGTTCTCAATCCGTGCATCAGTTTGGTCGGGGCAAGGAAAGTCGTCATTGCGGCACCGTGATTGTTGTGTGCCCTCAAGGTAAAATTTTATAGTTAATCAAAGGTAAGTTAAGAGTAGAGATTATGGCTAACAATTTTCAATAGTTACCAAGAGTAAATTTTCGAATATATTGTAGTTTTTAAGATATTGATATTTATATAAGTGTAAAATTTGGTAATTATTCAAGTTTCTTTCAATGAATGGTCAGATCTGGGCTTGCGCTAAGCTCGGGACAAACTTTTTGATCTGTGAAGGCAGCAGATGTTTTCCGAATAGAAATCCCTGCACTTGCAGGCACCCGGCTTGCTGCAGGAATTGCAACTGACGTTCCGTTTCGACACCTTCGGCGATTACTGGAATGTCAAAACTGTGGCCCAGAAGGACGGCCGATCTCAGGATCGCCCGGGCATGGCGATTGGTCTCAAGCGACTGGGTGAAAGCTCTGTCGACCTTGATCTTGTCGAAGGGGAACGCCTGCAGCGTATTGAGGGAGGAATAGCCCTTGCCGAAATCGTCCATCGCAACCCGCACGCCCATCTTGCGAAGCGAGAGGATCGTCTCATGAACACGCTCGTGATCCTCGATGGGCGTGGATTCGGTCAGTTCGATTTCCAGGCGTTCGGCGGGCAGGCCGGTTTTCATCAACACAGTTGAAACGAGGCCGGGAAAATCGCAGCGGGAGAATTGCAGCGGCGAGGCGTTCACGGACAGTGTCACGGGATTTTCCCAGCAGGCCGCCTCCCGGCAGGCCGTTTCCAGCACCCAGTTGCCGATATCCAGGATGATGCCTGACCGCTCTGCTATCGGTATGAAGTCTTCCGGCGGGATCGGGCCTTTTTCCGCATGACGCCAGCGCACCAGCGCTTCGTAGCCGATCAGGTCACCGGTCCTTGTCAGGTTCTGTTTCTGAAAGACCAGGTTGAGCTGGTTTTCCAGTGCGGCGTTGCGCAGGTCGGCCGCCAGTCCCGCTTCCCACCGGTTGGTTTCCTCCATACCGGTGACGTAGGGCTGAATCAGGTTGCCGCCAATCGACTTGGCTTGTTTGGCTGCGAGATTTGCCCGTTGGACCAGCTTTGTCAGGTCGTTGCCGTCCCTTGGAAAGATGGCGAGGCCGATGCTTGAGCGGATGGACAGGCGATAGGACTTCCAGTGGACCGGTCTGCGGGCGAGGGCGCGGACGAGACGGGCGAATTCGACGGCATCCTCCAGAGTGTCAAGGGACGAATTGATGACCAGAAATTCGTCACCATAGAACCGGGAGATGAAGATGGTGTCGCTCAGGTTGTTTCTCAGCGTGTCGGCCAGTGTGCGCAGAACCGTGTCGCCGACCTCATATCCATGCAGATCGTTGATGGCCTTGAACTGGTCCAGGCTGATCAGCACGACGGCGCATGCCTTGCCTTCCAGTTCGGCCTTCTTCAAAAGTTCGGCCGCCGCCTTCTGCACATAGTACCGGTTGGGAAGGCGCGTCAGGGAATCCTGCAGCGACAGGTGCCTGTAGGTTCGCCGGGCCGCGCTCTTTCGGAACCTGTCAAGCAGCACGCCGGTCGTGGCCACAAAGGCGCAAAGGCCGAAGATGACCAGAGATACCGCCATCATGTGCTGTTCCGACATCAGGATGATGTTTCGTGGGAAACTGACCTCACGAAGCGGGGTGGCAGGGGCATGGGCCGGCATGTGAATGGTGATGGCGGCGAGGAACAGAAACAGGGTCGCACTCAACAGCGCGCGCCTGGACAGCAGTTGGGGGACAAAGCTCATCGCGATGGCCCCCAGGCATGTCCCGAGCAGCAAGGTCCACAAACCGAAGGAACTGCCTGCGTCAGGTTCGCCGGCGATCTCCCGGGCCATGGACAGGATCAGGCTCATTCCGGCGATGGCCAGCCCGAACAGGGTGCCGCCAAGTTCCGGTGCCAGCCGAATGTTTCGACGAATTGCGAGCGTGTAACCAGCAAAGAGGCCTGCGAAGACAACAAGCAGAGCAAGCAGCGCCATCTGCAGGTGATAGCCTGTCTCCGCAGGGAGCTTGACCGAAGAAAAGGCGATGATCTGCGCTGACCAGATAGCGGAGGCGCCGACGAGGGAAGACCAGATGAGCCAGATACCGCGCGCCGGGCTGGCGTCGCGGTGAACCTTGGCGAGGAGGAGCAAAGAAAAGCTGCATCCAAATAGGCATGTCGCAATCGCAAGCGCCAAGAGAGCGTGGTCGTGCTCAATCGACATGGCTGTTGCGATGCGTTCCATAAAAGCCCCTACCAACGGTTGCTTTCATTGGAGCGTAAAAAGCATAACAAACCGTGTTTTCCAAGAGTATTCGTTCGATTTGTTCTGGTTTAAAATGTGACTGTTGTAATTGCCTATAGGCATCTGTTCTTGTTGGTTAGGCTTATTGTTATTTTTGACCTGGTTGGAACTTCTGTCGGGTAGCTATTATTTGGTTTGGTGCGGACATCCTCTGCCACAGTTCACGTTGGTATCTGAGCCGGATCCGGCGGACCTTCCTGTTGGGTGCTGAGGCTCGGTATATTCGTAAACGACTACAGTAATCTGCCCGGGTATTTTGGGCTGAAAACGGTTGGCGTGCCGCGGGGGCGCCTGGGGCATGTCCTTATGTCACCGTAATTTTTGACAATATTTTTTTCGCCTGAAGAAGGCCGCAAATTCGTATAAAATCGAGGAAATGCATGGCCTCGGAAGGTCGAGCCTCATCCTGGGTGCCCTGACGGCATGGGGATGGATAAAATTCTATCGATAAAATTATCAATACGGCATTGATTTGCTTTCAAAACAGAGCGGCCGCGCCGGAGGGATCTGCTTTCGGCGACAAGAAATGCCGTGCCGGCCTCGCGAGAGAGGTGTGGGGCAATGCCGAATTGTTTTAGACACGTCAGGAGAACGGGTGCATCCCGCAATGCCAACGAAAGCCAGATCCACACGCGTCGATAACGCTTATGAGCGGTTGAAAGCCGAGATCCTGAACGGGCAATTGCCGCCCGGATTTCAGGCGCCGGAACCCGATATTGCGACGCGGCTGGGCATGAGCCGGACGCCGGTCCGGGAGGCGCTCATCCGACTCGAAGCGGATGGACTGGTGGGGCTCGTGCCGCGTCGTGGGGCAAAGGTTTTGCCGATTTCACTGCAGGATATCTGCGAGATCTACGAGATCCTTTCGGCGCTGGAAGCGCTCGCCGCAGGCACGGCTTGCGGCAAGGCGAGTGATGAAACACTTGCTCAAATCGAGGACGTGCTAACAAGCGCCGACGCGGCGCTGGAGCGGCAGGACATCGAAGCCTGGGCGATTGCTGACGACCGGTTCCACCGGCTGATAGCCAAGGCGAGCGGGAATCTGCGCCTTGAGGCCGAGATCGAGGGTTTCCTCGATCAGGTTTACCGGGCAAATACCGTGTTGCTGCGCCTGAACAAGGCACCGGCCTCAAACGCGGCCGATCATCGCAAGATGCTCGAGGCGATCCGGGAAGGCGACACAGACAGCGCGGCGGAAACGGCGCGGGTTCATCGTCTCAACGGATTGATCCGGATGAAGGATGTCCTGAAAGACTGCGGCCTCAGCCAGGTCTGACTATCTTGTCGTTGCAGGAGCTGGGCCGGTGGACTGGCCGATGATCAGTTCGGCGTCCAGATGCAAGGATACCGGTTCGCCGGACGGATTGGAAATCATGTTCAAAAGCAGTTCTGCAGCCTTTTCCCCCGCATAGCGGACCGAAGAGCGCGTGCAGGTGAAAATAGGCACTTCACCGCTGTTCGGCAGGAAGGAGAGAGCGTCGTCATGCGTGATGATGGAAACATCCTTGCCTGTCTTCAGGCCGCACTGGCCGACCGCGCGTGCAACGCCGATCGCTGAAATCATGGACGAAATCAGGAAGGCGGTTGGCGGATTGCCGCTCTTCAGCATTTGCATCGCATTGTCGCAGCCAAAGGGTTCCGTCATGTCGGCGCTGCGCATCAGGGCAGGGTCCGGTGTCAGTCCCCGGGCGGCCAAGGCCTCTTCGAACCCGCGGCGGCGCCTGTTGGCAAAGTCCATGTGCTCCAGGCCGTTGAGCAGCGCGATCCGGGTGTGCCCGAGGTCCAGCAGCAGGTTGGTTGCCCGCTCGAATGCGCGCCGGTTGTTCATGTCGATCCAGGAGGTCTCTTCCTCGGCACCCGGAATGCGACCGTGCACGACGAAGGGCAGGTTGAGTTCCTTCAGAAGCTTGTGTCTGCGCTCGTCGTTCGCGGGCCCGTGAATGATTACGCCGTCCGCCTTCTTGCGCGAGGCAATCTGCCGGTAGGCGTCTTCCTCCTTGGCGTCATCAACGACAGAGATGATCATGTCGTAGCCGTGGCGCGAATACGTCTCTCCGGCACCGGCGATGAACTCCAGGAAGATAGGGTTCATCATCTCGTGAATTGAGCGGGGTATGACATGGCCGATGGCCATTGCGCGGCCGGTCGCCAGCCGTCTTGCCTGGCTGTTGGGGGCATAGCCGAGCTTGTCGGCCATTTCGGTCACTCGTTTGCGGGTTTCTTCACTTACCTCCGGATAGCCGTTGAGCGCACGGCTGACCGTGGTCTGCGACAGGTTCAGCCGTTGCGACAGTTCTTTCAGGTTTACGCCGTTGCTCATTCTGGCCCAAAACGCTTTGAAAGCGCCCTCCCAACAGGCTGTTATTGAAATGCAACATTAATTCGCGAGCTGCACGCTTGACAAGGCCGAAGCCTGAAGACATGGTTAGGGCCAAATCCAAAGCGGTTTGGATAAAGGGTTCTGGTGGAATTGCCAACCCGGCGACTCGGGTAGGTATTGCTGCAAGGTGGTCACATGTGCCACCTTGGGTGGAGTGTTCCAGCATAGGGACAATCTGGGAGGACAGATATGAAACTACGTTTGAAAGCCTGCACGGCAGGTCTGGCGCTGGCCATTGCGTTTGGCGCGGGCGCTGCGTCCGCGGCTGATCTGAAATTCGCTCCGGGCGAAGGCCCGTTCAACTGGGACAGCTACAACGAATGGGCTAAGAGCGCTCCTGACCTCAAGGGGCAGACCGTGACGATCGCCGGCCCGTGGCTGCAGCCGGAAGACGGCTATTTCCGGAACGTGCTTGCCTATTTCACCGAAGCCACCGGCGCTGAAGTGATCTACACCGGTTCGGATTCCTTCGAGCAGCAGATCGTGATCGATGCCGAAGCCGGTGCAGCACCGAACATCGCCGTCTTCCCGCAGCCGGGCCTTGCCTCCGACATGGCTGCGCGTGGCCTTCTGAAGCCGCTGCCGGAAGGCATGGCCGACTGGGTTGCCAACAATTACGGCGCGGGTGAAAGCTGGGTAAACCTCGGTACCTACAAGGACGCCGACGGTCAGGATCAGCTGTTCGGCTTCTTCTACAACGTCAACGTCAAGAGCCTCGTCTGGTATGTGCCGGAAAACTTCGAGGACGCCGGCTATGAAGTGCCGACGACCATGGAAGAGCTGAAGGCGCTGACGGAGCAGATCGTTGCCGATGGCGAAACGCCCTGGTGTATCGGTCTGGGTTCCGGCGCTGCCACCGGCTGGCCGGCGACCGACTGGGTCGAGGACCTGATGCTGCGCACGCAGCCCGCTGAAGTCTACGACCAGTGGACCACCAACGAGATCCCCTTCGACGACGAGCGCGTTGTCGCCGCGATCGAGGAATTCGGCTGGTTCGCACGTGACGATGCCAAGGTGGCCGGCGGTGCGGGGGCAGTTGCCAGTACCGATTTCCGCGACAGCCCGAAAGGCCTCTTTTCCTCTCCGCCGCAGTGCTACCTGCACCGCCAGGCATCCTTCGTTCCGGCCTTCTTCCCGGACGGCGTCGAATTCGGCACCGATGTCGACTTCTTCTACTTCCCGGCCTATGCGGAAAAGGATCTCGGCAACCCGGTTCTCGGCGGTGGCACGCTGATGGCGATCACCAATCCGTCCGACGCCACGAACGAACTGATGAAGTTCTTCGAACTGCCGCTTGCGCATGAAGTCATGATGGCACAGACCGGCTTCCTCACGCCGCACAAGGGAGCCAATCCGGAAGCCTACAAGGATGACACTCTGCGCGGTCAGGGCGAGATCCTGGTCAATGCAAGCACCTTCCGCTTCGACGGTTCCGACCTGATGCCGGGCGCAGTCGGTGCAGGCACCTTCTGGACCGGGATGGTCGACTACACCGGCGGCAAGGACGCGAAAGCCGTCGCCGAGGAAATCCAGAAAAGCTGGGACGCCCTCAAGTAATCCTCCAGGCGGCCGGTCTCCCCAGGGAGACTGGCCGTTTTTCTGATGGATCGGCGAAAACGTCCAAGAAACAAAGTTCCTAAACGCAGGAAGCCCCCGGTCTTCCGGGTGCCTCCCCATAATCAATAATGGGAGGGAACGGCCATGCTATCGGACAATCCGGCACTGTTAGGGCTCTTTACCATCGTCTTCGGCGTTGGAGCCTGCCTTGCCTACTTCTTCTTCTCGAATGTCATTCTCGACAAGGTCCTGTTTCCGGCTCGCGGGCCAAATGCAGGGAGAAACATCAACCGGGCCAACATGATCCGGCCCTGGCTGTTCCTGTTTCCGGCGATGTTCGCGCTGACGCTCTATCTCGCCTATCCGGTGTTCGAGACCATGCGTCTGTCGTTGACGGACCGCTCCCAGGGCGGCGCCTTTGTCGGCCTTGCCAACTATCGCCAGATGATGAACGAGGCGAAGTTCTGGGAAGCCGTGCGCAACAACATGCTGTGGCTGATCGTCGTGCCGGCTGCATCGACCGCCTTCGGGTTGCTGGTTGCCCAGCTCACAGACCGGATCAGATGGGGCAATTTCGCAAAATCGCTGATCTTCATGCCGATGGCGATCTCCTTCGTTGGCGCCTCGGTCATCTTCAAGCTGATCTACGACACGCGCGCAGCCGATCAGAACCAGATCGGCGTGTTGAACGCGATGTGGCTCAAGTTTGACGGTGGTATCGGCTCGGTCGTGTTTCTCCAGCTTTTGCCGACCCTTCTCCTGCTGGCCTTCGTCGTCGTCGTTGCCTATGTGGGATGGACCTTCGTGCGGGGTATAGTCGCCCGGGGCGAGGACAAGTCGCTCTGGCTTCTGCCGTTGCGCCTTCTGGTCGCTGTCGGCGGTATCTGGCTGATCTGGATTTCGCTGAGTTCCATTCTCGGTATCTGGATTGCCGACGTGCCCTACGGCGAACCGCAGACCTGGCTGACGCTACCGCTGTGGAACAACTTCTTCCTGATGGTTGTGCTGATCTGGATCCAGACCGGCTTTGCCATGGTGATCCTGTCGGCGGCCCTGCGCGGTATTCCGGAGGAAACCGTGGAAGCGGCCATCGTTGACGGCGCCAATCCGTTCCAGATCTTCTTCAAGATCAAGGTTCCGCAAATCATGGGCACCATCGTTGTGGTCTGGACCACGATCACGCTGACCGTACTCAAGGTGTTCGACATCGTCTTCGCCATGACCAACGGCCAGTGGGAGACCCAGGTTCTGGCGAACTACATGTACGACAAGCTTTTCCGTGCCAATGACTGGGGCGTGGGGTCGGCGAGTGCCATCATCATCATGCTGCTCGTGACCCCGATCCTTGTCTGGAACGTCTATAACGCCCGGAAGGAGATGAAGTGATGGCCAGTATTGCTGGGAAAAAATCCGGACTGACCTGGGCCGTCCAAATCTCCGTCGCTGCGCTCGTGCTCTTGTGGCTGTTCCCGACGGTCGGGCTGTTCGTCTCGTCCTTCCGGACAGCCGACCAGATCTCCAGTTCCGGCTGGTGGGCGGCTCTGATGCCGTCTGAACAGAACGAGGTCTACCGGACGGCTGATCCGGACGATGCACGCGTTGCCGACGGCGACAGCTTCACTGTGTCCGGGAACATCTTCGAGGGAGCGCCTCGCGACATCCGTTCCTGGGGTGTGTCCTCGCGCGACGTTTCGGCCTATCAGCCCGGAGACACCGCCGACATGGGTGATGGTGAAAGCCTGACACTCCAGGCCGACGGGTCCTATGTCTGGAAGGGCAATGACAAGCAGATTTCCGGCCGCGGCCAGCGTGTCTTCATTACCGCGACCGTGCCGCCGGAATTCACCCTGCAGAACTACGCCACCATCCTGTTTTCCGGCACCGGACAGGACAATATGGGCAAGGCGTTCTTCAACACGCTGACGGTCACCATTCCGGCGACGATCATCCCGATCGTCATTGCGGCGTTCGCAGCCTATGCCCTTGCCTGGATGGAATTTCCCGGCCGTGCCCTGCTGATTGCCGCAGTTGTGGCACTGCTCGTCGTGCCGCTGCAACTGGCGCTCATTCCGCTGCTGCGGCTGCATCTGGCTGTCGGCATCGGCAAGGGCTACATGGGGGTCTGGCTGGCCCATACGGCCTTCGGCATGCCACTCGCGGTCTACCTGCTCAGAAACTATATGGTCGGGCTGCCGCGGGACATCATCGAGAACGCCAAGGTGGACGGGGCGACGGATTTCCAGATCTTCACCCGCATCATCCTGCCGCTCAGCTTTCCGGCTCTGGCGTCCTTCGCCATCTTCCAGTTCCTGTGGACCTGGAACGATCTTCTGGTGGCCAAGGTGTTCCTGATCGACGCCACGGGCTCGACCACGGTGATGACCAACCAGATCGTTGAACTGTTGGGAACGCGCGGCGGGAACTGGGAGATTCTCGCGACTGCGGCCTTTGTGTCCATCGCGGTGCCGCTCTTCGTGTTCTTCGCGATGCAACGCTATCTCGTGCGCGGCCTGTTGGCCGGATCGGTCAAATAACATGTACAAAATCAACAATCGGGAGCAGCCGGCATGACATCGTTGTCCTTGAAGAATGTCAGCAAGTCCTATGGAACCGTCGAAGTTCTGCGCGACATCAACATGGAGATCAATGAAGGCGAGCTGATCGTTTTCGTTGGTCCGTCGGGGTGCGGAAAATCGACATTGCTGCGGATGATCGCAGGCCTGGAAAAGATCACCGGCGGTGAACTGGAAATCGACGGGGTTGTCGTCAACGACGTGCCGCCGGCACAACGCGGCATCGCCATGGTGTTCCAGTCCTATGCGCTTTATCCGCATATGACGGTCTACGACAACATGGCCTTTGCCCTGAAGCTGGCCGGCAAGTCGCGTGATGAAATCGACAAGGCAGTGCGGGCGGCGGCCGACAGGCTGCAGCTCACCGCCTATCTCGACCGCCTGCCGAAGGCGCTGTCAGGCGGTCAGCGCCAGCGTGTTGCCATCGGCCGCTCGATCGTACGGGATCCCAAGGTGTTCCTGTTCGACGAACCGCTGTCGAACCTCGATGCCGCCTTGCGTGTTGCGACAAGGATCGAGATCGCACAGCTGAAGGAGAGCATGCCGGAAAGCACCATGATCTACGTCACACACGATCAGGTCGAGGCAATGACGCTCGCGACACGGATTGTTGTGCTTCATGGCGGCAACATCGAACAGTTCGGAGCGCCGCTGGATCTTTACGAGCGTCCCGCCAACACGTTCGTTGCCCAGTTCATCGGCTCGCCTGCCATGAACCTGATCGATGCCAAGGTGACGGCCACCGGCAGTCAGACCTCCGTTGTCATGTCCGATGGCGGTCATGCGGATGTGCCGATTGCCTCGCTCGACAGCGACAAGGGCGCGACGGTGAAGCTCGGTGTGCGCCCGGAAGATCTGACCGTGACAGACAGTGACGATTTCCTGGTATCAGCCGACATCGAAATCGTCGAAGCGCTCGGGGAAACGACAGTGCTGTATTTCCGGGCGAAAGAGGGCGCGCCCGCCCTGATCGCCAAGCTGCCGGGGATCCACAAGATCGCAAGGGGCACGACCATCCGCCTGACAGCCGCGCCGGAAAAGCTCCATCTGTTCGATGGAGAGGGGCAGTCGTTCCTCTACAGGTAATACGCCCGATAGGGTGGGAGTGCCTGGCAAGGCTGTTGACCCCCACCCCTAACCTCTCCCGACAGGGGGGGAGGGGATTTCCGCTTTACCGCGCCACATCGTCAGCGCACTGAAATCCTTTGTCCCTCTACAGGCAGTTCGGCAGACAGACGCGACCTATTCAATCGGCACGGCCTGATTCCACTCCCCCCTGTGGGGAGGGGTTAGGGGTGGGGGGTATCCAAGGGGTTAAGCGTGGGAGCAGCCTCAATTTGTCCCTGCCTCAAATCCCGGCAGATCTAGTGCTGATGCCCGGCGTGGCTGTGCCGGGTTGCGTTCATGGATTCGACCTGTACATGCATCTCGATATGGCCGAAGTCGAATTCGATCTCGATTTCGAATTCCTCACCTTTGCGGAAAGATCGTGTAAGGCCACCGAGGCGCAGGGCCAGAGCGTTCGGAGCAAGGGCCAGTGTCTTGCCCGGCTGGATCGGAACGGGCGGCAGGGCGTCGTAGCCGGGTTCACCATCTTTCAGGGCAAAGCCGACCAGCTGTGTCTGTGACGCAACGCCGGTGTGTCCGCCGATCAGTTTTACCTGCCGTTCGGACATGTTCTCGATGTTGACGAAGAGCAGCGCGGAAGTGCCGGATGTCTCGCGGATCCAGGCGTGAAGGGCTCGCACACCTTCCGACCTGCCTTCGTGGCTGTCTTCATCTTCCTCGTGATTGTGCTCGGCTTCCTCATGCGTCCGGTGCGTTTCGGTGTTGCCATGGCTTGCTTCGGAAGCGGTATGTGTGCCGGACGCCCAGGCAGGGTGAGACAGGCAGAACAGCAGCGGCAACAGAACGGCAAGGGCACGCATGTGAGGGAATCCTTCGGGCTTCAGGTCAGGCGCGCAAATCTGTAATGATATTACGTGACATTGCCATGAAGGCCGGCAAAAGAGCGAGCAGCATCGTCAGGCTGACGAAGGCGGCGATCAGGTGAAATTCGGGCCAGTCGAGCGTTGCCGTCACCAGAATGTCCGTTCGGGTAGTGACGATTGAGGAGATGACATCGACCGCGATCCAGCCGACGCCAAGCCCAGCAGCCGAGCCCAGGATAATCAGGGTGGCGGCATAGGACCAGACCACGGCAAAGACGAACCGTCCTGGTGCCCCAAGAGCCCGCAGGAGCGCCAGCCGTCTGGCGAACAGCCGGGCAAGGGCTATCAGCCCCGTCAGGACACCGGCGGTCACCAGCACCTGGGTCAGCACCGCCATCACCGACATGATCTGGCGAATGTCCCCCATGAGCGCGTGAAGTTGCGCAAGCACCGCGCCGGGGAAGAACGCCATGGTGTCGTCACGGGTGAACTCGGACCGCAGGGCGTAATTCGCCCAGAGCTCGTTGGCATGAACGAGTATCGCCGGTGTTCCCGGGAAATACTCCGCGTCGAAAGGCGGGCCGATCCGGGTATTCCGCTCTGGACTGTGGCCATTGGCAAGGCCGTGCACTTCCCAGACGGTTTCGACGGGAACAAGAACGGCTCTGTCCCAGGGGCTGCCGGTTGGTGACATTCTGCCGACGACGGTCAGGACATGGCCAGCGTGGGCATCTTCTTCCGCGCTGTCGCCCATCCCGTGGGCGGGTTCGAAGGTTTCGCCAAGCTTCAGGTTGACACGCGAACCGGCAACCGCTTCCCCGCTGCCGGCAAAGAGCCTGCCTTCGGCAAGGTTTCCTGCCAGATGCGTGACGAACTGCGGCGTGGTGCCGACAATAGGTGACGACAGGTAGCTGTCGCCGAAGGCAATCGGGGCGGCAAGGTCGACGTCGTCATGGGTGGCAATCTCGTTGTAGATGTCACCGCCCAGAAGCGGTACGTCGCTTGGTTGCAGATAGACAGCAGCGAACATCATCGTGATTTCACTGCCGGGGGCTGCGACGATCAGATCGAATTTTTCCGCGGCCCGCGCGGTGCCTTGTCGAAGGCCGCGTTCCTGGGCAATCAGGCCGACGCCGATGCCGATGGATATGGCGATCAGGGCAATGAAGGTCAGGTTTGTCCAGCGGAAGCGCCAGAGAAGCGCCCTGACCAGAGCCTGCGGCCGGAACCTCCAGGTCACGATCACGCCGGTGATCACGGCAGGCAGAAGAAGTGCCGCCAGCCACAGCATGTCCTGGGCGAGGGGAGAAAGGTCCTGCCAGCGGTCTGCGAGAAAGTCAGCCACCGGAAGCCTCCGTTTTCAGGCGCCCGTCGGAAATGTCTATGACCCGGTCCATCCGGTCCAGCAGATGCAGGTCGTGGCTGACGGCAATCAAGGTCTTGTTCTGAGCGCGTGTCTGGCCAATCAGGTCGTCAACCAGGCCATCGGCTGTCTTGCGGTCGAGGCTCGCGGTCGGTTCGTCCGCCAGAATGATGGCTGGATCGTGTGCCAGAGCGCGGGCAATCGCAGTGCGCTGACGCTCGCCGCCGGAAAAACTGTCCACGGTACGGGCTTCCGCCGGAACCCCGAGGCTCTTCAGAAACTGTTGTGCCGTGCCGGTAATCGACCGGCGCTTCGCAGCCGGGTTGAAAGCCGTCGCAAGCGATGCATTGCCAAGCGCGCTCAGTTCCTCAAAAAGCAGAAAGTCCTGGAAGATCAGACCGACATGGTTGCGACGGAACCCGGCGCGGGTGGCATCATTCATTGGAACCAGATCGGTTTCTCCCCAACGGATATGTCCCGTCATGACCGGATGTAGACCGGCAAGGGCGTAGAGAAAGGTAGATTTTCCAGCGCCTGAAGGACCGCGCAGGCCGATGGTTTCTCCCGGCGCGGCTTGAAACCGGTCGCAGGTCAGCAGGACCCGGCCATTGGTGGCCACAACGCGGAGATCGTCGACATGAAGAGAAAGGCTCATGAGACGGTATCAGGCTCGTTCATACACGGCATCGATCAGCCTTGCCCGGCTGAGGAACCCGGTCTCGGGATCCTTGTAGGGACCCAGTTCCAGAACACCTCTGGTCACGATCTTGCTGTTGAAGGCGACCACATCGACATTGCGCTTTGTGTAAATGGCGAGAATGTCCCGCGGCCATTCGGCTTCTGTTTCACAGAACGGGCAAACTGCCATCGGAATCCTGGTAAGCACGAAGAACTGGCTGTCGGCTTTCAGGGGCGGTGCCATATAGCCGCCGACCGACACTCTGGAGCCTTTCAGTGAATGAGCGAGGTCGGAAAAGCTCCGGTCCTTGTTGTAGAGCGTTCGCAACTTGAGGGGGGCGTCCGCCGCACCAGCTGCGTCCGTCAGCAGATGACCGGCAAATGGAGCGAGTCCGAGCCCGACGATAAGCTGTCTGCGGTTCATGACGTCCTCGGTTCTGTCCATTTCGTTATTCTCGTGTATCGGGCGGATGTGACAAACGGGCGAAAGGCCTGCCGAATGGCAGGCCCTTCAGATCATTGGCCGGTTGCCCCGGCGCGAAACCCTGCCGAATGGCTTACCGGGCGTTTACGGCGTGGTTCATGACGTGGAAGATCACGTTCTGCTCGATGGTGCCATCGACCAGATGTGCCCACGGACCCTTGGCGTAGACAGCAACATCTTCACCCGAATGGCTTTCGGAGGATTTCGGGATCAGGGCCTGCTGGACATAGTCCAGATCGGTAGCGGTTTCCTGGTCCAGGTCGGGGCGCGAGCCAGTGTAGTCGTTCTCGCCTTCGCCCTTCTTCAGAACCGAACCGGTGCCGTTGAGGTAGCCGATCACGGTGTAGGGCTTGCCATCGTCCGCAGTCAGGACCTTGTCGGAATGCTTGATGCCTGTCTGGGCGACGTCGTAGCACAGACCGAGGATGGCCGAACCGCGGCCGCAATAGCCGTTGAAGGCGATGGCATGTTCGTGGTCGGCGGTGACGATGATGAGCGTGTCTTCGTCATTCGTCAGTTCGTCAGCCATGGCAACGGCTTCCGCGAAGGCGACCCCGTCGCGCATGGCGCGGGCTGCATTGCCGGCGTGGTTGGCGTGGTCGACGCGGCCGGCTTCGATTTCCAGGTAGTAGCCACCTTCATTCTTGGACAGATACTCGATGGCAGCCTTGGTCATGTCGGCCAGGGAGGGCTCGTCATCGTCGGCGCGGTCGGCTTCATATTCCATGTGGCTGTTGTTGAACAGAGCCAGCACGGGGCTGGAGCCGTCAAGCTTCAGCGACTGGAAGCCAGTCGTGTCGGAAGCGAACTGTGCGCCCAGCCCGGTGGCACGCTCAACCAGGTCGACATTGTCTTCGCGGCGGCCCTTAAGCCCGCCCATTTCCTTGTCCTTCGGCAGGAAGTAACGGCCACCGCCGCCCATTGCGAAGTCGACGGTACCGGCTTCCATGGCGTCGATCAGCTGGGTCGCGATGTCTTTCTGCGCGGTGCAGCCTTCCGGCACGGCGTCTTCCCAGTTGCGGTTCGCAGTCTTGGCGTAAACGGCCGCCGGTGTCGCATGGGTGAGGCGGGCGGTGGACACCACGCCGACGGACTTGCCGGCTTCGGTCATCAGCTCGGAGAACAGCGCCAGCTGGTTGCCTTCAACCGTGGAGCAATCGTCATGGATTGCTTCTTCGCCAAGGTTGATCAGGTTGAAGCGCTGCTTCACGCCGGTGTTCATTGAGCCGGCGGTCGGTGCGGAGTCCGGTGTCTGGGCGTTGATGTTGTAGGTCTTGACCAGGGCGCTGTAGAAGTCCGGGGTCTCATAGGGGAGAACGTTTTCCTCGCCCAGCATGCCCTTCTGCTGGCCGTCGAACAGGCGGGTGGCGTAATTGGTGCCGACGCCGTTGCCGTCCGCGATCAGCAGGATAACGTTCTTGGCGCGGTTGGTGTTCGGCTGACGGTCCAAAATGGCCTGGATGGCAGCTTCACCATCCTTGAACCACTGGCTGGAAGCCTGCGGTACGGCGTCCTGAGCGAGGGCAACGGAACCGGTCAGGGCCAGTGCCAGCGAAGTGCAAACGATCGTTTTCATGATATCTCCCGGAGGTGAGGGTGCATCCCGGGTGCTACTTAAAAACGCTGCATGACATTTGATTGACAGTTAGATGACGAAACAGATTTGTAATTTTATTACATGGTTTGGAGCGTCGAGAGGAACTCTCCTTTTCCTGAGCCGTCTTATTTTTTGTCCAGCTCTGTCCTGCCGCCGGAACGCATGTTTAGTCCTTAACCGGGTAACCGGACTGCCTGCCCCGTGGAAATGATCAGACAATCACAGATGGAAAAAGAAAGTCCTGAAATCTGAGGATGCTGATCTGCCTTGTGTTCCAGGGCTGCC
The DNA here is from genome assembly GCF_054658235.1 of Roseibium sp. LAB1. Classification (NCBI taxonomy): domain Bacteria; kingdom Pseudomonadati; phylum Pseudomonadota; class Alphaproteobacteria; order Hyphomicrobiales; family Stappiaceae; genus Roseibium; species Roseibium sp. LAB1. The sequence continues at coordinate 1,883,495 of NZ_BAAGIB010000001.1, read as the reverse complement.
CGCAATCCCCTATTGTCACATCATTTTCATATGAGCGTCGAATAAGGTTCATATGAAAATGTTTTATCGGGCTTCGAAGTCAGACTTTTTCGAGTCAACATGATGCCTTTGATGCAACTGGCCTCCCGCAGCAGCAGGAGGAGAGGGGACGATGGCGGATCAGAAGAACATGCTTGGGCAAATAGATATTTCAAGGCGTCAGGCCGAGATTGCGGATCTGGTACAGAAGGCGGGGTTTGCGTCCGTCGAGGAATTGGCTGACCGGTTCGAGGTGACCACGCAGACAATCCGCCGGGACGTCAACGGTCTTTGCGAACTGGGGATCCTGCGCCGGACACATGGCGGCGTCGAGCCTCCCGCGCCGGCCTCCAACATCCACTATTCCACGAGGCAGATTCTCAATCTTCCGGAAAAGCAATTGATCGCGAACCTGGTCGCCGGTCATGTCGGCAACAACCAGTCTGTCGCGTTTTCCATCGGTACCACGCCGGAGATCGTGATGCAGGCCCTCGTCGGGCATGAAAAGCTGGCGGTCTTCACAAACAATCTGAACGTTGCCTTCACCGCGTCGGTCAATCCGTCGTTTCAGGTGACAATAACCGGCGGGCGGCTGCGCCACGGCGACCGTGACGTGCTCGGGTCCGCGGCCCAGGCATTCTTTTCCAACTACAAGGTGGATATCGGCATTTTCGGCGTCGCCGGTGTCGATGAAGACGGCACGCTTCTGGACTTTCATGAAGATGAAGTGGCAGCACGCCAGTCGATACTTGCCAATTGCCGCAAGTCCTACCTGGTTCTCGATCACAGCAAGTTCGGCCGAAATGCCCATGTGCGCGGCGGGCAACTCAGTGACGTCGATGCGATCTTCACCGATTGCCCGGTGCCGGATGTCTTCCTGGCAGCTCTGGAAGGCACGAATACGGAAGTGTTCGTGGCCGAAGACGGGGATGAGGCGTGACATCAGCTCCGCAAACTTCAGGTTCGCAGACACAAAGCGCCGGCAAGCCGATCGTCCTTGAACAGGTGTCACGCATCTGGGGTGAGACCGTTGCCGTCGATACGCTGTCGATCGACATTCCGGCTGGCTCGTTCACGGCGCTGCTCGGACCGTCCGGCTGCGGCAAGTCGACGACGCTGCGCATGATCGCAGGTCTTGAGAATGTCAGCGGTGGCCGCATCCTGATCGGCGGAGAGGATGTAACCGGCCGTCCGTCGGCCAAACGCGACCTGTCCATGGTGTTCCAGTCCTACGCGCTGTTTCCCCATCTGAGCGTCGGCGAGAACATCATTTTCGGCCTGAAGGTCCGCCGGGTCGGCAGGACCGAGCGGGACCGCCGTCTTGCACGGGTTGCCGATCTTCTGGGGCTCGGCCAGTTGCTGGACCGCAAGCCGGGCCAGCTTTCCGGCGGCCAGCAGCAGCGTGTTGCCCTCGGGAGGGCAATCATCGGCGAAAAGCCGATCTGCCTGATGGATGAGCCCCTGTCCAATCTCGACGCCAAACTGCGCCACGAAATGCGGGTGGAGATCCGCGCGCTGCAACAGCAGCTCGGTTTCACCATGGTCTATGTCACGCATGATCAGGTCGAGGCCATCACCATGGCCGATCAGGTGGTGCTGCTGAATGGCGGCCGGCTGGAGCAGGTGGCCAGCCCTCGGGACCTTTACGAAAAACCGGCCACGCCTTTTGCCGCCCGCTTCATCGGGACGCCGCCGATGAACCTCTTTCCGGCCAACGCCTTCAGGAAGCTGTGCACTGCGCCGGACTTCAAGCTCGGCCTGCGTCCGGAGGCCATGCATCTGGAGAACGGCGGTCCGGTCAATGCCTGTGTTCGTGCCGTTGAATATCTCGGGGCCGATGTGCTGGCCGATTGCGACGTTGAAGGTACCGGCTTCCAGGTGCGCCTTCCGGCCAACCGGGCCTTCACGCCCGGTCAATCCGTTCAGCTCGGCTTCTCGCCGGACGCCCTTCATGTTTTCGACGCAGACACCGGCCGCCGCCGGGACGATCTCATTTCCGAGTTCGGAGCCTTGTTGCGCTCCTGACCTGCTGCGCGCGCCCGCGTAGACCGACCGCAGACCTGCGGATTTTCAAACCTTAGGAAGTAAACTGATGTTGAAGTCCACTTTCCTGAAAGCCGTTGCGGCAACGGCGTTTACCTTCAGCACCTGGGCGTCCGCTCAGGCTGTCGATTTGCAATTCTATTTTCCGGTCGCTGTTGGCGGCAAGGCGGCTGAAACCATCCAGGAACTGACCGACGCCTATGTTGCGCAGAATCCGGATGTGACCATCGACGCAGTCTATGCAGGTTCCTATCAGGACACCGTCGCCAAGGCGATCACCGCTTCGCGTGGCGGCAACCCGCCCCAGCTTTCAGTGATCCTGTCCGCCGACATGTTCACCCTGATCGATGAAGACCTGATCCAGCCTTTCGACAACTATCTGACCAGCGACGAAGACAAGAAGTGGGTCGAGGGTTTTTATCCGGCATTCATGGAAAACAGCCAGACCGGCGGCAAGACCTACGGTATTCCGTTCCAGCGCTCCACGCCGGTGCTCTACTGGAACAAGGAAGCCTTCGAGGCAGCCGGTCTCGACCCGGAAGTCGCACCCGCAAGCTGGGATGAAATGGTCGAATTCGGCAAGAAGCTGACCAGGAAGGACGCCACCGGCAACGTCACCCAGTGGGGCGTGCGCATTCCGTCTTCCGGTTTCCCGTACTGGCTGTTCCAGGGTCTTGCAATCGAAAACGGCGCGATCCTGGCCAATGCCGATGGCAACAAGACCAGCTTCGATGATCCGAAAGTGGTTGAAGCCCTGCAGTATCTGGTCGACCTCAGCACCAAACATGAAGTCATGGCCCCGGGCATCATCGAGTGGGGCGCAACGCCGAAAGCCTTCTTCGAAGGTCAGACGGCCATGATGTGGACCTCCACCGGTAACCTCACCAACGTGCGCGACAACGCTCCGTTCAAGTTCGGCGTTGCCATGTTGCCGCAAAAGGCACAGCGCGGCGCACCGACCGGCGGCGGCAATTTCTACCTGTTCAAGGGGGCTTCCGACGAACAGAACAAGGCTGCCGTCAAGTTCGTGCAGTGGATCACGGCTCCGGAACAGTCCGCCAAGTGGACCATCGCAACCGGTTACGTCGCACCGCGCGCCGAAACCTGGGAAACCGACACGATGAAGGCCTATGCAGCCGATTTCCCGGCTGTTCTGGTTGCCCGCGACCAGCTGGAATTCGCCAAGGCCGAGCTAGCGACCTACCAGAACCAGCGCGTGACCGGCATCTTCAACGATGCTCTGGCGGCTGCCATCACCGGCCAGAAGGATGCCGAAACGGCGCTGAAGGAAGCTCAGGCCCAGGCCGACGAGATCCTGTCTGAATACCGCTAAAACCTCTCGAGGCGGAGCGCCGGGTCCCATTCCGGCGTTCCACCTCGTTTCCCTGACCTTTCGCCGTCCTGCCAGCAAAGGGCTTCAGGCCGGCCTCTCTCTATCGGACGCGAGACCATGAAGCGGGGCTTTGCCTTGAAACGCGACTGGATACACGGCTGGCTGCTGTTGTTGCCGGCAATGGTGTTTCTGTTTGCCTTTACCCATATCCCCGCGGTCACGACCTTTCTGAACAGCTTCTTTTCAACGCCGCGAGGACGCCGCCCGGCAAAGTTCATCGGCCTCTCCAATTATGAGCGCATGCTGGACGATCCCGTCTTCTGGAAGGTGCTGTGGAACAATGTCTGGTTCGCCTTCGGCACCATCCCGGCATCGGTCGGGCTGGCTATCGTCATGGCGCTCTGGGTCAATGACAGGCTGGCAGGCCGAAGCTTCGTCCGCATGGCCTATTTCACGCCGACCGTTCTACCGCTGATCGCCGTCGCCAATATCTGGCTGTTTTTCTATACGCCCGGGTTCGGGCTGGTCGACCAGATCACCGGTGCCCTGTTCGGCTGGCCAGCCAGCAACTATCTCGGCAATCCGGACACTGCGCTCAACGCCATCATCGTGGTGACCGTCTGGAAGGAAGCAGGGTTCTTCATGATCTTCTATCTGGCGGCTCTGCAGGCGATCCCGGTCGCACTGAAGGAGGCCGCGCAGATCGAGGGCGCCGGGCGCTGGACGATCTTCTGGCGGATCACCTTTCCGCTCTTGATGCCGACGACCCTGTTCGTCTGCGTCAACGCGGTCATCAATTCCTTCCGCCTGGTCGATCATATCTTCATTCTGACGGACGGCGGGCCGGACAACGCGTCGGCGCTGCTGCTGTTCTACATCTATGAGGTCGCCTTCCGCTTCTGGGAAACCGCCTATGGCGCGACGTTGACGGTCGCCTTGCTGGTACTCCTGTCGCTGCTCGCCATCGGCCAGTTCTTCTTCTTCGACCGCAAGGTGCATTACAAATGACCGGCACCGGTATTTCCTTCGACAGGATCCTCAATACCATTGCCGCCTGGGCATTGGCGCTCGTGTGGGTGCTGCCGCTGGCCTATGCGGTCTGGACTGCGTTTCATCCGGCCGCCTATGAGGCACGGTTCGAGCTTCTTGCCCCGTTGACGCTCGACAATTTCGCCAAGGCCTGGGACGCAGCGCCCTTCGCCCGCTATTTCCTCAACACCTTCCTGCTGGTGTCGATGATCCTTGCCGGGCAGTTTATCCTTGGTACGCTGGCCGCCTTTGCCTTTGCCCGGTTTCAGTTTCCAGGGCGCAATATCCTCTTCACCCTTGTCTTGCTGCAGCTTCTGGTGATGCCGGACATCCTGATGGTGGAGAACTATCAGACCATGCGGCTGCTCAATCTGGTGGATACCATCCCCGCAATCGCGCTGCCCTACATCGCGTCCGGCTTTGGCATCTTCCTGCTGCGGCAAACTTTCATGACCATCCCGAAGGAACTGGACGAGGCAGCGCGCATCGAGGGTGCTTCGGTTCTGGGCGTGTTGTGGCGGGTCTATATTCCGCTCGCAAAGCCGACCTATCTTGCCTATGGCCTCGTTTCCGTCAGTCACCACTGGAACAATTTCCTGTGGCCGCTGATCGTGACCAACTCGGTGGACACCCGCCCGGTTACCGTCGGTCTCAGCATTTTCTCGGCCATCGACAGCGGGGTGGAATGGTCGGTCATCAATGCCGCGACATTGATGACCTCCGGGCCGCTGCTGATCGCTTTCCTTCTCTTCCAGAGACAGTTCGTCCAGAGCTTTATGCGCGCCGGCATCAAATAAAATTATTTTTTGAAATGGCGGAAACCGGCGGTGGATGACAATTGCCCGGATGGCCAAACCGCTTTGGCAAGGCGCATAGACCTTTGTGCCACTTTTTAAGGCAGGGGCTTTTATGCTAATGGATTTAAATCCCGGTTTTCTGCGGGGTTTTCGCCTTTAGTTTTTCTGATCCCCGAGCCCCGAGGAGCCTCACCGTGTCATCCAAATTCCTGGCCATTGGCGAATGTATGGTTGAGATGGCGCCAACGGGCGATGGCACTTATGCCATGGGATTTGCCGGGGATACGCTTAACACCGCCTGGTATGCGCGCAAGTGCCTTCCGGCGGACTGGACGGTCGGCTACTACACTGCCGTCGGCCGCGATCAGGTGTCAGAGCAGATGCTTTCTTTCCTGAAAGAATCAGACCTGGAGACGGCTGCCATCCAGAAGCGGGACGACCGGACTGTCGGTCTCTACATGATCCAGTTAAAGGACGGCGAACGCAGCTTCGCCTACTGGCGCTCACAGTCTGCGGCCCGTTGCCTGGCCGCAGACAGGGGGCATCTGGCATCTGCGCTTGAAGGGGCGGGGCTGATCTATTTCAGCGGTATCACTCTTGCCATACTTCCTCCGGACGACCGGACTGCATTTCTGGAAGCGCTCAGAACAGCGCGAAAAGCCGGTGCCAAAACAGCGTTCGATCCGAACCTGCGCCCGCGCCTTTGGGAGGATGCGGACACGATGCGGGCGAGCGTGACGGAAGCTGCCGGTTGCTGCGATTTTCTGATGCCCTCCTTCGAGGACGAGCTGGCGCATTTCGGCGATGCGACACCTGACATCAGCGCCGACCGTTATCTGGCTGCCGGGGCTGGCATGGTGGTGGTCAAGAACGGCCCTGAAGAAGTGATCTGTGCGGATGCGGGCTCCCGGCAGGCTTTCCAGCCGGCGCCAGTTTCGAACATCATCGACACGACGGCTGCGGGAGACAGTTTCAACGCGGCGTTTCTGGCGACATATCTTTCAGGAAGTGACATCCCGGCAAGTGTCGATGCGGGTGCAAGCCTCGCCGGAAACGTGATCCAGCACCGAGGAGCATTGGTGCCAGGCCTTACTGCTGGCTGAGGTTTTCGGCCAGCAGACGTAGGGAAAGGTAATTTCCCCAAGAATTGATTCGCAATCTCTTGCCGAGAATATTGTGATTATTGACAGTATGATTTGAAACGCTTTTCGAATTCTTCGCGTATTATTGTCAAATTAATAACTTCATGAGGTGAAGTTAAGCTTTCATTCGTTCCTTCCGCCTTACGCTGCGTCGGATTTTGGTCGTTGGCTGATTGGCCGTCTGAGGGGGGACAAATGTTCTCGGAAATGCGTCTGTCGAAAAAAATTCCGGCACTTGTTGTAGGTGCTGCGGCTGTGGTTGGCATTGGTATCGGTGTTGAAAGCTATTTCACATCTGCGGAGAGCGTGAACCAGCTCACCAAGGCGCGGCTGACTGCTGCTGCAGAAACAGGTAAGCAGGAAATGCTTGATTATCTGCAGGCGATCGAGCGGGAACTGGTCCTGACTTCCAGGAGCCCGGGCACCATCGCGGCGGTTCGGGAATTTGCAAGCGCCTGGAGTGTTTGGAAAGAGTCCGGTGTCGATCCGGGCCCGAGTCTGCAGAAAGCCTACATCACGGACAATCCACACCCGACCGGCGAAAAATACAAACTCGACCGGGCCGATACCGGCTCCGGTTATGACGACGTTCACGCCAAATACCATGCCTGGTTCCGCAGTTTGCAGCAGGATCAGGGCTACTACGACGTCTTCCTGTTCGATAAGGAAGGAAATCTTGTCTACTCGGTCTTCAAGGAACTGGACTACGCCACCAACTTCAAGTCTGGTGGTGGGAAGTGGGCTGATACGGATCTTGGTGAAGTCTATCGCAAGGCGATGGTGGTGACGGATCAGCGCGCAGTCTCCTTCGAGGATTTTGCTGCCTACAAGCCCAGTTTTGATGCACCCGCCAGCTTCATGGCTCATCCTGTCATCGACAAGGGCGAGACGGTTGGTGTGCTCGCCTTTCAGATGCCGATCGACAAGATCAACGAGCTTATGAGCCACAATCTCGGGCTTGGCAAAACGGGTGAGCTTGCGCTTATCGGTGAAGATCGGCTGATGCGCAACGATACGCCTGTTACAGCGGATCAGAACGACATTCTGGTCACGGAATTGAGCGGACCGATTGTCGACAAGGCGTTTTCGGAGGGAACGGCCTTCGGATACAACTCCTATTATCAAGACGAACTCATGGATATCGGTGCGGAGAAGTTCGAATTCGGGGGCAAGACCTTCGCGATCCTTGCGATGCAATCCTACGCGGAAGCCTCGGCACCTGTGGTCGCGATGCGCAATCGCATGGTGCTCGCGGGTTTTGCTCTACTTGCTGTTATTGCTGCCGTCGGTTTCTTTGCAGCACGCACGATCACGAAACCCATCGGCAAGGTGGTTGACGCAATGAACCGGCTTGCCGGGGGGGACACGCACGTCGAGACGGATGGAGCCGAACGTGGCGATGAGATCGGCGACATGTTCAAGGCGGTTGCCATCTTCAAGGACAACGCCATTCAGCGACGCCATCTCGAAGATCAGGCCCGCAACGAGCGTGACAAGGAACGCCAGCGTCAAGCCTTCCTCGAAGGCGTGATAAAGGAGTTCAAGTCGATCATGACCGACCGTCTTGCAACTGTTTCCGATCAGATGGAACGGATGCGGGGAGCCGCCACGACGTTGGAAGATCTGGCGACCAACGCGAAGTCGGAATCCGATCAGGCTGGACATGCCTCCATCAACGCTTCTGAAAATGTTGCCGCGGTTGCCGCCGCAACGGAAGAAATGACGGCGACCGTTCAGGAAATCGCAAACCAGACCGAAGCCACCACCCGCATCGTTATGGAAACCGTGGAGGCCGCTGAACAGACCAACCGGAATGTTCAGACGCTTTCCGAAGCTGCCGAACATATCGGCAGCGTGGTCAATCTCATTCGCGATATCGCGGAGCAGACCAACCTTCTGGCACTGAACGCCACCATCGAGGCGGCCCGCGCGGGCGAAGCCGGTCGCGGTTTCGCGGTCGTTGCATCGGAAGTGAAGCAACTTGCGGAGCAGACATCAAAGGCCACGGACGAAATTTCGGGCCGGATTTCAGGCATCCAGTCCTCGGTTCGCGATGCTGCAGGTGCTATCGAGCACATCGCCGAGAAGGTGTCCGACATCAGGAACCTGACAAGTTCCGTTGCCGGGGCAATCGAGGAACAGCGGGCAGCAAACCAGGAAATCGCACGTTCCGCTCGCGCGGCCAGCGACAGCACCGGCAACGCCGCCAACAGCATGTCTTCCGTTTCCGGAGCGGTGGAACAGACTTCCACGGAAGCCGGATCCGTCAGCACTGCCTCCGATCTGGTGTCGGAGGCGAGCTCCAGTCTGGCTCGAGATGTCGAGAATTTCCTTGCCGACGTGACCCGGGATGTCGAGGACCGCAGGCGCTCGGTCCGCAAGTCGATTTCCGCGGATGTTGCCATTACGTTGTCGGATGGCCGCAATCGCGCAGCGCAGCTGATGGACGTCAGCATCACGGGTGCCCAGATACTGGACATGACCGATCTGCAAATCGGCGAGAGCATGACGCTGAAATTTCTGGATGGCACCGTGCTGCATGGCAAGGTCGTGCGCCAGACGGAAGTTGGCTGCGGTGTCGAATTTGCTGAGCGGCTTCCGGAGAGCCACATTCTCATCGCCGCATAAGAGCGCAGGTACGAAAAATGAAAAAGGGCGCCCGTTGGCGCCCTTTTTCTACTGCCTTCACGCTGTGCAATCCTCACCCTGAGGAGGGCCAAAGGCCCGTCTCGAAAGATGGGCCGCTTGCTCAGTCCCTGCTACTTGAACCTACCCTGCGTCCCGTAGGGCGATCCAGTCGTGGTCCGGGTGGTTCTGGAACCGCCACTTGCGCAAGGGGCCGGCCATGACGTTGAGATAATACATCTCATAGCCATAGGGCGCGCCGCAGGGGTGGTGGCCCTTGGGAACCAGCACCACGTCGCCATCCGCGACCGCCATCGTCTCGTCCAGTTCGCCGTCTTCGGTGAAGACGCGCTGGAAACCGAAGCCCTGTTTCGGGTTGAGGCGGTGGTAATAGGTCTCTTCCAGGTAGGTCATATCCGGGAAGTTGTCTTCGTCGTGCCGGTGCGGGGGATAGGACGACCAGTTGCCTTGCGGGGTGAACACTTCCGTCACCAGCAGGCTGTCGGCAATGTCGCTTTCTTCCATCGCGATCGGATGAATGTAGCGGGTGTTGGCACCCTTGCCGCGTTCCACCTGACCGATGTCTGTAATGACCCGCGCCTTGTAATTCCCCTTGCCCGGTGCGCTGCAAACCGCCAGAACGCAGTCGGTGGTCGCCGTCGCGGACCAGCTGGTTCCGTTGGGCACATAGACGCAATGCGGCTTCTTGCGTTCGAACACGCTCATCCGGTCTCCCAGTTCACCAAAGCTTTCGCCGGCAGCGGAGATCGACGCCTTGCCTTCCACCAGCACAAGGATGACTTCCTTCTCGCCGGTCTCTTCCGATGCCGATTGTCCGGCTTCCAGATGGTACAGCCCGAAGCCGACGTAGCCCCACCTGGCGCTTTCCGGCGTGATGTCGTGCACCTTGCCGGAGGTGCCGGACGGTTTGACGAGAAGATGGCTCATGTCAAATCCACTTCCTTTGCGAGTTGCTTGAGGGTCTTGAGGCCGAGGCTCTGATACTGGAACGGATTGCGGACTTCCGGGTCCTGCTCTGCCTCGATAACAATCCAGCCTTCGTAGCCGGTATCCTTCAGGATCTGGAGAAGAGGTTTGAAATCGACACCGCCTTCCTCGTCGCCGGGCACGGTGAAGACGCCGGCACGGACGCCATCCATGAAGGATTTCTTGTCGTCACGGATTTCCTGCATCACAGCCGACCGCACGTTCTTGGCGTGGAAGTGCTTCACCCGGCCGGCATGTTTTTGCAGCACGGGTGTCGGATCCTGACCATTGCTGCCGAAATAGCAATGACCGGCATCGAACAGCAACTTGGTCGCCGGGCCGGTGGCATCCATGAAAGCGTCGATTTCCGCCGGTGTCTCGACCACAGTGCCCATGTGGTGGTGGTAGACAAGGTCGATGCCCTGGCTTGCACAGAAGGCCGCGAGTTCCTCGATCCTGGCGCCGAAGGCTTTCATTTCTTCGGCGCTCAGAACCGGGCTGGTGTTGATGTCGACCTGAGAGCCCTGAATAGTGTTGGAGGTCTCGCAGGCAATGCAGACCTTGCAGCCATTGTGCTTCAGCTTGTCCAGATGCGGCTGGATCGCCTTCTTTTCGGCCTCGACCGACTGGGCCAGCAGGTTGAGCGAATACCAGCCGGAAATGAACTTGAGGCCATGGCTGCCGAGAAGCTGTTTCAGCTCCTGCGGATCGTTCGGCCAACGGTGGCCGTTCTCGATACCGTCGAATCCGATTTCGGAGGCTTCCGAAAGGATTTGCTCTGTCGGGATATGCGCGCCGAGGGTCTGGTCGTCGTCATTGGCCCAGGCGATCGGGTTTGTGCCGTAAAGGATCATGGCTGTTGTCCTGTAACGCGTCGGAGCGTTGGAGTTGATCGTAACTTTCGAACCTCATCCTGAGGAAGCGCTTCAGCGCTGTCTCGAAGGATGGGCCGCTTGTTCGGTATATGCCGCCCATCCTTCGAGACGGACCTGACGGTCCTCCTCAGGATGAGGTGTGACTGGTTGGAAAAGCTGGGCTGGTGTCCTGCATTCTCCCTCAATCGACAAGGCTCTGATGCCTCAGCGCGTCGACATAGCCTTCACGCGCCTTGTTGACCTCGGCGCGCTCGGAGACTTCCGGCACGGCAACGTCCCACCAGTGACCACCGCCATTCTCGCCCGGACCGTGCATCGGATCGGTCTCGATGACGATCACCGTCGGGATGGCCCTGTCTCTTGACGCCAGGATCTGAGCTTCCAGGTCGGCAATGTCCTTTGCCTTGACCGCATGTGCGCCCATGGCGGCCGCGTGGGCGACGAAGTCGATGTCGGGCTGGGCCTCGACATTGCAGGTTTGATAGAGGTTGTTGAACTGATTGCCACCGGTGCCCATCTGAAGCCGGTTGATGCAGCCGTAACCGCGATTGTCGGTCAGGACCACGGTGAACGGCACCCGCCGCATGACGGCGGTCGCCAGTTCGGAGTTGGCCATCATGTAGGAGCCGTCGCCGAGGAAACAGACGACGTCCCGCTCCGGCTGAGCCAGCTTGACGCCCATGGCACCTGCAATCTCGTAGCCCATGCAGGAATAGCCGTATTCCATGTGATAGCCGCCCTGCGGGGCCTGCCACAGAAGCTTCAGGGCGCCCGGCATCGTGCCGGCGGCGCACATGGCAATTGTTCTGTCTGTCGAGGTCCGCTGAACTGCGCCGATCACCTCCGCATCAAGCGGCAAGTAGTCTTCGGGCACATTCGTTCTGGCACTGCAATGGGCGTCAACCTTCGCCAGCCAGTCGAGCCGCGACTGCGGGTTGAACGCAGACTTCTTCTCCGCGCCGAGCGCAGCGGAGATCTTCTCCAGGGCCACTTTGGCATCGCCGATGACGCCGACAGCACCATGCTTCAGCGCGTCGTACCCTTGAGTGTTGATCGACACCAGCTTGCGCCCGGGCGCCTTGAAGAGCGCCCAGGAGCCGGTGGTGAAATCCTGGAAGCGGGTGCCGATACCGATGACGAGATCGGCGGTTTCCGCAATCTCGTTGGCGCAGGCCGAACCATCGACACCGGCAGTGCCGAAGTTCATCGGGTGCGACTGGGCGAGCGCCGATTTGCCGGCCTGGGTTTCGATCACGGGAATGCCGTGGCGGGTGGCGAAGTCGCCGAGCGTCTCTTCGGCCTGCGAATAGATAACCCCGCCGCCGCAGACGAGCACCGGGTTCTTCGCGCCCTTGATGAGTGCCGTGACATCGGCAACGTCCCGGCTGTCCGGTTCCGGTCTGCGAATGCGCCAGACCTTCGGTTCGAAGAAGCTTGCCGGATAGTCGAAAGCTTCTGCCTGGGTGTCCTGGCAGAAGGCCAGGGTGACAGGGCCACAGTTGACCGGATCGGTCATCACGCGGAAGGCCCGCGGCAATGCCGTCAGAAGGTGTTCCGGCCGGCTGATCCTGTCGAAATAGCGTGAGACAGGGCGGAAACAGTCGTTGGCGCTGACGGTACCGTCGTCAAAGTCCTCGACCTGCTGCAGCACCGGGTCCGGTGCGCGATTGGCAAAGACATCGCCAGGGATCAGCAGCACCGGCAGGCGGTTGACATGGGCGAGTGCGGCGGCGGTCACCATGTTGGTAGCGCCCGGGCCAATAGAGGAGGTCACGGCCATTGCCCGTGTCCGTTTCTTCGCCTTGGCATAGGCAATGGCGGTGTGGGCCATGGTCTGTTCGTTCTGGCCGCGCCAGGTTGGCAAGGCGTTGCCGGCCTGTTCCAGTGCTTCGCCAATACCGGCGACATTGCCGTGGCCGAAGATCGCCCAGACACCGTCGATGAAACGCTCGCCGTCCTCGTTCATTTGCGCCGAAAGATAACGGACCATCGCCTGGGCGGCTGTCAGACGGATCGTACTCATGCGGGAATTCCTTGGGGTTCGTTGACGTTCGCCTCAGTTCCGGCTTCTGCGCGGGCTGTATCCCAGATGGTGCACAGGCGGTCGAAGCGGCTCACCATGTCGGCGACGGCAGCTTCGTCTGTCAATTCGCCTGCCAGCCATTTTCGGGCGGCTTCCGCGAAAATCGTGCGACCGACCGCAAAGCCCTTGACCAGCGGGAACCGGGCCGCTTCGGCAAAGCTCGCGGCCAGTTCTTCTTCCGGTGCATCAAGGCCAAGCACCACGATGCCGCGGGTAAAGGGGTCGTTGTCGGATATCGCAGCACAAGCTTTCGCCCAGGCCTCTGCCGAGGTCATCGGTTCCAGCTTCCACCAGTCCGGGTAGATGCCGATGTCATAGAAGCGTCGGATGATGTCCGCCGTGGTGTCAGTGTCTACCGGACCGACCTTGGAAGGAATGACCTCCAGCAGCATTTCCAGCCGGTTGCGGCGGCAGGCCGCAAACAGACGTTTCAGGACATCTTCCTGCTCGGCCTTCATCGCATCCGTGTCGTGCGGATGATAGAAGCACAGCACCTTGACCACATGCTCCGTGGGCCATTCGGCCAGGCCGCCGAAATCAGGGCCGATTTCCGGCTCCAGTGTCAGTGGCCGGGAGGTTGGCCACTCCACCGGATGACCGATCCAGAGCCCGGTTCCGGCGGCCCGATAAAGTGCCTCGCGGCCGTGCCGGCTATCACACAGGATGCCGTAGCCCGGCTGGCCGTCTGCAACCGTGAGGGCTGCGTCGAGGCAGAGTTTCTTGAAAGAACCGATCCGCTCGTGACCGGCATTGGCCGTATCGGCCATCTGTTCCAGCTGGATGCGGTGGTCGAAGGCAAAGACACGCATGGTCGACCAGTCGCCACCGTGAAGCCGGCTCCGGTTGGTGGACCAGTGGATCTGCTCCAGCTCCGGGTCCTTGCGCAGGGCCTTGTCCTTGACGCCCCGTTTCAGGAAAAACTGAAGTTCCTCCCAGCTCGGATAGGCAGGCGTGCAGCCATGACGGGAAACCGCGAAGGCTCCGCAGGCATTGGCATAGGTCAGGGCCGTGACCCAGTCTTCGCCGGTGATCCACCCCTTCAGAAGGCCCGACATGAAGCCGTCTCCGGCGCCCAGGACGTTGAATACCTCGATCGGAAACCCGGGACCGGAAACGCCCTCGTTGAGACTGTCGGGAATTGCTCCTTCGAAGGCGGTCGCACCCATCGGTCCACGCTTGCAGACCAATGTTGCACCGGAGACCTTGCGCACGTTGCGGAGCGCCTCAACCGTGTCGGTGGTGCCTCCGGCAATGTGGAACTCCTCCTCGGTGCCGACGATCAGGTCGAAGAGATGCAAGGTCGACTGCAGTTTTGCCGTTACCTTGTCGGAGGCGATGAAGCGGTTCTCGCCGTCGCCGTGGCCGGACAGGCCCCACAGGTTGGGGCGATAGTCGATGTCGAGCGCAGTACGGCTGCCGCTTTCCCTGGCAAGCCTCAGGGCCTTCAGTACGGCGGCTTCCGTCTGCGGATGGCTGAGATGCGTGCCGGTGGCGACAACCGCCTTGGCCGAAGCGATGAAGGCGGGGTCGATGTCATCTTCGCTGAGGGCCATATCGGCGCAGTTCTCGCGGTAGAAGATCAGCGGGAACTGTTCCTGGTCGCGGATGCCGAGCAGAACGAGGGCGGTCAGGCGCTCTCTGTCGGTGATTACGCCGTGTGTGTCGACACCGTGCCGTTCCAGTTCCTCGCGGATGAAACGGCCCATGTGTTCATCACCGACGCGGGTGATCAGCGCGGACTTGAGGCCGAGCCGCGCCGTGCCGCAGGCCATGTTGGTGGGTGAGCCGCCGATATACTTGTTGAAGCTGGCCATGTCCTCCAGACGGCCGCCCGCCTGGGCTCCGTAGAGGTCGACCGACGAGCGGCCTATCGTGATGACATCGAGTTTCTTCACGTGCACATTCCGTTTTTCATTCAGCCCGTCAGATGGTGCCGCCGAGGGAACCTTCCAGTTCCGCCAGTTCCTGGCCACCGGCCATCAGGTCCTGAAGCTCTTCCGCTTTTATGTCCCCACGCAGTGCGGTGCCAAGCGTCTTGCCGCGATTGAGCACCGTAAACCTGTCGCCCACAGCCATGGCATGGCGCACGTTATGGGTGATGAAGACGACGCCAATGCCTTTCTGGCGGACCTTGTCGATCGTCGCCAGAACGTTGGAGGTCTGGCGCACGCCCAAGGCCGATGTCGGTTCGTCCAGAATCAGCACCTTGGCACCGAAGAAGACGGCTCGGGATATGGCCACGGTCTGGCGTTCCCCGCCCGACAATGTGCCGACTGCCTGTTCCGGCGAGCGCAGATGGATGCCCATCTTGGCCATTTCGGTCATGGTGACTTCATTGGCCTGGGAAAAGTCGAAGAACTTGAACGGACCAAAGCTCTTCTGGGGTTCCCTGCCCATCCAGAAATTGCGAGTGACCGACATCAGCGGGATCATCGCAAGGTCCTGGTAGACGGTCGCGATGCCGGCTTCCATGGCGTCGCGCGGGCTGTCGAAATTGACTTCCCTGCCTTCCATCAGGATCTTGCCCTTGGTCGGCTTGTGGACGCCGGACATGGTCTTGATGAAGGTGGACTTGCCTGCGCCGTTGTCGCCCAGAAGGCAATGGCATTCACCGGCCTTGACGGAGACAGAGACGCCATTGAGAGCGATCACCGGGCCGAAGTGTTTCTCGATATCGACGAGTTCGATGAGGTTGTCGGACATCTTAGCGTTCCCCCGTGATCATGCGGCGGATGTAGGTGTTGAGGATCACGGCGAGCAACAGGATCACGCCGAGGAAAACCCGGAAGAGGGAGCTTTCGACCCCGGCGAAGAAAAGACCCTGCTGGACGACGCCGAAGATCAGCGCGCCAAGGGCCGCGCCGACCACCGAGCCATAGCCGCCGGTGAGGAGCGCGCCGCCGATGACCACGGAAATGATGGCTTCGAATTCCTTCAGAAGGCCGCGGTCAGCCGCGGCCGAACCGAATTCCATCACCTGGCAGGTGGCGAAAATGGTCGCGCAGAAGGCGGAGAACATGAACATCAGGATCTTGACCCGGTTCACCGGAACACCGACGTAGCGAGCGGCCTGGGAATCGCCACCGGCTGCGAAGATCCAGTTGCCGAAACGGGTGCGGGTGAGAAGGATGTGGCCGAACACGATCAGGATTACCGCCCAGATCATCAGCATCGGGATACCTTCAACCACCGGCAGGCCGGCTTTCGGGCCGGCGACGAACTTGCCGACGATGCCGAGATCGGCGAGCCAGACGAAAAGACCGGAAAAGACCTTGCCGCCGAAGAGCCAGGCAATGGGATCGCCTTCTGCTGCCTCACGCACACCGCCGATGATTGTCTTGCGGGTGGTGGCAATGGAAATGAAGATCGTCAGGCCACGCAGGATGTACAGGAAGGCGAGCGTGACGATGAAGGACGGCAAGCCGGTCTTGATGACCAGGTAACCGTTGAGCGCGCCGATGGCCAGCGCCATGGCAAAGGCGACCAGGATGCCGAACCATGCGGGGAAACCCCACTGAACGGTGAAAAGCGCGATGATGACGCCGGAAAAGCCGATCATCGAACCGACGGAGAGGTCGAACTCGCCTGCGATCATCAGGAGGCAGGCACCGACGGCGATGATGGCGAACTGGGCAGAGACTGTGCCCCAGTTGATGATGCCTTCCGGAGCGAACATGCCGCTGTCGCTGGCGATACCGAGGAAGAACATGAATACGAGAATGGTGCCGCAGATCGCGCCCAGCTCCGGGCGGATCAGGGCTTTGCGCATGGGCGACATTTCGCGGATGCGCTCGTCTTTCTGAGGGGCGGCAGCCGATTGTGTCTCAGCCATAGGTCTCCTCCTGCGTGCCGGGGTGGCCGGCCGCGTCCAGTATGCGGCCCGGCCGCAGAACAGTGTTCTGGAATTCAGCGCTTCCCCTTTTTAGGGCGCGCGAGCGTGTCGATTGCAAGGGAGAGGCGGCAGACCGCCTCTCCGCCGGACCGCGCCTGGCGGTCCTTGGGTCTTAGCGGTATTCGCCGGCGTATTTTTCCACCAGGGCAATGTTGCCCTTGGTCACGAAGCCCGGACCGGAGTTGATGGAGTTGCCCGGAACCACGCCATAGCGAGCCAGGTTCGTCAGGATGACGACCGGCAGGTAACCCTGCAGGTAAGGCTGCTGGTCAATGGCAAAGGCAATCACGTCACCCTTGATGGCTTCTGCGATTTCGCCGGAAAGGTCGAAGGTGCCGAAGTGAATGGTGCCGGACTTGCCCATGTCTTCCAGCGCGGCCAGCGTCGGATGTGCGGACGTCGGGCCGAGTGTCAGGACGCCGTTGGTGTCCGGGTTGCCCTGCAGATATGCCATCACCTTGGACTTGATTTCAGCCGGGTCCTGGCCGCTGTCGATCATCTGGCTGCCGAGTTCGACACCCAGTGCATCGGCATAGCCCTGGCAACGTTCAACCGAAGCCGGGTTGGTGATGTAGTGGTTCACACAAAGGAAGTTGGTGACGCCGGCCGCCTTGGCCTTTTCGCCAGCACCTTTGCCGGCATCGTATTCCGGCTGGCCGACATGCATCAGAGCGCCGATCTTCTTGGACTGCTCTTCCGTGCCGGAGTTGATGGTGATGACCGGAATGCCCTTGGCAACCGCATTGGACAGAGGGCCGCTGAGAACGTCGTAGTCGGCGATCGTCGCGATGATACCGTCTGGGTTGGACGCAGCCGCCTGCTCGATGATGCGGGCCATGTCGGCAAGGTCACCGGTCGGCGGGTTGCGGTATTCCACTTCAACGCCCATCTGGTCGCCGGCAACGGCAATGGCGTTCTTGATGGTGTTCCACCAGCTGTCGCTGTCCGGTGCGTGGCTGACCAGCACGAAACGTTCACCGTCGGCGGACGCCGGAGCGGCAAGGCCGGTGAAGGCAACGGCGGCGGCCGCCATCGCGATAAGTGTCTTCTTCATGGTGTTCCTCCCAGAACGTGGACCGCGGGTCTCAAACAATCCCACCCGCGTCATCAGAAGTCTGTGGCGACTCCGGATCGCCGGTGCCGCATTTGGAATATAAATTCCATTTTTATCGGAGCGCAACAGATTTTTTCCAGAAAGCTCACATCCGGTTCCTCTGCGCCCCGACGGAAACGGCCAGGGCAATGGCGAGGGAAAGGCTTGCCGATAATGCGCGGAACGCTCCGACGTCGAGTTCGGAGACCAGAAGCTGGATTGCCTTGAGGCGGGCGAGCGGGCTGGTGACCACATCCGTTATGGCGACAATATCGGCGCCGCTTGCGCGAGCCTTGGTGGCCATGTCGATGGTCATTTCCGTGTAAGGCGCAAAGGTCACCGCAATAACCGCGTCGTTCGGCCGGATCAGGTGTTCCATGTTTATGTTGGCGATGCCTGAATGAAGAACGGCAGGAACATCCATTTTTTCAAAGGCATAGGCGAGGTAGGATGTGACCGGGAAGGCTCTTCTGAAGCCGATCATGTGAATGGTCTCGGCGCGCGCCAGCACATCGACCGCCTGTTGCAGGGCGGACGGGTCGACGGTTGTCAGCAGGTTTTCCAGCGAGGCGCGGCCAACCTCGACAAATTCGGCCAGGAGCGCGGAGGGCGACTCGGTGCCATGCTCGCGCAATTTGGCGAGGCGGGTGGCATAGTCCGGCCACTTCTGGGAATAATCGGAGCGGAACAGTTTCTGCATTTGCGAAAAGCCGGAAAAACCCATTTCCTGGCAGAAACGCATGACCGCGGAGGGCTGCACGTCGGCGCCTTCGGCCAGTTCCGCAACGGTGGAAACCGCCACCTTGTCAGGATTGGCGGCAATGTAATTCGCAAATTGTTTCAGGCGCTTGGGCAGCCTGTCCGCGGTGTTGCCGAGACGAGCGAAAAACGCGTCGATGGACTGCGGTGGAGCAAGGATTTCGGCGGAAGCGAGGTTGGCGTCCTGGTCTGGATCGGGCGAGGCGTCATTCATTGTCTTCTTCTTTTCCGGCTTGACACATTCCGTCGAAAGTGATTTTGGAATTTTTATTCTAAATTGGCAAGCGCTGGTTCAAACCGCTCTGTCACATATTATCCGGGAGGAAATATCATGGCCGTCAATGTCGCCCTGCTTGGGGCCGGACGTATCGGTAAAGTGCACGCAAAGGCCGTTGGCGCAGCGGCCGGTGCGACGCTTGTTGCGGTCGCGGACGCCTTCCCGGAAGCTGCCGAAACGCTTGCTGCCGCCTATGGCGCGCGGGTCAGCACGATCGACGAGATTGCGGCTGCCGGTGACGTCGATGCAGTGATCATCTGCACGCCGACCGACACCCATGCGGATCTGATCGAACAATTCGCACGGGCCGGCAAGGCGATCTTCTGTGAAAAACCCGTCGATTTGTCCCTGGACCGCGTGAAGGCCTGCCTGAAGACGGTTGAAGACCTCGGCGCAACCCTGATGCTCGGCTTCAACCGCCGCTTCGATCCGCATTTTCGGGCGGTCCGTACCGCCATCGACGAAGGCCGGATTGGCGACGTTGAAATGGTGCAGATCACCTCGCGCGACCCCGGCGCGCCGCCGCCTTCCTACATCACATCGTCCGGCGGCATCTTCCGCGACATGACCATCCACGATTTCGACATGGCCCGGTTCCTGCTGGGTGAAGAAGTCACAACGGTTTATGCGACTGGTTCGGTTCTGGTCGATCCGGAAATCGGCAAGCTGGGTGACTACGACAGTGCCATGGTGGTGCTGACGACGGCATCCGGCAAGCAATGCTCCATCTCCAATTCCCGCCGGGCCACCTATGGCTACGACCAGCGGATCGAGGTGCATGGCTCCAAGGGTGTGGTGAGTGCAGAAAACCAGCGTCCGGTGTCCATCGAAGTGGCGACGGAGGCCGGTTACACCCGCCCGCCGCTTCATGACTTCTTCATGACCCGCTACACGGAAGCCTATGCGGCTGAAATCACCGCCTTTGTTGCGGCCATCGAAACCGGAACGGCACCGTCGCCAAGCGGCGAAGACGGCCTGAAGGCGCTTGCCCTGGCCGAGGCCGCTCTCAAGTCCATTGCCGAGCGCCGTGCCGTCGGCATGGATGAGGTTTAAGCGCTCCAGACATCGGAACGCAGAGACAGAAATCGCCACGTCGTCATTGCCGGGCTTGACCCGGCAATCCATGCCCTGGATTCCGCCTCCAGCACCGTCCGTAAGGTGATGAAACGGCATGGATCCCATGGTCAAGCCATGGGATGACGAGGTCAGCGACAAGATGTTCGGTCCAATCGGCCTCATCCTGAAGCGGGCTCAAGGGTCCATCGCTTCGGATGGGGGGATTCACCAGTGCAAGCGCAAGGATTATCGCAATGACAAGTCTCGGTATCGGATTGATCGGCACCGGTTTCATGGGAAAGTGCCATGCGCTTGCCTATGGTTCGGTGAAAGCGGTGTTCGGCGATGTGCCGGCGACCCGCCTGGAAGTTCTGTGCGATGTTCCTGCAGAAAAGGCTGAGGCCTTTGCCGACCAGTTCGGCTTTGCCCGGGCGACCAGCGACTGGAAAGATCTGATTGCGGATCCGAAGGTCGATATCGTCTGCATCACCACGCCCAACAAGGTACACAAGGAGATGGCGCTTGCCGCGCTTGAAGCCGGCAAGCATGTGCATCTGGAAAAGCCGATGGCGCTTAGCCTGGAGGATGCCAGGCAGATGCTGGCGGTTGCCGAAAAGACGGGTGCCAGGACCATCGTCGGTTACAATTACCTGCACAATCCGGCGATTTCCCATGCCCGCAAGCTCATTGCGGACGGGGCTATCGGCCGGATCGTGCATTTCCGTGGTATGGTCGATGAAGACTATCAGGCCGATCCGGAACTCGCCTGGACCTGGCGGGCAACCAAGGCCGATGCCGGTCTCGGCACACTCGGCGATCTTGGCTGTCACCTGATCTCGCTGGCAACGGCCCTTGTGGGACCGGTCGAAAGCCTGATCGCGGAAACGAAGACCGTTCACGAAACGCGGCCATTGGGTGACGGCTCAAGCGAGCGCCGTCCGGTAGAAAACGAAGACATCGCCTCCGCGCTGCTGACCTTCGAAAACGGTGTCCATGGGGTTGTCTCGACCTCGCGCAGCGCCTGGGGCCGCAAGAGCTACATCGCCTTCGAGGTGCATGGAACGGAAGGCATGATCACCTTCGATCAGGAGCGAATGAACGAACTCCGGCTCTACCAGAACCGGGGCGAGCTTGCCGAACAGGGGTTCAAGACCCTGCTGACCGGACCGTCCCATCCGCCGTATGGCCAGTTCGTTCCGGCCGCCGGACACCAGCTCGGCTTCAACGATCTGAAAGTGATTGAGGTACATGAATTTCTGAAGGCGATTTCCGAAGGCCGCAACGCGGTCCCTTCATTCCGGGAAGCTCTTCATTTGGAAGCGGTGATCCACGCGATCGCCAAAGCCGGCGAAACAGGCACCCGTGTGCAGGTCTCCAAGGCGGACTGACGCCGACAGCATTCCACTGTCTACCGCTCACTTTATTGTTCAATGGGCGCGAACAGGCCGGTTCCTGTTCGCGCCCTTTATCTGTTTGGGATGGTCCCTATAAACTCCTGAGAATACAGACCGTTGGCCTGCCGTGCCTGGCAGGCCCTGCCGGCTCTGCGGGCTTACTCAGATCCGGGAGATCCTCTTGGCCAAGGTAATCGTTTTCTTTGCCCACCCACGACCACACAGGTCGGAGGTGAACCTGCCGCTGTTTGAAACAGCGCGGTCGATCGAGGGTGTCACCGCCGTAGATCTTTATGCGGACTATCCGGATTTCAGCATCGATATCGACCGGGAACAGGACCGGCTGCGGGCGCATGACGTGATAGTCTTCCAGCATCCGCTCTACTGGTATTCGGCTCCGGCCATCATGAAGGAGTGGCAGGATCTCGTCCTGGAACACGGCTTTGCCTATGGCCACGACGGCAAGGCGCTTCATGGCAAGGTGTTCCTGAACGCGGTCACGACCGGTGCCAAGCCGGATGCCTATTCGCAGACAGGCATGAACCACGCCGAGTTGCGCAGTTTGCTTGGTCCTTTCGAAAAGACGGCGGACCTGTGCGGCATGCGCTACCTCGCTCCCTTTGCGCTGTTCGGGGCCGGGCGGGCGCTGGAGGAAAATCGGTTTGAGGCCCACCGTGTGGCCTATGAAAAACTTTTGAATTCGCTGGTCGGCGATCAGCTGGATCTTGCAAAGGCAGCTGCGGCGCCGGTCCTGCCGAACGAACTGGACGCATTCCTGCTCGCAGGGGAGATAGTCTGATGGCGCTACTCAGCGAAGCTTTTGTCTATCTGTGTGCGGCCGTCATCGCAGTGCCGATTGCAAACCGGCTCGGCCTCGGGTCCGTGCTCGGTTATCTGATTGCCGGTGTGGTGATCGGGCCGGTCATCGGCATTGTCGGGTCGGAGGCCGCCGACGTTCAGCATTTTGCCGAATTCGGCGTGGTGATGATGCTGTTCCTGGTCGGGCTGGAACTGCAACCCGCCATGCTCTGGAAAATGCGTCAACAACTGATCGGGCTTGGCGGCTTGCAGGTTATCGGGACGGCTCTTGCCTTTGCCGGGGCCGGTCTGGCGTTCGGACTTCACTGGCAGAGCGCTCTGGCACTTGGCATGATCCTGTCGCTTTCCTCCACCGCCATCGTCTTGCAGACGCTCAACGAGAAGGGGTGGTTGAAGACGCAAGGCGGGCAAAGTTCCTTCTCGGTGTTGCTGACCCAGGATATCGCGGTCATCCCGATGCTGGCCCTTCTACCGTTGCTTGCCATCGGCGGTCACGGCGGCGAAACGTCCGCGGACGGGCATGGCGAGAGTGCCGGTCATGGCAGCGAAGCTCTGGCTGCCTTGCCGGGCTGGGCACAGGCCCTCGTCATTCTGGCTGTCATTGTGGCCATCATCCTGGCAGGACGCCATCTGCTGCGACCTGTCTTCCGGTTCATTGCCGAAGCTCGGCTGCGGGAAATCTTCACCGCAACGGCGTTGCTGCTGGTGATCGGCATTGCCCTGGTGATGGATTTTGTCGGTCTGTCGCCGGCGCTTGGTACCTTCCTTGCCGGAGTGGTCCTGTCCGACAGCGATTACCGTCATGAACTGGAAAGCGACATTGAACCGTTCAAGGGCCTGTTGCTTGGCCTGTTCTTCCTGACGGTGGGGGCGGGGATCGATTTCGATCTCCTGTTCGGTTCCCCTTTGTCGATCCTCGGTCTTGCGCTCGGGTTGATGGCAGTCAAGTTTCTGGTGCTGTTCCTGCTGGGGGCACTCTTTCGCCTCAAGGGACCGGACCGGTGGTTGTTCGCGCTCGGGCTTGCCCAGGCAGGGGAATTCGCCTTCGTGCTGTTCGGCTTTGCCTCCGGCAGCGGAGTTCTGGAGCCGGCCCTGATCAAGACCATGACCCTGGTGGTGGCGATTTCCATGCTGCTGACGCCGGCCTTGTTCATCTTCTACGAAAAAATCGTCGCTCCACGTGCTCTCGCGAAAGCCGACCGGGAACCGGATGTGATCGACCAGCGCGGTCGCGTCGTTGTTGCTGGCATGGGCCGGTTCGGACAGATCGTCTCCCGGCTGCTGCTGACCAGCGGCTATGACGTGATCATTCTGGACCACGACCCGCAGACGATCGAGAACCTGCGCAGGATAGGCATTCGAACCTTCTATGGCGATGCGACCCGGCCGGATCTTCTGCACGCTGCGGGGCTGGCTGAGGCCGACCTCTTCATTGCCGCGCTCGATGATCGCGACAAGCAGACGGAACTGGTGGAACACGTCGCCAAGGCCTATCCGAAGGTCCGGATCCTGGCCCGTGCCCGCGATCGGCATCACGTCTACGAACTCG
Organism: Roseibium sp. LAB1; assembly: GCF_054658235.1. NCBI lineage: Bacteria > Pseudomonadati > Pseudomonadota > Alphaproteobacteria > Hyphomicrobiales > Stappiaceae > Roseibium > Roseibium sp. LAB1. The sequence continues at coordinate 1,859,724 of NZ_BAAGIB010000001.1, read as the reverse complement.
AAAATGCCGGTGCCCATTTTGCGGAGCGGGAGGTCTTTGAAGGGGCGCTGGCGCTCGGGCGCCAGGCGTTGACCGAACTGGGCTTTCATCCGTTCAGGGCCCGGACCAAGACCCGGGAGTTCCGTCATCACGACATTGCGATGCTCGATGACCTTCGCGAGAACTTTAACGACGGCGGTGTCGACACGTCCTATATCGACGCCATGCGGGCGCATTCCGAAACCCTGTTCGAAATCATGCAGGTCGACCGGGGTGGCGACCTTCCTGAAGGCCCGGAGCGCGGCTGGACACCGCCGCCGAAAGGGGACGCGACGCTGTGATGCCATGATGAAAAGCGGCGCAATGAACGGAAAATGAGGTTTCCTGACGGTAACCGCTGCCTTTTCCTACCCGGCAGCGGCTCCTATATGCAGGGCAAGACAGACGAAGGTGCCAGCCGGATGCGGCTGACCCTGCCAAAACAGGGATCTACCATGACTTCGCAAGACACCGACAAGACCGGCCTCGATGATGTTTTGCAGATCGACATCGTGTCCGATGTCGTCTGCCCCTGGTGTATCGTCGGCTTCAAGCAGCTTGAACAGGCAATCGCCCGTACCGGGGTTTCCGCCGCCATCAAATGGCACCCGTTCGAACTCAATCCGGACATGGCCTCCGAAGGTGAAAACCTTCGCGAACACATCATGCGCAAGTACGGTTCCAGCGCGGGGCAGTCCCAGGCAGCTCGGGACCGGCTGACAGAACTGGGTGCGAGCCTCGGTTTCGACTTCAAGTTCACCGACGACATGCGCATGGTGAACACGTTCAAGGCGCATCAGCTGATCCATTGGGCCGGCGAGAGCGGCAAGGAACACCAGTTGAAGATGTCGTTGTTCGAGGCCTATTTCGGCGACCGGAAAGACCTCAACGACAATCAGGTTCTGGCGGATGTAGCAGAAGGCATCGGCCTGGATCGGGCTGAAGCCCTTGCCGTTCTGGAAGACGGCCGCTTTGCCGAAACCGTCCGCGCGGAAGAAGCCTTCTGGACCGGCAATGGCATTCACGGCGTTCCGGCGGTCATCTTCGAGCGTCAGCACCTGGTTTCAGGTGCGCAGGGCGCCGACAATTTCGCGGCTATCATTACCGAACTGACGAAAGGCAAGGCGGCCTGACCGAAAGCCTCTAGGCAACCTGTCACTTATCCAGCTTCTTCGTCATGCCATGGCTTGACCATGGCATCCACGCCGTTTCGTTACCACTCGGCGGGCCAATGTTTGAAGCTCCGTCACGGCATGGATTGCAGGATCAAGTCCTGCAATGACGGGGAGAAGGAAGAGCTGGATTCTCTAACCCTTCCCAGTGTGGAGGCCACTGTTTCCTCAGAGCTTTTCGAACAACACCCCTGCGGCTTCGATCCGGCCGGCAGGGGTGTCGGCAGGTTCTGCGCCGTAGTTGGTCCAGATCCTGAGGCCGTCGGTCAAGCGGCAGCGAACGCCACCGGCAAGGTCGAGTGTGTCGATACCGGCTTCCTCGCACAGCATGGTGTAGAGACGCTTCAACACGGTTTCGTCGCCCCAGCCACCCAGATAGACGAGATGTTCCTGGCGGTAGGCGGCGGGTTGGCCGTCTTCCAGTTCAAGGATGACCTCGCCGGCACCTTCCAGTTCCTCGCGGTAGCCTTTGAAGAAGCCACCACCCTTGAGCGGCATCGGCATGTCCGGGCGCAGGGTTTCGACGCGCGAGACAGCAAGATCGAGACCGGGTATGTCGGGCGGCAATGGCACGGGGATGACCATGTCGGCGTTGCGGGCAGCCGTACGCGGGCCCAGAACGACGAGGGCCTCGGTTTCCGCAAGCACCTTTTTGAGGTCCTGTGGCACATAGATAAGCCCGGGAAGGGCAACGATCCTGTATCCGGAGAAATCTCGGGTTTCACCGCGCAGGATGTCGACCGAAAGTCCGAGCTTGCGCAGGGCCTTGTAGGTGTCGAACACGAGCTGGAAGTAGGAAAGTCCCTTGCCATGCGGCTGGGTGGTCCAGGTGAAATCCGCGTCATAGTCGAAGATCAGTGCGACGGATGCCTGCGGAGCTGAAACGTCTGGTGCGTCGCGCAGTTCGTCGGCAACCTTGCGGGCTTCGAGAAGGGCTGGCGCATCGGCATTGTCCGGGCGTAGCATGCCGGCATGCATCTGTTCCTGGGCGAAGGGGGCCTGGCGCCAACGGAAATAGCACACGGCTTCCGCGCCATGGGCATAGGCTTCCCATGCCCAGAGCCGCATCATGCCCGGCATTGGCGCAGGGTTGTGTGGGGCCCAGTTTACCGGGCCCGGTTGCTGTTCCATTACCCACCAGCGGCCGTTGCCGACAGCACGATAGAGATCGTGGTGGAACGCCTGGAAGTCCGGATCGCCCTGGCGCATGAAGGCCCGCTGATGGGCGTCATCCGCTCCGACACGGTCTTCCAGGAAGCCGAGGGGGTAGCTGTCCCAGGTGGCGATCTCGAGATCGTCGCCAACCTTGAAGTGGTCGAAATCGGTCACCCGGCCCATGTAGTTGTGGCTAATCGGCGCGCTGGAATGCGCCCGGATGATATCGACCTGGCGCTTGTTGAAGCTGACCACCTGATCGGACGAGAACCGCCGGAAGGCGAGCGTGTGCGACGGGTTGGGTTCGGTCACCGTCAGGTTGGGCAGGTCGATCTCGTCGAAGGAGAGATACTCCATCGACCAGAAGACATTGCCCCAGGCGCGGTTCAGGGCTTCGATGGAGCCGTAACGTTCCTTCAGCCAGACCCGGAATGCCTTTCGGGCGGCGTCCGAATAGGAATGGATCGTGTTATGGCATCCATATTCGTTGTCGGTCTGCCAGGCCGCGACGTGCGGATTGCTGCCGTAACGCTCAGCAACAAGCTTCACGATCCGGTCGCTCTCCTGGCGAAAGCCCTCGTGTGAAAAGCAGTAATGGCGGCGTGAACCGAACTTGCGCGGTTTGCCATCGGCATCGACGGCGACCATGTCGGGATGCTTGTCGACGACCCAGCGCGGCGGTGTTGCGGTTGGTGTGCCGAGAACCACCTTCAGTCCGGCACGTCCCAGGGTCTCGATGGCCCGGTCCAGCCAGTCGAAATGCAATTCGCCCGGGCGAGGCTCCAGGCGCGACCAGGCGAACTCACCAATGCGGATCCAGGTCAGGCCGGTCTCCGCCATTCGGCGGGCATCGGCTTCCCAGATTTCTTCCGGCCAGTGTTCCGGGTAATAGCAGGTGCCGAGGGTGCGTTTCATGATGGGTGCTCACTGAGTTGCGTTTCTGCAATCGTCATTCGAGGCGAGACGCGTTGCCGGTATTCGTTTGTCGTTCCCGCGAACGCGGAGGAGGGACACGTCGAAAATTCCGTGATTTCAAGGCTCCGGCCAGTTACAGCACAACCTTGTGCTCGCTCTGCCCGCGGACCTTCACCTCGGCGAAAAAGGTCTTGCCTTCGTCTTCGCCAGTCAAGCCGTCGGCGGCGGATGTGGCAAAGAGTGTCTGCAAATCCGCGCCTCCGAACGCCGGACAGGAGATCTGTTTTGCGGGCATGGAAATTGCCTCGGCGAATTTGCCGTCCGGGGTGTAGCGGGCGACATGGCTCGCGCCCCAATGGGCGTTCCACAGAAATCCTTCGCTGTCGACCACCGCACCGTCCGGATTGAACCCGTCTGCAGAAAGGTTGGTGAACAGGGTTGGCGTGCCGGCGGGCCAACCCTCGGCGTCCAGAGAGACCTGCTGGATGGTCAATTTGTCGGTGTCGGCGAAATAGGCTGTCTTGCCGTCCGGGGAAAAGCAGATCGCGTTGGAAATGGTGATGCCGGAAAAGAGTTTGCGCAATTCACCCTTGTAATAGCGGTAGATCGATCCGGCGTCCTTTTCAGCGCCAATGCCCATGGTGCCGATCCAGAAGCCGCCCTTGGGGTCTGCCCGGCCGTCGTTGGACCGGGTGATGGCGTTGTCGGCCTCCAGATCGCAGATCTTGGCGGAGGCTTCCGTTTCCAGGTTGAACAGGAACAGCTTGGAAGAACTTGCGATCAGGAGCTCAGCCCGGCTCACCCAGCCCGCGGCGGAGACATATTCGTCGAACTGCCAGGTTTTCTCGGTGCCGTTGTCACGGCTGAGCAGACGCTTGTTCAGAATGTCGAACCAGAACAGCTGCTGGCGCTCGGGGTGCCACAAAGGGCCTTCGCCCAGGGTGCACTTGCGCTCATCAAAAACTGTGCTCATGAAATCACCTGTTTTCTGCAATCGCCGCATCGTAGGCGGCGACGATTTTTTGGGCCCGGTCGCTGACGTCGGCAACACTGAAACCGGGTTTGAACAGAGCCGTTCCGATGCCGAAACCGGCTGCACCCGCCTTGATCCAGTCGCCGAAATTGTCCGGGCCGGCCCCGCCGACCGCGTAGGTGGCGGTTCCCTTTGGCAACACCGCCAGCACCGCCTTCAGGCCGTCCGGACCGATGAGCGAGGCAGGAAAGAACTTGAGGCCATCGGCACCGCTGCGCAGTGCCGTGAAGCACTCGCTCGGCGTCATCACCCCGGGGAAGGAGGACATGCCTTCGGCTTTCGTCGTCCTGATAACGTCAGGATTGCAGTCGGGCGATACGATCAGCGTACCGCCGGCGTTCTTCACCTCACGCACCTGCTCGGGTGCCAGCACGGTGCCCGCGCCGATTTCCGCCTTTGACGAAAAGGCCTTGGCCATTGCGGAAATGCTGATGAGCGGGTCCGGAGAGTTGAGCGGAACCTCGATGCGGGTGATGCCGGCGGCGATCAGGCACTCGGTTACCGGCAGAGCCTCGTCCGGGGTCAGGCCGCGCAGGATGGCAATCAGGTTACGGCTCATGAATGCTCCGGTGTGTAGGAAGAATAGGAAAGGGTCAGGCCCTTCAAGGTGATGGATTCCGCATCGAGCTGCCTGGATGCGTGACCGAGATGGCTCAAGGCGGCACGATAGGCGCCGGCAATCTTGTCGCTGCCCAGGACGGCCGTGCCGTCGAGGTTGAAATCCCGGCTGACGGCGGCTAGTTCTGCGCCGATCAACAGGCCCGACAATCTGCCGCTGGCTTTTGCCGGGCCGAAGTCCGCCACCAGACCGGCAGCACGCACGCCAAACAGGTCGGCGGTTAGGGATTCAGGCTGCTTGAAGCTGTGTTCAGCCGCCGCAACAAAAGCGGAATTGTCAAGCTCATCAGACGACAGGCCGTGCCGCAGGACCGAGTGTCGGGACAGAAGTGCGAAGGTTTCTCCGGTCATGAACGTGCGGAACCGTTCAATTCGTCCGGCCTTCAGAGCGACCCACTTGGTGTGTGTTCCAGGCAGACACAACGTGCCGGTATAGCCCTGATTGTCCGCAAGGAACCCGGCGATCTGCGTTTCCTCGCCGCGCATGACATCGGGAGGCGACAGCTGTTTGATGCCGGGCAGGATGCGCACATCGAGACGCGGGTCCGATGCGTCCACACTTGTAGCATCCCGGATCGATGGCGGCGTACAGGGCACGGTCATATAGGGTGCTTCGGACCAGCCCTGACGGGATCCGGCCATGCCGCAGACGATTACCGGTGTCAGCGAGCCGTCCTTCAGAAGATCATCCACCAGCTCCAGAAGTGCAGGTTCGAAATCCTGTTTCTCCAGCTGGCCCATACCCTTGTCCGAGCTGCGATGGGCGAGGATGCTGCCGGCCTCGTCAAGCGCCCAGATACGCAGATTGGTAGTGCCCCAATCCGCCGCGATCCAGCTCGCTTTTGGGTGCGTGGTCATCCCGTCACCACCACGCCGCCGTCGACGACAAGTGCCTGTCCGGTCATGGCCTTGCTGGTGTTGGACGCCAGGAACAGGACCGGATCGACCATGTCTTCCGGCTGCAGTTCAACCTTTAGACATTGACGGTCGATGTGGGCAGCCAGACCTTCCGGCGTCACCCACATGTCCTTCTGCTTCTGGGTCAGGACCCAACCGGGCGCCATGGCGTTGACGCGGATGTTTTCCGGGCCGAATTCACGGGCGAGGCTGCGGGTCATGCCGTTGATGCCGGAATTGGCAGTGGTGTAGACGGGATAGCCGGCGTTGCCCATCATGTAGGAAATGGACGAGAAGTTGACGATCGAGCCGCCGCCGGCCGCACGCATGCCGGCGATGACATGCTGGCAGGCGAAGAAATAGGCCTTCAGGTTGATCGCCTGGGACCAGTCCCAGAACGCCTCGTCCACCTCTTCGGTCTTGTGGCGCTTGTCGTTGGCGGCGTTGTTGACCAGAACCGTGATTGGCCCATGGGCTTCGGCCGCCTGATCCATGGCCGCCTTGAGTGCGGCCATGTCGGTGATGTCACAGGGCAGGAACAGCGGACGGTGGCCGTATTTCTGTTCCATCTCGTCACAGAAGGGGGCTGCGTCGGAACGCTGCACAAAGGCGACCTTCGCGCCTTGCCGCAGGAAACCTTCCGTCAGCGCCGCGCCAATGCCGGAGCCGCCACCGGTGATGAAAACCGATGCGTTGTCGAGATCCGGGTATGTAGCGTACATGGCACTTCCTCAATTGTTCTGGTGGCCGAAGCCGAAATCGGTTCGTTTTTGAGTAACGTTACTCAAAAACGTTCGCCTTCCACAACCCAAAGCGTTTCAGGGAACCGCCAGGGAAGGGTAAGCCCGCGGGACATGAGATATTGTCCGGTGGCTTCAAGGTCTTGATGTTTCAGGAGAGGGGCGCCGCGTGACAGCCGAGGCGCTTCGTCCCGGTTGGCAAGAGATACCCTGTATCGGGCTTGCGGGTCCAGACCGGTCAGCCTCAGGGGATGCGGCAGGATCTGATCGCTCGGGCGTATCAGCGCGGCAAAGGCTACGAACCGTCCGCCATCCCTTGAGAGTTGCTGCTCGGCGATCACTGCCGGGTCGGAAGTGTCGAGCCGCAGGATATCGGCCTGCATCATCCAGTCCCGGTTGGCTTTCCACCAGCTCGTCACCTTGCGCAAGGTTTCGGCTTCGGCGTCCGTCAGTTCCCGCGGGTCCATCTCGAAGCCCATGTGCCGCTGGGCCGCTGTCCAGGCACGCAGGCGAATGTCGAGCGTGCGGCCGGAAGTGTGGCAATGGCGGGGCCCGACGTGAGAGCCGGTCACGGAGGCCGGCAGGAACAGGGCGGCATCGTGCTGAATGCGCTGGCGCTCCAGCGCGTCGTTGCTGTCCGAAAGCCAGACCCGATGCGTGCGCTCAAGAACGCCGAAATCGATGCGCCCACCGCCGGAGGAACAGCTTTCGATCTCTACGCCTGGAAAGTCTGCCCGCAGACGGTCGATCAGCTCATAGAAGCCTTCGGCCTGCCGGGCATCCACCACCGGCAGGATGCGGTTGTGGTCCCATTTGATGTAGCCGATGTCGTTGTTCTTAAGGACATCGGCGATATGGTGATAAAGATAGTCCCGGACGTCCTGGCGGGACATGTCCAGCACAAGCTGCTGGCGTCCGCGAACCTGGTCGGCGTGACCGAGAACCCAGTCCGGGTGAGCGCGGTAGAGATCGCTGTCCTCATTGACCATCTCCGGCTCGAACCAGATACCGAACTCCATGCCGAGCGCCTTGATATGGTCGATCAGCGGGGTGAGGCCATCCGGGTATTTGCGTGTGTCGATCACCCAGTCTCCCAGAGACGAGGTGTCGTCATCCCGGCGGCCAAACCAGCCGTCGTCCAGAACAAAGCGCTCGGCACCCAGGCCCGCCGCTTGGGAGGCGATGGCTTTGAGCTCTTCAAGATCGTGTTTGAAATAGACCGCTTCCCAGCAATTGTAATGCACCGGACGCGGCGTGCGGGCTGCCTGAACCACATGATCGCGGACATGTCGCTGAAAGCGCACGGCAGCGCCGTTGAAGCCGGTGTCAGTATATGTCGCATAGAGCGGCGCGGTAACGAAATGGCGGCCGCTCGGAAGGCTCGCAGTAGCGTGCCCGAACTGGACCTGACGGCGTCCGTCGGCAAGTTCCTCGGCAACCATCTTGTGACCGCCGGACCAGCCATAGTGAAACGCGAAAGCTTCACCTGCCGTGTTGGACGTTCCCGCACCGCAGACGATCAGACCCGGAAAATGCGCATGATCAGTGCGACCCGTGCGGTTGTCGCGGACGCGGGCGCCGGGTGCGAACGGCAGACGCCGGGTCAGGAATTCCGCGCACCAGCGGCCGGAAAACTCGATCATCTCGCCCGTGTGGGCCGGTACCGGCAGAACGGGAGCTGCCAGCCAGTCGACCGTGATCTCGTCCGCGCTTTCCAGCCGTGTCTGCAATTTCAGCAGGGAGGTTTCCGGTGTCAGGGTCAGATCGAAGACAAGATTGAGGTCGAGGGCCTTGTCGGCGAAGACAAGCGTCAGGCCATGCTCGGTCGTGGCTTCGCTTTCGAACCGGAATGATGGCATGAGCGGAGCGCCGGATGCATCCCTTGCGGTGAGGCCGGTCTGCCCCGGGAAGCTTTCGGTGGCTTCTGGGCAGAGACTCAGACCGGCATTGCGGTCGACCATTCCAGCAGCGACATCGGCGAGCGTGGCTGCCGAAAGCGTCTCCAGGTTTTCGCCTGTGGGAAGGGCGGGCCCCCAGTAGACGGCTTCCGGCAATCGGTTGTCGAAGCTGGCCAGGACCAGGCTCTGTCTGTCATCTTGAAGATGCCAGTTGCGGATCATTTCACGGCTCCAAGTGTGAGGCCTGCGATAAAGTGGCGTTGCATCAGGAAGAACATGGCGACAGGTGGCAGGGCAGCCACGATGGAACCTGCGCTCATCAGGTGATAGGCGGCGCGGTACTGGGCGTTGAAGGATGTGATCCCTGCCGTCACGGGCTGGCTTTCAACGCCCTGCGTCAGGACCACGGCCCAGAAATAGTCGTTCCAGATGAAGGTGAAGATCAGCACCGACAGGGCGGCGATGGCCGGTTTCATCAGCGGCAACACGACGTACCAGAAGATCCGCCATTCGGAGACGCCTTCCACCCGTGCGGCCTCGATAAGTTCGAAGGGCAAAGCGCGAATGAAGTTGCGCATGAAGAGCGTGCAAAAACCGGTCTGAAAAGCAATGTGGAACAGCACCAGGCCGGTGATGGTGTTGTAGAGACCCATCTGCAGGGTCAGGTCTCGAACAGGCACCATCAGGATCTGGAACGGCACGAAGTTGCCGGCCACGAACATGAAGAAGATCCAGATATTGGCCTTGAACTTGTAGACGCCGAGGGCAAAGCCGGTCATGCACGAGAGCCCGACCGCGCCGATCACCGTCGGAATGGTAATCTTGAACGAGTTCAGCAGATATTGCGGCATGTCCGAGCCGGTGAAGACCAGCGCGTAGTTGGTGAAGCCTTCGAAGGAAGACGGCCAGCCCCAGTAGTTGGCATTTGCGAAATCCGCGTCCGGCTTGACAGAGAAAACGGCAACCGCGATCAACGGCAAGAGCCACAGGATCAAAGCCAGCGGAAGCAGCGTCTGATAGGTGATCTGCCAGGGGCGGGACGTGCGTTCGATCGGTGTCGGGAACATGTCAGCGCGCCTTTTCTTCTTTGTACATCGACCAGAGGAAGTAGGCGATGAAGGCCAGCATGATCAGGAACAGGACCACGGCAATGGCCGCGCCGTAGCCCATGCGGAAACCATATTCGGAGAGCGCGACCTCGAACATGTAGAAGCTGAGCACCCGGCTGGCGCCGAAGGGGCCGCCGTTGGTCATGATGGAAATCAGGTCGAAGGAGCGCAGCGCGCCGATGATGGTGACGACGAAGGCGATGAAGGTTGCCGGGCGAAGCTGCGGCACGATGATGTACCAGAGCATGCGCCAGCCCTTGGCGCCGTCGAGGCGTCCGGCCTCGATCTGTTCCGGGTCAACCGCGTTGAGGCCGGTGAGATAGAGGATCATGCAATAGGCGGTCTGTGGCCACAGACCTGCGACGATGATGCCGACGGTGACCCAGTTCTCGTCTCCCAGCACGTTGAGCGGCGGCAGGCCGACCGCGCCGAGCAGAACGTTGAGGATGCCGAAGGTCGGGTCGTAGAACCAGGTGAACACCAGGCCGACCACGACCTGGGAGATCACGAAGGGAAAGAAGAACAGGGATTTGTAGAGCCGGATGCCGGTGACGGTCTGGTTCAGGAACAGCGCGATGAAAAGACCGGCCGGAATGGCCAGCAGATAGAGCAGCAGCCAGATGACGTTGTTCTTCAGCGAGGTGTAGAACGCGTCATCCCAGTAGAGTTCCTCGTAATTGTAGAGCCCGACATATTCCGCCTGGCCCAAACCGTCCCATTCGTAGAGCGACAGATTGAACGACTGGAAAATCGGGAAGATCACATAGAACAGGAAAAACAGGATCCCTGGAGCCAGGAACAGCCAGGGTGTGAGCTGTTGCTGGTTGCGATGCCACCAGGAACTCTGGCGGGTCTCGGCGACGGATGCTTGGGCCATTTTCGGAACTCTTCGTGAGTCGGCGGCGGAAACCGGAAAAGAGGACAGGGAGCGGTTGCCCCCTGTCCGGTCACGCGCAGGCGGACCTTACTTGTAGATACGCTTTTGGGCGCGGTCCAAACGGTCCAGGATCTTGTCCAGGTTGTCCGGCTTGACCATGAATTCCTGCAGGCCTTCCATGGCAACTTTTGCCATTTCCGCCGGGGCATCGCGGTCGAAAAACTGGGCAACGCCGCCCGGGGAATTCGTGGACAGCATTTCGAAGCCCTGTTCCAGGAACTTGTCCTTGTCCACCGACGACTTGGCGTTCACCGGCAGCTGGCCGAGGTGCTTGCCGTCGTTGATCCAGGTCTGAACGTCCGGCGAGACCGCGAACTTCAGGAACTCGCGTGCGTTTTCCTTGTTCTCGGCATTGGCCGGAATGTGGAAGGTGTCCGTCGGCGCGTCTTCTGCCTTGGCAACGCCCGGCGTGATTTCCACGAACTGGTAGAAATCGATCTGGTCATCGGAAAGACCAGCTTCGCGCAGCGGCGCGACGGCGAAGTTGCCCATCAGGTAAGCGGCCGCATCACCCTTGACCATGAACGGCAGGGCTTCCTGCCAGGAGTAGGTCTGGTGGTTGTCGATGAAAGCGCCCATGTCGATGAGCTCACGCCAGTTGGCGAAGGTCTTGCGAACTTCGTCGGACTTCCATGAGGCCTTGCCCGTAAGCAGGTCCATGTGGAAGTCGAAGCCGTTGGTGCGCATGTTCAGGTAGTCGAACCAGCCGCCGGCGGTCCAGAGGAACTTGGTGCCGATGGTGTAGCACTTCTTGCCGGCATCGATGATCTTCTGGCAGTTCGCCTTTTCCTCTTCCCAGGTTGTGGGCTCAGACAGGCCAAGCTCGTCGAAGATGTCTTTGCGGTAGTAAACGCCCCACTGATAGTAGGTGTAGGGCACGCCCCACTGCTTGCCGTCGATGGTCATCGCGCCTTTGGTCGAGGCGAGGTTGTCGCCGATGGCCGGGTCCGCCCACAGGTCGGAAACGTCCTCGAAAAGGCCGGCCTCCACGTAGGGCCGCATCCGGTTGGCTGCATACCATGTGGCAACGTCCGGCGCATTTGCCGTCAGGAAGTTGCGGATCTGGGTCTTGTACGCTTCCCGGTCAATCACCGTCGTCTCGATGTTCAGCTCCGGGTTCTTCTCCTGGAACTGGGCGATCATCTCTTCCATGGTCGCGCGTGGCGCCGGGTTCGACGTATCGAGAAAGATTTTCAGATTGCCGGTCAGGCCGTCAGCAGAAGCTGCGCCCATCGCGGTTGCCAACATGGCAAATGCCGCTACGGACGTTTTCAGCATGGAACGCATGGTGTCCTCCCTTTTGGTTCCATTATGTGAAACTTAGTTTTGTATATTGATACTTTGATGCGATGGCGGTAAGTTGTCAACAGGTTCGGCGACAAGAAACGGGCCGATGGAGGAAGGCATGATCAAACAGGCGGGGTCATCGTCGGGTGACGGCACGGTCGGCAAGGCGCTGGAAGTGCTCGACAAGGTCGCGGCTGTCGGCCGGCCCGTACGCTTTTCCGAGCTATTGGCCGAAAGCACCCATCCCAAGGCGACACTTTACCGGCTGCTGCAGACCCTGGTGAGCCAGGGCATGCTGGCCTACGACGAACGCCAGCAGACCTATTCGCTCGGCATACGGCTGGTGCGGCTGGCGCATGCGGCCTGGCGGCAAAGCTCCATTGCGCCAATCGCGCGTCCTTTCGTCAGCGCCTTGTCCGAAGCGGTCGGCGAAACCGTGCACCTGGCGCAGCTTGACAGCGGACAGGTGCTTTATGTCGACAAGCGCAATCCGACCAACGCCATCGACATGTTTTCACAGGCCGGCAAGGTTGGCCCGGCCTATTGCACCGGTGTCGGCAAGGCTCTGATGGCCTTTCTGGAGCCGGCTGAGCTCGATCACGTCTTGAAGAAGCAGTCGTTCTATCGATACACGCCGGCAACGCTTGCCAGCGAGGAGGCGCTCCGGGCGGATCTGGAGAAGATCCGCGAAGAGGGGCTGTCCTATGATCGCGAGGAACACGAGCCCGGCATCATCTGCATTGCAGCGCCGATCCTGTCGTCCAAGGGGCGGCCTGTCGGGGCGCTTTCCGTGACAACTTCCACGCAGCGCAAAGGCCTTGACCAGCTTCTGGAAGCGCGGCCCGCGCTGCTGGATGCGGCCTCCAAGATCGCAGCGGCGGTCGAGGACTGGCAGTTCCCTGCGTAACAGAAATCCCAAGGGAGAGAGAATTACATGTCTGGCGTCACACTGACAAAAGCCGTCAAGAAATATGGCGATCTGGAAGTGATCCATGGAGTGGACCTTCAGATCCAGGATGGCGAATTCTGCGTTTTTGTCGGCCCGTCCGGCTGTGGCAAGTCCACGCTCCTGCGCATGATCGCTGGGCTAGAGGAAACGACCGAGGGCAGCATCGAGATCGGTGGCCGGGATGTGACCAGGATTGATCCGGCCGAGCGGGGTGTCGCCATGGTGTTCCAGACCTATGCGCTTTACCCGCATATGACAGTCGAGGAGAATATGGGCTTCGGATTGAAGATGAATGGTCATCCGAAGGCCGAGATCCAGACCAAGGTTGCCGAAGCCAGCCGCATCCTGAAGCTCGATCCCTATCTGAAGCGCAAGCCGAAGGCGCTTTCCGGCGGGCAGCGCCAGCGCGTCGCCATCGGCCGCGCCATCGTGCGTGGTCCGGAAGTGTTCCTGTTCGACGAGCCGCTCTCCAACCTCGATGCGGAATTGCGCGTCGACATGCGTGTTGAAATCGCCCGCCTGCACAAGGATATAGGCGCGACCATGATCTACGTGACACATGATCAGGTCGAGGCGATGACGCTTGCGGACAAGATCGTGGTTCTGCGTGGCGGTATTATCGAGCAGGTCGGTTCGCCGCTGCAGCTCTATTCCGATCCGGACAATCGTTTCGTCGCGGGCTTCATCGGGTCACCCAGCATGAACTTCGTCGAGGGGATTGCGGGTGACGGCGCAGTCAGCGTCGCAGCATTCGGCGATATCTCCGTTCCGACTGGTGTCGCGTTGCCCGCCAAGGGCGAGAAGGTACTGGTCGGGCTACGTCCTCAGCATCTGAAAGTGTCATCGGCGCAGGAGGGTGCGAAGGTTGATCTGTGCGAGCAGCTTGGCGGTGTCGCCTATTCGTATCTTATCTGTCCGACCGGCGAGCGGGTGATCGTGGAAACCAAGGGTGAGGATGCCCCGGTTTCCGATGGCCTTGTTGCCATCGACTTCGACCCGGCCTCGGCGCTGTTCTTCGATGCGAAGACGGAGAAGCGGCTGCGGTAGTCTCGCCGAGGCTGCCAGCCGAGGTGGCGACCTCCTTCCGAACGTCATTCCGGACAAATGAGGCAAAGCCGAACGCCGATCTGGAACCCAGATATCAGCCGCGCCTTTGGCGCCTCTCCTCGTTCGAAAAAGAGTTCGCTACACTTATCCTGTACCTGCGGATCCCTGAACAACGGTGAGGAACGCAAACCTCTCCGATTGTCGTCCCGGCCAAGCGCAGCGCGAGCCGGGATCCAGGACACCTGGGCGGTCGTTATCGCGCAACGAGGTGCCGATGGGGATTCCTTGGTCTCCGCTTTCGCGGAGATGACATCCTTCCTGGTGTCTGCGTCTTTCGGATCGCTTGGTTGCGACTGTAAACCGGATTGCGACGGGAACTGAGAACAGCCTTTATCAGATGACGTCATGCATCGCGCCGCAGTTCGCGAGGCTGTGCTTTTGTGTCCCCCGCAGCAGTCTCCGGTCACAGTCACCGGTTACACTCACCGACGCCCGGCCCGGTGAGGCGACTGATATGAACGCGTATCATGCCTTGACATGAATACTGATTCATGTGTCATATATTGCTGCGTCAGGCGATGATGTTGCCCTGTGAAGGCCGTGGGAGCGGTCCTGCAGGTTTTCCGGCCTTTCGCGCAACGGGAGGAGAATTCATGACGAAACGCGTTTTTCGCTGGGCCGTGCCGCTTGTGGCAGGCATTGGCGTGGCGGCTGCCGGTGTGTCCGGCGCCCTGGCCGACGATATCAAGATCGCCCATGTTTACGGCAAGACCGGTGCCCTGGAGGCCTATGCGAAACAGTCGCATACCGGCCTGATGATGGGCCTCGAATATGCCACCGACGGCACCATGGAAATCGACGGCCGCAAGATCGTGGTCATCGAGAAGGACACGCAGCTGAAGCCGGATATCGGCAAGGCCGTGCTGGCGGAAGCCTATGGTGATGATGAAGTCGATATCGCCGTCGGCCCCGTCTCCTCCGGCGTTGCGCTGGCCATGCTGCCGGTCGCTGAAGAATACGAGAAGGTGCTGCTGGTGGAACCGGCTGTGGCCGACAGCATCACCGGCGAGAACTGGAACCGCTACATCTTCCGCACCTCGCGCAATTCATCCCAGGACGCGATTTCCAACGCTGTTGCACTTGGGCAGGAAGGTGTCTCCATCGCGACGCTGGCCCAGGACTATGCTTTCGGACGCGATGGCGTTGCCGCCTTCAAGGAAGCGCTGGAAGGCACCGGTGCCAAGCTGGTATTCGAGGAATATGCTCCGACCGACACCAAGGATTTCACCGCCAACGCACAGCGCGTCTTCGATGCCCTGAAGGATGAGCCGGGCCGCAAGTTCCTGTTCGTGATCTGGGCCGGCGGCGGCAATCCGATCAGCAAGATCAAGGCAATGGAGCCGGAGCGTTTCGGCGTCGAAATCGCCACGGGCGGCAACATCCTGGCGGCTATGGCGGCCTACAAGGAACTGCCAGGCATGGAAGGCGCAACCTATTACTACTACGAGATCCCGAAGAACCCGGTGAACGACTGGCTGGTGGCAGAACACCAGAAACGTTTCGATGCGCCGCCGGACTTTTTCACCGCAGGTGGCATGTCGGCCGGTATCGCCATTGTGGAGGCGATCCGCAAGGCAGGTTCCACGGAAACCGAGGACCTGATCACCGCCATGGAAGGCATGGAGTTCGAAACGCCGAAGGGCAAGATGATGTTCCGGGCGGAAGATCACCAGGCGTTGCAGTCCATGTATCATTTCAAGATCAAGGTCGACCCGGATGTCGAATGGGGAATTCCGGAGCTGGTGCGCGAACTGAAAATCGAGGACATGAACATCCCGGTGCGCAACCAGTAAGTCGAATGAAGACGCGGCGGGGCTTATTGCTTCGCCAGCGTGGCCCCTGGACCAACTGTTTGCCCGGCTGGCCGATCACTGTCCGGCCGGGCACACTTCCGATACTGTTTTCACGACATTTTCAGCCTGGGAACGCGCATCGTGGCCAAGGAACACCCGATTCTGGAAACGAGAGACCTGACGATCCGCTTCGGCGGGCATGTGGCGGTCGATCATGTTTCCTGCGCGTTCGAGCGCGGCACGCTGACGGCGATTGTCGGGCCGAATGGCGCCGGCAAGACCACCTATTTCAACCTGATCTCCGGCCAGTTGAGCGCAACCTCCGGGGCGGTGCTGCTCAACGGAGAAACCATCACCAGACTGTCGGTGCCCGAGCGTACAGACCGGGGTATCGGCCGGGCGTTTCAGCTGACCAATCTGTTCCCGACGTTGAGCGTGCGCGAAAACGTGCGCCTTGTGGCGCAGGCGAAGGCCCGCAAGGGCTTTGATCTTTTCTCCGTCGCCGAAAGCCATGTGGAACTTCTGGAGCGCGCAGACCATGTGCTGTCAGAAGTCCGGCTGATCGACCAGGCAGACCAGACCGTTTCGGCCCTGCCTCACGGCGACCAGCGCAAGCTGGAAGTGGCGCTGCTGATCGCCCTTGGTCCGCAGGTGCTGATGTTTGACGAACCGACTGCGGGCATGAGCGTCGACGAGGTGCCGGTGATCCTGGAGCTGATCAAGAAACTGAAGAGCGACATGGACCGCACGATCCTGCTGGTGGAACACAAGATGGATGTCATCCGCACCCTGGCCGACCGCATCATCGTTCTGCACAACGGGGCGCTGGTGGCCGATGGAGAACCGTCGGAAGTGATCGCCCTGCCGATTGTCCAGGAGGCCTATCTCGGCAAGGCACCGGTCTCGTCCGGGGAGGCTGCGTGATGGCGGAAAATCTGCTCACCTTGTCCGGGGTTCATACCCACATCGGGCCCTATCACATCCTGCAGGGTGTCGATCTTGCAGTGCCGGAAGGTGGTGTGACCGTTCTGCTCGGCCGCAATGGTGCGGGCAAGACCACCACCTTGCGGACGATAATGGGGCTTTGGACGGCGAGCCAGGGCGATATCCGCTTCGGCGATCATGTCATCACCAGGCTGTCGACCCCGGAGATCTCCCGCAGGGGAATCGCCTTCGTGCCGGAAGACATGGGCATCTTCACAGATCTGACGGTTGCCGAAAACATGATCCTGGCCTCTGCCAACGGACCGATGGACCAAAAGCGCCTTGCCTGGATCAAGGAGCTGTTTCCGCCGATCGGCAGTTTCTGGAATTCCTCCGCGGGAACGCTTTCAGGTGGTCAGAAGCAGATGCTGTCGGTGGCACGCGCGATCATCGAACCGCGCCGCCTGATCCTGATCGACGAGCCGACGAAAGGTCTCGCCCCGGCGATCATCAAGGCGATGACCGATGCGCTGAAGGAACTGAAGGAAACCGACACCACCATCCTGCTGGTGGAGCAGAATTTCGCGATGGCCTCAAGCGTCGGCGACACGGTCGCCGTGATGGATGATGGCCGCATCATACATTCCGGCAGAATGGACGAGCTGGTGGCGGATGTGGCCTTGCAGGAAAAACTCATGGGACTGAGCCTGGAGGCGCATCAATGAGCGAGACGGCGATCAAACCGCGGATCGAGAAGATCCCGCTGAAGGAACAGCTTGCCCAGAAACTGCCGGTGCTGCTGGTCCCGGTGCTGGCCATTCTTGGCCTCATCGCCATCGGCAATCTGGCAAGCTGGCTCACGCTGACGGTGGCCGGGCTCGCCATGGGCATGATGATCTTCATCATGGCGTCGGGACTGACCGTGGTCTTCGGGCTGATGGACGTGATCAACTTCGGCCATGGTGCCTTTGTCGCCGTCGGTGCCTTTGTCGGCTTTACGGTTCTGGCCTGGCTGGCGGGCTGGACGGCTTCACCGAGCGTGTTCATGAACCTGACTGCCGTTTTGATCGCGATCCTTGCGGCAATGCTCGTCACCGGCCTGCTCGGTCTTGCCTTCGAGCGGGTGATCGTGATGCCGGTCTATGGCGAACACCTCAAGCAGATCCTTGTCACCATGGGCGGGCTGATCGTCGCCCAGCAGATGATCTATGTGGTCTGGGGCCCCGATGAGCTGCACATGTCCCGGCCGGAAGCCTTGCAGGGATCGCTGGTGATCGGCGAAGCAGCCATCGAGAAATACCGGCTGGTGGCCGTAGGCATCGGGCTCGCGCTGTTCCTGGGGATGCGTCATATTCTGAAGAACACCAAGATCGGCCTGCTGGTGCGGGCCGGGGTGGAAAACGGCGAGATGGTCGAAGCGCTCGGCTACCGCGTCCGCCGCCTGTTCCTGATCGTGTTCATGACCGGGTCCGCACTGGCCGGGCTGGGAGGCGTCATGTGGGGCCTCTATCAGGAAACGATTACCGCGCACATGGGCTCGGAGATCATGGTGCTGGTGTTCATCGTCGTGATCATCGGTGGGCTCGGCTCGGTCGAAGGGTGTTTCATCGGTGCGATGCTGGTGGGGCTGCTTGCCAATTACACCGCGTTTCTGGCGCCGAAGGTGGCGCTGATCTCGACCATCGCGCTGATGGTTGCGGTGCTGATGTGGCGGCCGCAGGGCCTTTATCCGGTCGTCAAGGCGAAGTAGGGACGGGACAAGAGAATGCTGACCAGACTTCTTTCCGGCGACACACCGCGCAGCGGTCTTCTGACTGCGCTGCTTTTGATTGTGCTGATTTCGCTCGCCTTCGCGCCGTTTCTCTTTCCCGGTACGAAGTCGCTGGAGACGGCGGCGCGGATCTGCATCTTCATCGTGCTGGTGGCAAGCTACGATCTGCTGTTGGGGTATGCGGGTATCGTTTCCTTCGCCCACACCATGTTCTTCGGGATCGGCGCTTATGGGACCGCGCTGGCCCTGTCGACCACCGGGCCGAACTATGGCTCGCTGATCTGGGGAACGGCGGCGGGCGCCGGCGTCGCTGCTCTGTTCGCACTGGCCATCGGGTTGTTCTCGCTGCGGGTGAAGGCGATCTTCTTCGCCATGGTGACGCTGGCGGTGGCAAGCGCCTTTGCCGTGCTGGTATCGCAGATGTCGTGGCTCACGGGCGGTGAAGACGGGCTCAACTACAAGATCCCGCGCGAACTGACGCCGGCCTTCAAGCTGATCAAGGCGAAGGTGTTCGACGTCAGCATCAATGGCAAGATCCTGGCCTATTACCTGGTGTTCTTTGCTGCAGCGATCCTGTTCCTGGTCATGCTGCGCATCGTCAACTCGCCCTTCGGCCGCACGCTGAAGGCGGTTCGCGACAATGCCTTCCGGGCTGAAGCTATCGGCTACCGTGTGGTCTGGTACCGCACCACGGCCACCGTTCTGTCCGCAGTCATGGCGGCTCTTGCCGGCTCTCTCCTGGCCATCTGGCTGCGCTACACCGGCCCGGCGACAACGCTCTCCATGGAGATCATGATCGACATTCTGCTGATGGTCGTGATAGGGGGCATGGGTACGCTCTACGGGGCCGTGCTCGGGGCAACCCTGTTCATTCTGGCGCAGACCTACCTGCAGAACCTGATGGGAGTCGCTGCGGAGGCGACCAGCGCGGTGCCGGTGTTCTCGACGCTGGTGGCGCCGGAACGCTGGCTGTTGTGGCTCGGTGTTCTCTTCATTCTGTCGGTCTATTTTTTCCCGACGGGCATAGTTGGACGGCTACGGGCAGGGCGTGCGTGAGCGGAAATATGATGCATATCCGCGACGAGGGAACGGGCAGACCGCTGGTGCTGATCCACGGCTGGTCCTGTCCGGGCCGGTTCTTCGATGCTCAGATCGATGCGCTCAAGGCGGACGCCCGCTGCATCGTTCCGGATCTGCCGGGACACGGCAAAACGGCTGACCGGCTGCCATTGACCATCGAGGCGGCTGCCGATGCGGTTCAAGCAACGCTGAGTGACCGGGATCTTTCCGACGTCGTCCTGTGTGGCTGGTCGATGGGCGCGCTGGTGTCCTACGCGATGATCGAGCGGCACGGCGCCGACAGGATCTCGCAGTTCGTTGCCATCGATATGACACCGAAGGTACTCAACGATCCTGAATGGCAGAACGGAACGCTGAACGGCCTCAATGCAGACCTCAACAGCCATTTTCTGAACGCCATCGTCGCGGATTGGGGCAAGTTGCCGGCCCGGATCGCGAGACGCCTTTTCGCGGAAGGGCAGCCTGTGCCGAAGTGTGCTGCAGAGCTTGCCCGCACGGAAATTGCCGCGGCCGATCCCGTCCTGTTGAAGCCGATGTGGGCATCGCTGACCGCACAGGATTTCCGCCCGCTTCTGAAAGCCTTTCCCGTGCCGTTTCATCTGGTGGCCGGACTGCGCAGCCAGCTCTACGGCCCGGGCGTGCATCGCTGGCATGCAGACAACGTTCCGGATTTTCATTTTCATGGCTTCGAGGCATCAGGCCATGCGCCGCACATGGAAGAGCCGGAGACGTTCAACAGCCTGCTGCGGGGGCTGGTGAAGGGCTGAGTTGATAAGCAGGCCGCGCTTTGCCCTCGTCTTCAAGTTTGAAGCGTTGGTGGTAGGGCCAGGAACCTGGGATGACCTTCCCGATGGTTTGTCGTCAGTGTCCGTTGCCCAATTTCGCCTTCACGAACTCGACAATCCGGTCCAGCAGACTAAGCACCAGGAACACGGCAAGCAGGCCGATGAAGAAGCGGAGGTCGCGCAGCAAGGTGCCGGGGGCAAAATTCTGGACGCTGCTGTTGGCGTAGGTCCAGACGGCCCAGGCAACCGCGGCGAGGAGTGCCGTCAACACCAGCGAGATCAGGATTGTCTGCCAGAGTGGCTTTTGCGGCTGTTCGCTCATTTCAGCACCCGTGCGGTCAGAAGGTCTGCCTTGAACACCATCAGGTCATCCAGTTGTTCGACCTCGCCTTCGACCTCGATGTAAAGCGCCAGCAGCGGATCGATGGCCTCGCCAAGAAGCTGGCCGTCCTTGCCTGCCAGAAGAAAGAAATTGCGCCCCTCGACCGGTCCGGACGACACGAAGACCGGCGGAATGCCGCCGGTGAGGCAGAGGTCCGCGCAGGCCTTGTGTGCAAGGCCGCGACCGGGGCGCATGGCGCCCGCGTAGCACTTGCCGTCACAGATCTCGCCGGTCAGTTTCCAGCGGCCGAGCGAGACGGGTTCGGCCGGATTGAAACCGGGCGCGGCGTCCGCTGCAGCTTCCACCTGTCCTACCTGGATCATCGTCAGGTCGCCGCGGTTCACCGGCACACCGCGCAGGGTCACTGGCGTCTCGCGATTGGCCTCGGCCTGTTCGAAAACACCACGCTTGCCCTGGCCGGCCAGCATGTAGGTGCGGGCAGGGGTGTCGCCATCAGCGGGAAGGCGGAACACGGGATAGGGCCGCAGTTCAAGCCGGCCCGTTTGCTCGAACCGGTTGCCCCACTGAAACGCGCCGCTGCCGGGGTCATTCTGGGTGGAGGAGAGGGCAAAGGCCGCAAGGCCCAGGCCTGCGACGAAGCAGAGGGAGAAGACACCAACAAAGGCGACCAGTGGCTTCGGCACCTTGTTGAGATAGCCGACGAAGAACGGAGCAGCCTTGGTTTGTTTCCAGCTCATGAGGCACCTCCGATCACGACCGGCTCGACATAGGTGCCGGGCGGCAGGGCTTTCGGGTCCAGAAGAACGGTGGAGCCGACCAGCTTCAGCTTGTAGGTGGCGATCTTTTCGGTGAAGGGGGCGGGCGCGCGGCCGTCGGCCAGATTGTACTGATACCCGTGCCATGGGCAGGTGATGCAGCCCCACAGCACCTTGCCCTCGCCAAGCGGGCCGTTCTGGTGGGCGCAGACATTGGTGACGGCGGACAGCTTGCCGTCGTACTTGAAGATGGCGACGCGTTCCTCGTCGCTCAGGGTCACGACCTTGGCGCATTTGTCGTCGATCTCGTCGACTTCTCCGGCAACAACCCAGCCGGCTTCCTCCAGCGAAGCCTTTGCCGTTGCATCGTTCTTTTCCCGATTGGCTTCCAGGCGCCCGCTTGCAAAGTGAAGGCCGCAGACCAGAACAACACTTGCCGAAACCATGCCGGTGAAGATGGGATCGGACGGTCCTTGCAGAGCGCCGAGCGCCACATGCAGCACCACGAAAGCATAGGCGGCATAGATGAACATGTGCAGCGCCTTCCAGATCGGCGCTCCCAGAAAGCTGAGCCAGAAATCATGGCTGGTGGCGGCCAGCACGAAGAGGATCAACAGCGCGGCAATACCGAAGGCCTCGAAGGGAAAGCCGAGCACCTGCCCGTAGCTTGTGTTGGAGGACAGCAGCGCGACATAGCTGTCGGTCGGTGAGAAGTTGAAATACCAGCCGAGCACATAGTTGGCGTGAACGGCGGCAATACCGGCGGTCATCACGCCGAAATGGCGGCGGTTGTAGAGCAGTGGCAGAAAGCGTCTGTCGAGCCGGGCCAGTGGCCCGATGCACAGGATCACGGTCAGCATCAGGAAGGCACAGCTTCCGAAAGCGCGCATCCTCAGGATGGCACCATCAATCGGCCGGGTGACGTCCTCGTAGAACGGGCCGACACGAATGAAGACGTAAAGATAAAGCGCGACGGCAATCAGCAGGACGGCATCATAGACCATCTTGTTGCGGTTCCATATGACCGGTGTGTATTGCACGCTCATTGGCTTGCCTCCCCGGAGCTTTCTGCCGGGGCCTCGATCAGCACAGCCGGTCTGTCCGCGGGGGGCGACTGGCGTATGGCCAGAATGGTGAAGAAGACCAGCGGCAGGAGCAGGCCAAGGATGGTCCAGATACGGGCATGAGCCTTTCGATGCGCACGTTTCACCGGCCAGTCTCCCCAAGTTTTTCAAGCACGTACCAGCGATAGAGCACCAGAGGCCAGATCAGGCAGATGCCGGGAATGAGCAAGGGTCGGAACACGTGAGATCCACGCGCGGACGGTTCCACCCGATCGATGCCGATGACAAGAAAGAGTGCCGCGACCAGCCCGCCGGCCATCAGATAGTATTTGCCGATATCGATCAGTATGGCTGCTGTTTGCAATTAGGCCTCCCGATTGGTCTGGACACGATTTGGTGTCAGCTTAGCTCAATACATAGCATTGCCAACGGGTTCTTCCTTTCTTCCGGTGCGAGTTAGCCGCTCCTCCAACCACGTCATTGCAGGGCTCGACTCTGCGATCCATGCCGTTTCTGTGCCTTGCGCGAGGTTGGTCATGTCGAACCTCAATGGCATGGATCCCATGGTCGCGCCATGGGATGACGGAGGAGGAAAGAGGTGTTGCTCGAGTGGCCTTGCCGCGTAGGGAGAGCGATTGTGAACTTGCTACGGTTCGCATCACACCAGATCCGCATCGGTGATGATTTCCACCAGCGACGGGCCATCATGGGCGATGGCGTCTGCGATGGCGTCTTTCAGTTCGGCAGCGTCCGTCACCCTGTGGCCGTGACCGCCGCACAGGCGCGCGAAGGCGGCGAAGGACGGGTTGGTTAGGTTCGTTTCCCAGACCGGCCATTCGCCAGAGCGCTGCTCCTTGGAGATCTTGCCGAGCTCGGAATTGTTCAAAAGGATATGGGTTATATCCATTCCGTATTTGACGGCGGTGGTGAACTCCATCGCATACTGGCCGAAGCCGCCGTCACCGGAAATCGAGATAACCTTGCGGCCACGGAATTCCTCGAAATCCTGGGTCGCGCTCCAGGCGCCCAGGGCCGCGGGCAGGCTGAAGCCGATGGAGCCGAGATAGCCGGACATCAGGATGCGCTGTCCGCAAGGTTCGAAATAGCGACCGAAGGAATATGTGTTGTTGCCGACGTCGACCGGGATAATCGCGTCCGGTGGGCACAATTCGCTCAACACTTTGAACACAGCCGCCGAGTGAATACCCCTGCCGCTGTCCTCTGCAAGGCGATGTTCCTTTTCCGCGCGCCAGATTGTCCAGCGTTCCACCAGTTCACTTGCCTGGTCGGGGGCGTCAGCCGGTTTCAGGACCTGATCGACAATCGCCTCGCAGAAGGTGCCGATCTCTCCCCATACAGGCAGGGTCACGGGATGGAACTTGCCGAGCTGCATGCGTTCGAAATCAACCTGGATGATGGTCTTGTAGGGAGCAATGCCGGTGTGATTGGCAAAGGACGACCCGAGCGAGATGATCAGATCCGCCTCGTTCATGAACCAGCTTGCAATCGGCGTTCCTGATCGGCCAAGCACACCAGCCGCCAACCGGTGCGTGTCCGGGATCAGCCCCTTGCCCTTGAAAGTGGTCAGGACTGGCGCGCCGATCTTTTCGGCCAGTGCGATGACCTTGTCGCGGACATCCCTGGCGCCGTAACCGAGCACGATAACCGGGCGTCTGGCCGTGTTGATCATGTCGATGGCTCTGGCAAGGTCCTCGCCAGAAGGCGTGATGGTGTTTCCGCCCAGGCGGCCCTCGGGTTTGCCGGCGTCCTTGCTGCTCGGGTTGGTCTGGACATCGTCCGGGAAAATCAGGTTGGCAACGTCCCGCTCCACCAACGCGGTTTTCAAGGCGAGCGACATCAGCTCGGCATGGTTGGAGGTGCTGAGCACCGGCTGGGAAAACTTCGAGACGGCCTCGAACGCGGATTTGAGATCAATGTCCTGGAACGCGCCCGGGCCAAATACCTGCGTCTGCACCTGGCCGGTGAGGGCCAGCACCGGTGACCGGTCGACCTTGGCATCCCAGAGACCGGTCAGAAGGTTGGTTGCGCCTGGGCCTGCAATGGTGAGGCAGGCCGCCGGTTTGCCGGTCAGCTTGCCATAGGCGGAGGCAGCGAAGGCTGCGGCACCTTCGTGACGAATGCCGATGTAGCCCAGTGTGCCTTTGACAACCTGACGGCGGATGGCATCGGCAAGGCCGAGGTTGGAATGGCCGACCATGCCGAAGACGCGCTTGACGCCCCAGTTGACCATGGTTTCGGCCATGACGTCTGTCACCGTGCGTTCGTGAGGGGGCTCCGGTTCCAGTCCGATGAAGATTTCGTCGCCGTCTATCCTGAGCGGATAAAGCTTCTGACCGCTGTCCTCATGACCGCCGGGAGGAGCGCCCGTCAGCGGATCGAAGTCCCAGCCGTGCCAGGGGCAGCGGATCCAGCATTTGCCGTCCGATCCCTTTTCGATGGAGCCTTCTCCCAGTGGGCCGCGTTGATGCGGACAGTGGTTGTCCATGGCGGCCCACTGGCCGTCGAAATGCGACAGGCAGATCGAGGTCGTGCGGGCCGTGACCGTTTTCACCCGGCCTTCAGGTAGGTCTTTGACGTTTCCAACCTTGATCCAGTCGAGGTCCTGAGCGTCCATGGGTCTTCCTCCCTCAAAATGCCGATCGATTACGCGACACCGCCATAGGCTACGCCGGAAAGCTCTGCCATTTCCCGTTTCCAGGTGGTCAGGTCAGCCAGCGTGAACTGGCTCAGGTGCGAATGTCCGCAGGCCCGTGCCATGACTTGCATCAGTTCGACCGAAGCCTCGAAGAAGTTGGTAAGCTGGCGGGCGGATTTCTCGATTTCCAGCCGATTGACCAGATGCGGTTTCTGGGTGGCGATCCCGACCGGGCAGTTGTTGGTGTGGCAGGCACGCATGGCGATACAGCCGATGGCCTGCATGGCCGAATTGGAAAGCGCCACGGCATCGGCACCAAGCGCCAGAGCCTTGATGAAATCGGCCGGTTTGCGCAGACCGCCGGTGATGATCAACGTGATGTCCGGCCGTCCCGACGTGTCGAGGTGCCGGCGGGCGCGGGCGAGCGCGGGGATGGTGGGAACAGAGATGTTGTCCCGGAAGATGATCGGCGCGGCACCGGTGCCGCCGCCACGGCCGTCAAGAATGATGTAGTCGACACCGACTTCCAGCGCCGCATCGATGTCCTTTTCGATGTGCTGGGCCGACAGCTTGTAGCCGATAGGGATGCCGCCGGTGCGGGCGCGCACCTCGTCGGCGAAGTCCTTTATCTGGGATCGATCCGTCCAGTCGGGAAAACGCGGCGGCGAGATCGCGTCTTCGCCTTCCTTGAGGCCGCGAACTTCGGCAATCTTGCCCCTGACCTTGGCTCCGGGCAGATGGCCGCCGGTGCCGGTCTTGGCGCCCTGACCGCCCTTGAAATGAAACGCCTGAACCTTGTCGAGCTTGTCCCAGGCAAAGCCGAAACGGGCCGAGGCAAGTTCATAGAAATACCTCGAATTGGCCTGTTGTTCTTCCGGCAGCATACCACCTTCACCTGAGCAGATGCCGGTGCCTGCAAGCTCCGCGCCTCTGGCAAGGGCAATCTTGGCCGGTTCCGACAGGGCACCGAAGCTCATGTCGGAGACAAGCAGCGGGATCTTCAGCCTCAGCGGCTTCTGTGCGTTCGGCCCAACCACGACGTCGGTTCCAACCGCCTCGTCCTCCAGCAGCGGAAATTTCTGCAGCTGAGCCGTCAGGATCTGGATGTCGTCCCAGTCGGGCAACTGGTTGCGCGGCACGCCCATGGCATCGACGCGTCCATGATGACCTGTCTTCTTAAGGCCATCACGGGCATATTGCTGGATCAGGCCATTATAGGGTTCTTCCTCGGTGCCGTGGCTGGTGTCGGCATAGAGACCGAGATAACTCTTGCGGTTGAACGGCTGCGGGTGCTCCTGCGCCCAGGCGGAAATCTCGTCCTCGTCGACGAAGATATCGTCGCCTTCCACCCAGCTTCTGAATTTTGGCAAGGCCTCGGAGTTGTTGTATTCGGAGACGCCGCTGTCGAGCCGGTAGTCCCAGTAATGAACGCCGCAGATCAGGTTGTTGCCGCTGACATAGCCGTCGGACATGAGTGCACCGCGATGCAGGCAGCGGCCGTAGAAGACAGAGATGTCGTCATCGAAGCGAACGACCACCAGATCGACATCGGCGACGAGGGCATATTGTGGCTTTCTGTCCGGCAATTCGCTGAGTTTGGCAACAAACTGTTTTGTCATGTCTTCCCCCGGCTAATGGCGATATGCGCCCTGGCTATTGGGTTGTTCGAAGTTCAGTCAGCCGGTACCTCCGGCCGCATGGGCGGCATGGCCTTGAGTTCCGCTGCTCCGTCCTGACCGGACATGTGAGCACCGTACCATTTGGCAAAAGGGACGGCTGTGACACCGTGCAGAACCGCGCTGATCCAGACCGCGTTGACGGCGAGGTTCAGCAACTGCTGACCGATTTCGTGATCGATCTGGTCAACGATGAGAAGCGCGAAAAGGGCTGTCGCCAGTCCGCGTGGGCCGAACCAGCCGAAAAAGAGCTTGGTCAGCGGGGCGGCATCCGTCCCGGCGAGTGACAGCCAGACCGCCAGCGGTCGCACGACGAACAGGCTGACCAGAATGAGAGCCAGGCTGCCGGCATCAAGGTGCGTGATGGCCTCGGGCACCAGGGCAAGGCCAATCAGGAAGAAGGCTCCCCAGGAGAGCATCTGGCCTTCGCTTTCCGTAAATTCGTAAATGAAGGCGCATTGTCCCTTGATGACGTTGCCGAAGAAGAGACCTGCGACGAACGCTGATATGAAACCGTTGCCGCCGATTTCGCCGGCGGCAAGATATGCACCGCAGGCCATGGCGATGGCGCCGATGCCTTCGATGGTGTCGGTAGTCATGCCCCGGCGTTTGGCTGCCAGAAACAGCACACCGCCTGCTGCACCGATCGCCGCACCGGCCAGCGGTCCGAGGACCAGTTGTTTGGCACCAAACATCAGCCAGTCGGTCGCCCCCGGCTGCATCATTTCCCCGGCGAGGCTCGCGAACAGCAAAATCGCCGGCAGGGCCAGTCCGTCATTGAGGCCGCTTTCCAGTGTCAGCGCTCGGCGCACCCGCTCCGGCACCGCCTTGTTGGTGACGACCGCCTGCCCGAGAGCAGCATCGGTGGGTGCGAGAAGCGCTGCGGCGAGGGCCGCGACGATGAGAGGTTCGCCGCTCAGAAAAGGTATGGCGGCAAAGGTGCCGATAATGATGGCAAGTGGCAGACCGAAGGCCAGCATGCGCAATGGCCATTGATGGCGCCTCCGCAGCGCCTGAAGGTTGGTCTGCGCGGCGTCCAGAAACAGGAGGACGATGAGAGCCGTTTCGGCAACGATGTGGAGCAGGCGTTCCGCATCGGTTCCGGGCATCAGTCCGGTCTGTGCCATCAGGTAACCAAAGCCGATGAAGAGGATCGGCGCCGTCAATATGCCGTTCGACAGCGTCCTGGCCAGCAGCGTGTAGCTGACCGTAAATAACGCCAGAAGCAACAGGCCGGTTGTCATGAAACGGTATCCCCCTCGAACGCTGTGACGTTAGGACAGCGCGGGCTGCCGTCTCAAATCATAATCCGATGACGCCATTGTGCGACAGTCGTGATTTTTCGAAGGTCGCAATGCCCTTCGAAAGAACCGGGTGAAAGCCCGTATGAGGATTACTGCAAGGTCGCCATTTGCTTCAGGATGCGCCGGGCATCGGCTGGTTTCGCCGCGATTTCCAGGATCAGTTTCTTGCGTACTGCCTCGGCAAAGGTCTGGGGGCTGTCGGCCGTCACCACGAAGGCGGCCGGCCCACCGATGATGCTCTGGAAGAACCGCTCTTCCAGATCGTAGGCTATCGGCCGCCCGGAACAATGCCGGCACAGAACCGCCAGACCATTGATGACGATACCGGACGAAACCACGATATCCCGGGCTTCGGGTATGGTCGGACCGTTCCAGTTGTTGGCACTGTCGGCGGACAGGTCGATCACCCTGCGCAGGCCCTGAAAGGCATTGCCGTCGATCAGCGCCTTGCCTTTCAGGAGGGCGGCGCCAATGGCGTTGCGGCCATAGGCCCGGCGCGGCGCCGCCATCAGCTCTGCGGCAAAGTGCTGGGCGCTTTCCGGTCCGTCAATGACTGTCCAGTCCACGACCACATCCTGGGAATGCATGTCGGCCCATTCCACATAGGTGACGACGATCTTGCCGTAGATATTGCTGGAAATGGCATTCAGCACTGACGGATCCGTGATCGCATCTGCATATCCCCTGCGCTGGAAGCGGATTTCCTCGTCATCGATGGACCCGGTTGCATCCGCCAGCAAGACCAGTTCCAGGTCGAGTTCTTCAGAGAAAGCAGACGGGATCAGGAACAGGCAACAGACTACAACAGCAAGGATCATCCGCATCGCAACCGTCTCCCCAAGGCAAACACATCTGAGGAAAGTTAGGGCAGGGGCGGGAAAAGGGCAGGGCGGATGATGGCCGTGTCGCGACGTTCGTCGTTGGTGTCACGCCTCATTGTACACCTTCCCCCACTCGTATTCGGGAAAACCCTCGACACAGAATTTAGCACTCAAGCATTGGCAACTTGTCATCCCTGCGCAGGCAGGGATCCAGTAACTCACTGAGTTTGCGTTTTTCGCCTCATACGACACGGCGTACTGGGTCCCGGTCTTGCTGCTGACGCAACAAACCGTGAATCGGACACTAGATCGTGTCGCGTTTGACTGGAAATATCTTGAAACGCGATCTGCTCTAGTGGGTCTGACCCATGCAATCCATGCCGATGCGCTTCCTCGTGCAAAAGAGTTGAGTGGAACCGCAATGGTTTGGATCCCATGGTCACGCCTTGGGATGTCGAAGCTGGGAAACGCTCAAAGAAAAACCCGCCCTTGATTGGAGGGCGGGTTCCGAAATGTTTGCTTTTCAACCAGCGCTTACGCGACGGCGCGGGCCAATGCGCATTGCGACCACAGGTCGTTGATCGCGCTGGCGAGGTGTTCGATGTCCTCCGCCGTGTGCAGCGGGGTCGGGGTGAAGCGCAGGCGCTCCGTGCCGACCGGGACCGTCGGATAGTTGATCGGCTGAACGTAGATGCCGTAGGTATCCAGAAGGATGTCGGAGATCCATTTGCACTTCTTGGCATCACCCACCATCACCGGAACGATGTGACTCGGGTTTTCCATGTGCGGGATGCCGCGCTTGTCGAGAGCGGCGCGGACCTGGGCGACCCGGTCCTTGTGCGCCTTGCGCTCGAACGGGCTGTCCTTCAGGTGACGGATGGAGACGGCTGCGCCTGCTGCCAGTGCCGGCGGCAGGGCGGTGGTGAAGATGAAGCCGGAGGCGAAGGAGCGGATGAAGTCGACAACCGTCTTCGAACCGGTGATGTAACCGCCCATCACGCCAAAGGCCTTGCCGAGCGTGCCTTCGATGATGGTCAGACGATCCATCAGGCCTTCGCGTTCGGCAACGCCGCCGCCGCGCGGGCCGTACATGCCGACCGCATGAACTTCGTCGAGGTAGGTCAGTGCGCCGAACTTGTCAGCAACGTCGCAGATTTCCTTGATCGGCGCGATGTCGCCATCCATGGAGTAAACGCTTTCGAACGCGACCAGCTTCGGTGCGTTCGGGTCGTCCGCCGCCATCTGGCGTTCCAGGTCTTCATAGTCGTTGTGCTTGAAGATGCGTTTTTCGCAGCGGGCATGACGAATGCCCTCGATCATGGACGCGTGGTTGAGCGAGTCCGAATAGACGATCATGCCCGGAACCTGGGAGGCAAGCGTACCGAGTGCCGCCCAGTTGGAAACATAACCGGAGGTGAAGATCAGAGCAGCTTCCTTGCCGTGAAGGTCGGCCAGCTCGTTCTCCAGAAGAACATGGTAGTGGTTGGTGCCGGAAATGTTGCGCGTTCCGCCTGCGCCTGCGCCGCATTTGGAGATCACGTCCTGCATCGCGGACACGACCTTTTCGTTCTGGCCCATGCCGAGATAGTCGTTGGAGCACCACACGGTGACGTCCTGGACGGAGCCATCTTCGCGGTAACGGGTTGCGCGCGGAAAATCACCTGCCTGGCGTTCCAGATCTGCAAACACGCGGTAATTACCATTGTCGTGCAGTTTGCCCAGGCGTTCTTCCAGATACGCGTTCACGTCCATTCTCAGGATCCTCTCATCGCGGGCACCTTTGCCAGCGCCTCTCTCCTGCCCGCGCAACTCGCGTCCCGCGCGGCCAATTTGCTGTCTGGAGCCTTTCCGTCCGATTCCAGACTAGCAGCTAACTTATAGCCATTCAAAACTGCTTATCAAAGTTTTGGCCTTGATCAAGGTCAAAAACCCCAGCTGCGTCCAATCGCCATAGTTTCAGTTGCCGCAGTTTGTCCGGGAAAACCGGCTTCGTTTCCATGTTGGCAAAAGCCCGGAAAACCCGGCGAAACGGAAGGGTATCCGAAGGTGATTGGCGGAAAGCTTTCGTGGCCGCCCCCAAAACAAGAACTGCATGAAAAACCGCATCGGGCCAAATTGCCGCATTCTTCGGCTCTGCTTGAAGAAGTTTCTTGCTTTCAATCCTCAAACATGAATACTGATTCATGTTTCATGAATTGGGAGGAAACAGCAGGTGCGCAAACCGGCCGCAGAAGCAGACGCGCCGCAAAAGGCTGCAGGCAATCAGCCAAAAACGGCGCGCGGAGAAGCCACCCGAAAGGCGATCCTGGCTGCCGCCGAACGGGTGATCGGCGAGAAAGGCTACAACGACGCTTCCATCGGCCACATTACCAGCGAGGCAGGCGTCGCCCAAGGCACTTTCTATATCTACTTCACCACCAAGGAGCAGGTATTCTCCGAGCTCGTTCTGGAGATGGGGCGACTGGTCCGTCATACAATCGCCGAGGCAACGCAAGGCATCGGCAACCGGCTGGAAGCCGAAGAGGCCGGGCTCCGGGCATTTCTGGAATTCGTCCAGGCCCATCCTGATCTCTACCGGATCGTTCAGGAGGCGCTGTTCGTCGATCCTGCCGCCTATGAGGAATATTACAAGACATTCGCCGCCGGTTACCGCTCGGGGCTGGTGGCTGCCGAGGCTGCCGGCCAGATCTCCAGGGGGGATACGGAAACCCGTGCATGGGCGCTCATGGGGATTGCCCGGGCACTTGGCGAGCAGCTGGTCGTGTTCAAGTCGGAAAAACCGATTTCCGAGCTGGTCTCCAGTGCCTACGACCTGATCGCCAACGGCATCAAGCCCTGAGGCGCATGTCATGAGCCTCGTTGAGACAGAACCCCGCGGCGCCGCCATCTGGTTATGGCTGAACCGGCCGGACCGGCACAACGCCCTGGTTCCGGCCCTGGTTTCCGAAGTGCGGAGCGCCATTGCCCAGGCCGCTGAAGCCGATCCGGTGGCGCTGGTGCTGTCCGGACGCGGCGCAAGCTTTTCGACCGGTGGCGATATAGGCGGGTTTCTTGACCATGCAGCAACACCCGGCGACCTGCTGGCCTATTCCGAAGTGCTTGTCGGCGGTCTGCATGAGGCGATACTCGACCTGCTGACCTTTCCGGCGCCAGTCCTGGCAGCCGTCAACGGGCCGGTGACGGGCGGGGCGGCCGGATTGCTGCTGGCGGCAGATCTCGTCGCCATGTCGGAAACGGCCTTCGTCCAGCCCTACTACAATCAGGTGGGGTTCGGGCCGGACGGTGGCTGGACAGCGCTTCTGCCGGAGCGGATCGGGACATCGAAGGCGCTTGCAATTCAGTATCGCAACACGCGCATCAGTGCGACGGATGCCGTGGCGTTGGGACTTGCCGAGTGCCGCGTGCCGGGTACCGACCTTGTCGCGACCGTCGACGGCTGGGTTGCGGATCTCGGCAGAGGCTTTGCGCAGACCCATCGCGCAACACGGCAGAGTGTCTGGGACGAACACAGACGTACAACGGTGCGAGAACGTCTCGACCAGGAAAAAGCCAGGTTCCTGGACCTGGTAAGCCGCCAGAGTACGCTCGACGGCATGATGGAATTCACCAGGAAGTGGGCCTGAGGAGAAGCCCGGTCAGAAGGTTGGAGCGACGACTTCAAATCGCATCGCCTCAACCTTCCACGGGCTGCCGGCTCGCGGCCGCGCCAGGTGTTGGGAGGACACATGGAGTATTTAACCGACATGGCTGCAAAACGGGCGGAGCTCACGCCCGGCGAGACTGCTTTTGTCGATCGGGACAGCGGCAGATCCTTCAGCTTTTGCGAAATCAATCAGCGCGCCACCCGGTTGGGCAATCTTCTGCTCGGCCGCGGCCTTGGCAAGGGCGACCGCATGGCGGTGCTCTGCCATAATCACCCGGATTTCTTCGTGCTGCTTTTTGCGGCTCAGAAAACCGGCATCCTTCTGGTGCCGCTGAACTGGCGCCAGCCGGTTGCCGAGCTGCAGCCCATATTGGCAGCTTCCGGCGCGAAGCTGTTGTTCCATGATCTTGCGTTCGCGGAGATTGCCGCAGAGCTTGCCGCCGGTACCGACCTGTCTCTTCTGCCACTGGGTGCAGAGGGCCGGGGCGGCAGCGCACTCGATGGCCATCTTGCCGGGGCAAGTCCTGCAGCGATCGGCTGCGGCAAGGTCAAGGCGTCTGCGCCCTGGTATCTGCTTTACACTTCCGGGACAACCGGCCTGCCCAAGGCGGTTATCCAGACAGCGGGCATGGCCTATGCCAACATGATCAACTACTGCCAGGCGACAGGGCTTTCGATTGGCGAAAAGGGTGTCAACTTCCTGCCGCTCTTCCATACGGCGGGCATCAATCTGCCGACGCTGCCGATCTTCCTGAACGGCGGCATGTCGACGGTTTTGCGCAAGTTCGACCCGGAGACCGTGCTCGATCTCGTTTCCGCCGGAAACGTGACCTGCTTCTTCGGTGTTCCGGCGATCTATCAGGCGCTGGCCCTGTCGCCCAGGATCGGCAAGACGGATTTTTCCAGGGTCCGGTCGCTCGGTTGCGGCGGCGCCCCGGTGCCGAAACACTTGCTGTCGGAGTTTCAGGAACGGGGCGTTACCATCTGCAACGGCATGGGCATGACCGAGACCGGGCCAACCGTGTTCCTGATGGACAAGGCTCGTGCGTCCGCCAAGATCGGCTCTGTCGGCAAACCGCAGATCCTGACGGATGTCCGTCTGGTCGACGGTGATGGGGGCATTGTCGAGGGACCGGGCGAGGGGGAGGTCCAGTTCCGCGGACCGAATATCACGCCGGGTTATATGGACAACAAGGACGCGACGGTTGCCAGCTTTACTGTCGACGGCTGGCTGAAGTCCGGCGACATCGGGCGCCGCGACGAGGACGGCTACTACTACATCGTCGACCGCATCAAGGACATGTACATCTCGGGCGGCGAGAACGTCTATCCGGCCGAAGTCGAGAAGGTTCTGGTCGGCCATCCGGCAATTCTGGAGGCCGTGGTCATCGGCGTTCCGGATCCCAAATGGGGCGAGGTCGGCGCGGCCTTTCTGATTGTGCGACCCGGCGAAGACCTCGACACGGCGACACTGGCCGCCTGGTGCCGCAAGCAGCTTGCTCCCTACAAGGTGCCGAAAAGCTTCACCGTTGTTGACGACCTGCCGCGCACGGCCGCGGGCAAGGTGCGCAAGAACATCCTCAAGGACGACTTCCTTGCCGACATACCCCTGGAGAAAGCATAACCGATGAGCCTCACCGCCGACGCGCAGCCCGGCGCTACGTTTAGCTGGATCCCCCGTCAGGAGGATTTTGATGCCTTTGCCCATCTGTCCGGAGATGACAACCCGATTCACGTCGATCCCGACTTTTCGGCTCGCACCCGTTTCGGCCGCACCGTTTCACACGGGATGCTGCTTTACACGCGGGTCTTCGCGCATCTTGAGGCGCTTTATCCGGGGCGGACGCACGCCGTGCAGACGCTGATGTTCCCGAACCCGGCCTATGCGGACGAGGAGCTGACCTTTTCGTTCACGCCAAGCGAGGAAGACGCGGACCTGATCCTGATCGAGGTTGCCCGTGCTACGGACAATGCCCTGACCTTGTCGGGGTCCTGCAAATTGGGAGGGCGGACATGAGCCTGGAAGTCGGAGCGCGCGCGGAGGTCAAGCGCAGCTACACCAAGGAAGACATGCTCGGTTTCGCACGCCTTGCCGGAGATGGAGCGGACGTGCCGGCATCCGTTCCGGGGCCGCTGATCGGGGGGCTTTTTTCCTACCTGCTGGGTGTCGAACTGCCGGGCAGAGGAACAAATTATCTGAAGCAGAGTCTGGAGTTTCTGGCGCCTGCACCCGTCGGGGAAACGCTGACGGCCTCTGTCACCATCACGCGCCTGCGGCCGGAAAAACACCTTGTCGATCTGGAAACGGTCTGTGAGTCTGAAGACGGCACCCGGATCTGCCAAGGCCGGGCGCTGGTCTATGTCGAGGATGTCGGCAAGGGTTGAGCCCGCCTCAGAAGTGACGACCGCTGACAAACGTCAAGTTTGCGAGCGCAGACGTCCGCAAGGAGCACGAAGGCGGCTGGAAGAGTAGTCCCGACCGCCTCGAACCGGTTCTTGCCGGCAGCCATGGCAGACTGACACAACCAGGCTCCGGACGCGTTCCGGAGCCTTCTTCCTATTCGCCTTCGATGATCCGGACCTTGGACGGCCAGAAGGCGTAGTGACCGGCAAGTTTGACGGCCATCGGCACGGGCGACCTGTAAACCCAGCCGATCTCTTCACCGTCGTGGGAAATGTAGCTGGCGTCGCCCTTGATGGGGCAATGTGTGGTCTTTTCGACATACCCGAACCGGGTTTTGAGATCCGCTTCCGGCACGTAGATCACGGGATCATAAAACGACTTGCCGATTTCCAGAATACGGACCGCATTGATGCTGTCCGCAAGCAGGGCCGCACCCTGATAGATGCGTATGCGCCGGGGAACATCCTTGATCACCATCAGGTGGCCGGGGTTTTCCGGATTGCGGATCGCCGTTTCGAAGGCGGGCATTGTCTGCGCAGTCATGATGTCCTCCGTGGAATTGGCCCTCATGTGTGGATGGAGACGGCGAAACGCAAAACAATTCTATGCTGCAGGGCACACGGTTTCGCTGGGTTTTGGAAGTTCACAGGCCGGAAGGTATCGTTTCGGCCTTGATAATCCCTCCGGTTCTGCGCTCAAACAGGAGAACACGATTTACGGAAGAAGTGGTGCCATGGCCGAAAGCGTTCAGGATTTTTTGAAACGGCTGTTCCTGCGGGCCGTCGAGGTGGCCGACCCGATGCAAAGCCTGGGCGGGTTCCTGCCGGAGAAACCGGCAGGTCGCGTCGTTGTGATTGGCGCAGGCAAGGCTTCTGCCCGAATGGCGGAAGCGGTCGAGAAGGTCTGGGGGCCATGCGAAGGCCTGGTGATCACACGCTATGGCTACGCAAGGCCGTGCAAGGGCATCGAGATCGTGGAGGCTGCGCATCCGGTTCCGGACGAAATGGGGTTCGTTGCGACAGAGCGCATGATCGACCTCGTTTCCGGCCTGGGTGAGAACGACTTCGTGCTGGCGCTCATGTCCGGCGGGGCCTCGGCCTTGCTGATTGCGCCTGCCGGGGACATCACGCTGGCAGAGAAGCAGGCGGTCAATCAGGCGCTCCTGGCTTCCGGTGCGCCTATCGGGCAGATGAACGTCCTACGAAAACATTTGAGCCGGGTGAAGGGCGGACAACTGGCTGCCGCTGCCTACCCTGCGAAGATGCTGGCCCTGCTGATTTCCGACGTTCCTGGCGACAATCCCGCTGAAATCGGGTCCGGTCCGACGGTTGGCGATACCAGCACGACGGCCGATGCCAGAGCCATTCTGGACCAGTGGAAGATCGAGGTGCCGCAATCCGTGCAGCAGGTTTTGACCGAGGGTAGCGGTGTTCTGAAGCCGGAAGATGAAAAACTCAGCCGCGTGTCGAACGTCATTTTCGCCGCCCCGTCCCAGTCTCTGGAAGCTGCCAAAAGCCTTGCAGAGGCGGAAGGCTGCGATGTCGAGATCCTGGGTGATGCCCTGGAAGGTGAAGCGCGGGAGGTGGCGCGCGCTCATGCGGAGCTTGCCTTGAGCCGCCAGAGCGAACGTCCGGATGACAGCCGCCCGTTGCTGCTCCTGTCCGGAGGAGAGCTGACGGTGACCCGGCGCGGCGAAGGCGTCGGCGGTCCGAACGCCGAATATGCCCTTGCTCTTGCCTATGCCTTGCGCGGCGCACCGGGCATCCATGCGATCGCCTGCGACACGGATGGTGTCGACGGCGCCGCCGAGGTGGCAGGTGCCGTTATCGGTCCCGACACGCTTTCCCGCGCAGACAAGGCCGGTGCCGATGTGGAAGAAGCGCTGCTCAACAACGACGCCCACCGCTTTTTCGACACGATCGGAGATCAGGTTGTCACCGGACCGACACTGACGAATGTCAATGATTTCCGCGCAATATGGATCGGATAGCGCATTGGCAAGGATAGGCTTCCGCGCTTCCTTTACCCGGCTATCCTTGCCGGATTTCCCAAGGGACTGGACTTGACCGAGATCACCATCACCCGTGTGGCACGCCTGCCGGATCCGTTTCGGATCGAACGGTTTCTGTCCAATCCCAAGCTCGGGCCAAGGACGCTGTTTTTCAGTGGCGGATCGGCACTCAACGGTGTCGCCCAGTGCCTGAAGCGCTACACGCATAATTCCATTCATCTGGTGACGCCGTTCGATTCCGGTGGCAGCTCACAAGGCCTCAGGCTGGCCTTCAACATGCCTGCCATCGGCGATCTTCGAAGCCGGCTGATGGCTCTTGCCGACGAGACGGTGCTCGGCCATCCCGATATCTTTCGGCTGTTTACACACCGGTTTTCGAAAACCGCGGCGCAGGCGGATCTTGCGGGTGAGCTGGATAGCATGATCGCCGGAAATCATCCGCTGGTAGAGGCGATCGAGCAGCCGATGCGCACGCTCATCCAGAACCAGCTGGGCATGTTTCATGCCGCCCGCCCGAAAAGCTTCGACCTGCGCGGTGCCAGCATCGGTAACCTGATCCTGGCCGGCGGCTATCTCAATCAGAACCAGCAGCTTGAACCGATCATCTTTCTGGTGGCCAAGCTTGTGGGCGTGCAGGGCACCGTGCGGGCCGTTGCCGACGACAACCTGCATCTGGGGGCAGAGCTTCAGGACGGTGAGGTTGTCATTGGCCAGCATCTTCTGACCGGCAAGGAACATCCTCCGCTGGTCTCGTCGATCAAGAACTTTTTCCTCAATCGGGGGCTGACCGGCAAGGATCCGGCCGAGGCGACGTTTCCGGACCGCAACAGGAGCCTGATTCAGTCCGCCGATCTGATCTGCTATGCCCCGGGCAGTTTCTACACAAGCCTGATCGCAAATCTTCTGCCGCAAGGTGTCGGGAAAGCTATCGCCGCGCGCACCGTGCCGAAGGTCTATGTGCCTGGCAGCGGACAGGATCCGGAAACCGGTTCGATGAGCGTTGCAGACAAGGTGCGAACCCTGCTTGCCTATCTTCAGCGGGACACCGGCAGTGACTGTCCGGTGGACCGGCTGCTCAATTTCGTGATCGTCGACCGGGCGGTTCCGGAAAGCCAAACCGAGGGGCTGAAGACACTGGGGATCTCCGTACTTCGGCTTGATCTCGTCAGCACCGCGTCAGCGCCCTATTATGATCCCGTGCCGCTTTGCGAAACGCTGGTCTCGCTGACGTAAGCACCACAGAACCATTCAGGACAAGGCCATGAAACGTACGAAGCTTCTGAACCGGCATCTCAGCAAACTGGTTGCCTCGCTCGGTCATATGGACGAAATCGTTCTGGCCGATGCCGGCCTGCCGGTTCCAGCCAATGTCGGTGTGATTGACCTGGCGGTGAGCCCCGGAATTCCGGGCTTCTTCGATGTTCTGGAGGCGCTTGCCGATGAGATGATCGTTGAGCAGGCAGTCTTCGCAGACGAAGCCTCGGAGGATCTCGTCACGCAGATCGAAGTGCGGCTCGCGCATTGGGCAGCAGATACCGGCAAGCCCATTGAGCATGTGCGCATGTCTCATGAGGACTTCAAGGAACGATGCTCGAAGGCACGCGCGGTTATTCGCACTGGTGAGTGCACACCTTACGCCAATCTGATTCTGGTTTCCGGA
Source organism: Roseibium sp. LAB1 (assembly GCF_054658235.1). Taxonomy (NCBI): domain Bacteria; kingdom Pseudomonadati; phylum Pseudomonadota; class Alphaproteobacteria; order Hyphomicrobiales; family Stappiaceae; genus Roseibium; species Roseibium sp. LAB1. The sequence continues at coordinate 1,821,199 of NZ_BAAGIB010000001.1, read as the reverse complement.
GTGCCATTCTGACAGTCGCCGCAAGCGTTGGCGGTGGGGTCTTTTTCAAAGGCCGGTGATCAGAGACCGATCCAGTCAAGGGGGAGCGGAAATGCTCCTCCTTTTTTGTTTTCCGAAACGTTGCGGCGGGATGTTTCGTTGCAACCTCAGTCGCTTCCCGCTTTGCAAAAAATATATTTTCAATCACCAAAACCGATTTTGTTGACTTACAAAATCGGTTTTGTAAGAATTTTCATCAATAAAACAACTTGTTGCCAAAAGTGGCGGCGGGGCGGGAATTGAGCCCACAAGGCTCGCAGGGAGGATCGATGTCGCGACTGCGCGATTCCGTCACCATTGACGATGTGGCGCGCCATGTGGGCGTTGCAAAAGGAACCGTGTCGCGGGTCCTCAACAACTACACCGACATTTCCGAAGCCACACGCAAGCGCATCCTCAAGGCTGTGCAGGATCTGGGGTACCAACCGTCTGCCACGGCGCGCAATCTGAAGCGCGGACGCCAGGATACGCTCGGCATCGTCATTCCAGTCGGTCATGGCAGCGGGGCGGATCCGTTCCTGTCCGAGTTCATCGACGGCATTGCCAGGGCGCTCGACGAACTGGGTCTGGACCTTCTGGTGACCACTGCCCATTCGCGTGAACACATGATCGAGACCGTGAAGCGGCTGATTGCCCGCCGCAAGGTGGACGGCTTCATTGTCACGCGAACCGAAGTGGACGATCCGCGCATCTCCTATCTCAGGGAACAGAACTTTCCCTTCGTCGCTCACGGCCGCACGCGCGACCCTGCGGGATATGCCTGGTTCGATATCGACAACGAGGCGGCCTTTGCCGACGGCGTTCGCCATCTCTACAGCCTCGGACACGAGCGGATCGGCTTCATCGGTGGTCCGATGGAACTCAATTTCGCACTTCAGCGGCGCGACGGTTACCGGCAGGGCCTGGAGGCGCTGGGCCTTGCGCATGATGACGGACTGGAAACGCTTCAGCCGCTCAGCGAGAAGGGTGGCTTTGCAGGTGCCAAGGCCCTGCTGTCGCTTGACGCGCCGCCAACCGCGCTTTTGTGCGTGACCGACGCCCTGGCCATCGGTGCGGTGCAGTTCTGCCGCAAGTTCGGTCTTAAGGTCGGCTCTGATGTTACCGTCGTCGGTTATGACGGCTTGCCGGTGGGCGAATATCTGGACCCGCCACTGACGACATTTTCGCAAAGCGCCCAGGAGGCAGGCGGCCGGGTTGCCCGCATGCTTATCGATGTCCTGGACGGCAAGAATCCCACGGATCTTCAGGCACTTGCCAAGGCAAACCTGATCCGGCGCGCCTCGGACGGTGCTCCGGCAAATTCATCGGAGGCGCTTGCAAGCGCGCTCCGCGACCGGCTGAACCAACAGCCATATTCCGGCAGGAAGGGAGAGTAATATGTTTGGGAGGACAAAATTCCTGGCCTCGACCATTGCGGGCGTTCTGACGCTCGGTCTGACGGCCGCACAGGCCGAGACGTTGCGGTTCTGGACGACTGAAGAACAACCGGAGCGCCTGGCCAAGCAGGAAGAAATGGCTGCCGCGTTCAAGGAAAAGACAGGCATCGAGGTGGACGTCATTCCGGTGACCGAATCCGATCTCGGCACGCGGACGACGGCAGCCTTTGCCGCCGGCGACCTGCCGGATGTCATCTATCACACGGTGCAATACGCGCTGCCCTGGGCCGAGGCCGGCATTCTGGACACCGAAGCTGCGACAGAAGTGTTTGAAAAACTGGGTGCCGGCACTTTTGCACCAGGCGCAGTTGCCATGGCCGCCGTTGAAGACGGCGTCGCCTCCGTCCCCGTGGACGGCTGGACCCAGATGGTCGTCTACCGCAAGGATCTGTTCGAGGAGAACGGCCTTGCCGCTCCGGACAGCTATGAAGACATTCTGGCGGCTGTCGAAAAACTGCATAACCCGCCCGAGATGTTCGGTTTCGTTGCCGCGACCAAGGTGGACGAGAACTTCATGAGCCAGGTGCTGGAACACGTGTTTCTGGCCAATGGCGTGAGCCCGGTTGGCGAGGAAGGCTTCACGCCTCTGGATGAGAAGAAAACCATCGAAGCGCTGGAGTTCTACAAGGCAATCGCCAAGGCGTCGCCTCCGGGAGACCTCTTCTGGAAACAGTCGCGCGAGCTTTATTTTGCCGGCAAAGCAGCCATGATCATCTGGTCGCCGTTCATCCTGGACGAGCTGGCCGGCCTGCGTGACAGCGCTCCGCCGACCATCACCGACGATCCGACCTCCACGGAGCTTGCTTCCAAGACAGGTGTCGTCACAACACTCAGCGGTCCGTCCAATCCCGATGGCGCTGCCTGGGCAGACATGCGTTACTTCGGCATCACCAACGATGCGGATACGGAAGCCGCGATGCAATTCGTCGAGTTCTCCATGGACGACGGCTACATGTCGACCCTGTCGATCGCGCCGGAAGGCAAGTTCCCGATCCGCCGCGGCACGGCTGACAATGCAACCGAATTCGTCGATGGCTGGGCGAAGCTTCCGGTAGGGGTCGACCGCAAGGCGCCGCTGACCGATCTCTATGATGCGGACACCATCAAGACCATTGTCTCCGGTCTCGACACCGCCAGCCGTTGGGGCGTCAAGGAAGGCCAGCTCTCGCTTGCCTCCAAGATGATCAACAGCCAGGTGATCAACCGACTGGTGCGTGAATATATCGACGACGAGCGCGATGCTGCGGCAACCGTGGCCAAGCTGAACGAAGAACTGGCGAAGATCCAGTAAGGCGCTTCCACCCCTGAAGACCCATTGATGGGGTGGAAAACCCGCACATAACGGCCCGGACCGGGCGTCCATCGGATGCCCGGTCCTTCCCGGCCTCCTGCCGCCTTTTGCCGGTGGCGGATGTGGACCACAGATAGTTGCCAGTTGAACCTTGCCAGTTGAACCTTGCCGGTTGCCAACGGCGGAACGGGATCCAGACCCCGGGCGGAAACATGAACACCAAATCCCAAGCAGACGCTTCCTCAGGGCCGCCGAAAGGCATTGGCCCGATGCAGCGGCGCGAAATGTGGCTGGCCTATCTGATGCTGGCACCGACATTTGCCATCATTCTTATGATCGTTGCCGGCCCGCTGCTTGCCAATTTCTGGATCAGCGTGAAACCGGTCCAGCTTGCAGATCTCAGGCCGCCGACCGTTCTTGTGAACGAGCGGGTGCGCGGCCGGCCGAAAGCGCCGGGCGACGAGGCCCGGTTGGAATACAGGTTGCGCAACTCCTCGCAGGACGAGGAAATCCGCAACGTCATACTGACCGATGTGGTCCCTGACGGATTCACGGTTGTCTCGCACTCCGAAAGCTGTTCGTTGAACGGTTCGGCGATGACCTGCGATCTTGGAACAGTCGCGCCCGGCTGGCGCGGCGACATTGAGCTTGTCGGAACGGTTTCGGAAGCGTTTCTGGCTGCCAACCGCCCCGAACGGGCGAGCAAGCCCGTCATCGCAGGAGAAGCCAACAATGTGCTGACCAACTTCGAATTCACCTTCGAGAATTTCAGCCGGATCTTCAAGGCGGACGAGTTCTGGTCCGTGCTGCGCATCACCTTCTACTACACCATCTTCGGTACTGGCGGTGCATTGGTACTGGGCCTGTTCGCGGCACAGCTTCTGAACACGGCCTTTCCGGGACGGGGTGTCCTGCGTGGCCTGTTCCTGTTTCCTTACGTGTCGCCGGTGATTGCCGTCGCCTTCACCTGGGTGGTTCTGTTTGACCCGTTCTCCGGCACGCTGAACGCATTGCTGACCAAGATGGGCGTTGTTACGGATCCGATCAATTTCTTCGGCCAGCGGGCCGTCGAGTTTTCCATCCTCGGCATTCCGATGGAGTTTCCACTGGCCTTGACGACGGTGATCGCCTTCGAGGCCTGGCGTTACTTCCCGCTGTCGTTCCTGTTCATCCTGGCACGCATGCAATCGATCAACACCGACATGTATGAGGCTGCCGAAATGGACGGGGCAACACCATTGCAGCAGTTCTGGTACCTGTCGCTGCCCCAGCTCATGGGCATCCTCTCGGTCCTGTTCCTGCTGCGCTTCATCTGGACCTTCAACAAGTTCGACGACATCTTCCTGTTGACAGGTGGCAACGCGGGCACCCGCACGCTCACCGTCGATGTCTATGAACAGGGGTTTGCCCTGTCCAATCTCGGAGCCGGCGCGGCTGTCGCCGTGGTCGTCTTCGTCGTCCTTGTCACCTTCGCAACCCTGTTCATCCGCTTTTCGCCGAAGGAGGAAGGGCTATGAGACCTGGCAGCATCGTTCTTGCGGCCCTGACGGGCCTGATTTGGGGCGTAACAGTCATGGTGGTGATCGGGGTCACGCTGACACTGGTAACCGGTGACGTGGCGCTGCCGCAGGTGACTGCCGCCGGTCTTGCCGGTCTTGTCAGCGCTCTGGTTCTGGTCTGGCGGCAGTCGGCAGGAGGTGCTGGTGCGATGGCAGACAGGGGCCTGTCGGCTGCTGTCCTGTTCGTCATCCTGATGGTCGCGTCCTTCGCTGCCCCCTTCGGTCTGTCACTCGGTCAGCACACCTTGTGGCAGGGCCTCGGTCTGGTGATGTTTGTCGTCGGCGTTGCAGGTGCCAACGCAATCTGCCTCGGCGGGGCCCGGCTGGGGGCCATGTCGCGCTATGAGCGTGAGGTCGTCTATATCCGCATCGCCAAGGGTATCGGCTTCGTTGTATTTTCCATCATCGTCGCCCTGCCGTTCTACGTCATGATTATGACCTCGCTGAAAAGCCAGCAGGCGCTGCTCGCAAACCCGCTGGACCTGTCGATCGATGTGAGTCAGGGCATAAGCGGCCTGTTCCGGTCCTACGTCGAACTCTTCACCCAGTTCAATTTCGGCCGCTACCTGATGGTGTCCGCTTTCGTGTCGGTGGCAACCGTCGTTCTGACGCTGCTGTTTTCGGTGCCGGGTGCCTATGCGGTGTCGCGGTTGCGGTTTCCGGGACAGGCGTTCCTGGCCCGCTCCGTGCTCCTCATCTACATGGTGCCGGCCATTGTTCTGGTGATCCCGCTCTATGCGGTGTTCTCGCAGCTTGGCCTGCGCAACACGCTCACCGGCCTTCTGATTGTTTATCCGGCAACCACGATCCCGGTCGCGCTCTACATGCTGCAGGGCTACTTTCGCGGACTGCCGTCGGAACTGGAGGAGGCCGGGCTCATGGACGGGCTCTCGCGCATCGGTGTGATCCTGAAGATCACCTTGCCGTTGTCGCTGCCGGCGTTGGCCTCCGTGTCGCTTTACGTCTTCATGATCGCCTGGAACGAGTTCCTGTTCGCGTTCATGTTCCTGGACGATCCGGACATCTTCACGCTGTCGCGCGGGGTGGTGTCCCTCAATTCCTCCGAGGTGCCGCGTCAGCATCTCATGGCGGGCGCGGTGATTGCGACCGTGCCCGTCCTTTTCATTTTCCTGTGGTTCGAACGTTTCCTTGTCCAGGGCCTGACGGCTGGCAGCGTCAAGGGTTGACCGATCAAGAGAAGGGGCTCTGAAGAGCCCGAGGGAGTACGCTGTGGCACACGCAGATCTAGACCAGGCGGCAAAGGCCATCCTGACCGAAAACGACCAGGGCGGATATACGATCCCGACCAAGGGACTTTATCCGTACCAGTGGAACTGGGATTCCGTCTTCGTCGCGCTGGGGTTCGCCGAGTTCGATCAGGACCGGGCCTGGCAGGAAATCGAAATGCTCTTCCAGGGTCAGTGGCGGGACGGAATGGTGCCGCACATCCTGTTTCGCAAGGATGACCCGAGCTATTTTCCCGGGCCGAGCGTCTGGGGCACCGACGGTGGCCCGATCCCGAGTTCCGGTCATTCGCAGCCGCCGGTGGCCGCGTCCGTTGTCCACAGTCTGGTGGAGGCTGACCAGACGGGAAAGGCCTTGGAGCGGGCGGAAGCGCTGCTGCCGAAACTGATGGCCTGGCACCGCTGGTATCTGGCCTATCGCGACCCGAAAAACCTTGGCGTCATCGCCGTTATTCACCCCTGGGAATCGGGCCGGGACAACCTGCCGGACTGGGATGAGGCGCTCAGGGCGGTCGAGGTCAAGGACATCGGTCCTTACGAGCGCAAGGATACCTCGCATGTGGATCCGGCCATGCGGCCGCACAAGGAGGATTACGACCGCTATCTCAGCATCGTCGCCGCCTGCCGCAAGGTTGGCTGGGACCCGCAAAAGGTCGCCGAGACCTGCCCGTTCTTTGTTGCTGACCCGGGCGTGACCTTCATCTTCCTGCGCGCCAACAGGGACCTTCTTTCGCTGGCTGAGAAACTCGGCAAGAGTGCGGAAGCCGACGAGATCCGGGGCTGGATCACGGCGATGGAGGCTGGCAGCCGAACGTTGTGGAACGATGAGGTCAAGGCCCATGTCGCCTTTGATGAGCGCAGTGGAAAGCTGACGGACGGTCTCTCCAGCGCGTCATTCCTGGCGCTTTATGCTGGGCTCACCGATCCGCAAACCCTGGCTGCGCTTCAGGCCCATTTCGACAGGATCGCGGCACGGGTCGACTATCTGATGCCGTCCTACGATCCCGATCACCGCAGCTATGAACCCTTGCGCTATTGGCGCGGGCCGGTGTGGGCCATGATCAACTACATGATCGCGAAAGGCTTTGCCGAAGCAGGCGATGCCACCCGGGCCGAGCGTCTGCGGGCCGACACCGCGCGGTTGATCGAGACCGGCGGCTTTGCCGAATATTTCAGCCCGGAAACGGGGGCGGGAGCAGGCGGTGGATCGTTCTCCTGGACGTCGGCCATCTGGCTAACCTGGGCTTCGCCCTCACACGCCGAGCAGGCAGCTTAAGGGGGACGCGATGGGAGCGATTCAGCTCAACAAGGTCGAAAAGTGGTTTGGTGACCTGCAGGTCATCAAGGGGATCGACCTCGATATCAAGGACGGCGAATTCGTCATCTTTGTCGGGCCCTCCGGCTGCGGAAAGTCTACACTGCTGCGCTTGATTTCGGGCCTGGAGGAAACCAGCCGCGGCGCTATCGAGATCGACGGCAAGGACGTGACCGCTCTGCCGCCATCGGGCCGCGGGCTGTCGATGGTGTTCCAGTCCTATGCGCTTTATCCGCATATGTCGGTCCGTGAGAATGTCGGCTTCGGCCTGAAGACTGCGGGCTTCCCCAAGGCGGAGATCGACCGCAAGGTGAATGCCGCCGCCGAAGTGCTGAAGCTGGACGATTATCTCGACCGGCGTCCAAAGGCCCTGTCCGGCGGACAGCGCCAGCGGGTGGCTATCGGCCGGGCCATCGTGCGCGAGCCGAGCGCCTTTCTGTTCGACGAGCCATTGTCGAACCTGGATGCAGCGCTGCGCGTTGAAATGCGCTTCGAGGTCGCGCGCCTGCACAAGAGCCTCGGAACCACGATGATCTATGTGACGCACGATCAGGTGGAAGCGATGACGCTGGCCGACAAGATCGTGGTGCTGCAGTCCGGCGAGATTGAGCAGGTCGGATCTCCGCGTGAGCTATATGAGCGGCCGGACAATCTGTTTGTTGCCCAGTTCATCGGCTCGCCGAAGATGAACGTGCTGCCTTGTACTTTGGAAGAAGGCCGGTTTTCGCTGCGGGGGCACGGCGGCGGTCACTATCCGCACGCCGGCAGCGCACAGGTGCCGGTCAAGCTCGGTATCCGTCCGGAACACATCGGCATCACCGGGGCGGGCGAGGGGCATTGCAGCGGTACGGTGGAAGTCGCCGAGTATCTGGGGGCTGACACCTTCCTCTACGTGGCACTCGACGGGCTCGACACGATCCTGGTGCGTATCAGCGGTGCCGACCAAGTTGAAGAGGGGACCCGTGTCGGTCTTGTCTTTGACGAAAGCCGTCTGCATTTCTTCGATGCCGAGGACAAGGCCATTCGGTAAAGCACGACATGCCGGAAAGGCAAGATGGTTTTTCCGGCTGGTTCAGTTCCGGCAGAGCACCAGCACGGTGTATTGCGAGGCTTCCTCGTCGATCCGGGTCGGGCTCTTGATGGTGGTGATGGTGTTGTAGGAGGGAGCCAGTCCAAGGCTTTCCATGAACTCCGCCATCAGTCTCCCCCGTACAGCGAAATTCACGTTTTCGGGCAGATCACCGGCCAGCTTCAGCGTCTTGAACTTGTCCAGCCGGGACACCACGGTGCCGACGACGGCACCGGTCCGGTCCAGGACCGGGCCACCTGAATTGCCGGGCTGCACCGGTGCGGTCACCATGAAATGGCGACTGTCGCCTTTCACGCCCGCCAGCGAGGAGATCATGCCGGGGGTGAAGTTCAGGTTGTTGTCCAGGATCTGGGCAAAGGGGTAACCGATCACGAAGATTTCCTCGCCGCGTACAATCGGTTGCTTGGACCGGAACTGCGCGACATGATCCGACTTTCCGCTGTCGAGCTGCAGGATGGCGAGATCGTTCTCCGTGTCCGCCTTCACCAGTCTCGCGGTGCCGTGTCCAGGGACGTCCAGCGATTGGCAATCGCCAACCACATGAGCGTTGGTGCCGATATGACCTTCGGTGGTCAGGAAGTAGCCGCTGCCGGAGGACGAGGTCTGCTTGCCGGGGATATCCTTGCGCGCTCCTTTGGGAAAGGGAGTGCTGCCGTTTTCACGTTCCAGAACCTGCAGGCCGGGCGCGGATGTGATCGCGTCCAGTTTCTCCTCGTCGGTTCCGTCGTAAAACGTCATGCTGTTCGACATGGCAACTGCCACACGGTCCATGAAGACGGCATGCCGTGCCTGCCAGGCAAGCGAAAAGCCGCGGCTGTCCTCACCTGTCTTCATCATCCGCAGGTAAAAGTCGCGCCCGTTCTGCTGGCCGGAGACGACGAAGTAGTCGTTCCGGAATTGTTTGTGCTCCACGGTCCGCCCGTCGCTGGTGTCGGTCAGGCGCTTGTAGAGGGCCGCGTAGTCGGTTTCGTCGGCCGGAACCTGCAGGGTTTCCAGTTCGATGCTGTTGTCGTAGGCACGCCAGAGGCGCCCGCGCGGTGTCTGGGTGGACAGTTCGAAAAGCTTGCCCGGAACACCGAGCTGGAGGCCGGAAATGGAGTCCTTGTAGGTTTCAAAGCCCACCCGCGTGACAAGGTCGAGACCGTCACGCTGGAGGATCTGCATCTGCTCGTCGTCAAGCACGCCGCTTGGTACAAATTCCCGATGTTTCTGGAAAGTGGTGAGCGCGTTGTAGGTGAGCTTGCCAAAGGTGCCATCCACCTGGGAGGCGTAGTCGCTGGTGAAGACCAGCAGAAACTGGATCCGGACCCGCTCCCTCCAGTCCTTGGCGTGGAACCAGTCCCTGGACTGGTCGTAACCTGCCTGCACGGTGCTGGCCGATACCAGCAAAAACACGATGGCATGAAGAAACGAACGCATAACCAGCTCCCCTTGGTCGCGTTCCACATTTTAGCAAAACGTCGGTTATGGAAACAGGTTGACCTGGCTCAGCCGGGGATATCTCGCGATAATATTCCGGAGGCCGTCCAAAGACGGTGTGGTGTGAAAAACGACTGCTTCAAAGTGGGACAACATCGACCTTGTGATCGGTGGATTGAGGGCCCGACGTGCGCAGGACACCCTTTACCGGCGCTGTATCGCCATAGTCGCGGCCATACGCGACAACGATATGATCCTGCCCCACGCGCAGTGCATTGGTGGGGTCGTATTCGATCCAGCCGATCTCGATGCCGCACCAGGCCCTTACCCAGGCATGCATGGCGTCGGCCCCTTCGAGCCGTTCCTGGCCTTCGGGCGGAATGGTGCGCAGAAAACCGCTGACATAGCCTGCCGGAATGCCAATGCTTCTGAGGCAGGCGATCATGATATGCGAAAAATCCTGGCAGACCCCGTGACGGCGGTCGAAGGCCTCGATGGCCGGGGTGTCGACGGTCGTGGCATCGGCATCGAAACGCATGTCCTTGTTCAGCGCCTTGCCGATGGCTTCGACCGCGGAAATCGTGCTCATGCCCGGCACGATAAGGTCCTGGGCATAAACGGCGAATGCGGGGTCGAGCGGCAGGCGCGGGGAAGCGGACAGGAAATGGACCGGTGCGTTGGAGGCAAGGGAGTGAACTCCGGAAAGTTCCCGTGCCAGCGCGCTCAGCGGCGGGGAAATGTCGAGTTCCTCGGGCACCGCGGTTCTGTCGATACGCGCTTTCAGTTTGAAGCTGAGTTCACTGTGGCTGCGGCGGTAGGCGACATCGACGACGGAATTGCCGAAAAAGTCCGTCCGGTCGTGACGCTCGGACGGGCCGGGCACGATATGGATCTGCCCCGCCATGAGCTTCTGCTCACCACGAATGGTCGCCGGCATCAGCCTGAGGGCATGATGGCCGTAGTTGGCCGGGTTGGCATAATCGTAGGTAATTTCAAGTGTTACATCGTAAAGCACGGGCGCCTCACGTCAGTCGTGTCGGGTGCAAGTGACCGGGTGTTACCGGATATAGGCATCGGTCAGCTCCACGGAGAGATAGGCGATCTGGTCCCTGAGGTCGGCGAGGGTGTCCGGGGTCAGGGTCTCCGGGGTCGCAATTGCCAGAAGGGTGTGAATCTGCAGGACGGAGCGGGCAAGTTCCGACAGGTGCCCGTTTTCCGTGGCATTCGGCAGGACACCGATATGGTCTTTCATGTCGGTGAGCTGATAGAGCACCGCACGCGGGTTCTTGGTGTCCATCGCCAGCAGGTCCAGCACGGTGGCGTGGCTGAGAGAAACCGCATAACGCCGGCTCATGGACATGGCGCTGTCGCCAACTTCCAGCAGCAGTTCAAGAGAACCCTCGGGAGCATCTTCTGCGGTAAAGACCGACAGAAGATCGGCCATCCGGTGGGCACGTTCCAACGCGCGGCCGATCGACAGGAAACGCCAGCCGATGAAGCGGTACATGTTTTCGTGCACGAGGCCCGAAAAGCCGGTGATCTTGCGCAAGAGAAGGCCCATGGCCCTCGTCACGTCGGCATTGCCGCGCATGGTGCGCTTGGCGCCGTTCGCAGCCTGGGCAAGGTCGTTCAGCGCCAGCCAGCCGTCGACGGAGAACCTGTCGCGCACCTTTGCGGCGCTGGCGACGGCCGATTGCAGCATGTCGCCCAGGCCGTCGGGGATCGGTTCGACCGGTGCCATGCCGATCTTGTCGAGATATTCCGCCGTCAGTGCCACAAGTGGGGCTTCCGGATCGGCCGTCTCCATCAGCCGGGCGTGATAGGCTCTCAGCAGCCTTACGGCCCCTTCGGCCCGCTCCACATACCGGCCAAGCCAGAAGAGGTTGTCGGCCGCGCGTGAGGGCAGGGAACCGGTCTGCGATTTGAAGAACGGCGATTCCGTCTGGTGCAGCAGGGTTTCCTTATGCGGCTTCTGGCCGCCGACAATCCACACATCGGCGGCGGACCCACCCGACTGCATGGCAATCGCACTTGCGTCTTCCGTCTGCCCGATCCGGGCAAACCCGCCCGACATGACTTCCCAGCCATTGGCAGTGCGGGCCAGAAACACCCGGAGGCTCATTGGCCGGGGAACCAGAAGACCGTTGTCATAGGCAGGCGTTGTCGACAGGGTGACGGCTTCCTGTCCGACCAGCTTGTCGCTCTTGCTGTCGATCCAGGTTTCCAGGATACCCTTGTGGAACTTGTCGAAATCCTTGCCGATAAAATCGGTATGGGAGGACGTGAAGGGAAGGGCTGTCGACAGCGCGGGGCTGAACATTATGCTTTCGGCATGTTCCTTCACGTAGGCCTTCGTCCTGTCTTCGCCGCACCACCAGGTCGCGACATTCGGCAGCTTCAACGGTTCGCCCAGCAGATGTTCGCTGATGCGCGGCAGGAAGGCCAGCAGGGCCCGCGTTTCCAGAATGCCGGTGCCGAGTGCGTTGATCATGGTCACGGCACCGCTGCGCACGGCCTGCACGAGGCCCGGAGTACCAATATGAGAGGTTTCGTTCAGTTCAACCGGATCGGCCCACGCAGCATCAAGGCGGCGCCAGAGAACGCTGACGGGTCTCAGGCCGGCGACCGTGCGGACCATCAGCTTGCCGTTCTCGACCGTCAGATCCTCGCCTTCCAGCAGCATGAAACCGAGGTAGCGGGCGATATAGGCATGCTCGAAATAGGTATCGTTCAACGGTCCCGGCGTCAGGATGGAAACGCGGCTTTCGGTTTCTCCGCGCAGTTCGACGAGATGATCGCGAAACCGGCGGAAAAACCCCGCCAGCCGGTGAACGTTGGCACGGGCAAAGAACTCGTTGAAGACACGTCCGGTGGCCACCCGGTTTTCCAGCGCGAAACCGGCGCCGGACGGCGCCTGCGCCCTATCGGACAGGACCCACCAGGTTCCGTCCGGCCCGCGGCCGATCTCAAAGGCCAGGAAATGCAGGAAATGTCCGGACTTCGGCTTGATGCCCACGAGCGGACGCTGCCATTCCGGGCTTTGCGCAATCAGGCTCGCAGGCAGGTAGCCGTTCGTCACCAGCCGGTTGTCGCCATAAAGGTCGGCGACCACCTGTTCCAGGAGTTCGGCGCGCTGCGTCAGACCGTCGGCAATCACCTGCCAGTCTTCCTGGCTGATGATCACCGGAATATGGCTCAGCGGCCATTCCCGCTCATTGGCACCGTCCTGCCCGTATTGACGGAAATAGACACCGGCGTCGTTCAGATACTGGTTGCCGCGCGCGAAGCGTTCGGTGATTTCCTCGGGCGTCAGTGCGCCCAGGTGATCAAGAAATGGCCGCCAGACAGGCCTTACCCGCCCGTCGGGGAAAAGCAGCTCGTCCGAAACATCCGGAAAGGGACGATAGGCCTTCAAAAGGTCATAGCGAAGCGCTCCGGGTTCTGCGTTTTCGTCCAAGCTCATGCATCGTTTCCAATCGGCGGGGCTGCCGGTTCATCAGACATTCTGCGGTCTGCGCAGGTCCAACGTCAACGGAAACTCCGGATGCGGCCGCTCCAGTCCCGGAAGATAGAGCCCAGGCGTATGACCATGAGGCTCGAACCGGGCCAGGCGGCGCGCCTCCGCCTCGTTGCCGTTGACGGGGAACGTGTCATAGTTCCGTCCGCCCGGATGGGCAACATGATAGACGCAGCCGCCCAGGGCCCGGCCGCTCCAGCGGTCGAAAATATCGAAGGTCAGCGGGGCGTCGACCGGATGCACGGGGTGCAGCGCCATGGCCGGTTGCCAGGCCTTGTAACGGACACCTGCGACCGAAACGCCATTGGTCTCCGTCTTTCTGAGCGGCAGCGTGCGCTGGTTGCAGGTGACGGCATAGCGGTCAGGATCGCTGGTGGTAAGCTTGACCTGCAGACGTTCTGTGGAGCTGTCCGTATAGCGTACGGTGCCGCCGATGGCTCCGGTTTCACCCAGCACGTGCCAGGGTTCCAGCGCCTGACGCAATTCCAGGTGGACGCCGTCGACCTCGAGCTCTCCGCAGAAGGGGAAGCGGAACTCGGCCTGGGCTTCGAACCAGTCCGGCCGCATCGCAAATCCGTGATGCTCCAGATCGCCCAGAACATCGAGGAAATCCGTCCACACGTAATGTGGCAGCATGAAACGGTCATGCAGAGCCGTACCCCATCGGGTCAGATTTCCGGACAGCGGCTGCTGCCACAGACGGGCAATGAGGGCCCTCAGCAACAATTGCTGGGCAAGGCTCATGCGCGGGTCGGGCGGCATCTCGAAGCCGCGAAATTCGACCAGACCCAGCCGGCCCGTGGGGCCGTCGGGCGAATAGAGCTTGTCGATGCAGATTTCCGCCCGGTGGGTGTTGCCGGTGACATCCACCAGGAGGTTGCGCAGCAGACGGTCGACCAGCCAGGGGAATGGGGTCGGGCCTTCATGGGGACGGCTGATCTGCGACAGGGCGACTTCGAGCTCGTAGAGGCCGTCGTGGCGGGCTTCGTCCACACGCGGGGCCTGCGAAGTCGGGCCGATGAACAGGCCCGAGAACAGGTAGGACAGGCTGGGATGGCGCTGCCAGTGAAGGATCAGGCTGCGCAGCAGGTCCGGCCGGCGCAGGAAAGGGCTGTCGAGCGGTGTCGCTCCGCCGACCACCACATGGTTGCCGCCGCCGGTGCCGGTGTGCTTGCCGTCGATCATGAACTTGTCGGCGCCGAGCCGTGTCTGCCGGGCATCCTCGTAGACACCTTCGGTGATGGCAACGCATTCCTGCCAGTTCGAGGCCGGGTGGATGTTGACCTCAATAACACCCGGATCCGGAGCGACACGGATGACATTCATGCGTGGATCGGTCGGAGGCGGGTACCCTTCGATATGGACCGGCAGGTTCAGATCGGCCGCAGCGGCCTCCGCCACAGACACCAGCTCCAGATAGTCTTCGATGCGTTCGACCGGCGGCATGAACACGCACAGACGGCCGTCGCGCGCTTCAATCGACAAGGCTGTCCTGACGGCGGAATCGCCAATTTCTGCATCCGGCAGGCTTTGTTCACGCCTGTCCTGCTGGGTGTCGCCCGCAGTGAAGCGTGCAATGCCCTGAGTGCGATCCGCACGCGGGCCTGCGGGGAATTCCGGCAAGGGATCCCGCGGGACGGTCGGGTCGGCGATGTTGGTATAGGGATATTGCGCCGGCGGGACATGAGGCAGCGATTCCAGCGGCAAACGGTAACCGACCGGGCTGTCTCCGGGAACCAGGAACAGGGCGTTGCGGCGCAACTTCCAGTGCTCGGACCGCCAGCGATGGCCGCCGGCTTTAGACTGCCAGCGCTGGATCGGCAGCACGTGGCCGGCCGGTGCGGTCAGGCCTCTGTCGAAGACGCGCGCAATGCGATGCCGAGCTTCGGCATCCTCAAGCATGGAATTATTCGGCGTGACGTTTTCCGGCAGGTTGGCTTCCTTCACCATCCAGACCGCCGGGTCCTCATAGGCAGGCACGACGTAGTCCGGGTCGATTTCCAGCTTTGTCGCGATCTCCTGCAGCAGGGCTTCGGCCTGTTCGGTGCTCGCTCCTGTCTCGTGGCCTTCTTCGGCGATCAAAGCCGGATCGTTCCAGATAGGTTTGTCGTCGCGGCGCCAATAGAGCGAGAATGTCCATCGGGGCAGGGTCTCGCCCGGATACCACTTGCCCTGGCCGTAGTGCAGAAAACCGCCCGGTGCAAAACGCTCGCGCAAGCGGCGGATCAGTGTGTCCGCCTTCTGGCGTTTGGTGGGGCCGACGGCGTCAGTGTTCCATTCGTCGGATTCGAAATCGTCGATTGAGACGAACGTCGGCTCGCCCCCCATGGTCAGCCGGACATCCTCTTGCGTCAGGATTCGGTCGACCTTGGCTCCGAGCTGATTGAGCGCCGACCAGGCGTCATCGGAGAAAGGCTTGGTGATACGCGGGTGTTCGGCAACGCGGGAGACCTTCATGTCGAAGGCAAAGTCGACCTCCGCCTTGCTCGCCATGCCGACAATCGGCGCCGCGTTGACGTAATGAGGTGTTGCAGCCAGTGGAATGTGGCTTTCCCCCGCCAGCAGCCCGGACGTGGGGTCCAGCCCGATCCAACCGGCGCCGGGCAGGTAAACCTCGGCCCAGGCGTGCAGATCGGTGAAGTCGTGGTCGGTGCCGGAAGGGCCATCGAGCGCTTCCAGATCCGGTTTCAGCTGGATGAGGTAGCCGGAAACAAACCTGGCGGCAAAACCGAGATGACGCAGAGCCTGCACCAGCAGCCAGGTTGAATCGCGGCAGGAGCCGGTGCCTTTTTCGAACGTTTCTTCCGGCGTCTGGACCCCGGGTTCCATCCGGATGACATAGTTGACGGTCTGGGAAACTTTGGCATTCAGGCCGACGATAAAGTCGACGGTCCTCTGGCGATCCTTCGGCACCGTTTCCAGGAATGCGGTCAGGTGCGGGCCGGTCGGGTCGAGCTTCCGGTAGATCTGGAGATCTTCGCGAAGTTCCGGCGGATAGTCGAAGGGCCATTCCTCGGCGCTTTCCTCGATGAAGAAATCGAAGGGATTGTAGACCGCCATGTCTGCGACCAGGTCCACCTCGATTTTGAACTCGCGCACGGGCTCGGGAAACACAAAGCGGGACAGCCAGTTGCCGTAGGGATCCTGCTGGTGATTGACGAAGTGCCCTTCTGGCGAAACCTTCAGCGAGTGAGACAGGACACGGGTGCGGCTGTGTGGGGCTGGCCGCAAGCGGATGATCTGCGGGCTCAAGGTAACAGGACGGTCGTAGCGGTAATGGGTCAGGTGATAAATGCTTGCACGAATTGACATTTTCAGGGCCCCGGTATGTGTCCGTTTCAAAGCGCGGATTTCAGGTTTTCACAAAATCAACCGTATAACCACGTCTTTCTGTAGGCAGTTTTGCCTTGCAAAGTGGCTGGAGCGTCTTCCGGCAGCATGTGCAGGACCGGGAACCGGTCGAAATGTCTGGCAGTACGTCAGGTTTTGTTAAACACGATGTAATCCTCCCGGTGGAGCCGGTTCCGGAGCTGCCTTTTCTCGTGGTAATTTTGCTTTGATTAAGAAAATCGGATCAATGTGCCCGCATCCAGTAAATGGCTTGCAGGCAGATGTTCGGTCGCGACCCGGTTCCCGGCAGGACAGTGTCAGGGAGCCGTTGCTGGCAATCCATGGTTTAGCGCGACTAAAATGTGCGTAAGCGGATGCCGCGTCTGCAGAAAATTTGTGTGGTGGCTAATATCATGCCGGAGCTTCTCCTGCCTGCTTCAGGCAGCGGGAAAGCTCCCAAGCTCAGGTCCTGTTCGGATTTCGAACATTCCTTCTGCGCCAGGGTGCCAGCGTCAGGGTGCCAGAACCAGGAGGAATGTGCGTGATCCGATCCGGCAACGGTTCTTGCGGACAGGGCAGCAAGGACGGGCAGGGAAGGTTGAAGTGCGAAGGATAATGATGTTCGTCAGACTGCTGTGCATGGTTTGGTTCTGGGTCGTGGCCGGTGTTGTCCAGGCGGCCGACTTTCGCGTGACCTTCATCAATCCGGGTGGGGAAACCGGGTTCTGGGGCGACGTGTCCAGAACCATGGTGGCGGCGGCGGTGGATCTGAACGTCGAACTGGAAATTCTTCATGCCAACCGGCGTCCCTACGGCATGGAAGAGCTGCTCAGCCGCCGGCTGGAACAGGGGGAGCTGCCCGACTATTTCATCCTGGTCAACGAGAACCAGGCCGCGGCCCGGCTGATGCAACTGATGGAAGGCAAGTCGAGCAAGGTTCTATTTCTGCTCAACAAGCTGACACCAAAACAGCGGGTGGATCTGGAGCGCCGGAACATCAGTCTGCAGGGCATTGTTGCCTCGATCGTTCCGGATAACGAGACCGCTGGGTACGAGATGGCACAGTCGTTGTTCGCCGAAGCGCGACGGCGCAATCCGGACGCGCAGGAGATCCGGCTGCTTTCGCTGACGGGCGACACCAGCACCCCTGCCGGACTGCAGCGGGAACTCGGCATGTTGCGGGCCGTTGCCGATAACGGTGATGTCAAGCTGGTTCATGCCATTCCGGTCGACTGGAGCGAGGAAACCGCGTTCGCACGCACCCGGAGTGTTTTGAACCGGACACGGATCGACGTGGTCTGGGGAGCGAACGACGATATCGCTTTCGGCGCACAGCGGGCGGCGGTCGAGGCAGGGCTGAACATCGGCACGGATATCTTGTTCGCGGGGCTCAACTGGTCAAACCGCGGCATGAACGCGGTGCGTTCCAGTGAGCTGACCATGACCCACGGCGGGCATTTTTTCGCAGGCGCCTGGGCAGTCGTGATGCTGAGGGATCATTTCTTCAGGAGCGTTCAAGGCGAAGTCTTTGTCGATGTCGTGTTCAAGATGTCGCCGATTACCGCTGAGAACGTGGAGCTTTATCTCAGCAGGCTGGGTGACGAGAACTGGGACAAGATCAACTTCGCGCGTTTCTGCAAATCGTCTACCAACCGCAGCCACTACGATTTTTCCTCCGCTGCCATTCTGGAAGCGGCCGGCAGTTGACCACCACGCCGGATGGATGGGGCGGCTCTCGTCCGTAATCTCGTAACGCTTTGAAATCTCTCCTATCCAAGTCCGTTGTCCGGACGCTATAGATGCCGTGGAAGGACCGTTTGAAGAGTCCAGCGGGAGAGAGCCATGAGCGATGAAGTCGAACCGGGCAAAGCCTACAATCCCGAAACGGAAGGCGCTGAAATGCGCTTTGCCGACAAGATGTCCTATGGCGATTATCTTGGGTTGCCGCGGATACTGAGTGCACAGGCGCCCTTGTCGGATGCGCCTGACGAGCTGCTTTTCATCATTCAGCACCAGACGTCTGAATTGTGGATGAAGCTCATGCTGCATGAGCTGAACGCGGCTCGCGATGCGATTGCCGAAGATCACATGCCGCAAGCGATGAAGCTCCTTGCTCGCGTCAGCCGTATCATGGAGCAGCTTAATTCCGCCTGGGATGTGCTGCGGACAATGACACCCAGCGATTACACCCAGTTCCGGGATGCGCTGGGCATGTCCTCCGGCTTCCAGTCACTGCAGTACCGGTTGATCGAATACGCGCTGGGCAACCGGAACACGGCGATGATCAGACCGCATGAACACGATCCGGAAGGCGTCACCCTGCTGAACGCGGAACTGGCACGTCTGAGCCTTTACCAGGTCGTGCTTGCCTTTGCCCGCCGGCAGGGGCTCGACGTGCCGGACGACACCATCGCGGCCCCTTCATCTGCACCGCACCGTGAAGTTCCCGAGATCATGGCGCTCTGGCAGAAGGTTTATCGGGATCCCTCCGCCCACTGGGCGCTTTACGAGGTTGGCGAGAAACTGGTCGATCTGGAAGATTATTTCCGCCGTTGGCGGTTCAACCATGTCACCACCGTGGAACGGGTCATCGGCTTCAAGCGCGGGACAGGAGGGACTGGCGGCGTCAGCTATCTGAAGCGCATGCTGGAAGTCGAACTTTTCCCTGAACTCTGGCATGTGCGAACTGCTCTTTGACTGGATCGGCGAGCCGTCGCTCTTCGACGAAATGCATGTTTGCCATCGGCGTTTGTGCCGATAGAGTGAGGTTTCAAGAGCTCCGCAAGCGGGCTCAAGGGATTGAAGAGAGGGGATTTCCTATGTTGAAACAATTTGCTGCGGCTGCCAGCCTGGTGGCCATCCTGGCAGGCGCTGCCCAGGCCGAACCGGTCAAGGTCGGCATGATCACCACGCTGTCCGGCGGTGGCGCGGGACTTGGCATCGATGCGCGCGACGGGTTCATGCTGGCGGTCAAGCAGGCCGGCAACAAGGACCTGGAAGTGATCGTCGAGGATGACCAGCGCAAGCCGGACGTTGCCGTGCAGCTTGCCGACAAGATGATCCAGTCCGACAAGGTTGATGTTCTGACGGGCATTATCTGGTCGAACCTGGCCATGGCCGTCGTGCCGTCGGTAACCGCCCAGGGCAAGTTCTACCTGTCGCCGAATGCGGGTCCATCCGCGCTGGCCGGCAAGGGGTGCCATCCGAACTATTTCAGCGTCGCCTATCAGAATGACAACTTGCACGAGGCCGCCGGCGCCTATGCCAAGGAAGCTGGTTTCAAGAAGAGCTTTATCCTGGCGCCGAACTATCCGGCCGGCAAGGATTCGCTCACCGGCTACAAGCGCTACTACGGCGGTGAACTGGCGGGTGAGATCTACACCAAGCTTGGCCAGACGGACTATGCGGCCGAGTTGGCCCAGATCCGCGCATCGGGCGCCGACAGCGTCTTCTTCTTCCTGCCCGGCGGCATGGGCATTTCCTTCCTGAAGCAATATGCCGACAGCGGCATCGGGCTTCCGGTCGTCGGTCCGGCTTTCTCCTTCGACCAGGGCATCCTGCAGGCGGTCGGTGATGCGGCGCTGGGTGTGAAGAACACCAGCCAGTGGAGCAAGGACATCGACAATGATGCCAACAAGGCCTTTGTCGAAAGCTTCCAGGCCGAATATGGCCGCCTGCCGTCGCTCTATGCGGCTCAGGGTTTCGACACGGCCAACCTGTTGCTGTCGGCCATGGCCAAGGCGGATGTGACGGACGCTGACGCATTCCGGGCAGCCCTTGAAGCAGCAGACTTCCCGTCCGTGCGCGGCAAGTTCAGCTTCGGCCCGAACCATCACCCGATCCAGGACATTTATGTCCGTGAGGTGATCAAGGAAGGTGACGTCTATACCAACAAGATCGTCGGAACGGCCCTCACCGATCACGGCGATGCCTATTCAGACGAGTGCAAGATGTAAGACCCACTTCGGGTTTTTCTCATCAGGAAAGGCGCGGCTTCCGGCTGCGCCTTTTCTTTTTGAAATCCTGAGGTTCCCCAGTCCCGGTTCTCGCGTCGCCGGGATCAAGGTGGTTGGGCTCAATTGCCTTTGCTGGCGAAATTACACCTCACCTGACTTCGATCTTTTCAGGGCTTGCCCCAGGCAAACCACACCTTGACCATGCCAGCCGGGGCTGCGGTCTGGCCCAAGGGCAACGGCATGGATCCCATGGTCTAGCCATGGGATGACTGGGAACGAGTCGGAAAACGGAGGACATGGTCACGGCGATGCTTTACCCAACTTCCGTCATTGCAGGGCTTGACCCTGCAATCCATACCGTGACCTCAGCGAACGGAGAGGGCGTGATCTGAAGCGAGCTACTTTCCGAAGGCCCCGGCGTCGATCATCTGCTGGAACATCTCTTCCATGGAGACTTTCATCGGCCGGTAGGTAACACCCAGGGCGCGCTTGCTCTTGGAATTGTCCGCTCTCCATTTCACATCGACATTGTTGGTTACGAATTTCCGCGAAATGCCGCCGGCAATCGGCCCGGCCAGCCAGACGATCCATTTCGGCAGGGACTGGCGCGGGAGCGGGTAGCGGTCGCCGTATTTCTCAACCAGCACCTTGCATAGCTCCAGAATGTTGGTGTTGTGGCCGGAGACGATGTGCCGGCCTTTCGCGTCTTCCCTGAAGCCTGCCTCCATATGGGCCTTGGCAAGATCGCGGACATCCACGACACCCAGGCCGAGTTTTGGTGCTCCCCGCTTCATTGTGCCGTCGCCCATCTGGCGGATGATGTTGAAGCTTTCCGACGTCGGCCGTGGGTTCAGGGCCGGGCCGATCACCAGCGACGGATTGACGGTGACCAGTTTGAATTGATCCTGCGCCTCGGTAATCTTCCACGCTTCCTGTTCCGCGAGTGTCTTGGAATAGCTGTAGGGCTGATAGTCGAGGGAGGCGGTGGTGTTCCAGACTTCTTCAGTCAGCTTGCCGCCGGGGGCTTTCGAACAATCGATTGCATCAGTGTAGATAGCGGCGCAGGAACTGGTGACGACAACGCGTTTGACACTTGGTGTCCGAGCCGCGGTTTCCAGTACGTTCCGTGTGCCCTTCACAGCCGGATCGATCAGTTCCCGTTGCGGGTCCCTGACGGTCGTGGTGAAAGGCGAAGCCGTGTGGAACACAACGGAACAGCCTGCGATTGCCTCGGCATAGGAGCCGTCCTCCAGGAGATCGGCCCTGAACAGGCGAAGCGTTCCTGGCGAGTTCTCGGCAATATCCTGAAGATGTCCGGTTTTCTTCCGCCGCTCCGGATCGCGGACGGCAGCATGCACGGTGAGGCCGGCATCGAGCAATTCCTTCACCAGCCAGCCGGCGACATACCCCGTGGCTCCCGTCACCAGGACAGGTGCATCGGTCGGAAAAGTGGTCATCGGATTTTGTTGTCCTTCCGTTGAAGGTTTGGCCAGAGCAAGACAATCGTCTGTCCTTTGACATAGCCGCTCAAACGGTTGCGTCAACGCAGGTCTTCTTTTGCCCTGCGCCTATCCGAGACCGTCGGCCGGACGATGCACGGGGATGCGGGACGCGCGCCGCGGGTGTGGCGTCTGACTTCCCGGTTAGAGCCGGCATGAGCACACAGGGACTGTATCGCGGCTGTGTCACGACTGTGCTGCAGTGCAAAATCTGTATTCGATTTTCGTTTTGCGATGCAAAACGAACCTCAATAGAAGTATGACTTAGAAAAATATGAAAGACTCGAAACCCGATTTCGTGCTACAGGTGATGTCAAATTTGTGCCACACTATGGGCACTGATTGACAGGTGACCGGGTTTCCGGATCGAGTTCTGGTCTTGCTTACGTTCTCGAAAAGCCTTTAAAAACATATATTTGCCGCTCATTGGAGTAGGCTTTTCTATCTACTAAAAATTTAGTTTGACAACATGGCGATGCTGTGACCATCTATTCGTAGCCGGTTAATGACGGCGTTTAATATCTCACGGGAGGAGATGCAGATGCGTAAGTATCTACTCACCGCAGTCGCAGCTGGTGCTGTGCTTGCGGGGGCAGGGTCCGCTTTTGCCGATGAAGCAGCGGCGCAAAAGTGGATCGACCAGGAATTCCAGCCATCCGCTCTGTCAAAAGACGAGCAGCTTGCAGAAATGCAGTGGTTCATCAATGCGGCCGAGCCGTTCAAGGGCATGGAAATCAACGTCCTGTCCGAAGGCATTCCGACCCACTCTTACGAGTCGGAAGTTCTGACCAAGGCCTTTGAAGAAATCACCGGTATCAAGGTCAATCACCAGATCCTCGGCGAAGGGGAAGTGGTGCAGGCCGTGCAGACCCAGATGCAGACCGGCCGGAACCTCTATGACGCCTATGTCAACGATTCCGACCTGATCGGCACCCATTCCCGTTTGCAGCTGGCCTACAACCTGACCGACTGGATGAACGGCGACGCCAAGGATGTCACCAACCCTGGTCTCGACCTGGACGACTTCATGGGCACCCAGTTCACGACCGGCCCGGACGGCGACCTCTATCAGTTGCCCGACCAGCAGTTCGCGAACCTCTACTGGTTCCGCAAGGACTGGTTTGACCGCGAAGACTTGAAGAAGGCCTTCAAGGACAAATACGGCTATGAACTCGGCGTGCCGGTGAACTGGTCCGCATATGAGGATATTGCGGAGTTCTTCACCAAGGACGTCAAGGAAGTCGACGGCGTTCAGATCTACGGTCACATGGACTACGGCAAGCGCGCACCGGATCTCGGCTGGCGCATGACCGATGCCTGGCTGTCCATGGCGGGCGCAGGTGACAAGGGTGAGCCGAACGGCGTACCGGTTGACGAGTGGGGCATCCGCATGGAAGCCGGCACCTGTAATCCGGTTGGCGCTTCGGTTTCCCGTGGCGGTGCAGCAAACGGCCCGGCGGCTGTCTATGCAATCCGCAAGTGGGACGAATGGCTGCGCAACTATGCGCCTCCGGGCGCCGCAAGCTTCGACTTCTACCAGTCCCTGCCGGCTCTGAGCCAGGGCAACGTTGCCCAGCAGATCTTCTGGTACACCGCGTTCACCGCGGACATGGTGAAGCCGAAGTCGGAAGGCAACAACACGGTTGACGACGAAGGTACGCCGCTGTGGCGCATGGCACCGAGCCCCCATGGTCCTTACTGGGAAGAAGGCCAGAAGGTCGGCTACCAGGACGTGGGTTCCTGGACCATCCTGAACTCCACTCCGGTGGACCGTGCAAAGGCCGCATGGCTCTATGCCCAGTTCGTTGTCTCCAAGACGGTTGACGTGAAGAAGAGCCATGTCGGTCTCACCTTCATCCGCGACAGTACCGTCCGCCACGAGTCCTTTACCGAGCGTTCTCCGAAGCTTGGCGGCCTGGTCGAGTTCTACCGCTCGCCTGACCGTGTTGCCTGGTCCCCGACCGGTGTCAACGTTCCGGACTATCCGAAGCTGGCCCAGATCTGGTGGCAGCAGATCGGTGACGTGAACTCCGGCGCCTTCACGCCGCAGGAAGCGATGGACCGTCTGGCCGAGGAAATGGACATCGTCATGGCCCGCATGCAGCAGGCTGACGAACGCGCCAACGTCTACGGCGGTTGCGGTCCGCGTCTGAACGAGGAATCGGATCCGCAGGAATGGCTGGACAAGCCGGGCGCTCCGAAAGCCAAGCTCGAAAACGAGAAGCCGCAGGGCCAGACCGTGAACTACGACGAGCTGGTCGCACGCTGGGCTGAAAAGTAACCCCAGGCGTCAACGTGCAGGGGCGTCGTGTCTGCCAGACAGCACACGATGCCCGGGCACCCATCACCTACGAAACCGGACCGGGGTCTTTCCCCGGTCCACCACCGATCCGAAGCGACAGGGCGCGAAATCGATGTTTCGCCACTTGCACCTGTCCGGACGCGGGCGAAAAATAAATGTCTCTAGAACTTAAGAACGTCAGCAAGCGCGTTGCAGGCATCACCCATGTCAAGGAAACGAGCCTGACGCTGCATCCCGGTCACTTCAACGTTCTGCTTGGGGAAACCGGCTCGGGCAAGACCTCGCTGATCAAGCTGATGGCTGGCCTCGACAGCCTGGCCACCGGGCAGATCGTACTCAATGGCAAGGACGTGTCGCGCCTGTCTGCGCAAAAGCGCAACATCAGCCTGGTGCATCAGTTTTTCGTCAACTACCCGCACATGTCTGTCTTCGACAATATCGCCTCACCGCTGAAAGTCGCCGGTGTCGCAAGGTCGGAGATCGAAGGGCGGGTGGAAGAAGCGGCAAGGCTCATGAAGCTGAACCCGTATCTCAACCGGAAACCGCACGAATTGTCCGGTGGTCAGCAGCAGCGCACGGCGCTGGCACGGGCCATCGTCAAGGAAAGCGATGCGGTGTTTCTCGACGAGCCGCTCGCCAACCTCGACTACAAGCTGCGCGAGGAACTGCGCGATCAGCTTCCCGAGCTCTTCGCAGGCCGCGGTGCGGTCGTGGTCTATGCGACCTCCGAGCCCGAGGAAGCCCTGCTTCTGGGCGGGAACACGGCCCTTATGACCGATGGCAATGTGGTTCAGTTCGGCCCGACCGCCGATATCTATCGCAAGCCGAAGGACCTGGATGCCGCCAAGGTGTTTTCGAACCCGCCGATCAATATCGCTCCGGTCACCAAGCAGGGTGATACGGTGATCCTGAACGAGGGTACACGCTGGCAGGTGACAGGCGCGGCGTCGGGGCTGAGCGATGGCACTTACACCCTTGCGATCCGGCCCAACCATGTCATGCCGGTCGAAAGCGCGCATCACACGGTGAAGCTTGACGGCCGCGTTCTGGTGACGGAACTCAGCGGATCGGAAAGCAGCGCCCATTTCGACATGGACGGCAATGCCTGGGTCTCGCTGTCACCCGGTGTTCATCCCTATTCCGTCGGCGAGGTCCACACGTTCTATCTGGATCCGAGCCATTGTTTCTTCTTTGCGCCTGACGGCCAGTTGGCTGCCTGAGGAGAGGACATCATGGCACAAATCAAACTCTCCAATCTGCGCCACAGCTACCAGCCCGATCCGGCCAGCGACGCAGATTACGCCCTGAAGAAGATCGACCTGACCTGGGATGACGGCGGCGCCTACGCTCTGCTTGGCCCTTCGGGTTGCGGCAAGTCCACTCTGCTGAACATCATCTCCGGCCTGCTGGTTCCTTCGGAAGGCAAGATCCTGTTCAACGATCAGGATGTCACGTCCCTGCCTCCGGCAAAGCGCAACATCGCGCAGGTGTTTCAGTTTCCGGTCATCTACGACACGATGACCGTCTACGACAATCTGGCCTTTCCGCTGAGAAATCGGGGTCGCGACGAGGACACGGTCAAGCGCCGGGTCGCCGCGATCGCCGAAATGCTGGAAGTCACCGACATGCTGAAGGTCCGTGCGGCAAACCTTTCGCCGGACAACAAGCAGAAGATCTCCATGGGGCGCGGCCTCATCCGCGAGGATGTCAACGTGGTCATGTTCGATGAGCCGCTGACAGTGATCGATCCGCATCTGAAATGGAAACTGCGATCCAAGCTGAAAGAGCTGCATCAAAGGGTCAGGGCAACCATGATCTATGTGACGCACGACCAGACCGAAGCGCTTACGTTTGCCGACCAGGTCGTGGTGATGCAGGACGGCGAAGTGGTGCAGATCGGAACACCCGTGGACCTGTTCGAACGGCCGGCCCACACCTTCGTCGGGCACTTCATCGGGTCTCCGGGCATGAATGTTCTTCCCTGCGACGTTCAGAACGGAGCAGCCTTCTTCCGCGGTGAAAAGGTCGACCTTGAGGGCCCCGTGACGGGTGCCGGCGACGGCTCGGCGGAGATCGGCATCCGGCCGGAATTCGTCAAGATGTCCGCCGACGGCACGGGCATTGCGGCAAAGGTCCGCAAGGTCGCCGATATCGGCCGCCACAAGGTGGTCGAGGCGATCGCTCATGACATGCGCATCAACGCCATTCTGGAGGGCGAAGCGCCCAATGCCGGAGACGACGTGATGCTCGACTTCAAACAATCCCAGACGCGTCTCTACAAGGACGGCTGGCTGGCGAGCCAGCCCGAGGGAGGGGCCCGATGAAAACGCAAAACCAACGCGCCTGGTTCTTCGTAACCCCGGTGCTTCTTCTCGTCGCCTTCAACGCGCTCATCCCGATGATGACCGTGGTGAACTATTCCGTCCAGGAGACCTTCGGTGACAACCTGTTCTTCTGGCAGGGTCTCGACTGGTTCGAGCAGGTGCTTCGCTCGGAGCGTTTCCACAACGCGCTCGGCCGGCAGTTCCTGTTCACCTTCCTGATCCTGATCATCGAGGTGCCGCTTGGTGTCGCGATTGCGCTGTCCATGCCCAAGAAGGGTTTCTGGGTACCGTTCTGCCTCGTCACCATGGCTCTGCCGATGCTGATTCCGTGGAACGTGGTCGGCGCCATGTGGAACATCTTCACCCTGCCGGATATCGGCCTGCTCGGTTACTTCCTGAACCACACCCTGGGTATTTCCTATGACATGACCCAGAACCCGTTGGCTGCCTGGGTGACGATTATCGTCATGGACGTCTGGCACTGGACCTCGCTGGTCGTGCTGCTGGCCTATGCCGGTCTGGTCTCGATCCCGAACGCCTACTACCAGGCGGCCGAAATCGACGGAGCGTCCCGTTGGGCGGTGTTCCGCTTCATCCAGCTGCCGAAGATGAAAACGGTGCTGACCATTGCCGTGCTGCTGCGCTTCATGGACAGCTTCAACATCTACACCGAGCCTTTCGTGCTGACGGGCGGCGGTCCGGGCAACTCCACCACACTGCTCTCGATCGACCTTGTGAAGATCGCTCTTGGTCAGTTCGACCTTGGACCGGCAGCCGCCATGTCCCTCATCTACTTCGCCATCACGTTGTTCGCCTCCTGGCTGTTCTACACGCTGATGACGATGAACGATAACAAGTCCTGAGGAGAACCGTCATGCGCCTGAAAAGCCTGGTTCCCGTGATCTACATCCTCTTCCTGATGTTGCCGATCTACTGGCTCGTCGCGATGAGCTTCAAGACCACCAACGAGATCCTGTCGGGGTTCACCCTGTTCCCGCAAAGCTGGACCTTTGCGAACTACATCGAGATCTTCACAGATCCAACCTGGTACTGGGGGTACATCAACTCGATCATCTATGTGACCATCAATACGGTCATTTCGATCACCGTCGCGCTGCCTGCAGCCTATGCGTTCTCCCGCTATTCCTTCGTGGGCGACAAGCACCTGTTCTTCTGGCTGCTGACCAACCGCATGGCGCCGGCCGCCGTCTTCGCGCTGCCGTTCTTCCAGCTCTATTCGGCCGTCGGCCTGTTCGACACGCATCTTGCCGTTGCACTGGCACACTGCCTGTTCAACGTGCCGCTGGCGGTCTGGATCCTGGAAGGTTTCATGAGCGGGGTGCCAAAGGAACTGGATGAAACCGCCTATGTGGACGGCTATTCCTTCCCGCGCTTCTTCATGACGATCTTCCTGCCGGCCATCAAGTCCGGCGTCGGAGTGGCGGCCTTCTTCTGCTTCATGTTCTCCTGGGTGGAAATGCTGCTGTCCAAGACACTCACCGCCGTCGAGGCGAAACCCATTGCCGCCGTGATGACCCGAACCGCTTCCTCCGCCGGTTACGAACTGGGTCTGCTGGCGGCAGCCGGGACCCTGACCATCATTCCCGGCGCCATCGTCATCTATTTTGTCCGTAACTACATTGCCAAGGGCTTTGCCCTGGGGAGGGTATGATGCTCGGTTGGATGGCCTGGACCTTGCCGACGGCTCTGCTGTTCGTCGGTATCTTTTCCGCAATCGGGGTGCTGACCGCCCTGGAAGTGAAATTTCCCGGCGGCGCAGCCCGCCGGGGCGTCCTGGGACTGGAAACGACCCGCGGCGACCGCCTCTTCATCACCCTGCTGGGGACGGCCTATATCTTTCTGGCCTGGCTCGGTCTGGTGGGCAACCCGCTCTGGTGGCCGCTGGCCCTGAGCATCGGTTGGGGTGTCTTCTGCTTCTGGAAGGTTTGACGAGAAAAGAGCGCGCGGAAATTCCGCGCGCTTTGTCCTTCCGGACACTTGCGCAAAGGAAGCAGAACCGAACCCCTTCGACGACTAAAGACATAGTAATTTCCGATATTCTGGTGCATGAATAGATGTTGTAAGCCACATCCATTCCGCAATCGGCGCAGGACTGTAATGAGAAAGCGTAAAAGCAACGAGTTTTTGACCGAAGTCGAACTGGAGTTCATGACTGAACTCTGGAAACTCGGCGAAGGCTCCGTGCGGGACATCCTTGCATGTCTGCAGCCGGAGAGAAAACTCGCCTATACGTCCTGTGCCACCATCATGCGGATCCTGGATGAAAAAGGCTTCGTGGACAGCCGCAAAGAAGGCAAGACATTCATCTATACCCCTCGGCTGACCAGGGATACCTACCAGTCCCGATCTCTCCGAAACCTGTCAGAAAAACTGTTCGATGGCACGCCGGCGTCGCTCGTGGCCCGGCTTGTCGATGAATACGAACTAACGGGAGACGATCTGGAGGAAATCAGAGCGTTGCTGGGCAGGAGGAGGACAGATGACGCTACTTAACCAGATTTTCGATATTTATATCGATCTGAACATCACACTGGCCATCACCGCTATGGTGTGGCTAAGCGCCAAACTTCTGCTGGCCCGGTCCGGCAAACGGGTCGACTTTTCCGTTCAGCTTGGGCTGCTGAACGGCTTGTTCGCCCTGATCCTGCTAACGCCCTTCGCCGTCATGGGCTAT
The DNA here is from genome assembly GCF_054658235.1 of Roseibium sp. LAB1. Lineage (NCBI taxonomy): Bacteria > Pseudomonadati > Pseudomonadota > Alphaproteobacteria > Hyphomicrobiales > Stappiaceae > Roseibium > Roseibium sp. LAB1. The sequence goes on along the minus strand of NZ_BAAGIB010000001.1, from coordinate 1,792,183 downwards.
CAGCACATGCTGTCGGCGGAGGTGGTGCCCCAGACCCTGTCTGTCAATCTGGCTGACTATGCCGTGTCGCAGTATCTGCGTGGTGGCATTGCCATCTCGGCGGAGGACTTTCAGTCCCTGCTCGGGCTGCGGGCACAATTGAGCGAGAAAATCCTGACCCTGTCGCCGGGCCTCGGTGCCGGCATTGCCTTCGCCTTTCTGGCGGGGTTCGGCTATTTCGCCTTGAAGCTTTTCGTCAGTTTCGTCCGCTTGTACCGGGTACTGTCCACCTGTCACGAGTGGCGGAGCAACGGACGTGTGCAACTGCTGCTCTCGGATCGGGCCATGGTGCCGTTTTCCGCACGTGGCCTGATGCGCCATTATGTGGTCATCCCGTCCGACCTGCTGGCCGAACCCGAAGACCTGAAGCTGGTTCTCAAGCACGAATTCCAGCATCTGCGCCAGGGCGACGTCACCTGGGAAATCGGGCTGGAACTGTTGCGGCCTTTGTTCTTCTGGAACCCGTTCTTCTACATGTGGAAGTCTGAGGTCGAGCGTCTGCGTGAACTCGCCTGCGATCAGAAGGTCGCCGAAAATGCCCACGTTGATCTCAGGTCCTATTGCATGTGCCTGTTGCGGGCCGCCCAGGCAGGGCTCCGCAAACGCCAGGACAAGGAAGCCCGCAAAAGGTCCGTCGGTATCGCCGCCGTCGCGCTGCTTGAAGTGCAGGACCGGCTGTTGCGCCGCTCTCCTGCGCAGAAGCTGCGCCGTCGGGTAGAGGCCCTGCTGGAAACCAACCGGGTTCGCCCTCATTGGGGTGTGACCTGTCTGGCGGTGCTGCCCATGGTGGCGGTGGTGTTTCTGTCGGCCTTGTCGATCCAGAAACCGGCCGACTGGAGCCAGGACCGGCTGATGCTGTCTGCCATCATCAACCTGGAACGGCTTGAGAGCAGAAACGGCTCGAGCGGGCAGTTGCAAGCCTATAACACCTTCGCGCAGCGCCCACTGCGCTAAGTGATCCAGGTCTGCTCCGGGCCGCCTGTGCCGTCCGGAGCGGGTAATAGCCTTTACGCACCTAGCCTTGTGTGAATGTGCAAGCGCGCGCTTGTGGCTGAAGCCGCTTGAGCAATCGGCGCTTCCCATCCCGGTGCCTTCAAAACATCCGACAGCAAAAGTTCTGTCCTTCACGTAATCGCTGGAGGCAAGCCTGCAGGAGTCCGGAACGGCGAGTCCAAGATCGCGAGTTCGGGTTCGCATGCGACTGCCGGTTTGTGACGGCACACGCTGCCCCGATTTTATGCAGGTTGATCTTCCTCAAAGACGGTTCCCTGCAAGTCTGGAAGCGTGAGCCCGCCAGGAAATTTCACACACCTGTTGCGGACGATCGTCATCATGTGCTGCAATCCGGTTTGACTTCAAATCGATTTAAGGACCGTGCGCAACACCGAGCCGTCGTTTCCGGATGGAACGGTTCAACTTCTGTGCTCATTCGGGTGCAGTCTGCTTTGGGTATCAGGAGGGAGGGGCCATGGACAACGGGCACAAGACCGGAAACGGGGTCTCGACGGCCATCTGCGGAACCGCGCCTGTACCTGCTGAAGAAATCGGCGCCATCTGCGCGCAATTCGGCAACGACAAGCATCGCATGCTCGACATTCTGCGGGAGGTGCAGGATCGCTACCGCTGCATCGCCCCGGCGACCATGGACCATATTGCGGCTGCCACCGGCCTCACCCGGATCGAGGTGGAAGGCGTTGCCAGTTTCTATTCCTTTCTGTCATTGACGCCGAAAGGCAGGATCACCATCCGGCTGTGCGACGATATCGTCGATCGTTTTTCCGGTCTGTCAGATGTTGCCTGCGCATTTGAGGACGTGCTTGGGCTGAAGGTCGGCGAGACCGGCAATGACGGCGTTTTTTCGCTGGAATACACCCCCTGTATCGGCATGTGCGATCAGGCTCCGGCCGCGATGGTCAACGACATCGTCCTGACGAAGCTGACGCCGGAGACAGCGCGCAGCGCCGCGGAAGCGCTGAAGGCGGGCCGACGCCCGGAGCAATTGATCAGCGAGCGGTTCGAGGCGCTGACACCGTCTGAACGCGCCTTGCATATGGTCGACAACAACATCCGCCACGCGGGCGAAGTGTTGCTCGGTCCGGTGCCGGAAGATGCCGGGCTTGCCAAGGCGGCCACCATTACCCCGACGCAGATCATTTCGGCCATCGAGGAAAGCGGGCTGCGCGGCTGTGGCGGCGCGGGCTTTACCACCGGCCGGAAATGGCGTTTTGCCGCCAGCGAGCGCGCTGAAAAGCACTTCGTCATCTGCAATGCCGATGAAGGCGAACCGGGTACATTCAAGGACCGTGTCCTCTTGACCGAACGGCCGCATCTGCTGATCGAAGGCATGACGATTGCAGCCAGGGCCGTCGGTGCGCGCGAGGGCATCCTCTATCTGCGCGGCGAATATGTCTATCTGCGCGAGCTCCTGCTTCAGGTGCTGGAAGAGCGCCGCCGGCGGGGCCTGCTCGGCAAGGACATTCTTGGCGTGAAAGGGTTTGATTTCGACGTCCGCTTGCAGCTTGGTGCTGGCGCCTATATCTGCGGCGAGGAAGGTGCGCTCATCAGCTCCTGCGAGGGCCTGCCCGGCGAACCCAAGACACGGCCGCCGTTTCCGGTCAATCGCGGGTACCTAGGCTATCCGACGGTGGTCAACAACGTGGAGACCTTTTGTCATGCCGCGCGCATTCTCGACAGGGGGGCGGCCTGGTTCAATGCGATGGGCCTGGAAGGGTCGCACGGCACCAAGCTGTTCTCCGTCTGTGGCGATTGCCTGAACCCGGGCATCTATGAACTGCCTTACGGGCACACGGTCTGGGAACTGCTTGCGATGGTCGGCGGCGAGGATGCCGCGGCGGTGCAGGTCGGCGGCCCGAGCGGCACGATGATTGCCCGCGACAGCTTTCATCGCAAACTGACCTTCGACGACCTTGCGACCGGCGGAGCGATCATCGTCTTCAACGGCGACCGCAACGTTCTGGAGATCGTCGAATACTACATGTCCTTCTTCGTGCATGAGAGCTGTGGTTATTGCACGCCCTGCCGGGTCGGCAATGTCTTCCTGCAGAAAGCGATCCAGAAGTTCCGCAAGGGTCTCGCGAACCCGGAGGACATCGACTACCTCAAGGACCTTTCCGGAACGATCATCGAGACCAGCCGCTGCGGCCTCGGCATGACGTCGCCCAATCCGGTCCTCACCACCTTGAAGAATTTTCCGCTGGTCTATTCGGCGGTGATCAAGCCGAGCAAGGACGGCATTCGCGACACGTTCGACATCCAGTCGGCCATCGACGGTGCACGCAAGATCGCCAAGCGCCGCTCCTATATCTTCGACAAGGATTTCACCCAATGAGCGGCACGAAGAAAGAGACCGGCTTTTCCTTCACCATCGACGGGGTGGAGATTGCCGCTTATGCGGGCCAGACCATCATGGAAGCCGCCGACGAAGCCGGGGTCTATATTCCGCGCCTGTGTGACCACGAAGGCCTGCGCCACCAGGGCAGTTGCCGGGTCTGTACGGTGAAGGCTGGCGGACGCAGCGTGGCGGCCTGCACACAGCCGGCGGCACCCGGCCAGGCGGTGGAGAACGAGACCCCGCATCTTACAAAGATGCGCCGGGACCTGGTGGAAATGCTGTTTCACGAGGGAAATCATCTCTGCCCAATCTGTGAAGCCAGCGGCAATTGCGAGCTACAGGCGATGGCCTACCGGCTGGACATGACGGAAGCCACCAGGTTTCCCTATCTGGAACCGTGCCGGGCGCTGGATGCGTCCCATCCGGACATCGCACTCGATACCAACCGCTGCATTTCATGCGGTCGCTGCATCCGAGCCTCCCAGGATGTCGATGGCAAGGGCGTGTTCGGCTATGTCGGCCGCGGGATTCACCGGCGTGTGGCGGTCAACGGCGAGAACCTTGCCGACACGGATGCGCAGGTGACCGATCATGCGATCTCGTCCGAGGTCTGCCCGGTCGGCTGCATCATCCGCAAGCGCGTCGGCTTTGCCGTTCCCATCGGCGAACGGGAATTCGATCATGGCTTGATCGGTCACGACATCGAGGAGAAGCGCAAATGAGCGACCTGCCCAAGGCCCGGATCGCGACCGCTTCCCTTGCCGGCTGTTTCGGTTGCCACATGGCGATCCTGGATATCGACGAACGTCTGATCGAACTGATGCAACTGGTCGATGTCGACCGTTCGCCGCTCACCGACAAGAAGCGGTTCACCCAGCGCTGTGACATCGGCATCATCGAGGGCGGCTGCTGCAACGAGGAGAACGTGCATGTGCTGCATGATTTCCGCCGCAACTGCGATGTGCTGGTCGCGCTCGGTCAATGCGCGATCATGGGCGGCCTGCCGGCGATGCGCAACGCGATCATGCATTCCGACGCGCCGCTGCGGGAATGCCTGGACGAGGCCTATATCACCGGCAAATACATCCGCAACACCACCCACAACGTGCCCAACGATCCGGCCCTGCCGCTGTTGCTGGACGAGGTCTACCCCTGTTCCCAGGTGGTCGAGATCGACTACCAGATCCCGGGTTGTGCACCGAGTGGGGACATCATCTTCGACACGCTTTCCAAGCTGTTGACCGGCAAGTTCCGGGGCTTCGAGCGTGACATGATCAAGTTCGACTGAGGGAGATCGCAATGGCTGAACCCAGACTGATTGAAATCTCCCCCGTCACCCGGGTGGAGGGGCACGGCAAGGTGACCATCCATCTCAATGCGGAAAACGAGGTGGATGAAGCCCGGCTGCATATCGTCGAATTCCGCGGCTTCGAACGTTTCATCCGCGGTCGGCTGATGTGGGAAGTGCCGGTGATTGTTCAGCGTCTTTGTGGCATCTGCCCGGTCAGCCACCATCTGGCGGCGGCGAAAGCCATGGACATGATCGCGGGGGTCGACCAACTGACGCCGACGGCGGAAAAGATGCGCCGGCTGATGCATTACGGCCAGGTGATGCAGTCCCACGTGCTGCACTTCTTCCATCTGGCGGCGCCCGATCTCCTGTTCGGCTTCGGTGCGCCTGCGGAAAAGCGCAACATCTTCGAGGTGATCAAGGAAAATCCGGAACTCGGGAAACGTGCCATCCTGATGCGCAAGTACGGGCAGGAAATCATCGAGGCAACGGCGGGCAAGAAGGTGCACGGCACCGGCGCCATTCCGGGTGGCATCAACCGCAATCTTCCCATCGAACGGCGGGATCATTTCCTCGCCTCGGTCGATCAGATGATTGAATGGTCACAGGATGCCGTAAAGCTGGCGCGGGACTATACGCTCGAACATGAGGACCTCGTTGCCGAGTTCGGCTCGTTCCCGTCCAACTACATGTCACTGGTGCGCGAGAGCGACGGTGCCCTCGACCTTTATCACGGCAACTTGCGCGCCCTCAGCTCTACCGGCGACATGATCTTCGATCAGGTTCCCTACACGAAGTATCATGAGCTGATCGTCGAAGACGTGCGCTCCTGGTCCTACATGAAATTTCCGTTCATCAAATCGCTCGGACCGGACGCAGGCTGGTACAGGGTCGGGCCACTGGCGCGCATGAACACGGCAAGCTTCATCGACACGCCTCTGGCCAATGCCGCGCTTGGGGAGCTGAAGGCGGTTACCAGCGGCACGCCCAACAACTCCACGCTGGCAAATCACTGGGCGCGCATGATCGAGGTTCTGCATTGCGTGGAAAAGATCAGGGAGCTGCTGAACGATCCGGATCTGCAAGGGACGGATCTGATTGCCAAGGGCGATCGGCGCGAGGAAGGCATCGGCGTGATCGAGGCGCCGCGCGGCAACCTCATCCATCATTACAAGGTCGATGAGCATGACCAGGTCACCTATTGCAACCTGATCGTCTCCACGACCCATAACAACGAGGGCATGAACCGGGCGGTGAAGGATGTCGCGATCAAGCATCTGTCCGGCAAGGAGCAGATCACCGAAGGCATGTTGAACCATGTCGAAGTCGCGATCCGCGCCTATGACCCATGCCTTTCCTGCGCCACCCACGCCCTTGGCCAGATGCCGCTGCAGGTGGAATTGTTCAATGCGGACGGCGCGCTGGTCGACAGCCAGACGCAGTGTGTTTGAGAACGGGAGGTCCGACGGAATGGCTACCTCTCAGATCGTCATCCCGGACGCAGCAAAGCGAAGGTCCGGGACCGGAGCGCCGGATACTCTCTTTCTGGAAATGAATTCCGGAGAGACTTGTGGCTCCCCGATCCCGGCTCGCGCTGCGCTTGGCCGGGATGACGATGGAGAGAATTTGTGTGCGGCAAGGTTTTATGTGCCTGAAGAGAGGACGCCTTCATGCTGCTGATCGGCTACGGCAATCCGGGGCGAGGGGACGACGGGCTTGGGCCGGCCTTGTCCGAAGCCGTTGCCGCGCGCACTCTTCCGGGGCTGGAAGTCGAAACCGATTACCAACTCGTTGCCGAACATGCGTTGGCGGTCTCTGGCCATGATGTGGTGATCTTCGCCGATGCGGAGATCGGCGGGGACGGTGCTTTTTCGTTCCGGGAAATCGCACCGGGCGCACCGGAAGTTCTTGGCAGTCATAGCCTGATTCCCGAAACTGTCCTCGCCCTGTGCGAAACCCTTTACGGCGCCACGCCGAAAGCCTTCGTGCTGGGGATCTCCGGCTATGAGTTTGGCGAGGTGAAGGAAGGCCTTTCCGTCAAGGCGGCCGCCAGTCTGGCGGAAGCCGAGGCTTTCTTTCTGGACTGGCTGCAAACAGCAACTCACCAGCGGGAGGCTGCCGATGCATGAAATGTCCCTTTGCGAAAGCATCCTCGACATTTTGAAAGACCAGGCGGCGAAGGACAGCTTCACAAGGGTGAAGCGGGTTGCCGTCGACATCGGGCCTTTGTCCTGCGTCGAACCCGAAGCGCTGAAGTTCGGCTTCGACGTCGTCATGAAGGGCTCGCTGGCGGATGGCGCGGTGCTGGAAATTTCAAGGCCTGCAGCCGAAGCGCTGTGCCTTTCCTGTTTCAAGACCGTGCCGGTAAAGGCGCGGTTCGATAGCTGCCCGGAATGTGGCTCGGAAGCCCTGCAGGTTGTCAGTGGCGAAGAGCTGAAGATCCGGGAACTGGAGGTGGTGTGATGTGTACGGTATGCGGCTGCAACAGTTCTGGCGACCATGATCGTGAGACGCATCATCACGGCCATGGACATTCACATACACACGACGTCGGGCATGTCCATTTCGGCGAGGGTGAAGCGGGTGTTTCCGTTCCGGGCATGAGCCAGGCACGGCTGATCCGGATCGAAGAAGACATTCTGGGCAAGAACAATTCCTACGCGGACCGCAACAGGTCCTTGCTGACTGCAAAAGGCGTTCTGGCGCTCAATCTCGTTTCCAGCCCCGGATCAGGCAAGACATCGCTGCTCGTTGAAACCTTGAAGCGGATGGCAGGAAGGACCCCTGCTGCAGTTATCGAGGGCGATCAGCAGACGTCGAATGACGCCGACCGGATCCGCGAAACGGGTGCTCCCGCCGTTCAGATCAACACCGGCAAGGGCTGCCATCTGGATGCGCATATGATTGGCCATGCTCTGGAAAAGCTGCCGCTGGATGAGGGCGGAGTGCTATTCATCGAAAATGTCGGCAACCTGGTGTGCCCGGCAGCCTTCGATCTTGGCGAAGCCTTCAGGGTGGTGATCCTGTCGGTGACGGAAGGCGAGGACAAACCTCTGAAATATCCGGATATCTTCGCCAATGCGGATCTGATGATCCTCAACAAGACCGACCTTCTGCCACACGTGGATTTCTGCGTAGGGGCGGCGATCAGGAATGCGCGGCGGGTCAACCACAAGATCCAGATCCTGCAAGTGTCGGCCCGCACAGGCGATGGCCTGGATGGGTGGCTGGCATGGCTCGACGGTGCTCTGAAGATGCAGGTGGCGCACGCGCGCGGCCTTGCAGCGGAATAGGAGGTCCGGTCCATGTGTCTTGCCATTCCCGCCAGGGTCGTTTCCATTGACAGCGACGCCATGGCAACCGTTGCCCTGGAGGGGATCCGCAAACCGGTCTCGACCGCGCTGCTGGAGGAGGTTGCCGTCGGCGACTATGTTCTCGTCCATGTCGGCTATGCCCTGCACAAGCTCAGCGAAGAAGAAGCAGAACGCACCTTGCAGCTGATGGCGGAAGCCGGCGTCCTCGCCGAAGAGCTGGAGGACATGGCAGGCGAACCGGTGGCGGGGGTGGACGCATGAAGTACATCAAGGAATTTCGGGACGGACAGCTGGCGGAAAAGCTCGCCCTTGCCATCCGACAGGAAGCCCATCCGGACCGACGTTATCATCTGATGGAATTCTGTGGTGGACATACCCACGCGATCTTTCGCTACGGGGTGCAGGACCTGGTTCCGGAAAATGTCGAGTATGTGCATGGGCCGGGCTGTCCGGTCTGCGTCCTGCCGGTTCGCCGTCTCGACGACGCCGTGGAGCTGGCACTGAAGGCGAACGTGATCCTGACCACCTATGGCGACATGATGCGCGTGCCGGGAACCAAGCAGAAAAGCCTGATCCGCGCCAAGGCCGAAGGGGCCGATATCCGGATGGTCTATTCGACCCAGGATGCACTGCGCATTGCCCGGGAGAACCCGGAGCGGCAGGTGGTGTTCTTTGCCATCGGTTTCGAAACGACGACGCCACCGACGGCAGTCGCGATCCTGCAGGCAAAGGCGGAGGGGCTGAAGAATTTCTCTGTCTTCTGCAATCATGTTCTGACGCCTCCGGCCATTGCCCATATCGTCAACGCTCCGGCGGAACCGGGCGAGCGACCAGTGAAGATCGACGGTTTTCTGGGTCCCTCCCATGTCAGCTCGGTCATTGGCTGGGCTCCTTATGAACCGGCGGCGCGGGACTTCAGGAAGCCGGTCGTCATTGCCGGGTTTGAGCCGCTCGACGTGATGCAGTCGACGCTGATGCTGATCCGCCAGATCAATGAAGGCCGGCACGAGGTGGAAAACCAGTACACCCGTGTCGTGACCAGGGAAGGCAATCGCAAGGCGCAGAGGCTGGTTGACGAGGTGCTGGAGCTGCGCCGGACCTTTGAATGGCGCGGGCTCGGTTATGTTCCCGAAAGCGCCCTGAAAATCCGTGATGCCTATGTCGACTTCGATGCCGAGGAGCGTTTTGCCCTCAGCCCGAAGGAGGCGCGCGAGGTCAAATCCTGTGAATGCCCGGCGATCCTGCGCGGAGTGAAGAAACCGACCGAATGCAAGCTGTTCGGCACGGTCTGCACACCGGACAATCCGATGGGAGCCTGCATGGTGTCTTCCGAGGGTGCTTGCGCCGCCTACTGGACCTATGGCCGCAAGCGCGAGGCGGTTGCTGCCGCCAAGGGAGCGGCGGCGTGACCAGCATTGATCAGCAATCCAAGTTCCGCACCGGTTCTGTCGACATGACCCACGGCGGTGGCGGCCGTGCCATGGCGGAGCTGATTGCAGATCTGTTTCACAGGCATCTGAAAAATCCCATTCTTGACCAGGGTCACGATGCGGCGGTGCTCGAAGTGCCCCTTGGCCGACTGGTCCTGTCGACCGACGCCCATGTGATTTCGCCGCTTTTCTTTCCGGGTGGCGATATCGGATCGCTGTCGGTGCACGGAACCTTGAACGATGTGGCCATGGCCGGTGCCAGACCGGTCTCGCTGACTGCAAGTTTCATTCTGGAAGAAGGGTTCCCGCTGGCGGATCTGGAACGGATCGTCATGTCCATGGCACGCGCCGCCCGCGAGGCCGGCGTGCCGGTGGTGTCGGGCGATACCAAGGTGGTGGAAAAGGGTAAGGGCGACGGGGTCTTCATCACGACCACGGGAGTCGGCGTTTTGCCGGAGGGCGTCTCTATCTCTCCGTCTGCCGCGAGACCGGGGCAGGCTGTGCTCCTGTCCGGCACCATTGGCGATCATGGCGTTGCCATCCTGTCGAAGCGGGAAAACCTGGACTTCGAGACCGAAATTCTTTCCGACAGCGCCGCGTTGCATGGTCTGGTCGCCGCGATGATCGAGGCGGTGCCGGGCATGTCCGTCCTGCGTGATCCGACCCGGGGCGGGCTGGCAACGGCCCTGAATGAAATCGCTGCTGCCTCAAAGGTCGGGGTGGTGCTGGAAGAAGAAGAGATCCCGGTTCGCCCGGATGTGGAAGGGGCCTGCGAGCTGCTTGGGCTCGATCCGCTTTATGTCGCCAACGAAGGCAAACTCATCTGCGTTTGCGAGGCTGAGGATGCGGACCGGTTGCTTGCAGTCATGAAGGCTCACCCGCTGGGAGAGGGGGCTGCGAAGGTCGGCGAGATCGTGGAAGATGCCAGCTGCATGGTCGTCATGAAGACCGGCTTCGGCGGGTCCCGCGTCGTTGACTGGTTGTCGGGTGAGCAACTGCCCCGGATCTGCTGAGGGCGGGTTGGGTATCAAGGTGCGGGGAGATGTCTTCACAAACCCCGATCCTTGTCATTCCGGTCTTGGCCAGGTTTCGGGACATGAGATGACGCGCTTTGAGCGCGGCTGATGTCCGGAATGACGGTGAGGAGGACAATGGCTTCGTCCGGGCCTCACCCTATCCGCCCTTCACCTTCAGCTTGCCATTGTCCTTCTTGTCCTGGCCATCGTTTGTCCAGGTGATGCGAAGGTCCAGGCGGGACTGGTCGTCTTCCGTGGTGGCTGTCACCCTGAGGGCCAGAAGACCTTTCGGGTGCAGGGTAATCTCGCCGGTGTCGTCGCCGAATTGCAGCTCGCCCTTTGCGATGCCGCGCTTGACGGCGTCGAGCAGTTTCTGGATCGATTTCTTGTCCTGCAGGGACTGGTGCCGGAAACGGCCCTTTCGTTCCATCATGATGACAATCCGTGTTGCTGGAGAATGTGCGCCGGATTGAACAGCTTGGCGTGGGGATAGTCCCGGCTGATCCCGACTATGTTGCCATCGGGACAGATGATCGTGGCGCCGGTGCCGATGCCTTCCAGCCCCTCAGAGCTTCGCGAATGCCGGTCGAGCGTGATGTCCGCTTCCAGGTGCAAGAGGCCGTGTTTGGACGTCAGCTCCTGGCCGCTGTGCCTGTTGACGTGCCCCTGTATCAGCATCCGGATGCCGGCAAGGTGGAGATCGTCGACACCGTTTTCGGTCAGGGGATGGTCCACATCCCGGTATTTCGTGCGCATCAGATTGGCGATGGTGCCGGAATAGAAGACGAAGGGGTCTTTCCGGCTTTCCTTTCGAAAGCGACGGTTCACGTGGGCTACGCCTTTTGCCGAGATCTGGGCAGCCATCTGGTCGTCGATGCCGGCATGCACGAACAGCAACGAGCCGCTCTGGTGCACTGCCTTGAGGCTCTGAAAGAACCAGGCGTAGCGGCTACCCGGCTCAACAAACAGCTCCCGGCATTTGAGAGCGGCGGCGTAAAGCTGACGAATTGTGAGGTCAACCTCGGCGGCATGTTCCGCGAACTTGTCCGCCTTTTTCTTGAGGCGTTGCATTTCCTTGCGGATGGCGGCGTCACTTAGATAGCGGGTGGCGACCTTTGGAAACTGTCTGGTCCATTTCTTCCCCGGTACCATCAGCGAGAAACAAGTCGCTTGGTCGGGCAGGGTGTCGAGATCCGTTGCATCATCGACATACCGGTCATGAACTTCCTTCAGGAGTGGCATCACCTTCTTGCCCATGCGCACGAACATATGGGCGTTGAGCGAGCTGCGCTTCACGGTCAGGGCTTCAAGGCCGAGATAAAGCCGCAGATCATGGTTGCCGGCGAGGAGGACGACATCGGCGCCGGTTTTCAGCAGCGCACCGAGACTATCGAGAAGGTCCAGATTGCTGGGGCCCTTGTCCAGGCAATCCCCGCCAATGATGAACTGGCAACTGCGTCCGAAAGGCGTCAGGTGGAAGTCGGTCAGTCCGCCGCCATCGCGCTGGATTGCTCGTGCCGCCGTCAGCGATCGCAGCAGGCTTTCCGCATCGGCATGCAGGTCGGAAATGAAGATCACCGGCTTTTCCGGCCAGTCCCAGGGACCAAGGGCGTTTGCCCGGGCAAGACTGCCGACAACGCCGGGCGGTGTGTTGCCGGTGGCGTGCCAATCGAAAGGTAAGGTCTCGGCCGGGTCCAGAGGCCATGGGACGCAGCTTTCCGGCAGGCCGAGATTGATGGCCTCGGCCTTATCCATCGGCGGCAGAAACGGGGTCAGTGGCAGATGGGTCATCAGGGCAGCCGTCTGTTTCAATCCGTTGCGGTTTCAAGTGGCTCGCGCAGCTTCCAGTCGCCCCGGTGGTGCGACCAGGATCTGTTCTTGGTCAGCTTCAGGACGACAGGGCGGGCGTGGTGCATGCTGAGCTGGCGGATCTGGTTAAATTCCAGGACGCCGATGCAGTGAGCGGCATGTCGCATGGCAGCGCCGTGCCCTACAAAGATCCGGGCATTCAGTCCTGCTCCGTCTCCCAGGTCCACCATTCTCTGTTCCAGACAGGTTGCCACCCGTTGCCCGGCGTCCATCAGGCTCTCCGCCCCCTGCACCGGCAGCCTGTGATGACTGTTCGATTTCCAGTCTCCGGGAAGCGGCGCGGTGCGCGGGTCGTCTGCGATTACCTGTTCGATTTCCCGCAGGGTCAGGTTCGCAAGGGCTCCGACGCTGCGTTCGGCAAGGGCTTCGTCCTCGGTGATCGTGAAGTCCGATCCAAGGACTTCACCAAGCGACCGGCCGAGAAGCGCTGCCGTCTGCCAGGCTCTGAGCTGGCGTGAGCACAAGATCTCCGGTGCCAGCCGGAAGCCTTCTTGTCGTGCGATGTCTGCAATCTCGGTGCCTGCCTCTTGTGCCTGCACCTTGCCTGCATCGGTCAGGCCATAGGGCTGCAGGGCACTCGGCGTGTCCGGTTTTTGATTGTAAACGCCATGACGCACCAGGATGGCGAAACAGTCTGTCATGGCGTTTGTCCCAGAAGCTCTGCACCGGCTTCAAACAGGGCGTCGAAATCGATCAGTCCCTTTACTTCCCACACCTGAACACCTTCGAGTGCGCCCAGATAGGCCTCTGTGTCGAGTGGTGTTTTCATTGGCCAGAACGGGCCTTGCGGTGTCTGGTAGAACGGGCCGGGGTTTTTCATGATTGCGGTTAGGAGATCCGGCCGGTCTTTCAGGTCTGTCTTGCTCACGTCTGTGGCCTCACTGCTGTCGCGTGACCAGTTCAGCACCCAGAAATCGGTCAGGCGGGCATCGTGGGAGATGCGGCCGGGGCCGTAGATGTCGTCTATGAAGAGGTCGTATTTTTCCTCCAGATGCCAGAGCTCGTCCGGTTCCAGGTTGCGCAGTTCCTCTTCGCGCTCCTCGTCGATAAGACCAGTCAGCCGTGCGTTGGTGACGATGGTGCCCGGGTTGATGCGCGGCAGTTTCGGAATGCCGAGCGCATCGGTACTGTTGCCGGCATTGCGAACGAGAAGGCGGTCGTTGGTGACATACTGCGTGCCGGTGAGTTCCATCAGGCGCAACATCGAGGTGGACTTGCCGCCGCCGGAAAGGCCCGATATCGCAAGCCCCTTGTTGGGGGTGCGGACAGCCGCTGCATGACAGGCGACCCACCCCTGCCGCTGGAAGTGATTGAGAAACTGGGTGTTGATGAAGTTGATCACCTGGTTGGGGTGATCGTCCGTAGGGCCAAAGGCGATCGCCCAGTCGGGCGATTGCAGGAACTGCAGACTCGTGCGGACCTTCAGGATCAGGCGCCCGTTTTCAAGGTCACAGACCGCATCCTTGCGGCCGGACTTTCCCGTTTCCCGCTCCCAGTCGGTGTACTCCGGGTCAAAGGGCAGTTCCGGCGTTCCAAGCACATGGACGATCCTGTCCGGTTCGCTCGGCGCGGAAATCACGTGCTGGAAATAGCGCAGCAATTCGGCCAGAAGCGCCGAAGAGGTGCATCTCACCTCGACCACATGGCCGCCGACCGTGAGGCACACCGGATCGCAGTTTCGCGTTTCCCGAGCCGGGGAAAGAGCGTCGACAACGTCCTGGACGGTTATGCCGGTCATCCGCGCACCTTTTCAATTACATGGTTGGCGTAAAGCGTGGCAGCGTCGATGCCGGCGCCTTCCAGAGCTCCCTTGAAACCACCGAAGGCCGAGACCTCGAACACGACCGGTCCGCTGTCCGTCAGGCCGACATCCACGGTTGTGAAGTCGAGATCGAACGGTTCCTGCGCGCGGCGCGCCAGTTCGATCAGGTCGGCATCCGGTTCGAATGGTTCGTACTTGCCACCGTGCAGGATGGTGGTGTTCCAGCTGCCCGTCCGGGCGACACGTGCGTAGGTGCAGAGATAGGCACCGCCGAGGAAAACCATGCCGAGATCCCTGCCGGAAAGATTGACCTTCTTCTGCAGGTACATGACCGGATTGTCGGCCTTGAAAGCGGCGATCTTTTGCCGGAGGGCTTCTCCTCCCTCGTTCGCATCCATCAGCGTCATGCCGCGGGCCTTGGTCGAATACAGGGGCTTGAACACCGCGCTGCCGAACCGCTGGACGGCGGCCAGGGCTTCGTCCACGTTTTCGGTGATGCAGGTTGCGGGCATGGGGATGCCGGCATTGGCCAGGGTCACGGTGCAGCTCAGCCGGTTGACCAGGCCAAGAATGGACCTTGTGCTGGAAAAGACCTTGGTGCCGGCGTTTTCGGCCACGCGCAGCATTTCCAGCCGGTCCAGTGTCGCGGGGCTGTAGGTCTGGCTAATCTTCTTGACCACGAGGCCGTCGAGGCCGCAAAGGTCGGTCTGTCCGGTGATCAGCGCCTTCTTGTCCAGATCCAGAACCACGTCGGCCATGTCGACCACGCAGCGATACCCGGTTTGTGCCTCCAGGGCGTCCGCCAGAACTTCCGTCGACCATTTGCCGGGAATTCCGACAACTCCGATCCTGAGGTCAGTCAACGAAGATCTCCTTCATCGGCAACCGGAACCGGGCCTCGGCACCGGGCGGGCAGGCAAGTGCCTGTTCGATCAGGTAGCGGGCACGCTGCCACATGCGCCGTGCATGCGACTTGTCCAGGATGAACCGCGTAGATGTGGCAAAGGACCGGGCAAGGCCGAGCGCCAGCCGGTATTCGAAAGTGTCGTCGCCCTGCTTGCGGGCGAAAGTCCGGACAGACTTGCAGAAAGCGAGCGAGACATCGCTGATCCGCCGGCGCGTTTCCCGGTCGAGAACCTGAAGCCGGTAGTTCGAGACCATGAAAACGGAGACGTCCTGGACGTAGTCCATGTAGCGGGAGCGGTGCAGGTCTATGAAACGGACCCGGTTTTCGGCCGGGTCGTAGAGGATGTTGTCGACGTTGAAGTCGCCATGGATATAGACGGAAAAGGGGGCAGGTACCTTTGCCTCGCGTTCGGTGGCCTCGGCAATGAGGCTGTCCAGCGCGGGAATGGTCTCGCCAGCAAAGTTGATCGAGCTGTCCTTGAATTCCGGATGAATCCTGCGGACATGCCCAAGGCGTTTGCCAAGTTGCTGCATGCTGCCCAGCTCCACCGGTTCTGCCGTGCGCGTCTGTTTCCAGATGTCTTTCAGCGTTTGCGAGAGGGTGGCAAGCGCCTTGGCGCGCAAGGCGTCGCCTTCGTTCAGCACGATGTGTTCGAGCGTCAGTCCGGGCAAATGTTCGATCAGAAGCGCCGCGGACTGGTTGCGTTTCTGGTAAGACAGGATTTTCGGGGCCAGACCCGGATAGATCGAATGCCAGCTTTTCACGCCCTGGCGCTCTTCCTTGACCTTGCTCTTGTCACCATCCTTGAAAACGGCCGTCACGGTCTCGGTCTTCTTGTCCCTAACGGCGGAGATCGCACTCCCCGACCTCGTGTCGGCAATCTGTTCGATCGTGATGTCGTTGGAAGCCGCGTCCAGATCCGACATCAGGCCTTGCAGGGCGAAATAGCGTTCGAAATTGACCGCCTGGCCGATGTTGGCGGAAATCAGTGCTTCGCTTATGGCCCGCAGGGATTCGCCCATGCGTTGAAACTCACTGGCGACGAGCAGGCTGTTGGCGACGTCGGCGGGTGACCGGTCGGGGTTGCGCATGTCGCGCGTATAGGCCTTGAAGAGCTTGCGGTAGTCGGCTTCGATCTTGTTCTGCAACTGGCCGATCTCGATGGCCTTTTCGCTGTCCTTGCTGAGAAAGGCATCCTCGATCCGGGCTACGCCCTGCCGGACCCGGCTCACTATCGCCGGGTAGCGGCCAGGCTCAAGGGTGGCAAAGGTCTCGATCCGCTCCACATGACGCAGAGACTGGCGCACCAGGTTGGCGATGCGCTGAAGGTCGGTGGCGACAAACTCCAGGCTGCGCAGGGTAAGATGTTTGCGATCGTTCTTTCTGGCTCCGGCCATCTGCTGGACGCAGGCCGCAAGGATCCGGCTCTTCAGGTTATGGGCGTATCCGGCACGGTCCATGATCCGGCGTGCCGTCGCTGCCGTCGGTTCCTTGAAGAAGGCTTCAAGCTGTATGAGCTGACCTTCGATTTCCGCGCACAGAAAACGGAGATTTTCCCGAATGGTCTTTGGGGCATTAATCATTATGGGGTCCGAGATAGACTTCGGGCTCCCGCGTACAGCCAAGTGAAAACAGTTTTGTGACATAAAGCGGACGCAGCTGTTGAGCGTCTTCAAAACCTATCCAGCGCGTACCGACCTGATGTGGATCCGGATGAGGTCCAACAGCCGGTTCGTAGTCTTCCGCGACACTGCAGGCGAAGATGAAATCGAGCTGATGCTGATATTCGTTTGCCGTGGTTTTGCGCCGGTGAACTTCCGCGACATGCATCAGATGCGACACGGTGACCGCCGCGCCGATCTCTTCCAGGCATTCGCGTATCAAACAGGCGTCAAGTGTTTCGCCTGGGTCCTGCTTGCCGCCGGGCAGGGTGAAGTAGCGGCCCTTGACTGGGTGCCGCTTGTCTTGCACCAGCAGCCGGTCGCCCCGGCGGATGAAGGCTCTTGGGGTTGAGCGGATGACCGGCCGAAAAACGGCGCGTTTCGAGGGCGCGTCACTTGCGATGGATATCGCTCCCTGTTCAGGCCTGCCGGTTCGGGACCTGCCAGACCGGCTGGCGCAGTTTCTGTCAGGAGCCCGTCCTGGCTGTCAGCGGGCCGTGATGGACGCAAGTATAGGTGAGTCGCTGCCGGTGGGCGAACCGATGTTCTGCCGTGCTTGATTTTGGCCGGTTGGGATCCGGTCAGATGTCCGGCCCCATGGCGCGGCCTTCGGTCGAGGGATCGATGTCGTTGCGCAATTTCTCCAGGGCCCGCATGCGTTCCTGGGCGCGCTTCTGGTTTTCCCGCGTGACGCCGGTGATGAGTACTTCGGCAATCGCCATGAGCGCCAGCGAGGAATCCCAGGGGGAAGGAACCGCGACGCGGGCGGGCAGTACGAAACTGGCGATGCGGCCGACGGGAGACATCCAGCTGTCGGTGACGAGTGCCACGGTTGCCCCCTGGCGGGCGGCGGCTTCGGCAAACTGGATGATTTCTGCCTGGTATCGGCGGATATCGAATACGACGACGACGTCCTTCTGACCGATCCCGATGAGCTGGTCGAGCCAGTTGCCCTGCTGTCCGGCAACGTGATTGACGTTTGCGCGCACGATCCGCAAATGCGCCGCCATGTAGCGGGCGAGACCATCGGTAAAGCGCCCGCCGATCAGGTGAACATGCCTTCGTTCATCCGACAGCAGTTTGATCAGGCCGGTGAGTTCGCCTTGTGGCAGGTGGGAAAAGGTCTCTCGCACGTTTTCCAGAAGCTGGCTGACGTGGGGGTCGCCGACAGGGTCATCCTCCATGTTGGCGCTGCGAGCGAGCGGTGAATTGAGCTGGCTTTCCAGTTCGCCGCGCAGTTTCCGCTGAAACTCGGCAAACCCGGGGAAACCCAGGCGGCCGACGAAGCGCAGGATGGTGGGAGAACTGACGCCGGCGGCTTCGGCAAACTGGGCCACTGTGCCCAGTCCCTGCATGGGATAATTGGCCAACAACGCATGCGCCGCTTTCTTTTCAGTGGCGGTGAATTCGTCCAGACGGTCGCGAATATCTTCCAGAAGAGGACGTTCCATGGGCGTCGGCCTTTATGACGGTCCGCGGCACTGAATTTCATTTGACAGCCGCTTCAAACTGCGTATCAAATATTACAGAAGTTAGTTAAGTCGGCAATCCTGTAATAAACATTACAAAATTCGGGGCCGATCTTTCAGGGAGTAGGGAATGGGTTCGAATCCCCAGACCGGAGGAATGACTCGGGCTGTCGCCGTTGAAAATGCGGAGGGAGCAGGCCCCTTTGTTTTTGTTTGCGATCACGCTTCCAACTTCTTTCCGCCTCCCTACGACACATCTCTCGGCCTCACCGATGCGGACAAGATTGCGCATATCGCCTGGGATCCGGGTGCGCTTGGCGTTGCCAAGGGGCTGGCAAAAAGCCTCGATGCGCCGTTGGTCCACACCACCGTTTCGCGCCTCATCATCGACTGTAACCGCGAGGAAAGCCGGGCTGATCTGATCCCGTGCCTCAGCGAAACCACGCAGATTGCCGGCAATCGCGATCTGTCGGCGGATGAAAAGGCGTTCCGCCTGAACTTGGCGCACCGGCCGTTTCACAAGGCCATCGACAAGGTGATCAACGAGCGGCTCGATCGCGGCCTGCCGACGGCCGTGGTCTCGATCCATTCCTTTACGCCGGTTTACAAGGGTCGGTCCCGGCCATGGGAAATCGGTCTCATCTACGACACGGACCGGCGTCTGGCGGATCCTGTACTGGAAGGACTGAAGGCAGCAGGAGGTCTGACTGTTGGCGACAACGAGCCCTACGCGCCGTCCGATGGCGTCTACTACACCATCCGACGCCACGGCGAAGACCGCAAGCTTCCCTGCCTGATGATCGAAATCCGCAATGACGAAGTGAAAACGGCGGCTGAAGAGGCACGCTGGAGTAACCTTCTGGGGCCCCTGCTGGAGCACGCCGCGCAGGCCGTTGGTGGGCAAACGCAGGGAGGAGCCCATGCTTAAGGCGGCCCGCGTCTATATCTGCATCGTCGACAGCTTCAATCGCGGTCTTGGCAAGATCATCATGTGGGGGGTCTTCGTCATGGCGGCGATCCTTCTGTGGTCATCGATCTCAAAGTCCTTCTTCAATCCTTCGCTGTGGACACTGGAAGTCGCCCAGTTTGCGATGGTTGCCTATTACATTCTGGGCGGGCCGTATTCGATCCAGCTCGGCTCCAATGTGCGCATGGATCTGTTCTATGCCGAGTGGAGCCTCAAAAAGAAGGCCTGGTTCGATGCCTTTACGGTGCTGCTGCTGATGTTCTATCTCGGCGTGCTGCTGTATGGCGCGCTGAACTCCACAGCCTATTCCCTCGGCTATTTCGGCAAGGATTCGCTCGGTTTCTGGTGGGACTTGTTCGTCTCCTTCGTTACCGGTGGACCTGACGCGGCGGCTGAAAAGCTCGGCTATATCGAGCGCAGCCCGACCGCTTGGCGCCCCTATCTCTGGCCGGTGAAAGTGATCATGATCTTGGGATTCCTCCTGATGCTTCTGCAGGTCTTTTCAGAGTTCCTGAAGGATATTGCCCGGATCAAGGGAGTGTCGCTCTGATGTCCTATGAGATGATCGCTCTCCTGATGTTCTCGTCGATGATGCTGATGCTCCTGACGGGACAGCGCGTCTTCGGCGCGATCGGTGGCATCGCCGCAATCGCCGCTCTGGCTCTTTGGGGAACAGGCGGTGGCGATATTCCGTTCTCCGCAGCCATGAAGCTGATGAAATGGTATCCGCTGCTCACGCTGCCGATGTTCATCTTCATGGGCTATGTGCTGTCGGAAACCAAGATCGCCGACGATCTCTACAAGATGTTCCACGTGTGGATGGGTCCGCTCAACGGCGGGCTTGCCATCGGTACGATCCTGCTGATGGTTCTGATCTCTGCCATGAACGGCCTGTCGGTTGCCGGCATGGCCATCGGTGCGACCATCGCGCTGCCGGAACTCCTTAAACGAAAATATGACAAGCGCATGGTCACGGGGGTGATCCAGGCGGGGTCGTCGCTCGGCATTCTGGTGCCACCATCCGTGGTGCTGGTGCTCTATGCCATGATCGCGCGGGCGCCTGTCGGGCAGCTCTGGCTGGCGGGTGTCGTTCCCGGCCTGATGATGGCGGCCATGTTCGTCGTCTACATCGCGATCCGCTGCAAGATCCAGCCTGAGCTTGGCCCGGCACTGTCCGAAGAGGAACGTGAGGCCTCCAAGGACGAAAAGTACCACCTGCTTCTGGCGGGCATCCTGCCGATCATCATCTTTGCGGTGATGATGGTGCCGTTCGTGAAGGGTTACACCAGCCTGGTGGAAAGCTCGGCCATCGGTGCGCTGGCTGCCCTGGTGGCTGCCATCATCCGACGCCGGATGACCTGGGATATCCTGAAGCTTTGCCTGAAGAACACGCTCGGCATTTCGTGCATGTTCATGTGGATCATCCTTGCCGCCCTCGGCTTTGGTGCGGTGTTCGACGGTCTGGGCGCGGTCAAGGCCATCGAGAGCCTGTTCACCGAGCAGCTTGGTCTGTCGCCGTGGATGATCCTGATCCTGATGCAGTTGTCCTTCCTGGTGATGGGCACTTTTCTGGACGACACGGCGATGCTGGTGATCGTGGCGCCGCTTTATGTGCCACTGGTCGCAAGTCTCGACCTTGGCATGCCGGCGGGCGAAGTTCTGATCTGGTACGGGGTGCTCTACACGATCACCACACAGATCGCCTACATGACGCCGCCCTTCGGTTACAATCTCTTTCTGATGCGGGCGATGGCGCCCAAGGAAATCAGCATGCGCGACATCTACGGCTCTATTACGCCGTTCGTTGCGGTGATGGTTCTGGCGCTCGTCCTCGTCATGGTTTTCCCGCAAATTGCCCTGTGGTTGCCGGATCTGGTGTACGGCAGGTAGCGTTGAACGGGACAAGAAGACAACGTCCGGAGGAAAAACGGAGTTGGACCGCGGACTTACGAGAGCCGGAAAACGGCCGCACCGCTTTAGCTGAATGTGAAACTTAGGGGAACTTGAGATGACCAACAGACGTGATTTTCTGAAAAAAGCCGGTATCGGCACTGCCGCCGCCGCCGGAGCAACCACACTTGCGGCTCCGGCCGTGCACGGCCAGTCGCAGATCAAATGGCGCCTCCAGACCTACGCCGGTCCGGCGCTTGCCGAACACGTGATCAAGCCGCATATCGATGCCTTCAACAAGGCCGCCAACGGCGAAATGGTAATCGAGCTCTACACCGCCGACCAGCTGGTGCCGACGGGTGAACTGTTCCGCGCCATGCAGCAGGGCACGATCGATGCCGTACAGTCGGACGACGACAGCATGGCGTCCCCGACCGAAGTCACCGTCTTTGGCGGCTACTTCCCGTTCGGATCGCGCTATTCCCTCGACGTGCCGGTGCTGTTCAACCAGTACGGCCTGAAGGAAATCTGGGAAGAGGAATACGCCAAGGTTGGCGTGAAGCACATTTCCGCAGGTTCCTGGGATCCGTGCCATTTTGCCACCAAAGACCCGATCCGCTCGCTGAAGGACCTGGAAGGCAAGCGCGTCTTCACCTTCCCGACAGCCGGCCGCTTCATGAGCCAGTTCGGTGTCGTGCCGGTCACGCTGCCTTGGGAAGACATCGAAGTCGCCGTCCAGACCGGCGAACTCGACGGGATTGCCTGGTCGGGCATTACCGAGGATTACACCGTCGGCTGGGCGGATGTGACCAACTACTTCCTGACCAACAACATCTCGGGTGCCTGGGCCGGTTCGTTCTTCGCCAACATGGAACGCTGGAACGAACTTCCCGATCATCTGAAAGCCATGCTGCAGCTGGCCATGGATTCCTCGCACTATTATCGCCAGTGGTGGTACTGGGGCGGTGAAGCCAACCTGCGTGTCAACGGCACCAAGATGGAACTGACCTCCATTCCGGATCCTGAATGGGCAACGGTTGAAGAAGCTGCCATGGTTTTCTGGGACGAGATAGCAGCTGAATCCCCGACCAAGGCAAAGGTCGTGGAGATCTTCAAGAAGTACAATCAGGACATGAAGAAGGCCGGCCGGCCTTACCGCTATTCCTGATAGAGGCCCAGCATAGAGGCCCAGTCCGTGCCGGCCAAAGGCTGGCACGGTCCAACACTTCCGGTCCGGAGCAAACCCCGGACCGGGAATATTCGGAACAGAATTCAAGACCCGCCTAACCTGGGAACACCCGTAAAATGCCTGGCAACCTGACCTTTGATGCGCTGAAGTCTCTCGTCTCATCCGGTGAGATCGACACGGTGCTGACCTGTATCGTCGACATGCAGGGACGGCTGATGGGCAAGCGCTTCCACGCCCAGCATTTCGTCGACAGTGCCTATCACGAGACCCATTGCTGCAACTACCTGCTGGCAACCGACCTGGAAATGTACACGGTCGAAGGCTACGCGGCGACCAGCTGGTCCGGCGGGTATGGCGACTATGTCATGAAACCGGATCTTTCCTCCCTGCGGCTGGTGCCGTGGCTGGAAGGCACCGCCATGGTGATGTGCGATATCCTTGATCACCACACTCACAAGGAAGTACCGCATTCGCCGCGCGCCATGCTGAAATCGCAGGTCGCGCGTCTGGAAGAGCTTGGCCTGACGCCGATCATGGCGACCGAACTGGAGTTCTTCCTGTTCGAGAAAAGCTACGACGAGATGCGCAAGGGCGGTTTCCGCGATCTGGAGCCGATCTCCGGATACAATGAAGATTACCACATCCTGCAGACCACCAAGGAAGAGGACGTGATGCGCCCGGTGCGCAACCACCTCTATGCTGCAGGCATTCCGGTTGAGAATACCAAGGGCGAAGCCGAAGCCGGGCAGGAAGAGCTCAACATCAAATATGCGCCGGCACTCGACACGGCCGAATATCACACCATCGCCAAGCATGCGGTGAAGGAAATCGCCTGGGCGAAGGGGCGGTCCGCGTCGTTCCTGGCCAAGTGGCATCATTCCCGCGTCGGCTCGTCATCCCACGTGCACCAGTCGCTGTTCGACAAGGACGGCAACAACGTCTTCGTGGATGCCAAGGGCGAATACGGCATGTCGCAGATAATGCGCCACTACATGGCCGGGCTGATCAAATATGCGCCGGATTACACCTATTTCCTGGCGCCCTATATCAACAGCTACAAGCGGTTCCAGAAAGGCACCTTCGCGCCGACCAAGACCGTGTGGTCGGTCGACAACCGCACCGCCGGTTTCCGGCTCTGCGGCGAAGGTACCAAGGGGCTCCGGGTGGAATGCCGCATCGGCGGCTCCGACCTCAATCCCTACCTGGCGCTGGCGGTTCAGATCGCTGCCGGTATCAAGGGCATGGAAGAAAAGCTGGAACTCGATGCGCCGACGACTGGCGATGTCTACGATGCCCGCAAGGCCAAGGAAATTCCGCACACGTTGCGCGATGCCCGCGAGACCTTGCGCAAGTCGAAATTTCTGCGCGAAGCCTTCTCCGACGACGTGATCGACCACTATGCCCGTGCTGCCGAATGGGAGCTGGAGGAGTTCGACCGCGTGGTCACCGACTACGAGATTGCCCGCGGCTTCGAGCGGGCGTAAGAGGCGAAGAAGTACCATCCGCTCACCTCATCCTGGGGAGGACCGCAAGGTCCGTCTCGAAGGATGGGCCACTTGCTCAAGAGTGTGCCGCCCATCCTTCGAGACAGCGTTGAAGCGCTTCCTCAAGATGAGGGAGTGGATGAAAACAGATCAGGAAGAAACAGAGCCACCCACTTTCAACAAGCCGTCCGTAGAGGCGGTTCTGAGAGGTTCAAAATGTCAGATGTCATCAAGCTGATTTCCCCCATCGACGGTTCGGTCTATGCCGAACGCCCGGCTCTGGACGATGCCGCGGTCGACCGGGTCGTTTCAAATGCCCGGACCGCACAGGTGGGCTGGGCTGCCGTACCGGTCGCCGAAAGGGTTGCCTATTGCCTCAAGGCGCTGGAAGCGCTGAAGGCGATGAACGACGAAGTCGTGCCGGAACTGGCCTGGCAGATGGGCCGCCCGATCCGTTTCGGCGGTGAGCTCGGCGGTACCATCGAGCGCACGGAATATTGCGCCAAGATCGCAGCCGAAGCGCTGGCAGATGTGGAACGCACCGACAAGGCCGGCTTCAAGCGGTACCTGCGCCGTGTGCCGCTCGGTATCGTCATGGTGATCGCGCCCTGGAACTATCCGTTCATGACAGCGATCAACACCATCATGCCGGCGCTGATGGCGGGCAATGTGATCGTCCTGAAACATGCCGCACAGACCCTTCTGGTCGGTGAACTTCTCGCCAAGGCTTTCGAGATCGCCGGCCTGCCGAAGGGCGTCTTCCAGAACATCGTTCTGACTCACCAGGGCACGGAAAAACTGCTCGGCTCCGGTCTGATCGACCACGTCAACTTTACTGGATCCGTCGGTGGTGGCCGCGCCATCGAAAAGGCTCTGGCAGGTACCTTCGCAACGCTCGGTCTTGAGCTGGGCGGCAAGGATCCGGCCTATGTTCGGGCCGACGCCGATCTGAATTATGCTGTCGAGAACCTGGTCGATGGCGCCTTCTTCAATGCCGGTCAGTGCTGCTGCGGCATCGAGCGCGTCTATGTGCATGAAAGCCTCTACGACCGCTTCGTCGAGGGATTTGTCGACCTGACCAGCCAGTACAAGCTGGGCAATCCGCTGGACGAGGCAACCACCCTCGGCCCGATGGCTCAGGCACGGTTTGCCGCCTGGATCCGCGAGCAGACGGATGAAGCCCTGCGCAAGGGTGCCAAGGCGCATATCGACACGTCCAAGTTCGAAGCGGACAAGGAAGGCACGCCCTATCTGGCACCTCAGGTGTTGACGGACGTCAACCATCAGATGTCGGTGATGCGCGAGGAAAGCTTTGGCCCGGTCGTCGGCATCATGAAGGTGAAGGACGACGAGGAAGCGCTGCAGTTCATGAACGACAGCCCCTATGGCCTCACCGCGTCGATCTGGACCGAAGACGTCCAGGCAGCGGCAGAAATCGGCGACAGGATCGAGACCGGCACCGTGTTCATGAACCGTTGCGACTATCTCGACCCGGCGCTTGTGTGGACCGGCGTCAAGGACACCGGCAAGGGCGCAGCCCTGTCTGAAATCGGCTTCCACAACCTGACCAGGCCGAAGTCGTTCCACTTCCGTCTGGAGCATTGAGGCTGAACCGACAAACGATTGGGCAAGACCGAAGGCTTTCTCCTCCAGGGCAACGAAGCCGCAGGTCTTGCTCTCCTCTCGCCCTTTCATAGGACGAGGGCGCAAGTGGAAATGCTGAAGTTGAAGGCTGCCTCCTTTGGGGCGGTCTTATCAAAGAACCTGAGTTTCTAGACAACGAGACACCCATGAGCTCACTTCCTTCCGTCAACTGGTCCTATCCGACCTCCGTTCGCTTCGGTGCAGGCCGCATCAAGGAACTTCCCGATGCGGTCAAGGCTTCCGGCATGTCCAATCCGCTGCTGGTCACCGACCCGGGCCTCGCCGGCCTGCCGATGGTTTCCGAGGCGATTGCCAGCCTGGAAGCCGCGGGCCTGAAGGCCGCGGTCTTTTCCGACGTCAAGCCGAACCCGGTCGACAGCAACATCGCTGCCGGTGTGGCCGCCTACAAGGCCGGCGGACATGACGGCGTCATCGCCTTTGGTGGCGGATCGGGCCTCGATGCGGGCAAGCTGATCGCCTTCATGTCCGGTCAGAGCCGTCCGATCTGGGACTTTGAAGATATCGGCGACTGGTGGACCCGTGCAGACCCGGCTGGCATCGCGCCGATCGTCGCCGTGCCGACCACTGCCGGAACCGGCTCGGAAGTCGGCCGCGCGGGCGTCGTCACCAACGAAGCGACCCATACCAAGAAGGTCATCTTCCACCCGAAGATGCTGCCGGCCATCGTGATCTGCGATCCGGAACTGACCGTCGGCATGCCGCGCTTCATCACCGTCGGCACCGGCATGGATGCCCTGGCGCACTGCCTGGAGGCCTATTCCGCGCCGATGTATCATCCGATGTCCGAAGGCATTGCGCTTGAAGGCATGCGACTGGTGTTCGAAAACCTGCCGAAAGTTGCCGCGGACGCGTCCGATCTTGAAGCCCGCGGCCACCTGATGAGTGCCGCTGCCATGGGCGCCGTCGCCTTCCAGAAAGGCCTCGGAGCGATCCATTCGCTGTCACATCCGGTTGGTGCTCTGTACGACACCCACCATGGCATGACCAACGCGGTCTTCATGCCTTACGTGCTGCAGTTCAACAAGCCGGCCATCGAACAGAAATTTGAACGCCTTGCCGGTTTCCTCGGCATCGCAGGCGGTTATCAGGGTGTGCTCGAAGCGATCCTGAAACTGCGTGAAGACCTTGGTGTGCCGCACACGCTGGCAGGCCTCAATGTTGATGACAGCAAGCGCGATCTGATCGCGGAAATGGCCATTGTCGATCCGACCGCAGGCGGCAACCCGGTTCCGCTGACCAAGGAAGGTGCACTGGAAATCTTCGACAAGGCCCAGCAGGGTACTGTTTGAGGCAACGCACTTTGAACTCGAAGGCGCACCGGATCCCGGTGCGCCTTTTTTGATTTTCTGCCCATCTTTCGTCATCCCGGCCACGCGCAGCACGAGCCGGGACCGGGGAATCACCGGGTTTGCTGATGGATTTCGGGTATGCTGATGGATCTGATCTGTTCGCTGACAGTTTCGGGGCTATCTGATACCGGATCTTCGCTTCGCTGCGTCCGGCACGACGCACTCAGAGACTTTGCACTGTAGCTGTACCGAACTTGACCGGTATGACGATGCTGGGGGCGTTCTGCTGAAGCTTGGTGCGCTTATTGGTCTTTTTGCTTGTCATTGGCACCATCCGCCTTCCGCCATTGATCCGGTGTCATTCCGGTCACGCGCAGGAATTCGCGGTTGAAGTTCGACTTGGTCGAAAAACCAGCACGATACATGGCCTCGGTCACGGTGATGCCGTCCTGCCGCAGCAGGGCGCAGACGTCCTTGATCCGGAAATCATTCACATAGCGCGAGACATTCATGCCGCGAGCCCGGTTGATGGCCTGCGAGACCTGACGGGCGGGCAGACCGGCACGGCGGGCAAGCCTTGAGAGGTTGAGCGTGTCGTCGCGGTGAAGGTGCTGTGCGGTCATCAGGGCGTCGACCCGCGCGACGATTTCAGCGTCTTCGGATGTAGCGGTCTGGGCCGCGGGTTCCAACTCGTTGATTGTCTCCGTCTGGGCCTGGCCTGCCGTGCGGGCGGCAAGACCAATCAGCAGAAGGCTAAAGATGTTGGCGTTGCTGACCAGAAGCGCTGCGTGACTGCCGCCCGAGCGTTCAAAATCGAACAGGATGACCAGATCGAAACCGGCGGACAGGCAAAGGCAGAAAGCAGCCAGCCACAGGGCCCGGTGGGCAGCGGCAGCTTCGTCCAGACGGGCAAGTCCAAGGCCGTCCGGTCCGCGCCAGGCGATCCGTGCCAGGGCCACGGCATAGGCCAGGAACAGCAGCACCAGGGCACTATCCAGCAAGATAGGCGCCGCAAGCATCAGACCCAGAATGACGAGTGCAGCCAGTGGCGCCGCTGCAAGGCGAAACCGTCCGGGCGCGGCCTGATCGACGAGACCTCGAAAGCTCTCATAGGCAAGAGGGGGAAGCAGAGCGGCCAGCAGCGGCTGCACGAAGCGCAAAGCGTCGACGTTATATCCCCAGCGCAGGCCGAGGACGATGGATTGCAGGCAGCACAGGGCAATCAGCATCAGGAAGGCGCGTGTGGCTGTTGCTCCGTTGCTTTTCTTCAGGAACACAAAGACAAGCGCCAGAAGCAACGCGTTGACAAAGGGCAGGGGAACAAACAGCACGGGCAAGGCACCTCGATGGGGCGATGGCGGGGACCTTTATCGCGATCCGGCATGACTGAATCGTGAAAGAGGACGCTTTCCATCACGGCCTTAGCAAGAATTCGGTCATTGCTCCACTGACTGAAAGACCCCTCATGAAAATACAATCTCTTCTCCTGCCTCTGGTTCTCACGCTGGCTGTCACCACACCAGCCAAGGCTCAGGAGCCGGTGGGTGTTCAAAAGATCTCGGTAAGTTCGAAAGCCAGGGGTGAGGATCTCACCGTCCTGGTGTGGTATCCGGCCAAACAGGGCGGCGAGCAGGTGCTCTTAGGCGACGACAGGATCTTCGAAGGTACACCCGCCCTGCAAGATGCCGTCAAGGTGGAAGGCTCCTTTCCGCTGATCCTGCTGTCACATGGTTCGGGAGCGTCGGTCGAAAAGATGGCCTGGATCGCGAGCGAACTTGCGGGCGACGGTTTCATCGTGGCCGGTCCCAACCATCCTGGCACCACCAGTGGCGATTCCACACCGGAAGACACGCCGAAGCTCTGGCAGCGGACGGATGATCTTGCAACGGTGATCGACAGACTGCTTGCCGATCCGGACTGGTCGGCATCAATCGATTCGGGGGAAATCGGACTGCTTGGATTTTCCCTTGGCGGAGCCGCCGTTCTGGAAAGCGCAGGTGCAACGGCCAGTCTGGAGGCTTATGCCGACTATTGCGACACCAACCCGCAAATGCCGGATTGCCATTGGTTCAAGGGTGGCAGGGGGTTTCGCGACAGGGAGGAAATCAAGGTCGAGCCGTTCGATCTGCGGACGGTCGACAAGGCCTTGTTCGAACAAGAGCGAAGGGATGCCAGGATCACATCGGTTGTTGCTGTCGATCCATCGGTTGCAGACGCTTTTAACGAGCAGAGCTTCGCCGGTATCGACATTCCGCTGCATTTTCTCAACCTCGGTGTTGCCGGGCAGATCGACGTGGGTGTGCGCTCCGCGCATCTGGTTGAGGCTGCCCCGGACGCCGAACTGGATCACATCGCGGATGCCGTCCATTTCAGCTTTCTGCCCGTGTGCAAGGCCGATGCGATCGCCTTCATGAAATCCATCGGAGAAACCGACACCCTTTGCACCGATGGCGGCGGCCGGCCCCGCGCGGAACTTCACGATCAGATGGCTGACCTGATTGTCGAGGCGTTCCGGACTGATCTGAAGACCGGAAACTGACAGGCTTAGCGGCGATCTCGATCGAGTTGTTGCTGAAGTGACCCGCAGTCTCGCGCACATTCGGGTGAGAGACTGCGGGTTTGTCTCTTTTATTGGGTTCAGGCGCCCTGGCTTCGTTCGATCAGCTTCAGCACCGCTACAAGCACGATGCCGTAAAGGACGTGACCAACGAGGGCGACCCAGACGATGCCGCTGAAATTCAGGAAGAAGGGGAGACCGGCAACCGACGTGATGCCGCCGATGGCAAAGACCCAGAGGCCGAAGCCATAAATCGCGGACGGCAGGAACCAATGTGTATTGCCGACCACACGCTGCCACAGTGGTGCGAAGATGAACATCCAGCCGACCGGGTATCCGATCAGGCCGACGGCATAGAAATGGACGAAGTATCCGGCGAAATCGCCGTTCGGGAGACCGAGACTGCCAAGCAGGCTTTTGGCAAGTCCGTGGGGAGAGAGCGTGGCAAAACCCAGGGCGGGGCTGATGATCTGGCCCCAGAGGTCGAAAGCGTTGGTGGCAAAGAAACCCGAGACGAACATCAGTCCAAGCGTATGGAAATTCAAGGCGGGCAGTGCACCAGCAGGCTGGCTCTGGCTGGAAGTCGTGTTCATGACGGGATCACTTTCCTGGGAATGAATTTGATGCTGGCAGATACTTGGCCCTGATTGCGATCACATGGAAATAAAATGGCGAGGGCCTTGCGTGACGAATTCGTGATGGAAATTTGACGTCCCGAATGGCTGTTTTCTTCCTTTGGAAAACGTTTCACCAGTGTTGCTCCACTTTCTGTTGCATGGTCGGATGCGCCCTCCTTTACAGCGCCGACCGTGAGAGAAAAAAACGAAATGGATACGTTGCCCGTCCGCCTCTATGCCGCATTTGCTGCTGACGAGCGGGGTGGCAACATTGGCGGTGTCGTCTTCGAGGATACGCCTTTATGGCCGGACGCCCGTCAACGGATCGCGGCGGATCTCGGGGCTCCCACCACGGGCTTCGTCCGGCGAAAATCCGACAAGAGGATCGAGACCCGGTTTCATTCGACCCGGGCGGAAATGGACATGTGCGGTCATGTTACCGTTGCCATTTTTGCAGCATTGCTGGCGGATGGCCGGATCGGGCCCGGAAGCTACGTGCAGGAAACACCAGCCGGCGAGATCGGCGTCGAAGTTGCCTCGGACGGCGCCATCACCATGCATCAGCCCTTGCCAAAGTTTGGATTGAACGAGGCGGCCGCTGGCGAGATCGCCCCGCTGCTTGGGATCGAGCCGGCTGACGTTCTCAGCGTTTCGGCGTCTTCGACGGCCCTGAGGCATGTTTTCGTCGAACTGGCAGATACTGATGCCCTGGCCGCCATTCGTCCGGATGATGACGGCTTGCGCCACTTCTGCCTCGCGCGGTCGATCGACACGATGGGGGTGTGGTGCCGGACGGGGCACGGGTTGGGCAAGGCGAAGGTTCGCCTGCGCGACCTCTGCCACGGTGTCGGAGACCCGGAGGAGGCTGCCAGCGGCACCACCAATGGAGCGCTTGCCTGCGAATTGTTCCGGGCGCGAAAACTCCTGCCCGGAAGTGGCGGGCAGGTGGTTCTGGTGGCTGAGCAGGGCTTCGAGATGGGCCGTCCCAGCATTGTCAGAACAGTGCTGAGTACGGCTGACAACCAGATCACCGGGGTTTCCGTCGGCGGATATGCGGCCCTGCGGCTGACGGGCGAATTTCTTCTGTGAAATCCGCCGCAGTGATGTGACATCAAACCCTCTCGAATAGAGACGCGCCTGTTTCGCTGAAGAGTTCGATCTCAAGGGATTTGGCCGGCCCGTTCGAGACATCGTCGAAGACGAGCGTCGAACGCGAGCCTTCCGGGGCGTTTTCAGTGACGAAATCGAATACCATCACCGGCCCGTTCCAGGGCTGCAGCGGGAAGGGGATGTGTTTTGGTCCGGCCAACAACACCAGGCCGTCGCCGTCAGCCTTGACCTCGACCTTGCCGAAATAAGGGTTGGAATAGGTGCCGGTGAGAAGGTCTTGTGGAGGCGTCGGGGCGGCATCTGCCGGACGGTCCTGACCGACGGTGCTGCCGCGCTTGATGTAGAAGCCTTCGAACCTGCTCGAATATCCGGCATACCAGTCCCGGGTGATGTGCCCGAGTTGTGCAAGATCGGTGAAGGAAGCGGTGATGGCCTCCGCTGCACCGACAGGAGCAGCGTTGGTGAGAACGACAATGCCGAGGTCCAGTGAAGGAATCATCGCAAAGCAGGTACCTGCCCCCAGGAGAAAGGCCCCGGAATGGCCGATCCGGACACGTCCCGAAGGATCATTGCTGACGTTGAAACCGTAACCGTAAAACCCTGAGCGGGCATCGGGGCTGTGTGGACGGTCCGAAAAGCTTTGCGGGCTGATGGCGGGCAGCAGGGCTTCGGAAGTGATGACCTGCGTTCCGGCATGTTCGCCGTTTGCCAGCAGCATTTTCAGCCAGACGGCCAGATCGGTCACGGTGGAGCTGACGCCACCTGCCGGTGACTGGGCATCGGGGTTGCGCTGGAACAGCGGGGCAAAACCGTCGCCGTCACGGCTGTGCGGGATGGCGCGGTTTGCGGCTGCCATGTAGTCGGCAAAGCGAGAGCTGGTCGAGGTCATGCCGAGTGGCCGGTAGAGCGCCTCTTCCGACAGGCTGCTCCAGTCGGTTCCGGAAGCCTGGGCAACGGCCTCAGCGGCGGCAGTCAGGCCGAAATTGGTATAGGCATAGGAAATCCGGAAAGGAGCCAGCGGCTGAAGCCGCAAGCGTTCCAGGATTGCCTTGCGGTCATAGCCGAGATCTTCCAGATCGTCGCCCGCGTGGTCCGGCAGGCCTGAGCGATGGCTGTAGAGATCTCCGATGGTCAGTTTTTCGGTACGGTCCAGATCGGACAATTCGAACCAGGGCAGCAGATCGCGCATCCTGCTGTCCCACGAGACGGCGCCCTTGGCGACCTGGCTGGCGACGACGGTCGCACCGACCGGTTTCGACAGGGACGCAAGCTGAAACACCGTGTCCGGCGTGACGGTTTCAGGCTCGCCAAGGCGGCGCAGGCCGAAGCCTTTGGAATAGACCGTTTCTCCCCGATGGACCGCGGCGACGGCCAGACCCGGAATTTTGCTGCGCTCCATCACCTCGGCAACGATTGCGTCGAGCTCGGCGACGGCCTTGGCAATCTGTTCGGGAGACGCTTCGACACCGGGTGTCTGTGCGGGAGAAAGTTCCTGCGCAAAGGCGCGCAACGGCAGGGCGGTCAGGGCGGCGGTTGCCGTACCGAGAAAAAGGCGGCGGGTGAGAGTGTGCCGGGACATATGCAATATTCCTTGGGGAGATTCTGAAATTAAAACAAGCGACTGCATGATGCGCGAAACGCACCGGAGAGATCAACTTAACGCTGTGTAATCTGTGTTTATTGAAATGTCTTGGTTAAGCAACTGTGTCTGCGGGGCAGGTCGGTGGCCGGGTCAAGGAGGGCATCCGGCCAGTCGATCCGATGCTAATCGATGTCGCCATGGACAGCGACCATATCCAGCTTCGCTTCAGGTGCGGCAATGGTTCGGAAGGCTTCGCGAACGCCGTCTTCGGTCAGGTCCCGCTGGACGGCGATCAGCGTGTTTTCCGGATGTTCTTCGCAGAGTTCGGCCATATAGGCCAGCTCCTGCTGGGCAACACCGCGTGCAGCCTCCACGGACGGCGCACCGTAGATGTCGACGAAATGCTGCGCCAGGCGCTCGGTGAGGGCGGCAAACTCGGTGTCTTCGATCGGCGTGACGGCGACGAATGTTGCCCTGCCGAAGGTTTCCAGGCCCAGCCAGCCATTGGCGAAGGCCTGACGGGCCTTGCCGCTCAGGTCGGCTTCGGTCCAGTCGGAAAATTCGAAGCCGCCGGACAGGCACCATTCGCCGGTGCGGGCCGGAGAAAAGAAGACGTTGCGGTCGCTGTCATCCAGGTGAATGGCGCGGGCAAGTTTCATCCGGTTATTCCTCAAGACGGCTGGAAAGCGGGATCAGGATCGTGTCCTCACCCGTTCTCAGCAGCATACCAAAATTTTCATCGACACCGACGAACGTGCCTGATGCTCCGTCCACGTCCACCGTTTCGCCCATTGCCGGGACAAGTCCGCGCCAGTCGGCATGGACGGGGCGCGGGCCGTCATCGAGCCAGCGGTTGAGCCAGTAGAGGCTGTGGCGTACCCAGCATTCCAGAAGCTGGGCGGCTGTGATCTCGCCGCAGCCTTCTTCTGACAGCCAGGTCCGGTCTGGATCCTTGCCCGGGTTCGACTTCCGGCTGGCCATGTTGAGTTCCAGACCAAGGATCAGCCAGTCCGGAATTGCCTCCGGGTCTTTCGTGGAAGCCTTGACGCGCATGCGTCCGCAGACCGCACCATTGACGCGGATCCTGCCGTCCCATTCCAGGTGTACGGCGACCTCCGGCGGGGCAAGCGCGCCAAGCGCTGCCTGAAACCCGAGGCCACACACCGGCAGGATGGCGATGGCCCGTTCCAGCGAGACTTCCGGAGCGAAGATAAGCGCGGCCCGCAGGCGCTCCCCACCGAGGTTGTAGACAACCGTTCCCGGATCCGTTCCGGAGATGGCAAGCGCAAGTGCCCGTTCGAACGGGTCGGCCTGACCGGTCAGAGCCTCACCCTGAAACAGCGGTGGAAATTGCATGTCGGTCATGCATTGCCCTCCGCGACCAGGGTTCGGGCGAGTTGACGGAAGACCGAAGCTTCCGGGGCTTCGGGCGTCTTGATCGAAATCGGCGTGCCGCCATCTCCCGCGAGGCGGATATTGAGATGCAGCGGCACCTCGGCCAGCAGGGGAACGCCGAGCTTTTCGGCTTCCTCTGCAACTCCGCCATGGCCGAAGACGTGTTCCTCATGACCGCAGTTGGAGCAGATGTGGGTCGACATGTTCTCGATCATTCCGATGAGCGGCACCTGCATCTGGTTGAACATGCTGATGCCCTTGCGCGCATCGATCAGGGCAACGTCCTGCGGCGTCGAAACGATGATGGCGCCGTCGACGGCGAATTTCTGGCAGAGCGTCATCTGGACATCGCCCGTGCCCGGTGGCAGATCGACGATCAGCACATCGAGCGCACCCCATTGCACCTGGGTCATCATCTGCTGCAACGCGCCCATCAGCATCGGTCCGCGCCAGGCCACAGCCTCGTCGCCCGAAGTCATCAGGCCGATGGACATCATGGTGACGCCGTGGTTGCGCAGCGGCAGGATCATCTGGCCGTCCGGGGAGGTCGGCCGCCCTGAGATGCCCAGCATCTTGGGCTGAGACGGTCCGTAGACATCGGCATCCAGCAGTCCGACCTTGCGGCCTTCGGCGGCCAGTGCGCAGGCAAGATTGGCCGCAACGGTCGACTTGCCAACACCGCCCTTGCCAGAAGCTACGGCGATCACCCGGTCGATGCCCGGCACCTTCTGCGGCCCGGTGGCTCCCGGGGCGGCCGGTTTCGCCCGGATCGGTTGAGGCGCGTTCGGTTTGGGCGCTGCGGGTGGGACGGCTTGCGCGGCCGGTTGGTCCGAATGGGAGGTCAGAGCCACCTGAACGCTCTCACAATCTTCCAGGGCTCCAAGCTTTCTTTCCGCTTCGGACGCGAGATTTTCCATCTCGTCCATGCGCCGTGGATCGACCTCAAGAACGAAGCGGACCGAGCCACCGTTCACTCGCAATGCGCGCATCATGCCGGAGGCGACAATGTCCTCGCCGCTGGCCGGGTCCTTGATCGTTTTCAGAACCGACAGGGCGGCTTCACGCGTTAGTGGCACTTCAGTCCTGCCCCTCGATTTCACCGGTGACCACATGCTCCAGACCGAGTTCCTCGATCGTGACCACGGCTTTCACCTTGTAGGTTTTTCCGGCGCTGGGGCCAGCTTCGCGCACTGCCTTTTCAATGGCCTGCTGCGAGGTTACACCGACCTGCTTCAGGAACTTGCGCATGGACATGTTGAAATCGTCGCTCATCTTATTCTCCTGTTGAATACGGGGTGCATTGACGGCTCGCCCGATTGAAACCTACCCTAGCCGATCTGGCCAGCAACGTGAGGGAGGAGCGCGTGGGCTGCCGTGCGTTGATACTTCTTGCCGTCACCCTGTGCTCCGGCATCCTGTTCCACCAGCCGGGGAACGCCCAGTCGCGTTCCTTCCGGCTGAGCGTGCCGGACGCGATTGCTGAAACCGGCTTCCTCAAATATCTGCTGCCGCGCTTTTCCCTCAAGACGGGCATCCGCATTGAAATTGTCGGCGAAGCCGAAGCTTCCGAGCTGCGTCTTTCGGATGGCGGTGCCGGTGTGGCGGTGTTTTCCGGGCTGGGCAAGACATGGTCCCTTACCACCCATGAAGAGACCAGCGAACATGCGGACCGTTTTCGGGACTGGCTGACCGGTGACGTCGGCAGGCGCACGGTCGATGCTTTCGAAGAGAACGGCAAGCAGGTGTTCACCGCCGCGCTCGAGCAGGTGGAGGACAATGGTCCTGTCGTGCTTTCCGGCGATGCGGTTCGCGGCGAGAAACTGGCCGTGCTCCATTGCGGGCGATGCCACATGGTCAACGAGGCAACACGGTTGTCGACCATCGGTTCATCGCCGTCCTTTGCTGTGATGCGCAGCTTTTCCGACTGGCAAATGCGGTTCGAGGCGTTTTTCGCGCTCAATCCGCATCCGGCTTTCACGGTGATCGACGGTGTCACCGAGCCCTTCGACATCACCAGGCCATCGCCCATCGTGCCGGTTGAGATGACGCTCGAGGAACTCGAAGCGATCCTGGCCTTCGTTTCCCGCATTCCGCCGGCCGACCTCGGAGCTCCCATCCAGTACCAGTGATCCTGTCTCATGCGGTTCAATGGTCGCGCCGCTTGCTGATGTAGTCGTCCGTCGTGCGTACCCGCGGACGTTCCGCGGAGGCAAACGGGTTGTTTTGCGAATGGTAGACAGCATTCACGCGGCAGTCGTCACACATCTGGATCAACTGGACGGCCTTGTTGTCCTGGAACATGGAGTGCTTGCCTGCGAGCTTTTCCGTCAGCTTCATCACGGTTGACCGGACGCCGAAGGGCTTGCCGCATTCGATACAGTTGAAGGGCTCTTCCTCCTTCAGCACCTTGGCCCGCAAGGCTTCGTCCGACAGGTCCAGCCTTGGGTCCAGTGTCAGGGCCTTTTCCGGACAGATGGTCGTGCAGATGCCGCATTGCAGGCAGGCATCTTCCTGAAAGCGCAATTGCGGCGCGTCCGGGTTTTCCTTCAAGGCACCGGACGGGCACAGCGACACACACGAAAGGCAGAGGGTGCAGGCGTCCTGATCGAGCGTGACCGAGCCATAGGGAGCGCCTGCCGGAAGGGGAATGACCTTGCCCGGTTCGTTGAGCGCTTTTGCGGCCAGGCGGGTGATTTGCCGGCGCGATCCCAGCGGCAGGATCGGCTGCACGGCGGCTGCCGGCTGCCGTTCGCGGTAGAGGATCTCTTCCAGCTGGTCAGGACCGGTGGGGGAAATCAGCGTCACGCGTTCATTGCCGGCGATTGCGTTGGCGAGTTCTGCCTGAAAGGGCATGCCTTCCTTTTCCGTGCCAGGCGACAGCAGCACCGTTACGTCATCGAAACCACAGGCAAGTGCTGCCAGGACTTCCGAATGTCCAAAGCTGGCAAGAGCCTCCATCTCCATCGGTATGACGTCCGCCGGCAGGCCCTGGCCGTATCGAGCGCCGAGACGGATCAGTTCCGCACCATGCTTGTCGTCATGAACGAGCAGACGCGGTGTGTCGGAGCTGAGCTTGCGCCATGCCGCCGCCAATGTCTGCAGCCGCTGGAACGTGTGGCTGACCGGCGGGGCATCGTAGCTGATGGCACCGGAGGGGCAGACAGCCGAACAGCTTCCGCATCCGGCGCAGACCATCGTGTCCACCGCCACGTGGTCGCCGTCCGGGCTGATGGCGCCGGTGGGGCAAAGATCGAGGCAGCGTGTGCAGCCGGTTTTCCGGGCCCTTGAATGGGCGCAAAGCTGCTCGTCCAGGCGAATGTAGAGCGGTTTTTCGAATGTACCGACAAGTTGCGATGCGTCCAGGAGCGCCTTGGTCAGGCCAGCTGCATTGCCCGGATCCACCCGAAGGTATCCTTCGCGTTTTTCAGGTGCTGGAAAGAGCGGCTGCGTTCGGCGAAGATCCAGCACGATGTCGCATTCCGTGCGGGCGCCGCTCTTGGGGTCTGTCCAGTTGAAGGCGCCCCGTCCACCGGGAATGCGTTCCTGAAGGGCTTCAAAACCGATCTTGAAGTGGCCGAGCGCGCCGGTCGCCGTCGTCACCCGGCCGCGCACGATGTCGAAGCGCCGGTCGTCCGCAAGAGGCAGTTCGTCGGCAGGGTCGAGAATAACTGTAACGCTCAGGAGCTCGCACAGATGGTCTGCCGCGGCAAGCGCAGCTTCGGCATCACCAAGGATCAGGCAGGTGCCTTCGGACGTGACGTCGACAACCTTCGCGCCGGATGACGGCAGGACCGCGTCGGCGATCAGTGCGGCCATCTTGGGCGTGGTGGTGCGCGTGTCGGCTGTCCAGCCGGCACGGTCGCGCAGGTCGACAAAAAGCGGGTCGTCCGCCTCAAGGTCGGCGGCCAGATCCTCGAATGCCTGGCGCTCCTGCTGGCACGCAATGATCACGTTTCCTGCCTGGATCGCTTCGGCTGCCTGCGCGGCTTCGCCGCGGCACAGTTGCGTGTGGATTTTTGAACAGGACAGTCCAGTCGCCTGTTCGATCAGCCCGGCGTCGATGGCCTGTGTCTTCAGGCAATCGCAAAGCAGAAGCCTTGGTTGCGTCATATCGTGCGCGTCCTCTCCCCCGGATCGTCCGAAACCGATTCTCTTGTGATTTGTCAGACAATTCCGAACCCCATAACAAGGGCGCGGAAGGGCGCGCGTCAAGTTCGACTTCTGCGGGGCTTGAAATTTATATCGCTTGCTACAGCATTTTACGTAACATCAAGATAGAACCGGATTGAACCGGGGACGGGGAGGAAGGGTATCCGTGACTAGGGAAAGAACGCGTGTCATGCCGGTGGGGGTTGTGGTGCGCAGGCTGCCCGGCGTAACCCGCTGGCAGAAATGGACCTGGCTTCCCGTATCCCTGTTGCCGGGTGCCGCACCAGCGGACTGGAAAATGCTGCGAGCCGAAGGCGATGCGATTGAATACCACGCCACGACCCTGAGCCTGGAACTGCATCACACCCAGACCGAGGCCTATCTGATCGCGCTGTCCGACAGGGTCCCCTCCGTCTATGTGGTGATGCGGGCCGCCCCGGAACTGGAACCGGCAATTCCCATCGAGGTGCTGCATATGACGGCGTCGGCCCATGAAGGGCTGGATTATGCGGATTCCGCTGAAGTCTTCGTCGAAAAGGTGCCGATGCCACCGGGGCTGATTGCCTGGATACGGGAATTCGTCGACATGCACCATGAAGAGGAAATCTTCTACAAGCGTCAGCGCGACATACACCGTATCGACCTTGAGGAAGAGGGTATCGGTGATCCGCGCATTCGGCAGCTTGCCGATGTTTACCGGGCACCCGGCACCCGCAAGAAGGACACACTGCAGTGAATTCCGGCGATGACAAGCCATTGGATTTCTGGTCAAGGCGCAAGGCTGCGGTGCGTGAAGCCGAAGCCGCGGAGATCGAGCGCCAGGAAAGTAAAGTTGAAACCGCGAAACGGGCCGAACTGGAAGAAAAGAGCGACGCGGACATTCTGGAAGAACTCGGCCTGCCTGATCCGGACACCCTGGAAAAGGATGACGATTTCGCACAGTTTCTGGCCAAGACGGTGCCGGAACGGCTCCGCCGGCGGGCACTGCGCCGCCTTTGGCTTTCAAATCCCGTTCTCGCCAATCTCGATGGGCTAAACGACTACGACGACGATTTTACCGATGCCTCAACCGCCGGTCAGGTGGTGAAAACCGCCTACGAGGTTGGTCGTGGATTTTTGAAAAAAATCTCCGAAACCGAGCCGGAACAGGTCTTGGACGCGTCCACGGCAGATGAGAGTGAAAATCTTTCCCGGCAAAGTGATTCTGCTGCGCCGCAACGCGAACAACTTGCTGCAACGCAGCATAATTATGTTGAAAAAGGAAAAACATCTATTCGATTGACGCAAAGTGACGAGACGGTGCAAATAAGTGAAATTGGAACTATTGTAACCGATGAAACAGCACTGGTTGATACCGAAGAAGAGCGCCCGCCGAGACGGCGCCGAATGCGGTTCGACTTCGATTAATACTAAAGTCTAAGAAGTTATTGCGCCAGATAAGCACCGCGTGTGTGGGAGGAAAAGGCTCGAATGGCCGTTGTGGCGAGGGAATTCATTATTGAACCGGAGGACCAGGCCCGGTCCGAATTATACGATTTTCTGGCGCTGGTGCTTGCGCGCCCGGCGGAAGCGGAGCTGCTTGGTCAGATTGCCGGCCTGCAGGGCGGAGATTCACCGCTCGGCAATTCCCTGAACGTGCTTGCCAAAGTCGCGGCGGTCACGACACCGGAGACGGCCGAGCGTGAATTCAATGCCTTGTTTATCGGCCTGGGGCGCGGCGAGCTGCTGCCTTACGCCAGCTATTACCTGACCGGGTTTCTCAACGAGAAGCCGCTGGCCAAGCTCCGTCAGGACATGGCGGAACGCGGGATCGAGCGGGCGGAAGACAAGCACGAGCCGGAAGACAATATTGCCTCGCTGATGGAAATGATGGCCGGGATGATCCTGGGCCGCTTCGGCAAGGTGACCTCGCTCAGCGAACAGAAGAGCTTCTTCAACGCTCATATCGAGCCCTGGGCGATACACTTCTTTACCGACCTGGAAGCTGCCGGAACCTCCGTGTTCTACGGCGCTGTCGGTTCACTGGGACGCCAGTTCATGGAAATCGAGGCACAGGGCTTCGACATGATCTCGAACTGACGATTGCATCTGAAACAGGGTGGCTGCGCCATCCATCTGGGAGAGGAGGAATGCGACCATGAAACGACCCGAAACGGCACGCCCTGAGGAGGGTACAGGCCGCCGGGACTTCCTGAAGCTGGCGGCAATATCTGCCCCGGTCGCCGTTACCACGGTGACTGCCGGCGCGACTGCGGAAGCGGCCGAGCCCGACCTGGCTTCCGACAAGATGCAGGACACGGTTCACACCCGTGCCTACTACGACAGCGCCCGGTTCTAACCGGACCTTGTCAAGACTTTCCCGGCCATGGTTGCGTGACGCCCGGACGCCGGTTCACACATCACCCAGCCGTATCAGGTTCTGATACAAGCAAGGTAGGGCACTATGCTTAGGAAAAAGACCAATGGGGTTGCGCGACGCCCCCAAGGTGCAAGTATCCT
Source organism: Roseibium sp. LAB1 (assembly GCF_054658235.1). Lineage (NCBI taxonomy): Bacteria > Pseudomonadati > Pseudomonadota > Alphaproteobacteria > Hyphomicrobiales > Stappiaceae > Roseibium > Roseibium sp. LAB1. The sequence goes on along the minus strand of NZ_BAAGIB010000001.1, from coordinate 1,751,680 downwards.
GAAAGACGCTGCACACAAGTCGGTTGACCGCCGTTCGTTCCTGAAGGGATCCGGTCTTGCCGCAGGCGGCCTGGCCGCCATTACCGTGACCGGAGGAACGGTCACCAAAGCCAAGGCACAATCCACCGGCGACGCCGTGAAGACCGTCAAGTCGGTCTGCACGCACTGCTCCGTTGGCTGTACCGTCATCGCCGAAGTCTCCAACGGGGTCTGGATCGGGCAGGAGCCCGGTTGGGACAGCCCGTTCAACCTGGGCGCCCACTGCGCCAAGGGAGCTTCCGTCCGCGAACATGCCCATGGCGAACGCCGCCTGAAATATCCGATGAAAAAGGAAGGCGGCGAGTGGAAGCGGATCAGCTGGGAAGAGGCGATCAACGAGATCGGCGACCAGATGCTGCAGATCCGCGACGAAAGCGGTCCGGACAGCGTCTACTGGCTGGGCTCTGCCAAGCACAGTAACGAGCAAGCCTATCTCTTCCGCAAATTCGCGGGCTACTGGGGGACGAACAACGTCGACCACCAGGCGCGTATCTGCCACTCCACGACGGTTGCCGGCGTAGCCAACACATGGGGCTACGGCGCCATGACCAACAGCTACAACGACATCCACAATTCCAAGGCGATCTTCATAATTGGCGGCAACCCGGCGGAGGCACACCCCGTCTCGCTGCTGCATGTGCTGCGCGCCAAGGAACAGAACAACGCACCGCTGATCGTCTGCGATCCGCGTTTCACCCGCACCGCGGCCCATGCCGACGAATATGTCCGCTTCCGTCCGGGCTCGGACGTTGCCCTCATCTGGGGCATTCTGTGGCACATCTTCGACAACGGCTGGGAAGACAAGGAGTTCATCCGCACCCGCGTGTGGGGCATGGACCAGATCCGCGAGGAAGTTGCCAATTGGACGCCGGATGAAGTCGAGCGGGTCACCGGTGCGCCGGAAAGCCAGCTGAAGCGCGTGGCGCGGACGCTTGCCAACAACCGTCCGGGCACCGTGATCTGGTGCATGGGCGGCACCCAGCACACCAACGGCAACAACAACACCCGTGCCTACTGCATCCTGCAGCTCGCACTTGGCAACATGGGCACCGCCGGTGGCGGCACCAACATCTTCCGTGGCCACGACAACGTGCAGGGAGCGACCGATCTCGGCGTTCTCGCCGATACGCTGCCGGGCTACTACGGCCTGACCGCCGGCTCCTGGGCCCATTGGGCGCGTGTGTGGGAAGAAGATCTGGATTGGCTGAAGGGCCGCTTCGGCACCATCAAAGGGGCTGACGGCAAGGACAAGGCCATGATGAACCTGACCGGCATTCCGGTCAGCCGCTGGATCGACGGTGTTCTGGAAGCCAAGGAAAACCTGGAACAGCCGGACAACACCCGCGCGATGGTTCTGTGGGGCCATGCCCCGAACTCCCAGACCCGTCTGCCGGAAATGAAACAGGCAATGGAGAAGCTCGACCTGCTGGTCGTGGTTGACCCCTATCCGACCGTTTCGGCAATCCTGCACGACCGCACCGACGGATGTTACCTGCTGCCGGCCTCGACCCAGTTCGAGACCCGCGGTTCGGTAACCGCGTCCAACCGGTCCCTGCAGTGGCGCGAACAGGTGGTGGCACCGCTGTTCGAATCCAAGCCCGACCACACGATCCTGGCCATGTTCGCCAAGAAGTTCGGTTTCGACGACCGTATCTTCCGCAACATCTCCATGGACGGGGACGAGCCCAACGTCGAGGACCTGACGCGGGAGTTCAACCGCGGCATGTGGACCATCGGCTATACCGGCCAGTCGCCAGAGCGGCTGAAGGCGCATATGGCCAACCAGCACACCTTCGACCGCACCACGCTGCGTGCCGTCGGCGGTCCGAACGACGGCGAGTTCTACGGCATGCCGTGGCCGTGCTGGGGGACACCGGAAATGAAACATCCGGGCACCGCCAACCTCTACGACATGTCGATGCCGGTCGCTGAAGGCGGTCTGTGCTTCCGTGCCCGTTTCGGCGTGGAGCGTGATGGCCAGAACCTTCTGGCGGAGGGCGTCTCCAACCCAGGTGCTGAAATTCAGGACGGCTATCCCGAGTTCACCATGCAGATGCTGATGGATCTCGGCTGGGATGGCGACCTGACGGCGGAAGAACGGCAGTCGATCGAGGCTGTTGCCGGATCTGCTGACAAGATCGGTACCGTGAACTGGAAGACCGACCTGTCCGGCGGTATCCAGCGCGTCGCGATCGCCCATGGCTGTGCCCCCTTCGGCAACGCCAAGGCCCGCGCCGTGGTGTGGACCTTCCCGGATCCGGTGCCGCTGCACCGCGAGCCGCTCTACACCAACCGTCGGGATCTGGTTGCGGACTATCCGACCTATGCCGACAAATCGTTCTGGCGTGTTCCGACGCTTTATGAGTCGATCCAGAAGAACGATTTCTCCAAGGACTTCCCGATCATCCTCACATCCGGCCGACTGGTCGAATACGAGGGCGGCGGGGACGAATCCCGGTCGAACCCGTGGCTGGCCGAACTCCAGCAGAACATGTTCGTCGAAATCAATCCACGGGATGCCAACAATCTCGGGGTGCGGGACGGCGCGCAGGTCTGGGTCGAAGGCCCGGAAGGCGGCAAGGTCAAGGTCATGGCAATGGTGACCGAACGGGTCGGCGAAGGCGTTGCCTTCATGCCGTTCCACTTCGGCGGTCATTACCAGGGCGAGGACCTCAGGTCCAAGTATCCGAAAGGTGCAGACCCTTATGTGCTTGGGGAAAGCTCCAACACCGCGCAGACCTACGGGTATGACTCGGTGACTCAGATGCAGGAGACCAAGGCCACTCTCTGCAAGATCTCGGCAGCGTAAGGAGGACGTATAATGGCAAGATCAAAGTTCCTTTGTGACGCCGAACGCTGCATTGAGTGCAATGCCTGCGTCACGGCCTGCAAGAACGAGCATGAGGTGCCGTGGGGCATCAACCGCCGCCGGGTGGTGACCATCAATGATGGCAAGCCGGGCGAACGGTCGATCTCCGTGGCCTGCATGCACTGCTCGGACGCACCCTGCATGGCGGTGTGCCCGGTGGACTGCTTCTACCAGACCGAAGAAGGCGTGGTGCTTCACTCGAAGGACCTGTGCATTGGCTGCGGCTACTGCTTCTACGCCTGTCCGTTCGGCGCACCGCAATTCCCGCAAGCGGGTAATTTCGGTTCGCGCGGCAAGATGGACAAATGCACCTTCTGTGCCGGCGGTCCGGAAGAAAACAACTCCACTGCAGAGTTCGCCAAATACGGCCGCAACCGTATTGCGGAAGGCAAGTTGCCGCTCTGCGCGGAAATGTGCTCCACCAAGGCCCTGCTTGCGGGCGATGGCGACGTCGTGTCGGCCATCTACCGCGAACGTGTGGTTGCCCGCGGCTTCGGCTCGGGTGCCTGGGGCTGGGGCACCGCTTACGGCCAGAAAGGCGGCTGATCCCCTTGGGTGAGGGCAGTCTGGTACACCGGACTGCCTGTCACGCTTCGGGACATGCCTGAAACAAGCGTAAGCGGGGCGGCTTCACGGCCGCCTCGCTCGTCTCCGGTTGTAATCGACAAAGAGGTTTGCGGTCATGAAACGCGTGACTATGGCTTTGCTTGTTCTACTGACCTTTCTTGGGGCAGGTCTGGGGACAGGGTTCGCGCAGGATACATCCGCCGACCGGTCCGCGACCGGTGGCGCGCAGACCCTGGAAGACATCATGAAACGCCAGCGCGGCGAGAAGGTCGATTATGACTTCCGCCGCAACAACACCGGCGATCCGAACGATGCGGCGGCAATATCCTCGCAGCTCGGAACGCTTGGCGGCGTCTCGGACCCGGAGCTCTGGCGGTCTCTGCGGTACGGCTCTGCAGACGTGACCGTCTCTTCCGGCGGTTTCGCGGCAGGCGTGTTGATGCAGGATGGCGGCATGCGCTGGCTGGAATGGCGCAAGGGGCCGCTCGCAACCTATGGCACCTGGCTGCTTGGCGGGACCATTGTGCTGCTGGCTCTTTTCTATCTCATTCGCGGCCGCATCCGCATAGACGGCGAGAAAACCGGCCGCACCATCACACGGTTCAAGGCCATCGAGCGCTTTGGTCACTGGCTGCTTGCGGGATCATTCGTCCTGCTGGGCATTACCGGCCTACTGACGCTTTTCGGGCGCTTTGCAATCATTCCATTGATCGGCAAGGACGCATTTGCGCCTGTCGCGCATTTCTCCAAGTGGATCCACAACAACGTCGCCTGGGCCTTCATGCTGGGCCTCATCATGGTGTTCGTGATGTGGGTTGCCCACAACATTCCCAACAAGACGGACCTGAAATGGATCGCGGTCGGTGGCGGGCTCTTCAAGAAGGGCGTGCATCCACCGGCCAAGAAATTCAACTTTGGCCAGAAGCTTGTGTTCTGGGGCGTGATCGTGCTTGGGGCGTCGATCTCCGTGTCCGGACTGTCGCTGCTGTTCCCGTTCGAAATGCCGATGTTCGCGGTCACCTTTGAAAAACTCAACGCGCTTGGTTTGCCGCAACTGGTCGGGCTCGGCACATTGCCGACTGAACTTGCCCCTCACGAGGAAATGCAATTCGCCCAGCTCTGGCACGCCATCGTTGCCTTTGTGATGATGGCTTTGATCCTGGCGCATATCTACATCGGCTCCATCGGCATGGAAGGGGCCTATGACGCCATGGGATCGGGTGAGGTCGAACTGCAATGGGCGAAGGAACATCACGGCCTGTGGGTGAAGGAAGTGGAAGAGGCGGAAAAGCGCGCTGCCGGCAAGCACTCCGGCGGAGACAGCGCGGTTCCTGCCGAATAGGCCCGGCGTGACATGCCGCTTCAGCCGGATTTCAGATGGTTGCTTGCGCGGGTCTTCGGGCCCGCCACCGGCTTCTTTATGGCGCTGGTCGCCGAGGCTGGTGCCGCAGATTTCCAGACACTGAAAGGTCATGGCGGCCCGGTCATGGACGTCGACGTCTCCTCCGAGACCGGGCAGGTGGCAACCGCCAGCTTCGACAATTCCGTCGGCATCTGGACGGGCCGCACGCCGCACTGGCTGGAAGGCCATGCGGCGGCGGTGAAGGTGGTGCAGTTTCTGGACGGCCGTCATATCGTCTCCGGTGGTGACGACAATGACCTCATCCTCTGGAACACCGGAGAGGGCACGCACCGCGTCCTGAAAGGACATACGGCCAAGATCATGGGACTTGCGGTCTCTCCCGACAAGACGACGATTGCCAGTGCAAGCTGGGACGCGCGCGTCGGTCTCTGGCCGGTTGCCGGCGGCGAACCGCAGTATCTGTCAGGGCATACTGCCGGAGTGAACGCGGTTGCGTTCTCACGCGACGGAGGCCAACTCTACTCCGCGTCGGTCGACGGATCGATCAAGCTCTGGGATCTGGCAACCCAAAGTGAAAAGCGGGTTGTCGATCGCAACGGTTTTGGCGTCAATGTCATTGCCGTTGGCGGTGAGGGAGATCGTGAGAGCTGGATCGCCTATGGCTCCCAGGACGGCGTCACCCGGATCGTCGACATTGAAACCGGCGAGCGGCTGCAGGATTTCACCTTCGAGCGCCGTCCGATATTGGCCATGGCAGTCAGCCCCGACGGCTCTCGCCTCGCGACAGGCGACGGCCACGGTTACATTACCGTGTTCGACACGCAGTCCTGGACGCTTGAGACGGACTTCCGGGCGGCCCTGAGAGGGCCGATCTGGGCGCTCGCCTTTTCCAGGGAAGGTGACGTGCTGCATGCGGGCGGTATCGAGAACATCGTCTATTCCTGGCCCCTTGCGGACCTGGCCAATTTCGACCCGATGGCGACGGAAACGCCACAGTTTCTGAAAAAGCCCGAAGAGATGTCCAACGGCGAGCGGCAGTTCGCGCGCAAATGTTCCATCTGTCATGCCCTTACAGGCGACAGTGCGCGCAAGGCTGGGCCAACGCTTCACAACATCTTCGGCCGACGTGCGGGTACCGTGCCGGACTATCCCTATTCGTCGACGCTGTCGGGATCTGATATTGTCTGGTCGGAAACGACGATAGACCAACTGTTCCTGGACGGGCCCGACCACTATATTCCCGGCTCCAAGATGCCGATGCAGCGGATCGTGGAACAGCAGGACCGTGACGACCTGATCGACTATCTGAAATCGGCGACGGCGCCATCCGAAGGAGAAACACAATGAAAACGATGCTCATCGCGTTTGCCGCCATTATCGTGATTGCCATTGGCGCAAATCAGGCCCTGGAACACATGGGTTTCTCCAGTGCTGATTTCACGACCAGCCCCTCCGTGCGGCTGGGGGAATAACGACACTCCCAATTCGAAGGGAACTGGAGATACTCTCCACCAACCCCGTTTTGCAACAGGCGTTTCATGGCTCATGAGCGCCATCTGCCTCAGGCGCATTTGCCAAATTCTCAAAGGTTGTCACCCCGGACATACGAAGCGTAGATCGGGGTCCACTCGCACTCCCGCTTGCGGAAGCAGGCAAGGTTTCCAAAAGGTGTTCTCCACATTCCAGGCAGCGCCCTGGAAACGAGTAGGCGCCGGCTCTCGCGATGCTATTTGTGCTCACTGCCTTCCGTGGACTGTCGAGAGGGATTGAATGCCTTCGACCAAGTCAAAAAAAATCCCCCTCCTCGTGAGAGAAGGGGGAAGGTATGAGCGGATCGTGCGACACAGATGCTTATCTGTTTCCGCTCACTCGGAAATCGGGAATGCGGCAGGTCGGGCTCAGCTCGAGCCCTTGTCCGCATTCGGGAAAAACAACTGCTGGCCGTCGACCTTGTAATCGGCGATCGCCTTCTGGCCTTCCTTGGACAGAACCCAGTCGATGAACTGCTGGCCGAGATCCGCCTTCACATGCGCATGCACTTCCGGATTGACCAGGATGACGCCGTACTGGTTGAACAGGATCGGGTCGCCCTCGACGGCAACCTTGTAGTCTCCCTTGTTGCCGAAGGAGATCCAGGTGGCGCGGTCGGTCATGACATAGGCACCCATGCCGGTACCGGTGTTGAGGGTTGCGCCCATGCCGGAGCCGGTTTCACGGTACCAGTCTCCCGAGCCTTCGGTTGGATCGATGCCGGCGGCCTTCCAGAGGCGACGCTCGGCCTTGTGTGTGCCGCTATCGTCACCGCGGGACGCGAAGGGCGCCTTTGCTTCGGCGATTTTCTTCAGAGATTCAACGACATCCTTGGAGCCGGCAACGCCTGCCGGATCATCGGCCGGACCGACGATGACGAAGTCGTTGTACATGACGTCGGAGCGGGAAACGCCGAGACCGTCGGCGACGAATTTTTCTTCAGACGGTTTGGAGTGAACGAACAGGACGTCACCGTCACCGTTGGCGGCGTTCTTGATGGCCTGGCCGGTGCCGACAGCCACCACGCGCACGTCGATACCTGTCTTGTCCTTGAAGATCGGCAACATATAGTCGAACAGACCCGAATTCTGGGTCGATGTGGTCGACTGGACAACGATGAACTTGTCTTCGGCAAAGCTCTGCTGACCGGCAATTACGGTCGTCAGGACGGCGGCGGCAAGCGCCAGAAATGCTCTTCTGATCAATTTTTCCTCCCGGGGTAATCATTCAGGGATTGGGTGTTGGGTCCAAGGTAGAGCCGGCCGTCACGCCAGGCGCGAACGGGTTCGCTTCTGGGGGCGGTCAGCACTTTTTCGACAGGTCCGGTCTCGACAACGGTGCCGCTCTGCAGAAACACCAGATCCTCGCCGAGGCGTTTTGCCTGACCGGCGTCATGGGTCACCAGAACAATGGTCACACCGCGGGCGTTGGCTTCCAGGATCAGGGCTTCGATGGCGGCGGTGGAGGCCGGGTCGAGATTGGCGGTGGGTTCGTCGAGGAACAGGAGTTCCGGATCGCAGGCAAGTGCGCGTACCAGCGACAGGCGCTGCTGTTCGCCGCCGGACAGAACGCGGGCCGGACGCCGGGCCAGGTGGCTGAGGCCTGCCGTTTCCAGAGCGCTCCTGACCTTGTCAGCCCGCTCCGCGCCCCGCATGCCGCGCACGGTCAATGCGAACTTGAGGTTGGCGACAACCGACCGGCGCAGCAGGACTGGCCGTTGGAAGACCATGGCCTGGGCGCGCCGGGCTGTGGCGTTCATCCGGCTGCCCTGCCACAGGATGGCGCCTTCCTGCGGCTGAAGCAGACCATGCATCAGCCGCAGCAAAAGGCTTTTCCCGGCACCGTTCGGACCCATGATAAGGGTGCGTGAGCCGCGGCGAATGGAAACATCGACGCCATGCAGCAGCTTTTCGCCGCCTGCGGAAAAGCCTAGGCTTCTGACGTCCAGCAGGGGATCATGTGTGGCAGCGTGTGGCATCGTTGAGGCGGTGCCCGGTGTGTCAAAGGCAGCGTCACGCATAGGCAGCCCTCGCGGCTGAGGCGCGCAGGGCCATGACACCGGCATTCACGGCAAAGGCAATCATCAGGAGGATCACGCCGAGCGCCAGGGCAAGCTGAAGATTGCCCTTGGATGTTTCCAGCGCAATGGTGGTGGTCATGACGCGGGTGACGTGGTTGATGTTGCCGCCGACAATGATAACCGCTCCGACCTCGGCGACCGCCCGGCCAAAGCCGGCGAGCGCGACCGTCAGCAGGCTGTAACGGGCATCCCAGAGCATGGCTGTCAGCCTGTCGAAGGCACCGACACCGAGCGAGGCAAACTGTTCGGAATATTCCCGGTTGAGGTCCTCGACCACCTGGCGGGTCAGGGCCGCGACGATCGGCGTTACCAGCACCATTTGCGCAATGATCATGGCCGTTGGCGTGTAGAGCAGGCGTAGTGGCCCGAGCGGACCGGAAGCCGACAGAACGAGGTAGACGAGCAGGCCGACGACGACGGGCGGCAGGCCCATCAGTGCGTTCAGGATGACGGCCACAAGCGTTCTACCGGGAAAATCGAAGGTGCCGACCGCTGCGCCGAGGGGCAGGCCAAGCAGGCAGGCGAGAAAGACAGCGGTGAGGGTGACCCGCATGGACAGGCCGATGATCTCCATCAGATCCGGATCCAGCGCGATTACCAGGCCAAGGGCTCCGGCAAATGCGCTCCAGAAGCTGTCCATTCTTGTTATTCCTCCCTCGCTTCGGGAAAAAATAACGCAAAACGTCAGAAAATGAAACTCGTGTGCGACATGGATGCGCACAAAAAAGCCGCAGCAAGAGGAGCTGCGGCTTTTCAAGCGTGCTTGTGATTTTTATCGGCAGGTCGACACAGTCTCAATACAGCCAGCGGGGCAGCCAGGTGGCGAACATCGGGAAGGTCCACAAGATGGCGACGGCGACAATCTGCAGGACGATGAAGGGCACAACGCCGCGGTAAATCTGGCCGGTGGTGATTTCCTTCGGTGCCGCGCCTCTGAGATAGAATAGCGAGAAACCGAAGGGTGGGGTCAGGAACGATGTCTGCAGGTTGATCGCGATCAGCACCGTCAGCCAGATGGGGTCGATGCCCATCAGGATCAGCGGCGGGATCAGGACCGGTAGCAGGATCACCGAAATCTCGACGAAATCCAGGAAGAAGCCGAGCACGAAGACAAACAGCATCGCGAATATTAGCGCGCCTGTCGGGCCGCCCGGCATTTCCTGAAGAATGTCGTGCACCCGGTCTTCCCCACCGAGGCCGACAAAGACCAGCGAGAAGAAGCTGGCCATCAGGATGGTGGCAAAAATCATCGAGGTGACGGTCAGTGTGGAAAGCATCGAGGCTTTCAAAAGGCCGTCAGCGAAGGCCTTCTTCAGGATGTGCAGAACGACGCCGAGGGAAAACAGCGCGAGCCCCGCATAGATCGCGGCCATCACGTAGCCGCCGATGGTGATGTCGGACCGCTGCAGGCGCACGGGAAGGATCGATGCGGCAATGGCAAGCGTGAGGAGGGCGGCCGTTGCCAGCACGATGAGCCGGGAGGAAACGCCGAGACGGCGGCCTGCCAGCAGGATCGCCCCGACAGCGCCGACGGATGCCGCCTCGTTGGGTGAGGCGATGCCGCCGAGGATGGAGCCGAGCACGGCAATGATCAGAAGTATCGGTGGCACGATGGCCGCAGCGATCTCCCGTCCTGATGGCTGATCGATATGTTCAGACATGGCCGGCGCGTCACTTGGAAACAGGTAGGCCCGGCCGACGATATAGGCGCAATAGACGGCGACAAGCAGCAGACCAGGGATCATGGCGGCGGCAAACGTCTGGCCGACCGAGATCGTCTCGATGGTGAACTTGCCTTGCGCATATTGGGCCTGCTGAAAGGCGTTGGACATGACGTCGGCCAGGATGATCAGCAGCGTCGACGGCGGAATGATCTGTCCCAGTGTTCCGGCGGTGCAAACCATGCCGGAGGCAAGTTTGGGGTCGTAGCCGTTGCGCAGCATGGTCGGAAGGGCGATCAGCCCCATGGCGACAACCGTTGCCCCGACAATGCCGGTGGAAGCCGCCAGCAGGGCGCCGACCAGCATCACCGACACGCCGAGACCACCCCTCATGCGGCCGAAGAGACGGCCCATGGTTTCCAGAAGATCCTCGGCAATGCGGCTCTTTTCCAGAATGACACCCATCAGGACGAACAGCGGGATCGCGGTCAGCACCGGGTTTGTGAGAACGCCGAAGAAACGCTGGCCCATGGCGCCCATGAGCTGGATGTTGAAGTCGCCCATCATCCAGCCGAGCAGGGCAAAGCCCGTGGCAACGCCCGCAATGGTGAAGGCAACCGGATAACCCAGCAGGATGAAGGCGATCAGCGCGCCGAACATGATGAGATCGAGAGGCAGGCTCATGCGCTGGCGCCTTTCAGCTTCTGAACATCGCGGATGAAGGCGGCCACACCCTGAACCAGCAGCAGCACGCAGTAGGCCGGAATAAGAGACTTCAACAGGAAGGAGGCGGGAATGCCTCCAACGGAAATCGGCCCTTCCAGAATGGCCCAGCTACCGCGCACGGAGGGCCAGGAAAACCAGATCAGCACGACGAGCGCCGGCGTCAGCAGGAACAGGTGACCGAAGACATCAATCCACGCCTGCGCGCGGTCGCTGTTCCTGGCGTAGAAGATGTCGACCCGGACATGGGCATTGACCAGGAACGTGTATCCGGAGCCGAGCATGAAAATCGCCGCGTGGAAGTAAAGCACGCCTTCATCGAGAAAGATGAAGCTGTAGCCGAAGACATAGCGCAGCAGCACGATCGTGAATTGCAGCAGCAGCATCAACAGCGCCGCCCAGCACAGCGTGTTGCCTATCACCGAATTGACACGCTCCAGCGCACCCGCCAGTTTTTCCATCGCAATCTGTCCTGCTTTCTCGATCCGCTTGCGGCCCCGCTGCCGCCTGCGGGGTAAGGTGTCGAAGTCTCTGTTATTGTCATCCCCGCGAAGGCGGGGAACCAGTAACCGTTGACCCCGATGCTGAACACCGCTCGGCTGCGGTGTACTGGATCCCGGATCTGCGCTTCGCTCCGTCCGGGATGACAAGTGGAGGGGCTTTGCCGTTCCTTTTGTTATGAGACACCTGCGGTCCTGGAGGTATTGCAGACCATGACCCCGAAATTCATTCCGTATCCCTGAAGCAAATACAGACGCGGTGATGAAACGGAATGGCGCTCAGGGTCAAGCCATGAGGTGCGAATGGGCGCTGAAAATATCTGCTTTCAGCACTCGTTTGTCACAAGACCTGATCCCGCCCTGTGCCCCATCCTGAGGAAGCGCGAAGCGCTGTCGCGAAGGATCGGCCACGCGTGCCGGAACAAGGTGACGATCTGTCAGACAGGCCACTGGTTCCCCTCAGGCGAAAGACAGGGATGATGAAACGCCGCCACATCGGGGAAAGCACGTTTCCCCGATGTGGGTGTGACGAGTGCCCGATCAGTCGTACTTGTAGTCGAGCATGCGCGCGTTCATCTGGCCGTTGTCGGCGTAGGGCATATACTCGCGCATCAGCTTGCGGTAGGCGAGGAAGCTTTCCGTGATGCGTTGCACCAGTTCGTCTTCGTCCGCACGCAGGTCGGCGATGACTTCGCCGGCGGCATTGCCCATGGCGACAATGACGTCGTCCGGCAGCTTTCTCACCATCACACCGTGATCATTGACCAACTGGGTCAGCGCCTGGGCATGCTTGGTGTTGTATTCCGTCAGAACGTCGTTGTAGAGGCTGGCGCAGGCACGCTGCACGGCTTCCTTCAGGTCGTCCGGCAGGGCGTTGTAGGCTTCCAGGTTGACGGCACATTCTTCTGCCGAAGACGGCTCGCCAACACCCGGCCAATAGTAGTTCTTGGCGATCTGGTAGTAGCCGAGCGCGCTGTCGGTCCACGGTCCGATGAACTCGCCGGCATCGAGTGCGCCGGACTGAAGCGCCTGGAACATGGCCGGGCCGCTCATGGCCTGAACCGCCATGCCGAGCTTGGAGCACATTTCCGAAGCCAGACCGGTGGAGCGGAACTTCATGCCCTTCAGGTCGTCGACGCTTTTGATCTCTTCGCGGAACCAGCCGGCCCACTGCGGTCCGGAGTTGCCGCACAGGAACGGCTTCAGGTTGAAGCGGGCGTAGATCTCGTCATAGAGCGCCTGGCCACCACCGTGGATCATCCAGCCGGCCTGTTCCGGAGCAGTCAGACCGAACGGCTGGGAACCGAACAGCAGAATGCCCTTGGACTTGGAGCCCCAATAGGCGGGAACCGCATGGTATAGCTCGGCGGTGCCCTGACCGACAGCATCGAACACGCCGTTGCCCGGAACGATTTCTCCGGCTGCAAAGAGTTTCACCTCGATGCGGCCGCCGGACAATGCGGTGATGCGGTCTGCCAGCATCTGGGCGGCGACGCCCGGACCCGGCAGGTTCTTCGGCCATGCGGTGACCATGCGCCACTGGTGCACATCCTGCGCAATGGCAGGTGCGGCCAGGGTGGAGGCCGCAACGGCGGCCGTGCCGGTGGCGCCGGCTTTCAGAAAATCACGTCTCTTCATGGTATTACCCCTCAGTCAAAGGAATGGATCGGAGTGTCCCGCCGTGCTTGATTGTTTCCCCAAGATCAACCTGCTTTCATGTTGGACCATGAAAGCAGAAAGTTGATTGCATTATAGTTGCCGGGTCATCTTTCTGCGTCCATCAGGACGCGGGACGACCCAGAATAGCCGGCAGGTTAAGCCCCTGTTCTTTCGCGCAGTCGAGCGCGATCTCATAGCCGGCATCCGCGTGACGCATCACGCCGGTTGCCGGATCGTTCCAAAGCACCCGGCCGATACGCCGGTCGGCATCTTCCGTGCCGTCGCAGCAGATGACCATACCCGAGTGCTGGGAAAAGCCCATGCCGACGCCGCCGCCGTGGTGGAGCGACACCCAGGTCGCACCGGACGCGGTGTTGAGCAGGGCGTTCAGTAGCGGCCAGTCGGACACGGCGTCGGAGCCGTCCTTCATGGCTTCGGTCTCGCGGTTGGGCGAAGCGACCGAGCCGCTGTCGAGGTGATCTCGGCCGATCACGATCGGGGCTTTCAGTTCGCCGTTGCGGACCATTTCGTTGAAGGCAAGGCCCAGGCGGTGGCGCTGGCCGAGGCCGACCCAGCAGATGCGTGCCGGCAGGCCCTGGAAGGCAATACGCTCGCGCGCCATGTCCAGCCAGTTGTGCAGGTGTTGATCGTCCGCGATGAGTTCCTTCACCTTGGCGTCGGTCTTGTAGATGTCCTCCGGATCGCCGGAAAGCGCGCACCAGCGGAACGGGCCGATGCCGCGGCAGAACAGCGGGCGGATGTAGGCCGGAACGAAGCCCGGGAAGGCGAAGGCGTTTTCCAGACCTTCTTCCTTGGCCACCTGGCGGATGTTGTTCCCGTAATCGAGAGTCGGCACACCCATGTTCCAGAAATCGACCATGGCAGCGACATGCACCTTCATGGAGGCACGCGCGGCCTTTTCGACGGCCTTCGGATCGGTCTCGGCCTTGGCGCGCCATTCGGCGACGGTCCAGCCCTGCGGCAGGTAGCCGTTGACCGGGTCGTGGGCGGAGGTCTGGTCGGTGACGATGTCCGGCTTCACGCCGCGATTGACCAGTTCGGAGAACACATCGGCGGCGTTGCCGATCAGGGCGACGGACTTGGCTTCACCCGCCTTGGTCCAGCGGTCGATCAACGCCAGGGCCTCGTCGAGGGAATGGGTCTTTTCATCGACGTAGCGGGTGCGCAGACGGAAGTCGGCGCTCTTCTCGTCGCACTCGACCGCAAGGCAGCAGGCCCCTGCCATGACGGCGGCAAGCGGCTGGGCACCGCCCATGCCGCCGAGGCCGCCGGTCAGGATCCAGCGGCCCTTCAGGTTGCCTTCATAGTGCTGACGGCCGGCTTCCATGAAGGTTTCATAAGTGCCCTGCACGATGCCCTGGGTGCCGATATAGATCCAGGACCCGGCGGTCATCTGGCCGTACATGGCCAGGCCCTTTTTATCCAGCTCGTGGAAATGGTCCCAGTTGGCCCAGTTCGGCACCAGGTTGGAATTGGCTATCAGAACGCGCGGAGCGTCCTTGTGGGTCTTGAAGACACCGACCGGCTTGCCGGATTGCACCAGCAGCGTCTCGTCTTCCTCAAGGGTCTTGAGGCTTGCGACGATACGGTCGAAATCGTCCCATGTGCGTGCGGCGCGGCCGATGCCGCCGTAGACGACCAGCTCATGCGGGTTTTCCGCCACATCCGGATGAAGGTTGTTCATCAGCATGCGCAGCGGGGCTTCGGTCAGCCAGGACTTGGTGTTGAGCTCGGTGCCGGTGGGCGGGAATACGTCGCGGGCGTTGTGGCGGCGATCAGTCATTGTTCGCTCCCTGGGTGTTGTTCTGGAATAAGGTTGGCGCAAGGGTTTCCAGTGCGCTCAGGATTTCTTTGAGATGGACCCGAAGCTGTTCGGCCTTGGCCTCGTCATAGGCAAAGGGCGTGTCTTCGGTGGCAAGATGGGTCTTCTGGGCGAGCTCCATCTGGATGGCGTGAAAGCCTTCGGCCGGCCGGCCGTAGTGCCGTGTCGTCCAGCCCCCCTTGAAGCGGCCGTTGAGGATCGACGTGTAGCCTTCCGCTGCTTTCGTGCAGCCGACGACGGCGGCTTCGATCGCGCTGGCGCAGGTCGTGCCGTTGTTGGTGCCCGTGTTGAAGTCGGGCAGCGTGCCCTCGAACAGGAACGGTACAACCGAGCGGATCGAGTGGCAGTCATAGAGAATGGCGACGCCGTGTTTTTCCCGCACCCGTTCCAGTTCCGCCAGAAGGGCGGCATGGTACGGGGCGTGCCAGGCAAGCCGCCGCGCTTCGATGTCGTCCGTCTCCGGTTCCATGCCGGGCTGGTAAAGGGGGCGTCCGTCGAAATCGGTTGTCGGGCAAAGGGTCGTGGTGTTCTGGCCCGGATAAAGGCTGACGCCTTCCGGATCGCGATTGGCGTCGATCACGTAGCGATGGAAGTTGGCCTTCACCATGGTCGCGCCGGGCAGAAGATCGGAATAAAGCCGGTCCACATGCCAGTCGGTGTCGGCCAGCTTCAGGCCGATGTCGTTGAAGCGGGCCTTGATGTCCTCCGGCACGAAGGTGCCTGCGTGGGGCACGCCGAGAACGACCGGGCCGTCTCCGCGAATGACGTCAACCGGCTGCATGAGCGTCTCCCAGCGTGATCATGTGGTCGGCCGATACCGTGGACATTAGCTTGCGGCTGCGGATCAGGGTGGCCGCTGTTTCCAGATCCGGTGCCATGTAGCGGTCCTTTTCCAGCGGGGGGACGACGCCACGAAGAGCGCTCATCACCGTTTGAAGGGATGCGCTGGTCTTCAGCGGGGCGCGATGCTCGATGCCTTCGGCGGCACACAGAAGTTCCACACCCAGGATCTGGCTGAGGTTGGCGTTCATGCGGGCAAGGCGGCGGGCGCCGTGGGCCGCCATGGAGACATGGTCTTCCTGGTTGGCGCTGGTCGGGGTGGAGTCCGTCGAGCACGGATTGGCGAGATGCTTGTTCTCGCTCATCAGGGCGGCGGTGGTCACTTCCGCGATCATCATGCCCGAGTTCAGACCCGGATCCTTGGCGAGGAACGGCGGCAGGTCGAAAGACAGCGTCGGGTCGACCATCAGTGCGACGCGGCGCTGGGAAATCGCGCCGAGTTCGGCAATGGCCAGCGCAATCTGGTCGGCGGCAAAGGCAACAGGCTCGGCGTGGAAGTTGCCGCCGGACACGATCCGGTCGGCATCGATCAGCACCAGCGGGTTGTCGGTCGCCGCATTGGCCTCGACCTCCAGCGTGCGGGCCGCCATGCGCAGAAGATCGACACAGGCACCAGCCACCTGGGGCTGGCAGCGGATGCAGTAGGGATCCTGCACACGGGTGTCACCTTCGCGGTGGCTTTCGCGGATCTCCGAGCCGTCCATGATCGCGCGCATGGCCCTTGCCACTTCGATCTGACCGCGATGGCCGCGCAGTTCGTGGATTTCCGGCAGAAGCGGCGCGGTCGAGCCCATGATGGCGTCGGTGGAAAGGCTTGCCGTCATCAGGGTCGCTTCGGCCAGACGCCAGGCGTCGAACAGACCGGTGAGCGCACAGGCGGTCGAGAACTGCGTGCCGTTGATCAGGCCAAGGCCTTCCTTGGGGCCGAGTACCACCGGTTTAAGACCAGCTTTGGCAAGAGCTTCGCCGCCGGGCATCCGGGTGCCGCCGTAGTCGGCTTCGCCTTCACCGATCAGGACGGCGGTCATGTGGGCCAGAGGGGCAAGGTCGCCGGAGGCGCCGACAGACCCTTGCGAGGGCACCATCGGCGTGACGTTCTTTTCCAGGCACGCCTCGATCAGCTTCATCACTTCAAAGCGGACACCGGACGCGCCACGGCCGAGCGAGAGCAGCTTCAGCACCATCATCAGGCGGGTGGTGGTCTTGTCGAGCGGTTCGCCGACACCGCAGCAATGGGAGAGGATCAGGTTCCTCTGCAGGGTTGCCGTGTCTTCCGGGGCGATCTTGACGCTGGCCAGCTTGCCGAAACCGGTGTTGACGCCGTAGACCGCGTCGCCGCCCTGTGCAGCCTTGGCGACGCGTTCGGATGCAAGGTTGATTGCAGCTTCCGCCGCCCGGTCGATGCGCACCGGCAGCTCTTCGCGGTAGATGCGTTCCAGATCCGCCAGGGTCACGGAGCCCGGTGTCAGGGTGAGGGCGCTCATTCAGAGCCTCCGAATATGCGTTTGAAGAGGGAGTTGAAGCCGATCCGGTAGGAAAGTTCCGCCGGGTGGGTGACGTTCCACACGGCGAGATCCGCCCGCTTGCCGGGTGCCAGCGTGCCCTGATCATCGAGACCGAGCGCTTTGGCGGCTTCGCGGGTGACACCGGCCAGTGCTTCTTCCGGTGTCATGCGGAACAAGGTGCAGCCCATGTTCATGGTCAGAAGCAGTGAGGCGAGCGGCGAGGAGCCCGGATTGCAGTCGGTGGCAAGGGCGACGGGCACCTTGTGTTTGCGCAGGAGATCCAGTGGCGGGTACTGCGTTTCGCGCAAGGTGTAGAACGCGCCTGGCAGCAACACGGCGACGGACCCGCTTTCGGCCATCGCCTTGACGCCGGCTTCATCCAGATATTCCAGATGGTCGGCGGAAAGCGCGCCATAGGAGGCGGCCAGCGCCGCGCCGTTCAGGTTGGACAGCTGCTCTGCGTGCAGCTTCACCGGCAGGCCAATCTCTTTTGCCTTGTCGAACACCTTGCCGATCTGTTCCGGCGAGAAGGCAATGCCTTCGCAAAAGCCGTCGACCGCATCCACCAGACCTTCGGCGTGGGCGGCTTCCAGCGCCGGCAGGCAGACCCTTTCCAGATAGGTATCGGCCTTGTCCTTGTATTCGGCCGGAATGGCATGGGCGCCCAGAAAGCTGGTCTTGACGGTGATCGGGCGCAGCTTGCCGATCTTGCGGGCGGTGCGCAGCATGCGCAGCTCCGTTTCCCGGTCGAGGCCATAGCCTGACTTGATCTCGATGGCGGTGACGCCCTCGGCAATCAGCGCATCCACACGCGGCAGGGCAGCTTCCAGCAGCTGCTTTTCGCTGGCTGCGCGCGTTGCCTTGACCGTGGAAACGATGCCGCCACCGGCGCGGGCAACTTCCTCGTATGAAGCACCTTCAAGGCGCATTTCGAATTCACGTGCCCGGTCGCCGCCGAAAACAACATGGGTATGACAGTCGATCAGGCCAGGGGTCACCAGCCGTCCGCCGAGATCATCCGCGCTGAGCGACGCATAGTGAGAGGGCAGCTCCTCGACCTTGCCGATCCACGCAATCCGGCCCCCTTCGATCACCAGCGCACCGTCCTCAATCAGGCCGTATGGCTCTCCGTTTGCGGTGAGCGTTGCCAGCTTGGCGTTTGTGAGGAGGCGTTTCAGCACGTCCATCTCCGGCTTGATTAGATTGCGATATAAGATAATATGCATGCACATATTAAGGTGTCAACGGAGGAATAGGCGACATGTCGACAGTTTCGGGCGCGACGGTTTTTGCGGAAAAGGCGCTACTGGCCGATGGCTGGGCGAAAAATGTCGCTGTCTCGATTGGGTCGGACGGCCGGATCGCCTCCGTTGAACGCGGTGCGGCCGCTCAGGACGCGCGTGTTGGCATTCTTCTGCCGGCGCCGGTCAATCTGCACAGCCATGCCTTTCAGCGGGCGATGGCCGGCATGAGCGAGCGGCGCGGCAGCGAAAACCGCGACAGTTTCTGGACCTGGCGCCAGATCATGTTCCGCTTCCTGGATGCTCTGACGCCGGACGATGTGGAGGCGATTGCCGCCTTCGTGCAGATGGAAATGCTGGAGGCAGGCTATGCCGCCGTTGGCGAGTTCCACTATCTGCATCACCAGCCGGGCGGTGCGCCCTACGCCAACCTGGCGGAAATGTCGGACCGCATCATGGCGGCCGCTTCCGATACCGGCATCGGCCTCACGCATCTGCCGGTTCATTATCAGTTCGGCGGTTGCGACGGGCGCCCGTTGGCGGCCGGGCAGATCCGCTTCGGCAATGATTTCGACCGCTTCCAGAAGCTGCACGAGCTTGCGTCCCAGGCGCTCAAATCCCTGCCGGATGACGCGGTCATCGGCGTTGCGCCGCATTCGCTTCGGGCGGTGGACGCAGACAGCCTGAAGAACGCCGTTTCCCTTGCCAGCGGCAATCCGCTGCACATGCATCTTGCCGAACAGATCCCGGAAGTGGACGAGGTTCTGGCGGCCACGGGGCAGCGCCCGGTGGAGTGGCTGCTCGCCAACCACGCGGTGTCCGAAAACTGGTGCCTGATCCACTGCACGCAGATGACCTCTCAGGAAACTGCAGGCCTTGCTGCGACCGGCGCCGTTGCGGGCTTGTGTCCGATCACGGAATCCAGCCTTGGCGACGGCATCTTCGATGGTGTCGATTATCTGGCGGCGGGCGGGCGCTTCGGTGTTGGCTCGGATTCCAACATTCGCATTGCGCTGTCCGAGGAGCTGCGCACGCTGGAATATTCCCAGCGGCTGCGCGACACCTGCCGGGCTTCGGTCGCCACGAAGGAAAAATCCACCGGGCGGGTGCTGTTCGACGGCGTGGTTGCCGGCGGTGCGCAGGCGGCGGGTCGTGCGGCGGGCAGGATAGCGGAAGGCGCGCTTGCCGATCTTGTTGCGCTGGATGGCACGGCCATCGATCTGGAGGGCCGGGAAGGTGATGAAATTCTGGATGCCTGGATCTTTGCCGGTGACGACCGGATGGTCACGGAGGTCTGGTCGGCCGGCCGGCATGTTGTTTCCGGCGGAAACCATGTAAAAGGCAACGCCATCCGCGCGAAATACCGGGCGACCATGGCCTCGTTGCGCGCCAGACTCTGAAATGGGCTCTGAAAAAGGGCTCTGAAAAACGGCTTTGAAGAACGACTTGAACGGGTAAGACGACTTGACGCTGGCGGACACAAATTCCTGGACGGGCATTCGCGAAGAGCTTCTTCGCCGGATCCATGACCGGGTCTGGCAGCCGGGGGAGCAGATCCCCCATGAGGCCGATCTTGCCGAAGAGTTCGGCTGCGCCCGCACCACCGTCAACCGTGCTCTCCGGGACTTGGCCGAAAGCGGGCTTGTGGTGCGCAAGCGCCGGGCGGGAACGCGTGTTGCGCTCAACCCGCCCCAGCGCGCGACGCTCACCATTCCGATCCTGCGCGAGGAAGTCGAAGCCCTCGGCCGCATCTACCGGCACAGCCTTCTGGAAAAGGATTTCCGGCCCCTGCCGCCGATGCTGCACGGTGCGTTCCAGGTGAGCCTTGGCGAGGATGTCCTGTTCCTGAAGACGCTGCATTTTGCCGATGACCGGCCCTATGCCTTCGAGGAACGCTACATCAACCTGGAAGCAGCCCCCGCGGCCCGCGAAATGACGTTCGAGGACGTCAGCGCCAACGAATGGCTGGTGCACAACGCGCCCTATAGCCACGGCGACATTTCCTTCTTCGCCGTCAACGCCGACAAGACCCTGTCCCGCAAACTGGATGCCGCCACGGGCGCGGCCCTCTTCGCCATGGAACGCATCACCTGGACCGGCCCCCTGCCCATCACCCACGTCCGCCTCATCTTCGCGCCGGGTTACCGGATGCGGACGGAGATTTGAGGGGGAGGGGGGCGTTCTCTCGAGCTATGGGCCGTTGTTGAGTCGGCTGGTTTGGGGAGCGGAAGGTGAATGAGGAATTTTTCCGCACAGTTGTTGAAGCGGACACTCAAATAGAGCTAGGTCACTCTAGTTTTCGGCCCGGAGCGGACATACAACGTCTATTGCTTCAACGGCTCCTTCGCGGACAAAGTCGACGGAAGTTGATGCACTGGTTAAGCAATGGATGTTTTTGTGCGGAGCAACGTCTGGGATGTTCGTAGAGCATGAGTTCTGACACTTCGCAGGCAAATGAAGCGCAGAACCGCTATCCAAATCAAGCTTCTAAGTGTCGCTGCCACTTCCGGGATATTGCCAACTTGTTGCTCACGCTTGGGCTTAGTAGATCGCTTTGATGTTTGAAACTCTTGATTTGCCACGCCATACGGGCTTCCGCTTTCCCAGATCGATCATTTCCTATGCGGTTTGGGTGTATCACCGGTTAGCGTTGAGTACGGCGGATGTTGAAGACCTCCTGGCGGAGCGGGGCATTGGTGTCAGCCGGGAAACGATCCGCAAATGGGTGAACCGGTCTGGCCGGCAATTCGCACGCTGCGTTCGCCGGGACCGGCCAAAGCCAAACAGTAAATATCATTTGGATGAGGCCGTGATCGTCATTGGCAGTGTGAAATACTGGCTCTGGCGGGCAATTGACGGCGATGGAGACGTTCTCGACATCCTGGTTCAATCCCGCCGAAATGCCAAGGCGGCCAGGCGTTTCTTTGGCGCGCTGGTGACACAATTCGAGGAAACCAGGGCCGTGGTGACTGACAAGCTGCGCAGCTACACCAAGCCCGTTCAGACCCTTGCTCCAAATACCGATCATCGCGCTCACAAAGGGCTAAACAGGAACATTTCCTCCAGATCCCGATAGCTCAGCGGATACCGCAAGTACCAGGACACTGCCTGGATGATCAGCCAGGCCTCAAACTGTCTATCTTTGAAGTCATCCGTCGATTGGCGTTTCAGTTTTTCAACGATGGCAGTGAGAATCATGACGCAGAACTCCAAATTCAGGAGCGCTCTTTCAACAGTCAAATCTCAAGGCGTGGTCAACACGACAATCTTTGCGACAGGCCCCTAAGGGCTTGCAATCCGGGTTCCTCTCCTACCTTATGCTCGCCATTACAGGAGGAAAGCCAGGGACATGGTCGATATTGCTACCCGCGTCTATAATCACAAATGGAAGATCGATCCGATCGTCCGGTCCCTTATAGACACGGACTTCTACAAACTCCTGATGTGTCAGTCGGTGTTCCGAAACAAGCCGGACACCAAAGTGACATTTTCCCTGATCAACCGCTCCAGGTCCGTCCGCCTGGCCGAGATGGTCGATGAAGGCGAACTGCGCGAGCAACTCGACCATGTACGCTCGCTCTCCCTCAGCCGGGGCGAGAGCACCTGGATGCGCGGCAACATGTTTTACGGCAAGCGGCAGATGTTCCGTTCCGACTTCATGGAATGGTTCGAGAACC
This sequence comes from Roseibium sp. LAB1, assembly GCF_054658235.1. Classification (NCBI taxonomy): domain Bacteria; kingdom Pseudomonadati; phylum Pseudomonadota; class Alphaproteobacteria; order Hyphomicrobiales; family Stappiaceae; genus Roseibium; species Roseibium sp. LAB1. The sequence goes on along the minus strand of NZ_BAAGIB010000001.1, from coordinate 1,729,583 downwards.
TGCGCCTGCCTCCCTACCATCTGGAAAAGCGGGACGGACAGTACGAACTGACGTTCGAAGGCGCCTGGCCGGAAGTGATGCTCTGGGAAATCCCGGCCCTCGCGATCCTTATGGAACTGCGCTCGCGCGCCGTGCTCAATTCCATGAAGAGGTTTGAACTTCAGATCCTCTATGCCCAGGCCATGGCCAAGCTCTGGGAAAAGATCAAGCGCCTGCAACCGCTCGAAGGTCTCAAGATTGCCGACTTCGGCACCCGCAGGCGGCACTCCTACCTGTGGCAGGACTGGTGCGTTCAGGCGATGATCGAAGGCCTTGGCAAAAAGTTCACCGGCACGTCCAATTGCCACATCGCCATGCAGCGCGATCTGGAGGCAGTCGGCACCAATGCCCACGAGCTCCCGATGATCTATTCTGCCCTCGCAATGACGGACGAGAAACTCGCCGCCGCCCCCTACGATGTGCTGCGAGACTGGCACGAGGAGCATGAAGGCAACCTGCGCATCATTTTGCCGGATACTTATGGCACCAAAGGATTTCTCGAGCGTGCGCCAGACTGGCTGACCAGCTGGACGGGCATCCGTATCGACTCCGGCGACCCTGCACAGGGAGCAGAAACGGCGATCGACTGGTGGCGCTCACGCGGCGAGGACCCAACTCAGAAGCTCGTCATCTTTTCCGATGGGCTGGACACGGACAAGATCATCGAGCTGCACAAGCAGTTCCAGGGCCGCGTCCGGACGTCCTTTGGCTGGGGAACGCTGCTGACGAACGATTTTCGCGGCCTCACCACCGACGACGCCCTCGCCCCTTTTTCCCTGGTGTGCAAGGCGGTTTCCGCGAACGGCCGCCCGACAGTCAAGCTCAGCGACAACCCGAACAAGGCCATGGGCCCGGACGACCAGATCGAACGCTACAAGCGCGTCTTCGATGTCGGTACGCAAAAGGCAGTGGAAGTCGTCGTCTGACGAGTTACCGGACATACGCAATTTGGACCTGTCACGGTTTGACGCGGATATCGGGAAAATCACCGCTGGCCGTGGCGATCCGCTATGCACTCAGCCGCCTGCCGAAAGCCCGACCGGACCCAGGCAACGGGCATCAGGAACTGGACAACAATTGCGTGGAGCGGGCAATGAAACCGATTGCCCTTGGACGAAAAAACTATCTCTTCATGGGCTCAGAAGGCGGTGGCAAATCAGCGGCTACGGCCACCGAAATGTAATCGGCGCCGTCGCATTAGGTCTCGTGCAATCGGGAAGTGTCGATGGCTACGATTGGGAAGTCATGCGGGAGATCGAACCTGAACTGGTGTCGAATCCGGCCCAAAGCCGACATTCAATCGCTTATACGTTGCTGCGACGCAACTCGCCAAAGCCGACCTTCGTTGCCTCTGCAAAGACGATTGTCTGCCAGATGCCGGCAATGCGGACTATTTAGCCATTCACGTGAGTGTGCCGTATGACCGCGCCCGGTGAACTACCAATTGTGTAGTGATTTGCTTTCGAGCGTGAAGTATCTCGCGATCTGCCAAGTCTCTAGAAGTCACCTCATAGCGCGGAAATCAGTCAGCGCAGGACGCTTTAATGAGGACATTACGATGACGACACAGACTCACAACGGAACCGCATCAAACGGCATCAATACTGAGGCTCTTATCGGGGCACGGGTTGCCTTTGCCGAGATGCCCGAAGCCGCATCTTTTACGTTTCGCAGCATCTGCGACTGGGTTGCCGGTTCCGAAAGCCGGAATACGATCAACGGTTACTTCGGGCTGGGCCAGGACCACGAACGCAAACAGACCTTCACCATCAGTTCGGATCATCCGGAAGTTTTCGCTGCCCCCGACACGGCCCCGACACCTCCCGAAATTGTCCTGTCGGCTCTCGCAAGCTGTCTGACCGGCGGCGTCGCTGCAGTTGCACAACACCGGGGCATTCAGTTACGCAAGGTGCGAGCCCGCGTCGAAGGTGACATGGACATGCGTGGAATTCTGGGCATGGACCCGGAAATTCGCAATGGCTTCAGCGCGGTACGTGTCACATTTGAAATCGAGGCGGATGCCAGCGATGACGATATTCGTGCCTTGATCGCCCAATCACAAAAAAGGTCGGCAGTTTTCGATCTGATGACCAACCCGACCAACGTCCATGTGGCGGTGGCCTAGCTCCGGGCACAAAAGGACAGCGAGCGTCGCGCGCCTTGCGTCGACCACCTTCATTGGTGCCGGCGATGCCGGGCTCGCGGTGCAATGCGTGCGGCGAGATTGGAGAGTGTCATGATGCCCACACGGCCCAGCGAACGATTCATCACAGGCTTTACAAAGCTTGTCGGCGTGGAGCACCCAATCGCCCTGGCCCCCATGGGCGGTGTGGTTGAAAGTGATCTGGCAGCAGCCGTCGGCAATGCGGGCGGCTATCCAATCATGCCGCTATCATGGAGCGGGCAAGACATCATCGCGACCGAACTTCAAAGCCTGAGTGCAAAGACGAACGCCCCCTTCGCCGTTAATCTTTGCCTTGACATGCCACAAGACGCGCGGCTGGAGCTTTGCCTTTCCTACAAGCCGAATGCCGTGCACTTCTTCTGGGGTGACGCGGCCCCATACGTGAGCCGGGTCCATGCACATGGCGCGCTGGTGATCCAGACCGTTTCGGATTCTGAAGAGGCAAAGCGGGCTGTCGCAGCCGGAGTGGATGCGCTGGTCGCACAAGGCTGGGAGGCTGGCGGGCATGTGCGCAGTACCATCGCGACAATGTCGCTGGTTCCTGCCGTGGTAGACGTTGCGGGGTCCGTACCCGTGTTGGCTGCGGGTGGTATATCGGACGGGCGTGGGCTGGCGGCGGCCTTGTGTCTTGGGGCAAGCGGCGTCGTGCTGGGTACGCGGTTTCTGGCAACCCCGGAAAGTGCGGCCCACGAGGATTACATCGCGCACCTCATTGCGGCCGATCACGGCGATACGCTGGTTGAAACAGACCTTTACAATGTTGGCTGGCCAAACGCACAGCACCGCGTTTTGCGCAATGCACTAGCGGACCGTTGGCTGGCAGAGGGGCGCCCGGACAACACGTCAAGACATCGCGCGGGCGAGACAGTCGCACAACGCGGCGAGGCAAGGATCCGTACGTATCAATCCACGACCCCACACCGCGAGATGACGGGAGAGATTGAGACCATGTCCATGTGGGCGGGTCAAAGCGTCGGCTTGGTAAATACGATCGAGCCCGCCGGTGCTATCGTTGAGCGCGTGACGCATGAGGCGCGAACGATCCTCAGATCAATCTCTTTGGATTCCGCATCTAGGGTGTAGCCGTTTCCATGTCCTGCGGATTTAACCGGACTGGTCCTCCTCACACCATTTCGTCTTCCTTTATGAGACCCCACCCTAGCTTTCCGCAAGGATTTCCTCGGCATTGGGCAGGCTGGCGAAAATACAATCCGATAGCCAGTGCGAGATGTTCCGCGTCAGGGCAACAGGCCCGATGATCTCCATCGCGCCTGATGCCTTGGCGGCTTTGTAACTTGTGCGCCCCAACCAGGCATCCGCCATCGCGCGAACCCTGGTTTTGACAAAGACATCGACATCCAACCCCGGGTCGGTCGTGCAGACATCCACATTTTCACCTTCCGCCGTGATCCACCATTTCGGCTGCTCGGGGAAATCCGTAAACTGAAACAGCACGACAGTTTTACCGCCAGGCAGGTTTTCCGTTACAACGCTGCGCTGAAGGTAAAGCATCAGCAGTTCAACGTCATAGTCGGCATCGCTCATGAAGGCCTTGGACCATTCCATGCCCCAGCTGCCAAGCGCCAGCAAAATAGGCTGAAGCTGTTTGCAGCTGGATGTCGGTATATATTCGTGACCTCTTCCGCCCTGTATCCGGCGCTTATAGACAAGGTCATACTGTTCCAGCGTGGCCAATCTGCGGGTCAGCAGCGTTGGCGAAATGGACCCCAGCCCCCGTTGAAGCTCCGAGAACCGGGTGCTGCCCATCAACAGTTCCCGTATGATCAGCAACGTCCATTTTTCACCGAGAATTTCGGTTGATTTGGCGATGGGGCACCACTGGCCATAGCTGTGGGACATAGAGCCAACTCCAGAATGTGTAGCGACCTACATCAATTCCTATAGTGAGTTGCTCCAACCTGTAAAGCATCCGGCAAAAGAAATGGCAGGTATCTCTGCTGGCATGATGTGGCCCATTGGCGGGCCCTGAAGCGGAGAAACCCCATGACTTTACCAATCCACACCATTGAAACAGCGGCTCCCCAAGCCCGTCCAATCTTCGATGCAATTGCCCAGGCGCGCGGCTTTGTACCCAATGTCTACGCCGTCTACGGCGCACATCCCGAGGCGATGACAGGCTTTGCCGGGCTCACTGGCGCGTTCGGGGCCAGCAGCCTGACGCCTGCCGAACGCGAGGTGATCCAACTGGCGGTCAGCGTTGCCAATCAGTGTCGGTATTGCGTTGCAGGCCACACGGCCTTTGCCGCCGAGGCGGGGCTGGAAAAGGCCCATGTCCAGGCGATGCGGAATGGCCAGGACCCCGATGATGATCGGCTTGGCGCTCTGGCACGGTTCGCCCGGAAGCTGGCAACGGATCGCGGACGTAACTCACTGGCAGAGCATGCAGCGTTTCTGGCAGCAGGCTATGCCCCCGAACAGGCGCTGGAGGTCATCATTGGCGTGGCGAACAAGACCCTCAGCAATATGACGGCCAACCTCCTGAATTTGCCGTTGGACGCCGAATTCGCGCCCTTTGCCTGGTCTCCATTGGAGGATGCGGCATGAAACATATACCCACACTTATCATTGGTGCCGGGCAGGCTGGCCTTGCCATGAGCCACTGTCTGACCGAGCGGTCAGAGCAGCATGTCGTGCTTGAACGCGGCGAAGTTGGCAATTCGTGGGCGCACGAGCGGTGGGATAACCTCGCCATGCAATCACCCAACTGGCAAAGCCGGCTGCCAGGCTATTGCTACGACGGCCCCGATCCGCATGGGTATATGACCATGCCCGAGGTTCTGGCCTACCTGAAGTCCTACGCCGTACAATCTGCCGCGCCGGTAGAGGCTGGCGTAACTGTCACCTCCGTCACACGGAGCAACGCTCAGTTTGTCGTGACGACGGACAAGGGTGTCTGGCACGCCGCAAATGTGGTTATCGCAACCGGGGCCTGCAATCGTCCTGCTGTTCCGGTGTTTGCGAAGGAGGTTCCCCGTGACATCACACAAATATCGCCCCTGTCCTATCGCAACCCTTCGGAATTGCCCGCAGGCGGTGTCCTCGTCGTTGGGGCATCTGCAACAGGTGTGCAGCTTGCCGCGGAGATCCGTGCGTCCGGCCGCCCGGTCATCCTTGCGACTGGCAACCACATCCGCATGCCACGGCACTACCTTGGCCATGACATCGCCTGGCTGATGGAGCAATCCGGGCTCTTCTCAACCACTCTTGACAACATTGATGACATCACGCGTGCCCGCTCACTGCCGTCGCTGCAACTCGTTGGTGACCGCTTGCGGCGCTTCCTCGACCTCAACGCGTTGCAAGGCATGGGGGTCGAGATCGCCGGTCGGCTGGTCGGGTGCCATGAGGGGACGCTCCAGTTTTCAGGCGCACTGGCGAATGCGATAGCGCTCTCTGACCTCAAGATGAACCGGGCCCTGTCGGTGATCGACGCCTGGGCACAGCAGAGCGGTCTGACCTTTACGGAGGCGCCACGTCGCTTTGCACCAACATTGGTGCCGGACATGCCACGCCTCACCTTGCCTCTTGCACGTGGCACGATCTCCACCATCGTCTGGGCTTCGGGCTTTCAGCCCGACATGTCGTGGTTGCACTTGCCACTCTTTGACGAAAAGGGACGGCTTCAGCACCGGGGCGGCATCGTGGCACCCGGTCTCTACGTGCTGGGGCTGCCGTTCCTGCGCACCCGAAAATCCACCTTCCTCGGCGGTGTTGGCGACGATGCCCGCGTTCTCGCAAAGCATATTTCCGAAACCCGAGGCCGAATGGCCGCCTGATCTGACCGAGGTTTCCATGACACAACAACGCAATTCAAGGATCGATGCAGACGCCACCCGGCGGATGTCGCTGCCCTGCGAAGGCGGATGCACCTGTGGAAGCGTCCGCTATCGCCTTCTGGCCACACCCCTCATCATCCATGGGTGCCATTGCAGCCTGTGCCAGCGGCAGACAGGCAGCGCATTTGCGATCAACGCACTTGTGGAGGCCGAAAACGTGGAGGTTCTGTCAGGCGATATAGATATGCTCAAGGTGATGACGCCGAGCGGGCTGGGGCAGACAATCACCCGCTGTACCAACTGCCACGTTGCCGTCTGGAGTTATTATCACAAGCATGAGCTGAATGAACGGATCCGATTTCTCAGGGTCGGGACCCTGGATGACCCTACGGCGTTTCCGCCAGACGTCCATATTTACACATCGACCAAGCTGCCCTGGCTGTCCCTGCCCAAAGGTGTCCCGGCGGTTGCCAGGTATTACAAGGTGAATGAGACATTCTCGCGTGATAGCCTCGCACGGAGAGCGAAGCTTTTGGAAACTGGATGAACCAATCGTCCTGATCAATGCCAAAGCAGACTTTCCTAGCACCACAAGTATTCGGTAGATTTGGGTTCGGATCTGTAGTTGCCAGCTTCATTAAAAGCGGAATATCATAGCTTGCTCAAATGTCGCGAGTGTTGCGGTGGGTAGGAGTGGTTCGGAGGAACCGCTATGTCTGCTTTAAACTTGCCGATGGTGGTGCCCGCCAAGAAGGCATGGAACCACGGTCGCATTATCGGTCAGAAGAGGCCTCTGCTCCCAAAGCATGTCTGGGCGATCCGTGTTCGCCTCGAACTGGCCGGCGCCGTCCGTGATCTGGCGCTTTTCAATATGGCAGTCGATAGCAAACTGCGTGGCTGCGATCTGGTCCGACTGAAAGTCGCAGACGTCTTCTCGGCAGGCGCAGTCAAGGAACGGACTTCGATCTTGCAGAGTAAGACGAAATCGCCGGTGCGTTTCGAAATCACTGACGGCACACGAAAGGCCCTGATGGAGTGGATCAGCAATCCGGAGATGATCGGCCACTAGTACCTCTGGCCCGGCCGTTTCCATGATCGCCCGCATATATCGACGCGGCAATACGCTCGTCTTTTGAAGGACTGGGTGTGCTCGATCGGCTTGGAACCGAGCGCGTATGGCACGCACTCCATGAGACGTACGAAGGTCGCCCAAATTTATAAAAAGACCGGTAACCTTCGAGCGGTTCAGCTTCTTCTCGGCCACACGAAGATGGACAGCACCGTCCGATACCTCGGCGTGGAACTCGAAGACGCGCTAACGATCTCTGAAGGCGTAGAGATATGATGAAAGGGCCGGTGGCAACACCGGCCCGGAGCTGCCGTTAGTAGGTCAAGTTGCATGCTGCGGTGCGTCCGGTCATACCGGCCAATCGCTGCGGCTGCGTTGTCTGCGCCTTTGCCAAGGCTCACTGTACGGACGAAACCGCCGTTCGATTTTCTTGGCCCTCGCTGATATTTTGCCTTTTGGTCACGCAGAAAGGAACAGGGATGGCACCTCAATCAACCAGCATGTTTCACCAAGGCCACCGCGAACTACAGGACAAGTTCGACGGTCGCCGAATGGCGGATGCATTGGAAAAGCACCGGCGGTTTGACGAGTTCCGTGAGCAAGATGTGAGCTTTATCGAAAATGCCGAGTTCTTTTTTATCGCCACCGCACACGCACAAAGTGTCGACTGTTCCTTTCGGGGTGGCGCACCAGGGTTTGTGCGTGTCACCGGACCAGCACGATTGGAATGGGCGGATTTTGACGGTAACTCCATGTACCGTAGTCTCGGAAATGTTCTGAAGTCACCGCGAATTGGACTACTGTTCATTGAATTTGGGGCGCAACCCAAACGTTTGCGCGTCAATGGCAAATGTACTCTGGTGGATGGCCCGACCCGCGAAGGCCACAAGCTGACCGTTCAAGTCGACGCCGACGAAATATTTCCAAACTGTCCACGCTACATCCCCAATTTGACCAAAGCTGCTGCCTCCACATTCATCCCGGACGAGACCGGGGCCAGCGCCAAACCAGACTGGAAAAACGCCGAGGACTTGCGCGAGGCGCTTCCGAAAAACGACCCGCACCGTGAATAGCTGAGGTTCGGTCAAAGTTGTTTGGTTTATTGAGGCTCTGAGTTCGGAGCAGACTTGCGGCGGTGCAGGGTGCCTATCCTGATCTTGGTGCGTGCCTGGTGGACACAATCGGACCGGAGCTGTCATAGAGCGCCGTCTCGATCAATGGCAGCAATGCGTCCCCATTTCGGTCGTTCCAAGGTGTCAGGCGATCTCCCAAAAGCTGTCGTCCAGCTAATGCTCAGTTTCCAGATATGCGCCCAATTTGATGCTGGCGTGAACGATGTTTGTTTTCATTGCGCAAACAAGAACGCTTGCAAACGCTCGGTTTGAGGGTTGGCCAGGATGTCGTCCGGATGTCCTTCTTCTGCGATCACACCCTGGTTAAGAAAAATCACCTTGCTGGAAACATCCCTTGCGAACTTCATTTCGTGGGTGACGACGATCATGGTGCGGCCCTCTTCCGCGAGGCTGCGCATGACACGCAGGACTTCTCCCACGAGTTCGGGATCGAGCGCGCTCGTCGGTTCGTCGAACAACATGAGTTCAGGCTCCATCGCAAGCGCACGGGCAATCGCAACGCGCTGCTGCTCGCCACCGGACAGGAAACCGGGATAGGCGTCCTTTCGATGCGAGACACCGACCTTGGCAAGATAATGCTCTGCCTGCTCCGCGGCTTGCGCGCGGCTGTGGCCGAGAACACGCATCGGCCCCAGCATGACATTCTGTTTGGCCGTCATGTGTGACCAGAGATTAAACTGCTGGAACACCATCGTGACCCTCGCCCGATAGGCCTGCAGTTCTGACCGATCGGCCATGATCTGGTTGCCCGACCGGTCGCGCTCGCACTTCAGCTCGACGCCGGCCAGCGAAATCGTGCCCTCCGTCGGACGTTCCAGGAAGTTCAGGCAGCGCAGGAACGTGCTTTTTCCCGAACCGGAAGAGCCGATCATCGAGATGACGTCGCCCTTGTTCGCTTCCAGGCTAAGCCCCTTCAGCACCTCATGCGCACCGAAACGCTTGCGGATGTTTGTTGCTTTCAACATTGCGTCAAAACTCCAGTTGGTTACGGGCTCAGCAGAGGGCCTTGCCGGAAAGGTGTGGTGCCGGCAATCTTTCCGAGCCGCTTGCCCACTTCCGCAATGCGTGTTGCCGGCCGCGCATAGAAGACCCCGGCCGTGCTTGCCTTCACGGGTGTGACCTTGCCTGTTTCAAGGTCGGTGATTTCGGCGATTGTTTCACCGGCAGCGACACGTGATCCAAGTCCTGTGACGTAGGAGAGGAGCCCACTTGCCGGCGCGACAAGCGCTTCAGACCCTGCAAGGGGTGTCGGGTCACAGGCCCTCTCGGGGACTTCTGCGGTACCGTCGAGCACGCCCAGATGCGTCAGATACTGCAGGAGACTGTCGGCATCGCGAGATGCCAAAGACCGGCACACTTCCGCCCTTCCACGAAGTTCCACCGTGCAGGTCGCACAACCCGTCGGGATGGGCAGGTCAGGGTGCCGTCTTGCAAGCTCCTGCCAGGGCTTGACCAGCGCCTCGTCGAATGGGTCTCCGCCGGAAACATCAGCGATTAGAACGGCGCGGCATTGCAGGAACGAGGCAAGCGGCAGGATTGTCTCCGAAGATGCCGGCTGGGTGTAAAGATGAACCTCAGCCTCACCGTCGCAGTGAAGATCAAGAACCACGTCGGCCTCAAGAGCCGCCTTCAGCAGGTGTCTGCGCAGACGACCGGACGGCGTTCTGGCATCGCTCCGATCAACGGCCGTCCGAAGTGCTGAGCGTATCAGCGCCGCGTTCTGCCCGGCATCAGGTCCAAGCTCTCCTTCAACTTCTCTGGCGACTTCCGCTGCGAGGTCTGGATAGTCACGGTTGAAGTTGCGGCCGTCATAGAGATCGAACCGGCCCGTCTGGTCGCCGTTTACGAACTGGTTCAAGCCCAAGGGATTTGCAAACGGGACAATCGTCACGCAGCCTTTTATCGAACCTGCGTCTTCATCTTCCTGCAGCCTGTCAGCCAGCAGGCGCGCAGCGAGCATGCCCGGTCCTTCATCGGCGTGCAGACCGCTTTGAACGTGAACATGCGGCCGGGCACCGGGATTGCCGAAGGTCAGCACGGTCAATTCATGGGTCGTCCCGGCCCCGTAGCCTGGAATGGCGATCGTATTCTTAAGCATGTATGGGAGCTGTGTTCGTCAGTTTCTGCGCCGACATGCTGGATGCCGGATCGAGGTGTTTCAGATAATGTCTTTCGAGGGCACGGAACCCGGTCGTCAGAATGAGTGTCAGTCCGAGGTAGAAGACCGCAGCCATGCCGAAGCTTTCCGGGATGACGAGATAGTTTGTGTAGACATCCCGGGCGACCCTCAGGATTTCGACAATGGTTACCGTGCTGGCAAGCGCGGTGGCGTGCATCATCTGCACGATCTCGTTGCCGTATTGCGGCAACGCCCGCCTCCAGGCACCGGGCCAGAAAACATCCCGGAAGACCTGCCAGTTGCTCAGACCGATCGCCCGCGCAGCTTCGAGCTCTCCCGAGGGTGTCGTTTTGATGGCCCCAGCAAAAATCTCGGTCGTATAGGCGGTCGTATTCAGGGTGAAGGCAAGCCAGGCGCAAAACCAGGGCTCCCGGAACAGGAACCATAGACTGCTGTCACGGACCATCTCGAACTGGGGAAGTCCGTAGTAGATGACGAAGAGCTGCACCAGCAGCGGCGTCCCGCGAAACACATAGGTAAAAGCGAAGACCGGCGCCCTCAGCCACGTCCGCGAGGAGGCCCGCGCAACGGATAGCGGGACGGAGAGAACAAGGCCACTTGCCGACGAAATCAGCAAAAGGGCGATTGTGATCTGCAGACCGCCCCAAAAATCAGGCAGTGTGTCCCGGACAATGTCCCAGTTGATCATCGGACGGCTTCCTCTTTTCGAACGCCGCGCGACACCCACCGGTCGACGACGGCCAGGGCAGCGATCGACGCCGTGGTGACGGCAAGATAGATGAGACCGATCAACGCGTAGAAGGTGAAGGGTTCGCGGGTCGCGGCGGAGGCGAGCGATGCCCGGTGGACCATGTCATCGAGACCGATGATGGACACGAGCGCGGTCGCCTTCAGCATGACGAGCCAATTGTTGGTGAAGCCTGGAAGGGCGTGACGGATCATCTGTGGCAGCACTATGTGCCACAGGACCTGAAGGGGACTCAGGCCGTAAGCCTGGCCAGCTTCGATCTGACTTTTCGGTATGGCAAGGATGGCTCCGCGAAAGGTCTCGGTAAGATAGGCGCCGAAAATAAACCCGAGTGTCAGGGTACCGGCAGCGAAGGCGTTGACGTCGACATATCCCCACCCTTGCGCCTCTGTCAGGCGATTGAGAAGCACCTGACCGCCGTAGAAGACAACGAGCATCAGCAGGAGATCCGGCAAGGACCGGACCACGGTCGTATAACTCGTTGCAATGGCTCTCAGGACAGGCGAACCGGACAGTTTTGCGCTGGCGCCGGCCAGACCAAAGACACTGGCGAAGGCCAGCGAGACACTCGCGACGGACAAGGTGACCTTGAGCCCGTCCAGAATCATCGGTAGATAACCGTTGAACATTTTCCCTTTTCCTTCGCGGCGTCCTGCGGATTACCAAATGGCGTTCGGATCCTCGTGGACCTGCAGCCGGCATTCGGGCATTGGCGGCGGAGGTCCAGTCGCGTCCGGCTGGGAAAGCCGGTCGCGACTGGACTGCTTCATGAGGTTGGATTACTGGCGGGCTGACCGCGGCGTGATGTCGAAGTCGAAATATTTGCCGGCCATTTCGTCGTAGGAACCATCCGCCATCATGGCGGCAAGCGCGGCATTCACCTTTTCCCGAAGGTCCGCCTCGCCCTTGCGCAGCGCGATCCCAACGCCGCCATCGACACTGTCAGTCAGGAAAAGGGTTTCCCCGACTTGCGCGAACCCATCGCCCTCGGGCTGTTTCAGGAAGGATTCTGCGGATACCACGGAAGAGCCGAAGGCAATGTCGCCGCGTCCGGCGGCAAGCTCCAGATAGACAGCAGTCTCCTTGTCGACGGCAAGGACAGGATTGTCCGGATAGGCCTGCTTCAGGTATTCGGCACGCGGGCTGTTGCGAAGAACGATGATTTTCTTTCCGGCGATCTGGTCGGGGGCATAGCCTTCAAAAGCGCCTGCCTTCGCGATGAACCGTGAGGGAACATCGTAATAAGGGTCGGAGAAATCAACGACTTCCTTGCGCTTGTCGGTGATCGACATCGACGCGACGATCATGTCGAACTTCTTGGCATTCAGAGCCGGGATCATGCCGTCCCACTCCTGCTGCACCATTTCGCATTTCATCTTCATCTTTTCGCATAGCCCATTGGCGATATCGATATCGAAGCCGGACAGCGTACCGTCAGCAGAAACCTTGCTGAAGGGCGGATAGTTGCCTTCTACGCCGACGCGAATGACGTCCTGGGCGAAGGATGCGCTCGTGGTAATCAATGTTGCTGCTAGGAAAGCGGCGATCTTTCGGTACATGATGGTTCCTCTCTGGTGCCGGTTGGCCTGGCTTGATATGAAAGTTTGTTTTCACATAATAGAAAAATGAAAAAAGAAACGTCAACACAAAAACCGTCCTGGTCGGCGCATTCCGATCAGCAGTTCACGGATTCGTCGCTCGGCCAGCGGGTTCTCGAGCTGATCGAGACGGGCTCGCGCTCCCAGCGCCAGCTCTCGGAATTCATCCTCCGCGATCCGGTTTACGTGGCCACTCACGGCATTGAGGAACTGTCAAAAGCCTCGGGGATCTCGCCGAGCACAATCAGCCGCTACGTGCGTGATCTTGGCCTGGAAAACTTCGCGGACTTCCGCTCAGGTATCGCCGAAACGGTTCACGCCCTCATCGCCCCGGTCACCAAACTCGGCGATCGGCTTGCCGGGAACGAGCCGAACAATTCGCCCGCGGAAGCTTCTCTTGCCTCTGCAATCCTGAATCTGGAAGCGTTGGTGGGGCCGGTTCCAGCCGAACGCGTCAAGGACGCGGCCGCCCTTCTCAAGCAGGCCAGCAGTGTCTGGACGATGGGTTTCGGATTGTCCGCGCATCTGGCGGCGATGCTCGCATTAGGGTTGCAGCCCTACAGGAACAATGTCGTCAACGTGGTCCAGTTCGGGGGAACCGAGGTTGCGGCGGGGCGGCTGATGTCGGCTGAAAAGGGCGACGTCCTGGTCGCAGTGTCCTTCCCACGCTATTCGAGTGAACTCATCAGTCTGGCCCAGGCGGCCCGCGAAATCGGAGTTCAGGTCATCGCGATCACAGATTCAAAAGCTTCACCGCTTGCCCGGATCGCAGACCACGTACTTCTGGCACCCTCGCAACACCCGGTGCTTTCGTCCTCTTCGGTCACCGGCCTTGTCGTTATCGAGGCACTGGTATCCGAGTTCCTGCTTTCAGATCCTGCGCATCTGGAGCGGGCCGGCAAGCTGGCTGCGGCGATGGCCGCGTATCTTTCACCAGGGAACTGAGATGGGTAATGCCAAAGCTAAGGTTCGGACCCTAGGTGCGGGCCTTCTCGAAAGCTGACCAGGCCGCCTCGAATTTTGCAAAGTCAAAACCCGCTTCCCTCGCAGGCCCGAGTACGATTTTTTCTGTTTGCAGCAGCTTGCGGATTGCCTCCCCAAGGCTCGGGATAACTGCGTCCGGCACCACCAGTGCGCCGTGACGGTCGGCATGTACGAGGTCTCCAGGGTGAATGTCGAGACCAAAGATCTTCACCAGCGTATCGATTTCTTTCACATGCACATAGCCGTGGCTCGGGCCGATGGAGCCCGCAACGACCGGAAAGCCGTCGGGCAGATCGCCAAGGTCGCGCATAACGCCGTTGGTGAGTGCTCCGGAGAGGCCGAAGCCCTTGTGCACAGTGGTGTTGATCTCACCCCAATAGGCGCCGATCGCATTCGGGTAATCGACATCCTCGACCACAGTCACCGCCGGACGCGGCCCCTCGGACATGTAACGGTAATAGTCCATCCGCCTTGCCTTGATGACCTCGAGAGTTTCGGTCGGCGGTGCGAGCGCTGATATCTTGGCCGTCCGGGCGAAACCGACCATGGCTCCCCCCCCAGGATCGGAACACAGCATGGTGCCGCGGGTGAACCGGTTGAAGCCGCGCCGACCCTCGGCGACCTCGATGGCGTTGCAGACGGTCGGGGTGTCGACGGATTTTAGAAGTTCCAGGAGTTCAAGGTACATCAGATTTCCAGCCAGGTCTTGAGAGCGGCGTTGACGGCGTCCGGCTGCTCCAGGGTGGGCAGGTGTCCGGCTCCGTCGATGATTTGAAGTGTCGAGCTCTCAATGAGTTGGTGCATCAGCTCGTGCCGATCGATCGGACAGAGCCGGTCCTCGGCGCCCATGAGAACAAGGGTCGGACAGGTAACCCTTTTCAGAGTGTCCTGCTGGTCCGGACGGCTCTGGAGCGCGCGCGATTGCCGTTCGAAGACCTGCGGTCCGAGTTCGAGCGCCATGGCCATGCAGAGATCGAGCACGAACTGGCGAGAAGGGCCGTTGGCGAGATAATTCGGCTTGAGCTCGTCGCGCATAACCTCCCTGAGACCACCGGAAAGGACCTTGTCGATCTGCGGTTCGCGGCGCGCCTTGACTTCGTCCAGCTCAGCCCTTGGATTTGTATCAAGTAGCGCCAGACGATCGATCCGGTCCGGCGATTGCCGTAGGACTTCCATCGCGACGATGCCGCCCATGGACAGTCCTGCCAGTGCGAAGCGCGGCGGAGCGGTATCCAGAACATCTGCCGCCAACTCTTCGACGCTTGCTCTTTCCGTGATTGGCGCCAGATGGATCGGCACCCGGCCTGACAGTGCAGCGATCTGTGGCACGTAGAGACGGGCATCACACATCATGCCTGGCAGAAGGACAAGCGGTGTCACGCCCTGGCTCCCGCGATGGCAGCCCCTTCAGCAAGCGCACCGAGCTTGGCATAGGCTATGTCCGGATCGACCGCGCCGAAGCCGGCAAATGTGCCGAAGCCGCAATCGGACCCCGCGATCACCCGGTCCTTGCCCACGATGGCTGTAAACCTGTCAAGGCGCTGCGCAAGGACTTCCGGGTGCTCGACAAAGTTGGTGGTCGTGTCGACGACACCGGGCACCAGGGTCTTGTCTTCCGGGATCTCCGCCTTGCGGTCGCGAAAGACCGTCCATTCATGGGCGTGACGTGGATTGGAGGTTTCGAACAATACATAATTGGCCCGGGCGGACATCAGCGTGGAAAAGACCTTGTCCATGGAAATATCGCAGACATGCGGGCCTTCGTAATTGCCCCAGCAAATGTGAATGCGCACCTTTGCCGGGTCGATATCTGAGAGCGCGTGGTTGAGGGCCTCGACATGGCTCGCCGCAACCTTGACGAACTCCTCGTCCGAAAGATCCGTGAACAACATGTGCCGGGACAGCGCCAGGTCCGGACAGTCGAGCTGAAGATCGAGCCCGGAGGCCACGATTGTCTCGTATTCCGCCTTCATCACGTCGGCGAGCGCTGCCAGGTAGGCGTCCCGGCTGGGATAGAAATCGTTCTGAAGGAACAGCGAGATCACGCCCGGCGAAGCCGCGTTCATGAAACCGCGGCCGGCGCCATGCTCGGCCATTGCCGCCTTGAGGTTGGCAATGTCCTTTTCGAGCTCTCCCTGCCCCTTGGAACGCACTTCACCGGTGCACATGGGCCTTGCGTATTTCGGCGTGCCGCCGCTTTCCGCAATCCGCTTCAGGAAACTGGGATAGAGCTTGAGATCCGCCGGAGCATTGCGCGGGCTGTCGCCGGAAAATCCAGTGTAGCGGTCCTTCACGTAGGTAGCATAGGAGATCTTCGAGGTTTTGCCGTCGCTGACGATCGAAACACCGGCCTCGACTTGTTTCCGCACGGTCTCGGAGACGGCCTCTGTCATCGCGGCGTCGAATTCGGCTTCCTGATAGGGCTCTCCGTTCTCGCGCGCGAAGATGAAATCGACAACAGTCTGCGTTCGCGGTAGCGAGCCGACATGGGTGACTTCAAGCTTGCTCATGGTTACCTCCCGCTCCTGCACTCTTTTCACCCGACCCAGGTCGGTCCTGCGGCATCGTTGGTGTTCATCACCCGGTAGAGGCTTGCCTCGCCGCTCATGGATGGGGCCAGGCTGTGCTCCAGGCCCGGCGGCACGGCGCAGGTGTCGCCCGGCGCCAGCACTTTCTCGCCGTCCGACCAGGTCAGCTTCCAATGGCCACGCATGACCATCAGAACCTCATGGGCGTTCAGGGTATAGGCCGTTTCCGGGATAGATCCGCGGGTCAGGAATTCGACCTCGAAACCGGGCTTGTCCTTCAGGAGCGCGGTCTCGCCGATCACCTTGCAGGGCCGCTTCGCAGCCAATGCCATCATGTCCCAGTAACGGGCCACATAATGGCTGACGACCGCGGCGTTTTCCGGCTCCGGAAAATCTTTGAGTTCCTCGTCGCTCAGGAGCGGCATCGGCCGAACACCTGAGGGAAGCGACTGACCCTTCTTGCTGTCATAGAGAACACCGTTTTCCCCGAGCACAAGCCCATGTTCCTTTGCGTCTTCGATCACCTGCGGCGCCCAGATGACACCGCCGCCGGCATCGTCACCGCCGAGGATCGCCATGATCATCCCGTAGTCCGTGCCGATATTTTCAAAACCTCGGAAGATGCCGGTCGGGATGTTGAAGATGTCGCCTTCTTCCAGGACCACCTCGCCGGCCGTGCCCCAACGCCCCCAGAAGAAGCGCCAGCGCCCTTTAAGCACGAAGAACACTTCCGCAGTCCGGTGAGAATGCAGGGAATTTCGGCACTTGGGAGGCTGGCCGGCTGCGCCGATGTTGAAGCCCGGGGTTTCCTTGATGTGGACATGCTGGTCCGGGCTTTCGGACACACCGCCGCCGATGATCGTGAAGTTCTCCTTCTGATCGGAACCTGGTGTGTGGGCGTCGATGAAGGCGGTGCGGCAGGGTTTCAGATCGCCGTAACGGACGATCCGGGTTTCCATTTCTTGAGGGGTCATGATGGGGCCTATGGCATTTCTGGCTGACGGATCAGCCGGTCCTGAGAGCAATCTGTTTCCAGATCGAGGTTTCGTCGAAGAGCACATATTCGCGGCGCAGCCCCCAGGGGCCGAACTCGGCATGGGCCGCGCCCATCACATGGACATCGGCACCGGTTGGGGTGCCGAAGACGCCCCAACCATCATGCTTGCCGTGAAGCGACCACCGCAAAGCGGCGCGAGGCGGCATTAGGGGATCGTCGCGCCCAATCTGGTGCTCGATCCTGAACTCGGCCGACGGGAAACTTGCGCGCAGCCCCATCCAGAACCGGTCCGCGTCTCCCCATGAGCAACCATCAACGCCTCCCGGATAGGAGAGCTGACAGGCACGGTCATATTCACTCTCGATGGCGGCCATGTCGGCGCTCATGATGCGGGTCAGAATGTCGGCGTATTTCGCGCCCCATTCGTTATCGTTACCCATGCCCTTGTATGGGCCGGGCTTGTCGATCTCCGGCGAGAAGGGACGGACGCAGGCTTCGGGTCCGCCTTCCCGCTCGATGAGGTCATGGGCGTAGGCCTTCGGTTCCCACCCCATCTGGCGCACGATGGCCCCCTGGTCGCGGATGAGCCATTCGTCGTTGATCTGGTTGTTGATCGCATGACAGTCGGCGATGATCCGGTACCGCAGTTTCCTGCCTGTGGCCTTGCCGTAGACACCATCGCCGAGATGGGTCGCCGTCGAAACAATGCGGTGGGAGGACAGCATTCCCTCTTCCGGTGAACCCGACCAGATGACGTCCTCACCAAGGAGCGTGCGATCCGGAAATTCCGCCAGGGTCGCCATGGTGGCGCCAATCACGCCCTTGTTGCCCGTCACGACGGAGGCCGGCGAGCGGACGACGATGTCCTCGGAATAATAGTGATGCAGGGTCGCGATCTTGCGATCTTCCCAGATCTCCCTGGTGATCCCGATGATGTAGTCGGGGAAGTCCTTCCAGCGCGGGTCAAAGCCTTTCATTGGGCCATCCTTGAGGTATACGGGCGGAACCGCGGACCATCAGAGGTCCGTCGATCTTGATCTTTCGGACCTCCGTGCTGCCTTCCTCGATCCAGCCGAGCAGGGTCGAGACCGTGGCTTCCACCATGCGGTTGGAGGGCTGGCGCAGGGTCGTGAGGTTGTAGGCGGGCCAGGAGGCCAAGGGCACGTCGTCGTAGCCGACGACGGAGACATCGCCGGGCACGTCGAGCTTTAGCTCGAACCGCAGGACATCCATTACCGCAAAGGCCATGTGGTCGTTGCCGACAAAAACAGCGTCGGGATGGTCCTTGCCTGAAAAGAGATCCCTTGCGGCGGCAGCGGCCGTCTCACGCTTGTACATGCCGTCGATGCAGGCGGAGAGTTTGAGGCCTGCGTCCGCCAAACCCTGCCGGAAGCCGGCTTCACGGTCCCGCCCGGTGGAGGATCCGCCCCATCCCGCGATGTGTGCGATACGCCTGTGACCACCGGCCGCCAGGAACTCCGCAATCTTGCGGCCGCCCTCGAAATTGTCGGAGGTGACCTGGTTGAGCCTGTCGTCATCCTGGCCGCGGTTGAAGAGGACTACCGGAACACCAGCCGCTGCGCAGCGCCCGGTGAGGGCGTTGGACATGGCAACCGAAGCGGTGATGATGCCGTCAACCTGATAATCCAGCAGCTCGCCCATGACCTTGTCGACACTGGCATCGTCGTTGGAAACCATGAAGACCAGGATGTGGTAACCGTGCGCCTGCAGCGCATTGGAGAGCTTTTCCAGAGCGTCCGGATAGAACTGATTGTCGAGATAGGCGACGACGAGACCGATGATTTTCGAGCGCCCCGTGATCAGGGATCGTGCCAACACGTTGGGCCGGTAGCCGAGTTCTTCTGCCGCCTTCAGCACCTTTTCCGCCATTTTGGGCGAAACCGACGCGCCGGGCGTGAACACCCTGCTCACCGCTGACTGGCTAACGCCTGCCAGCCTGGCAACTTCGATGGACGTGATCTTATCGTTGCTCATCAGTCTGCCGTCCAACCTCCGTCAACCAGCAGCGAGGTACCGGTCACAAGGGAGGAAGCGTCGCTGGCTAGGTAAAGCACCGCGCCCATCAGATCCTCGACCGTCCCTGTCCGGCCGAGCTTGATCTTCTCCTCTATCCACTTCACCCGGTCCGGATTGTCGAAGGTCTGTTCGGTAAGCGGCGTGCGGATGAAAGTCGGGCAGATGGTGTTGACGCGAATTTTCCTGGGCCCGAATTCCAGCGCCATCGCCTTGGTAAAGCCCTCGACGGCAAATTTCGAAGCGCAGTAGACGGCCCGGTCGATGCCGCCGACATGAGCCATCTGCGAGGACATGTTGATCAGCGACCCGGGTCGCCCCGCCGCGATCAGCTCCTTGGCGACGCACCGGGTCACGAAGTAAGCGCCGCGCAGATTGACGTTCATGACAGCATCGAAGTCCTCCGGTGTCGTCTCGACAGCCGGAGTGTGGCGGGCAAGACCGGCACTGTTGACCAAGACGTCGAAGGGACCGTGTTTCGCGACACTGATCTCGACTTCCATCACGTCTGCAATATCGAGCTGAAGCGCCGAAGCCTTCCATCCCCGGGTCCTCATGGCATCGACGGCCTCCTCGAGCCTGTCCGCCCTGCGTGCGGCAAGCACAACCTCGCCGCCTGCTTCTGCCAGCGCCGTGGCACAGGCGAGGCCGATGCCGGAGGAAGCGCCGGCAACCAGCACTTTCTTGCCGGCAAGGGAAAAGCTTGGGGTGGAGGGCAAGTCGATCATGAAAGGGCAACTCCGGTATCAGGGTCAAAGCCCGGGCGGGCCTTGTTGAATTCCCGAAGCCGGTGAAAGACGTCAACATCCAATTGCGCGTAGGCGTCCAGAAGATCGACCAGAACCCAGTTTTCCCGGATCAGACCATTTTCCACGCGCCAGAAATCGAGGCTGCGCATGGTGATGCGCTTGCCGGAAGGCGCAATTCCCATCCAGCCGTCGTGGGTCACCGACTGGATCATGTTCGGCCAGCCGGTGACGGCGGCATAATTGCGGTCGCCGAAGAAGTGGTACTCGATCTCTTCGACATACCGCCCACGGTCGGGCATGCCGTTCAGGAACGGGATCTGGTGCCAGTTGCGGAAGCCTTTGATGCCGCGGCCGGTGCCGATGCCGGACGGCCCGTACCAGCTCATGCGCGGATGCCAGAACTTCGGCATCTCCATGACTTCCGGGCCTCCCTGGGAGGGGTGGCGCTTCAGGTGCTCCAGCATGTCGATGATATGCTGGCAGGTTTTCGAGCCAGCGTCCTCGTCATACGGCCCTGGAACGATCCCGTCCTCTGTCGCAGGCCCCGGCACGTGCCATTCGCGGCCAAGGCTCGGCGCCATCGGCCAGGCTCCCGCCTGCATTATCACTTCCGGAATGTCCCAGAGCGCCTGGAACTCGACCACCTTGCCTTCTTCGAAGCGGTAGAACTCGTGGAAGCGCATGGCGACCTGATGTCCGGTCGCCGGGATGTCCAGCCACGGCTTTTCAAAGGACCCGGTGTAGTAACCGCCGCAACCGACCCAGTCGTTTCCTTCAGGAGTCGGACCAGCCATGACGATGGTATCCCGGCGCTCCAGATCCGGGATGGCCTTGAGAAGGGGCGCGTAGGCCTTGTCGTAGAAGGCGTCCGTGCCGGTGGTGTCGCCGAACGGATGGCACAGACGGAAAAGGACGTCCGGGACACAGACCTCGTCAAGTGCGTCGCGTACAGACTTTTCCTCGAAGTCGTACATCGCCGCCCGGAGCGGAGCGATCAGCGCCTTGTGCTGTGTGTGCCTGTCCATCTTATTCGGCGGCCTCGCCATATGGCACATTGCCGCCACCATAGCGGCGCACACGAATATTGGCTTGTTCGGCGTGACCGACAAAGCCTTCCAGCAGGCAGAGACGCGAGCAGTAAGAGCCGATCTCGGCAGCAGCCTTGTCGGTCAGAACCTTCTGGTAGGAATGGGTCTTCAGGAACTTGCCAACCCAGAGTCCGCCGGTGTAACGCCCTGCCTTCTTGGTAGGCAGCGTGTGATTGGTGCCGATCACCTTGTCGCCGTTGGCGACATTGGTCCTGGGGCCCAGGAACAGCGCGCCGTAGCAGGTCATTTTCTCCAGGAACCAGTCGTCCCGGTCGGTCATCACCTGTACGTGCTCGGACGCGATGTCGTCAGCGACGGCGAGCATCTCCTCGTAGGTGTCGCAAAGGATCACTTCGCCATAGTCTTCCCAGGATTTCGACGCCGTATCCGCGGTCGGCAGGATTTGCAGGAGGCGGTCGATTTCGGCAAGCGTTTCGGTTGCGAGCTTACGCGAATTGGTGACCAGGACAGCCGGCGAATTGTAGCCGTGCTCGGCCTGGCCGAGCAGGTCGGTCGCGCACATTTCCGCATCGACCGTCTCGTCGGCGATGACCATGGTCTCGGTCGGCCCCGCAAAGAGGTCGATGCCGACCCGCCCGAAAAGCTGACGCTTGGCTTCAGCGACGAAGGCGTTGCCCGGGCCGACAAGCATATGTACCGGATCGATGGTTTCCGTACCAAGTGCCATGGCACCGATCGCCTGGATACCGCCGAGCACATAGATCTCGTGAGCCCCGCCCAGATGCATTGCCGCGATCACCGCAGGGTTGGGCGCCCCCCTGAAGGGCGGCGTTGCGGCGATGATGCGCGGCACACCAGCGACAGAGGCCGTCGCGACGGACATATGCGCCGAGGCCACCATCGGGAACTTGCCTCCGGGCACATAGCAGCCGACAGACTGAACCGGGATGTTCTTGTGACCGAGGATCACGCCCGGGAGCGTTTCCACCTCGATGTCGAGCATGGAGTCGCGCTGCGCCCTTGCGAACTTTCGCACCTGCTCCTGGGCAAACCTGATGTCTTCCATGTCGCGGGCAGACACCTGATTCATCAGGGCGCCGATTTCGGATTGGCTCAGCCGGAAGGACGCAGGCGTGTAATTGTCGAACTTTTCCGACAGCTCCCGAACCGCGGCATCTCCACGCGTTTCGATCTCCTTGAGCGTTGCCTCCACGATGGAGCGAACCTTGGCATCCTCCTCCGACCGTTCGGTCTCCGGCTTGCCGCGCTTCAGATACTCAATCGCCATGTTTCTTCCCTTTCACGACGCGGGTTTTGGCCTTCTTGTGGACCATGCCCGTTGCTTAAGTCAGACCTCATTTGCATACGAATGCGTCCTGGTCAGGCGGCTTTCCGGCGCGTTGCGGATAGCTGCCTGCAAATCCCTCAGGCGGCCTTGCCCGGTGCCAGCGGCTTCTTTTCGCCGCGGTCGAAGGCTTCCCAGCCCTCACCAGCGAAGACGTCCTTGCCGAGCTGAGCCAGCACATGCGGAAAATCGACCATCACCCAGTTATCGACGATCTTGCCGTTTTCCACCTTCCAGAAATCCATGTAGCGGATCTCCACCCGCTTGCCCGTCGGCGCAACACCCATGAACTCACCTGAATGGGTTGCCTCCTGCCGGCCGAAGGCGGCTGCCCATTCGCCCATGTAAAGCCGCGCCTCGTCGACGCAGACCTTGTCGGAAAAGGCCGCCTGGAAAGGTTTTTGCCAATTGTCCTGGAATTCCTTCAGGCCGGTCTTGGTGCCGCAGCCGAAATTGCCCATCCAGCGGAAGCCTTCCGAGAAGAACTCACCGATATCGGCAATCCGGTGGTCGTTGAGGCCGTCAACCATGCTTTCGATGACACGGCGGGTTTCATCGGTCCTGCTCATATCCGTGTCGCGGCTCAAGACCCCCTGTTCGGGACGGGATCCCTTCATTTCAATTCTCCAAATTACGTGTCGCGATGCTGGCTCTCTTCATCGGACACGCAGTGAACAGGAGATCACGTGGCAGCCGGTTGCGTGCCGGGTGCCGGATCAAAAGCAATTTGGCCTCGGCAGGTCTCATCCCTTCACCGCTCCCGCAGTCAGGCCGGAGACGATCTGGCGCTGGAAGATCATCACCAGCAGGAAGAGAGGCGCCGTGATGGAAACGGCGGCCGCTACCGCCTCGACCTGGTCGGTCGTGGTGGTTTCCCGGTTGAAATAGCCGGCTATGGCAGGAACCATGGTCTGGTTCTGCGCATCGAGAAGCAGCGAACAGACCAGGTAGTCGTTATAGGCCAGCAGGAAGCTGAAAAGGCCGGTGGTGATGACGCCCGGCCACATTACCGGCATGATCACCCAGCGAAAGGCCTGGAAGTGGGTGCAGCCGTCGACACGTGCCGCTTCGTCCAACTCGGTCGGGATGCTCTGGAAGAACGACCGCAGCATCCAGATGGTGAAGGGTTGGTTGATCGAGACCAGAACGGCGATCACTGCCCAGGGCTTGCCGTAGAGTGTGGGTGCGGCGTCACCCAGGATCGGACGCAGGATCTCGGCTGAGTTGATGAAGGGCGGTAGGTAACCGGCCACCAGAACCGAATGCGGCAGCGCCCGGAAGACCAGCGCAACAATCAGGATCCAGAAGGCCAGCCCCGAACCAGACCGGGCAAGGCCATAACCAGCAAGAGTTCCGACGGTCAGCGAAACGGTGACGACGCCCGCGGTAATGATCAGTGAATTGATGAAATTCTCGTAGAACGCATTCTCGACCCAGACGGCCCGATAGTGTTCCGCCGTCAACCCGAGGATCGGCTTGCCGATCGGACCGAGCACGGAATTCACGGCGTCCAGCACGGGTGGCAGCAGGCCGAAAAAGACGATCAGGAAACCGAGCGCAAAGACGAGAACGCCGATGATCCAGCCGGCCACGATCAGGTGCGGCGGAGTATACTGTTTGATCAGCCCCGGCAACGTATTGAGCGCCAGACGGATCGAACCCCACAGCACGCCGATGCCCACGATGATGCTGACGATGGACAGACCTCTTCCACTCTCAAGCGTAACCGGGCCGAAGATCACCTCCAGCGGGTTAGACGCAAAGGCGTCGACCGGATCCTTGAAGCTCATCACCGCGATCCAGAAGATCGGAAAGCTTGCCAGAAGGCACCAGAAGGCCAGGAACCCGGCAGAGGACAGGCGCAGCGCGAACGGCTGCTGCATGGACTTCGGAACGCTCATACCCGTCCTCCCTTATGGTCGCGCCAGGTCTTGCGCAGAAGCGGCACCAGCAGGACGACGATGCCGATCATGGTCAGCATGGCGCTGGCCGAGGCGCGCGAGATCGACCGGTTGCCGCTGTCGTCGGGCGTGAGGAAATCGTAGGTCAGCCATTGGAGCGAGATGCGGTGCGCCTGACTGGAGAAACCCACGATCTCCTCGAACACCCTGTAGGCATCCATCAGGTGGATCAGCGAGATGAAGACGATCAGCGGCATCAGGTGCGGAACGATGACGTAGCGCAGGCGCTCCCAGCGGCTGGCGCCATCGATCACCGCAGATTCCAGCGTGTCCTGGTTGACGGTCTGCAAGCCCGCATAGAAGACGACAAAGGCGAAGGGCGCCACGTGCCAGACCCGGTAGAACATCATCAGAAGTTCGATGGTCCAGCCCTGTGCAAACATCGAGATATCCTGCTGCAACCACCATTCGATGAACGCGGTCATGATGCCGTCACCGATGAAGAGCCAGCGGATCGACAGTGCGCCGATCACCGGGGTGATGATGAAGGGCAGCAGCGAGATGAAAATGATGGGGCCGCGGATCGCGCGCGTTGCATTGTTGACCGCGACTGCGATCGCCAGCCCGAGCCCGATAACGAGGGGGAGCGTTACCAGCGTAAAGGTGACGGTGAACCGGAGGGCCTTCCAGAAATCGATGGTAAGCAATGCTCCGATATCGAAGGAGCTCAATGCCGCCCATGCCCGGTCCGGCTCCAGGACGTTGCGATAACTTTCCAAGCCAACATATTTGACCGATGTCACCACCTTGCCGTCGTCGCCGAGCATTGGCCGGGTCTTGGTTTCGGTAACACAAGTCTGGGCCGGAAAACCGGGTGTACAGGTCTCCACCTCCACCGTCTCGAAGACAGGCTGGGTGATATAGAAGCTCTGCACGAAGACGCTGACCAGGGGAGCCGCAATGAAGAGCAGCATGAGAAAGATGGATGGGCCGACAAATGCGGCAAAGGTCTTGAACCTCATGCTGTCCTCCCTGGTGCGTTTGTGGTGATGGGGCGCAGAGGGCGAACCGCCCTCCGCCTTTTACAGGTGCAGGTTACTGGATCAGTCCGGCTTCCTTGGCTGACGTCGTATAGGCGGCAGCGATGTCCTTGAGCGTCGTCTGTGCATCCTTGGCGCCGGTCAGAAAGTCGGCAACGCCGTTACCGAGTGCCGTATGCATCAGCCCCATCTGGGAACTCGCCGGGTAGGGCACGGCACCTGCCTGAGCCGTTTCCACAACGCCTATGGAGAGCGGACCGGTCTCGTAACCGTCGATCAGCCAGACCGCTGCATCGTTGTTGGCCTTCACCATTTCCGGCGTCATGCCGTTCATGGCGACGCGGAAAGCAGCTTCGGCTTCCTCGTCGGAAATATTCTTGGCAATGACGATGCCGTCCCACCAGAGGGTCGAAGCAGCCCGTTCGGCAGCTTTCGGAGCACCGGCCATCTTCACCTTGCCGACGACCTGGGATTCGTTCGGATCATCCATAGCACCCGCGCGGGAGGCCCACAGGTTCGCCATGGCAATCTTGCCCTGCTGGAACTGCTGCTGAACGTAGGTGCTTTCCGAAACGAGGTATTCCGGATCCATGTATTCGGTCAGCTTTTTCA
This sequence comes from Roseibium sp. LAB1, assembly GCF_054658235.1. Taxonomy (NCBI): domain Bacteria; kingdom Pseudomonadati; phylum Pseudomonadota; class Alphaproteobacteria; order Hyphomicrobiales; family Stappiaceae; genus Roseibium; species Roseibium sp. LAB1. The sequence continues at coordinate 1,703,635 of NZ_BAAGIB010000001.1, read as the reverse complement.
GCATTTCGAGGGTGGCGACACCCTGTTCGTTCTCGATGGTCGGGGTGTTGTCCGCCGCATAGAACTCACCGCCCATGCCGAGATACATGTTCACGAATTCCTCTCCGAGGTTCCAGCCGGTCTGGAACGTCCCGCCGATCGGATAATCGACGACGCCTGCTGCCTTGATCTTCTCGGCTGCCGCGAGCATCTCGTCATAGGTCTTCGGCACCTCGATGCCGAGATCCTTGAGAATGTCTTCCCGGTACATCAGGTGCTGTGCATTGACCATCATGGCAATCGCCATGATCTGACCGTCAATCTTGATGAGCTGGTTCGGGCTCAGGTTCTGGCCATATTTCTCGACAAGTCCATCAAGCGGGCGGATCGTGCCCTCGTTAAGCAGCGGGACCAGCGTGCCATTGGCGACGCCACCGATCTGGTAAAGCGCCGGATTGGCCGCAAAGGCGGCAGGCTGCTTGGTGCGGAATTCCTGGTCGAGCTCGGCTTCGAAGTTGCCGCATTTGGCCATGTATTCCGTCACCGCCTTCCAGGCCTCGAAGCCGGCCGTCAGCGATTTCACCGGTACGGTGTTTTCAAAGTCGCAGGCACCGGCGGCACCCGTAACCGCCAGTGACATCGCACCGGCAAGAAGAAGGTTCTTAAGCATCTGTCAGGTCTCCCTGCTGTTCCAAGCGCCGAAGGGGCGCACCTCTGGGTAGATCGGCTTTCATGCCGGGCGGACGGAGTTCAGGCGCCGAGGCGTGCCCCCGTCTCGTGATGGAAAAGGTGACAAATCTCCGCAGGCACATGCAGGCCAACGGTTTCATCGATTTCGATCCGGTAGTCCTTGTGGGCTTTGACGGAGACCATGGCCCCACCCGCCTTGACGGTGATCATGGTCGCGTCGCCAAGCAGCTCCATGGTGTAGACAGGCGCGTTGACCTCGGCATCGGCGCCCTGCTGTGCAACGGAGGCATCCTCCGCGCGGAAGCCGAGCGTCACAGGGCCATCCGGACCGGCGAACCCCTTAATGCGGACATGCTGGCCGACAAAGGTTCCGTTCTCCAGCCGACCTTCCATCAGGTTCATGGCCGGAGAGCCGATAAAGCTCGCCACGAAGGTGTTCGCGGGCCGGTCGTAGATTTCGGTCGGAGTGCCGACCTGCTGGATAATGCCCTTTTTCATTACAACGACACGATCGGCGAGCGTCATCGCCTCGATCTGGTCGTGAGTCACATAGATGGTCGTGACTTGAAGCTCGTGCTGAAGGTTCTTGATCTGGGCACGCGTAGACACTCGCAGCTTGGCATCGAGGTTCGACAGCGGCTCGTCCATCAGGAAGACGTTCGGTTCGCGCACAATTGCCCGGGCAAGAGCGACGCGCTGACGCTGTCCTCCGGAAAGCTCCGCCGGCTTGCGATGAAGAAAATCGGTCAGCTCCACCATTTCCGCAGCCCGCAGCACACGGGCATCATGCGTTGCCGGATCAACCTTGCGGACCTTCAGGGGAAAGCGAATGTTCTCATACACATTCATGTTCGGATAAAGACCATAGGACTGGAACACCATCGCGATGTCCCTGTCTTTCGGGTCGAGGTCGTTGACCAAGCGCCCGCCGATGATGATCTCGCCGTCGGTCGCATCCTCCAGCCCTGCAATCATGCGCATTGTGGTTGTTTTGCCGCAGCCGGAAGGTCCCAGCAGAACCAGGAATTCGCGGTCGCCGATCGTCAGGTCGAAATTGTCGACACCAACAAATCCACCCCATCGTTTCGACACGTTCTTGAGCTGAATTTCAGCCACAGTGTCCCCTCCTGAACTTGTCTGCCGGCCAAATTGCATTCGTATGCAAAATAGCTAGACACAGCAGAAAAGATTTGGCAATGTTTTTTTGCATACGAATGCAAATTCGTTTCCATTGCGTTCGTCACACCCACTTCACAGGCTTCCAAATGTCAGACTTCCGGCGTGCAGCTCACAACTTCCTGAACACGATCCTCACGGCCTCCCCAAGTGAAACAGAAGACCTGCTTGCCAGACACTTGCGAGAAGACGTGGCGTTCGACGTCGCGTTTCCGGTCAACCGGCTTAACGGAAGTTCCGGGGTTCTGGAGGGCTTCTTCGAACCTCTCAAGTCGGCCTTTCAACACGTGCGCCGGCGGGATGAGATCTTCATCGGCGGCCCCAACAGGCGCGCGCCGGGCGGTCACTGGGTGGCGAGCGTCACCCACTATGTCGGCAATTTCGAAAAGCCGCTATTCGGCATTCAGCCGTCAAATCACCTCGCTTTCCTGCGCTCCGGCGAATTCTACCGGGTGGAACCTGACGGACGAATTTCTGAAGCCAAGATCATCATCGACCTGTTGGACCTGATGCGTCAGTCCGGTTGCTTGCCCCTGCCTCACATGCTTGGCACAGAAATGCTCTTTCCCGGTCCCGCCACCCACGACGGCGTCCTGCCGTCGGGCCAGGCGGACGGCGAGAAGACACTCGATCTCTGCGAAGCCATGCTGGCGGATCTGAAGGCCTTCGACCCGGAGAACTTCACCTCGAAGGGACAGACCGGCGATGACGGCTACTGGCATGACGACATGCTCTGGTATGGTCCTGGCGGCATTGGCTCCAACTACCGCTGGAGCGGCTTCGAAAAGGATCACCGCGCCGCTTTCCTGACCGCATTCCCGGACCGGGTCGGCGGCAACCACTATTGCCGCATCGGTGATGGCGACTATGCCGCTGTCAGCGGCTGGCCCTCCATGACCATGACCCACCAGGGCGACTATCTGGGCGTCAAGGCGACCGGCAAACCCCTGACCTTGCGCGTCATGGATTTCTACCGCTGTGCGGGCGGCAAGATCATGGAGAACTGGGTGTTGCTGGACTATCTCGAACTGTTCAGCCAGATGGGAGTAGACCTGATCGCCGAGCATGCTCGAATTAGCAATCGATAAGGTTCGGTAGTTCGACTTCATCTGACAGATTCAATTGGCACGGGAAGAATTAGATTGCGATGCTAGCGGAAGTCCACAAAGCGTCCCCAAAATGGAAGTTCACTACGTCAAACGCATCTCTGCTAACCAGGCATCCATAGGTCAGCAACAGTTTAGGTAGCTCCCTTAGCCAATACTGTTCTGCCGTATCTGCACGGCTGAAACCTGAACACCATTCCAGACACCTGCGGCCCACAATGGATCCTTTTCGAACAAGGCTTCGATTTCGGTCCGGCTTCGTGCTTCCAGAAGAAAGAAGGACCCGCGCATGGTGCTGCCGTCATCGGCGACCAGCGGCCCGGAGAGCAGCACCCTGACACCATGGTCGGCAGGTGCCGTGTCCAGAAAACGGCGATGCGCATCAAGCACATCGAGCCGCTGCCGCAGCATCTCGGGATTGTCGATGGCATGGACCACAAACTGCATGATGGCTCCTATTCGAAAACCAGACTGAGGGCCGGAATAAAGGTGAGAAGCAACGTGACGAATGCCATCATGAGCACAAACGGGAAGGTGCCGATGAAAATGTCGCCAAGTGTTGTGTTCCGGTCCGATATCGTGGCTTTCACCACATAGACGGTCAGGCCGAAGGGTGGTGTCAACAAACCGATCTCCACCGCAATCACGGTGACAATTCCGAACCAGACCAAGTCGCCACCGAGACTGCTGACGATCGGCAGGGACAACGGCAGCATGATCAGCATGATTGACGTGCTGTCGAGGATCATGCCCATCAAGACCACCAGCAGCAGGTAGATCAGCATGAAGCCCATCAGCCCGAGACCGGCGTCGGAAAACAGCATGGTGATTTCCTGAGGGATGGTCGAGAGCGTCAGCATGCGTGAATACATGGAGGCCGCAATGATCAGTAGCAGGATCGAGACGGAGACAAGTCCTGTGTCAACCAGAACGCGCCAGAAGCGCGCCCAGGTGAGACTGCCCTTGATGACCGCCACGACAATCGCGGCCGCGGCGCCTGCAGCCCCTGCCTCAGTCGGTGTGAAAAAACCCGAATAGATACCGCCAAGAACGATAATCATCAGTGCGGTAATGGGCGCCAGCTTGACGGCGGCGGTACCCCAGGTCTCCCCTTCGATAACGACGGGCCGATCGCTCTGCATCACCATTTTTGGCCGGTAGCGTGCCATTAGGTAGATGCCGACCCCAAAAACCAGCGCAAGCAGAACACCGGGCACAATGGCGGCAAGGAACAGCGCGCCGACAGATTGCTCAGCAAGCACGCCGTAAATGATCAACAGCAAGCTCGGCGGTATCAACATGCCCAGGACGGAGGACCCGGCGACCACGCCGAGCGCAAAGCGATTGTTGTAACCGTTGGCCACCATCTGCGGCACCGCCACGCGCGAGAAGACAGCGGCTGAGGCAATGGAAATCCCGGTGATCGAAGCAAAGACGGCATTTGCGGCAACGGTCGCCATTCCCAGACCGCCCCGGACCTTTTGAAGCAACCAGGCGGCAACCCTGTAAGCGTCGCGGCCGATATCCGCTGTATCGACGATCAGCCCCATGAGCACGAACAGCGGAACGACGCCGAACAGATAACGGTTGATGGCACCGTCCGCAGCAAGGGCAAGCGAACGCATGGCGACATTCGGATTATCCCGAATGAGCCAGATACCCAGAAAACTCAAGAGGATCAGGACGACGGCAATATGCGCGCCGGAAAAGATCAGCAGCAACATGAAACCAATGGCAGCAATGCCGATTTCGATGCGGCCAAGATCTGCGATGAAGACGCCGTAACCAAGCACAAGAAGCAAGGCGAAGGCGATCAGGATGGGCAGCCCCTTGGGCGGAAGTCTGACCGAGTGCCGGACACTGAGATGCTCAACACGTGACGCATTGAGAATATCCTTTATGTCACGCAGAACCTGGGTGGCAAAGGTCAGGCAGGTCAGGAGAGAGCCGCCAAAGAGACAGGCCTTGATGGGCCAGACCGGCGCCGTGAAAACACCCTGGGCGCCGAAAAATTCGTTCTCGACCCAAGCGTCAATCAGCTTTGGCCAGGTTCCCCAGGCAATCAGGGCAAAGACAAAAAGGCCTGCAAAGTGAAAGAAGACGCGCATCGTTGCAGCAGCAAAAGGACGATGATCTTCGACACTGCCTATCAGAATGTCGGTGCGGGTCATGCGCCCGCTCATGATCGTATGGCCCGCCTGCAGGAAAACGATGGCGACGATGGAGTTTGCCACGATCTCGGCAACGCCCTGAACAGGCGCGTTGAAGAAGGTCCGCCCGATGATGTCGGAACAGATCAGCAGCATCAGGCAGAAGATCCAGATCGATGCTGCGGCGCTTATGGCACCGGTAAGCGAAGAGACCCCGCTTACCGTTCGGTCGATGCCGTGACGGAAAGATCTTATGGAAATGGCCACGGCGTTCTCCTCCGGTTAGCGATTGGACCAGTCGATGCGGGGCGACAGGTTGGCTTCCTGGACCTTGGCCATGTAGGCCTCGAGCACTTCGCCGGCGCCCTTGTCCGCATTTGCGGTGACCCAATCCTGAGCGAGGTTCGGCAGGCCGCTCGCCCAGGCCTCGATCTCCGCTTCCGGCAACGCGCTTACAACCGCGCCGTTTTCGGGAAGCTTTTGCAGAAAAGCCCGATATCTGCTGAGAACTTCTTCCGCATGCGCGATCGTGTATTCTTCACCAAGCTCCGTCAGAACCTTGCGCACATCGTCGGAAAGACCTTCCCAGACATCCTTGTTGATGCCGAAACCGCCGGTCATCTGCGCGCCAAGGCCAACGAGCGTGACATGCGGTGCAACTTCCTGAAGCTTGTTCGGGACGGCGCCGGTGACAATCACCACGACACCATCGGCGACACCCGTCTGGATCTGGTTGTAGTAGGTCGGCAAGGCCCCGTTTACCGGAACGGCCCCAAGAGACTTGATCCAGTTGGCGGAGGGGCCGGGCGCGATGATCTTGCGACCGTCCAGGTCTTTCAGGGTGCTGATCGGAAAATTCGTGAAGAGGTGGTAGGTCTCGACACCGCTTGCACCCAGGAAGACAACGTTCTGGCTTTCCCAGGCCTCTTTGAGCTGCGGGACTTCCCGGTGGAGTTCGTTCATGATCTTCAGCGTTTCCACCAGGTCGTCAGACACGAACGGCGTGAAATAGGTCATGTTCTGGAGCGGCATTTTCGAACCTTCCCAGAGTGTTCCAACCCATCCCGCATCCGTCAGACCGTCGCCGACCGCTTCAAGGGTGTCCTTGAACCCGTAAAGCGCCCCGCCATAGGATTCCGTCCATTCGATCCGGTCTTCTGAGCCCATTTCCTCAAGGCGCTGGTTCGACTCGGCAACCACGAGGGTGGACAACTGGCCCACCCATGGGAGCACCGTCGGGTGGCTGGACGAGATGGTGAGGTTGTAGGTTTCCGCTTGGGCGGCGCCAGCGGCGATGATGCTGGCACACCCGGCAGCAAGGGCGCGCAGCGCGCGCATTGAATGCTTGTACGAGATTTCCATTTCACTTCCTCCTCAAGTGGGAATTGCGGCTTTGCTGTTTCCTCCCCCAGCGTGACCGTTCGGGCGTGGTCTGATCCGGTCCCGCCATGGCTCCGGTTCGACCCTTCCGATCACAGCGTCTGGCAGACTTCGGGGTAATCCATGCGCGGCAGGCGTCTGAAAATCTTCGACGTGTCGGCGTAGCCGAGATTGACGAGGAAGTTCGATTTGACGGAGGTGCCGTGGAAGAACTCCTCGTCGACCTTGCCGTTGTCAAAACCGGACATGGCCCCGACATCCAGCCCGACCGCACGGGCGGCCAGCATGAAATAGGCCCCCTGCAACGTTCCATTCCGGAAGGCGTTGACCTGAGCCGCCGTCGCGTTGTTTCGGAAGATGTCCTGAGCCGAAGGATTGGGTGGAAACAGACGCGGAAGTTCCTCCCAGAAGTTCAGGTCATGGGCAATGATCGCCGTCACGGGGGCGGAGCGCATCTTCGGCCGGTTGCCTTCCAAAAGGGTCGGTTCAAGCCGGTCCTTGGCCTCGTTTGAGCGGATGAAAAGAACCCGCATCGGTTGCTGGTTCATCGAGGTCGGGCCCATTTTGGCGATGTCGTAGAGATCCTTCAGGATCTCCTCCGGCACATCCCGGTCCTGCCAGCCATAATGGGTACGGGCCTCCGTGAAGAGCAGCCGCAGGGTGGCGTCGTCCGCTTTGAGACCCGCCTGCTGAAGCGTTTTCGCGGATTGCCGGGCAACTTCATCCGCGGCTTGTTGGATATCTGTCATTTGACGTCTCCCGTTTGAAGGTGTGAGGCCGGTGCAAGTCCAAGTATGTTGCGGGCCTCGGCCGGCGTTGCGACAGAGCGGTCGTGAGCGGCACAGATCTCGGCCGTGCGCCTGACAAGAGCGGCGTTCGATGGGGCAAGTGTCGTTCGGTCGAGGCGGATGTTGTCCTCAAGCCCGGTGCGGGCATGGCCGCCGGCGGCAATCGACCATTCGTTCAGGGTCCGTTGGCTCGCGCCGATCCCGGCGGCACACCATTCGGCGGACGGCATCAACCGCTCCACGGTCCTGACGTAAAAATCAAAGACGTCCTTGTCGGCGGGCATGGCGTTTTTAACGCCCATCACGAACTGGATGTAGATGTCGCCTGGTATGCGGCCGTCCTTGTTCATCTGCGCGGCCTGAAAGATATGGCTCAGGTCAAAAGCTTCGATCTCCGGCTTGATGCCGTGGACGCGCATTTCACCGGCCAGCCAATCGACAAGATCGGGCGGATTTTCGTAGACCCGTGTCGGAAAATTGTTCGACCCGACTGAAAGGGAAGCCATGTCCGGCTTGAGCGGCAGCATTCCGCCGCGTGCCTGGCCGGCACCCGAGCGTCCTCCGGTGGAGAACTGGATGATCATGCCGGGGCAGTGTTTTTCCAGACCTTCCTTCAGGCGGGCGAATTTCTCCGGATCGGAGGACGGCGACTGGTCGTCATTGCGCACATGGGCGTGGCAGATCGTGGCGCCGGCCTCGAACGCTTCCTGGGTGCTTTCGATCTGTTCGGAAACGGTGATCGGTACGGCCGGATTGTGCTCCTTGCGCGGCAGGGAACCGGTGATCGCGACACAGATGATGCAGGGCTTTTCCATGTCACGCCTTTTTTGGTGCGAGCACGAAGTCGAACTCGACGTCCCAGTAGGAGGCGCCGTCAAAACCTGCGTCAGAAATTCTCTCCGGATCCTCGACCTTCCTGAAATCGGCGATCAGGCTCTTCTTGACGCCAAAGACGCTGTCGGAATCGATGTAAGGATCGTCCGGATCGAAGATATGGGTGGTCAGCTCGTCATAGCCGTCCTTGGAGACAATGTAGTGCAAATGCGCCGGGCGGAACGGATGGCGGCCGAGGCGGTTCAGAAGGTCGCCGACAGGGCCGTCTGCGGGGATCGAATAATGTTTCGGTTTGACTGCCTTGAACCAGTATTTGCCGTCCGCGCCTGTGCGAAACACACCGCGCAGATTGAAATCCGGCTGGATGCCTTTTTGCTGGACGTCATAAAAGCCTTCGTCGTTGGCCTGCCAGACATCGATCTTGACGCCTTCCAGCGGCTTGCCGTCAACATCCGTCACTTTGCCCCGGACGAGCATGTCCTCGCCCTTCTCGTCGAGACAGATGTTGTGGCCCATCTCGTATTCCGGGGCGTCACCGATATGGAACGGTCCAAGAACGGTGTTCTCGGATGCTCCGCTCGGCCGGCGCGAATTGACCGCGTCGACCAGCATGGACACGCCGAGAACGTCGGACAGAAGAATGAATTCCTGGCGCCAGTCGTCGCATTTATGACCCGTTGCGGTCAGGAACTGGATCGCCTGGAACCATTCTTCCTGCGTCGGTTCAATCTCCTTGACCGCCTCGTGAAGCTTGCGTGTCAGGACTTCCATGACCTGCTGCAGGCGCGGGTCGCTGGCGTTCCTGTTACGCCCGGTAACGACTTCGGCCGAATTTTCTTCGGTGAAATATCCAAGCTCGTGTGCTTCCATCACGGCCTCCTACCTTGCGAGAATGTGTTTGAAGACCCGGCGCAGATCGCCGGCCGGATCGTTGCTCAGGGTGGAACTGCGCCAGGCGACGTGCTGGTCCGGGCGCACAAGAATGCATCCCTTGTCACTCACTTCGCGTGCGCGGGCCCAGTCACCGGTGTGGTCGACAAACTTCCTGCGTGGACCGATGACATAGACGGCCACGTCAAACCCGAGTTCCGCTCCAACCGACTGAGCGGCCTCTTCCCATGCTTCGCCGCCAATGCCGGTGAAGAGTGCGAACTTGCCACCGCCACTGAGATCCAGCGTCGAGTGCTTGTCGCCCGTCTCGTGATCGAACAGCCAGCAATGGGGAATGCGCGCGCCGGGCCAGGTCGTCGGCTGGTAGTGCAGCTCGGCATCGCGCTCGAATGCCGGTTCGGGCTGCCCGTCCGTGACGATGGCGTTCGACGTGTAGCGCTGGTTCATCTCAACGCCATGGGCGTCGAACTCGTATTTCTTGAAGGCGATCGCCTTGCGGATTGCCGCGCGCTGTTGTTCCGCGGCATCGGTGCTGTCACAGCGTGCGACAAGATTTTGCTGCATCACATCCGGATCGACGCCTTCGCCCATGCCCAGCGCCTCGAAAATCGGACCGAATTCTGCGATCGACTGATTGGCGCGCGTGACGATCTGCCTTGCAATCGGCGCCCGCTCGGTGCTGTAGCTTTCGAGGAGCGCCTCACCCGCCCGGCCTTTCAGAACCGCGGCAAGTTTCCAGGCGAGATTGAAGCTGTCCTGGATGGAGGTGTTGGAACCGAGACCGTTGGACGGCGGATGGCGATGGGCGGCATCGCCCATGATGAAGACCCGGTCTTTCTGCATGTGGGTCGCATACATGTTGTTGACGGTCCAGGTATTGGCGGACAGGAGCTCGATCTTCAACTCCGGATCGCCGACCAGCTGCCGGGCGACGTCGGTCGCCATGGCTTCGTCAACTTCGGGCGCGGGCTGGTTGATGTCATAGCCCCAGACGATCAACCATTCGTTCCAGGGGCGCACCATGCGCACCAGGCCCATGCCGATACCTCCGACATCTGCGCCCGGTTGCATGACCCAGTAAAGAACGGACGGGCGGTGCGCGACGTATTTCGAGAGATCCGCCCTGAACAGGATGTTCATCGAGCCGCCGACACCCATTTTCCCTTCGAAAGGCAATCCGGCATGTTCCGCGACCAGAGAATTGCCGCCGTCGGCACCGACCAGATATTTCGACCGGACGGTGAATTGCTTGCCCGACAGGCGGTCCAGGCATGTCGTTGTAACGCCGTCCGCGTCCTGCTCGTACGAAAGATACTCCGTCGACATGCGCGCCTGGGTCCCGCGCGAACAGGCGGTCTTGAAGAGGAGTGGCTCCATGAAGGTCTGCGGCAGGTCGTTCATCATGGTTGGGGAGGACAGAAGATGTTCCGCCTTTGACAGCGGATGGTTGCCCCAGCTCTTCATGCGGCCGATTTCCTCGCCGGCCAGGCTCTCGCAGAAGACGTTCTCTCCCATCAGCTCCTGGTTTGCGGCAAAGAGATAAGCCTCGTCCTCGACCTCGCGGCCCAGATCGCGCAGAACCTCCATCGTGCGCTGGTTGGTGATATGCGCGCGGGGCGTATTGGCAAGCCAGCGGTAGCGGTTGATTGCCATGTTCTCGATGCCATAGGTCGACAGCAACGCGGCCGTTGCGGATCCCGCCGGGCCAGTGCCGATGATCAGCACGTCTGTCGTGAATTCAGCCATATCCGTTTCCTCCAAATCGCCGTCAGGACCGCGGGTCCCAGAGCCGCGCGTCGAAATCTTTTTCGTAAGCCTTGCCGTCCGGGTAGCTGACGAGCTCAAGCTGCATGCCCCAGGGTGCCAGGAAATAGACCCAGGTCTCTCCGGCTGAAGGGCCTTCCGTCATGGTCGTGGGCGTGCCGAGAACCTGGATACCCTTGCCTTCGAGATAAGCGACGGCAGCCGTCATGTCGGTTGTGTAGAAGGCCAGGTGATGCCCGCCGATATCGGAGTTGCGGGGCGGCTTCGTGTTCTGGTCGGGTGCCGTGTACTGGAAGATTTCGAGGTTGGCGCCGTTGCCGCACCTGACCAGCCGCATGGCCGGAATGGTCGCCTTCGGATCGACATTCAGATGGTCCTGCATCCAGGTGCTGTCGCCACCCGAAAACGGTCCTAGTGGATAGAAGGCCCGGCATCCCAGCGTGTCGGTGAAAAACGAAACGGCCTGGTCAAGATCAGGAACGGTAAAACCGACATGGTCCATTCCGGTCATGCCCGGCAATCCGTCCGCCGAGGCCAGGGAACCGCTTGCCAGAAGGCAAAGGGCTGCGAGTGTCTTTTTCATGTCAACCTCCCGTTTTGTCTGTGGAGCCGCCGGAGAGCCTGCGGCGAATTGGAAAGAGTTCGATGCCGGTCCGGTCGGTGAAGAGACCCCAGAGCCCGCGCGGGGCGAACAGCATGATGACGATACCCAGCAGGCCGAGCACCAGCAGGTACCAGGAGCCATAGCCGGACAGGGAATTCTGCAGGGCGAAGAAGATCAGGACGCCCAGGATAGGACCCTCGATGGTGCCGATACCGCCGATCACCACGATGAAGATCACGTAGGCGGTCCAGTCGAGGACCGAGAAGGCCGCATCCGGCGAAATCCGGGCCTTCTGCAAATAGATCAGCGCGCCAGCCAGCCCCGTGATGAACGCTGTGCTGAGATACACGATGGTCTTGATGCGCTGCGCGTCGACGCCGACGGACCGCGCGGCATTCTGGTTGTCACGCACGGCGGCGAGACCAAGGCCCTGTCGTGACCTCAACAGCCGGTAGACGACCCCGATCGTAATCACGGCGAGCACCAGCGCCAGCCAGAAGGTGATCACGTCCATTGCCGCTGAGCTCTTGAAACCGAAAGTGTCCTTCAGAAACTCCAGGCCAAAGATTTCGCGTGTTGCGCTCCGCGGCAGGGATGTCCCGGTGCCCCCGCCCAGCGCCTTCCACTGGGCAACGCTCAGGCGCACGATCTCGGCCGCCACCCAGGTACCAATGGCAAAATAGGCACCCTGCAGACGGAAGGTGAAAAACGCGGTTGGCACGGCCAGCAGGGCGGCAGCGGCACCGCCCAGCAGGATCGAGAGCAGCGGATCGAGATCCAGAAGGATCACTCCGGTGAACATGGCGTAGGCGCCGAGGCCGACAAAGGCCTGCTGCCCCACCGATACGAGCCCCGCATATCCGGCCAGCAGGTTCCAGCCCTGCGCCAGGACGAGCATTGTCAGGATAAAGAAGAGATCCTGGATCAGACTGCGCGATGCATAGAAGGGCGCCAGCGCGAGCACGACGACCAGCACCGCGGCGACGCAGAGGAAAATTGTCGAGGTCCGGGTTCTGGTCTCAACGGTCCAGGCGGTTTCAGCGGACGTGGTCATGATGGTCCTCCCTCAGTCCACGGCCCGCGGGAAAAGCCCGCGCGGTTTGAACAGCAAGACAATGACGAAGGCGACATGGCCGGCCAGGATCTGCCATTCCGGATTGATCGCTGCACCGAGCGTCTGGGCGAGGCCGATGATGATGCCGCCGGCCAGCGTTCCCCACAGGGAGCCGAGGCCACCGATAATCACGGCTTCGAACGCGTAGATCAGACGGGCCGGCCCAATGGTCGGGTCGAAATTCGCCCGCGTGCCAAGATAGAGAGCCGCGATGGTGACCACGACCATGGCGATGCCGGTGGCGGTCGCGAAGATGGATTGCGGACGGATGCCCATGAGACTGGCAGTGACCGCATCGTCGGAGGTCGCCCGGAACGCCCGGCCAAGGGCGGTGCTGTAGAACAGCCGGTTGAGGGCAACAATGACCAGGATTGCGGAAAGGAAGGTCAACAGCGGCATGACACCGACATTGACGGACCCGAGCGCAAGAGAGGCTGTCTCGAGGGAGCCGACCGAAAGGCGCTGGCTGTCGGCGGAAAACCCTTGGAGGAGTGCGTTCTGAATGACGATCGAGAGGCCGAAGGTCACCAGCAGCGGCGGCAGGATATCAGGACCTAGCGTCCTGTTGAGCACATGCATCTGCAAAAGCCAGCCGATGCCGAAGAGGGCAGGCGCGGCTATCAGCGCCGCCACAAACGGATTGATCCCGAGCACAGAAACCAGAACAAGGATCAGATAGGCCGCCATGACGATCAGATCGCCATGGGCCAGATTGACCAGCCGCATGATGCCGAAGACCAGGCTGAGACCTGCGGCAAAGAGAGCATAGAGGCCGCCCAGCAGGATGCCCTGCACGATGGTGTCGATCCAGATCATGCCGAAGCTCCGAAATAGGCGTTGTGAATGGCGTCGCGGCTTAGATCGGACGGTGCGCCTTCCAAAGTGATCCGGCCTTCCATCATGCAATAGACTCGGTCTGCAACCTTCAGCGCCTGGCCGATATCCTGTTCCACGACGATGATGGAGGTGCCAGTTTCCTTGACCCTCGGAAGGGCGGCGTAGATGTCCTTGATGATGACGGGGGCTAGACCGAGGCTGATCTCGTCGCACAGAAGCACGCGCGGGTTGGACATCAGCGCCCTGCCGATCGCGACCATCTGCTGCTGGCCGCCTGAGAGCGCCGTTCCCGGATTGCCTCGCCGTTCTTTCAGAACCGGAAACATCTGGTAGACGGTGTCCAATGACCATGGTCCGCCTGTCTTGCGGCCATAGGCACCGATCAGTAGGTTTTCCTCGACGGTCAGTGATGGGAAGAGCTTGCGCCCCTCCGGCACCATGGCGATGCCTTTCCTGACGATGTCGGCGGCATGGGCCGCACCTATCTTGTTGTTATCGAACAGGATGGCGTCCTCGCGGTTACGCAAAACGCCGGAAATAGAGCGCATCAAGGTGGTCTTGCCGGAGCCGTTGGCGCCGATAATGGCGACCGTCTCGCCTTCCTCCAGCCGGATATCGACACCGAACAGGGCCTGGAAGTCGCCGTAATAGGCGGCGAGATCATGGGTTTTCAGAAGGGCCATCAGACGTCGAGCCCCAGGTAGATTTCGCGCACTTCCCTGGAATTCATGATCGCGTCTGGTGCACCAATGCCGATGACCTTGCCGAAATCGAGCACCAGCAGCCGTTCTGCCACGGAGGTCAAGGCGTGCAGGACATGCTCGATCCAGATGATCGACATGCCATTGGCATGGATTTTTTGAATGGTTGCGACGAGCGCGTGGCATTCGCCTTCCGTCAGTCCACCGGCGATCTCATCGAGCAAAAGAACCTTGGGCAAGGTCGCCATGGCCCGGGCAAGTTCAAGGCGTTTGCGCTCCAGAAGGCTCAGGCGTCCGGCAAGCTCGTTGGCCTTGCCGATCAGGCCGGTTTCCACGAGGATCTCGGCACAGCGCTCCGAGACGTCGCTTTCAGGCAAGCGGTTGCCGAAGGCGCCGGCAACCACGAGGTTTTCAAACACCGTCAGCTTTTCGAACGGCTGCGGGATCTGGAAGGTGCGCCCCAGACCGCTGAGGCAGCGGTCCATCGGTGGTACTCGTGTGACCTCGCGGCCGAGGAAATCGATCCGGCCTTTATCGACCGCAATGTTCCCCGTGATCAGGTTGAAAAGGGTCGACTTGCCGGCGCCGTTCGGCCCGATAACACCCAGGGCTTCGCCTTCGGCAAGCTCAAAGGTGATGTTCTGCGAGACGCGCAGCGCGCCAAAAGATTTGGACACGTTATCTAACGCGAGAATAGCCATGGGTGCGGTCCTGTCAGAAGCGCAGGCACAACCTGCGCCAGAGCTGCCTCAGGTGATCGGTTCCATCTTTCCGCCGGTCGGAATGATCGGAAAGGTGCTGTTGTCGGTGATGACGAGGTCGTACCCACCGTCGCCCTTCAAACGCCATTGACCGCCCACCAGGGGTGTTTTCGCCACATTTCGTGCAGCAACGCGCGGCACGCCAGCGCCGTTCCAAATAACCGGGCCAACGATTGTGGAAAGCTGTGTTGCAGCGATCACCTCGGAAACTTCATCTGCATCCGTCGGGTCGTTTGCACGCTTTATGACATCTGCCGCGACTTCAAAGAGTGCGTGGACGAAGCCGATCGGCTGTGTCCAGGGCCGGCCGGTGGCTTCCGTGAAGCCCGATGCAAGCTCGGCTGAGCTTTCACCCGTGAGGGAGGAGGAGAACGGGTGCGTCGGGCTCCACCAGACTTCGGATGACAGGTTGTGACCGGCATCGCCAAGCGCTTCGACCGACTGCGGAAACAGAATTGCCTTGCCGATTGAGGCGATCTTTGGCGTGAAGCCCTGTTGCTTTGCCTGGGTCCAGAAAGTGGTGAAATCGGGGGGGATCATCACGCCTGTGACGATCTCGGTATTGGCCTGTTTGAAAGCGTTGATCTGGGCGGTGAAATCGTCGGTCAGGTTCTGATAACGGCCCGGATCAGTCAATCCATAGCCGAGCTTGTTCAGGACCGGCGGAAAACCAAGATTGGGATCGCCCCAAGCATTGCCGTCGCCATCATTCGGGAACAGGCCGCCGACCTGCTTGTTGGTCTCCAGCTGGCCCCACATATTGGTGAAGACGGCAATCACGTCCTCGAGGCCCCAAAAGAAGTGGTAGGAGTAATAGAACTGTTCCCAGCTTGCCGGGTCTCCCGGATTGCCCTGCTGTCCGATGAACCAGGGTTGCCAGGGCGCAACGGTCGATATGCACGGGATCTCTTCGCTTTCGCAGGTTGTTGTGACCGGGTTCGTGGTCTCGGGCGTGGCGGCCACCAGCATCAGGTTTATTTCGTTGTCGATGATCAGTTCGCGGGCGACTTCAGCCGCGCGGTTGGGATTGGACTGGCTGTCCTTGACGATCACCTCGATGTTAAGACCATGCGCCTTGGCTGCGGCCTGAAACCCGTTGATGATGTAATTGTCTGCTTCGGCAAAGGCGGCCAGTGGACCTGTCTGAGGGCTTACATAGCCGATTTTGACCGGTGTGCCCTGCGCCCGTGCGGGAAATGCAAGGCCCGATGCTCCAGCGGCGGCGGCAGTAAATGCGGTTGTTTTCAAAAACGTACGTCTGTTCAGCATCTTGGTTCCTCCCAGAACACAGGGTCAAAGCGCGGGACGGGTTCCCTCCCAGGCGTCCTGCAGCAGATTTCGAATGGATGAGCGATAGATGGGACGCGGGTTCCAATAGGGAGCTTCTGTCGCGATCTTCGCGGCACGATCGAGATCGGCCTCAGTCAGCCCCAGGTCTTTGAGCGCCTGCGGCGCACCAATGGACGCAGAAAAATCAAACAGCGCTGCACCAGGTGTAGAGCCAAAAATTTCGACCACAGGCTGCAGTTGACTTGACACAACGGCTGCATTGAAACCGACCGTATGCGGGAGCATGATCGCATGAGTTTCGGCATGTGGTGTTTCGAAACTGCCGCCAAGCGTGTGGCAGATCTTGTGATGGAGAGCCATGCCGACGGTTCCAAGAACCGTTCCGCAGAGCCACGCCCCGTAAAGGGCATTCGCGCGAGCGTCTGCGTCGGACGGATCGACCACAAGGGCGGGCAATGCGGCCTTGAACGCGGTCAGACCTTCCGTGGCCATCAGGCTCGAAACCGGGTTCCTGTCCTGAGCGTAGAGTGCCTCGGCCGCGTGCGCCATCGCATTGAGACCGCTTGTAACGCTCATGCCGAGAGGCAATCCCATTGTCAGATCCGGGTCATAGATCACGACTTCCGGCAAGATGCTGTCGCCGCGGACGGTGGTTTTGCGGCCCGCTTCCGTCTGCCCCAGGATCGGCGTCACCTCGGACCCTGCATAGGTGGTCGGGATCACGACTTGGGGCAGGTCGGTGCGATAAGCGATCGCCTTGCCGAGACCGGTTGTCGAACCGCCGCCGAGTGCCACGACGCAATCGACGTTCTTCGATCGCACCTGCTCCATGGCCTCTTCGGTCACTTCGACGGGAGTGTGCATGGCCGCATTGGCAAAAACACCCACACTGAGAGATCCAAGTTGGTCCGACAGGGCGATGGCGTCGTCTTCCTGATGAGTGGTCGCCAACACCAGGGCCCTGGAACAGCCGAGTTTTTCGACCCAGGTGCCAGCGTCATTGCGCTTGCCCGCTCCAAAGACGATATGGGCGGCGCTGCCCCGGTAGGTGAAGGCTCGGGTCATCAACGGATTTCCTGATTGTCGGGATTGAGGTGGAAGTCGAGATCAAGGGAAAGCGTCGATCCGCCGACGGCAACCTCGCAAAATGTTCCAACGAGCCCGGGTTTCACGCTGAAGAGCGGATCCTTTCCCAGGTTTTCGTCTTCGCTGTCGAAAATCTGCGTAGTCAGGGTTTCGAAGCCTGGAGCGGTAATCTGGAAATAGATGTGTGCGGGGCGGCAAAGCGGGGCTCCAAGACGCGCCAGAAGATCGCCTAACGGACCATCATTCGGCACATCGTATCCGGCTGGCCGGACGGTCCGGTAGGTCAGTTGTCCGGCATCATCGGCAAGGAAATGCCCTCGCAAATTGTGTTCGGGCTGCAGGTCAGGCTGCTGGTTCTCGTAAAAACCCTGTGCATTGGCTTGCCAGGTCTCGACCCGGGCGCCGGGGACAGGTTTGCCGGCAAGATCCGAAATGCGCAGATTTACAATCACGGACGTTCCCACGCCGTCCAGACTGATGTTGTCTCCGGCTTTCATCAGCGGCACGTCGGCGCGATAGAACGGCCCGCGCATCGTGTTGGGTGTCGCCGTCTTCGGGCGATCCGAATTAAGAGCATCGACAAGAGACGATGTTCCAAGGAGATCCGAAACCAGCACCCATTCCTGCCGACGCTCATCGGTCAGGTGGCCGACCTCTGTCAGGAATGCGATGGCAGCGCGCCAGTCGTTCAGGCTCGGTCTTGTTTCTCGGACAATCGCATGAAGGTGCTCGGCGACCGTGACAAGCACATCCGCCAGCCGCTCGTCGTCCGCATGCTTGAGGCGGTCCGCGAACATCCGTCCCGATGTTTCCGCCTGAAAATACGCAATGTCGGACGTGCCGGCCATGTTTCCTCCCGTCGGTCACCACTTGACCATGAGGAAAGCTTAATCGGCGAAACAGCACAGTTGATGATTTCTGCGCCCAAGTTTATAACATATTGCTATGAAGCTGGATGAACGCCATCTCATTCAATTGGCTGCCGTGGTGCAGACCGGCAGTGTCACCGAAGGGGCGGAACTGCTGGCCATGACGCAGCCGGCAGTTTCCCGAACGCTGGCGACACTGGAGAAACGGCTTGGAGAGCCCTTGTTCCTCCGTGGCCAGCGGCCCTTGCAGCCGACGCCACTGGGCCGCGCCTTGGCGGATCAGGGGCAAGTCATGCTGGCGGCCTCGCGCAAGGCCTCAGAAACGGTGCGCAATTTCCAGGAAGGCAAAGCCGGTGCGGTCCGTGTGGGCGGAACGCCGTTTTTCATGGATGCCCTCATTTCCAGCATGACCGCAGACTTTCAGAACGGTTTTCCGGAGATCCGGGTTGATCAGAGCTATGGCTATGTCAAGGACCTGCGCGATGCAGTTTATTCGGACCGGATCGATCTGGCGATCTGTCCGATTGACATTCTGGGTGAGGGATCAGGCCTTGCATTTGAAGAAATTCTGCCCGGCCGCAACGTCGTCGCCTGCAGTGTTCTGCATCCGCTTCTGAATAGGCGAAAGCCGACCGCGCAGCAACTCCTGGAATTTCCGTGGATCGCGCCACCTCCCGGCAGTCCGCTTTACGCCGACCTTCACTCGATCCTGCTGTCACTCGGGGCGACGGAGATCAAGATCCGCTATTCCGGCGGATCTCTGGCCAGTGTCATCAATTATATGACCCGTACCAATGCCCTGACGGTCCTGCCGCACAGCGTGGTCTTTGCCTACCGGAAGGAGCGCACAATGACGGCATTGCCGTTCAAAATCCCCCACCCGGACCGTGCACTCGGAATATTACGGCTAGCAGACGCGCCCTATCTGCCGGCCGTCGACAAATACGCCAAACACATCTCGAACGGCTTTAGCGACCTGCGCCACCTGATCAAGCGGCATGAAGATGCGGTGGTCTGGGGGGGGTAGAACAAAATAGTTGCCTTTACCAACTTGTTGAAGCGATCGAAGCAACAATTTTAATGTAGTTTTTCGCAACAGCTGCCATTCCAAACCTGGCCTTTACATCGAGCTCAAGTGTTTTCCAGATGACCAGCGTTGGTCAAAGGAGAACAGAAATGGGTACTGCACAATTTGATCCGAATGCATTGGGGCGCCCGGCTTGGAATGCCGGTCGAAAGGTCGGCGTCAAGAAACCGTTGAAACAACGTCAGATCTGGGCGATCCGCTTCTTCCTCGATCGGGAGGAACGCATGAGAGATCGTGCGTTGTTTGATCTTGCGATCGACAGCAAGCTGCGCGGCTGCGACCTCGTGAAGATGAAGATTGGAACTCTCGTCACTGGAACCGAAATTCGATCTCGAGCGATGGTCGTTCAGCAAAAGACCGGACGTCCGGTTCAATTCGAAATAACTCCAGATGTGAGGGCGAGTTTGCTCGCGTGGCTCGAACGGCGCGGCGGATCGATCGACGACTATGCCTTCCCCAGCAGAGTTGACCATACCGGTCATTTGAGCACTCGCCAGTATGCCCGCCTGGTGGACGAATGGGTGACCGCGATCGGACTGCGACGCGAAGATTACGGTACCCATTCGCTTCGGCGCACCAAGGCCGCGATGATCTACAAAGCGACCGGCAACCTTCGTGCCATACAAATCCTTTTGGGGCATACCAAGATCGAAAACACGGTCAGGTATCTGGGCGTGGACATCGAAGATGCCCTGGAGTTGGCGGAACATACTGAGATTTGAAAACGTGTGGCCCCGCACACTGCGGGGCTGCACACAACATGGCAGTTACCCAAGTGCGGAGTTCCGCCAACGGGCGGATTTGCGTCCCCATTTCAGGCGTTCGCGGCTTCCAGCAGGCACCTTGAAACCGGACGTTCGCCTCGACTTAATCAGGGCAATCGTCCGCGAAATCAGGTTCCAGTGTTCATTGAGCGCAATGGGATCACCGGAGCAAACGCTCTGCGTTCGTCCGGCCATATCGTGCCAGCGGGAAAAGGTCCTGTTCTGCCTCCCGAATGGTAGGCCTAGGGTTTGTGGACATTTATTTTCATTCCGATATGCGGGCCATCCACCGTCAGATCGCTCAGCTTCGGGTCATCGCCGAAATTATAGTCCAGGTAGCGGACATCTCCGACCCTTGAAGGTTCATGTAGATGAGATCGGAGACCCCACCGAAGTGCCTCTTTCCGCTGAGAGCTGGCCCATCGCGGTAAAGTTCAGATTTTGCAGGATCTGTCAGAGCGGAAGCTCGACGGTGCCACCAGCTGATGTCCTCATGTCTATGTCTGGAAGCCAGCCATAGACGCCGCTTTGAAACGCCTCCCGTGAATGGGTCCGCAGCCAGCGCAGGCTCGCCCGGATGAGGGCCATCGGCGGCCAGCGCCGAAGGCCCCGGACAGAACAGAAGGCTATTCGAGGCAGCCGAATTCAGTACAAGCTTCAGCATGTCAAAGCCTCGCAACCAGTCTTCTTTCGAGAATCCGCTCACTTTTCCAAATGGCAAACGACAGCCACCTTATCAGAAAACCGCCGATCCTGTACCGCGCTCTGCATTCCCGGGTTGCATCTATCGATACATATATGCACGGCGATAAACGCGGCGCCGGGCGCCGGCATAGGAAAGCGGCGTCCTCGGCATACCGATGACATCGATGAAGACGGAGACATTTTCGCCCGTACCAGGCAACCCGCCTTCAATCGTCTTCACGGTGTAGACCAGATCATTGCCGTCGAGGCGCGGATCCATCAAGACCACCACCGATTGACGAAGCGTTTCCCCTTCAAGAACCGAAATGTCGGCATTCGGCGGATCCGAGAGAAAGCTGTCAGTGCCGTCGCTCCAAAACGGAAGGAATGCAACGGTGGTCATGTTGCCGGCGATCCGTTCCGGTCTGTCGGAAAAGAACAACGTCGTCGGGCTTACATCCTTCAGAGTCAGCGTCATTGTTGCTGGATCGAAAGCCATGCTTTTTGAGGTCTGGACAAAGAGGAAGTCAGCGTTTTCTTCCGCTGCTTGTGCGGCCGAGTGAGGGGCTGCCCCGGCGATCACCGCGGTTGCGGCCAGGCTCGTTACCAGTGTTCGTCTGTTTACTGCAAATTCCTGCGGTTTCATCGAAATTCTCCCAACAGATTGAAAGTGGAGCCACACCCGTTGCCTGGAAGTGGCTCAGGAACAGAATTTGTTTGGCTTTTCTAATCGTCTGGGAGGACCCTGGGTCCTCCCGCGCTACGCATTTAGGCTTGTGAAGCCGCACCCGAGATGGCTCGGATAGTCTAGTGGCCGGGCCGTTTTCCGGTCACTTCTTCCGCGGCGTCGGCGGACCCGGGAACGTCCATGTACCGTCCTGAATCGCTTCGCCCGGCTCATACATACGCACTGCGTAGTTCCAGCCGTCCATGATCGGCAGGCAATTCTCGACACCCTCGCCGCATCCGCCAAAGCGAATGGTGTAGGACCCATCACTGTTCGGCTTCGCGGTCAGGTCGTTGAGGCTGTAGGCATGAAGGTCATTTTCCTGAAAATAGCCTTTGGCGTTGTAAAGGCTGATCGACCAGAAACCCTTGACCGGCACATCCTTGACCTTGAGTTCGTATTCGCCCACCGGCAGGCCCGGCTGAACATTAACGTAAACCGCAGCCTTATCCGGCAACCCGCCCCAGGCGGACGCGGTGCCGATCAGGAAATGGACGGGGTTGACTTCCTCCTTGGAGCCGAAGGTGTTGATGTACCGCTTCAGCCCCTTGGCAAGATCGAGAACCGGCGCGAGTGTCGCCTCGTAGCTTGCCTTGTCGTAGTCCGGCATCACGAACGGTGCATCCGAACTGGCCGAAATCTCGATCATGTCCTGAAGCTTGTGAGCTTCCTCAAGATCCGCCTTGTCTTCCGGGTCTGCGAGCGTTCTGATGACAAGGCCGACGACAGGCGTATCGAACTTGTCCACTGTCAGTTCGTGAGCACCAGCACCATAGAAGACCTCATTGACGTAGCCGTCATTGTTGATGACCATCAGCGACATGTATCGCTTTCCGGCATCCGGCATGGTCACGGTCGCTCCCTTGGAAATATCGACGACGCCGAGGCTGTACAGCGTGTCGCGGTTCATCCGGATGACATTCTGCTTGTCGATCGGCGTCGGTGTCCGGTTATGGTGCAGCTTGTTGATGCCGTCCGCCAGCTTGATGATGCCGACAAACTCGAAGTCGGTCTGCGCCCTGTCGAAATTGTCGACATTGACGATGACAGGTTCGGCCGCATGTGCCGCCAGGGGAAGCGGGGTCATGGCAAGCGCGCATACCAGAGATAGAGAAGAAAAGCTTTTCATTCTAAAACCGAGCTCCATTTGATTTTTGGTGTTCGAAGGTGAATTGATCGGGATTTCAGGTTTCAGCAGCCTTACTTGACCAATTCGATTTCGCCCGGCCGCCAGGTCTTGTTGATCCAAGGCTCCAGCGGACCGTACATGCGCAGGATAGTGAACCAGCTCTTGCCCGGAATGGTCTGGAGCCAGTTGCCCTCCTTGCCCACTGGCGCCTCTGGCGCGAAATAAACGTCGTAGGATCCGTCGGCGTTCTTCTGCGCCCCCTCGCTCTGACTGCCCATTGTCGGAAATTTCTGACCAGTTTGCAGCAAGGAGCGCGTTTGCGTGTCGTAGAGCGTTACCGCCCAGAAATTATTGACCGGAACGTCCGGCGGCAGACGCAGCTTGTACGTTTTTGACCCATCCAGCGGTTTCTTGTCGGCATCAAGATAAGCCAGGGCATAGTCGGAACCTTGCCCGATAGTCGTGGCCGCCATCGCCTGTGTCACACCGGTCGCATTGAAATAGAACAAGACACGCGCATCGAGACCCATCGCGCCATTGGTCTCAAAGGTCGTGTTCTTGTTCGCATAGGCGGTTGTCCAGGCACTATTCGTGTCAGGATATATGAACACACCATCAATGCGCGGCTGATAGGTGATGGCCCGCGCCGTCGCGTTTCCGATTGTCGCCGCTTCGCCGAGCAGCTTCTTCATGCGCGCATCTGGTTTGAAGGGCTGGCCCTTCACGATACCGATCGCGGCCAGAAGTCCCCGTGCCTCTGGGTCGATCGCGTCGATGGGCTCTTCCTGAACCACCTGGTTGATGCCCTCAAAAAAACTGAAATCATTTGACGCAATCGTATTGTAGCTCTTGCCAGAGAAGTTGACGAACTCGGTTTCAGGCGGGTTGTCCGCCTGCGCCAGCGGATACACCTTGAGATTGGACTTGATGTTCTCGACCGCAGGCTCAAGACCCTTCGCGATGGAGCCGCGCAGGAACACGAGGTTGCTGTACGTGTCGGTTCTGATCACGAAATACCCTGCCGGCACCGCTCCCTGATAGTCAGGCGGCAGCATCAGGTATTTGCCGCCTTTCCCCTTGTCCGGCCCAATCGCGCCCAGGTTCTCGACAAATCTGAACCAGGCATCATCGACAAAGCCTAGCATGCCGGGCGGCAGTTCGATGACCAATGGGCCATCTTTTTTCAGATCCATGTAGCCAAGCGCATAAAGCGTCGATGTGTTCCCGGTCAGATAGAGGGATTCCGGCTGGAGCAGTTGCTCGGTGATCGTGAACTTATTGGACGCATCGGCGCCGATGCCCGCATTTCCCATCCGCATGGCGTGGAGCGAGGCCGCGCCCTGATTGTCCAAGAAGGCCGCCAGCCCCCGCATAAGATCGAGATTGTCATAGACCTTGTCGACAGTGTCGCCGACCGGTACGCCATCGAAGAATTTGAGGGGGCCAATCGACGTCTCGACCTTGTCGGGAATGGAGATTGACTCCAGTTCGGCCTTGCTGACCTCGGATGAGGCCGGCAATCCGGCGAAACACGCCAAGACGGTAGTGGAAAGAAGTAACCGCTTAATCATGTCACTGTCTCCTCGGTGTGGTCTGCAGGTCGAGGGCACCCGTCCGGGCGCCCATAGTTGATCATTCGGATCAATCGACCTTGATCACTTTCGGCATGTTGTATGTGCCATCTACCAGCGGCGCATAAGGTCCATAGAAGCGCGAGGTGAATCGGAACCCTTTGGCCGGCGCCGGGAGCCAGTTCTTGGCCTGATCAGGATCAGAGGGCTTTTCGTTCCGGATATAGATCACCAGCTTGCCGTCCTTGGCCACCAGCTCACCAGATTTCAGCATGAAGCTGTTGACGGTGTAGCGGTTGATCTCATTGGCCACGAAGTAGCCTTCGGCGCTGTAGATCGGGATTGACCAGAATTGGGTAACCGGCGGCAGATCGTTCATGTCGAAGGTCAGGGTGTAATTGTTCTTGCCATCGAGCGGCTTGCCTTCGGAATCGGTAAACAGGAAGGCTCCACCATGCGAGATGTTCTTGTCCGGTGCCGCCCAGGCTGCATCGGCGATGATCGCGCGGTCCATCCAACGGGTTTCGAATCCGCCGTCATTGCGTACGACGCCCCAGCCATTCATGTTTATCATGTTGGTCTTCAGCGTCTTGCGCACGTTGTCGAATCCGGCCTTGAACCCGGCCTCGAGTGCCGTTTTCTGCTCTGCCGTCAGCTTGGACCAGTCAAAGCTCAAACCCTTGCCGATGTTGAACGCCTCAAGCTGCTTGAGCATTTCGGCCTCCATGATCGAATCCTTGAGCGTTGGCATGGTCGGATCGTTCAGGATTACGCTGAGCAGGGTGAAATATTGCTCTGCAGTCTGTTTATCGACCTGACCGAACTGATATTCGGGCAGACCATCGGGAATGAGGAAATCGCCCTTCACTTTCTTTCTGTCGGCTTGGGCGATGCCCTTGTGGCCATTGGCCAGCCAGTCGGCCAAGGGCGTGATGGTCACCTGATCCTGATAGCCGTTGATCGTTTTGATCTCGGCAGCGGACCCGGTTTCGACAGCCATGCGGACCACGCCGTAAGCGGTTAGGGCCGGCCATTGTACGATGTCAGTGGTCGGGAAATCAGCCGGAACATTGCCGGTGAAACCCGGCGGCACCAAGATATATTTTCGCGCCTTAGTGCCATTGAAGGGCGACCCGACAATCATCCGAAATATCCCGTACTGATCCATGACCTGGACGCTGAAGTAACGGTCGGTGATCTCTGGCACTTCGATGACGACTGGACCTGCGCGGAGGTCAAGAAAGCCTGCGCCATAAAGCGTGGTCGCGTTCGGCGTGACCACAGGATAATCGGGGGTAATCTGCTTGCGCACCCATGCAAACTGGTTCAGGCCCGCATAGACAATATTGTGCTTGGCGTCATTCTGGGTGTAAGTCCAGCGCTGACCATAATAGATCGCCTGTTGCAGGCCGTAGATATAGGCTCGCTCTGCGACGGCCTCCGGTTTCTGCCCGGTCTGGGCCGGTGCGTTGGCGGTCATACCGACAAGTGCGATGGCGGCCAAGGCTTGGGTTGCGTGCCGCTTTGTGGAGTGCAGAGCACCGCTCGAACGTGCAAGCAATGCGCCGATCCACGTCGAGGCAGACGGCGTGGCAAGAAACCCATTTATCTGTGTCATCTTCTCTTTTCCGATGTGTCAGTGTCAGAACGCGCTTTGCGACGGGCCCTTGAGGGCGAATAGGCAGGGCATCTGCCCCGCCGACCCAATCACTCAACCAATTCGATTTCGCCCGGCCGCCAGGTTTTGTTGATCCATGGCTCCAGCGGGCCGTACATGCGCAGGATGGTGAACCAGCTCTTGCCCGGAACGGTCTGCAGCCAGTTGCCTTCCTTGCCTGCGGGTGCTTCGGGCGCGAAATAGACGTCGTAGGAGCCGTCGGCATTTTGGCTCATGCCTTTGCTCTGGCTACCGACGGTCGGGAAGTTCTGCCCGGTCTGAAGCTGAGAACGGGTCTGGGTGTCGTAGAGCGTGAGCGCCCAGAAATCATTGACTGGAACATCCTTGGGCAGGTGAAGCCTGTAGGTCTTTGACCCGTCGAACGGTTGTTTGTTGGAATCGAGAAAAGCCAGGCCATAGTCCGAACCTTGTCCCGGATGGGTGGCGGCCATGGCGGGTGTCACGCCGCCTGCATTGAAATAGTACAGCACCCGGGCGTCGAGGCTCATTGTGCCGTCTGCCTCAAAACTGGTGTTCTTGTTGGCAAAGGCCGTGGACCAGACGCTATTCGGGTCATCGGGATAGATCCTCACGCCATCAATGCGGGGATGATAGGTGATAACGCGCGCTGTCGCGTCCGCCAGCGTCGCCGCCTCGGTCAGGAGCTTCTTCATTCGTTCGTCCGGCGCGAAAGGCTTGCCCTTGACGATGCCGATTGCCGCAATCTCGCCGCGTACTTCCGGGCTGATGGCACCGATCGGCTCCTCCTGGATAACCTTGTTCAGGTTCTCGAAATAGCTGAAGTTACTGGCGAAGACTGTGTTGAACGGCTTGTTCGACATGTTGACGAATTCGGTTGCCGCCGGATTGGCCGCATCTTTCAGCGGATAGACCCTCAGCTTCGACGTGATGTTATCAACAGCGGGCTTCAGCCCGTTCTTGATGGAGCCGCGCAGAAACATGAAATTCCTGTTGGTCGATGGCTTCAGCAGGAAGTAGCCGTCTGGGACAGCGCCGTCATATCCCGGCGGCACCACCAGATACTTGCCGCCCTTGCCCTTGTCGGGTCCGGTGACACCCATATTGCCGGCAAAACGCTGCCAGGCATCGTTGAGGAAGCCAAGCATGCCGGGCGGCACCTCGATCACCGTGGGACCGTCCTTGGCAAGGTCTGTGTAGGTGTAGGCGTAAAGTGTGGACGTGTTGGCCGTTACCACGAGGGTCTGCGAATCCATCAACTGCTCGAAGAGGGCGATCTTGTTGGCCCCCTTGGCTCCGGCATTGGCCAGGCCCGTGCGCACGCTGAACATGGATACGGCGCCGACATTGTCGAGAAACACCTCCATGCCGCGCATACGGTCGAGGTTGTCATAGACTGCGGCGATTGTCGTGTCCTTGGGGACGCCATCGAAAAACTCGAGCGTCCCGATGGAGGTTTCAACCTTGTCGGGGATGGAGATCGCGTCGAGTTCGGCGGTTGAAACCTGCCCCAACGCAGGGCCAATGGCTAGGGCGAACGCAATGGCGCTCATGGCAGGCAGGCGTATCATTCGTCTTTCTCCTCGGACAGGTCTGGATCGCGTTCGAAGGTTACCTTAGGTCAGTCACTGCTTCTGCCCATTCCGCGCCACTATTCCGCGTCGGAGAGCCGGTCTGTTTGAGTTTTCCTGTAGGCATTGGGAGACTGGCCGGTCCATCTGGTGAAAGCCCGGGCAAAGGCACTTGGCGAACCATAGCCAAGCATTGCTGCGATCTCCTGAACCTTCAGGTCCGTCTCGCACAGTAGGGCTCTGGCGATCTTGAACCGGCTGCGCTCAACAAGTTCTGAGAAATTATGGCCAGGGTTGCTCAGTCTCCTCTGAAGTGTTCGCGGACTGGTCTCAAGAAGTTTTGCCGCAGCGTTAAGTGATATCGTACCGGCCAAAGCAAGCCCCGCGATCACCGATTTGATCCTGGTAAGCTCCTGTTCGGAACCATTCGTTCGGTGGGGCATCCGTGTTACCCGGAGTTGAGGGATGTTGAATGGTCACATTGACCGGTTGGAGATACGAACTCCAACCAATGCGCGCCAAAATTCAGGCGGGCGAGCCAAGGGGGATTGCGTTTGGAAAGCAGGCTTGCGCTCGTCCGAGCGACCCATCTGAACACGTATATCTCGGCATTGCGCGAGATAGGTGCTCCGGTCGACCGTGATCTTGCACATTCGAAATTGCCGAAAGACATTGAAGAGACCCCGGATCTCTACGTCAGCATCCCCGTTGCGTTGGAATGGATCGCGCGAACCGGTCATGACCTTCACCCCATGGAACTGGGACTGCTTGGCGCGCAGGCTGCCTCTCTGTCGTCTTTGCGTCCTATTCAACAGACTGCGATCATGACGGCACAAACCGGCCTGAAACGTATGGCGGCCTTGAGCGCCTTGTCGCGTTTCGAGGACAGCGCCCTTGAAATGAGCGTTCGGCACGAGGAGAACGATGTTCGCGTCATCTGCAACATGGCGGGTTTGGAGCGCCACCCTTACTTGTGCTTTGCAGACTGGTTGAACCTCCAGGCGGTCATTTCAGTCGTGCGCAGCGTGGCAGGGCCTTCGTGGTGCCCGAGCGAGTTGACCTTCGCATCAAGCCATCGTCTGCCCGATGCCATACACACGGCGTTTCCCAATACGCTCATACTGGCGGGCCAACCTCACACGTCCGTCGTCATCGGGCGCGGCTCACTCGCCTTGTCAACTGGTTTGTCGGCCCCGAGGGAGGTGCCCCCGCAGGCACCAGGAGATCAACATCAGGGGCAATCGGAGGACTGGGAGTTTGTCAGCCTTCTGCGAAAGTTGGTTCAGCCCTATCTGAGTAGCGGTCGCGCGGATATCGCCTTCTCCGCCGAGATGGCAGGCCTCAGCACGCGAACACTACAACGACGTCTCAAGATGTGCGGAAGTTCTTACTCCCAGATTCTTCAGGAAGCTCGCTTCGAGCTTGCGCGTAAGAACCTCGAAAATCCTGCGCTGAAGGTCATTGATGTTGCAATATTGGCAGGTTACGAGAGCCCCCAACACTTTACACGCGCCTTCCGCCGGTTTACGGGCATTACGCCAACGGACTATCGTCACCAAAACGACATGATGGAATCTGAAAGGATCTGATCGTTCTGTTCTCCTGGCGTAGTCGGACGAGAGCCTCCTGCTGAGCCTATGGGAATGTTCGCTTATGCAGAAGCGTTTGCTTATTGTGAAACAACGACTTCCTAAACTACCGTCCTAAATGTCCGGACTTCGTCACAGGCAACGATTTCCGCTAAGGAATGCATAAGGGAAAATCCCACCGTGTATCTCGACGGCCCCAACATCCGCTGCGAGCAGGAGCCTATCGACGATCTTTATTAAATAACGTCGGTTTGGGTAAAATGGTGCCAATAAGCCGCCAGTCCCCTCCCGGCCCCTTTTCGGTCATTCGTTCCGACCGCTGCGAATGTCGTCTCCCCACCCCGTTCTTGAATGCAATGCGTCTGGGATGAATGTGGGAGTTTGGCGAGATAGACGAGAACAGATGAACGTCCGAAATGAGGACGCTTTGCCGACCGGCGGGGACGGGCCCGAGAGGAGACCGGCAGGGTCCCTGTCTTGAAGGTCTGCTTTCTGCGTATTCGCCATCAGCTGACAATGTCAGGTCTTGACCCGTTCCATTTTCGGATCGTAGAGCGGAGCAAGCGTCACTTCGGCCTTTACCCGTTCCTTGCCGACTTCAAGTTCATAGTCGGCGGAAAGGACGTAGTCTCTCGTGACGCTCTCGGGATGCCGGACGTAACCAAGGCCAATGCTCTTGCCGAGCGTATGGCCATAGGCACCTGAACTCAGCCAACCGCACCGTTCTCCGTTTCGGTAGATCGTTTCCCGGCCGGACAGGATAACATCGCCGTCGGTCGTGAAGGTCGCGAGCATTTTTTTCACGCCGTTCTCGCGCTGTGCTTGCACAGCGCTGCGTCCCTTGAAGTTGGCAGTGGTCTTCATCTTGACGGCCCAGCCAATCCCGGCTTCGTCTGGCGTATGGTCCGGCCCGATATCCGCCCCCCAGGCGCGATACCCCTTTTCGAGGCGCAGCGTTTCGATCGCCCGGTAGCCAGCGTTGCGCAGACCAAAATCCTTCCCGGCTTCGTGCAGGGCGTCGTAAACCGTTTGCGCACATTCGCTTGGAAGGTGCAGCTCCCAGCCGAGCTCGCCGACATAGGTGATGCGAAGCGCGAGGACCGGGCTGCCGGAAATGCCGATCCTGCGCGCCTGACCAAAGGGAAACGCCTCGTTGCCTACATCTGCCCGGGTACAGGCAGAAAGAATGTCGCGTGCCCTCGGTCCGAACAGCGACAGCACGGCATTTGACGACGTAACATCGATGAGCTGGGCGTTCAGACCATGGGGAATGTTCCGCCTGATCCAGTCGAAGTCGTGCGTGGCAAAGCCTGTTCCGGTGACGATGTAATATTCGTCGAGAGCCGTGCGCACGCAGGTCAGGTCACACTCGATGCCACCATGGTCATTCAGCATTTGCGTATAGATGATGGACCCGACCGGTTTGTCGACACGGTTGGCGGCGATCCAGCTTAGCGCAGCCTCGGCATCCGGCCCCTTCAGGATAAACTTTGCGAAAGACGTCTGGTCGAAAAGGGCTGCGGCCTCCCTGGCTGCCTTGTGTTCCCGGCCGACCGGCCCGTGCCAGTTCGGCCGCTTGAAGGTGTAGATGTCGCGCGGTTCTTCACCAGCTTCGGCGAACCAGTTCGGCCGTTCCCAGCCAAGCTTTTCGCCGAAGACCGCGCCGGCCGATTTCAACCGGTCATAGAGCGGTGAGCGGCGGCAGGGTCGGCCGCTGTCGTGTTCTTCCGAAGGCCAGGCGATCGTGTAGTGCTTGCCATAAGCCTCCAGCGTACGGGTTCGCACCCAGTCGGTGTCGGCATGCGGCCGTCCGAAACGCCGGATGTCGACTGGCCAGAGGTCGCAGGGTGGCTTCCCCCTGGCGACCCATTCGGCCAATGCCATTCCCGCTCCGCCACCAGACGCAATTCCGAAGGCGTTGAACCCCGCTCCGACGAAGACGTTCGCCATTTCAGGAGCTTCGCCCAGAATGAAGTTGCCATCCGGGGTGAAACTCTCCGGTCCGTTGACCAATTGCTTGATGCCGACATTTTCCAGGGCAGGCACACGCGGCAGCGACAACTCCATCAGTTGTTCGAAATGATCGAAATTGCTGTCCAGCAGCTGATAATCGAACCGGTCCGGGACACCGTCGAGCGCCCAGGGAATTCCGTTGGGCTCGTACCCGCCCATGACAAGGCCGCCGACTTCTTCCTTGTAGTAGGTCAGCCGGTCCGGGTCGCGCAGGGTCGGCAGGTTGGAAGGCACGCCAAAGGCTTCCGTGATCATGTATTGGTGCTGGATGGACACAAGTGGCACGGTCACGCCGATCGTCGCGGCAAGTTCCCGGGTCCATTGTCCGCAACACAAGACCAGCTTTTCGCAGGCAATATTGCCCTGTGCGGTGCGCACGCCAGTCATGTTTCCGCGCTCGGTGAGGATCTCAAGAACCGGTGTGTTTTCGACAAGCTTTGCCCCGCCAGCCCGTGCCCCCCTGGCGAGAGCCTGGGTTATGTCGGAAGGACTCGCCTGACCATCTGTCGGCAGATAGGCGGCACCGACGATGTCGCTGATGTCCATCAGCGGCCACAGATCCTGCGCCTCCTTTGGCGTCAGCAACTGCATGTCCAGACCGAAACTATGCGCCGTGGTGGCCTGGCGCTTGACCTCGGTCCAACGTTCTTCGGTACAGGCGAGCCGGAGGCCACCATTCATCTTCCATCCGGTTGCCTGTCCGGTCTCTGCTTCCAGTCTGTCGTAAAGCGAGATCGAGTATCCCAGAAGCTGGGTGATATTGGCGTTGGAACGCAGTTGACCGACCAGGCCGGCGGCGTGCCAGGTGGATCCGGATGTCAGGGCCGCCTTTTCCAGAAGCAGAACTTCCTGCCCCATCTGCGCAAGATGATAGGCCGTTGCACAACCGACAATGCCGCCGCCGATAATGATGATCTTCGAAGATGAGGGAAGTGTCATGAGGGCTTTCACAATTCACGGAATTCGGAAAGAGCGGCGTTCAGCCGGTCCGTGTTTTCGCGGGTATAGGCGGCGTAGTCGAAGTCGAGATCCGAATGGATCTCCGATGTCATCGACCAAAGGGTTTCACGCATGAGGGAGGTGCACTTCATGGCCTTGTAGGCGCGCCATCTCGTTTCGGAGGGGGCTTCGAAATACTGTTCGAGCATCTTGCATTCCTGCACCTCGCTCAAGCCATTGTTGGAGGCAAGGCCGGCAAGATCGAACAGCGGCGAATTGAACCCGCCATATTCCCAATCGATCAGCCAAAACCTTTCGCCGTCATCGAGCAGATTGGCGGCAAGAAGATCATTGTGGCCAACAACGAGCTCAACCGGTCCGACCGCCTTTTCAAGACTGTCCAATGTGTCCATCAGATCCGGCAGCAAAGCCGAATGTACTGATCCATCGGCTTTCAGGCGCGCAGCATAGGTCCGGTTCACCTGGAACGGCCAGAAGGCGAGCACCGGCCCGGTGAGATGGCGCCCCAGGTCCCGGTGAACCCTGGCGACCAGCTCGATGATTTTCGTCAGGTTTCCCGGATCCCTGACATCGGTTTCCTCCAAGGTTTTTGCCTCTACGAAGTCCAGAACCAGGACGCCGGGTTCGTGATGAACAACCGCAGGCGAAACACCGGCCGCCTCGGCAGCCCTGCTGAGCGCCAGCTCGTTCCAGCGCATGACGCCGTGTTCGGGAATGTCATCACCCAGGCGTACGACATAACGGCGGCTGCCGTCCCGCACGAGGAGATTGACATTGGTGATACCACCGTCCAGCGGCATTATGTCCTGAGGATCGGAAAAGCAGGCAAGCGTCGCGGCGCGGGCAATTGCAGTTTCAGACATGCATCAACTCCCCAACCTTTCACACCGGCCTTGATGAGTTCGACCGGTGGCAATTGAAATGTCAATGGCCAATGAATGCAGACATGGTGTCCTTTAGCTTGCCCGCTGGAGTGCATCAGAAGGGCCCAAGCGAACAAATACGCGGACCTGATCATTTGCGCGGATGCGTTTTGGAGCGAATTTCTGCCGCGACGACAAGTTAAGCCTAATGTGATTGCCTATGGTGCTCTACACCAAAAGGTAAATTCGATCATCGCACCTATCGATTATTCACACCGGCCCGAGGGTCTACTTCCCACCCTTTTTGAACCTTCGTATGTCGCACCGCGAATGGCAGCTTTGCAGACTGGACCAGTATCTCCCGAACGACCGACATGGGGACGCCTTGTTGACAGACAGCCCTGAGGAGGACAGCGGTTGTTCGTGAATTTTCGCGAGAACAGCTGCATTACAAGACCAAAACCAGAAGTTGACATTCTCATTGAAAGTCCATAAACACACGACATCGATATTTTCTTGCCGAGCTTTGGTTACAACGCGATTGGCACCGCGTTCCTAACGAACCCTCCCTTTAAAGCATCGTTATCATCACCTGTGAGCCCTCTGGCTTGCCGGTTCCTCTCTCTATGCTATGAAAGGGTTCATCATGACCACTGGCACAGTAAAATGGTTCAATTCCACCAAAGGCTTCGGCTTTATCCAGCCTGACAACGGCGGCCCGGACGCCTTCGTCCATATCACCGCTGTCGAGCGTGCTGGCATGCACGAAATCGTTGAAGGCCAGAAAATCGGCTACGACATGGAGCGCGACACCAAGTCGGGCAAGATGTCCGCCTGCAATCTGCAGGCCGCCTGATAGATCCGGAATCTGCTTTCCCTTGACCACGGATGTACTGGCACTGTCGAAAGCATGAGACCAAGCAAGGTCAGGCAAGTTGCCTGGCCTTTTTCGTACTTGCTCACTGGTGAGCGGCCTCTACGAGGAAAGCCTTGACCGAGAATTACAGCAAACTTCGCCAGCAGGCCGAATCCGCTTTTGGAAAAGCCCAGTCGCAACTCTTCGAACGCCAACGTGCGATTGAAGACCTGAACTCGATCGAAATCGCCCGCAACGAAAAGACCCGGAGACTACGAGAGGCTCGGCTTGCCAAGGAATTGCAAGACAGTGTGACCTCTGCAGCCAAGCCGGCTTCGAAACGGGCAAGAAAGCCCTGAAGCCGCTATACGTATCCCGTCAAATGGAATTGAGATTTGAAAAGAATTACAAACAACGAACACACCGACCGTCGCAGCGCTGCGAAGGATGCCAAGTCAGCCCTTGTTGAGGCCTTTCGTGCCGCCAGGAAAGCTGCCGAACCGACCCGCGAAGCCAAACAGGCAGAGCGGCGCTTGATCGCCGAAGCTCGTGAACAGCGCCGGGCCGAGCGCGAGCAGGCGAAACTTGAAGAACAAAATCGCGTTGCCACGGAAGCAGCAGCAAGAGATGCCGCCGTTGCTGCCGCAGCCAGAGCTGAAATCGATGCGCGCGAGCTGGCTGACAAGACCCGTATCGAGCGCGTCCTGCAGGACGAGGCAGCTCGGAAAGCTGAACGCGACCGGCGCTACGCAAATCGAAAGGCCCGTCAGGCCTAGAGTTGTCATGACGCATGGTCGTGCTCCTACCTTTTGAAAGTGACCACAACCATGCCCTTGGCGCGTCCGGTCTCGACATAGGCCAAGGCGTTTTCCGTCTGCGTAAACGGAAACACCTTGTCCATGACGGCCGGATGACGCCTGCGACAAGATCCGTCGCCCGGGTGATTGTCGACCTATGTCAGACCATCTGGCCGATCGCAGAACTCAGCCAAGAGAAATGATGGATCTGGATCCATTCAACAGTCGGCCGCTTCGAGGCGGCGGGCGAGTGTGTGCGATGACTGAATTGGCGGCGCATCTCGCTCATTTGTTCTCCACGCAACGAATGTCCGGTTTTGGAAACTCGACGCGTGGCATTGCATGTCCGAAATGGGGACACTTTGCCGACCGGCTCAGTTGGGGCCGAAAGGGGACGGACGGCATAGGCGCCCATCTCAAACTTTGCCGACACGTGTCATCGCTGGATGCGCTTTCGTTTCCGGCTCACCAGCGGACGTTGGATCAACGGAAAACAAAGGGCCCGGAGGGATGCCAGGCGGGTCAGGTCAGCCCATGTCGTGTGGTCACGAAGCCAAAACGATTGGGTGATGGCAAGACCTGCGAACCTGCGTGATCCAACTGCCCGAAAACGCATCAGGCTATTGCGCTGTGCTTCGGCCTGATACTCCATGCGATCCCAAGCACACATAGGAGCAGGATAACAGGGAGGAGCGCCAGAGGGCTCCCTGCCGCGATGAGTGCTGTGCCGGCCGCGCAAGCAATGGATGCCGCGGCCTCCGTGAGCGTTGAAGCATTCGAAGCGACCTGCCGGCGTCGGAAGGTGCTGCGTTTGGCTTGCGCTCGAAACCAGAGTTGAACCAGGATTGCACTTGCTGCCGCGATCATTGCACCGGCCGCGGTGACCACAGCGCCCCACAACGATACGAGTGCCAGACCCAGAGTAATCGGCAGCACTATTGCCGCGATAAGCGTCAGGACCGACAACACCTTCGCCCACAGGCGTGTAAACGCAGAGATGGGGGCCGTCGCGATCAGATCGGGTGCATCCTCACCGGAGATGGTCAGCCAGGCAAGGCCGCCGGCAAGCTGTCCGATCGCCATGACGACAACGGGAGCGACTATCGCTGAAATCTCGGTGTTCTCGCCAAAGCTGACCCAGAGCATGACAGCCGGCGGGATGAGATAGAGAACCTGCATCAACGTCTGGGATACCAGCCAGGGATCGCGGGCGATCAGCTTGAGTTCTTTAAAAACGAGCGCGCCGAGTTGCGAATAGCCGCGAAAGGCCCTTCCAGATTTGCGTCCAAGCGGGGTCTTTTCCGTGACGCCGAGCGCAAGCACGACAATGCTGCGAAACTGTACCGCACCCCACCAGGCTCCCACCGCAAAAAACGTGACAGAAACTACGAAGATCAGAAAGACGGCACTGGTCTGTCCGGCCACCGCGTGGGCGAGGAACCACCATGCAGAGCCTGCACCTGGCGCATGGTTTGCCAGGAAGGCCGGATCGAAAAGCGTGAACCGCGACATCGATCCGAAGGAGAGGATCGCAACCACCTGCATCCCGATCAGGAAGGCTGCGCCAACGACCGCAGCCAAGATTTGCGCATAGAAGCGTGTACGCTGCGCTCCGACCGTTCGGAACAGCGCGAGTGTGATCAACACGCCTGCCCCGGTTGCAGTCAGCGATACCGCCAGGAGAACCACATATCCCGCAAACCAACGTTCTCCGCCCAGCGCCACCGCAACGTTGAGGAAGGGAGAAATCACCAGTGCCGACATCGCCCAACTCGTCAAAGCCATCATGACGATGCGCACAAGGAAAAGGTCGCGGGAGGGAGCGGGGGAAGACAGGATCAGGTCGAGGTCGTCTCGGGCGTAGAACGCACGCGTTACCGACTCCATCGCCTGTGACAGCATCATGGTGAAGCTGAGCAGTACCGTGACCGAAAGCATCGCCTGTGCGGTCTGATCGAGCACAAACCCTGCGCCGAGACGGGGTGATAGCACGGCGTAGGCGATCAAATGCATGATCGCATAGAATATGCTCATGCCGATCAGTGCGCGCCGCAGGCTGGTATTGCGCCAGCCTGAAAACATCCAGGCCCAGTCGCGCCAGGCGAGCCGCAGCTCATGGCGAGAAAAACGCAACAGGGCAGAAGGTGCCGCTATCGCTCTCATGCCACTTTCTCATCAAGGTAGTCCGCTGCGCTAGCAAATGCTTCGCGCTCAAGGTCACCGCCCACGATTTTCAGGAAAATGTCCTCCAGCGAATTGCCATCGGCGCTCGCGCCTTCGCGCAACTCCTCCAGCGTTCCTTCTGCAACGAGTTGGCCGCGAGCGATAATCCCGATCCGGTCAGCCATGCGCTCCGCGACTTCAAGGATATGTGTCGTCATGATGATCGACACGCCTTGCGCTACAAGGCCGGTCAGCACCTTTTTCACCTGCCGCGCAGATCCTGCATCAAGTCCGGTGAGCGGCTCATCGAGGATTATCAAACGCGGTTCATGGATCAAGGCGCCGGCCAGCGCCACTTTCTGACGCATCCCTTTCGAGAACCCGCCACAGCGTTCGTTGGTATGGGGGCCAAGTCCAAAGGATTCGAGCAGACTGTCGGCCTTGAAGCTCGCGAGGTCCGGCGGCATGCTCCAAAGGCCTGCCACGAACTCGAGGTATTCGAGCGGTGTCAGCTTGTCATAAACCATGGGTTCGTCCGGCACCCATGCAAGGACTTTCCTGGCGGCAATCGGGTCCGCAAAAGCGTCGATACCGCAAACCTTGACGGTGCCCGCATCGGCCTGGAGCAATCCCGCGACCATCCGCAGCGTCGTTGTTTTGCCTGCACCGTTCGGGCCCAGCAAGGCATAGAATTCGCCCTCACGCACCTTCAGAGAGAGATCATTGACGGCGGGTTCGCTGAAGCGCTTGTGAAGGTTGAGAATTTCGAGGGCAGCGGTACTGGAAGATGGCATCTGTCTCTCGTCCATAGGTGGTTCAGACCAGATTACCGAGTGGACCTTTCTCTAGGGTAAAACCCGGTCATTTCCGCGCATTGAAGCCCCTGGAACGAAAAAGGGGGTTTGAAAGACAGGGTCGGTCCTTCGAGAAAGGAACTTCTTACCTCCATGTAATTGCGACTTCTCACTCCTGAACAGACTTGGCAAATAACGGCCCTTTGCAGTGATAGGTCGCGGTCTCAATCGATGGCGGCTTCGCGTCCCCATGTTGGTCGTTTACGATCTTGCACCCAGTTCCGGAAATCAACCCTTCGCTGCACTCTGCAAAAGGTCACCAAAGGGCGGGAAGCGGGCTTTCGCTGCGGTCCAATCGAATTACCGTAATGGGGCCGGGAAGAGACTGTCGGGTTTCGTGCGCAAAGTCATTCAAGCGGACATTCCGCGTGTCCAACTGAGTGTAAGTTCCGGCCCACTGCCAGGTTTCAGTTGATTGTTAAACTTGACTGATCAATTCCTAAATTTTTGCAGATTGTCTGAAGTGAATAGAGCGTTTACGGCTACGGGTCTGCCTGGAAAGCTGGCCGCTGGCGACAACATCGTTGATCAAAGGCTCGTTCGCCGCCAGCTTTGCAGGCCGATAAATCAGGATGCTGCCACAACGGGTTAGCTCACCAATACCCCCAACGCACGCCGAAACTTGCTGGCAGCGGTAGACGAGAAGGAACTTCAGAATGAAGAAGGTCGGATTGATCGGAGTCGGGCTGATGGGCCACGGCATTGGCAAGAACATCGCCGGCAAAGGCTGGGAGCTTCACTTCCTGGAACACGCGGGCAACCAGCCGACGGCCGATCTGGTGGAACTCGGGGCGAAGTCTCACGACAAGGCAAAAGACCTCGCAGCGGCTTGCGACATTCTCGTCCTATGCGTGACAGGTAGCCCGCAGGTAGAAGACGTCCTCATCGGGTCGGGCTCGGTCCTCACTGCCTTGCAGCCCGGGTCTATCGTGGTCGATTGTTCGACCGCAATACCAAGCTCCACCCGCGCACTCGCCGCCAGGGTACGCGAAGTGGGCTGCGATTTTGTCGACGCGGCGATGACGAGGACCCCGAAGGAAGCCGAAGAAGGGCGCCTTAATCTTCTTGTCGGCGGGGAGCCTGCGCCCGTCGCACGCATAAGACCGCTGCTGGAGAGTTTTGCTGAGAACATCTTCGTGGCAGGCGGAGTAGGAAGCGGTCACCAGTTGAAGCTGGTCCACAACATCATTTCGCTGGGAACCGTGACGCTGATCGCCGAGGTCGCGGCCTGTGCCCTCAAGGATGGGATGGATGTTGCCGCGATGGTCGATTGCCTTCGCAAGGGCGGTGCCGGCGGCGCTGCGCTGGAACGCGTTGCGCCCTACATCCTCGAAGGCAATTCCGACCAGCTGCGATTTACCATCAGCAATGCCTACAAGGACGCTGGTTACTACACTCAAATGGCCGCCGAAATGGGAGCAGCGCAGACGATGGCCAATGCCGTCTATCAGACCTTGGGAGGTCTGGTCGAGCAGGGCGAAGGCGATGCGTTCATGCCGGAACAAGTGAAACTGCTGCAATCGCCCCTTGCTTAGGGACGGGGCAGCCCTCGGGCTGTCGAGATCTGGATATATCAGATCAACTTAGTAATGCTTAAGGTTATGCAGATTGTCTGAATTGTATGGCCGCAATAAAGTGGCGTTACTGCACGCCGGCTTGGCGTTAACGCATGGATAACGCTCAGGAAAATACGACATGGTCAGCTCAAATGTAGATTGTTCCGTGCGCGACGGGATTGCCACCGTTACGTTGAACAATCCTCCCCTCAATGTCTTCAAGATCGAGATGACAGGGGAACTTGACCGGATTCTTGAGGATCTGCGCCGGGACAACACGGTTCGCGCGATCGTTCTGACGGGCGCGGGCAGAGCCTTCTGCGCCGGGTCCGACATCTCCGAGTTCGAGGCCTTCCACGAACCGGGAAAGGTTGTCGAGTTGAAGCTGCGGCGCCAGAACGCGGTGTTCGAGAAACTGGATACTTTCCCCAAGCCGATCGTCGCCGCCATTCACGGCCTTGCCTATGGCGGGGGACTCGAAATAGCCATGTGCTGCGACTTCATCGTCGCCGAAGAGGATTGCCGCTTCGCGTTGCCGGAAATGCGCCTGGGCGTGTTTCCGAGCAGCGGCGGGCCCTACCGGACGGTGCGCCGCATCGGCCCCGCCCGGACCAAACAGCTCATCTTTCTCACCGAGCCAGTCGATGCGCAACGTGCGCTCGACTGGGGTCTGATCGACCGCATCGCGGTGAAAGGAGAGGCCGTTCAGATTGCCGGGCAGCTTGCCGGCGAGATGGGGAAACGCCCTCCCAAGGCACTTGCGCTTTGCAAGGCCTTGATCAGCGACGCTACACGTCTGTCAACGGCCGAACTGATCTCGCATTCCCTTGACGCCAGCGATCAGGTCTTCGCCTCCGCCGATTGCCGGGAAGGCGTGCGGGCCTTCTTCGCCAAGGAAGAACCGAATTTCGGGATGAATAAAGACACTCGAGATTAAACGCTGAACCCGGCCTCAGCCTTGATCATCCGTGCCACAGGTATGGGGAAGTGCCGGGTATTCGCAAAGGACATCACGATGAACGATACCGCCACAAACGCTGCGCTGACGGTTCCCAAGCCTTTGAACCTGATCGGTAACAACTGGATCCCGTCGCAGACCGGTCGGGTTCTTCCGGTTGTATCCCCGATTGACGGCACGACCTTTGCCAAAATCGCAGATAGCGGCTCCGCGGATGTGGATCTGGCCGTCGCTGCTGCGAAGGAGGCGTTCGAAACCGGCCCATGGTCGACCCTGACCGCGACGGAGCGCGGCAGGCTCATGCTGAAGCTGTCAGCCCGCATCCTCGAGGAAGCGGAGCCCCTGGCGCAGCTCGAGACCAAGGACAATGGCAAGCCGATCAAGCAAGCCCGCACTGACATGATCATGGCGGCCCGATACTTCGAATTCTACGGTGGCGCGGCGGACAAGTTCCACGGCGAGGTCATTCCGTTCATGAACGGCTATGACGTGGCGATGTACCGCGAACCGCATGGCGTCGTCGCGGTGATCCTTCCGTGGAACTACCCGGCCCAGCAGATCGGGCGGTCGATCGCGCCCGCGCTCGCAATGGGCAATACCGTCGTGCTGAAACCGTCGGAGGACGCCTGCCTGAGCGGGTTGCGTATCGCGCAGCTTGCCGTTGAGGTCGGATTTCCCGCAGGTGTCTTCAATGTCGTGACCGGTCGCGGGGAAACCGTCGGCAAGGCACTGACAGAGCACCGGGGCGTGGATTTCATCTCCTTCACAGGATCGCCCGAGGTTGGGGCGATGATCCAGATCGCGGC
The DNA here is from genome assembly GCF_054658235.1 of Roseibium sp. LAB1. NCBI lineage: Bacteria > Pseudomonadati > Pseudomonadota > Alphaproteobacteria > Hyphomicrobiales > Stappiaceae > Roseibium > Roseibium sp. LAB1. The sequence goes on along the minus strand of NZ_BAAGIB010000001.1, from coordinate 1,663,031 downwards.
GGCAAAGAACTACGTCGGTTGCACGCTGGAGCTTGGCGGAAAGTCGCCGCAGATCGTCTTCGAAGACGCCGATCTCGAAGCGGCTATCCCGGTTCTGGTAGGCGCCCTGATCCAGAATGCCGGCCAGACCTGTTCGGCGGGCAGCCGGGTGCTGATCCATCGACCGATCTACGACCGGGTCGTTGCGGAGTTGAAGGCGCGTTTCGAGGCCATCGAGGTCGGGCCGTCAGGCGAAGATGCGATCATGGGACCGCTCATTTCGGCCAAGCAAAAAGTCCGCGTCGAAGCCTATATCGCTGAAAGCGATCAGCCGATCATCGCCCGTGGCCGCATCGGTGCCAACACGCCGGGCGATGGGTTTTACGTCGCGCCGGTCCTGTTCGGGCCCTGCGAACCCAAGTCCAGGATTGCGCAGGAAGAGGTGTTCGGCCCCGTCCTCTGTGTTATTCCGTTCGAGGATGAGGCCGAGGCCATCGCCATCGCGAACGGCACCGAATACGGGCTTGTCGCCTCGGTCTGGACCCGGGATGGTGCCCGCCAGAAGCGGGTTGCGAAAGCGCTGCACTGCGGGCAAGTCTTCGTCAACAACTTCGGCGCTGCTGGTGGTGTGGAACTGCCTTTCGGCGGTGTGCGCAAATCGGGGCACGGGCGGGAAAAGGGCTTTGTCGCCCTGCACGAATTCTCGCGGATCAAGACCGTAGTAAACCATTACGGCTGAGCCAACCTCGGGCGACAAGGAGGATGCCATGAAAATCGCGGTGATGGGAGCGGGCGCAGTTGGCTGCTATTACGGAGCCATGCTGGCGCTGGCCGGTCACGAGGTCGTGCTCGTCGGGCGCGCCACGTTCGTTGATGCGGTTTCGCGGAATGGCCTGATCCTGGAGAAAGGCGGCGAACGTCTTGTCGCCACGGTCAGGGCCAGCACCGATCCTTCGGCGCTCGCGGGGGCCGAGATGGTGATGGTCTGCGTGAAGTCCGGCGATACCGAACAGGCCGGGCGACAGATCGCGCCGCATCTTGCACCGGATTGCACAGTGCTCAGCCTGCAAAACGGGGTCTCCAACGCCGAGACGCTTGGCCGCACCACCGGGCAACCGGTGCTGCCCGTAGTGGTCTATGTCGCCAGCCGCATGAATGGCACCGGCGTTGTGCGCCACGAAGGCCGCGGCGATCTGGAACTGTCGGGGCAAGGCGCTGAAGAAATCGCACAAATTCTCAACGCGGCCGGTGTCGAAACGCGGGTTTCCGAGGATGTCATGGCGTCGCTCTGGGCCAAGCTGGTGGTGAACTGCGCCATCAATCCGCTTTCGGCGGTTACCCGATTGCCGTACGGAAAAATGGCGGCACAGGAAGGTATTCGGCAGCTGATGGAGGATATCGCCCGCGAAGCCCTTTCCGTCGCGCAGGCGGAAGGCGTCTCGGTGCCGGATAGCGTGTTCGAGACGATTCGCACCATACCGGTCTCGATGGCCGGTCAGTTCTCATCCACCGCCCAGGACCTCATGCGCGGAAAGGCGACCGAGATCGACTTTCTCAATGGCGAAATCGTGCGACGTGCCACCCGACTTGGCATCGCCGTCCCGATCAATCGCACCTTGACCCTGCTCGTAAAAAGCGCCGAACGCGGTGAGGTGGGCAACACTCAATCCTGAACAGGCAACACGCGATCACTCTCCATCATAAATGGGGGCTCGCGCTTCAAGTCGAAAGTGAAACGATGAAAGTCCAGCATATTGCAGCCTTTTCAAGCGGACAAAACGGCGGCAATCCGGCGGGCGTCGTCATCTGCGACGTATTGCCCGAACCGGCGGTGATGCAGAAAGTAGCCGCCGATGTCGGCTATTCTGAATCCGTCTTTGCCGCGCCGGCCGGCGAGGCGTGGCGGGTGCGTTACTTCGCGCCCGAGGTCGAGGTGGACTTCTGCGGCCATGCCACCATCGCGCTCGGCGCCGCGCTGGCCCGGCATGAGGGACCGGGCCTGTTCACGCTCGATATCAATCGCGCGCGCATTACCGTCGAGGGCCACCTTTCAAAATCGGACTGGGGCGCTTCGTTCCAGTCACCGCCCACCCGCAGTGGCCCTGTCGCGCCTGCCGTTCTGGAAGAAGCGCTCGAACTTTTCGGCCTCAGCCCCGCCGATCTCGACACGCGAATACCGCCTGCGGTCGCGCATGGCGGCGGTGACCATCTGGTGCTGGCGATGAAGGACCGGGAGACACTGCGCGCAATGAAGTATGACTTCGAAAAGAGTCAAGTGCTGGCCGAACGCGAGGGGTATGTCACCTTCAATCTCGTCTACGCTGAGACCGCCCAACTGTTCCATGCGCGCAATCCGTTCCCGCTTGGTGGCGTCATCGAGGACCCGGCAACCGGGGCTGCCGCGGCGGCCCTGGCCGGATATCTGCGCGATCTCGGCTGGCCGCATGCGGGCGCTATTACCATTCACCAGGGCGAAGACATGGGCGTCCCGTCCCGGCTGCAAGCCGAAATCTCGCCCGAGCCCGGCGCGAGCATCCGGGTGACCGGAAGCGCCCGCACGATCCGCGAACCGCAAATGATGGAGATTTGAGAAGTGACCACGACGCCGGAACAGAAGCTGGTCTCGCTTGGCCTTGGCCTGCCACCCGCGCCCGAACCGCTGGCGGTGTATCGCCCGGTGCGGCAGGTTGGAAACACCCTCTATCTATCGGGGCAGATTCCGAGAAACCCCGACGGCTCGTTCATCCTCGGCCGGTTGGGCCGCGATGCCACGGTCGAGGACGGCTATGAAGCTGCGCGCAATGTCGGGCTGCAATTGCTGTCGGTCGTCAAATCGGTGGTTGGCGATCTCTCCCGCGTCGAGGCGGTTGCCAAGGTCACGGGCATGGTCAACGCCGAACCGGATTTCACCGATCACGCCCAGGTCATCAACGGCTGTTCCGAACTTTTGATCGAAGTGCTCGGCGAAGCGGGCTATCACGCCCGTTCCGCGGTCGGCATGGGCTCGTTGCCCCTCGGCGTCATGGTTGAGATCGAAGCCATTGTCATCGTCAACCCATGAACGCGCTGGCCACTATCCGCGCACCGCTCTTCGTTCCTGCGAACCGGCCCGAGCGTTTCGAGAAGGCAGCCCGCTCGGGGACCGACGCGGTGATCCTCGATCTTGAGGACGCGGTGGCGGCGGATGCCAAGGACGCCGCCCGGTCGGCATTGCGGGGTGACTTCACCGACCTGCCGGTGATCGTGCGTATCAATGCCATGGCCAGCGTGGCGCATGAGACAGACCTTGTTGCCGTCAAGGCGCTGCGCCCCGCAGCGATCATCCTGCCCAAGGCCGAGGCGCCAGAACTCGCCGAAGTATTGGCGATGAGCCTTCCCTGTCCGATCATCGCCCTGATCGAAACCGCCCAGGGCTTGGCGCACGCACGGCAGATCGCGGCGGTGCGAGGCGTGGCGCGGCTTGCCTTCGGCTCGGTCGATTTCTGCGCCGATCTCGGCTGTGCGCATCAGCGCGACGTTCTGGCACCCGCCCGGTTCGAGCTCGTGCTGGCCTCGCGCCTTGCCGGGATCGCAGCGCCCTTCGACGGTGTGACTGTCCGGCTGGATGATCTGTCGCAGACCTCGGATGACGCGGCCCATGCCCGCGATATCGGTATGGGCGGCAAGCTCTGCATCCACCCCGGGCAGGTCGAGCCGGTGCTGAATGCCTTCTCCCCCGGCGAGGCCGAAATCGCATGGGCGCGCAGAGTGCTGGCCGCGGGCGACGGCGCGGTTCAGGTAGATGGTGCGATGGTGGACGAACCGGTTCGCGTCAGGGCCCGGGCGATCCTGCACCGGGCCGGGCTCTGAGCCCTCAGCGCCGCCAGCGCAACGGCCCCTCGCGATGGATCGAGCCGCCGCGGCTGTCCACGGCGACCGTGACCGGCATGTCCTCGACTTCGAATTCATGGATCGCTTCCATGCCGAGGTCGTCGAACGCCAGAACGCGCGCCTTGCGGACAGCTTGCGACACCAGATAGGCCGCGCCGCCCACGGCGATCAGATAGGCCGCCCCGGTGCGCGCGATGGTGGCGTTGGTGGCGTCATTGCGCTCGGCCTTGCCGATCATCACCGCGACGCCGAGCCGTTCCAGCATCATCTCGCTATAGCCATCCATCCGGCTGGAGGTGGTGGGGCCTGCGGGGCCGACAACCTCATCGCCAACCGGATCGACGGGGCCGACATAGTAGATCGCCCGGTCGCGGAACTCGACTGGCAGCGGCTCTCTGGCATTCAGCATCTGGGATATGCGCCGATGCGCCGCGTCGCGCCCGGTCAGCATCTTGCCCGGCAGCAGCAGTTGCTCGCCAGGTTGCCAGGTGGCGATCTCGTCCTTGGTCAGGCCATCGAGATTGACCCGCCGTGCGGCCTGCCAGGAATCGCCAAGATCTATCTCCGGCCAGTCGGCAAGGCGGGGCGGCGCCAACCTTACCGAACCGTCGCCGCGCAGGCTGAAATGGGCATGGCGCGTCGCGGCGCAATTGGGCACCATCGCCAGGGGCAGCGAGGCCGCATGGGTCGGAAAGCTGCGGATTTTCACGTCCAGAACGGTGGTCTGCCCGCCAAGCCCCTGCGCACCGATGCCAAGCGCGTTGACGCGATCGACAATCTCCAGCCGCAGCTCCTGCTCAGCAGTACTGGGGCCGCGCGCCCGCAGCTCGGTGATGTCGATAGGCTCGTTCAGAGCCTGCTTGGCCATCACCATCGCCTTGTCCACGCTGCCGCCCACGCCGATGCCCAAGATACCCGGCGGGCACCAGCCGGCACCCATCTGTTCGACCTGCGAAACCACCCAATCGGCCACGCTGGCGGCGGGGCCCAACACCGCGAAACGGGTCTTGTTTTCCGTTCCGCCGCCCTTGGCCGAGACATGCACCTCGACCCCGTCGCCCGCGACCATTTCGACCGTCAGCATGGCCGGGGCATTGTCGCGGGTGTTTTGCCGCCGCCCGAACGGATCGGTGACGACAGAGGCGCGCAAGGGGTTGGTGTCGAGTAGATAGGCCCGCCGTACGGCGTCGTCGACGATCTCCTGCAAGGGCCGATGCCAGTCCAGCCGAGCCTGCACGCCGACGGCGACATGCACATTGGCCACGCCGGTATCCTGGCACAGCGGCCTGCGCCCCATGGCAGCCATGCGCGAGTTGACCAGGATCTGGGCAATGGCGCCCTTTGCTGCGGGGCTTTCCTCCTTCTCCCAGGCGCGGGTCATCGCCTGCACGAAATCGCGCGGGTGATAGTAGGAGATGAACTGCAACGCCTCCGCGATGCTGTCGATCAGGTGATCTTCGGTGATCGCTGCCACGTCGGTTTACACCTGCCGAACAAGGTCGGTCACGCTTCCGTCGCGATATTCCGACACCGCCACGATCCGTCCTTCTGCTGGATGGACCGCCGCGCGGGTTGCAGCGGTCGCCGCGTCGCGTTGCAAGTCAGCTATGCTGCGTAGAGGCAGCCCCGCGGCGCGCAACCGCTCAGCCAATTCGCCGCGTCTCGGGTTTACCGCAATCCCGGCTTCAGTCACCAGCACATCAACGGTATCGCCTGGGGTGGTCACGGTGCCGACGCGATCAACGACCTTGGCAAAGCCCTTCGCCGTCAGCCGCGTGGTGATGATCGTCAGCTTGGCACCTGCTGCCGTATCGGCATGACCACCCGAGCCGCCATTGATCATACCGTCCGAACGGGTGGTGACATTGACGTTGAAATCCGTGTCGATCTCGGTCGCACCCAAGACCACGGTATCGAGTAGATCCACGACGGCACCGCGCGGGCCGGGACAGGCGTAGACCGAGGCCGACATGCCTAGATGGCGCGGATTGCTGGCATAGGATTGCACGGCGGCAAGATCGAAGCACTGCACATCCAGCAGCGCCTCAAAGAGCCCAGCCTCGAGCATTTTGACGTGAAACCCGGTGATGCCGCCGGCGGCAAAGCTGCCCTTGATCCCGGCATCGGTCATGAAGTGCGCCAGTTCGTCCGCCATTGCAATAGAAATGCCACCCGCGCCGTTTTGCAGCGAAAAGCCAGGCACCAGAAGGCCGCTCGCCTCGACCACCGCAGCGGTGCGGCGTGCGATTTCCAATCCGACAGGTTCGGTGGTCGGCCGGGTAATGCCCGACAGGATCCCGGCCGCGTCGCCGATACTGTCTACCTCGACCACCCAATCGACCGATTGCTGGTCGATCTCGATCTGGGCCACCGGAAAGGGCACCAGCGTATCGGTCACCGTCACGACATGGCGCGCCTTGCCGATATCGGCCTTGGGATAGCCCAGAGCACCACAGGAGCGTGGGCCGATCGAGCCCGAGATATTGCCAAGCGGGTCCGCCGCCGGCGCGGCGACAAAGGCGACATCAATCGGCAGCTCGCCCGCCGCAATCGCCCGCGCTCGCCCGCCATGGGTCCGCAGGATCGCCGGTTTCGGCAACTTCCCGCGTGAAATCGCCTCGGCCACCGGGCCTGAGATGAACCCGGCAGATATCCCGGTGACGGTACCGCGCTCGATGAAGCCCACAAGCGGTTCATGCACCGGAAAGATCGACGAGGCGGCGACATGCAGATCCTTCAGTCCGCGTCTTTCGGCCACAGCCAGCACCATGTTCAACACCGCATCGCCGTTGCGCAAGTGATGGTGAAACGACAGCGTTGCGCGGTCCCGCACCTCGCAGGCGTCAAAGGCGGTCTCCAGATCGGCGAGCAGCTTGCTGCCCACTCGCGATGACGTATTGCCGCGATAGGGGCGGATATCGCCATAGAACTCAAGCAGGGCGGGGAGGTTCTCTCGGGTCATGCGGTTGTTCATCATGCTTCAGGCCGTCTCGGCATTGCCAGACCCGAAAGCGCCGCCGGGGCGTTGCGACAACCGTTCGCCATTGAATTTGATCGGGTTCGACAACAACCGCATGTCGGAGCGCGTTTCGTGCGGGACGTCCGAAATCATGCCAACCTCTTCGACAAACGGATTTTCCAGTGCGTCGCGCACGCTCAGAACCGGCGCGACCGGCAGCAACCCGCGGAAGGTTTCAAGCCAATGCGCCGCCGGAGCTTTGGCGAATTCGGCGTCCAATACTTCGGTCAGCGCATCCCGGTTCTTCGAACGGGTGTGCTGATTGACAAAGCGCGGGTCGGTCTTCAGATCGTTGCGTCCCAGTTTGTCCACCATCAATTCCCAGAACCGTTCGGTCATGCACATCACATAGATCCAGCCATCCTGCGCCGTGAACGTCTGCACCGGCGATACCGACATATGCGACCCGCGCGCCACACGGCTGCTTTCCAACCCCTCGTTCAGATACCAGGTGCCGGCATAGCCCAACTGATGCAGCGCCACGTCGAACAGGCTGACATCGACATCGCAGCCCTCTCCGGTTTGCCCGGCGCGCCGCAGCGCCGCCAGGAGCCCCAGAACACCCACCGTGCCGGTCATGAAGTCGATGATCGAGACGCCGAACCGGGTCGGATCCGCCGACGGGTCGCCGGTCAGGTGCATCAGCCCGGCCTCGGCCTGCATCAGGAAATCATAGCCCGGCCAGTTGGCGCGCGAATTATCCCGTCCGTAAGCCGAGATATGCAGGCAGACGATGTCCTCCTTTTCAGCCCTCAGCGCGTCATAGTCGATGCCCAGCTTTGCAGGCTGATCGCCGCGCAGGTTGTTCATCACGGCATCGGCCGAGCGCACGATCGCCAGAAACGCCTCGCGGCCCTCCGGGCTCTTCAGATCCAGCGCGATGCTGTTCTTGTTGGTGTTCCAGCCCTGAAACACCAGGCTGTCGTTCTCGCCCAGGAAATACGGCCCCATCTTGCGTGCCGGATCGCCCTGCGAGGCGGCGTTTTCCACCTTGAACACCGTCGCACCCATATCCGCCAGATACATCGACCCATATGGGCCGGCGGCGAAATGTTCGACAGTAACAATCTTCAGGCCTTCCAACGGCTTCATCTTGGATCTCCTCATGCGGACCCATCCCGACAGGCAGGCCGTTCGTCATTGGCGAGCAGGAGGCCTGCCGCCCACGATTGGCCGGCGCAGGCCAGCGATTTCACTAGGTGCATTCCATGCTTGCCCAATGAAGTTAGCGTGGACTCTGTTATTCAATCCATCTTATTAAACTGAATGATCTTTCAGTTTTCATGATGAGATGATAGGGTGCTGCAAGGGAAGGATCGCAATGTCAGTCAACCTCAAGCTCTTGCACACTTTTGCGCGAGTCGCCCATCTGCGCAGTTTCAGCCGGGCGGCCGAGGAACTGGGCCGCACGCCGTCGGCCATCAGCATGCAGGTGGCGGAACTTGAGGAGCAGATCGGCCTGAAACTTCTTGAGCGCACGACGCGCAGCGTCATTCCGACGCCCGACGGAGCTATCCTACTGGAACGGGTTCATGACTCGATCCGCAGCCTGGAGGAAGGCATCACCGAAGCGCGCGACGCGGCCGACCGCCGACGGGGGCGCGTCGTGTTTGCCTGCGCGCCGACCGTTGCGGCCGGAACGCTCGCGACTGTCCTGACAGAATTTCGTGCCCGCTTTCCCAAGGTGGCGCTGCAAGTCCGTGAGGTTACATCGAACGACTTGCTGAATTCCGTCCGCGAGCGAGAGGTTGATTTCGGTATCACCCCGTTTGTGCAGGCCACATCGGATCTGGTGTTCAGGCGCCTGCTGCGTGAACCACTGGTCGCGCTTGCTTCCCGCGATCATTTCGATGAATTGCCCGAAGTCCTGACACTGGACCGCCTGACCCGACTGCCACTATTGGTTATGCAGGGCATGCCGATCATCGTGTTTCAGGACGAACGGGAACTGCCCATGATGCTGACGGAGTATCTGGAACGGTCGGGTCGACCGCTCAGCATCGCATGCAGTGTGCGACAGGCGGCGACCCTGGTCGATCTGGCGGCTTCGGGATTGGGGATCGGTATCGTACCCCAATTGGCAGTCCCGGCAGACCTGCCGCAGAAAGTTCGAATGCACTCGCTCACGGAACCCGAAATCGTCCGTGATATCGGCATCGCGACACTCAAAGGCGAAGTGCTGAGTAAGCCGGCGCAGGCCCTGGCGGGGATTTTCAAGGCCACGCTCACCAAATGTCTGCCGGTCTGACGATGCGAAAGTTTGGCCAGTGACCGCCACATCCCTTGGATCTTACGAAGTGGTTGAGAGAGCAGCCAGCATTCGTGTGGAATGTTGCCAATGCCCGCGTTCCAACTCATCGACCAATTTGCAGTGAATGGCTACTTTTAGGATCGGATCGAGAATCAGCGAACGACCGACTTGGGGACGCAAAGCGGAGATCCACACCTTGGCCTCCGCGCTGATCCGGAACCCAATGGGTCAGCACGCGCGGCTGCGGGCACAACGCAGTCATTGAGCACAATTGCCCACGACGTCGCTCATCCAGTCCACGAAGGTCTTCAGCCGTTCTGCAAAATACTCAGGTGTCGCATCTGGCTCTTGAACTTGCCTCAGAAAGTACCGCAACTCATCGCCGTGCGTGGGGAAATGGCGCTGGAAACTGGTGACATGCTCCTCTAGCGTGTCTGGCCAGTCGCGGTCACTGTCTGTCCGCAGCACATTGGTCGACCGTATCAACTTTCGTGATGCCTCTCTCACCAGGCGCCTGCAGGCGGATGCTGGGGGAGATGCCGAAAGCATGCTGTGGTACTTTCCCAGAACCTGCTCAAAATCGCCATTCACCGCGAGTGCAAGCATCCGGGACGGGCGGAACAACGGTACGCCTTCAGCCAGATCCTCGCCTGCAATGCACCGGCAATGATGTCTGAGCCAATAGCGCCATGCCACAGCAGAATCCGCCGACAACACATCCTGCAGCAAGCCGATGTCGAAATCGACTTTGATGACGATCGAATGCGCCGCCTCAAGGGCCTGCCTCGTGTCTTCGATGAGTTTGCTGTCGTGCTTCGACGACAGGTCGTGCAGGATCAGAGACACGTCCAGATCGGAGCGCCCGGCAACAGCCTTGCCGGTCGCAACACTTCCGTAAACATAGACGCTATGGACCAATGGGACTGTTGATGGGCAAAGGCGGGTCCGGACGTCCTGCAGCAGAAGGCTGAACTCATCCTGAAAAGGATGATTTTCCACCACGTCAATGAAGCCATGCGGGTCTACGCTCATCGGATTCCCGACTTTCTGACGTGGTGCCAAGCAGAGGTGCCCGGCAATTCAACTGCAGTCCTTTTCACATCTGCCAGACGCTGCAAGGCGGGCGGAGCGACAACGCTCACTCCATCCCGGCCGACATTGACACAAGACCCCAGGGCGTTCATCCGGGCGAAACAGGTGTCAGCTGTTCTGCCAGGAAGGTCCACACACGTTTAACCCTTGGTGTTTTGTGCAGGGCTTCATGAGCTGCAAGCCAGATGGGCAGGGTTGGAAGGTCTGGCTGGAAGCCGAGCCTCTGGACCTTCGGGTCCGCGTCTCCGATGACTGTTTGCATGGCGCCGACACCACACCCCGCGCGAACGAGTTCCCAGTATATGGCCTGCTGATCGCAGCGGACGCCGAAGAAGTGCCTGTCTATCCTGAGACCCAGGTTGCGCATTTGCTGCAGGATCATGTCGGAACGATCGAACCCGACAAAGGGGAGGGTTGCAAGCTCCTCGAGGGTTTGCGGGTGGCCATTTCGATCAAGGACCGCGTGGGTGGCATAGAGCGCTATGGGCTGATCCACAATCTTCCGGGCCACAACGTCCAGCTGGGTGGGCCGGAACATGCGGACTGCAATGTCGGCCTCACGGAACATCAGGTTTTCGGTGGTGTCTGAAGGGACCAGCTCGATCTCGATGTCTGGCTCCCTGCGTCGCAACTCGGCGATGATCGGGGGCAGCAGGTAGTTCGAGACGACGATGCTCGCCGTTATGCGCACAGTGCCGGCAACGGCGGCATCACGGCCCGCAGCCTGCGTGGTCAGACGCGCATAAGCCTGTGCCATGTCGCGGGCGGGCTCCAGCAGCGACAGGCCGGCTTCCGTCAGCTGGAGACCGCTGGCACTTCGCACGAAGAGATCCGTGCCGAGCGCCATCTCGACAGCTTTGATATGCCGCCCGAGAGTTGGCTGGCTCTGGCCGGTTTTTCTTGCCGCCGCTGACAGGGATCCGGTCTCGGCCACCGCGAGCAATGAACGGATATAGCTCCAGTCAAGAATGTCAGTCGGCAGGCCCATTCAATAATGAATACCCTATATGGGAACTTATGCAATTCCATTTCATTTTTGACTATCTAGCTTGTCGCCCGAGCATTCAACACCAGCTGGAGCAACACATGTCTGGAACTGTATTGATATTGGGCGCATCCGGAAAATTCGGCCGGCATAGCGCATTGGCATTTGAAGAGGCCGGGTGGACCGTCAAAAGGTTTCGGCGCGGCAAGGACAGTCTGGAGGATGCGGCGCATGGATGCGACGTCATTCTCAACGGGCTCAATCCACCCAATTACCACGACTGGGAAACGATCGTGCCGCAAATCACCCGGGACGTGATCCGGGCCGGGCGGGCAAGCGGCGCAACCGTGTTCCTGCCGGGAAATGTCTACCATTTCGGGGATCAGGTTGGCGTCTGGTCGGCGTGCACGCCTGCCAGACCCGTCAGCCGGAAGGGGCAGATAAGGCTGACCATGGAGTGGGACTACGCAAACAGCGGTGTTCAAACGATTGTGCTGCGAGCAGGAAATGCAATCGACCCCGACCGGCAGGGATGCGTCATGTCACAGATCTATCTGCGGGGGATCGGGAAAAACAGAATTACGCTCCCCGGCCCGGCGGAAATACGGCAAGCGATGTGCTTTGTGCCGGACTGGGCGCGCGCCGCGGTTGCTCTGGCTGAAAAGCGTCACGAGTTGATGCAGTTCGAGGACATTCCGTTTGAAGGCCACACGCTGACGGCGCAAGAGATCAAGACCGGCCTTGAACGTATCCTGCAACGTGAGCTGCGATTTGCCCGGTTTCCATGGTGGCTGTTTTCGCTGACCGCGCCTTTCTGGGAACTGGCGCGGGAACTGAAAGAGATGCGGTATCTCTGGAATACGGATCACTCTCTGTCCGGCAGGCGGCTGAAAGAATTGTTGCCGGATTTAAGCGTCACGCCTCTGGATGACGTTCTGCAAAGCTCACTTCCGTAGGCAAGCGGATTGGCCGTGTTCGCCGCACGCAATGGGATTGCAGGCCTCCGACCAGCTCACATCAGACTACCTCCCGTGAAAGGTGACACACCTTCACGGGAGGGATCGGTACCCAAACACCGGCTTGAGGCGTTGCCCGCTATCCGAAGAGCGCGAGCGTTGCCCTAGGCCACCTTTGCCGGGTCCAGGAAGCCACCGGACTGTCTGTTCCAGAGCTGGGCATAAACCCCGCCCTTTTCCAGCAGCCTCTTGTGGGAGCCTTCTTCAATGATCCGGCCCTGATCCATAATGATGAGCCGGTCCATCGCAGCAATGGTTGACAGGCGATGGGCGATGGCAATCACGGTCTTGCCCTTCATCAGGTCAAACAGGCTTTCCTGAATGGCGGCCTCGACTTCGGAGTCGAGCGCCGACGTTGCCTCGTCCAGAACCAGGATCGGCGCGTCTTTCAACAGAACCCGGGCAATGGCAATCCGCTGACGCTGTCCGCCAGACAGTTTGACACCACGCTCGCCAACATGGGCGTCGAGGCCGCGCCGGCCCTTGAAATCCTGAAGGTCGGGAATGAAGGACATGGCATGGGCCTTTTCCGCTGCCCGCATGGCCTCTTCCCGGCTCGCGCCGAACCGGCCATAAACGATGTTGTCAAACACGGAACGGTGCAGCAGCGACGTATCCTGGGTCACCATACCGATCTGCGCCCTGAGGCTGTCCTGGGTGACGGCACTTATGTCCTGGTCATCGATCAGAATGCGGCCGCCCTCAAGGTCGTAGAAGCGCAGCAACAGGTTGACGAGGGTCGATTTCCCGGCACCGGACCGACCGACCAGGCCCACTTTCTCACCGGGCTCGATCCTCAGGGAGAGGTCCTCAATAACGCCTTTGTCCTGTCCGTAATGGAACCGGATACCTTCAAAGACGATCTCGCCCCTGGAGACTGCCAGCGGCTTGGCACCCGCACGATCCACCAGCGTATGAGGCCGGGAAATCGTTTGCATGCCTTCCTGAACGGTTCCGACATTTTCGAAAATATCGGTCGTGATCCACATGATCCAGGCGGACATGTTGACGATGCGCACAGACAGCGTGATGGCCAGCGTCAGCGAACCGACGGAGACGAGACCGCTCTGCCACAAGCTGATCCCGAGCGCGCTCAGGGATGCAATGAAGACGCCGTTGACGATCCAGAGCAGGATGACCATCTGCGACAATGGCCGAAGGATGTCGTAGAACTTCCTTGTATGGTCTTCCAGCGACTCGCGGGTATAGGCTTCCTCCTGTCGGCCTGCGGCGAAGAGCTTGACGGTCAGGATGTTGGTGTAACTGTCGACGATCCGCCCGGTCAGGCTCGAACGCGCCTCGGACATGATGGCCGAGCGCTCCTTGATCCTGGGAACGAAACTGACCAGCAACGCCACGTAAATGAAGAGCCATCCGGCCAGCGGCAGGATCAGCCAGGCATCGACCCCGGCAAACAGATAGATGGCTGCGGTGACATAGATCAGAACGAACCAGATCGCATCAATCAGGGACACGACGGATCCGCGCAGGGACGGCCCCGTCTGTATGATCTTGTTTGCAATCCGGCCGGCAAAGTCGTTGTTGAAGTAGGACAACGACTGTCCCAGAACATGTTTATGCGTCTGCCAGCGCACGAGGTTGGTCATGGCCGGCTCGATGATCTGGAACTTGATCATCGTGTGGCCCGCGCCAAACAGCGGGCGCAGCAGCACAACCACCACCAGCATCCAGACAAGTTCGCCGCCGTGATCGGCAAGCAATTGATCGGGGCCGGTTGTGTTCAGATAGTCGATGATCCGCCCGAGATAATCAAAAAGCGCGACCTCGATGATCGAGACGACGAACCCGAACGCCATCAGCCAGGCCAGCGGCTTCCAGATCTGGCGGATGAAATGCCAGTAAAACGCGCTCAGATCGGAAGGCGGCGGCGTTCCGTCGTGAGGCTTGAAGGGCGATACAATGTTTTCAAGATAGGAAAAGACCGTGTTCATCGGTCCAGTGCTCCGTTTTCAGGTCGAGATTCATGAAAAGAATCGTACCGGCACGGAGATGCTCTTTGAGAGATTCGGGTCGCGGGCGGTACGGATGATAGGCTGATACCGACACGGGAACCGAATTTGGTCTGCGTGTCGGTCTAGTTTAGGCCGAGACGTCGCATGGGGACCTCTTGAATTCTGATTGCTCTGAAACATGAATGTCGCCGCACATGCACAATGCTCATGCGCTCCAACATTGCCACCGTAGCTGCTGTTCCGGGCAGATCAAGCTTTAAGTGTCACGGGTCGCGCCAAGTCGGAATACACGTGTTAATTGTGTCACACTCGCGAAACGACGTTGACCCGGACTGCGTTCAAACTTGCCAGATATTGCAATTTGCCAGCCCGGACTGTTTTGAAACAGGTCACGAAATGCGACCGGTCGTGTTGGGGCCGACCAGGGGACTGGCAGCAACCGGACCCGTTTCCGGGGAAACGGGCATTTACATCGGTTCCGCCGGCTTGTTGCAAAAGCCAGGGCCGGACAAAGCCTGTTCGCCGTCGCGATCCAAGGCGAATTGGCCAAAGCAATCTCAAAGCCATGATACCGCTCCAGCTGCGCAGCGGAGGCCGCGAAGTCTGCCCCGAAACACCATCCTTTACTGAGCTCGGACCGGCCCGATGAGTGGTGTCTTTACAGGCTTTGCAACCCCGAAGAACACAACGATGGTATGAGCTGAGAAGTGGGTCGATACCGCCTCGGGAGGGTTCTCGCTAAAACCCGCATCCGTATCGTTCCATCCATTGCCGACCCAGGCATTGCCCTGGCTGTCGATGGCAATGGCATGCGGGCTGAAGCCGACCTTGAACTCTTCCGCCTTGGCCGGATCGTTCGCCGGAAACCGGGTTACCGTGTCGGAGCCGCTGTTGGTGATCCAGATCCTGTCCTCCTGGTCAATGGCGATGCCGAAAGGCAGCTTGACCTGCGACGTGCCATCTGCGGGTTTGCCGTCCACGGTCTGGCCCAGAAGGCGTCCTTTGGACGGGGCGCCGCCGGGAATGTGGACGATTTGGCTGTTGGCATTGTCCAGCGCCCAGACATCGCCGTTGGGTGCGACGAGGACGCCCTGCATCTGCCCGAGCTTGCCATCGAAATTGTAGCCGCCTTCAGGCGACAGTGGCTCGCCAGTCTTGCGGTCCAGCACGGAAATCGTGCTGCCGATCAGGTTTGTGAGCCAGACCTTGTCATCGGCGAAAAAGGCGACGCCCCATCCGGGACTGTCCAGACCGCCGCCTTGAAAGCCTGTGATTGCGGGTAACAGAGGTTTGCCATTCGGTGCGAATTTCCCGCTGCCGGCTCCGAATTGCTGGAAGATCGTGGTCTGGGACCCGACCAGCCAATTGTTGTTGGGCCGAAAGACTGCGAACGTCAGAATTACGCCGCCGACCAAACCAGTCTCCGAGGTGGGTTTACCCGGGCTTTTTCGCGACCAGCAGTGTGCTCGCGATGCGTCCCTCGGACAGGCTCTTGAGGTAGTTGACGCGTCGTTCAAGAAAGTCGGGGCCAAGAACAACCTCGTTTGCCTGTTTCTGTCCTGCTGACGGGATGACGCCGGATGATTTCATCCGCTTTGCCAACTCCAGGTGCGCACCGGTCTCGTCGTCTACGGACACAATCTCGAAACCGGCAGCCAGCATTTGCCCCTTCAAAGCTTCAAGCGTGTCGACGTGACTACCCTCGGCGTTCAATGACCAGGGCAAGGGATAGTAGGGAGTGCCCACAACGGAAGTCACTTCGGTCCATAGCAGGATGCCGCCCGGCTTCAGAACCCGGAGGCACTCACTCAGAACCGCCGGTTTATCGATGAGGTTCATGCCCACGTAGAAGCAATAAGCGTGATCGAACGCCGCGGCCTCGAACGGAATTGTCGCAGCATCGCCAAGAACGAATGTCGACAGATCCGACAAACCGCACAAGCTGGTGAGTTCATCCGCGGCCGCAATGAATTCCGGCGTCAGGTCGATCCCGGTGACATGGCAGCCGAAAGTGCTGGCAACATAGCGTGCCGGTCCGCCGATCCCCGAACCGATGTCGAGAACATGCGCGGCCTTACCCGGATTAAGCCTTGCGGCATGGTCTTTCGTTGCCTGGAGTTCCCTGCCGTGCAACTGGTCATAGGCAAAGAGCTGATCTGCAGTGAGTGCCTTGCCCTCTTCGGGCAGCCAGGGGATAGCAGCGAGGATGCGCGAGACGATGTCGGACGCACCATAATGATCCTGAACAAGCGTCGTCATGATTTTACGCCTTTCTGACGGATCTACTGTCTGTCCTCGTTCGGGCGAACGGATGGATGCGGACAGCAAACCGGATATTGTTGCGCCTGTTGCAACGGTGTCGCAATCAAAATCGCCATCTCAGCAGAAAGAGCTGATCGTTTGGCACCCGTGATGGAACTGCGCCCGCAGGAACCCGCCGTCCTGAATGCACAACAAGGGCTCGACGCAGACCTGCGCCGGCGCAGGGTGCCGGTTCTGATCTTGGTGCGTGCCTGGTGGACACAAACGGCCCCTTGCTGACAGTCACCTGCTGATAGGGTGCTGCGTGCAGCTCGTTGAAGCTGCCATTCATTGCGGCTACGAAGGCGGCTGGCAACCAGACGCCTCAATTTACGCGCTGGAGCCCTGTTGTAACTAGCGAGAATGGTCACGATTTCTGACAGACAGATTGGTCACAATTGGACGGCGCAGCGAGCAGGGCAGAGCAAGGCTGAGCGCCCGAAGGCCCCACATGTCGCTGGGCGGGGTAGCCTGGCGGGAGGAGGGCGCTGCGTATCAGATCGGTTTCGGGAAATTGTTTCCCTTCGAGTTCCGCGTAATCTGGCTCTCCAAAGCTCCAATTTTTAATATGATTGAAATAATACCTAAAAAACAACATATGAAGCCAGCAATAAATGCAGCAGAACAGATCAAAACAACAGACTGGATCAGTAGGGGTTGACCCGACAACACAATTCTCATTTCTGCTGACCTTTATTCGGTTCTTTTATTCTGCGACTTCAATTCGAATCCGATCTTTTCTTCGCTTCGCAATATGGTCCGGTTCGTCAAACAGGCTCGGCCACCCAGGAGACTTCCGGCCACGCCGCTCGTAGCCGCCTATCTCACTGGCCGGCTTGACCTTCGGCAGTGGCGTCACACGATCGCGGGATCGAACCACGCTGTCAGGGCCACACGTCGCTTCAATGCCTCCTTGCAAGCCGACCAGTTCGTGGTCTTGTGCTTCGCCGGGGCCCAATGGCTCATACCAACCGGGCTATCAAACTGGATTTACGCAGTTGAATCCCTTGTCCGGTTTGTGCAAAACCGGATCATCTGCCTATTTTTTACGCGAATTTTAACGGGCGACTAACCCCGTTTATTCTGATATGTTTAGTATAGATTGTTAACTTTTGAAATTTCAAATGAGTGATCATCAGTCAAACACCTCGGTCAGGATCGGCTCCGAACGGAATTTCGGGCTGGTTTTCGCTGCGGTCTTTGCACTGATCGGGCTGTGGCCGGTCACGGATGGCTCCGCGCCACGCTGGGTATTGCTGGGCCTCGCGGCTGTTTTCATCGCCCTCGCCGTATTTGCGCCGCAGATCCTGCGCTTGCCCAACAGGTTGTGGTTCAAGTTGGGCCTGCTGCTTGGTGCCGTGGTGGCGCCGATAGTTATGGCGCTTGTGTTTATTTTAGTCTTCATTCCAATCGGGCTGGCAATGCGGGCCAGTGGAAAGGATCCGCTTTCACGGAAAGTGGATCCGAATGAAAATTCATATTGGATTCAAAGAACCGATCAGCCGAAGTCCATGAAACTGCAATATTAGGACGCAATACCGGCGCGGTTCCCAGACAAAGCAAGGAATTGCCTCTATGTCGATGATCGCTGAATTGTGGGGTTTTCTGCGTGAAAGGCGGAAATTCTGGCTTTTACCCGTCTTTATCGTGCTGGCAATTTTCGGGGCGCTGATCGTTCTCAGCCAGGGCTCGGCGGTGGCTCCCTTCATCTATGCGCTGTTCTAGGCCTGTGACGGCGATCCTCGGAATCTCGGCATTGTATCACGACAGTGCAGCGGCGCTGATGGTCGATGGCCGGATCGTGGCCGCCGCGCAGGAGGAGCGCTTTACCCGGCGCAAGCACGATGCTGGCTTTCCCGCCCATGCCATCGCGTATGTGCTGGAGGAAGCCGGGCTGGACCTTGCCAGCGTCGATCACGTCGCCTTTTACGACAAGCCCTTCCTGAAGTTCGAGCGCCTGCTGGAGTCTTATCTGGCCCATGCCCCACGCGGTTTTACTTCGTTTCGGATGGCAATGCCGGTCTGGCTGCGCGAGAAGCTGTTTCTGAAGGACCTGCTGAAGCGAGAACTGAGCCTTTTCGACCCGCGCTTTTCCGCGGACAAGCTGCTGTTCGCCGAACATCACGTCAGCCATGCTGCCAGCGCCTTCTACTCCTCGCCCTTCGAAGAGGCGGTGGTACTGACCATCGACGGGGTCGGGGAATGGGCGACGACCACGGTCGCCATCGGGCGCGGCAAGGATCTGGAAATCCGGCGCGAACTGCATTTCCCGCATTCGCTGGGCCTGCTCTATTCCGCCTTCACCTATTACACCGGCTTCAAGGTGAATTCCGGCGAATACAAGGTAATGGGGCTTGCCCCCTATGGGCAGCCGCGCTTTCGCGACCTGATGCTGGACAAGATCGTTGACGTAAAGCCGGACGGCTCGTTCCGGCTGGATCAGCGCTATTTCAACTATGCGGCCGGGCTGACCATGACCAGCAAGGCCATGTCGGACCTGTTCGGCCAACCCGTGCGCCAGCCCGAGACCGAGCCGCTGACCCAGTTCCACATGGATATCGCCGCCTCTGTTCAGGCCGTGACCGAGGAGATCCTGCTGCGGATGACCCGCGCACTGGCGCAGGAATACGGGATCCCCTCGCTATGCCTTGCCGGCGGGGTGGCGCTGAACTGCGTGGCAAATGGCAAGATCCTGCGCGACGGCGCCTTTCGCGACATCTGGGTGCAGCCGGCGGCGGGCGATGCCGGCGGGGCACTCGGGGCGGCGCAGGCGGCGTGGCACATGGAACTGGGCCGGCCCCGACAGGCGCAGCCCGGCGATGCAATGCGGGGCGCCTATCTGGGCCCAGCCTTCGACGACGACCGGATCGCGGCGGATCTGACGGCGGCGGGGGCCAGCTTCACCCGGCTGGACGAGGATGAGATCCTGACCCGCAGCGCACAGGCGCTGGCGGATGGCAAGGCCGTGGGCTGGTTTCAGGGGCGGATGGAATTCGGGCCGCGTGCGCTTGGCAACCGGTCTATCCTTGGCGACCCGCGCTCGGACACCATGCAGAAGCTGCTGAACCTCAAGGTGAAATACCGCGAGAGCTTCCGCCCCTTCGCCCCTTCTGTCCTGCGCGAGCATGTCGGCGAGTGGTTCGATCTCGACGGCGACAGCCCCTATATGCTGCTGGTCGCCGATGTCGCCGAACATATCCGGCGCCAGATGACGTCCGAGGAACAGGCCCTGTTCGGCATCGACAAGCTGAACATCCGCCGCTCGGCCATTCCCGCCGTGACTCATGTCGATTATTCTGCCCGCGTGCAGACGGTGCATCGCGACACCAACCCGAAATATCACGCGCTGATCTCAGCCTTTCACGACCTGACCGGCTGCCCGCTGCTGGTCAATACCTCGTTCAACGTGCGCGGGGAGCCGATCGTCTGCACCCCGACCGACGCCTTCCGCTGCTTCATGGGCACCGGAATCGAGATGCTGGTCGCCGGCAATTGCCTGCTGGAGAAACAGGCACAGGACGCCTCGCTGCACGAGAATTACGAAAACATGTACGAACTGGACTGACCGGAGAAGCCATTGCCCATTGTCGGCCGCCATCGCCGAACCGCCACGATCTTGTGCCTGATTCCGGCGGGTTACTTCCTGCTGACCGCGATCTTTGCGCTGGCGCATTACGGGGATTTCGCCTCGGACCTGCCCCGGCTGCTGCGCTATGTGCTGGGACCATTGGCGATTGCCGCACTGCTGGTCGGTTGCGCCACGCTGCTGTCGCCCGACAATGCGCTGACGGTGGGGATCTCCGCCTGCTCGATCCTTGCCGCGGTGTTTCTCTTCGAGGGCTATATGCGTTGGCATCACCTGCCGCAGCGAATGGGGCTGGCCGGGATCGTCGATGGCGGCGCCGATCCGGACCGCTTTGGCGGCGCCATGCCCCCGGCCTATACGATCAAGGCCCTGAATGCCAAATTGGGGACCGAAACTCTGGCCGATGCGGTGCTGGCCGGAATGCCTGGAACCGAGATGCTGCTGTGTAGCCGCATGGGCGTGCCGGTCACGACACGGACCGACAGTTACGGTTTTCGCAACCCGCAGCCGGAAACCGCCGCGCCGGTCGATCTGATGGTCCTCGGCGACTCCTTTGCCGAGGGGATCTGCCTCGACGATGGCCAGCATCTCGTCGACCAGATGCGCGCGGGCGGGGCTTCGATCCTGAACACCGCCACTCGGGGTGCTGGTCCCTTGTATGAACTGGCGGTCTTTGGCCGCTATGGCCCGCATTTCCGCCCCCGCATCACCGTTCTGGCCTTTTTCGAGGGTAATGACTGGGAAAACCTGTCTGTCGAGACCGAGCAGCCATGGCTGCACGAGGCCCTGGCGCCGGGAGCCGATTTCGGCCCGATAGAGATGAGCGCGGCACGGCGCGCGGAAGCGGCCCGGATCATCGCCGGCTGGTGGCAAGGCACCGCCGCCACTCTGGAGGAATATCTGAGCCGCCGCTCCTATATGCGCAATTTTCTCGCCCTTCAGGAAACCGCCAGCATTCTGGGTTTGCACTACCCAAAGGCGGCCCACGACAACCCGGTTTTCGAACAGATCCTGCATCGCATGAAGCAGATCGCGGATGGCTGGCAGGGGCGCGTGGTGGTGGTCTATATCCCCGCGCTTGACCAGTTCGGGGGGCTGTTTCCGCATGGCTTCGTCAGCGCCCCGCTACGCCGGAACGTGGCCCGCGCGGCCGAGAGCGCAGGGTTGGACCTGATCGACCTGACCCCGACCTTTCGCGACCATCCGTCGCCGCTGGGGCTTTACGCGCCGGATGCGCATCTGAATGCCGAAGGCGCGGCGCTTGCCGCAGACAGGATCATGGGCGACCCGCTGCTGGGCCTTCCCTGATCCCGCCTCCCTGACCCCGCCTCCCTGACCCCGCCTCCCTGACCCCGCCTCCCTGACCCCGTCTTGCCGGAAGTAGAGGACGTGGCCAGGATACTGGTAAAGTTCAAACTGCTCGAGAGGCGAAAGTCGCCTTCGAGCCAGACAATCCGTAGCCCACACGTTCGCAAAAACGCATCACAAACAGCCTTCTTCATCCTTGGCCATGTGGCGCATGCGGGCGTTCAGGATCTTGCACAGGATGATCGGAACCAGCGACACATTGCCGTCTCAGCCCGTCGCCGACAGGTCTGACCGGATTACACGGTCCTGCTGGACCTCTCCAAATATCCAGTCACGAAATGCCAGCACCATCGGATCGGCAGCACGGGCCTCGGTATAGGCCACGGAATATATGACGATCGGCATCGTCACGGTGTCGAACAGTCGGACCAACCGTCCTGATGCCACCGTGGAACGCACCATCGCGTCATAAGCCAGCGACACGCCTTGTCCCTTCTCTGCTGCTGTGGTGGCCAGTTCGCAGTTCGGGAAAACCGGTCCGCGTGGCATCGCGGGGGGTGTAAGCCCGGCAGCCGTGAACCACTCCGCCCAGGCGTCACCTGTTTCATCGTGCATGAGCCGGAGGCGAAGCAAATCCTCGGGCTTGCGGATTTTCTCGCGGGCCAGCAATTCCGGGCTGATGACCGGATAGCGGTTCGACGACATCAGCCGTTCGCTTTTCACGCCCTCTACCGGCTCGTCGCTCCACTGAATGACCAGATCGCTTTCGTTCACCGAAAAATCCACCGATGGAGCACCGGACGAAACACGCAGTCGCACCCTGTCGCCGAAGCTCAACCGGTCCAGTCTCGGTACGAGCCAGCGCGCCGCAAAGCCAGGGGTGCACAGGATTCGAAACGGTCGCTGACCTGCCTCCTGAACGGTGCGCGTCGTTTCTTCGAGACCATTCAGCAAATGCGTCAGTTTGCCCGCATAACCGCGCCCCGTCAGTGTCAGGTCCATCCCGTTACCCTTGCGTTCAAAGAGCGCCGTGTCGAGATATTCTTCCAGTGCCCGGATCTGATGGCTGACTGCCGAAGGCGACAGACACAGCTCGTCTGCAGCCTTCTTGAAGCTCTTGTGACGCGCGGCAGCCTCGAAGGCGCGAACCGCCGCAAACGGTGGAAACCTGCGGCCCATAGGAAGTGAATTCCCTTCAGCAGAAGGTGAATTTTCGCCTTTTGTGTCGATTGCACTCAGATCGTAGCATTCCCTCATCAATTTCCAAAATCAGCGGAGGCCATCATGGCTCTCGGACACCTCGCCGGACTTCGTCTGGCGTGTACCCTCCAGCTTTGCCTTCTTGCATTCCTCGTTCCGGCAGCTGCCCAGCCAGCCGAGCCTGTGGCCTTGCTAGAGGCCGACGACATGCCCGGCCTCGTCAGCCATCTCGAGGACTGGCTGGACGACAACACCTCGTTGCCGCGGCGCGAGGAGGCGGCGGCGATACGCTGGATGGAAGCGGACCAGTTCCTGTTTCCATCGGACACTGTCCGCGTCGCACACGACAGCAATCCGCGGGGGTATTACGATGCGGACCGTACGAGCATCTGGCTGGTGCGCCCCTGGAACCCCCGCAACCCGCAAGACGTCAGCGTGTTGCTGCATGAACTCGTCCATCACAGGCAAGCAGCCGCGGGCCACTGGTACTGCCCGGGAGCCCAGGAACTTCCCGCCTACCGGCTGCAACAGGCCTGGCTCGACGGGTTCGGACTCAAGGCAAATGTGAACTGGATCGCGGTGGTGCTGGAATCCGGATGCACACCACGGGACATTCACCCCGATTGAGCATGCAGATGCCCGCTACTGGAGCGCCGTCCTGCAGATCGATATGGATCGTGCGTTGCGCCTATCCACGGCTCGGATTGCAAGCATCCCGGGTTCTCACTCGAATTATCTGCGTCTGCCCAGGGTGCCAAACTCACATTGATTGCGGCTGCAATCAGGTTGCACGCGACGAGATTGGACTTGTCGCCGTCGGTTCAAATCGTGGGCGAATGGCAGCCGCGCGGGAAGACGTCGCTGTTGGACCGTTGTCGCTGAATGTCTTCTTTCAAGCGGATGAAGCGTCCAGGAACACCTCATATTGAGCCGCGAAAGCGCGCTTGTAGGCCGGCCGGGCTTCGGCGCGGGCGATATAGTCCATGAACACTTGATAGCCCTCAAGGATCCCGGATCCTTCCAGCCGGCGGATCGCATGGACCATGAGAATGTCGGCGGCGCTGAAGGAGCCGGTCAGCCATGACGCATCTCCCAGGGCGGCGGCTAGCCGATCCAGGCACGTTCTGATCCGTGCGTCCACAATCGCAAAGCGTTCCGCCTGCCAACTCTTGTCCGCTTCGAAGTATTTTACGTTGTCGCGTTCCACGATTGGCGGCTCGACGGTGTTCAGGGCTGCGAACATCCAACTCAATGCCCTGGCCCGCGCCACCTCATCAACGGGTAGCAATCCGGGGTTGTTTTGCGCGATATGAAGAACGATGGCCCCTGACTCGAACAGAGATAAATCTCCGTCTTCATAGGTCGGAATCTGGCCGAAGGGCTGAATTTCCAGATGCGGCGGTTGTTTCAGGTCTTCAAACGTAACGAGGCGCACATCGTAGGGCTGACCGACCTCCTCCAGCGCCCACCGGATGCGCATGTCCCGCGCCAGTCCGGCGCCTTTGTCCGGTGAAGCCTTGAAGGCCGTTATCGTTGGCATGTCCGCAATCCTCATTTCGCGGTAGCGCCAAGGCTTTTCAGGAGGCCATTGAGCCGGTCGAAGACAGACTTCATCCCGGCCTCCATGCCCATGGCCCTGACCGCCTGCATGGCCTCGGCACTCTCGTAGGTCGCTACGATCTGAACCACGGTGTAAGGCGCGGTTTCCTCGAAGGTTACGTCCCAGACCGAGACCGGCATGTCGTGGTTCACTGCGCCTGTCTCGTCGCTGAAGGCATCCCGCGCGCGGTAGCTGTCGGTCGGGTCGATCGCCTCATAGTCGAACCGGCCCCAGTATTCGTTGCCATCCGGATCGATCATGGCGAAGTGCCAGTGCCCGCCTTCGCGGAACTCCATCGATTTTGTTCGGGCCGTCAGGGGTTCGGGCGCGAACCATTGGTCGAGCAGTTCCGCTTTGGTGTAGCAGGCCCAAACTAGCGCCTTGGGCGCGTCGAAGCTGCGCCTGATCGTCAGCCGGTTCGTCTGCACGTCGGCGGTGATGCTGAAGGGAAGGTCGGCAGTCATTCTGTCTGTCCTTTCAGGGTGTCGAGAAGTGCATCCAGCTTTCGATAACGCGACGCCCAGTTCATGCGTTGGTCGGTGAGCCACCGCTCTAATTCGGTGTAGCGTGCGGGGTTGATCTCGCACGTTCGAACCCGGCCGTCCTTTCGAGTGATGATCAGGCCCGCTTTCTCCAGCGTCCTGATATGTTTCATGAACGGTGGCAGGGCCATGTCAAATGGGGCCGACAGGTCGCTGACCGAGGCCGGGCCCTGACCCAGTCGCCGGAGCACGGCGCGACGGGTGGGGTCGGCGAACGCCAGGAAGACGGTATCGAGGTCGGGGCTATTGTTATCCATAAGGGTAACTATAAATCGAGCTATTACTTATCTCAAGAGATAAGTTTTTGCGCCTGAAACGATAGTCGCTGGTCGGCCCTCACTCTCGCGATTTTACGGAGAGCTCCAGGCGGGTTCAAATATACGAAGCGGTCGTTCAAATCGATAACAGCGAATGGCAGCAACGACCCCAAAACCTACCGAATACTTGAGGCGCCACGAAAGTCTGCCTTGGCATTGATCAGGGTAATTGGTTCATCCAGCTTCCAAGAGCTTCGCTCTCCGTGAGAGGCTGTCACGCGAGTACCAACATATCTACAGTTTGAAACGGTTCCGCTGTGAGTCTGTGTCGTCATTGTATTTTCCTCATTAAAGCGTCCTGCGCTGATTGATTTCAGCGCCATGAGGTGACTTCTAGAGACCGGGTGGACCGCGAGATACTTCACACTCGAAAGCAACTCACTACATAATTGATAGTTCACCGGACGCGGACATATGACCCAGCCACATGATTGGCTGGAAAGTCCGCACAGTCTCCCTCTTGAAACCTTCAGCCAATCCTCGCTTCCCGCCCTGAGTAGGCCTTCGCACGCCGCGCAATGAACAGCGGCTTTACAGAGTGGGCCGAAACCTTGCGACCGAGCGCGTTGGGTGCACACAAACAAAAACGCCCTCGTTCGGTAGAAGAGGGCGTTTTCGTTTGTTGCGGTGCTAGCAGCAATCAGTCGACGATTGAGCCTTCTTCATCCTTGGCCATGCGGCGCATGCGGGCTTTCAGGACCTTGCCGAAGATGATCGGCAGCACGAAGCCGATGATGGCCAGGCTCCACAGGGTCAACGAGAGCGGGCTTGCGACCAGGGTGAACCAGTCGCCGTTGCTGATGGTAATCGCACGGCGCAGGTTGTTTTCCATGGCGTTGCCGAGAAGCGTGCCGAGGATGATCGGAACCAGCGGCACGTCGAGCTTGCGCAGCACCCAGCCGAGCACGCCGAAGCCGACCATGACCATAAGGTCGAAGGAGGAGCCGGAGATGCCGTAGATGCCGACGAAGCTGACCATGGCGACGATGGGCATCAGGATACGCGGCGGGATCAGGAGGACGCGGGTGAACAGGCCGATCATCGGGATGTTCATGGCCAGCAGCATGAAGTTGGCAATGAAGAGCGCCGCGATCAGGCCCCAGACCACATCCGGCTGCTGGGTGAACAGCAATGGGCCCGGGGTGATGTTGAGCGCCAGCAGAACCGCCAGCAGCACGGCCGTGGTGCCTGAGCCCGGAACACCAAGTGCCAGCATCGGCACGAGCGCGCCACCGGCAGCGGCATTGTTGCCGGCTTCCGGGGCGGCAACACCGCGCGGGTCGCCCTTGCCGAAGGTGCCTTCCTTGTCGACGAGCTTCTTCTCGAACGTATAGGAAATGAACGAGCCGAGCGATGCGCCGGCACCGGGCAGAACGCCTGCCACGAAGCCGAGCAGGCTGGTGCGCAGCATGGTTGGGGTGCAGTATTTCAGCAGCGCGAAGCTGGGCATCAGCCGGCCGACGGAGATCTTGCTGGAATTGGCGTCGGCATTGCCGTGGCGGTGCTCCAGAAACAGGAAAACCTCGGACAGCGCGAACAGGCCGACGATGGCCACCAGGAAGTCGATGCCGTCGTAAAGGTGCACTTCACCGAAGGTGAAGCGCGGCACGCCGGTCTGGGTGTCGACACCGACGGTGGCCAGACCAATGCCGAGCGCCGCGGCGAAGGCGGTCTTGGCCTGGTTGGTCGAGGCAACGCCGCCCAGGGTGGCGAAGGCCAGCGTGAACAGGGCGAAATATTCCGCCGGTCCGAACAGAAGTGCGATCTTGACCAGCTGAGGTGCCAGCAGGATCAGGCCCCAGGTGGCGATGAACGCGCCGACGAAGGAGGCGACGCCCGACAGGGACAGGGCCTCGCCGGCGCGTCCCTGCTGGGCCATCGGGTAACCGTCGAGACAGGTCATCATCGCCGGTTCGTCACCGGGAATGTTCAGCAGGATCGACGAGATACGCCCGCCATACATGGCGCCGTAGTAAACCGATGTCAGCAGGATCAGCGAGGGCGTGGCGCCGAGGCCGAGCGTGAAGGCCAGCGGGATCAGGATGGCGACGCCGTTGGACGGGCCGAGGCCTGGCAAAGCGCCCATGATGGTGCCGAGAAAACAGCCGAGAAGGGCGAGCAGCAGGTTCTGCCAGGTCAGTGCGATGGCGAAGCCGTCGGCCAGTGAAGAGAGGGTTTCCATGGCGATGCTCCGTTAAAAGCCGAACGGGCCCTTGGCCAGGGACAGGCCAAGAACAAGGTGGAAGACCGCGTAGATGCCCAGCGAGGTCAGGCAGCCGGTGATGATCGAGCCGATCGGCGAGGAGCCGAGGCGCCAGGTCAGATAGGCGGCGGCAACGGCTGTCGAGATGATGAAGCCGGCTTCCGGCAGAAGTATCGCGTAGAGGATCATCGCCAGCACGGCCATGGCGACTTCGAGAAGGCGCGGCAGTGACGGCCATTCCGGCGCGACGTCGGGTTTCAGGAAAATCGCCAGCGACGACAGACCCAAGACGGATGCGATGATCAGGGGGAAGGCCTTCGGGCCGACGGCGTCGGACAGAAAGCTTTCTTCGATGATAAGAGCGGCCCAGGCATATCCCAGCGCGAGAAGTAGCCCGACCGCGCCAAAGATGCGGTCGCTCATGGATACCTTCCTAATAGCGGCTCCTCCCCAAGTCCGGCGGCCGCCCCTTATGTGTTCTGTTGTTTGTTGGCACCCGAAGTGTGCCACTGTGTCCGCCGACAATCCACTTTGCCCAATCGAGCGGACTCTGATCAGGCAGACATTTTTCCGGCGTTACGCTGTCGGTCTCAAAGCTGAGTGGGGTAAACCGGATGTCGCCCGCGTTCGGACGCGTCCAGAAAAAGAAGGGGGCACATGGACTGCGCCCCCTCCAGTCGGACTGTAGGCATTCTTATTTGATGATGCCGATTTCTTTGGAGATGTCCTGGATCTGCTGAACCGAGTTGGCAACGAATTCCTGGAAAGCATCGCCCTGCAGGTCGAGCGGAGCCAGACCGTTTGCAGCCATGATGCCTTTCCACTCTTCGCTTGCGTAGAGTTCGGAGATCTTGGACACCCAGGCGTTATAGGCGTCGTCGGACATGTTGCCCGGTGCGTAGAAGCCGCGCCAGTTGGCGCCGATTGCGTCGACACCCTGTTCCTTTGCGGTCGGGAAGTCGGCGAATTCACCGGACAGACGCTCGGGAGCCAGAACCGCGATCACCTTGATGTCGCCGCTGTCGACAAAGCCCTTGGCTTCGGAAATATCACCCGTGAAGGCCTGGACGGAGCCGGCCAGAAGCTGGGTCACGGCTTCACCGCCACCGTCAAAGGCAATGTATTTCACGGTGCGGACGTCTTCGATGCCATAAGCGTTGGCAGCGATCAGGACCTTCAGGTGGTCCCAACCACCAACTGCGGAGCCACCGGCAACAGAGACGGAGGTCGGATCGGACTTCATCTGGTCCAGAAGGTCCGGCAGCGTGTTGATCGGGCTGTCAGCGGCAACGGCGATCACGCCGTAGTCAGCACCGACGGAAGCAACCCAGCGGACCTGGTCCATGGTGTTGCCAGGGAACGCGCCCTGGGCAAGACGGGTCGCGGTGGCCGAGGAGGCTGCGACGATCAGGTCGTTGTCGTCGCCACGCTTGTTGACAACTTCAGCGTAGGCAACGCCACCGCCGCCACCAGCCAGGTTCACCACCTGCATGGTCTTGTCGAGAAGCTTCAGGTCCTGAAGGGTCTTGCCGACCTGTCGGCAGGTGAAGTCCCAGCCACCGCCCGGGTTGGCCGGTGCAATGCACTCCGGGTTTTCCGGTGTGAAATCGGCAGCGGTTGCGCCGAACGCGGATGCGCCAAGGAATGCGGCCGCCAGCAGAAGGCGGGTCTTTTTGAATGCCATGTTGTGTTTCCTCCACATGTGCAAGGCTTTTGGTGAGCCCTTGTTATCCGTTGTGCCGCGACGACGCGGGTCCTCCCAACGGACGTGAGGTGAGCCTAGCGCCAAACCCTGTCACCAACCTGTCACCGCAGGCCACATTGCTTGCAAGCGGCGAAATTGCGGGGCAAGACTGGGATCGGGAGGAAAGAATCTTTGCGCCTTTTGCTCGTTGAAGACACGTTTGACATGGCGGAGGCGATCATGATCCGGCTGGACCGGTCCGGTATCGCCTGCGATCTTGCAAAGTCGCTGGAAGAGGCGCGGGCCTGCGTGACCGTCCAGACCTATGACGTGATCGTTCTGGATATCAATTTGCCCGACGGGCTCGGTACCGAGCTGCTGAAGGAAATCCGGGCACGGGGGGAACGCACGCCGGTGCTGATGCTGACAGCGGAGTTCTCCGTCGATGACAGGGTCTCCTCGCTCAATTCCGGAGCGGATGATTACCTGGTCAAGCCGTTCGACCACCGCGAGCTGGAAGCCCGCATTCGCGCGCTCTATCGCCGGGAGCAGGGCGACAAGGCGGAAGAACTGACGCTCGGCAATCTCACCTTCAACGCGTCGGCCCGGGTCGTGCGCGAGGGCGATAGCCCGGTCAATCTCACCCGGCGCGAATTCTCGCTGCTGGAAATCCTGGTCCGCAATCGCGGCAAGACCGTCAGCAAGGAGCGCCTGTTCGAGGGCGTGTTCAGTTTCCAGGATACCGACGTCAGCATGAACGCGCTGGAGCTTTACGTCGCCCGGCTGCGCAAGAAGCTCTCGGGCGGATCGGTCCGGATCGAGACCCAGAGAGGGCTTGGCTACAAGCTGGAAGTCGATGACTGATCTGTTCCGCAGGCTTGCGTCGACCTCGCTCACGGCACGTGTTGCCTTCGGGATCGCCTTCCTGCTGATCTTCGGTGGCGTGATCGTGTCCATCGCCGCTTTCGCCTACGGCCGGGAAGCCGCCAGAAGCGCCTATGACCGGCTGCTCCTGGGCGCGGCGACCGGCATTGCCTCCTCCATCACCGTTCAGGACGGCAGGCCTGTCATCGAGCTGCCCGTCTCCGCGTTCGAGCTGCTTGCCCTCGCTCCCGACGACAGGATCGGCTACCGCATCATCGGTGCGGAAGGCGAGACGCTGACCGGCTATGATGAAATCGTCCTGCCGACAGGCCGGCGCGATTTTCGGGACGGGTTTTTCGATGGCTCATTCTTCGGCGAACCCGCCCGGTTTGCCGTGGTCTCCCGCCGTTTTGCCGAACGGACGCTCAACGGAACGGTCAAGGTGGTCGTCGGCCAGACCCTGCGGGCACGTAACGACATGGCCTATGACATCACCCGCAAGGCACTCTACGTGCTTGCAGCCTCCGGGCTTGCGATGGTGCTGCTGTCGATCGTTGTCGTCCGCTCG
Organism: Roseibium sp. LAB1; assembly: GCF_054658235.1. NCBI lineage: Bacteria > Pseudomonadati > Pseudomonadota > Alphaproteobacteria > Hyphomicrobiales > Stappiaceae > Roseibium > Roseibium sp. LAB1. Next base: position 1,632,673 of record NZ_BAAGIB010000001.1, on the reverse strand, counting down.
GTGCTGCAGCCTCTGGAGCGGATCGCCGGCGGCCTGTCGGCGCGCGATCCGCATGACCTGACGCCGCTGGATACCTCGGTGCCCCGGGAAACGGCGGTCATGATCAATGCCCTCAACGGTTTCATGGCCCGGCTCGACCGTCAGATGAACTCCATGCGGCATCTGATCTCCGACACCGCGCATCAGCTCAGGACGCCGGTTGCAGCGCTCAGGGCCCAGGCGGATCTCTTCATCGACGAACCGGAGCTTGCCCGCAAGGAAAAGATCGTCGAGCGGATCCAGACGCGCACTGCCAGTCTCGGCCGCCTGCTGGACCAGCTCCTGAGCCAGGCGCTGGTGATCCACCGGGGCGACAGTGCCAGGCGGGAAAGGGTGGATCTGCGCGATATTGCCCTCGACGTTTTCGAAGAAGGCGATCATGCGGTTCTCAATCCGGAGTTCGATGTGATCCTGGATATCGGCGAGGATCCCGTCGAGGTGATGGCGGATGTGCAGTCCCTGAAGGAAGCCCTGAAGAACCTCCTGAACAATGCGCTCAAATATGGCCGGTCGCCGGTACGCATCGGAGCTTCGGCCGAGGGCCGCCGGGGCAGCATCTGGGTGGAGGATGCAGGCGGTGGGCCCGCGGACGGCGTTCTTGCCGACCTTGGCTCACGCTTCAACAAGGGTACTTTGTCACGGCAGAGCAGTTCCGGTCTCGGTCTTGCGATCGCACATTCGGTCGCCCACGCCTTCGATGGCGAATTGCGGCTGGAAAAAACAGGCGGGGGGAGCTTTCGTGCCGCCCTGGTCTTTGCCGCTGTAGCGGAGGTCCGGGCATGAAGCGGCTCCAGAACGTCCTGAAGTCACTTGTCGCAGCACTGCTTCTGCTGGTCGCGGGCCGTACCGCCTCTGCCCAGGAAATGGTGGAGGTGTTCGGTCCCCAGACCAGCAACAGGGTGCTGGTGCTGCGCTCGACCACCGACATTTCCATTTTCGGACCCGTGGTCGAAACCTATCTGCGCACCCGGCCCGGTCTGCAGGTGCGCTACGAACAATGGGGCTCGAACGAGCTCTACCGGTTGACCCGCCGGGATTGTCGTGACGGTCTTCCCGGTGCCGATATTGTCATCAGCTCCGGGGTTCACCAGATGGTGCAGCTGGTCAACGAAGCCTGTGCGGCGTCCTACCGGTCCCGGTTGACCGAACAGTTGCCGGAAGCGCTTCGCTGGCGCGACGAGTTGTGGGGCATCACCCGAGAGCCTGCGGTGATCGTCTATAACCGCGAGCTGGTGCCGGTGGAGGATATTCCGCAGACGCGCTTCGACCTGCTCGATCTCCTGAGGCCGTCCGGAACGCCCTATGCCGGGCGGGTCGCGACATACGATATCGAACAGTCCGGCCTTGGCTATCTGTTCGCCTTTGCCGACGCGCAGGAAGCGACCACCTTCGGGGCGCTGCAGGAATCCTTCGGCCGGTCGCAGGCAATTTCCACCTGCTGTTCCGTCGACATCATCAGGGGCGTTGCCGAAGGGCGCTACCTGATCGCCTACAATGTGCTCGGATCCTATGCACAGGGGTACCAGCTCAAGGACGACCGGATCGGCATCGTGCTGCCGTCCGATTATACCCTTGTCCTGTCGCGCACCTTCATGATCCCGAAACAGGCAAAAAACCAGACCGAGGCAGAAGCGTTTCTGGATTTCCTGCTGTCTTCGGAAGGCACGCTTGCGCTCAGGACCGCACTGCTGATCAGCCCGCTTCTGGAAACGGAAGAAGGCAACGAGGGGGAGGTGCTGAGTTCGACCGCGCTGCGGCCGATCGGGCTGTCGCCTGCGCTCATGGTTGCGCTCGATGCTTTGACCCGGGAAACCTTCCTGCGCCGCTGGCGGTCGACGTTTCCCGGGCCGTAACTGTCCGTCTCCGATGGGCAACCCGCCGCCCGCGGGGACAGGCGGCGGGTCTTGGCTCAGAACTTCTTCGCGAAGCTCAGCTTGAAACTGCGGCCAGCACCTTCGTCTTCACTCAGATGGTTCCGATAGGACTTGTCGAACACGTTGTCGACGTTGAACCGGACCTCGCTGTCCGCCATGAAACCGTCGGTCGGTTTCCATGCCGCATAAAGGTTATGCAGCACGTAGCCGGCGGTTTCCTGCTCGTCGGCGCCCACACGGTCCTGGGCGGCGTAGAAGTCGCCTTTCCAGCCGAAGTCCAGGTTCCATGGCCGATAGACGTAACCGATCTTGAGGAATGCGCTGTCGGCGGGAACCGCATTCATGTAACCGCCGGTGCTGACATTGTTGCCTCGTATCAGCGATGCGCCGAGCGATCCGTAAATGCTGTCGGTCCAGTAGGAGGCTTCCAGCTCCAGTCCTTCGTAACGGGCTTTCGGGATGATTTCCGTCACGACCGACGAACCGTTCCAGTAGCTGGCGTAGTAGTTCGTAACGTTGTTGCGGAACGCCGTTCCCTTCAGGCGGAAAGCATCGCCGCCAAGGATCAGATCATCGAAGGACAGCGTGATGCCGGCCTCGAAATTGTTCGACAGTTCCTTGTCGACATCGTTGACGACGTAATTGGAAAACACTTCGTCGAGCGACGGCAGGCGTTCGGTATGGGCAACGGAGCCGAAGACACCGAGCCAGTCCGACATCTTGATCATGGCTGCGAGCTTTGGCGAATAGCCGACGGCGCTCTTGTCCTCGTTCAGGTTGATGGTGTTGCCGCTGCCATTCACATAGCTGCCAACAGACACGTTGCTGTAGTCGATCCGCATGCCGGGAATGAGGGTGATGCGATCATTCCAGACAAGCTCGGCCTGTGCATAGCCGCCGACGTTGACCGTTTCGCCTTCCGGGTGGGAGCCCGAACCGCTGCGCACGTAGGTGCCGAAATCGCGGGGATTGCGGCGCTCCTGATACTGGCCGTCAATACCGGTGGTGACATAGGCCATCCAGTCTTCGCCCAGCTGGAACGTTGCGACGTTGTCAGCCTTGCCCTGCCAGGTCTCGTAGGAATATTCGGAGTTGAAGCCAAACGGGTTATAGCAGGTCGGCGGAGCGGGCGCCGGTGCGAACTGGGCGCAGATCTGATCCTGGTTCTTCTGCTCGACACGCGTGTCGGACCAGCTGAACTGAGCCTTCACATCAAGCAGATCGTTTCCTGAAAACCCGTTTTCATAACCGATGATCGCGGTCTGGTCCGTGACCGTGCGGTCGACATCGCCAAAGTCCGGACCCCAGGCAATCTGGTCGTAGTTCTGGTCATCCTCGTCACTCGACCAGTTCTGGTAACTTGCGAAAACGGACTGGTCGTCGTTCTCCCCGAAGGTGTAACGGGCCTTGATCAAGCCGTTGATGGAGCTGAAATCCGTGTCCGGAACCTCGTTGCCCTGGCCGTCCGTAATGTCCTGAGACTGCCGATAGTTGAGGGCGCCGAGCAACTCGAGGTTCTTGACCGGTTCCGCCGCGACGATCGCGCTGCCCAGCCAGCCGTTGCCGTTCGAATCCCAGGAGGTTTTCAGCCGGCCGCCGATCAGGTCACCCGGATCGAGGAAATCGCTGGCATCCTTTGTGGTGAAGGTGATCACACCCCCCATCGCACCGGCGCCATAAAGGGTTGATGATGCCGGTCCACGCAGGACCTCGATCTGTTTATAGAGTTCCGGATCGGAGAAGAACGACCCCATCCGGTACTGTTCGAAAAACTTGTTGACCCCGTCGACTTGCATGATGATCCGGGTCTCGTCACCGGAGAGGGCTTCGCCGATACCGCGGATATTGATGCTCTCGCCGAGAACCGAATTGCTGCCGATCGGCGTGACGCCCGGGATTTCCTGGAAGACGTCCCCAATCGAGCGTGGTTGCAGATCATCGATGCGTTCCTGGTCCAGCACCGTGACCGCCTGAGGTGTGTCGATGGCGACTTTCGGAACACCGGCGCTGACCACGATCTGTTGCAAAAGCGATACCGACTGATCCTGTTCGGAAGCGGATGTTTCCGGTGCACCATCCTGTGCAACCGCCCCACAATTAAAAGCCAAAACCCAAAGGGCAACACCACCCATCAGGCGGGTGTTCCTGGTCTTGTTGAGCCCCATAAAAATTCTCCAAGAGTGCGCGTTGGTCGCGTCCTTTTCGCTGCCTCTCACACAGCGTTTTAAACATGAGTCAGTGACTCAGGTATTGTGTTCCTAATGAAATATGAATATAGGAGTCAAGTATTAGATTGCGGCCGTCGAGGAAAAACGTCTCTTTGGAATGATTCAAAAATTCCTAATAATCCCAGAAGGTTACGCGGCGGGATGATGAGGCGGGAAACTGAAAACAGGCAGCGGAAAGACCACAGCGATTGGGGACAGAATTCATGAATGCCGAACAGATTTCGTCTGAAACCATGCAGGGCGCAGCCGACATTCGGGCGGCGCGTGCGGACAATCCGAAGATGCGCGAGCGGGATCTGGCGCAGATGCTCGGCATTACGGAAGCGGAGCTGGTCGCCAGCTTCGTGGGGCATGGCGTGCGCCGGATCGCACCGCGTTTCGAAGACCTGTTTCCGGGGTTGCAGACCGTCGGTACGGTCATGGCCCTGACGCGCAACGAAAGCGCGGTTCACGAGAAGATCGGACCGTTCGAGAAATTCGTGAACGGCAAGCGGGCGGCTCTGATGCTGGGCGAGCAGATCGACACGCGCATGTTCCCGGCCAATTGGGTACATGGCTTCGCGGTCGAAAAGGCTGACGGCAACGATATCCGCCGCTCGCTGCAGTTCTTCGATGGCCATGGTGATGCGGTGATGAAGATCCACACCCGCGCGGAAACGGACCTGGATGCCTGGAACACTCTGGTTGAAAAGCTCGTGCTGGAAGACCAGACACCGGACGTGCTGCCACAAGTGAGCAAGGCCGAACCGTTCAGCCGAAAGCTGCCGGCCGAGGGCGCTGAAGCGGTGCTGCGTGACCGCTGGCAGGCCATGACCGATCCACATCAGTTCCACGGACTTCTGAGGGACCTCGACCTGGATCGGGTCAGCGCCTTTGAACTGGCGGGCGATGCATGGGCCTGGCCGCTTGACCGCGGCGCGGTTCCGGCCATGCTGCGCCTTGCCGCGTCGGAAAGCATCCCGATCATGTGTTTCGTCGGTAATCGCGGCTGCATTCAGATCCATTCCGGTCCGGTGGCAACGGTGATGGAGAAGGGCCCCTGGATCAACGTGATGGATCCGACCTTCCACCTGCATCTGCGCATCGATCACATCCAAGAGGTCTGGGCCGTGCGCAAACCGGCGGACGTCGGCCACGTCACCTCGGTGGAAGCCTATGACAGCGACGGCCAGCAGATCATCCAGTTCTTCGGTGTGCGCGGTGAAGGCAACCGGGAACGGGCCGACTGGCGCGGACTTGCCGAATACCTGCCGAAACTCGACCGGGCGGTAAAGTTGGGGGCTGCGGAATGACCGGATTTATCTCGCGTTCTTCCAGTGTCGCCACGGCTCTCGCCTTGACTGTCGCCGCCCTGGTCCTGCCTGGCAAACCACTCTTTGCTGAAAGTGCCGGCAGTTCGGAAAGCCGCCATGTTGTCGCCATCGGCGGTTCGGTGACGGAGATCGTCTATGCCCTTGGCGAAGACAAAAGGCTGATTGCCCGCGACAGCACGAGCATCTTCCCGGCAGAAGCTTCAAGCCTGCCGGATGTCGGTTACATGCGCGCGCTTTCACCGGAAGGCGTGTTGTCCGTCAATCCGGACCTGATCCTGATGCTGGAAGGCAGTGGGCCGCAGGAAACGGTGGATGTGTTGCGCAAGTCGGGCGTGGCGATGGCGGATGTGCCGGAGGCATACACTGCCGAGGGCATCGTCCGGAAGGTCCGTGTAGTCGGTGAGGTGCTCGGCGTTCAGGCAAAGGCGGATGCTCTTGCCGGCAAGCTTGAAGAGGATCTCGCCGAAGCGCAGCGGGCTGCAGAAAGCAGGGTCCCTGGTGTTCGCGTTCTTTTTGTCCTGTCGACAAAGGCCGGGCGCATACTTGCCGCAGGAACGGACACGGCGGCCGACGGCATCCTGAAACTCGCGGGTGCCGAGAACGCCACGTCCGGTTTCTCCGGATACAAGCTCCTGAGTGATGAAGCCATCGTCAGCGCAGCTCCGGATGTGGTGCTGATGATGGACCGGCACGGTGACGGCGAGGCGAGCGGCGATGCGCTCTTCGATCATCCCGCGCTGGCGCAAACACCTGCAGGCCGCAACAAACAGCTGATCCGGATGAACGGCCAGCTTCTGCTTGGCTTTGGCCCGCGCACTGCCGAAGCCGTGCGCGAATTGTCGAACCGCCTGGCAGAAACGGCAAGCTGATGGCATTGATGAGCGAAACGGCCCTGGCCGGCAGAAGCAGATGGCTTTCTTCCCTCCTCGGGGTTGCCGACCTGCAACGCGGAGACCGGGCTCCCCTCGCACGAGCTGTCATTGTGCTGCTCGCCTTGCTGACCTGTCTTGTGGGTCTGGGAAGTCTTGCCATCGGGCCCATCTCGATCCCCGTTCTGGAGCTCTTGCCGCATGTGCCGTCCTATGTCTCCGGGGCGGGTGAGGGCGTTCCAGACGGGGTATCGGCCAGGGACTGGATCGTGCTCATGGATATCCGTCTGCCGCGTGTGGCGCTGGGAGCGTTGATCGGAGCGGCCTTGGCGGTGTCGGGTGCGGTGATGCAGGGACTGTTCCGGAACCCGCTGGCCGATCCGGGGATCGTTGGTGTTTCTGCTGGGGCGGGACTTGGCGCGGCCGCGTTCATCGTTCTTGGAAACACCGTGCTGGCGCCGGTCATGGCACTTCTGGGTATTTACGCGGTTCCGCTGGCGGCCTTTTCCGGCGGTCTCGTCACGACGCTGCTTCTCTACCGGATCGGCACCCGTGGCGGGATCACTTCGGTGGCGACATTGCTTCTGGCAGGCATCGCACTTGGTGCTCTCACCGGCGCGATGACCGGGCTCCTGGTCTATGTGGCGGATGATCAGGAACTGCGCGACCTGCAGTTCTGGGGGCTTGGTTCACTCGCGGGATCCAACTGGCAGAAGGTTGCTTCCGCGGCGCCGATTATCCTGCTCATGCTGGTCTGCGTGCCGTTTCTGGCGCACGGTCTCAACGGACTGACCCTGGGCGAGGCGGCGGCAAGCCACATCGGCATCAGGGTGCAACGGCTCAAGAACCTCAGTATCCTGCTGGTGGCTGCGGCCACCGGTGCGTCGGTGGCGGTCAGCGGCGGCATCGGGTTTGTCGGCATCGTCGTGCCGCATTTGCTGCGCCTCACAATCGGCCCGGACCACCGCTACATGCTGCCGGCCGCAGCTCTGCTCGGGGCCTGTTTGCTGATTGCCGCCGATACGCTGGCACGCACCATTGTAGCGCCGGCGGAAATGCCCATCGGCATTATCACCGCCTTTGCAGGCGCGCCGTTTTTCCTCTGGATCCTGCTGCGCAAGCGCGGCCTCACCGGTCTTTAGGGTGTGGACTCATAAATGAAGATGAAATGGCATGAGAAATGGCTTCACCGCGTGTCGTCTGCCTGCTTGACCGGGCACAACGCCCGCTCCGCGCCTTGAGGCGGACCAGTCCGCCTCAAACCATTTCATCTTCATTCATGTGACCACACCCTAAGGAGGCGTCATGTTGCACAGAAGAATTGAAAACGGCACGGCACTGACGCCCGATCTTGTTGTCGAGCAGATCGGTGTTTCGGCGGGCAAGGTCCCGATCGTGCAGAACCTTTCCTTTCATGCAAAGGCCGGCGAAGTGCTGGCGATCATTGGACCAAGTGGCTCCGGCAAGACGACCCTGATGAAGGCAATGACCGGCGAGATGGCCTACGCGGGCAGTGTCACACTGGCCGGGCTGGAGGTGAGCGGTCTTGCTCCGGAAACGCTGGCGTCCTTTCGCGGGGTGCTGCCGCAGACGAGCCAGATATCCTTTCCGTTGAATGTGGCCGAAGTGGTCGGTCTTGGCCTGAGCGGCGGCCGGCGGGACAGAAGCTTCCGGGCCCGGCGAACTGCCGAGGCTCTCACGAAGGTCGGCCTTACGGGGTTCGAGGGGCGCAGTTATCAGGAACTGTCGGGCGGTGAACAGCAGCGGGTGCAGCTCGCACGCGTATTGTGTCAGGTCTGGGAGCCGATTCCGCAGGATGGCCTGCCACGCTGGCTGTTCCTGGACGAGCCCGTGTCCAGTCTCGACATCAAGCACCAGGTCCAGATCATGCAGCTTGCGGCCGACTATGCCAAACGTGGTGGTGGTGTCGTGGCCGTGATGCACGACCTCAATCTGACTGCGGCTTTCGCCGACCGTGTGTTGGTTATGCAGGGCGGAAGCCGTCTTGCCTTCGGCACGCGCGGGGAGGTGATGCAGGCCGGACTGTTGTCGAAAGCCTATGACTTTCCACTCGAGATCCTGACACGTCCCGGCGGCGGGCGACCGGTCATCGTGCCGATGGACAACAGCTGATTTTCTGTTTCTTCAGCGGTCGCACAGCGTCGTCTGAGACGGGGCGGCGTCAGCTGCTTTTGAGGGTGCGTAGCGCTGCGACCATTTCATCCGAATCCCATACCCTGTCACCAATGGCAGCAAGGACCACTTTGCCATTGCCGTCGAGAATGTAGGTCACAGGCAATCCGCGCAGGAACCACGTGCTTGGCATGGCCTTTTCCGTGTCCATCAGGACGGTGAGGCCATCATGGTCAATCTGGCCGAGGAAGTCCTCGATCCGGTCCTGCCGGTCACCAACATTGACGGCAAGCACGGTGAAGCCTTCGGGCCCGAGCTCCCGGTTCAGACGCGCCAGGCCCGGCATTTCCTTCCGGCACGGCGGGCACCAGGTTGCCCAGAACGATACGAGCAGAATCTTTCCGGAATAGTCGGAAAGCGTGTGGACGGTGCCGCCAAGATCGGGAAGGTCGAGTTTAGGGTCGAGGGCAAAGGCCGGCTCGGCCAGACCAAGCCGGAAGAAGTCGTTTTCTGCCGCGACAACCGTTCCCGGCAGCAATGCCAGTGCCGCGCTGCCTGCCAGGACGGCTCGTCGATTTAAGTGTCTCATGCCCGTAATCCCGCCTTACCGCGTACTGTCGTGCAGGCGAAGGTCAATTCTTCGTCTGTCAGTGAAGGCTAAGGTAAGCGGGGCAGGGCGAATTGAAAGGCAAAAGGGATCACATTGCGCACACGGTGCCGCGAGCGTGATCCCTTGCCGTCAGTGGGCGTTCGCCTGGAGAGATGCGGCGTCGTTTTCGAAACGTCCGTCGAGGTAGGCTTTCAGCGTTTCGGCGACCCCGTCTGTTGCGATCATCGCTGCTGCATGGCTGAAGGCCTTCAGGAAGGTTCCATCAGAAGCGAGGCTGCCGAAGAGCTCCGGCATCTCGATGAGGGCCGTCTCACTGGCATAGACGCCTTGCGCCCAGACCTTCAGGATGTCGGCGTTGTTGTCCTCGATGACATGTGTCTCTCCAGCCTCGTTGTGACCGAGGCAGTACCGGCACCACAGTGCCGTTTCGAGGGCAAGACCGGTAACCGGCAAGCCCTTGTCGAGCCGGTCCTGGATCGACGGCAGGATGAACTTCGGTTGGCGATTGGAGCCATCGAGGCAAAGACGCGGGATCGTGTCTCCTACCGCCGGATTGGAAAAACGGTCCATCACCGTGGTGAGATAGGTTTCGAAGCTGACGCCCGGAATTTCCGGAACGGTCGGCAGGATCTCGTCTTCTTCCAGCTTCTTCAGGAAGGCGCGTATCAGCGGATCGGCCATGGCGTCATGGACGAAGTAATGTCCCAGCAGTGCGCCCGGATAGGCAATGGCCGCGTGGCCGCCATTGAGGATGCGCAGCTTCATCAATTCGTAGGGAGCGACATCGTCGACGAATTCAACGCCAACTTTTTCCAGGGCCGGACGGCCTGTCGGGAAGTGATCCTCCAGCACCCATTGGCGGAAGGGTTCGCAGACGACTGGAGCGGCATCGGTCAGACCGAAACGCTCTTGCACCAGGGTGCGTTCGCGGTCACCGGTCGCCGGCGTGATGCAGTCCACCATGCCGTTCGGAAAGGCGACATTCGCGGCGATCCAGCTTCCCGCTTCCGGTGACAGGGCCCTGGCAAACCCGGCGACGGCCTGTTTCGCCATATGTCCGTTTTCCGGCAGGTTGTCGCAGGACATCACGGTGAAGGGCGCAAGGCCCTTGTCGCGGCGGGCCAGCAGCGCGGCGACGAGCACGCCGAATACGGTCTGCGGCGTATCCGGCGCGGCGAGATCTGCCTGGATTTCCGGGTGGTTGACGTCAAACCCGCCGGTGTTCGGATCGACAAAATAGCCGCCCTCGGTGATCGTCAGCGAGACGATGCGGATATCGGGCTCGCCGAGACGCGCGATCAGCGCCTGCGGATCCACGTCGACGAAGTCGATCATGGCACCGCAGACCTGCGCGCTGAGGCCGTCCGGGTCAAGCTCGACCACGGTCGTCAGCCAGTCCTGGGCCTGCAAGCGTTCGCGCATTGCCTTGTCGTAGGGTTTCAGACCCGCGCCGACGATGGCCCAGTCACGGCCTTCACCGAGATCGAACAGTTTGCTCAGGTAGATCGCCTGATGCGCACGATGAAAATTGCCGACGCCGATGTGAAGGATGCCGGGGGTCAGGTCCGACCGGCGATAGACCGGCGCCTTGACAGATTCAGGAAGAGAAGAGAGCACAGTTTCACTTAGGTTTTGGGTCATTGGTCAGCTCATCCAGTTGCCGCCATCGACGTTGTAGGTCTGCGATACGATGTAGTCGGCGTCTTTCGATGCCAGGAAAACGGCCATACCGGTGAGGTCTTCTGCGGTGCCCATCCGTCCGAAGGGCACGGCAGCGCCGACGGCGGCCTTCTTTTCGCCGGGCTGCAGGCCTTCGTATTTGGCGAACATCGAATCCACATGGTCCCAGTGCTCGCCGTCGACGACGCCCGGAGCGATGGCGTTTACGTTGATGCCGTGTTCGATCAGGTTGAGGCCTGCCGACTGGGTCAGGCTGATGACCGCGGCCTTGGTGGCGCAATAGATGCCCACCAGCGCTTCGCCACGTCGCCCCGCCTGGCTGGCCATGTTGATGATCTTGCCACCCTGGCCGCGCCGGATCATCGATTTCGCCGCGGCCTGCATCATGAACAGCGTTCCGGCGACATTGATGTCGAACAGACGCTGGTAGCTTTCGCGGGTGATCTCGACAATCGGTGCGAGGTCGAACAGAGCGGCGTTGTTGACCAGTATGTCGAGCCCGCCGGTCTTCTGTTCCACGGTGGCGATCGCCGCATCGATTGACGACTGGTCGGTGACGTCCAACTGGATGGCATAGGCGTTCGGACCGATGTCCCTGGCCGCCGCTTCGGCGCCGGCCAGGTTGATATCGCCAATCGCCACCTGGGCGCCTTCTTCTGCAAACCGCGCGGCAAAGGCCTTGCCGATGCCACGGGCCGAGCCCGTTATCAGCGCGGATTTTCCTGCAAGTCGGCTCATGCGATCCTCAGACCCTGGTTGTCGAAGCGGTGGATCTTGTCGGGTGCCGGGGTCAGGTGCACGGTATCGCCGTGACGGAAACCGACCTCGCCCGAGGAACGCACGGTGATCGGTTCATCGACGCCCTCCATATCGACATAAAGGAAGGTGTCCGAGCCCAGATGTTCCGAAACGCCGACCTTGCCAACCCATTTGCCGTCGCCCTGCGAAACGGTCAGATGTTCCGGACGCACGCCGATGGTGGTCGCATCGTATTCGGCTGCGAAGTTGCCCATCAGGAAGTTCATCTTGGGCGAGCCGATGAAGCCGGCCACGAACTTGTTGCGCGGGGTGTGATACAGCTCCAGAGGAGAGCCGACCTGTTCGATCCGGCCAGCCTGCAGCACCACGATCTTGTCGGCCATGGTCATGGCTTCCACCTGGTCGTGGGTGACGTAGATCATGGTCGTCTTGAGGGACTGGTGCAGCTCGGAGATCTCGAGCCGCATGTTGACACGCAGCGCGGCGTCCAGGTTCGACAGGGGTTCGTCGAACAGGAAGGCGGCCGGTTCGCGCACAATGGCACGGCCGATGGCAACACGCTGGCGCTGACCACCCGAAAGCTGTCCCGGACGCCGGTCCAGATAGTCAGTGAGGTTCAGCACCTTGGCTGCGGCTTCCACCTTGGCGGTTTGCGCCGCCTTGTCGATGCCGGCCATGCGCAGAGGGAAGGCAATGTTCTTGCGCACCGACATATGCGGATAAAGCGCATAGGACTGGAACACCATGGCAAGGCCGCGTTTTGCGGGCGGCACCTCGGTGGCGTTTGTGCCGTCGATGGTGATGTCGCCGGAAGAAACATCTTCCAGGCCGGCAATCAGCCGCAACAGCGTGGACTTGCCGCAGCCGGACGGGCCGACGAACACTACGAACTCACCATCCTCGATGCGGAGATCCAGCGGCGGGATGACCTGAACGTCGCCAAAGCTTTTGGTAATCTGGTTGAGGGTTATCTGACCCATGTTCAGGTCTCCTATTTAACCGCGCCGAAGGTCAGGCCACGTACGAGCTGTTTCTGGCTGAACCAGCCGATGATGAGGATCGGGGCAATCGCCATCGTCGAGGCAGCGCTCAGTTTTGCGTAGAACAGGCCTTCCGGGCTGGAATAGCTGGCAATGAAAGCGGTGAGGGGGGCGGCATCGACCGCCGTCAGGTTCAAGGTCCAGAACGCTTCGTTCCAGGACAGGATGATGTTCAGCAGCAGGGTCGAGGCAATGCCGGGAACCGCCATGGGTGTCAGCACATAGATGATCTCGGACCAGAGCTCGGCACCGTCCATGCGCGCTGCTTCCAGGATTTCGCCCGGAATTTCGCGGAAGTAGGTGAACAGCATCCAGACGATGATCGGCAGGTTGATGAGGGTAAGCACCATCACGAGGCCGACACGCGTGTCGAGGAGACCTGTATCCCGGAACAGGAGATAGATCGGGATCAGCACGCCGACCGGCGGAAGCATCTTGGTGGACAGCATCCACATCAGGACGTCCTTGGTGCGCTTGCCCGGCACGAAGGCCATGGACCACGCCGCCGGTATCGCGATCAGCAGACCCAGAAGGGTGGAGCCGAACGAGATGATGACCGAGTTGGAGAAGTGCCGGAAATAGTCCGAACGCTCCTGGACCGTGCTGTAATTTTCCAGCGTCCAGTCGAAAAACAGGAAGCTAGGAGGAGACGCAATGGCTTCCGCTTCCGTCTTGAAGCTGGTCAGCACGGTCCACAGGATCGGGAAGAATATGGCGATGCCGACGGCCCACGCACATACGGTGACGAGAGCCTTGCGGCGGTTGGAGACTGCTCGCGCCATGGGTCAGGCCTCCAGGTTCTTGCCGATCATCCGCATCAGGAAGATCGCAACGATGTTGGCGAGGATAATGGCGACCACACCGCCGGCCGATCCGCCGCCGACGTCGAACTGCAGCAGCGACTGGGCGTAGATCAGGTAGGTGAGGTTGGTCGAGGCATAGCCCGGACCGCCATTGGTGGTGACGAGAATTTCCGCGAAGACCGACAGCAGGAAGATCGTCTGGATCAGGATCACGACCGTGATCGAGCGCGCCAGGTGCGGCACCATGATGAAGACGAAGCGGTTCAGGAAATTGGCGCCGTCCATTTCGGCCGCTTCCAGCTGTTCGCTGTCCAGCGACTGCAGGGCGGTGAGCAAAATGAGTGTCGCAAAGGGCAGCCACTGCCAGGCGACGATCAGGATGATCGAAAACAGCGGTGCATGCGAGAGAAAGTCAAACGGTTGCAGCCCCAGAAATTTCGCAAAGTATGCGAATAGGCCGTTCACCGGGTTCATGAACATGTTCTTCCACACCAGCGCGGAGACGGTCGGCATGACGAAGAACGGGGCAATCACCAGAATGCGCACGATCCCCTGGCCCCAGAAGGGCTGATCGAGCAGCAGGGCCAGCAGCACACCGCCGACAATGGTGATGAGAAGGACGCCGCCAACGAGCAGCAGGGTGTTCTTCAGCGCTGCAAAGAAAGCCGGATCGGTGAGGAAGAACTCGTAGTTGGTCCAGCCGGTCCACTCTTCCATTCCCGGAATGAGCAGGTTGTAGCGCAGGAAAGAGAAATAGAGGGTCATCGAAAGCGGGATGATCATCCAACCCAGCAGCAGCAGAACTGCCGGAGAGATCATCAAACGGGCCGCCGCCCGTGAATGTTGGGTAGCCATGATGCGACCTTTGCTCGGTCAGAGCCAGAGCTCACGCGGAACAGAAAGGAGGAGACCGGCGGGACGGGCAGGTGCCCGCCGGTCCGCGAAGGCTTCTACTTGAGGTAACCGGCCTTCTTCATTTCTCGTTCCGCGGTCGCCTGGGCAGCAGCCAGTGCAGCGTCCGCATCCATCGAGCCGGCAAGGGCTGCCGAGAATGCCTGGCCGACAACGGTTGCCATGCCCTGGAATTCCGGAATAGCCACGAACTGAACGCCAACATATGGAACCGGATCCACGGTCGGATTTTGCGGATCAGCGGAGTTGATGCTGTCCAGGGTCATCTTGGCGAACGGAACTTTCTGGTATTCCGGGTTCTCATAGAGAGACGTCCGGGTTCCCGGAGGAACGTTCGCCCAGCCTTCTTCGGCTGCAACCAGCTCCAGGTATTCCTTGGAAGTCGCCCATTCGATGAACTTCTTCGCAGCGGCTTCCTTCTGGGTGCCGGCCGGAATGGCCAGCGACCATGCCCAGAGCCAGTTGCCGCGCTTGCCAAGGCCCTTGTCCGGTGCCAGAGCAAAGCCGACCTTGTCCGCAACCTGACTGTCCTTCGGGTTGGTCACGAAGGATGCCGCCACGGTGGCGTCGATCCACATGCCGCACTTGCCGGTCTGGAACAGGGCCAGGTTTTCGTTGAAGCCGTTGGAAGAAGCGCCTGGAGGGCCTGCTTCGTTCATCACGTCGAGATAGGTGGTGAGAGTGTCTTTCCACTGCGGCGTGTCGAACTGCGGCTTCCAGTCCATGTCGAACCAGCGTGCGCCGTAGGAGTTCGCCATGGCCGTCAGAAACGCCATGTTCTCGCCCCAGCCGGCCTTGCCGCGCAGGCAGATGCCGTAGACTTCATTTTCCTTGTCCGTCATCGCCTTGGCGGCTTCGACGATAAAGTCCCAGGTCGGGGCTTCCGGCATTTCCAGGCCGGCTTTTTCCATCAGGTCCTTGCGGTACATGACCATGGAGCTTTCGCCGTAGAACGGTGCTGCATAGAGCTCGCCGTCAACGGTCAGGCCGCCGCGGATGGCCGGCAGGATGTCGTCTGCATCATAGCTTTCCGGCAGGTCGTTCAGGGAAACGAGCCAGCCCTGCTTGCCCCAGATCGGAACCTCGTAGGTGCCGATGGTCATGACGTCGAACTGACCGCCCTTGGTAGCGACGTCGGTGGTGACGCGCTGGCGGAGAACATTCTCCTCCATGGTCAGCCACTTGACCTCGATGTCAGGGTTCTTGTCGGTGAAATCCTTCGTCAGACCCTGCATGCGGATCATGTCACCGTTGTTCACGGTTGCGATGGTGATTGTTTCTGCAGATGCGGATGCGCACAGAGCCGCCATTGCACATGCGCTGAGAAGCGCACGGGTATGAAATGCCATATTTTCCTCCCAAGCGAGATTGGGCATTTGCCATTCTTGCGGGCAAATATTCGCTCTAATTCGGATCCCGAGTCAAGGCGTGAATCGCCTAAAACTAAAAAGGCTTCTCGCTGCGGTGCGAAAAGCCTTTTAAAATCATATAGTTATATGTAGTGGGAAATAGCTCAGAGCTTGAGCAATTGCTCAGCCGTCGTCTCGTTGGTGATCAGGCAGTTGATGAATTTGCCATTCAACGCCCCCAGCATGGCAGGCACCTTTCCGTCGCCGGCAGCGACGCCGTAAACCGGTTTTTCCCCGGCTGGAAGAAGTGGCGCACTGGCCACCAGGTCGTTGGTAAGTCCCTCGACCAGAGCGCCTTTTCGGTCGTAGACCCAACTGGTGATCTCGCCGATGGCACCGGCTTTCTCCAGGGCACGCATTTCGTCGTGGCTGACGAATCCGTCGACCGTCAACGGAGCGGTCGGACCCATGTTGCCGATACCGACGAAGGTGACGTCCGCCTGACGGATGAGATCGAGGATATTGTGCACCGCTTCCTGGTTATGCAGAAGCTGCAGCTCCTCGCGAGAGCGCGCAAAGACAGGAAGCGGCATCGGATAATGGCGGGCATTGATGCGGTCCGCGAGACGGATGATGACGTTATAGGCCGAAGCCGAGCCGTCCGACATCATGTTGCCCAGGAGCGAGACGATGCGGTGCTGCGGACAGTCCATCGTCGGCAACTGGTCGACCGAGGCACGCAGCGCGCGACCCGTGCCATAGGCGATGATCTTCGGTGTCTGGGAGCGAAAGTGACGCTCCATCTCGGCTGCCGCCGCCAGTGCAATTCCGACAGTGGAGGACGGCGCATCAGGATCACTGGGCACGATTTCGCAGCTCTGCAGGCCGAAGCGGTCAGTCAGGCGGCTGCTGAGTTCCATGCAATTGGCAATCGGATGATCGAGGCGCACCTTGATCAGGCGTTCGCTGACGGCAAGCGATACCAGCCGCTGTGCCGATTGCCGCGAAACGCCGAGCTTGCGGGCAATCTCGTCCTGGGTATTACCGGCAACATAGTATAACCAGCCGGCGCGGGCGGCATCATCGAGACGGGATGCCTCGGCAGGGATTTTCTGTTTCATCTCAGTTGCCGTTCTTCTTCAGATCCGGCCTAAGCTGAAAGAATTCGCCGAAAGATGCAAACACTTGCGCGGCACCGGCCGCAGCGGTGCTGGAGGTCGCAAGACCCGTGAGGTGCGATCCGCCAATAAAACGGTAGACTTCCATGCCGGCGGCAAGGCCGGCCTTGATGCCGTTTTCACTGTCTTCGATCACCAGGCAGCGCTCCGGTGCGACGGAGTGTTTTTCCGCCGCCAGCAGGAACAGGTCCGGTGCGGGCTTGCCGTGGGCGACTTCTGAAGCTGTCGTGGCGCGGCCGGAAAACAGGTCGGTCAGTCCGGTGATCTCCAGCGACTTGGCAAGCCTCGGTGGGCTGGAACTGGTGGCAAGGCAATAGTTGACACCAAGGCTCTCGATCACTTCCCGCACACCCTTGACCGGCCGGAGTTCCGCTTCAAAGGCGCTGAGAAGGCTCGCCCGGTAGGCCGTCTCGAATTCCGGAGGCAGATCGACGCCGAACTCCTTGCGGATCTGCTGCAGGACCACCGGATAACTGCGACCGAGGAAATGGTGCGCGACATAGTCCATGGTGATGTGGACGTTGCGCGTCGCAAGCTCTGCCACCAGCATGCGCGCACTGATGACCTCGCTGTCGATGAGGACACCGTCGCAGTCGAAGATGACAAGGTCGATTGGCTGATTCAAGCTGGGGTTCCTGCCGATTGGAAGGTTATAACAAACGACCTCATCCTGAGGGGGCGGGCAAGCGCCGTCTCGAAGGATGGGCCGCTTGCTCAGGAGTGTGAAGTCCATCCTTCGAGACGGACCTGACGGCCCTTCTCAGGATGAGGGTGGTGCAAGAGAGCACGGTCGAAAGAGAGGCACGTCGTTTCTGTCCCGTCAACCGAACCAGCGCTTCAGCCAGCGACGGAAGCCGCTTGTGGCTTCGCTGGCGCGGCGGTGGGCGCTGTTGCGGGCCTGTTCGGCGCTGTCGCCGACATCGTCCATGAAGTCGTCGATGCCATCGACCACGGGGTCGATCCGGCGTTTCTTGAAGGCATTGACGGTCTTGATGATCAGATAGGCAAGCACCAACAGCACCACGACGAACAGGATATTGAACCAGGGGATCAGGAAGACGTCCGGACCGGAGACGACCTCGATGCTGATGGCATTGGGAAAGATCGTGAAGAGTTCCAGCCGCCAGCCGTAATGGGTCACTGCAATCCAGACATCATCGCTCTTTTTGGCAAGATCCTGGGCCTGGGCGGTGATGTTGCTGCTGTCGAACTTGAAGTAGGGCGGCCAGCCCCAGTCGGTGTCCTCGTTGCGGTAGACCCTCGGTTTGCCGTTCGGCCAGACCGTGTTGATGAAGCGGACGTCCCGTGTCCAGTTCTTGTTGGTGCCCGCATCCGGCGCGGCCCAGAACAGCGATGATGCGCCGATATCCATGCGCTTGACGTCGGTGCCGACAACGCGGACCACGTCGCGGCCCGGCAGTGTGTAGTGGAGGAAAGCGACAAGGATCAGCAGGAGTGGAACGCCGATTATCCATTTGATCCACTTCATCGCGCACCGTCCTCACCGTCTTGCTCCTTGGGGATCGCACCCCAGGGACCCATGTTGCTGCCGAAACCGTAATCGGCCTGGTCTTCCTCCGCCATGCCTGCTTCCGGCCCGAACAGTTCCAGCCGCGTGCCGACCTTGTCGACCATGTATTCTTCCGCCAGGAACTGGGCCGCATAGTTTTTCTTGGCCTCGCTCCAGCTTCGGTAATGGTCGTAGAAAGCGTCCTTGTGACAAATGAAAAGCTGGCGAAAGTCAAGCGGGGTCAGCTCTGCGAGCAGCATGTTGACCAGGTTCTTGTCGCGGTGATTGCGCGAGCGCAGCAAGTAGAAATAGGCCGCGTTTTCCGGTTCGACCCACAGTCTCTCGCCCTTCAGGTCCAGCCGTTGCACGATATCGCTGAGCGCATGATATTCGCCCGGCAGCTGATGGTGATACTTGCGCCTCAGCGCACGCAGGTCGCGCCGCGAGACGTCGGACAGATCCTCGCCGTGGCTGGCGGCGGTGTCGATGACGATGAAGTCGAGTTTCTGTTTCAAAAGGCTCTTGGCAACGCTGCCGCCTGCATCGAGGATCGGCTCGACCAACTGGTTGCGGTTCAGGAAATCGGCGACCTCATAGCGGTCTTCCAGACTGAAGAGATGCTTCACCGGCAGATCGACGACAATGTCCAGGCGCTTGGAGGCGATGCACGCGGTTTCCTTGACATCGCGGAAGATATAGAGCCCCCCGAAATGCGACGTGTAGAAGTTGCCTTGCTCGTAGCTTTTCGAGCTGATCGACAAGGGCGTGCGAATGATGTCGCCGGTATGTTTGGACAGTTCGATCATCTCGGCGATCAGGACGTCGTCCCACCAGCCATCCGGCTCGGTGATGAATGCCTCGATCTTACCGGCAAGTTCTTCACCGGCTTCCGAATGCCCGCCGACGGTATCGGCCTCCACTTCGATTGCCCGAATGTAGAAAAGGTCCTGGGGCGAGGAGATGGAATAGATGGAGTTGACCAGTTCGCCGACGACACAATCGCGGATCGACAGGGCAAAGAGCTGTTCCTCATTGTCCACGATGAAGCGTTTCAGGATCGAACGAGACGTCGAAAACCGGGCATTCAGCAGTGGCGCGGTCTTCTGTTCGATCGACAGCAGGATGAACTGCCGGTTGCAGCCGTGCGGATTGAGGTAGTGGATGTCTTCCAGCTCGTCGCCGATCTCGGGCGAATATCCGGAGATGTCGATATGAAAGCAGTCGAGTGCCGTGCGTTTCCCGGTCAGATGCTCCAGGGCACGGTTGTAGCGGGCCACCATGGAGGGTGAGGACACCTCATAAAGGTTGCCGAACATCAAGCCATGTTTGACGAGCCTCATCATGGGCGCGTGGCTTCCAGGTAACGGCGCTTGGCTTCTTCCATCCGCTGCATGTCACGCACGGCGTTTTCGATGGCAACCTCGTCCGACTTGTCCGCATAGCGGAACTCGCTGTCCGCGTAACGGTTGATTTCCTGAATGACCATGTCGACGGTGATCGGCTGCGCGAGATCGGCGATCATCGCCTTCTTGGTCTCGTAATCCTTGAACAGGAACAGCTCGGGATCTTCCATCCATTCGTCCGGCAGTTCGAAATCCATCGCCCGCACCTTCACCGCATCGGTGATGTTCTTGATCGCGCGGCCTGTGAAACGTTCATCCGCCTGCTGAATGGCTTTCAGATAGGTGCCGAGCTTGGCGATCGTGTTCAGGTCGCCGGTCTGCGCCTGTACCGTTTCGAACACCTTGATCAGCGCGTCTTCCTGTGGCCGCGAGTGGCGGTCGTAGGAGGCGGCGACGGCCTTCTTCAGCGCCTGGGCTTCGAAAAGGTCATGGTCGCCGACAGGGATCGAGTGGTTCTTGCCCATCAGCAGATGCAGGATGTCGATATAGTCCTCACGGCTCTGCGGGCCGTCGACCAGAAACCGGGCACCTGCGCGCTGGCGCAGGGCGTCGTCGACGTTTTCCGGATAGTTGGAAAACATGCCGAAGGTGCAGTTTCCACGCACCACGGTGTTGGCGCCAGCGAAGCTTTCCATCAACACCGCAGTGATCTCAAGCTGACCGGCGGACGACTGTCGGTCGCCACGCTTGCCGGCTAGCTGATCGATGTCGTCGATGGTGCCGAAGCCGATCACATTCGGGTCGGTGACGTTTCGGATGAAGGCCTTGGCGTTCTGTGCGGACTTGCCCTGATAGCTGTCGATGCTCTCGGTCGACAGGTTCTGATAGCGGAACGGGTAACCGGCGACCTGACAGTATTCGTTGATCATGCCGGCCATCATCTGGATCAGCGTGGTCTTGCCGGTGCCGGGCTTGCCGTCGCCCATGAAGGTGAAGATGAAGCCGCCAAGCTCGGCAAACGGGTTGAGCTTGCGGTCGAAATCGTAAGCCATCAGCATCTTGGCAAGCTTCATTGCCTGATACTTTGCGATGTGGTTGCCGACGACTTCTTCCGGCTTCTTGAAGGCCATGGCAAGCGCCGTCGAGTGCGCCCGCGCGGACGGTGTGAAGCCGTTGATCTCGAAATTGTCCGCTTCCACCCGGTACCGGCTTTCGGCAAAGGGCTGCAGAACGCTGACGCCCTCCGACCGCAGCGCTACCTTTTCCATCAGCTGTTCGCAGAAGGAGAGGACCACGCTGATCAGTTGAGCATCCGTTTCGATCGGGGCAGCGGCAATTTCCTGATCCAGTTCCCACAGGGCGCCATGCAGGGCAAGCTGGTCGTTGTCGAAGAGAACTTCCTCGACCTCACCGCACTGGATGTCGGTTTCTCCGGCTTCGCCAGCCAGGCCGGACAGCAGGAAGTCGGTCATGTTGGCAAAGACATGGAGTGCAACCATTGCACTGGCCGACAGAAGATCCTGGAACCGCACCTTCTGCGAGGCATCGAGCGTTCCGGCAAGGTTGGTGCGTTTCAGTTCGGCAAGGCCGGACTGGTCCGTGAACTGGTCCGCGGTCACCTGGGCAACGGCCAGTGCCCGGCGCAGGGACCGCAGCACATTTGCCTGAAGCGGGGTCGTCAGCGCGTCGTCGTCACAGTCCAGGATGCGGTTCGTGAGCTGCACCCCTTCCGGACGGGCGGTGGAGCGGGTGACGAGGCCGGGGGTCGTGGAGCGGAACCGCCGGCGGGCGCCAAGTCCGGGCGAACGCTCCTGGGCGACAGGCGCAGTTGACTTCCTGGCGATCCGCGGTGTGTGGTCGAAGCCCTGCAGCATCGCTTCCGCGAAGGCATATTTCTCGCGGATCTTGTCTTCTTTCAGTTCCATGAGATCGTTGGAGAGAGTCACGCGGAAAACCTATTTGTAGCTGAGGATCTTGCCCGAGGGGCTGACGACATATTTTCGGATATTGGCAAAGCCCGGCGGATCGCGCTCTTCCAGGATCTGATAGGGGCGCTGGGGCAGGATCAGGGACCGCTGCTGGTGGGTGTGGCCCGCCATGTCCTGAGACGCGGGATTGAGTGCCGACAGCGGATCGAGCTGATAGATCTGCCGCTCGACAGACGAAAAGAAGCCGGCGGATTCGAACTCGGAACCCGAGGCGACCAGGGTTTCTGTCGTCCAGGCCAGGGCCCAGTCTTCTCCAGGACGGCCTGCTGCCTCGGCAAGCACGTCGCGCAGCGGGCCGGACTGCTGGGTAAACGTGTGGCTGTACATTGGCCCCAGAAAGAACCGCCGCAGTCGCTTGGGGTGCAGATCGTCGAAATCGCGGTCGAAGCCGCGGGCTATCGTCACCAGCTTGAGGGACGCGGAGGATTGCGCGGTCAGGTGGCTCTGGACACGCGGCCAGCGGCGTTCGTCCTTGGCCAACGGCCACTTGCCGCTGTCTTCCAGATCGAGAATATAGATCAGCGGGATGTTCTGCTGGCTGTCGTAGACCGCCCAGTGCAGCCGGTAGAGACGGCGGTTGTCGGCGACGTTACCCATCCAGGCCAGACGCGGATCGTTGCGCGCCCAGAAAAGGGTTCCCCTGGCAAGTTCTTCGTAATACTGGCGCTGCGAGGCCGCGAATTGCAGGTTGGTCGACGAGGATTGTTCGCGCAGGATATGGTTCACCATTTCCAGCTTCAGCTCGCGCATCGCCGGCAGCGAGCGCAAATGCTTGTCCGCCTGCATGGCGTCATTCGCCATCTGCAGCAGCTCCTGATAGATCGGGAAACCGCTGTCCTGACGGTCGATGTTCAAGAGCGAGGGCAGCATGTCCGACACGCGGCCCGCCAGCAGATATTTGTAGGAAAGCGCCGTGAAGGTTCCCGACAGCGCTTCCAGATACTCCTTCAGAACCGGAATTTCCGATTCAAGCGCGGTGTTCTCGCTGATGACGTTTTCCGCCACCCCTTGCAAATGCGAGATGATGCGCTCGAACTTGGCGAAGTAGCGCCGTGTTTCATGCGCTTCTTCCAGGGTTCTGTGGTCCAGGGTCAGATCCACCGTTCAGACCCTCAGGCCCCGTACGTGTTCTTGTCGTGCTTCTCGACGATCTGCTGGAACCGGCGTGCAAAACGCTCGTCAGATTTCGCCTTTTCCTCCAGCACCTTGCGGGCAAACACCATGTGGTCCTCATGGGCTTCCATCATGTCGGCCATACGCTGGTTGGTTGCCGAGCCGATGGCGGCCATGGCGGACTGGGCTTCCTTGTCGGTAGCCACGCCGATCTCGTTGATCTTGTGGGCGATATCCTGCTGCTGCGCCGTCTTGAGCGATTTCACGAGTGCATCGTAGAGCACGACACGCTGCTTGGTGTCCGTCTGCAGCTTGTTGATCAGCACCATCTGGGTGGCTGCCTGGTTCTGCAGGCTGTCGACCCAGGTCTTACCCTTTTCGATGTAACGCTCCAGCGTCTGGCTTTCGGCAAGCTTGACCTGTTCTTCCTGGGCAAGACGGTTGTATTCGGCGTTCATCTCCGCCAGCTGGCTTTCCAGCTTGGTGCGCGTGGCCGCGTCGGTTTCCATGGAAATCTTGTTTTCCAGGGCAATGACATCCGGATCCATCGCAACCAGCTTGGCCTTGATATCTTCCAGCGTGCTGACGGTCTGTTCGCGCTGGCTCAGCGTCTCGCTCAGGTTGGCTTCCACACGCTTGGAATGTTCGTTCAGCGTGCCGAGCTGTTCCTGCAGCAGCTGGCCGATGACATTGGACTTGGAAATCAGGTCCTGCAGCTTGTCGTCGATACTGGCCGAGCGCATGCGTTCCTGCCGGATGCTGTCGGAACGCTGCTTGGAAAAGATGCCGATGAAGCTTTCCCAGCCGGTCTTCGTGCGCATGGCATCGAAGTCCTTGGAGAAGGTCGCGGTGACATCATCGAGGCCCATGATGAGCTCGGCGATATTGGCGCCCATGAGCTCGGTGTGCTTGTGAACGTCGTCCAGGGACGCGTTCTCGATGTCGATGGAAATGTCCTGGCCGGTGTCCAGCTTGGACTTTGCGGTCTCGATCTTCGAGGTCATCTCGTCGATCTTCTGCCTTGCGGCGGCAACTTCCTTTTTCGACTTTTCAATCTGAGCGCTGAAATCCGCCATGGGCCCCTTCCGGATAAAATTTTTGTAATCTGGTTCTTATTTAACAAGTCTTCTTGGAAATACAATTACAACGCGCTTGCCGGGACGTTATGGTTCCAATTGCTTGCGTGGCGTTAAGGGGCGGGACTTCAGTCTTTTCGAAGCGGACAACCGCCCCTGTGTTCTCGCGAGACCGGCGGGTGGCTGGTGCATTTCTGACGTCTGACGCCCTTGCTTTTGGAAGAGGGGCCGTGGGCGTGGCCGGCCCGGCTTGCCTCGCTGCCGTGAATCGGCTTTGCTGTGAAGCCCGTGGTCAGGAGCTTCATTCTGGCGCCCGCAGGGCGTGACTGCGTTCTCCAATTGTCTGATATCCTTGGGGAAATTTCTTCCCTCTCTCGCCGCAAAGCGGATTTTTGATTGACGTATGTCAGACTGCTGCGCGACATTGTCTCCCCGTTGGTCAGTTGGTGTCCGGCCAAACCCGGAAGGATGTCCGGACGCTGATCGGCCTTGAAGTGTTGAAGCATCTTGTCAGCGTTCATGTGAATGCGGGATGGTTCGGGAGACGTGATGGTCAAGCCAACCGTACACGATATTGCCCGTGAGGCGGGGGTCAGCCTGTCGACTGTCGACCGGGTTCTGAACGGCCGTGCGGATGTGCGTCCGAAGAACGCGGAACGGGTCAAGGAAGCCGTCCGGAAGCTCGGCTATGTGCGCGATACCAATGCGGCCAATCTCGCCAGGCAGCGCCAGTACAGGTTCGTGTTCGTGCTGCCCGAAGGGCCCAATCACTTCGTAGAAACGCTGGCGGCCGCGGTCGAGGAAGCGTCAGGCGCGCAGGTCGCGGACCGGACCGATGTCAGCGTGCTGCTGGTCAATGCAGCCGACCCGCATGCCGTTGTCGACAGACTGAAGACCCTGGACCTTTCGGAGCTTGACGGTGTTGCCATCATGGTTCCGGAGACACCGCAGGTGCGCGATGCCATCGCTCATATCAAGAGTGCCGGCGTCTACGTGGTTGCGCTGGTCTCTGACCTGCCGAATTCCAAATGCCACTATTTTGCCGGTGTCGACAATTTCTCCGCCGGCAAGACGGCGGGGGCTCTCCTGGGCAAGTTCCTGCGCAACGAGACAGGCAGCATCCTGGTGGTGACCAATTCCATGGTGGCGCGCGACAGTATCGAGCGGCGTTTTGGCCTGGACGAGGTGCTGTCGCGGGATTTCCCGCACTTGAAAACCCTGCCGACCATCGAATTTTATGACGATCCGGACCGGATCCACGAGACGCTGGACCACGCTCTCAAGGCCCATCCCGAGCTGAAGGCGGTCTATTCCATGGGGTCGGGCAATGCGGCCATGCTGGACGCGCTGCGTGAACATGGCGTTGCCGGACGGTTTGTGGTGATCGCCCATGACCTGACCCCTGTCACCCGTCAGGCCCTTGCCGATGGCGAACTCGACGCGGTCATTGCCCAGAATGTCGGCCATCTCGTGCGCAGTGCCCTGCGGGTGCTGAGGGCCAAATGCGACGGCACGGACATCTATGAGGCGCAGGAAAAGATCCGGATCGAGATCATCATGCGCGAAAACCTCTATTGAGGCGGGCCTTTTCGGCGGAAGACGAAACTCCAGAAAACTGAGAGAAAACAAGGGAATGCCTCGGTGTGGCAGGCTGTTTCGAGCCTGTTTGATATCGAAAAGAAAGACGTATGTCAGTTTTTTCGTTGACGTGACATACGTATGTCAGATAGCGTGAGCCTGCACTTGGAGGAGTGCTGCGGTCCGGCAGGCGCCGGTGCGCGACCATTCGGGAGGACTTCACCCATGAAAACTGCGAAATTTCTCGCGGCGACCGCCATTGTTGCGGTCAGCGGACTATCTGTTTCCAACGCGCAGGCCGATGAGCTGACGCTTTGTTGGGCTGCCTGGGATCCGGCCAATGCGCTGGTCGAACTGTCGAAGGAATTCGAGACCGAATTCGGCCACACCATGAACTTCGAATTCGTGCCGTGGCCGAACTTCGCCGACCGCATGCTGAACGAGCTGAACTCCGGCGGCAAACTGTGCGATCTGCTGATCGGCGACAGCCAGTGGATCGGCGGCGGCGCGGAGAACGGCCATTACGTCAAGTTGAATGACTTCTTCGAGAAGGAAGGCATCAGCATGGACGATTTCGCCCCGGCGACCGTCTATGCCTATTCCACCTGGCCCAAGGGCGAACCCAACTATTATGCGCTGCCGGCCATGGGCGATGCCAATGGCTGGTTCTATCGCAAGGACTGGTTCGAGAAGCCGGAAATCCAGGCTGCCTTCAAGGAGCAGCACGGCCGTGATCTGGCTCCACCCAAGACCCAGGCCGAACTTCTGGAGATTGCCCAGTTCTTCCAGGGGCGCGAGATTGACGGTCAGACCCGTTACGGCGCGTCGATCTTTACCGAGCGCGGCTCGGAAGGCATCACCATGGGCGCGACCAGCGCGATGTATCCGTTCGGCTTCAAATACGAAATGACGCCGGGCAAATATGACATGGAAGGTGCGGTCAACTCGCCGGAAGCCGTGGCTGGCCTGGAGTTCTACAAGGAACTCTACAAGACAGGCACGCCTCCGGGGTACACCGACAGCTACATGGAACAATCGCTCGATGCCTTCAAGTCGGGGCAGGTGGCCATGGCCATGAACTGGTTCGCCTTCTTCCCCGGCCTTTACGCCGACCCGGACGTTGGCGGTGACAAGATCGGCTTCTTCGTCAATCCCGGCCAGAACCGGGAAGCGTCGACACTTGGCGGGCAGGGCATCTCCGTGGTGGCCTATTCCGACAAGCAGGACGCGGCGCTGGAATACATCAAGTGGTTTGCCCAGCCGAGCGTTCAGAAGAAGTGGTGGGATCTCGGCGGCTATTCCTGCCATGTCAGCGTCCTCAGCGACCCGAGTTTCCCGGACAGCGCGCCGTTTGCATCAGACTTCCTTCTGGCCATGGATAACGTCATGGATTTCTGGCAGGAGCCGGCTTACGCCGAGTTGCTGCTGGCGATGCAGAAACGTCTTCATGACTATGTGGTCGCCGACCAGGGCACCGCACAGGAAGCGCTCGACAAGCTGATCGAGGACTGGACCGAAACCTTCGAGGACGAAGGCAAGCTCTGAAGGTCTGATTCAAACCTGCTTCAGCGGACGGTCCGCCCCAGGGCGGGCCGTCTCTCCCTGAAAAGCCAGCCGGCCTGCGGGCAGGATGCTGGGCTTCCAGGCGTGCCTCTGGCACCCTGATCACAGCCCGGCCGGCCGGGACTTTCCGGAACCGTTTCTCAAGAAGAGCGTCTCATGTCCGACACCCCGATAGACCGAGTAGCAAAGGCAACGCCGCCCACCGTTGCCGCGAAAATCCGAGGGCTTTCCGACCGAACCATTGCCTGGCTTTTTGTCGCCCCGACAATTTTCCTGCTGCTGGCGGTCAACATCTTCCCGCTGATCTGGACGATCAATCTGAGTTTCACGAATTTCCGGGCCAACCGGCCCAATCGGGATGTCGAGTATATCGGCCTGCGCAATTACGAGCGCATCCTGACCGACGGCGACATCTGGCTGACCATGCAGGCAACCGCGCATTTCCTGTTCTGGACCATCGTCCTGCAGGTGCTGATCGGGTTCACGCTGGCCTGGCTGATCAACCGGAAATTCAAGGGCAACGATCTTTGGACGACGCTCATCGTTCTGCCGATGATGTTGTCGCCGGCCGTTGTCGGCAACTTCTGGACCTTTCTCTACCAGCCGCAGATCGGTCTCTTCAACTACGGTGTGTCCTTCTTCACCGGCGTCGATCCGGCATCCTTCCAGATGATCGGCGACGTGGCACTCGCGCCCTGGGCCATCGTGATTGTCGATACCTGGATGTGGACCCCCTTCGTGATGCTCATCTGTCTGGCAGGCCTGCGATCGATACCGGACTATATCTACGAGGCCGCGGAAATCGATCGGGCCAGCAAGTGGCGCCAGTTCTGGACGATCACTGTGCCCATGGTGCTGCCCTTCCTCATGCTGGCAGTCCTGTTCCGCGGCATCGAAAACTTCAAGATGTTCGATCTTGTAGTGCAGCTGACCGGCGGCGGCCCCGGCTCCGTGACCGAGCTGACCTCCATCAACCTGAAGCGTGAAGCCTTCGAAAAATGGCGCACCGGCTATGCCTCCGCCTACGCGATCGTCCTGTTCGTGACCGTCTTCGGCCTCGCCTCGATCTACGTCAAAGCCCTCAATAAGGTGAAGGAAAGATGAGCAGCTATTCCATCACAGAACCGTCTTCGCGGCAGAAGTGGGTGGCCGGGTCGCTGGTCATCGCCTACGCGATCATCACCCTGCTGCCGCTGGTCTGGATCCTGACAACAGGCTTCAAGTCACCGGTCGATGCAATCGCCTATCCACCCAAGGTGCTCTTCGAACCGTCGCTGGAGGGCTACGTCAACCTCTTCACCACCCGTACCCGGGTATCGCCGGAGCAGCTGCAGGCCCTGCCGCCGCCGGCCACCTGGTACGAGGAGATCGTGCGCAACCGTGACATGGTGATCGCCGGTCCCTCCCGCTACGGCGAAAGGTTCCTGAACTCGGTCATCATCGGCTTCGGATCCACCTTCCTGTCGGTGTTCCTGGGAACGCTCGCCGCCTACGCCTTTTCAAGGTTCAAGGTGCCGCTGAAGGACGATCTGCTGTTCTTCATCCTGTCGACAAGGATGATGCCGCCGATCGCTGTCGCCATTCCGATCTTCCTGATGTTCCGCACACTCGGGCTGTCGGACACGCATCTGGGCATGATCCTGCTCTATACGGCGGTCAATATCTCCCTGGCGGTCTGGCTGTTGAAAGGCTTCATCGACGAGATCCCGCGAGAATACGAGGAAGCGGCGCTGATCGACGGCTACACCCGCTTCCAGGCTTTCTACAAGGTGGTGCTGCCGCAGGCGGCAACGGGCATCGCCTCGACGGCCATCTTCTGTCTGATCTTCTCGTGGAACGAATATGCCTTCGCGGTGCTGCTGACCTCCGGTACGGCCCAGACGGCACCTCCCTTCATTCCGACCATCATCGGCGTCGGTGGCCAGGACTGGCCGGCGGTGGCCGCGGGGGCAACCCTGTTCCTGGTGCCGGTCATGGTCTTCACCATCCTGCTTCGCAAACATCTCCTGCGCGGCATCACCTTCGGAGCGGTCCGCAAATGATCAGCGATTTCATGAGTGGCCTTGTCCGCCTGCGCCGCGGGTCCTGGGAAATGCTCGCATCCCTTCTGATCGCCATCGGGGTGATCATGCTGATGCAGCCGGTCTTCCTGTGGGCCTACACCTATTCCTTCATTGTCACGCTGACCGGAACAGTCATGTTCATCATCGTCAGCCACTTTCCGGAGTGACTGTCTTGGCAGAGATCGTAATCAGAAACCTTCGGAAGGAATTCGGCGACTTCACTGCCGTGCAGTCGTCTTCCTTCAAGATCGAGGACGGTGAGTTCTTCATGCTGCTCGGCCCGTCCGGCTGTGGCAAGACCACCACCTTGCGCATGATCGCCGGGCTGGAGCTGCCGACGTCAGGCGAGATCTATATCGACGGCGAGGAGGTCGGCCAACGGCCGGCGAGCCAGCGCGATATCGCCTTCGTCTTCCAGATGTTCGCCCTCTACCCGCACATGAATGTGCGCAAGAACATCTCCTATCCTCTGGTCAGCCAGGGCATGCCGAAACATCAGGTTGCCGAGAAAGTGGCGGAAGTTGCCCGTATTCTCGGGATCGAGAAGATCCTCGACCGGCCGGTGGGCGGTCTTTCCGGCGGCGATCGCCAGCGCGTCGCTCTCGGCAGGGCCATCGTCCGGGATCCGAAAGCCTTCATGATGGACGAGCCGCTCGGTGCGCTCGATGCGGAGTTCCGCGAGCATATGGCCGAGGAGCTGCGGGCGCTGCATGACCGCATGGGCGCCACCACTGTCTATGTCACCCACGACCAGCTGGAGGCGATGCAGATGGGCGACAAGATCGTGGTCATGAACCATGGCGTCATCGAGCAGTTCGGCACGCCGCAGGATATCTACGACAAGCCGGCAACCATGTTCGTTGCCGACTTCATCGGCTCGCCGCCGATGAACTTCCTGCGCTTTCACGGCGAGGTCCATGCCGGCGCGTCAAAGGTAATGATGCATCACGAGGAACTGGAGGTGCCGCGGCTGATGGAGCCGTTCGAAGGCGACATGGTCTTCGGCATCCGTCCCGAACACATCACGCTCAGCGATAGCGGATCCTACCGGGGCGAGGTTCTGGCGGCCGAATATCTCGGCACCACACAGATCGTGACCCTGAAGACCGCTGCCGGCGAATTGAAAGCCCGCATTCCGTCGGACCAGCCGGTCCGCGCGGGGGAATATGTCGGCCTCACCTTCAACGGATCTACGGTCACGCTGTTCGACAATCAGTCGGGACGGGCGTTGCGGTCCGAGCTGAACGAGGGAGTGCTTGCTCATGGCTGAAGTCAGGCTATCCGGCCTCACCAAGCGGTTCGGCGACACGCTTGCCGTCGATGAGGTGAGCATGAACATTCCCAACGGCGCTTTCGTGACGCTGCTCGGGCCGACGGGGGCCGGCAAGACCACGATCCTGCGCCTGATCGCAGGGCTGGAGCAACCGGACGGGGGCGATATCGTCATCGCCGGGCGGTCGGTGGTGGGCGACACGCCGGCACAGCGCAACGTTGCCATGGTGTTCCAGCAATATTCGCTTTATCCGCACATGAGCGTGCGGGAAAACCTGGCCTTTCCGCTGCGCTCACCCTTGCTCAAGACGCCTTCGGATGAAATCGAGCGCAAGGTTGCCGAAGTTGCCGAGGTTCTGCGCATTTCGCACAAGCTCGCCAACAAGGCGACCAACCTTTCCGGCGGCGAAATGCAACGGGTGTCCATTGGCCGGGCGCTGGTGCGCGATCCGTCCATCTACCTGATGGACGAACCGCTGTCCTCGCTCGACGCCAAGCTGCGCTCGGACCTGCGCATCGAGCTGAAGCGCATTCAGGAAAGCCTCGGGGCGACCCTGCTTTATGTGACCCATGACCAGATCGAGGCGATGACCATGGCGACGCATGTCGGCGTTCTCGATCATGGCCGCCTGGTGCAGTTCGGGTCCCCGCGCGAGATCTACGAGAACCCGGTCAATCTTTATGTCGCCGGCCGTCTCGGCCAGCCGCGTATCAACGTTCTGCCGGCGGATCTTTTTGCCGGCGCGCCGAGCGGGGCCAAGTCCATCGGCATGCGTCCGGAGCATATCGCGCAAGGCGAAGGCAAGGTTTCGGAAGTTCGCCGGGTCGAACATCTGGGTGATCAGACCCGTCTGCATCTTTCTCTGGATGGACATTCGGTCGTGACACTGTCAGACAGCCACACCGCCCTTGAACCGGGTGACACACTCGCCATTCAACCTCGCAATCCGCTTTTCTTCGACGCCAGCGGCGCTCGCATTTCCTGAGGAGACGGGACATGAAGCAATTCATCAATACCAAGGAAACGCTCGTCACCGAAGCGATTGACGGCATGCTGCGCACCGCCGGCGGGCGGCTCGCCCGTCTCGACGGCTATCCGCATATCAAGGTGGTCGTGCGCACCGACTGGGACAAATCAAAGGTGGCGCTGGTCTCCGGTGGCGGTTCCGGTCATGAGCCGAGCCATGCCGGTTTCGTCGGCCAGGGCATGCTGACGGCTGCCGTCTGCGGCGAAGTGTTTGCCTCGCCCTCCGTGGACGCGGTGCTGGCGGGCATTCTGGCCGTCACCGGCAAGGCTGGCTGTCTGCTGATCGTCAAGAACTACACCGGCGACAGGTTGAACTTCGGTCTGGCGGCCGAACGGGCGCGCTCCTTCGGGCTGAAGGTCAACATGGTGATCGTCGATGACGATGTCGCCCTGCCGGACCTGCCGCAGGCACGCGGTGTAGCCGGCACATTGTTCGTGCACAAGATCGCCGGAGCGCTTGCCGATCAGGGTGCGGATCTGGAGACCATCACGGAGGCCGCCAGGAAAACGATCGGCGGCGCAATATCCATCGGCATGTCGCTAGACACCTGCACTGTTCCAGGGTCGCCCAAGGAAGACCGGATTGCCCATGGCAAGGCGGAACTCGGACTTGGCATCCATGGCGAGGCAGGCATCGAGCAGGTCGATTACTCGAACGCCCGCGCCGCCATGGCCATGGTGGTGGACCGGTTGGCGCCGAACCTCGCACCCGGACCCCATGTGGCGATCCTCAACAATCTGGGCAGCACGACGCCTCTGGAAATGTCGGTGCTTCTGGAAGAACTCACCAGCTCGCGCATCGGCAGTCAGATCCGCTGGGTGATCGGCCCTGCGGCCATGATGACCTCGCTCGACATGCACGGGTTCTCGGTGTCGCTGCTGCCGGTCGGCAAGACGGAAGAGGCCTTGCTGCAGGCGCCGGTCGCGCCATGGGCCTGGCCCGGTTGTCTCGCGCTCGGCGCAGTCTCCGTCCTGCCCTTGCCGGATGGACTGACGCCGATCCAGCCCCTGCCGTCAAAGAACCCGGAGACGCGCCAGTTCATCGAGCGCTGCTGCGATATCCTGATTGCAGCCGAGGACGATCTCAACGCGCTCGATGCCAAGTCCGGCGACGGGGATACCGGCAGTACGCTCGCCACCGCCGCCCGTGCGCTGGTGAAGGCGCTCGACCGGCTGCCACTGGCGGACCTCACCCAGCTTTACCGGGCCATCGGGCTGGAACTCAGCCAGACCATGGGTGGGTCTTCCGGCGTGCTGCTGGCGATCTTCTTTGCCGCTGCCGGTGATGCTTCCTCCAGTGGACGCGGGGCCATCGGTGCGCTGAAGGCCGGCCTCGACCGGATCATGCAGGTGGGCGGTGCCCAGCCTGGTGACCGCACCATGATCGATGCGCTGCTGCCGGCCCTCAATGCCCTGGAAAACGGTATCGAGGCAGCCGCCACCGAGGCCCGTCAGGGGGCAGACGCCACGTCGCGGATCACGCGGGCGCGGGCGGGCAGGGCGTCCTATGTCTCGGAGGCGAGCCTGTCCGGTCACAACGACCCGGGTGCGGAAGCCGTTGCCCGGCTGTTCGAGCAGTTGACCCTTTCTCCGGCCCTTACCTCCAAGTCCGCGTAGGCCGGTACCTGACCGGCGGGCCGGGCTTTAATGCCACGGCCTGCCGGTGCTTTCCCCTGATTTTCCAGTTTGTTCATTTTCCTCTCAGGCCTGAGGCAGCGGCTTTCAGGAAACACGAAGGGCTCTGACTGCGTGACGTTCGGTGCCCTTTCGTCTGTCCTCATCGCCTTTGTGTTACTGCCTTGATGCCTCTGCGTTAGTTGGGGTGCCCCAAATGATGCTGCCTGCCCAGCCCGTCCTTCGCAGGAAGTGGCAGGGTTGATGACACTGGCGTTTTCTGTCCATTCTTCTCACGGAAAGTCTTGCCTTCGGGAACGATCCGTCACAAACTCCGGTAAATTTTACAGGATGTTGTGATGCTTTTGCGGCTGATCAGAATGTATTACTTCCCGAATGGCCGCGTGCATGCAAAGCTGAAGATGGAGGGTTTGAACTGACACCAAAAATTCAGCTTGAAAAAAGTTATGAAGTATAACTATTATAAATCATCATCTGATCGGAGGGAGGAATCCGGTCGGGTTTTGAAGTTGATCGAACAGGGAGGAAACCATGATCAACTTGCATAAGCAGTTTGCCAAACTGGCTGTGGCTGCGACTGTATCCGCAATTGCACTTGCGGGCACCGCGTCGACCACATTGGCGCAGGAAGTCACGCTGCGCCTGCACCAGTTTCTGCCGGCCCAAGCCAATGTTCCCAAGAACGTACTCGACCCCTGGGCCGACAAGATCGAAGCGGATTCGGATGGGCGCATCAAGATCGAGCGGTATCCGGCCATGCAGCTGGGCGGTAAGCCGCCTGAGCTGATCGACCAGGTCGTCGACGGTGTGGTGGACATCGTGTGGACCGTTGCCGGCTATACGCCTGGCCGCTTCCCGCGCGCCGAAGTGTTCGAGCTTCCGTTCACGATGACGGATGCGGAGACCATGTCCCGCGCCTACTGGAAGCTTGCCGAAGAAACCATGATGGATGAGGACTTCGCGCGCTTCAAGCCGTTGGCCCTTTGGGTTCATGGTCCCGGCGTGATCCATTCCAGCAAGCCGATCGTCGCGCTGTCGGATCTGAACGGTGTCAAGCTTCGCGCGCCGACCCGTGTCACCAACAAGCTGTTCTCCAACCTGGGTGCAACGCCGATCGGCATGCCGGTTCCGGCCATCCCGGAAGCGCTCAGCAAGGGTGTTGTCGATGCCACGGTTATTCCGTGGGAAGTCGTCGGCGCTCTGAAGGTGAACGAGCTGGTGAAGAACCACACCGAGTTCCCGGGCAAGGCGCTCTACACCACGTCCTTCATCTTCGCGATGAACAAGGAAAAATACGACAGCCTGCCGGACGACCTGAAGGCCGTGATCGATGCCAATTCCGGTGAGGAATTCTCAGCCTTCGCCGGCAAGCAGATGCAGGCTGACGATGCCGGCCCGCGGGCCGCAGCCGTGGAGATGGGTAACAACATCATCACGCTGACGGACGAGCAGGCTGCAGAGTGGGAAGCCGCCGCTCAGGGCACCATCGACGAGTGGTATGCCGAAATGGATGCCAAGGGCATCGACGGCAAGGCGCTGCAGGCTCGTGCCGAAGCGCTGATGGCCAACTGACCGTCATTGAAGCAGCCCTCCGGAAACTGGATTTCCGGAGGGCCTCCTTCGACAGGATACAAAAAAATGCTGCTCACTTTTGTGGAGCGCCTCGCGCGCTTCATGGCGATCCTTGGCGGTCTGGTGCTCACAGCGCTGATCGGGCTGACCTGTGTCAGCGTACTTGGCCGCGGGCTGAACACGCTCGGTCATTCCGATTTCCTGACCTCCCTGTCTGAAAGCGCGGCCAACGCGCTGATCGCGACCGGCGTCGGTCCGGTTTCCGGCGATTTCGAACTGGTCGAGGCCGGGATCAGTTTCACGGTGTTCGCCTTCCTGCCCATCTGCCAGCTGAAGCGGGGACACGCCACCGTGGACATTTTCGCGGGCAGCTTTCCGCACTGGATGAACCGGGGGCTTGAAGTGTTCTGGGAGGTTCTCCTGAGCGGCCTGATGTTCCTGATCACCTGGCGGCTGTTCGTCGGCATGGAAGACAAGATGCGCTACAACGAAACCACCTTTCTGCTGCAGTTCCCGATCTGGTGGGCCTTCGCGCTCAGCTTTGCCGCCGCTGCCGTTGCCTCCGTCGTCGCGCTCTATTGTGCGGTTGCCAAGGTGTTTGAACTGATCACCGGCCGGCGGTTCACGCCCGATGCCGAGGGAGGGGTCCATTGAGCCTGCTTGAACTCGGTTACCTGTCGTTTCCCGTCCTTCTGTTCCTGATCTTCCTGCGGGCGCCCATCGGCCTTGCCATGATGATCTGCGGCCTGGGTGGTCTCTACCTTGCGACCGGCAGTCCCAACATCATTCTCGCCAAGCTGAAGTCGGAAACCTATTCGACCTTCTCCAGCTACTCCCTGACGATCATTCCCATGTTCCTGCTGATGGGGCAGTTCGCGACCCATTCGGGCATGTCGTCGTCGCTGTTCAAGGCTGCCGAAAGCTGGCTGGGGCACCGCAAGGGCGGTGTTGCCATGGCCGCCGTCGGCGCCTGTGCCGGTTTCGGCGCGATCTGCGGATCGTCGCTGGCAACTGCCGCCACCATGAGCCGCGTCGCCCTGCCGGAACTGCGCCGCTACGGCTATTCCGGCGGTTTCTCGACCGCAACGTTGGCTGCCGGCGGAACGCTCGGCATTCTCATCCCGCCTTCGGTCATCCTGGTGATCTATGCCATCCTGACCGAGCAGAACATCGCCAAACTGTTCCTGGCCGCCTTCATTCCGGGCCTCCTGGCCGCCATCGGCTACATGATCACGATCTCGATCTATGTGCGGCTGAACCCTGGTTCCGCCGGCACGCGTGAACCTGTGCCCTACGCCGAGCGGATGCGCGCCCTGATGGACGTCTGGCCGGTGCTGCTGGTGTTCGGTCTCGTGGTCGGGGGTATCTATCTCGGCTGGTTCACGCCCACCGAAGGGGCCGCGGTCGGAGCTGCCGGGACGGGCATCATCGCGCTCATTTCCGGCAATCTGACCTGGAAGATCTTCGTCGACAGCATGATCCAGACCGCGATGAGCACGGCGATGATCTTCTTCATCGTGCTCGGCGCCGGGTTCTACAACAGCTTTCTCGCGCTCAGCCAGTTGCCTCAGGAGCTCTCCGGCTGGGTTGTCGGCCAGGGCTTCAGCCCGCTGGTGGTGCTGACGCTGATCCTGCTGTTCTATCTGGTCTTCGGCTGTCTGATGGACAGCCTGTCGATGATCCTCTTGACCATCCCGATCTTCTTTCCGGTGATCAGCGTGCTGGATTTCGGCATGAGCCCGGAACATGTCGCGATCTGGTTCGGCATTCTGGTCCTGATCGTTGTGGAGGTCGGGCTGATAACGCCTCCCGTCGGCATGAATCTGTTCATCATCAACGCGATGGACCGGTCGACGCCGATGAAGGAGACCTACAAGGCCGTTCTCTGGTTCGTCACGTCCGACATCGTCCGTGTGATCCTGCTGGTTCTCTTTCCGTCAATCACCCTGTTCCTTCTGGCCGGTTAACCCGGCCGGAAGGCGTGCGCCCATTCGGCGTATCAAAATAGGTATGAGATATAACAATGATGACTAAAACCAATTCAGGGGACATGCCATGCTGATGTCCGGACAAGCGGCTCTCGTCACCGGTGGCGGCAGCGGACTGGGTGCTGCAACCGCCCGTCATTTTGCAAGGGAAGGCGCGAAAGTCGCGATCCTCGATTTCGATATCGACAGGGCTAGCGCTGTCGCTGAAGACATCGGCGGGTTCGCCGTTCAGGCCGATGTCAGCAACGAAGAGGCGGTTGGCGCCGCGTTCGACGAGGCCATCGGGTTGCTCGGCACAACGCCGCGCGTCGTCGTCAGCTGCGCCGGTGTCGGCTTTGCCGCCCGTATCGTCGGCCGGGAAGGCAAGCTGTCCTTCGATACCTTTGAAAAGACGCTGAAGGTCAATCTCTTCGGCACGTTCAACGTCATGAGCCATGCAGCCAAGCGCATGCTGGAGGTGGAACCACTGGAGAACGGCGAGCGCGGCGTGATCATCAACACCGCGTCGGTCGCCTTCGAGGACGGACAGCTTGGCCAGGCCGCCTATTCGGCCTCCAAGGGCGGTATAGCGGCCATGTGTCTGCCGGCAGCGCGGGAATTTGCCCAGCACGGCATCCGCGTGATGGCCATTGCACCCGGCCTGTTCCGCACGCCGATGATGGAAGGCCTGCCTGAAGAGGTTTCCGCGAAGATCGCCGCCAATATTCCGTTCCCGCCACGCCTTGGCGAGCCGGAGGAGTTTGCCCTGCTTGCCGGTCACATCGTGACCAACCCGTTCCTGAACGGCACGACCATTCGTCTGGATGGCGCCGTACGTCTGCCGCCGCGCTGAGGAGACACCGATGACAGAACCGATCCTGAAAATTGAGATTTCCGACAGCGTCGCGACCCTGACCATGAACCGTCCGGACAAGCGCAACGCCATGTGTGACGCGCTGCTGGCGGAAATCGACAGATTTTTCCTGACACCGCCCGCCGAGGTGAAGGCCGTGGTGATCACCGGTACTGCGGGACATTTCTGTTCCGGCCTCGATCTGTCCGAGCATGTTGCCCGTGACGCGGAAGGTACGATGCGCCATTCGCGCGGCTGGCACCAGGTGATGGACCGGATCCAGTTCGGCGGCTTGCCGGTGGTCTCGGCCATGTTCGGCGCCGTCATCGGCGGCGGGCTGGAACTGGCCAGCGCCACTCATGTGCGCGTTGCCGAAAGCTCCGCCTTCTTCCAGTTGCCGGAAGGCCGCCGGGGCATCTTCGTCGGCGGCGGCGCCTCCGTTCGTGTCGGTCGTATCCTGGGGGCGGACCGGATGACCGAGATGATGCTGACCGGCCGCAAGTACAGCGCGGGCGAAGGTCTTGCCCTCGGACTTGCCCATTACACCGTCGGCGAGGGAGAGGCATTGGCGAAGGCACAGGAGCTGGCTGCCCGGATTGCCTCCAACGCGCCGCTGTCCAACTACATCATGATCCAGGCTCTGGCGCGGATCGCGGACATGTCCAAGGCGGATGGTCTGTTCACCGAGAGCCTGTGTGCCGCCATCACCCAGACCAGCCCGGATGCGCAGGAAGGCCTTGCCGCCTTTCTGGAAAAGCGCAACCCGGCTTTCAGGTGACCTTATGAGGAAAACCGTGATGGAACCGCAGACCGAGACCGGAATTGTCAATGTCAACGACAGGACCCTGCGTGCGCTCTACGGCTATCAGATGAAGCGGACGTTCAACGTCATCCAGTCGGACCTGAGCCGGACGCTGAAGCCGTTTGATCTGCGCATGCTGACCTATACAGCCCTTGTGCTGATTGTCGACAACCCGGGCCTGCGACAGTCGCAACTGGCAGAGGCCATGGACATCGAGCGGCCCAACCTGGTTGTGATCGTCGACGAACTGGAGCGGCGTGACCTGATCATCCGCGACCGGCTGCCGAGTGACCGCAGAGCCTATGCGCTCAAGGCGACACTGGCCGGACGGCGGCTGTGTGAAAAGGCGATCGCCGCCGTGATGGCGCATGAAAAGACCCTGCTCAACGGTATCAGCCAGGACGCACTGCGTGTCGCCACGAAGGTGATGCAGATGATCGAAAGCAACCGCCCACGGCAAGACTGACAGGACGTTTCGGGAGGAGACGATCATGAAACGCACAACTGAATTTCTGCGTCATTCGGTCGAGCGGGAAGACCGTCCGGATGGCACTATCCTGCTGCGGTCGACCTATCCGCTCGGCCCGGTGGCAGAGCGCACGGGTGACTGGCTCCACCAATGGGCGCAGGAAGCTCCTGACAGGGTTTTTCTGGCAGAACGCAGTGGCGCCGGCTGGCGCGAGGAAGGCTATGCGGGGGTTCTGGAAAAGGTGCGGGCTGTCGGGGCTGCGCTCCTGGCAAGAGGCATGGGGGAGGACACGCCAATCCTGATCATGTCCGGCAACGGTGTCGACCACGGCATTCTTGCGCTCGCCGCCCAGTACGTCGGGGTGCCGGTGGTGCCGGTGGCCGAGCAATATTCGCTCATCCACGGTGCCCATGGCCGGCTGCGCGAGGCGATCAACCTGATCAAGCCGAAAATGGCCTATGTGGTCGATGCAGACCAATATGGAGAAGCACTGAACCTTGAGGAACTGGCGCACGTCGAGATTGTCGCCAGCAGGGCAGGCAGCCGAAGCGTCACCACTTTCGCCGATCTCCTGAAAGGTGATGGCAGCGTCGATGTCGACGGCGCCTTTGCGGCCGTTACGCCGGACACGGTCGGCAAGATCCTGATGACCTCGGGTTCGACCTCCAGCCCCAAGGGCGTCCTGACCACCCACCGGATGATGTGCGTCAACCAGGTCCAGCTTGCCGATTCCATGCCGTTTCTGCGCAAGCGCCCACCGGTGATTGTCGACTGGCTGCCCTGGAATCACGTTTTCGGCGGTTCGCACAATTTCAACATGATGCTGGCCAACGGCGGCAGTCTCTACATCGACGACGGCAAGCCGGTGAAGGGCCTGTTCGAGCGGACGATCGAGAACCTGACACTCAAGACCGGCACGCTGGTGTTCAACGTGCCGCTGGGGTTCGGCATGCTGCTGAAGGCGCTGGAGGCGGATGCGGACCTGCGGCGCCGCTTCTTCGAGGATCTGGACCTGATCTTCTATGCAGGCGCTTCCTTGCCACAGGACGTCTGGTCGGGGTTCGAGCGCATGGCGATGGAGGTCAAGGGCGAGGTGCCGCTGATGACCTCCTCCTGGGGGCTTACGGAAACCGCACCCTCGGCGATGATGCAGCAGGAGCCAGCAGCGCATTCCGGCATTGTCGGCGTCCCGGTGAACGGGGTGACCGTCAAGCTGATCCCGGATGCGGACATGCGTTGCGAAGTCCGGGTGAAGGGCCCCAACATCATGCCGGGCTATTTCAACGATCCCGAGAAGACGGCTGCCGCCTTCGATGACGAAGGGTTCTTCATCACCGGAGACGCGATGCTGTTCCTCGATCCGGCAGACCCGAACAAGGGCATGCGCTTTGATGGCCGGATATCGGAAGACTTCAAGCTGCAGTCGGGTACCTGGGTACGGGCGGCGCAACTGAAGCT
This sequence comes from Roseibium sp. LAB1, assembly GCF_054658235.1. NCBI lineage: Bacteria > Pseudomonadati > Pseudomonadota > Alphaproteobacteria > Hyphomicrobiales > Stappiaceae > Roseibium > Roseibium sp. LAB1. The sequence continues at coordinate 1,592,597 of NZ_BAAGIB010000001.1, read as the reverse complement.
CGACATGCTGTCCCGCCTCGCGCCGCTTGCCACCGATCTGATCATCACCGGCGCCGACCGCCAGCAGATCGGCGTCATGATCTTCCCCAACCTCGGGGAACTGAAGCGGGAAGGGTTCGACCTGCAGGATGATGACGGCGCGTTCCGTTGCAAGCTGCTGCAGGGGGAACTCCACCGGCGGCTCAGTGCCCGTGCCCGCGAAATCAGCGGCAGCTCGACGCTGGTGTCCCGCGCCATCGTTCTGTCTGAGCCGGCGTCCATGCCGGAAGGCGAAATGACCGCCAAGGGCAATCTGAACATCCGCAAGGTTCTGTCACGCCGCGAGCGGCTGCTGGAACGGCTTTACAATGACAATGACCCGGCTGTGGTCACACTCTGATTGAGGAGCGTTTGAAATGGTCGATATCACCAAGGTTCGCGCCATCGACATCCACACCCATGCCGAGGAGCCTTGCGGCTGCCATTCCGATGATGGCTATGACGACCTGCAGGCGACGATGGCGAAATACTTCCGGGCCCCCTGGAGCCATCCGCCGACCGTGCCGGAAACGGCAGCCCACTACCGCGAGCAAAACATCGCGGCGGTAATCTTTCCGGTGGATGCCGAACGCGAGACCGGCTACCGCCGCTACAAGAACGAGGAAGTGGCAGAGCTTGCCGCCGAGAATGACGACGTGCTGATCCCCTTTGCCTCCATCGACCCGCACAAAGGCAAGATGGGTGCGCGCGAGGCTCGCCGCCTGATGAAGGATTTCGGCATCAAGGGCTTCAAGTTTCACCCGACGATGCAGGGTTTTTACCCGAACGACCGCATGGCCTACGAGCTCTATGAAGCGATTGCGGAAGAAGGCTCCATTGCGCTGTTCCATACCGGCCAGACAGGAGTCGGCAGCGGCATGCGCGGGGGCAACGGCATGCGGCTGAAATACTCCAACCCGATGTATATGGACGATGTCGCAGTCGATTTTCCTGATATGAAGATCATTCTCGCGCATCCTTCCTTCCCCTGGCAGGAAGAGGCTCTGGCAGTCGCCCAGCACAAGCCGAATGTCTATATCGATCTCTCCGGCTGGTCGCCGAAGTACTTCCCGGAAATCCTGGTGAAATACTGCAATTCGATCCTGAAGAAGAAGGTGCTGTTCGGCTCCGACTGGCCGATGATCACGCCGGAGCGCTGGCTGTCAGATTTCGAGAAGATCGCCATCAAGGACGAGCTGCGTCCGGACATCATCAAGGGCAATGCGGCAAGGCTGCTGGGGCTGGCATGATCACCCCGGGCCTTACCCACTTCTGCGACCTTGAGGTCGAGCTTGGCCCGGTCCGGGAAATGGGGCAGGGCAGAGCCGGGACACGGCGGATCATCCCGATTGTCGGTGGCCGTGTCACCGGTCAGGTGTCCGGAACGGTGCTCGACATGGGGGCCGACTGGCAGACGATCCTGGCCGACGGTTCAGCTGATATCGACACCCGCTATGCCTTTGAGACAGACGACGGCGCGGTGATCGAGATCATCAACAAGGGCGTGCGCCATGGGCCGCCGGAGGTTCTGCAAGCCCTTGCCCGCGGCGAGGATGTCGACCCGGCGCTCTATTATTTCCGCACAGTGGCGCGGCTGGAAACGGGAGATCCGCGTTACGAGTGGGTCAACCGCACGCTCTTCGTCGGCACCGGCCGCCGCCTGGCGTCCGCCGTGCTGGTGTCGCTGTTTCGGGTGGAGTGAGGGAGGGAGTGATGGTCCGGGGTCTCGAAAGGTCCCGGAACGAAGTTCTTGGCCACCTATTTCCTCATCCTGAGGAGGACCTTCAGGTCCGTCTCGAAGGATGGGCCACTTGCGCCAGAGTTTGCCGCCCATCCTTCGAGACGGGCTAACGTCCTCCTCAGGATGAGGGGGAATACAAAGCGAACACCCGATCGATTATCTGCTGAAAGCCAGTACCCCATGAAACCCTTCGCCGCTCCGCTTGACGATATCCTGTTCTGCCTCACCCATGTTGCCGGGGCGGCGGATCTGCCGGACTTCGATGCAGACCTTGCCGCCGAGATTGGTGGTCACTTCGCCGCCTTCGCCGAGGAGCAGCTGGCGCCCTTGAATGAACCGGGCGACAGCCAGGGCTGCCGGCTGGAGGAGGGGCGGGTGCAGATGCCGGACGGGTTCCGCGAGGCGTATGCCGCCTATGCGGAGCAGGGCTGGCCGGGGTTGACGATCCCGGAAGACTTCGGCGGGCAGGGGCTCGATGCCGGGGTTCTTGCGATCACTTCGGAAATCTTCACAGGCGCCAATCACAGCCTGCAGATGGTGACAAGCCTTGCGGCGGGCGCCGCCCGCACCTTGCTGGCCTTTGGCACGGAAGATCAGCAGGCGCGCGTGATCCCGCAATTTGCCTCCGGCGAGGCCCTCGCCACCATGTGCCTGACCGAACCGGACGCGGGGTCCGATCTGTCCCGCATCCGTTGCCGGGCTGTGCAGGCTGGTGATGGCTGGTCAATCAGCGGCGAGAAGATTTTCATCTCCGGCGGCGACCAGGACATGAGCGAGAAGATCCATCACCTGGTGCTGGCACGCACGTCGGATGATGGTGTGAAGGGTCTGTCGCTGTTTCTGTGCCCGTGCACCCGCGCGGACGGCAGTCGCAACGCGGTGACCGTTACCCGCATCGAGGAAAAGATGGGTCTGCATGCTTCGCCCACCTGCCAGCTTGCTTTCGACGGCGCTGACGCCGAACTGGTCGGCCGGGAAGGCGAAGGCCTGAAAGCGATGTTCACGATGATGAACCATGCCCGCGTGGACGTGGCCTTGCAGGGTGTCGCCCATGCCGCCCGCGCGGCGGACATTGCCAGCACCTATGCGGCAGAGCGCAAGCAGGGCCGGGATGCAGCGGGGAAGCCCGTGACACTGGACGGCCACGCCGATGTCCGGCGCATGCTGGACGAGATCGACGCCCTTGCTCTCGGTGGCCGGGCTATCGCACATCTGGCCCTGGTGACGGTCGAGGGCGGGGAAAACCGGGCTCTGGCCGAATTCCTGACCCCGATTGCGAAGACCTACTGCACTCAAGCAGGGATGCAGGCAACGGAACTCGGCATGCAGGTGCTCGGCGGCTACGGCTATCTGAAGGAATATTACCTGGAGCAATGCTACCGGGATGTGCGGATCACCGCGATCTATGAAGGCGCCAACGCCATTCATGAACGGGCGCTGGTGACGCGCCTGCTGCCGGGCAAGGAAGGCAAGGCTTTCGAGGATTTTCTGCGCGCGGAATGTCAGCGCAACGAAACAGCTTATCCTCAATTGAGCGAGGTGGTTGCCCACTGGTGCCATGCGCGCGAGCAATTGTTGCAGAGCGAGGATCCGACCGCTCTCGCCCATGACTTCATGAAAGTGACGAGCGCGACCCTCTTGAAAGTCCTGTGGGCACGGATGGCGGAGAAGGCGGACCACCATCCAGACCCGGAGCGGATCCGGCGCCTGGCAGGGAAAGTGCTGGCGCGATCCGAACTGGCTCCAGGTGCCTGAGCTTATTCTCTGGAGCGGTGCGCGCCTCTTCGACGGGAAACTCCCCAACTGAAATGTCCCGGTTTCATCAGGGATTTCTGCTTTCGCGGAGAAGACGCATGGGGATCGATGTTTTCCCTTTCGTCGTAACAGCGAAGGAGGCTTTGCCACCGGTCTCTGCGCACCGGCCTTTTTCCAAAAGCTTTTCAATTTCCGCGGCTTCGCGCACAGTAGCCGAAACCGATCACGCCGGGACCTTTCATGCATCCGCTTAATCTCGATCAACTGAGGGCCTTTCTGGCCGTTGTCCGCCATGGCGGCGTCAACAAGGCGGCGGGCAGTCTGAACCTGACCCAACCGGCGGTGACGACGCGGATCAAGCGGCTGGAAGAAGCGCTGGGAACCGAATTGTTCGAACGGTCTCCCGGCAAGCTGAAGCTGACCAAGCGCGGCGAGCTGCTGCAGACGTTCGCCGAGCAGTTCGAGCGTCTGTCGGACAAGGTCGAGGAGACGGTGGTTTCCCGAGAAGGGATCGACCGGCATCTGCGCATCGGTGCGTCAGAAACCATCGCGCAGTGCTGGCTGCCGGATCTGGTGGCCGCGCTGCGGGCCGATTTTCCGAACCTGATCGTGGAAATCAATGTCGATATTTCCGTGAACCTGCGGGCGGGCCTGCTTGATCGGGAAATCGATCTGGCGTTGCTGCTGGGGCCGATTTCGGAATATTCGGTCGACAATATCGAACTGCCCGGCTTCGATCTCGGCTGGTATGTGGCAGCGGATAGCCCGGCAGAGGGTGGCCGTGCCAAGGCGCTTCTCCGGGAGAAGCCCGTGATTACCTATGCAAGGCACACGCGCCCCTACCGCGAGCTGAAAACGCTTTTGTTCGAGAGGGTTGCGCCCGATGTGCAGATGTTCCCCTCGTCCTCCCTCTCAGCCTGTTTCCGGCTGGTGGAAGCCGGGCTCGGCGTCGCGGCGTTGCCGAAGGCGCTGGCACGACCCTATGTTGATGGCGGACGCATCGTCGAGTTCGATCCGGGATGGGTGCCGGATGCCCTGAGGTTCTCGGCAAGTTATCTCGGCGACCCGCGCAGCCACATTGTGGCGGCCGCGGCCAAGAAGGCGCTGGAGGTGGCGCAGGCCTATTCAAGTTATAAAAATCATTTATAGATTCTGCTAAAATCATTCTATTTGAGTTTATAATCGCAATGCGGGAGCCTTTCTCCAATGGAGGAGAGCCCCAGTGCTGCAATCTTATGAAACCCTACGACAGGAAAGCATCGAGACGCTTCGCACGCGGATCCGGTCCGGCAGTTACAATTCGCACACGGCAGGGCTCGGCAAGAACCTGCTTCAGGCCAATCTGGCGATCATTCCGCAAGCCTATGCGCTGGATTTCATGCGCTTCTGCCAGCGCAATCCGAAGCCCTGTCCGCTGATCGGTGCGTCGGATACGGGAAATCCCATCCTGTTCACCCTTGGCCACGGCCTGGACATCCGTACTGATGTTCCCGCTTACAACATCTATCGGGAGGGCCGGCTGGAAGGCTCGGTTCCGGATATCAGCGCCTTGTGGTCCGATGATCTTGTCGCTTTTGCACTGGGCTGTTCCTTCACATTCGAACACGCGCTGATCGAGGCGGGGATCGACCTCTGGCACATTTCCAGCAACGTCACCGTGCCGATGTTCCGCTCGAACCTGGAAACGATACCGGCCGGGCCGTTCCGGGGAGCAATGGTGGTTTCCATGCGGATGATCCCGAATGAACGGGTGCGGGACGCGGTTGCCATCTCGGCACGCTTTCCGCTGGCACACGGATCGCCTGTCCATATCGGCGATCCGGCCGCGATCGGCATCTCCGATCTCGGCAAGCCGGACTGGGGCGATGCGGTGCCGGTAAAGGCCGGACACACGCCCGTCTTCTGGGCTTGCGGAGTGACGCCGCAGGCGATCATCCAGAACGCGGCCCTGCCTCTGCTGATTACCCACAAACCGGGACACATGCTGATCACCGACATCCCGGATGACGCTGAAATTCCAATCATAACAAAAAAGACGCTGTAAGCTCGAACCTTCACGGAGTGGACACATGACAAGATTTCTGACTTTCCTCATGGCCGGTGCCGCCATGTCCTCGGCTGCGGCGGCTGAAGACCTGTCTGTCGTCGGCAGCTGGTCCAGCCTGCCGCTGCATCAGGACTATGAGGCGCCGTTCTGGCAAACCGCCTTGCCCGAGGCATCCGGCGGGACCATCAGCACCACCGTCACCACCCACAACCAGATGAACCTTGGCGTCGGCGAGGTGTTTCGCCTGCTCGGGCAGGGCGTATTCGACGTCGGCATGACGGTGGGTGATTATGCGGTTGCCGATGCTCCGGAACTGGAAGGCCTCGATGTGCCGCTGGTCGCCATGTCGGCTGACAAGGCTCATGCCGCGGTCGATGCCGCCCGGCCGATGGTCGAGGAAATCTTTGAAAAACGCTTCAATTCCAAGGTTCTCGCCATTGCGCCCTATCCGCCGCAAGTGGTGTTCTGCAACGCAGAAGTCGGCTCGCTGGACGACCTGAAGGGCAAGAAGATCCGCGCGTCCGGCCGCATGACCGCCAAGTTCCTTGAAGCGTTGGGCGCAGAAGGCATTACGGTCGCCTTTTCCGAGGTTCCCGGCGCGCTGCAGAAAGGCGTCGTCGATTGCGCGGTGACAGGGGCAGGCTCCGGCTACAGTGCCGGGTGGTGGGAAGTCAGTACCCATCTGCTGCCGATCCCGCTTGGCGGCTGGGATCCCGTGGTGACGGCGATGAACCTCGACAAGTGGAACGCACTGTCCGGCGAGACCCAGGCGCTGATCGAAAAGGAAATTGCCGAGAAGTTCGAGGCTCCGGCCTGGGCATCGGCAGAAGGCGCCCTGACCAACGATATTGCCTGCCTGACCGGCAAGGGCGAGTGCGCTTCGGGCGAGGTGCGTGACATGGTTCTGGTGGAAGCCAGTGACGGCGACATCGAGCGGGCGCGCCAGATCCTGGAAACGGATGTCTTGCCGGAGTGGGCAGAGCGGGCAGGCGGTGATTGGGCCGCGCGCTGGAACGACAGCGTCGGCACCGTTGTCGGCGTGCAGATCAAGACCAACTAGAGCCCGGGAGACATCGAGGTGGCGGAGAAACTCCTGTCAATCCTGTCGAGGACCAACCGGATGATTGCGATATCGGTCGGCACTCTGTTCCTCACCTGTGCAGGTCTTGTTCTGATTGATATCTGTCTCCGCCGCGTCGGTGCCTCCTTCGGCGGCACCGACGAAATCTCCGGCTACGTGATGGCCATCGGCACGGCCTGGGGCATGGCTTTCGGACTGAGTGAACTTTCGCACATCCGGATCGATTTCCTGCGCCGCTCGGTCGGCCTGCCGAAATGGCGGGCGGTGCTGGACCTTCTGTCGATCTTTGCCCTGTCCTCGACCGTCTCCATCGTCGCGCTGAAATGCTGGCCAGTGGTGGAGACGAGCCTGCGCAATTCCTCGCGGGCGAACACACCGCTGGAAACGCCGCTGGCCCTGGTGCAATTGCCCTGGTTTGCGGGGTGGGTCTGGTTCGCGATCACCGCATGGCTGACCTTCGTTGCCGGTGTGCTGCTGGTTCTGCGCGGTGAATTTGCCAAATCCGAGCAGGCCATCGGCGCCTTCCCGGAAGGGGAGACGGCCTGATGCTTTCCTTCGTATCCGTCGGCCTCCTCGGCCTCCTCAGCCTATCCATTCCTGTCGGCATCGTGTTGTTCCTGCTGGGCTTCGGCATCGACCAGTTCTTCAGTGCCTTTCCGCTGACGCGCGGGCTGGGATCGATGGTCTGGTCGACCTCGGAAAATGCGGCGCTGATCGCCATTCCGTTCTTCGTGCTGCTGGGAGAGATCCTGGTGCGCACAGGCATTGCCGCACGAACCTACTCAGCGCTCGACCGCTGGGTCTCCTGGCTGCCCGGCGGTCTGGTGCATGCCAATGTGGCGACCGCCACAATGTTCTCGGCCACATCCGGCTCGTCGGTGGCAACCGCCGCGACCGTTGCAACGGTGGCCATGCCGCAGGCCGAACGGCTGGGCTATGACCAGAAACTCTTTTCCGGTGCGATTGCCGCCGGAGGGACGCTTGGCATCATGATTCCGCCGTCGATCAACCTGATCGTCTACGGCTTTCTGACGCAGACCTCGATCCCGCAGCTGTTTCTGGCCGGGCTGGTGCCTGGCATCCTTCTGGCAGTGGCCTTTCTGGCCGTCACCGCGCTGGTCTGCATGGTCAACCCGAAGCTTGGCGGAGCTCGGCGGACGTTCCCCTTGCGGGAAATGGCGCTCGGGCTGGCAGATCTCCTGCCGATCATCCTTCTGTTCAGCGCCATCATCGGGTCGATCTACAAGGGCTGGGCGACGCCGACAGAAGCTGCCTCCGTCGGGGTGGCCGGAGCGCTGGCGATCGCCGCGTTCTTCGGCGGTCTCAACACGCGCATGATCGGCGAAGCGCTGATCGGCACCGTGCGGGTCACGGCCATGATCATGCTTGTGGTGATCGGCGCGTCGTTCCTCAACTTCACGCTTTCCGCCGCAGGCCTGTCGCAGGAACTGCGCGGGTTTCTGGAAGGGCTCGGTTTCGGACCGCTGCAGACGCTGCTGGTGATCGTCGCGATGTATATCGTGCTCGGCTTCTTTATCGAGACGCTGTCGCTTATGGTCATCACGATCCCGATCGTGGTGCCGATTGTCATCAGCCTGGGCTATGATCCGGTCTGGTTCGGCATTTTGATGATCGTACTGATCGAGATGGCCCTGATCACCCCGCCGGTGGGGCTCAACCTGTTCGTGGTCCAGAGCGCACGGCGGGGCGGTTCCATTGCCGAGGTGATGCTGGGAGCCATTCCATATGTGCTGGCGATGCTGGCCATGGTCGCGGCGTTGATTGCCCTGCCGCAGATTGCGCTGTATTTGCCGATGGCCATGCGCTGACGGGACTGGCGCACAATTATTTTGGAACTGACTGAAGGGGCAGACGTTTCCACCGTGTGAAGGCGGACCGGAGCATTCCGGAAGGCACATACACGAAGGAGACATTGATGAAACGGTTTACCAAACTCGCCTTGATGCTGACAGGTGCCACACTTCTGGCAACCCCTGTGATGGCTCAGGACAAGCCTGCTGGCGTTGAGGTCGGAAAACTGACCTGTGTTACCGAGGAGGAAACCAATTTCATCGTCGGTTCCAAGACGGTCATGAATTGTACCTTCGACCGGGCCGGTGGCGGCGCTGCCAGCTACTATACGGCGACCGTGAGCGAATACGGCCTTGATATCGGAACAACCGACTCGGCCACACTGATCTGGGGCGTCGTCGCCCCGACTGCCGATCTGGAGGTTGGCGCTCTTGAAGGTGAATACGCCGGCGTGACCGCGGGTGCCAGCCTGGGTGCGGGCGTGAAGGCCAACGCCCTTGTCGGCGGGTTCGACAAGTCGATTGCGCTGAACCCGCTGAGTGTCGAAAGCCAGACGGGCACGAATATTACCCTTGGTGTGAGCCGGCTGTCGCTGGAAGCAATCAAGTGATCAACATGACATAGCGTCAAAAAGGGTCGGCATTGCCGACCCTTTTTGCTTTTTCGGCTGCCGGTGTGACCGGACAAGCCACTGCACATCAAAAGACAATCCAAACTGGAGGAGAACCTGGATGGCGTCCGGTCAGGCGAAGACAATCAAAGGAGTTCTCACCAACTGGGAAGACGAAATCGAAGAGGAAGGCCGCGCCGATGTCGGCTCCCTGTTGAAGGCGTCCGGCAGCCGTGCGGCGGGCCCCTTGCTGTTTCTGCCGGCCCTCATAATGATTTCTCCCATCGGGGCCATACCAGGCGTCCCAATCGTTCTCACAACCTTGACACTTCTGGTGGCGGGCCAGCTCGTTCTTGGCCGAACCTCGATCTGGTTGCCGGCTTTCGTGCGCAATCGCGGTCTTCCCGAACAGAAGGTGAAGTCGACCATCGACACGCTGACCCCCTATGCCGAGCGTGCCGACCGTTACCTCGGTCAGCGGCTGTCCCAGTTTGCCGGGGAGACAGCGAGCCGGATCGTCGCGGCCTTTTGCATTGTCCTGTCTCTTCTCGTCTATCCCGCCACCCTGCTGCCCTTCGCTGTCGCCTTGCCCGGCTCGGCAATCCTGTTGCTGAGCCTCGGACTTCTGGTGCGAGACGGCGTTGTTACGCTGGTGGGCCTGATCGTGGCATTGGCTGCGATTGCCACCGTCGTTTACTGGTTTGCCTGAGCACTGGTCTGAGCACTGGTCTGAGCACCTGTCTGAGACTGGAAAAATCTTCTCGTGACAGGCTGCGGGGAGAGGAGGAGGAGGGGGCTGGACCGGCCAGTCGCCCCTGCAACGAAAATAGCAGCTTCAAAATGAGCCGGTTTTCCTGCGTTCTCTCCGCCTTGAAGAATGCCTCTCCACCTTCAAGCGGTTTCAATCTCTTTGACAGAGCATTTCCTGCAGCCCGACACAAAAAACGGGCCGCCGAAGCGACCCGTTTTTACATCTCCCTGACTGCCATTCAGCCTTTCAGCAAAACCGCATCCGGGTTGGACTTGTAAGTGGCAGGCTCATAGGTCTGCGCATTTTCGAGCTGTTCCTTGGTGAAGGGGGCTGTGACCAGAAGGTCGCCGTTCTCCGTTTCGAACATCTTCAGGCTGTTGTAGGAAACGGCGACCGGCTTTGCATTGAAGCCAAGGAACCCGCCAACGTCGATGACAACCGCCTGTGCCTTGCCGTCCTTGCCGATCAGCACCTCGGCAACTTCACCAATGTCGGTGTCCTCGCTGGTGTAGACCGTGGAATCGATCAGATCATCGGTGGACACGCTGGCCGCGTCGACCTCGGTCTTTTCAGCAGTCCAACTCTCGGTCATGGCCTCGTCAAGCTTCTGCCTGGCCGGATCGATGGCTTCCTCGCGAACGACCTGATAGGTGGTCTTGGCTTTTTCTGCGGCCTTGTCCATCTGTTCGCGGGCGCCTTCCGCCGTCATCCAGTGCGGAATGTACTCCGGGCGCTCGTATGCGGTCGCATCTTCCAGCTCCTTGCGCGACACGTCGCTGACGACGATAAGCCGATTGTTGTTTCCGGCCACGAAGTTGAGGCGTGAGAAGTCGAGGGCGACTTCCTTTTCGCCAATACCAAGGAAGCCGCCGACACCGACGATCACCGCACGCACGCTGCCGTCGCGGCTGAAGACGACGTCGTTGATATCGCCGATTTCTTCACCCTCACTGGTCTTGCTGGTCATGATCGGTTTGCCGACCATGTTGGTCGCAAGGATGCCCGTGGTTGCATCCGGGGAAAGTGTGTGGAGTTCGAATTCGAAGACGCCGGTGTCGTCAGTTGCACCGGCCTGACCGCCGTCTTTCATCGCAGCGGTCTCACCGGCGAAAGCCGCCGTGGAAATGGCGGCAACGAGTGCGGTGGTGGCGAGTAGATGGCGAAGCATTTCAGAATCTCCTTTTCATGGTTTGAAAAGTTGAAGTTGCACTGGGTAAATGATTGACTTTTCGGGAAGTTCCAAAAAGAAACGCCACGGGAGCGCGCCTGGTGGCGCACATCCGTGGCGTGAATGGTCAAGCCAGTTTGCCGGAACTTTTCGGTCCGGCCAGCAGCCAGACGATGAAACCGACGACCGGGAATATCAGGATGCCCAGAACCCAGAGGAGTTTCGCACCGGTCGAGGAGCCGCTCCCGAAAACCTGAATGATCGCGTAGACGTCCAGAATGAGGATCAATAGGCCGACAATTCCATATTCCATGACAGATCTCCGATTAAGATAACTGTGATGGAAACGGTCAGGCTGGAAGAAGGTTCCCAGGCGCGGACTTAAAACCGAGATGATAAACTGAAAAAATATTTGGAACGATTTTGAAATTGGCGCGTTTTATCTCCGTATCTCAAATATCGGAGGTTGCTATGCTTTCCTGGGCATTGTTGTTCTTGGTGGTTGCCATTGTTGCGGCCGTACTTGGTTTTGGTGGTATCGCCGGCACGGCAGTCGGCATCGCAAAACTGATCTTCTTTGTCGCCATTGCGCTGTTCCTCATTTCGGCAGTCGCACATGCCATCAGAGGCCGCAGGGTCTGACGCAAAAACAAAACGGGCGCTTCGGCGCCCTTTTTTGTGCCTTCCTTCCAGCCTTTCAGCGGCCATGCGAAACCTCGGGTTCCGCAAGATTTCCACTTTTCAAACTTCTGAAATGCACCGGTTGCGCCCCAGGGCCTGACTAGCAGGTGCCACCTTGCTGACGCAGCGTGTTTCGGGCCGCCCAAAGCCGACGGGCGATCTGCCGCCGGTCCGGCCGGCTTTCGATCGAGAAGACCGCGTCCTGGGCGATGTTGAAAAGCTGATTGGCAACAAGCGGCAGATGCTCCGTCCGGCACACCAGGGCGGCTTTCTCCAGAGCACTGATGAGATGGTCCAAAACCAGGATGTTGCCTCTTGCCGCCTGCCGAAGCGGGCCGATCGCCGTATCCACAAGATCATGCACTTCGATAATCGTCAGCCAGAGGCGAGGGGTGTCGTCTTCATCGCTGATCAGGGAACTGGGTGCGCCGCGCTGGAGGATCCGTGCAACGGAGGCCGACAGGTGATCGATGGCACTGATGGCGGTGTAGCTGTCGTTGACTCCGGGCGATAGCGCGCGCAGGGCGATTTCCACCATCAGGTGAACCGAAAACTGGATGTCTCCCTCTGGTGCCCGGGCCTTTTCGATGTGGAAGGTCGCGCGGATGGGGTGCAGATCCGGCTCGTCGGTGCGCGTTCGGATTTTTGCAATCGGCATGCCTTCGATGACATAGGTGCCGGGGCTGACCGAAACTTCGATGAAACCATCAAGGGTCTTGGCGATCTCAACCAGCCGGTCGCTGTCGATGAAGGTAATATAGCCGCTTTGCTTGGCCTTGAAGACCTGGACCGGCAGGTCGGGGATCTCGTCTTCGTCGCGCGGTTTTTCACGCGGTTCGTTCGCCAGGAGCTGGTCGATGGAGGACCGGAGCGAGGCGTGAATGCGGCCGATTTCTGCATCCACCCGGATCCGTCCGGCCACGTCGTTGACGAAATAGACCAGCCAGAAAAAACTGCTGGCGGCAAGAATGATGGACAGGATGACGGAAAACCGAAGGTCCTCGCTTTCGTCAACGCCGAAGAGGACGAGCATCGAATAAAGAAAGGTCGCGCCCAGGAGGCCGATGGTGATCTGTGTCGTGCGGTTGCTGGCGAAGGTTTCCAGAAGACGCGCGGAAATATTGCCGGCGGCAAGTGTGAAGACGACCAGCGTCAACGAGTAGACCAGGCTGATGACCGACATCATGGCCCCGGCGATGGTCGACAGGACCGAGCGGGCACCGTCTATGCTGATGGACTTGTAGCCGAAGAAGTCGAAAACCCCGGTCAACAGTTCCAGGTCGTCGATGAGAAAGGCCGCAAAGGCGAGGGCAGCCCCCAGAAGGGTGATGCAGATGGGGATGAACAGAAAGCCCTTGGCGAGGCGGACAAGGGCTTGTTCGCGGGCGTTTTCCCGATAGGCCAGATCCATGACTGCTCCCCCTCAAACCGGCAGGGTTCCACCGGTGATGGAACCCTGCAAGTCATTATTAGAAGTCTCCCACCTTACCCGGTTTGCCTGCCCGCACCGGAAGCTTGCGCCGGTCTGCAAGGCAGACGCACAGGCGGAAGGTCTGGTGTTGTCGAAAATGATCAGACGGACAGAGCGTCCCGGATCAGGGAGACGGATTCGGCGGCGGCGATTTCGGACCGTTCGAATTTTTCGGTCCCGTTCATGAGGTCTTCCAGGCGCAGACGTGCACGGGAGACGCGGCTTTTGACCGTGCCGACCTTCACGCCGAGAATATCGGCGGCTTCCTCGTAGGAAAAGCCGCTGGCACCGATCAGGATCAGGGCTTCACGCTGGTCGTCGGGGAGAACCTGAAGGGCGCTCAGGAAATCCTTCAGTTCCAGATGACCGGCCTGTTGCGGCTTGCTCTCCAGGCTGGCGGCATGTTCGCCGTCAGGGTCCGCGACCTCGCGCTGCATCTTGCGGCCGACGGAATAATACTGGTTGCGGAGAATGGTAATCAGCCAGGCGGTGAGATTTGTGCCCTCGGTGAATTTGTCCTTGTTGGCAATCGCCTTTGCCAGGGTTTCCTGGACCAGATCGTCCGCACGGTCGCGGTCACCACTGATCGACCTGGCAAAGGCGCGCAATCGCGGAATAGCGGCGACCAGGTCCTGTTTGAACTTTGCGACGTTCATTCGGCGGCCTCCTCGTCAGAACCTCTGCCATCCAATGCTGACAACAGATCCAGCATGTCGTCGGGTATGTCTTCGGATAGGGCCTCGTCGTAGACTTTCTTGAGCTGGTTGCCGATCCAGTCTTCTTTGGACTTGGCTCCGGCGGCCGGTGTAATGACTCCAAATCCGGCGTTTGGCCGACTTGGGTTAAGTTTGCTTGCCATGGCAGATTCCCGATTTTCGCGTCTGAGACGGTAGGCTGATTTGGGACGTAAACGCAGCGGCGAAAAAAAAGTTCCTCGAGTATGGAACTTTTTTTTGTCGAATGCATTTCCGAGTTACGGGTGCGCTTGATGCGGGCCCTTCGGCCGCTTTCAGGCGGCAACTTATTGAGGAACTAATTTATGTCCGTGAGCCTTTCCGAAGAAATCGCGCCGCTCCTGCCGTATCTGCGCAGATATGCAAGAGCTTTGGCGGGAAGTCAGAAAAGTGGCGACGCCTATGTCAGGGCTTGCCTGCAGGCGCTGGTGGCAGATCAGACCATCATCGACACATCTCATGGTGTGAAGATCGGTCTTTACCGGCTTTTCCATGTTCTTTGGAACGCAAGCGTCGTTCCGCCCGCCGCTCATGACGGGACTGTTTCCATCTTCGAGCAGACCGCGCAGCAGCGGCTTGCGACAATGGCGCCGGAAAGCCGGCAGACCTTGTTGCTGTCCACGCTGGAGGGTTTCTCCCTTCCCGAAACCGCGCTTATCATTCAGCGCAGCGAGGAAGATGTGACCACGCTGATCCAGGATGCGATCGCGGAAATCGACCGGCAGACCAAGACGGATGTGCTGATTATCGAGGACGAGCCGCTTATTTCCATGGATCTGATCCAGATTGTGGAATCCCTTGGTCATGGTGTTACCAGCGTGGCCCGGACGGCGAGCGACGCCATCGCTGCGGCCAAGGCACAGACCCCCGGGCTGGTTCTCGCCGATATCCAGCTTGCCGACGGCTCGTCAGGCATCGACGCGGTCAAGGAAATCCTTGCCGAAATGGCCGTGCCGGTGATCTTCATCACGTCCTTCCCCGAACGTCTGCTGACGGGCGAGCGTCCGGAGCCGACATTCCTGATCACCAAGCCGTTCAACCCGAACACGGTGAAGGCGGGGATCAGCCAGGCGCTGTTCTTCAAAGGCGCGGAAGAGGTTGCCGCTGCCTGACGGGTAGCGGTCATACGATGAGCACAGGGGGCGTGCCACCTTGCCTTCGTTCTTCGCGAACGGAGCCAGATGTCTTTTTGGGCAGACGTCCCTGCGTGCGCGCAGACAAAACGAATAGTGCCGGAAGGGAGAGGCGGGCCGGGCCCGCCCTCCACCTTCAGTGCCGCGCCATCCAGGTGTCGATTTCGCGCTCGGCTTCTTCGCGGGTCTTGCCGTATTTCTGCTGGATCAGGCCTGTCAGTTCGGTCCGGCGGCCGGCAACCCGGTCAACTTCGTCGTCGGTCAGCTTGCCCCATTGGGCGATGGCCTTACCTTTGAATTCTTTCCAGTTTCCTTCAATTCGGTCCCAATTCATCGGTCGTTTTCTCCTTGTCCTGATGGCACAGGGAAAACGGGTTCTGCTCTCGATGGTTCCGAATGAATTGCGGTTGGTGCCAGCTTCGGACGTGACCTGGTGTACCGGCATGCGGGAGGGGCTTCCTCGATGCGGAACCGCCGCGCAAGTTCATATGCCCGGATGACGGAGCAAAACCGAAATGTCTGAAATCGTGACCTATCTTTTTGGTGCGGCCTCGTTCATGCCGCATGGATACTGCCTGCTCTGGCGCCCGGACCTTGTGGCCATGCATGCGATCTCGGATGCCCTGATCGCGCTCGCCTATATCGCCATCCCCCTGATGATCCTTGATTTTTTGCGCAAGCGGCCGGACATTCAAGGCAATTCCCGGAAGATCGGCTATCTGTTCATCGCTTTCATCCTGGCCTGCGCCTTGACCCATCTGACGACCCTGGCAACACTCTGGTGGCCGGTGTACGGCGCACAAGGTCTGATCAAGCTGGTCACCGCACTTATCTCGGTGGCGACCGCTGTCGTCGTATGGCGGTTGCGGCCGATGTTGCTCGCCATCCCCTCGCTGCAGGATCTGGAGGAGGCCAACGATCTGCTGAAAGCTGAAAACCTTCAGCTTTCCAACAAGGTCGGCAGATCGCGTCAGGAGGTCAAGCGTATCAACGAGCGGTTCGAAACCGCCCTGACCGGATCCAACATTTCCGTTTTCACCCAGGACAAGGATCTGCGCTACACCTGGATCCACAATCCGCGGTTCGGCAAGAACGCCGAAGACATGATCGGTTGCGGCGACAAGGACCTTCTGCCGGAAGAGACCGCGGCGGAACTGGAGCCGGTCAAGCGCCAGGTGATGGCGACAGGTGAGACAGCATCCACCTATTTTGCGCTCGACAGCGAAGAGACGGGAACGATCTCCCTGGATCTGATCGTGCATCCGACACGGGACGGAGATGGTCAAATCGACGGTGTGCTGTGCACCGCGATCGATATGACCGAGAAGAACCTTTATGAAATCCGGCTAGCCTCACTGGCCAGTCAGCTTGCGGAGGCCAATCGGCGCTTCGAAAAGGCACTCGACGGTTCGCTCACCACCGTGTTCGAGCAGGATCTGGACCTGAAGTACACGCATGTCATCAATCCGTCGCCCGGGTTCAAGCCGGATTTCTTTATCGGCAAAAGCGACGCGGAGCTGTTTCCGGAGGAGGATCAGCTGAAGCTCATTCCGGTGAAAAAGAAGGTTCTCGAGACCGGCGAAAGCGCGGTGATCGAGTTCGACATGGACATGAAAGGGGTCAATCGCAGTTACAACATGCGCATGGAGGCCTCGCGCGACAAGGATGGCCGGATCGCCGGCCTGATCGGCATTTCCGTCGACCTGACACACAAGCGGGAAAACGAGCGGCAAATGCATCTGGTCATGCGGGAGCTGACGCACCGGTCCAAGAACCTGCTTGCAGTCATTCAGGCGATGGCCCGCCAGACGGCGGCACGCTCGGACAATACGGAGGATTTCGTCGAGAGTTTCGCCGCCAGGCTTCAGGCGATGGCTGCCAGCCACGATCTTCTGGTGTCCCAGTCCTGGTATGGCGCGGATCTGAAGGAGCTCGTGCTGGCGCATCTTGCGCAGTCCATCGACCCGGGAAGTCCGCAGATCGACATCAAGGGCGATCCGCATTCGATCACCGCGGACGCGGCTCAGAACCTTGGCCTTGCCCTGCACGAACTGACGACCAATGCCGCCAAATACGGGGCCTTGTCAGTGCTTGGAGGTAAATTGTCGGTGTCGTGGACCACGGAAAACGGCAAGATCCGTTTGATCTGGAAGGAAAGCGGTGGTCCGGAAGTGGTTCCACCGAAGCGCAACGGCTTCGGGCGGATGCTTCTGGAGCGGCTGGTCGGGCCCGCTCTCGACGGCGAGGTTACCATCGAATTTGCGCCGGAAGGCGTCCGCTGCGTGATCGAATTCCCGGCAAGGCAAACCGGTCTTTAACCGGCCTTGCCGTCCGGGGCAGAACGACGACCCGGACGGGCGATTCAGTTCCCCTGGCGGGAAGCTGCGCTCAGGACGATTTTCCGTGCGCGGTCTTCTCGCGCCGGAGAGCCTTCAGGGACTTCAGTGCCTCATCGATTTCCTCGATCAGCTCGGCTGGGGATCGGCCGTCCTCAGCCCCTGTCTGCGGTGCCTTGCGCAAGGTGGCCCGCCAGGCCAGCAGTGCCGTCCGCTTCTGTTCTAGCGACAACGACCGATCTTCCAGAACGCTTGCGGCAGTTCGGAACCCGGCAAATCGTTTGGGTACGCTGATCATGGTCTCGTACTGTTGGAACAATGGGGTCGTGCTCATGCGAAGGACCGTCTGCCGTCTTGCGGCAGACGGTCCTTCGTCGTCTTGCAAGTTACCTGGGGTTTGCCACCCGGGTTTCCGGCAGGTGCCGGTTACTCGGTAATGACAGCCCTCAGCATCCAGGCCGCCTTGTCGTGGAACGTGATGCGCTGGGTCAGGAGGTCTTCCGTCACCGGGTCACCATTGTCACCGGCATAGGCTGCCATGTCTCGCATTTCGGCCGCGATCATTTCATGGCTGTGTACCAGATCCTCGATCATCTCGAAGGCATTCGGCATGCCGCCGGCCGGCAGGCTGACGGTCAGGTTGAGCTTGCCTTCGTCGACGTTGACCGGAGCCCTGTGGCCCAGGGCACGGATACGTTCGGCCAGATCGTCCGTCGCGGCAAAAAGGTTCTCGTAGTGCTCTTCGGTAAGGTCATGGATCGACTTGAACAGCGGCCCGACGACGTTCCAGTGATACAGGTGCGATTTCACCGTGAGCATGTAGGTTTCGGCCAGAATGACCGAGAGATGCTTCGCCAGCTGTTCGCGCACCTCGGCAGGAACACCCGTCTTGATCGGGTCGACTTTCGGCGTTTCGATGTTCAGAACCTGAGATGTCGACATTGTTCTTTCCTTTCGTGCTGTCGGTTGGCGATGTCAGTTCCAGGACCGCAACCGACAGGGGCGCGTCCCGGATGTTCGCTAGGAAAAGTCTTCAGGTCCGACTCAGTTCCATGTTTTTGACAAAATTTCGATTATTGACAGTATGGAAAATGTGACTTCGAATTATTTCAATAATATTGATCGAGCAATTTCATCAGCCTGCGTGCCAGGTCTCGTTTTTCATTTTAATTGATCTTGCTGAATTCCATTAGAATCGCTTGATTATGGGAAGGTTATTGGAACCTTTCCGCGCAGGCTCGCGTTTTCCTTTGAGATTGTTTTCGGCAAGTCCGGAACAGCAAGTGAAAGGAAAGAGGCATGGCTTCCAGTTCCAGCTCCAGCATCAAGAAGGAAGACACCTACGACGCCCTGCGCGACAAGGGCTACAGCAAGGAAAAGGCGGCGCGGATTTCCAATGCCCAGGCGAATGATCGCCAGTCGCCGTCACGGAAAGGCGGCAAGGCCGCGCCCTATGAGACCTGGACCAGAGATGCGCTGTACGAGCGGGCGCAAGAGCTGGACATCCACGGCAGATCCAAGATGAACAAGGACGACCTGATCGAGGCTCTGCGCGGCTGATCACAGGCCAGATATGATGTCTGGCAACAATTCCAGCCACATTGGCTGGAACCAAATGGGCTCCAGGCCGTTTACAGGCCAGACCGCGACATTCAATAGCGCGGTGTCCAAGCGCCCGGTTTCCGGGCTTGATCCCATTCACGCATTGCGCACCGCCTGTAACCGGGGCCGCATGCAATTGAGAACAGGAGTGAGACCATGGCAACAGCGAAATCTGCCACGGCAACGGCTGCCAATCCTGCCAATGACACTGTAAGCGCCCGCGAGATCGAGGAAAACATCGAACGCATTCGCGGCGATATCGCTTCCCTGGCTGGTACGCTGAAAAAATACGGTTCCGGCAAGACGGATGAATACAAGGCCAAGGCCGCTGCGGCAGGCGAGGACCTGACCAAATTGTCCCAGAATGCCCTGAACGATCTTTCGGCAGAATTGCAGACCTACGAACGCGCTTTCGTCGCAGAAGTGCGCCGCCGTCCGCTGCAGTCGATCGGCATCGCTGCCGGTATCGGCTTCCTGATTGCAGCGCTGGTGCGCCGCTAATGCTCCTGCGCGCCCTTCCAATGGCCTTCGGGGCCGTTTCGCGAGACCTTAATGGCATGGTTCACCGTGCCAAACGCAATGCCGTGTTGAGCGGTATTGCAGCGGTTTGTTTCGCGACGGCTTACGCGGCCGGGGTTGTGGCTGCCGGCGCTTTTCTGGCGCCGATCTTCGGCCCGGCAGTGGCGGCGCTGCTGATTGCCGTCGTCATGGCCGTAACGGGACTGGTGTTTGTGGCGGTGCTCAGCTTTCTGAAGCACAAGGACCGCAAGCGCAAAGCGCATCATCAGGCGGCGCAGCGATTGACACTCGCTGCCGCCCTTTCCGTTCTGCCGCAGCTCACCAAGTCCAAAGGGCTGATGATCACCGTCGCATTGGGTGGTCTGGCTTTTCTGGCTGCGCAGGCACGAGGCGACGACGAGCGCGGCTAACCCCAAGTCGCGCCTTGTTGCCGGCCACCGGAGCATAAATTGATGACAGCGCAGCCAGACCCACCCGCCACGACCAGACTTGTATCCCCTCTGGCTGTGGCCCAGACGCTCAACTCGGATCCGGTTGTTCGCATCTCGCTGGTCATTCTGTGTACCATCGCGGTGATCGCGGCCCTGGATATTGCCCAGGTGGTTTTTGCACCCGTCTGCCTGTCGATCGTCGTCGGCACCATCTTCACCCCGCCAATGGAACGCCTGGCCCGCATGGGGGTCCCGCCCTGGCTGTCCGCGGGGGGCATGGTGCTGGTCTTTGTCGCGCTGATCCTGACTGCGGGGGCGGCCTTCGTCGTGCCGCTCTCGGACTGGCTGGACAGGCTGCCGCTTATCTGGTCGCGCCTGCAAGCGCAGTTGATCAGCTGGCAGGGGTTCTTTTCCTCACTTGCAAGCTTGCAGGAAGACCTGCGCAGCGCCATGGGCCAGAAGGGGGGCATGCAGGTCAGCGTGGACGACAATTCCGCGGTCGAAAGCGTCTTCTATTTCGCACCGGCCTTCGTGGCCCAGGTGATCCTGTTTCTGGCCAGCCTCTATTTCTTTCTTTTGACGCGTCCGCATTTGCGCCGGGCCGCGCTGCAGCTGTCGCCGGACAGCGAAAGCCGCCGGTCCACCGTGACCGCGTTCCGCACCATAGAAGAGCGGCTGTCCACCTATCTGATCTCGATCAGCGTCATCAACGCGGCACTCGGTGTGGCGGTGGCCCTGACCATGTGGGTACTCGGTGTGCCGTCGCCGCTGCTGTGGGGCATGCTGGCCGGTGTGCTGAATTATGTTGTTTATCTGGGGCCGGCGATCATGGTGCTGGTGATGAGTGCCATCGGCCTTGCGACCGGCAACACACCGCTGGCGATCCTGACGCCGCCGCTGGCCTATCTGGTACTCAACCTGATCGAAGCGCAGTTTGTCACGCCGACGGTTCTCGGGCGGACCATGACATTGAATCCCTTTGCAGTGTTCCTGGCCATCGCTTTCTGGATCTGGTTATGGGGACCGGTGGGCGGTTTTGTCGCCGTGCCCTTGCTGCTGGTTGTCGGGACGGTGCTCGAGATCATGAATGAGCCTTCCCACGAGGACAAGGCTGAGCCGTCTGACACCGAGGCCAGCCCCTGAGCGAGCGCCAGCAAACCCCAGAGGACGGGTTCTCCGGGGGGCATTCCTGGGCGCGTGCGGGGCTACAAGAAACATTGCGCCTTGCCAGCACTTCGCGAAAGGACTTGCCTGTCATGTCATGCAGAAGGTGAGACGTGAGTGAAGCCGGCGTCGCCAGAGGTTGCCGAGGAAGCCATCCTGCCCATCCGTTTCAGGTCTGCCATGTCCCCGCTCGTGCTGCGCACTTCACAAGGGCTCATTGGTACAGACAAAATAAAAGCCGCCAGGAAATGGCGGCTTTTCAACGATTATGCTTCATGAACTCATTACTCGGTATGATAGGCCAGCATGCCGTGGGAAATCGGCCAGCCGGTACAGGTGGTCACGCGAATGCCGGACACACAGCGCATCGGACGGCCATGCACGTCGGCAAGTTCAACCTTGAGGTCACCCTTGGGAGCGGCCTTCTGCTCAACTTCCGCCGGTGCGGTCGCGATGTTTGTGTTAGCGGTTTCAGCGTCCGCTTCATTGGAAAACATGGGTTCCGCCAGTGTCAGGCAGGATGCCACGACAGCGGCAATGGCAATTGCCGCGGGGGCGTTGGTCGGGATGCGTTTTCGATGCAAGAACATGATGTCTACCTCCAGCCTGTAAACGCCCGAGTAAAGAAAAGGTTTCACGCTTTTACGGAGTAGCTGAAGGCTATGAGGTCAAAGTGGAAAATCCGTCAGGCCGATAACTTATGTTAATGCAGGGCGATTGATTTCGTGTCATCTTGCAGCCAGTCAAACAGTCTGACCATGAGAACCTTCGTGACAACGGAATCCCACATCACCGCGCCGGTGTCGCGCGGGCCTGCTTTGGTTGTCGAAGACAACCCGATCATTGCGCTCGACACGCAGATGATGCTGGAAGAACTCGGGTTCTCGCCGGTGCAGACGCTTGCGAACCTTTCCGAGGCGGCGGAGACACTGGCCGCGCACCTGTTCAGCTTCGTCATTCTGGATGTGAAGATAGGTGACGACACCAGTCTGGCGGTTGCCAAACAGCTTCTGGAAAAGGGGACGAAGTTCATCTTCGCCAGTGGCTACAGCGACCTCGGTTCGCTTCCCACGGTTTTCGAAGGGCAGGCCATCTTGAGCAAGCCCTATACAAAAGCCCAGATCGACGCCCTCATCTGACCCTGGATCGTACCCAGTCAAAGGGGCGTGCCGCTCTCAGATGAGCGGTCGGCAATGATCGCCCATGCTTTCGTAAGACGCGATTTTTTCCAGCGCGTCCCTGTCCAGGATCCGGATCCGGTCTCTGGTCCAGTTGATCAGCCCTTTCTCCTGCAACTTTCGAAGCGTTCGGCTGGTGTGAACCGGCGTGATGCCGAGCGCGTCGGACAGATGGCTTTGGGAAAACGGTGCGTCGAGCGCCTGGTTGCTGGCATAGCCGATGGCCTCGCCACGTTCGTAGAGATGAAGGATGAGATAGGCAAGCCGCTCCAGAGCGGTGCGCTGACCGAGGCTGATAATGTGCCCGTCCAGTATCTGCTCCTCGCGGGCTGCAATCCAGGTCATTGAATAGGCGAGGGTGGGGTAGTCCTTGAACATGGACCAGACCCGGTCACGCTGAAAGACACACAAGGTGGTGTCGGTAAGGGCCGTCACGGTGTGCTGCATCTCGTTCAGGACAGCAAGCTGCAGACCAACGAGATCGCCCGGCAGGGCAAAGTTCAACACCTGGCGCCTGCCGTCAGCCAGAACCTTGTGACGAAAGGCCCAGCCGTCCAGAATGGTATAGAGGTGAGGGCTCTTGTTTTCTTCCTGAACGATCGTCGCCCCGGCTTCGACGGTCAGTTCACCGGTCTTGAAATCCGAAATGAAATCCAGTTCCTTGTCGTCCAGGGCACGGAAAATGGTCTTGCGTCTCAGCGGGCAGGTTTGACAATTGGTTTGAAACGGGTCGGTTTCGGTCATTCAAATGGCATCTCCATTGCAATTGATCAAAACGCTTTGAACAGCCGCAGGTTCCCATTTGAGGCAGAAGCTTGCGGGAAAGCAACCCCGGCAGCTTGACGGCCTGGGCCAAGATGCAATGAAATGTCTGAAACCGCGCGGACGGGGCTCCCGTCCGCGTGGAAATCTGCCGGACCTTAGGGGCGCAGAATGGTGTAGCCGTCTTCGTTCAGCTCCATCAGAGCGACGGCCCCGGCCGAAACGACCTCGACACCTTCCAGCAATTCGATGTCCTTGCCTTCTTTCTTGGCCATGGCCTGACGGGTGTTGTCACAGGCTTCGAAAGCGACATTCGGCATGCTTTGCACGAAGGATTTCATGCGGTCCGACACGGGAGAGGTATCCGCCCGGAACATGTGCAGGCCTGCATTGAAGGCAATGATCTTGATGTCGGATTCCTCGCCCATTTCGGAGTAGTGCCGGGCAACGTTGGCGGCGACGTTCAGAACGGTGTTCATCTTCTGCGGATCATTGTCGCTGATCTGCAGGGCAAGCTTGTGGACGCCGTCTTCCGCGAGTGCGGCAGAGGCAAGCATCAGCAGGGCTGAAGCGGCCACTGCCAGTCTTGAAAACATTCCCATCGTTTCCTCCTCCTATCGCCGCAGGATATCCTGCGGCGGCCTTGCGCGGGCGGCCTTTCTTTCACGGGCCGTTGCCGCAAAACGATGTCAGTCGACGCCTCCCATGCCCGAGGCCTCGTCATCGTCGACGGAACCGGGGGTCACGTCGAGAATACGGGCACGCATGGTGATCTCGACTGCGCTGTCCTTGCAGTTGCTCATGCAGGGGTCGGCCTTGGCGGCATAATGCGGCTCTTCGGCACGATCATCAGCTATGAAGTTTTCCTCGTTGGGAAGGCGGGTCTCCAGGAAGTTGTCTTTCGACAATTCGAAGTCCTCGTCCTCGACAATGTCGTTCAGATAAAGGAGATAGGCCGTCAGTGCGTAGACGTCGTCATCCGACAGAGAGCGCGCGTTGCCATATGGCATGGCACGGCGGACGTAGTCGTAGACCGTGGACAGATACGGCCAGTAGGAACCGATCGTCTTTTCCGGACGTTCCTCGGTGAGCGTGTCCTGGCCGCCCGCCAGAACCGGCCAGCGGCCGACGCCTTCACCGAAGTCGCCGTGACAGACCGCGCAGTTCTCGGTGAACAGCACTTCGCCATCGGCCACCGTGCCTGAGCCTTCCGGCAGGCCGGTGCCGTCGGGGCGAATGTCGATGTCCCAGGCTGCAACCTCGTCGTCCGTCGCCACGCGGCCCAGACCGAAGACACCGCCATCACGGGTTTCGGACACCGGGGCGGCCGGGGCTTCCGCAGCCGTGTCGGCGCTGGTGGTTTCCGTCTCTTCGGCAGCCGCCTCTGCGGCGTCTTGCTGGTCAGCCGGAGCGGCGCCGCTGGAGAAGGAGGCCAGATAGGCAATCACGTTGTCCAGATCGTCCTGCTTCTTCAGTCCGGCAAAGGCCATCTTGGTGCCCTTGACCATGTCCTTGGGCTTGGTCAGATAGGTCGTCAGCGTCGCCTCGTCCCAGACGAGGCCTCCATCACCGGCTTCGATCATCGCCCTGGAATACTTGTAGTCCTCGAGCGAGCCGGCCGTGCGGCCGAAAACGTCGTTCAGTTCCGGTCCGACCTTGTGCTTTGCGCCTTCCCCTACCGCGTGGCAGGCCGCGCATTTCTTGAAGACCTTCTCACCCTTTTCTGCGTCTCCCGCCTGAGCCGTTGCGGCAAGCAGGGGCAGGGTGGCGATCACGGTTCCAAGGCTGAGGGCTTTAAGAAACTTCGACATTTTCCACCGTTCCGTCTGCTTTGACATACCAGGTCTGGATGCCGTTGTTGTGGTAGATCGAGTTTTCGCCGCGGGCGGCACGCAGCTCGTTCTTGGTCGGCTGGAAGAAGCCGTGCTCGTCCATCGCGCGGGACTGGAGCAGCAGGTCCGAACCGTCCCAGTCGATGTCGAGATAAAAGCGGTGCATGGCCTTCGATAGACTTGGGCCGTCGAGGCGGGCCGTCTTCCAGTTCCGGCCACCATCAAGCGAGACATCCACCCGCTTGATCCGTCCATTGCCGGACCAGGCGACGCCCGAGATAACCATCGGTCCCTTGCCGTGACTGATCGGAGCCTGCGGGCTCGGCGAGGTAATGACGGATTTGGGATCCATCACCCAGGTGAAGCGGCGGGCCTTGCCGTTTTCCAGAAGGTCCGTGTATTTGGACGTTTCCTCGCGCTGGTGCCAGGGTTCGTCGCCGACCTCGATCCGGCGCAGCCATTTCACCCACATGTTGCCTTCCCAACCGGGGACGACCAGGCGCAACGGATAGCCCTGTTCGGGGCGCAGGGCTTCGCCGTTCATCTTGAAGGCGACCAGGCAGTCGTCGAGGGCCTTTTCCATCGGGATGGACCGGGTCATGGCCGAGGCATCGGCACCTTCCGGCATCACCCATTTGGCGTTGGTCTTGAGACCGGCCTCTTCCAGGATCAGCTTCAGCGGAACGCCGGTGTACATCACGCAGTGAACCATGCCGTGAGTGTACTGGCAGCCGTTGAGCTGGGAGCCGCGCCATTCCATACCGGAGTTGGCGGCGCATTCCAGGAAGTAGACCCTGTTCTCGCGCGGGAAGCGCTTCAGGTCTTCCATGGTGAAGACCAGCGGCGTGTCGACGAGACCGTTGATCATCAGCCGGTGATCGGCCGGGTTTATCTCGGCAATGCCGCCGTGGTGACGCTCGAAACACAAGCCGTTGGGCGTGATGATGCCGTCCAGCTCATGAAGGGGTGTGAAGTTGACAGAACTTTCGGTGGAGGCGGTCAGCCACTCCACGTCGCGGCGAACCACATGGGCCTCGAATTCCGACGGCACGCCATAGGGGCGCGCCTGAACACCGTCGCCGAGATAGCGGTTCCAGTCCTGAATCTCGGTGATCAGCGGATCACCTGCCGCGCGCGCGGCGCCTGCGGTGCCTGCAACGGCGCCCGCTGCGAACCCTGCTTTCAGGAGGGAGCGCCTGGACAAGCCGGGCGTCTTGGAGTTGGTTTTGTCAGTCATGATCGTGTCCTCAGGATCTCTGAAGAAATGGCATCATCCTGCCAGCTTGACGGACTGGTTGTCCGGCAGGCTGACCACGGGATTGCTGGTGAGGTAGGCTTCGACGACTTCGGCGATGGGTGGGCCTTCGGTGCCCTCGTTGACCGAAGCCCAGCCGGCAACGACATATTCCCTGGCCGGTTCGATGGGCTCGCCGGTGGCAAGCAGGGTCATGCCCGAAATGCGCTCGCCGATGTCCTTGTTGGGGTCGATGGTGTAGCCCATGCCCCCCACGCGGACCATGTCGCCGCCCTGCTGGTAGTAGGGGTCCTTGTTGAAGAGGTTGTCGCCGACGTCTTCCAGAATGTCCTTCAGCATCTGACCGGTCATCGGCGAGCGGTAGGCCGCCGGATAGGTCATGGCGCAGGCGTTGTGGACGTCCTCGAAGGTGATGTCCTGGCCCGGCAGAACCGATGTCCCCCAACGGAAGCCGGGCGACAGGGCAATCTCGGCGTCGCGTTCGCTTAGCAGCGCCTGGCAGATCAGATCGTCGAAGGTGCCGTTGAAGTTACCGCGCCTGTAGAGAAGGCTCTCGGTCTTGCCGACAACGCGGGCGAGATCCGCTTCGTACGGCGCGCGGACCTCATCGATCAGCGCTGCCATGTCCGCGTCCGGGGTGATCACGTCGGAGAAGATCGGGATCAGGCGGTAGCCATAGCCTGCCAGTTTGCCGTCCTGGACGTCGAGATCGACCCGGGAAACGAATTTGCCGTTGGAGCCGGAGGCGATCACCAGCGTGTTGTTGACGATGACCGGCTCGGGCAGGGCGTCGTGGGTGTGCCCCGTCAGAATGACGTCGATGCCGTCGACACGCGACGCCAGCTTGCGGTCAACGTCAAAGCCGTTGTGCGACAACAGCACCACGATTTCAGCGCCTTCGTCGCGCGCTTCGCCAACGTGTTTGGCAATGTCTTCCTCGCGGATGCCGAAAGACCATCCCGGGATCATCCAGCGGGGATTGGCAATCGGCGTATAGGGGAAGGCCTGGCCAATGACGGCGACCTTGGTGCCGCCGCGCTCGAACATCTTCCACGCTTCGAAAGCTGGTTCGTCCCACTCGTTGTCGTAGATGTTGGAGCCGAGGAAGGAGAAGGGCAGGCTGTCGATGACTTCCTGGACCCGGTCGGTGCCGTAGGTGAATTCCCAGTGGCCGGTCATGGCATCCGGCTCCAGCGAATTCATGATCGTGATCATGTCTTCGCCCTGGGTTTCGTTCGATGTGTAGCTGCCCTGCCAGGTGTCGCCGCCATCCAGGAGAAGGACATTGTCGGCGCCACGTTCGGCGCGAATGCGCTTGATGACGGTGGCGACCCTGTCCATGCCGCCCATCTTGCCGTAGCTCCTGGCCAGGGAGACGAAGTCCTCGGAGGTCAGTGCGTAGGCATCCGGAGAGCCGGGCTGGATGTTGTAGAGCTTCAGGAAATCGGCGCCGGTCACATGGGGCGGTTTGCCGTTGACGTCGCCAATGCCCAGGTTGATGGACGGTTCGCGGAAGTAGATGGGCTTCAGCTGGGCGTGGATGTCGGTGATATGCACCAGCGTGAGCTTGCCTTTCGGCTCCATCCCCAGGAGCTGGTCCTCGGTGAGGGCTTGCTGTGCCATCAGCCGCGACCACGATCCCGCCATGCCAGATCCCAGCAAGGCACTTGTCGCGGTTGCCGCCATCAGGAACTCACGTCTTGAGAACATCCTCGGTTACTCCAAACCAACGGCCGTCTCCCGGCCGGTTGCACAGTTTTCCCGTTGATGCGCGGCCATGCCGTGCACCCCGGTCATCCCACGTTCGGGACAAAGATTTTTTCAGCCCTGTTCTTTCCGCCAGTCGCCGGGCCGGAAAAGAAACCGGCGCGGCGGCTGTGACCGCGCCGGAAGTTGAACGGTCAGCCTATTGGCGAACCGCCGGGGTTTCGATGTCGAGCCCCGTGCCGCGCCAGGTCACATAGACCTCCAGAGCCATCAGCTCGTCGGAGAAGGCTGCCGGGAAAGCTGCCCGCGTATCGCGAATACAGCCACGGAAGCGGTTGTGCAGGGACACCATCGCGCTCTGCTTCAGCCGGTAGGTCGGGAAGCCATTGACGTTGCCCTGGCTGAGGTGATCGGCCCGGATGTAGTTGCCGTTGTAGTTTTCGTGACAGGTGGCGCAGGCCAGGTTCAACTGACCCGTGCGGGTGTAGTAGAGTTCCTTGCCTTTTTCCCACCAGTCCTGCATCTCGCCCTCGCTCAGGTCGACGTGCATCGGCATGCCGAGCGACTGGTGCTTGATGTAGGTTGTCAGGGCCTTCTGATCGTCGGCGTCGAACTTGTAGGGCTTGGCCTGCATGTTCTGTTCGCGGCACTGGTTGATCTGCAGCTCGATGTTGAACGGCTTGCCGGCATCCTCATTCCACTTGGGATAGCTGGCACCAAGACCCTTGAGGAAGCTTTCGGCGTCCTCGTGGCAGGACGCACAGGATTTTCCTGCTTCGCCGTCCACCGTGTTCCAGATTTCCTCACCGCGTTCGACATAGAGCATGCCCGGGTTCTGGAAGCTGTCGGCTTCAAGGTCACGGGTCTCGGGCGTCCGGTAATGCCAGCCGGAAATCAGTTCATCGAAAGGGTGTCCTTCCGGTGCCGGAACCCGGGTGTTGATTTCCATTTCACCGTCGATAACGAGCTTATCGTCAACCGGCCCCCCGGCCAGGCTAGCGCTTGTGCCGACCATCATTACTGCGAACATGGTGGCTATGCGTTTCGTTCTATTGGCCAAATCGTCTCCTCCCGATTTGAGCGGTCCCTGGAACATCCTGTCGTCGAATGACGGCAGATGAGATGTTCCAACACTCTCGAAGCAATCAGCGTCCGGCTGTTCAATCGTTTCCGATGTCACAGCCGCCGATCCTGGGTTGCCACCTATTCAACAGTGATCTTGTTCTCGGTCTCGTAGACGCTGCCGTCGTCGTCAACCCAGGTGAACTTGAACGTTCCGGACTCGTTCACCTTGGCGTTGAACTCCATGTAGGGGTTCGCCGAAACGGCCGGGTCCATGTCGCAGGAAAACACCACCTGTCCGTTGAACTCGCAGGTGAACTTGTTGATGATCTTGCGCGGCACCAGGTTGCCCTGCTTGTCCTTGCGCTGACCGGATTCCATCGGGTGGCTGATGAGCGTCTTGATGGTGATGACTTCTCCCGCAGCTGCCTTCTTGGGCACTTTCACGCGCGGTTTCGGTTCTGCCATGACTTTAGTTCCTTCGTATCCCTGATCTGCTTGCCGGGCGGCAGTGCGGCTGAACGCCGGTGCCGGTCCTGCGGCCAAGCCGCGTCTGTCCGGCGGATCAGCCGCCGCAGCCGCCGATGGTGACTTTCACTTCCTTGCGGTCGATGAAGGTGGAGCCGTCGTTCATCTTCGCGACAGCGATGACGTTCTGCGTCTTGGCCAGCCGGATCCGTGTCTTGGCTTCGGCAGCCCCGCTCATGGCGGTGAAGTGGAACGTCGCAACGGCCGGGTTGGGGTTGCCGTCGGCGAGAATGAGGACGGATTCAACAAAGCTGTCTGCCGTCATCGGGCTGTCGACGGAGACGCCGACCGGCACCGTGTTGCCGTTCTCTGCGATTTCCGGCGTGTCGAGGGACACTGTGCCCTCCTTGGGGTCGGCACCGCCGGTGAAGGCCTTGATGGCCTCTTCGGTCTGGTCGGTTGCGGCGAAGGATACCCGCGATCCGGCAGCCACGAACGCGGCGGTTCCTATCGTCAGTCCAAACACCTGGCGTCTTGTAAAGCTCATCTCTTGCTCCTTGAAACCCGAGATCAATTCTCTTTCAGCGTCATGAGATAGGCGACGACGTCCTCTACCTCTTGCGCTGACAGGATGGTTTTGCCGGCGAATTCCTCGTCGACGTTGATGCCCACCTTCAGGGTGTAGAAACCGGGCATGATGGTCTGGTCACCGAAGACGTCCTTGCTGTTGACCACGATGGCGCGCAGTTGCGCCTCGCTCCAGCGGTCGGCTGCGCCGTCCAGGACGGGGCCGACTTCGCCGTGGAACAGCTGTGCGCTGAGATCGGCATTGGCATGGCAAGCCAGGCAATTGCCCTTCTTGCGGTCGGCGAAAGCTTCGCGCCCGGCCAGCGGGTCTCCCTGAACGCCTGTCAGGGATTGGGACAGTTCCATATCGACGATGGGAACGCTGTCCGGGGCAACCGTTCCGGCGGTTGCTGCGGAAGCGGCCAAGACGGCTAGGCCGGCAAAGACCGCCGGCAGGCTCAAATGTGTCGCGCCCTTGAACATTGTGTCGGCTTTCCTCCTCAGTGCGGAACGCCCGGCTGTGGTGCCGTTTGCGTTCCTGCGGCAGGTCCGATTCCCCAGCCTGCCTGTCCTCCTCATATTAAAAGATATGATTTTTTGCATATGTTATGCAATAGGCCTTTTGCCGTATGCGGCATAAACCTGTTTTATTCGTGCTCCCTATTCCGCGTCGAGGCGTCCTTTCTCGCGCAACTCGTTGATTATGCGGGCATGATACTTCTGGAAATGCTCATCCCCCTCATAGCCTTTTTCCCGAACCCACTGGAACATGTTCAGGAAAGTCCACTTGCCGAAGGCGCCGGGCATGGTTGCAACGGCTACTTCCGACACGGTTCCCTCGCTCGGAACTTCTTCCGGCAGAAACACGATCGTCGGGGTGAAGACGTAGCCCCATTTGCGGGCGGCGGTCTTTTCGGTCAGTTCCTCACCGTCCAGATCGATCACTTCCTCATCGCCGAACATGTTGTATTGCACGACCATGAAGTTCTCTTTGATGTAGTCGGACACCTCCGGATCGGAGAGGATCTTTTCGTGCATCTGGCGGCAATAGATACAGCCGCGTTGCTCGAAAATGATTGCCAGCCGCTTGCCTTCGCCGGCTGCGGTTTCAATGTCTTCGCCGATGTCGCGGAAGGTCACGGTGAACCAGGGCTGCTTGTGCAGGCCGTCGTCGCCGAGCGTTGCGGCGAGCGCTGTCGTGGTCAGGGCCACCATGAGCTCGACTGCCAGGATCAGATGTTTCCAGATACGCATGTCATTGTCCTCCCTGGACCGGATACCGGCCGGTCAGCCGATTTGTGAGAAAACCGGGAATGTTTCGAGAAGCCAGAAGGCGATTGCCGACATCTGCCCGGTGATGAACAGCAGGCCGGTCACGACCAGCAGCCCCCCCATGATCTTTTCCACTGTGCCCATGTGTTTGCGGAAGCGGCCGGCCATCTTCAGGAAACGGCTGGCAAAGGCCGCCGCCAGGATGAAGGGCAGGCCGATGCCGAGCGCATAGACCGCGAGCAGGCCGGCACCGTGCCAGGTGGTGTCCGACGACCCGGCCACGAACAGGATCGCAGCCAGAACCGGGCCGACGCAGGGTGTCCAGCCGAACGCAAAGGCCAGGCCCATGACGAAGGCCCCGACAAGGCCTGCAGGCTTGCGTTCCACATGGATGCGGGCTTCGCGAAACAAAAGGCCAATGCGAAAGACACCGAGAAAATGCAGGCCCATGACGATGATGATCGCCCCGGCGACGTAAGACAGGATATCGTAATAGCGGGCGATCGACTGGCCGATGACGCTGGCCGTTGCGCCCAGGGCGACAAAGACCAGCGAAAAGCCGAGCACAAAGGCGATGGCGGCCAGAATCACCCGGCGACCTGTTTCCGCTGTTGCGGTTTCGCCCTTCAGTTCATCGACGCTGACACCGGCCAGATAGCACAGATAGGGCGGCACAATCGGCAGCACGCAGGGCGAAATGAATGAGAGCAGGCCCGCCAGAAAGGCGGCACCCAGAGAAACATCGAGCATTCATTTCCTCCCAGAGAAACTCGATCTTCGGTTGCTTTAAAATATTCAAAAGTTCCTATATATTGCAATGAAAGAAATGTGGAGACTGCAAAATGTCCGTCGCGACACGTGCGATGATCCTTGCCGGAGTGTTATTTTCCGGCCTGTTTCAAGGGCTTTCGGCCTGGAGTGCCGAGCTGGTCATGCTGGAACAGCCTGGGTGTGTCTGGTGCAAGCGCTGGAACGAAGAGATCGGCATAGCCTATCCGAAGACGACGGAAGGCCGGCAGGCACCGCTGCGCCGGGTCGATATCACCGGCGACTGGCCGCAGGACCTGGCCGGTATTCCCAGGGAGCGCATGACGCCGACGTTCATTCTGGTTGCCGACGGCGTTGAAATAGACCGGTTGCGCGGCTATCCGGGAGAGCACTTCTTCTGGCCGCTGCTGGGCGATATGCTGAACAAGCTTCCAGACAACACCAAGTGATGTTGTTGATCCGGTCCTGAAGTTAAGGCATGAATCTGCTGTGTGGATTTGTGCGCTGCAATGGCGATGCTGACAAAGGGTGTGGGTTCGGGATGATTTTGCCGGCCTTGGACAAGAACATGGATGCGAAGGACCTCGACCTGCTGATGGAGCAGGCGCGGAAGGCGAGCGACCTGCTCAAGGCCCTTTCGCACGAAGTGCGTCTCGTGATCCTGTGCCTGTTGTCGGAAGGCGAAAAATCCGTTTCGGAGCTGGAAGAAATCCTGACCATGCCGCAGGCCGCTGTATCGCAGCAGCTTGCCCGGCTTCGCCTGGAAGGCCTGGTGCAGTCGCGGCGCGACGGGCGCATGATCTACTACAGCCTGATGAATGACGAAGTGAGTTCGATCATCTCGAATCTCTACGACCTTTTCTGCAAGGATGTCCGCGCTCCGGAACAATAAGCGCTGGCAGCTGGTCTAAGGTGCGTGCAACGCAGCAACGAGTTCGATTGCTGCAGTTTTCGCCGCCTGCTACGGTTTATGGAAATCGCCGACAGAGCGAGTATTGGAAACGCAGCCGGAGAACCCGGCGGAGGGTAGGACGCGCATGGTCAATCTGGATCCGGCGGTACTGACACCGCTCCTCGGTGTGCTTGCGGGGTGCGTGCTCGGCGTCGTTGCCCGTTCGAGCCATTTCTGCACCCTGTCCGCACTTGAGAGGCATTGGTATGCGGGCGACAGCAGCGCCCTCAGAACCTGGGTGCTTGCTTCCGTCTCGGCGCTGATCGGCACGCAGCTGCTTGTTGCCGTCGGCATGGCCGACACGGCTGCATCCTTTTATCTGTCCCCGGAATTTGCCTGGACAGGCGCCATCCTCGGCGGGTTCATGTTCGGCATCGGCATGGCCCTAGTCGGCACCTGCGGTTTTGGCGCCGTGCTGCGCCTTGGAGGCGGCAGCCTCAGGGCGCTGGTGGTCCTGACGGTGATCGGCCTGTCTGCGCTGGCGGCACAGAGAGGCATAGTCGGCATCTTGCGGGTGCCGCTTGTTGACGATCTTGCCGTTTCCTTCACCGCAAGCGGCAGCCAATCCATGGGCGACATCGTCTCGACCCTGTTCGGCATGAAGCTGCAGGGTGTGGTTGCTATCCTGATTGCCCTGGCGGGGCTGTTCTGGATCTTCAAATCGGCCTCCTATCGCCGTCAATGGAGCAAGATCGGAACCGGCGTCCTTATCGGCAGCGTGATTGCCTTCGGCTGGTTTGCAACGACCTTCCTTGCCGAACGTTCCTTCAATCCGGTTCAGATCGAGGCAGGGTCCTTCGTGGTGCCCGTGGGCGACACCATCATGCAGCTGATCACCTATACAGGCACCCTGCCGGATTACGGTGTCGGCCTGATTATCGGGACACTTTTCGGAGCCGTGGTCGCGGCCCTGTGGAAGCGGGATATCCGCTGGGAAGCCTGCGACGATGCACGTGAACTCGGGCGTCATCTTCTGGGCGGCACGCTGATGGGCGTTGGCGGGGTGTTTTCCATGGGCTGCACCGTGGGGCAGGGCATCACCGGCTTTTCAACGCTGGCGATCTCAGCGCCGATTGTCATGGTGTCCATGGCATTCGGAGCCAGGGTCGGGCTCGCCTGGCTTGTGGAAGGCAATGTCTTTGCCGCTTTTCAGCGCAATCAGGGAGCGGCGCATCAGTCAGCGGCGGAGTAACTCCGCCGCCGTTGATCCCGTTCCTCAGACCGCAACGAAACTGTAGGCGTTGCCGGAGCGTTCGACATGTCCTCCACCCGGGTGGGGGAAGTGGTAACCGATGACGCGGGAGCCATCCTGTGCCAGCCGGTCCAGCAGGGCCTTGCGGGTGGCGATGCCCTGGTCGCGATCCTGGTCGGAACCGGAGGCCCAACCGGGTTTTTCGAACGAGATCACCGTGTTGGAAATCGCGTCGCCCACCACAAGCAGGCTCTCCGATCCACCGTGAAGCATGTAGGACATGTGCCCCGGGGTATGTCCTGCCGTATCGACGGCCTCAACGCCGGGCAGCACTTCCTGGCCCGGTTTGATCATCGCCACGCGATCCTCGATCACGTCGAAACGAGATTGCGCCCCAACCACGAAGCTCTTGCGCTCTTCCGGGGTCTTGGCAAGCGTGTCGTCCGCGCGCCAGTAATCCCATTCGGCCTGCGGCATCCAGATCTGGGCCTCCGGATAAAGCGGGTCATCAAAATCGTCCAGAATGCCCCACAGGTGGTCGGGATGGGCATGGGTGAAGATGATGTCGGTGATGTCCGACGGGTCGATGCCCGCGTCCGACAAGTGTTCCGGGAGGTTGCCCGCCGTGGACTGAAAATTGGCCCCTGAACCGACGTCGAACAGAACGGTGCGGTCGCCGGTTCGAAGCAGGGTGATGTTGCAGTCCGGCGTCAATGCGTCGGTGGCAAGACCGTGTGGTTTCAGAAGTGCCTCGATCTCCGCTTCGCTTTGCTCCGGCAGGATGAAGGACATCGGCAAGGTCAGGTGACCGTCGGAAAACACCGTGATGTCATGGGCACCGAGTGTCAGGTTTGCTTTGGCGAATGCGGGGGGTATCCGCCCGGCAAACCCCGCGGCTGTGAGCGCGAGACCTCCGGCAAGAACGTTGCGTCTCGTCAGATCTTTCCGAAATTGCCCGGACATGGCATCCTCCACATATTCAAACTTTTGAATTTATCTATGTTTCATTGAGAGAGGTCAATGCCTGTCGATGCAAATGAGGACCAAGCTGACGTCAAGCGAGGGTGCAGTGCGCACAGGTGACGCCCCGGGAGAGGCCCATGGATCTGACATTTCTTCTGGATGAGATTTCCGAACCCTGGCTGCTGGCAATCGGCGGTCTCGTTGTCGGGATAATGTTCGGTGCCTTTGCCCAGCAAAGCCGCTTCTGTCTGCGGGCCGCCAGCCTGGAGTTTTCGCGCGGTGCACCGAAGGACCGGTTGCCGGTCTGGCTGCTGACCTTTTCCTCCGCGGTTCTGTGCACGCAACTGCTGATCCATCTGGGTGAGGTTCAGGCCAATGAAGCGCGCCAGCTCGCCTCACCTCAGAGCCTCTCCGGGGCGCTTCTGGGCGGATTGATGTTCGGCACTGGCATGGTGCTGGCCCGCGGTTGCGCCAGCCGCCTTTTGGTGCTGTCGGCCACGGGCAACCTGCGGGCGCTGCTGTCCGGCCTCGTCTTTGCCGTTGTCGCCCAGGCCAGCCTGCGCGGGCTGTTGAAGCCGGTGCGAGAATGGTTTGCCGGTCTTTGGACAACCGGGGACATTGGCGGAAACGACCTCACGGAAATGCTGGGCCTGAGCACGCCGGTGACACTCGGCTTCACCGCCCTGTGGCTGTTGGCGGGTCTGGTTTTTGCATGGCGGTCACGCGT
This sequence comes from Roseibium sp. LAB1, assembly GCF_054658235.1. Classification (NCBI taxonomy): domain Bacteria; kingdom Pseudomonadati; phylum Pseudomonadota; class Alphaproteobacteria; order Hyphomicrobiales; family Stappiaceae; genus Roseibium; species Roseibium sp. LAB1. The sequence continues at coordinate 1,556,838 of NZ_BAAGIB010000001.1, read as the reverse complement.
GAAGCTCTGGCAGCTTGTGGCAGCGGCGGGTGCCGGGCTCGCCATTCCGCTGGCCTGGTGGTTTACCTCGGCCATGGCACGGCAGGCTTTCGATCCCGTGCAGGTGGAAGGCGTAACCTTCACCGGTCCGTCCGCCGACGCCCTGATGCTGGTTCTGTCACCGCCGGGTGATCTGCTCGATTTCGACGTCGGGCTGGTTCCCGGTGTTTTTCTGGGATCGTTCCTGGCGGCTTTCCTGACGCGGGAACTGGCGCTTCAGGGGTTTGAAGGCGGCAAGTCCATGGCACGCTATCTCACCGGAGCAACGCTCATGGGGTTTGGCGGCATGCTGGCCGGCGGCTGCGCTGTCGGGGCCGGTATTACCGGGGCTTCCATCTTTGCCCTGACGGCCTGGATTACCCTGACCGCAATCTGGCTGTCCGCAGGGGTCGCCGACCGCCTGCTGACAAGCTATGACGCCCGCGCCCAGTTGGCCGGGGTGGCACCAACGGTGGAACCGGTAAAAGTGGCAACGTGAGTCCGAATAAGGTGTGGGCTTGCCTGCCGCAGTTGTTTGGACTTTGCCTTATCGCCCGATCATGGTTGCTTCCGTTGCCGGACGTGTGAACTGATCGAATTCGGCAACGAAACGGGCGCTGATCCAGCCTCCGGTCGACAGTTGATACCAGACGCCTTGCGGCCCCGAGACGATGCGGCAGCCGGAGATCCTGACCTTGTCGCCAATCTGCACCCGGCCAATGGCCTCCGCGTCCAGAGACGGTTGCTGGCGAACGTTGACGTCCCGCGCGATGGTACGCATCCAATCATACGGGTCTGTGCTAACTGTCGGGACTTCTTCGCCCAGGTCATAATCGATGACGTCGCTCGTCCAGTAGGCGTATTCGTTCGTCAGGGTGCCGCCGTTGCAACTTGCGGCGTCGGCCAGAAGCGCGTTGGTCACTTTCGGCAGAGTGTCTTCAAACGGTCCCTGTATTGCACACCACGTCGGGCCATCGGATCGGCCGTCGGAACAGGGCAGGGCCCCGGCGGTCAGCCGCATGCCAACTGTGCCGTCCTCGGACAGTTCGACCGTGCAATAGGCAGCACCGTTGTGGCTGGCGGCAATGCGGCGTGAGCCCAACTGCTGGGTCAGATCTTCCAGCCGGGTTTGCTTGGGGTCCGGAGCAAAGCCTTCAATTGCGCCGAATTCGTATTCAACTTCCGATTTCTTGATGGTGTTGTCGGCGAGAAAAAGCTGCGTGCACATGGCGCCAACCGTGTCCATGTAGAGAGCGCTCTTGTAGATCGGGTCCGCAATGGCGCCAGCAGATACCGGCGTCAGGCCCATGGCAAAGGACCGGATGCCGCCAGCCAGATAAAAGAAGCTGTCGGCGGTGCGGTGGGACAGCGCTTCCTGCAACAGAATAGACGGGGCTATCCCGCCCTTGATCAGCTTGACGTAGGTCTGCGTCACTTCATAGGCCAGGTTCATGGCTTCCTTCACCGCAACAAGCTGGTTGGCCTTGTCGTCGGGCAGGAAGGCCATGTGGAAGCCGAGGGCGGCACCTGCTTCCAGAAAGCGGATATCGTCACCGTAAACAGCATTGCGCGGGGTTGCTGCCAGGGTGAAAGCGAGGGCGCAGGCGGACAGGCACCGATTGCCGTTGAGCACAAAAACGCCGTAGAGATCCGGGTCCTGCGAGCCGACGTTGTATTGCAGATACTGGCCGATGCGGATCCCTTCCAGAAAGCTTCCGCCGGGGCTGTCGAAGACGATGTATTTGCCCCAGGTGCCTTCGAGTGCTGTTTTCAGCTTTTCCAGATCGCCTTTTTCGATGACACCGGAAATCAGGAAAACACTCCCCTGCTGGTCATTGACCACGCTGCTGCCGGCGGTGCGCTTGCCCGGATACAACGGCTTTAGTTGGGCCAGCCGCGGGGCGAGATCGGGACGTTGTGTAATCTCTGCGGCAGAAAGCTGCGAAGCTGTGAAAACGAGTGAAAGGCAGAAAAGACTTAATCTGAAAAACATGTGTGCCATCGGTCCTGATTGAAAAGGCATCCTGATGTAGGGATGCCGTCAGACAGACAAATCCAGCTGCGTTACTTTCGCAAGCCAAAAGTGGTTGTGGGCCGGTTGCAGAAAGTGCCTGACGAGGGTGGGCTTTCGACTGGTTCCGGACTGATATGCCTGCTGACGTTCTTGACGGATGGCCCAACGTCACGCTTTTGTGCGGGAGAAAACGCTGGGGGATTTCATGAAGGTTTTTCGTCTGTTGTTCTGCTGGCTGGCATGTTTTGCCAGCGTGACTTGTTCTGCCAATGCAGCTGATTTCGCCGAAGGCGGCGATGCGGAATTGATATGTGTTGCCACCATCAGCGGGCAGATTGCGCCTGGCGACACCGAAAAGTTGAAAACTTTTCTGGCCGGGCTTTGGGAGAAGCGCGATACGCCGATCAACGGTGTTGTACTGGGAGACGACACGGGTAACAGGTCACACGGCAGACTGTGTCTGGACAGTCCTGGCGGATCCCTGTCCGAGGCTATCCGTATGGCCGATTATCTGCTCAAGGGATATGGCAGCAGCTACTGGGTGCACGGTCTGGGGACTGCTGTTCCGGCAGGGGCAAGGTGCGAGTCTGCCTGCGCGGTCTTCTTCATGGCGGGGGGCGAGAATACGGAAAGTGATATCGGACGGATCGCCGACCGGGTTCTGCATGTGAACGGCAAACTCGGCTTTCATTCCATTTCGCTGACCTTGCGGGAAGGGACCTACAGCCGGGACGACGTCGGCAAGGCGTTCGGGCTTGCGTTGAAAAGCATGGGCGCTGTTGCCGCGCGCATGGAGGCCCTGCGCCTGAGATTGTCGCTTCTGCAGACCATGCTGGCGACGCCGCCGGACGACATGTACTTCGTGGAGAAAATCGGCGATGCGGCCCACTGGAACATCCAGGTGGCCGGGTTGCCGAAGATCGCCAGGCCTACCTCTTCCAACATTGCGGAAGCCTGTTCGAAGCTGTCCCGGCAATATACGCCCGAAGACGGTGCCACGCCGGCCAATTATTCGGCCGAACAAAACGAAGACAACCCGGACGCCATTCTTCCGCATTCGCGCTGGTCGACCGTTGACGTCACACCAGACAGTTTCCAGAGCTACAAGATCAACGAGACGGATGGCATCATCGAATTCGTTACCGATGGCGGTACGGAACTAGGTGATATCGGCTGTTCAGGCCGTTTCGACATCGGTCGCATGGAAATGAGCGCACAGGTTGAGGCAAGCAACGGCTGGTACGTCGCTGTCCCGAACTTCTTCATGTATCCGGGTGACATGACCTTTTCCGAGATCATGTCGCTGGCCGAGGGGGCTGAAACGGTCAGTCTGGATCAGATCGTCGCCAAAAAGCTGGGGGCCCCGCAGAAAGGCAGTTGTCTGGTGTTCAAGGGCGACACGAATATCGACGACGAACCTTGCGATATGACGTCGCTCACATCGCTGAATGCGGGTCTGGAGAGTTACACGCTCGAGTCCTATCAGTGGCCGTCCGGAAGCATTACCGTGATTGAACGTCAGGCTGACAAGGTGCTGGTGAATGGCGCACTGGCCGAAACCCTGTGGCGGAAAACCAAGCCGAAACCTGTTGCCGAGGACTGGGAGACAAGCTGCCTGAAGAACACTTCCTCAGGCAACGTCTTCTGCTTCAAGACGACTTCCTGATCTGCGCGCCGCCGGTTATGGCCGGATTTCATAGTCCTTGTAGCCGGCGGCCCACCGGGCACTGCGATTTGCATTGTCCGAGGTCCAGACCTTGTTCAGGCGGCCGGAGAGTTCCTTCATGAAATCGATCTTGTCACCGATCGGTTCAAATTCGCCGTTGGCGGCAAGAAGGCTTTCCAGATCCACAGGATCTTCCGTCACGATCGCCAGCAGCTTCCCCTTGCCGGCCGGGGCCTCGGCCTCAAAGCTGAAGCCGTAAGAGGGATCGGGAACCGTGAGAGCGGAGTTCGCACGAATGCGGCCGGTCTTGCCGGCAGAGCGGTCCTCATCGGTCGGGAACAGCAGTACGAGGTCGTTTTCAACGGTCAGGTCGAAAAGGGTCAGATAGCCATCGACAGCGCTCGTGAGCTGAAACTGGACCTCGTCGCCGATCTGATGCACCGCGCCGGGCAGGATGGAGACCCTGATGTCCTGCGAGGATTGTTCCGGCAGCACGTCGGAAACGTCGTCCGCTGTATTCCCGGTGACCGTCTGGACAGGTCCTTCGGTTGAAGCCGGCTGCAGAATGAAGGCTTCGTTGCTTGGTGACATGTTCGGCGTGAACTGAAGATCACGGCAGTCTTCCACCCGCTGGCACCACTGTTCGGTGCGTGGTCGCAGATAATTCAGAAGTTCCGCCGTGGTGACACGGCCATTGCCGTTGAGGTCGGCCTCGCGCGTCCGAAGACCCCGGATCAGGTTCTGGGTAAAGATGCCCGAGCCGTTGGTTTCCCACGCAAGCTGATGCGGCAGGGCCGCGGCGAGGGTCAGATGCGCATTGGATTCGCGCGCCAGGGGGTCTTCGTCACGCACCACCGGCAGGGATCTGGAAACGCCCGTGAACGGCAGATACCGGGCCTTGGCGTCGCCCCCCTTGGATGTCAGCTTCGGCAGAACGTCGCGGTTGACGGTGCCGGAGTGGCAGGAATCGGCGATGAGGATCACTTCGCGGCCGTTCAGGGCCTTCAGGGCAGAGGCGATTTCATCGTCGCGAAGCATATCCTCCGCCTTTGGGCCCCGTCGGCCGTAATCGGTCGGCACGAAAGTTTCGTCCAGTCCGTCTTCCTCGTCGCCATCGCGGTCGGGCACCTGGGAGCCATGACCTGAATAATAGATGATGACGCGGTCGCCCGGGCGGGTTTCATCGGCGAGCCAGCCGGTGATCGATCCGAGGATGTTTTGCTTGGCCGCACCTTCTTCCTCCAGGATCCGGATGTCCGAAGAGGCGAAGCCCCAGTCGTCCTTGAGGAAGGAGGCCATCTGGCGAACATCGTTGGCAGGGCCGGAAAGCTGTGCATCGGGCGGCAGATAGGGGTAGACCCCGGCGCCGATCAACAGGGCCTTTTGCGCTGCCTGAACGGTGCCGACGGAAAGACACAGGCACACGGTGGTCACGAAGGCCTTGAGGTATCCGGTTTTCACTGCAGGTCTCCCTTTGCGCGCGTATAAAGCCCGACCCAGTCGAGACCGAAGGACTGGCCCTTGAGGATTTGGCCAAGATCCTTCGCCAGGGCGGCGAGATCATTGTTCTGTTGTGCGTCCTGAACCGCGTCCACGAGATCGGGCAGGGGGGACGGCGTGGTGATGGCAACGAGATGGTCGGCACCGAATGGCGGGATCACCGCGGAGCGGAAACTGTCTGCCCGGTCCGGTCTGAGCTTGCCTGCAGCGAGGCCGCGCTTGCCTCTTCGAACCGGGCCGACCAGCTGGACAGCGCCGTTTGAAGCGAGGTTGAACAGGACCACATTTTCGTTGCCGGACGAGCGGATCGAGAATGTCACCTGCTCACCTTCGACATAGGTCCGGCTGCCGTCGGAAAGGTCCAGTTCCGGACCTTCAGTGTCGGCAAAGCCGATCAGGAAGGCAAGGAAGCGCCATTTGTCGACGGTCGCCTGCAGGTCCTCGGTGGAAGGCGGGGCGGGAAACGAGGCGATCACGTCGCCGGTCTTGTAGACCAGTGAAGAGCCGTCGCCGTCGTAAATCAGATCGGCCTCCGCCTTGCTGTCGACCTTGCGGATGCCTGACAGGGCAGGAATTGTCTCGCCGGGGGCGGCGTAGAGCGTCAGTTCCGGTAGTCCGGCGCTCGGGGCAGGCGTGCCGGCGGCATCATGCAACAGGATTTCCAGGTCTCGGGACCCGGCATTGACTTCCGGCCGCTGCCGTCGCTCGGTGAAGCGTTTTACCGAGCTGTTGACGTAGCGCTTCAACTCGGCCGTGTTCAGCACGCGGTCGCTGTCACCGTCCGCTTCACCTTCAAGGGCGCGGGAAAAGGCATAGGAGAGCGCACCACGCAGCTCTTCGCCAATCCGCACTTCCTGGGTGACCTTGTTGCGGTCCTGGGCGTAAAGCCAGATGACATTCTGAAGTGCATCTTCCTGAACTTCGCCAAGCTGCCTGACCCGATCCGCAATCCGGTCGGAAGATTTGTCGATCTGAACATCGGCAACGCGCACATGCACTTCAGCGCGATAGTCCGCCGCACGGGCCATGTCGCCGGCAAAACAGCTGTCGGCGACGAAGACGACGGTTGCTTCCTTTTCTTCGGCGAGCAGATGGCCGACCTCGTTGTCGATGATCCGCTCGTTGACCCCGGGTCCCGTTTCGTCGAAGCCGGCCAGCAGGAACATATTGTCGAGCTCTTCGTGGCCGGGAAGGATCGCTTCCTGCCGGGCACCGTGACCGGCGTAGTGAAACACCAGCGTGTCACCCGGGCCGGCAAGCTCCGTCAGCTCCCGCCACGAGGCAAAAACGTTGTCCCGCGTGGCGTCGGCATCGGTCAGCAGAATGACCTTGCTGGCTTCCAGCTTTTCCAGTGTTCCGGCGACGTCCATTGCGTCATTTACGGCGCCCTTGAGGTTGGTGATGTGCTGATAGTCGTCAATGCCGATGACGAGGCCATAGAGATTTCCGGCAACTGCGGGAAGTGGTGTGGCAAGGCCTGCCGCAACGGCGAGGGCAGGAGCAAAACCCCGCAGCCCCTTTTTCACGAAGGCAGCCGGGGCCGGGAGAATGGATCTGATCATTCGGGCCGCCTATTTCCGGACGAATTCTACACGCCGGTGCGCCTGATTGCGCACGTCCTCGGTGTAGAGTGACGGATCGTCGAACTGGAAAGGCTGGCTTTCGCCCATGCCGAGCACTTCGATGGAGCCGGAGTATCCGGCTGCCAGCAAGGCTCGGCGAACGGCTTCCGCCCGCTTCAGCGACAATTGCAGGTTATAAGCGTCCGAGCCGACCGGATCGGTGTGGCCGATCACCTGGATATCCGGTGCCCCCTGTTTTTCCAGCGCTTCCTGCACGTCCTCGAAGCTGGTTCTGCCGGCTTTGGTCATGACATCCTGATCATAGATGAACTGGATCGGAACCAGTGTCTTCTTGCGTTTGTAGCCACGCGTGGAAAAGCTGTATTGCGAGATCGACTGGCCGCTGCGGGTGACCGGGATCTTGATGTCTCCCGGCTCCTCGGAAATCTGGGCGACGACTACCGCCAGCTCGTCCAGGCGGTCGCGCAGCCGGGCGATCATGGCATGTGCCGGTTCTGCGGGCGTCAGCTCGGTGTCGTCCACCAGGCCAAGGGCTTCCTGATAGGCGCGGAACGCGGGCAGGGTCTGGTGCTGCTTGCGCAGGATTTCCCCGAGCAGATAGGAAATGCGCCAGTGGCTGCCGAATTCCTGAAGGTCGGCAAGATCCTGCTTCAGGGTTTCAAGGTTGCCGTTATAGCCTTCAAGATCCTGAAACGGGGCGATGACGTCGAGTTGGGCATCGATGATTTCCTTGCCGAAGCCTTCCACCACTATGCCGTCGCAATCACTTTCATTGAAGGCCTTGTCGTAGATCTCGACCCTGTCCTCGTGACTGGCGCTCAGCGGCATCGCGAGCCAGTCCTTTTGAACGCTGTCGCACGAGATGAGCTGCGCAGACGCACCGGTGGTGAAAAGGGGCAGGGCGATGATGGCGGAGGCGGCAAGAGCCGCCAGGTGCAGACGGCGGGCAGATAAAACAGTTCGAATAGGCGGCATGCTGGAATGTCTCTCCAACTCTTGCAGGATAAATTATAAAATGGGTCGGTCTGGCGGGTGGTTGCAGCGAAGGGTTGAGAGCCGGTTGTTTCAAGGCTCGCCGACGTTGCACATGTTGCACCGGAGTAAAATCCCGGTTGCTTCTCCGTTCCTTATTGCGTTTCAATCTGTTCACAAGACAACATCACGCAGGGTCGCTTGAGTCAATTGTCGGGGCGTCATGAGGTATTTCACATTGATGGTTTCAAAGGATAAGGTTGTAGCGTGGCTGCGCGGTCAAATATTGAACTCCGCCAGGCTTCTGGCCGGGTTCTGCTGCCTTTTTCTGCTGGCTGCCGGTCTGGCGCAGGCAGAGGAAAACCGCTTCGCACTTGTCATCGGAAATTCGTCCTATGAAAAGATTGGGCGGCTCGGAAACCCGGCGCGCGACGCAGACCTTGTCGCCCAGGCCCTGGAAGCGGTGGGATTCGAAGTGTCGGTCCATTTCGATCTTGATGAGGATGGTCTCGGCAAGGTTCTGGACGATTTGGCAGACCGTGCTCCGGAACTGGATGTCGCCATATTGTATTTCGCCGGTCATGGCATCCAGAAGGATGGCGAGAACTATCTGATCCCCGTGGATGCTCAGCTGAAATCGCCGACCTCGATCGAGCGGGAGACGGTCAGCCTGCGCTCGTTCATGGAAGTCATGGAGGAGGTGCCGATCAGCCTCCTGTTCCTTGATGCCTGCCGCAACAATCCCTTTGCCGAACAGCTTCTGTCACAGTCTTCCGCCGAGGGTCGGTCCGCCGGGATCACACGGGGTCTTGCCCCGATCCGCACCGTTGGCGACATGCTGGTGACCTTTGCCACCCTGCCGAATTCGGTCGCCAAGGATGGTGCCGGCCAGAACTCTCCCTTCGCCAAGGCGCTTGCCCGCCACGTGAATACGCCAGATGCGGAAGTGTCGGTGCTGATGAAACGGGTGACGCGTGACGTCCTGGCGGAAACGGACGGCGAGCAGCGACCGCAGCAACTGTCTCAGATGCAGACGGAATTCTATTTCAAGCGCACCGACGCAGCCGCTCCGGAGACAGATGATCAGCAGACCCTGCTGGCGGTTTACCCCGGTTCTGTCAGTGTGGGTGAGGAAGTCTCGGTTCTGGCGGATGTGCCGCGGCAATGCGCGCCGGACTTCTTCAACATCACGCCGTCCAGCCGCGTGACGCCGATCCCGACCAAGTTCTTCAAGACGGTGGATCTCGGAGGCGGCAAGATCCGCTACGAAATCTCGCCCGGTTCCCGCTATGGCCTGATCGTGCAGGACCAGGACGAGAAGGGCCCCAACCGTATCGGTTTCTTCTGTTCCATGGGCTCTGCCCTTTCCGATCAGCAGAAGAAGGAGGTGCTGAGGCGGATCAACGGACAGCTTGCGCAAAACGAGATGTCCGGAACCATCGGATCTGACCCGGAACTGGTCGCCTATCACTTCGCTGAGTTCAAGATCAACTGACGCCGAGTGACCGGTGTGGGCCGCTCTCAGCGGAAATGCGGAACCTGAAAACCGAGAGGCTTTTGCGGCCCAAGTCCCGGCTCGCGCTGCGCTTGGCCGGGAGGACGACAGGGAGGTTACTGTGGAGGCAGATCCGCTTGTGCGGGTCAGTTGACCGGCAGCAGGACCAGCTGAACCCGGCGGTTCTGTCCGCCGTATGGGTCGCCCTGGTCTTTCAGCTTGGAAGCGCCCATGCCTGTTGCAAGGACGCGCTGTTCGGAGAGGCCACCCCAGGCTGTCACGTAGCCGGCAACCGTCTGTGCGCGCTGCTGCGAGAGAGTGAGATTGTATTGCGCGCTGCCCTTGGCATCCGTATGGCCAAGCAGCAGGAAGCGGTAGTTCTTGAACTTATCCTGGCTCAGAATGCGCGACAGCTCGGTGATCTTCGCGGCCTGGTCAGGACGGAGCGAAGCCGAGTTGTAGTCGAACAGGATCTCCATATCGATGGTCGGCAGCGGGTCAGATGCCGCCGTGACCGAAGAGCCATCGCCTGAAGGCGCGGTGGCAGCTACTTCCTCGCGGTCGACAATGCCCAGATTGACAACATCGTCCAGCGAGAAGGTGGTGTTGGACTTGAATTCCGAATTGCTGCAGGCAGCCTGATCGAGCAGGCATTTTTCCATGTCGGTTTCAGCCGGTGCAGCCGCGTCACGCGAGGAGGACGTTGCCGACGTGCTGTCGCCGCCGAGATCGAAATCTTCCAGCGTGATGGTGGATTGTGCTGCTGCCGGCAGGGTCAGGGAAATAAAAAACAAAAGAAATGCGAAAGGCTTCATGGCAATATTCCGAACAGATTGGTTGCCGTTTCACGGATTGATCTTTTTCTACCATACGGCTACCGGATTTTGAAAGTGGGCGCCGCGTCAGTTGCGTATTTGACGATGCCCCGTCATTCCTGCCACATTTGAAACCTTGCCAAAGACGATTTTCAATTAGACGGATTGAGTGAGGGGCATTTCATGTTTCGAAACATTGAAGCGGCGGTGCCGGGTGAGAGCTATTGCCTCGGCGTAATACGGACGCTTGCGTTGCTGGCGATCTGCGTCGCTGTATTCTCGACGGCAAATGCAGCCGATATCCGCTTGCTCGACAACAATCCTGCCTCTGCAGCTGCGTACCAGCTGCTGGATCTCGGCACGGTGAGTGAAGAGGCTTTTGTACATGCCAAGGGCATGGAGGGCGGGTTTACGTCGAAGAGCGCCGTGAAAGACGGATCGCTGCCCTATTTCGACAACGGCATCTCGGGCGATGGCGCGCATACCTATGAAACGCTGCATATCGTGCCGGCCTGGGGCGGGTTGAAAACGGGAAAGGTTATTTCCCTCGAAGGGCAGATCCAGAAGGGGGACCTCGATCAACTGAAGGCCCTTGTCGATCGCACCGGGTTTTCGGATTGCCTGAAGCCGGGGTATTGCCCGTACAACAACGTTATTTCCCTCAACAGCCCGGGCGGCAATCTGCGCGAGGCTCTGGAGATCGGCAAATATATCGCCGAGCAGAATTTCATCACGTTGCTACCGGAGAACGCCACTTGCGAATCCGCCTGTTCGCTCGTCTTTCTGGCCGGTTTCACGCGCTACGAGGGCTTTTTCTTTCCGCGCCGTTTTGCTCATGAAACCGCCCGCCTTGGTATTCACCAGCCCTTTATCCAGCTACCGGAAGGCAACTACAGCGCGGAGCAGGTCGGGCAGGTTGTTCGGCTGATCAACCAGGGCGTCAACGAGGTTACCGACTATTTCCTCAGCACCGGCATCGGTATCGGCTTCATGCGCAACATGTACGGCACGAAGCCCGGGTCCATGTATCACTTGTCTCTGGCGGAAATGGCCGCCGAAGGCATTTTCGTCGTCGGGCGTCCGCAGGACCTGTCCAACATCAGTCGCAGCCAGATGCTGTCCTATTGTTCCAGCCTGTATCAGGGCCGGTTCAACACCTTGTCACCGGAGCTGCTGGCCAATCTGCAATCGAACGAACGCAGCTTCCTGACCTATGTCACCGGGCAGAATTTTGTCTGTCTCGGGGTCAAGAGCCCTGATGGAAACAGTTGGCGGTCCTATGTCTGTGACGGCAGTTCGACATGTTCGCTCGGAGAGTTCGGTCAGGTGGCGCTGTTCGATCTGGAAGCCAAGGGCAAGCTTTCAGCCTTCCGCGACCGGGACGTGACAGCCTTGATGAACATTGCCGCCGGCATCGACAACACAGAGATCGGCCTTGCGCTGAAAGAGTACAATCACCGGGTGGCTCTGCTTTACTACGTCGAACTCTTTGCCGAGAACATGGGAACGTTCGACACCTCCTTCAAACGTATTCCGGCAAGCCTTGCCTTTGCCAAGGTGCCGCAGGATTTCTGCGGTCAGGTCGATGAATATGATGCAGGGCTGGTGCGGCTGGTGCAGGCAGGTCTCAACAACAACGGCATCGATGTCGGCACGCCGGACGGGTCACTCGGACCCAACACACGCAAGGCCATCGGGCGAGCCAACAAGGATCTGCTGAACCGCACCGAAACCGTCATCGACCCGTCTCTTCTGAAGGCGCTGGGCGTACCCGAAGACGAAGTCCGCGGGTACGTATTCTGCGGAGGATAATGCTCTTGGGCCCGAGGCTCTAGCCGATTGGTCCTGCCTTCAGGCCCGCGATGACACCGCGCAGCTCGGCCAGACCGCGCATCCGTCCGATCAGGGGATAGCCCGGGTGCGCTTTGCGGTCGGCGTCATTCAGCAGCTCGTGGCCATGATCCGGCCGGAAGACGATTTCGGCATCCGCACGGCCTTCGCGCAATCGCCTGGCTTCTTCGCCGAGAAGCACGCCGAGCAAGGCCGGCATGTCGGTGTCGCCGCCGAGATGGGCAGCTTCCTCGAATGAGCCGTCCGGATCCTTCGCGACATTCCGCAGATGGGCGAAATGGATCTTGTCGGCAAACCGTTCCGCGATCGCAGGCACGTTGTTTTTCGGGTTTGCACCAAGAGAGCCGGAACAGAGCGTCAGTCCGTTGGACGGGCTGTCCACCGCCGACAGGATCCAGTCGATATCGTCCGCATCAGAGACGATACGCGGCAGGCCGAGCAGGTCCCGGGGTGGGTCGTCCGGATGGACAGCCAGCTTCAGTCCCAGTTCCTCCGCAGCCGGTACGACTTCCTCAAGAAACCTCTTGTGGTTTTGTCTGAGAGCTGCGCGCTCGAGGCCCTGATAGGGCAGGAGTGCTTCGCGCAGGCCATTTGGGTCGTAGCGGTCGTAAGCGCCGGGAAGACCCGCCATGATGGCCTGTGTCAATTGATCGAGATCCGACTGGGTGGCCGCATCGAACCAGCGTTTCGCCTCGACCAGAACTTGCTCGCAATAGTCCTTTTCCGCATTGGGGCGCTTGACCATGTAAAGCTCGAAGGCCGCCATCTTGGCTGAGGAAAACCGCAGGCAGGTGCCACCGCGTGCAACAGGCGCGGCCAGGTCCGTTCGGGTCCAGTCGAGCAGTGGCATGAAGTTGTAGCAGATAACCTTTATGCCTTCGGCGGCCAGGTTTGCCATCGATTGCCGGTAATTGGCGAACAGCTCCGAAAGGTCGCCTTCGCCGCGTTTGATGGCTTCATGAACCGGCAGGCTCTCCACCACCACCCAGTCGAAACCGGCGCTGTGAAGTTGCGCACGGGTGTTCGCAACGGTTTCGCGAGGCCAGATCTGGCCGTAGGGAATTTCGTGCAGCGCCGTGACGATGCTGACAGCACCGGTCTGGGCGATTTCAGAAAGCGAGATGCGGTCATAGCCGCCATACCAGCGCCAGCCTTCGATCATGACAAAGCCCCGATTGTGTTGCGGACGCCATCGGCCTTCAAGGCGGCGTAGGCGGAGGTCACGGATGGCTGCAGGGCCGCGGCCAGCTTGGAGTCGAATATTTCGGTGACCCCCAGAAGCGCGGCCACTTCGCCGGCATCGCCATCGGCCTCGCGGACAAGAGACTGCAGGCGTTCGCTCAGCGGATCGCGCACATCGATCGGCTTGCCCTCAAGATCGGTGCCGCCGACGTAGATCATCCAAGCGGCAATGGCGAGGCACAACCCCGGGCAGTTTCGCCCGTTTGTCAGGTTGTCGTGCACCGTTCCCAGAATGCGCTGAGGCAGTTTCTGGCTGCCGTCCATGGCGATCTGCCAGGTGCGGTGCCGGATGCCGGGATTGGCATAGCGCTCGAACAGGGCATCCGCATAGGCTTCCAGATCGACCCCGGGAGGAGCCTCGAAGGACGGAATGATTTCCCGGCGCCACAGGGCTTTGACGAAGCCGGCGAGCAGCGGGTCGGCGACGGTTTCGGCAATTGTCTCGTGCCCGGCGAGATAACCGAGATAGGCGAGCGAGGAATGGGTGCCGTTGAGCATGCGCAGCTTCATGTGCTCGAAGGCGGTGACGCTGGCAACAAGCTCGACGCCCACAGTGCCGAGGTCCGGTCTGGCATCCACGCCGTAAGCCGGGACGAAGTCGTCTTCCACGACCCATTGCCGGAACGGTTCGTGCAGGACAGGCGCCGCATCGTAGCGGCCCGTCTTGCGTGTCAGCGCATCAACGTCTTCGGGTTTCGTGGCCGGTACGATCCGGTCGACCATGGTCGCAGGGAAACGGCCTTCGGCTGCAATCCAGGCGGCTAGTTCCGGATCGAGCCGTTCGGCGAGATCCAGGACAATGCGGCGGACCAGCCGGCCGTTGTCCGGCAGGTTGTCGCATGTGAGCACGGTAAATGGCGGTAGACCGGCGGCTTTCCGCCTTGCGAGTGCCCGCACGAGATACCCGGGGGCGGAGAGGGGACGGGCCGAGCCGAGGTCGTGTTCGATGTCCGGATGGGCGGCATTGAGCCTGCCGGTTGCCGGGTCGTGGCAATAGCCCTTTTCCGTGACGGTCAGCGTGACGATCCTGATGGAAGGGTCGGCCATGGCGGCCAGAACTGCTTCCGGGTTCTCACGGGCGACCAGCACATCGCGGATGATCTCCACCTGGCGCAGGGTTTCGCCCTCCGGGCCAAGTTCCTGCGCGGTGTAGACAAAGCCTTGCGGTGCCAGTTGGTCGTGCATGCGCGGGCTTTGCAGGCTGACGCCGATAATACCCCAGTTGCCGCCCGAGGCCTTCATGGCTTCTTCGATGTAGATCGCCCCGAAGGCCCGGAAGAATGCTCCTAGCCCCAGGTGGACGATGCCGGCTTTGGCCGCTGGTGTGGTTCTGGAAAGGCGTGGCAAGTCAGCGTGCAAGCCAGCCTCCATCGACGTTGAGGATCGCGCCGTGAATGTATTTGGCGGCCGGAGAGGCAAGAAAGACCGCTGCCTCGCCGATGTCGCTGGCTTCGCCCCAGCGACCAGCCGGGATACGTTCCAGGATCTGCCGGCTGCGCTCGGGATCCCCGCGCAGGACTTCGGTGTTGTTTGTGGCGATATAGCCGGGCGCAATCGCGTTGACATTGACGCCCCGGGCGGCCCATTCGTTTGCCAGCAGCTTGGTGATGCCGGCAACCCCATGCTTGGCGGCTGTATAGGACGCCACCTTGATGCCGCCCTGGAAGGACAGCAGCGAGGCGATGTTGACAATGGCCCCGGTGCGGCCGGACTTGAACGCCGCGTTGCCGAAGGCCTGACAGGAGAAGAAGACCGACTTCAGGTTGACGTCCATGACATCATCCCAGTCGGTCTCGCTGAAGTCTTCCGCCGTGCCGCGCCGGATGGTGCCCGCATTGTTGACCAGGATGTCGATCTGCTCCGCATCGAACAGTGGTACCGCGGCCATCGGGTCGGACAGGTCGAGCGGCACATGGCGGCCGTTGTCGATCTGCGCCAGTGTTTCGTCGCAGTCGCGTCGGGCCGCGCATAGGACTTCGGCGCCTGCCTTGCTCATGGCAATGGCAATTGCCTGGCCGATACCGGTGTTGGCACCCGTTACCAGGGCGCGTTTGCCTTCCAGGGAAAAGGGGTTCATCGCAGGTCTCCCATGGCTACCATGTCCATGTCGGTGAAATCGACGTTGTCGCCGGCCATGGCCCAGCAGAAGGTGTAGGCCCCTGTGCCGGCACCGCAATGGATCGACCAGGGCGGCGAGACCACAGCGTCCTCGTTGGCCATCACCAGGTGCCGGGTCTCGTCCGGCTTGCCCATGAAGTGGAATACGCGCTGGTCCGGGCCGAGTTCGAAGTAGAGATACGCTTCCATGCGGCGGTCATGAACATGGGCGGGCATGGTGTTCCAGACCGAGCCGGGCGAAAACTGGGTGTAGCCCATCAGCAGCTGGCAGCTTTCGGCGACCTCCGGATGCAGGAACTGCAGGATGACGCGCTCGTTGGACGTTTCTGCCGATCCGAGTTCCACCCGGCGGGCATCCTTGACGGTGATCAGCCGGCTCGGGCAGCTCCGGTGCGCGGGGGCGGACAGAATGTAGAAACGGCCCGGGCCGGAGAAGGTGACCGGTCCCGCGCCCATGCCGATGTAGAGCACGTCGCCCGTGCCGACCTGATAGGTCTCTCCGCCCGCCTTCACGGTGCCGGGCCCGCCGATGTTGAGAATGCCAAGTTCCCGCCGGTCGAGAAGGGACGGAGTGCCGGCTTCCTTGACTTCGTCCAGGACGAGTTCGCCCGATCCGGGCACGGCACCGCCCAGGATAAGCCGGTCGTAATGGGTGTAGATCAGGTTGATCTTGCCTTCCTGGAAAAGGCCGGAGGCGTGGAAGTGTTTGCGAAGACCTGCGGTGTCGAGGGTCTTGGCGGTGTCCGGGTCGATGGCGTAGCGGGTTTCAACGGTCAACATGGCAAAGTCCTTGGATGCAGGCGGTGTTCAAAGAAAATCGTCGCGGCGCGGCGTGAAAGTGTCGATCAGGGTGCCCGGCTCAAGGCAGACGCACCCGTGCAGGGCGTTGGAAGGAATGACGAAACTGTCGCCCGGGCTGACGTCGAACGTCTCGCGGTCGATGGTGAAGCGAAAGCGGCCGCTTTCGACATAGGTCGATTGTACGTGCGGGTGATTGTGAAGCTTGCCTTCCGCGCCTTCCTGCTGAAATCGGAAGGCAACCACCATCAGGTCCGGACTGTCGGAAAGAACCTGCCGGCGGATGCCCGGGTCGGCTGTCACTTCGGGAAAGGATTTCACGAACATTGGATGTGCCTCAATGGAACAGGGATGGCAGCCACAGCGACAGGGACGGAATGTAGGTCACCAGGAGCAATGTGAAGACAGCGGCGCCATAGAAGGGCCAGATGGTCCTGATTGCATCCCAGACCGATATCCGGCCGACGGCGCAGCCGACAAAGAGCACGGTGCCGACCGGCGGTGTGCACAGGCCGATGCCGAGGTTGAGCACCAGGATGACACCGAAATGAACCGGGTCGACGCCAAAGGCGGTGGCGACCGGCAGGAAGATCGGCGTGGTGATGACGATCAGCGGCGACATGTCCATGAAGGTGCCGAGGAAGAGCAGAACGATGTTGATCATCAAGAGGATTATCAGCGGGTTCTCGGAGATCCCCTTCATGAATGCCACCAGTTGGGCCGGGATGTGCAGGAAGGCCAGCAGCCAGCCGAAGGAGGCCGCGCAGCCGATGACGAGCAGCACCATGGCGGTGGTGCGCACGGCAGCCTTGGTGGCGGCGACGAATTCGGGCCAGTGCATCGTGCGGTAGGCGAGCGTGGTCACCAGCAGGGCATAGACGGCCGCGATGCAGGAGCTTTCCGATGCGGTGAATACGCCGGAGCGCACGCCGCCGAAGATGATGCCGATCAACAGCAGACCCGGAATGGCGTTGATGAACAGGGCGCCCAGAGCTGACCAACCGGGAAAGCGTTCCGTCGGATAACCGGCGCGGCGGGCAACGAACCAGGCGGTGATCATCAGCGAGACTGCGAGCAGCAAGCCGGGCAGAATGCCGGCGGTGAACAGATCAGCGATGGACAGGCGTCCTCCTGCCGAGATCGAATAGATGATCATGTTGTGCGAGGGCGGCAGCATCAGCGCGATGATCGACGAGACCACGGTGACATTGACGCCGTATTCGACCGAGTAACCCTTTTCCTTCATCTGCGGGATCATCAGGCCGCCAATGGCGGTCGCATCGGCCGCAGCCGACCCGGAAATGCCGCCGAAGAGGACGGAGGCGGCGATGTTCACCTGGCCGAGGCCACCGCGCATATGCCCGACAACGGCACCGGCAAGTGCCACCAGTCTGCGGGCAATGTCGCCGCGCACCATGAGTTCACCGGCAAAGATGAAGAAGGGGATGGCCATCAGCGCGAAGACGGAGACACCGGAGTTCAACCGCTGGAAGACGACGACGGGTGGCAGGTCCATGTAAAGCACCGTGGCCAGCGATGCAGCGCCCAGACAGAAGGCGACAGGGGTGCCGATCAGGAGCAGGATCGTGAACGTGCCGAAGAGGATTACGGGTTCCATATCAAGCAGCCTCTTCGATAGGATCTTCACCGAAGCGTGCGGTCGGCAGCCCGGCAGCGCGGCGCACCAGGCGCTCGACGGAAAAGAGAAAAACCAGACAGCCACCACCGACCAGTGGCAGAAAATCGACCGCGCCCGAGATTCCGAGGGACGGCAGCTTTACGTCCCAGGCGGAAAGCGCCAGCTCCGCACCGAACCAGGCCATGCCTGCGCCAAAAGCGGCAACCACGGCATCGGAGATGCTGAAAAGGATCAGCTTGGCACCCTGAGGCAGAAAGTAGAGCAGGACGTCGAAGCTGAGATGGTAGCCTTCGCGGATGCCGACGGCGGCGCCCAGGAAGATGAACCAGCCCATCAGGATGACGGAGGCCGGCTCCGACCAGACGAGGCTGTCGTTCATCACGTAGCGCATGAACACCTGCGCGGTGATGAACACGGTCATGAGAATGAGGCCGCCTCCGGCAAGCCAGAGCGCTGCCGTGGAGACAAGGCGCAACATCTGCGCGGCGAACTTGAGATGGGGCTGCACGTCGAGATCCTGAAACCGGGATCCGGTCAAGGCGGATCCTGAAGAACGGCCCGCGGCCGGCCGGGCCGTTCCGCGTTCATGGGAACACGGAACAGCTTTACCGGCAGCGGGCTTGCGAAGATCAGTCGGTCGCGCGGATGCGGGCGACGAGATCCTTCAGCTTTTCAGACGTCACGTGCTTCTCGTAGACGCTGTCCATGGCGCTCATGAACGGCTCCTTGTCGATTTCGGTGACGACCTCGACACCTGCAGCGCGGACTTTTTCCTCAGAGGCCTTTTCGCGGGCCTGCCACTGTTCACGCATGAAGGGCACGGAGTCCTTGGCGGCCTGGCGGACGGCAGCCTGGTCTTCCGGAGAGAGGCTGTCCCATGTCTTCTTCGACATGACCAGCACTTCCGGCACGATCAGGTGTTCGTCCAACGTGTAGTAGCCGGCAACTTCGAAGTGACCGGAAGACTCGTAGGACGGCCAGTTGTTTTCCGCACCGTCGATAACGCCGGTCTGGATGGACGAATAGACTTCGCCGTAGGGCATCGGAGTCGCGTTGGCGCCGAGAGCGGACATCATGTCGACAAAGATGTCGGACTGCATGACGCGAACTTTCATGCCTTCAAGATCTTCAATCGATTTGATCGGCTTGACCTTGTTGTAGAAGCTGCGCGAGCCGCCGTCGTAAAAGGCAAGGCCGACATAACCGTGCGGTTCGAACGCCGCCAGGATCTCGTCACCGATCGGACCGTCCATCACTGAGTGCATGTGATCGACGCCCTTGAAGATGTAGGGCAGCGAGACAACCTTGGTTTCCTCGACCAGGTTGTTGAACGGGCCCATGGAAACGCGGTTCAGGTCGATGACGCCGAACTTGGTCTGCTCGATGGTGTCCTTTTCCTCACCCAGCTGGGCGGAATGGAACACTTCGACGCAGATGCGACCGTCGGTCCGCTCTTCGAGCAGTTTGCCCATTTGCTTGACAGCCTCGACCGTCGGATAGCCGTCCGGATGGGTGTCGGACGATTTGAGGGTCACTTCGCATGCAAGCGATGCGGATGTGAGGGCGGCGGTCGCCAGAAGCGATGCCGCAAGGGTCTTCAATACTTTCATAGTCTCCTCCCGAAATTGGCTCGTCAGAGCCGGTAGGCCTGCTTGGCAAGCCTGTAAGTGAGGTCGTGAGCGACCTCATATGCCTCGTCCTCGTCCAGCCTCCCGGATGTCACGAGCGATGCGAGGTAAGCGCAATCGACCCGGCGGGCCACGTCGTGGCGGGCCGGGATCGAGCAGAAGGCGCGGGTGTCGTCGTTGAAGCCGACTGTGTTGTAGAAACCCGCGGTTTCCGTGGTCAGTTCCCGGAAACGGCGCATGCCTTCCGGGCTGTCGTAGAACCACCATGCCGGACCGAGCTTGAGCGTCGGATAGACACCTGCAAGCGGGGCCAGTTCCCGAGAGTAGGCCGTTTCGTCCAGCGTGAAGAGAATGATCGACAGGTTCTTTTCCAGGCCGACCGCATCCAGCAGCGGCTTGAGCGCCTTGACGTAGCTGGTCTGGGTCGGGATATCGAAACCCTTGTCTCGGCCATGGGCAGCCATGATGCCGGCCGAATGATTGCGGTGGCTCCCCGGATGGATCTGCAGGACCAGTCCGTCCTCAAGGCTCATGCGCGCCATTTCCGTCAGCATATGGCCGCGGAAGGCATCGGCTTCCTCCGCAGTGCAGCTCCCTTTCAGGGCCTTCTGGAACAGGGCTTCCGCTTCTGCTGCCGACAGGTTCTCGGTGCGGGCGGTGGCGTGGCCGTGATCGGACGAAGTGGCGCCGAAGGACTTGAAATAGGCACGGCGGTCCCGGTGGGCGTTGAGATAGCCCTGCCAGGTGGTGGCGTTTTCGCCCGCAAGTGCACCGAATGTCTCGATATTGGCGGCAAATCCCTCGAACTCCGGATCGACGACCGCATCGGGGCGATAGGCCGTGACGACCCGGCCGTTCCAGCCGCTGTCGCGGATCTGGCGGTGCCATTTCAGGTCATCAAGGGGGGATTCCGTGGTCGCGATCACCTCGATGTTGAAGCGTTCGAACAGGGCGCGCGGCCGGAACTCCGGGCGGGTCAGGCAATCGGCAATGTGGTCGTAGGCCTCGTCGGCGGTGTCGGCCGAGATGCGCCGGGTCCAGCCGAAGACTTCCTGAAAGGCGTGTTCCAGCCACATGCGTGAGGGTGTTGCCCGGAAGAGATGGAAGTTCTCCGCAAAAATGCGCCAGATCTTGCGGCTGTCGGTCTCGCTCAAGCCGCCATCGATGCGCGGCACGCCCAGTTGGCTGAGGTCGATGCCCTGCGAGAACAGCATGCGAAACACGTAGTGATCGGGAACGATGAACAGTTGCGCAGGGTCTGGGAAGGCTTCGTTTTCGGCATACCAGCGCGTGTCCGTGTGCCCGTGCGGGCTGACGATCGGCAGATCCTTGATGGTGGCGTAAAGCTCTGCTGCGAGCGAGCGCGAGGCCGCATCGGCGGGAAACAGGCGGTGCGGGTCGAGGCCCTGTCCCGAGATATCCGGTGCATCCGCTCTTTCCAGTGACATTCGTTTCTCCCAAGGCCGCCTTTGGACGGGCTGATGTTGCTACTAGTAAACTGATATGCTAGTTGAGTAGACGAGTCAACGGAGACGACGCTGATGTCAGAAAGTAGCGCCCTGAAGGTGCTCGAGCCGATCAAGATCCCGACCGTCGCAGATACGGTGTTCGAGGAATTGCACCAGCAGATCCTGTCACTGGATCTGGCACCGGGCACGCGCATGTCGGAAGCGGAAGTGGCCAAGGCCTTCGGTGTGTCCCGCCAGCCGGTCCGGGATGCGTTCTACCGTCTGTCCCAGCTCGGCTTTCTGTTGATCCGGCCTCAACGGGCAACCGTTATCTCCAAGATCTCGGAGGTTGCGGTGCTGAAGGCCAAGTTCGTGCGGACGGCGCTGGAAGTTGCCTGCATGCGGGCTGCGATCGAAGTGATCACCGACGAGCAGATCGATGATCTGGAACAGCTTCTTGCGCAACAGCAGGCGGCAGTGGATGCCAATGAACGCCAGCTGTTTCACACGCTCGACGATACTTTTCACCGCAGGATCTGCGAAATCTCGGGGCATGACTACGTCTGGGCGCTGATCCGCGAGCAGAAAGCGCACATGGATCGGGTGCGGTTCCTGTCACTGGCCTCCGGGGCCCAGGCAGCGCTCGATGACCATTACCGCATCATCTCGGCCATGCGCCGACGGGACGGCAAACTGGCCGAATCCATGCTGACCGAGCATCTTGGCCGGATTGCCACCATTCTCGGCCGCATCCGTGCCGAAAACCAGGATCATTTCGAGGAATGAGTATGCCGATGCGGTTTCTCGCCATCGGCGAATGCATGGTCGAATTCTCGCCGACACCGTCGGGCACTTATGCTGTCGGCTTTGCCGGCGACACGTTCAACACGGCCTGGTACGCACGCCAACTGGCGGATCCCGAAAAGCTGGACGTCGCCTACCTGAGCGCCGTCGGTGACGACGACCTCTCCGGGCAATTGACGGATTTTGTCGAGGCGGCCGGCATCAGGCCGCTGATGGCCCGGGTGAAAGGCGCTGCGCCGGGCATGTACATGATCTTTCTGAGCGAGGGTGAGCGAAGCTTTCAGTATTGGCGCTCGCAGTCCGCAGCCCGCCATCTTGCCGACGATCTGTCTGCGCTTGAGACCACCGGGGAAGGGGACCTGCTCTATTTTTCCGGCATTACCGTCGCCATCCTGACCGAAGATGCCCGGGATCGGCTGCTGGCCGCCCTGCAGGCGGCTGCCGGACGCGGAGCGGAAATCGTCTTCGACCCGAACCTGCGCCCGCGCCTGTGGCCGTCTAGCGATGAGATGTGCCGATGGACGATGAAAGCCGCCAGTGTTGCCGGCATCGTCCTGCCGTCCTTTGAAGATGAAGCCAGCCATTTCAGCGATACCAACGAAGAGGCTACCGCAGCCCGTTATCTCGGTAACGGCGCCCGGCTGGTTGTGGTCAAGAATGGTGCCGGGCCGATCCTCGTGCGCGGGGCCGACGGAGACAGTTTTCAGTATCAACCGGAACCCGCCAGCGTGGTTGTCGACACGACCGCCGCGGGCGACAGTTTCAATGCGGCCTTTCTGGTCGAATTCATGGAACGGGCAAGAACGCGTGAAGCCGTTCGTGCGGGCTGTGCCCTGGCAGCCCATGTGATAGGCAGTCGCGGGGCACTGGTGCCAGTCACCAGAATGGACCTGATTGCCTGCCGCAACAGGTTGAGCGCCTGAGCCATTATGTGACCTAACGGCAGAAAAGCCCCAATTTTAATCAACTGTTTACCATAAATATGTTGCTTTCCTTTCTGGATCGCGTGATTTGTTTTTAGATTTTTCTGATCCTGTCAGAACCGTATCATCGCAAGCATTGACGGTTCGCGCTTGCCGCTGAAAGGACGCGCCTATGGCTTCAAGGATGAGCCGACGCACATTTGTTGCCGCAATACCCTTGCTTCTGGCTGCCTGCCAGAGCCAGCAGAATTCAACAGTGCAGGCGGGATTGACCCCGCTGGCTGACGGCACGCCGGATTACGCAACGGCCTATGCCGCCAGAACCGATGGCGGGTTTTCGATTCCGGCAATCCAGTATCAGAAGTTCGACCCGAAATATCTGCGCCAGGTGGTGTTCTATCCGAGCAAATATCCCACCGGCACCATCGTCGTCGATCCCCGCAGCAAGTATCTTTACCTGATCCAGCCCGGTGGCCGTGCCATCCGTTACGGCATTGGTGTCGGTCGTGCCGGCTTTGCCTGGAACGGTGAAGCGGAAATTCGTTTCAAGCGCGAGTGGCCGAAGTGGTTCCCGCCAGACGAGATGATCGAACGCGATCCGAGGCTGGAAAAATATCGCGATGGACAGGAAGGCGGCCCCAGCAATCCGATCGGCGCGCGCGGGCTTTATCTGTGGCAGGGCAACAAGGATACGCTCTACCGCATCCACAGCACCAACCAGCCCTCCAGCATTGGTACCAATGCCTCCAGCGGATGCATCCGCATGTGGCATCAGGACATCATCGATCTCTATAACCGCGTCAATGTCGGCGCCAAGGTGGTTGTGCTGGGCTAGGTTTTCGGCACGATCGACTACGGCCTCATGTTCGAAGAGCCGCCAGGTCCCTACAGATGGACTGGCGGCTCTTTTTCGTTCACGCGGCCCATCCTTCGAGACAGCGCTTCGCGCCTCCTCAGGATGAGGAGGGTGGTTGGAAGGCTCTTCGGTGAAGGGGCTCTCGGGGGTGGAAAGTCCGACATGGTGACCTGTCTGACGTAGCGTCCGGGATTCTGGCAGGCAGGTGTCTCGGATCCGGACAGTCAAGGACAGCTCATACTGCCGCCCCAAGGCCTCATCCTGAGGAGGGCCGTCAGGCCCGTCTCGAAGGATGGGCGCCTTGTTCAAGAGACTGCAACGAGCCTCTGGCCTTTAGCCTTCGACCGACCCGAGTAACTCCTTTGCCTGCCGGGCAGCCCCACGGATGGCGGCGGCGTAGAGGGTGACGTCGATCGACGTGGCGACGAAGGTGGCACCAAGTTCCAGACAGGTGCGGGCGAAATCTAGATTGGTGGTCAGGATTCCCGGTGCCTTGCCGGCAGCCTTGATGCGCTTCAGGGCGTCCAGGATCGTGGCGACGACTTCCGGGTGCATCGGGTCGCCGAGGTGCCCCATATCGGCGGCCAGATCCGACGGGCCGATGAAGACGCCGTCAACACCTTCGACTGACAGGATGCCGTCAAGCTCCGCCAGGCCGGCGCGGTTTTCCACCTGCACCAGCAGGCAGATCTCGCCGTCGGCGGTCGTCAGGTAATCGGGAATGGCGGAAAACCGGGATGCGCGGGCGAGAGCCGACCCGACGCCGCGCATGCCGACCGGCGGATAACGCACGGCGCTGACAAGCTCTTGCGCCTGAGTTTTGCTTTCCACCATGGGGATCAGCAGTGTTTGCGCACCGGCATCCAGGAACTGCTTGATCATCCAGGTCTCGCCGATGGGCACCCGCACGACCGGTTTGCTGGTGGAGGCCTCGACCACTTTCAGCTGCGCCATCATGGATCTGAGGTCGTTGGGTGCGTGTTCGCAATCGATCAACAGCCAGTCGAAGCCGGCACTTGCAGTGATTTCCGCCGTATAGGCATCGGCAAGTCCGACCCAGCAGCCCATCTGCGGCTGACCGGACTTCATGGCGGCTTTGAAGGCGTTTTGAGGCGCTGGCATGGTTTTCCCTATGACGCGAAAGAGCAGGAAACAGACCCGAACGGGCCGAAATCGGCGTGGACCCTCGAGCCGGGCGGGCATTCCACCGGCCGGATGAAGGATCCGGAGAGAATAATCTGCCCTGCTTCGATTGTCTGTCCGTAATCGGCCATGCGCCGCGCCAGCCAGACGACACTTTCCACCGGATCGTTGAGCACACCAGCGCCAAGACCGGTTTCCTCGACCTCGTCGTTGCGGCTGACAATGGCACCGATCCAGCGCAGGTCGGTCGCACCGGGATCGTGTTTCTCCGCGCCCAACACAAGTCCGGCATTGGCGGCGTTGTCGGCGATGGTGTCGAAGATCTTGCGGGCCTGGCCGGTTTCCGGATCGACCCGCTGAATACGGGTATCCAGAATTTCCAGGCTCGGGCAAATGTGATCCGTTGCCGCCAGAACATCCTCCCGCGTGACGTTGGCTCCGCCGAGAGGTGCTTTCATGACGAAGGCGATTTCCGCTTCGATGCGCGGTTGGATGAAGCGGCCTTTCGGTATGGTGGCTCCGGTTTCAAACAGCATGTCGTCGAAGAGGACACCGCTGTCCGGAATATCGATCTTGAGCGCGTCCTGCATGGCCTTCGACGTCAGGCCGATCTTCCAGCCGATGGTCGTGCGGCCCTCGGCAAGCTTCGCCCTGGCAAGTTCCTTCTGGATCGCATAGGCCCCGTCCATGTCGAGGTTCGGATGGCGCAGGGTGAGAAGACCGATCTGCTCGAGCGTCTTTTCCGCGTTCAGGAGATCGCTTGCGGCCCTGGAGATGTCTGCTTCGCTCAGGTTCATTTTTCATCCTCCACGCCATTGCGCAGAATGCCGATCCCATCGACCTCGATCTCGACCACGTCACCGGGTTTCAGATAGCGGGGAGGGTCGAAACGGGCGCCTGCGCCCGTCGGTGTTCCGGTGACGATGATGTCACCGGGCTGAAGTGTCATGAAGGTCGAGATGTAGGCGATTTCCTCGCGGATCGGGAATGTCATGCGCTTGAGGTAATCATCCTGGCGCAGTTCTCCGTTGACGCGGGTCTGAATGCGGGCCTCGTCAAGTTGCGCAGCGTTTTCGAAAGCAACCAGCCAAGGGCCAAGCGAGCCGGACCGGTCCCAGTTCTTGCCCTGGGTGACGTTGAATTTCGCGTGTCGTACCCAGTCGCGAATGGTGCCTTCGTTGCACAGTGTCAGGGCGCAGATATGGTCGTAGGCGTCTTCCACCTTGATGCGCCGGCCGGCCTTGCCGATGACGATGGCCACTTCGCCCTCGTAATCGAGCGTGTGGTTTTCCGGCGGCCGGATCAGCGGCTGCTCGTGACCGGTGAACCCGCTGGCAAACCGCGGGAACAGGGACATGTATTTCGGCTGCGCGCTACCGTCCTTGTACTCCGCATTGCGGTCGGGAAAGTTGACGCCGACACACAGGATACGTGGCGCGTTCGGCAACACCATTTCATAGGTAAAATCGGTATGCGTAACCGGCTTGCCCTTCGCGGCTGCGACAAGGTCCTGCAGGCCGCCGGCATGGATGGCGTCGTAAAGCGTCGGCCACTGCGGAAAATCCGGCGACAGAGCAATCATGCCGGTATCGGTGACGGCCCCGTAATATCGTGTTCCGTCGGCGCTGTAGGTCGCGAGCCGGGTCATGCGGGCTCCCTGTTTCTGGCAATTTCAAGGATGACGTCGAAGGCGACGTCGACATCTTCCCGGGTGCAGTCGAACTGACCGACCTGGAAACGGATCACCTTGGAACCGTCGAGCAAAGTCTGGGTCAGGTAGATCCTGCCATCATCGTTGATGGCATCTACGAGGCACTGGTTGAGTGCGTCTGGGTCCTGCGTTCCTGCCGGCGTATAGCGAAAGCTGAACAGGGACAGGACAGGCTCGGACGCGATCTCGAAATCCGGTTCGGCGCGCAGGCGTTCGGCGAGCGCAACCGACCAGTCGACGTGGTTGCGCAGCCGCTGCCGCAGGTCTTCAAGGCCATAGGAGCGCAGCAGGAACCAGAGCTTCAAAGCCCGGAAGCGGCGACCGAGCGGAACGGACCATTCGGAATAGTTGACGATGCCGTCGTGGCCGTGGGTTTTCAGATATTCCGGCCGGATCGCCAGCGTTCGCACAAGGTCTTCCGGATTGCGCACGAAATGGGCGGAACAGTCGAACTGGGCACCGAGCCATTTGTGCGGGTTGAAGACCATGGAATCGACGCCGTCCACGCCTGCCCAGAGGTCGCGGTACTCGGGCACGATCATGGCTGCGCCTGCCCAGGCTGCATCAAGATGCACATAGAGGCCGAAGTCCCTCGCGACGGCAACCACAGAGGCAACATCATCGGACGCGCCGACACCTGTTCCGCCGGTGCAGGCGATGATGCCCGCGGGTCTGAAACCCGCTTCAAGATCCGCTTCAATGGCCGCACGCAGCGCGTCCGGATCCATCGCCCGGCGCGGGCCGTTAACCGGGATCCGGACCAGGTTGTCCTGGCCGATGCCGGAGATCCAGATGGCCCTGTCGATGGAGGTGTGGACCTCGTTGGAGGAATAGACGCGCAGGCGCGGCTGACCGCTGAGACCGGCCTTGTTGCCGTCCCAGGAAAGGGCGCGTTCGCGCATGGTCAGCACGGCGGCGAGGGTTGCGGTGGACGCGCTGTCCTGAATCACCCCGGTGAAGGTGTCGGGCAGTCCAACGGCCTGGCGCAGCCAGTCCATCATCCTGGTTTCCATCTCGGTGGCGGCAGGAGAGGTCTGCCACAGCATGCACTGGGCCGCCATGGCGGTGACGAGATATTCCGCCAGCATCGACGGGGGCGAGGCATTGGCGGGGAAATAGGCAAAGAAGCGCGGGTGCTGCCAGTGGGTCATGCCCGGCAGCACGATCTTCTCGAAGTCCGCGAAGATCGTCTCCATCTCCTCGGCAAGTTCTGGCGGTGCCTCGGGCAGAGCGTTGAGGATCTCGCCGGGTTTCACCTGGGCGCGGACAGGCCGCTGCCGCAGGGTCTGATGATAATCTGCGGCCCAGTCGGCCACCCTCCGGCCCCAGCCGGCAAAGTCAGTCCAGTTCATTGCTGTCGTCCAACCGTTGTCTGTTTCACCTATGGCGCAACAATCGGTTGTGCGGCAAGGCTGGGAGGCTGAACTTCCGTTCCCTCGAACAGGGATCCTTCCTCGAACCAGCTCCTTGGGGCAGGGGCGCCCCAGAGTGTCTGGCGCTGCGGATCCTTCAGATCCCATTTGATCGGTTCCAGATCGGGATCGACCGTCTGGTAGTCCGAGCAGTAGATCTCGATCCGGTGGCCGTCCGGGTCTCGAATGTAGAGGAAGAAGGCGTTGGAAATGCCATGTCGGCCCGGGCCACGCTCGATATTGGATACCCAGCCGGTGGTTGCCATCAGGTCGAGCAGGTCGATGATATTGAGCGGGGTCGGCACCCAGAACGCCGTGTGGTGGAGGCGCGGGCCCTTGCCGTTGGTAAAGGCAATATCGTGGACGCCGCCCTTACGGTGGGTCCAGGCGGCCCAGAGGCGGCCGGTCTCCTCGTCCTCGGTATATTCGGTCACCCGGAAGCCGAGCTCGTTGTAGAAGGCAACGGAAGCATCGACGTCCGGCGAGAAGCAGTTGAAGTGGTCGATGCGGAGCGGCTTCACGCCCTTGTAGAGCGCGTATTTCTGATGGATCGGCGGCAGGCGGTCCATCTTCGCATAGAATTCCAGCGGA
The DNA here is from genome assembly GCF_054658235.1 of Roseibium sp. LAB1. Lineage (NCBI taxonomy): Bacteria > Pseudomonadati > Pseudomonadota > Alphaproteobacteria > Hyphomicrobiales > Stappiaceae > Roseibium > Roseibium sp. LAB1. The sequence continues at coordinate 1,528,611 of NZ_BAAGIB010000001.1, read as the reverse complement.
ATGCCGTGCGGGTCGCAGGTGCGGAAGGTGCGTGACTGGTAGGGCCGCTCGACCCAGTCGACCGGAAGGCCCTTGCCCTTGAAATAGGCGGCGGCCTTGTCGAGATTCTCCTCGTCGAACACCTTGAAGCCGAGATCGCGCGCTGAGGCCTCCGCCGATTTGCGCAACACCAGGCAATGGTGTCCACGTTCTTCCATGGCGCGCAGATAGATCGCGTCGCCGGTTTCGTCCGTCACCTGAAGGCCGAGCGTATCGACATAGAAGGCCCGGCTTCTGGCCAGATCCGTAACGCCGAGTTCCACATGGCTGAGCCGGACGATGTTGAAGGGCGGGTAGAGATTGGGCGCCGGAATGGGCATGAGGTCCTCCCAGAAGATCTATTTTATTATCAGGCCCCGAGGCGCGGGATTGTGTGCTGTCCCGTCGCAAAGCCGATGTGTTTCTGTTCCATGTAGAATTCAAACGACCAGTCGCCGCCGTCGCGGCCGATACCGCTGGCCTTGACGCCGCCGAACGGGGTGGGCAGGTGGCGGACGTTTTCCGAGTTTACCCAGATCATGCCCGCTTCCAGGCTGCCTGTGAACCGAAGCGCACGCGTCAAGTCGTTGGTCCAGACGTAACCGGTCAGGCCGTAGGGAATATCATTGGCGATCCGCAGAGCTTCTTCTTCGGAACCGAAGCGGATGGAGGTCAGCACCGGGCCGAAAATTTCTTCCTGGGCGATCTTCATGGAGTTGTTCGCACCGGTGAAGAGGGTGGGGCGGACGAAGCAGCCTTCCGTCCCGACACGGCTGCCGCCTGCGGCAATTGTCGCGCCGTCCTTGCGGGCCGTTTCGAAATAGCCGGTGACCTTGTCGAAATGGGTCTTGTGGATCAGCGGTCCGATTTCGGTCAAAGGATCGAGGGGATGACCGACCCTGATGTTGTTGACGCGCTCGATGAGCCTCGCTTCGAATTCATCGGCAATGGTGTCTTGCACCAAAAGACGCGATGAGGAAGTGCAGCGTTCGCCGTTGAGCGAATAGATCATGAAGATTGCCGCATCGAGTGCCCGGTCGAGATCGGCGTCATCGAAGACGATTACAGGGTTCTTGCCGCCGAGCTCGAAATGGACCCGCTTCAGGGTTTCCGCGCCCTGACGCATGATCATGGAGCCAGTGCGGCTCTCGCCGACAAAGGCAATGGCCTTGATGTCCGGATGTTCGGTCAAGGCCTTGCCGGCTTCTTCGCCAAGGCCGTTGACCAGGTTCCAGACACCCTTCGGCAGGCCGGCTTCCTCGGCGATTTCCATCAGGATACGAGCGGTGACGGGAGAGAACTCCGCCGGCTTGTGAACCACGGTGCAGCCTGCCGCGAGCGCCGGTGCAATCTTCCAGGTCGACAGCATGAAGGGCGTGTTCCACGGCGTGATCACGCCGACCGGACCGATGGGCACGCGGGTCGTGATGTTCATGAGGGTCGGCGATGGCAGGGCCAGGCCGTCCCGGGCGCCCGGCGCCTTGTCGGCAAAGAAACGGAAGTTTTCGGCACCGCGAAGAGCAGCCTTCGACATGAAGCGCAGCGCCTGGCCGGTGTCCCAGCATTCGCAAAAAGCGATTTCCTCCGCGCGGGCAACAATGCCGTCGGCGATCTTGTGCAGGATCTTCTTGCGCTCCGTCGCGGCCATGTCGCGCCATGCGGGAAACGCCTCTTTTGCGGCCGTGGCAGCAGCATCGATATCGGCGGCATCGCCTCGGGCCACCTTGCAGATCAGGCTTTCGTCGACCGGTGATGTGGTCTCGAACGTGGCACCAGAGACTGCGGGGCAGGCCTTGCCGCCGATCTGGTTCAGGACGCCGGTTTCCCGGAACCGTGCGAGATAGGCCTCAAGTTTTTCGATGTTGTTCTGAAGGTCAGGCATGGGTCAGGCAGTCCCCAAATGGTCGCGAATGGTGCCCGTCTTGGGCGAAAGGTCCGGGTCGATGTCACGCAGCTCAAGCGATAGCGCGAGCGAGCTGGTGTCCAGAACCGGTTCCAGGAAAGTCTTTGCGGCAGCGAACAGGCGCTCGGCGGCGTCGCGCTTGACGTCGTCCGAACGTCCGGCGCGCATGCGCACGGAAATGTCGATGAAGGCGTGTTTCGGATCGCCGTCGGCGATTGCATAGTGGTCGCACCGTATGGCGCGTACTCGAAGACCGGGCATGGGAAGGGCATCGATGGTTGCTGCCTGGGCACGCAGATGCTCGCACAGGGCCTGAATGTCGGCCCGCTGTTCCAGATTGGCGGAATATTCCAGCGATATGTGCGGCATGGGATTTCCTTAACAGCGCAATATTTGCTATGTTAAATATATGAGATCGAAACTGTCAAACTTTTTGTGTCTAATAATCTGCCAATTCGCTATGGACCTTGCATGATCGACGACACCAAACCCGCTGGCGGCACAACGCTGCCGTCAACCAGACGCTCCATCCCGATTGCCCTCATCCGGGCGCGTGAAAAAGTCATGGGGCCAATCCGGGAAATGCTCTCCGACTGCGGCATCACCGAGCAGCAGTGGCGCATCCTGCGGGTGCTGGAAGAATACGGCCCCCAGGACGCCTCGACCCTGGCAGAGCGGGCCTGTCTGTTGCTCCCCAGCCAGACAAGGATCGTTCAGACGCTTCTGGAAAAGGGGCTGGTGACCCGTCAGGCTGACGATAAGGACCGGCGCAAGCAGACGGTCGCGATCACAGCCGCCGGACAGGCGATCATTGATGACAAGCTTCAGGATGCCAAGGCGATCGCCGCGCGTATCGAAGAAGTCATCGGCAAAGAGAAGCTGGCCCAGCTGCTCGACATCCTGGAGGATTTCCAGAAGCTGTAAGAAGCTTGGGCCCGGGTTTGGTCCATGAGGCTGGCTTCCGAGTGAGCCGGCTTTTTTCGCTTTCAAGGCCAGGTAAGGAAAACGCGCTGTTGGGCCGTTCCGGAAACAGCGCCGGGGTCCCCTTCAACCGGCGTGACTGAAGGGGACCCCGGGTTTCCGGTCTCGTGCGGGAAGAGACCGGGTGCTCTAGTTGTAGCGGTACATCTTCTTTTCGGAGAACCACTTGCCCTGACGGGTTTCGGTCGTTGAACGTGACTTGTCGGCTTCCGCAAAGAGCTTGTGCGCCTCTTTTGAGCGCCCTGTGTGATAAAGGGCCCAGGCCCGAAGCAATTTCGCCTTTCGGCTTTCCTGCCCGCTCATCGCGTTGCGTTCAAGGAACGGCAGGGCGCCGGCATAATCGCCGGTGCTGATCTCCTGTTCGGCTGAACGCAGGTACGAAGAACCGGAGGAGCGCGACCCGCCAGACGAACTGCTCCGCGTGGCGGACGCGGCCGCAAGCTGTGTGTTGCCGAGCATCTTGATCGCCGGGAACTTGTTCGACCATTCCGCGATGAGTTGCCGTTCCCGGGTTTTCTGCTTTTTCCTCTGAGCAACCACGATCAAGCCAACCGCGGCAGCTTCGTTCGGCTGGAAATCCATCGACTTGGTAAACCAGATTTCGGCTTCATCGAGTTCGAGCGTGTTGAAGAAATGCCAACCGAACACCTGGGCTGCGATTGGCGATTGCGCGTCCTGCACGACGTTTGCAAATCGCGACAGGCGTTTGAAATCCATTTCAGCGCCATAGCCTTCCAGAAGCTGGATCGAGACGACCTCCAGATAGGCTTTCAGGATGAGTGGATCCTTGCGGCGGTTCTTGTAGGCGAGTTCCTCCGCTTCCTCATAGTCGCCTTCCTCCTTCATGGAAACGACCATGCCTTCGATAGCCTTTGGCGTCGGGCGCAACTTGTAGGCTGCCTGAAACCATTTCGTGGCCGTCTTGAACTCCTCTCGGGAATAGTAATACCAGCCAAGAAGTTCAGCATCGTTCGGATTCTGGAGTTTGGTTGCGGAATTGGCGAGCGCGTCCAAATCCGATTTCTCGACCATCATTGCGGGGTCCGTGGCGCCTTCACCAACTTCACCGCGCAACAGGTCGAGGTAGATTTCGTTGAACTCCGACCGCCCGTCCAGACCAGTTCTGCCGAAGGCGACGAGTTGTTCCACCGCCTTGCGCGGCAGGACTTCGGCAGCCTTCTGAACGGTTGCCTTGCGCTCGTCCTCGTTGGCACAGTTGGTCAGGATATACTTGTAGGCTTCGAGCGCCTTGACGTCCTGTCCCGTCTCGTTGAGGGCCTTGGCGGTCCGCCAGATCATGTCGACTTCCTGGCAGGTCAGAAGGTCGGTGTTCTTGACCGCGGTCTGAATGACCTCCTGGGAGTTGCCGAGTTCGGACGCCTGGATGAGTGTCTTGCGCGCTTCGGCGTTGATGATCTGCCGGCGCAATTCGGCCGAGGGTTCATAGCCCGGATAGAGCTTTATGTATTCCCGGATCTTGGCGTAGAGATCCTGGGTCCTGCCGGTGGCGAACAGGTCCCAGAGGGGTTGTTCGTTCACCTCGACCCGGTTCTGATCGTAGATGTTTTCCGGTGGCTGCCAATCCGGATGAAGGGCCTTGAGCCGTTTGATTTCCGCTGACACACGGCCGATTTCGCCATTTTGCGCATAGTACCGCAAGGCCGTTTCGTCGACCTTGGCGGCAGCTGGTGCCGCCGGGGCGGAAGTCTGCCCGGCGCCGGGTTGAGTGACCGACAGCGCGAAGGGCGAAACATTGGCCTGCTGCGCCTGCAATCCGCCGGTTTCAGGTGCCTGCAAGACAAACGGAGAGCCGCCTGGCTGCTGCCGGGGGGCGGATTCCCACGGTGCGGTCTGTGCCAGCGAACCGTTCGTCGCAAACGCCAGCGCGAAGGAGGCAATTACCATTCTGGTGAAAGACATTGCGGATACCTCTCTGCAATTGCGAGAATTGTGAAGATCTGAAGCGTTGTGGAGTAGTAGTCATCGGTGCCGATCTGAAGCAGGTCGGACGGGAAGGGCTCGGCCTTGTCCATGCACCGGGTCAATGCCGCGATCGCACGAAACCCGATGCCGCCCATGACGCTCTGTGGCTCGCCGGTAACGACATGGGTGACTGATGGGCCGCGTGGATCGGCAAAGCCGCGCATTGTCGAAAAGTCCGCCGCCTTCTTCACGCGCAGGGCGTTTCTGGAAAGAGCGAGATAAAGCGGAACCCGGATGGCATTGTAGCCGAATTCCGGAGGGAACTTTTCGGAAGGCACCAGCTTGAGGCCGCCGATGTCCACCCAGTCCGGCGGCAGGTAGGTCGGGGCCCGCTGGGAGAGATCAAGCACGTCCTCTCCGACAACGGCGACTTCTCCCCAGTTCGCGGACGTATCGAACTGGGCGATGGTTTCAAGGGCCGGATAGACCCAGTAGGACGGGTTGACCGTGACGGTCTGGTGATCGGCAGAAACGAACCCTTCGCTGCCGGGAACGAGCACCGGTCCAAGCGCACTTGGCTGAAGCAGCGTCGCCGCGATATCCGCCAGAACGACCTTCGCCGAGGCAAGGTCTTCGGCATCGCCCCAACTCTTGTAAGCCTCGATCAGTGCCCAGGCGATGAGGAGGTCGCCGTCCGTGGCGTTGTTGGTGTCGGCGACATTGGGGCCCTCAGGCGTGTGCAGAAGCTTCCAGGCAAACAGACGGTCCTTGCGCACCTGAAGGTTCTCGTAGGTGTAGTCGCGGATAAGCTTGAAGGTGTCCCGATCGCCCACCGCAACGGCCAGAACCATGCCGTAGCCCTGGCCCTCGCTGTGGCTGATGCCCTCGTTGGCATCGTCGATGATTGCCCCTTCCGGGGTCATGTGACGGCTTGTGTAGTCCCGCCACGCCGACCCCAGCCACAGCGACACGGCTTCCCTGCTGCGCGCGCCCTCGCCGAAGACCGGTTCGGCTGATGCGGGAGCGAGCGTCAGGAAAAGCGCCATGCCGGTTGTGATGCAAAGCCTCAACATGTCAGCGTCCGGACCGTTTGAGGGAGACGAAGTAGCTAAAGCCGAGTACCAGGCAGAACGCGAGCATGAACACGACGAAGTCGAGCATGTTGTGCGAGACCAGTCCGGCAACGACGAGCCTGCTGTTTCTGAATTCCGACGGGTTGGCGAGCGACGCAAAGTAGCTCGGGTCGGCGAGCCGTTCCGAGGTGAACCGGTTGGTGGTCGCGTTGTAGAGCGACGTATCGCCGGTCAGCCACGCGAGCCTGCCTTCCCGCAGCATTGTTTCGGTGCTGGCCTTGATGTCGTCGCTGGTCAGTCCGGTCACGATGGTCCAGGTGTCCTGTTTTACCGGAGCGCCCATGAAAGCGACCCAGCTTTCCTTCGACGACAAGGTCTTCGTGCGCTGCGCGATCAGGATGCTGTTGCCTTGAAGGGCGAAGCTGCGGTCGGACAGCATTTCTGAATTGAGCTTGAAGCCAATGCTGCGCCAGGCGGATCCGGCATAGCGCTGAATGCTTGCCATCACGCTGGTGTCCGTATCGTCAACCGACTTCAGGCCCAGGAACCGGCCGACCTGACTGCGTGAGCCTTGCGTCCTTTCCGGGTCGAGTGTGTCCAGATAGGCTTCCTTGGCCATGCCCGACAGGCGATTGACCGGGGCAACGATCAGCCCCGGCTGGTTGCCGACGGTGGCAGAGGCCGTCGTGATGGCGATCGGCCGGACCTGCTGTGTTATGGCCGCCGTTGCCACGGCAAGCTGTACGGCTGCCTCGAGGCTTTTCGTGTCGTCGGAAAGCACCTGGATGGTCGTCGGTCGGTTTTCTGCCGGATTTTTCGGCAGAAGGTCGGAAGGGGACAGGCTCGGCGTCACGCGCATCCTGGCAAGTGCGTCGAACTCTATCGTCGATGTGTCCGCATCAAGCGACAGCCGGTCGCCATTGAGGCCGGTAGCGACATCGCACGTGGCATCATCTTCGGTCAGGGCCGACACTTCGATGCGCAGATCGTTGAAGCCGGGTGAGAAGCCGCCAAGCGGGATATCGAGCGGATTGCGTGAGGAAATGCCGTCACGCGTCAGTTCGGCAGACGCAAGCGCGGCGCCATTGGCGAAGACCTGCAGCCGGTTGGCATTGGACAGGTTCGCCAATGCATCGATGTTCAGGCTCAGTTTGGCCTTGCCGTAATCGCCGACGAAATAGTCGTCCGGCAGCCGGATCGAGAAATCCTGCCGCAGGAGCCGGCCGTCGAAGCGCTTGCTGCTGACGCCAATCTTTGCCAGGGAAACCGCTTCGCCGGGTTCGATCTTGTAACCGAACTTGTTTTCGAAGGCGGCGATGCCGCGTCGGCTCCCCAACAGCGGTTTGGCCTGCAAGGCCTGCTTGAAGGCTTCGATGGATTTATCCAGGGCAGGACGGTTCTCTGCTGCGAGAAACAGGGACACTCTGCCCGTGTCTGGCCGGTGAACAATTGCAAGCCCCGGTATTTCGGAACGGGCGTCGGCAACAGCATAGCCTGCGTGCGAAAGTTCCGCCCGTGTCCCGACAATGATGTCCAGACCGGCGCCGGTGCCCGGTTCGTTCCGGATCTGAATGTCGGGTTATGGTATTTCCCGAAAGCCGCGACGGTCTGGGCAACGGCAAGAGCCCGATCCTGGTTACCGGCGCTGGCCGTGCCGAGTTGAAGCAGGCGCATGTTGGTGGCGCCGCTCTTGTCGTTCGGGATCGCCCGCAGGAGTTCGAGGCTGGCGGACACTCTCGGCGAGGTATCAGGGCCCGGATCGAACTTGATGCCGGTATTGGCCGGGTTCAGGACCGTCCAGAGTTCATAGGTCGCGGGGATCGTGCAATCGACGCGGTGCTTGTGCTTCGCGATGAAACGAATTTCGTTGAACCCCTCGACCATCAGGCCGGGCGGGAGATCGAACGACCGCATGGAACTTTGCGCACCCGCATTGAGCTCAATGTCACCGACGGGCTGGCCATTGACCATGATGCTCATGCTGGAATGTTCCGGCGCGGTCGAGACCGCGGTCAGATAGTCCACCTGAAGCTTGCGATACAGAAGGACTTCGTCCCGTGGCGCATAGACGGCCAACCGGATTTCGGCCTGTTCGCCTTCCATCCTGAGCTGGTCCGCCGTTGCGGTCAGCCGCCGGATGGTGCTGCGTTCCTCGGTCTTGGTATCGAGCACCGACAGATCGAGTTGTTGTGCACCCGCCGAAACCGGCAAGGCGATCAAGGTAGAGGCGACAAGGGCTGCCTTGAGGCAGGTTGCGGCTTTGAGGTGATACAGAGTTTTCATCGTTTCGATCCTCATTCTGCAGGCGAGAGGACGGATTCAGGCAAGTCCTGCTCGACAGGTGCCGGTTTGCGTTTCAGGCCGGACCGCAGTGCTGTCATGACACCGAGGACCGGAACGCGAATGCCGAAGTAAAGTGCCCATCTGGTCAGGCGCATCATTCCCGCGAGGACCGAGGATCCTTTCAGCTTCCTGTTGTGCAGGGCCCTTGGAATTGTGAGGTCGGCAAACATCACGTCGCTGGATACGATTGCCCGTGTTGCGACCGTGTCGAGATAGGCTGCACCGATAAGAATTCCCTTCGAGCCGGCACGTTGCGAGGCGACACGAATGTTGATGCCCGTTTCGGCAAGAGCCTCTTCCGGTTCCGGTGCAGTTTTGGCCGGCCGGTCCAGCGGTTGCCGGGGATGGAACGTCAAATGACCGTTGTCGCCGAGCACATTCCCCCATGCGGGAGCTCGTTCAAGCTGCAGCAGCAGACCATTGGTGTTGGATTCCACCAGGTTCACGGGGATGGTTTCGTCGCGCAGCCGGAGCGTCGCCTTGCGATGCACCCGGATACGCGGTGCTGTTCTGACTTCTTTCCGCTCAAGGATGGCGCCAAGTGCCGCACCGGCGATGATCAGATTGAAGACGTGCCAGATGCCGACAACACCAAGCAGGGCGGTCTGGCCGGTATCGTTTTGCAGGCGCCAGGCCAGCACGCCGGTCGTGAACAGCATGACCGCAAAGACGATGATGTAAGGCCAGGCGATAACAGAGAGCTGTTCTTCTTCGAGTGTTTCACCCTTCGTCGTGACATTGAACTTCGGCGCGCGCGGGTTCATCAGCACGGAGAAGATCGCCGGGAACAGGTAGATCGACTGGATGTACTCGTAGAGTTCGGAAATCCACGGCCACCTGAGCTTGCCATAAAGGCCGGACTGGATGGTAACGACGGCCAGGATGTAGGTCATCGTGTAGGCGAGGAATTCCTGCGGCGACGCGATGTAGATCTTCATGTTGAACAGGATGAACATCAACGGAGCCAGCAGGAACACCAGCCGCGGGAACGGGAACAGCCAGAACATGGCGCTCGACATGTAGGCGACGCGCTGCATGAAGCTCAGGCCCGGCTTGAACATCGGGTTCTTGAGCATGAGGATCTGCAGCATGCCCCGGCACCAGCGGGACCGCTGGCCGATGAAGGAGGCGAGGGTGTCAGGCTGCAGGCCGGCGATCATCGGACGGTCGACATAGGCGCTCTTCCAGCCGCGCGAATGCAGCTCGAGCGCGGTTTCGCAGTCTTCCGTGATCGAGACACCCGAAAATCCGCCGACCTCGTTGAGCGCCGCGCGCCGCAGAACGGCACCGGATCCGCAGAAGAAGGTGGCGTCCCATTTGTCGAGACCCTTCTGGATCATGCCGTAGAACATGTCGTTCTCCGACGGCATGATGTTGTAGGTGCGCAGGTTGCGCTCGATGGGATCGGGATTGAGGAAGAAGTGCGGGGTCTGCACCAGGAAGAGTTCGGGGTCCATGAAATAGGCGACAGTTTCGCGCAGGAACTCCCTTGCCGGTGCGTGGTCGGCGTCGAAGACGACAACGAGATCGCCTTCCGACCGGGACAGGCCGTAATTGAGGTTGCCGGCCTTGGCGTGTTCGTTCCGCTCGCGGGAAAGATATGTGGCGCCGAGATCCTCGCAGATCCGTTTGAATTCCTGGCTGCGCTCATAGGCGGCAAGCGCTGCCTTCTGGTCCGTCGAGTTCAGCTTCTGCAGGGTCGCGCCATCGTCCAGAAGGAAGACCCGGAACTTGTCCTTCGGATAATCCATGTTCTTGGCCGCGGCGATGGTGCAGGCGACGAGGCCCGGATCTTCGTTGTAGGTGGGAATGAATACGTCGACGGTCGGTGCATCGGCATCGGTGTTCTGCACCTTGCGGGGGCGTTCATACCTGTCGGACACGATCAGCGCCGACAGGAAGAACATCAGAATGCAGAAAAGTTCGGCGACCAACAGCAGGACGCCCGGAACGAAATCGGAGAAGTTCTCGATCGGCGGAACTGTCTGGGTGACGCGCCAGTAGACGTAGCGGCCGACGAGCAGGCCGCCGAGCGTCAGAAAGGTTACGCGCCCCAGTGTGCCTGGCAAGACTTTCGTGAATTGCATGGCAACCAGGACGAACAGGCCGAGAAAGAGTTGAACTTCAACCGAAAGCGGCAGGGTGACGATGAAAAATGTCGCGATGGTCGCTATCGTCGCGAATACATATAAAAGTAAGTTCAGCATAGCCTAAACTCCTGTACTTCGTACTTTATTGGTCTGGTGCTATTTGAATTGCTTTTGTGACCGAGTTGACGAGCTCGATTTGTGAGCTGGTGGCAGTTCTTTGCTGAGCCATCGCAAGGTGATTTCTTGCGGTGTTGTAGCTGATGCCGATTTCTTCAGCGGCTTGTCTTACGGTTTTTCCGTCTATTATTTTTTTGATGATGCGCGCCTGCTGATGGGTGACACCTGTGGCAGCCTTTATCGCCTCGGCACTCGCAGTGTTGGCGGCCGGGGCCGCACTGATCAGGACATTTTTGCGGAAGTAGGCCCTCACAGGATCACCTGTTTCGTCCTGAGGTGTGTGTGGCGGGACGGCTTCAACGAAGTAACGTGGGCTGCCGTCGACACTCATGACCCGCCCCTGTTCTGACCGGGCTGTTCCGGAGGTCGCCGAAGCGTCGAAGGCCGTATTGCCGGCATTGCGGGCAAAGTAGGGCGCAAGGCTCAGGGGGGCCTGGATCCTGCCATCGACCAGACGAAGTTCGCCGTCTGTCTGCAGGGCCTTTTCCATGGCGGGGTTTTGCGCAAGGACGGAGCCGTTTCCGAAAAAGACCAGCGCGGGGGACTTTATGTGTTTGATCCAGTATTGCGCGCTTGTCAGTTCGGCCCGGTTTCTGCCGAAAACGAGATCCACGGCATAGGCCTCGAAGCCGCCGAATATGTCATCCGCATAGGCTATGACACCTTGGAACAAACTGTCCGAATATCCGACCGGGATGTGGGCTGTAAGGTAGAGCCGCAGCCCCATGCCCAAATCGACCATGAGCACAGCCGCGCGGTTGGTTTCGATGGTTGTGTCTCGCGGAGGGCTGTTTGGTGTTGTTGCAGTGCGGTGCAGGATGTCGGCGTCGTGTTGTACTGGAGTGCAGGAGTTTGCCTTTACTTGCGAAAAAGCATAAATTTCCCTGTCGATCAGATGTTTTGCATTCCACGTTTGTCGGTGAGCATCGAACGTATAGCAAAGATCGATAGTTTTATTTCTCGTATCGAAAACAAAGATTGTGAAGAGAAGAAATTCAAATCGTTTTGCCAATGCAAAAGGGAATTCAAGGTTGCTCCGGTTGCGGCGTTCTTTTATCTCGCCGCCATATAAAACGTTTTCGTTGAAGTCTCTCGATGCGAAATACATTTTAAACCCCTGCGTATAAAATGATTTTATTCGTGACCGCGATCTAAGTTTTCGTCTGCCTCATTCGTGAAATCGAAACATTGTCTAAATCAAATGATTAATCTCTTATGCGTTTAATAAAATATTAGTCATTTTATACAGGGAAATTGATGCCGTTTCTTTAGTGCAATTGCACCAATTTTATAACAACTGAAGAGTTGGTTAATTTATAACGCAACGAAAAAAGAAGAATACATCTGAGTAACAATCAAATCCCGGCGATGAATACATTAAGATCATCGGGTTGCGTTGCGGTGCTTGTTTTTGTCTGATCTAAGAAATGCAAGTCAAGGTGGTGCGTATGCGTGTATTGTTGCGACGCAGCATTTTATGTAATTTTTGATTTTTACTTCTTGAGGCGTAAAGGCCGAAAATGTTTTCGGAACGAGCGCCGCGAAAACTGTTTCCAATAAAATTTTATCTTGTCTGAAATGGCTATAGGATGTGCCGTGAAATTAGGCGGGGTTGGCTAATTTCGGTTCAAGCTCAGAAAATGGGCGTTCTTGATCTCGGTTTTTTGATCCAGTTAGCCCGAACTCAGGGGTAACAAAGACAGAAAGCAGCGCCCGGCAGCGGAAACCCGGAGGCAAAGCTTTGCCTGAAAGGAAAACGTCCAGCCTGTAGCCGGGCACAAAGCGGCATAGCGCAGCGGTGCGCAGGCGATTGTGTCGAGAGGGAGCTGACCACATCTGCTGGCTGTCTGCGGTCTGAAAAGGTATCGGAGCCCTCAGGGTGCACAGGCGTGAGGGCTCCGTTTCAAGGTGGTGACGCGCTACCTTTTGGGGTTGCGTGTCGCGCCTGGTGGCCGCCAGATGTCCTAGCTGGCAACCGCCTTCAGGCCGGTTTCGACGGCTGACAGGATTTTCGCAACGTGGTCTGCAGTTACGATCAGGGGCGGTGAGAAGATGGCGTTGTTGCCGGAAACGCGGATCATGACGCCGTCCTCATAGGCGGCCTGCTGCAGCTTCAGCGGCACGTCCTTTGCGGCGGGTTTCTTGCTGGTGCGGTCGGAGACCAGTTCGATGGCGCACATCAGACCTTCGCCGCGAACATCGCCGATGACCTCGAAGCGCTCCTGCAGACCTTTGAGGCCTCCGAGAAGTTCCTTGCCGCGGCTGGCTGCGTTTTCATGCACCTTCAGGCGGCGGATTTCAGCAAGTGCAGCAAGAGCTGCGGCGGCGCCAACCGGATGGCCGGAGTAGGTGTAGCCGGTGTCGATAGATGCAATTCCGCTGGTGTCCTTTTCAAAGACTTCGGCCACATGGCCGGCGATCATCACAGCGCCGAAAGGGAAGTAGCCGTTGGTGATCGCCTTGGCCGTGCACATGAAGTCCGGCTGCACGCCCCAGTGGCGCGCGCCGCTTTCGCTGCCGGTGCGACCGAAGGCAGTGATGACTTCGTCGGAAATCAGCAGGATGCCGTTTCGGTCGCAGATCTCGCGCACCATCGGCATGAAGCTGGAGTGCGGCGGCATGACGCCGCCAGCGCCTAGCACGGGTTCCATGATGAAGGCGGCAATGGTGCCCGCACCCTGGAAGGCGATCTCGTCTTCAAGGGCTGAGGCGCAAAGCTGGGCGAGCTTGGCCGGATCGCTCTCGTTGAACGGATTGCGGTAGGTGTAAGGCGCGGGAATATGGAAGCAGCCCGGCAGCAACGGCTCATAGGCATTGCGGAACTTGCCGTTGCCGTTGACGCTGGCGCCGCCGAAGTGGGTGCCGTGATAGCCTTTCTTCAGGCTGAGGAACTTGGTGCGGCCGGCTTCGCCACGAATGCGGTGATACTGGCGGGCGAGCTTCAGAGCGACCTCGACCGAGTCCGATCCGCCGGAGGTGAAGAACGCGCGCGACAGTCCGTCCGGCGCGAAAAAGTCGGCCAGCTCGTAGGAAAGCTCGATCACCTTGTCGTTCGAGGTGCCGCGGAAGATCGAATAATAGGGCAGGGCGTTCAACTGGTCGGCGATTGCCTGTTTCACCGGTTCGCAGGAATAGCCCAGGTTGACGTTCCAGAGACCGCCGACGGCGTCGAGCACTTCGTGGCCGTCGACATCGGTAATGAACACGTCACGGCCACCGGTCACGATCGTCGGCAGGTTGGCCTGGCTGTCGGCTGGATGCGCCATCGGATGCCAGACATGGCGGGCGTTGTTTTCCTTCAGGAAGTTGGAATCCTTCATGTCATGTCTCCTTGGGGTAAGCTTGGCAGGCCGAGCAGCGACAGAGCCTGGTCGTATGAGGAACGGGGGGAAAGAACGTTGAAGTGGACCGTCTGAAGGCCGACTGCCTCCGCACCACGAATGTTGCGCAGCTGATCATCGACGAAGACGCAGGCGGATGCCGGCAGGCCGAGCTCGTCCAGGCACAGTTGATAGGCGCGCGGGTCAGGTTTCAGGATCTTGGTGTAGGTGGCGTCGACGATGACGTCGAAATCATCCAGAAAGGCGAGCTTTTTTCTGAAGTCTGCTCCGTAGAAGAGGTCAAGCTCGTTGGACAGGACGGCTAGCTTGCAGCCTGCCTTCCGGGCGATGTCGATGGCGGCAAGGGCTTCGGGCCGCATGACGGCATCGGGATCGGCGCCGCGCGCAGCTTTCACGAACTCGGCCATTTTCGTCCAGCTGTTGCCAGTCAGCTCGGCAACTTCCTGCGTGCGCCGGTGCCAGTAGTCGCGTTCTGAAATCTCGTCCTGCTGCATTGCCTGCCAGAGACTGTCCGTTTCCGGTGCGAAGGGCCCGCGCCAGGTGAGGCTGCCCGGGGCGAGCCCGAGGGCCTGTTCGGTCAAGTTGTGGGTCTCGAACATCGTGTGGGTAACGACGCCGCCGAAGTCGAGCACCAGAGCCTTCGTGTCATGCGGCATCGCGCCAGATCCTTCTCAAATCGACCGGAACAACACCGCCGAGTTTTTCCGTCACTTCCGTTGCCGCAAGTGGCAGGGTTGCGCGGATCTTTGCCTTCAATTCGTCGGTCATGCGAACGGTGGGGGCTGCGACCGCAATGGTGCCGATTGCCTCGGGCAAGTCTCCGAACACCGGCGAGGCAAATGACGAGACGTGTTCCTCAAAGCCCTGGTCGATAAAGGCGATGCCGTCATTTCGTACCTGTTCGACCGCCTGTTTCAGCAGATCGGCATCGGTGATCGTATAGCCGGTGGAGGGCTTGAGTTTTGTCTTCAGAAGCTGCGGCAGCAGGTCGATCGGGCCAAAGGCCAGCATGGCAAGGCCGGAGGCGGTGGCGTGCAGCGGCAGCAGTTCGGCTTCGTCGAAATAGACCCGCGTCCCGTGAAGGAGGGCGTCAAAATGGTAGAGCGGCGACAGGTGGTCGCCTTCTCTCAACGAAACATGCACCAGCTCTCCAAGTTCTCCTGCCAGCTTTTCTACCAGCGGCGCGACCAGCCGGCGTGCCGGAAACAGGCGTTCGCGAACAGCGGCAAGGCGCAGGATGGCGGGGCCGAGGCGGTAACCTTTGGTGCCGGGGTTCTGCTCAAGAAAACCGTTCGCCGTCAGTTCGCTGAGGTGCCGGTGAACGGTTGCCTTGTCCTGGCCCGACAGGTTGCGGAACTCGGTCAGGCCGATTTCCGAGCGGCTTGCCGAAAAGTGGTTCAGCAGGCTCAGCGCTTTTGTGATCGTGCCCATCTTTCAGCTTGTCCCTTTGCGGAGGTGCCGGAGGGAAGCTCCGACATTCGACGAGATAATGTTGACATGTAGTTTCATTTGAAACAATATATTTTTAAACCGACGGTTTGTTATTTGAACCGGTCAACAAGGCAGACAAAAGCGTCAGCGCTCCGATTGGAGGTTGACATCGAATTATTTAAGATCACAATAATTAACAAAGCAAATAAAAAATGACCAAGACCGGCGCAAAGACCGGCTGTCACCTGACCAGAAGAGGGACTGTTGAAATGAAGAAACATGTGATCGCCCTGACGGCCGCGACCTTGATGTCCGTGACGGGTGCCCTGGCTGAATATCCGGAAAAGCCGGTGTCGTTCATCGTTCCGTGGCCTCCGGGAGACCTGGAAGATGTGTTGACCCGCCTCATCGCGGACAAGTTCCAGGAAATGTACGGTGTGCCGGCGGCCGTGGTGAACAAGCCGGGCGGCGGCGGCGGTCCGTTCCCGGGTGCGGTGGAAGTCGCAACGGCTCCGGCGGACGGTTATACGGTCGGCTCCTTCGTGACAGACGTGCCCATTGGCGGACCGCAGATCGGCATTCCCGAACTGTCGCCGAACCCGTTCGAGCCGATCGGCATTTTCATGACCTATCCGTTCGTAATCGCAGCCGGTGCCGATGCGCCTTACAGCACCTGGGCCGAACTGGCGGACTATGCCAAGGAAAATGAGGTCGCTCTCGGTCATTTCGGCTCGTTCCTGCCGCCCACCCAGATCACTTTCGCGGCTGCCAAGACCTCCGGGTTCGACTTTGCCAGCGAAGCGGCGTTTGACGAGTTGAACTGCAACACGCTGGCCTCCGGCGATGTCGATGTCATCAACACGACGCTGCAGCAGATCCAGCCGTGCCTCGGCGAAGTGAAGATCCTGGCCAGCATCGGCAAGGAGCGTACATCGCTGACGCCGAATGTGCCGACCATGCAGGAAATCAATCCGGATCTCTCGGTGGCCTTGTGGAACGGCCTGTTCGTGCACAAGGATGTTCCTGAAGACGCACGGATCAAGATCTCCGAAGCCGCGCAGGCCGCGCTCAAGTCACCGAAAGCACTCGAGCTGATCGGCCAGACCGGTGTCCTGATCTACTGGCAGGACCCGGTTCAATCCGAACAGCAGATCGAGGAAGATGCGGCCGCTCTGCAGAAAATCTCCGAGCTGATCGAACAGTAAAGCGCTCTTTCCGGCCGGCGCTTCTTGTGCCGGCCGGTTGCCTTGAGGTTCCAGGGAGGGTTCGGCTTGGCCCGCATCAAGACGCTGCAGGAACTGTTCAAACGCTATCGCCGGCCCGGCGACATCGTGTTTGCGACCCTGTTTCTGGCATTTTCCGTGTTTCTTCTGACGCAGATCCCAGGTGAGACGGTCTGGGCCAAGCGCACCAAATGGTTTGCCCAGCCGAGATTCTGGCCGTCGGTTGCCATCGGTGGCATGGTGCTGTTTGCAAGCCTGCATTTCATCGGCTCGCTCTGCTCCAAACGCATTCCAGGTCGCTGGCGCGAAGTCGGCTTCTGGCTGCAATCGTTCGAATTCGTGGCCTATTTCCTGATCTACGTGCTCCTGGTGCCGCAAATTGGCTATCTGCCGGCAACGCTCGCCTTCACATTGTTCCTGTGCGTCCGTGTCGGTGAAGCAAAGCCCGTCAACCTGGGCGCGGCGGTTGTCTTCAGCATTTCGGTGGTGGTGATCTTCCGGGCGTTTTTGCAGGTCAAGGTTCCCGCCGGCCACATTTACGAAGCGCTGCCGGACGGCATCCGCGCCTTTGCCCTGACCTATCTGTGAGGCAAGAATGGAACTGATCCTCTCCAGCCTGTCCATGCTTGCCCAATGGGACGTTCTAGCGGCCCTTGTGATCGGCTCGGTCGGTGGCGTCATCATTGGTGCAATTCCGGGTGTCGGGGCGGCGGTCGCCATTGCGATCCTTCTGCCGGCTACCTTCTCCTTCGAGCCGATCGTCGGTCTGACGCTGCTGCTCGGCGTCTATGGCTCTTCCATGTATGGCGGCGCCATTCCGGCGGTGCTGATCAACACACCGGGCACGGCGGTCAATGCGCTGACCACCTACGACGGCTATCCCATGACCAAGAAAGGGCAGGGCCACCGCGCGCTATCGCTGGCCTATTCGGCCTCCTTCTTCGGCGGCATGTTCTCGATCCTGTGTCTGATCGTCCTCTCGCCGGTGCTGGCGATGATCGCGCCGCATTTCGGCAGCCGCGAGATCTTCCTGGCCGCGCTGATGGGCATCATCCTGGTGGTGGTGGCGCATCGCGGGCAGGTTTTCGCGGCCGGCATGCTGGCCTGTTTCGGCATCTTCCTAAGCACCATCGGCCTGGAGCCGGCCAAATACACCAAGCGCTTCACGTTCGACCAGAGCTGGCTCACCTCCGGTGTCGATCTAATCGTGGTGGTACTCGGTCTTTTTGCGATCTCGCAGGCTTTGCTGCTGCTGGTCGACAAGGAACATCACCCGGGATCGGCGAAGGTCGAGGGCAATCTCTTTTCCGGGCTCAAGGAGCTGTTTGCCTTCAAGCGGGTAGCGACCGTTTCTTCCAGCTTCGGCGTGCTCATGGGCATGATCCCCGGCGTCGGCGAATTCACGGCCCAGTTCCTGTCCTACACCTATGCGCAGAAAACCTCGAAGGATCCGGACCTTTTCGGCAAGGGCTCACCTGAGGGACTGATCGCATCGGAAGCTGCCAACAACGCAGTGCCCGGTGCGGCGATGATCCCGCTGCTTGCTCTCGGCATTCCGGGTGAGGCACTGACGGCAATGATGCTGTCGGTGTTCTATGTCCACAATGTCATCCCCGGACCGCAACTGTTTCAGGGGCAGCTCGACTTTGTCATCGCGCTCTATCTGGCGCTTATCCTCCTGAACATCATCGTGCTGATCTTCCTGCTGTCCTCTACCGGACTGCTGCTCAAGATCATCCAGATCCCGACGCGGTTCCTGGGCGTGATGATCATGACGCTGTCCTTTGTCGGCGTGTTCTCGCTGCGCAATTCGGTGACCGACTGCGCGATTGCCGCCGGGTTTGGCGTCTTCGGCCTGGTGCTGAAGCGGCTCAACCTGCCTATCGTGCCGATCATCCTCGGCATGGTGCTTGGCGGCATCATGGAGGTGAAGCTGCGCAGCGCCATGGCTCGGGTCAATTCTCCGCTCGACTTCATCGACCGACCGATCGCCGCCATCCTCTTCGTTGCCATCATTCTCATTCTCGTCCTGCACGTGCGCGCGGTCTTTCGCGAGAACAAGGTGCGGATGGAGCGTGAAGAGGACAGTTCCGAAACTTCAACCCAGCAAGGGTAACACCCAAGATGCTTGATCAGGCAGCAATCGATGCCTTGCGCAATCAGCCCGTTGGCGAGCAGGGACATTTTGTAAACGGGGCCTTTGCCGCGTCCCGGGACGGGGCGACGCTGGAGGTGCTTTCCCCCATCAACGGCAAGGTTTTGACGAAGATCGCGAGCGGAACCGCCGCCGATGTGGCGCTGGCTGTTGATGGCGCACGCAAGGCGTTCGAGGATGGCCGCTGGTCGAAGGCCGCCCCGGCGCATCGCAAGAAGGTCTTGCTGAAGCTGGCTGACCTGATCGAGGCGAAAGCGCTTGAGCTTGCCGTTCTGGGCGTGCGCGATAATGGCACCGAGATCACCATGGCTTTCAAGGCCGAGGCTTTGTCCGCAGCCGGGACCTTCCGGTATTACGCCGAGGCGCTCGACAAGATCTATGGCGAGATCGCACCGACTGCGGATAATGTGCTGGGGCTCATCCACCGGGCGCCTGTCGGGGTGGTTGGGGCTATCGTTCCCTGGAACTTCCCGCTGATGATCGGGGCCTGGAAGATTGCGCCGACGCTCGCAATGGGAAATTCCATCGTGCTGAAACCGGCGGAAACAGCCTCGCTCAGCCTGCTCAGGATTGCCGAGCTGGCGTCAGAGGCAGGGGTTCCGGATGGGGTCTTCAACGTTGTGACCGGCCCCGGTGCCGTTGTCGGCGAAGCCCTGGCCCTGTCGATGGACGTCGACATTCTGGTCTTTACCGGATCGGGGGCAACCGGGCGGCGGCTTCTGGAATATTCCGCGAGGTCCAACCTGAAGCGGTGTTACCTGGAACTTGGTGGCAAGTCGCCGAACATCGTCTTCAGGGACGCGCCGGATCTCGCCAAGGCGGCCAAGGTGTCAGCGGCAGGTATCTTCCGCAATTCCGGTCAGGTCTGCGTTGCCGGGTCTCGCCTGCTGGTGCAGGAGGAAATCCACGATGATTTCGTTGCCGCGATCTGCAAGGAAGCGGAGGCGCTCAAGGTGGGCGATCCGCTGGATCTTTCAAGTCAGATCGGCGCGGTGCATTCGCTGTCTCAACTGGAAGCCGACCTGAAGTTCGTGGAGACTGCGGAAGTCGAGGGCGCGGAGCGTCGCACCGGGGGAACGCGCATCCTGACCGAGACCGGCGGCTACTACATGGCCCCCACTGTCATGACCGGGGTCAAACCGCAGGACACGATTGCCCGCAAGGAAGTGTTTGGACCGGTTCTGGCGGTCACCGCTTTCAAGGATGAGGAAGACGCAATCAGGATCGCCAACGGCACCGAATACGGTCTTGCGGCCGGCATCTGGACGTCTGATCTCGGCCGGGCGCACCGGATGGTCGCCGGCGTCCGCTCCGGCGTCATCCATGTGAACACCTACGGCGGTTCGGACATGACCGTCCCGCTTGGCGGCATGAAGCAGTCCGGCAATGGCCACGACAAGTCGCTGCACGCACTCGACAAGTATGTCGACCTGAAAACCGCCTGGATCCAGCTCTGAGGATAGACATGACCAAGACCATCCTGTCCATCGGGACCTACGACACCAAGAATGCCGAACTGGAGTTCATCGAGCGGACCATTCGCGATCAGGGCGGCGAGGTGCTGACCATGGATGTCAGCGTGCTGGGCGATCCGGCCAGGCCGACCGGCATTTCCAAGCACGAGGTTGCCAGGGCGGGGGGCATGTCCATCGAGGACGTGATCGCACAAGGCGACGAGAACAAGGCTTTTCAGGTGATGGCGCAGGGTGCGGCAAAGCTTGTCGCCGACCTCTATGCGCAGGGCCGGATCGACGGCATGATCGCGCTCGGTGGGACGATGGGAACGGATCTGGCTCTCGATTGTGCGCAGGCGCTGCCGATGGGCGTGCCGAAATTCATCGTCTCCACGGTCAGCTTCTCGTCGCTGATCCCGCCGGAGCGGCTGGCACCCGATATCCAGATGATCTTGTGGGCCGGTGGCCTTTATGGCCTCAACGAAATCTGCAAGTCGTCGCTGGCGCAGGCCGCGGGCGCCGTGCTGGGTGCCGCCAGGGCCGCGCAGATGCCGGATCGCTCAAAGCCGCTGGTCGGCATGACGTCGCTCGGCTCCAGTTGCCTCTCCTACATGAAGCTTTTGAAACCGGCACTCGAAGACCGGGGGTACGAAGTCGCTGTCTTCCATTCCACCGGCATGGGCGGCATGGCTTTTGAAAGCCTGGCGCGGGAGGGGGCCTTCTGCTGCGTCATGGATTTCTGCCTGCAGGAATTCGGCAACCTGCTGGCCGGTTCGCTTGTCAGCAGCGGACCTGACCGGTTGCAGAATGCAGGCAAGCAGGGCACGCCGCAGATCGTCGCGCCGGGCGCGCTCGATCTGGTGGATTTTGCCGGATGGCAGGAAATCCCGGCGCAATATGCCGACAGGCCGTTTCACGAGCACAACCGTCTGATCAAGAGCTCCGTGTTCAACCCGCAGGAGCGCCGTCAGTGGGCGAATGCACTCGCCGACCGGCTGGAGGCGGCCAAAGGGCCGGCGCACTTCCTTTTGCCGCTTGGAGGTATCGAGGCCTGGGACAAGGAGGGCGAGGAAGCCCACGATCCGGAGGGGCTGGCCGCATTCATCGACGAAGTCAGGACAGTCTTCCCGGGCCGTATCGAGACGACCGAGGTTTCTGCGCATATCAACGACAAGGCGTTTGCGGATGCTGCGCTTGTCGTCTTCGACAGATGGGTCGACGAAGGGATTGTCAAGCGAGGCGGTTAAGGCCGCCGCACGTGTCACGAAAGGAAAAAGCGCCGGCGAGCGGCGCTTTTTGGTGTCATGAGATGGGGCTTTAGCTTGTTCTTGTGATCTGAGGTCAGCCCGTGGCAAGTCGTTGCCTGTCACGGGCCTTGGTCATCAGGACCGCGGCTTCAGGTTTTCCGGATCGTAGAGCGGCTGATAGCCGACACCGGCGACCTCGACCGGGTAGGTTTCCGAGAAATACTCAACGTTCAGCTTGCGGCCGACCTGGCAGTATTCCTGCGGCAGGTAGGCAAGAGCGATGTTCTTGCCGATGGTCGGGCCATAGGCGACCGAGGTCGTGTAGGAAATACGGCCCAAGCTGTCGACCAAGGTCTTGCCCGTGTCCGGATCCTGAACCGGCATCGCGCCGACCGGGTAGCGCTTGACGCCGTTTGCATCGGTGTTTTCAAGCATCACCAGCGTGCAGAGCATGGCCGGCTGCTTGTCGCGCTCCCGGTACTCGACGTGCTTTGCCTTGCCGCGGAAATCCGCTTCCTTGACCTTCGGACGGGCGAGATCAGCCTCCAGGAGGTTGTACTGGGTCAGAAGATCGGCGTTCTGCAGACGCAGGGACTTTTCCATACGGCGCGAGTTGGCGTAGGTTTCGACGCCGACCGCGATGACACCCGTGGACCGCAGAGCGTCCCAGACGGCCAGGCCGTCTTCATACTTCATGTGCAGTTCCCAGCCCTGTTCACCGACATAGGACAGGCGCAGGGCCATGACGGACTTGCCGGCGATCTCGATCTGGCGGATGCCCGCAAACGGGAAGTTTTCCGGATCGAGTGCTGCCGGATCGGCAACCACTTTCTTCAGGTTCTCGCGGGCGTTCGGGCCCCAGATGCCGATGGTGGTGTACTGCTCGCTGACGTCAGTCACCGTGACGTTGAAGCCTTTGTCCTCGGCGATGCGCTTCACATAATGATAGTCGCGCGGACCGGCGTCCGCGCCGTCGACGATGCGGCAGCGGTCGGCCATGCGGAAGACCGTGAGGTCGGCACGCACGTTGCCTTCGTCATCAAGGAAGTGGGTGTAGATACCCTTGCCGATGTTGGCATCGCCGCCGATCTTGGCGGCACACAGCCACTCCAGCAGTTCCACGTGGTCCGGCCCTTCGACGTCGAACATGTAGAAGTGCGAGAGGTTGATGATGCCGCAGTTCTCGCTGAGCTCGAGCTGCTCGGCGTTGGAGACGCGCCAGAAATGGCGGTTGTCCCATTCGTTTTCACGAACCGGAACCCGGTCGCCGTATTTTTCCAGCAGATGCTCGTTGGCGGCATACCCATGCGCGCGTTCCCAGCCGCCCAGTTCCATGAAGTGGCCGCCGAGTTCAACCTCGCGTTCGTAGAACGGCGACCGCTTGACGCTGCGGCTCGTCAGGTAAGGCTCACGCGGGTGGATCGCCGGGAAATAGATCTTCTGCGCAGCTTCGTAGCAGCGGTCCTCGATGTATTTCTCGGTCAGCTGATGGGAATAGAAGCGCGAATAGTCGATGGACGCATGGTCGATTTCGGTGCGGCCATCGGTGATCCAGTCAGCCAGCAGCTTGCCGTAGCCGGGTCCGTCCTTGACCCAGATGGCAACGCAGTACCACAGGCCGCGGACCTTCTGGCTTTCACCGCAGGACGGGCCGCCGGCGGCGGACACTTGCAGGAGGCCGTTGAAGGAGTGGCCTTCGTTGTAACCGATCTCACCCAGGATCGGGGTCAGTTCCATGGCGCGCTCGAGCGGCTCCATGACCTGTTCCATTTCCAGATCGCGCTGGGAGGGGGACAGGCGGGCCTGATCCTTTTCCAGAAGGTCGCGCGGGTGGCACATGCGCGGATGGTTCGGTTCGTAGTAGCCCCATTCGATCTGGCCACCTTCGGCCGTCTTGGGATCGCCGGTGTCGCGCATGTAGGCGGAGTTGCCCTGGTCGCGCAGCAGCGGATAACCGATGTCCTTGCCGGTGCCTTCGAATTCGTTGTACGGGCCGAAGAAGGTCAGCGGGTGGTCGACCGGCATTACCGGCAGGTCTTCGCCAACCATATCGGCAATCAGGCGACCCCAGAGACCGGCGCAGACGATCACATGGTCAGCCATGATCGTGCCGCGGTGGGTCTTGACGCCCTTGATGTGGCCGTCCTCGACGATGAGGGATTGGGCCGGGGTGTTTGCGAAGGCTTTCAGCTTGCCGGTCTTCTCACCTTCATCAACGAGCTTGCCGGCAACCGTCTGCGAGCGCGGGATGACGAGACCGGCATCCGGGTCCCACATGCCGCCCTGGACCATGTCCTCTTCGATCAACGGAAACTTTTCCTTGATCTCGGCCGGGGTCACAAGGCGCACATTGGTGCCGAAGGCCTTGCCCGAGGTCACCTTGCGCTTGATTTCCTCCATCCAGGTGTCGTCGCCGGTGCGCGCGACTTCCAGACCGCCGACGCGGGCGTAGTGACCCATCTTGTCGAAGAAGTCGATGGAGTACTGGGTGGTCCAGACGGACAGGTAGTCGTGGCTGGTGGTGTAGCAGAAGTCGGACGCATGGGCCGTCGAGCCGATGTCGGTCGGAATGCCGGACTTGTCGATGCCGACAATATCTGTCCAGCCGCGTTCGATGAGGTGATGTGCGATCGACGCGCCGACGATACCGCCGAGACCGACGATGACGATCTGTGCCTTGTCAGGAAATGCTGACATGTCTCATTCCTTTTTCATCGACCGGAGCGCAGTCCGCCTGCGTCCGGTCCGTGCGACTGCACCGGATTTCCGTTTCGTGGCGGCAGTATCGCGACTGATCGACTGGCAAAATAGCGTAATTGCGTCATGGCGGCATAAGCGCCACGACACGGCGGTTCAAATCGTCAGGAAAAGCTTGCCTGTGATTGCGACAGGCTGGTCGTGTTTCGATAACGCGGCACGGCATGAAAACTGTCGCGAAATATCAGGGAAACATCAGGGTTTCGGGTGGTTGGTGAAGTATCCGGCAAGCGCGCCACGCTGGAAGGGAGTGGCGGCAGATGATAGGCGTTCGCCGCGTTGCGCTCCGACCATCATATCCGTCAGGTCAGGATGGTTGCCCCGGGAAACGCAAGCCGGAAAGCTGCAGCCCGGGGCAACGCGTCAAGTCCAATCAGCGAATGCTGCAGTTGCCTGAAGTCGATGTGCTGTTGATCGTGTAGCGCCACTTGGTCTTGCCGCCGTAGTAGCCCAGGCAGGGTCCGTCACAATAGCCGTTCTTGGCGTTCGAGAACTCCGAGAAACTGATGAAGCGGCAGCTGTTGCCGTCATAGGCGAACTTGTAGGTCCGTTTTGTGGTGCGGTCCTCGGCGGGGTCCTTTTCCTCTTCGGAAATCTCGACGATGCCGTTGCTGTAGGTGTAGCGCGAACAGATATTCCGCTTGTAGCCTTCCTCGATTTCCAGCTTGACGCAGTTGGTCCTGCCCTTGCCGGAGATGCTGCCGGAGGTCTTGACGCTTTTACCGTTCACAAACACGGTTCCCGCCTGGTTGTCCGGATCGGCGACCAGCAGATTTTCGCCGTTCTGGCGGATCAGAACGGCCGTTGAGCCTGTGCGGTTGTTGGTTTCGGTGAACGAGCCCTTGTTGGTGTTGGAATAATAGTCCTTCTGCTCGACCTTGATATTCGAGGTCAGGAAAATCTTCTTGCTTCCGAGATCGAAGGTCGCGGGAGCTGATTTTGAGCTCTGGGCCGGGGAGGCGCCTTCCGGCGCAGTCGACTGGCAACCGGCCAGTGCCAGCATCGATGCGGTAAATGCCAGGAACGAAATCTTCTTCACAATAAGTCTCCTTTCGGGAAGGTGCCCTCCATGTGGAGGACCTTGAAATTCCATGTTGATGGGAACGTTTCGAACCGTGTTCGCAGTCACTCCGTCCATGCCGTCACTTTCCATAGACGTCGGTTTGCGGGCCGTCCTGAACCTTGCAAATCAGCGAGGTTGGCTTTCCATAGGCGTACTTGAGCTGCGTGTTGGAGAAGTGCTCCTGCCTGAATTCCAGGATCCGGCACTCCTTGCCGTTCATTTCCAGCGTGAATGTGTTTTTCCGGATGTACCCGTCTTCAACCATTTCCATGGTGTGGATGGCATGAAGACGCTTTGCCGAGAGCCGCTGAACATCCACGAAATGGACGATCGGGTCGCCGGATTTCGTTTTATTGACCCTTTCACCTGATCCCGTGCCGGTTGGTATCCGGACGCCTTCCGTTTCGAAGTTCGAGTGAAACGAAAAGGAATAGAACAGGTCGTCGTTCCCGGCGAAGAAGATGGCGGCGAGATAGAACCACTCGCTGTGTTCCCAGACGCAGGACTGTGTGCCGTCGGCAAAACCGCAGATCGGCATCGTGATGTCGATCGTTATCGTCTTGCCGGACATGTCGTCCGCGCTTGCGTTTCCGGCAAGGCCGGTCGCAAGAAGCAGGCTGGCTGCCAGAGTTTTTATCGACCCCATCTTGCCCCGATCAGCTGAAGCTCGAACACGCATGCCGCATTGCCAGGTCAGTCACAATATTGCTGGCCGTTGAACGTGAAGCAGTTGCCTCCGGATGAGGAGGACTGGGGACTGGGTTTTGATTTCGTGTAACACTGTCCGGCTGAAGACAGCAGTTGTCCGGCCGGGCAGGTTTTCAGAACACACTCGTTGTTCTTCAATACGTAGCGGGCGGAACAGGTCAGCGGACATATCCTGCCGTTGAGCTGTCGGAGTTTCTTCAGGACAGCTGCGTTGGGAGACAAGGACGCAAGCTGAAGCTTGGCTTCGTTCCTCAAAGTGTCGAGTGCGCGGCCGCTTTTCGGGCCCCAGACACCGTCTGGCGAACCTGCGTCGCAGCCAAGCCTGTTGAGTTCCACCTGGACGGCTCGGGTCAGTTCCTTCGGGTCATCCGGAATTGGCACTTCGGTGACCGATTGGCCGGTTCCGGACGGGTCAAGGCTTGCCTGCACCTGTGGCTTTTCCTCGAGGGCTTTGAGGCGGCTGGCCGCGACACCTGCGAAAAGTCCGTTCGGAAACTTCGCGAGGTAGGCGCGCAGTTCGGAGATCGTCGGATTGTCGCGAATGGCGGTCCAGTAGGCCACGTCAAGGCTGCCCTGGCTGCCGGCTTCTCCTGCGTTATCGCCGGGCAGTGGACCGTCTTCATAAAAGTAGAAATCACCGGTGATCGAGCTGACTTCCCAGGGCACCTGCCGGTCGGCGGTTTCGGCCAGAACATCGCGCCGGGCCTGCTTGAAGACGGATTCGATCGGCTCGCCGGGGCTGGTTTCGATGGCGCGGGTGAGGGCGGCCGTATAAGGGGAATTTCCGTCCGACCCGTCCATGGCGACCTGACCGGGCGACGTCGCGTAGGCGATCAAGGTGCCCATCGGTGCATCGATGGGGGCAAGCCCGCGTGTCGCCGAGCGAAAGGAGCCCCTGAAGGGATTGTTCCGACAGGCATCCAGAACCACGATGTTGACCGGACTGCTGGACGAATTCATCACCTTGAGAAAATCGTTGACGTTGATGCCCTCAAGATCGACCTCGTCCTCATCCGCCAGAAGGGCGTTCACCGGGATTAGATAATTTTCACCGCGTACCTGGACACCGTGGCCTGCGTAGTAGATCAGGCCGGCTTCGACAGTCGAATCCCGCAAGGTGCGGCCGAACGCGAGCAGTTCGCGTTTCATATCCCTGTAGTTGCCGTCTATCAGCTGCCTGACTTCAAAACCTGCATTTTCCAATGTCTTCGCCATCAGGCGCGCATCGTTTTCCGGGTTTTTCAGCGACTGGATATGATCGTAGTTTGAATTTCCGATGATGAGCGCAACGCGCTTACCTGCAAATGCGTCACTTGTGCTGGAAATTATCTGAAGAAATACGATAGCTGTAATAATGACGCTTAAACGAACAAAATGTGTCGGCAGCAAATATTTCACTAGTAGCCCCCGCTAAGTGAATGAAATGAAAGAGTGCTTGCTGATTACTCACCTTTGTATAGCTTCAGCACCGGTTTCCTGTCCACATCGTCAATGTACAAAGACCATTGCCAAGTGCTGTGGTCGTCCTGTCTTCCGGTTCTGGTCTTGTATTCGTGCCGGGAAGGGATGCGGGGCGTGCAGATCGGGGGGGCACGCCCGCAGTCTTTAGCTCCAGACCGTTTCCTGCCCATTTTCAAGCACATGAACCACGCCTTGCGGCTCCTTGAGGCTGAGGATCTCAGTGTCATCGAGGCCAAGAACGATACCCCGGATAACCTTGCCGATCTGACCATGGGCAACGGCGATGGTCGGGCCGGTCAGGCCTGCGAGCCAGGCTCCGGCCCGCTCCCGCATCTGCTGCAGGGTTTCGCCACCAGGTGCACCGAAGTACCAGGTGTTACCGGGCTTGCCGTCCATGTGCGCGGGATATTTCTCAAACATCTCGGGTTTTGTCAGGCCGCTCAATCCGCCAACATCGATTTCCATCAGCAGGTCGGTCTTGACCGGTGAGAAGTCGAAGGTCTGTTGAACGTAACTGGATGTCTCCAGGGTTCTGCCCAAGGGACTGACCATCTGGTCGTAACCATCGGCGGATGTCAGTTCTCGGGCAAGGATCTCTCCCAGCCTTTTGGCCTGTTCGCGCCCCTTGGCCGTCAGGGGAGAATCCAGCCGGCCTTGTGCGCGGCCGATCAGGTTCCACTCCGTTTCGCCGTGGCGCATGAAGACGATTTTTGGATGAGTCATTGATTGGTCTTTTCGCGTGTCGTTGTGCCCGCTTGTTCAGGTTCTGCGGGCATTGATGTTGAGTATGGATCGGGATTAACCGCCGGCCGGGACAGGACAGGCTTGAAGCCTGCCCGGCCGGCGAGGTGTCAGGCTGCAGCCACCTCGTTCAGGAAGGTCGTCACGGTCGACTGAATACGAACGGTCTGTTGGTTCAGGTTGTCGGACGCATTCAGAACTTCGCTTGCGGACTTCCGGGTGTCGCCGATGGCGTCCGAAACACTGGACATGTCTTCAACGACCGCGAGGGTTCGATTGGACGCCAGGGCGGCATTGCGGGCGATTTCATTGGTCGCATAGCCCTGCTGCTCGACGGGGGCTGCAATTGCGCTGGTGCATTCGGAAACGTCCTGCATGATTGCGACGATCTCGCCGATGGCGGTGACCGTTTCCGAAGCGGACGCCTGTATCGCTGCAATCTGGGTGGCGATTTCATTGGTTGCTCTTGCGGTCTGTGTCGCCAGCGACTTGACCTCTGCGGCTACCACCGCAAAGCCCTTGCCCGCTTCACCCGCACGCGCGGCCTCAATGGTGGCATTGAGTGCCAGCAGGTTGGTTTGTTCCGCAATCTCGGAGATCAGGGAGACGACACCTTCGATGCTTTGCGCCGTTTCCGCCAGACCGGTGATCTTGCTGCTGGTCCGGTGAGCGTTGTCCGCAGCATTGCTGACGATTTGCGTCGAGGTTTCCACCTGTCTCGCAATCTCGGCAATGGAAGCGGCCATCTCGTCTGTGGCTGCGGCGACGGCCTGAACGTTGCCGGAGGCTTCGGTCGAGGAGCCGGTAGCGTTTCCGGTGAGGGAAGACGCCGTCTCCGCAATCACGGTCATGGACTGGGCAGTGTCCTGCATCTGTCCGGCGTTTTGCGACAGACTGTCGAGGACGTCCTGAATGTCCTCCCGGAACCCGGCGACCAGTCTGTCGATATGCTGCTGACGCTCTTCACTGGCCAACTGATTTTGCATCCGTTCTTCGCCAAGGCGCCGGTTTTCCAGCAGGCTGTCACGGAAGATCAGGAGTGCCTGGCGGAGCTGGCCAACCTCGTCACGCGAGATTGCACCTTCGATCCTGACGTCCACATCACCGTTAGCAAGGCGGCGGGTTGCGGTCGTCAGAATGGAAACCGGCTGGGCGACGGTGAACCACAGGGCCAGTGCGGCTGCAATGCCGAACACCAGACCGACAGCGGAAACTGTCAGCAGAATGAGATTCGAATTTGCCTCTGTGCTGGCGGCATTGGTTTCCAGCCTGGCGTTGAGCGCTGTAATACCCTCGGCAAACTCCGTCTCGGCGGTGTCGGCAGATGAGAGAGCAACACGGAAATCGGCCATTGCAGACGTCAGCTTTGAAAAGGCGCTGCCCAGGGTTTCGATTGCCGAGCGCGCAGCGACCGCATCGGCACCTGTCAGCATGCTGGACAGGACCTCTTCCTGTTGCTTTTGCAAGGCTGCGATGCTGTCGAGCACAGCTTTGCGGGTAAGGGTCGACCTGTCGACCTGGAATTGCCAGAACGCATCGGACAACATGCGGGCTTGGGAAGCAAAGTCTTCGCCGGCCTTGGCTTCAGCGACGGCGGAGCGGGCAAGGCCTTCAAGGGCCAGCATATCACCGTGGGCTGTCTTATAGGCACGGCCAAGGGTATCGCGAACGGCGTTGGTCAAAACGGCAAGACTGTCGAAACCGTCGGTCAGGGCATCTCTTTTGGACAGGGCCTGGGACGGATCCTTCTGGATGCCGGCCAGCAAGGCGCGCATGGCGTCTGCGCCGGTGGCCAGATCCTGCGCCGGCTTCAGGCTGTCTTCCACGGTCTCGGAGGACGTCAGTTTACGGATCAGCAGGTAGTATTTGCCGAAAGACTTGCTGACAGCCTTCATGCGGGTGGTGTCCGGCTGCTGGAACAGGTGCTCTAGGTCCAGCTTGAGCTGCATGGACTGGGCGCTGGCAAGTGTTGCTGCCTGTGCAAGGTTACTGGCTGCTTCCCCACGTGTTCTCAAGGTTTGCAAATCCCCGACCAGTTGCTGTTCGCGTGTCGCTGCGGACAGCGCGACGCTGTGACCGATCGCCATCAGGTTTTCCAGCGAGGAGGTCATCTGCAGGCGCTTGCGCTCGATTTCCTCTTCGGAGGCAACCAGCGTGTCGAAAGCAGTCGAGAATGCTGCAATGTTCCCGGTTGCGGAGACAACATCCTCGCCTCCGGTTTCCAGTAGGGACAGCGTCCCGGAGATGTCGGCCATGCGGTCTTTCACCCTGGAGACGGTTTCCGGATCGCCTGTTTCGACGTAACGCGCTTTCAGCCGGTTGAGCTGTGCCATGGATGTGAGGGCGGAGCCCGCAGTCTGGGACGTTTGAATTGCCCCGCCCATCTGGCGCGTCGCGACATAGCCGACGACAGCGACGGACATTGTGAGCAGAACGGAAACGGCCATGCATATGGCGAGTTTCATCGATATCGGAAGGTTGCCGGCGGCTCTCATGTTTCCCCCATGAATCGAGTATCAGTGGTTCACTGAACTCCATGCCGCCACAGGAGTGATCCGGAAAAACTAGGTGGTAGTTGTTACCAAACACTTTATCGGCAGGCAGTTTTATCATTGCGACAAGTGCAATGGCTTGTTGGCATGAAGATCCTGCGCCGGACAGCTTCTTTGGAAACGTAGTGTTGCTTGGTCTGAGGCGGTGATTTTCTTCGGTGCGCTGGTGTCTTGCATCGATTCCGGGTATGGAAACTTGACCCAAGGTCAATTTTGAAAGTGTTTCCGGAAAAAATGGCCCGTGAACTGCGTTCACGGGCCCCGACGCCTGAACCGTGGGCTTTCAGCTTCTCCCATCCGGCAGTGGCGGCCGCCGGTTGGGGGAAGGGTGAGAGGAGGTTGGATCGGACGTCGGTTTTCTAGGCGTGAACATGCCGGGTCCCGGCAGGTGAGCCGTCACGATCTCATGCGGACCTCCTGCCGGAATGGGTCACAGCAACACGGCATTCCGGGTGTTGACGCTCATCTTCACTTCCATGCCGGGCTCGTACCAGTCGACACCGCCCACATGTTTCTGGTCGATGATGAGTTCGCTGCCTGCGGCCTCCACGAGATAGCGAGTCTGGCTGCCAAGAAACTCCCGGTGCTTGACCTTGCCTGTGATCAGGTCGGGGTGGTTCCGGTCGGTGACAATCTCGATGTTCTGTGGCCGCAGGACCAGTGACGAGCCGTCGGATCCGCCCGCGCCCAGATGAAGCACCTCGCCGGAAGCGATCTTGAAAGTGTCGCCGCCGTCGTCGCGATGAAGCGTGCCGTCGATGATGTTGGCGGTGCCCAGGAATTTCGCCACGAACAGGTTGGCAGGCGTGTCATAGAGCTGCTGCGGGGTGCCCATCTGCTGGATGACGCCACCGTCGAGCACGGCCATCCGGTCTGCGGTGGTGTTGGCCTCTTCCTGGTCGTGGGTGACGAAGATGGTCGTCAGGCCCAGCTTTCTCTGAAGGGACAACAGTTCCCTGCGCATCTGGGTGCGCAGGCTGGCGTCGAGGTTTGACAGCGGTTCGTCGAGCAGGAGGACATCCGGCTCGATGACGACGGTGCGGGCAAGTGCAACACGCTGCTGCTGGCCGCCGGAAAGCTGCGAGGGCATACGGTCTGCAAGATGCAGGAGGCCGACGAGTTCCAGAGCGCCTTCCACCCGGGTTTCGATTTCCTTGCGCGGGACTTTGCGTTCCTCAAGGCCAAAGGCGACATTGGCGCGAACCGACATGTGGGGCCACAGGGCATAGGACTGGAACACCATGCCGACATTGCGTTTCCAGGGTGGCAGCTTGGCAATGTCGCGGCCACCGATGAGAATGCGGCCTCTTGGCGTCGGACCGAAGCCCGCGATGGCACGCAGCAAGGTGGACTTTCCGGAGCCCGACGGGCCGAGGAAGGCGTAGAATTCACCCGGTTCGATGGTCATGTTGACGCCGCGCAGGACTTCGGTGGTGCCGAAGGAGAGATGCAGGTCCTCGATCCGTATTTCGACTGCTTTTCTGGTCATTGGAAGTGTTTCCTCGAAATTGAACGCTCAGTGGGATGCGCGGACTTCAGCCTTGCGGGCCCGGTCCTTCTCGATGATGCGGTTCGACAGGTATGTCCCCAGGCCGACGATCACGACGGCGAGGATGCCGAGTGCTGCGCCGGCACCCCGGCCGGACGGACTTTGCATGTAGAGGTAGATCCCGTAGGAGAGGGGAGCATCGTCGCTGGTGGAGACCAGCATGATGGTTGCCGACAGTTCGACCGCCGCCGTTGCGAAGCTGGTGACGAATCCGGCGAGGATCCCCCCGGCCATCAGCGGAACGACGATCCTGCGGATGGAACGTCCCTTGGAAGCGCCAAGGTTTTCCGCGGCTTCTTCAAGCGACAGGCTGACCTGCTGAAGCGCGGCCATGCAGGCCCGCAGCGCATAGGGCAGACGGCGCACGGTCAGGGCAATCACGATGATAACCCACCAGGATGCCAAAGGCTTGCCGATGACCGGAACCTCGAAGCTGTGGAACAGGCGGAGGTAGCCGATGCCGAGCACGACGCCGGGAACCGCAAGCGCTGCGGTTGCCATGTAGTCGAGCATTTTGCGCCCCTTGATGCCGGTCCGCAGCACGATATAGGCGATTGCCGTTCCCAGGATGATGTCGAAGCCGGCGGCAAGGCCTGCGTAGATCAGGGTGTTGATCACATATTGCAGGGACTGCTCGAACACGGTTGCGAAGTTGGCCAGCGTGTAGCCGTCCGGCAGCGGGCTGAACGACCAGATCGTACCGAACGCAAGCAGTGTCAGACCGAAATGCGGCGACAGGACCAGAAGCAGGATGAAGACGACGACGCCATAGGCAACGATCTTCTCGCCGCGTGACAGGTCGCGCCGGGCAAGACCGCCACCGCCCTTTTGAACCGTGGCGTAGTCCTTGCCCCGCATGAACAGGAAAGATGCCCAGAGCGAAAAGACTGAGAACGCGACAAGGATGAAGGAGATGACATAGCCCATCGGATCACTGATGCCGACGGAGGAAATCCGCAGATACGCCTGGGGCGCCAGCATGTTGTTGACGTTGAGCAGCAACGGGGTGCCAAGGTCGTCAAAGACCTTGATGAACACCAGCGCGGCACCGGCAATGTAGCCGGGCATGGCGAGCGGGAAGACGATCCTCCGGAACAGGCGCAGGCCCGTGCAGCCGAGGTTCTGGGCCGATTCCTCCATCGCCTTGTCAATGTTGCGCAGTGACGCCGACAGGTTGATCAGGATGAACGGGAAATAGTGCAGGGACTGGACGAAGATGACGCCGTTCAGGCCTTCCATGAACGGTATCTTGAAGCCCAGATATTGCGACAGCAAAAGGTTGACCGTGCCGTTGCGGCCGAACAGGAGCTGCATCGCGATGGCGCCGACGAAGGGCGGCATGATCAGCGGGATGACGCCGATGCTCTGGATCAGCGCGCTTCCACCGAAGTTGAACCGGGTGGTGATATAGGCCAGCGGCAGGGCGATAATCGTTGCCACGACCACGGACATCGCCGAGACGTAGAAGGAGTTCACAAAGGAACTGCGGAACAGCGACGAGCGGAAGAAGTCGCCGAAATTCTGGAGCGTCAGGGCTCCGGTATGGGGATCCTGAAAGGCGACGTAGGTTACCTTCAAAACGGGAAGGATGAGAAACGCCAGCAGGAAGATGGCGATCGCGACGCCCGCAATTGCGGTGCCGGACAGCTCGGGGAATATGCGCCACTGCCTTGCAGGCGCAGTCGCTGCATTGCTCGTAGTCATCGGCTATGGACTCCGGGGAAGAGGCCGCACCTTCCCTGTTCCGGGAGGTGCGGCAAGTTCGACGTGATGTTGTTTTTGGTTTTCCGTCAGAGGTTGGCGGCTTGTTCCGCCAAAGCCTTTGCCTTTGCGTAGTTCTCGACCACGAAGGCATCCCACTGCTGCTCGATTTCCGCCTGGCGGCCCTCGACGACGTCGGTTTCCTTCTTGCGTTTCTGCTGGAAGACGGCGGCAAAGGAGGGATCGAGACTTTCTTCCTCGGTGATGGGCGTTGCGTCGATGAGGGCGCGTGCTTCGGCGATCAGTGCCTTGGCTTCCGCATTGTCCTTGTCGGCAAGCGCGATCTCGGCAAGCTGCACGGCCCTGACTGCTTCACGCAGTTCGGTCAGGCGGTAGGTGACCATAACGTCGAACAGGGAATTGACGACGTTGTAGCGCTTTTCCGAGCGGTCGGCGTCGAAGTTGACCGATGCCTTCACGTCGTCGCCTTCGAACGGGTTCGGAATGCCGTCCGGTGCGGTCGCATATGCGGCCGGGTTGACGGGCAGACGCATGATGGCCGGATCGAACAGGACCTGCTGTCCTTCCGGCGACAGGACGAATTCGATGAACGCCTTGGCGCCTTCCGGGTTCGGAGCGTTTTTCACGACACCGATGTTGGCAGGCACGACCGCGGTCACGGACGGATAGGCGAAGTCGACCGGGAAGCCGGAGGCACGCGACGAGAAGCCGAAGAAGTCGATGACAACGCCGAGGCCGAAATTGCCCGAGTTGACGCCATCCGGCACGCCGAAGCTGCGCTCGGTCACCGTGCTCATGTTACCGGAAATCCATTTCCAGTCGGACCAGCCCTTTTCCCAGCCGGCGCCCTGCAGAAGCGTTTCGACTGTCAGGTGGGTGGTGCCGGAACGGGACGGAGCGGACATGCCGACATGACCGAAGTATTCAGGCTTGGCCAGGTCTTCCCATTCCTTTGCCGGTGCCAGCTCATTGGCCTGCAGGTAGCGGGTGTTCCACATGATGCCGTAACCGGATGCGGCAAAACCGTAATAGAAGCCGTCGGGATCGTTGATCGGATAGGTGCCGATCGTTTCCGGAATGCCTTCGGCGTTGATGTCCACCTTGGCCAGCAGGTCGTTGCCCTTGAGCACTTCAAAGGCATCGGGAGCGGACGCCCACATCAGGTCGGACGTGTTGTTTCCGGCGGTTTCCTGAATGTATTTGACCGCGGCCGAGGTGCCCTTGCTCAGGATTTCCAGCTCGTAGTCCAGGTTGGATGCAGCGAATGCGGCTTCAAACGCGTCGGTCAGTTCCTTCGGAAAGGAAGTCACGACGACCACCTTGTCGGCAGCGTTTGCCACGCCGGCAGACACCAGCAGTCCCAGTGCCGTAAGGCCCAGTAATTTCCTCATTGGATTATGTCTCCTCCATTCTGACGCAAGGGGGTGATCCAGCCCCTTGTTCTATCAGCGAGGAAACGCTATCACTGGCGAAATTTTCGAGTCAAATTATTGAATTTATTGACATTTTTGTGTCAAAACTGACACGTCGAACGTGTCGATCATGACCCGTCCTCCTCGGCAAGGCCGCAGCTTTTCAGGCGCAGGTAGAGCCTCTTGCGCGGGATTCCGAGCAGTTCTGCGGCTTCCGCCTTGCGGCCGCCGGTCTGGAGCAGCGCGTTTTGCAGAAGCTCGGTCTCGAAGGCGGTCATCGCCGCGTCATAACCTGCAGCGGCTTCAACGGGCTGGCCGGTGCCGATCTGCAGGTCAGCCTCCAGACCGATGACGAGGCGGGCGGCGATGTTGCGGATTTCGCGAACATTGCCGGGCCAGTCGTAGGTAAGGAACTGCTTTTTCTGGCGCGCCGACAGTTTGGGGCGCGGCAGGCCGTGGTTTTCGGCGGCCAGCTCCAGAAAATGATCCATCAACTCGATGACGTCCTCGCCGCGGTCACGCACCGGTGGAAGGGCAAGGGTCGCTACATTCATGCGGTGATAGAGATCCCCCCGCAGGCGGCCGTCGTGGACAAGGGCAGCAGGGTTGGTCTTCACACCGGCGATGACGCGAATGTCGACCGGGATGGCATCGCTGCCTCCCAGTCTGGTGATCTTGCGTTCTTCCAGGACACGCAGAAAACGTGTCTGCAAGGCATTGGGCATGGAATCGAGTTCGTCCAGATAGAGCGTTCCCCCCTGTGCCCGTTCGATCCGGCCGGGGAAGGTGCCGTTTTCGGTCTCTAAACCGAACAGCTCGCGGTCGATGTCCATTTCCGTGACTGCACCGCAATTGATGGTGACCAGCGGCCCCGGTGCGCGTGGGGACAATTGATGCAGGCAGCGTGCGGTCAGGTCCTTGCCGGTGCCGGTTTCACCGTGCAGAAGCGCATCGACATTCAGCGGTCCGATGCGCGTGATCGTGGAGCGCAATTCGGCCATCACCTGCGAGCTGCCGATGAGCTGACCCTGTGGGTCCCGGATACGCTGAACCTTGCGCCGCAGTGCGAGGTTTTCAAGCTGAAGCCTGCGTTTTTCAAGCGCCCGGCGGGCCGTGTCGATCAGGTGTTGCGGTTCGGTGGATTTCTCGATGAAGTCATAGGCGTTGTGCTTCATCGCCTGGATCGCGGTCTTGACGTCACCGTGGGCTGTAATGACGATGAAGGGGACCTGGGGGGCGTTTTCCTGGATCAGGCGCAGAAACTCCATGCCGGTTCTGCCGGGCATGCGAATGTCGCTGATGACGATCCCGTTCCAGTTGGGCTGGATCTGTTCGGCAATCACATTCGCATTGGCATAACTGCGCACGCTGAAACCGGCGAGCTCGAGCGTTTCCTGCATCGCATCCAGCAGATCCGCATCATCGTCGACCAGAACGATTTCGCCCGTTTCAAACCGAGTGCTCAAGCTGCCCCACCTTGTTCTGTGCCGCGCATGGCAGCCTCAGCTGAACGGTTACGCCACCCTGGTCGTTTTCCGCAAGTTCAAGATGGCCGTTCATGTCCTGCATGATGTTGAAGGAGATCGTCAGTCCGAGGCCAAGGCCCTTGCCGACGTCCTTGGTGGTCACGAACGGGTCCGTCAACTGTGTTGCGGCCTGTCCCTGCAGGCCGACGCCATTGTCGATGATCAGGATGGTCGCGTCATTGCCGGCTACCTCTGCCTCGATGCGGATTTCCCCGCCACCAACCGCTTTCATGTCAATGGCATCGACAGCGTTGCCGATGACGTTGATCAGCACCTGTTCCAGCAACACGGGGTCCGCCCGGACTGCAAGCTTGCCGGCGGTGTCGGATACCGCGAGCGCGACGTTGCTTTCCTCCAACCGGCGCTCAAACAGCGAGGCCACCGGTTCCAGGGCCTGATCCAGCGTCAGGTCCTTGACGGCATAGTCCGACCGGCGGGCAATTCCGTTCAGGTGTTTGATGACACGCGACATCCGTTCGGCAAGGTTTTCGACCACATCGACCTTTGCCTCGACAGCCTCGCTTTTGCCCTTGGCAAGCAGCAGTCGAAGATTGTGCAAATGATGCTTCATGGCCGCGAGCGGCTGGTTCAGTTCGTGGCTGATGCCCGCAGACATCTGGCCGAGGGCCGCAAGCTTGCCGGCCTGAACAAGTTCGCGCTGGGTCTGCTTGAGCTGGTCGAACGCCCGTTTGCGCTCGACGATTTCGGTCTGCAGGTCTTCATGGGTTCTGTTCAGTTCGACCACCGAGGACCTGAAGATCTCCGTCGCGGCTCCCATGCGGGCGATCTCGTCGTTGCCGCGCGTGGGGATGGGCGTCGTCAGGTTGCCCTGGGCAATCTCGATCAGGGCGTCTGCCAGCCTATGCAGTCGGGCAACAATCTGGTTGCGCACGTAAAAAAGCAGGATCCCGGCACAGATAATGCCGCAGATAACCGTGGCGACGGCCAGAAGCAGGGAAGCAATGCGCAGTCGTTCAGCCGCCTGGTTGGCAAAGGTGAGGGCCGCAAGACGCCGTTCTCTGCCCAGTTCGACCAGGGCTGCCTGAAGATCGGCGACGGCGGCCTGCGCGGTGCTCAGGTCGGCAAGCGCTTGCTGCTGGAGCTCGATCCGGTCCCGCGATCCGGCGAAAACGCCCGTGTCGTCATAGGCGAAGGCCTGCAGCCTTTCCAGGGAGGACACCAGGGTTTCGGTGTCCGCTTTCTGCGGAACTTCCGCGAGCATTCCCTGAAGGTTTTCAAGCGCGTCGAAGTTCAGGTCTTCAAGCTGTGCAAGTTTTTCGGCGGTGTCGACGTAAAGCGCCTGCAGCAGAAAGGTGATTGCCGTGGCGGTGCTGGACCCGATTGTCTGCATCTGTTCGCGAAGCAGGGTCTCCTGCCGGATGATCGTGGCGGCGGCGACCCGGTCCGTGCGCGATTGCGAGCGGACCATTTCCGACGACAGGCTGTCGATGTTGAAGGACAGATCCTGGATGCGGGCGGCGACTTCGGTCTGGATATCGATCTGCAGCCAGCGCAGTTCCACCTGATAGTGTTCAAGAGCCCTGTTGATTGCCTGAAGATCCCGGGACACCTGCAGGAATGACTGGAGCTTGTCGCTCAGGGTCTCCTTCGCCTCGATAATCTTCGCAGTGTTCCGGGTATCGTCCAGGATGTTGGTTTTCAGAAGATCCGATATGCCCCGACTGGCGGCCTCCACGTCTTCGCGCATGCTTTCCTGGTCGCGTTCCTGGGTCTGGGCAACGATCTCGGTCGCTATGACTGCCAAGCGTGTCGCGTATTCGGAAAGTTCCGACGCAAGGGCGATTTCCGGAATGCTCTTTTCGGTAATCTCACCGAAATCGCTGCGGGCCTGTGTGAAGAAGACCACGCCGATGGCCAGAATGATCCAGGTGATCGCAGCGATCGTCAAGATGGAGAGCAGCAATCGGAACCATATCGTGCCGCGTCCGCGGTTCGCCGTGTCAGTCATTCACACCCAAACCGTTTCGCACGTTAGTTTCGAGCCGGGTCAGCATGGCATCGACATCCGCCAGTTGATCCTTCGCGGCAACACGCCAGGTCGCAAGGCTCCATTCCTCACCGGTTCCGGCAAGCGAATTCACGCCTTCCTCCTGTGCGTCCCGGTAGCGTTCCGAGCGGACGGCGTCTATCTCCGAGACGGGCAACTGGTTGAGCCGCTTCTTTATCTTGATCAACGAGGGAACGAGTTCGGGAGACGCCTGCCGGCTCAATGTCTCCAGACGGCGCAGCAGGTTTCTGCGCTGGACCAGATTTCTGGTGATGAAGATATCGAACAGATCGTTGATGGCCTGGTATCTGGTTTCTGCAAGCTCCGGGTCATAGGTGGACCAGCTGAATTTCAGGGCAGCCTGCACTTCTTTGGGAAACTGGTTCAGCGATTGTTCGCGAACCGATGTGTCAACCGGAATTCTGCGGATATCGGATCGCGTCAGCAGTTCCTGCGCAGGTTTGCTGAGCATGAAATCAACGAACAGCCCGGCCTCTTCCGGTGCCGAGCCGTGATTGAGAATGGAGATCCGGGCAGGGGCCATCATCACGGGTTGGCCATATTGGAAGCGGACACCGTCATCGGTTTCGGTCAGTGCCAGAAAGTCGATGGACAGGCCTACATCAAAGCGACCGCGCTTGAGCCCTTCGATTACGCTGAAGCTGCGGGCGGTAATGGTTTTGAGGTTCTGCGACAGGCCGAAGATATATTGCCAGCCACGGTCCCAGCCGCGATCCTGAAGGATGACTTCAAGCAACATGTGCGTGGACCCCGACCGGGCGGGGTGGGACATTGCCAATCTGTCCTGAAAACGCGGATCCAGCAAGTCGTTCCAGGTGACCGGTGGCCGGCCTTCAAACCCTTCCATCCAGCACCAGCCGACGCCGGAATAGGCGAAATCGACGAATGTCTGACCGCCGTCCTGCGAGCGGTCCCGGAGGCGTCCGAATTTCTCCAGCAGCGAAAAGGCCTCCGGCGAGGAGGACCAGAACAGGTCGAAGCGGCGAGGGTTGTCCATCAGGATTTCCTCGACGGAGGCAACCGTGTTCTTGTTCAGGACAGTGACGTTGATCGCCGGATATTTTTTCGAGAACTCGTCGACGAACGGCTTCGTGAAATAGTCGGGCAAGGACGTCAGGACGCGCAGATCCCGCGCGTTTGCCGCAGTCAACAGCACGAGTGTTGTCAGGCAGTACATCGCGACAACCGCCAGAAAGGCCGGTATTTTCTGAAACCTGATTGCGCCTGACATCCCGGATTGCCTCATTTGGGCGCACCTTATATCAGAATTTGAAAGGTCGACGGAAATATCCCGAAGCAATCGCCGGGAGCAACGAACACGCCCGGGCTCTTGTACAGGGTCTGGTCCGGCGAGATTGTTCTGCCCAGTTTTGCGGGAAAGCCTCCTGAAAATCACCTCGCCGCCTAGACGCAAGGTCGATCGCGACAGGCAGGGCTAACTGTCCATCTTGCAGGTCGCACTGAATGAATATCCGACGCCATAGACAGACTTGATGGGCGGTTCCACGCCAGTATGGTCCTGGATCTTGCGACGCAGCCGGCTGACGACGGCATCGAGATGCCGGTTGTCGAACTGTGTCTGACGATTGGAGAGGAGCCGGGAGAGATCGTCCCGGGCACAGGGGGCCCCGGAATTCGCGACCAGAGCCTCCAGAAAGATTCTTTCCGTAGCGGTCAGCTTGATGGCGTCACCATCCGGCGGTAGCAGTTTCCAGGACACGTTGTCCAGCACCCATTCCACCGCATTGCCGCCTTCTCCCGAGGCACCCGACAATCTTCGTATCAGGCTTTGAACGGCGGCCAGAATTTCCCTGAGGCTGGTGTGCTTGACGAGATAGATGTCCGCCCCGCTGTCGAACCCGCGCACACGGCTTTCGCTGTCTCCGTGGGCGGTCAGCATTATGATGCCGCAATTGATTTTCTCTCGCAGATCCTTTGCCAGGTCGAAACCGTTTCCGTCGGGCAGGGAGACGTCCAGTATGACGACATCAGGCTGTTCGGCATTGCCAAGCGCTTCCCACATCTCGGCCGCGCTACCCGCGCCGCTGACCTGGTAGCCGTTGAGACGCATATAGTCCAACAGGTCGGTGCGAAGAACGCTTTCATCCTCCACAATCAGGATCCTGTTCATGCGGGTTCCTCCTCCTGCATCGTTTTCGTTTTTGCGGGCTCAAGTCCAGGCAGTGGCAGATGAACGCTGGCGAGCGTGCCCCCACCTTGTCTTGCTCTCAGGTCCAGTCGCCCCTTGTGATGGCCGACCAGTTGCCCGCAGGAATGCAGCCCCAGCCCGCTGCCTCCGGTTCCACCGGTATTCGAGGCCCTGAAAAAGCGGTTGCCGATTTGCTCCAGGTCGCGGTCCGGAATACCGATGCCGCGGTCCCTCACATCAATGACGATATTGCCCGTTTGGGTACTGATCGCGAATTCGACCTCCGCGTCCTGAGGCGAGTATTTGAGTGCGTTGTCGACCAGATTGACGATCACCGTGCGCAGCATTTCGGTGTCACCCCGGTAATCCGGCAATGGCCTGATCGGGTGGAGCCTGAGACGTTCGCCGAGGCCGGCGTGGTCGAAATGCCGCTGGACCTCTTTGGCAAGCGCTGCGAAATCCACCTGTTCGATCTTGAGCATCCCTTCATCCTGCCGCTCGCTCGCCAGAAAGCGGTCGATAAGCATCGTCATGCGCGACACGGCCTCGTCGATGCCTTTCAGCCGTTGTGCAACCGCTTCTTGCGGCCGGTCCAGCATCAGCGTCAGCATGTCGCTTGCATAGCGGATGGCTGCCAGCGGAGTGCGGAACTCGTGGCTGACCATGCGCATCAACTGGCGCTGGTCCTGCCGGGCGGTCTTTTCCCCCTCCAGGCTGGCCGACAGCTCTCCTTCCAGCTGCCGCCGCAAGGTCACCTCCCGCGCAAGTGCCGCGTTGCGGTCGCGCAGATCCATCGACAGGCGCAGGCCCACCATGAAAATGAGACAGAAGAAGAAGCCGACAATGAAGATGTGCCCCTGAAAGAAGTACCAGGTGTTGATGTTGGCCATCACCGGGTTGGCGACAGTTGAGGGCTGAAGGTAGACAAGTGCGCTCTGGAACAGACTTGCGGCGGAATATTCGCCAAGCAGGAAGATCATGATCCAGCGCAGGAATCGGGGTTGTGACCGGTCCCGGTAGAGCGTTCGGATCATCAGTCCCATGATCACCACCGTAAAGGTGGTCGAGCCATGAATGCGCAGGCCAAGGTCCGTCGGGTCGTAGAGAACGGCGAAGATCCAGAAGGCAAGCTGAGCCACGAGACACAAGACACTGAAACCGACAAAGCGGGGCTGGCCGAGGAAGCGTGCCAGACCATCGGCCCACAGAACCAGGCCGATCTTGAGCACCATGTTGTCCGTCACGATGCGCACGAGCGACGGGTCCGGGCCCCGCTGCAGATAGAGAAACAGTCCAAGCGCAATGGCAATGAACCCGGCCGCAATGACCTTCAGTTCATAGAGCTGCCGCCAGACAAACCAGACGAGAAGCCAGGCCACGGCCATGAAGGCCGTTGACGAAAATTCCAGCAGCAACATCGTC
Source organism: Roseibium sp. LAB1 (assembly GCF_054658235.1). Taxonomy (NCBI): domain Bacteria; kingdom Pseudomonadati; phylum Pseudomonadota; class Alphaproteobacteria; order Hyphomicrobiales; family Stappiaceae; genus Roseibium; species Roseibium sp. LAB1. The sequence continues at coordinate 1,486,161 of NZ_BAAGIB010000001.1, read as the reverse complement.
TTGAGATCGAGCATGAGATTGTGATGACGGAAGCGACGCGCCGGTTCAAGTAACAGTTTCGAAGGCCTGTCCGCACCGCCTCGTTTTTAGGCCGGTGTCACCGAAAGGAAGCAAGTATCGTCAGAATCTGTCAGAATTGATTAGTATTGGTAGGTGGAATTCGGGCTCTGACCCTCTGTATTTACACCAATGTTGACCGTCGTGGGCAATAGGCGATTCAACAGCGGGAGTAATAGTACAAATGGCGTCCAGGACCCGAGCTTCCGGTGTTTCCAGCGCACCGGTTGAGCATGACATTCTGTCCGGACGGAAACGGACCGCCTCCCTGGCTGCATTTCTTCTGTTGACGACAGCCCTGGTGCCCACCACGACCTTTGCCGGTGACGCCCTGCCGCAAGGAGGAAGTTTCACGCATGGCAACGGAACCATTACGCAAGGTGGTTCCCGGGTGGACGTGAAGCAGACGAGCGACGCCGGTATCGTGAACTGGGGCAGCTTTTCCATCGGCTCCGGCAATCAGGTTCATTTCGACAACGGCGCTGGTGCCACGCTCAATCGGGTCACGGGCAATGTGCCGAGCCGTATCGATGGCAGTCTCAGCGCGACGGGCAGCGTGTTTCTCGTCAATCCCGCCGGAGTTGCCGTTGGCAGTGGCGGGCTTGTGTCGACAGGTGGTTCGTTTGTCGCTTCGACGCAGGACGTTACCGACAGCGATTTTCTGAATGGCGGCGGTCTGACCTTTTCCGGCACGAGCGGCGCCGAAGTCGTAAATGCGGGCACTATCCGGTCTGCGCAGGGTGACATTGCACTGATTGCGCGCCGCGTTGAAAACAGTGGCACGCTTGAAGCGCCCAACGGCACCGCAGCCCTTGCTGCCGGCTACGAAGTCCTGATGAAAGACGTCGCCGATGCAGACGGCCTGTTGTCGGTCAAGCTTGGCGGAGCCGATACCGAAGCACTCAATTCAGGAACCATCGCGGCGGCCAACGCGGAAATCCGCGCGAATGGCGGCAATGTCTTTGCGCTGGCCGGAAACACGGATGGTGTCGTCAAGGCAACCGGTGTCAGCACTTCCGGTGGCCGGATCTTCCTGACGGCGGGCAATACGGGCAAGGTCCAGGTCAGTGGCAAGCTCAAGTCGCGCGAACCGGCGGAGAACGTTCCGGTGCCGGGTGCAAAGCCGGCGACCGAGGGTGGCACCATCACGGTGACGGGCGGAGAAATCACGATCACCGGTACGCTCGACGCCTCGGCGGACGAAAGCGGCGTCAAGGGTGGTGAAATCGTGGTGTTTGCCGAGGACACGGCAAGTGTTTCCGGATCGTTGAGCGCAAGGGGTGGCGTGGGCGGTGAAGGCGGCTTTGTCGAAACGTCTGCCCGAAACACGATCGATTTTACCGGCATCACGGTCGATACCTCGGCTGAGGGTGGTCAGACCGGTCTCTGGCTGATCGATCCGGTTGACCTGACGGTTGATGCGGCAGCGGCTGCAACGATCTCTTCCAACCTCGCCAGCAACAACGTCAGCCTTCAGACCACCAACTCGTCTGCAAGCGGTCCGGGCAACCAGAGTGCGGGCGATGGCAACATCACCATCAATTCCGGCATCAGCTGGACGAGCACAAATACTCTGACGCTCAACGCCTATAACGACATCGCGATCAATGCGGCCATTGACGGTCAGAACGGTGGGCTGACCCTGCTGGCTTACGGTAACAGCAAGACAGATTACGTCGGCACGATCTCGACGGGTGCGAGCGGCGCCATAGATGTTGGCTCGTTCAACCTCTCCAGGGGTGTCTGGGACCAGGTAGGTGGCAGCCTGCCTTCGTTTTCGGCAGGGTCCATGGCTATCACCGGACCCTCCACCTTCATTCGGGCGAAGGGCGGGGATGGCACCTACCTCAACCCCTACCAGCTTTTCGACGTTTATGGCCTTCAAGGGATCACGACCAATGACAGGCGTGGTGGCGGGTCCGGCGATATCAGCCTTTACTATGAGCTTGCGAACGATATCGACGCGTCGACGACATCATCTTGGAATAACGGTGCTGGCTTTGACCCTGTTTCCTTTTCCGGAAGTCTGGATGGCAAGGGACATACGATAGACGGCCTCTATATCAACCGGCCTTCCGAAAGCAATGTCGCACTCATAAGCTATTGGCAAGACAACTATTTCACTTCCGGACGTGACCTGGAGATAAAGGACCTTACACTCACGAACGCGTCTGTTACCGGCGACAACCAGACGGCAATTCTGGTCGGCGACACAGGTGGTGGGAACTATCACGGTCACAACATGTCGAATGTGACTGTCAGTGGTACCGTTCAGTCAAACTCCTGGGGCGCAGGCGTCGTGGCCAGGTATTACGGCAACATCGACCAGTCGATCATGACCAATGTTCATGCCGATGTTTCCGTCACGACGACGGATGGAGGCAGTGCTACCGGCGGTCTCGTCGCGATCATGGGTGAAGGGCTGACAATCTCGAATTCCAGCTCGACAGGATCGATAACCGGAGGGCAGGTCGGTGGTCTTGTCGGCACCGCAGACGACAACGACAACAGGATCGAAAATTCCTATTCGACGGCGACAGTCACCTCGTCAGGGAGCTTTCGGGAGGCTGGTGGACTGGTTGGGTACGCAGAAGATCTTACGATCTCGAACTCGTATTTTGCCGGCCAGGTGCTCGGCACAAACGGCGCCGCGGCGGGAGGGCTCATCGGTACGGCCGACAGGAACACGGTCATTGAAAACTCCTTTGTTACGGGTCTTGTAGAGGCTGAAGGGTATGCAGCCGCATTGGTCGCTGAAGTCTCCGACTCAAGCGTTTCAATAACCGACACGACCTGGGATACTGAAACGACCGGACAAACCGAGGTGATTGGTTACTCGAATTCCTATACCCCCACCGTGACCAACACGAGTGGCCTGACCACTTCCCAGATGCAGGGATCGCTGACGCTGGGCAGCTTTACCCTGGACAGCAGCATCTGGGGCACTGGCAGCGGACTTTTCCCTTATTTCAAGTGGGAGTATGCCGCCACACCCGAGGCGGTCTCAGGCATCGTCTACAGTGATGCGGGCACGACGGCCCAATCCGGGGCAAATGTCAGCGCGCTTTCCGGCGGCAATCTTGTCGGCAGTGCTGTGAGCGGGGCAAACGGGTATTATTACATCCTGACTACGGCCGGATCGCTCAATTCCGCCGGGGCACTGTCCTATCTGGACGGTGAAAGCACCAAAGCGGCGACTTTCGCCGACACAGTAACGTCGACCGGCGTCTCCGGAGCCGATATCTGGGGCAATGCCTTCAACGTCAATACCGGTGCGGCAGCCACGACGGACGTGGTCACCGCTCTGGACACGACCATCGGCGCGTTCAGCGACACCGATCTCGACTTCCTGTTGAACACGTCGGCGGTTGTGCGAACCGACCAGAATGGCAACAGTCTCGACTTCAATTTGAATGCGACATCCAACTTCAATCTCGACAACAATCTTTACGCCGGTGGCAACCTGACTGTTGCAACGAATGGCACATTTTCGGTCGGCGACAGCAACGCCATCCTGTGGGCCCATGACGGTGACCTGACAGTGAACGGCGATGTCGCGTGGTCTAACAGCAACCAGCTTTCTCTCTACGCCGACGCCAGCAACGCCTCCATCAAGATCAACGGCTCCGTCACCGCGGCGAATGGCAAGCTGCGTGTGGACCGGACGAGCAGCGCAACGAATGTCACTTCAACGGCGACGGGTGATATCCATGTCGACGATTTCCAGTCCGATACCGCCTGGCTGCAGGTCGGCAGCAGTTTGCCGGACTTTTATGCTCGGGATTTCGATATCCAGGGCGGTCATTTTGTGCGTGCGCTTGGTGGTGATGGATCGCAGGCCAACCCGTACCAGATCTTCGATGTCTACAGTCTTCAGGGCATACAGTCGGGTTCCGGAACCACACCGGTAAACTATGTGCTGACCCGGGATATCGACGCTTCGGGAACAGCGGCATGGAACGGTGGTTCCGGCTTTGCGTCGACAAGCCTTCGCGGCAATTTCGACGGTGGCGGCTATACGATCGACGGCCTGACCTCGACAGGTAACTTCAACACGATCGGGTTGTTTGGCGTCGTTAGAGCCGATGGTCAGGATGTCTCCATTCATGATCTCAAACTGACGAACGTCAACATCGCGGGAGGGGTCGGTGTTGGCGGGCTGATCGGCAATGCCGTTGGTGGCAAGGTCTCGGTATCGGATGTTTCGGTTGGCGGCACGGTGACAGGTGCAGGTAATGTCGGCGGCGTTGCCGGACGAATGGCGTCGGAGTATTCCGTTACCGACACACATTCCTCGGCGGATGTCACCACCACGGCCTATGCTGCGGGTGGCCTTATCGGTGACGGCCAGACTTCTGATGCATCGCAGGTTACCCGTTCGTCCGCTTCCGGCAACGTCAGTGGCCGTTATGACATCGGTGGACTGATAGGCCGGGCGTCGAATGTTGACGTTTCCAGATCTCATGCCAGCGGAACTGTCACGCTCCTTGCCGATAACACGGGTGGTACCACCACACCATATGGCGCAGGCGGCCTCATCGGCTACATTGGTTCGGGTTCGGTCGATCTCTCCTATGCGACCGGAACGGTGCAGAGTTCCGACAGCATCGCGACGCGTCTCGGTGGGCTGGTTGCCCACTCCCTCGGAGCGCCAATCACAAGGTCCTTTGCGACTGGCGAGGTGATCCACACCGGCAGCATGGCCGGCGGACTCGTTGGCCTGACGGCCAGCAGCATTTCCGACAGCTACGCCACCGGGGACGTGTCTGGTGCCAATGAGATCGGCGGCCTTGTCGGGCGGATGCTTGACGGGTCGTCCGTTACCCGTTCCTACGCAACCGGTGCCGTCTCCGCGAGTTTGAATGGCGGCGGCCTGGTCGGCGCAATGGACGCAGGTACGATCACGCTCACCAACAGTGTCTGGGATACACAGACTGCCGGGCTGAACAATGCAGTCGGCAATCAGCTCGGCGGTTCGGTCACCAATGTTTCCGGGGTGACCAGCAGTGCCATGCAGCAGCTCGACACGTTCGTTTCAGCCGGTTTTGGAATTGACGACCAGGGCGGCACGGCGAACACCTGGCGCATTTACGAGGGGCAGACAACCCCGCTCCTGCGAGGCTTCCTGACCGCGATCACGGTGACGGGTGACGACAAGTCAAAAGTATATGACGGAACGGTCTATTCCGGCGGGTTCACCTACGTTCTGTCGTCTGCGGGGGCAAGCCTCCTCGGAAGTTTCGATGGCGGTGCCGCTGCCACAGCGACCGCGGCCGGAAGTTATGCCATTGGTAACAGCTTCTATTCGCATCAGTTCGGCTACGACATTGTCAGCGTCGATGGCACGTTGACGATCACAAGTCCCGCCGAAACGTCTGGTTCTTCCGGCAGCGGGCAGTCCTCCACCGATCCACGCCAACAGGTGCTGGAGCGTAACCGGCTCCGGACACCGGATGCCGACGAGGCACTGGAAGACAACCCGTCAGCCTGTGAGCCGGGCGTGGTCGGCGGCGAAGGTGCCGTTCACCCCTGCAACCGTTCGTTCGGAAGCTGGCTTAGCGCGGCGGCAGAGTAGTCCGGCATGACAAGACATACGATAACTGCGGTCCTGGTGGCCGGTCTTGCGCTCGTTTCCGAAGGTTCATTCGCCCAGCAGGCTCTTGAGAGAAACCTGCCTGCTGCCGAACCCGGAGAGCCGGTCTCGCTGGACGTCGCCCCCCAGGACTTCGGTGCCACCGACAGGTCACCACTCGGCGTTGACCTGGCCGGCGTTTATCTGATCGGTCAGTCCGACGATGTGGCTGACCGTGCCCCCCGGGGTATCGGCGGTCCGGCGGCGGCGTTCGATCAGGCCGCGCTGCGTGGGGCACTGTCCGAATATCTCGGCCAACCGCTTTCTCTTGCCTTGGCAGGGGACATTCAGGCCGCCGTCGCCCGCGTCTACAAGAACGCAGGCTATCCGTTCGTATCCGTCACCCTGCCGCCGCAGGAAATCACGGGCGGGGTGTTGCAGGTCAGGGTGATCGAATTCAGGTCGGGCAACGTGACGGTTCAGGGGCTCAACGAGCGCGATGCCGACGAGATCCGGGCGCACCTCAGGATCAACCCCGGAGCGCGCATCGACGCGCGGGCGCTGGAAGAGGATCTCGGCTGGTTGAACCGCTCCCCCTACAGGCGGGCGGGTGGGGTCTTTCGCCCGGGAGAGGATGCTGCGCTCAGCGACCTCGAAGTCACGATCGATGAAGGCAGGCCCTGGCAGGTGTTTGCGGGGTGGTCCAATTCCGGATCGCAGGACACAGGACGCGACCGGTATTTTCTCGGTGGCAATGTGCGACTGCCCTTTCCAGGCGGCTCCTGGTTTTCCTACCAGATGACAGCCAGTGACGACATCTGGAGCGATCCGGGAATTGTCATTCCGCGTGAGGGTGACTACCCGTCCTATGTGTCCCACGCAGGCAGGCTCACCTTTCCGGCATGGGCGCGGCAAAGTCTGGAAATCGCGCCTGCGCTGGTGGCGTCGCGCGAAACGTCGAACCGTTTTTTCGCGTTCGAAAACACCACCTATGAACTGCCGATTATTTACAGATCAGCGATTTCCAACCTTTTGCCGGGACACTACTGGGGCGATATCTACAGCGGCGTCGAGCTGAAGCGCCTGGAACGGACGACTTTCTTCAACGGAGTTGCAGTTGCCGGCGGAGCTGCGGATCTTTTCCAGATGGTGCTCGGCTGGAGTAACACGTTCGACGACCGCTTTGGCCGAACCGCGCTGGATCTCAGGGTCAAAGCCAATCCGGGAGGGGTCTTGCAGGGCAATGCCGCGACCACCTGGCAGACCTTTACCAACGGCCGCGTCCAGTCGGTCGACTATGCCTATCTGGCAGCGGACATCAGCCGGGCAACCTCCCTTCCTCACAGGTTCTTCTGGGTTAGCGCGCTTTCCGGCACGCTTGCCGGGCAGGTGCTGCCGGACACGGAGCGGATCTCGCTGGGCGGACGATATGCGGTGCGTGGATACAATTACGACGATGCCAGCGTCGACAGCGGCGTCATCTGGCGGAATGAATTGCGTCTGCCGTCGGTCTCGCCGCTTGCCGGCAATCTGCCTGAAAGCTGGCCGCAAGCACTGGCAAACGACAATCTGTCGGCCTATCTCTTCGCCGATATAGGTTTCGGGATCGATCATGCCACAAACGACAGTGCGACGCTGTCCGGTGTTGGTGCCGGGTTCGACTATGCTCTCGGAGACAATCTGACGGCAAACCTCATCGCGGGTGTTGCTTTGCGCGATGCGGGGGAAACGGAAGCCGGAGACCTGAACCTGCAGGCCTCGATCACGGCGCGCTTCTGAAGTGCCCTCATGAGGCCAGGGTGCTTGCCGGTTCGAATTGCGCTTTGGCAGCTTCCCCGGCGATCCATTTCAGGTAACGGCCGTAGGTCGTGGCTGAAATCTCGCTTGCCAGCGCTTCGAGATCGTCTCGCGTTATCCAGCCCTGGTAAAAGGCGACTTCTTCAGGACAGGCAATCTTGAGACGCTGGCGCGATTCGAGTGTCTGGATGAAGCAGGCTGCTTCCAGCAGCGATTCAGGCGTTCCCGCGTCCAGCCAGGCATAGCCTCTGCCCAGCATCTGGACGTTCAGATCGCCGCTTTCCAGATAGGCCCTGTTGACGTCCGTGATCTCGAGTTCACCGCGCGCGGACGGGGTGAGAGACCTTGCGATGTCGACAACCCTGGCGTCGTAGAAATAGAGACCGGTCACCGCCCAGTCAGACTGCGGCATCGCCGGTTTTTCGACGATGGAGCTCGCCTTGCCCATGGTGTCGAACCCGACAACGCCGTAGCGCTCGGGATCATGAACCTGATAGGCGAAGATGGTTGCACCGGTTTCGATCCGCCGCGCTGCCAGCATCTTTTCCGACAGGCCGGTGCCGTGAAAGATGTTGTCTCCCAGGATGAGCGCCGACGGCTGCCCACCCAGGAACTCTTCCGCGATCAGGAACGCCTGGGCGATACCTGCCGGGTGTTTCTGAACCGCGAAGGTCAGCTCGAGGCCCCAACGGCGACCGTTGCCGAGCACACGCTGGAAAGCGGCCAGATCGCGCGGCGTACAGATGATCAGGATTTCCCGAATGCCCGCTAGCATCAGCGTGGTCAAAGGGTAATAGATCATCGGTTTGTCGTAAACGGGCAGAAGCTGCTTCGAGCTTGCCAGGGTCATGGGAAACAGGCGGGACCCGGCGCCGCCGGCAAGAACAATGCCCTTCATGCCCGGTTCCATTCGCTAAATGGAGTGTGTTTTCCAGCGACCGGCCCAAGACCGGATTGAGGCTGCATCGGATGGCGCGCCAACCTTGTGAGCAGTGCCTGCAGGCGCAGGATGCAGCTCGACAATTCGTACCTTGAAACGACAGTCTGGCGGGCCGCCCGGCGCATGGCCTGCCGGTCCGAAGGAGTGTGCAACGCCGAGCAAACTTCGGAGGCGATTGTCTCCGTATCCCAGAAATCGACAAGCCTGCCGTTGACCCCGTCCCGGACCACTTCCTGAACCGGAGCGGTTTTCGAGGCGATGATCGGTGCCTCGCATGCCATGGCTTCCAGAAACGACCAGGACAGGACAAACGGGTAGGTCAGATAGACATGGGCCGCCGACACCTGAAACAGGTGCAGGAGGTCCTTGTGCGGAATCTGACCCAGAAAATGGATCCTGTCCGGCGGCAAGCCGGTTTCCTGAAGAAGCCGGCTGCGCCAGTTGTCTCCCTGAGACGGTGCCTGTCCGTAGCTGACACCGTCGCCGCCGGCCACGACGAACCTGGCGTCCGGATTTTCGCGGGCAACGAGGACGGCGGCGCGCATGAACTGCGGAAACCCGCGGTAGGGTTCCAGATCCCGCGCGGCAAAGGTGACCACCGGATCGCCCGCGCTCAGGTGCCTGCCGTCCGGCAGGCGAAAACCCGCCATTGCATCGGGACGGGCGCGGGTGGTGTCGATGCCTTCGTGCTGAACGAGGATCTTCGACCGGTATTCGGCAGGGTAGCGGCTTTTCTGCCAGGTGGTCGGGCTGATGCCGGCGTCGAGCTGGTCCAGAGTGGAGAGCTGAATGGCGTTGCGCAGCCTCATCGTCTGGCGCTGCTGCAGCGTTACCGTTTCGGAGGGTGCAAAGCCGGCGTCACCCCCCTGGGGCTGGAAGTAATATTCGCAAAATCCGACCGCCGGAACATCCGGCAGGGCGTCCTTGACGAACATCATGCCGCCCCAACCGATATGACCCATAACGATGTCGGGCTTGCGCCCGTTCAGATTCAGCTTGTGCAGGATGTCGGCAACCTTGCGGCCAGCCTCGATGTAAGGCACCGAGGAACGACCGGCTGAGTTGCCTGCGCTGCCAGCCTGCCGGGTGTGACCGGCATAGCGAAGCACACGCAGGCCCGGCACCGGCCGGTCCATGGTTTCGCAGATCAGCGTTGCGGTCCAGCCGTCGGCGATCAGACGCCGCGCAAGATGAACGAACTGCCCGGGACCATGCCGGTGCACGAACACGATATGCATGAGCCAAACCTTTGATCAGAAACGGGTGCCGTCCAGACGCAAGGGGGATTGTTGAAGGTCCGTTGCCCACAGAACCTCCAGCTTGCGCAACAGTGCGAATGTGTCCTCGAGAGCCTTCAGGTCCTTCTCGGAACGCACGATCTGGTCATGGTTAACCTCATCGGCAGCCTTGATGGCCCTGCACAGCATTTTCCCCTTTTCCGTCAGGCGGATGCGTGCAGAACGCCGGTCTCGTGCAGAAGCTGTCCGGTCGACATAGCCGGACTGAACCAGTTGTTTGAGGCTGTAAGACGCATTCGAGCCAAGGTAATGCCCGCGATCCATCAGGTCCCGCACGGAGAGGTCGTCGTCGCCGATGGTGAAGAGCAGCATGGCATGGGCGGGGGAAATGTCGTCCGCGCCAATGCGAATCAGATCGACTCGCAGGCGGTCCAGATAGCGCCGATACATCCGTTCGATAACTCTCACGAGTTCGAAATGGTTCGCCTGCGTGGCCTGGGGCGAGGTTCGGTCTCTTTCCCCGTATCCCGAATGACTGATGGTGTCCTCAACCAGAGGTTTAGTTTGCGTAACGTGCCCATTCATGTCCCTCGTTGCGTCTTCTAAGACTTTGTGCATTTGCCCCAAACTCCCACCTATATTCGAACTAAATTCGAAATAATTTCATCGCTATTCTGCTCCCTGTCTATGCACTCTGATGAGTTTATTAGTTTTGTTTTTTCATTTCTTCTCTATGCCAATCGATTGCCACAATTAAAGGCACTAGATACCCCAACTTAGTCTATATGCTTTCGTCATTCCTATGGAAAAGATGTGTCGTTTTCTGGGCAAACGCTCTTTTTTTCGCACTTGCGAACACACCTATCGGTTGAGGATTCGGAGAATCTTGAATGGTTGAAAAGACAAAGCCGGACGCAATCGATCCGTTCCGTCTCATCAGAGAGGCTCGTGTCACCTTTGCAACCGGTCTCGCCGCAGCTGCGCTTCTGAGCGGGTTTATCACCCTGCTGCAGATGATCGTGCCGCTGTTCATGCTGCAGGTTCATGACAGGGTTCTGAACAGCCAGAGCCTCGATACCCTGACGATGCTGCTGATCATCGCCTGTGGCGGACTGATGCTTTTTGCGATTCTGGAATTCATCCGCAGCCAGATCTTTCAGGTCATGGGCAGCGAACTGGTTCGGCGTCTCAATCTGACTGCGATCGAGGCCGGCGTGAAATCTTCGCTGGAAAAGGGAGGTGGCATGGCCTCTGAAGTGCTGCGGGACCTGAACGATCTGCGCACCTTCATCACCAGCAACGCCATCAGCGCTCCGCTTGAGGCCATGTGGGTGCCGCTGTTCCTGATTGTCCTGTTTGCCCTGCATCCGCTTTACGGACTTCTGGCGGTCGTTTCCGCGGTCACGCTGATCGGCCTCAACCTTCTGTCCGATATGCTGACGCGGTCCTTGCTGAAAGAGGCCAGCACCGCCAACCTTCAGAATGTCGCCACGATTGCCTCCACGCTTCGTCACGCGGAGACAATCGAGGCAATGGGATTGATGCCCGCGCTGACGCGTCGTTGGCGCAAGGGGCAACTGCACGCCACGGAGCTGATGGCCATGGGCAGCCGGCGTGGCAAGGCAATTCACGCGATGACGCGAAGCCTTCGGTTCGGCATGCAGATTGCGGTTCTGGCGCTTGGTGCCGACCTCGTCATCAAGGGCGAGGTGACTGCCGGCACGATGATTGCCGCCAGCATCCTGATGGGACGTCTGCTGACCCCTTTCGATAATCTGACCGAGAATTGGCGCCAGTGGGTGTTTGCATCGACTGCCTGGGGTCGGGTGCGCGAAGTCCTGGAAAACCATTCCTCGCTCCGTCAGACGGTGCCGACCCCGCCCAGCCAGGGATCGCTCAAGATCGACAAGCTGGTCTACGCGCCGCCCAATGCGCCGGTTCCGGTGATCAAGGGTATCTCGTTTACACTCGAACCCGGAGACGTTCTGGGTATTGTCGGTCCCTCGGCGGCCGGAAAATCAACCCTGGCCCGGCTGCTTGTAGGCGTTCTTCAGCCCACCACCGGCGGTGTCTTCCTGGACGGGCATAACGTCTATCTGTGGGAGCGGGCGTCCTTCGGGGCCATGGTCGGGTACCTGCCGCAATCGGTATCGCTTCTGGATGGAACGGTCCGGGACAACATCTCGCGCATGTATGACGCCGAACCGCAGATGGTGATCGACGCGGCGCGCGCCGCCGGTGTTCACGAGATGGTCGGCCGGATGCCGCTCGGATACGACACGCCGGTCGGCGACAACCGTTACACCCTGTCGGGCGGTCAGAAACAACGTGTTGCTCTTGCGCGCGCCTTGTTCGGGCGACCGCGTCTTCTGGTGCTTGATGAACCCAATGCCAACCTGGATACGGAAGGGGAAGTTGCCTTGCTGCGGGCCATTTCGCAGGCGAAGGCGGACGATGCCATCGTCATCGTCATCGCGCATCGTCCAGCGATCATGGAAGCAGCCGACAAGATCCTGGTGCTGGAAGATGGCCGGATCGGCCAGTTCGGCGACCGCACGGATGTCGTCAGCAGCATTTCAAGACGCCTGCCGGCTCCGGCCGCACGTCGCGCCTTGCCCAGCAGTGGAGAAGTGGCATGACGGATCATTCGCAGCGGGAACACCCGCCGACAGCCTCGCCCTCCGCAGCAGCGTCCGAAACCGGGCAGGCCTATTGGATGGCTGCGCTGAAAGGGGATGATGCGAGCCCGCCAAGCTTGCGCAAACCACTGCTTGCGGCTGTGCTGGCCGTGTCGATCGGCTTCGGCGGCTTCCTGCTCTGGGGCTTTACCGCCGATCTCGACAGTGCCGCCGTTGCTACCGGAAAGGTCATCGTTGACAGCAAACGCAAGACCATCAGCCACCTGGAAGGCGGCATCCTGCGCCGCTTGCTTGTTCAGGAGGGCGATTTTGTCGACGCCGGCCAGCCACTGGTGGAGCTGGACGACACACGGGCACGGGCCGAACTGGCGCAGCTCCACGGCAAACGCACCAGCCTTCTGGCCCGGCTTGCCCGTCTGAGGGCCGAGCGGGACCAGGCCGAGGAGATCGTTTTCCCGGACGAGCTAAAGAACAGCGATGCACCCCTGATTGCCGAAGTGGTCGCAGCCGAAAAGGGTGTCTTCGAAAAGCGCCGCCAGGTCTACCGCGGCAAGATCGCCTTTCAGCAGAAGGAGATCGAGCAATATGCCGCCCAGATCGAGGCCAATCAGGCCCAGATCGAGGCCACGAACCACCGGCGGACGCTGCTTGAGGAGCGCGTCGATGCGCTTAGCGGCCTGGAGAAGAAGGGGTTCACCTCGAAAGCCATGCTCAGCGAAGTTCAACTGGGGCTGAGCGAGATGATCGGGGACGGCGGTGAACTGGCGGCCCAGAAAGCGCGTGCGGAAAAGGCGCGGCAGGGAGCAGAGGTGGCACTGCTGCAGGCCGAGCAGGAATGGCAAAGCGACATTGCCGGAAAGATCCTCGAGGCTCAGCTCGAATTGAACGTTACCAACGAACAGATCATCTCGTCGAAGGATGTGCTCGATCGGCTGGTCGTTCATTCTCCCCAGGCCGGTATTGTCTCCAACATCGAAATGCGCACGCCCGGTGGCGTGGTCGAGCCCGGCAAGGCGATCATGGATATCGTGCCACGGGACGAAAAGATGCTTGTCGAGGTTCGAATGAACCTCAACGACATCGATACGGTCCATGTCGGTTCGGAGGCGCGCATCAGGCTGACAGCCTACGATCGGCAGAACACCAGTCCGCTGGACGGGGAGGTCACCTATGTCGCGGCTGACCAGACAGTCGATCCGCAGACGCAGGCTGCCTATTACATCGTGCGGGCGCAGGTCCGCTCCGGTGAGCTCGACGGCAAGCCTGCCTTGACCCTCTATCCGGGCATGCCGGCCGAAGTCCTGATCATCAGGCGCGCCCGCAAGGCGATGGAGTATCTGCTCGAGCCGATCACCGAGAGCCTCGACAGGGCCTTCAGGGAAGACTGACGCCTGATTTTTTGAACCTGGCAAAATTTTTTTGAGGCGGGCGGCGGTTACCGCCCGCTGTCGGATCGTGGGTAACCGGTCCTGTTACGAGCATGTCTGTACTCTTGGTGCGACGCAAAAAATACACCTTTAACGCGAATGATGCGTTGCAAAACTACCATATAGTTTGTCCCCGGGGCATTCCGGTTGAGTGCTGTTTCTGTACGCAGTGCGGGCGGTTTCAAGCGTCTGAAAAGATGCGAGAAATAGATTTCAATCTATAGGGGATCGCACGGTTTCATCGAGTTTGTTTCGAAATTCGAAATAAAATAGAAGTAAAGGAGGTTCATTTTAGAACTACTATTCAACAGAAAGTAGAATTAGTTTATGTCATTCAAAATATTGCCTTATTTTTTTCACTATTCGTCCCTTTGAAGAGATTAGTAATTGTGTATTGTACTTCTTGCGCTGCAAAAATACGGGGTTTGTGCAGTGCGGTGTGCCGCGGTTCGCGGGGCGTCATTTTAACGAGGCGAACTTCAGGAGTTAGCTACATGGCCACGATTGAAGGCAGTGCTTTCCAGGATTTCCTGCAAGGTACCAATGCCCAGGATTTTATATTCGGACTGGGCTCATCGGATGTTCTGCTCGGCAATGAAGGGGACGACTTCCTCTTCGGCGGCCGCGGCGGCGATCTGATCGTCGGCGGAGAGGGTGCCGACAAGATTTTCGGGCAGGGTGGCGAAGACGTCATTCTGGGCGGTGAAGGCAGCGATACCATCTTCGGCGGAGCAGGATCCGACTACATCGAAGGCGGCGCTGGCGGCGACATCATTTTCGGCGGCGAAGGCACCGATATCATTGACGGCGGTGCCGGCAACGATCTGATGTTTGGCGGCGGCGACCACGATGTCTTCGTGTTCACCGGCGGTGGCGGCAACGACATCGTCATGGACTTCCAGGTCGGTGACCTGGTGCAGATCTCCACGAACATCAACGAAACCGGTGTGTCCTCCGCCGCCGATGTCGCCGCACGGGCGACCCAGGTCGGCAACAACACCGTCATCGATCTCGGCAACGGCGATACCGTCACGCTCAACAACGTCGATGCCGACGATCTTCAGGACAATCCCGACGGCTACATCGTCGTTTCCTGATGATCCCGCATCCGGGCACACGGCCTTCCGCGTGCCCGGATACCGGCCTTCGACCTGGGGCCGTCCGAAACTCAGGTCTTCAACAGTGATGGACAAAGATGCTCGAGACCCTGGGCAAATACGCCGAGGCGGACTTTGAGTCGCCGCACTTCTTTCAGCTCACGCCGGAGGTTCTCCTGCTGGTCTGGGATCCAGCGCATCAGGTCAATGCCGCACCCAGGCTCGTGGAACAGAACGGACTGTCCTTCGGCTCCATCGCGAGTGTCAGGCTGACAAGGCTGGATGGCCGCTCGCGTGTTGTGTGGGCGCTTTCACTGAAGGATAAGGCCAGGCTGAACCTGAAGCTGAGTGCGGGCGCGATTGGCTCCGAGGCAACTCTTGCCGTTGATGCCACCCAGCCGGGCCCTGCTGCCGATGCCTTTGCCATTACCAACGGTCTCAGTCAGGCGGCCTGCGCAGTGTTCGTCACGACATTTCTGAGCGCCTGGTCGGGCATGTTCCGGCTGGGACGCTCCCGCAGCTTCGTCAATTTCGCCAGAGAGCTGCTGCGCTCTGTCAATGATGCGCCTCCTGTTGTGGAGGCCGTTGCCAGCATCGGGTCCGTCCGATTGCTGGAAACCCTCATCAACAGCGACAGCACCGATATCAAGACAGCGGTTCTGATCGGCGATGCAGGTGTAATTCGGCTGGACAGCGCGGTCTGCAACACGCCCTACAATGGCGGCAAGAGCAGGCTGTTCCTGGGAACCGTCGACATGCCGCAGCCGCCGGCAAACGGGTTTCTGGTGCTGTCGGGAAGCTGGGGACTGGCGATCCGGAAACTGGCAACGGACAACGTGAAACGCACGGTCGGTGCATGGTGGGCTGCCAATGTCCGCAAGCTGCCGGAGGTGCGCGACTATCTGGTGTCGGAAGTCGGGACGAAATCCGACGAGGCGCGGGCCGCCATCCGAGACCTGCAGGTAAACGACCCCTTGCCGGCGCGGCGGCATGGCACTTTGTCGGAAACCGGTTCCTTCTGCGCGGTGGAGACGGCTGTTGCCTGTGAGCCCGGTGTGCTGGTTGGCGGCTGGTTACGCGATCCCGGCCGGGTTTATCATGGGCTGGACATTCTCGCCGGTGACGCCGCGCCGATCCCGCTCGAGCTGCACACGTTCGACGGCGTCCTGCCGGAAACGCAGGGTGGATATGCGATCAAGCGCTTCGTCGCTTTTGCGCCGGTCGGCAGGGCGTTGCAGCACAATCTGCAGCCCCGGTTCGAAGCCCGGCTGGCATCGGGCGAACGTGAAGCGCTGGTGCCGCCACCACAGCCGGGCGACATTGCCGACATCAGGGCAAAGGCGCTGTCCGTCGTTACCCCGCGCCATGCGAGCGACGATGTTCTTTCCGGATGCCTGTCTCATGTCCTGTCCGATATCCAGTCGCGGTTCCGGCAGTCGGTCGGTGCGCCCTCCGAAGTCCTGTTCGGGAAGCCGCTCGCCGATCCGACGGTGTCCATCGTGATTCCGCTCTACAAGGTGTTCGAATTCATCAAGGCACAGCTCGCCGCCTTTTCCGCCGACAGCTGGCTGGCGGAGAACGCAGAGGTGATTTTCGTGCTCGATTCTCCCGAGCAGGTCACTCATGTCGAGGATCTGCTCGCAGGCTTCCATCTTCTCTATGGCCTTCCGCTGCGCCTTGTGGTCATGGAACGCAACGGTGGTTATGCGCTTGCCTGCAACGCTGGCGCGGAGGCGGCGCGCGGACGCTATCTGGCCATGATCAATTCAGATGTCGTGCCGGTGGAAGCCGGTTGGCTGGAGCAGCTTTGCGCCAGCCTGATGATGGACGAGCAGGTCGCCGCCGTCGGCGGCAAGCTGCTCTATGCCGACAACGCCATCCAGCATGCCGGTCTGAAATTCATTCAGGACGACAAGGGCCGCTGGTTCAACCATCACTACTTCAAGGGCTTCCCGCGGCAGTTTCCCGAAGCCAGCACCTCCCGTGAGGTGCCGGGGGTAACCGGTGCATGCCTGGTGCTGTCGAAAACCGATTTCGAAACTGTGGGCGGGTTCACGACCGACTTCATCGTCGGCGACTACGAAGACAGTGACCTGTGCCTCAAGCTGCGCAAGCTGAACCGCAAGATCTATTACCTTGGCGACGTTGAGCTTTATCACTTCGAGCGTGTTTCCATTCGCAAGAACGAAGACTACACGCGCGGTGTCGCCTCTCAATACAATCGCTGGCTCCACCAATCCCGTTGGCAGGACGACATCATTGCCCTGATGACGGCTGCGGAGCAGCGCGACAAGGGGCTGACTGCATGAATTCGCCGGTTCTCATCAAGGATGCGTCCAGACTGGTGACGTCCCCGCTCAGCAGCGAACGGCTTGCAGACCTTCAAGGCCATATCGGCCGCAACCGGTTCCTGCCGATCCCACCAAGCGAGGACAATTTTGTCGGCGATGGTGATTACCTGGCCATCGGAACGGAATTTCTGGGCCACTTTATCGAACTTGGCGGCCTTCAAGCACATGAGCGGGTGCTCGATGTCGGCTGCGGTATCGGCCGGATGGCTGTGCCGCTGACCCAATATCTGGATCCCGAAGCTGCCCGGTATGTGGGAATAGACCCGGCGTCTGCGGGCATTCAGTGGTGCACGCGCAACATCGGGTCGGTCTATCCCAACTTCCGGTTCATGCATCTCGATATCGCCAACGATCTCTACAATCCCGACGGCTACATCCGAGGCACGGAGATCGCCCTGCCATTTGCCAACGGCTCATTCGATTTCGCCATCATGACCTCGGTGGTCACGCATCTCCCGGCCGAGGAGATCCTGCCGTATTTTCGCGAAATCTCGAGGCTCATGGAGCTGGGCAGCAGGCTGTTCCTGTCGGCCTTCGTGGTCGCGCCGGACCGGGCGGCAGGGCTGACACCGCGGGTCGTGTTCCGCCGTGATGGCGAAGGGCCCGCCTGGTATGCCAACCCCCGGGCCCCGCTGGCAGCCGTCGCCTTCGACGATGGTTTCCTCGACAAGGCCCTGGAGGCTGCCGGGTTCAAAATTGCCCTGAAACGGTTCGGGCACTGGCGCGGCAGCAACGGGGCACCGCATTACCAGGACTTTTTCGTTGCCGTGAAAACCTCGCGGGGAGTGTCGTGATGCGGATCCTGGTCTTTGCGCACAATCATCCGGATCTTCATCCCGGCGGCACGGAGACCGTCGCGCTCGAATTGGCCCGAGCCTACCGCAAGGCCGGGCACGAGTCGCTGTTTGTCGGTGCAACCAACCACCTGCACCGAGACCCGCATCCGGGCACGAGCTTCCAGGCCATCAGCGACAGTGGTGACGAGCTGTTGATGTGGGCCGGTCATTTCGACCGGTTCAACATGAGCCAGATCGACCTGCAGGCCTTCGTGCCGGATATGCGCACGCTGCTGGAAAGTTTCCGGCCGGACGTGGTCCATATCCACCATCTGCTGCTGTTTGGCGTCGAGCTGCCGGTTCTTATTCGCCGTGTGCTGCCCGATGTCCGCATCGTGATGACGCTGCACGATTATTACGCGATCTGCGCCAATGACGGCGTCCTGATGAAAAGTCCGGACGAAGCCTGTGCGGCGCTCGGGCCGGGGGGCTTGTGCAAGTGCCTGCCCGAGGCGAAGCCGAACGACATGCGTCTGCGTGAGCGGTTCATCAAGACCCATCTGGAGGCCGTCGACGAGTTCGTTTCTCCAAGTGCGTTTCTGCGCGACGTTTATGTGCGCTGGGGATTGCCAGCGGAAAAAATCAGGATCATCCGGAACGGCCGGCCGGACGTGACGCCGGCTGCGAGCCGGGCGGCTGCAGATACGCCGAAGACCGTTTTCGGCTACTTCGGCAATCTGACGCCCTGGAAGGGCGTTGAGGTGCTGCTGCAGGCGGCTAAGCTGCTGGTGGACAAGGACATGGATTTCGAATTGCGGGTCCATGGCGGCGCTCCTTTCCAGAACCAGGACTTCGTCAAGCGCATCGACGCGCTGTTCGAAGAAACCGCGCCCAGGGTTCAGCGTCTGGGGCCTTACAAACCCGATGATGTTGCCGATCTCATGGAACCTGTCGACTGGGTGGTGGTGCCCTCGCTCTGGTGGGAAAACGCGCCGCTGGTCATTGCGGAGGCACAGCAGCATGGGCGGCCGGTGATCGCCAGCGGTGTCGGCGGCATGGCCGAAGCCGTCAGGGACGGTGTCGACGGCCAGCATGTGCGCAAGAACGATCCGGTTGGCCTCGCCATCGCCATGGCAACGGCAGCGGGAGATGCCGAACAGTACCGGACACTTGCGGGCAACATTCGCAGGCCGCCTTCCGTCGGTGCCGTTGCCGAACAATATCTGCGCCTTTTTGCCGACCGGCAATCCACGGCGCGTGAACCTGCAGCCTGAGGAAACCGGCATGAGTGTAACCCCTCTTGAACAGGTAAAACCCGGATCGGACGCCAAGCCGCCGCAAGTCGGTGCGGAGGCCGGGGAAAAGGTCGTTTCCGCGCGGTTGCAGGGACGTGTCGATGCATTCGAAAACGGCCGGTTGCTTGGCTGGGCGTGGGACGCCTCGAGCCCTAGCGACCGCATGACCATCCACGTCTTCCACGATGGTGAGCGGGTGCTCAGCAAGGTAGCTGAAACCCAGCGCATCGACTTGAAGCGCAACGGCATCGGTGACGGCAATTATGCGTTCGACATCGAATTGCCCCAGGCAGTTGCCGCAGCACCCGGTGGTCTGACGGTGGTGGCGGAAACGCCCAAGGGGGAGGCGCAGCTCAAGCTGCCGCGCCCGAGCGCCGAAGAAAGGGCAGCAGAAGCTGCCGTCGCGATGCCGTTGGCTGTCGTGATGGAGAAGGTCGACCGGCTGATCGTGGCGCAGCGCCAAAGTGCCGTCGGCCAGCGCGATGCGACCGCGGTGCTGCGAGAGACGGTACAGCGGATCGATGCACTGGCCTCGAATGAGGGCGAACTTGGCGAGGCCATGTCCATTCTCAAAAGCGGCCAGGGCGACCTGTCCCAGAAGGTCAAGGAGCTGGAAGTCTTCCTTCTGCGCTTCGATACGACGCTGAAAGGGTTCGATGACCGCCTGAAGGCCCTGGGCGAGAAGAGCCGCAACAATCTCAAGGTTCATATTCTGGTGCTGGCGATCCTTCTCGGGTTTGTCGGCGGCATGCTGTTCGCCGCCCTGGGCGGTCTGTGGAGGTAAGGATCGATGGAGCCTGTCGTCTCCCTTGAAGGCGCAAAGAAGTTGCCCGCAAGAGCGGAGCGGCAGGCATCCGCACTCAAGGGGCAGGGGAGCGACGAGGCTCGGGTTCCGCTCGACGGGCGTTCGGTCCTTTGTGTCAGTCTCGACCGTGAAACGCTGTTGATTGCCGGCGTGGGCGAAGCCTTCGCCGGCGGACTGCCGGCCATCCTCAATGAAGATCCGAAGATGGCCGTGCCATGCACGGTAGCCGTCCTGGCCGCAGGCAACCGGATTTCGGGAAAGAAACGTCCTTTCGTTGCGATCCTGTCTCTGGCGCCGGATTCACCTGGCCGTCCCGAGCGGGTAACGATCCGCAGCCAGGGGCATGCCTATCCCTATGCCTTCAAGCACCGGGCGGGGGATCTCAAGAGCTTCCTTCAGAGTGTCGGTGACCTGACGCCGCAATCGGTGCCCGACATCGTCGATGGTCTTGTCCAGGCCTTGCTGGGGTCAGGTGTCACGCCTCAGGCCATGCAGACGGCCGCAAGGATTGTCGATGCCGTTGCAGGGCGTGATGGTTTCATCGAGGTCCTGGGCGTTTTCGATGCCGGAGATATCTATCTGCAGGGCTGGGCCAAGGGAATGCCGGCAGGCGTCAACCGGGTGTTTGTTTTCGACGGGGCGCTGAAGCTCGGAGAACTGGCCGGAAGTCTGTTCGAGCGCCAGGATACCGGCGGCAAGGCGTATGGTTTTTCAGGCTTGCTCGAAGTCGAGGGTGGTCTCGATGCCAGGTTGCTTCGCAAGGTATTCTTTCGTGGCCGCGCCGGTTGGAGCGTGGTCGAGGTTCATGAACACAGGACCATGCCGCCGGCCCGGGCTCTTCCCTCCCACATACGGGCCCTGTTGCCGAAGCTCTCCCCCGCGGGTGACGGCAGGGCCCGGCTGGAGCTCGCGGGCCGGCGGTTCGACGGCAGGGAAACGGTTAGCGAGCTGGATGTGCCGGTCAGGGTCGGCATAGATTTCAGCGCTTCGCTGGATCGGGCCGGCGCTTTGTTGTCGGGCTGGTTGCTGGATCCGGAAGACCGTGTCGAAACGGTCTTCCTGCGCTCGGGGTGCAGGAGCTGCCGCCTCGATACAAGATGGACGACGCAGCAGCGGCCAGATGTAACAAGTGCGTTTGAAACCCTGTCACCGTTTCTGAACGGGCCGGATGCTCTTCAGCGGCACGGGTTCCTGGTGCACGTTCCTGCCGAGGAAATGGCCGGCTCTGACGGCGCCTATCTTGAAATCGTGCTGAAAGACAGCCGGTCCGCCTTCGCTCCGCTGACACTTGGCAGGGCCTCGACGCGCTCCGCTCTCCGGCGGCTTGTGTCCGGTCTCGACCCGGCAACCGCCTTCCGTCCCGATTTTCTGGAACGGCACCTCTTGCCGGTGCTGCAGGCCAACGATGCACCTGATCCGGTTGTCGTGGAAACGATCGATCTGGGGCCTGTGCCCGAACACGCCGCTTTTGCCCTTGTGATCGGGCTCGACGGGAATTTTGAAAAATCACGTGTCCTGTTGTCACTGTGCGCTCTCGATCCTGTTCTACGGGCGGCGCCGGTGGTGCTGGTTGCTTCGCATGAAGAAGCGCTCGAGCAGATCGAGGACTTCAGACAGCTTGCCGGTTTCTATGGTCTCGCCGTCCGCCTGGTGCTGGCGGACCACGTCGAGGACGCGCTCGATGCGCTTCAGGCGGGCGTCGAGGCCTCACCGGCAGAGACGGTTGTTTGCCTGTCTTCCGGTGTGTTGCCGCGCGAGGCGGGCTGGCTGGAGCCGCTGCTCGCGGCGTTTCAGGCGCAGGACGCTTCCTGTATTGCAGCACCCACCCTGCTCTACGAAGACGAAACCATCAGGTGGGGCGGTGCCTGGGTCGAACCGGAAGACGGCCGCTACCTGCTGAAGCAGCATTATCTAGGTTATCCGCGCCGGACCCTTCATGGCGCGGATGTCAGTCCGGTTGCCGCGGCTCCGTTCGATTGCTGTGTCCTGCCCAGATCGGCGCTGGCGGAAGCCGGCGGCTTTTCCAGGAAATATCTCGGCACAGACGAGAAGGGGCTCGATGCCGCCCTGCGGCTGAAGCTGTCGGGCATCGGTTCGCTCTGGGTGCCTCAGGTGGAGATGATCCACGCCGAGGACAGCGGCCCGGGAGAGCGTTCATGGAAGAAGCTGGTCTCCGAACTTGATCGCCGAAGCTTCGAGCGGATCTGGTCTCCGGTGCTGGCAGACCTTGCGGAGGATATCGCATGACGGCGCCTGCCGAGGACAGACCAAAGGCTGCGGGCGGGACGTTGCGGGTGCTCGTCATTTCTCACGGCCATCCGACACTGTCGCTGGGCGGTGCGGAAGTGGCATCCTACAATCTTCACCAGGGGCTGAAGTCCCTGCCGGGAACGCAGTCGTTCTTCCTGGCAAGGGTTGGAGACGGTTATCCGCGCCACGGCCAGTCAGCACTGATGGGCGTTGATGACGCCGACGACGAGCTGCTGTTTCACGCCGATGATTACGATCCGTTCCTGGTCTCCAACCGCAACACCGGAGACCTCCAAAGGGATCTGCGCCGGTTTGTGCGCACGTTGCGCCCGGACGTTGTGCATTTCCATCATTTCATCGGCTTCGGTCTCGAGACGCTCTACACGGTGCGTGACGCCTTGCCCGATGCCGTCATTCTGGTGACCTTTCACGAGTTCCTGTCCATCTGCCATCATCATGGACAGATGGTCAAAGCGGGTGGCCACAAGCTATGTGATGCGGCCTCGCCGATCGCCTGCAACAGCTGCTTTCCTGAGATATCGCCTGCGAGCTTCCTGCGCCGCCGGCAATTCATCAAATCCATGCTCGGCCTTGCCGATGGTTATATTTCGCCCAGCCGTTTTCTGGCCGACCGCTATGTCGCCTGGGGGCTGCCGGCGGACAAGATGACCGTTATCGAAAACGGTCTGAATGTGGGCGAGCAGGCGGCGTCTCGCCCCATGGCGGCGGGAGGGCGGCGGAACCGTTTTGCGTTCTTCGGCCAGATGACGCCCTACAAGGGTGTGGACGTGTTGCTGGATGCGGTCCAGCGAATTCCCGAAAGCGTCTGGGGGGACGATGCCACGCTGACGATCCACGGTGGCAACCTGGAGCGCCAGCCCGAAGCGTTTCGAAGCCGGATTTCAGAGCTTCTTGAAGTGGCCGGATCGCGCGTGCGCTTCGCCGGCAGCTATCAGAACAAGGACATGCCGTCGCTGATCAGGCAGACGGACTGGGTGATGATGCCGTCGGTGTGGTGGGAGAACTCACCTGTGATCATTCAGGAAGCGTTCTTCCATGGGCGTCCGGTTATCTGCAGCGGCATCGGTGGCATGGCCGAAAAGGTTCGCGACAAGGTCGATGGACTGCATGCCCGGCCGGCAAGCCCGGAAGACCTGGCGGACCGCATGGCCGAGGCCTTGCGCGATCCGGGTCTGTGGCAGCGTCTGCGGACGGGCATCAGACCACCCAAAACGCATCTCGAAAGTGCCGGCGAGCACGTGACCCTTTATCGCGAGGTTCTAGATGGCGGCCTCGCGTCTCGTCCCGGTGCCCTCAAGCAAAGCGCCTGAGAAGACAAAGGAATATGGAATGACACGCGTTCTGGTGATGATACCGTCCGGCGAAGTCTACGACCACAACAATGTCCGCTGGTACAGACACCAGGACATTCAGCGAAACCTGAACCACTATCACAATATCGGCGATGCCTTCGTCTTCGATTCCTCGCTGAAGCTGTTGAAGTACGACCGGCTCGAGACACTGACGATCCGCGAATTCGACCCGGCGGAAGTCGACCGGCTGCGGGATGAATTCGACTATGTCGTGTTGCGTGGGTCCAACTACATTCACGACGACATGGACTGGGAAATGGCCGAGCAGGTGCTGCACCGGCTAGGGCTTCCGGTTCTGGCTTTCGGGATCGGTGCCCAGGCTCCGGTGGACGGAAAGCTGGTGCTGTCGGATGCCACGAAGAACGTCCTGCGCCTCATCTCTGCCTCAACGACCTCGGTCGGCGTTCGCGGCGCCTATACCGCCGAGGTGCTGAAGGACATCGGCATTTCCAACACGCGGATCATCGGTTGTCCGACGGCCTTTCGCCACAACGATCCGGGCCTCAGGATCACCTTGCCCGGCATCGACCGGATCAGGAAGGTCGGCCTGACCGTGCGGCGTGAAGTGTCGCCTGCCTATGCCAGGGATATCCGGCAGTATCTCACCTTTCACCGGGATCTGATCAAGTCGGTTGCGGCCCGCTTCGACACCGTTCTGATGGCGCAGGGCGAGCTGGAGGAAAAGAAGCTGGTGCTCGGGACGCCCGAGCAGAAAGAGCGGGCAATTTCTTCGCTTCGGCAAAACGCCTGGGTTGGCGAGTGGTATCTGGACGACGAGATCGAGTGTCTCTATCGCAACTGCATGTTCTACTCGGATGTCGTTGCGGACTATGACGCCTGCGTCAAAGCCTGCGACCTGGTGCTCGGCTATCGCCTGCACGGCAATCTGATGGCTTTGGCCAACGGGGTTCCGGCGCTTTACTTCACCTATGACAGCCGCACGCGCGAATTTGCGGAAACGTTCCGGATCCCGAGTTTCGACGTCTTCAGCGAGAAGGTGTTTCGCCTGAGCGATTATTGGGACCAAGGCCTCTTCGATCAGTTCAACCGGGCCTACGAGGCCACCTATTACGCCATGAGCGACTTCCTGAGCGAGAACAACGTGCCGCATGTGATGCGGGAGCGGGCGGCGGCACAGCAGCGGCGGGTGGTGGCGCTCATGTGACTCTATAAAGTAATAATTTCGAAATTCAAAGTAATTTATATGTATATTTTGATAGAATTTCCGCTAGAAATGTATCTATATTTTATAAATCACAATAAGTAGATAAATATATTTACATAATTCTATGTTGCGCCGCATTATTGTCACAAACAAACATAAATGATGTGCATGTATATTAGTTGAGCAAGCGTATCTCCGGCAGGGGGCGCTTCACAGTTCAGATGGGGGCTTGCATGACAGTCGTGGCCACACAAGACACGTTTCCCGTTCACAACGCCGCACGCGAGATGCTGCTCTTGAAAGAGCTGACCTTGATCGTCGTTGGCGTTTCAAGGCAGGACATTCCCGGGCCATTGCTCGAGGCGGTCAAAACGGTCTGGTTCGAAGGTGTCGAGGACGGTTCCGCCTTGTTTTCCGATGAGAGCGCGGGCCGGTTCCAGGTGTCGGAAGCACCGCTCCTGCCGCTGGCGGTGATCGTGGATCCGGCTGCGACAGAAGCCAAGGACGAGCTTCTCAAATGGCTGCAACAAAGGGGCTTGGTGCAGTTGCCGCCTGTCATCGGCTGGGGCCGGGGCGGTGAAGTGGAGGCCGTGTCCTCGATGGTCGGCCTGGTCGCGGATCATGTGAAATCCGGTGCACGGCGTCTGGTTCTGTCCAGCAAGGAATTGAAGACACTTCGAAGCCTGAACGACGATTTGCAGAACCGGTTCGCGGCGCTCGAGGCTTTCCTCAACCGGCATGGGTTGCAGCCGCTGGACCTTCTGTTCAGCAACGAGCCTGCTGAAAACCCGCTCAACGCGAATGTGCTGGCCAGCGCATCCGTCGACGGCGTCAGCCAGATCCTGCCCGTGCCGAGTTCCGGCGTCAGCGGTGTGGCGGTGCATGTCGAACAGACCGGCGCGCGTCCCGATATCAAGCTGCGTGCCCAGCTGATGACGCTGGAAGACCAGAGGATCGTTGATACCTGGCATTTCTCCAGCGGCGATCTTTCCACGGGCTGGAACATCTTCGGTCTGTCGCGTTCGACAGCCGGTCTGCGCAGAACGCTGGAATTCCGCTTGAAGGTTGAAGAGACGGAGGACGAGGTGCCGCTTCTGTCCGTCGGTGGCCTGCAGCCGGTCGAGATGTTCCAGGTCCGCGATGCCGCCAACGACTTGCCGGTTCTCAAGAACAGCCTCGCGCTTCAGGTCTGGGGCGGCATTCCGGGCGTCTCCATGCCGCCGCATGCGAACTACATTCCGGCGCAGTCGCAGCAGGTAAACCAGGACGAAGGCTTCCGCGACATGCCGATCGCCCCGGGTATCCTGGAGCACGCCAGCCTTGCCAATTCCGATGAGGTGTCCTTCGATTTCGAGGCGATCATGCCGTTGCCGACTGAGCGGGCCATCGGCTGTCATCCGCCTGCAGAAGGCATGACGATCGGGCAACTGCCGGCGGCCTGTCCACCGCAGGTGATCCGCATGTCGGCCAAGGCATTCATCGACAACAGCCGGGCGTCCGACATCGATTTCGCCATCGTGGTTGCCAAGGATCTCGGTGCGGCCAGGGCGCTCTTCAAAGGGGAGCGGGAACAGACGGTTGGCGAGGCGTTTTCCGGCTGGAAAACCGTCAGCTTCGGCGAGACGGCTCACTTGAGCGCCTTTGCCGGCGAGCGGATCGGGGTCTGGCAGAATGTCTATTTCGCTACCCGGATGAGCGAAGCGGACGGCAATGATTTTGCCTGGGCGAAATTCGCCAACTTCCGCGCCGTCGTGAGTGGGTAGGCCGGCATGCTCCAGCACACTGGCTCAAGACCGGGCCTGCCGAATGTGCGCTACGCACAGTTCGGCGGATCCGGCACGCCCTCGGCCACGGTCGCCATCGTCATTCCGGTCTACAAGCACTCGGTCCTTCTGACCGAGGCCATAGACGCGGCACTGGCTCAACAGGCACCGTTCAACATAGCGGTTGTCATCGTTGATGACGGCTGTCCCTTTCCCGAGACGGGTCAGACAGGTCGGGCTTATGCGCTCGCCTATGACAATGTCTATTATCTCAGGAAAGCCAACGGAGGTCTCAGTTCGGCGCGCAATTACGGCATCGACTTCGCCCTGCGCAGCTTTGCCGATCTGGAAGCGATCTACTTTCTGGATGCCGACAACCGGATTACGCCCTCGGCGATCCGGACACTGCTTGATTTCATGCGGTCCAGCGATGGTGTGGATTGGGTCTATCCCAATATCGACAAGTTCGGGATCGAGTGGAACGGCAACTATACAGCGGACTATTCGCGCCTTCTGCACGTTACCTTCGACAATATCTGCGAGGCTGGCAGCCTGGTCTCCAGATCCCTCCTCGACGCCGGGGTTCGTTTCGACGAGAGCATGAAGTCCGGCTTCGAGGATTGGGATTTCTGGCTGCAAGCGATCTCGCATGGCTTCAAGGGGGCGAACTATCCCTTCTTCGGTTTCGAGTACCGCCAGCGCGCCGAGAGCATGCTGCGGGATTCCAACCGGACCCGTGACAGCATCCTTGGTTACATCAAGGACAAGCACAAGAAGCTGTTTTCCACCGAAACACTGCTTGGCTGGGAACACGAGGAAGCGCCCCGGTTCGTTGCCTTCGGAGCGGACACCTATCTGGTCGATCTCTTCACCGATCCTGCGGTTGCGCACAACAAGCGCAGCATCGAGGAGTTCGTGAAGACCTTCTGGGCGGCGCAGGCGGAACCTGAAACCTTTGGCGTGCCACCGTTCTGGCTGTGGATGTCGCCCGCACACAGGGAAGCGCTGAAAAGCTGTGGTCTGTTGCACAACGTATTGTGGCTCACCGAGCGCCTGTCGGCGTCCCACCACTTTGTCGCGCTCCGCTTTGAGAGTGACAAGGATCGGTTGGCGATCGAGGTGAACGAACTGGGCGAAGGCAAGGAACTTGCCAAGAAGCCGCTTGGATGGATGTGTTCGCTCGACATCATGAAGCAATGCGTCGAGGACAAGTCCGACGACTGGATCCGGACTTTGCGGGGCGCCAATCCGGCGCCGAAGATTGCCGAAGTTGTCGTGCGCGGACCGTTTTCAGCAGAAGACATTCAAGGCACGGCCCTGTCTGCCACCAACAGCCTTCTGGCCACGCTGGGGGCGTTGCGCGACTCCGGTTACCGGCACGGTCCCGGCAAGCGCTGGATCTGGCGTTCTGCCTATTTCCCGGACCGTAGCAAGTATTTCGAGCTGCTGCGCCATAGTGCGGGGGCGTCCCCGATCATGCCGCGTCTCGGCAAGGAAGGCTCGCCACTGAGGGTTGGTCTGCTGTTGCCGATCGCAACATTCGGCGGCGTCGAGAAGGTTGCCTACGCGGCTGCCCGGGTTCTGAAAAAGGCCGGCTGTGAAGTCCATCTTTATGTGTTCGGCAAGCCGGTCTACAACCATATTTCCGACAATGACGGGGTGTTCGACACCATCAACTTCCTGGCCGACGACTATCCTCTCTGGGGTGGTCCCAATATGTTCTCCGGACACGAGTTGCTGATGGGGCATGACGAAAACGCGCGGGCCGAAGAGGTTCTCGGGTTCCTGTCCGGTCTTGATGTGGTGATCAACAACCAGCTCGCACCGGCCAATGCCATCTTCGGCGAACTTCGCCGGCGCGGGGTCAAGGTCGTCAACTATGTGCATGTGCTGGACAGTTCGGAACTCGGCCGTCCGGCAGGCCATCCTTACCTGACGCTTGCCTATGAGCACATCTACGACAGCGTGCTGACCTGCTCGCGCGACATGGCGGAATGGCTGCACGGCATGGGCGTGCCGGTTGCCAAGTTGCTTCACATTCCCAATGCCGCGGGCTACCCGATGGTGCCGGAAGACGTCAAACGCCTGTCGGACACCCGCCTGCAGGACCGCGACGGCCGCCTGAGGGCCGTGTTCCTGGGCCGCCTGGACAGGCAGAAAGGCATCGAGCGGATCTTTGCCGCAGCACGTGCTCTGAAACGCAAGGGCGTCGATATCGACTGGCGCATCGTCGGATCGGACGTCATGGATGCCGGGGCGGGCGGTTCCTGGAAGGAGCGGTTCGCGGAGCTTGGTATCCGGGTCGATCCGCCCATCTATGACAGCCGCCGGCTCAGCCGCCTGCTGGCCTGGGCGGATGCCTTCGTGCTGCCGTCCCGCTGGGAAGGCGCGCCACTCACGATCATCGAGGCACAGCGTCTCGGCTGCGTTCCTGTCGCCACCGATGTGGGGGCCGTGGGCGAGCTGATCGAGAACAAGGTCGATGGTCTTTTGCTGCGCTCCTCTGACGATGGGGTGGTGACCCACGACCTGATCACTGCGTTGGAGACATTGGCAAAGTCGGAAAGGCTGCTTCGAAGCCTTTCGGCAAATGCGTCGCAGCGCAGTGCGGAACGCAGTTGGGACAAGAGCCTGCAGCCGTTCCTGCGGCAGTTGCACAACTGGTTCCCGGATCGGCTGCAAAGCATCCGCCGGACCAAGGCGCCGGTCGCGCAGATTTCCAGTTCATCCGAAACGCCCGGCCGGGGTGCAAGTGCTGACGGGGCATCGCTCTGGCAGCAACGGCGGCGTCAGACGTCCGCACAGTAATCGAAGGGCCCGAGCCCACATTTTGAAAGGTGCAGTTCACATGAAGAAGCTCTTCGTTCTCAACGGCGGTGCTGCCGTCAAGCCGGGCAACAAGTCGGCATTCCTGAAAATCGACGATCCCCTGTCGACCTTCGCGCGTGGCGGGATCAACACGGGCGACGTTCTCGTCTATGACGCCATGCTGAAGGCGCTGGCCTATGACCAGATCACCAATGTCCAGTTCGCCCACGCGGCCGACGAAAAGCTGTGGCCGACAGGCGACTACGACGCCACGGTCATTCGCGGGTCCAACTATCTCACCGAGACAGTCGACATCGGCAACGTCATTCCGCTTCTGAAAAAGCTCAAGGGGCCGATCGTACCGGTGGGCGTCGGTGCCCAGGCGGCCAAATACAAGAAGCTTGAAATTCCAAAGGGCAGCATCGAGGCGTGGAAGATCATCGCCGACAAGTGCGAGACGATCGGTGTGCGCGGGGTCTACAGCGCCGAAGTCTTCAACGACATCGGCATCAAGAATATCCGGATCATCGGTTGCCCGAGCTTCTACCGTAACCTGAGGCCTTCCATCGAGATCAAGCCGTTCGATCCGGCCAATGCCCGTGTCGGTCTGACGCTGAACAAGTATCTGTCCGCCGACTACGCCTCCAACGCGACCAAGACCAACCGCATGCAACGGGCGCTCATCGAGGCCGTCGCCAAGCGGTCGTCCAATCGTCTCTATTCTCAGGGCGAGCGCGAGGAAACGCTGGCGATCTTCGAGACCGGCGAAGCCAAGCAGAAGCACATCCGTTCGATCCTCGGGAAATACAATCTGGAGGGCGACAAGGATGTCGAGGCGTTGATGAGCGAGCGGATGCAGGCGTTTTTCGACGTTGACGAATGGGCAGCGGATGCGCGGGACAATGTCGACGTTCTGGTCGGCTTCCGCCTCCATGGCAACGTCATCGGCCTGCACCAGGGCATTCCCGCGGTCTTCTTCACCTACGATTCCCGTATTCGCGAATTGTCGACGCTGTTCGCGATCCCGTCGGTGGAGATCGAAGACTACATGCCGATCAATCTGGAAAAGATTTTCGAGAACGCCGACTTCTCCAAGGTCCAGCATGTCTACCGGCTGAATTATGCCGAGTATCACCGTTTCCTGACGGAGAACGGTCTCAACCATGTGCTCGCGAAGCCGGTGGCTTCTCCGCCTGAGCAAGCGCTGGTGAAGCCGAACCTGGTGAAGATCGACCAGTCGACCGAAGAAGTCACCGACTGGTTCCGGGGTGAGGTCGATTACATGACCAGCGAGATCGAGACCTTGCGCAGCCGTGCCTGGAACCTGGAGCTGAAGCTTCGCGAGAAGACGTCACCGGATGCCGGCGCGAAACTGGCGAGCTGATCGGTTCGCAAGCATCATGACACCAACCAGTCCAGTGCTGAGCCGCCGCCGGTTTCTGACCGGCGCGGCAGCCGGCGGCATTGCGGGCGCTGCGCTTTTTGCGTCGCCCCGCCGTTTGCTGGCCCTGACCTCGAACGATCTGCCTGCGCCCCTGCAGCAGATGGATGGCGACTGGCAGCTGACCTTTCAGGAAGACTTCGACGACCTCAGCCGGTTCCAGCAGACCTGGGATCGCATGCGGATCGGTGGGGACGGTCATCCGACCATGCGCTACCCGCGAAATGTCGTGATGCGGGATGGCGAACTCGACCTCAAGCTCGGCCATCAGGCCGATCCGGAACGGCCCTTCACGGGCGGATACGTGCGGACCCGGAGTTTCCGCCAGACCTATGGATATTTCGAATGCGAGATGCGCATTGCTCGCGAGGCCGGCGTCAACAATGCCTTCTGGCTGATATCCGACCGCGCAACGCAGGGCGACACGCATTTCGAACTGGATGTGGCGGAGGTCAAATATCCGAACATCGTCCAGGTGTCGGCGCGCCGCTGGAGCCCTGAAAAGAAGGTTCTTGCGGCCAGCTACAGGGCCCACATTCGCCTGGATGACACCTTCCACCGTTACGCCATGCTCTGGACGAAGCAGGGATTTCGGTTCTACGTCGACGACATGGAGGTCTTCGACGCTCCAAACGATTTTGCTCACACGCCGGCGCTGCTGCTGCTCAGCAATGCGGTTGCGCCCTTTGCCGGCAAGAACGACGGCGATGTTGCCGGAGCTGCAACCAGCATCCGCACCGTGAGGGTGTTTCAGAACACTTCAGCCTAGAACGGCATGCAGTCTGCCAATGAATTGAGCCGGCAAGAGCGTTTGCCGGCTCAAACTTGTAATGCTTCAGCCTGGGTCAGGCGACGGTTTCGTAGCCGCGCGGGTTCTTGCAGACCCAGTTCCAGGTGTCGCGGCACATGTCCTCAAGGCCGCGTTCGGCTTTCCAGTTCAGCAGCTTTTCAGCAAATTCCGTGTTAGCGAAACACTGTGCCACATCGCCTTCGCGGCGGGGGGCTATGGAATAGCGTATCTGTCTGTTGGAAGCCCGCTCGAACGCCTTGACCATCTCCAGCACGCTGTAGCCGTTGCCGGTGCCAAGGTTGACCGCGAAGCAATTCGACGGTGCGGCACCTGCCCCCAGCACCTCATGTGCCCTCAGATGGCCTTCGACCAGATCGATCACGTGGATATAGTCGCGAATGCCGGTTCCGTCCGGTGTGTCGTAGTCGTTGCCGAAGACGGAAAGCTCTTCCCGTCGGCCGTCGGCAACCTGTGTGATGAAGGGCATGAGATTGTTCGGGATGCCTTGCGGGTCTTCGCCCACCAATCCGCTTTCGTGAGCGCCGACCGGATTGAAATAGCGCAGGATGCCGAAGCGCCAGGAGGGATCGCTGGCAGCGACATCGCGCAGCATTTCCTCGATCATCAGCTTGGTGCGGCCGTAGGGATTGACGGCCGAGGTCGGATGATCCTCCGTGAGCGGCAGGAATTGCGGATCGCCATAGACGGTGGCCGAAGACGAGAAGATCATCTGCTTCACGCCGCAATTGGCCATGGCCGACAACAGGCGGTGGGTTCCCACGACGTTGTTGTCGTAATAGGCGAGGGGGATCTTGGTCGATTCACCGACCGCTTTCAGCCCGGCAAAATGCACGACCGCCGAACAGCGGTACTGCTTGAGGATCTCCTCCATCCGCGACTGATCCCGGATATCGGCAGTTTCCAGCGACACGGTCGCGCCGGTGATGGCCGCAACCCGCTCGAGGCTGACCTTGCTCGCGTTGGACAGATTGTCCACCACGACGATGTCGTGCCCAGCCTGAAGAAACGCCACGCAGCAATGCGAGCCGATATAACCGGCACCGCCGGTGATGAGTACAGTCATCCAAACCTCTTTTGGCTTCGACGGTGAATACGGAAAGGAAATTCAGCCCTGAATATCAAACAATTATTCTTATTTGACGTCATTCATTCATCAGGATTTGTTGGGCTGAAATAAGGCCTCAAGATCGAGGTAAAATAAGCATATTTTAGCGGTGTTTTGAAGTGTTTCCAGGCTGACTGTTCCGGACATGGTCTGTCGAACCGGCTCAGTGTTTCTGGGTCAATTGACCTCGCCGGCACCGTTGAGGGTCTGATGGCGATAGCCCGTCGGGGTGATGCCGGTAAACCGGCGGAAGGCGCGTGTGAAATGCTGCGGGCTCTCGTAACCGGCCAGCATGGCAACATCGATGACCTTGAGCGATGGATTCTCAAGGTTCTTGCGTGCCAGCTCGAAACGGGCCTCCTGAAGAAGCTGCGAATAGGAGTTTCCGCATAGCTTGAGACGTCGTTGCAAAGTTCGTGTGCTGACACCTGCCATCTCCGCGGCAAAAGCAACACCTGTGCGTCCCTCGGTTAGATATGGCTGAATCATCTTTCGAAGCAGGCTGACAAACTCCCAGCCTTCCATTTCCGATACGTGAAGATCTTTCGAAGTTGCCGGACCTTTCGCTTGAAGGGCTGGTTGGCGGGGTTCGGGAACTTGCGTTGAAAGAGCGAGAGACGATCGTTCCACGACAACAGAAGTATGCGGTTGGCCAACCCTGAACCATGTGTGGGGAAATGCGGTGTGTATGGCCTCGGTCACATGATGAGGGGATATGAAGCACATTTCACTCGGACACCACTTTGGCCCCGCCACGCTTCGCATCACTGAAATCACCGCCTGAAGGTTCAACCACTCCGCAAAGCACAGGTGAGGATGGCGCCCCAGACCTTTCATGTCGCAGATCACGCGGACGTCGTCTCCTTCAGGCCGGAGGGTCATCTCCAGGACACTGTCCTCGAACCGAGAGAGGGCAGCCAGGGATTCCAGGCGTGTGAGGCCGGTTTGCGCCGTCATGATGGCGGCTTGCTGGATGGGACGCAAAGACGACAGCGAGGAAGCCTGTGCGCCAATCAGGCCAAGCTCCATGGCTGGCAGATCATGGCCCGTTCTTGCGATCCATTCCAGGGCAATGGGAATACTGATGTAGAGATCCGGGGTCTCTTCAACGTGTTGCGGCAGTTTGGAATGGGCAAGCGCGCGGTCGACCGGAGCGCCAATGTCGCGCAGTGCGGAGATAAAATTGTTCAGATGAGCCGCCCGGGCGAGTGCAAGCTTGCTTTTCACACGAAATCCCCTTGGCCCACCCGCCTGAAAATTGGCGCGCAATGGTCGGAGTTCGTGTTTCCAACCGGTCAGAATGACTATGCCACGTCTTTCAACTCAGGGTAACATAAATGCCCAGCCGAAAGAACAGTTCCGACAAGGAGCTTGCCAAGGTCAGGTCGGCGATCGCCGGGCTTGCACTGGCAGGTACGATATCGCTTGAGGCCACCGCAGCCCGTCTCGAGACCAGCCCGCGAACGCTTCAACGAAGCCTGAAATGCCACGGCACCACCTTTTGGGCACTCGTAGATCAGAGCCGGTTCAGCATCGCCGCTGCTTTGTTGCACGAAACGGACCTGAGGGTTCAGGAGATCGCCGCAAGGCTCGGCTACAGTTCACCAAGCGCCTTTGCCCGCGCGTTCACCAGATGGTCAGGTCAGACGCCCAAGGCATGCCGATTAGCGCAAAGTAACGTGGAATCAGGGGAGTTGAAATGGCGCGTAATGGGCAGAAGTGACACATGACTTTACGTAAATTAAGGCAGTAAACGAGACCTGATAGAGGAGGGATGCGGGATGATCCGTCCGACCGCCGTGAGCTCTTTGGCGTTGTTTGTCGTCCCAAGTTCTGGACTGCCGCGGATCTTGTCGGCCTGATCCGAAAAAACGCCACATCCGGCAACGGATCGGCTCGCCAGCGCGCTTGTAGTGCAGCTCTCGTGAGCCGTGGACCCGCAAGACTTGACGCATCGATACAACACGCCGGTGGTTGACCGGTCATTCAGCTAAATATTTGGAAGAAAAGGAAGTTTATTATGCACAAGCTCTCCATGAGTTGTGGAATGGTTCTGGCCCTGTCTCTGGCCGGTGCTTCCCATGCCGAAGTGACAGAACAGGTCGTCCAGTCACTCGGCGCGCCCGACCGCATCGAAACGAACATCGGAACGCTGGAGTTTCGGGACGGTGCGCCAAGCGCGGACACAGCGCAGAAGGTCTTCGACACGCTGGATTTCACCCGTGCGCTCAACGTCTATAACAACAGCTTTCGCGGTGCTTCGGCGCTCGGTATCCAAAAGGGTTTCCAGAGCGTCGGCGCTGGTTACAACGACGCGGTGATCACCTCTGAACTGATGGATTCCGCGTCGCTGTTCCTCACCGGTAACGCCGACACGGTCTATTACCTTTCGGTCGTTGATCTTTCGAAGGGGCCGATGGTGATCGAACAGCCGTCTGACGGGGTTGGCACGATCAACGACATGTGGTTCTCCTGGATCATCGATGTTGGCGGCCCCGGGCCGGATCGCGGCCTGGGCGGCAAATACCTGATCGTCGGCCCGGGTTATGACGGCCCGCTGCCTGAAGGCGGTTACTTTGTTGCCCACTCCAAGACGAACCGCATTCT
The DNA here is from genome assembly GCF_054658235.1 of Roseibium sp. LAB1. Classification (NCBI taxonomy): domain Bacteria; kingdom Pseudomonadati; phylum Pseudomonadota; class Alphaproteobacteria; order Hyphomicrobiales; family Stappiaceae; genus Roseibium; species Roseibium sp. LAB1. The sequence goes on along the minus strand of NZ_BAAGIB010000001.1, from coordinate 1,450,844 downwards.
CTACGCCTCGCGCGCCTACCTGGTCGACAGCGACCCCAAGCCTGCGGTCGCGAACATCAAGGCAAACTTCAAGATCTATCCCTATGCGCCCGGAGGCTATGGCACCAGCATTGCCCAGGCGCTGACCGGAACGGTCCGCCTCGGTGCGAATGCCAAGATACCCGAGACTACCTTCGTTGAGGCCAGCCACCTGTCGTTCAACACCATTCCACCGAGCGATATCGGTTTCTACGAGTGGATCAACGAGAACGTCCAGGCCGAACCCGCGACCAGCTATAACGTGGAACTTGCCGGGCAGCTTGCCGCAATCGGCATCGTCAAGGGCAAGGAATTCGCGCCGGACGACCGGATGAAGAAGATCCTCACCAATGCGGCTGCGGTAGGGCAGGCTGCCGGCCGAGTGCTGAACTGGCGCCCCTACAGTGCACACCCGGACTGGGCGTACTATCCGGGTTCCATGTGGGGCAGCATGCTCTGGGAAGGTGGCGCCTTCTTCGAAACTCCGCCGCCGGCCTTTGAAGACGGCATGTTCAAGCCACTTGCAGCAACCGGTGCCCGCACGCTGGATTCACGTACGGCCTTTTACTACGGCTACACGCTCGACAGCCCCGGCATGATCATGAACATCCCCGGCGTCGGCTCGCAGTATCTGATGGGTTTCGTGGACAGCAAGGGAGAGCCCTATGATGGTGCGAAGACCTACAAGGTGACGCTGCCAAAGGATATTCCGGCCAAGGCGTTCTGGTCCTTTACCGTCTATGACAACCAGACCCGGTCGATGCTGCAGACACCGCAGAAATATCCGCGCGCGGGGTCGCAGAGCTATCCCTCTCCAGCGGCAACATCAGCCGAGGACGGTTCCACCACTGTCTGGTTCAGCCCCGAGCAGCCCAATGGTGTGGACCGCGGCAACTGGATCCAGACCAATCCGGAGAAGGGCTGGTTCACCATCCTGCGTCTCTACAGCCCGCTTCCATCCTTCTTCGACAAGACCTGGCGGCCGAGCGAGATGGAGGAAGTTCAATAGGAACGCCTGGAGTGACCGGGTAAGCCGGCGCCAGACTGTCCGGGCCATCCCGGAGGCGGCTTTGCAAGCGGGAGTGTAGCGCTGGGGAAGCCCGGTCGTCTCAAGCTGACTTGACCGCCTCTGGAATTTCGTCCTTGAGCCACTTTCGCGTATCGGAAGTGGCTCCATTGTCAATCTGTTGGGAGACTTCAGATGAAGCCGCAGGAACTTGCAGTAAACAGACGGACACTGGTAACGAGCCTGGCCGGAACCGCGGCAATTGCGGCGGCAGGCTCCTATTCGGCAGCACATGCCGCGGAAGACAATGCCGACTTCCTTTTTGTCCAGACTTCGAAAAGCATGGCATTCGATCCGGCAGCAATGACACTGACGCTCAAGGATATCAGCCCGACGACGCTGTTCTTTTCCGATCGACCGGAGCGGATCGCCGGCAACATGACCACCGCTGCATTCCTTCCGTTCTGGAGCGAAGGCACCGACAGCTTCCTCTCGGATCCGCCGAATGCCGATATTTCGGTTCTTGAAGGCGACGCGCTTCGTCAATCGGTGGTGGTCCTGATGGATCCTCGTCTCGAGGGGAATGATCTGGTCTATGCGGTGAAAACGATCGAGGGCGAGTTGCCTGCGACCGGGGAAAACGTCTCCGTCTTTATTGATGTCATCGGCATGCCGATGACGCCGATTTCCTATGCCGGCGCCCGGCGCCGCGTCTATCGCCGGGCATATATGTACCGGTGAATTGTCTGAAAAAGAGGCCGTGTTCACGAGGGACAATGCGGTGCGGGAGAACGACATGCTGAGTATTGCGCTGAAATCGGTTGCCTCGGGCGGCCTTCTGGTCTGCCTTGGACTTCCGGCGGCCGCTGCCGATATTGCCCAACCGGACGAACGCCCGGTGGAAGCGGAACCCTTCCACGGCTGGCGCTTTGAGGCGGGTCTTTATGGCTGGCTCCCGGATATCGACATGACGACGTCGGCGGGGGACAATGTCGAGCTTCCTCTGTCGGAGATCCTGCAGAACCTGAACTTTACCGCCATGGGACAGCTCACTGCCGAGAAGGGGCGTTTCGGTGGATTTGCCGATTTTATCTACCTCAATCTGCAAGGTTCGGAGACGTCCACGGCGAACATTATCAGACGGCCGGTGGAAACCGGGGTGGGCGTTGCGATCCAGGCTTTCATCAACACGTCAGGCGTGACTTACGCCGTGATTGACACTCCGCGGACAAAGATCAGAGCGCTCGGTGGCCTGAGATACACCTGGATCGACACCCAGTTGAGCTTCAATATCGGCCGCGTGGGCGGTGAGGTAAATGCCGGAGGTCATGTGTTTGACGGGATCGTCGGCTTCAAAGGTGAGACGAGCCTGACGGACCGATTTTACGTCTCCTATTACGGGGACATCGGCACCGGCCAGAGCGATCTGACCTGGCAGGCCTTCGGCGGACTTAACTACCGTTTCGACCGGTTCGATGTGGTTCTGGGATACCGCTACCTGGACTACAATTTCGACGATGACTCGAAGCTGAGTGACTTGACGATAAACGGCCCGCTGATCGGCATGAAAATGAGATTCTAGACCGGCCGATTTCGTGAGCGTGTCGGACGGCTGTTCGCTCGTTCGACGTCTGAACTGCCGGAATTGCCTGCCTGATTTGCCGAGGCTTGTTTGCCCTCTCCACACCCTGTGCCTTCAGCCCGCAAGCCCAGACGGCCCCAACAACGTCCTTAAGGCTGGGTGGCAGTTTATCGGCATCGGTGCGTCAACAGTCTGGCGCCGGACGCGCATCTGTCTCGAATAAAAGCAATCTTGGAAATTACAACTTAAGATTTAAACCCTATAAGCCTGTCGATTGCCGTCAGAAGTCCCGGCCGAGGGATGTCTGTCTGGCAATGCGCATGCGTAGGTTTGATTGCGCCTACGCAAAACAGGAATTGTTTTGGGATTTTTCGGGGGCTGCCGTGCAGAAAGATGTTGGATTGGTTCGATTTGCGTTTGTTTTCACAGGGTTGTTGATCGCAATAGCGATCATCAGTGCCATTTTGGAAACTTTTACCGGAATTTCCCTGAACGGTTCGGTGAACCAGATTGCCTCTGTTATGGGAGCTGCATCGGACGCAGGACGGCAGTTTTACAGGAAATATGAAGTCATCCCCGACAAGAGTTTCTCCTGGTGGGCCTCTTTTCAGATGACACTGGTTGAAATCGCTATTTCCATGGTTTTTGCAGGGGTGTTCTTCTGGTTCCTGCTTTCACAAGATGAACTTCCGAATGGCCTCGGATCAATAATGGTCTTTGTCGTGCCGCTGATGATCTTCGTGTTTGCGATTTCCTGGGTTTCGAAACGTTTCATGTTTAGAAGCGCTGCACGGCATGCCGAGAAAATACATCTGAAAAATCAAGCGAAGAGCAGCACGGTTTTCGAGTGACGTTGGAACCTGTCCCAGGAAAACCAGCACGGCAGCGCCGCTATTTGAGCATAGCGCCAGCAGCGGTGCCGGTGGAGCCTGATCGGTCGGACGCTCGAGGTCGCCAAACAGGTGAGCCGATGGCAGCTTCGCGTTACGAAGCTGCGAATGTGACCTTCACGCCGCGCTGGCGGAAATAGGCCTGCAGCAGCTTTCGGCCGGACCGGTTGTTTTGTACGAGCCTGTCCGGATCAAGGACAGCTTCTTTCAGACCCTCACGTTTCAACGCGGCCTTCAGGGCTGCGATGTGCAGATCAATGTCTTCATTATCCGCCTGAAGGGATTCATATACGCGGTCTGTTGCATCCGCTACGGTCAGTTCGCTCAATGGTGCATTCCCGATGTTGTTTGATTGGCGCTTATTCGATCCCTCGGAATAACACAAGGTCAATAGCGTGTGCTGACTGGATGTCTTTGCATGCAACGTGTGCCGTGCGCACCGTTTGCAGCCTGTGCCGGCGCAGCATCGAGCAATGGCAGGGAACTCAACAACCCGGCAAGACCGGTCACAACTGCCCTTCGACAGGGAGCGTTCCGATGATGCCGGTGGTGAAGCGCTGACCCAATGTCGATCCCGGATCCGAAGTGAAGGTGACGATCTCGCCGTCCTGCTCGCTCTTCCACAGGATCCTGCCATTGTCGTTCAGTTCGAGCCGGTAGCTGTTTTGCAAAGAAACGCCTTCGTTCAGAAAGGCTGTCAGCCGGCGCGCCAGTTCGGTGCTTTCCACGTAGAGTCCGATTTCCGTATTGAGGTTGGCAGACCGTGGATCCAGATTGAAACTGCCGACGAACAGCGACGTGCCGTCAAACACCGCGGCCTTGGTGTGCAGCCCTGCCTTCGACTCCGTCGAAAAGAGCGTTTGTTGAACTTTCGCGGAATCGGCCCTGACTTCGTGCAGCTCGACACCTGCTGCCAAAAGTTCCACGCGGTATTTCGAATAGCCGGCGTGAACGGCGATTACGTCGTTTGAACTGAGCGAGTTGGTGAGAACACGAACTTTCACGCCGCGGGCAGAGAGCTCCTTCAGCTTGTCCGCGCCTGCTTGGGTGGGAACGAAATAGGCGTTCTCCATCAGCAGTTCACGCTTCAGCCCGTCCACCTTGCCGACGAGAGCCTTGAGGATCTTGCCACCGTTCTTTCCGGCGACAAAATCGGCCGGATCGTCCCAGACGACATAGGTCGGTGCCCAGACGAGTTGCCGCGTGAGAGTTGACATCGACTGGCGGACGGCAACCACTTTCTGGCGGAAAGGATAGGGGTATCCTTCGGTATCGATCGTCTCTTCCAGCTTTCTGCGGGCATTTTCCAGGTCGGTTTTTCCAAAGGCCCGGTCGACGCTGGCCCCGACCGGCACTGACCAGTCCCTGTTCCAGAAATAGTCGAAGACGCTCGAGGCATCCCGCACCACGGGGCCGACCGCCGCGATGTCCAGGTCGCGATAGTTCGAGTCCTCGGACACGTCGAAATAGTGGTCGCCGATATTGCGCCCGCCGAGCAGGGCAACCGCATTGTCGGCAATCATCAGCTTGTTGTGCATCCGGTGGTTCAGGCGGTCGAAATCACCTATCAGGTTCAGGACTTGCGAAGACCGGTTCACGAAGGGATTGAACAACCGGATCTCGATGTTCGGATGGGCATCCAGACTTGCGAGGATTGCATCGCGTCCGTTGACGTTGATATCATCGATGAGAAGGCGCACGCGTACACCGCGATCCGCACTCCGCAACAGGGCCTGCGCGAGGATGCGTCCGCTCTGGTCCGCATCCCAGATGTAGTATTGCAGATCAAGGCTGTGCTCCGCGAGTTCCGTCATGGCCACCCTGATGGCGAACGCGTTGCGCCCGGTCGTGACAAGCGAGACACCGGATTTGCCCGGATGACTTTTTTCAGCTGTCCGGAAAAGGCGGCCCAGATAGGTGCTTCGATAAGCTGTAAAAGCAGTCGTTTCTACGCGCGGAAAATCTCTGTTCAGCGTCGAACAGGCCGCCAATAGCAGCATTGCAAGACCTAGAAGACAGGTCCAGGTTCGCATCGTTCTCCCCATGACAGGCGCCCGTTGCCAAAAAGCCCAAACCAAAGACTGGGCCGTCGTACACTCTAACTCTACCCTGAATTGTTACTTCATGCGTGCCCAGCGGTCCATTGTGCGCTTTGACAGGTGCTCTCCGGTACCAGTCCGCGGTTGCAGGTCTGCCCGGTTATGCGAACTTGCCTGGTCGCATCGATTTTCAGGTGATCGGCATCCGTTACGAGCAAGCCATCGGAAATGAGTTTCATCTTGTCGTAGAAACCGCCGGCGGCGTAATGCCACTTTGTTTCGACCACCAGGTTGCCAACTGACCGGGCCTCAAAGTCACCGCCTTCGCCGTATTGGCTCGGGGGCGGACTGCCTTCGAGGTTGTCGGTTGCCAGGTCTGTCAGGCCGAGACTGTCAAGGATGCTCCACTGGTTGGTGGAATGGAAGTCGTCCCCGGTGCTTGTCGCAGTGGAAGACATCAGCGCCGTTGCGGTTCCGGCGAGACGACATCGGTGTTGGTGCGCTGCGTCTGACCGACAGTCTGCGCATCAACGTGATTGGACGCGAAGACCGGCTCAAGCGGCATTGACTGGGCCGGGGCAGGTCGTGGAGGAGGGACTCGGCCCCGGACACGCGACATTGCTTCCCGGTCGAAGCGTTTCCGGTGCAAGCCCAACGTGGATTGCCGCAGGCGGCGAAGTGCCGCCTGCTCCCAAGTCAGCTCGGCAGATATTCCTCGCTCCAGGACTCACTTAGTGCGCCTGAGGCCAGCATTTTTTCGACCGCACGATCGGCATAGCCGAGCTCGGCCAGAATGGTGCGGGTGGACGCGCCGAATTTTTCGGAGGGAGACACCGAGTAGACCTTCCCGCGAGTTGTCCGCACGGCGTATGGGTCAAGCTGGATGACCTCATGACCCGAAGGGTGATCAGCATAAACCGAGAAGGAATAGCTGCCATTGTCTGTTCCCGGTGTATCATCCGCTTCCCGGGAGTGTCTCGCTCTGAGCGCATCGATGTTTTCACAGATCGCCACGCCGATATCCGCGTCCCGCAGTCGTGAGAGCCATTCCGAGGCGGGTTGGCTCTGGAACGCGGCAGCGAGATAGGCGGCGCGCTCATCGGGGTCAATATCGGGAAGCTCTTCAAGTCCTTCGACATTGCGAAAGCGCTGAAGGTCATTCTCATAAGCGCTCAGAAGTATGTGCCGTCCGGAGGCGGTGCTGTAAAAGCGGCTGAGATCGTCCCAGCCGATGGCTTCGGGTCCGGAAGGTTCGTCAAACAACCCGCGTCCCTTGTAGTCAAAGGCAAAGGGCAGCTGCAGCAGCCCGCTGTTGGCGGACAGCGAGGTGCGTCCCCGTCCAATCCGGCCATGGCGGTGTTTCTGATAAAGTGCCGCTGCCACCGCCAGCGCGCCACCAAATCCGCACATGACGTCAATCGTGCCCACATGCGCGTGTTCCTCGGGCCTGTCCATGGCTCCCCCGAAGCGCAGCATGATGCCTGTCGCGGCCTGCACGAGGTCGTCATAGCCGATATAGTCGGTTCGAACTCCGCGGCGTACGCCCGAGAAGCAGTCGAGCTTGCAGAAGATCGCATCCGGGTTCAGCTTGCGCAGGCTCTCGGTATCGAGGCCCATGCGCTTGATCTGGCTGTCAGGTGCGTTCCAGACGATGATATCGACCGATTTCACGAGATCTTCAAACACCTGCCGTCCGTAACGCGATTTCAGATCGGCAAGCATCGAGCGTTTGCCGCGCATCTGGGAAAGGCCATAGATCACCGTGTTCCAGCTGTCGTATAGCGGCTGAGCGGGGTCGAGTTTGATGACCTCTGCGCCAAAGCGGGCGAGATAGCAGGCTGAATGCGGTCCCGCGATCACATTGCAGAGGTCCAGCACGCGCACACCAGTCAGCCATGCCTCTTGATCGTTCTCCTCGGACGGCTCTGGAATGTCGGTTCGAAGCTTCCGCAGGATCTTCAGCGCTTCGTCGAACTCCACCCAGCGGCGCGGTTCGGGCGTCAGTGCTTCCTCGCCGCTTTCCTCCATCCAGACGATTGGGCCGGGTTGGGTCATTTCACCGTATTCCGGATCCCAGACGTCGATCATCAGGCCGGAGTGCTCTGCGTATTCGTCGTTGATCCATTCCTGAAGCCACAACTGCGGCCCACCCGGGATGCCGGCACGGCCGAAAAGCTTGACCCATTCGCGCGCGGTGCGCGTCATGAAGACCTCCTTCATGCGCGCGGCGATGTGGTCGGCCCAGTCCTTGGGCATGGGATAGACACCCAGCGAAACCGGCGAGGACCATTCGGCCCAGGGTTTGTAGGTGTCGTCCTCTGAGGTCAGCCCGTCTTCGACCAGCTTCTCGTAAATGCCCAGCACTTCAAGGCAGCGCTTCGCATGATGTTTATGGCTGGGGCAGACCACGTAGAACATGCGTCCGTCCTTGCACATGTAGCTGCGGAAGAACGGATCCAGAAGTTCCTGCAGATCCTCGTAGGGAACGTTCATCTGCAGACCTTCGATCCGGCGTCGCTCGATCTCTTTTTCGCGCTGCGTAAGGTAGCGTTCGGGCATGTCGGCCACCTTGATGGAGTTGTAACACAGCCCCTCCATCACCGCGGCGGCCAAAGGCACTTCTATCTGATCGCCACGCCCAGTCACTTGCCGCGATTGCAGTGCCAGCACCGCAGCGGAGGCTGCAATCTGTGCAGCATAGGCCGAGGCCAGCGGCAGCGGAGAAAAGGACGGGTTTACACCCATCAGGACGCGGTTCAGCCCCATATCCGTAAACACACCGGAGCTTGCCGCAACAACAGTTTCAAACGCGCGCTGTTCGCGACGTTCAAGATCGTTCGAGGCAAAGCCAGGGATCGACAAGGTGATGAGTTCGGGACGCTCCTTGCGCATCTCCGCAAAATCGAGTCCCAGCGCTGCGAGCTTCCCCGGCCGGAAGTTCTCGATCACGATATCGGCTTCGGAACACAGTGCCCGGGCTTTTTCCAGCCCGTCTTCCGTTTTCAAATCAAGGTTCACAATGACCTTGTTCCGGTTCAGTGCTGCATTGGCCGGACTGTCCCACATGGGACCTGCAAGCGGGTCAATCTTGACCACCGTGGCGCCCAGATCACCGAGCAGCATTCCCACTGCAGGTCCAGCGATATATTGGCCGAAATCGACGATCTTTACGCCGGTCAGCGGAAGCTGGGAAAAGGTCTTGCGCATTGTTCCTCCGCAATTCTTGCCTTTATAAGGCTCGTTTTGTCACTGTCCTGCGAGTATCCATTGGGCGGCTTTTTCGGCGATCATGAGCGTGGGCGAATTGGTGTTGCCGCTGGTGATTTCCGGCATGACAGAGGCATCGACCACGCGCAATCCCGCAATCCCCTTGACCCGCAGATGCGGGTCGAGCGGGGCTGCGGCATCGTCCTCGCGGCCCATGCGGACAGTGCCGACCGGATGGAAGATCGTGTTGGCGATGTCCCCTGCAAGCTTAGCCAGTTCTTCGTCGGTTTGATACTCGACACCGGGCTTGAATTCCTCGGGTGCATAAGCTTCCATCGCCGGCTGCATCATGATCGTGCGAACCTGCCGCAGGCTTTCGGCGGCGACCTTGCGGTCTTCGTCCGTGTCGAGATAATTGGGCGTAATCCTCGGCGCATCGCGGAAGCTGTTCGAGCTGATCTTCACATGACCACGGCTGGTCGGGTTCAGGTTGCAGACCGAGACCGTGATTGCCGGGAATGCGTGCAGAGGTTCCCCGAATGAATCCAGGCTGAGTGGCTGGACATGGTATTCGAGGTTCGCGTGGGGGCGCTGCGGATCCGACCGGGTGAAGGCGCCCAGCTGGCTGGGTGCCATGCTCATCGGGCCGGACCGTTTGAACGCATACTCCATGCCGATTTTCGCCTTGCCCAAAAGGGTCGAAGCCAGGGTGTTGAGCGTCTTCGTACCTTTGACCTTGAACACGGCACGGATCTGAAGATGGTCCTGAAGGTTCTCGCCTACCTGAGGCGCATCCATGACCACTTCGATACCGTGTTCGCGCAATAGCGCAGCGGACCCCACGCCGGATAGCTGCAGGATCTGCGGCGAGTTAACGGCTCCTGCCGACAGCACGACTTCCTTCGTGGCGGAAAGTCTGCGGGACTGGCCGGCCCGGTTCACGATAGCGCCCGCACAACGCAGGCCACCGTCGGCATCACGCTCGAACGTCAGTCGCTCGACTTGCGCTTCGGTCCAGATGGTCAGGTTGGGGCGGTTTTTGGCCGGGCGCAGGAAGGCTTTCGATGTGTTCCAGCGCCAACCCGCGCGCTGATTGACATCGAAATAGCCAACCCCCGCATTGTCGCCTGAATTGAAGTCCTCGGTCTTCTCGACGCCGATTTGAGTTGCCGCGTCGGCGAAACTGTCCAGTACATCCCAACGCAGACGCTGCTTTTCCACCCGCCATTCGCCGCCATGCCCGTGAAAGTCGGAAAATCGGCTGTTGTCACCGGTGCGCAGGTCGCCGTCATCGAGCCTGTAGTGATCTTCGTGCTTCTTGAAATCCGGAAGCGCGTTTTCCCACGCCCAGGCATCCTCGCCGGTGATCCGGGCCCAATTGTCATAGTCGCGGGCCTGACCGCGCATGTAGATCATGCCATTGATCGAGGAACAGCCGCCCAGCGTCTTGCCGCGTGGATACCGCAAGGCGCGTCCGTTCAAACCCCTGTCAGGTTCGGTGTTATAGAGCCAATCGGCGCGCGGATTGCCGATGCAGTAGAGGTAACCCACCGGGATGTGGATCCACGGGTAATTGTCGCGCTTGCCGGCTTCGAGCAGGAGAACATTGTTGGACGGATCGGCGCTCAACCGGTTGGCCAACAGGCAGCCGGCGGTACCAGCCCCCACGACGATATAATCGAACGTCATGTCGATCGACATGGTTCCCTCCCTGAACTGCACTGTTTTGGGCTTTAACGGGGCATCTCGCACAAATCCAATGACAATTGGCACCAAGTGATATTAGAGATTTTTATATGAAGCTCTTTTCAAACATCAGCGGACTGCTGGCCTTCACCACCGTTGCCCGCGAGGGCAGTGTCTCGCGCGCCGCCGAGCTTTTGAACCTGACCCAACCCGCCGTCAGTCATCAGCTCAAACGGCTGGCGGAGGAAACAGGGACCACGCTTTTCAGACGCACATCCAGGGGACTGGAATTGAGCAATAGCGGTGCGGAACTCTTGGCCAAGGCGGAGCAGGTGCTCGAGGCCCTGGCAGAGTTTCGTCGCAGTGCGCAGCAGGGCAAAGGCAGTGTCAGTGGCACGTTACGCATTGGAACCATCGTGGATCCCGAATTCATCCGGCTTGGTCCTCTGCTGCGGCGGTTGCGTGCCGATTATCCCGGCATAACAACTGAGCTTACCCATGGGGTCAGCGGTGAGGTTCTGGCGAGGCTGATGCGAGGCCATATCGATGCGGGGTTTTATCTGAGCACTCCGGACGGGCCGGTGCTTCAGCAGAATGAGGAAAGGCTCCACACCGTGCGGCTTGCCGACTTCGCTTATCGTGTCATCGCCCCTCCGGGATGGCAGGCCCAGGTCGAGACCGCGGGCTGGGAAGTCTTGGCAGAGCTGCCCTGGATTGGCACGCCGCCCACATCGGCGCACTACCGATTGCTGGCCGAGATATTCACCAGACATAATTGCCGTCAGAACATCGTTGCCTTGGTTGATCAGGAGGCATCGATGCTGGAAATGGTGCGGGCAGGCGTTGGCCTCAGCCTCTGCCGCGAGTCCATTGCCTTGCACCAGCGCCAGGCCTTCGGTATTGCGGTGGGGAATGCGGTATCCGTTCCCGCCTGCCTGGGCTTTGCAACAATGAACCGGCATTTGGGTCGGGACACGATTGCGGCGCTTCTGGACTCTCTTCAGGAAATTTGGATTGGCAAGTGAGCCGCAAGCTTTGTCAGCGCCTCACTGCGGTTTCAGCTTGACGTTTTGACGTGCCAGGAAAGCAGGTCATCGCCCCGGCTTTTCGGAGGCGACTGATCGATCATGCGCCCTCTCGAAGGGTCGATTGGCGCTTGGAGTAGGAGGAGCGAGGTGCTGAAACTTTGCAGACGAAAATCACATCGATCATTAGGCAAGTGAGAAGCAACGCTCACACGGTGACGGCCATGCGTGAGGAAACAACCAGCAGACTGACATTGCGCAGAAGAAACCCGAAGAACTGAGCTAAACGCTCTTCACCAACCCCGGGCAATTCCAAAATGAGGTTCACCGAACCCGATTGAATTGCGTGGTGTCAGATCAAGTTGGATTTGGTAGCGGAGGAGGGACTCGAACCCCCGACACGCGGATTATGATTCCGCTGCTCTAACCGGCTGAGCTACTCCGCCATCCTGTGCGATCCGGGCCTGGGCGGCCCGCGCAACGTGGGGTGCTTATAGTGAGGCGGCGGGCGGGCGTCAAGCGTTGAATTGGCGTCCGGCCGCAAAGTTTTTTGTTTGGCTTCAAGCCGCAGAAACCGGGGTTTTAGCCTGTGGAAAATCGAGCGCCCAGTCGCCCGTGCGTTCGGTCTTGTGGATCCAGCCGCCGCCCAGAACGCGGGCCGTATCGTCGTCCGTATCGAAGAAGACGCAGGCCTGGCCCGGGGCGACGCCGGTTTCGCCATTGGCGAGATCCACGAAGCCCTTGCCGTTCAAAATGCGCAAGGTGGCTGATGCCGGCGGGCGCGTGGAGCGGACCTTGGCGAACAGCTCGATCTCGTCGCCTTCATCCAGCGGCTGGTCGCCGATCCAGTTCATCTCGCGCAACAGGATGGTGCGGGTGGCCAGGGCCTCGCGCGGGCCGACGACGACACGGCGCTCGTCCGGATCAAGGCGCACCACATAAAGCGGGTCACCGGTCGCAACGCCAAGGCCGCGACGCTGGCCGATGGTGTAGTGGATGATGCCGTCGTGCGTGCCCAGCACGCGTCCGTCCATATGAACGATCTCGCCCGGTTCGGCCGCATTGGGGCGCAGCTTGCGGATGACCTCTGCATAATCGCCGTTGGGTACGAAGCAGATGTCCTGGCTGTCCGGCTTGTTGGCGACGGTCAGGCCGAATTCGGCCGCAAGCTCACGCACCTTCGACTTGGGCATGCCGCCCAGCGGAAAACGGATGAAATCGAGCTGGTCCTGCGTGGTGGCGAACAGGAAATAACTCTGGTCGCGGTCGAGATCGGCCGGACGGAAAAGCGCGCGCTTGTTGCCCTGCTGGGCAGAGCGGACATAGTGCCCGGTCGCCAGTGCATCCGCACCGAGATCCTTGGCGGTCTTCAGAAGATCGGTGAACTTGACCGTCTGGTTGCAGGAAACGCATGGGATCGGTGTTTCGCCGGCGATGTAGCTGTCGGCGAAACGGTCCATGACCTGTTCCTTGAACCGGCTTTCATAATCCAGCACATAATGGGGAATGCCGATCATTTCCGCCGCACGGCGGGCATCGTGAATGTCGACGCCTGCGCAGCAGGACTTTGCCTTGCTGACGGCTGCGCCATGATCGTAAAGCTGCAGGGTGACCCCGATGACGTCGTAGCCTTCCGCCTTCATCAGGGCGGCCACGACCGAGCTGTCGACGCCGCCTGACATGGCGACGACAACGCGAGTGTCTTCCGGGCGGCCGGGCAGATCCAGACTGTTTCGCATCCAGTGTACTTCCAGAAGTTTTCGGCCGATCGCGCAGGCGGGGCGGTTGTCCGTCCCATGCCATCCGCGCCCCGTCGGGCGGGCGGCGATCAAGGGCCCAATTCAAAGTTGGCGGCACTATACAGATAAGGCGAGCTGCTGCCAATTGCTTCCCCTGCATGGCAGGCACGCTTTGCCTGACCGGCAAAGCTTGCCGCCCAGATGCCGGATAAATCCGCGTTGGATTGGGAGAAAGGCCAATGGTTTCAATGAGTTTTTCCGGTTTCTGCATTTGGCCCGATGTTTGCTTTCAATCTCGGTGACGTAATGTGCCCGCCGCTGCGGGCCAGGAGCTGGGGGCAAACGTGCTGCCATTTGGACTTACAACGGATGTATCTGCCGGGGCGCTGGCGGCAGGCGCGGGCAGCGCGCTTGCTGGTGGGCAGGCGTCTGCCGGTGCCGCGGGTGCCTCAATCGGGGGCAAGGCAAACGGATTTGCCGAGGAACTGAGTTCGGTTGCCGGGCAGGGTAAGGCGCAGGTCAGTGCTGTGGTTTCCGTCAAGGGGAGGCGGGCAGCCGAACCAGTGACGCCGGGCGCCGTTGCCGCGCAGACCCAGGCCAATGTTGTTACCGGCGAACTCGTGCCGCCTGTTTCAGCGGAATCGGCTGTTCAGGCAGTTGGTTCGGTTGTCACCAGCGACGTGGAGACCGGAACCCTCCCGGTGACCCTGCCGGTGAACGACGCGCAACCGGGCGAGGCCGAGACAGATCCGCTTCTTGCTGATGGTGAGGATACGGCGGAAGCGGGTGACGCTGCCCTGGGGGCTGAACTTGCACCGGTCGCGGCTGCTGTGCCGCCCGTTCCGGTCGTGACCGGAGACGGCGCTGTGGTTGCTTCCGTGTCGGCTGATGGTGTGCTTTCCGGTGCCGGGCCTGCTACAGGCGGCGCGCCATCGGCTCCGTTGTCTGGCACTGCAAACGGGACTGCGCCTGTACCGGCAGCCGATGCCGACGCCAATGCAAATTCCAGTTCGGCTTTGCCGGCGGCAGGGTCGAATCTGGGCGGAACCGCAACCGGAGCAGAGGCAGGCGCCACGCAGCCGGCAACGGCCGGAGATCAGAAACCGGCAGTCGGCGCTGAGCTTCAGGCGGCCGGGACCCGGCCAGCGCCCGTGACGACTGAGCGCCGCTGGCAAAGCGAACTGCCGAAAGAGTTTCGGGCGCAGGGAACGCCATTCATACAGCCGAAGGGTCCGCAATCAGCCACAGGGCTGCCGAACCAGGCTGCGGCCCAGACGGGTGCTCCAGGTGCTGCTCAGGCGGCAGCTAACGCACCGGGCCTTCAGGTGGCCGCGGCCACACCTGCCGGAACTGTTGCAGCTTCCGTTTCTGCTGTTGCCGCGACTGTTGCTTCGGCTGACAGTGCCGGGACATCCACAGCTCCCGCCACAGTTGTGACGGAGGGGCAGGTCTCCGTTCAGCCGGCTGAAACGCCGGTGACAGTGAATGCGGAAACAGGTGGGGCGGCAGCACAGGCAGGCAACACCACGGGCGCCTCAACGACACAAAGTACGGCAGCCGCGAATGCGGGAACCGTGCCCGTGCCGCAGGCAGCTCCGGCAACGCCTCAGCCGGTTCCGGCCGAGCAGCTGCTTTCCGGTGACGGGGCAGATGAAGCCGGGGTGGGTCCTCTAAAGGTAAACACTGAGACTGCTGCCGGCCCGCAGACGACCGGAAATACCCAGAACCTTGCCGAAGGACCGACTGCGAACGGTCCTGAGCGGGCAGGGCCGGAACCGCGCGGAGCTGTGTTGGCGGCCCCTGTTGCGGCGGCAGCGCTTTCGAATATCGCCGCGGAAGACGCGGAACTGCCGGCAGATCTGCCGGAGACAAGTATCTCCGGTGAATTCGGCACGGCCACGGTGCGGGGTGGCGATCTTGCCGGAGCGATGCGGACCGAGAGCCTGCAAGCGCCCAGCCAGAGCCAGTCCGGTCAAGTTGCAACCCAGGTGGCTGCCGAAATTGCACGTAATCTGAAGGACGGTCAGACCCGTTTCCAGATGCGTTTCGACCCCCCGGAGCTAGGCCGGGTAGACGTCGAGATGAAGGTATCTCACGACGGCAAGGTGCAGGCCCATCTGCGGGTCGACCGCCCGGAGACGCTGGACATGTTCCTGCGCGACCAGCGCGGTCTGGAGCGGGCACTGGAAGCGGCCGGTCTCAACCCGGATTCAGACAATCTGCAATTTTCCCTGAGGCAGGACGGTGGCCAGCAGTTCGGCTCCCAGCAGGGTGAAGGCGGCCATCAGCCGGCTTCCAATGGTGGCGGAGGCACGGTTTCCGCGGAAGCCGATCCGATGCTTGAAGACATTGTCAGAATGACCATCGCCGAACAACGCGGCGGTCTGGACATGAAAGTTTAACGGGGCGGGTTGCCGCCTCAGGAGTGAAAAATGACAACTGTTTCTCCAGCTTCCTCGGCATCGTCGCAGACCGGTTCGGCTAACAGCCAGGCTGGGCTTATCGCGGATTACGAACTGTTCCTGAGCATCCTGACGACGCAGATTCAGAACCAGGATCCGCTGGATCCGCTGGACTCGGCCGAATACACCAATCAGCTGGTCCAGTATTCGAGCGTCGAACAGGCCATCAAGCAGAACCAGAACCTGGAAGAGATCATTGCCTCGCTGACCAGCAATCAGAGCATGGGCTACGTCAGCTACATCGGCAATGAAGTCACCGCAGATGCCTCGACCACGACCCTGTCGGGCAGCAAGGCAAGCTGGAGCTACAATGTGGCGGAAGATGCGACAGGCACCTTCGAGATTCGCAACACAAGCGGCTCCATCGTCTTCAGCGGCGATATCGAACTGGCTGCGGGCGAGGGCACCTTCTTATGGAACGGCCAGACCGATTCTGGCCAGCAGGCGGTCAACGGGCTCTATACCATCTCGTTCGACGTGAAGGACGCGTCCAGCCGCCCTGAAACCGTCAAGACAACCGTTTCCGGTATCGTCGACAGCGTGGACTGGTCGAGCGGCGAGGCGGTGCTGAAGGTCGGAAGCCAGGAATTTCCGGTCAGTTCCGTGGTGTCGGTCGCTCGTCCGTCCTGAATTCCGCGTCAATTGAATTTTCTTCAAACCGCTTCGGAGCTGTTCCGGGGCGGTTTTCTGCGTTTTGGGATCATTGTTTCGACCGTTTTCCGCAGACCGGATGTTTGCCGGCACATAAATTACACGATTTAGGTGTTCATGCAGATCTCTGCAATTTTCAATTTAATCGAATTGCCTTGCAAATTGCACGGTCAGGTAAATATGGTTAACGAATTCATATAATACTATTTAGAATTGGACCCTTTATCTTTGCCAAATCCTAAATATCATTCACTAAATTTAGATTTTATAGTTAATAAAAACACAATTTTGCTTTAGGCGTTTGTTAAGCGTCATCTTGTAGTCTCAATTGAGCCTTGGTCATGGTTAGTGTGAGAGTACAATGACCGAACACATTCGTTCGCGTGTAAAATATGTCATCGGACCGGACGGGAGCCCGCTAACCATTGCGGACCTGCCTCCGACTTCGACAAAGCGGTGGGTTATCCGCCGCAAGGCAGAGGTGGTTGCCGCAGTTCGCGGCGGCTTGTTGTCCCTTGAAGAAGCTTGCCAGAGGTACACTCTGACAGTTGAGGAGTTTCTCTCCTGGCAAAGCTCGATCGAAAAGCACGGTCTTGCCGGGCTTCGAGCTACCCGGATCCAACAATATCGAAATTGATCCGGAATACAGTTTCTGCACCGCGCTCAAAAGGCGCAATCAAAGGGTCGGCTCTGCCGGCCTTTTTATTTGTCTTGCTGTCCGTACGGAACTTATCCAAAAATTAATGAGGTAGGCAGTTTTTCCCCACCTCAGTTGCAGTTTGCATTAATGAAAACGGCGGAAACCCGCCAATCCACCCCTATTGGAAAGGTTTTGTTAACCACTTGTTAACCACCTGGGCGGCAAATTTTGCCCATCGAAGGTGTGGCGTGCCCGGCCGACTCCAATAATAACGGCAAGGGCATGTTTCAGATGCGGGCGGGCATTCGTGAACGGACTTGTTGAATTCATAAGAACATTGGGGGCGGCGCGCATTGC
Organism: Roseibium sp. LAB1; assembly: GCF_054658235.1. Classification (NCBI taxonomy): domain Bacteria; kingdom Pseudomonadati; phylum Pseudomonadota; class Alphaproteobacteria; order Hyphomicrobiales; family Stappiaceae; genus Roseibium; species Roseibium sp. LAB1. The sequence goes on along the minus strand of NZ_BAAGIB010000001.1, from coordinate 1,433,542 downwards.
CGCAATGGGGGCGGTTGCCGCCATCCTCGTTGGTGTCTTCGCGTTTATCATCTTCCGGGTGACAGCCCCGCAGATGACGACGCTCTACAATGAGCTGACGCTTGAAGATTCCGCGGCGATCGTGTCCCAGCTGGAGAGCCAGGGCGTGCAGTTCGAGATTGCACGTCAGGGAGCCTCCATTCTTGTTCCCAATGAACAGGTCGCCCGCCTGCGCATGCAACTGGCAGCCGAAGGCCTGCCGACCGGTGGGTCCATCGGCTACGAAATCTTCGACCGTTCCGATACGCTGGGGGCCACCAGCTTCGTTCAGAACATCAATCACCTGCGTGCCATGGAAGGTGAGCTGTCGCGCACGATCGGTTCCCTCGACCGCATCCGCGCCGCCCGCGTTCACCTGGTGATTCCGGAGCGCCAGCTTTTCCAGAAGGATCGCCGTCCCCCGTCCGCCTCCATCGTGCTGAATGTGCGTGGTGCGCTCGGGCCTGGTGAAATCCGGGCCGTGCAGCACCTGGTTGCCACTGCGGTGGACGGACTGGACCCGGACCGGGTTTCCATCGTGGATGAAAGCGGCCGCCTTCTGGCCTCCGGCGTGGGCAATGATGAAGACGGTCTGATGTCGAATTCGTTGCAGGAGCGGACTGTCGAAGTCGAAGGACGGCTGCGCAACCAGATCGAGGAAATCCTGAACTCCGTCGTGGGGCCGGGCCGGGCAAGGGTTCGCGTCAACGCGGAAGTCGACTACAATCGTCTGACGGAAACCACCGAGACCTTCGATCCGGACGGGCAGGTGGTGCGTTCGACACAGTCCAAGGAAGAAGCGTCTTCCGCTGTTTCCCGGAACGGGCAGGTCACCGTCGCCAACCAGCTTCCGAACGCGGATGCCGGTCAGGGCGGCGCGGAACGCGACACCTCGTCCATCACAGAGGAAATCGTCAACTACGAGATTTCCCATTCAACCCGCACCGAAGTGGTCGAGGCGGGCAATATCAAGCGGCTGTCCGTTGCTGTGCTGGTCGACGGCACCTATCAGCCGGACGACAATGGCGGCAGCACCTACACGCCGCGGTCGCAGGAAACCCTGGACCGGATAGCGGTTCTGGTGCGGTCCGCCGTCGGGTTCAATGCCGAGCGCGGTGACGTCGTTGAAGTGGTGAACCTGCAGTTCGCCTTGCCGCCGCAGGACGACCTTCTGGTCGAAAGCGACAGCCTGTTCGACTTCACCCGCAACGACATAATTCGCTTTGCGGAGCTTGGCGTGTTGTTCCTGATCGCGGTGATGCTGCTGCTCTTTGTGGTTCGTCCGCTTCTTCGCCGCATCGTGACACCGGAAGAAAAGCAGCCGCAGGAGCTGATGATCGGCCCGGACGGTACTCTGGTGGTGGAAACGGAAGTTCCGCAGGAAGAGTCAGCCGAAGACGAATTCGTGATCGAATGGCTGGAACAGGCCAAGCAGGAAGGCGCAATGCAGGCAAGCTCGATTGCCAAAGTGGGCGACATGATCAAGGACCATCCGACCGAAGCGGTGACCATCGTTCGCGGTTGGCTGGATGAACAGGCGGCCTGACGGTGAGCGATCAACTCCAGAAACAGCTGCAGGTCAGCGCGGACGAAGAAGAGCGCGAGCTGAAGGGAGCGGAACGGGCAGCCGTTCTGCTTCTCGCGCTTGGCGAGTCCCATGGCGCGCCGATCTGGGCAAAGCTTGACGAGATCGAAGTGCGCCAGGTTTCGGCTGCGATGGCCAACCTCGGCCCGGTCACGCCGAACATGCTGGAGAACCTGTTCAAGGATTTCGTGCGCCGTGTCAGTTCCAAGGGGTCGCTGACAGGGAACGTCGATGCGACCGAGCGGCTGCTCGCCAGCTTCCTGCCGGGCGAGAAGGTTTCCATCATCATGGAGGAAATCCGCGGTCCGGCCGGGCGTAACATGTGGGAGAAGCTCTCCAACGTGCAGGAGAACGTTCTCGCCAACTATCTGAAGAACGAATATCCGCAGACGGTCGCGGTGGTGCTGTCGAAGATCAATTCCGACCACGCCGCACGGGTGCTGGGCATCCTGCCGGAAGAACTGGCGCTGGAAGTGGTCAGCCGCATGCTGCGCATGGACGCTGTCCAGAAGGAAGTTCTGGAAAAAGTGGAGCAGACGCTGCGCGTTGAATTCATGTCGAACCTCACCAACACCTCGCGGCGCGACAGCCACGAGATGATGGCGGAGATCTTCAACAACTTCGACCGGCAGACCGAAGCCCGTTTCCTGGCGGCGCTGGAAGAGGACAACCGCGAAGCCGCCGACCGCATCAAGACGCTGATGTTCACCTTCGACGACCTTCTCAAGCTCGACGCGGCAAGTGCCCAGACGCTGCTGCGCCACGTGGAGAAGGATCAGCTTGCGATCGCGCTCAAGGGCTCCACGGATACCGCGCGCGAATTCTTCTTCGGCAACATGTCCTCGCGCGCTGCCAAGCTCCTGCAGGACGACATGGATGCACTCGGACCGGTGCGGTTGCGCGACGTGGACGAAGCGCAGACAAGCATGGTGAACAAGGCCAAGGACCTGGCGGCCAAGGGCGAGATCATGATCTCCAAGTCCAAGGGCGAGGATGAAATTATCTACTGATGCGGCAAGCGGCAGGCACTTACAGCAGAATGGGAAGCATGACCAACCCGTCGAAATTTCTGTTCAACGTTGACTTCTCCGAGCCTGAAGAGCCGGAAGAGGTCGCTCCAGTCGAGCCCGAAATTCCGATGATTCCCGTCGCCCAGCATGAAGAGCTGCTGAAGAAGGCCAGGGCTCAGGCGTTCGAGGAAGGCCGGGTGAAGGCGTTGCAGGACCTGCAGACCAAGCAGGAAACCTTGCTGACGGCGGAGGTCAACAATCTGGTCGGCGCTGTCTCGCGGGTCCTGGATACTCTGGACGGCCAAGTGGCTGATCGCGAGAAAGATGCCATCAGCCTCGCTTTTCTTGTGGCTAGACGCCTGTGTGCCCATCTCATCGCACGCCAGCCGCTGGCCGAGACGGTGGCTTTGGTGTCAGAATGCCTGGGACCGCTGCGCAAGGCGCCGCATCTTGTCATCCGTATCGCCGAGAAGGATGTAGAGGTGCTGAAGGCCCAGGTGGATCCGATCATTCACGAAAAGGGCTTCGAAGGGCGGCTGGTTATCCTCGGCGAGCCGGAAATCGGTCGAGGCGATTGCCATATAGAGTGGGCCGACGGCGGCATCAGACGAGATCGCAAGGCCATCGAAGCCGAAATCGATGCCAGCATTCGCTCCTACCTGCGGGGGCGCAGCGCCGAAAGACGAAGCAAAACCTCCGACACGTCGGCGGAAAAGGAAACTGACGCATGAGCGACGAGCAAGATCACAACATTCCGCTCGACGAGCTCGAGGCGCCTCAGCGCCGGCTCGACGACGGCGAAATGCATGTCCCGCAGTCCGCGGCTGACCTTGAGGCCGTGTTCGACGTTCCCGTGCGCATCTCCGCCGTCCTGGGACATTCCAGAATGCATGTCGCGGACCTTTTGAAGCTGGCCTCCGGAACGGTCCTGGAACTCGACCGGAAGGTGGGGGAAGCCATCGATATCTACGTGAACGACCGGTTGGTTGCCCGCGGCGAAGTCGTCCTGGTGGAAGACAAGCTCGGCGTGACCATGACTGAAATCATCAAGACGGATCGATAGGGAAAGTAACGGATGCGGCTGTTAATTGTCGGAACGCTCGGCGGTCAGCTGACGACGGCTTCCAAGATCGCGATGCAGGGGGGAGCCCAGGTTACCCATGCGGACGATATCGAAGGCGCCCTGAAGGTTCTTCGGTCCGGGCGCGGGGCGGACCTCCTGATGGTCGAGGTTCACCTCGACATTGCAGGATTGATCCAGAAACTCCAGAACGAGCGCGTTCATGTGCCCGTGGTGGCCTGCGGCGTAGAAACGGACGCGCAGGCTGCTGTCTCCGCAATTCGGGCCGGCGCGAAGGAATATATTCCGCTGCCACCCGATCCGGAGCTGATTGCTGCCGTTCTGGCGGCCGTTGCCCAGGAACGCGGCGACCTGATCTACCGCGACGACGCCATGGCGTCGGTGGTCAAACTGGCCGAACAGATTGCTCCCTCGGACGCCTCTGTGCTGATCACCGGCGAATCCGGCACGGGTAAGGAAGTCATCGCCCGCCATGTGCACAAATGTTCGAACCGAGCCTCCAAGCCGTTTATCTCGATCAACTGTGCGGCCATTCCCGAGCACCTTCTGGAATCAGAACTCTTCGGCCACGAAAAGGGTGCCTTTACGGGTGCCGTTGCCCGCCGGATCGGCAAGTTCGAGGAAGCCGACGGCGGCACGTTGCTGCTCGATGAAATCTCGGAAATGGATGTCCGCCTGCAGGCAAAGCTGCTGCGCGCAATCCAGGAGCGGGTGATCGACCGCGTCGGTGGTACGCGCCCGGTGCCGGTCAATATCCGCATTCTGGCAACGTCCAACCGCGATCTTGCAGAGAGCGTGCGCCAAGGACATTTCCGGGAAGATCTGCTGTTCCGCCTCAATGTGGTGAACCTGAAACTGCCGGCGTTGCGCGAGCGACCGGCGGACATCATGGAACTGGCCCTTTTCTTCATCAAGCATTACTCGGAAGCCAACGGTGTGCCGGTGCGGCCGCTGTCCGTCGAAGCACGCCAGGCGCTGATGTCCAACCCGTGGCCGGGAAACGTGCGCGAGCTGGAAAACACCATGCACCGCGCCGTGCTGTTGGCTTCTGGCGGTGATATCGGCGTTGAGGCAATCCGCATGCCGGATGGCTCGCCGTTGACCGTTTCCAAGGGTGCTGCGGAGCGGGCGGCGCTGACCGCGGAAGCCGTGACGCGATCCTTCGTCGGCAGGACTGTTGCCGATGTCGAGCGCGACCTCATTCTCGACACGCTCGATCATTGCCTGGGCAACCGGACCCATGCTGCAAAAATTCTGGGTATTTCAATCCGGACGCTGCGCAACAAGCTGAATCAATATACCGATGAAGGGATCAGCGTTCCCGGACCGGGTGAAGCCCGGGCCTGAATGGGCCGGCAGGACACATAACGGAAGACAGCCCGCGCACTGACCCGGGCGGTGGCCACAGGAAACCAGAATACAAATGTCGGACACGGCAGCAGGCGAACAAGGCAGAACGGAACGCCCGGCAGGGGAGCCGCAGACGGCTGCGCCCGCGGCGGCCACCGGTCTTGCGGGTTATCCTGTTCTCCAGGAGATCGTAGATACCCTTCGCCGGGGGGACGTCGGTCTTGCGACCGGCATCCTTGTCATTCTGACACTCCTGATCCTGCCGATGCCGCCCATGATGCTGGACGCGTTCCTGGCGGTATCCATCATCTTTTCCGTCATGATCCTCATGACGGGCCTGTTCATCCAGCGGCCGCTGGAATTCTCGTCTTTCCCGACGGTGCTGCTGATCGCAACCATGCTGCGGCTTGGTCTGAACATTTCCTCCACACGGCTGATCCTGGCAAACGGGCATGAAGGCACTGCGGCGGCGGGCAACGTCATCCAGTCCTTCGGCAATCTCGTCATGGGCGGGAACTTCGTCATCGGGATCATCGTGTTCGCGATCCTGGTGATCGTGAACTTCGTCGTCATCACCAAGGGTTCCGGCCGTATCGCGGAAGTCGCGGCGCGCTTCACCCTGGATGCCATGCCCGGCAAGCAGATGGCGATCGACGCAGATCTTTCCGCAGGTCTCATCGATGAAGCGGAAGCAAAGTCTCGCCGTAAGGCGCTGGAGGACGAAAGCGCCTTCTTCGGTGCCATGGACGGTGCATCCAAATTCGTGCGCGGCGATGCCATCGCCGGCCTTCTGATCACCTTCATCAATATTCTCGGCGGCATCTTCATCGGTGTGGCGCAGATGGAGCTGACCTTCACCGAGGCCGCCAACAACTACACGCTCCTGACCATCGGCGACGGGCTCGTCTCCCAGATTCCGGCGCTGATCGTGTCCACGGCCGCAGGTCTTCTGGTGTCCAAGGCAGGGGTACATGGTGCTGCCGACAAGGCTCTGACCAGCCAGTTCACCGGCTATCCCAAGGCGCTTGGCATGTCCGCGGCGGTGATGATGATCCTGGCGCTGCTGCCCGGCATGCCGATGGTCCCGTTCTTCGGTCTTGCCGGCCTTGCTGGCTATCTGGCCTTTTCCGTCGGCTCGAAAAAGAAGAAGGAAGCTGCCAAGGCCGAAATGGTCAAGGCCGTGGAAGCTGCGCCGAAGCCGCCGCCCGAGCCGCCGATTACCGATGCCCTGAAGATGGATGAACTGCGCATCGAACTCGGCTATGCCCTGTTGCCGCTGATCAACGGCAAGGCGACGGGCGACAACGACGTTCTGACCGAGCAGATCAAGGCCCTGCGCCGCCAGATTGCGGGCGACATGGGCGTGATCATGCCGCCGGTGCGCATCCTCGACAACATTCAGCTCGGCGCGAACGACTACGTCATCAAGGTGAAGGAGGTCGAAGCCGGCCGCGGCGTGCTTTACCCGAACCACTTCATGGTGATGGATCCTGCCGGAGGGCAGGTCAAGCTGCCGGGCACACATACCACCGAGCCGACTTTCGGATTGCCCGCGACCTGGGTGGAAGCCCAATACCGCGAGGATGCTTCCTTGCGTGGTTACACGGTGGTGGATCCGGCAACCGTTCTCTCCACCCACCTGACCGAGACGATCAAGGGCAACATCAGCGAACTGTTGACCTATGGCGACGTTCAGAAACTGCTGAAGGAACTGAGGGGCGAGCAGGCCAAGCTGGTCGAGGACCTGATCCCCTCCCAGATCACCGTTTCCGGTGTCCAGCGCGTGCTGCAGACCCTGTTGGGCGAGCGGATATCGGTTCGCGATCTAGGCACCATTCTGGAAGGCGTTTCCGAGGCGACCGGCATGACCCGGAACACGGATACCATCGCCGAGCATGTCCGCACCCGGCTCGGCAGGCAGATCTGTGCCGCCAATCTGGCGCCGGGTGGATACCTGCCGCTAATCGCGCTGTCGCCGCAATGGGAGCAGGCATTCCTGGAATCGATCATAGGTGAGGGGGACGACCGTCAGCTCGCCATGCAGCCGAGCAAGCTGCAGGAATTCGTCGGCAGGGTGCGTGATGCGTTCGAGCAGGCTGCCCAGCAGGGCGAGGTTCCCGTTCTGCTGACGTCACCGCAGACCAGGCCGTTCGTACGCTCCATCGTGGAGCGCTTTCGCGCCCACACGACGATCATGAGCCAGGCGGAAGTTCATCCGCGGATCAAGCTGAAGACAATCGGTTCGATCTGAGGTGGCGTAGTCGCCGAAGCGCTCAACAGGGGCTGTTGAGCGCCTGCGCTCTTGTCACTCTGTGCTTCAGACCACCACGTTGATCCTGGCCATGGCCGCCGTCTGGCTGGCGTAAGTACCGAGCCGTCCCTGGTTCTGCATGACGAACAGCGTATTGGCCTGCGAGGCCTGCGTGTTGATCGATTGCATCACGTAAGCAAGATTGTTCAGCTGATCAATGCGCTTCGCGGCCATCTGACGCCGCTTCATCCAGGCCTTGTTGTAGTCAGCCAGGGTTGGCTTGCGATTTGAGCCGAAACGTTTGGAATAGTCCCTTTGGAAGTAGTTCCCGATCTTCGCCATGCGATTGCCTTTTCAAAAGACCACATCAGCATTGCTCCTCGAGGAATTAACAACTTCTTAATGCCAAGAAGCCGCGTAATACGCGGCGTAACTTTTCTTGAAAATAACTTTCGCCGAGGCATTCGCCCGGCGGTCCATAAGGGAAAATCTAGACGAGAACGTTGATGCGGGCCATCGTCGCCGTCTGATTGCCGTAGCCACCCAGCCGGCCCTGGTTCTGCATGACATACAGGGTGTTGGTCTGAGAAGCCTGCGTGTTGATGGATGCGAACGTGGACGCCAGATTGCGAAGCTGCTGCATTTTCTGCGTGGACGCCTGGCGACGCCCGTTCCAGGCCTTGTTGTAGTCAGACCACGTCGACTTCCGCTTGGTGCTGAAGGTTTTGTGGTACTCCCGCTGGACGTAGTTTCCGACCTTTGCCATGGCAGCTCCTTTCTGGAGATCTGAACAGACTGTGTGCCAAGATGGTTAACAGGCTCTTAAACGAACGCATTCTGCACAGAGCGTCTTGGCGATGAGCGCTCCAGCTGTTAAGCCCGTGCAGATACGCGAAATTCTGGAGTTTTCATGTCGACTCAAGCGCTTAACCTCGATGGCTACACGGATATCCCGGATGGCAAGATTGCCTTCGTCGTGACCTATCTGGAGATGCTTCAGGCTCCCGAACAGCCACTTGCACCGTCCCGCGGCGACGTGATGCTGGAACGATGGACGACACCGGATGTAGATGGCTACCGCAAGCTGTTCCGGCAGGTCGGCGAGGACTGGATCTGGTTTGGCCGGCTGGTTCATGACGATGCGGAACTGGCACAGTTGCTTGCCGAACCGACTCGCGAGAATTACCTGCCAATGATCGACGGCAAGCCCGTCGGGACACTGGAACTCGACTTTGCCAACCCGGAAGAGCCGGAACTTTCCTATTTCGGCCTGGTGCCGGGCGCTATCGGAGGTGGCCTGGGGCGCTGGCTGATGGCCCAGGCGCTGGACATCGTCTGGTCCCGCCCGGAAACAAAGCGCCTGTGGGTGCATACCTGCACCGGCGACAGCCCTCAGGCGTTGATCTTCTACCAGGCCTGCGGCTTCAAGCCCTACAAGCGCGCTATCGAAGTTGCCGAAGATCCGCGTCTGTCAGGGCTTCTCGGCCGGGAAAAGGCCTTGCATGTGCCGGTAATCGAGTAAACACAGGATCATCCAGGCCTTGAATTGTGATGCGGTGTCGCGAGGGATCAAACGCTCGCGCGAACCCTTTCCGGAAAAGCATCTGAGATGGCCTTGCGGTTTGGTTCCAGCACGCCGCGTTCGGTGATGAGACCGGTGACGAGGCGCGCAGGGGTAACGTCGAAGGCCGGATTGCCGACAGGGGAGCCGTCCGCGACGATATCCACCGTTTCGATTTCGCCGGTGCTGGTGCGGCCGGTGATCCGGCTGACCTCTTCGCCGCCACGCTCTTCAATGGGGATCTGCCTGAGGCCGTCCGACAGGGAGAAGTCGATGGTCGGCGACGGCAGCGCGACGTAGAAGGGCACGCTGTTGTCCTTTGCCGCCAGCGCTTTCAGGTAGGTGCCGATCTTGTTGCAGACATCGCCAGTGGCCGTGGTGCGGTCCGTTCCGGTGATGACGATATCAACCTCGCCATGCTGCATCAGGTGACCACCCGCATTGTCGACGACGACCGTGTGGGGCACACCGTGATGGCCGAGTTCCCAGGCCGTCAGGAAAGCCCCCTGGTTGCGCGGCCGGGTTTCATCGACCCAGACATGAACGGGTATGCCGCCGTCGTGGGACATGTAGATAGGCGCCGTGGCGGTGCCCCAGTCGACGGTGGCAAGCCAGCCTGCATTGCAATGGGTCAGGATATTGACCGGCTCACCGGCCCGCTTCAGCCGGGATATCGCGGCGATCAGCTCCATGCCATGCATGCCGATGGCCATGTTGATGGCGATATCCTCGTCGCAAATATCGTTTGCCAGTTTGAAGGCGGCTTCCTCACGTATCTCGGGCGCCACCCGGACCAGCGTCCTGCGGGCCTTGTCGAGGGCCCATTGAAGGTTGACGGCTGTCGGCCGGGTTTCCAGAAGAGCCGAGCAGGCGGCATGCAGGTTGTCGTCCGACGGATCGTTTCGCATGGCCAGCGCGACGCCATAGGCGGCCGTGGCACCTATCAGCGGTGCGCCGCGTACCTGCATGGTGCGGATCGCATGGGCGGCGTCTTCCATGGTGTGGAGACGCGCGATCTCGAATGTGTGCGGAAACCTCGTCTGATCGATGATCTCGACCGAGCCGCCATCTTCCGCCAGCCAGATCGTGCGATATTTCTTGCCGTCCACGTTCATGAGCGAAACTCCGCAATCGCAATTTGTTTTTGCATAACCCATGAACAGGTCTCAGGCCAGCAGTGCGTTACTGGCACCGGCATCAAAAATACCTTAATCTTCGTTAACCATGTTTGGATCATTGCCAGTGGATAGCTCGCAGGTGAAGGCCATGCAGCTGTTTCACTCACGACAGAGTCAGTTAAGACTTGATTCACCAACGGCAGTACAACGGAGTCACGTGTACCCCATGTCTGAAATGCAGGATAACGTCGTCCCACATACGCGCATGCGGTCCTTGCGCGATGCGATCCGTAAGGTCCAGCTTGGCGAAGTTGAACGGTCGGACGTGGTTGTTGAGCTGCAGGAGACCGAGCGCGCCCGGCTGGACATGCTTGCAGACGAGCTGAAGGATGTTTTCAGGGAAATACCGGAAGACGACGACCAGTTCTCCCTTCAGATCATCTCAGGATCGACGCCGCGTCTGTGGATCGATGCGACCAGTCATGTGGCTGTCGGCGGTGACCGGCGCACCTACCGCTTTCTGAAGGATACCCGCCTTGGCCGGGTGGTCATTCTGGAAACGGCCAACATCGATGACATGGCAGACTGCCTGACCGAATATATCGCAGAGCGCGTGCTGGAGCGGGAAAAGGCGCTGGAAGGCGACTGGCTCAACAATCGTCTGCGTCAGGTTGCGCTCGACAGCAAGGTTGTGCGCGTCAAGGAAAGCCGTACGCCCTGGATGGCGGTTGCCGGCGCATTCGGCATCGGTCTTGCCGCCGGCGTCGTTAGCCTGATCGCCTTTGCCTGGTTCGCCAATCCTCTTTAAGCCAGCCTTGCGGCCGTTTCGCTCCCGCCGGATGACCTGGTTGATTGTCTCGGGTTGCTGTTGAGGCGCATGTGTCCGTCTGTAGCCTTGCAAAAGGCTTGAGATACCGGCGTCAACGTTTGCGTGCCGGTATCTCCACTTTCCTCTCTGCCAACAGTTTCACCGGCTCGTCCGGTGCCGCGAAGCCGTGCTCTTCCATCCGGCAGGACCAGCCTTCGCCGGTCTTTTCGATCCGGAACAGATTGTAACGGGCCGCCGGCTTCTTTCCGCCGGGCGCGCTGGTGGCCGAGGGGACGCCGACAACGGGAACCGGACCAGCCGGCCCCTCGATATGCTCGAAGCTGTCGACATGTGTGTGGCCGTGCAGGATCAGTTCCGCACCGGCTCTCTTGACCACCGCGCGGACTCGCGAAGCATCGGACAGGCGCTTGTGCCAGTGGGTGGCATGCCGAAACGGCGGGTGGTGCAGCATCACGACGCGAAAGAGGCCGTCGCGGCCAAGATCGTCGAGGATGGCTCGCAGCCGTTTGCTCTGCTTGCTGCCGACCCGTCCGGTGGCAAACCACGGCCCGCTGGCACGGCCGGTCGTCACGCCGACCAGCGCAATGCCATCTCGCTTGCGAACATATGGAAAGGTTGCTTCCGATTTGGTGCCGTTGGATGGCTGGCTGCCTGCGCCGTCACCGTTCATGTATGGCCACCAGGCAGCGCGAGCCCTGCGCACGGCGCCAGGCACATAGGCGTCGTGATTTCCTGGAACGACGGAGACATCCTCCGGGGCGCCAATTTCTTCAAGCCAGGTTCGAGCACCGGTAATTTCAATGGGCAGGGCGATGTTCACCAGGTCGCCGGTGACGGCAATATGATCGGGTGCCTGCGCCTTCATGTCCTCGACGAGCTGTTCCAGGTAATTGGCACCCATGATCCTGGACCGGTTGCGATGCCAGTTGAGATAACCAAGGATGCGCTTGGAAAAGAGCTGTAACAGCTTGGGGTCCGGCAGTGGGCCAAGGTGCGGATCGGAAAGATGAGCGAGCGTGAATGAGGACATGGTCGCGCATCTTCAAAACCAAAGGCGCCGCGTCAAGAGGAAATGACGCGGCGCCTTCAAGTGAGTTTCGGAACTGTGCCGGGAAACCGGTTACTTGACCGGCTTGACTGCCTTAGCGGCTTTCGGCGCCTTCTGGGTGTTATTGTCTGCGGAGCGCGTGGTTTCGCGCAGCGTCGCGCCAACAACATTCACGAATCCGAACATGGGTCTTCTCCGTACAGGTCCTTCAACCGGCCTTAGTTGGTCGGGAAAGTGGTCAGGGTTGCGACGATGCGCGGGTTTGTCAGGTCAATAGCCGGCTTCCACTGGTAGTGGCTGGGGTTACGGCGGCGTTTTCCAAACAGAGCGTTCAACATAATCTTTTCCTTCAGGTTCGGGCGGTCAGAAGGGCTGCCCTCGAATTCATCAACTTGCCCGATATATATGCATGCACTGCACAAAGGAGGAGCGTTATTCTCACGGGGCAGCCCTGCGGGGATTGCATGGGTTAAAAAAGTTCTACTCCGCGTTTAGATCCGGTAACGTTCTGAGAATGCTGAAGATATTATCAATCTTGCCGACGTCGGTGACCACGCGCCTGATCCAGGGAATTGGACTGGTTCGAAATCCGTTCACGCTTGGCGTCCGAGTGATCGTCGAAGACGAAGGCAGTCGGGTCCTTTTGGTGAGGCACAGTTATGTCAGTGGCTGGTACCTGCCGGGGGGCGGCGTGGACAAGGGCGAGACCATGGAAGAGGCGGCTTGCCGGGAGGTTCTGGAGGAGGCGGGTGTCTTGTCAGCCACCAGGCCCCAGCTCATCAATGTGTTCCTGAACGAGGAAGCAACCGGCCGGGATCATGTCGGCCTTTATCACATGCCAGAGTGGCACGAAGCCGACAGCTTTCTCCAGCCCAATGCGGAGATTGAGGAAGCAGCCTTCTTTGCCCTGGAAGCCCTGCCGGAGGGGCTTACCCGGTCGACTGCTCGAAGGCTTGAGGAATTTCGGTCGGGGAATGCGTCGGACGGCAGCAGATGGTGAAATCTGCCAACCGCCCGTGTCGGTCACGTCACGTCCCGGGTGAACCGGATCCGGCCAGAACCAGGACCTCGCACCAGATCAGGCCGCAGCCTTGAACCGCTCGCGATCGTGTGGACGAGTAAAGTCCAGGTCAGGTCCGACAGGTACGATGCGGGTCGGGTTCACGCTTTCATGTGAGCCGTAGTAGTGCTGCTTGATGGTTGTCATATCGACAGTCTCGGCAACGCCGGGGACCTGATAGAGCTCCCGCAGATAGTTCGACAGGTTCGGATAGTCGTCGATCCGGCGAATGTTGCATTTGAAATGCCCGACATAGACCGCATCGAAGCGCACCAGCGTCGTGAACAGCCGCCAGTCGGCTTCCGTGAGCCGGTCTCCCGCCAGATAGCGCTGGTGAGACAGGCGATCTTCCAGTTCGTCGAGCGCCTTGAACAGCTCTGTCACGGCTTCTTCGTAGGCTTCCTGGGTGGTCGCAAAACCGGATTTGTAAACGCCGTTGTTGACGGCGTGGTAGACGCGTTCGTTGATGCTGTCGATCTCGCTCCGCAGGGCGGACGGATAAAAATCCAGTTGTGAGCCGGTCAGGCCGTCGAACGCGGAATTGAACATCCGGATGATCTCGGAAGATTCGTTACTCACGATGGTGTTCTGCTGCTTGTCCCACAGGATCGGCACGGTGGCGCGGCCGCTGTAGTGCGGATCTGCCTTGGTATAGACGTGCCAGGCATATTTCGCGCCGGTCAGCGGATCGATTTCCGGGAATTCCCAGCCGTTTTCCAGCATGAGCGGCTGCACGGCGGAAACGGAGATCAGGTCTTCAAGTTTCTTGAGCTTGCGGAATACCAGGGTGCGATGCGCCCAGGGGCAGGCGTAGGAGACGAACAGATGATAGCGTCCGGCTTCCGCCTTGAAACCGCCGTCGCCGGATGGGCCCGCAGACCCGTCTGACGTAACCCAGTTCCGGAAGGCCGCGTCCTTGCGGACGAACCGTCCGCCGGTGGATTTCGTGTCGTACCATTTGTCTTTCCAGACGCCGTCGACCAGCAGTCCCATGATGCGCTCCCTTGTTGTGCTTCGTCTGCATAGGTTGTGCACACAGGCGGAAAATCAATCAATTGAATGCTCTGTTCCGGCTCGGTGAACAATCAGCAGCCTTGTGCGAAACAGGTAAAAAACGCTGGACCGAAGCGGCCATTGCGTGGTAACCGCTTCTCCTCTTTCAGGAAATATCGGCTTTCGAACAGGCCGATATAGCAATGAGACTGGGATAGATGACCGCAGGTCTTACGCTTCGACGACGAACCAGCCGACGAGAAAGCTCTCGTCCGCACCGTCGCGGCTGACCTGATCCTGGATTTCCCTTACGTTTCATCCAGGCACTGGCAGGCGCGCATTTCTCCAAAGACTGCATGCTTGCTGGAACCAGCCAAATGAAACAGACCACATGGGTCATCCGGCCCGAAGACGCGACCGACACCTCCGCAATTGACGACCTGCAGGCCGAAGCTTTCGGCCCCGGACGGTTCGCGAGAACCGCGTTCCGTATCCGCGAAGGCGTGCCGCATCGCCCGGACGTTTCTTTCGTCGGCCTTGCGGGCGAGCACGTGGCAGGGTCCATCAGGTTGACCCCGATCACCATCGGCGAGACAGATGCGCTGTTGCTTGGTCCGTTGACTGTCTCTCCCGACTTCAAGAACCGGGGTCTCGGCAAGGCCTTGATGCGCACGGCGATGGAAGCGGCCGCGGCGGCCGGGGACAAGGTCGTGCTGCTGGTCGGCGATGCTCCCTACTACAGCCCCTTCGGTTTTCAGCAGGTGCCGCTCGGACGCATCACGCTACCCGGGCCCGTCGATCCTGCAAGGCTGCTTGTCGCTCTTTTGAACGACGGCGACATTCCTGGCGGGATGGTGCATGGCGGGACCTCTGCTGCGGCAGTTTCCTGAGCTTCTGTTCTTACGCGGCCCTGTATCCTTGAACAATACGGACGGGATTGCTCCTGTCTGAAGCGGATCAAATTGACGGTGCAAGTGGCCCATCCTTCGAGACGGGCCGCAATGCCTGATGGCCACGAGGGAGGTAGCTCAAGAAGCTACCGACCTTCGCGATACCAGGTGAGAGACAGGGCGCCAAGCAGGAGCGCAAGACCCAGGAGGCCGATCATCAGCGGGTAGCGGTCGATGCCGTTCAGAACACTTGCCTCGGTTGCCTTCAGCCCAAGCCAGCCGTTGCCGGCATAGCTCGCCGAAGGGCGCATGGAGACGATCCTGGGGACGGTCAGATCGCCGC
The DNA here is from genome assembly GCF_054658235.1 of Roseibium sp. LAB1. Classification (NCBI taxonomy): domain Bacteria; kingdom Pseudomonadati; phylum Pseudomonadota; class Alphaproteobacteria; order Hyphomicrobiales; family Stappiaceae; genus Roseibium; species Roseibium sp. LAB1. The sequence continues at coordinate 1,418,405 of NZ_BAAGIB010000001.1, read as the reverse complement.
CGACATCACGCAATCGCTCGGACGCTCCGCCCGTTGCTTCGCTGAGCGGGGCCAAAGGCTCGGTAGTGGACAGGACGTCTGTGTATTCACGCGGATTCTGCGGCCCGACGTGAATGAGCGCGCTCATGTCGCCTTCGCTGACGGAGAAGAGACCGGTTTCGCCCGCCGGCATGCCGCCGCGCCACAGGCCCGGTTCCTGTTCGGTCAGGACGATTTGGGACCGGTCACCCGTCGGCGACACGACAGTGACTTCCCCGACGGTCTCGCCCAGGGTCTGGCGTTCTATGACCAGCTCCGGTCCGCGCATGGAAACAGTAAGCGCTTCTTCTTCCAGATCCGGTTCTTTCATCAGCCAATGGGCAAGCCGACGGAGAAGCGGAACATGCGGGCCGCCACCTTCGTAACCGCGTGCCCAGAGCCAGACGTGATCGGACAGCAGCATGGCCACACGGCCTTCGCCTTCCCGGTTGAGAACCAGTAGCGGCGTGTCGCTCGGTCCGGACATCAGCGTCTGACCGGCGTCGAGTTCGGTATCCACCACGCGGAACCAGCGGCTCCATGCCGGCGGGTCCTGCTCGGAGCCGGGTAGCCCCCGGGTCACCGGGTGACGCTTGCCGAGTTCGGCGAGGGTGGCATGGTAGGGTTGTTCGAGAATGGTTCCGGTGGGACGAGCCGGCAGGATCGGCGCCAGCGGCGTGCGATAAAGGCTGCCGCCCTCCGCGTAGTCAGGACCGCCGGCCAGCAGCATTGCGCCGCCATCGCGCACGTAGCGGGCGATATTGTCGAAATAGAGCATCGGCAACACGCCACGGCGTACATAGCGGTCGAAGATGATCAGGTCGAATTCGTCGATCTTGACCGAAAACAGTTCCCGGGTCGGAAAGGCGATCAGCGACAGCTGGTTGATCGGTGTGCCGTCCTGTTTTTCCGGTGGGCGCAAAATGGTGAAGTGGACCAGATCGACCGAAGCATCGGATTTCAGAAGATTGCGCCAGGTGCGTTCGCCGGCATGCGGCGAGCCGGAGACCAGCAGCACCCGCAGATTTTCACGGATGCCATCGATGGTGACGACAGCCCGGTTGTTGAGCGTGGTGAGTTCATCGGTCAGCGGTTCGGCATCGAATTCGAAGATGTTGTTGCCGCCATGGGCGATCTCGACCGGAATGTCGATCTTCTCGCCGGTTCGGGCGGTTCGCTCGCTGATGACGTCGCCGTCACGTTTGATCGTCAGGCGCACCTGATCGCCAGGCCCGGTACCTCGACCCTGATCGACGACAGTCAGGCTGACGATCTGCTCGGAATCAACAAGGCCGAAGCGTGGGGCCTTGTCGAGAACAATGCGCCGGTCGCGCTCGTCAACAGTGCCGGTGATGAGGCCGTGCACAGGGGCGTCGAAGCCCAGCGCGCCGGCGTTGCCGGGGATATCGTGGATCTGACCATCGGTGACGATGATCGCGCCGCCGACCCGGTCAGGTGGGACGTCCGCAAGGCCGTTGGCAAGGGTCTGGAATGCTTCCGTGCCATCGCCTGACCCCGAATTTCGGGCTTCCAGAACACGCAGGTCGAAGCCATCGAGCGAGCCGATGCGGCGTTTCAGTTCCTCAACAGCCTCATCGGTTGTCGACTGGCGATCGGAGAGACGCTGGCTCTGGCTCTTGTCGACCACCAGGGCAACAACGCTGGAAAGCGGTTCCCTGTCTTCCCGCTCGACAGCGGGATTGGCCAAAGCCAGCAACAGCAAGGCCATCGTCAACGTGCGCAGCAACCATCCACGCAGGTTCAGGAAGCCGGAAAAGGCAGTGAGAAGAAGGGCGATGATGCCGCCTGCCACAAGGGCCCAGAGCGGAACGAGGGGATCGAAGGCGAGTGACCAGACCATCTAGTCTCCTATTGTCCCAAACGCTCAAGCAGAGCGGGAATATGCACCTGGTCGGCCTTGTAGTTGCCGGTCAGGCTGTACATGACGATGTTCACCCCGGAACGGAACGCGTAGTCGCGCTGCATGGGGTTGTTGGGCACCGTCGGATACATGAATTCACCCGCCTCGGTGATCGCCCAGGCAGCGGCGAAATCGTTGCCGGTGATCAGGATTGGCGACACGCCGTCGCCTGCACGCACCGGACGGTCGCCGCGGGCTGCAACCTCTTCCAGACTTTCCACCCAAAGCGGGCTGGTGGCGTATCGCCCGGGAAAGGCGTCCAGAAGATAGAAGGCTTTCGTCAGAACGTGATCGGGCGGCACCGGCTCAAGCGGGGGAACGTCCAGATCTTCCAGGATCTCGCGCAGCTTCAGGGTTGCCGGTGTCGAGGCAAAGCTGTTGGCTGACGCGTTGATGTGATCGCGCGTATCGAACAGGATGGTGCCGCCATTGCGCATGAAGGTATCTATGCGGGCGATCGTCTGGTCATTCGGCTTGTCGGCAGCTGCATCGATCGGCCAGTAGAGCAGGGAGTAGAAGGCCAGCTCGTCGCGTTCGATGTCGATGGCAATCGGCGCGCCAGGTTCCAGCGCGGTCCGCTCTGACAGGAATTGTGTCAGGCCCGACAGGCCGGCAGCACTGGCATCGTCTATTTCCGGGTTGCCGGTCAGCACATAGGCCAGGCGGGTTTCCAGGGTCGATTCCAGCGCCAGCAGATCATCGGACGATGATTGTGCCCGGGCCTGTTCGACGCCGTTCGGAGCCAAAAGGCCGGCACCGAAGGCCAGAACAAGCGCAATGGAGGCGGTTCGGCTGCGCAGCCCGAGGCGGCTGAGGCCGCCGGCCAGCAGGAAAACGGCAATCGTGTCCAGGATCATCAGCAGGAATGCCAGCGTGAAGAAAAGGGCTCTCAGGTCGAAGGGATCGGAGGTCGGGTAAGCGGTGCGCACCGTCCTGTCACCCAATGCCGAGAGGTCGAGCGGCAGCAATTCGTCGTCCTGCCGCATGAGATTGAGCGCACGAAAGCCGTCTTCCGTGCCGTAGAGGCCCGGAGGTGTTCTGCGGCTGGCTTCCGCGTCGCGGAAATCAGAGGCACTCACAGGCGTGACTTCCACGGGTGGCGGGCCGAAGCGGCCAAAGCCATCGAGCAGGCGCAAGGGAGGCAACACGCTTTTGGCCGGCGTGCCGTCTTCAGCGGTTTCGGAGGCTGCGGCCACGTTGGAAACCGACAGGATCCGCCGCAACATGTTCAGGAATACCCCCGACAGCGGCAGATTGGACCAGGAGGAGTCCGCCGTCACGTGGAACAGCACCACCGAGCCTGCGCCGATGGGGGCTGCGGTCACCAGCGGCGTGCCGTCTTCCAGCATCGCCCAGGTCCGTTCAGGCAGATCCGATGTCGGCTCGGCCAGCACCTGCCGGGTCACGGTGACTTCCTCCGGCACTCTGAGGCCGGAAAACGGCGAGCCTTCCGGAAAGTCTGCCAGATGCTGCGGCTGTTTCCAGCTGAGCGATCCTCCGAGGGACCGGTCGCCCGCGCGTAGACGCACGGGAATGAGATCGTCGCTGCCACCAGCGGTGCGCGGGCCGGCAAAACGGACCAGCGTGCCGCCGTTCTCGATCCAGTCGCGTAGCGTTTGGGTGGTGGTTTCCGGCAGCCGGCCGACATCGGCCAGAACCAGCACGGAAATGCCTTGTTCGATGAGCGAAGGCACCGCTTCGGCAATGTCCGCATCGCGTGGTCGGCGGATGTCGGAGAAGGGAGCAAGCGCGCGCTCCAGATAGTAGAGTGGAGAAAGCAGCGGCTGATCGAGATCGCCCGACTGGCCGGAAATCAGGCCGACCGTGCGCCGGCGCCAGCTGTCATCCACCAGTTGGACGGCACCTGCGGCAGCCTCACCGGTTATTTCGACCCGGGCGATGTCGTTACGCAATTCGCTTGGCAGTTCAAAACGGGCCTGCGTTTCGGTTTCTCCGGCGTTGAAACTTGCCTGTACTTCGCCCAGGACCAGCCCTTTCAGATCCAGGGCCTGAAGCGTCGCCGATGCCAGTTTCTGGTCGGGATGGCGAACAACCTTCAATGACAGGGCATCGGTATCGTTGTTCAGGTCCTTCAAACCCATTGGAATGTCCAGCCCGGTCAGTACGGTAATCGGAGCCGTGCCGGTGATCTGTGCGAGATCGGTCAGGAACGATCCCCTGGTACTGGTGTTGTCCGACAGCCAGATCACGGCTCCGGGCGGAGTTGCCTGGGCGGCCTTGCGCAGGCCGATGCTCAGCTCGGGCCGCTGCGGCGGATAGGGGCGTGGTTCCAGGGCACGCAGCTTTTCCAGGGCCGTGGTGGCGGCCTCCGGTGTGAAACTCTGACCGGGACCTTCTGCTGACGCTGCAAAGAGGATTGGCTGACCGCTCTGTTCGGCTTCGGTCAGGATCTGCTCGGCGGCGTTGACCTGTGCGGCCCAGCCCTTGGCGGACGTCCAGCCGTTGTCGACAAGAACCCAAAGGACACCTTCACCGGTATCAAGGGGCTCGCTGGAGCGCCAGATCGGCCCGGCCAGGGCGATGATCAGGATCGCCGCCATCAGCAGTCGGAGCAGTGTCAGCCACCACGGGCTGCGCTGCGGCGTTTCCTCATGCTGATCGATGCCGATCAGCAGCCGGGTTGGCGGAAACCGGATCTCGCGCGGACGCGGCGGTGTCAGACGCAGCAGCCACCAGATAACCGGAAGCAATGCCAGGGCGGTCAGGATCCAGGGAGCGGTGAAGGTCAGGGGCAATCCTGCGAACACGGGTCAGATGCCTCCCTTTGGCAACACGTCCAGCGCGCCGGACAGTGCACTGTGAAGCACCAGCAATGGCTCGGATGCCGGGCGGTCTGTGTGGTGCAGGACATATGTCCAGCCGGCCCGTCTTGCGATGTCGCGAATTTCCGCTCGATGGGCGTCCAGCCTGTTGCGGTAATCCTCGCGCCACTTTTCGGCCCGACCGGCCGTCAGCCGGACGCCCTGTTCCGGATCGGTAAATTCGACCCTGCCGTCGAAGGGGAAGGTTTCCTCGATAGGATCGAGCACCTGCACCAGATGACCGCGCGCGCCGGTGCCGGCAACTCGGGCAACCCATGCGGCGATCTCTTCGACCGGATCCAGGAAGTCGGACACCAGAACAACGTCGGCGAAGCGCTGCACGGCGATCGTGTCCGGATAGGCAATTGGCTTGGACAGATGCGTGAGAGCATCCGCCAGCCGCTCGGCGGCGCGCCGGTCAGAGAAGGGTCTTGTCAGGCCCGGTAACCCGATGCGCTCGCCCGTTTCCGCCAGCATGTCGGCCAGCGCCAGCATCAGGACAATGGAGCGGTCGCGCTTGGACACGTCGGCCAGGCGAGAACGAAACACCATGGAAGGCGAAAGGTCCGCCCAGAGCCAGACCGTGTGCGCGGCCTCCCATTCGCGTTCGCGTACATAAAGATGATCATCGCGCGCCGAACGGCGCCAATCGATGCGTTTTGCGGGTTCGCCCATGTTGAACGGGCGGAACTGCCAGAAGCTTTCGCCAGGTCCCGCGCGGCGCCGGCCATGCCAGCCGGCGATGATGGAGCTGGCAACATGGCTTGCCTCGACCAGCAGGTCCGGCAGGGCGTCCGCTACCGAGCGGGCCTCGCCGATGACATTCGGCCAGGTATCTGCATCGATACCTGCCAGCTTGCTGCCCTGAGTACTGCTCGAATCCATGCGGTCGGCTTCCTGGGTGGTAGGGGGGGCGGATCAGGCGATCAGTTCTTTGACCCGGCGGATGATATCGCGGACGGTGTGGCCGTCAGCTCTTGCGGCAAATGTCAGTGCCATGCGGTGCTGCAGGACGGGTTCGGCAAGGGCCAGCACGTCATCGACGGAAGGCGCAAGACGTCCGTCGACCAGCGCACGGGCCCGCACGGTCAGCATGAGCGCCTGACTGGCGCGTGGCCCGGGTCCCCAGGCGATCAGGTTGGCCAGATCGGACGGTGCGGCGCTGTCGTCCGGACGTGCGGAGCGCACCAGCTTCAGGATCGCTTCCACCACAGACTCGCCAACCGGCATCCGCCGCACGAGCTGCTGGTATTCCATCAGTTCTTCCGCGCGCATGGCAACCTGGGCCTTGGCCTGGTCTGCGCCGGTGGTTTCCAGAAGAATGCGGCGCTCGGCTTCAAGGTCCGGATAGTGCACGTCGATCTGCATCAGGAACCGGTCAAGCTGAGCTTCCGGCAGCGGGTAGGTGCCTTCCTGTTCAAGCGGGTTCTGGGTGGCCAGCACGTGGAAGGGCCGCGGCAGGTCGTGGGGGTGGCCGGCAACGGTCACATGGTATTCCTGCATGGCCTGCAGCAGCGCCGACTGCGTGCGCGGGCTGGCACGGTTGATTTCGTCCGCCATCAGCAGCTGCGAGAAAACCGGGCCGGGAATGAAGCGGAACGAGCGGCCGCCATCGGCGCTTTGCTCCATCACTTCCGCACCGAGAATGTCGGACGGCATCAGGTCCGGCGTGAACTGGATGCGTCGGGCGTCGAGCCCCAGAACGGTTCCGAGCGTTTCCACCAGCTTGGTCTTGGCAAGGCCGGGCACGCCGACCAGAAGGCCGTGGCCACCAGCCAATATGGTCACGAGCGACTGCTCCACCACATTTTCCTGACCGAAGATGATCCGGGCGATATCGACCTTGGCATCGCTGATCCGGCTGACGGCGCGTTCGGCTTGTTCGGCGACGGCGGCGAGGTCTTCTTCACTTGGGCTGGAGGGAGAAACAACGCTCATGGATCACCTTTCCCGTAATCTGCGATTGGACTGCCTGTCCGGCCTTCGGGCGATCAGCGCCCCCGACCTTTGTTGCTGCGACTCAAGCAGTCTGACACCATATAAATCAGTAGATAAGGCGCAATTGTGCGCCATACAGTGGAAAGGTCCAAGAATCTTTCCATGCTTTGGGGAAAAGACCGGGCCCGCCGGAACCGGCCGTCGGGCGAACGAGATCCGGGCGGCGGCGGAATTGTCAAAAATTCCGGTGCCTTGATGAAGACGACAAGGGCGAGACATTCATGGCGGAGGAAACCGCAAAAAAGGACGGAACATTACCTGAAGGTCTGAAGGCGCTGATGAGCCGGGCGGATGCAGGCGGCAAGGGACCGCCTCCGGTGGAGAAGTGGAATCCGCCATTTTGCGGGGATCTGGACATCCGGATCGCCCGTGATGGCACATGGTTTTATCTCGGCTCGCCAATCGGCCGGTTGCCTCTGGTGAAGCTGTTCGCCTCGGTACTGCGCAAGGACGAGGACGGCCGGCATTATCTGGTCACCCCGCTCGAAAAGATCGGCATCACCGTGGACGATGCACCGCTCCTGGCCGTCGAGATGGCGGTTGAAGGCGAGGCGGGTGAGCAGCAGCTCACGCTGCGGACAAATCTCGGTGATCTGATTGCCGTCGGAGCGGACCATCCGCTTCGATTTGAAAAAGAACCGGACAGCGGCGGCCTTAAACCCTATGTTCACGTCAGAGGGCGCCTGGAGGCACTGTTTACCAGAGCGCTGATGTATCAACTGGCGGATCTTATGGAAGAACGGGAAACAGATGACGGCACCCGAATGGGCGTCTGGAGCGGTGGCCGGTTCTTTTCGGTCGATCCCGCCCTCCTGAACGTTCAGGACTGACCGAATGACCTGTTGCGAACGACCGGATAGCCTGATTGCATGACTGCCTTCCTGACCAAAACCCCTGCCGATCCATCGGATTGGGCAACGCTGTTCAGGTCGCGGCTGGAGGATGCGGCGATCCGCGATATCGACCGCGACACCGGCGACCATATACTCAATCCCGATCTCGGCCCTTACGCGAGATGGGAGGGCCCGCCACGTGATGCCGCAGTTCTGATCGGGATCGTGGAGCGCGGCGACGGGCCGAATGTGGTGCTTACACAGCGGACCGGTCACCTGAAATCCCACGCCGGCCAGGTGGCCTTTCCCGGAGGCAAGATCGATCCGACGGACAATGGCCCCATCGAGGCGGCGCTGCGCGAGGCGGACGAGGAAATAGGTCTGGCTCCGGACCGTGTCGAGACGATCGGCAATCTGGCACCTTATCTTACGGGATCGGGTTACCGGGTCGTGCCGGTGGTTGGAACCATTCGGGACGGGGTGGCATTCCAGCCCAACCCCGGCGAAGTTGAAAGTGTCTTTGAAGTGCCGTTGGGTTTTTTGATGGATCCCGCGAACCATCAGAAGCTCAGCCGCGAGTGGCAGGGAAAACGCCGCTACTTCTACGCAATGCCCTTTGGAGAACGTTATATCTGGGGCGTCACCGCGGGCATTATCCGCTCCTTATATGAAACGGTCTACCGCTGATGGTTCGTGTGTTCATTCTACATCTTTTATTGTTTCTGCTGCCTTTCATCACCTACGGGCTCTGGCTGTGGCTGAGCAAGCGCAACACCGATCCCGGCCGTTGGGCGGCCAAGCCAATGGCGTGGCTCACACTCGCCGGTCTGGTGCTGGTGATCGGCGGCCTGATCGGCATGGCTTCCTTCGACCATGCACCTGACGGGGCCAACTGGCGACCGTCGGAAATGCGGGACGGGGTGTTTGTTCCAGGCCGGTACGAATAAACTCATGACAGCCAATGCCGATCAGATCCTGCAACAGGCGGACTGGCTGAAGACGCCGGGCATCCAGGCAGTGTTCGCGGCGATCGAGCAGGACGGCGACGAAGCCCGTGTCGTCGGCGGCGCGGTTCGCAACACGCTGCTCGGCCATCCGGTTCCGGATGTTGATATCGCGACGACGGCAACCCCGGAAACGGTGATGGCGCGTGCGCAAGCCGCCGGTCTGAAACCTGTCGGCACCGGTCTGGACCACGGCACGGTGACGGTGGTCAGCAGTGGCTATCCCTATGAAGTCACGACGCTGCGCGAGGACGTGGAAACCTTCGGACGCCAGGCAAGGGTTGTCTTCGGCCAAAACTGGACGCGCGATGCCGAACGCCGTGATTTCACTCTCAATGCTCTTTATGTCGATCGCCATGGACAATTGCATGATCCGCTCGGCGGATTGGATGACTGTCTCAACAGGCGTGTGCGTTTCATCGGCGAGCCGGACAGGCGCATTCGCGAGGATTATCTGCGCATCCTAAGGTTCTTCAGAATTTACGCGGCCTATGGGGCCGGCGAAATGGACGCGGAAGGTCTCGGAGCGTGTCTGCGCCAGCGCGATGGCTTGCGGCATCTTTCGGCCGAACGCATCGGCCACGAGATGCGGCGGTTGCTGCGTGCACCCCTTGCCGCGCCTGCGCTGAAAATGATGAACGACTGCGGCCTGTGGGAAATCGCGACGGGCGGACTGGCCCGGATCGAGGATTACATGGCCTTGCGCAGCCTTGAGGGGACCGCTTCGGATGTCACCGATCCGGAACTGGGGCTGGTGGTGCTTGCCGGCTTCGTGCGTGAGGACGTGGAGCGCGTGTGCGACCGTCTCCGCCTGTCGAATGCCGAGCGCGACCGGATGCGTACCGCCTGGGCGGCGATGAGATGCCTTCGCCAGGCCGGCACCCTGCCGGAAGCCGACCTTATGGTGTATCAGTTTGGCCGCCGGGGCGCGGTCGACGGGCTTCTGGGGCGCTGGGCAGGATTGCGCGCCCAGGGCAAGGATCCCGGCGATACTTTTGCTGTTCTGTTGGAGCGGTTGAGGCAAGTTCCCATGCCGGAATTTCCGCTCAAGGGAGCTGACCTGATTGCCGCCGGCCACACACCCGGACGAGCGCTTGGCGACCGCCTCAAGACGCTGGAAGCCGACTGGCGCGATAGCGGTTTTTCCCTCACCCGGCAGGATCTGCTGACGCGAGCCGGAGCCGCGATTTAAGGAAATTTTAGGTGAGCCACGTCACAACGTGAGCGTAGTTCCTCCTGGGCAAGTTTTCCGGTTAAATTGTCGTGTGAAGGCGTGTGCGGAATATAATGAGGCGATGAATGGAAATAATTCTGATCTCAGACGGCCCGCTTCCACTTGATTCCCCGGTCAGAAAACTGCCGTTCTTCTTTCCGGCGCGCCTGATCGACATGTCCAAGGTGTCTCCGAGAACGGTTGGAGAGGGGCGTGTCGCCGTGGTGGAGTTGCTCGATGCAACGGATGCCGGGCTGACGGCCCTCAAGACATCATGGGCCAGCATTGCCGAGATCCCAGTGATCTGCCTGGCTTCCAGGAAGAACCGGCGCGAAGTGATTCAGGCGTCGGCGCTTGGCAAAACCGAAATCATGGAACGCGACACGCCGCTTGCACTGCTGGTGCGCAAGCTCAAGACGATCCTGAAGAATGATCCTCTTGCCTCCGTTCCGGCCGGTGTTCCGGCAGCGACGCTTGCGGCCTACAAGAAGGGCAATGCCTTTCTGGAAAGCCTCGCCCTGTCCGCCACGGAAGGGTCGAGCATCCAGGTCAGTCTGATGAACGAGAGTGCGGGAGAAATTCTGTCGTCGCTGTCGCTCGACGGGCTGTCCCCCTGGCTCGAAGCTGTACAGACGCACCATAGCGGAACCTATTGTCATTCCCTGATGGTTGCCGGTCTTGCCGGCTCCTTTGCGGAGTATCTCGGTTGGAGCAAGGCTGACTGCCAGGAAGTGATCGCAGGTGGATTGCTGCATGACATCGGCAAGATGCGGATCCCGCTGACGATCCTGGACAAGGCCAACAAGCTGACGGATGCCGAGCGTGCCATCATCGACAAACACCCCATGTTCGGCCGGGAGATCCTGAAGCCGAGGCTGGAAGTGTCGATCGACATCAAGAAAATGGCCATCCAGCATCACGAGTATCTGGATGGCTCGGGGTATCCCGACAGGCTGAAGGGGGAGAGGATCTCGCCCAAGGTCCGCCTGATGACCATTTGCGATATTTTCACGGCGCTGACCGAGACACGATCCTACAAGGAAGGCATGCCGGTTCGCGCGGCCATCGGCGTGATGCTGGAAATGGCCAAAAAGCTTGATCAGACCATGCTGAAACAATTCGCCCAGATGGTCCTGGACCGGGATTTCGGCGAAGTCAGCCGCCAACCGCGGAAGGTGAAAGGCTCCACCACCGCGGTTTAAGTCACGGCCATTTCACCACGGGCGGCATGGACGACAGGATCGAGGCGACGTTGCCACCGGTCTTCAGGCCGAAAATCGTGCCGCGGTCGTAGAGCAGATTGTATTCCACATAACGGCCCCGGCGGATCAGTTGTTCTTCACGCTCCGCATCGTTCCAGGATTTCTGGAAATTGCGGCGGACCAGTTCCGGATAGATGTTCAGGAACGCCAGGCCGACGTCCCTGGTGAAGGCAAAATCGTCTTCCCAGGTTCCGCTGTTGAGGTAATCGTAGAAGATGCCGCCGATGCCGCGCGCTTCGTTGCGGTGCTTCAGAAAGAAATAGTCGTCGCACCAGGCCTTGTAGGCGTCATAATCGGCAACGTCATGTGCGTTGCAGGCCGCGCGCATGGCGTCGTGAAACGCGATGGTGTCCGGGTCGTCCTGCGTCCGCCGTGCGTCGAGCACCGGCGTCAGGTCCGCGCCGCCGCCGAACCACTGGCGGGTGGTGACCACCATGCGGGTGTTCATGTGAACGGCAGGCACATGCGGGTCGTGCGGATGGGCAATCAGGCTGATACCGGAGGCCCAGAAGCGGGGGTCTTCGTTGGCGCCTGGGATCTGCCCGCGGAATTCCGGCGAGAATTCGCCATGGACAGTGGAAATGTGCACGCCAACCTTCTCAAAGACACGGCCATGCATCATCGACATCACGCCGCCGCCACCTTTTGCACCGGTGCTGTCGGTACGCTCCCAAGGTGTGCGCTCGAAGCGGCCGGCCGGCTGATCGGCCAGGGGGCCTTCCAGAGTGCCGATCTCGTCTTCCAGGTCCTCGAAAGCCTTGCAGATCCGGTCGCGCAGCTCCTTGAACCAGGCTGGTGCGGTTGCCTTCTTGTCCTCGATGCCGTCCGGGATGGGACCGCCGCGGTTTTCAGGTTTGGGTGCGTTCATGTGACTGCCTGGACTGGTTGGAGACCCGCAGCTGGCGGGCACGCAAATGATTGCTATCCCTGGCTTTTAGGAAATGTGCCTGATTGCCGCAAGGCTTCACCCAGCACCATGCCGGTTGAGACGGCAACATTGAGCGAACGCATGCCGACGGCCATGGGGATGGTCAGCCGGGCATCGGCAAGCGTGTGCACGTCTTCCGGCACGCCCGAACTTTCCCGGCCCATCATCAGGATATCGTCAGTTTGATAAGCGAAATCCGCGTAGGGCATGTCCGATTTCGTCGTCAGAAGGATCAACCTGCGCTGCTGCGACCGTCGCCAGTCATCGAACGCAGCGAACGAGATATGACGGACCATTGCAGCCCGCTCCAGATAATCCATGCCGGCCCGCTTGAGCGCGCTGTCGGAGATCGGGAAGCCTGCGGGCTCGATCAGATGCACGGTAACACCCATGCAGGCTGCAAGACGCAGGATCGTGCCGGTGTTCTGAGGGATGTCCGGCTGGTAGAGGGCGATATCTGGCATGGTCGTCCGCATTCGGGTTGGAAGTTCGGCTCAATAGCAGCAGGCACGCCATTTGTCACAGGCGGACGGTTTCATCCTCCTGGCATGACTCCGAAGGCTACGAATTGGAAGCAAATCGTTACATATTTTCACTGGGCCAATTTCACGCCCGGCGCGTAGGATGATGTGAAGAATCGCTCCAGCCCCCATGGAGACGCCCCGTGTCCCCGCTCTTTCGCGCTTTTGAAACCTGGATAAATCCTTTCCGGGAACCGCCCAAATCCGACATGCCCCGAGGCGGCTTTGCCTTCCTCATGTATTTTGTTACCCAGGTGCGCTGGCCATTTGTTGCCATGCTTGCGCTCGGCGGTGCTGCTGCTTTTGTCGAGGTGACGATCTTCAACTTTCTTGGCCGGATTGTGGATCTCCTTGACGGAGGCAATCGCGAGACGTTCTTCCAGGACCATTTCTGGACCCTCATGACCATGGCCTTCGTGGTGCTGGTCGTCCGCACGCTCACCAACTCGCTGATGGCGCTGGTGGAGGAGCAGACCATTGTCCCCGGGTTCTTCAACCTGGTGCGCTGGCAGTGCCATCAGCAGGTCATGAAACAGAGCCTTGCCTATTTTCAGGACGATCTTGCCGGTCGCCTGTCACAGAAGGTGATGCAATCGGGCATGTCTGCGGGCGATTTCATGACCAACCTTCTGCAGGTGGTCTGGTTCATCGTCGTCTATGCCATCACGACCCTCGTGCTGATCGCCGATCTGGATCTCTGGCTGGGTGCAATTGTGGCGGTCTGGCTGCTCTGCTTCACGGCAACGGCCGTCATCTTCGTGCCGCGGGTCCGCGCCGCGGCAAAGGACACGGCAAATGCCTATTCGGGTGTAACCGGACGCCTGGTGGATACCTACACCAACATCCAGTCGGTCAAGCTGTTCGGCTCGTCGAAGGAAGAGAGCCGGGGGGCGCGGGTCTCGGTGGAGGCCATGATTGCGAAACTTCATGTCTTCACCAGGCTTTTGACCACCATCCGCATGATCATGACAATGATCAACGGGGTGATGATCGTCACCATCGCGGGCACGGCACTGTCCATCTGGCAGGATGGCGGCATCAGTACCGGTCACGTTGCCTTCGCGCTCAGCCTGATCTTGCGCCTGAATATCCTGCTGAACCGGTTGTTCAATCAGCTCAACGGATTGTTCCGCCACTTCGGCTCCCTGCAGGACAGCATGGAAACCATCGTCAAGCCGGTCTCTCTCTCAGACAAGCCGGAGGCCCCGGATCTGCAGGTGGCTGCCGGAGAGGTCCGGTTCGAAAAGATCCGGTTCCATTATGGCAAGGCAGGAGGCGTTATCGATCATCTCGACCTGACGATCCAGCCCGGCGAACGTGTCGGCATCGTCGGCCCGTCCGGGGCAGGCAAGACCACGCTGACGAGCCTGATGCTCCGGTTCTTCGACGTGGAGTCAGGCCGTATTCTCATCGATGGTCAGGACGTCAGGGATGTGAACCAGGAATCCCTGCGCCGGTCGGTCGGCATGGTGACGCAGGATCCGTCCCTGCTGCATCGTTCGATCCGCGAAAACATCCTCTACGGGCGAACGTCGGCCAGCGAGGAGGAGCTGTTGGATGCTACGCGCAAGGCCCATGCGTCCGGGTTCATCCAGAAGCTTGAAGACAGGCGAGGACGCAAGGGGTTCGATGCCTTTGTCGGCGAACGCGGTGTCAAACTGTCCGGTGGTCAGCGTCAGCGCATCGCCATCGCCAGGGTGCTGCTGAAGGATGCTCCGATCCTCGTTCTGGACGAAGCGACATCGGCTCTCGATTCCGAAGTCGAAGCTGCGATCCAGGAGAACCTGCAAGGTCTGATGACGGGCAAGACAGTGATCGCAATTGCCCACCGCCTGTCGACCATCGCCGCCATGGACCGCCTGATCGTCATGGACAGGGGCAGGATCGTTCAGCAAGGCACTCACGAAACACTGCTGGAAGATGCGGACGGTCTTTACGCACAGCTCTGGCACCGCCAGTCCGGCGGGTTTCTGGAGGCGGAAAAAGAACTTGTCTAAGCGATCACGCGACCTTGCACCGGCGGCATTTCTTGCTGATCCACCTCGGTTTCCATGGCGTAGAACCGTGGAAACCAGTCAGGCATGAAGTCAGGGGGCCAGTCTTGAAATTCGTCACGGCATATATCGCTACAGTGCTCGTTTTCCTTGCCGTGGACTATGTCTGGCTGACCCAGGTGTCCACCAGGTTCTATATCGACCGCATTGGCCATCTGATGATGGAGCGGCCAAACATTGCCGCGGCCAGCGTTTTCTATCTGTTTTACGTCGTCGGTATCGTGATCTTTGCCGTGCTGCCCGCGCTCAAGGCCGAAAGTTTGGCAACTGCCATTCTCATGGGGGCTCTGTTCGGGCTTTTCACTTACGGCACATATGATGTAACCAACTATGCAACGCTCCGGGACTGGCCGATTTCTGTCGTTCTTGTCGACGTTGCCTGGGGAACGGTCCTGTCGGCGGTCTCGGCGACCGCGGGCTTCACGATCACGCGGCTGATGTCCTGAACGGATACATGCGAGCTACAGCGGGTGAAAAGCTCGTAAAAAATATCAAGACTAAGTATTTCCCCGAAGACCGGCCGTTACTGAATTTTTACGTGCAGAGCGGTAATGTTTCGCCTCCCGATAACGGCGCCTTGAAAGGTGCCCGTCGCGGGGGCTGAAACTACTGTCGGGGTTTTCACGTGACGCTTTCAATCAAGGGCCGGTTCGTCGCCATGGTTCTGACGGCTGCTGCCATCATGATGGCTGGTACCGCATTTGCTTTCTATACGTTCCGCCAGGCCTTCATGGAGAAGATCGGCACGCCTTCGGGCGCGCAGGAATTTCTGACCGGGAATGTCGCAGGCAAGATCGACGGCCTTATCATGGATCAGATGATCACCATCGGTCTCGTGGTGTCGCCCGTCGGGCTGGCCTTCCTGGCTTTCGCGCTCATTCTGGCCGTAGGGCTGGCACGGCCGATGACCCGGCTTCAGAACGGCCTCGACATGTTGTCAGAAGGCAATCTCGACATCCAGATCGAAGGCGCTCAGCGCAGCGACGAGATCGGAGCCATCGCGCGGTCCGTGACCGCCTTTCGGGCCAATCTTGCCGAGCGTGCCAAGGAGCAGGCCAGGCAGGAGCTGGCCCACCAGGAAGCACTCAGCGATGAGCGCAAGGCGCTGATGCAGGATGTCGCGGATGATTTCGAAAAATCCGTCATCGGTGTGGTGTCCGCTCTGTCGAACGCGGCCAAAAGCGTCGAAGGCAATTCTGCCGATCTCAACAAGGCGGTTAATTCCTCCATGCAGGCTGTGCGGGAAGTGCATGAGGCAACATCGGAAGCGAGCAGTTCCGTCGCTTTCGTGACGAATTCGGCGGACCGGCTGTCCGGTTCGCTGAGCCGTGTGCGCGAAGATGTCGACCAGGCAACGGACATTGCCAGCACCGCGGTCGCGGAAGCCCGGAAAACCGACGAGATTGTCGGCCGTCTTGCGGAAACGGGCCGGGCCATTGGCGAAATCGTTGAGCTGATCAGCCAGATCGCGAGCCAGACCAATCTGCTTGCGCTCAATGCGACCATCGAGGCTGCACGTGCCGGTGAGGCCGGGCGCGGATTTGCCGTCGTTGCCAATGAGGTCAAGGCTCTGGCGGAACAGACGACCCGTGCCACCGAGGACATATCGGCACAGGTGACCGCCGTGCAGGAGGTGGCCGAACTTTCCGAAACCGCCATCCGTTCGATCGCCGAAACGATTGGTCGTGTCAGCGAGATTTCCGGGAAAATCCGCGAAGCGGTCGAGGAACAGACGACGGCCACTCGCGAGATCAGCAGCAATGCCCTGACGGCACGGTCCAGTTCCGACCAGGTCGCTGAAAACGTCGACACCTTGAGCGACGTAATGGAAACCAGCCGGACGGCAACGGAAGAGATGAACGGGGCCGCCGCAGAACTGGGCCAGTTGTCCAACAGCCTTCAGGAACAGGTGCGTCAATTCCTTCAAAGCGTGCGGGCTGCCTGACGGAGAGGCTCGGCATGCTTAGATTATCGTCATAAATACCAATGCACTAATAAAATAATTTGCAGTTTAGAGTTTGGTTCAGCTTTGCTCTCGTAGAGTAAGAGCAACTAAATATCTGGGCTGCAGACAAGACATGGCGGAATTCTTAGCGAATGTGCCGGAGCAACATCTACTGTTCGTACTGGGAATCGGTCTGGCTTTCCTGGCCGCGGCGTATTTTTGTGGGCGGAAACTGAGCGGAAATGCCACCTCCTCCAACGTTTCCAGGTTCGGCAACGACGCTGCGATCCTTCAACTTGTTGTGGAGCACGCCCACGAAGGCCTGGTCATGCAGGACATCGACGGGCGCATCGAATGGACCAATCCGGCCTATTCCCGGATTACTGGTTTCAGTGCGGAGGAGATTCGCGGTCGACGGCCCCAGGAATTTATCTTGCCGCCGGAAAGCCAGCTGTCCCCGGAGGAGATTGAAACCTTCCGCTTCGATTTGACGAAATTCCGGTCCGGAACGGAAGAGCTGATCCTCAACCGTCGCAAGAACGGCGAGTATTTCTGGAACCAGCTCACGTTCGCTGTCGTTGAAGGGAAGACGCCGGAAGAGACAAAGATCATTCTCATTTGCCGGGATGTGACCAGCCAGGTTGAACATGTGAAGGAGCTGGAAGAGGCGCGCACCCGGTTGAAGCACCAGGCGGAACACGATGACCTGACCGGCGTTGCCAACCGGGCCAAGCTGAATTCCTACCTGAAAGAACGCATTGCGGCAGGCACGGCGGGCGACACCCGTATCGGTATCATTCATTTCGATCTCGACCACTTCAAGGATATCAACGATAGCCACGGCCACGGCGCCGGAGATAGCGTGCTGCGCCATGCGGCAATGGTGATGAGCTGCGTTCTGGGCGAGAAGGGACTGGTTGCACGTATCGGCGGAGACGAATTCGTTGCTGTGGTCGCAGATCCGTCCGGCCCGGGGGAAATGGAAGATCTGGGCAACCGGATTCTGGAAGGGCTGTCCAATCCCGTCCGGGTGGATCGTGACGAATTGCGCGTTGCCGGCAGTGTCGGGCTTGTGCTGGCCGACGCTTCCACCGCGAGCGCGTCCGAGCTTATGAATTGCGCGGATATCGCGCTTTACGCAGCCAAGCGTTCCGGCCGCAGCCAGATCTCCTGGTATACAGACGCGCTCGGCGCGGCGCATCGCCACCGGCGCATGATCCAGGCACAGCTCGATGAGGATCTCGAAAACGGCGGTCTGTCGCTGATGATGATACCGCAATACGATCTGGAGAACCGGCGGATCGTCGGATACGAGGTGGCTACCTGCTGGCTTCACCCTTCCGAGGGCCTTGTCGACCCGGTCAACCTTCTCTCAACGCAGGAAGATGCCAAGAGGATTGCCCAGATCGAGTGTTTTGCGCTGCGCGAGGGCCTTGCGCAGGTCAAGCGCCTCAGGGAATTGTCGAATACGGGGTTCTTCCTGTCGCTGAACCTGAGCGGTGCCAGCCTGAAAAAGGACGGTTTCGTCGAGCAGCTTCGGGACGCCGCCGTTGACGCGGGTTTCGCAACCAGCGACATCGTGGTCGAGCTGGACGAAAAAATCATTCGTTTCGATGAGCCGGACGGACTGGCCGGAGCCGTCGACCTTCTGAAAGGAATCGGCTGCCGCGTCGCGCTGGACAAGTTCGGTAGCGGGCATGGCGGTGCCGGTCAGCTCATTTACCTGAACGTGGATCAATTGAAGCTGTGTCCGTTGCTCATAGCCGGCCTGGAAGACAACGAGGAAAAACGGAAACTGGTACAGTCCGTGATCAGGCTTTCCGGCAATCTGGGCGTGAAGATTTCGGCGGCGGGGGTCGATACCGCAAAGCAGGTCGATCTGCTCAAGCAATTCGGATGCACAACAGTGCAGGGCAAGGTGATTGCCGACCCGCTATCGCCGCATCAGGCGGAAATTCATATGCGCGAGTTCGAACTGCTGGAACATCAGTCGTAAGCCGTCTGCGGTGAGGGGCGTATGCCGATCTGTGGCGAATGGGCAACAGATGGTATTTCGTGCTGCAAATTGACGCATTTTTGCTTTTCAAGTTCTCCGAAAGCAGGTACCAACATTGCCAGTCAACTCATGGTGGTTGACTTTGTTTCCCCAGCAGCCGCCCGGCTGCGCAACCAGGAGGGCACTAAATGACAGATCGTTGCATGATCCACCCATATGCCGCTCTCCAGGGTTGCCGAGGTGTCACTGTCTGCTTCCGCTAGGAAGCCACAGCCCTTCTTCAATTTCCTGACTTTGCGGTGATCGGCTGAAGCCGTTCCACTCGAGCTGCATGCGCTGCCGCGCGTGTCTGCCGTCACCACGTTCACGATCCCATTTCGGAGATGATCCGATGTCATTCCATTTCACGCCGGACCTGTCCCCAGCGACAGGCCGTCCGGATATTGAGGTGTCTTTACCGGAAGAGCCGCGACAGGCTTTCTCGCGCCGTGTGATGCGGGCCACTCTGGCCGCCGGCGTCTTTCTGGGAACCACCTTCGCTATTGCCGTTCTGTTCTTCATTCCGGTGATTGTCTTCAATCTGAGCCGGATCGAGGCTCTGGAAATCGCCGGACGTCATATCCCGGTGACGCAGTTTGCCGATGAACTTGGCGCACTCTTCTGGGGCACCTTCATTGTGGCTCTGGCCTTTACAAGCTTCGTTGCCAGTCTTCTGCTGTTTGCGACTGGCAAGATCATTCGCCCGCACAGCAAACCCGTTCACACCGACGATGCCTTGGTGCATCTCAATGTGCTGCGGTTGAGCGGGGCCGAGAGGTAATCATGTTCGAGCGTTTCGAAAAACTTGTAGACCCCTTCGAGAAAACGGTTCTGGAAGTGCCTCCGAAGGGCTTCTGGGCATTCTGTTGGTACTATACCAAACCTGTCTGGCCGATCCTGGCTGGTGTCTCTGTTCTGGGGGCGCTGGTCGCCATCACGGAGGTGTATATCTTCACCTTCCTGGGCGATCTCGTCACCTGGCTGGAGAGGTCCGATCCGGACACCTTCGTCAGCGACAACTGGCGTATGCTTGTGTTCATGCTGGTCATACTGCTGGTGTTCCGCCCGCTGCTGGAGGTCGCCTGGCAGTTGCTGTTCCACCAGGGACTGATGGGCAACTATCCGATGTCCATTCGCTGGCGCGTGCATCGTTATCTGCTGCGCCAGAGCGTGTCTTTCTATCAGAACGACTTCGCCGGCCGGATCGCCACCAAACTGATGCAGACCGCGCTCGGTGTCAGGGAGGTGGTTTCCCGGATGGCCGATATCATGGTCTATGTCGCCGTGTACTTCACGGCGGCGGTGGTTGTGGTGGCCGGGGCTAATCTGTGGCTGAGCCTGCCGTTCCTGGTCTGGATCTGTGCCTATCTGCTGACGATCCGCGTCTTCATTCCCAGGCTCCGGGATGTCTCGAAGCGACAGGCAGATGCGCGGTCGGTGATGACCGGTCACGTGGTTGATGCCTATACCAACATCACCACGGTGAAACTGTTCTCCCATGCGGAGCGTGAAGAAGCCTATGCACGCGATTCCATGCTGGGTTTCCTCAAGACCGTCTTTCTGCAGATGCGGCTGGTGACAGGGCTGAATATCGTCCTGGTGTTCATCAACATGCTGCTGCTGACCTCCATCGGCGGTCTCGCAATCATTCTGTGGCAGGCCGGAACGGTGACTATCGGCGAAGTCACGATTGCCATCGCCTTCGTGCTGCGTCTTCAGGGGATGTCCCACTGGATCCTCTGGGAACTTGCAGGTCTGTTCGAGAACATCGGCACCGTGCAGGACGGCATCTCGACCATTTCGCGCGAACGAGAGGTGATGGATGTCAAGAACGCAAAGACGCTGACGGTCGACAAGGGGGAGATCCGTTTCGACGGCATCCGGTTCCACTACGGCAAGGAAGCCGGGGTCATCGACGATCTCAGCCTGACGATCAAGCCGGGAGAGAAGATCGGTCTGATCGGCCGTTCGGGTGCCGGCAAGTCGACGCTGGTCAATCTGCTGCTGCGTTTCTACGACCTGGAAGGCGGCCGGATCCTGATTGACGGGCAGGACATTGCCAATGTCCGCCAGGATGACATCCGGACAGAAGTTGGGGTCGTGACGCAGGATACGTCGCTGCTGCACCGCTCGATCTTCGATAACGTGGCCTATGGCCGTCCGGACGCGACGCGGGAAGAGGCGCTGGCCGCACTTGAAAAGGCGCATGCCCTGACCTTCGTCGACGACCTGGAGGATATGGAGGGCCGCAAGGGTCTCGATGCCCACGTCGGTGAACGGGGTGTGAAGCTGTCCGGTGGTCAGCGCCAGAGGGTGGCCATTGCACGGACCCTGCTCAAGGACGCGCCGATCCTGGCTCTCGACGAGGCGACATCCGCGCTCGATTCCGAGGTGGAACTGGCCATTCAGGAAAGCCTGTTCGATCTGATGCAAGGCAAGACGGTGATTGCGATCGCACACCGGCTGTCCACGATCGCAGCCATGGACAGGCTGATCGTGATGGACAAGGGTCGAATCATCGAGGAGGGGTCCCATCAGGAGCTTCTGGAGCGTGGCGGGCTTTACGCACAGCTCTGGGAGCACCAGTCCGGAGGCTTTCTGTCTTCGGTTCAGGCCGCCTAAATCCAAAGACCAATGGCAAGAGCGGGATTCAATCGCATTCCGCTCTTGCACTCATTCCCCAAAAAAGGGCAGAAAAGCGGCGCGGCGGTGGATTTGCCTGCGACATATGCGTTTTGAGGCGTTTGTTGAACTGGACAAGCGTTTCGAAGGGTGCAAAAAGACAAGCCGCTTGGCCGGTGCGGAATAGCCCGTACCCGGCCCCCGATGAGCCCGGCATGGTTCCGTTCCCTTCTTGGGCAAGAAGGGGCCTCGGACGTGATGCGGGCTTTCGGTACAGGTTGAACAGGTTTCGAGAGGACGCGACCTTGGCACATACGGATCAGGCGGAACCGACCCGCCGCGATTTCCTCTATATTGCGACCGGCGCCATGGGCGTCGTTGGCGCTGGCGCGCTGGCATGGCCGTTCATCGATCAGATGAACCCGGATGCCTCCGCATTGGCTCTGGCTTCCATCGAGGTGGATATCTCTGCCGTGGAAGAGGGGCAGTCTATTACAGTCAAATGGCGCGGGAAGCCGGTATTCATCCGCAACCGTACCGAAACGGAAGTGGAAGAAGCCAAGGCTGTTCCGCTGGACGAGTTGAAGGATCCGCTTGCGCGGAACTCCAACCTGCCGCCAGATGCCGAGGCTTCCGATGCCAACCGTGGCGTTGAGGGAGACGAAAAATGGCTCGTCCAGGTTGGTATCTGTACCCACCTCGGCTGCGTGCCGATCGGCAGCTCCGGCGACTTCGGTGGCTGGTTCTGCCCGTGCCACGGCTCTCACTACGACACTGCCGGCCGTATCCGTAAGGGCCCGGCTCCCGAGAATTTGCTGATTCCGCCGCTCGAGTTCGTCAGCGACTCGACGATCAAGATCGGCTAACGGCATAGATTTTTAGGAGACAGCCATGGCTGGACATTCAAACTATGTACCGCAGAGCGCTGCGGCAAAGTGGCTGGAAAGCCGCCTGCCGGTGATTTCGCTCGTACGCGGCTCTTTCGTTGATTTCCCGACGCCGAAGAACCTGAACTACTGGTGGACCTTCGGTGGCATCCTGTTCTTCGTGCTGATCTCGCAGATCATCACCGGTATTGTTCTGGCGATGCATTATACGCCGAGCACCGAAGCAGCCTTCAACAGCGTTGAGCACATCATGCGCGACGTGAATTTCGGCTGGATGCTGCGTTACCTGCACTCCAACGGCGCGTCGATGTTCTTCATCGCCGTCTACATCCACATTTTCCGGGGTCTCTACTACGGCTCCTACAAGGCACCGCGCGAGATCTCCTGGATTCTCGGCGTGATCATCTTCCTGATCATGATGGGCACCGCCTTCATGGGTTACGTGCTGCCGTGGGGCCAGATGTCCTTCTGGGGCGCGACGGTTATCACCAACCTGTTCTCGGCCATTCCGCTGGTCGGCGAAGAAATCCGCACCTGGCTGTGGGGTGGTTTCGCGGTCGACAATCCGACCCTGAACCGCTTCTTCTCGCTGCACTATCTGCTGCCGTTCATGATCTTCGGTGTCGTTATCCTGCACGTGTGGGCCTTCCACACCACGGGCAACAACAACCCGACGGGCGTGCAGCCGAAGACGAAGCAGGACACGGTTCCGTTCCACCCGTACTACACGATCAAGGACCTGTTCGCGATCGTCGTGTTCATGGTCCTGTTCGCATGGTTCGCCTTCTACGTGCCGAACTACATGGGCCATCCGGACAACTACATCGAAGCAAACCCGCTCGTGACGCCGGCGCACATCGTTCCGGAATGGTACTTCCTGCCGTTCTACGCGATCCTGCGTGCTATCCCGGACAAGCTCGGTGGTGTTGTCGCCATGTTCGGTGCAATCGCGGTCCTGTTCGTCCTGCCCTGGCTGGATACGTCCAAGGTTCGCTCCGGCACCTATCGCCCGCTGTTCAAGCAGTTCTTCTGGATCTTCGCAGCCAACGCCGTTGCGCTTGGCTACCTCGGTGCAATGCCGGCTGAAGGTACCTACGTTCTGCTCGCCCGGGTCTGCACCGCCTACTACTTCGCCCACTTCCTGATCATCCTGCCGATGCTCGGGTTCCTGGAAAAACCGCGGCCCCTGCCGGCCTCGATTTCCGAAGCGGTTCTGAAGGGCGGAGCCGGCAAACCGGCTGGTGCCACTGCAGCACCGGACACGAAGTAACGCGGCCCGGATCAGGAGTTAATTGAGACAATGAGCACCATGATCAAAATGGTTCGTTCCTTCGCTGCGGTGGCGGCTGTCGCCATCGCGACCCCGGCCTTCGCGGCAGGTAACGCTCCGCACATCGAGCGGCAGCAGTGGTCCTTCTCTGGTCCCTTCGGTTTCTATGACCGTGGCCAGTTGCAGCGCGGCTTCAAGGTCTACCGGGAAGTCTGTTCTTCCTGCCATGGCCTGAAGCAGGTTGCTTTCCGCAACCTCGCCGATGAAGGTGGTCCGAGCTTCACCGAAGAGCAGGCCAAGCAGATTGCTTCGGAGTATACGGTCGAGGACGGCCCGAACGACGACGGCGACATGTACGAGCGTCCGGGTATCCTGGCGGACAAGTTCCCGTCTCCGTTCCCGAACGAGCAGGCAGCCCGCGCGTCCAACGGTGGAGCTTACCCGCCGGACTTCTCGCTGCTGGCAAAGGCCCGTGCGGGACACCGCGGTTTCCCGTGGTTCGTGTTCGATGCCTTTACCCAGTATCAGGAGCAGGGCCCGGATTACATTTATGCGCTTCTCACCAGCTATCCGGAAGAAAACCCGGAATGTCTGGGCGAGGACTTTTCCGGCAACTTCAACCCGGCATTCCTGGGTGGATCCGTAACGGCTGAAGCCTGTGCACATGAGCACCTGACCGGTGGCCCGATCGGCATGGCTCCGCCGCTGTCCGACGAGCTTGTGGAATACACAGACGGCACGCCGATGACGGTCGACCAGTATGCGCATGACGTTTCCGCATTCATGATGTGGGCCGCCGAGCCGCATCTGGAAGAGCGCAAGAAGATCGGCTTCCGGGTCATGATCTTCCTGATCGTCTTCGCCGGTATGCTCTACTTCACGAAGAAGAAACTGTGGCGCAACGTTGAGCATTGATTGATTGCCGCCTAAGTGCATGATGAAAGCCGCCGGACATTCCGGCGGCTTTTTCTTTGAGGGGTAATGCAATGCGCCGTGCATTGATGTTTCTGGCAATCCTCCATCTTCCTCTCCCCGCAAATTCGCAATCGGCCGCAACCCATATGGTCGAAGTTCTGGACATGCAGATTGCCATGCGCGCGGCGCTGCGCGCGGTCGAGGTCTGCAGCGAAGCCGGCTTTCAGGCCGGGGCGTCCGTGGTCGACCGCTTCGGTGTCGAACAGGTCACTTTGCGCAGCAACATGGGCGGTGCGCATGTTGCCGAAACCGCTCGCCGCAAGGCCTGGACCGCCGCATCCTTCAATCTGCCCAGTTCGGATCTTGGTTCGCTCGCCGGACCGGGCGGAGAGGCCAGTCTTGCAGCTATTCCCGGGGCGTTGCCTCTGGGTGGGGGGCTGCCCATCGTCTCGGCGTCAGGAATACTGCTCGGAGGGATTGGCGTTGCCGGAGGCGGTGGCGGTGAGAACGAGGCGAAATGCGCCAAGGCCGGGCTTGACGCTATCGCGGATCAATTGAAATAAACCACGCTGACGCGGGCCGATGTCCGCCGGAATTGATTTTTCAACCTGTTTGGAGCGGTTATGGCAGACGCAGTATTGGGCATTATCGGCGGGTCCGGCATTTATGACCTTCCCGGGCTGGAAAACTCCGAGTGGATCGCCGTCAGCAGCCCGTGGGGCACACCGTCCGACGACGTGCGCATCGGTACCATCGACGGTCTCAAGGTGGTGTTCCTGCCCCGGCATGGCCGCGGTCACGTCTATTCGCCGACCACGATCAACTACCGCGCTAATATCGACGTCATGAAACGGTGCGGTGTCACCGACCTTCTGTCCGTATCCGCGTGCGGGTCTCTCAAGGAAGAGCATGCGCCCGGCACCTTTGTTCTGGTCGATCAGTTCATCGACAGAACCTTTGCGCGGGAAAAGAGCTTTTTCGGCACCGGCTGCGTTGCTCATGTGTCGATGGCGACCCCGGTCAGTCCGAAGCTGGTTGACGCTGTTGCCGCCGCGGCGCAGGCGGAAGGCCTCGCCTATGCTAAGGGCGGAACCTATCTGGCCATGGAAGGCCCGCAGTTTTCTTCGCTGGCGGAAAGCCGGCTCTATCGCTCCTGGGGGTGCGACGTCATCGGCATGACCAACATGCCGGAAGCAAAGCTTGCTCGTGAAGCAGAGATTTCCTACGCGACCATTGCGATGGTCACGGATTACGACAGCTGGCATGCGGACCACGGTGAAGTCGATATCCAGGCAATTATCAAGGTTCTGCATGACAACGCGGAAAACGCGCAGCGGCTTGTCGCCCGTGTGGCGCGGGATCTGCCGCGGGAGCATCAGTCCTGTCCGGCCGGGTCCGACACGGCACTGGAATTCGCGATGATGACAGCCCCGGACAAACGCGATCCGGCGCTGGTCGCCAAGCTTGATGCCGTCGCAGGACGTATCCTGAAACGGACCTAACCTCGTGCAGGCCGCGAAAGTGGCTGGCATAACCCCTTGAGACAAAGCGAAATTGCTTCGACCGGCAGGTCAAACTTGCTATAACCACCGGCCGGGGCTGATGCCCGGAACGAATTTAACAGAGAGATATCCCGATGACCGCACAGACCATCCAGGATGAACTTGTCAGTGCTATCCGCACGATCAAGGACTATCCGAAAGAGGGCATCCTGTTCCGGGATATCACGACCCTGCTCGGCGATGCCCGTGCATTTCGCCGGGCTGTCGATGCGCTGGTCCAACCCTGGGCCGGCTCAAAGGTCGATCAGATTGCCGGCATCGAGGCCCGCGGTTTCATTCTCGGTGGCGCGGTTGCGCACCAGGTGTCCGCCGGTTTCGTTCCTATCCGCAAGAAAGGCAAGCTGCCGCACGAAACCGTCCGGATAGCCTATTCCCTGGAATACGGCCTCGACGAGATGGAAATGCACAAGGACGCGATCAAGCCGGGCGATCGGGTGATCCTTGTCGATGACCTGATTGCGACCGGCGGGACCGCCGAGGCGGCCTGCAAGCTGCTGCGGTCCATGGGCGCCAATATCGAGGCAGCGTGTTTTATCGTCGACCTGCCGGACCTGGGCGGTCGCAAGAAGCTGGAAGCCATGAACGTTCCCGTGCGTACGCTCGTGGAATTTCCGGGTCATTAGGTCTGTCATGGCGGGAGGAGCCGAGGGCAGGGACGTGACACCGGACTTTTCAGCAAAATTTCAGAAGGACTTTGAAACCCTTCTGAAGTGGCGACGGGACGTGCGCCGTTTCAAGCGCGAGCCGTTGCCGGACGGGGCGCTTGATCATCTGCTGCAACTGGCCGACCTGGCGCCCTCCGTCGGCAACAGCCAACCCTGGCGGATCGTGGTCGTGGACAGCCCCTCGGCTCGTGCGGGGATCATCACGAGCTTCGAAGCCGAGAATGAAGAGGCTGCGAAGACCTATACCGACGACAAGGCGCTTAGCTACCGCCAGCTGAAGCTGGCCGGGCTGAAGGAAGCACCGGTCCACCTCGCAATCTTCTGTGACGACGACCCGGAACAGGGGCACGGACTTGGCCGCATGACCATGCCGGAGACACTCGCCTATTCCACGGTCAGCATGATCCACACTTTCTGGTTGGCCGCGCGCGCGGAAGGAATTGGTGTCGGCTGGGTGTCGATCCTCGATCCGGACGCTGTCACCGAAGCCCTTCAGGTTGACGCAGGCTGGCGCCTCGTGGCTTATCTATGCGTCGGTTATCCGGAAGAAGAGCATATCGATCCGGAGCTGGAGCGAGCGCGTTGGCAGGCACGCACGCCACTGGCATCCCGTGTCATTCACCGCTAGAGCATCCTGCGTTCCGATGATCGCAGAAAAGATGTTTGCAATCTATGGAATCGATCAGCGTCTGGCTGTTCAGTTGGTTCCGATTGAACAGCCACTGATCTGGAGGCAGGGCAGACCATGAGCGTGATCATCCGACGGATCAACGAGGAAGACAAGGAAGCTGTGTTCCAGCTTCTGGCAGACCGGTGGGCAGGTCCGGAAATGCTTCTGGACGGCGAGATCGTCGACGCATCGAGCTTGCCGGGGTATGTCGCCTACGCGGGCGACGACCTTGTGGGGCTCGTCACGCTGATCAAGCGGGAAACCGAATGGGAAATCCTGACGCTGGATTCGCTCAGCCGTTGGGGGGGAACCGGAACGCTGCTGCTGAATGCGGTGGTTGACGAGGCAAAGGCGTCCGGCATCAACCGGTTGACCGTCCGTACATCCAACGACAACCTCGACGCCTTCCGCTTCTATCAACGCCGCGGATTCCGTCTGGAACGGGTTGCGCAGGGTGTCATCGATGCGGAGCGCGAAAAGAAGCCGGAAATCCCGCTGCGCGGCGACTACGGCATCGAAATCCGCGACGAGGTCCTGTTCGCCCGCAGCCTCTGAGGGGCAGGCATAATCTCTCCCTGTTCATCTATTCATCCGTCAGTGATGGTCAGCGGGACGCAGGGCAGCTTTGTGCTTATTCCTGCCGCACGATGGCGCCGAGGGCATTGACCACGAGCCTTGAGGCCGTCAGGGCGGTCAGGCCGTCGATATCGTTCGGCGGATAGAATTCGACCAGGTCAAACCCCGCGATCTTTGCCCGCCTGCCCAGACCTGCAATCAGATCGATCACCTGTGTGTAGGTGAGCCCACCGGGCGTGCGTGCCGCGACGCCCGGCATAACGGCGGGGTCGAGACCGTCGCAGTCCAGTGTGACGACGCAGCGCGCGCCTTGCGGGATATGCTTCAAGGCGGCAGCAGCGCCCTCGGCGTGGATGTCTCGGGCGGTGACGAAGCGGCTGCCATAGCGCTGTGCTTCCTCTATTTCGTTGCGGCCGGCACTACCGACCGCACGCAGACCAACCTGCACCAAGCCCGCCACATGCGGCATTTCGCTGATCCGGCGCATCGGGCTGGAATAGCCATAGCGCTCCCCGTCAACTTCGTCGCGCCAGTCGATATGGGCATCGATCTGAAGGACCCAGACGGGCGGCTGTCCGCCAAAGGCCGTGAGAAAGGGGATGGGGACGGAATCGTCACCGCCAAGCAGAATCGGTACGGCGGGCAGGGCCAGGATCGAGCGCGTCTGTGCCTCGATCCGTGCCCGGTTGCCCGCGTTGTCATGCATCACGGTTTCGACATTGCCGATGTCTGTGCAGCAGGCCGGAGTGCCGGCAAACAGCGGTCCGCCCAGATCAAAATCCCAACGATCGACAAGGGCGGCATCTTCCTGACTGGCCACGCGGATGGCGTCGGCTGCCCCGGCATACCCCTTGCTGTCCCTGCCGGGGTAAGTGCTGCCGTGCCCGGCGCCGAAGATGACTGCACGTGGCGTCCGGTTTTCTGCAAGATGTGCGGGAAAGTCGAGAAAAGGCACTCGGTCGGTCCTGTTCGGTTTCCAGAGGGTGGCACAAGGCGGAAAGAGCTGTTTCCGGGACGGGCGAGAACGCCGCTCGATGCCTGGCGGCATCGGCACCAGCTTACCTCAAGACCGGTTCCGGCCAAAGATGCCGGACGAGAAACCGGCTCCCGCTTGAGGAACTGAGGATAGGTGTCGAAATTTGCATTGCGGCGCACAATAGTTATACTTGGTCATTCCCAAGTTCATTTTTCCTGAACGGAAAAATTCCGCACGTTTGTGCTCAGAATTCCTGAGGAGGATAATTTATGCCTGTAGCCAGGTCCTTGGAAACGGCTGAGGAAATTTCAGATATTGCTTTCGGTTTTATGGGCTCCAAAGCTCTTTTTTCTGCACTTCATGTAGATTTGTTTTCGCTTCTTTCCGAAAAGACCTTGTCTCCAGACGAAGTTGCTCGGAAAAGCGCACTTGATCTTGATCGCGCTACAACCCTTCTGACCGCTCTTGCCAGCCTGGGGCTGGTGCGCCGGGATGGAACGGGCTTCACCAATTCCCCCGCTGCCGAGGCGTTTCTGGTGAAGGGCCGTAAATATGATTTCGGCGACTATCTGCGGTTTCAGATCGACAAGCAGATGTATCCTTTCATGACGCAGCTCAACGACGCCTTGACCGACAGTCTGGAGGACGACCAGGTCGCCTCTTACGAGGCCTGGTTCAGCGACCCGGAAGAGGCACGGCTTTATTCCAGGTCCCAGCATGCCGGGTCGCTCGGACCGGGACGCGGGCTTGCCAAGCTAGTTGATCTGTCCGCTGCCAAGCAGTTGCTGGATGTCGGCGGAGGCACCGGGGCCTTCTCGATCTCGCTTTGCAAGGCGTATCCGGGGCTGCGATCAACCGTTCTGGATTTTCCGAATGTCGCCAAGGTGGGCGAAGAGTTCATTGCCGAAGAAGGCCTGCAGGATCGCATCCGCTATGCGCCGGGCAATGCCCTGAAGGACACGTGGCCGGACAGTGCAGACGCAGTGCTGATGTCCTATCTTTTTTCCGGCGTGCCGGGCGCGGCCATTCCCGGGCTTGTGCGCAAGGCGTTCGAGGTTCTGACGCCGGGCGGCGACTTCATGGTGCATGACTTCATGGTCGACGAAAACCGCGACGGACCGAAGCTGGCAGCGCTCTGGCAGTTGCAGCACACCGCCTTCAACCCGGAGGCACGGTCGATCACGAGTTCCTACGTTGCCGGCTTGATGGAAGCCGCCGGCTTCACGGATATCGCGGTTGAAGTGATGATCCCGGGAATGACGATGCTGGTGCACGGGCGCAAGCCGGAATAGCATCGCGCGGCAAACTGCGGCAAATGGGCATGATGTCCGTTTGCCGCAGTGCCTGCAGCAGCCAAACGGATTAGGGACAAAGTCTACGTGTTTTCCCTAAGATCCGGAGACGAGATGTCTGCTTCATCTGCCCCCAAGGAAGTCCTGGTGCTACGGCTGCTTCTGGCCGTGCCCATCTTGAACCTGTTTCTCAAGGAAGCGCTTTATGGCGCGGAAGATGCCAAATACTGGTTCATCGCCAATCTCGCGATGATCTGGGCGGTGTCGATCTATGCCTTCGGATACCCGGCCATTATCCTGCCCGCGCTGACCCTGGTGCCGATGGCGTTCCTGTGGATCCTGGACGTCTGCCGCTAAACATGCCGAGTGTGCGACGCACGGCGGCACAGGACTGCCAACCGCAAAGCGTGCTGCCGTCTTGAAAGACGCAGCACGCTTTTGTGTTTCAACAAGGCTGGTTGACGACCAGGCTAGCCCTTGCGGCGTTCGACGAACACTGTGCCCTTGAAGGAGAACACCAGCGTGCCATCCTGATTGAAGGCCTGCATGTCGGAATGAACGAGGCCCCAGTCCGGACGGCTGCGGCTTTCGGTCTTGCCGGTCACGACGCGCTGGTATCGCAGTGTATCGCCGACGAACACCGGTCTGATCCACTTGAGATCTTCGAAACCGGGTGAGGGGCCAAGTTTGGCCGGTGTGTGCCCGGCGGCGAGGGCTTCTTCCTGAAGAGCCTGGTGACGGGTAACCCAGAGCTTCATGAACACGGCTGCCGTGTGCCAACCGGAGGCGCACAGTCGTCCGAAATGGGTTTTTGCCGCAGCCTCCTCGCTGAGGTGGAAAGCCTGCGGGTCGTATTTTTCCGCAAATCGCACGATGTCTTCCCGGGTGAATGTGTATTCCCCCAGTTCAAGCGTGTCGCCGGCTTTAATATCTTCAAAAAAGGCACTCACCGGGAGACCTCCCGTCTTGCGAACAGGTTCGGGTTTTCCCACACGAGCACTTCAGAGCCGTCCTGGTTGTTTGCCGTCACGCGGATGTTGACGAGGCCAAGGTCCGGTCTCGAGCGCAAGTCTCTTGTGTCGAGCACTTCGACCCTGGCTGTCAGGCAGTCACCGGGATATACAGGGCGCTTCCACTGCAACTTGCTGATGCCCGGAGAACCGCGGCCGCTTGTCTTGTTCAGGAGGTTTTCCGCAAGCAGGCGCATCACCATCGAGCCGGTATGCCAGCCGGATGCGGCGAGACCGCCGAGGATGGATGCTTTTCCCGCTTCTTCGTCGAGGTGAAACGGCTGTGGGTCGAACTCGGAGGCGAAATCGATGATTTCGTCCCTGCTGACGGTAAGGGAGCCTAGCTCGAAGACCTGACCTGGTTCGAAGTCTTCAAAATAAAGGAGATCAGTCATGAATTCCGGTGGGGTTGGCATCTCGCGGAAACGCGATGAGCCGCGTTTCCGCCTCGAGATTGGATCGGTGAGATCAGTCGTAATAGATCTCGTTATCGTCCATGTAGACATTGCTGGCTTCGCAGATGTCGATGTCGATCGGATCGTCGAGCACTTCGGTATCGTCATCCACCAGCCAGCCGACCTGGAAGGTCTGCTCGCAGTTGCCGGTGTCTGCCGTGAACTCGGCTTTCGCATTTTCGCCGGGCGAGAGCGGACCGGACAGCCAGTTGTCCGACCAGCCGTCGCCGTCGTTGGTGTAGAAGCCAACGACAACGTTGTCTTCAGTGTTGTTGTAGATCTGGAAGTACCCTTGCGAGCCGGTTCCTTGCGCGAGGGCGGCGGTCGCCGACGCCAGAACGGCAAGGCCAAAAGCGGCAGATTTCAGTAGCTTCATAGCACGTTTCCCCGGTGGGCAGCCCGGCTGCCCGACAGTATTGCGCTCAGAAGCTAGTCGCAGCCGTATCGGAAGTAAAACGAAATCCACCGGTCTCGGGCCATGTGCGAAGAGCCGGTCAGACCTTCACGTATTTGCGCCAGTTGTGCTCCTCCTCGAACCCCAGAACCTCGCGGATCTTGCGGTTGGAAAAGAGGGCTTCATGCTCGCCAAGTTCCCGGCTCAGCGGCACGTTGGGGAAGAAACGCTTGAGGATTTCCGCGTTTGGAATATCAACGGAATTCGTGTCGTTGCCGGCATTGAAGACCTGAAAACCGAGGCCGTCCTTTTTCAGGCAGCGGTCGACGATCTGGCCGAGGTCGCGGGCGTCGATATAGCAGAAGATGTTTCTGCGGCGCTGCGCGGGATTAGCGAAGAAATCCGGGAACCGGTCATATTCGTGCGGCTCGATGACGTTGCCGATCCTGAGGGCGTAGATGTCGAACCCGGAGCGGCGCTGGAAAGCGCGAGCGGTCTGTTCGTTGACCACCTTGGAAAGACCATAGCTGTCCATCGGGTCGACATCGTAGTCCTCTTCCACGGGAAGCACCTTCGGGTCGACCACGCCATCGGCGAAACAGACGCCGTAGGTGGTTTCCGACGAGGCAACCACGATCTTGCGGATGCCGAGTTTCACCGCGGCTTCGATGACATTGTACGTGCCGATCGTATTGACTTCGAACGTCCTGTTATCCGGATGAATGAGAATGCGCGGCACGGCGGCGAAATGCACCACGGCATCGAAGGACGGCACGCCATTGCCCGGTTCCAGCTCGTCGAAATTGGCGTAGCTGGTCATGACGTTGAACATCTCACCGGAGGAGGTGATGTCGGCAATGAGGTTGTCGACACCGGGGTGGTCGAGCGGCGTGAGGTCGACGTTGACGACACGATGTCCCTGCGCCAGCAGATAGGGAATGACGTGCCGTCCGGCCTTGCCCGAACCGCCGGTAAACAGAATGCGCTTTTGGGTGGTCATGGTTCGATTCCTCCAGTTTTTGAGTTGCGTACATCATGGCCAAACCGGCACGGGAAACCAGTGCCTGTTTTGTTTTTCTGAAAGAAAGACCTTCTCCGTTTCAAGCAACCTGGTGAGGCGCAGCCAAGTCAGCAAGATTTATCAAAAAACATGGTGCTAGGGTCCCTTCAATCGAACGGGGCCAAGACATGACCAATCACGAAAAGCTCACACTCTCACTGCGGGACAACGGCTACGTCCGTCGCTTCACACGGGTGATCGAATACATCTATGCGAACCTCGACCATGATCCCGACCTTGCAACCCTTGCCGAGGTCGCAGCGCTGTCGCCCTCACATTGGCACAGGGTCTGGCAGTCGACCTATGGCGAATCCATCTTCGCGACGGTCAAGCGCCTGCGCCTTCACCGGGCCGCTGGTGACCTTGCGTACACGGATCTTGCCTTGCCGGTTGTCGCAAGACGGGCCGGTTACGGCAGTCTGGAGGCCTTCTCGCGCAGTTTCAAACAATCCTACGGCCAGACGCCGAGCACATATCGCACCTCCGTATCGTCGCGCCGGTTCCAGCCGGCTCATGGCGGTGCGTCTCTCCCCAAACAGAAAGGACCTGCCCAGATGCATGACGTAGCCATCAAATCCCTTCCGTCGGAGACCCTGGCGGTGTTGCCGCACCGGGGCGCCTACATGGAAATCGGCAAGGCCTTCGAAAAGCTTGTCGGCATTCTGGTGAGTCGTCAGTTGATCGGCCAGACCGGTGCGATGAAGGCGCTTTACTACTCCGACCCGACCCACGTTGCGGAAGATGATCTGCAATCGGCTGCCGGGGTCGTCGTCGGCGACGGGTTTCCAGACGTCAGCCCGCTGGAGAAACGGAAAACACGGGCTGGCGACTATGCGGTGCTTCGCTACAAGGGCCCCTATGCCGACATGAAGTGGGCCTATGAGTGGTTATACGGCGAATGGCTGACGCAGTCGGGCCGCGAGCCGGACGATGCGCCTTGTGTGGAGATTTATCTCAACAACCCGCGCGACACAGCCCCGGCCGATCTCCTGACCGATATCTGCCTGCCGTTGAAACCGGCGGCCTGAGACGAGCGGTTCTGCCCAAACGCATCCAGGGTTCACGGCTTCGCCCTTCGGAACAGCGCTTAACGCTTCCTCGGGGGAGGTCGTGAGACCGCCCGTGCGCTCTGGGTGCTTTCGGCCTCAAAGAGGCCAGAACAGCAGGATGGCCGGGATGCTGACGGACAGGACAAGGATCTCGAGTGGCAGGCCCATGCGCCAGTAGTCGCCAAAGCGATAGCCGCCCGGTCCCATGATGATGGTGTTGTTCTTGTGGCCGATCGGTGTCAGGAACGCGCAGGAGGAAGCCACGGCCACCGCCATCAGGAACGGATCGGAGTTCACCTCAAGTGAATTGGCAATTTGAACAGAGATCGGTGCGGCGATCAGGCAGGTTGCCACGTTGTTCAGAAAATCCGAGAGCGTCATCGTCACCACCATCAGGACAGCGAGGGTAACCCAGGCCGGAGCTGTTGAGGTGAGGGAGAGAATGCCGTCGGCAATCAGCTGGGCGTTGCCGGCTTCCTCGAAGGCCTGCCCGAGCGGGATCAGTGAGCCGAGCAGCACGATCACCTTCCACTCCACGGACTGGTAAACCTCCGAACCGCTTATCAGGCCTGTGGCGGCATAGAAAACCACGCAGGCAGCCAGTGCGACAGGAAGATAGGCAAGGCCGGCAACGGCTGCGGCAATCGCTACGGCAAAGCCGGCAATCGCCAGCCAGGCCTTGTTGCGCTGGATGACGCCGGTCTTGCGTCCTTCCAGTGGCAGAACGCCAAGCCATGTGCACGCATTTTCAAGCCGTTCCGGGGTGCCCAGCAGCAGGAGTACGTCACCCGGGCGTATCTGTTCGTGCCGGACGCGTTTCTGCACGCGGCGGCCCTGCCTGGAAATGCCGAGCAAGGTGACGCTGTGGCCGTAGAGGAGGCGCATGTCGAAGCTTGACCGGCCGATGACACGGGCGTTGTCCGGCGCGATGGCCTCGATCAGGGACAGCGCGTCGTTGTTGAGACCACCCTTATGCTGTTCGGATCCGGCGAATTCCAGCTTGGCGGCCCCCATGAAGGCCTCGATGGCCTTGGGGTCACCTTCCACGAAAAGATAGTCGCCGGTCTTGATCGCTTCACGGCGGGCAAACCCGCGAACGCGCCGGCCGTTGCGAATGAGACCAATGATGGCAACATCCTTCTCGTCGGCCACGGGGTAAAGGTCGCCCACTGTCAGAGGCTTGTCCTCCGAGATTTCTCCGACCTTCAGTTCCGCCGCATAGAGGCTTTCGGCCAAGGCGTCCTGCTTCGGCTTGTCGCGGAAATGGCGCGGCAGCAGACGCCAGCCGAAGAGGGCGACAAACGCAATGCCGGTGACCGCGACCACGAGGCCGACCGGGGCAAAATCGAACATGGAAAAGGGCGCGCCGAAGGCATCCGAACGGTACTGCGCAATGACGATATTGGGCGGGGTACCGATCAAGGTGATCATGCCGCCGAGAATGGTGGCAAAGGACAGCGGCATCAGGGAAAGACCGGGTGAACGTTCCGCTTTCTTGGCCGCTTCCACATCGAGCGGCATGAGCAGCGCCAGCGCAGCGACATTGTTGATGATCGCCGACAGGCTGGCTCCAACAATGGCCATGAGGCCTATGTGTCGTGACAGGCCCCGCGAAGCGGAAATCACGACACCTGCAATCAGTTCCACAGCCCCCGAGTTCATCAGACCGCGCGAGACGACCAGCACGAGGGCAATGATCATGACGGCTGAATGGCCGAAGCCGGAAAAGATCTCTTCGGATGGCACCAGACCCAGAAACGCCCCCAGGATCAGTGCGCCGAAGGCAACAAGGTCGAAGCGGATACGGCCCCAGACCAGCAATGCGAAGACGGCGCCGAACAGGACAAACAGGGCAATCTGGTCAAATGTCACGAACAGGCTCCGGCAAAGACTTCAAAATCCGGGTTCGACCTGAACATGGCGGACCCGCAATCTCAAGACCACTTAAAGGACTTGGTCCGTCTTCCTTTGCATTTCCGGCCGAACGGAACTGGACAGTTCCGTCACCGGAGAAACCGGGACCACGACTTCTAAACACGGAATGCCGCAAAAAGGTTCCGCAACATTCAGGAGTATAAGAAGACCTGCATGCAGAGATAGTGACCAGGTCCGGGAGACGGCTGGTCTCCGAGCCTCGTCAATGCGGTGTTGCTGGTGACGTCAGGAAGAGCGGGCACACGCCCGCCGGGGCCTGTCAGACGACCCTGACGGTCAGCTCCGGCAAGCCGTCGATGGTCGCCAGCATGAGATCGCCGCGCTGGACGGAGCCGACACCCGCGGGGGTTCCGGTCAGGATGACGTCACCCGCGCCTAGCTGGAATAGTTCGGACAGCTTGGCGATGATTTCCGGTATTTTCCAGATCAACTGGTTGAGATCGCCTTCCTGACGAAGCTCTCCGTTTACCCTGAGTGCAATCCGACCCTGGTCGAGGAAACCGCTGTCCGCTGCCGGCATGATCTTGCCTATGGGGGCGGAGTGTTCAAACGCCTTGGCGGCTTCCCATGGACGCCCGGCTTTCTTGGCTTCCGCCTGAAGGTCGCGGCGGGTCATGTCGAGGGCGACCGCATAGCCGTAAACATGTTCCAGTGCGCTGGTAGCGGGAATGTTGCGCTTGCCAGATTTCAGAACGACCGCCAGTTCGACCTCGTGATGCACGTCGCTGGAGAGGGGCGGATAGGGAAATTCACCGGAAGGATCAAGGTTGTCCGAGTTCTTCTGGAAGAAGAATGGTGCTTCCCGGTCAGGGTCGTGGCCCATCTCGACGGCGTGGGCAGCGTAGTTGCGGCCAACGCAATAGACCCGGCGAACTGGAAAACCCTTCTGGCTTTCGCTGACAGGCAGGATCGTGGGAAAGGGGGCCGGAATGACGGTCGACATCGCAGACACTTTCGAGAATTGACGAAAGCCTGCTTGTACCGGGTTCGGGATCGGCCTGTCGAGCGCGACTTGCGACACCGGCCCGTTTGTTAGCGCCGGGGCGAACGATGCCGGTCAGATCTGTAGCCGGGCTGACACCGGATCGTCGATATCCACCCGATGGGCAACCAGGGCCGCCAATGCCAGGCGCAGTCCTTGCGCTGCGGTTTCCGCCGACATGCTCGGAGTTCCGAGATTGGCTTCCAGCGCGGCAACTTCCGGCAATTGCGGCAGGTGGATCCAGCCGGCAGGAAGGGAACTTCCGGTGACCGCCAGATGGTGCAGGATACCGTAGAAAAGGTGGTTGCAGCAGAAGGTTCCAGCCGCGTCTGAAATATCCGCCGGAATGCCGCCCGCACGCATGGCCTTGACCATGGCGCGAATCGGCAAGGTGCTGTGGTAGGCCAGTGGGCCGTCTGCAGCTGTCGGCTGTCCCTGCAGGTAGACGCCCGCGTTGTCTTCAAGGCCGTAGTGGGTGGAATCGTTGAAATTCTGCGCCAGCCGTTCGACGGTCACTGTCGCCCTGCCACCATATTCGCCCAGCATGACGACAGCATCCGCCTGCGTTTCGGCGAGCGCCGCCTTCACCGTGTCGATGCAGACGAAGAAGGTGTTTGGAACGACCCGGGAGACGATCCTGGCGCCCGCCACCATCTCGCCGTCGAGACGCAGGGCGACCTGTTCGGCAGGATTGACCGGGGTCGCACCGAAGGCTTCGAAACCGGTTAGCAGGATGGTCTTCATGCCCTGGGTCGCGCGGGTTCCAGCTCCGGTTGGCATTCCTCGGCACTGCCGGCATCAACCGTGGGCATGAACCAGATGACCACGAAGGCCAGAAGGCCAGCAGCGATCATGTAGAAGGCCGGTGCGAGCTGCAGGTGGGTCTTGTCGATCAGGTAGGTCGCGATCAGCGGCGCTGTGCCGCCAAAAAGCGCCAGTGGGATGTTGTAGCCGATGGAATAGCCGGTCACGCGCACTGACTCCGGAAACTGTCCGACCATGGCGGCCATGAGCGGCGCGAAGTAGGTGGACAGGATAACGGCCATCCCGAGCTGACCAAGGACGACCATGACGGGGTCGGGATGATGGATCAGCCAGAACATCGGCAGCGCAAAGACAGCCACACCTCCCGACCCGAAAAGCAAAAAGGTTCTTCGATCGAACCTGTCTGCCAGGTAGCCGACAAGGGGCAGCAGCAGCATGAACACCACCATGACGCTGGTGTTGATCGTCAAGGCACGGCTTTCCGTGAACTTGACGTAATCGACCAGATAGGAAGTGAGATAGACGAATGTCAGATAGAAACCGACGCCGTTCAGGATATTGCAGGCAATCGTCCGCAGCAGGGCCGGCCGGTGATTGCGCATAATTTCGCCAACGGGTGTGCTTACGGGGTCGTGCGGGGAAGGTGGCTGATCCCTTTCCTCCGCCTTGGTGCCGCTGCGGATCATGAAACCGGTCAGACCAACCAACAGGCCGAAGGCGAAGGGGAGGCGCCATCCCCAGCTTCCCAGATCGTCCGCCGGCAACAGGCCCGTTGCCAGTGCCGCTACGCCGGACCCGAGCAGAATGCCGAATGTTGCTCCGACCAGCGCCCAGGAAACGGTGAAACAGCGATGTTTCGGCGGTGCGATTTCGTAGAGATAGACCGTCGATCCGGTGTATTCGCCGCCGACGGAAAGACCCTGCAGCAACCGGAGCAGCGTCAGCAGTACGGGTGCGGCAACGCCGATCTGGTCATAAGTCGGCAAGAATGCAATGAGCGTCGTGGGAATGGCCATCAGGGCGACGGACAGCAGAAGAGCCCGGCTTCGACCTGCCCTGTCGGCGACATGTCCGAGAACCAGACTGCCGATGGGGCGCATCAGGAAGCCCGCTGCAAACACACCGAAGGTGCTGATCAGGCTAACGGTCGGATTGTCGCTCGGGAAAAACTGCTGTGCAAGGATCGGGGCAAGATAGCCGTAGACGGCAAAATCGTACCATTCCAGCGTATTGCCCACAGTCCCCGCAACAAGTTTGCGGATCCTGGTGTCGCTACGTCCCCCCATCGGGCCCTCCTTCAGGTCGATTACCCGTCAATCCGGGCAATCCTAGAGGAGATGTCTTTATCTTCCGTTTCGGTGGCGTTGCCGAAGAAAGTGGCCGGGTGGTGGAGGATCGAAGGCGGGAACGCGCAGGCAGCTTCAGGCAGCCTGCGCACAGGTTTCGTCAGGTGTTGAACTTGAACAAGAGGACGTCGCCGTCCTTGACCACATATTCCTTGCCTTCGTCGCGGGCCTTGCCTGCTTCCTTGGCCGCGGTTTCGCCGCCAAGGCCGACGTAGTCGTCATAGGCGATGGTCTGTGCACGAATGAAACCGCGTTCGAAATCCGTGTGAATGACGCCGGCAGCTCCCGGGGCCTTGGTGCCCTCGGTGATGGTCCAGGCGCGCGTTTCCTTCGGGCCAGCGGTGAAATAGGTGATCAGCCCCAGCAGGCCGTAGCCTGCGCGGATCAGCCGGTCGAGGCCGGGTTCTTCCAGGCCGATGGTCTCCAGAAACTCTTCCTGCTCTTCCTTGTCGAGCTGAGAGATTTCGGCCTCGATGGCAGCGGAGATGACAACAGCGGCAGCGCCTTCCGCCTTCGCCTTTTCAGCCACCTTGGCGGAGAGGGCATTGCCTTCTCCCGCAGAAGCTTCATCGACGTTGCAGACGTAGAGCACAGGTTTGGCTGTGAGCAGGTTCAGGCCTTGAAGGATCTTGGCTTCATCCGCACCGGAAACTTCCAGCATGCGGGCGGGCTTGCCATCCTGCAGCAGCGCCAGCGCGGCTTCCATCACCGGCAACACGGCCTTGGCTTCCTTGTCGCCGCCAGTGGCTTTTTTCTTCAGCGGCGCGATGCGGCGCTCAAGGCTTTCCATGTCGGCGACCATGAGTTCGGTCTCGACCGTCTCGGCATCGGCGATCGGGTCTACAGTGCCTTCCACATGGGTGATGTCGTCATCTTCAAAGCAGCGCAGCACGTGGGCGATGGCATCAACTTCGCGGATGTTGGCCAGGAACTGGTTGCCCAGGCCTTCGCCCTTGGACGCGCCGCGCACAAGGCCGGCAATGTCGACAAAGGTAATGCGCGTCGGAATGACTTCCTTGGAGCCCGCAACGTTGCGGATCGCATAGAGGCGCGGATCAGGAACGGCAACTTCGCCCGTGTTCGGCTCGATGGTGCAGAACGGATAGTTGGCAGCTTGTGCTGCCGCCGTTTTGGTAAGCGCGTTGAAGAGCGTGGACTTGCCGACATTCGGCAGTCCGACAATGCCGCACTGGAAACCCATGGGAGTTCGCTTTCGGTTGGTCTTGAGACTTTGCAGCGCTAAATGCCCGAGCCGGGTCACGAGGTCAAGGCTTTGGCGGAGTGCGGAGGGGTGTTTGTCAAGAGCGTGTCAGGATGAAGCTGTAAAAGGAAAGCCCTCAGCCAATGTGATCCGGCTGGAAGCTTCCCTCCGATTGTTTATCGGTTATAGTC
Organism: Roseibium sp. LAB1; assembly: GCF_054658235.1. Classification (NCBI taxonomy): domain Bacteria; kingdom Pseudomonadati; phylum Pseudomonadota; class Alphaproteobacteria; order Hyphomicrobiales; family Stappiaceae; genus Roseibium; species Roseibium sp. LAB1. Next base: position 1,378,028 of record NZ_BAAGIB010000001.1, on the reverse strand, counting down.
GAAACCGTGTTTTGGGCGATTGTTTTAGGAATTGAGACGCGATGATATTCAGTCGCAGGAGACACGGGTTGCTGTGCGCGTTTTCCAGCCGCCTTTTTGCCGCTCTGGCCCTGGTGCCTCTGTGTGCCACCCTTCTGCCGGCGGGGCAGGCCACCGCGCAAAACTTCAATCCACGCGACCTGACCGGCCTTCTGGGTGACACGCCTATCGATCCCGCTCTGTTGGAGGGCGTCGGGCAGGTAAATGTCACGCGGGCTTATATTCCAGATGCCATCGACCTGTCGCCGATGATGCCGCCGCCCTTGCTGCAGACCTATGGCAGTTGCGTCTCCTATGCCATCGGCTATGCCATGCGGGGTTATTACGCGGCCCTGGAAAACAATGTCGAGCCGGGCAACCGCACCTTCACGCCGAGCCCGGCGTTTCTGCATTCGCAGATCCGCAACCGGAAGGAAGCCTGTGAAACCGCCGGAAGTCATGCGCTTCTGGCGATGTCCTATTTCAAGGGCAACGGCTCTCCCGACCAGGACGACATCCCTGACGCCGCAATGTGTTCGGAGCGGGTGGAATACGCAACGACGGCCCCCGACAGGTTCCGCATTCGCGACTTTCTGTTTGTGTTCGATAAGGGCCGCCAGCGCCGCAACGCAACTGACCGGGATCTCGATGCGATCAAGCAGCAACTTGCTGCAGGAAACCCCGTGGCGACCGGGTTCCTGATGGTCGGGGTGGTGCCGTCCTCGCAGACCCCGGACGGAGTGACGCTGCAATATCTGAAATCGGGCGAGATCTATCAGGGGTCTTTCGGACGTCACAGCGGAGCAGCCGGAGGCCATCAGATGGTGTTTGTCGGTTACGACGAACGGCGTCAGGCCTTCCTCGTCCAGAACTCCTGGGGGCCTTACTGGTCCGGCGATGGTTATGGCTGGATCAGCTACGAGGCGACGAAGGCGGACATGCACAACGCGTCGGTCATGCGGACAGCCATCGTGCCGCCACGTCCCGTCCCGGGGCTCCATAGAACCGACCGGGACAATGTGGTTGCCTTTGCCGGGGATAGCTGCAGCAGTCTTTATGTGAGCGAAGATACGCCGGACGGCATGCCGTTGCTGGCCGGTTTCGTGAGTACGCAGGAGGCGCTTCAGAAACTGGAGGCGGAGTTTCCACCAGAGCAGCTTCAGAAAATCGATGTCAGGCCGTGGCCGGTGTGCGAAGCGTTGAAGACGCTTGCCCGTCCGTTGGCGGAACCGTCACGCCCGCGCATCCGTCTTCTCGCAGGCAGCGCGGATCTCCGCTACGGGGATTCGCTGGCATTCGAGGTGACGGCGCCGGATTTCGCCTCGTTTCTCTACATCGTCTATCTGCAGGCGGACGGTACTGTGGTGAACCTGCTGCCGCGCCGCGGACCCGTACGCCAGCAGGTCCAGTTCGGTGACCGTTTCGTCTATGGCGACGGTCGCCATGGGCGTCAGAAATTCACGGTGCAACCGCCAGCGGGGTCTGAAGCCATTGTCGTGATTGCTGCTCATAGCCCCATTATCCAGCTGGAAGAGCTGGAAAACGGCGGTTCGGGGCAGTTCTCCATGCCGGTGAGTGCTGAAGGCGGCTCCGGTACCGCAGATGACAGATATTTCCTGACGGCGTTGCGGGCAGGGATGGCCGAGCGGCCGGATGAAATGAGCCTGCCGCGCGAGATATCAGCGGCCGTCCTTCATCTGACGATCCGGGAAGAGTGACACTCAAAGGTTTCGATATGCGATTTCTTGCTGAATTTGCGACTGCCCGCCTGACCCTGGCAACCATTCTGGCCTTTATGGTGGGGCTGATGCTGCCCGCAGGCGTTTCCGCCCAGAGCGTCACGCCGGATCAGATCATCGAGGCGCTTTTGCCCGGTGGCGGAGCGCCCAAGTCCAGATCCATGCGAAAGCAGGAACCGCACCCGTTCCGCGGGATCAGCATCGAGGGGCAATTGCCGCCGGAGGTCGTGCTGCCGCGTATCAATCTGACGGTCAATTTCGAGTTCGATTCCGCCTCGCTGACCAATGACGGGATCCTGACGCTGCAGGCGCTCGGCCAGGCCTTGCAGGATCCACGGCTCAAGAACATGCGCTTCCAGATTGCCGGTCACACGGACCTGCGCGGCACGGCGGCCTACAATCTGGACCTGTCGAAACGAAGGGCCTTCATGGTCGCGGAATTTCTGGCGGCCTTTTACACGATCCCCCGGGAACGGCTTGTGCCTGTTGGGTATGGCGAGAGCCGGCCCGTCGACCCGGGCAATCCGGCCAGCGGCCGCAACAGGCGTGTGGAGATCATCAACGTCCAACCGCTGTCGTAACCGGCAAAGACAGTCGGCCGGGCCACCAATCGTCTTGAACGACGTCAGAGGGACTGCGTTCAGTCACCGCCGCCGAGAAGTTTCTTCAGCATCTCGGCCATGGGACCCGACTTGGGAACATTGACTTGTTTGCCTTGCCGTGCCTGACGGATGTGGCTCTGGCCTTTGGGTTTGGTGGTGGCACCGTCCTTGGGGGCGGCGGCCGTGGCGGAGACGGCTTTTGCAGGTCCGGTCTTGCCATCGGGCGTCTTGCCCTTGCGCTGTGCCTTTTCCGGCTCCAGGGCCAGGGTCAGCTTGTTGGCGAACTGGCTGTCCTTGCCTTCGGCCAGCAGGGCAGCCTGGTCGGCAACTTCCATCAGCAGAGGTTCGAGCCAGTCCCGGTCGACCTTGGCGAAATCACCCAGCACGTAATTGGACACCAGCTTCTTGTCGCCCGGGTGACCGATGCCGAGTCGCAGGCGGCGATAGCTTTCACCGATATGGGCGGTGATCGACCTGAGGCCGTTGTGGCCGCCGTGGCCGCCGCCGACTTTCATGCGGAATTTCGCGGGAGGCAGGTCGAGTTCGTCATAGATGACGACGATGTCTTCCGGCCCGATCTTGTAAAAGCGCATGGCTTCGCCGACAGAGCGGCCGGATTCGTTCATGTAGGTGCTGGGTTTCAGCAGCAGCACCTTTTCCGAGCCGAGGCGGCCCTCGGACACCTGACCTTGAAAGCGGGCCTTCCACGGCTGGAAGCCCGAATGGCGGCGATGGATCTCATCGACGGCCATGAAACCGATATTGTGCCGGTTGCCTTCGTATTTGGCGCCCGGGTTGCCCAGGCCGACGATCAATTTCATGGTGCGCCTTTCAAGGTAGAGCATCCTGCATGTAACGGACTGCAGGCCGGCTGGCTAATCCTGAAACGAAAAAGCAGCCGATTTCGGCTGCTCTTCAAGTTTTCCCGCTGGGGGAAGGGAGGCGGAGACCGCCTCCCTATTTTTAAAGCAAGGCTTCAGCTTATTCAGCTTCGCCTTCACCTTCATTTTCTTCTTCAGTTTCGTCGTCGGTCTCTTTCATACCGGCCGGAGCAGCGATCGTGGCGATGGTGAAATCGCGATCGGTGATGGTCGGCTGGCAGCCTTCCGGCAGCTTCACTGCGGAAATGTGCAGGCTGTCGCCCGGCTGTGCCTTGGCCAGATCGATTTCGAGCGCTTCCGGAATGTTGTCGGCCGGAACGTTCATTTCGACGGTGTGACGAACGATGTTCAGGACGCCGCCCTTCTTGATGCCCGGGCAGGTTTCTTCGTTCAGGAAGTGCACCGGAACTTCAACCGTCAGCGTGGAGCCCTTGGCAACGCGCAGGAAGTCGACGTGCATGACGTCGTCGCGCACCGGGTGCAGCTGGAAATCCTTCGCGATAACCTGATGCTTTTCGCCGTCCACATCGATGATGCCGATGTGCGTAAGGAAACCGCCCTTGTGCAGGGTGATGGTGGTTTCTTTCACCGGAATGGTGATCGGCAGTGCCTGTTTCTTGTCGCCGTAGATCACGGCAGGGAGAAGGCCTTCGCGACGCAGTGCCCGTGCGGCCCCCTTGCCCACCCGGTCCCGTGCCGACGCCTTCAGCTCATAGCTGGCAGCCATGGCAAAACTCCTTCGAGTATATAGGTAACGGACCGGCGAACCACCGTGCCAGAAGACTCATGTTGTCCGGGATCGGTCCAGAAGCGCCTCCTCCAGGGGTGCAGGCGCGAGCGCGGATATACCCAAAGCGCGGGGAAAGTGCAAGTCCGCAGTCAGCCGTTTGTCGCAGGTTACTGCGGAAATCTCAAGCTGCTGGCCGGTTATCCTGTCTGTCACACAGAATTGCTGAACCTTTCGGTTGACCGATTGGCCGATCCGGCTGACGCTTCGGCCAACTGCGCCGGGTGTGAGGCCCGGTGTCTGAAGATAGCTATCGTGACCTGATCTACCTGAGAGAACCGACGTTATGGCCATCGATGAAGACCTCAATGACCGCTTGCGCGAAGCGCTTGGCTACAGGGCAGGTGTCAGCGAAAAAAGGATGATGGGTGCCATGTGCTTTCTTCTGCATGGCCACATGATCGCTGGGGCGGATCGCACCAGGGACGGAGAGCGGCGTTTCATCTTCCGCGTCGGCAAGCCCAATCATGCCACCGGTCTGGCGTTGCCGGGCGCGGAGCCAATGGTACAGGGCGGGCGGACCCTGAGCGGCCTGTTCTTCGTCGGTGAGGATTTCTGCACCGACGAAATGCTTCAAACCTGGCTGGATCTTGCCATCGCCAATGCCTTGACCCTCCCTCCGAAGGAGGCGGCGGTTAACCGTTGAGTCGTTTGGTTGTGTCTTCCTGAAATGCCGGGTCGGCTTTCTTGGCAAAGGAGATGCGCCAGGGTTCCGCCAGTTCTTCAAGCTCCGACAAGGCTTTTGCCACGGCCGGTTCCAGCCGCGGATTGAACCTTGCCAGGATGACCTCGCGCAGATTCCAGTCCGGGCAGGGGCGCTCGACCAGGGTCAGCTCGTCGCCTGCCTGAAACGAACCTTCCTGCAGCACCCGGAAATACCAGCCGGTGCGGCCTGATTTCTGGAAATGGGCCGCCTGGGCGGGGTTGTCCGTATGCATGTTCAGCTTCCAGCAGGGCTGCCGGCCCTGCGAAATCTGGACGCGGACGGTGCCTGCGGAAAAGATATCGCCGACGCACAGGTCTTCTTCGGTAAAACCGTCGGACGCAATGTTCTCGCCGAACCCGCCGGGTTGAAAGATGGCTGCCTTGTCCGGAAAGGCGTTCCGCCAATGGGCATAATGCTCCGACGGGTAGATATGCAGCGCCTTCTCCGGTCCACCATGAACGGAGAGATCCGCCTGACGGTCCCCGATGATTCCCGTCCTGGTGACCTCAAGAAAACCCTCCGCCAGCGTCTTGCGAATGGCGGACGGCTCCTTGCCGTCCCAGCGGTGCTCGGGTTCACCGGTGAAAAGTGAGGCAATGCGGGCTTTGGCGGTCATGATTGATGGCTTTCGGCTGGGGTGTGTTCGTGGCAGAGCTGGGCGGCGTCTATGGGCGAAAGCGGGACATTCAGCAGCCGGCAATAGCTGCCCGTGTCTGCGGCCTCATGATGACGGCAGGTGTGGCAGAGGCCAAAGGAGCGGCCGCCGCGCTGATGCAGCATGGTCAGGACAAGTGCCTTCAGGGACGACGCCAGCGACGCGGCGACCGCCGGCGGCAAGGCATCGATGACCTTCTCCAGCGACGAGGGATCCTCCAGCAGGGCCCGTCCGTCCGGAGTCACGTCGTAACGGATGCTGCGCTTGTCTTCGTCCGAGCGTGTTTCTGCAATCAGATCCTTGCGGGCAAGCGCCTTCAGGGTTTGCGAAGCCGTGCCGCGTGTCGTTGCCAGAAAATCGGCAACGTGGGAGGGCGCGCGTGAATAGCGGTTGGCCCGTGCCAGATAGCTGAGCGCGGCAAATTGCGACGGATTCAACGGCCCGTTCCACTCCTCGGCGGCGGCAAGGCGCGTCAACCGGTCGATCAGGTCCCGGATGGTCTGTGTGTCAGTGGAAGCGAACATGATGTCTATGTAGCGACTCGAAATTAAACTTGCAATAGTTTCGACTCGCTACTATTAAGGCTGCATCCTCAACCAAGGAGACTGCCGATGTCCAAATCCATATCCCAATCCCTGTTGATCGCCGGCGTGTGCGCCATTGCGCTGCCGGTTGCCGCTTTGGCTGACAGCAGCCATGCGCTGCACCAGACGGGAGCTGTCCTGTCGCCGGAAAATCAGGAAATCGACCCGAACTACGACATCCTCGCCGCCCATGTGCATCGCGAAGGCCGTGTCGTGACCTTCCATATGACGTTGAAAGGAACGGCAGGAGCCACCGTGCCGACAGCAAACGGCGCGCTTGCAGGCGCACCGGTGCAATCCTACGTCTGGCCGACGTCGCTGAAACCGGAAACGGTCGGCTTCGAAGGCGGAAACGGCATTCTGGCGCTTGTGGCCACCAGCCATCCGGATTTCGACGACACGCCACTGTTCGATGAAGATGGCGACGGCGATCTCTTGAACGACGGCGCTAAATGGCATTCGCACTGGGTCGTGCTGACGCCGAACGAGGTTTGCGGTGCCGGCGCTCTTTCCGTGCAGGACATCCCGGAGGGGGCCAGTCCGAAAATGCCGGCAACGTGGCCAGGTCTGCCCATCTACATCGACAGTCCCGGGTTTTCACCGGTGCTGGAGGCTGAGGAAATCACCCTCAACGTGGCCTTTGCCGATGAAAGCGCCATTGCAAGCTTCTCGTATGACGGCGTCACATCGGCGCTTCGGGTGAGCCAGAGCGTCCACGCCCCGCTGCTGTGTGTCGTCGATGTCTTCGACGTTGCCTCGGGTGACCTCAGCCTGCCGGGAAAAGTCACGGGGAACTGAGCCATTTCCAGAGCAAGGATGCGTTGGTGTCCTTCTCTGCAACAACTACTCCTCCGTCATTGCCGGGCATGACCCGGCAATCCATGCTGTGACCGGGCCTGATCCCAAGGACGTGACTGGGGCGGGGTAGCGGCATGGATGCCATGGTCGAGCCATGGCATGACGGGGGCAGTGGATTTGTCTGACGCCGGAAAGACCGTCAGCCCTCGTGCGGAGCGTAGGAGGCCGGGTCGACCTGGGCCGGACGTCCGGGGAGCGTGAGTTGCGCCTGCCGGGCCGGGGTTGTTGCGATCACCTTGCCGGACTTGACGACCGCAAGGCGCGTTGCCTTCAGGCGAATGGCCTCGATCGTGTCACGGGCCTGGAGCAGCACGAAGTCCGCCTTGCAGCCTTTCTCCAGACCGTAACCTTCCAGGTTCATGGCCCGGGCCGGGTGGGCGGTGACACAGTCAAAGCAGTAGCGGATGGCGTCGCGGCTGGTCATCTGGGCGACGTGAAGCCCCATGGAGGCAACCTCCAGCATGTCGCCGGAACCCATCGAATACCACGGGTCCATCACGCAGTCGTGGCCGAAGGCGACATTGATGCCGTAGGAGCGCATTTCCTGAACGCGGGTCTGGCCACGGCGCTTGGGATACGTGTCGTGGCGGCCTTGAAGCGTGATGTTGATCAGCGGGTTCGCAATCGCATGAACCTCGGCTTCCGCGATCAGCGGCAGCAGCTTGGAGACATAATAATTGTCCATGGAATGCATGGAGGTCAGGTGGGATCCGGCAACACGTCCCTGAAGCCCGAGGCGCTGGGTCTGATAGGCGAGTGTCTCGATGTGGCGTGACATTGGATCGTCGGTCTCGTCGCAATGCATGTCGACCATCAGTCCGCGCTCCGCCGCAATCTCGCATAGCCGCGCGACGGACCGGGCACCGTCGTCCATGGTACGCTCGAAATGCGGAATGCCACCGACAATGTCGACGCCCATGTCCAAAGCGGTCAGAAGGTTCTTCTCGGCAGTTGGCGAGCGGTAGAGCCCATCTTGCGGGAAGGCGACCAGTTGCAGGTCGATATAGTCCTTAACTTTTTCGCGCACTTCCAAGAGGCCTTTGACGCCGGTCAGCCTGTCGTCACAGACGTCGACATGGGTGCGGATTGCCAGCAGACCCTGTGAGACGGCCAGATCGCAATATCTCAGCGCCCGTTCGACAACGGCTTCGACTGTCAGGATCTCCTTCAATTCACCCCAAAGCGCGATGCCTTCAAGCAGCGTGCCGCTGCGGTTCATGCGCGGCAGGCCGAGCGACAGGGTGGCATCCATGTGGAAATGGCTGTCGACAAACGGGGGCGACACGAGCTTTCCGGCCGCATCGATCACCTGGCCGGCTTCCGCGGTGATCCCGGCTTCCACCGCTTCGATGCGGCCGTTCCGGCAGGCGATGTCAATGCCGTGACGTCCGTCGGGCAGGTTGGCGTTCTTGACGAGGAGATCGAAACTCATGGGACTGTCTCAGCGTTGACCACGGAAGTATGGCACAAGAAGCGCCCTTGGATAGTCTGCCCGGCGGGCAACGACTATCAGTGCGGCGATGGAAAGCAGATATGGCATCATCAGGAAGACCTGGCCGGGAATGAAACTGCCGACCTCGGTTTGCAGGCGCACCTGAAATGCGTCGAATGCGCCGAACAGCAGAGCACCGATCAGGGCTTTGCCAGGCCGCCAGGACGCGAACACCGTAAGCGCGATACAGATCCAGCCACGGCCGTTGACCATGCCGAAAAAGAACGCGTCGAAGGCCGACATGGTCAGGAAAGCGCCGCCGAGCGCCATGATCGCGGAGCCCGCAACAACCGTGCCGATGCGGATTGCATAGACCGACAGCCCTTGGGACTCCACGGCTGCCGGATTGTCGCCGACTGCCTGGATGGCCAGGCCGAGCGGCGTTCGGTAAAGCACATAGGCCGTGACCGCGACCAGGAACAGGGCGAGGAAGGTCAGCGGTGTCTGCTGGAACAGCGCCGGGCCAAGGAATGGCAAATCGCTCAGGACCGGGACATCGAGCGGCTTGAACGCCTCGATGCGCGGCGGGGAGGACACATCCGGCAGGGCCGTCCGGTAGATGAAATAACTGAGCGATGTGGCAAACAGCGTCACGCCAATGCCCGAGACATGTTGCGAGAGCCCGAGCGGTACTGTCAGGATCGCGTGGATCAGCCCGAAGAAAGCGCCCGCCATCGCGGCGACAAGAACGCCGCCCCACAGACCCGCGCCGAGCCAGACCGCCATCCAGCCGGCCATGGCGCCGGCGGTGAAGATGCCCTCGATGCCGAGATTGAGAACGCCGGCACGTTCGCACACAAGCGCGCCGATGACGCCGAAGATCAGCGGGGTCGCGATCCGGAGCGCGGCGGCCCAGAAGTTGGCGGAGATGAGAATGTCGAGGATCTCGGTCATTCTGCCGCCTCCGGGTTGGTTTGGCTGCCGACGAAGCGGATCTTGAAGCGCAGGAACAGGCCCGAGACAAGCACGCACAGCAGGGCCATGGCCACGATCAGATCTGCCAGATAGTTGGAGACACCGGTGGCGCGAGACATGGAATCGGCACCGACAAAGATGCTGGCGATGAAGAGAGCGGCCAGGACGACGCCGGCCGGAGACAGGCCGGCAAGCATGGCCACCACGATGCCGGAATAGCCGAACCCGGGTGAGAGATCGGCGGTCAGATAACCCTTCAGTCCGGCTACTTCACCGACACCTGCAAGCCCGGCGAGCGCGCCGGACAGGAGACCGACACGGATGAAGGTGGCGGTGACCGGAATGCCGGCATGGCGGGCTGCGGCGGCGTTTTCACCAACCGCGCGGATCTCGAAGCCCCAGACGGTGCGCTTCAAGAGGAAGTAGACGCCAAGCGAAGACACCAGGGCGATGACAAGACCCCAGTGAATGCGCATCCGGTCCATCAGCTTGGGCAGGGCGGCTGCGTCGAGAATAGGCTCGGACTGCGGCCAGCCCATGCCCATCGGATCCTTCATCGGGCCTTCCAGCATCATCTGGACAACCAGGAGGATAATGAAGTTCAGCAGCAAGGTGGTGACCACTTCATCGACGCCAAGCCGGGTTTTCAGAAGGGTCGGGCCAAGCATCACAAGGCCGCCCGCCAGCGCTCCGGCAAGAACCACCAGGGGAATGAGGATGTAGGGCGGTGCGGAAATGACCCCGGTGCCGACGGCAACCGCCGCCAGAGCGCCGGCATAAAGCTGGCCTTCGGCACCGATGTTCCAGAGCTTGGCACGGAAGGCGACCGCCGCCGCCAGACCTGTGAGGATCAGTGGTGTTGCTCTTGTCAGCATTTCGGTGAAGGCGAAGAGCGAACCGAAGGCGCCCTTGGCCATCAGGCCATAGGCTTCGAACACCGACAATCCGGCAAAAGCCATAGGGATGGCTGCAAGCAACAGGGCGGCCAGTGCAGCGGCAATCGACACGCCCAGCATTCGGGAAACGGAGGAGGGGCCGCGCGGTTCGAAGCGGATCATGCTGCGTCCTCCGCATTGTGGCCGGCCATTCTGAGGCCGAGCGAGCCGCGGTCCAGCGTTTCGCTCGCTTCTGCTGCGGACAGGTGCCCGCGGTGGATCACGGCGATCCTGTCGGAAAGGCGCATGAGTTCGTCGAGATCCTCCGATATCAGGATAACACCGGCCCCGCGGTCGCGGGCGGCCAGAAGCCGCTTGTGAACGTCGGACGTGGCGCCGACATCAAGCCCGCGCGACGGCTGGGCGGCCAGCACCACCTTTGGAACGGTTTCAAGGGTTCTGGCGAGCACGATCTTCTGGATATTGCCGCCAGACAGCAGCCGCGCCGGGCTGTCCTCGCTCTGGCAGCGGATGTCGTAGGCCTTGATCAGGCTGCGGGCCCGCTCGCGCATGGCGGAAAAACGCAGAAGGCCGAGGCGCTGGTTTTCCGGTTTGCGGATGGCTTCGATGGCAAGGTTCTCCGAAACGCTCATAGCGCCGACGATGCCGTCGTGATGGCGGTCCTCGGGAATGCGGGCAAGGCCGTTGTCGATCATCGCCCGTGCGCTGGCCTGGCCGATGGCCTTGCCTTCCAATGTCATCGAACCGTCGGTAATCGGCACCAGGCCGGAAATGACGCGCGCAAGCGTCGTCTGGCCATTGCCGGACACCCCGGCGATTCCGAGGATTTCTCCGGATTTGAGCGTCAGGTCGACCTCGTGCAAGGCGTCACGGCCATGTCCGGCAGAGGCCTTGTTCAGGACGAACAGCGGCGCGCCCGGAGTGCCGGGGGATCGCATCGTCTCGATGAGGGCATGGCCGACCATCAACTCGGCCAGCTTGCGCCGGTCACATTCGGCAGTTGGCAGATCGGCGACCTTGCGGCCACCGCGCAGCACCGCGACCCGATGCGAGGAAGCCAGAACTTCCGCCAGCTTGTGCGAGATGAAGATGATGCCGAGGCCATCGTCCGCCAGTTTTTTCAAGGTGGCGAACAGGGTGTCCGATTCCTGGGGCGTCAGCACAGCGGTCGGTTCGTCCAGAACCAGCACGCGGGCATCGCGGTAAAGGGCCTTCAGGATTTCCACCCGCTGCTTTTCGCCGACGGAAAGCTGGGAAATGCGCGCGTCGAGCGAGACCGTCAGGCCGGAGCGTGCCATCAGCTCTTCAAGCTTGCGCCGGGCCGGTGCACGGGAAGAAGAAAGCGCGGCCAGCCGCTCCGTGCCCAGAAGGATGTTGTCGAGGGCGCTGAGGTTCTCCGCAAGCGTGAAATGCTGATGCACCATGCCGATTCCGGCCTGCAGCGCGGCATGCGGGGAGCCTGGTTCCAGTTCGCTCAGGCCGGTTCCGTCCGGCGAGACCATGACCCGGCCCTCATCGGCCACGTAATGCCCGAACAGGATGTTCATCAAGGTGGTCTTGCCGGCGCCGTTCTCGCCAAGCAGGGCAAGGATCTCGCCCCGTTTCAAGTCGAGCGATACGTCGCCATTGGCCGTCAGAGCGCCGAAGCGCTTGGTGATGCCGTCCAATCGCAGCACGACACCAGCGTCCTGTGCCGGACCTGCCATGTGTTCCCCCCGGGAAAAGAATGAGTGCCGCGCTTGAGCCCCGCGGCCGGGATTCGCCGGCGGCCATTGTGGCCGCCGGGCGTTGCTGGCGAAAGCCTACATCGTGGATTTCGGTTCGCTGTCGTTCACATTGACGCGGAACAGGCCGTCGAGGATTTCCTGCTCCTTGGCCTTTGCCGCGGCAACCGCGTCGGCCGGGGCAAGGCTCTCGTCGACGACGAAGCTGCCGCCGCCATAGGACATGAAGCTGTACGGGCCGAAATCGGCCGGTTCGAAGCTGTCGCTGGCAACGAGGCCAATGGCCTTGTCGATGGTCGGCTCCATGTGCCACAGCGCGGAGGACAGGATGGTGCCCGGATAATCCCCAGCCGTGTCGATCACGTTGCCGATTGCAAGAATGCCTTTTTCCTTGGCGGCATCCGACACGCCGAAGCGCTCGGCGTAGAGGATGTCTGCACCCTTGTCGATCATCGCAAAGGCGGCTTCCTTGGCCTTGGGCGGATCGTACCAGGAGTTGATGAAGGTCACGAGGAACTTCACATCCGGATTGACGGAGGTTGCGCCTTCCATGAAGGCGTTCATCAGGCGGTTCACCTCCGGAATGGCGTAGCCGCCGACCATGCCGATGACGTTGGACTTGGTGGTCGCGCCGGCGATCATGCCGGAGAGATAGCTCGGTTCATGGATCCAGTTGTCGAAAACTGCGAAATTCGGCTGGGCCGGCCCGAAGGATGAGCCCATCAGGAAAGCGGTATCCGGATATTCGGCAGCGACCTTGCGGGCGGCACGCTCGACGGCGAATGCTTCACCAACCACCAGATCCATGCCCTGTTCGGCATATTCGCGCATGACACGCTCATAGTCGGTATTGGCGACGTTTTCGGAGAAGGTGTAGGTGATCTCGCCGCGTTCCTGGGCGGCTTTCAGCGCCTTGTCGATACGGCTGACCCACTGCTGTTCGACCGGAACGGTGTAGATCGCGGCGACCTTGACCGGGTCGGCGGCATTGGCGGCTGGAACGGACAGTCCAGCCGAGACTGTGACAGCCAGGGCGGCCGTCAGCATGGCCCTGCGGGCCCTGGAAAATGGTTTGGAAGTGAGCATCTGAAATCCCCTGGAAAAGACCTTGTGCAGAGTTAGATGATCACAAAATATGCGTGCTCACAAGCTGTGCAGGAGCTTCGGCGGCGTATTTTTTGAACAATTGGGAAAAATTCTGGGGGCGGATCCCGGTTATCCGATTTGCTCTGGTCTCAATTGCAATGAAGCGCTGTTGTCTGGCCTGGAGCGCTTGCGCGTGAGCGCTCTACTTACTGGGGCTTTTTGATTTTATGTTATCACAGGTAGTAAAAAGTGGTCCGCGATCCGAGTATTTTCCAAATCATATTGTAATAAATGACAGTCAGTAATTCTTTGCATTCGATAGATTTCGGTTTTAAATATGTTTTTGAATGCCATAAATACTATTTTAATTTCGATACTCGATCATTCCCCTGAGTAAATTAATGGGAGAGAATGATGAAAAATCTTGTTCGAACAGCTGCGGTTTTCTTTCTGCTCACGGGCGGTGCTGTCGCAAATGAATTCGAGAGCGAGTTGAAAGACCTGGCTTCCGGAAAGATCGCTGAAATTGCCGCTGCTGCGGAAGTCGTTTCGGCGGTCAAGGAGCAAAACGGTGTCACCGGCTCCTACGATCAGGCGAAAATCGATGAATTGGACGGCAAATGGCGTGAGGAAGCCGAGGCCGTTGATCAGCCGATGATCGATGAAGTGCTGGACAAGCCGCTCTCCGTCTATCTTGCGAACGTCCAGGAATCGAGCGGCGGACTTTTCACCGAAATTTTCGTCATGGATGCCAAGGGGCTCAATGTGGGCCAAAGCGACGTCACTTCAGATTTCTGGCAGGGCGACGAAGCAAAGTGGCAAGAGACCTTTCTCGTCGGCAAGGGGGCTGTTCACATCTCCGAGCTGGAGCAGGATGACAGCACGCAGACGCTGCAGAGCCAGGTGAGCATTCCGGTTCTTGATCCCGACAGCGGCGCAGTCATTGGCGCGGTGACCTTTGGCGTGAACGTCGACAATCTCTGACAGGCAAGTACCGGCTCCAACGTAAGGTACTGACTCTAGCAACCAAGAACCGGCGGGAAGGTTGAACCTTCCCGCGTCTTCCGGGGGGAAACCTTGAAAGTATCCGTAAAGCTTCCAGCACTCGTCCTCGGTATCGCACTTCTTTGTTCAGGAGGCGTCGGTATCGCAAGCTATGTCTCCGGAGCCAATACCGTGCGTGGTCAGGCAGAGCAGCGTCTCATGGCACTGGTGGAGAGCCGCCGGGACAGCCTGCTGGAGTTTTACCGCAGCAAGGAACTGACAATCGGCGGGCACCTGAACGGTCAGGCGCTCCGATCCGCATACAGTGATTTCGATGCCGCCTGGGCAAAATACGAAGACAAGGCGGCTGCAACCTTGACCAAGATCTACGTAACCGACAACCCGCATCCGCTTGAGGAAAGGGATCAGCTCGTCAAGGCAGGCCGCAAACCCTATGACAAGGTGCATGCGAAACATCACACCTCGCTCAGGGACTATGCCGACGCCAACGACCATCCGGACATTTTGCTCATCAACCTTGCAGGAGATGTGATCTACACAGCCCGCAAGCATTCGGATTTCGCCGTCAATCTCAGGGACCCGGCCTGGTCCCAGACACCTCTGGCGAGTGCTTTCGAGCGGATTGTGTCCGGCAACGACGAGACGCTTCTGGGTTTCGATCCGGTTCATTATGCCGGCAGGGACGGCGCTCCGACCGGTTTCTGGGTCGCCCCGGTGAAGGTGGGGTCCAAGACCATCGGCGCGATTGCCTACGAAACCCCGATAAGCAAGATCGATTCCCTGCTCGGCAACTATGCCGGCCTCGGGGAGACCGGCAATATCTATCTTGTCAACGAAAACGGGCTGGCCATCAACGACAGCCAGCGCACGCCTGATGCTGATGAAATGCTCAGCGATGCTTTCGCGACACCTGAAGTGATGTCGGTGATGGACGGTGAGGCGACCTTCAAGCGTCTGCCGGACTATAACGGCCGGGATGTATTTGCTGCGATGATGCCTATCACGGCGCTAGGCAACAAATACACGCTTGTCGTGGTACAGGACGCCGACGAAGTGCTGGCACCCCTGACTTCGCTGAAGTTCTGGATCTTCAGCATCTCGTTTGCCTGTGCATTCACGGCCGGAGTGACCGGTCTACTGATGGCAAGAAGCCTCTCTGGACGCATCACCCGGCTCGGGGCCGTGATGAACAGGCTCGCCGGTGGAGATACGGCTGTGGAAGTGCCGGCACAGACTGCCTCTGACGAAATTTCAGATATGGCAGAAACGGTCGCGGTCTTCCGGGAAAACGCAATTTCCCGCGACAGGCTCGAAGCCGAGCAACATGACTCTGCCGCCACCCGGGAGAGGCAGGCAGAGGCAACCACCCGGCTTATTTCCGATTTCAGATCTGAAGTGACGGACATGCTGGATGCGGTTCGCAGCAATAGCGAACAGATGCGGCTGGCGGCGGAAGAACTGAACGGCGTTGCCGACGAGACCGCAAAC
Organism: Roseibium sp. LAB1; assembly: GCF_054658235.1. NCBI lineage: Bacteria > Pseudomonadati > Pseudomonadota > Alphaproteobacteria > Hyphomicrobiales > Stappiaceae > Roseibium > Roseibium sp. LAB1. The sequence goes on along the minus strand of NZ_BAAGIB010000001.1, from coordinate 1,362,592 downwards.
GACGCCTCGAGCGCATCATCGACTTCGGAAGCGGCCTCAACCAACGTGCAGACTGTTGCCTCTGCTTCCGAGGAATTGTCGGCCTCCATCCAGGAGATCCGTCGGCAGGTTATATCGACGACCGAGATCGTTCGCGATGCGTCTCAAGCGGCAATCGACACCAACACCAAGATCGAAGGCCTTGCCGAAGCCGCACAGCGGATCGGGGATGTCGTGAACCTCATTTCCGCCATTGCCGAACAGACCAATCTTTTGGCGCTGAACGCGACGATCGAAGCCGCACGGGCGGGAGATGCAGGACGTGGATTTGCCGTCGTTGCTTCCGAAGTGAAAGAGCTCGCGACGCAGACCGCAAAGGCAACGGAAGAAATCGAGGGACAGATCGCCGAAGTGCAGGCAGCAACGAAGGACGCGGTATTGGCAATCGCCGGAATCACCGAAACGATGAGCCAGGTTGACGAATATACCGGATCGATCGCCTCCGCCGTCGAGCAGCAGGGCGCTGCAACCAATGAGATTTCCGGCAACGTTCAGGAGGCGGCGAAGGGCACGCGGGAGGTTGCGCTCACGGTCGAGACAATCTCTCAAAAGACGCTGGTCACGAGTTCTTCCGCAGGGCAGGTGCTGTCTGCATCAACGGATGTCAACAACCACGCCAATGCGCTGCGGGAAACGGTGGATCGCTTCCTGGCCGCGGTCGCGGCTGCCTGATCCCGGGCTTGGCTGAAACAAAAAACGCCCGGCCGCAAGGCCGGGCGTTTTTTTATGTGCCAACCGTCAGCCGGTTTAGCTGAACAGGCTGGAAACCGATTTTTCCAGGGCGGTGCGGTTGATGGCCTCGCCGATCAACGGGGCAATTGAGATTGCACGGATATTGGCAGCGGCGGTAATGGCGGCGGTCGGTTCGATGGAGTTGGTGATGACCAGCTCCTTCAGCTTTGACGAGGTTACGCGGGCAACCGCGCCGCCGGACAGAACGCCGTGGGTGATATAGGCCGTCACTGACTGGGCGCCCTTGGCCAGCAGGGCTTCTGCTGCGTTGCAGAGCGTGCCGCCACTGTCGACGATGTCGTCGACCAGGATGCAGTCGTAGCCTTTGACATCACCGATGATGTTCATGACTTCCGATTCCCCGGGTTTGTCGCGGCGCTTGTCGACGATGGAGAGCGGAGCTTCGATGCGTTTGGCAAGCGCGCGGGCGCGAACCACACCGCCGACATCCGGAGACACAACCATGACATTGTCGGTCGCGTAACGCTCCTTGATGTCGCGCGTCATCACTGGTGCGGCGAAGAGGTTGTCCGTCGGGATATCGAAAAAACCCTGGATCTGTCCGGCGTGGAGATCCAGGGTTAGAATGCGGTCAGCACCGGCTTCGGTGATGAGATTGGCCACCAGCTTTGCCGAGATCGGGGTTCGGCCGGAAGCGCGGCGGTCCTGCCGGGCGTAGCCGAAATAGGGAATGACCGCGGTGATGCGGCGGGCAGAGGACCGGCGGAGCGCATCAATGATGATGAGCAGTTCCATCAGGTGGTCGTTTGCCGGGTAGCTGGTCGGCTGAACGACGAAAACATCTTCGCCGCGTACGTTTTCCTGGATTTCTACGAAGATTTCCTGGTCGGCAAACCGCCGGACCTGGCATTTGGCAAGAGGGACATCCAGGTAATTGGAAATTTCCTCAGCCAGGGCTCGGTTGGAATTGCCCGCGACGATCTTCATGAGCCGCAAGTCCTTCTGGTGCGACGGCGGTTTTGCAGGCCGGTTGTGCTCTGCAAACACGCGGAAAGGCCTAGGTCTTAAGTCATGTGCCGGGTGCCAGGGGCCTCGCTCGGAAACCCTCGGCAGGCGGCGGCGTTGTAACAACCAAGCAACCGGACCACAACAGGCGTTCTTGTCTGACGCCCGCTTTTTTTTATTTTTTGTGACGCCGCGCCGGAATTACCCGGCAAAGCAATTCATTATCGGTTGAGCCAGGCCTTGATTTCCACCATCGAGCGATTGGCAATCCGCGACAGCGTGCCGGAGCTGACCGACTGCCACGGGTCGCCGGAGGCGCCGCCCGTATCTTCCGTGCCGGAGATTCGCTTCACGCGGCGGCCGCTGCTGTCGACAATGTCGAAGACGTAGAAAACGGTGCCGTTGGACGGCTGTCCGGTTGCCGACAGATATCCGTTGACCCGGTAGGTGGCGGAAGCGCCTATACGGCGCACCAGCGTGATGCCCTGCTTGCGGGCTTCCGAGCCGATCATTTCGGACAGCTCGTCGGCAATGTTGCCCGGCGCCCCTGTGAAGGGTTCGAAAGCAAAGGTGACGCCTTCGTCCTGATCGACCTGACCGGCAATCGTCGGCGCAGTGACAGTGGTCGAAATCGGTGTAGGTGGCTGCGGCGCAGCCTGACAGGCGGCAAGCCCGGCACCAAGCAGAAGAACCGCCAACAGGCGCCGGGGGGAAATGGATCGTTGGGTGGTCATGTCTGTCATTGAGACGCTTGGCTTTCGCGGTCGATATCGTCGTGGCAGCGGCCCCTGCCGGAAACGCGAAACGCGAACCGGGCCGCAAGGTTGAAACTGGTTTAGCCTGACTTGACCGGCAGGTCGAGAGGCAGCGTGGACAAGCATTCGGGTGCCCCGGTCGTGGTCAGATAGGTCTGGCCGAGCGTCATGGCGGTTCCGGAGATGGAATCCATCAGGATCATGTGCATGAAGATAACCATGTCCGGCTTCACCTCGGCAGGGTTGGCGCGATAGGCCATGGGCATGTCCATCCAGCTGGGCGTGAACCGGGCCCCCAGCGAATAGCCGCAGGCATTCAGCCGGTGCGGCATCAGGCCATGGGCGTCCACGCGTTCCGCATGAGCGTCGAAAACGTCGCCGAAGGTCCTGCCGGGAACCAGCTGGGTTTCAACGGCGGCCAGTGCTTCACGTGCGGCGGTGTACATTTCCAGGTGACGGTCCGTCGGCGTTCCGATCACCACCGTGCGCATCAGCGCTGCGTGGTAATGGCGGTAGGCGCCGGCCCATTCCAGGGTGAGCTGGTCCTGTTCGGACAGGTTCCTGCGGCCGGCCTTGTAGCGGCACAACAGAGCATCTCGGCCCGACCCGATAATGAACTCGTTGCCGGGATAATCGCCGCCGCCTTCGAAAATGGCACCCTGCATGGCTGCAAGGATGCGGCCTTCATCGGCGCCGGGGCGGATTTCATCCATCGCGGCATGATAGGCCTTGTCCGCAAGTTCCGACGCCTTGCGCACATAAACGATTTCCTCGGCGCTTTTCACTGCACGAAGCTCGGGTATCAGGGGCGAGGCATCGCTGACGTCAGCGAAACTGGCGAGTTCCTCGTTCAGCTTCAGGGCAATCTTCCCGGTCATGCCCTGTGTGTCGTATTCGACCCCCAGCCTGCAGCCGAGCAGGTCCATGTCGAACAGCAGTTCCTTCAACTGCAACACCGGGCTGGCGGAGCCGCGATCGATCCAGATGCGGATGTCCTCGATGTTGGACGTGTGCTTGGCCTGGCGTTCGTCGGCAGACCGCGTCAGGAGCACCTTGCGCCCGTCCTTCGTTACCACGAGGCACTGGAAGAAGCAGAAACCGAACGTGTCGTAACCGGTCAGCCAATACATGCTTTCCTGCGCAAACAGCAGCATGGCATCGAGCTTCTGCGCCTCCATGGCGGCCTTCAGCTTGTCGAAACGGCTTTCAAACTCGGCATCGGAAAAATGAAGTGCCATGGGTGGTCCTCACAAAAGTGCAATCGCGCTTATCTGGCGGCCGTAATCCGGCTCCTTGCGATGGGTGGTCCGGCGGTAGGAGAAGAAGCGGCCTTCGTCGGCATAGGTGCACAGCGCCAGATCGGCGACAGCGCCCAGCCCAAGGGCCTGAAGCTTGTCCGTGATGAAGGCGGGCAGATCGAACATGAAATGGTTCGTCCGGTTCGAAGGTCTGAAGTAGCGGGTGTTGTCCGGATGTTCCTGAAGGAACCGCTCCTTGAACTCCGGGCCGACCTCGTAGGCGCTCTGGGAAATCGTCGGTCCGAGCACCGCCGTGATGTTGCCTTTGGTGGCACCCAGGGCCTCCATCGCGGCAACCGTGTTCTGCAAGATGCCTGTGACAGCGCCCTTCCAGCCGGAGTGGGCCGCGCCGATGACACCTGCCTTGGGATCCGCAAACAGCAGCGGCCCGCAGTCGGCCGTAGCGATGCCGATGGCAAGGCCTGGTGTGGCGGTGACCAGTGCATCCGCCTTGCGGTCCGCATCCGGTGCGAAAGGCGCACTGACGGTGATCACGTTGGGAGAGTGGATTTGATAGGGGGAGACCAGGCGGTCAGTGCTGATGCCAAGCAGGCCGGCAACGCGCTCGCGGTTTTCCAGAACGCTGCCGCGGTCGTCATCCGAACCGAGACCGATATTGAGGCTGGCATAAATGCCGCCGGAGACGCCGCCCTGGCGGGTGAAGAAGCCGTGCCGAATACCATCCAGCTTCAAGACGTCTGCTTCAATTTTCATTCAGGGCTCCTGAGAGGAGGGAGATTCGCCGCGCCAGCGACTGATCCTTGGGGTGTTCAGGACGCGCTGTCAAACGGGGGAAACGAAATTCCAGAGTTCGTCACAGACAGCACCTTGAAAAGATTGCCCATCTGGTCGGGCGCAGCCAGCCGCTCGACAGCGTCGCGGAGTGCTTCCTGTTCGCTGTGGGATTTGCCCGCGCCAAGTGCTCCAGCCCGTTCCAGCAGGCCGGATCGCAGCAGGAATTCGCCCTGAGTGAGCGGTGGCAACGCCTGGGCGCCTGCCCTGACCGATGCTGCCGCCAGCGCCTCGAAATTCACATGCGCCGTCAAATCCGCTTCGCCCGGGTGGGCAAGGACATCATCATGGGCGTGCTTGTACAGCGCTTGCAGTGTGTCGCCCGCAGCTGTCTTCAGGTAGCCATAATCGATGAAGATCGCAGCGCCGCCATGTTCGGCAAGCCGGTGTCCGATTTCCTCGGCAATCGCGTTGGCGGCAGGCTGGGTTTCGAAGATCGCGCCTTCAGGGGCAGTTGAAAGACCGGCGAGGATGGCGTCATCCGGCAGGCGGGCAGTCCCGACGCCGAACATCAGCTCTCCGTCTTGCGAAAGTCCGACCTGGCGTTCCCGCCAGCCCGTGTCGGTCTTGACGAACTGGTGGATCGGCAGGGCGTCGAAAAACTCGTTGGCAACCAGGATCAGCGGACCGCCGGGAACATCCTGGAACCGGTCACGAAAGTGCGGTGTCAGAGGACTGCGCGCCAGCGTCGCTGTCTGTATCTCCCTGAGCCGCGGACTGGTCTCGACCAGGTTCAGGCGTGCCGCTTCGACGAAGGCCGGGCGGAGCGCAGCCATCCGCAGGAGGTCAGCCATCAGTGTGCCGCGTCCAGGCCCAAGTTCGACAAGCTGCAACTCCGCCGGTGCTCCAATCGCCTGCCAGGCTGACAGGCAGGCCGCGCCGATGAGTTCGCCGAACATCTGGCTGACTTCAGGCGCGGTGATGAAATCGCCCGCCGCGCCGAAGGGTTCGCGCGTCATGTAGTAACCGGCATCCGGATCGCCGAGACAGACGGACATGTATTGTGCGACCGAAAGCGGCCCTTCGGTTTCGATCCGTGCCTTGATCCTGTCTTTCAGGCCCGTCACGCCGCGCTTGCTCCGGAGCTGCGCCGGGCTGCCCAGATCATTGTGGCCAGGCCTGCCAGGATCATTGGCAGGGACAGCAGGATGCCCATGGTCAGAAAGCCGCTCAGATAGCCGATTTGGGCGTCGGGAACGCGGTAGAGTTCTGAGATCGACCGGGCAATGCCGTAACCGAAGGCAAAGGCACCGGCAAGGAAACCGGGCTTTTGCAGAAGTTTGAACCGCCGGCTGAGCACCATCAGCACCAGAAACAGCACGATGCCTTCGAGCGCGGCTTCGTAGAGCTGGCTCGGATGACGCGGTTCCGGCCCGCCGTTCGGAAACACCACGGCCCAGGGCACATCCGTCGGCCGGCCCCAAAGCTCGGAATTGATGAAATTGGCGATGCGGCCGAAAAAGAGGCCGATGGGAGCCGCGCAACCGGCAAGGTCGAACAGGGTCCAGATCGACAGGCCCCGTTTCCAGGCAAACAGGATCATGGCGACGACCGTGCCGGCAAAACCGCCGTGAAAGGACATGCCGCCGGTCCAGATGGCGATCGCCTCGGCCGGGTTGGCGAAGTAATAGGCCGGATTGTACAGCAGCACGTAGCCGAGACGGCCGCCAATGATGATGCCGAGCGTACCCCACAGCACGAAGTCGTCGACTTCAAGCGGGGCGGGGCGGGGGACGCCACCCCACAGACGGTCGTCTGCCACCAGCAGCCTCATGTAGCGCCAGGCCAGCAGAATGCCGACAATATAGGCGAGCGCGTACCAGCGCAGGGCAAAGGGGCCGAATTCGACAAGAACCGGATCGATTGCGGGAAAGGGCATTACCAGAAGAGGCGGCACGGCAGGACCTTCAGACGGTGTGCAGGCGGGTTTCGGGCTGAACGCTTGCGCGATCTTGCCCGCCTCGTCAAGCCGAGGCCGGTTTGTTCGGCGGGCTGGAACAGCCTGACGGGCCTGGTGTCCCGAAAGGTGACCCGAAAAAGATGTTCGGGAGACGGGCTCTGCTCTCGACGAAACCGGCTGCGGCGGAATTGGTCCTTGAAGTTCCCGTCATTCCCTCATACCTGTCTCACATCGCATGTATTTCCGATCAAGGAGGGTCCAATGACCCAAGGCCCGAACCGTCTTCTCGATGATTTTGCCAAGCTGATGACCGACGCCGCCGGAGTTGCCCAGGGTGCACGCCGCGAAGTCGAGACCGCCTTCCGGGCGCAGGCCGAGCGTTTTCTGTCCGATATGGACGTTGTTTCGCGCGAAGAGCACGAAGCGGTGAAAGAGATGGCAGTGCGTGCTCTGGACCGGATCGATGAACTCGAATCGCGGCTTTCAAAACTCGAAAACCCGGAATCCGGCGACGCTGGAGACGCTTAACGCGATTTGTTGACGTCGATGTGAGCGTTTTCTGTTAATAGTTGATGACAGAAATACAACGCCTGAACATGGCGGGTTTGCGTTGAATTTGGGCAGTGTGATGAAAAATACCGCTGAGTCGTCCACAAGTTTCGGCTTTTTTCACTCAACTGGTATGTATCGCTTAAATCATTCCTGCTCCTATACTGAAAGATAACAGGGATTCGTCGGAGCAAGACGGAACCGGTTCCCTTCCAAAGGGCCGTAACAGGACGCGTTTTGCTCCTCCGGCATGGGACTTTTCCCGGCGGCCCGCCCGGTTATCGTGATCGGGTACCCGGCCCCCGGCTCAGAAGGGGAGTAGGCACATGAGCCTCATCGAGCTTGAACTCGAGCGACCTGGTAATCCCGTTGACACCATCGAGACGTTCGCCGCCTTGAACGACTGGACGTTCGAAAGGTCGGACGAGGACGAGATCACCATATCCCTTGAGGGGAGCTGGTGTGATTACCACGTCTCCTTCTCGTGGATGGAGGAAGTCGAAGCCCTTCATCTTGCTTGTGCTTTTGACCTCAAGGTCACCGAATTGCGCAAGACGGAAGTTGTCCGTCTGCTCGCTTTGGTCAATGAGCAGCTCTGGATGGGCCACTTCGATCTCTGGAACAAGGAGAACGTGGTGATGTTCCGGCAGTCGCTGCTTCTGGCCGGCGGCGCCGAAGCATCCTCGGCACAGATCGAGGGAATGCTGACAAATGCCCTTGAAAACTGCGAACGTTTCTATCAAGCCTTTCAATTCGTCGTCTGGGCCGGAAATTCGGCAGCCGAGGCGTTGAATACGGCCTTGTTTGAAACCGCAGGAGAAGCATGAGCTTTTCAAAGGAACGGCCTTTCCTTCTTGTCGGAGCCGGCAAGATGGGCGGGGCAATGTTATCAGGCTGGATGGCGGAAGGGATCAATCCCGCCGCCATCGTGGTCAATGATCCGCATCTGTCAGCAGAGATGGATGCCCTTCTCAAGAAACACGGTATCCGCCATGTGACCTCCGTGCCGGAGGATCTGACGGCCGGGATCGTGCTGGTTGCCGTCAAACCGCAGATGATGGATCAGGTTCTGCCCGGTCTGACATCAGCCGTTGCCCCCGACACGCTTGTGCTGTCGATTGCCGCTGGCACACCGGTTTCCAAATTCGAAGAATATTTCGGCCAGGTTCCGATCTGCCGCTGCATGCCAAACACTCCGGCCATGGTCAAGCGCGGCATCACGGCGGTCTACCCGACCGCAGCCGTCTCCGCGGCCCAGAAGGATGACGTCACCAATCTTCTGTCGTCGGTCGGCAAGGTGGTCTGGCTCGACAGTGAAGACCAGATCGACCTGGTGACCGGCGTCAGCGGATCGGGCCCTGCCTATGTTTTCTTTCTCGCCGAAGCCTTGAGCGAAGCCGGCCGTCAGGCCGGTTTGCCGGCAGAGATCGCTCACGAACTGGCTGTTGCCACGGTCTGCGGCGCGGGCGAGCTGATGCACCAGTCCGGCGAACATCCTTCGATTCTTCGCCAGAACGTCACCAGCCCGAACGGCACGACAGCAGCCGCGCTCGAGGTGCTGATGCATGCCGAGGGATTGCAGCCGGTAATGACCGAAGCAGTCGCCGCTGCCGTCAAACGCGCGCGGGAACTGGCCGGTTGAGGTCGTCCCGTCGACATGGGTTTAATCAGACAGAAGGCCGCCGGAACTCCGGCGGCCTTCTGTTTGTCTTGCCTGAAAGTTGCAGGGCTATCGAGCAGTGCAGCGCGATTACTGCTCGTTGATAGTGGAAACAGCGAGGTTGGTGAGCTTGCTGTTTGCAGCCTTTTCCTGGTCGAGAATACCGGTCAGCAGGTCGTGCGCTTCGTCGTGGCCGAGCACCTTGGCCCACTCGCGCAAGGTGCCGTAGCGGGCGATTTCATAGTGCTCGACAGCCTGACATGCGGCAAGCAGCGCGGCGTTCCTGGCCGCTCCTGAGGCATCACGGATGATGCCGTCGGTTTCCTTGATCAATCCCTCGATGGCGTCGCATTTTTCGCCTGCCGGCTTCTTGCCGAGCGACTTGAAGACCTGCTCCAGTACCTTGACCTGCGACTTGGTCTCTTCCAGGTGTTCGCCAATCGCATCCTTGAGTTTCCTGCCATTGGCGGCATCCTGCAGCTTCGGCATGGTCTTGGCCATGGACTGTTCGGCGTAGTAGATGTCCTGAAGCGTATGCTCGAAAGCATCGGCAAGGGTTTTCATGGTCGTTCCTTTCAAAAAATGCGGGTATCGCGGGGCCGGGGGGACGGCAGTGGTCAATTCAAACCGTCAGCAGGAATCACACGGAAAAGCCGGGAAAACCGGAGTTTCGCGCGGGGGCAAGGACCGCTGCTGAGGGACGTTGCATGGAAGGCCGCGTTGGAACCGCTCGTTTTCGGCGGACCGTCTAAGTCTTCATGCCCGTCTGATCAGCAAACGTTTCCTCACCTGTTTGGTTCCGGATCCGGGAAGTCTTCAGACAAAGTTCCGGTGGCTGCATCCGGTTTGCCGGGGCCGCAACCATCCTGCGTCAGCGGGCCGCCCTTTTCTGCGGGCCTTTGTGTTCCTATGTTCAGGGAAGAAAAGACACCGGAGGCCGTGCAATGGCGAGTGTGAAAACCAAGCAGAAGATCCTGAAGACGTTTCTCGATCTGTTGTCTGAACATCCCTATGAAGACGTCTCGCTGCCGCTCATCGCAGAAACGGCGAAGGTCAAGCTTTCCGAAATGCGCAGCGCCTATGCCTCCAAGCTGAAGCTGGTTGCTGCCTTTCTGGAACAGATCGACACGGCTGTTCTGGACGGACGCGATGAGGAAATGGGCGACCAGCCCCCGCGCGACCGCCTGTTCGACATTCTGATGAGCCGGATCGATGCGATGGCGGAACACAAGCAGGCCGTGCGAGCCCTCCACAAGGCTGCCCGGAAAGATCCCGCGCTTGCGCTCGATTTCAACGCGCTTGAGGTGCGGTCGCAGAAATGGATGCTGATCGCTGCCGGCATCGATGTCTCCGGCGTCAAGGCAACCGTCGTCGCCCAGGGCTTGTCCATCGCCTTTGCCCGGGTAGTCGATGTCTGGCTGGACGAGGAAGACGAGGGCATGCCGCGCACCATGGCACGCCTCGACAAGGAACTGGACAAGGGCACGTCCTTCATGAAGCGCCTGAACAAGCTGGATCGTGTCGCAAAAGGCATTCGGTCGTTCTTCCGCAAGGCTTCAGAACAGTCGGGCCACCGGCGTGACCGGGAGCAAAGTGGCGGGGAAGACACAGATCTCGGCGGAGAAGCCCCGGCAGGCGCCTGAGCGTCCCCAAACCCTTGCGAACGGTCATTTGACCGTTCATGGTCGCTCGCAGAACAAGAGGATTGTTTTCGTGAGCGACCAGATCAGTTTTGACGATTTCCTGAAAGTGGATGTGCGCGTCGGCCGGGTTATCAAGGCCGAGGAATTTCCTGAAGCGCGCAAACCCGCGTACAAGATGCAGATCGATTTCGGCCCGGAAATCGGCATCAAGAAAACCTCAGCGCAGATTACCAAGCACTACACGCCGGAAACCCTGATCGGAAAACTGGTGATGGCGGTGGTGAATTTCCCGCCGCGCCAGATCGGTCCGGTCATGTCGGAAGTGCTGACGCTCGGTGTTCCCGACGAGGAGGGCGAAGTGGTGCTGCTGTCGCCATCCAGGGAAGTACCGCTCGGCGGGCGGCTTTACTGACCTCAGTCCCAGCTTCCCCGCCTGCGAAGCGTAATTGTCTCAGGCGTTCAGTTTTCGTGCGAGCCGGTTCTGGCGTTCGATGACCTTCGGCAGGTCGATCGTGGTGATCTGGCTGTCACAGACGACCTGACGGCCGTCCACGAACAGGTGCTTGACGCGCGTCGGCCCGGCGAGCAGCAAGGCTGCCGGGTCCCAGCTGCCCGCACTCTCGACGCCGGAGACATCCCACAGAGCGATATCGGCGCGTTTGCCGACGGCAAGCCGGCCGCAATCGGGACGGTTCAGAACATCGGCGCCGCCACGCGTGGCGATTTCCAGGGCTTCGCGGGCGGACATCGCGTCCGCGCCGTTTGCCACCCGCTGCAGCAGCATCGACTGGCGCGCTTCCAGCACAAGGTTGCCCGCATCATTGCTGGCCGACCCGTCAACGCCGAGGCCAACCTTCACACCGGCATCGCGCATCGCTCGCACAGGAGCGATTCCGCTGCCGAGGCGGCAGTTGGAGCAGGGGCAATGAGCAATGCCGGTGCCGCTGCCCGCGAACAGTCGGATCTCCCGATCGTTCAGCTTGACGCAATGGGCGTGCCAGACATCCGGGCCCGTCCAGCCGAGGTCCTCGGCATATTGTCCCGGGCGGCAACCGAATTTTTCCTGAGAATAGGAAATGTCCTCATCGTTTTCCGCAAGATGGGTATGCAGCATAACCTTCTTGTCGCGCGCCAGCAGAGCCGCGTCGCGCATCAGGTCGCGGCTGACCGAAAAGGGAGAGCAGGGGGCCAGACCGACACGGATCATCGCACCGTCCGACGGATCGTGAAAGGCGTCGACGACACGGATGGCATCTTCCAGAATGCTGGCTTCCCGTTCGACAAGACTGTCGGGCGGCAGGCCGCCGTCGCTTTCGCCGATGCTCATGGCACCGCGGGTCGGGTGGAAGCGGAGGCCGATCTCTTTTGCGGCGGCAATGGTGTCGTCGAGCCGCGATCCGTTGGGATAGAGATAGAGATGATCGGAGCTGAGCGTGCATCCGGACAGCGCCAGTTCGGCAAGGCCGGTCTGCGCGGACACGAACATTTCCTCCGGCCCGAAGCGTGACCAGATCGGATAAAGGGTCTGCAGCCAGCCGAAAAGCAGCGCGTCCTGGCCTCCGGGAACGGCTCTGGTCAGGCTCTGGTAAAGATGGTGGTGAGTGTTCACCAGGCCCGGCGTCACGACGCATCCGCTGGCGGACAAGGTCTCGCCCGATGTCTCCAGGTTCGCGCCGATCTCGGCGATCACGCCATCGCGCAGACGGATATCTACGGCCGAAAGCTCCCGGCGGTCGTCATCCATCGTGAGGACGGTATCGGCATTTTTCAGAAGAATTTCAGGCATCGCGCATTCCCTGGGTCCCCGTCTCATCGGAATGCGTTCGGCTGGTGGAAAACGGGGGCAAGAACCAGCAGGCTATTTGGTAGAAAATTGATGTCTGGTCAGTCAACCGGAAATCGGGTTGCGATTGTATCGCCTAGACTTGAAAGACTTTCAATGGATGCAGTTTGATGGATAAAAAACCAGGCTTTTCGGCTGGATCAGTCAAAGCGTCCAGAGCTGGAAAGACGTTGATTTCCTAAGCCGGGATACGCAACCTTGCTCTCAATCCACCCATCGGGCTGTCTTCCAGGTAGAGGTCGCCGCCATGGGCGCGGGCAATGTCGCGGGCAATGGCAAGGCCGAGACCGCTGCCGGTTTCATCCATGTTGCGGGCAAGGTCCAGCCGGTGGAATGCCCTGAAGGCCATCTCACGCTGGTCTTCGGGAATGCCCGGGCCGTCGTCATCGACCGTAATGGTGAGCCAGCCATTGTCGATCCGGCCCAGAACCTCGACCCGGTTGCCGTATTTGCAGCCGTTGGTCACGAGGTTGGATAGGCTTCTCTTCATGGAGAGGCGGCGTATCTCCACTTCCGGCGGTCCCTCGAAGCAGGTCTTCACGTCGTGGCCGGAGATCTCGGCTTCTTCTTCCAGCTCTTCCAGCAGAAGAGACAGGTCGGTTTTCTGGATGTCCTCGTCGCCATCGCCGCTGGCAAAGGCGAGGTAGTCCTCCAGCATGTGACTCATCTCGTCGACATCCTTGCGCATTGCTTCGCTTTCCGGCGTGCCGCCAAGGAATGCGAGCTGCAGCCTGAGGCGCGTCAGAATGGTTCTGAGATCGTGGCTGACGCCGGCAAGCATTGTGGTGCGTTGCTCGATCTGCCGCTCGATGCGCCGTCGCATGTCGATGAAGGCAAGGCTCGCCTGACGGACCTCGCGCGCGCCGCTGGCCCTGAAGTTCTCAACGGGACGGCCCCTGCCAAAAGCTTCCGCCGCATTGGCCAGCCGGACGATGGGGCGGATCTGATTGCGCAGGAACAACAGCGCGATGATCACCAGCACAAGCGATGTCGAAAACATCCAGACCAGGAAAATATGCGAGTTGGAAGCGTAGGTCTGGCTGCGTCTTGTGAAGACACGCAGGATGGAGTCCTTGAGCTGGATACGGATCTCTACGAAGCGGGATCTGCCGACCGTGTCGATCCAGAAGGGTTTGCCGATGCGTTGGCTGATTGCCTGGCTCAGTTCCTGGTCGATGACGTCGAAGAACGGTTTGGGCGTAGGCGGCGGCAAGGGCTCCAGCGGCGTCACCGTCATGGACATGCCGAGCGCGCGTGAGGCCAGTTCCTCGATGTTGGCGTAGTCCGGATCCTGCGGATAGTTCTCCAGCACATAGACCACGGCCGCGATCTCGCGCACGACCGCTTCCGACATTCTGCGCGAGACCAGCTGGTAGTGCCGCTCCATGAACACGAAGACAAGCACCGACTGGAGGATCACGATCGGGGCGACGATGATCAGGAAGGTCCGGGTGAACAGGCCCTTGGGCATGACCCGGTACATCAACCGGGACACCAGTCGATAGACCGCCAGCAGCGGTTTCAATGGCACCGTCAGGGGAAAGCGCCGGAGGAAGCTATTGAACCTGGCCATACGATCCGGCTCAGTCGCACGCAAGCCTGTAGCCGATGCCGCGCACCGTCTGCAGGTAGATCGGGTTTCCCGGATCGGTTTCGATCTTGCGCCGCAGCCGATTGATCTGAACGTCCACCGTGCGCTCACCCAGACCGCTGTCGTCACCGACGATCTTGTGGCGGGGGACGGTTGCGCCCGGCTGCTCGGCGAAAATCGACAGGATCTGTTTTTCCCGGTCGGTCAGCCGGACCATCGCGTCGCCGTTCTTGAGCTCGCCTCGTGCCGCATTGTATGAAAACGGGCCGAACCGGATCTCTTCACTGACGACGACCGGCTGCTGGTTGCCACGGCGCAGGATGGCGGCGATACGCAACATCAGCTCGCGCGGTTCGAACGGCTTGGACAAATAGTCGTCAACGCCGGCTTCAAGTCCTGCGATCCTGTCCGGTGTTTCGGACCGCGCCGTCAGCATCAGGATCGGCACCGAGGAGTCCTGCCGAAGCGAAACGGCAAGTTCCAGGCCGGTTTCACCCGGCATCATGACGTCGAGAATGATCAGGTCGAATTCCAGACCGGAGAGGCACGTGCGGGCTTCGGCCGCATGGGCGGCGGCGGTCACACGGTAGCCATTCTCCTTGAGCAACCTGGACAAAAGGTCCCTGATGCGCTTGTCATCGTCGACCAGGAGAATGTGGTTGGCGTTGTCGTCAGGCACCTGGGCATTCATGTCGGCTTTGTTGTCCTTCTGTGACCGCTTGCCGGTCAATCCTTCAGGTCGTACAGACTGCGTATCAGTTGCAGGATCTGCGGCCGCGCCTCGGGATCGATCATTTGAAGCAGAAACCTGCGGATAATCTCGTCGCTGCCATCTGGCAATCCAATTAGGGCGCGTTCAAGGCGCTTTTGCTGCAGGCGGGTCAGGTCCACAGCCAGGGCGTGTCCACGTTCGGTGGTGTAAAGCAGTCTTTGCCGCCGGTCGTGATGGCCTTCGCGCTGTTCGATGATGCCGGCGTCCACCAGCTGCTTCAGCACCCGGCCAAGGCTCTGCTTGGTGATCCGCAGGATCCCGAGAAGGTCGGTGACCATGATCCCGGGATTGCGATCCACGAAATGCAAGACGCGGTGGTGGGCACGGCCGAACTCGTACTTGGCAAGGACGTCGTCCGGGTCACCGGTGAAGTCGCGATACGCGAAAAACAGGAGCTCGATCAGATCGTAGGACAGCGCGTCAGCACCATCCATATCGGACCCTTCGGGCTGCTGGGGCCGGGCCTGATCCGCATCCTGTCTGAGGGGCGGCTGCTCCGGTTTGAAATTTACGTCAGTCATATTGACTTAATTCTGATCGATTGTTACTTCTATCCGGTCGCGGACGAAATGATCGGTCTTTTTGATGCATTTTCACGCATCAGATGATAAACGAATCCAATCAACGTCGCCGCGGCCATCAGGATACCGATAGTTGGCGTGCTGTGCAAAAAATACAGCGGTAAAAAAGGCGCAAGTCTTTGGCGTCATTTGCCTCTGTTGAAGAGAAAACAAAACAACGCTCATAGAGCGAGCGGGAGATGAAGATGGCTGGAACGCCTTTTGATCAGCTCAGTGGTGATATCTGGTACGACGGCACTTTCGTGCCTTGGTCGGAAGCCAAACTGCATGTTCTCAGCCACGGACTGCATTACGGCAGCAGCGTGTTCGAAGGCGAGCGTGCCTATGGCGGCCGGATCTTCAAGTCCGAAGAGCATACGGAGCGCCTGCTTGCGTCGGCGCGCATGCTCGGTTTCGAGATTCCCTACACTGCCGAGCAAATCAACGCCGCCAAGGAAGAAACCCTGGCGCGCATGAACCTGACCGATGCCTACATTCGCCCCGTCGCCTGGCGTGGCAGCGAGATGATGGGCATTTCGGCTCAGCACAACACCATTCACCTGGCGATCGCCACCTGGGAATGGCCGAGCTATTTCAAACCGGAAGAACGGCTGAAGGGCATTCGCCTGGACATGGCCGAATACCGCCGCCCGGCGCCTGCCACGGCGCCTTACAAGGCGAAGGCCGCCGGCCTCTACATGATCTGCACCATCTCCAAGCATGCCGCGGAAGCCAAGGGCTACACCGATGCGCTGATGCTTGACTGGCGCGGCCAGGTGGCTGAGGCGACCGGTGCCAATGTGTTCTTCGTCAAGGACGGCAAGATCCATACACCGACCCCGGACTGCTTCCTGAACGGCATTACCCGTCAGACGGTGATTGGCCTGGCCAAGGACCGCGGTATCGAGGTGGTTGAGCGTGTGATCATGCCGGAAGAGCTGCCGGAGTTCGAACAGTGCTTCGTCACCGGAACGGCTGCAGAAGTGACCCCGGTCTCCGAGATTGCCGGGAACACCTTCGAAGTCGGCGACATCATCAAGACCCTGATGCAGGACTATGACGCTGCCGTGCGCCCGCAATCGCCGGCCCTGCAGGCAGCTGCCGGCTGACCCTTCCTGGCGAGGAACAATTCAGAAGAAAGGCGGGTCTTGGCCCGCCTTTCTTGTTTTGCGGTGTTGTTCTTTCGCGAACTCATCAGCATCCGGCCCGGTTGTCTCTTGGTTTCCACCCGTCGATCGCCGTGAAACGGCCAGGCTGGCATCATATCTTCCAGAAAGAGAAAGTGACGATTTCACAGCCCGAAAGCGCTCCTGGTCATCGTATCCATCATGCTTGACGAGGTAGAATGATCGCTCTACCCAAGTTGGTAGAATGATCATTTTACCAGAGGGAAGCTTATGTCGATCCCCGAGACCATGAACGGTGTGGTGCTGACGGGGCACGGTGGACTTGAGAAACTGGTGTGGCGCACGGATCTGCCGGTTCCCGTTCCCGCAAAGGACGAGGTTCTGATCCGCGTCGGTGCGTCTTCGGTCAACAATACAGACGTCAACACCCGTACGGGATGGTATTCCAAGGCCGTGCGCGGTGACACCGCGTCCGGAGCCGTCGGTGGATATTCGTCCGCTGCCGGGGCAGAAGGCAGTTGGTCGGGAACGCCCCTGCCATTCCCTCGTATTCAGGGCGCTGATTGCTGCGGCGAAATCGTTGCGGCCGGAGCAAATGTCCCGGCCAGCCGGGTCGGCGAACGTGTGCTGGTGCGGGCCCTTCAATCCGTGGACGCCGGTGGCTCCCTTCCCGCAATCTGGACCTTCGGATCTGAATGCGACGGCGGATTTGCACAATATGCGGCGGCAAGATCTCGTGATGCGCTTGCGGTCAATTCCGGTTTGAGCGATGTCGAACTGGCGTCGTTTCCCTGCGCCTTTTCCACCGCTGAGGGGATGATACAGCGGGCCGGCGTCAAGGCGGAGCGTGTGCTGATCACCGGGGCATCCGGTGGTGTCGGGTCTGCTGCGATCCAGCTAGCCAAACGCCGCGGCGCTCATGTCACGGCAGTGACGAGCCCGGAAAAAGCCGCCGATTTGCGGCTTCTGGGGGCTGATGAAACGCTGGACCGGGATGCCGTTCCGCCCGAACAGTCTTTCGACGTGGTGCTTGATCTCGTCGGTGGCGCGAACTGGGGCAATCTGATCGATGCGCTTTGCAGCGGCGGCCGCTATGTCACGTCCGGTGCAATTGCCGGTCCAATCGTGGAGCTGGACCTGAGAACGCTTTACCTGCGAGACCTGACGCTTCTCGGAAGCACTTACCAGCCGGACAGTGTCTTTCAGGACCTTGTCAGTTACATCGAGGCCGGAGAGATCCGTCCCGTCGTTGCAAAAACCTACCCCTTGCACGAGTTGCAGGCTGCTCAGAAAAAGTTCCTCGAAAAATCCTTTGTCGGAAAGATCGGCATAGATGTCGGCGCGTGAAGCGCCGACATATTACCTCAATGCTGTGACTGCTTGTCGTGGAGGGCGTGGAACATGCGCCCGCGCTCGGCATAGAGAATGCAGCCGATGGCACACAGGCCATAGACCGTATAGGCGAGGCCGAGCGGCTGGGTGGTTCCGTCGAAAAGCTGGCCCATGATGTAGCCCAGGATCGCGCCACCAAGTGTCGAAATGGTGCCGATGACAGAGGACGCGGTTCCCGCAATGGCACCGAGAGGCTCCATGGCCATGGCGTTGAAATTCGCCCCGAGGAAACCGAAGCTGGTCATGATCAGCGTGGCCAGGATCATGAAGGCCCAGAAATTCTCAAGACCGAGCGCCGCCAGAAGCCAGACGAGAAAACCGAGCGCGGTGTAGACCACCGCAGCGCCGTGAGACAGCCGGCGCATGCCGATGGCTTCCACCAGTTGCGCGTTGGTGAAGGACGCTCCGGCCATGGTGATGGCAATGGCGGCGAAGACGATCGGGAACAGGGTTCCAAGACCGAAAATATCGACGAAGATCTGCTGCGACATGGCGAGGAACGAGAACAGGCCTCCGAAAATGAAGGCTGTTCCTACAGTGTACCCAAGGCTTACCCGCGTGGTCAGCGCTGTCATGTAGGCACTGATGATGGTCGAGACCTCCATCGGACGGCGATTTTCGACCGCAAGAGTTTCAGGCATCCTGAGAGCGGACCAGATCATCATCGTGACACCGGAGATCAGAAGAAGCGCGAAGATCCAGTGCCAGCCTGCGATCAGCAACACTGCCTGGCCGATGGAGGGAGCGACCACTGGAACGGCCATGAAGACCATCATCACCAGTGACATGACCTTGCCCATGCGCCTGCCGGTGTAGCAATCGCGCACGACGGACAGCGCGGTGACACGGGCGGCTGCGCAACCGATGCCTTGAAGCACGCGGGCGATCAGCAGCGTGTTGAGATCCATCGCGAAGATCGCACCGATGCTGGCCAGACTATAGAGCGCAAGACCGCCGACAAGGATACCGCGCCGGCCGAGTGCATCGGTCACGGGGCCGAAGAACAGTTGCGCTCCACCGAAGCCAACCAGATAGGACAGAAGCACCAGTTGACGGTTGTTCTCTTCGACGATGTTGAGCGCGTCGCCTATGGCGGGCAATGCCGGCAGCATTACGTCGATGGCCATGGCATTGAGTGCCATGATCATGGCGATGATGGCCACAAACTCGGCAAAGGGAATGCCGGGTTCCCGAAGAACTTCGGAAGAAGAGCCGGAAGCACCCTTTTCTGCCGCCGGCGTCGCGGCGGCTGCGTCGGAGGGTTCACTATCGTGTTTCACGGGGTCGGACCAATTCAAATGGGCGGATTGCCGGGGCAACCGCAAAGCTTGAGAATGGGAAAGGGGCGGCAGAGCGGCCTTGAATCGATAGCAGACTATTCGCTTGCGCGGCTCAGGTCCAGCGGGCGGCGTCCGTGTCGTCTTCAGTTTTTGCTTCGACCCAGGCTCCTGTGCCACCTTCCGCAGGGTGTTCCTTCTTCCAGAACGGGGCGCGGGTCTTCAGGTAATCCATCAGGAAGTCGGCGGCCTCGAACGCGGCCCTGCGGTGGGACGATGCCGCGATCACAAGCACGATGTTGTGACCCGGTGCAATCTTGCCGAAACGATGGATCACGGTCAGGCCCGTCAGCGGCCAGCGGGCTGCTGCTTCCCCGGCGATCCGGGTCAGTTCGGCTTCGGCCATGCCGGGATAATGTTCCAGTTCCAGGGCTGCCAGGGTTCCAGCTTCATCCCGGCACAGGCCGGTAAACGTGACCAGGGCGCCGACATCCTTGCGGCCTTCGGTCAGGCGCAAGCTTTCCTCCTGAAGGTCGAAGTCTTCCGCCTGGACGCGGACCAGCGGTTTCACGGGCATCGTTCAGCCGCCTGTCATCGGGGGAAAGAAAGCGACTTCCCGCGCGTCGCCGAGCGCAGCGTCTGTTTCCACGTGCATCTGGTCGAGGGCGACACGGATGGCATCTTCTTCCTCGAAGGCTGCGGCGTGATTGTCATCGAGCGTTTTCAGATGGGTGATCAGATCGGCCACGGTGGCGACCGACGCCGGAAGCTCGATGGTTTCTTCCTCGACGCCGACCCGTTCGCGAACCCAGGCGAAATAGCGGATGTTCATGAGATCTCCCGGTGGTGTGCGGTCAGGGCCGGAGCGGAGGCATCTATTCCGTAATCAGATGGCCGATGCCGGCCCGGAAATAATCGTACCCCGTATATAGGGTGAGTAACGCCGCGAGCCAAAGCGCGACAAGCCCGGTTTGCGTCGTATAGGCGAACACGGTGTCTCCGGCCGGGCCCGCCAGCAGAAAGGCGACGGCAATCAGCTGGACAGTGGTTTTCCACTTGGCGAGCTTTGTGACGGGCACACTGACCTGAAGTTCGGCCAGGAACTCGCGCAGTCCCGACACCAGGATCTCGCGGCACAGGATGATGATCGCCGCGATCATGGTCCAGCCGTAGATGGTGCCATCACCGGCCAGCATCAGCAGGCTGACGGATACCAGGAGCTTGTCGGCGATCGGGTCGAGCATGCGTCCGAGAGCGGATTGCTGTTGCCAGGCCCGCGCCAGATAACCGTCGAAGAAGTCGGTGATTGCCGCCAGAACGAAAATGGCAAGCGCGACCCAGCGGGGCGTGTTGCCTTCGAAATAGAAACAGACCGCAACCGCAGGAACCGCCAAAATGCGCCCATAGGTCAGGAGATTGGGCAGGCTCAGGACTATATTTCGTTTCATGTCGGCTTTCAGATTTCGGGGAGACCCCGGCGCCAAGGCCCTGCAATGCTGTGTGCGGCTGCGCCTGGAACGTCTGTCCCCAAAGATGGTCCGGTTTTCAGGTCAATCGAATATGCTATCGCCAACCTGGTCAATCATCATTTTGGCTTTGCGGATCATCTCGTTGGCCGCGGCTTCTTCATCGGGCAGTGTGTCGGCACGAATGAAGGTGTGCACCTTGGTCGTCTCGCCGACCTGTTTTTCAATGCGCCCGCTGACCTGCCACTGGCCGTTCGACAGCTGGGGCTGTGCGACGATCAGGTAACCGTCATAGTCCACTGTCGTTGCCTTCGAGGCGCCTTTGCTACCGTCTCCGGAAGTACCGAAAAGGGATTTGAACATCTTACCGAGCATCTGAGGCCTCAATCCGTTTCATTTGCTCCCTTTTACGAGGGGCGGAGAAGGGCTTCAAGGGCAGAGGCGGGACAAGCTTGCGGGAAATTGCATTCTCTAGGCGCGCTGCCACGGTGCCGGGGCGCTCCGCACGCTCCACTTGCGGGATCGGCCGCCGGGTTTTCCTGCCGCTGCTACCCTGTAAAACTAGCGCTCGAGCACGACGAAGCCCTGACGCTCGAATGCCTCGCGGGCCTCTGGTCCCTGAAGATAGGCGAAAAACTCTGCTTCAGCCGGAACATCGCGATTGGCAAGATCTGCCACGGGGTACACGATGGGCGGGTGGCTTTCAGCAGGAAAGGTACCGACGACAGAAACGTCGTCCTCCGCCACGGCATCCGACGCATAGACGATGCCATAGGGCGCTTCGCCAGTGGCCACCAGGGCGAGGGCGGAGCGGACGTTGTCCGATTGCGCCAGCCTTGGCTCCACATCGTTCCACAGTCCGAGGCTTTGAAGTGCAGCCTTTCCGTAGATGCCGGCGGGAACCGCGTCGACCAGAGCCATGGCGAGACGGTTGTCGCCCAGGAGGGTTTCAAGGTCCAGGTCCGGTGCAATCTCCAGCGGCTGGGCCTCACGGCCATGCGCGATCAGGACAAGGGAATTGTTGAGAAGATCGAACCGGGTACCGGCTTCCAGCAGGCCGTCCTTTTCGACAACATCCATCCAGTCGGGATTGGCCGAAATGAAGATATCCGCGGGAGCGCCTTGCTGGATCTGGCGTGCGAGAGCCGAGGAGCCGGCAAGCGAAATCACCAGATCGTGTCCTGTGGCGGCCTCGAAGCGTTGTTCGATCTCGCCCAGGGCGTCGGCAAGGCTTGCGGCTGCGAAAACGGTGATCTCGTCTGCTGCCGCGGCGGTCGGTTGGGTTGCAAGTCCGGCAAGAACGGCTGCACCAGCCAGGGAGCGCAGGCAGGCAATGAGACGGGATTTGGACATGCGGCAGGGTCCTTGACGGGCGATATGTTTTTTCGGGAATATCGCAGGCGAGCTCGCCGAAAGGCAAGCGTTATTTTCCTTTGGATATATCGCTCAGCATCGCTTTCAGTTTTTCGATATGCGGAGCTCCGGCCGCGCGCGCCTTCAGTTCGATCGCACGATACTCCTCAAGAACGGCCAGTCCGGTCTCTGTAATCTGTGCCCCTCCGCCTTTCGCGCCGCCGCGAGAGCGTTCCACCAGGGGGGATCGAAACATGACATTCAGGGTTTCCACCAGCTGCCAGGCCCGCTTGTAGCTCATGCCCATTTCACGGCCCGCTGCCGCTATCGATCCGGTGCGCTGAATGCGTTCCAGCAACTCGGCCTTGCCTGGCCCCATCATTTCGTCCGGGCCGAATGCAAGCCGGATGCGGAACCGGGGGCTGCTGTCTTCGTCTTTCATGAAACGATATTGGCCCTGTCAACCACACCTGGACAAGGCGCAATATCCGGTTTTGCCGGATTGTCCCAACTTGTCGCGGATCAGAGCCGGGAAGGACCGGACCGGTGCGGGATCCTGTTACACCGGTCCGCGTGCGGTTTACTCCGCGGCCTCGTCCGTCAGGTTCCGTGGTCCTGCCACAGCCTCGCCGGCGTCTTCCCAACCGGGTGCATCGTCGAAGGCGACAACGGGGCGCTGTTTCCTGCGGTTGATCAGCAGCCTGGTGGAATCCCGCTTTGCATAGTGTCCAGCCGGATCGGCGGCGGTCTTGGCGAAGGCGATCATGCCAAGGTCGATCTCCGCGTAGACAATGCCTTCCTCATCCTGAGCGATCTGAGTGCCGATGTCCTGTCCGTCGGGCGCATAGATGCGGGTGTAGCCGCCGCCTAGCGGGCATAGGGCTTCCTTTTCCGGATCACCCTGGCAGAGCTCGTCCTGGATGTTCTTGGTGACCAGCGAGCAGGGTGCCAGCACGAAACAACTGCCTTCGACGGCATAGATCATCGACGCCGCGTTATTGACTTCGTGGCCAAGGGCGTAGGCCGTGCCCTTGTAGAGATGGAGATTGGGCCAGGCGGCACAGTGGATCTGCTCGTTCTGGGCATACATGGCGTATTTCGACAGCGGCTGCAGGTGCTCCCAGCAGGCCAGTTGGCCGATGCGGCCGAGAGACGTTTCGACCACGGCAAGATCGGAGCCGTCGCCCTCGCCATAGACCGTGCGTTCCACGTGGGTGGGCTTCAGCTTGCGCCGGCGGTTCACGACAGTCCCGGTCTCGTCGAAATGCCACTGGGCAATATAAAGCGAGCCGCCGTCCCGTTCCGAGCAGCCCATGGAAACCTGGACGTTGTGTTTCCGGCAGGCGTCGGCAAGGCGCCTTTCGTGATCCGATCCGGCGACGATGGAGTTTTCGTAATAGCGTCCGGCAAACTGCATCTGCCAGGCGACGGGCCCAAGCCAGATGTAGTTGGGATAACCGGGTAGCCAGGTTTCGCTGAAGGCGATCAGTCTGGCTCCTGCGGAAGCGGCCTCCTCGATCAGGTGGACGGCTTTTTCGATGCCGGCGTCCAGATCAAGAAAACAGGGAGCAGCCTGGACGGCGGCAACTTTGAATTTCTGGGTCATGTGATGTCCTCCTAGGCCAGTCAGCCTGCCGGAACGAGGGCGAGATTACTTTTGTGCCTGAGCCAAAAAACTTGCGTTTTTGGGCAGACTGCCGAAAATCGTTCCGTCGAACACGGATACGGATATGAGCGGCAAGGCCTCATACAGCACAGCGGAGATCGCACAGCGCGACCGCTTCGCCTATTGGCGGGAAGCGGTCTGTGCCTCCTATGTGCAGCTTGGCTGTGAAGCCGGGCAGGACCCCGGCTTCACGGGCAGTCTGGATGTCGAACATCATTCCGCCCTGTCCATCTCCAGGGTGGCGGGAACGTCCCACAAGGTGGTGCGGCGTCCGAGCGATATCCGGGCGGCGTCCGAGGCCGATTTCCTCGTCAGCCTGCAGACCGCAAATTCGTCGCGTCTGACGCAGTTCGGAAAAACATCCTTGCTGCGTCCCGGTGACATGGTGGTCTACGACAGCACTCAGCCTTACTGTCTGGATCTGACGGAACCCTTTTCGCAAACGGTCCTGCAGTTTTCGAAGGCACGCCTGCTGTGCCGCCTGCCGTTCGCGGAGACGCTGGGTGGAACCTGGATCGATGGGCAAAGCGACATCGGCCGTCTGGTGCGGGAGAGCATCCTGGCATTTTCGGTTCACCTGAAAGGCGGGACACCGGCCTTTACCGCCACGCTTCAGGAAACGCTGCTCGATCTGGTCGCGACCGGGCTGGCAGGCGGGTGGAAGAGCGATCTGGAGCTTTCCTCATTCGACCGGCAGGTGCTGCTCAGGGCGCGCAGTTTCATCGCAAGCCATATTCGCGATCCCGAGCTGGACCGGAACCGTGTGGCGCTGGCCACCGGACTGTCGGTGCGGCGCCTCAATGCGATCTTTCAGTGCGAAGGCTCGTCGATAGCAGGAGAAATCCGGCAGAAGCGGCTGGACGTCGTTGCCGCGGCATTGCGTGACCCGAGATTTGCGGGGCTGTCGATCAGCGAAATCGCGATGCGCTGCGGATACAACAATCTTCAGCATTTCTCGACGCTGTTCCGCAAGGCATTCGGCCGTTCGCCCCGGGGATACCGGGACGAAGACTCGTAACGGCAACGCAGCGGCGCTGCGAAGGCGCAGTCAGGCCGGTGATTTGGCTGATTTCAGTTCATCGCGAATTTCGATCAGGACGTCGATCTCCGACGGACCGGTCTTGACCTCCGGTTCGACATCGTCCGGCTTTTCGGCAATCGACTTGACCCGGTTTACCGCCTTCACCAGCATGAAGACGACATAGGCGATGATCAGGAAGTTGATGCAGGCGGTCAGGAACGCCCCATAGGCGAACACGGCAGCACCGCTCTCGCGCGCGGCGGCGAGGCCTGTCCCGGCAGGCACGTCTCCGGACAGCACGACATACATCGACGTGAAATCGATGCCGCCGAGTATGAGGCCAATGACAGGGTTGATCAGATCGTTGACCAGACTGCTGACGATGGCTGTGAAAGCGGCACCGATGATGATGCCGACGGCAAGGTCCATGACGTTGCCCTTGGCGATAAAGTCGCGAAATTCCTTAATCATATGCGCACCCCATAAGTCTTTAGAGAACTTACCCCAGTGTGTGCGGCAGCAGTCTCAATGCTTGGGGCTGCGACCGGACTCTCATCAGAAAAACTGATAATCCCGCTCTGGTGGCCTTTGTCCATCACAAAGTGAAGGATGGGGTGTTGGCAAGGGAAACGGGCCCCACTTGGCAGTGCCCCGGTGGAACGAAGCGCTCAGCCCAGTTCCCGGTCGCTCCAGTGGCGGCGGCAAAGCGACACGTATTTGTCGTTGCCGCCGATGACGACCTGATCGCCCTCCTCGACGATCCTTCCATCCGCGTCGAGGCGGGCAACCATGGTTGCCTTGCGGCCGCACCAGCAGATGGTCTTGATTTCCTTCAGATTGTCGGCAAGAGCCAGCAGGGCGGCGCTGCCGGGGAAAAGCTTTCCCTGGAAATCGGTTCTGAGACCGAAGCACATCACCGGAATGCGCATGGTGTCGGCAACGCGTGCCAACTGCCAGACTTGAGACTCCGTCAGAAATTGCGCTTCGTCGACCAGGACCGCATCGACCTTCTGCGCATCGTTGGAGCGTGAGATGTGCTCGTAGATATTGTCCGAGGCGTTGAAGATATCGGCGTCCGCACCAAGTCCGATGCGCGAGGCGATCCGGCCCTTGCCGGCCCGGTCGTCAAAGGCGGCAATCAGGAGCAGCGTGTTCATTCCGCGCTCCTCGTAGTTATAGGCGGCCTGCAACAGCACGGTCGACTTGCCAGCGTTCATCGAGGAGTAGTTGAAGTAGAGTTTGGCCATGCGGAACTTTGGGAATCGATCTTGAAGTTGCGGGCAGTTTTCAGGAAACGGCCCGAAGCCTCAAACACTTTCCGGTTGAAGTCACAACCAATATCCCAACTTTTGGTGCAGGGTTCAGTTCGCCGGTGTCTGGGCGACTTCCACGATCAACGGCAAATGGTCGGAACCGATATCCGGTCCAAGCGAAACATTGACGATCTGCATGTCCCTGGAGACGGCGAACTGGTCGACGGGAGCGCCGAGGATCCAGTGCAGGCTGTAATCGAAGAAGAAGCGTGTCGTCTGCGGCCAGCCGCCCGGATAGGCGGTCTTCAGTCCGTTGCGTTCCAGTGTCTGCTGGAACCTGGTTGACCAGGGAGAGCTGTTCCAGTCGCCGATCGCCAGGATGTTGCTGCCGTTGCTGGCTTTCAATGTGTCGATTATCTTGTCCGCCTCATCGAAATAGCGGCGCTTGTTCTCCCAGCGGGCTTTCGAACGCGGGCTGTCCGGATGAATGACCAGCAGGTGCAAGGGCGCCGCCCCCGTGTCGAGGGAAAGTGACAGAAGCTCCCTGTCACCGTCGTAAAAGACGTTGGCCCCGGGAGGTACATCGCCGGAGACGACGCGGGTTTCTTCCTCCGACAAAGGAAAGCGGGAATAGACGGCAAGACCGCCCAGGTCACCGACCTTCATGTATTCGGGAAAACCGTTCTGCCCGGCGCCGCCGACCGGAAGACCTAGACGCTGCCAGCGGCGCTCCTGCAGCCACCACAAAACCTCCTGGAAGACCACGACGTCCGGCTGTTCCTTTTCCAGGAAGGCCTGCAAGACCTTGTCGCCCAGAAACAGATGTTCAAGGTTGATGGAGACGATTTTCAGCGGCTGATCACCCGGCGCCGCAGGGCCGAGGGGCTTGGTATTGGCAAGCGTTCGAGCACCTGTCAGCCCGGCAAGGCTGAGAAACGCAATCACGGCCAGGAACCAGGTCAACCGGTACATCAGACGAAGCCGGTGCCGGACCAGGAAACCGACGGCACCGCCCAGGCAACCTGCCAGGCCAGCAGCCAGATACTGCCGCAGAAAGAAGCTCATATTGTCGGCGATCCACACGTCCGGCGCCAGAAATGCAAGCAGGCCCAGTACACTGACGGCAATGGCGCCAAGACTGCCACACCAGCCTATCAGCGAAAATGCGCTGTGGATCAGGGAAGGTGATTTAGCCTGGGGCTTTCGAAACATTGCAGCCTGGGTCCGATTTCATGAGAAGGCGGCTGTGCTTACCACGGACAGCACGGAAGGTGTGACCTGTTTTGCCGCCAAATCAGTTCCCCTTGGCCTCAAGCACTGCCAGAAGCGGCTCAATTTGCGCCTGATAGGCCTTCCAGCGGCCGACGGAAGTACCATAGACAGGACGGCGTGCCTGCTCGCGGCTGAAGGTGTAGATCTGGGTGGTCTCCTCAGGAGGCTTCAGGCAATCGTCTGTCCAGTCAAGGCCGGTATGGGCGATCAGTGCGCGGCTTTCCGGTTCAGTGTCGTTCACCAGGCTTTCATAGGATTGATGCCTCAGGTCAACCGGCAGGGCCTCCGACCAATGCGCCATGAGATCCCGGTAGAGATTGAAATAGTGGCCCAGGGAGGCCTGGCTCTCATTGTAGGAATGGTGCGGCGGCAGTGGTGTCATGTAGATCGAAAGACAGGTGTCTTCGGCGGTCCGCGTCACGTGCACGAAACTGGCTTTCGGAAAAAGAAGGGCGAGAAGCCAGAGGTTTTCGAAATTGTGAGGCATCTTGTCAACCACGCGGTGCGCTCTCTTGTCGATGTCCTCCAGATGCGCGAGATAGCGGCGGCCGATGCGCTGGGCGTCCTGCCGCGTCATCTGACGGGCCGCCTCGAACAGGTGCGGGCTGTGTATTCGGCCAGATGTCAGATCGTGAATCCGGTCGGGGATGAACTGAAGTTCCCCGGCGGCCCGGGCTGCCGGGTGCCGGCCTATGATCCTCTCGACCAGGGTCGTGCCTGTGCGAGGCATGCCGAAAACGAAAATCGGTCTGTCGCTTGACAGCGCCCAGTCCTCCCGTTGTTCGAAGAAGTCCTTTGTGAAGATGGTTTTGCAGGTCTCCACAAAGACCTTTTGCAGCTCCGGGTCGTGAGCGGGATAAAGGCCGGTCCGGTAACCGTTGAAATAGGAAAATGCCCTGTCGATGTCACCGGCCGCGTCACAGATCCTGCCTGCCGCAAAGGCTAGGCGAGTTACGTCCGGGCTTGCTGTGCCTTCGGGCAATTCCGAAAGTTGCCGTTCGATGCCGGCAAGAACGTTGGCTCTCAAGCTTTCGTCCTGAACGCCTGCGGCTGCAGTCAGGATTGCCGGATCGGAAGGGGCCTGGGAAAGAGCGGCGCGAATATGGACTTCGGCCAGATCCCGTTTGCCAAGCGTCATTTCCAGTTCGAACAGGCCGAGATGCGCGCGCGGTGAATGCGGATCGGCCTTGAGAGCCTGGTCAAAGGCCTGCCGGGCAGGAGCGGGGCGCCTGAGATCGGCATAGACTTCGCCGAGGACACGTTGCGCATATTCCGAACCCGGGGCAAGAGACGCGCCTTTTCGTGCGTGTGGCAGGGCCTCCTCGCTGCGCCTTTCGATGTTGAGAGCGCTTGCAAGCGTGGTGTGGACCACTGCTTCCTTTTTCGCAAATTTTGCCGCCTTTTCCAGATGATGGATCGCCTGTGCTGTCTGGCCGAAGGAAAGGCAGGCGATGCCCATGCCGTAGTGTGCGCGGGCATTGCGCGGGTCTTTCTCGATCAACGCCTGCAGCAAAGGCTGTGCTTGGGTAAACTGTCCGGATTGAAGAAGGGCAAAAGCCTGATCGGCTGGATCTGGGTGCATCTCGGTCCGGTGGTCTTCACCGCGCAGGCGGCTGGTCTCGCGAACACACCCGTTTCCTTTACGGCATAGAAGACGTGCGGGGTGCGGCTTTTCCTGCCAGCTTGTGATAAAATGACCGGAAAATGCAACCCCTTGGTGTCAGGCTTCCAGCCCGGACAACCCTTCCAGCAGCGGGCCAATGTGGTCCCGGTATTTTTCGAAGCGGTTCATGGCTCCGGTATGAATGGGCTGTCTGACCTGGGTCATGGAGAAGGTGAAGACCTGCGCTTCGTTGGTTTCGTGATGGCGGCAGGCATCGTCCCAGGCCAGCCCGGTGTCGGCGATCAGGGCCGGGCGTTCGTGTTCAGGGTCACTCACCAGGGCCTCATAGGACTGGTCGCGCATTGCAACTGGCAGCACATCGCACCAATGCGTCATCAGTCTCCTGTACTGCCCGTAATAGTGGGCGAGTGATTGCTGGCTTTCACAGTAACCGTGCTTGCCCGGAAGGGGCGTCATGTAGATCGAGACGCAGGTATCGGCCGGGTTGCGGCTGACGTGGTAGAAATGCGCGTTTGGAAACAGCAGGGCGATCAACCACAGGTGCTCGAAATTCTGAGGCATCTTGTCGATCACGCGGGCACTTTTCTTGCTGAAGCCGTCGAGCAGCGTCAGATATTTGCGGCCGATGCGCTGGGCGGTCTTGCGGTCGAGCGCCCTGGCGGTGTCGAAAAAGGCGGTCTCACCTGTGTGGCCCTCTGTCAGGCCGTCGATCTGCTCGTCAAAGAAGCTGAGTTCCCCCGCGGCCGTTGCCTTTGGGTGGGCAGAGAGGATGGCCTCCACCAGCGAGGTGCCCGAGCGTGGCATGCCGAAGACAAAGACGGGCCTGTCGCTGGTGAGGGCGAAGTCCTTGCGGTCCTCGAAGAACTGTTTCGAGAAAACCTCGCGGCACTTGTCGACATGGCGTTCCTGCCGGGCAGCATCATAGTGGCCATAAAGGTCGCTGCGATGCAGGCCGAGATAGTGAAAGGCCTGGGGTAGATCGCCGGTGTCGTCGCAGATCTTGCCGGCGGTGAACGCGAGCCTTGCGCGTTCGACCTTCGACAGAGGCCGGTCCGCATCGTTCAGCAAAGGCTCGATCTTTTCCAGCGCCTCCTGTTTCAGGCCAATGTCGGAGAGGTCCCTTGCGCTGATCAGAACAGATGGTTCTTCGGGAGCAAGCTCCAGCGCGCGGCGAAAGTGGGTTTCCGCCTCGTCCATCTTGCCGAGCGAGACTTTCAGTCGCGAGAGTGCCAGATGCGCGATCGCCGATGCTTCGTTGATGGCAAGCGCGTTTTGAAACGCGTGTTCGGCCATGACGGGTCGCCGCAGCCGTGCGTAGATTTCACCCAGGGTGCGGTGGGCGAATTCGGACTTGCCATCGAGGGCTACGGCCTTGCGCGCATGGGGGAGGGCTTCTTCGAAACGATTGTCAAGCGTGAGGGCGTCCGCCAGCGTGGCGAAGATAACCGCTTCCTTCTTGGCGACTTTCGCGGCGGCCTGAAGGTGATCGATTGCCCGGACCGCGTGTCCGTGGGTCAGATAGATGACACCGAGCCAGTGGTTCACCTGCGGGTCGCGCGGATTGGCTGCATTGAGATCGGTCAGGATTTCCAGCGCCATGCCGTAGTCCTTTGCGTCGATGCACCGAAGCGCGGCTTCCAACGGGTTTGACACTCTCACAACTCCTTGGTTTTGCGCTTCGCTTGTCCCGTCAGGCCAACAGGCAAGACGTCCTACTCATGAAAATGGTCATAGACCAGCTTGGCAATCGCTTCGGAGATGCCGGGGACGGCTGCCAGATCATCGACGCCTGCCTTGGAGACGGCCTTGGCCGTGCCGAAGTGGCGCAGCAGGGCCTTCTTCCGTGTCGGGCCGACACCCGCGATCTCATCCAGCGGGTTCCTGGTAATGTCCTTCTTGCGGCGAGCCCGGTGGCTGCCGATGGCAAAGCGGTGGGCTTCGTCGCGCAGGCGCTGAACAAAATAGAGGACCGGGTCGCGCTCGGGAAGCATGAAGGATTGCCGTCCGGGGATGAAGAATTTCTCGCGCCCGGCATCCCGGTCCGGCCCCTTGGCGATGCCGACGAGCGGCACATCGGTGATGCCGAGGCTTTCCAGCGTCTCGCGCGCGGCGGTCAACTGGCCCTGGCCGCCGTCGATCAGGACGAGTTCTGGCCAGGCCGGTACGCCAGTGTCGGCCGGTGCCGCCTCAAGCTCACTGTCTTCTTCATTTTCGAGATCCGGATCGAGCACCTCCGGCTTGCTGTCTTCGCGAGCGTGTTCCTTCAATAGCCGGGAGAACCGCCGCGTCAGCACTTCGCGCATCATGCCGTAGTCGTCGCCGGGGACGAGATCTTCCGACTTGATGTTGAACTTTCTGTACTGACCCTTTGCGAAGCCTTCCATACCGGCGACGATCATGCCGCCGACGGCATTCGTGCCCATGATGTGGGAGTTGTCGTAGACCTCGATCCGGCGCGGAGGTTGGGCCAGGCCGAAGGCTTCGGCGACGCCTTTCAGCAAGCGTGCCTGGCTGGAGGTTTCTGCCAGCCTGCGGCCGAGCGCTTCGCGCGCATTGGTGAGTGCGTGGTCGACAAGTTCCTTCTTTTCCCCGCGTTTGGGGCAGGCGACGTCGACTTTACGGCCTGTGCGTTCGGTGAGTGCCTGTGCGAGCAGGTCCTGTTCGCTCAGTTCGTGGGAGAGCAGAATCTGCCGCGGCGCGGGCTTGTCGTCGTAGAACTGGGCCAGGAAGCTTTCCAGAATGTCGGCTTCCTCAAAGGACTTGTCTGCTTTCGGGAAATAGGCCCGGTTGCCCCAGTTCTGGCCGGTGCGGAAGAAGAACACCTGCACGCAGGTCTGGCCGCCCTCCTGGTGGATGGCGAAGACATCGGCTTCCTCGACCGATTGCGGGTTGATGCCCTGATGCGCCTGTATGTGCGACAGCGCCGACAGGCGGTCGCGGTAGATGGCGGCGCGCTCGAATTCCAGATCGGCGGATGCTGTTTCCATCTGCCTGGCAAGCTGGGTCTTGATCAACTGGCTGCGGCCGGACAGGAACGCCTTGGCCTCCGACACCAGACCGGCGTAATCCGCCGGATCGATTTCACCGGTGCAGGGCCCGGCACAGCGCTTGATCTGGTATTGCAGGCAGGGCCTGCTGCGGTTCTCGTAATAGCTGTCCGAGCAGGTCCGGATCAGGAAGGCCTTCTGAAGCGCATTGATGGTGCGGTCGACCGCGCCAGCGGAGGCAAAGGGGCCGAAATAGTCGCCCTTGCGCTTGCGTGCGCCGCGATGCTTGACGATCGCGGGGGATTCATGATCGCCGGTCACCAGAATATAGGGGAAGGATTTGTCGTCGCGCAGCAGCACGTTGAACCGTGGCCGCAGACGCTTGATCAGGTTGGCTTCCAGAAGCAGGGCTTCAGGTTCTGTCTGGGTGACGACGAATTCCATCGACGCTGTCGCCAGGATCATGCGCATGATCCGGTTGGACTGACCCTGAAGCCGCGTGTAACTGGTAACCCGTTTCTTGAGGCTGCGAGCCTTGCCGACGTAGAGAACCTCTCCGTTTTCGTCCAGCATCCGGTAGACGCCCGGCCCGTTGGGCAGGCGCTTGACCTCGTCGGCGATGACCTCGACGCCCTTGCGTGTGGAGGCAGCATCGGTCTCCGGCGCGGATTCGGCCTTATTTTCAGAATCAGTGTCGTCCTGCATGCCAGACATTTAAGCCGCGCAAGGCAATAGGGAAAGAGGCGGGCGAAGCGTAGCGGCTCTCTGCTGCCAAAAGGGCACTCAGGACGTGTGCCCCAGCACATAGACGGTAGCGATGTAGGCACAATAGGCTGTGGTCATGACCGCGCCGGACACACGGCCGAGACAGATGCGCATTCCGGCCAGGATTGTCAGAAGAATTGCACAGGCCAGCATCACCCAGATGTCCAGTTTCAGCACTTCCTGCGGCACGTCGATCGGCACGATGACGGCGGTGATGCCGATGATGGCAAGCAGGTTGAAGACATTGGAGCCGATGACGTTACCGATGGCGACGGCGCCATGCTGGCGTATGGCGGCCATGACGGTGGTGGCAAGTTCCGGCAGGGACGTGCCGAGCGCGATGACAGTCAGGCCGATGACGGCTTCACTGACGCCCCAGGAAGTTGCGATTGACGTTGCACCGCTGATCGTGAAATGCGCGCCGAGCGGCAGGCCGACCAAGCCGAGCAGAATATAGGCAAGCGCGATCCAGACGGAATCGGGAACGTCCTCGACCTCGTCCAAGGCGTTGTCGTCGTCCAGCTGGATCTCGGCAGCGGCCGCACCCGCAGATGCGGCGGCAATGGCTTTTTGTTCTTTCCTGTGCTTCTGCGCCATCATGGTGGAAGCAGCAAGGAAGACACCCAGCAGAGCCAGAAGAATGAGCCCTGCGGTCAGGCCGATGGGTGTG
Organism: Roseibium sp. LAB1; assembly: GCF_054658235.1. Lineage (NCBI taxonomy): Bacteria > Pseudomonadati > Pseudomonadota > Alphaproteobacteria > Hyphomicrobiales > Stappiaceae > Roseibium > Roseibium sp. LAB1. The sequence goes on along the minus strand of NZ_BAAGIB010000001.1, from coordinate 1,329,619 downwards.
AAGAAACAAAGCGCCATGAAAACAATTGTGACGGCGACCATGAACAGCGCATTGCGCGTCGCGCCGGTTTCGCCGCATGGCGTTGCCGCGATCAGCGCGGGCATGCCGAGCACCAGAAGCACATTGGCGATATTGGATCCGACCACGTTGCCGATGGCGATGCCGCCGGCGCCTTCCAGGGCGGCTTTCAGGGAAATGACCAGCTCGGGGGCGGATGTGCCGAAGGCGACGATGGTCAGGCCGATGACTAGATTGGGAATTCCGAGACGCTGCGCAATACCAACCGAACCCCTGACCAAGACATCGCCTGCGATAATCAGAACAACAAGTCCGCCAGCGAGGCTGATGTAGTCAAAGAGCATTTACGAAATTCCGGTTCGGGTCGGTTTCAATCGTTGAAGGCGGTTTCATTCTGGCGGCGCCAAAGTTCAACTTGGCGCCTTATACGCAATAGATTGGTGAGGGGAAAGCCGCGGACAAGGATCTTTCTACCGGCCAAATGGGGTTGCTGAATGCAAATTGCAATTGTTTTTACAAGTCTTTCATCCTGTCAGAATGTTGCCTCCATTTGTCATCAAAACTCCCCATTCTCAATCCTGATCCGCCACAAACGATCCCCATATCTCATTACTGGGGGAGAGTGAGGACGCGGCTTAATACCCGTCCAACTCGCAAATGGCCGGCAATTTCCGGCCAAAGCACTAATGGATAATGTGGATCTGGAGTACTCAAATGAAACGTCTTGCACTTGCTGGCATGGCCCTGACAGCCGCGACGGCCGCATCGGCGCCGGTCCTGGCTGCGGATCTGCCGCAGTCGCCGGCACCGGCCTATGAGGCGGTTCCGGCTCCGCAGCAAAGCATCGATTGGACCGGCCTTTACGTCGGTGGCAATCTCGGCTGGGCTTTTGGTCATTTCGACAACAAGGCCGGCAACAACACCGGGCTCGGCACCAATGCCAATGGCATCGCCGGCGGTCTTTACACCGGTTACAACTTCCAGGTAACGCCGAACGTCGTCGTTGGCGCGGAAGCTGACTTCAGCCTGACCGACCTGGAAAAATCCAAGTCCAACAGCGGCCTGACCCTTCGGTCCAAGTCCGACTGGAACTCCAACTTCCGCGGCCGTATCGGTTACGCGTTCGACCGTTACCTGGTCTACGGTGCCGGCGGTCTGGCGATTGCCGACCTGGAAGTTTCCGGCAATGGCGACACCGACAGCAAAACGGCTCTCGGTTGGACCCTTGGCGCCGGTGGCGAAGCAGCCATCACCAACAACATCAGCGCCAAGCTGGAATACGTCTACCAGGATTTCGGCGAACAGGACTTCAATCTGAACGGAACGGGTGTGAGCTCGGATTTCAACAATTCGCAGGTTCGCATGGGTATTGGCTACAAGTTCTAAGCCTGACATCGTCCCGATACGGAAAACCCGGTACCGAAAGGTGCCGGGTTTTTTCTTGCCTGGGTTCGGGGCTCTGCAGTGGGCTGCGGCAAAGCGAAGCGGCTGACGGGCGGATAAGCCGGCGGGCTGCGGGAACCGAAACAAGTGGTTACAAGCTTTTCTGAATTTCGCCCCAGTAGCGTGATAGTTAAAGGACATGACGTTAAGTGCCGGTGCCCGGGGACGTGCCTTCTCGCCCCCTAATCCGGCCTTCAGGTGGAGAGGCGAATGCGGTTTGTGATGCGCGGACTTGTCGGTCTGGCATTGATGGCAATCATGATCGGGTTTGCCGGCTTTGGCGGCTACCGTCTCTATAGCGCGATGACGGCCGAAGAGACCGCACAGCGCCGGCCCGCCAGTGAACGCAGCTATTCGGTCAATGTCGCCGAGCTGGCACCACGAACTGTGGCGCCGGTCACGACCGCCTATGGCCAGGTGGAAAGCTGGCGAACGCTGGAGCTGAGGGCAAGCTCCGAAGGCAGACTAGTTGAAGTTGCTTCCAAGTTCCGCGATGGGGCTGCTGTCGCCAAGGGCGAACTGCTGCTCAGGATCGATCCGGCCAATGCGGAGTTCCTGGTGCTGGACGCGGAAGCGGCGCTCGCCGACGCCGAGGCCCAGAAGGCGGAAGCCACGGAAGCAATTGTCGGGGCGGAGCAGGAGCTGGAAGCCGCCCGGCGCCAGCTTGACCTGCGCAAACAGGCGCTGGAACGCCAGCAGCAACTGAGGGACAAGGGCTATTCCACGGCCGTGCAGGTTGAAACGGAAGAACTGGCAGTCGCCTCACTTGAACAATCGCTCAGCAACCGCCTGCAATCGGTCATCACGGCGCGCAAACGTGTCGAGCGCATGGAGCTGACAGTCAAGCGCGCCAGGCTCGCTCTGGACGACGCCAGGCGCACCCTTGAGGAAATCACGCTGACAGCACCGTTCAGCGGTTACCTGTCGGAGGTCAACGCAACGCTGGGACGCCGGGTCGGTTCTTCCGAAACCCTTGCTCTTTTGATCGATCCGGCGGCGCTGGAGGTCAGGTTCTCGTTGTCGACCGACGAATTCTCCCGGCTGCTGGATGCCAGCGGCACCCTCATCAAGGCCCCCGTCACAGTGATCCTGCAATTGGGTGGACGGTCCATCGAGGTGCCGGGCTCGATCGACAGGGCAGCGGCTGTCGTTTCCGAGGGCGAAGCCGGGCGAACGCTGTTTGCGATGCTGGATCTTGAGCCCGGCACAGTTCTGCGGCCCGGCGATTTCGTGAAAGTGGAGGTTCAGGAACCGGAGCTGACCCGCGTTGCGCTGGTGCCTTCTTCAGCGGTGACGGAAGACGGCCGCATGCTGATTGTCGGCGACGGCGAGCGGATCGAGGAAATCAAGGCGACGATCCTGCGCCGGATGGGCAATGAAGTGATTGTGGCCAATGTTCCCTTCGGCGCCGATTATGTGCGCGAGCGCCTGCCGCAACTCGGCACCGGGGTGAAGGTGTCGCCAAGGCGCGGCAACGACGCGCCGGAAGCTCCCCTGGCGGACAAACCGGCAACAGTGCAGGCACCGGAGGCGGGGGAAACACGCCTTTCCGGTGATCTTGTGGCGCTTGAACCGGAGCGGCGCGCGGCCCTGATCGATCAGTTGAACAGGTCGGACATGCCGGAAACCCGCAAGGCCAGGTTGCTTGCCCTTCTGAACAAGCCGATGGTGCCGAAAGAGCTGATCGAACGTCTGGAGCATGGGAGCGGCAGCAGCGGCTGAGGCCGCGCGGTCTCGTGTCTTTTCCGGCCTGATATCCTGATTGGAGTGTTCCGACATGCGTTCTCCTGGCGGATCGCAATTTGCCTCGCTGCTGGACTACATGGTCCGGCACCGGACAGCGGCCAACCTGCTGCTGGCCATGATGCTGATCAGCGGTTTCGCAGCCTCGACGCAGATCCGGACGCAGTTCTTTCCCGATTTTGTGCGCGAGGAAGTGGACGTCGTCGTCAACTGGTCCGGCGCCGGGCCTGAGGATCTCGACCGGGCCGTGGTCGAAATTCTAGGGCCGCAGTTGCTTGCCATCAACGGCGTCGACGAAGCCACATCCATTGCGCGTGAGGGCAGGGCCAGCATCGAACTGGAGTTCGAGGACGGCTGGGACATGAGCCAGGCAACCGACGAGGTGAAAGCCGCCGTCGACCAGGCCCGCTCCAGTCTTCCCGAAGGAATCGACGAGCCGGTTGTCACCCGCAGCGTCTACTCCGACCGTGTGACCGACGTCGTCATGTATGGTCCGGTCAATATCGACCAGCTTGCCCGCTTTGCCGAGGATCTTCAGACCGCGTTTTTCCGCCAGGGGGTCACACGGGTCACCATTCGCGGGCTGGAAGACCCGATCATCCGGGTCAATGTCGGCGAGAACATGCTGGTGCGTCACGGCCTGACGCTTGCCGAGATTGCCGACATCGTGTCGGCGGAGATGGAAACGACGCCCGCGGGCGATGTCGGCGGCAGTTCCGCGCGGCTCCGCACCGGCCAGACCCGGCGCAGCGAGCAGGAACTGGGTGAAATCGTCCTGAAAGCCCCTTCGCAAGGGGAAAAGCTCCAGCTGCGCTCGGTTGCCGACATTGTTACCGAAGGGGTGGAAAGCGGCCGGGCCTATTATCACAAGGGCATGCCGGCGGTCGTTCTCAGGGTCAACCGCAGTGCCCAGGGCGACACCATCGAGATCCAGCGGGCGGTCGAACGCATCACGGCGGAGTTCCAGCACACGCTTCCGGAAGGTGTCGTCGTTCAACTGACCAACACCCGTTCCCAGGCGATCATCGACCGGCTGGATATCCTGGTCGAAAACGGCATCTTCGGGCTAGCCCTGGTGCTTTTGTTCCTGTTTCTGTTCCTGTCGGCCAGAACTGCCTTCTGGGTGGCGGCCGGCATTCCGGTGGCGATGGCCGCCACAATCGGGCTGATGTATGTGTTCGGGATCACCCTGAACATGATCTCGGTGTTCGCGCTGATCATCTGTCTCGGCATCGTCGTGGATGATGCCATCGTGGTGGGCGAGCACGCCGACTTCCTGCACCGGCGCGGCTATTCGCCGGCGGAAGCCGCCAGCCTTGCCGCAAGGCGGATGACGGCACCGGTGTTTTGCGCGTCCATCACCACGCTGATTGCCTTTGTCGGGCTGGTGGCCATCGGCGGGCGCTTCGGCAGCCTTGTGGCCGATATTCCCTTTACCGTGTCGGTGGTGCTGATTGCCAGCCTTGTGGAATCCTTCCTCATCCTGCCGGCCCACATGAACCACGCGCTGAAGGCCAGCAAGAAGAAGCACTGGTTCGATCTGCCCAACCGCCTGTTCAACCGGGGCTTCGTCTGGTTTCGGGAAAAGCTGTTCCGCAGGTTTATCGCCTGGGTGATCGCCGTCCGCTATCCGGCGATCGGCTTCGCGCTGATGATCCTGGCGCTGTCCCTGACACTGGTTTTCGACAAGTCCGTCCGCTGGCGGTTCTTCAACGCGCCGGAGCGGGCCGTGGTCTCCGCCAGCATCGCCATGACGCCGGGGGCCAAGCGCGACGACACCAAGGCCATGATCGCCGAAATGGAACGGGCACTGGATGTGGTCAACCAGCGCTATGACGAGAAGTACGGCGCGGCCCCGGTCATCTTTGCGCTCTCAACAGTCGGCGCGACGGCCGGACGCGGCCTTATGGGCGCGGACACAAAGGATGTCGATCAGCTCGGCGGCATTTCCATAGAACTGCTCGACCCCGATCTTCGGCCGTATTCGGCCTATCAGTTCATCGGCGACTGGCAGGAGGAAATCACAAGGCCGCCGCTTCTGGAAACGCTGTCCCTGCGCGGCGAGCACTCAGGCCCGGGCGGCGATGCCATCGACGTCAAGCTCTACGGAAATTCCACGGACAACCTGAAGGCCGCCGCCGAAAGCCTCAAACAGTCACTGGCTGCCATGGAAGGGGTCAGCGGGCTGGAGGATACGCTGGCCTATGACAAGCCGGAACTGAGCCTGACGCTGACACCGCGCGGCGAAGCCCTCGGCTTCACCACGGAGGAAATCGCCCGTATTCTGCGCAACCGGCTGGAAGGCATCGAGGTTGCCGAGTTCCCTGTCGGACGCAGGACCGCGACGGTCAAGGTGCTGCTGCCGGACGAGGAGACGGATGCCGCGTTTCTCTACACCACGCGGGTGCGCACCGACGCTGATACATATGTTTCCCTGAGCGAGATCGTCAGCATCGACAGCAGCTACGGTTTTGCGTCGGTCCGCCGCAGCGACGGCCTGCGCACGCTGCGCGTTTTCGGCGATGTTTCGGAGGACAATCCGGAAGCCGCCGCCCGCGTGACGGAGGTGCTCCAGAACGAGCTTCTGCCGCAGCTTGCCGCCGATTTTGACGTTGAAAGCGAGATGAGCGGGCTGGCGGAACAGGAACGCTCGTTCCTGTCCGACGCCCTGATAGGTTTTGCCCTGTGCCTGGCCGGTATTTACCTGGTGCTGTGCTGGATTTTCGAATCCTGGACCCGGCCGCTGATGATCATGATCATCATTCCGTTCGGCTGCGTCGGCATGATCTGGGGGCACTACCTGCACGGCATTCCGCTGTCGATGTTCTCCGTGGTCGGCTTCATCGGCATGGCGGGCATCATCATCAACGACAGCATCGTGCTGGTGACCACAATTGACGAATACGCCAGGGACCATCCGTTCCGCCAGGCGGTGGTGAACGGCGTCTGCGACCGGCTGCGGGCCGTGGTGCTGACCACGGCCACGACGGTTTTCGGCCTTGCGCCGCTTCTGTTCGAAACCAGCCGGCAGGCGCAATTCCTGCTGCCGACGGTGGTTACACTGGCCTATGGGTTGGGTGTCGGCCTGCTTCTGGTGATCCTGCTGGTGCCCGCCCTCCTGGCAGTGCAGAAGGATTTCGGACAGGCGCTTACCAGCGGCAGGCGTCTGCTCAAACTTCGCGGGCGGGTACCGCTCTCGGGCGGCCGGGTCTGACAACAAGGCAGGCGAAGAGCCTCAGTCCAGCGCCTTTGGTCTTTACCGGTATTCCTGCCGCCCCGCTATCACCGGGCCGATGGTTTCAGGTCATCGGGTCTCGATCTCTTCTGGAGAAACCGAGGGCCGGGTTTTCGGTCGCCGTGAGTGTCGGACTTGCCGTGGATGAGGGAGTGACCTGTAGGCCTGAAATGGGGCGGATGGAGACGGATTTGTTTGGGGGGTGAAAGATGGGTGGCGGTTGTAAGTCCTTGAAAAATGTTATTTTTCGCCTCTCTGATGTCCGTTCCTGATCGAATGTTTCCGGCACCGGATCCGGTCTTTTTTGACGTGGGTCGCCGTTTCCTTTTTGGTACCAACTCCGCGAAGAACAGGAGTTTAATCACTTTGTTCAGATTGCCTTAACCATCGCGTTTGAAACCCATCCCCGCTCATTGTTTCCCACAACCAGTGGCGGTGGACGTCACACAATTTCCCCTATTCGCAGTGTCTGTTTTCCGCATGTGGGATGAGGAGTGATCGATGGTCGAGAAGTACGCCAGGACTGGCTACCCTTCTTTGGTGTTGGCCGTATGCGGTTTCGTTGCTGTCGGAGGTATGGTGGCAGTTCTTAGCGCCTGGTCTTTCGTCGGTCAGCGGCTCAAGGAAAGCCGTGACGCAGCACTCGCGGAAGCCGTCGCGGTCAGGGTCAGTGGAGTTGGCCTCGATTTTTCCCGAGAACTCTATCAGGATTGGCGTAATCTTCGGGTTATTGCAGTGGAGATGGCCGGACGAGGCCAGCCAACCGTCAGAACAGCGCTCGACATGGTTGTGGCCGACAAGGAAAGAATCTCCTGGGCGGGCCTTGCTTCGGTTGATGGGACCGTCAAGACGGCGTCCTCAGGGATGCTGGAAGGAGCCGATGTTTCTTCTCGTCCCTGGTTCCTGAACGGGCTTGAAAAGGATTTTGCCGGTGATGTTCATCCGGCGGTTCTGTTGGCGGAGATGTTGCCACCAGTCGACAATGAGCCGAGGCGCTTTCTCGACATGGCTACACCCGTCACCGACGAGTTCGGGGAGGTCGAAGGAGTGCTGGCCTTCCACATCAATCATCACTGGGTCGAGCGATATCTGACAGAGTCGGCTCATTCATTGGGGCTTGACGTCTATGTCGTCGACCGGACAGGAAATATCGTCGCAAGAACAGACGGTCTTTCCGAGCCGATCGACAAATTGCAGAGTTTCCGCGCTGCGATGGCCGGAGCGCGACAGACCTCAGTCGAGAAATGGCCGGATGGCGTGACTTATTTCACGACGGTCGTTCCATCGCTCGGTTACGCTGATCTGCCGACCTTCGGCTGGAGCATGATTGCCCGCATCAACAACGATGCTCACCGGATCAACGAATTCGCGAGTCTGTTCATCGTCTACTTCCTGACCCTCGGTGTTGTTCTCGCAGCTCTCACGGCCTTGTTCATCCTGATTTTTGTTCGCCCCTTCGGCAAGTTGGCAAAGTCGGCCAGGGCAGTCATGCGCGGTGAAGACATTTATCCGTTTGAAGCGAACTCCACCGCTGAAGCGAGGGTGTTGAGTGCGGCGATTGCAAGATTGCAGAATGAAATGCAGTCATAGGTATTGATCACGGTACTGCAGGTCTTCGGGCAGACCGTCGCTCCCGTCATCGATGCGGCGCTGACAATCTTTGCGCAAGATCGCCAAGCAACGCTCTGTAACGGGTCTTGGTTACGCCAGGTGCCTCTCCGGTCGTATAGAACCGGCGCAGCAAGGCTTCGTGCTGTTCGGGTTCCGGCTCCAGAAGGAGGCGGGCGCCATCGTCATCCGGCATTGTCACGACAGCTTTGACGATACCGACACCGTCAATCTCGATCTGGACAGGCATATCGTCAGATATCGCCGTACCACGTATCCTGACAGAGTTCTGTGTCAGCCCCACAATCCAGACCCGCTTCTTTCCGGTGGCCGAATGGAGGATTGCTCTCTCGGGCTTGTCCTGAAAATGAATTTCCCGCCTTGGAAGCTCCACGCAAACGATCATCGTCACGCCCAGGACGATCAGGTTATAGAACGTCCAGAACATGATGACGAGTTTGGCTTCACCGGCATCAGCGTATGCAAATGTGTCGGAGATGATTCCGAGCAACATGCCGACTAGCGTCAATATGAAGAATGTGCCGAAGAGGGCAATCAATCGCCATTGCACCACCACCCGGCTGCGATCGCCTCCTTTCGCAGTCACGGAAAAAGGGTGCCCTCTCGGAAAGAACAATCCAGTGAACGCTGCCCTGGTAATCGGCACCGCACCAAGCAACTGGCTGATGTCGTTGACGATGGGAACGACCAGACCTCCGGACACGAAGTTCAAGGTGATTAGGATCCACAGGTAGTAGGTGCCGAAATAGCGCAGCACTTCCTGCAGGGTCGCATCGACGACCATGATGTTGAAGTACCAGTAGAGCAGAGGATAGACGAGGATCGCGATCCGAAACGGAAAGTTTGTTGTCCAATAAAGCACGCTGTCAATGACGCTCCAACGGTCAGTCAGGTGTAAGCGATTGTCGGAAAAGGGGCCAAACCGGCTTCGGGCGATCTGCATCATGCCGAGACACCACCTGGCGCGCTGACTGATGTATTCCTTGAGCCCCTCTGGAGCGAGGCCCTCCGACAAGGCTTCATTCAGGTAGACGGTCTTGAACCCAGCGTCCTTCAGACAAAGCGTCAAAAGGAAGTCCTCGGTGATGCTCTCTGTCGAAAACCAGCCGATCTTTCGCAGCGCGGACCATCGGATGACGGAAGAGGTTCCGCAACAAAAGGCGATGCCCCAGGCATCCCGGGACGGCTGGAGGTAGTCGAAGAAAAAACGTTGTTCGTCAGGATATGACCGGCTGAGCCCAAGATTGTGCTGGATCGGGTCCGCGTTGAAGAAGTGCTGCGGTGTCTGAACCAGTCCCACCGTGTCGTCCTTCAGGAGGGCGATAGTTCTTTGCAGGAAATTGCTGTGAGGGACGAAATCTGCATCGAGAACGGCGATGAAGGCCGGCGCCGTACCTTCCGCATTCATCTGGCGGAGGGCATGGTTCATATTACCTGCCTTGGCGCCCGAGTTTTCGGGGCGGCTGACGTAGGTAACACCTTGAGAAATGCAGTATTCCTTCAGCCATTCGCGCCTGCTGTCGTCTAGCACATGAACGCTGAAATCCGGGTAGTCGAGCGCTAGAACCCCAATGATCGTGCGTTCGAGCACGTCCCTGTCTTCGTTGTAAGTGGGAATGAGAACAGCGACCTGAGGGGCGGGGGCGGGATGCCACCAGTCTCGATTTCGGTCTGCCTCCAGCTTGCGGTCGCGATGCCGCGACAGGATGAGAAACGCGCTGAGCGATGACAGGCAAGCAGCGCACTCAATCGCGAAAAATGACCAGCTTGCGAGGCAATCCACTGTCAGGTCCATCGGCGCAAGCGTGTAAGTTGCGCGCCAATATAGATATCTTGCGGTCAGGATGGCGCAGACGGAAAATAAGAGTGACCTGTGCCACGTCTTCTGCTGCGAGAACAACACTGGAACGAGCATTCCTGCCGCCAGCACAAGGTTGAGCTGTACGATGCTGGAGACGGTGTCGCTGAGATAGAGGACCGGAAACATCTTACAGCCAGAAGTTACGCAGGAAATCGAGCGGTCTTGCCTCGAAGAAAACCCTGCCGGTCCTTCCTATTGCGCATGCCAGTTCCGGATCGTTCCGAATAGCAGGAACGACCAGGGTTACATCGAAACGCTGCAAATGCCGTTCGCTGGGAGCAACGGCAAGGTTTCTATAAATCGTTTCTGCTCCGGATCCGGCCAGACGCGTGATCGTGCCCGCAAGAACCTTGTTGTCGTTGCTAACGCGAAACTTGGCAAGGTTCCCGATCTTGAGACGGTTGTAGACGGATTCAGCGACGCTCAGTGTGACGATCGTTGAGGTGCAATTCACCAGGCGCATCAGGGGTTCGCCCCGCTCAACCGACTCGCCGTTTGCTGTGAGCACTTCCCAAACGGTTCCGTTGACGTTCGAAACCAGTTTTGAGGAGGCCAGCCGATTTACTCGCAATCGCTCGATGGTGATACGATTGTCCAGAGCCTTGGCCTTCGCCTTTTCCGCATTGAGTAAAGCCTGGTTTTCCGACAGATCGAGCGTCAATTCCGAAATGCGTTGTTCGGAATAGGGGGCATCATTGTAACCACCGCCCAGAAATGTTCCGTTTCGAGCAGCCCGCAGTTCGATTTCGACAACAGCTGCCCTCTGGCGCGCGCTTTCGAGGTCCTGGGTTGCGACTCTTTGTGTCGCTCTTATCCGTTCGAAGGAGGAGGAAGTCTCCAATCCTCGATCAGTCAACTGCTTTGAACGCTGGAAAGCGGCCTGAGCCTCATCTCCCCTGGCTTCGGCGGCACCAATTTCCGAGGTGAGGGCACGCAGTTCCGCTTCAAGTTGCAAGATCCGCTGTTCCTGGTAGCGGATCGATCTCGCCTTCAGGTCATTTATCGCCTGTTCGAGTGCGGCAATCACGCTCGATAGCCGCTCGATTTCAGCTGTTGTGAACGCTTTTTCACGGATCATGTCATTGAGATGGATGTTGTCTACCAGGGGATCGTCGATCGACCCGAGCTGTTCGCCTTCCGCGACGCTCGACCCCAGCAGGCGGTGCTGCAACGTCAGCCGGCCCGCCGTTGGGGCCCGAACTGTTGATAGCCTGGCATTTATGACGGCATCTGCGCTGGCGCCGGACAGCTGTTCGCCAACAATGACAAATCCCGCGGCGACGATAACAAGTCCAGCAAGCAACAGTCTCAAAATCCGCATCGGACCTCGCACGTGTGTCGATCAAGAATGCATGCCCCCACGCGAAACCTCCTGTATCGCGCGAAGCGTGTAAAGAGAGCTTCTTCGCCTTAGTTAACGGACCAATGTTTTTGTTGTTTTTCAAAAGTATTTAACCAAACGCTTGCTTTTGATTTGGTGTTATTGAGAAATGAATTCAATTCATCGTTGCGATTAAGTGGTAAAAACTAAATAATATTTTTGCTTATTCAGTTTTCTTATTTATTTAAAACAATAAATATTCATGAGAATCTAACTTTTGGATTGAGAAATATTTAAGTCTACGGACTGAGAGAGGGTTGAGTTCCGTCTGTCTGGTCAAGTTTACTGAAATTTCTCAGTTGTGATTCGCACTCTCTCCTGCCCGAAACTGCGTCCTCAGATCTCAGGTGAGGGAAAATCGTCCTGCAGCTTGTCGGAATACCTGTCTTCGAAAATGTGCAGCCCTGTGTGGCGGATGGTGGTCTGGCAGTCGAGCCAGAGGGTGCCGCCGCAACCTTGCATCCAACGCAGGCTGAAGCTCTGGTCCCGGTGCAGGAACAGCCGGCCGTCCGATCGTTGCCGACCCGCCGTCTTCAGCACCGCCTCCACTCGCATCGAAGCTCTGCACGGGAAAGCCACCCTTGTTACCGCCGGAACTGTGCACTGGGCCAGGGCCGAGCTGGGAGGCGCCGATTAAGGCTCTTGTCGAGATAAGGATCGGTGCCGGTGTAGTCGGACACGGTCACCGGCTGCCGGGTGAAGGGGCATGTGACTTCCCACGTCTGAATTTGTCAGACCCATGGCCGGGTGCAAAGAGGGTATTGGCATTCGGAACCGGGATGCCTACGGCTGAACAAAAAAAGCCAGCCCGGCGTCAGGCAGGGCTGGCTGATTGCGCGGAACTGCGTTCAGGCGACTACTGCAGCAGGGCCGGAGCGTTGTCCGGAACAGGTGCCGCGGGCACCTTGGTGTCGGTGAAGGCGGGAACGGCTGTTTCGAAAGCGTCAAGCCAGGCCACAAGCTTCGGATGGGTCTGGCGCCATTCTCCGGCAAAGCGGATGTCCAGATAGCCGAGCGCGCAGGCCAGTGTCAGCGTTCCGGCATTGACGTCAGCGCCGGTCTCGGGCGCTGCTGGCGTATTGTCTTCAAAGTGTTTCAGGCCGCGTTCCATCTTGGCCGCCTGATAGGCGTCCCAGGCCGGGTCCCGGTACTTCTGCTCCTTGAAGCGCTTCTCGTAGACCCGGAGAATGGCCGCATCCATGATGCCGTCCGCCAGCGTCTGATCGCGCAGAACCGGAAAACGGGCTTCGCCTGCCGGAAACAGCTTGTCGCCGCCGGCCAGGAAATCGAGATACTCCAGAATGACGGAGCTATCGTAGAGGACATCGCCATTGTCCAGCACCAGTGCCGGGATCTTGCCGAGCGGGTTCTGGCTGCGCAGGCTGTCGGATGGATCGGCGGTGTTTGCGTCTTCGATCTCGACCTTGCCCTTGAGGCCGAGAATGGACAGGGCGAGCTTCACCTTGCGGCCGAAGGGGGAAGGGGGAGACGAGCGAAGTTTCATCATGGGCCGAACTCCTGAAGGAAAAAGGCGGGTGGGGTGTCGATAATGTTCAGCGGGCGCCGGGAGGGGGCACAGACAGGCTGCCTGCGCGGCAGCCGGACCTGTCGACCTCGCGGCAGGCACGGAAATCCAGATCCCTGGTCAGGCAGATGCGGACTTCCTCAAGTTCGCCCCGATCACAGGTGACGGCAAGCCCGTCCGCCTTGAGGCCCGGATTGGCCAGGCGAAAGGCTTTTTCCACGGTGTCGGGGGCGGCCTTGCCGCGTCTGTCGAGCGTTCGGAAGGCGCCGGGAATTCTGATCTTGTCGAAGGCCTTGCGGGTGAGGTCGAAATAGTCCTCCGGCGTCAGGCCGGAGCAGGTGCCGTGCTTGCGCCACTCATGGAAGACCAGATTGTGGCTGGGCATGATGTCTTCCATGGAGACGGCAATCTGGCGGTCAATGCGTTGCGGTGTGCCGGGGCAGCTTTCCGGAAATCCACGTTCATATTGCGGCCACAAGCCATGCACCACGAAGCGAAACGGGTTGGAGACGTCACATTGATGCGGATTGGCGTCCGCGCCTTCCTGCTTGCAGTAGGTCGGCGACCAGGACAGGGCGAGGACGTAGAAATCGAATTTTCCGGGTTGATCGGCCCGGGCAGGCAGGCTCAGAAACCCGACCAGCAGGCAGGCGGACAGTCTACCGAAACGGCCTAGCAGCGCCATAGATCAACCTTCTTGGGGACTGGCGGAGCCTCAGTGCGGGCGCGCCGTGCTGCAATGGGCGCCATAGACCCGCCACTTGTCGAGCGGAGCCAGGCAGGCCTCCACGTTCCAGCTCAGCCCGACGAAGCCGGCATGCTCTTCCACCATGTAGTGAACCGCCTGAACGGAACCGTCCGACAGGCTCGCGGTGCCCTTGCAGTAGCGGCGCTCGATCGGGCTGACGTCGTTACCGCTGCTGTTGACTTCGCTGATACCGTCGATGCTCAGGATGGTACGGCCGTCGTAATAGTCCTTGCGGGCCCGGGCGACTTTACCGGCCACGGCACTTTGAACGGATGCGGCCGTGCAGTCCGGCAGGCGCTTGTCGGAACCAAATGAGAAATAGACACGGTCGTCGTCCGCGGCGGCCGGCGCAGCCAGGCTTGCACAAAAGGCCAGGGCTGACAGGGTCAAACAGACAGAACGGGCAATACGCACGGCATGAACTCCGGAAAGCAAACTGTGAAGGAGACGATGGGGGAGCCGGGTCGGAAGGTCAAGGTTCGATCCCGGTAAAAGTGTCACTGCGGGGGCTTTATTCGCTGATCAGCTGCGTCACGTTCCAGCTTGCGCCGGGGCCCTGATGCAGCACATCGCACAGCCAGGGCAGAACCAGGCGCATGTCCTGCGCCAGCGTGTAGGGCGCGTTGACAAGCGTCATGCCCGACCCGAGCATTCTGGTATCCGGACCGCTCTTGCCCACATTGAGGTCGAGTGTCAGGACATCCCGCAGCCCGGCATCGGCGAAATCTTCATGCATGCGCCGGATCGCTCGTGCGTCCTTCATCGGATACCACAGTGCATAGGTACCGCCTGCCCATTTCCTGTAGGCCTTCATCACTGCCTCGGTCATGCGGGAAAACTCGTCCGTCACCTCGTAGGCAGGATCAATCAGCACAAGTCCGCGTTTTTCCTTGGGCGGCAGAAAGCTGCCCATCGCGAGCCAGCCGTCCAGGTGGATGGTCTTCACTTGATGATCGCCGGCGAACCGGTCTGCAAGTGTCTTGAAGTCCGCGGGATGCAGTTCCGTCAGCGTGAGGCGGTCCTGCTTGCGCATCAACTGCCGGGCAACCATGGGAGATCCGGGATAGGCTTTCAGACCGCCGTCTTCATTCAGCGCCCGCACAGCCTCCAGCCAGGGGGCGAGGAGTTCGGCCACCGCAGGCGGGCAATCGGCCTCAAGCACCTTGCCGACGCCCAATTGCCATTCACCGGTCTTTTGCATCTCCTGCGAATTGAGATCGTAGAGCCCGATGCCGGCATGGGTGTCGAGGATGCGGAAGGCTTTTTCCTTGCGCTGAAAATAGGCGATCAGGCGGGCCAGCACGACGTGTTTGAGGACGTCGCCGATATTGCCCGCGTGATAGGCATGGCGGTAATTCATTCGGACTGGTTTCCCGAAGCCGGTTCAGCCTCGCGTTTGAAGAAGACGACCGCCTTGTCGCCATGGTCGGCCTTGCCGATTTCCCTGAAGCCGAGCCGGCTGTGGAACCGCATCGAGCCCGGGTTGGCCGGCCGTTCGTTCACTTCACAGACGAAAACACGTCCGCTGCCGGCAAACCGTTCAAACAAGGCGCCGTAAAGCGCGTCACCTATCTTCTTGCCCCGAAGGGTCTCGTCGACACAGATCCGGTCGGTGTAGGCAAAGTTTGAAAGGCGTTCGCTCAGCCAGTGATAGTTCCGGCTGTCGTAATCGGTGCCGTCGCCAAGGCACAGCAGGAAGCCGGATGGAACGTCGTCGACCACGGCAACGAGACAGATCAGGGCTGAATTGACGAGGTCGAGCAGCTCCTCGGCGGTCAGTTCGTTTACGGCCGGTACGGCGGCATTGTTCAGCGGAAGCAGCGCGCCGAGGTCGCCCGGCAGGAAAGGTCGGATGGTCAGGGTATCTGATGAAACGGCAAGCATTGGGCACCACGGAGAAATTCGGACCCGCCTTATAGTGGCTTCGGCGGGCTGTGAAAAGATGTCTGCTGGTTCCCCTGGTTGCCGGAACAGCGGACGATCAGTTCGACCGGGGTTTCTCCGCAACGGGTCGGGGGAGGCAACGCCGGTATGATCTGGGAAAAGAATGTGGGCGCAGCAAGGCTGCGCCCACTTGCATCATACTCTCGCAATCCTGTTTGGCAGGAACTGGAGAAGCTTATTCTTCGGCTGGAGCGCCGTCGTCTTCCTGAGGCGCGTCACCTTCTTCGAGCGCCTGCAGGTTGACCGCTTTCGGTCCCTTGCCACGGCGATCCGGTTCGGTCTCGAAGGAGACGCGCTGTCCGCTGTCCAGGCCGGCAAAACCGGATCGTTCGACCGCAGAAATGTGCACGAACACATCCGCATCGCCTTCGTCCGGAGTAATGAAGCCGAAGCCCTTGTCGTTCTTGAAGAACTTCACAGTGCCAGACTGACGCGGTCCACGCTCGACCGGAGGCATGTCCCGCCGCGGGCGCTGTTGACGGAAGCCACCGTCGCCTTCGCCACCTTCGCGCGGGGCACCACCGCCGTATCCACCACGGCCACCACCGCCGTAGCCGCCTTCACGGCCACCGCCACCAGCGCCGCCGCCGTATCCGCCACGACCGCCGCCGTAACCGCCACCTTCGCGGCCACCACCGCCGTAACCGCCGCCTTCACGACCGCCACCGCCGTAACCGCCGCCGCCGCCGCCATAGCCGCCGCCTTCGCGTCCGCCACCGCCGTAGCCACCACGGCCACCGCCGCCGTAACCACCACCTTCGCGGTCGCCGCCACCGCCGTAACCACCACGGCCGCCGCCACCGCCATCACGGTTGCCGTAACCGCCGCGACCGCCGCCATAGCCGCCTTCCTTGTTGTCGTCGCGGCCGTAGCCGCCACCAAAATCATTGTCGCGTCCGCCGCGGTAGCCACCATCCCGGCCGCCGCCATAGAAGTCACCACCGAACTCGCTTCCGCCAAAATCACTGCCGAAGTCTTGCGGACCGCCAAACTCGCGCTTGCCGCCGCGCCGACCACGCGACCGCCGGTCCGAATCACCATCGTGCATTACCGAATCACCTTAATTGTTGCGCCCTTTCGGCACATAACGACCAACCTCACCCGCCTTCACAGTCGAGTCACCACACTCAGGCGCACTTCGTGCGTCTGATCAACATTCTTGGATCGGGCTGAAACAAACCTGCCGCATCCCTCTCCAGCCGCTGCGTTATCATCATAAGGGCGGGAGAGGCAAAATCGCAAGAAAATCCTTGGTGCAGGCCCTAATTCGAGGCGTTTTTAGGCGGCCAGGTGTTTGACCAATTGGACAAGTCAGGTTCCGTGCCGTCACATGTTTTCCTGGCCGCTTCCTCAAGCAGCACGAGGCCGGTTCCGTTCCAGACCCAGCGGTTCCAGAGACCGCACTCGCCAACGCCCGAGCCCTTGAAGTAACTCACTAGGTGCTGATCGGCCGGAATCCATCTGGCGTTGTAGATGAGGTCGGTTGCTACCGGACCCTTTTCCGACATACGGGCGACATGAACCTGTCGGGCCGCGCCGTCCTTGCCGGAGAGAACAGCCACATAAGGGCTGTTGTATGCGGTTGGAGCCCCGCATGGGATGATGTAGAGCGCAGCACTGTCGGCAAGTGGCACACGTACGGCATTCAGACTGGCGAAGATGGTCGGGTCGATTTCGGAGCAGAGGCGGTTGGCGGACCACACAGCGGCCACTTCCGGCGGGAGCTGGTCGGCGCTCATCAACGGAATGGCGTGGGGGGCGTCCCTGGCAGGTTCGTCGCCGGGGGAGACAATGGCCGCGACCGTGCCGGTGCGGTCCTGGCGGTTGTCGAGCCAGAGCAGGCTGGATTTGAGGCCAAGCAGGGAGACAGGCACGGCCACGGGGTCGGCTCCGGTGGCAGCGGGCAGGCGGATGGTCAGTTCCTTGCCCTGGCGCATGGCGTCAAGCAGCGTGGTGGTTGCCGGGCCTGTCGGGTACCAGAAACCTTCTCCGCCAAGCGGACGGAAGCCTGCAGGCGGATTGACGGCAGGCTGCATCTCGCGCAGCTGTTCGATTGGGAGAGCCTCGATCGGGGCGCCGTCCACCTCGAACTTGAGCGTGCCGTCCTTGGGAAGTTCGGTGTTGGTGGTTACCCGCACGAGCGGCTGGGCCTCGGCCTGCCAGTCGCGCACGATACGCACATCGACCCACACCGATTGGCTGCGGGTGAAGGAGGAGGCAAAGCACACGCCTGTATTGCCGCAATCGACCGTCCAGCTTTCGAAGCTGGGCGTCGTCCGGCCAGGCTGCGCCATGCCGTGCGAAGCGCTTGTAAGCGCTACGGCGACAGTCATCAGCAATGTCAACAGTCGTGGCGTCATCAGCTCCGGCGATCCGAATATGCTTGGCGTCTTCCAACAGGTCCATACATCTTGTACGAAATGCACGCGGCCAGGTGAAGCCGCGATTGATCAGAAACACGACACCGGATGGTGTTGTCCCGTATTTGTTACAATGGGCCGTGCGAGGCCGCTGTTAAAGGAGGCTGCCATGGCGCAAGACAATACGAATTCCGGCGAAGCCGGGAACAATGACGACGACATGCCGCCGATCCAGGTCATGGTGATAGCCGTGACGCCGTTCCAGCAGAACTGTTCGCTCATCTGGGACCCGTCAACCATGCGCGGAACGGTGATCGATCCGGGCGGCGATGTCGACAAGATACTGGCGGCCGTCAAGAAGCAGGGCGTCAAGGTTGAGAAGATCGTCCTCACCCACGGGCATATCGACCATGTCGGCGGCGCCGCAGATCTTGCCGAGGCGCTTCAGGTGCCGGTGGAAGGTCCGCATGAGGCCGACCAACCTCTGATCGACAGGGTTGCCGACCAGGCGGTGCAATTCGGTGTCGAGGGAGTCAAGCCCGTGATGCCGGACCGCTGGATGGTGGAAGGCGATCAGGTGGAAATCGCGGGCCGGCTGTTCGATGTGCTGCATTGCCCCGGCCATTCGCCCGGCCACCTGGTTTTTGTCGACAAGGAGCTGCGTTTCGCGATTTCCGGTGATGTGCTGTTTGCAGGCTCCATCGGCCGGACGGACTTGCCGGGTGGTGATCATGCAACCCTGATCAAGTCGATCCGTGAGAAGATGCTTCCGCTTGGCGACGATGTCGCGTTCCTGCCGGGGCATGGCCAGGCCTCGACCATCGGCCATGAGCGCGAGACCAATCCGTTCCTGACGTGAGGACCAGAACCAGGCAGCCCGTCCTGGGTAGGTGACTTGAAGCAGAAGCCTGCGGACGTTCGGCCTTTATGCCTGGACGTCCGCTCAGGAGACATGACCTGTCAGAGCAGGGCTCTCAGGTCGTCGATGCGGTCGTTGACCAGCCAGCCGTAATAGTTTTCCTGTGGCCAGCCTTTTCCGCTGCGGCGAAACTTTGCCGCCCGGCCCCAGGGATCGCCGAGATTATAGAGCGTTGCGGTCAGGCCGGGGTTCTTCGAAATGTCGACCTTGCCGACCGACTTGTACGCGGAAATGGAGTCCTTGATGATCGCGGCCATGTAGTGCAGCGAGATGTTCGGATCCATGGTCGCCTTGTAGACCGCTTCTGAATCGGCGGCTGTCAGCTTGCGGAAGTTGCTTGTCTTGGCAACCCGGTCGGTCATCTTGAGCACGGTGAGCGGGCTCAGCTGACCAAGGCCGAAGCTCTGGCCGGAATAGAGCGGCTGAAAGAATGCTTCGTTGAAGTTCTTTTTCGGATAACGAACGCCGTCGACGGAACGGCCCCGGAACTTGCTGTTCCAGACGTTCTCGTAGCAGGACCAGCGCCGGTCCGAGCTTTTCTGAATGTGATCCTTGCGGCATCGGTCGAACTGGGGACGCTCTACGAAGGTGTCGACATGCTCGCCGTTCAGCTCGAAGTCGAAGCGGATGCCGGCATAGGCCAGGGCCTTCACGTAATAGGACTGGGCGCTGTCGAGCGTGTCATAGTTGTAGGTGTGCTCGCCGACGATGGCGCCGATGATATGGATCGGGTCGATGCCGTAGCGAGCGGACACCCGCTTGATGGATCCCATCAGGCGGCGGTCACGCCGCAGCACGGCCAGCACCTTGTCGAACTTGGCGTCATAGGAAGATTTCGAAGCCGAGGTGCGGCGCGAGGATGCATAGGGGATCTTCGGCTGGCTCTTGAACCGGTTCCCTTCCGGAACGACCCGCACCGATTGGGCTTGCGCTGTCGTGGTTG
Organism: Roseibium sp. LAB1; assembly: GCF_054658235.1. Lineage (NCBI taxonomy): Bacteria > Pseudomonadati > Pseudomonadota > Alphaproteobacteria > Hyphomicrobiales > Stappiaceae > Roseibium > Roseibium sp. LAB1. Next base: position 1,309,870 of record NZ_BAAGIB010000001.1, on the reverse strand, counting down.
CTGCCAGAGGCAGCGCCAGCGGCGCCAGGAGGAGGCCCAAAAGCAGACATCCTGTCACCAGTCTGGAAATTCGGCCGCGATGACGGGTCTTCCTGCACACCATAATTTTTCTGCGCCTGGCTTTATCTTGTGTTTCTCGCCGACCAGATACGGTCATGCCGGCAAGCCCCAGCTGTTTCACATAGCTCGCCGGATGCGACTGTAAATAACTCATCTTGCAAAAAGCCCCCAGAAAAAACCACCGCAGCCGCGAATATGCAACTGGTTCCTGTCTCTAGGGCAGGGACATCAACAAAGAAGTGATGCCGGTCACAGCCGGGTGGTTTGTCAGGTGGACGGCGCTGAACGAAATGCCGCCGCAGGCCCCATGCGCAGGCGGACCGCCTTCGGCACGGCCAGGAAATCGTAGAACGCCCGGTGCTGCCGCAGGCCGCACAGTTCACGCTGAATGGTGACATGCCAGAGCGCTTCACCGGCTTCGGCAAGCCGGTTTTGCAGCGTATCGGCGTCCGTATCAGGTGTTTCCTCAGCCAGCTTCAGATCCTTGAGAGCCTTTTCCAGCTTATTGGTGAGCCGGGAAAGCGTTGAGGCTTTCTCGTTGAGAACCTCGTTCTCGAGCGCAGCGGCAAGCGGATCCTTGTCGGTGGGTCTGGTCAGTTGAGGTGGGCGTACAGTCATGAGGTCAGGTGCAGTTAGGGCAACTGCACGCAGGGTCACACGGTGCCTGTCTCCAAAGCAAGGTCTTTTTCGGTCACAGATGGACGCGGTAACGGACCGGGTGGCCCGGTGGTCTGGCCCCAGCCGGAGCGGATGGAAGTTCGGCCCCAGGGCACGGTGTCAGGTCGGTCCGTTTCTCGGGAATTAGTCAATTCAACCGTAACTTTTAGGTGCTACCTACCCAGCTTCATACGCATTTATACGGATCATCCCGACCATGTTTAATGTGCTTGGCTGTATCGTTTATCAGCACAATATCGCGCTTGTGGGGCTCGCCGCTCTCGTTTGCCTGTTCGGGTCGGCGGTTACATTGCGGCTCTTGCGGCGCGGTGTGCGTGCGCAGGGCACGCAGCGCCTCGGCTGGCAGTTTCTGGCCGCGGTTGCCGGTGGCGGTGGGGTCTGGACAACACATTTCGTCGCGATGCTGGCGTTTGAACCGGAGGCACCCGTGTCGTTCGACCCGGCCTTGACGCTCATTTCGCTGGTGATCGCAATCGTCGGACTGTTTGTCAGTTTTGTCGTCAGTGGACTTGGAGCCGGAAAGATCCTGACCGGTGTTGGCGGTGCTCTTGCCGGTATTTCCTTTGCGGCGATGCATTACACCGGAATGTTCGCCTACCGTATCGTCGGTCTTGTCGAGTGGCAGTTCGGTTACATCGTCGCGTCCGTCCTGCTTTCTGTTGTCTTTTCCGCTGTCGCGGTCACACTGATCTGGCGCAGCTATCTGGGGTCACGACGGTACTGGGTTTCGGTTGCCCTCATGGTGACGGGGATCGTGAGCCTGCATTTCACCGGCATGACCGCGTTTCGGATCATTCCGATGTCCCAGAACTTTACGGAGGTCGATAGCGGGGCAGCTCTCGCGCTTGCGCTGGCGATTGCCGTTGTTGCGCTCCTGGTTGTCGGCACGGGGCTGACGAGTTTTCTGATCGACAACAATGTACGGGCGATATCCAAGCGGCAGCTTCATCATGTTGCCGCGCATGATGCGCTCACGGGCCTGCCAAACCGGACGAGTTTCCAGAGACAGCTTGCGAGAAATCTGGAAGGTTATTTCAATGCCGGCAAAAAGCTGGCGGTGATCGGGATCGACCTGAACCGCTTCAAGGAGATCAACGACACTTTCGGCCACGCCGCAGGCGACGAGGTTCTGCGCATACTGGCCCGGCGGATGGAGCAGATCCTGCGTGAGGATGAATTTATCGCCCGTCTTGGCGGCGACGAGTTCGCGGCGATCAAGCCGTTCATCGACAAGGATGAAATCCTGGCCTTCGCGAAACGGATCGAAGGTGTGTTCAGCCGTCCGATCGAGATCGGCGTCATGGACGGCATCGTCGGAGCAAGCCTCGGGGCGGCGATCTGGCCTGACGACGCCCGGACGCCGGACGAACTGGTCAACAATGCCGACCTTGCCATGTATCACGCCAAGCATGCGTTTCTTGAGACAATCTGTTTTTACGATGCCAATATCGGTGCAACGGTTCGCAATCGGCGGCAACTTGCGGAAGACCTGAGACGGGCGCTGGAACGGGGCGAACTCGAGATCCACTATCAGGTGCAGATGTCGCTGAATGCCAGTCAGGGCATTCGGGGGTACGAGGCGCTGCTGCGGTGGACCCATCCTGTGCTCGGCCCGATTTCGCCTGCCGAGTTCATTCCGATCGCCGAAGAAAACGGCCTGATCGCATCCCTCGGCGCATGGGTGCTCAACAAGGCCTGCGAGGACGCGTCGCGCTGGGAACCGGCCTACCGGGTCGCGGTGAACGTCTCCGCCGTGCAGTTCATGGACACCAACCTGCCACGGCTTGTGCACGAGGCCCTGGTGAAAACCGGACTTTCGCCGCACCGCCTGGAACTTGAATTGACGGAAACTGCCCTTGTGAAAGACAAGGCCCGTTCGCTCCACATCATGCGCCAGATCAAGGACCTGGGCGTCGGTCTTGCCCTGGATGATTTCGGCACCGGCTATTCCTCGCTGGAAACCTTGCGGACTTTCCCGTTCGACAAGATCAAGCTCGACAAGGCGTTTGTCGGGGAAATGGAGCAGGATCGGCAGTCAAAGGCGATCGTGCGTGCCGTGCTTGCGCTGGGAAAGAGCCTGGATATTCCGGTCCTTGCGGAGGGGATAGAGACGGAAGAGCAGATGGAAATCCTGCAGCAGGAAGGCTGCGACGAAGGCCAGGGTTTCTTCCTGGGGCGGCCGTCTCAGGTCCATCGTCTCATTCAGCACGGTGGCCCCGTGCAGAGCCATCCTCGCCATCCATCAGAAACGCCGTACAGCAAAGGACCGTCTGAAAGCGAAGCTTCTGACGAAGACGGCGATCTTGCCTCCCTCCGTGTGCCTATTGGCGCAGGCGGATGAGGCCGCCACAGGGGGGAGCGGAGCGTTGCCGACGGCAGCGTTTGGATTTTTCCAGGCACGTCAACCAGCGGGCTTTTCCGTCGTCAAATCCTTTTCAAATGCGACAAGGCCCAAAAGAGCGCTCAGTTTGATGAGGCACGGTACGCCCGCATAGGTGAGGCTGAGAAGAAAGCCGAGCTGCGCGGTAAGGACTGTGCCGGGCTGGTATCCGAACAGGCCCAGGAGCGGCAACGTGAGCCCGGTGGCAAGCGCAAGTCCGGACTTGGACAGAAATGCCATGATCGCGAACAGACGCGAGGCTTCACTCTGGCGCCGGTCCGCGTCGATGTGGTCGGCCAGGATGGCGGGCGGCAGGGCAAGGTCGGCTCCGAGCGCCAGGCCGGACAGGGCGCAGACAAAGGCATAGGCCGTCAGATCGCCCTGCTGAAGCAGCGCCGCCCAGCAGAAGGTGAGGATGGCACCTGCAAGCGACACCTGCCAGGCCCGGATCTTGCCGAAGCGGCGGGCAACACGTGTCCAGAGCGGCATGGAGATCACGCCGGAGAGGAAATAGACGAGCAAAAACAGACCCGCATAGCTTTCGCCGCCGAGCCGGTCGCGGATGAAGAACAGCACAAGCACGGCCGGGATGGCACTGGCGAAAATGTTGAGAAATACAAGGCCGAAGAACAGGCGCCGCCATCTGTCCCGCAATAGGGACCGCCACCCCATCACCGGCCTGTCTGTTTGCGGCGTTTCAAGCGGCGCCGACCGCATCCAGCGCAACAGCAGCCATAGGGCGACAGCCAGTAGTGGCAGATATCCGAGCGTTACATAGAAGAAGGACGTTTCGATGCCGATGCTTGTTGCCAGGGCGGTTGGCAGAACGGATGCAACGAGCAGACCGGCAAGCCCGAAACCTTCGCGCGTTGCCGTGATCGGCGTCCTGTCAGATGCTCTTGTTTTCCAGAGCCCACCAAGTGTCTGGTAGTTGATCGTCACGACTGAAAAGCCGGTGGTGCAGATAAGGACGGAGGCGGCGAACCAGACGAGCGGGGCGTCTTTGCTTGGATGAAACAGCATCCAGAAGCCAGCACCGAGCAGAAACGCCCCGAAAGCAAGGACGGCGCTGCGCCAACGGTGGAACCGGTCGCTGAGACTGCCGATAAAAGGGTCCTGAATGGCATCCAGCAGGCGCAAGGCCAGGAGAATGGTTCCAAGCGTTGCCACCGGTTGCTGCAGTGTCACGGCATAAAAGTCCGGGGCGTGCAGGTAGATCGGCAGACCGGCGAAAGCCAGCGGAAAAGCCATTATTCCATAAGCGGCAAGGCCGGAGAACGTTACGCTTCCGGCATCACCGGTCTCGCACTGCTGTGGCATATCACCAGCCGACAGTTGTGCCGTCACGAACCGGACCCGACCAGCTTTGCGCGTAATTGAGGGTCACGTGTGTTGTTGCCCAGCCAGATCGCGAAGAATTTCCTGGTGAAGGCCGGATCGGCGATCGTTCCGAGCTTTTGGTTGCCGAGATAGAACTCGGCCTGACCACTGTTGGTGCGCACACCCGTGATCGACTGGCCGGAGGTCACATTCGGAAACAGGGCCTCCATCTGGGCCTGCCACTTTGCGAGCTGAGCGTCCGAAACGCCTCCCTGCCGCCGGATCTCCTTGACCGAGCTTTCGGCAATCTGCTTGCCCTTGAAGGTGCGCAGATAAGTGAGCTTCAAGGCAAAAGGGGCCGACGGTCTGTAGTTTCCCTGAGGGGCGTAGAGTTCCGCGTCGAACACCTTGAAACCGAGAAAGGTCATCCGGCCCTTGCCAACCAGTTCGGCGGATGGCAACAGCCTTGCCGCCGAGCCAAGGTCGGCCAGGGCAGAGCCGCCGGGTATTGCGACAATCAATGCCAGGAGCACCGCAACGGCAACCCCCCGACGCCGAAACGTGTGTGTCTTCATTTGAGGAAACATCGAACACTCCTCCAAAGATCTTTTCATGAGCCCAGCCTGAATGGATCTACGAGGAAACGGCGCAGCCGGATTAGTTGCGGCCAAAAGCTCTCCGCAGGAGCCAGCTTCCCGCGAGGCGTTTTTTTGCAACGGGACGGCAAGTTTTCCGGCTGTCATGTTTTCTTCGATTTCGCGATGCAGTATAGTGGTGGAAAGCATGGGCCGGCTGCGGACGCTGCGTCATTGGATATGATGGCATCGGGTGCGGAGCAGGGCTGGCAACATGCAGCCGGAGGATTTGTCCGGCACAGTTTCCAATCCCCTGGTGAGACCGCATCGTGCGGACCCTGAGGCGTCAGCTTGGACGATTGTCATGAGTGAGATCGAATTCAAACCGAAGTTGAAGCAGAAGACCAAGGTACAGCGGCCAAAGCTCTACAAGGTGATGCTTCTGAACGATGACTATACGCCTCGGGAATTCGTTGTCCTGATCCTGAAGGCGGAGTTCCGTCTGGACGCATCCCAGGCGGAAGTCGTGATGATGACCGCGCACCAGAAGGGGATTTGCGTTGTTTCCGTCTATCCCAGGGACGTCGCGGAAACCAAGGCAACGCGAGCCATTGATGCTGCGGTTCAGCTTGGTTATCCGCTGCAGTTCACCGTTGAGCCGGAATGAGCCCACGCGTGGTGGACCCTTCAACTAGCATTTCGACACGACAAGGGTCGGCCTTATGCCGTCGCTCGAACGAAGACTTTCCTTTTTCGACAAGTATCTGAAATTGCTCGATTCTTTTGAAGTCAGACACGCCGGAGCGTTTATCGTTTCCGGCAAATGCAGCCGACGGGTCGCCATCCGGGCAGGCTGAAATCCATGGTCCCGCGGCAACCTGCCGGCAGGCGACTGGCACGATATCTGCTGTTTATGCACTCAAATGCTGCATTTATCGGGATTTGTGCCAATATGGAACATTGTTCAAAGACGGTTGCTCCGAAACAGAACATTTCCTTTCGCAAGATTGTTGTGACCGGTGGCCTGGGTTTTATCGGGTCGAAGGTATTCAAGCGTATCGCCCGCATGGCGAATGTCGCCGAGGTGGTAATCCTGGACAGGGTCTCCTACGCGGCTGATTTCCGGCGTCTCGCGCCCCAGGGCGAGGCGGGGGACCTGCCGGTTATTCGCGGCGATATCCGCTCGCCAATCGATGTTGCTGCGGCGATGCATGAATGCGATGCCGTTGTTCATCTGGCGGCCGAGACCCATGTGCCCCGGTCCTTCACCAACCCGGAGCTTTTCTTCGACGTCAATGTCACCGGCACTGAAACGCTCTTGCAGGGAGCGCAGGACGCCGGTGTGAAGCATTTCATTCACATCAGTACTGACGAGGTCTACGGCCCCGTGATGGATGAGACGCGTGAAACCGCTCCCATGCGGCCGACAACCCCCTACGCGACATCCAAGGCCATGGCCGAGGAAGCCGTCATGTTGGCGGCGCAGAGTGGTCTCAGGTCGACGATCCTGCGCCCGACCAATGCCGTCGGCACAGGACAGAACCCGGAAAAACTGTTTCCGCGCTTCATCATGCAGGCACTGAAAGGACAGCGGCTGACGGTCGAAGGCACCGGCACCCAGGAACGCAGCTTTCTGCCTGTCGGCGATCTGGCCGCCGCAATCTGTCTCCTGCTCAACACACAGGACGAAAAACCGCTCGAGATCTTCAACGTTTCCGGAGAAGAGGACTTGTCGGTGCTGGAAGTTGCACGGCGGGTTTCCGGTATTACGGGCATCGCCACCGGCCTGCATTTTATCCGGGACCGCGAGACGAACGATGCGGCCTACAGGATTGACGACAGCCGGTTGCGCTCTCTCGGATACCGCCAGAAGAGCTCTGTCGATCAGGAACTGCGTGCGATCTTTCGGGAAATGCGTGCCCGCGTCCGCCGTTTCGCCGACGAGGAAAGGTTCTAGATGCTGAATCTGCCGACCGCGGCGGCACCTCAGCCGATCCGATTTCATTCAACCCATATTCCGCCCGCCACATATGATGCAGTCGCAACGGCACTGAGCAGCAAGCACCTGCGCGCCGGCGGCAGCTATTGCCGGAAGGCGAAGGCGCTCGTGAGCCAGCATGTCGGCCATGACCACGTGTTCCTCACCAATTCCTGCACCTCCGCACTGGAGATCGCGGCATTGGCGCTGGACATCGGGCCGGACGACGAGGTCATCGTTCCCTCGTTCACCTTCTGCGCAACCGCCACCGCCTTTGCCCGCAAAGGCGCGCAGATTGTGCTGGCCGACATAAATCCGGCAACGATGATGGTGACACCGGAAACGCTGGAAGCGCGGCTGACCAGCCGGACCCGGGCCGTGGTCGTGGTGCATTATGGCGGAGCGGCGGCGCTAATGGCCGGGATCAGGGAGCTGTGCGAGCGGCGCGGCATCGTCATCATCGAGGATGCCGCCCAAGCCTTTGGCGCGAAGCAGGATGGCCGCGCCGTTGGGACCAGTGGTCTCTTTGCCGCTTATTCCTTTCACGAAACCAAGATCATCAGTGCGGGTCACGGTGGCGCACTGGTGTTGAACAGCGACAATCCCCTCCTGCGCGAGCGCGTTGAAGAGCTGCTGGCGCGCGGCACGAATTTTCCCGCTTTCGCCCGGCGGGAAGTGAACCACTATGAATGGACGTCCGTCTCGTCCAGTTTCGAGATGCCGGACCTGAATGCGGCCCTGCTGTACAGCCAGCTGGCGCATACAAGGGAAATTCTCCTGAAAAGCCGTGCGGTCTGGGCCTATTACGAGAAATCCCTGCGCGGATTGCCGATCGAGATCCTGCGGCCGGTGGACGGGACACGGGCCAACGGCTATTCCTTTGCCTTCCTCGCAGGGGATCGGGAAACGGCGAACCGTCTGCTGCGAGGCTCTGCGAGCCTGGGGCTCGGCATGCAATCGCACTACAAGCCGTTGCATCTTTCCAGGTTCGCAGGCCAGAACCTGGCGGGCAGTTGCCCTGGTGCCGAACAGTCCTGGGAACGGCTGGTGCGTCTGCCGGTACACATGGACCTGAGCACAGGCGATGCGGCCAGGATCTGTGAATTCCTGACAGCGGAACTGGGCTGAAACAACCCCTTACTCGCGGTTGTCGGCGGATACGGTTCGTTTGAGCAGAACGGCCATTGTCTTCATTGCAAGCTGAACATGGGACAGGTAGCCGGCCTCCTCGAAATAGGCCGTGTCGCGTGCTAGCCGTTCGGGCAGGATTTCCCGCGCATATACCGCCTCGGCATCTGCCGCGCCTTCGATCCGCCGCAGGTTGGTCAGAGCCCACAGGGTGCCCGGGCTGATCAGGCCCGGCAGGAAGTGAAGGGACCTCCGCATGTCGTCGTCGTAGAAACGGGCGACAATGCCGGGGTCTTCCGGCCTTGGTCCGAAAAACGCCATGTCTCCCTGCAGGATGTTCAGGAGTTGTGGCAGCTCGTCCAGCTTGGTGTTTCTCAGGAACTTGCCGATGGGGGTGATGCGGTTGTCGCCTACCTCCGTGATCGCGCCGGCATGGCTTGTGCCGGGGCGCATGGTTCGGAACTTCATCATGGCGAAGGTACTACCGCCCAGGCCGGTTCGCCGGGCGATGAAAACCGGTGCCTTCCGGTCGGCAAGCCAGACAAGAATGGCAATGCCGGCCAGGAGCGGCGACAGCAGGATCAGGAGAAAGGCGGCAATTACCCTGGTCATCAAATCGTCAGTGCGCGGAGGGAGCAGCCGGATCATGCCCGGCCTGTCTGGTGCCGTTTGGGAAAACAGTCATTGAAAAACGAGACCCCGGACTTCAGAAGCCGGGGTCTTGTCTCTTCAAGAGAGCTGCAGCCGGGAGACAAACATCCGGCATCGCCGCATGTCAGTCGCGCAGCTTGACGATCTTGTCGTCGCTGCCGCCAGGTGTGGTGTCGTCCGGACCGTCGTCGTCAGACGCATCGGTATCGACGTCTGCCGGTTCGAATTCGGCTGACAACGGCTCGGTGATCCCAAGTTCTGCGGCCGGGTCGTAGCCTTCCGTAAGTCCGAGTTCTTCTGCCGGGCCACGGCCTTCCATCGCCATCTGGTAGTTCACGATGACCGACTTCAGCTGGACAATCTGCTCGTTGGCCGTATCGACCTGGATCTTGTAGCGCTGCAGGCGCTTGTTCTCTTCAATCAGGTCTTCCAGGTTGTCGGCATATTTCTGGTTCTGGTTGCGCTGGTGGTTCAGGTCCGTCAGGGCCGAGTTGTAGCGCAGGTTCAGTTCACGCAGCTTGGCGGTGGTCGCCATCAACTCGTTGCGGTCTTTTTCGTGGTTCTTCTGCGCGCTGTCGAGCAGGTGTTCAATTTCCTGCATGCGCTTGAGAAGATCGCGGCTGCGTTCCTTCAGTGTGGAGTTTTCGCGCGCCATTTCCTGCAACGACTGGGCGCCGATGCGGCGCTGGGACGAGAGGTTCTCGATTTCCGCGTTCAGCGCATAGACCTCATTGTCGTGCTTGCGCTGTTCTTCCTCAAGCCGGTTCTTGGCGTAGACCAGTTCCTGGTTGGCAACGTCCAGATGAGACTTGAGGTCGATGTTGTCGTTGCGGAATTCGCCCACCTCGCGCTTGACCGCTTCCAGCTCGCTGGTGACCTGGTTGTTCTTGCGCACTTCGTCTTCCAGCAGCTTGGCGCTTTCGGACAGGTTCTGCTGCAGTTCCTTTTCGCGGTGGCGCACTGCCTCCAGATCTGAGCCGAGGCTTTCGGCGTGTTTTTCCAGTGTCTCGAACTTGGCCTTCAGGTCGTTGAGCTTGCCGGTGAGGTCGGATACCTGGGAATTGGCTTCCACCAGCTTGGCGCTCTGCAGCCGGTATTCCTCGTTGACCTTCTTGTTGTTGTCGCGGATGGAGACGATGTCGTTACGGGCGGTTTCCAGCGCGGTACGGGTTTCGGTCGCGCGCTTGCGCAGCGAGTGCACTTCGGCCTGGGCGTCTTCCAGCTGGGTGGTAAGCGTCCTGACCTTGTGTTCGGCGTCCAGAAGGTCGGTGGAGATCTTGGCGTTTTCGGACTTCAGCCGGACCTCTGTCTCCACGGATGACCGGGAGCCTTCGAGGTACTCGGCCATCATGCGGATCGACGTCTGGCTTTCCGCCGCGAAGGCAGCCATCTGTTCGAAGGTCTGGTTGAGACCGCCTATCCGGGACTTGAGCCCGTCCAGGTGGTTCATCTTCTCCTGCATTTTCAGGGCGAACGGTGAAAGATGCTCAATATTGCTCTTTTCAGGGGCCTGCACGGTTTCCTGAATTTCGCTTGCCTCTGTCCCGGTCTCGACCCGCTGCTCCTGGTCACCGCCGGGGCGCGAGGATTTCGAGAAAATGCCCATTCCTGTCTCCTGACTGTCCCGCCGGCGCCGCCCGGCGGAAGATACGCAAAACTTTAACTCTTTATTAACCCATAAGCGCTGGCGGTTTCAACGACTCAGGGAAACCCGGCCGCAGAATACAGTGTGAAGTGTTACCCTCAAAAGACAGATATCCCCGGCATTTTAACGGATTTGCACCTATGGTTAACAACTGTGCCGGATTGCAACGGACAATACATGCCGCAAAGACATGTTGCGGGACGCTTCCAAAGTGCGAAGGAGAGGGGCATGACACCCGCTTATCTGATCTTCATGACCTTCATGACGCTGGCTTTTCTCCTTATGATCGCCGGTTATGTGAGCGCGCTGCTGTTCATCAAGCGTTTGAAGCTTCTGGAAGAGGCTGCGTTTTCTCCCCTCAAAGGCGTCGCCCTGTGGAAACGGATGTTTACCTCCAATGGTTTCGGAGAAGAGGCCGAGCCTGGGCGTCGGCGTATTGCACGGCTCTACCTGCTGGCGCTGGCAGCTTTTGCGATTGCCATCGCCCTGTTTTTCATATTGCCGGCCGTGCCGCGTTGATTGGGCATCTGTCGTGTTGCAGTTGACGCCAACTCGGCATTCAGCCGAAATGCCGGGGATTTCAGACTGTTTTCACGAGGACAGACATGCACCTTTTCATAAAGACATTCCTGTTGGGCCTGGTCCTTGTTTCTTTTTCCCACCTTCCGGCAGCCGCCTATCAGGTGTTTCATACCTACAGGATTGCGGGCAGCGATATTCTGGCAGTGACCCAAGCCGACAATGCTGACGAGGACCCGCTGGTCCTGTCCCTGAAGCTCGCCGTCGGCAGCGGTGAAACCACCAATCTGGCGATCGAGACAGACGGCGATATCTCCGAATGCAAGCTCCAGCTCGAAACCATCATGGGGTCCGGCTCGGCCTATGCGGAAATCGTCGTCGACATGAATGCCCAGACCATGAATGGGATCCTGATGATCCAGTGTGCCGTCTTTCACGGTCTGTTTGGTGACGGTCAGTAGGGCGGGGCCCTAGGATCTCTTACAGGGACGGTTTCAATCGCCGTCCGCCCGGATGTCGTGGGCCCCGCTCGCGCTGTGTTGGGCCGTGATGGCAATCAGTTTCCGGGTCTGCCAGCAACAGACGCCTGCCGGATCCCTCAATCTCCCATCTCGTCAATCGTCCAGCTCAGGGGCCAGCCCTCTGCCGGGCCCGTGATGCCGTCGCAGTCGGATTTTTCGAGATATTCCATCAAGGTGTATCTGCCGCTCTCCGCTTCGAATTCGTGACGCTCGAAAGTGCCGCAGTCGTAGTTGGGTGAATGGTAGGTAGTGCCGGTCACAAGGCCGCTGTCCGGGTCGAAGAACAGATTGTTGACCAGCGCATGGTTGGGCTGGTTGAAGCCCGGAGGCGTTTCGAAGTCCTGCCATTCGTCCAGCGAGGGATTGAAGGGAATATGGGTTGCCATGTAGTAGGGCACGTTGACGTCGGCCATCTGGCAGGGAACGACCCAGGTCTCGACATCGCCTTCGGCGTAATATTGCGCACCGAAGGCGGGCACGGTCTCTTCCAGCTGACAGTCCAGCGTACGGTAGCCCATCATCTGGATTTCGTCCGGGATCTCGTTGACCGAATACACCTGACCGCGCGGGCCGCGGTCGATGCCACTGTTGTTGGTTTCCTCAGACGGCATGATCGGTGGTGGCAGATCGTCCACTGGCGCTTCTGCAACCGTTTCGGCAGGAGCAGGAGCTGGAGCTGGAGCCGGATCTGTCGCTGCCGGTGATGAAACCGGTGCGGCGGCAATGCCGGTGGCCTTTTCCGACGGCAATCCACCCCAGGCCACGATGGCATCCTGCCGGCCGATGCGGCCCTGAACGTCATCGATTTTCAAGAGCGCGTGGGTGATGCCACTGAGCGAGACCCAATAGGTGATCGTGCCGGTGCTGCCGCCATATTCGATCTGGATCGATGCGTCCTGGCCTAGGCGCAGGTTTTCGATCAGGTCCCGGTCGGCGTCACCGCCGAAGGTCATCTCGTTGCCCGTATAGACCTTGGCCGCCTTGCCGAAGAAGCCGACATTGTCCTCGTCGCCTTCGATCTCGATCCGGGCACGCAGGCCGGTTTCGAGGGGCGTTTTGGGCCGCAAGGTTACAAAAACCTGGGCATCGGGCTTGGCGCTGCGCTCTACCTTCAGCCGGAACGGTTCGTCATTGGAACCGGTACCTTCGGTTTCCGCGATGCAGTAATTCTTGTCGTTACAGCGCACCGACCATTTACCGAATTCGGTCCGGTCTTGTTGTGCGACGGCCGGTCCGGCAAGAACCAGCGATAATGACGCGCAGGCAAGTATTCGATTGATCAAGTCAGCCCCCTCTGACAGTGCCGGTCCATCGCCGGCCCCCGCACCACAATGCCGCTGCGTGAAGGGATGTCAATCGAGCGAAAGACGGATGCGCATATCGCAGGTGGCAGTGCGAAGGAATTGTCATGTTTGAGAAAACGACGTTGGAACAAAAGCTCAAGTCACTTGTTTTCCAGTGAGGACACCTGACCGTAACCGGTTCGGGGAGGTTCGCCCGGGGGGCGAGAGGATGAAAAGAATGACGTCGACACTGCTTCGAAATTCAACGGCCATGGCACTTGTACTGGCTATCGGCCTGCCGCTGCAGCCCGGGCTTCCGCGTGCCCAGGAAAAGATAGTGGATTGTGCGGCCAATCCGAACCAGGAGGGCTGTCTGACAGAAGGGGCAGCCCCTGCAGAAGAGGCTCCTGCTGATGCTGAGGGGGCCGCCGAGGAAGCTCCCGCGGAGGAGGCCCCAGCTGCGGAAACTCCGGCCGAGCCTGCGGTGACCGAGGGAGCGGCTGAAGAGACCGCACCAGAGGCAGTGCAGGAAGTTCAGCCCGAGGCGTCGGAACCAGCCGCGACCGAGGAAGCACAGCCCGAGGAAAAGCCGACAGCCCCAGTTGAGGAAGCTGCACCCGTCGAGGAAGCTTCTCCCGCCGAGAAACCGGCAGCTCCTGTCGAGGAAACAGCTCCGGTGGAAAAACCCGCGACTGCCGAAGAGACCACCGCACCGGAAGCAAAACCGGCTGCTCCGGTGGAGGAAACAGCACCTGCGGAAAAGCCTGCGGTTGAACCGTCTTCCGAACAGCCGGCTGCAGAGCAGCCTGCGGATGCCGAGACGGATGCGGAGGCCGGACAGACGGACACTACGGAAAGCCCGGAATCAACGGCGGATGCGCCAAAGGCTGCGGCCGAAGACCAGCCCGCCGACGCGATTGCCGCAGAAGAACCCACTGCCCAGGAAAGCACCGAGACGAGCGCCGGGGAACCCGCACCGGCTGACGCCACTTCCGCAGAGCCGGCGCCGGAAAAAGCCACCACAGAACAACCTGACGCAACCCAACAAACCGCGGACCAGCCGCAGACGTCTGAAGAGGCGGCTCCTCTCGCTGCCCCGGTTGAAGCCACCGCGGCGGATGAAACCGTGACCGAAGAGCCGGGTGAGCCGATCAAGGCCCAGTCGGCTGCACCGTCGGAAGAACCGGCTGCCGTCGTCTCGGACGACGCAACCGAAGCACAGCAGGCGGAAATCAAGGCCAAGGAAGAACGCCGCCGCGACAAAGCCCGCGACCGCAGGCTGGAACTGCTCGGCGCTGCGGCTGTAGGTGTCGGGGTCGGGATGCTGATCCCCGCGCTTGGCGGCAAGGTGGTCGAGGATCAGGGTGACCGGATCATCGTCGAGCGCGATGGCGAATATTTCGTGCGAAAGGACGAAAGCAGCCTGCTGCGTTACGGCGATGACGAATATCACGCCGAACGCCTGCGTGGCGGCCGGACGCGCGAAACTGTCACCCGGCAGAATGGCGTGAAGATCATCACCATCCGCGACGAGGGGGGATACGTTCTCTACCGTTCGCGTCTCCTTCCGGATGGCCGCGAATATGTGCTGATCGACAATCGGGAGTACAACCATCGCCGCCGGAACTATGATCGCGAGCTGCCGCCCTTGAGGGTTGGTATCCCGCGTGACCGCTACATCGTGCCGGCGGGCCGGGCGAACTATGACGAGATCTACCGGACGTTCGCAGCTCCTCCGGTGGAGCAGGTGGAACAGGCCTATTCCCTGCGCGACATTCGTGAAAGCGAACGGCTGCGCGACAAGGTGCGCCGGGTGGATCTGGACACGATCACCTTCAACACCGGCAGTGCCGTCGTGCGCCAGAGTCAGGTGCCGCTGCTGGAAGATATCGCCCGCGCGTCGCAGGCCCTGATCGACCAGGATCCGACAACGGTGCTGCTGATCGAAGGACACACGGATGCGGTCGGGTCGGATGTCTCGAACCTTGCATTGTCTGACCGCCGGGCGGAAACCGTCGCCCGCATTCTGGCGGACGTCTATGGCGTGTCGCCGGAAAACATGGTCGTTCAGGGCTATGGCGAGGACTATCTGAAGATCGACACGCAAGGCGCGGAAGAGCGCAACCGCCGCGTGACGATCCGCAACATCACCCCGCTGTTGAGCGTCAGAAATCAGTAATGGCAGTCGACCTGCCTTGATTTGGTGGGGCCTCCCGCGTTGGAAACAACGCGGGAGATAACGAGCGGGCTCCGGCAGTGCCGGAGCCCGTTTTGCATGCCCCCGGGAACGCGAAAAGTCCGTTCACCTTACGTTAGCGGTGGTTCTCCGCCGGTCCGACGGTTAAACTTGCGCGTATCTGCCCGGTTCTGCGGGCACGCGTTTCGTGCAACGGGAGCCCGGCGCCCATGAAGTTCCTTCCGGCTTTTCTGACCAGCCTCATGTTGTCCCTGATGGTGGTGTCTCCAGCTGGTGCTGCCCAAAAGGTGGCGCTGATCATCGGCAATTCGCATTATCTCAACGTCAGCCCGCTCGACAATCCGGTCCGCGATGCGGATCTGGCAGGCAGAACCTTCAAGGCGCTGGGGTTTGACAACCAGGTGGTGCTGGACGCTGACACGGACGGCCTGCGGCAGGCGCTTCGGGAGTTCCAGACGGCCTCGGCAGACGCGGAAGTCGCTGCCATCTTCTTTGCCGGCCATGGGGTGCAGGCCGCCAACGTCAACTACCTGCTGGCCACGGACACGGGTGCGGAAAACAAGGCGATCTTCGAAAACACCGCCGTGCGCATGGAAGAATTCCTCGCCGCCTATGCGCAGAGCGCCAGGGTCAAGCTGCTGATCGTCGATGCCTGCCGTGACAATCCATTCGCCTCCACCCGTTCGCTGGAGAAGATCTTCGACCCGGCCGCCAAGGGGCTTTCCCGGGTCAACCATCAGCTTCAGGACCTGATGGTGATTTACTCGGCCCAGCCGAACCACCGGGCATATGATGGGGAGGGAAGCAACAGCCCGTTCATGGAAGCCTTCTCCAGCGTTCTGACAGCCAGGGAAAACGTGCAGCTGAGTGATGCGCTGATCGACATTACCAATTTCGTGCGTACGAAGACGGCCGACAAACAGCTCCCCTACACCGAGGGCACGCTGTCCGTGCATGTGCAACTGACCCTGGAACAGCCCCTGGAAAAAGCCCCGGAGCCGGAGGTCTGTCCGGCAGACGGCAAGGTGATCGCCCTGGAAGATGTCGAGGACTACATGGAGTTCGAGGCCGGCCCCGAGAGCCTGATCGTCAACGACAAGGGCAAGCCCCTGCTGGAAGTCTGTCTCCACGACGGGGCGATCCTGGTCCACGGCAGCTACGACGAGACGTTCTCTCCGGCAGACCTGCGCAACGCGGAAAACGAAGGCTCAGGCTATTATTTCAAGACTCAGGACGGCAACGACGCCCACCTGTGGTTCTACGCCGACCCGGACGACCCCAAGGCCGTCACCCAGGTTGGTGTCTACGTCAACGACCAGGAAATCACCTGGATCACGACCGGTTGGGTGTTCTGAGAGCCTGGGTCTTCTCGGCAGGCAAGGCCTCCAATTCTCGACTCGGCACCGCACGTTCATTCCTCCGTCATTGCAGGGCTTGCCCCTGCAATCCATACCGTGCGTTCTCGACAAACGAGGCTTTTCAATCTGGCAACGGCACGGCGTGGCCCCCTTGGTCTAGCCATGGGAAGACGAAGAAACGGACCTTTACGGGCAGACCACCCCGGTCATGTAGAGCGAAACAAGCCGGAAATTCGGGGGCCACTCGCCTGTGATCTTCCTGCATTGACATTCCCGACAGGTCCGGCTCATGTGGCGGCGCCGGAGCGGCCGGGAAACGGATCGGTTCGGCATCTGGGCTTGGTTGACGCCTCGTCTGCCTGACCGGCGGCACGACCAAGACAACAAGATTTTTCAAGAGGTTCCCATGAGACTGACCGCCCCTTCATTGCTGGTATTCCTGATTTCCCTGGTTCTGTTCGTCTACGCCGTCCTGCCCCTCGCCGGTGTGGCCGTTCCGGCCATCGGCATTTCGACGATCTATATCCTGATTGCCTCCTGGGTGGTGCTGGCCGCCGGCGTCTTGTTCAAGGGGATCTGAGCGGGGGACAGCCCCCGGCAGGACGTTGAGCGAGCTGCGCTTGCACAGATGTCCGGAATGACGGTGGGGGGAGGCATTCGACCTCCTCACAGCTACATACTTCCACCGTCATTGCAGGGCTCAACCTTGCAATCCATGCCATGCCTTTTCGGGAAACGAGGCCTCTCGGTGTGGCCAAGTAACGGCATGGATCCCATGGTCAAGCCATGGGATGACGACACGGACCTTAACAAAACGGGCGACCACCTCGGTCGCCCCGGACGTTGCAAAGTCCTGGGACCCGTTTGCCGGCGAACGTGCGACACTGGTCCCGCACTACGCTTGCCCGGAGCGGGATGCTCTCAACCGGTCAGCCAGACAACGCCCGCGATGATCATCAGCGTTACAACACCAATGGCGACCATGGTCTGCGTATCGGGACCTGTGCGGGCACCGGGTTTCGGCTGGAAATAGGCGGCATCCGGATCGTTTTCCGTAACAGGCTCGGGTTCAGGTGCAGCCTTGGCGGGGATCAGTTTCAGCGTCAGCACCAGAAACAAGATGGCCATGATGATGGCCAGAGCCGGGGCGACGGATACTCCGACACCCATGGCAATACCGCCGTTCATGTCCCGGCCCTCAATGGCAACGAGGATCGGATAGACAACGATAAACGCCCCGAAAAACCCGACCACCGCACCGACGATCGCGGCGATTATTGCCAGAAGTGCCCGCATCTCTGTTCCCCCGAGCGTGCCTTTAGGGAAAGCTTAGCCTGCGAAAGCACGTTGGGGAAGACGCCGGGTCTCCCTCTCCCCGTTCCGGCGCTTGTGGTGGATCGCAGCGCGGGACTACGTTAAGGGTGAGGCTCAACGGACCCCTCGGAGACCGGTTATGAGATACGCCCTGTTCCTGTTGCTTGCGCTTCTCACGGTGGCCCCCGTTTCGGCGACGGAAAGAGTCGCCTACCTGATCGTGCTGGAGGCGGCGTCCGCAAAGATCGAAAATGGGCGGATCAGCCTGGAAGGAACCGGCGACAGGGTGGTTTTCTTTGCCGACAGGCCGTTCCGTGAGGTGCACGCGGAAACGCTTCAGGATCTTTTCGACAGCTGGATTGACGTCACTGACAGTTTCAAGTCCGACCCGCCCAATGCAGCCGTTACAGGCATGGAGGACGGCGAGCCGGTGGAACTCGTTGTGGAGCTCTCCCGCCCACAGCTTCAGAATAAAGTTCTCAGCTTCGACATCATGCGGCTCGACGGCCCGGATGTCGCTGGTCTCAAGGATGTCTCGGTGCTGATCGACATCAGCTTCGGCGATATCCTGAAAGGGGCGAAGTAGCCGTTTCCATTCCGGTCGTCACCTGGCGGATACGTCGGTGCCGTTCAGTACCTGTCAGCTCACAATCCACGCGGATGTCGTCTTTCCTCTTTCGTCATTTCGAAAAGGTGAGACACCGCCGACCGAAGATCCGGGAACCAGACATAGTCTGCGCCGAAAGCGCGCTTATTCTCTCATAAATATGGACCAATGAGTGAGCTGCGTTCGCGCGGACGTCTGGGGTCCGGATTGGCGCGCAGCTTTGCTGCGCTTGTCCGAAATGACGGCGGGGAGGAGAGGGCGATAGTCTCCTGAAAGCCTCATATTTCCACCGTCATTGCAGGGCCCGACCCTGCAATCCATGCCGTGCCTTTTCGACAATCGAGGCTTCTCGGTAAGGCCTGCGTATCGGCATGGATCCCATGGTCAAGCCATGGAATGACGATGAAACGGAGCGATGCAGACAATCCAGCCCTACTTAGCCCCGGCCGGCGAGCCGTTCCGGAGCAAAGGAAAAATAGCTACTGCCCCGGTCGCCCACTCTTCTTCGGCCGGCCTTTCCGTCGCTTCTCTTCCGCCGGATCCTCATAGGACCCCGCACCGATCTTTGCCCTTACCAGCGGTTTGACCGGATCGTCTGACCCAAGCGGGACTTCCGTGCGGCCGACGGTCATTTCGTCGAGGGTGTTCTTGCGCACCTTGGCGCTGGGAGCGGGTAGGGTATTCTTGTCTTTGGCTGCCTGGGCCTTGTCGCGGGCGGTCTGTTTCTTCTTGCCGCTGGCGCCTTCCTTGGTGCCGCCTGCGCCGAACTTGCGGTCGCCCTTGTAGCCGCCGGTCTTGCTGTCGACGTCGGACTGGCGGGCCATGGCGTCGTCGGCGACGGCCAGTTCGGTTGCCTGCAGGCGCTTGATCTCGTCGCGCAAGCGGGCTGCGGTCTCGAAGTCGAGATCGGCGGCGGCATCGCGCATCTGCTTTTCCAGGTCATCGATATGGGCTTTGAGGTTGTGGCCGACGAGGTTCCCTTCTTCGGCGAAACCGGCATCGATGGTGACGTGGTCCTGCTCGTAGACGCTTTCCAGAATGTCGCCGATGGAGCGGCGGACACTTTCCGGAGTGATGCCGTGTTCCTCGTTGTAGGCGAGCTGCTTTTCGCGGCGCCGGTTGGTTTCGGCAATCGCCCGTTCCATGGAACCGGTCATGTTGTCGGCGTAGAGGATCACCTTGCCGTCGACGTTACGCGCAGCGCGGCCAATGGTCTGGATCAGCGAGGTCTCGGAGCGCAGGAAGCCTTCCTTGTCCGCGTCCAGGATCGCGACCAGCGCGCACTCGGGAATGTCGAGGCCTTCGCGCAATAGGTTGATGCCGACCAGCACATCAAAGGCACCCAGGCGCAGGTCGCGCAGAATTTCGATGCGTTCCAGCGTGTCGATGTCCGAGTGCATGTAGCGCACGCGGACGCCGTTCTCGTGCAGATATTCCGTCAGATCCTCGGCCATGCGCTTGGTGAGCGTGGTCACCAGCGTCCGGTAGCCTTTCTGGGCCACCTCGCGAACTTCGCCCAGAAGGTCGTCGACCTGGCTGGTGGCCGGACGGATTTCCACCGGCGGATCGATCAAGCCGGTGGGGCGGATGACCTGTTCGGCGAAGACGCCGCCGGACTGGTCCATTTCCCAGGAGCCGGGGGTTGCCGACACCGCGATGGACTGCGGCCGCATGGCGTTCCATTCCTCAAAGCGCAGCGGACGGTTGTCCATGCACGACGGCAGGCGGAAGCCATACTCGGCCAGCGTCGCCTTGCGGCGGAAGTCGCCCCGGTACATGGCGCCGATCTGCGGAATGGTGACGTGGCTTTCGTCGGCGAAGACGATGGCATTGTCCGGCAGATATTCGAACAGGGTGGGGGGCGGCTCGCCCGGCTTGCGGCCGGTGAGGTAGCGTGAATAGTTCTCGATGCCGGCGCAGGAGCCTGTGGCCTCCAGCATTTCCAGATCGAACATGGTGCGCTGTTCCAGCCGCTGCGCCTCCAGCAGGCGGCCGTGCTGGTTCAGCTCCTCAAGCCGGTGCTTGAGTTCGTCCTTGATCGACTTGATGGCCTGGTTGAGCGTCGGCTTGGGCGTGACATAGTGCGAGTTGGCGTAGATCTTGACGCTTTTCAGCTCGCCCGACTTCTGTCCCGTGAGTGGATCGAATTCGGTGATCGACTCGATCTCGTCACCGAACATGGAAATGCGCCACGCCGTGTCCTCGTAGTGGGCCGGGAACAGCTCGATGGTGTCGCCGCGCACCCGGAAGGTGCCGCGCTGGAAGGCGGCGTCGTTGCGCTTGTACTGCAGGGCCACCAGATCGGCGATCAGCTGGCGCTGGTCCATGCGCTCGCCAACCTCGATGGCAAAAGTCATGGCGGTGTAGGTTTCGACCGAGCCGATACCGTAGATACAGGACACGGAGGCGACGATGATGACATCGTCACGCTCCAGCAGTGAACGGGTCGCGGAGTGGCGCATCCGGTCGATCTGCTCGTTGATCGAGCTTTCCTTTTCGATGTAGGTGTCCGTGCGCGGAACATAGGCTTCCGGCTGGTAGTAGTCGTAGTAGGAAACGAAATACTCGACCGCGTTGTCCGGGAAAAAGGACTTGAACTCCCCGTAGAGCTGGGCCGCCAGCGTCTTGTTGGGGGCCAGGATCAGCGCCGGGCGCTGGGTGCGGGAAATCACCTGCGCCATGGTGTAGGTCTTGCCCGAGCCGGTGACGCCGAGCAGAACCTGGGTCTGGTCACCGTTTTCCATGCCTTCCACAAGGTCGGCAATGGCGGTCGGCTGGTCACCCTTGGGTTCGTAGGCCGATTTCAGCACGATCGGAACGCCGCCTTCGGATTTCTCCGGACGCTCCGGCCGGTGCGGCACCCAAAGCTCGCCGTTCTTGTGCAGCGGGTTGCCGCTTTCGATCAGCGCAGACAGCGCCTCGACGGTCGCCGTGGCACCCTGGTTGCCGGTCAATTCGCCGTATTTGCTTTCCTTGTTCTTCTTCTTGTTGTCTTTCTGGTGCTGCTTGAGCTGTTTTTCGAGGCTTTCGGCCTCTTCCAGCGACATGTCGAGACCGGCCACCGGGTTGAGACCACCCGCCGCGCGTTCGCGCGCGCTGTCTGCCTTGCCGATGGAGGTTCCGCGCGACGACTTGGTCGGCTTTTCCTTTTTCGCGCTCGCGGTCGCACTGGTCTTGCGGCCTGACTTGCGTACGGGCGCGTCGTCGGCCCGATCCTTTTTTCTCTCACCAGCGCGCTGCGTTGCTGCCTTTTTCGGCTCCGGCTTGTCCGCTTCTTGCGAAATCTCGGCTGCCCAGTCGCTGATCGACCCGGACAGGGGCGCACCTGAAAAGGGGCTTTGCGGCGCTTCGCCGAAGCCGTCAGCAGATGTCGTATCGTCGGAGGAGGATTTGGTCGGGCGCTTGCTCATGGGCGCAATATGGTTCGGTTACGCGCGCGAGGAAAGGGGGTGGTTGCGGGTTTGTTCCGCTTTTTGCCACTTCCTGTCAGTCTCCTGACATAAGGGTGTCAGGAAGTCCGTTGAAGGGAGTTGGTCGCAGGACGAAGATCGGCAAAAAAATCGGCCCGCGAAGGGCATGTGGTGCGGGCCGATGGAAAGGTTGGATAATGGCCGTGCGATGGGGCCATGGCCAGTCTCGGTCCGGCGTTCCCCCTGTCCGGATGTGTGAGTGACAGGGCGTGATGCCGGGCAGTTCAGTTCACGACTTGAAGTGCGGTCACCAGGCGGTCGCCGGACACCGTTGTCGTGAAGGTGATCAGGACTTCCGATCCGATCATCAGATCTTGCGAACTGTGGCTATCGGTCAGATGGAACCTGGACCCGTCTTCAAGGGAAAACAGGCCATTGAAGGGATCGATGGACAGGATCGTACCTGCGATTTCATCTGCGAGCGCGGACCGAAGGCTGTGCGGGGGCAAAGTCAGCAACAACGGCACCGTCGCAATCGCGATGAGCCATTTTGGCATTCACGTCTCCATGTACAAAAAGGGGCGTCAGGATCCGGGTTCGGGGGCGTAGCGGATCCTGAATAGCAAGAGTGACACACCGGCAGAGCGAGGTAAGTGGTCGTCGCGGTGGAAGGTCACTGGCTCAGGGCTGAACCTCTATGGAGAGGATCGAGTCGACGCCGTTTTCCGAGCCGTTGTAGAGAATGGTGACGGTCTTTCCCGCAGCCAGGGTGTCCGGCACAGCGACGGAGCTGGAAATTGTCTGGAACTGTGTCTTGTCGCTCAGGACAAGCGTACGGGTTGTCGGATTCCAGGTAGAGACCGAAGCAGTCACGCTGTCGGCAACTGCGGGCACAAGGCCAGCAGCAAGGAAGGCAGCACCAAGGACAAAGCCGCGAATGGCCATTGCAGATATCCTTTCAAGGACAGAGATGTTTGAAGGTGCAGTGGTGTCGCGGTCATGACGGTTTGTGACCGGTGTCATGACGGCTTGGGTTCTCTATCCATCTCATGCCTGGAAAAACCAGAAACACTGCCTGGTGAGTGGCTTACGCGGGACGCGCTTAACCCTGCTGACCCGGATTCAGCGCCCGGATTACGGCGGAAATTTGTCCGGAAACCGGGGAGCGAAAATATTTTTCAGCCGGATTTCAGGAAGGCCTTTCAGTGTTTTTTCAGCGAATTTTCCGCTGTCTTCAGGTGCGTCTAAGCTGCAGGCAAACACGCCAGACATAACGCCCTTACGGACCGATGCGCCCACGTGAGGCTGTTGTTTCGCTTTGTAAATCTTTTGCGTGCTGCGTAGTTTGCTGAATATTCGGAATGGCTCCACCGTGCTATAATCGGTTCCACCAGATCACAAGCAGACAAGCTGCATCTTGCGCGGAGGAGGCGAAAGATGAGACTGAGAGCTATTGTTGAAGTTACGCTGATAACGGGCATGTTTTACGCGGTTTCCCCGGCTGGCGCTGACCCGCTTGACCTGACGCATCAACCGGATCTGGCTGTAGCGAAGGTTATTCTTGCAAGCCTGGACGGCGGACTTGAAGTGCCGCCGATGCCCAACATGTCGCCGCGCCTGTCGGGCGCTGTGAACCTTCCGGGATCTTCGACGGACAAGGGCCCGTTGATGCAAGTCGCCGGCCGTTGCGGATCGTCCGAATACTACTGTGACTCGCCCGGTTTCCTTTATTGCTGCGGCAATTCCTCGGAAGGGTTCTACTGCGCTGCCGACGTCAACGGTTGCACCAAGTAGCCCTCGACTCGTTCACATCTGCCTGCCCAGAGGCTGACTAGCGGCACTCACATACGGACATGCGGCCCTGCACGGTGGTGCGCCACTGGCCACTCCAGCTGAGACCGTTGCCAAAGCAGATACCGGGGCATTTGCCCTGCGCATCAGCGTTGTTCCAGATCGGCCCGGCCTGGATTTCACGTCCCGGGCTGGCCTTCTCACACGCACAGACCGACATCTGCCCCTGCACCGTCGTATGCCACTGCCCGTTCCAGCGCGCTCCCAGCCCGCCGCAGACACGCGGACATTTCGCCTGCGCGTCACCATTGTTCCAGATCGGCCCGGCCTCGACGTTGTAGGTCTGTGCGCTGGCGGGAAGTGCAATGAGCAGGAAGAAGAGCGCTGTGAGCAGCTTCGGCAATCGCATCGGGACCTCCGTAGACAATCGATCCGCCAGAGCTTCCATTACCTCTCGCCGTGTGTCGACCGGGAAGTTCTGTGTGAACTGGTTTCTCGCACGGTGTGGCCCCTGCTTCGGCAGGGCCAGGATCGGGGATCGCGGTGTCCGTGGGGCGGTATCTGGAAAATTTTTAGGTCAGAGGATTACTGGATCCTTGCCTTCGCGGGGACGACAAGGAGGGGTGGTGGGCTATGGGGCTTAAAGGCGGACTGGGCTGTCTCGCTCAGCAATGTCATCCCGGTTTGGCGTAGCCAAGACCGGGATCCAGTACCCCTTGGAGCCGGTAAATGGACACTCGCGAGGTCAGAGGATTACTGGATCCCCGCCTTCGCGGGGATGACAAGGAGGGTGTGGTGGGCCATGGGGCTTAAAGGCGTGTGGGGCTGTCTCGCTGAGCATTGTCATCCCGGTTTGGCGCAGCCAGGACCGGGATCCAGTTCCCCTTGGAGCCGGTAAATGGACATTCGCGAGGTCAGAGGATTACTGGATCCCCGCCTTCGCGGGGATGACAAGGAGGGTGTGGTGGGCCATGGGGCTTAAAGGCGTGTGGGGCTGTCTCGCTGAGCATTGTCATCCCGGTTTGGCGCAGCCAGGACCGGGATCCAGTTCCCCTTGGAGCCGGTAAATGGACATTCGCGAGGTCAGAGGATTACTGGATCCCCGCCTGCGCGGGGATGACAAGGAGGGTGCGGTGAGCTCTGGGGAACAGAGGCAGGCGTGGCCGCCACACTGAGCATTGTCATCCCGGTTTGGCGCAGCCAAGACCGGGATCCAGTACCCCTTGGAGCCGGTAAATGGACACTCGCGAGGTCAGAGGATTACTGGATCCCCGCCTTGGCGGGGATGACGAGGAGAGTGTGGTGGGCCATGGGGCTTAAAGGCGGGCGGTGCTGTCTCGCTCAGCATTGTCATCCCGGTTTGGCGCAGCCAGGACCGGGATCCCGTACTCCGTGTCGCTGGGAAGTGGAAACACAAGCGGTTAGAGGCGTACCGGATCCCCGCCTGCGCGGGGATGACAACGGGAAGCCAGCCGGTTCAGGAAGTAAACGGGGCTTCACTCCCCCCTTGGATACCTTTGGCTGTCCTCGACCACATTCAGGTCCATGTGGTTGCGCATGTAGCGTTCGGAAGCTTTTTGCAGGGGCTGGTAATCCCAGGGGAAATAGGCGCCGTTGCGCAGGGCTTCGTAGACGATCCAGCGGCGGGCCTGGGATTGGCGGACTTCGGCGTCGAAGGCGGCCATGTCCCACTGTTTTCCGGCGATTTCGGCAAAATGCACGGCGGTTGCGGCATGGGCGGGATCGGCGGCGAGGTTGGTCAGCTCATGCGGGTCGTCCGTCACGTTGAAGAGTAGCGGTGGATCGAGTTCGCAATGGATGTATTTCCAGTCGCCTTCACGGATGCCGACCAGCGGAGCGTAGGAAGCCTCTGCAGCATATTCCATCAGCACCGGTGCGGTGCGGGCTTCGCCTTGTGCCAGCGGTACCAGGCTGGTGCCGTCGGTCCAGGGCATGATCTCGCTCATGTCGATGCCGGCGAGGTCGCAGACGGTGGGCAGGACGTCGAGCGTGCTGACCGGATCTGCAATGTGCCTGGGAGCAAGATCCGCATCGGCAACCATCAATGGCACGCGGGCGGAGCCTTCGAAGAAGTTCATCTTGAACCACAGTCCGCGCTCGCCCAGCATGTCGCCATGGTCGGAAACGAACAGGATGGTCGTGTCCTCGGTCAGGTCCATGGCCTCGAGCGCATGCAGGATCTCGCCGATCTTGTCGTCCAGATAGGTGATGTTGGCGAAATAGGCCCGGCGCGAGCGACGGATGTCTTCTTCCGTAATGTTGAATTTGCGCCAGTCGTTGGCATCGAAGATGCGTTTTGCGTGCGGGTCGTGGTCGTCATAGTCCATCGCAGGCACCTCGGGCAGCAGGTGCTCGCAATCCTCGTAGAGATCCCAGTATTTCTGACGGGCGACATAAGGGTCGTGCGGGTGGGTGAAGCTCACCGTCAGGCAGAAGGGCCTGTCGTATTTGCCGCGGCCGTAGTCGTGGATCTTGCGCACGGCCTGGAAGGCGACATCGTCGTCATATTCCATCTGGTTGGAAATCTCGGCAACGCCCGCACCCGTGACCGAGCCCATGTTGTGATACCACCAGTCGATGCGCTCGCCCGGCTTGCGGTAGTCCGGCGTCCAGCCGAAATCCGCCGGATAGATGTCGGTGGTCAGACGCTCCTCGAAGCCGTGCATCTGGTCCGGACCGACGAAATGCATCTTGCCCGACAGGCAGGTGGTGTAACCGGCGCGGCGCAGGTGATGGGCGTAGGTCGGAATGTCGGAGGCAAATTCGGCGGCGTTGTCGTAAACGCCCGTGCGGCGCGGCAACTGGCCCGACATGAAGCTGGCACGCCCCGGCGCGCACAGCGGCGAGGCAGTATAGGTGTTCTCGAAGCGAATCGATCGGGCTGCAAGTTTCTTCAGGTTTGGCGCATGCAGAAACTCCACCGGGCCGTCCGGAAACAAGGTTCCGTTCAACTGGTCGACCATCAGGATCAGGATGTTCTTGCGCTTTCCCATGATGCTTCTCCGCCGTGAGTGAGGACCTTGTCGCAAGTGTTAGCTTTTTTTTAATTGAGCGATCAATCAAAAACGGCATAGTATGAAAAACAGGCGTCTTCGTGTCTGGCAATTCTGTCCGGATCAAGGACGTTCAGGGCAGATTTCTTTCGCGCGGACACGTTCACGCGGCGTCATTTCCATAATGAGGACATCAAAAAGAGGGGACATGAAAATGGGAAATCTTAACAAGCACATCCTGCAGTCCGGGGTCTCCCGGCGCAGCATTCTGCAGGGAACAGCGGCGCTGGGGGCAGCGGCTTTCGCGGGCCAGTTCGCAGTCGGACCGGCGGCGGCGCAGCCCAAGAAGGGCGGCACGTTCAGGGTCGGCATCGCCGCCGGCAACACCAGTGAAAACTATGATCCGGGCACCTGGGACAATGTCTTCGTGCAGGTGTTCGCCACATCCCGTCATGGCTACCTCATCGAGATCACTGCGGACGGTACCCTGGTGGGCGAAGTGGCGGAAAGCTGGGAACCGTCTCCCGATGCCACAGTCTGGACCTTCAAGATCCGACAGGGAATCGAGTATCACGGGGGCGGCACGGTCAAGCCGGAAGACGTGGTGGCCTCGATCAACTATCACCGCGGCGAAAACAGCACCTCGGCGGCGAAGCCTTTCGTCGATCCCATCAAGGACATCAGCGTCGACGGCGACAGTGTCGTGTTCACGCTGGAAGCGGGCAATGCCGACTTCCCGTTCGTGGTCAGCGACTATCACTTGCCGATCATGAAATCCTCCGACGGCAAGATCGATCCGACCAGCAGCGACGGTTGCGGTCCCTACAAGGTGACCAACTACCAGCCGGGTGTCATTGCCGAACTGACCAGGAACGAGAACTACTGGAAGACCGACCGGGCGCATTTTGACGATGTCAAGCTGCTGACCATCGTTGACCCGGCAGCGCGTCAGTCAGCGCTTCTGACCGGCAATGTCGATGTCATCGATCAGGTGGACCTGAAGACCGTCGGCCTGTTCAAGCGTTCGCCGAACGTCACGATCCTCTCGACGACGGGCACGCAGCACTACACGTTTGCCATGGACACGCGCACGGCGCCGTTTAACGACAACAATGTTCGTATGGCGCTGAAATATGCCGTCGATCGCCAGGAACTGGTCGACAAGATCCTGTTCGGCTACGGGGCGGTTGGTAACGATCATCCGATCAGCCCGTCCAACCGTTTCTTCGCGGACGACCTGGAACAGACCACTTACGATCCCGACAAGTCGAAATACTACCTGAAGCAGGCCGGTCTCGACTCCCTCGACGTCAGCCTGTCAGCGGCTGATGCGGCCTTTGGCGGTGCCGTCGATGCGGCCGTGCTTTATTCCAACAGCGCGAAGCAGGCCGGCATCAACATCAAGCCGGCACGCGAGCCGAATGACGGTTACTGGTCGGATGTCTGGATGAAAAAACCGTTCTGCGCAGTCTACTGGGGCGGACGTCCGACGGAAGACTGGATGTTCTCCGTGGCCTATGCGTCAGGCGCTCCCTGGAACGATACCTACTGGGAGAACGAGCGATTTAACCAGTTGCTGAAGGTGGCACGTTCCGAGCTTGACGAAACCAAGCGCGCCGAAATGTACCGCGAAATGCAGAACCTGGTGCGCACCGATGGTGGCGTGATTATTCCGATGTTCGCCAGCTATGTAATGGCGCACAACGAAAAGGTCCAGCATCCGGAAAAGGTTGCCGCCAACTGGACCCTGGACGGTTTCCGCGCCGTTGAACGCTGGTGGTTCGCTTAACAGAGCCAAGACGGCTCCTGCATCCGTAAAGGCGAAGGCGGTGGAACCCGCCTCGCCGGATCGACCTTAAAAGCGCTCCATCCGGAGCCTTTCCAACGGCCGGCCGGGCAAGTCCCGCCGGCCGCTTTTTTTGAAAAAGACGCTTGACCTGGAGTGCGCTCCAACCGGTAACTGAAGGAAATCGTTCCGTTCGGAGACTGACATGCGAATTGGCGACCTGGCCGAGAAATCGGGACTTTCGACCGACACCCTGCGCTACTACGAAAAGATCGGCCTTCTGCCACGCCCCCTGCGGGACGGTGGCGGACGGCGGGTTTACGATGCGACGATCCTCAGGTGGATCGACTTCCTGGACCGGCTGAAAGCGACCGGCATGGGCATCAAGGACCGGTTGCGTTACGCGGAGCTGCGCACCAAGGGGGCTGCTTCGTTGACGGAGCGCCGGAAGCTGCTGGAAGTGCACAGGGGCAAGGTTGCCGGCGACATTGCCCGGATGACCGAGATGCTGGACGTCCTGGACGATAAGATTGATCTCTACAGAAGAATGGAGGCGGGAGAGACCGTCGATCCGGCCTTCGAAAGCTGCGCCCGGACCGAACACGGCGCGCCGCCAAGCAAGGAAGCTCCGAAACATGAGCACCGCCCTGGAGCGCGGCCGCGCGCTGACGCAGAAACTTAACCCGGACCTGGAAGCCATACTCAGCGATCGTTACGACGATCTTCTACCCGGATTTGCCGAAAGCCTGATCGAATGGGCTTACGGCCGGCATTACGCCCGCGACGGGCTGGACCTGAAAACGCGGCAATTGTGCACCATCGCGGCGCTGACCGTTCTGGGAGGTCAGACGGCGCCGCAACTGAAGATCAACATCGAGCATACGCTTGCCGCCGGTGCGGACCGGAAGGAGATTGTCGAGGCAATCTGGCAGATGGCCGTCTACGGCGGCCTGCCGGCAGCCATCAACGGTCTGAACGCGGCTCGGGAGGTGTTTGAGGCACAGGATGCGGCGTGAGGGGGGCGATGCCACTCACGAAACAGATGCCTGACTGCCTCTCCATCGTCATCCCGGACGCAGCGTAGCGACGATCCGGGATCGGGGGCACTGTCATTCGCCGGGCGTTCGGGCGCCCTTCGAGACACCCGGCCCCCCGATTCCGGCTAGCGCCTTGCTTGGCCGGGATGATACCGAGAGCAGAGAGAACGCCCCCACTCAGGCGGCGGCGACGTCCTGCAGGAAACGGTCGATCCGGGTGGTCACTTCGGCAAGCTGCCGGGTGGCCGCGCCGGTGATTTCTTCCACTTCACGGGCCGACAGGCTGGTTTCGCTGGAGCCGCGGGAAAGGTCGCCGATGTTGTCCGACACGCTGGCTGTCTGGCCAGCTGCCTGGGAGACACCGGTGGAGATTTCCGCGGTGGCGCCGGCCTGCTGCTCGACGGAACTTGCCATGGCGGCCGCGGTCTCGTTGACCGATTCCATCATTTCCATAATTGCGCTGATCGCATCGACCGCGCCACTGGTTGCCTGCTGGATTTCGGCCACCTGGCTGGAGATTTCGTCAGTCGCCTTGGCGGTCTGACCGGCCAGTGACTTGACCTCGGACGCCACCACGGCAAAACCCCGGCCGGCGTCTCCGGCGCGCGCGGCTTCAATGGTTGCGTTGAGTGCCAGCAAATTGGTTTGTTCTGCAATTTCCTGGATTAGCTGAACGACGGCGCCGATACGCTCCGCCGCGGCAGACAGGCCTCTGATCTGGTCGTTGGAGGTCCGTGTGGCTCCGGCGACTTCCTCGACGCGCTGCAGGGTATCGTTGACCTGCCGGCCGACTTCCTGGACCGAGGCGCTGAGCTCCTCCGTGGCGGCGGCGATGGTCTGGACGTTCTGGCTGGCCTGGCTGGAGGCCGTGCTGACGTCCTCGCTCTTGCCTGTTGTCGTGCGGGCGATTTCGGACAGCTGCTCGGCGGTGTTGTCGAGCTGCTGCATGTTGCCGGTCACCGTGGCGAGTGCTTCCTCGATATCCTGACGGAATGATGCCACAAGCGTATCGACGGTCGCCTGGCGCTGGCGAACGTCTTCCTGTCTCGCCAGTGTTTCTTCTTCCAGCCGCATCCGTTCGATTTCCCGGTCTCGGAAGGTTGCGACGGCCTGAGCCATATGGCCGATTTCATCCTTGCGGTTCGCCGCCGGCAGGTCGAGATCGGTATCGCCGTCCCGCAGCTTGAGCATTGCATCGGTCAGGCCCCGAATGGGGCGGATGATGGCGGTGGAAAGCAGCACGACAAAGGCGACCCCCAGAAGCAAAGCAAACCCCAGGGTGACGGTGATCTGCGTCTGAGCGCCAACGGCACTTGCAAGAGCGGTCGCCTCCGAGTTGGCACTGATGATTTCCGCCTGATCCGTCAGCGAGGCGGCTGCCGCGGCAAAGGATTGTTCGCTTGATCGCAGCGCGGTCGTTGAGGCAACGACTTCGACGAAGGTGGCCTCCAGTTTCGGCAGGGCGTCCGCTCCGGCCGCAACAAGTGCTTTCAGAGGACCGTTCAGAAGATCGGTCAGGGCCTTGTCGGATGTATTCTTGCCGGCAGAGGTTCGCACGGTGTCAAGATTGTTCAGCTCCGTGCGTGCATCGGCCAAGTACATCTGGAATGTATCGGCTGCGTTTTGGGACGATGTGTTCAGATAGTCGGAATAGGCACTGCGGACACCGAGCACGCTGCGGGCCACGCTTTGGGTATAGTTCGACAGTAGCGCGATATCGGCGCTCGCCTTGTCGAAGTCGCGCAGTTCTGTCGTCAGCTCATCGATCGGCGCTTCGGCGGCCTTGATGATGGTGTTGGCAAGCGTGATCAGCTCCCGGGTTGCCGGCCCCAGTTTCTTTTCCCAGGCATCCTTGCCCGGAGATTTCAGGTGCGCCTTCAGCAGCTTTTCAAACGCCTTGGAGCTTTTGGTCAGACCCTTGACGCTGTCCTTGATCGTGTCCGTCTTCACTGTGCGGCGAACCGCCTTGGCGTCCTTTTCGAGCGCGTCGACCTGGTCAGCCAGCTTCTTCGCCAGTGCCTTGTCCGGCGTGGCGGCAAAGGTTTCGACTTCCTGCGGCAGCACCACGGTGGTGATGCGCATGTTGCCGAGCCGCGGACTGACGTTGGACAGGTTGGTCATCTTGCCTTCATTGGTGATGGCAAGGGCGGATCTGTAGGCGGCAAGGGCCTTGTAGTCCTCGAAGGCCTTGTTGGTGGTTTCGACTAGTCCGGAGGTGAGGGTGTCGAGGTTTGCGGCAGCCATGTCGCGGCTCTGCCGCGTGTCGCGCAGTGTTGCAAAACCGGTCTCCAGATCGCTGACAATCGTGGCGAGTTGCGTAGCCGCCTGAGGCTGGCTTTCAGACAGGTTGAGGCTTTCCCGCGAAATCGAGGCGATGACGGCGACGACAGCATCTGCGGCAGGGTCGCTGCCCTCCCGACCGAATGTCTGGGCGTCGGTCAGCAGACGGGGAACACTGCCGAGAAGTTCATTGGCTGTCTTTGCCACAGTGACCGAGTTTTTGACTTGTGAGCCGGCGAACAGGCCACCTGCGCCGACCCCGATGGCGCACAAGAGCATGGCGCCAAAACCGATCTGCAACTGGGTCTTGATCGGCCAGTCGAAAAATGGACGTTGCCGTGCCGCGTGTCCGGGGGCCTCGTGCCCTGTTGGGAAAGCCTGGGCTGCAGTCTTCCTGAAAGGAAGGTTTACGAACTTCATTCTCGAGCTCCGGACGTTGTCTTGCCGGAAGCAGTTTGAATTGAAAGTTTTAAGAAGACCCAAAGGAGAGTTGCATTAATTATAGGCGATGCTTTGTGCGCTTGTTGTGCAGGTAGGATTTTGGAAAGTATTTTCGTCGTTGTTCGGCAACGTGTCGGTGTGGCTCCGGCAGGAGACGGGATGATTGGCCTATTGCGTCAGACGTTCGGGGTTGTTTTGAGGGGGCTTTTGAAGACGCGCATTCAAAACGGCCTGCAGACGGTTAGTAAGCGAGGGGTCAGTTTGCCTGTTGCAGGCCAGCGCGAGTTCGACGGTCTGCAGGGTGAACAGGTTCTCGATCTCCACTCCCTGTTGCGCGGCGACATAGGGAGATGAAACCAGGCCACCCAGCCAGAGCTTGGTATGGCCGGACTTCAGCATGTTTGCGTTGAGCCCGTCTTCATCCACCAGAACCAGATTGGGGTGGCCGGCGTTCTGAAGTTCGTTGGTGCTGGTCCAGCCACCGACTGCTCCGGTCGCGTAGCCGAAGCTGTCTTCCACCGAAGACAGTTCGATACCGCTGCCTTTCAGCGCAAAAAGACCATAGCCGTCGATTTCCAGAGGGCCGACCCATGTGAAATTCGGTTCGCGATCCCTGGTGCGCCACAGTGCCATGAAACAATGGTTGGCATTGCTCTCAACCGCGTTCAGTCCGCGTTTGAAGGGCCGCATGTGCATTTCGATCGATACGCCTGCTTCGTCGGCGAGGCTTCGCACAAGTTGGGTGACGGAACCGATGATGTTGCCGTCTTCACCCGGATAATAGAGGGGTTTGTAGTCTTCGGTGTAGATCGCGAGGTCAGGCTTGGCAGTATGTGTGGCAGAACAGATGCCTGTTCCTGCAAGTGACAGTATTGCCAGAAATAGTGCTGATAACCTGATGTGCATGAAGGCTCCGGTTCATGCGCCTTGTCTGGAAAATTCTTGCAGGAAGCTTTGTTTTCGAGGTCATGATATACATATTCGCGCGTTTAAGAAGGGTAATTCGGTTTAACCCTGCCGTGTTAACTGTGCCGGTCCGGACGGTCACTGTGGCCAAGGTCCTTTTCCGGCCAAAGCTGGTCTCGCAGCCGCTGCTTCAGCACCTTGGCATCCGGAAAGCCGCCATCCGTCTTTCTGTCCCAGACAAGTGCGCCGTCGCAGGCGATCGTGAAAATGCCGCCGGTGCCGGGAACAAGGGTGACGGCGCCGGTTTCTTCCGAGAAGGTGGACAGGATCTCCTGAGCCATCCATGCGGAGCGCAGCAGCCAATTGCATTGGCGGCAGTAGGTGATGATGATATGGGGCGATGGGACGTTCGTCATGGCGTCCGGCCAGCTCCTCTGTTTCGTTTGATTGTTCCTGCTTGTGCCACAGCTTTCCTCTGACACGCCAGACGCCATTTTGCCGGAAATTCCGAACGCTTTTGACAGGCATCCGGATCTGCACCGCCTTTGCGGTACGCCGTTGGCGGCCACACCCCACCCCGGGCTGACCAACCGTGTGTTCAAGCTGGAAGCGGAGAAGGGCACCTTCTTTCTGCGGCTTCCCCGCCCGGAAACCGAAGGCAGCATCGACAGGAAAGCCGAAGCTCGGAACATGGCATTGGCCGCGGCAGCCGGCCTCGCCGTGCCACCGGTCTTTTGTGATCCGGGCTCAGGCATTCTGGTGACGCGCGCGTTGGACGTTTCCGGAAGCATTGCCGATCTTTCGGGGGTGTCGGACGGTTTGCAGGCTCTGGGGCAGGCCCTCGGCTGTCTTCATGGGTCTGGTGCCGACTTCGAAGGACGGCTCGACCCGGATGCGGTGCTTCAGGTTCAGTGGCAAGGGCTGCAGGAATCTGGCCGACACCTTGGAGAAATGACCGGACTGGAAAAGGTACTGCAGGTGCTGGGGACCGGTGGCACTGATCGCGCTGGCGCCGCGTTTGTCCCGAGCCATGGCGATCCGTCTCCCGGCAACTGCCTGGTAACGGCTGAACGGCTGTGGCTGATCGACTGGGAATTTTCAGGCATGTCGGACCCGGCCTGGGATATTGCCTATGCTGTGCTGGAGCACGAGATGAGCGCGGATCAGGAGCGTCTGTTTCTGCAAGCCTATGAAGCAACGGGTGCCACGGCGCCCGACGCCAGGCGGCTCGACGTGATGAAAGCGAAATGCGATGCGGTGTCGGCACTCTGGGCGCTGGAGCAGGTGGTGGCAGGGCGTGACGAGGCCGTGTTTCTTCCCTTTGCAAACCAGAGGAGGGAGCGGGCCCTGCTGCATCTGTCCCGGCTTAGCTAGGCCGTTTGAAAGAGCCGCGAAAGCGAGGTCAGTCGAGAGGATCCGGCCACTCGGGATCTGCCAGACATTGGCTGTACCTGTTCGACATCTGGCCTCGCAGCGACTGGTTTTCCGGCTCCGCCAGAAGCTTGTCCCAGATGCCGTCCGCTTTGAGATAATCGAGCGTGCAACCGCAAGCCGCCTCGCAGATTTCAGGCGTGGCGGTTGTTCCCTGGCAGGAAACCGTGCAATTGCGTACAAAGGCATTGGCCAAGCGGTCCATGTCAGGCCCGACTTGCGTTGCTGTCCAGACCAGGCCGAACAGCAAGGGCTGATGCAGAAGATAGACCGGCAGGGAATGGCGCCCGAGAAACCGTGTCAGACGGCCCGGGCGATGGGAAAAGGTCAGGCCGGACAGCATCTGCCACAGGTTGAACGTGCGGAAAATCTTCGAGACGGCGACGCCTGCCAGCGTCACTCCAGCCCAGGGCGCCAGCGGTACATAGTCGACGCTTGCGAAATCCGGAGTGCCGAGCCCGGTCCACAGCCAGAGCTGGCCGTCGAAGGCGGAAGAGGCCGCCCACAGGGGCAAGGAGAAAACCAGTGCGGCAGCCAGTGCGGCCACGACAGCCGGCAGGCGGGTGAAAGGCAGGGCAATCACGCTGGACAAGGCAATGGAATGAAGGATGCCGAACCGGACAAATGTGTCGCCAAAGGTGAAATAGGTTACGAGCGACACGGCAGCCGCCGCGGCAACGATCACGGCCAGTCGGCGCCAGAAAGCCTGCCATCGTACGCCCCGGTGATGTGCGAAATCCAGACTGACCCCGGCCAGGAACAGAAAACTGCCGGCTATCGACGCGGCGAACATTCGCCAGCCGGTGCCCTGGGCAACAGGCCAGTCGACATAGGCGAACCAGGAAAGGTCCCAGGAAAAATGGTAGATCGCCATGGCGACAACAGCGAGACCGCGGGCAAGATCGAGCACGGCCAGACGCGTTGAACGCATGAAGAAACTCTCTGAACGATGACCAGCACCGGCGAAGCGCGGATGGTCCGGTACGGATTAGCTGCTGAACGCCACGACCAGTGTCGTGATCAGGGCCGACGCAGCGATCATCGCGCCGACGAATGGCCATGGAGACGGACGATGGACGGTAAAAACGTCTTGGTTCGCCGGGTCTTGCAGCATGCCCTCAACTCCCTTGTCCCACCACGAAGTGGGGGAAGAGTGGGCCAATTGTCCGGCAGCGGAAAGATGGTAAATCAATTGCTAACCGGTTTTCCCAAGGAAAACGACAAGATGTGGAGAGACCGGCAAAATTGATCCGGTCTTCTTGACCTGTCGAAGCCCTTGAGGATTTGGAGAAAATGCTCCTTCGCGGTGCATGTCAGAGGTCGAGTGCGTCGAGACCGGCTTCCATGTGGTCGGCCAGCAACGGCATGCCGAGAAGATAGGTTGCCGTGGAGCCGACGGCGCGTTCGCGGGCTTCATCGACGGCCTGCTGGAAGTCTTCTGCGTCGAAATCACCACGGCCGATCCATGTGATCGCGACCAGTTCGGCGGCCTCATCCACGTTCAGATCCTCGATCAGTTCCCGCAGTTCCTCGTCGGAAAGGTCGTCGTTTTCCTCCTCCGCCAAACCGTCGTGACCGTGGCTTTGTTCCAGCGCGTCGGCATCGAATTCGACGTCGCCCTCATGACCGTCCTCGAACGAGTCCTGAAGTGACGATGCAACCGTTCGCGCCTTTTGTGCGAGCAGGCGGACCGTGTCTGCTGAAAGTGTGAGGTCGATGTCCATTACTGCCTCCGACAAACCCTTCGTTTCTTTATCGATCCACTTTTGGCTGTTGGCAATGGTCATCATGTGAAATCCCTCTCCGGTCGTTCTTTGACGCGGCGATTGCCGCCGGCGGGTGAAACGGTCGAGCTGCTGCCGGCGGTGCTTCCCAGACACGGGCCTGGCTTTGCCCGAGGGTGTCCACCAAGAACCTCTCCCGGGTTATCCCCGGTATTCAAGGCCGTGCCATGAGATGCTGGTTAATTTGCGGCCGATGCTGGTCAGGAACCGCGCGCGGTCTTGCGGTTGGCCAGTGATCTTGCTTTACTTGGCTGACTAACGAACTCCTGTCCTTGACCGTGATCAACAGCGGAAGCGACAAGCGGGGAAACGGCTGAGGCATTGTCAAATGCATCGGCCGGAAATGGCCCTCAAAGGGGTCTTCAGTGGTGAAACCGTTTCCACAGGGAACGAGCACAGGCAGACATGGTTTTCCGGGGGCGGACCGGGCACTGAGGCCCGGCACTCATGTGTCAGACATGGGGCCGGGTCTCGGCTTTCCTTGCGTCCGGGTTCCCGCCGGCAGACGGCTCGCCATCAGATATTCGGATCCGCCGCGACGGATCCCGGCGCATCAATCGATCAAAATGTCGACTTGGCGGGATGGCCAATGCTTGTCGGAG
Source organism: Roseibium sp. LAB1 (assembly GCF_054658235.1). Classification (NCBI taxonomy): domain Bacteria; kingdom Pseudomonadati; phylum Pseudomonadota; class Alphaproteobacteria; order Hyphomicrobiales; family Stappiaceae; genus Roseibium; species Roseibium sp. LAB1. The sequence goes on along the minus strand of NZ_BAAGIB010000001.1, from coordinate 1,273,174 downwards.
GGGTGCCGGGCGCCGTGTGGGTGACAGGTTCGGTCTTCGGGACACCATTCGTGTTGGCCGGATTGGCCATGGCCGCCGCAGCGACCAGGGCGGTTGCCAGCAGCATGCCCAGAAAGATTGCCTGCAACAGCGGCCGGGCCTCGTGCAGATCGCTTTTGAGAGGAGCGGATTTTCTGGATTTCTGGTTGTCGACGCGTGCCATGGTCAAGTTCTGTCAGGTTTGAACGGTTGTACTTTGTTTGCTGTCAGTCTGCCTGCGCATTTGCGCCGGTCAGATCCTGAAACAGACGACGAGCCAGCAGACGGGTGACGCCAGCCATTGTCAGGAACGCAAACATCGGCAGCACCAATGATGGTTCCAGAGCGGACATCAGCATCAACAAGCCCGCAGCCAGTATGAACAGCAAAACAGGTGGGAAGCTTGCGTTCTGCGTTTTGCTCGTCGGCAGTTCGGTCGTTGCGTAGGCCATTGGGTCCTCCATCCGCTTGGGAGAGTCCAATCTCCTTGGAAATTGCGCCGTCACGCGGACGCGATTTAGACCTGCGCCGTGTGTTTTCGTGACTATTTTGCGGCAAATTTGAACTAATTGCTGTCACTCGGCCCGGGGGCCACAAGAGGTGGTGTCAGCGTCCCTGCCTCTGCACGGGGACGGCTGCGGCTGCTCCGATTTTCCCTCCGCTCAGCGCTTCGCGCCGACGCGTTGACAGCACGGTTCAGACTGTCAGTATCTTTCAAATTAAGCTTTCGTAAAATTAACAATAAAACTTCTATTAAATGCGTATTTCTTTGTTTTGTTACTGTAGGAAATGACATAACTCAGCGATTTTACGGTGGGGTTTTAGTGTTTGTTTGCATTTCGGAAAGATACTGGCTCACCGGGAGAACTGATACAAACAGACCAGGCATGGAATGACGATCAACGCAGCGCAGAGCGTCACGGTGGACAAGCCGACAGATCCAGTAACGTCGACGGAGCCACCGGTCAAAAAGGCCGGGGAGCCACCGGCTTTATCGTTGGCGGGTATCCAGTTTTTCATTGCCGACATCAGCAAGAAAACCATTCTTTGGCATGAAGTCGGCTCCCAGAGTTTCAACAGTGAAGTGCGCGATCTGCAGGAAGCGCCCTCGAACGAGGCGTTGCGCCATCTGTCGCCGGAAGATCGAAAAACCATTCTGCGACTGGTTCAAGGAGCGATCCGGGAAGGGCAGGCGGGACCGTTCGATGTCGGCGGTGGGCCGGACCACCGGATCCCGGGCATTCCGATTGTCGCCTATCGCTATGAGTTGCCGGATGGCAAGATCCTCGCGATCTGTTTTCCCTCCATCGGAGAGAACGACAACAATCCTGGCCGGGTCATCCTGGGTCTGGCGCCGATCCTCCAGCATTTTGTCGCGTCCTCGACGCGCGTGGTGTTGTTGGTCGACAATTTCGGCTATGTGCGCTTTGCCAGCGACGGTTTCCTGAAGAGATTCCAGATCGAGGACGCCCGCCTTATCCTGGGGCGGAACATTGCCCATATCCAGAACCGCGTCGGCCGGACGATCGTCTCCCTGACGCTGGCTTCCCTGACACGCCGGGCCAGCGCGACCGGGCGGGGCAAATTTCTGCTGGCCTCCAACGACAGTGTCGAACTGAAATATGACGCCATGTATTTCCGCGTCGGCGGAACTGTGGGCGGGGTGCTGTTTTCGGCTGGCCACGGCGGCGGAGACGTCGACTTCGCTAGGGTCTTCGAAGCGTGCAGCGCACCCATTCTGGTGATCAACATCAAGTCACGCATGATCATCGCGGCCAACAACGCGGCGATGAAGACCTATCATCTGACGCCGGACGTAATCGACAGCCGTCCGATCACCGAAATGCTTCTGCATCCAAGCAACTACGCATCCCTGCTGACCTCTGCGAAAGACGCCTCGGATGTGCCGTTGTCGGTGCCTGTCACGGTGCTGAACGGCCAGACCAAGAAGAAGCGCTTCAAGTGCACGATCATCGACGAAGACAAGGACGAGCCGAAGCTCATCCTCGAAACGAGAAGCTGATCGCTACCCCCGGGCACGGTTGACCGGCCCGATTGCGTTATGCCGCAGAAGCTGCGTCCCCGTTGTGGTGTTCCACGGCCCAGAGGAAGATCCGGCCCAGGATTTCAGCCAGGCTCCGTCCCTTTGATGTCAGGCCGTAGCGGACGCGACGGCGGGCGTCGTCCAGTTGGGTGCGGGCGACCAGTCCGGCGTCTTCGAGATGGCGCAGCTCCTGGACAAGCACCTTTCGGCTGATCGGCGACAGTGTGCGCTGAAGTTCCAGAAAATGATGATCCTTCAAGGTCAGGCAATGCAGAACCCTGGGCGTGTGTTTGCCGCCGATGGTTTTCAGCGTGTCGGCGACCGGGCATTCCTGCGTGCCGGGCAGGCGCCAGAGGGGGGCGATCGGTTCGCTCATGTCAGTTTCCGCGGGTTTGCCCGGACCGAAGGCGTATCCGGGTTACCAAAAGGTGCCTAATTGAACGCTTTTTCGCGCCCACCTAGGAAAAGCTCAGCCTATCACCAGGAAGAGAGCCGCGGCAAACATGTCAGAAATCCAGATCCACTCCATCCCGATCCTGCCGTTCGGCATGGTCAATGCCTTTCTGATGACCTCTGCCGGTGGTGCAGTGCTTGTCGACACGGGGTTGCCGGGTAGCGAACGCAAGATCGGAAAAGTTCTGTCAAAGGCCGGTTGCTCCTTTGCCGACCTCAAGCTGATCGTGGTGACCCATGGCCATATCGATCATGCCGGCAGTGCCGCTCGCGTCAGGAAACTGTCCGGGGCGCCCATTGTTCTGCATGAAGGCGATCTGCCCTATTGCCAGGGCAAGGCTCCGCGGCTGCGCCCCTCCGGTCTGTTCGGCCACCTGTTCAAGATAACTGGGGCTATCGAGCGGCCGTTTCCGACGGTCGAGCCGGACATTCTCCTGACGGCAGACCAGACTCTGGATCTGTCCGCTTATGGCCTTGCGGGAGAAATATTGCCGACGCCCGGCCACACGCCGGGGTCTCTCTCAGTTCTGCTTGCAGACGGCTCGGTCATCGCTGGCGATCTGGCGGCATCCGGCATCCTCCTGGGGGGAATCGCATTGAAGGGCCGGCCCAAGCCACCTCCCTTCGAAGAGAGCCAGGCCCGGGTGGCCAGTTCGCTGAAATTCCTGCTGTCGAAGGGGGCGAAACGGTTCTATCTCGGCCATGGCGGACCGCTCGATGCCAGGGTGATCGAAAGATACGCCGGCAAACTGGCGCAAACGGCCTGAAAACGCCCGGTCCCGTCTTGATTTGGTCTTGTTTTCCGCAGCGCACGGATCTAGGGTCCGCGCGCTGTTAATCCCGTTTCCCCCTGGAGGACATTATGGGCTTTCTTGCTGACGCATTGGCGCGTGTTCAACCTTCTGCGACCATCGCCGTCACCAACAAGGCACGCGAGCTTAAAGCCGCAGGCCGCGATGTAATCGGTCTCGGAGCTGGCGAGCCGGATTTCGATACCCCGGAAAACATCAAGACAGCCGCCATCAAGGCCATCACCGACGGCAAGACCAAGTACACGGCCGTCGATGGCATTCCTGAACTGAAGGCGGCTATCGTCGAGAAGTTCAAGCGGGAAAACGGCCTCACTTACGAAACAAACCAGATCACCGTGGGAACCGGCGGCAAGCAGGTGCTTTACAATGCACTGATTGCAACGCTGAATCCGGGCGATGAAGTCATCATTCCGACCCCCTACTGGGTAAGCTATCCGGACATGGTGCTGCTTGCGGGCGGCGAACCGGTGATCGTGGAAGCGAACAAGTCCACCTTCAAGATCACTCCGGAATCGCTCGAAGCGGCGATCACCTCTCGCACCAAATGGCTGATCTTCAACTCTCCGTCCAACCCGTCCGGTGCGGCCTACACGGAAGCTGAACTGAAGGCGCTCTGCGAGGTGCTGATGAAACACCCCCAGGTCTGGGTCATGACCGACGACATGTATGAGCACCTCGTCTATGACGACTTCAAGTTCACCACGCCCGCTCAGGTCGAGCCGGCGCTTTACGAGCGCACGCTGACCGTGAACGGCGTCTCCAAGGCCTATGCGATGACAGGCTGGCGTATCGGCTATGCCGGTGGCCCGGCCGACCTGATCAAGGCGATGGCCAAGGTCCAGTCGCAGTCGACCTCCAACCCGTGCTCCATCGCCCAGTGGGCGGCGGTCGAAGCGCTGAACGGCACCCAGGACTTCATCCCGAAGAACAACGAAATCTTCAAGGGCCGCCGGGACCTGGTTGTCTCCATGCTGAACCAGGCCAACGGCATTTCGTGCCCGGTGCCGGAAGGCGCGTTCTACGTGTTCCCGTCCTGCGCCGGCACCATCGGCAAGACGGCACCGTCCGGCAAGGTGATCGAGAGCGACGAGGACTTCGTCTCCGAACTTCTGGAAGCTGAAGGCGTTGCCGTTGTACACGGTTCGGCTTTCGGGCTTGGTCCGAACTTCCGCATTTCCTATGCGACCTCGACCGAAGCTCTGGAAGAAGCCTGCACCCGCATCCAGCGCTTCTGCGGCAACCTGAAATAAGCTTTTCGATTATCTAGAAGTTATGCGAAAGGGCGGCCAATGGCCGCCCTTTTGTCATGCGAGCTGCGTTCTGTGGTTGCGTGATGGGCGGTTTACATCCCGCTGGCAGGCCTCTACCCTAGCAGTGTCAGGCGAAGGTGGATGATGGCGACTTCTCAACAAAAACAACTGCTTCTTGATCTGCTGGAAAGCCTGCCATCGATTGTGTTCATCCTGCTCTGGCGGCAAACGGGCGATCTGGAGCTCGCAGGCTGGAGCGGGTGTGGCCTTGCGGTTTTAGTTCTGGCTGCCTTTGGTCTGCTCGGGGCGCAAATGCACACCGTGCTGCTTGGGGTCAATCTGCACATCCTGCTGGTTACGCCGCTTCTGGACGCCCTGTCTCGCTTCGGCGACGCGTCGCTGGCTCGCTTCCTGATCGCCTATTCCTACAGTGCGGTTTTGTTGACGGTGACCATTACCGGCGGAGTGTTGACCCTTTTCTCGCGGGGCGGGTTTGCCGGAGTACCCGGACTGCCCGGACCCGTGCGGCTCCGGATGTCTGTGCTGATGCTTGCGGTGTCGATGGCAGGCACGATGTGGGCCTTCTGGACACCGGACAACAGCGTTCTTCCGGTGGTCGTCACCTTGTCCCTGCTGATAGGTGGTCGCCGGTTCCTGCTTGCCCGCCTGTCAGACAAATCCTCGAATGGCTTGATGCTCGCACCTGCTCTGGCAGGGCCTTCTGATACCGGTGACGTCCTCACCTGACGGGGTGTTTGCCGTGCCGCTATTTTGACGCCTTGGCGCGTCATACCACGAGCGTGATCCGCACATTTGCTAGAAGCGGATTTTCACAGCCGAACGGGAGTTCATTAAATGCATATTCTGAAACCGGTTCTTGCGGCCGTGGCCATCGCCTTTGCGATGCCGGTTCTTGCCTCCGAGGACAGCCCAAAGGTTGAAATCGGCAAACTGAGCTGCCTGGTGGAAGGCGAACACAGTTTCATCGTCGGTTCTTCCGCAACACTCGGATGCAGCTTTTCGCCGGTCGATGGCGGATCGGTGGAAAATTACAAGGGAACCGTCCGGGATTACGGGCTCGATATCGGCAAGACCAAGCAGGCCACTCTGGTATGGGGTGTGCTGGCACCGTCGGCAAACCGCAAACCGGGCCTGTTGGCTGGCACCTATGGCGGGCTGACCGCGGGGGCAAGTATCGGTGCGGGGATCAAGGCGAACGCACTTCTGGGCGGTTTCGACCGGTCCATCGCGCTCAACCCCTTCAGTCTGGAAAGCCAGACCGGCACCAATCTGACACTGGGCGTCAGCAAGATGACGCTGGAATTGATCAACTAACACCCGGCGGCGGTAGCCGTTTGATGTCTGTGCATCAATCGCGGCAGCTTTCGTTCGCGCCGGCACAAGGGTTTTCCACCTTGTCCGGCCGGGTGTTCTGCCGGTTGATCTGGTCGGTGCGGTTCAGACGGACCGCACCGTCGATCTGTTGGCGGGTCGAGAAGCCGGATTGTTGACGATTGAGATTCTGGTTCAGCTGCTGGCCGGCCGAGGGAAGCCGGGGTGAGGACGCCATGGGCGGACTGCGCAACTGGTTTGATTGCGCATGCGCCGGAATTGCCGGCACTGCCGCCAGCATCGCTGCACATAATAACAGGGTCTTGGTCACGCGTGCTCCTTTGGCCCGGGATGCCGTTTCTAGGCAGATACATAGGCTGCCGCAGCCGGATTTCACTATCTGTCGAATTCGGCAGGGCAAAGGCAGCGCTTGGCGGAAGGCATATTTACCGGACTTTTTTGTTCGCTAACCGCGACTTTCTCCGCCGGTGCCAAGGCTTGAAGCCTCAGGTTGGCAAGCGTGTTCAAGCCTCTGGGATCGAGGGTGTTTTGGATCTCGCTGTGCTTGGGGTGAGGGGAGACCAATCTCGATATTCGCGCCGTTACACAGGCAAATTGCTGCGCTGCCGCGTAAGATTCCCTTGCGTTGCCGTCGATATCGGCGCGACGATGGGCGACCGCCCCTGGTCGATCGGCCGCAGTTTGGGGCTTGGTGCTGATGATGAGTACCGGGCTATAGGCCTTCGATCCCATCCGGGCGAGACGCGGCAGGCCGCGTCCCCCTAGCCGGCCCTGCCGCGTTGTTACGAGATATCCTCGAACTAACGGGAGGCTCAGCATGGCAATCACTTCAAACGGAAAAGGATCTGCTGCGGGCAGCGCTCCGCGCTGTATCGCCTTGGTAGGTCCGTTCGGCAGCGGCAAGACCAGTCTTCTGGAAGCCTTGCTGGCGCGAACGGACAAGGTGGCCAGGCAAGGAACCGTCGCGAGCGGCAATACGGTGGGCGATGCATCGCCGGAAGCGCGTGCCCACGGCATGAGCGTGGAACTGAACATTGCGGATGCGGAATTTCTGGGAGACCGCTTCGTGTTCGTCGACTGCCCCGGATCGGTTGAGTTCCTGAGTGAAATGGACGGGGCTCTGTCCGGGACCGATCTCGCAGTCGTGGTGGCGGAGGACGACGAGCGCAAGGTTCCGGCCCTGCAGCTGATCCTGAAAGCCCTTGAAGCCCGCGCCATTCCGCGGGTTTTGTTTTTGAACAAGATCGACAAGAGCACGCGGCGAGTGCGCGACGTTCTTGGTCTGCTGCAACCGGCTTCCGCCGTGCCGCTGGTGCTTCGGCAGATCCCGATCTGGGAGGATGGCCTGGCGACCGGTTTCATCGATCTGGCGCTCGAACGGGCGCATGTCTATCACGAAAAGGAAGAAAGCACGCAGATCGACATGTCGGATGCGGATCTCGCGCGTGAGCACGAAGCCCGGTTCACCATGCTGGAACACCTTGCCGATCATGACGACGACCTAATGGAGGCGCTGCTCGAGGACATCGCGCCCAACCGCGACCAGGTGTTTGCCGATCTGGTGAACGAGATGCAGGACGGCCTCATCTGCCCGGTCTTTTTCGGGTCTGCAGAACACGGCAACGGCGTCAGTCGGCTGCTCAAGGCCCTGCGCCACGAGGTGCCGGGTGTCGACCAGTTGTCGCGGCGGGTGCTCGGCAATAAGACCCGCTCGATGCTGCAGATCATCAAGACATTGCATACCCAGCACGGCGGCAAGCTGTCGATTGCCCGTGTCCTGGAGGGAGTGGTCTCTGACGGCGATACCTTGTTTCTCAACGGTGACAGGGAAATCAAGGTGTCCGGCCTGTTTTCGGTCTTCGGTCAGCAGGCAAACAAGATCGCGACGGCCGGCAAGGGAGATCTGGTCGCGCTTGGCAGGCTCGACGATGTCCAGACGGGTGACCTTTTGAGTTTTGAAAACGGAGCCATTGAAAATCAGCAGGTTCCGGAACGGCGCAACCCCGTTCTGGCAACGGCGATTGCAGCCACCCAGCGCAAGGATGAAGTTCGTTTGTCGACGGCCCTGGCGAAGCTGGTGGAGGAAGACCGGTCGCTGATCGTCTCGCAGAACCAGACAACGGCCGAAACGCTGCTGGCAGGGCAGGGCGAAATGCACCTGCGTGTTGCCCAGGAACGGCTTGCCGGCAAATACGGACTGGATATTGCCGCGCACACACCGCATGTGCCCTATTCCGAAACAATCCGCTCGGGCACCAAGGTCCGCGGCCGCCACAAGAAACAGTCGGGCGGTCATGGTCAGTTCGGCGATGTAGTGCTGGAAATCTCGCCGCTGCCACGTGGCGAGGGCGTCCAGTTTACGGACACGATCACAGGTGGCGTCGTTCCCAAACAGTATATTCCGTCGGTTCGCGACGGTGTGCTGGACGCGCTGCGGCAGGGCTCGCTCGGTTTCCCGGTGGTCGATGTATCCGTCTGCCTGACGGACGGGTCCTATCACTCGGTCGACAGTTCAGACCAGGCGTTCAAGATGGCCGGTATTCTGGCAATCCGGGAAGGCCTGCCCGAGTGCAAGCCGGTGCTGCTTGAGCCGATCCACAAGGTAGTGATTGCCTGCCCAAGCGATGCAACGGCCCGGGTCAATGCGATCGTATCGGCCCGGCGTGGGCAATTGCTGGGCTTCGACGCCCGCCCAGGCTGGAACGGCTGGGACGAGGTTCAGGCGCTGATGCCGGAAGCCGAGATTGGCGATCTGATCATCGAACTACGCTCGGCAACGGCCGGCGTTGCCAGCTATACGGCGGAATTCGACCATATGGCCGAACTTTCCGGCAAGGCTGCGGACCTTGCGTTGCAGAGATCGGGCCGACAGGCAGCGTGACGGCAACTACCCTGAAGCGATGAGAGAGGGGCTGAATGGCCCCTCTTTTCCGTTTGGAACACCAGGACGCTTTCGCCGATCACCTTGTTGTTGCGTCCGGTCACCAGGGCGTTATTTGCCATTGAAAGCCGATTCCGGTTTCCTTCGGAACAAACGGGAGACTGACAATGAATATTTTGAAGAAGCGCAGCTGGGAGATTCCAGAACGGGAAGCAACACCGGAGGCCGTGTTCCTGAACCGCCGACAGATCCTCGCAGGCCTTGCAGGCGCGGGTGCACTGATGGGGACGGGGCTTGGAATTCGCCCTGCCTTTGCGGAAGAGGACCCGAGTGCCGGGCTCTATCCTGTCAAGCGTAATGCGTCCTTTACCCTCGACCGGGACGTGACCCCGGAAGAATTCACGTCCAAATACAATAATTTCTACGAGTTCGGCACGCACAAGCAGATCTGGCCGGCGGCGCAGGAACTCAAGACCCGTCCCTGGACCGTCGTGCTGGACGGCATGATCGACAACCCGCAGGAAATCGGCATCGATGACCTGCTGGCCAAGATGCCGCTGGAAGAGCGGCTGTATCGGCACCGCTGCGTCGAGGCCTGGTCAATGGCCGTGCCCTGGTCGGGATTTGCGCTTGCCGAATTGGTCAAGCTCGCCGGGCCGCAGGCCGGAGCGAAATATCTGCGCTTTGAAACCTTCCTTGATCCGTCTGTCGCCAGCGGCCAGAAACAGAGCTGGTATCCGTGGCCCTACGTCGAGGGGCTGACGCTTGAAGAGGCCACCAACGAGCTGGCCTTCATCGCGACCGGTGTTTATGGCAAGCCGCTTGCCAAACAGTATGGCGCGCCGATCCGGCTGGTGGTTCCGTGGAAATACGGCTTCAAGTCGATCAAGTCGATCGTGAAGATCTCCTTCACCGACGAGCGTCCGGTCAGTTTCTGGGAAGAAATCCAGTCATCGGAATACGGCTTCTGGGCCAATGTGAACCCGTCCGTGCCGCATCGTCGCTGGCCGCAATCGTCCGAACGGCTGCTTGGAACGGACGAACGCCGCAACACACTTCTCTACAATGGGTATGAGGAACAGGTGGCAGGCCTCTACAAGGATCTGGGCAACGAACGCCTGTTCATGTGAGGTGACACAAGGTCATGCTGCAGCGCAGCATGAACTGGACAAAAAAAGAGCCGGGTCTTAAAGACCCGGCAGTTTATTTTGATTCACTGAAAACAGTGGAATCACCTTCCAGAGGGGAACAGCTGGTCGGAACATCACTGGGAGGAGGACGTGATGTCCGTGTGACCAACAGTGATGCTTATATGCAGTGCACAAGCTGCGTAAACAAGAGGCAGGGGCGCAGATCTGCTATGCAATTTACGCAGAGCTTGACCGTTTGGTCAAAAATCAACCCAAAATCCCTTTAATTTCAACAAATTGAATTAGTCGAAATTCGCAAGATGCCCCGAAACTTTTTTTAATTTCGGGTGAAAAAATCCGTTGCTTCACCGATTTAAATTCATTTGCCTCAGGTGTGTGCAAGATTTTCTGTGCTTAAATGATGAGCTGATTTGGTGCCGGAAAAGCAGTTTTGCCGCGATAAACGGCTCTCGTTGCGGAAGGCGTCCGGCGGTTTCTTTCACCCGACCCCGGTCGCCGAATCCGGTTTGCGCAAGGCACAGGAGTATCGGTCAATGCCACGGCCATGCTGCCATGCCCGGGCGCGACCATCCGGTCCCGGGCTGAATACTCTCGAGGCAATTCAGTTGGGTTGGCAGTCAGGCTGGCCGAGCGACATCCGGTTCGTCCAACCGCCGTTCTAGTGCTCCATGGAGTGCGAACGGTCGTCGGTCCGTTCGGCGATCGCCGTAGTTCGGTCCAATAGGGACCACCGTCAGGTCAATCAGGCGGTCTAGAAAACCCAGCCTTCGGCATTCGCCAGCAGGAACTCGCGGAAAGCGGTGACGCGGGCCGTGTTTTTCAATTCCGAGGGATAGACAAAATACGTGTCGAAGGAAGGCACCTTGTCATCCTGGTCGGTCATCACGGGGACCAGGTTCGACGATTTGTCGATGATGTAGTCCGGCAGTATGGCAATGCCGACGCCGGACTGGACCGCGCGTTTGATGGCCACGATGTTGTTGGCCTTCAGCACGGACCTGCGCGGACTTGTCGCGACGCGGCCGGCTGTTTCCAGCCAGTTCATCGAACGCAGATAGGCCGGGGCCTGCTCGCCGAAGGTGATCAGCCGGTGCTTGTCGAGATCCTCGATCGATACCGGCGTTCCGAACCGCTGCAGATATTCCGGTGCCGCATAAACGTGGAAGTGCACCGTGAACAGCTTGCGCTGGATCAGGTCAGGCTGGGTCGGCTGGCGCAGGCGGATGGCGACATCCGCCTCGCGCATGCCGAGATCCAGCTCGTCATCGTCGAAAATCAGGTGCAGGTCGACGTCCGGGTAGAGGTCGATAAAACTCCTGATCCGCGAGGTGAGCCAGGTGGAGCCAAGCCCCACCGTGGTGGTCACGCGCAGGGCGCCGGAGGGCTTTTCCTTGCTGTCCGTCAGGCTTGACTGAACCGCTTCCAGCTTCATCAGCACATCGTTGGCGGTCCGGTAGAGCAACTCGCCCTGTTCAGTCAGCAACAGGCCGCGGGCGTGCCGGTGAAACAGCGGCACGCCCAGATCGTGCTCAAGCGCACTGACCTGACGGCTCACGGCCGACTGGCTCATATGCAGGGTGTCACCGGCATGTGTGAAACTGCCTGCCTGTGCGGCCGCATGAAAAATACGCAATTTGTCCCAATCCATGCGTGCCCCTCCGCAGGACAGTCTGGCCAGCCTATTCGGCGGCCTGCTTCGTCGACGTCACTTCATGTTCGGCCAGAAACTTCTCGGCTTCAAGGGCGGCCATGCAGCCCATGCCGGCTGCGGTAACCGCCTGACGGTAAATATCGTCGGTCACATCACCAGCGGCAAAGACCCCCGGGATGGATGTCCTGGTCGAATCCGGGGCCGTTTCCAGATATCCGTTCGGCTTCAGCGTAAGCTGATCCTTGAAGAGTTCAACGGACGGAGCATGACCGATCGCGATGAACACGCCGTCCGTGGAAATTTCCTGAAACTCTCCGGTGTTGGTGTTCTTCAGGCGTACGCCGGTAACAGCCTTCGGCATTCCGCCGCCGAGGATTTCATCGACCTGATGATCCCAGATGACGTCGATCTTCGGATGCTGGAACAGCCGGTCCTGCAGGATCTTTTCCGCACGCAGGCTGTCACGGCGATGGACCAGCGTCACCTTGGATGCAAGATTGGCGAGATAAAGCGCTTCTTCCACGGCGGTGTTGCCGCCACCGACAACCACAACTTCCTTGTTGCGGTAGAAAAAGCCGTCGCAGGTTGCGCAGGCGGAAACGCCGGCACCCATGTAATCCTGCTCGGAAGACAGGCCCAGCCAGCGGGCTTGCGCACCGGTGGCGATCACCAGGGTGTCTGCGGTGAACACGGTGCCGCTGTCGGCTTCCAGGCGGAACGGGCGCTGGGACAGGTCAGCCTTAACGATCGTGTCATAGACGATCTTCGTGCCAACGTTTTCAGCCTGCTTCTGCATCTGTTCCATCAGCCAGGGTCCCATGATGGGATCGGCGAAGCCGGGGTAGTTCTCGACATCGGTGGTAATGGTCAACTGGCCACCCGGTTGAATACCGGCCACCAGCGTCGGCTCGATCATGGCGCGGGCTGCATATATCGCGGCCGTGTAGCCGGCCGGGCCGGAGCCGATGATCAGAAGTTTGCTGTGTTCCGTGCTCATGGGCGCACCTTTATCCTGTTTCATGTCCCGGCCTTGCATTGCCGGGTTGGCCCATCGGGGCGTTGGTCTCGTTTTGCCGGAAGACCGAAAAATCGCTCAAGATGCGTTGAGCGATTACGGGCGTGGCATCTATCGGCTCGTAGGTAGTGGTTTTCAGCGGACCTGGAAAGGGGTGAATGACCCCCTGCTGCCGTAAAGTCCCCAAAAAGCGGGTGATCTTGTCGTGACCGCCACCCGGTTCGAACACATGCAGCGGTTTGCCGGTGGCCGTGGCCTCGCCGATCATGTTGGTGGAATCGGCCGTTGCGATGATGGCGTCGGCCTTGGCGAGGTAGACGCCGTAAGGATTTGGCTCTTCACCGGTCCAGTAGAGATGGCCACCCGCTTTTGCCAGGCCTGCCAAGCCGTAGGCCAGTCCGGCAGGTGTGCGGCGGGAGGCGGTGATCATGAAGTGCACATTTGCCGCATGCGCAAGTTCGCGCAGGCCGTTCAAAAGGCGGTTCTGGTCATCTTCGGAAAATCGGTGATGCCGGCTGTCGCCGCCGATGAGAACCGCAACACGCGGATGAGGAAGACTGTCGATCTCCGCCACCTGCCGGCCGCGAAGCTCGGCCAGCCTTGCGGCGGAGAAGCTGTGCGGAGAGGTGGGTGTGACAAGGACGTTGCGTCCGCGCAGCTTGTCGTGTTCGGGCACCCAGATCAGGTCAGCGGCATCGCTCCCTGTGCGCGGGTCTTTCAGGAACACCGTGAAGGTCCGGCTACCGGACAAGCGCTTGACCCGGCGCAGATAGGCGACTGCCCGCCGGCCGGAGGCGATGGCGATATCCGGATAAGGGGGGGCGATCGGACTGGCAGGCCGGCTTTCCCGCTCCCGGGGATCGGTGGGGCCAAAGGGCATGAACCAGGAAAAGGGGGCTTGCGGCGCAACCCGGCGCTCTTCGAAAGGCACGCCGAGCGCTTCGGCGACACCCCGGCACTGGGCGACATCGCCCGCCTTTCCGTCAGTCAGGATCCAGAGGGAGGAAGGGGCGTTCTCCGGCGATAAAGGCATGTTTTGGAGAAGTTCCCCTATCGTAATCTTTCGAAATCGTGCGCAATTTTGTTATAGTCTTGCACAAACGCGCAAAAAATCATAACTCGACACCACGAATAGAGGTTAGCTTGGGTTTCCACAATCCGGCAAGGCGACAGTCTTGTGCCGGGATGGATGGCCACAGCAAGACGCCTCATGTGAAGCGCGAAGGAGACAGGTTTGAAAGCGCGGCTCGATGCCATTGACTGGCAGATCCTGAAGGAATTGCAGGATGACGGACGGATGACCAATGTGGAATTGGCCCGCCGGGTCGGCATTTCCGCTCCTCCCTGCCTGCGCCGGGTGCGCGCGCTGGAGGAAGCCGGGCTTATCCTGGGCTATCGGACCCTGCTTGACGAGAAGCAGCTCGGTTACGATGTCACCGCATTTGCGATGGTCGGACTGCACAGCCAGACCGAGGCGGATCTGATCGCTTTCGAACAGACCGTTCAGAACTGGCCTCTGGTGCGTGAAAGCTACATGCTTTCCGGCGAGGTCGATTTCCTGTTGAAATGCGTTTCCCCGGATCTGCAGACCTTCCAGAATTTCATCATTCGCGAATTGACCGCGGCGCCCAACGTCGACAGCGTTCGCACGGCGTTGACGATCCGCCGCACCAAGGACGAGCCTGTCGTTCCAATCGATTGAAGTCAGGGCTGACCGCAAGAAGGGACAAGTTGCCATGGCCGTGAAACGGATCGTTGCCAATATCGCCTCGGCGGAGACCGGCAAGGCACAGAGTTTCTATGGTGACGTTCTGGGCATGGATCTGGCGATGGATCACGGCTGGATCGTAACCTTTGCCGGGGAAAGCGGTGCGATGGCCCAGGTCAGCATTGCAGCGGAAGGCGGCGGGGGGACACCCGTTCCGGATCTTTCGGTAGAGGTCGACAACCTGGAAGACGTGCTTGAGAAGGCGCAGGCGCAAGGCTTGCGGATCGAATACGGGCCGGCGGACGAACCCTGGGGTGTCCGGCGGTTCTACGTTCGCGATCCCTTCGGGCGGCTCGTGAACATTCTGCAGCACGTCTGAGGCTTTCTGGCTGCAGTGCAGGCAAAGCCAGCGGCTGCCACTCCCACTACGACGTCAGTTTCTTCAGTTTTTTCTGCAAGCGGCGGATCAGGGAGATATCCCTGAGGGCGGCCGAGACCAGCGTAAACGAGACCGAGACCAGAAGGATGGTCGTCAGCGCTGCGACGGGCAGAATCTGATCATAGTGGAAACTGTCGAGTGCGTGGTCGAGCGGTTCGATACCGGAATAGAACCGGCTGCCAATCGTCTCGCGGTAGGTCGTGATGCCCAGGTTGCCATTTTTCAGATATCGCAGGCCAAAGACGACGAAGAAGACGGCGACAGCCAAAATGATCAGGTAGCCGGCCATGCGCAGGGCAAACACGAAAGAACTTTCGTGGCGCTGCGCAACGAGGCGCTTGAACAACAGGCGTTCGCGTGTAGTTAGCCTGAAAAAGAGAAACCAGCGGTACATCCATAACGGAACCGACGCAATCAACAACCATACGGCAATCGCATTAAAGACCATTGCTCACTCTCCGACACCTTCCGGTTGTCAGCTTAATGGCTGTGCAGTGGACGTCAAAGGGAAAGCGCAGTTTTTGCTGCGCCTTAAAGGCGGTTGCCGGACGCGCATACGTTGCCTGGAAAGCGCGAGCCGTCAGGCGACACCGGACAAGCAGACCTTGGGACACACTGGGATCGCGGACATTCGACCGGCTAGATCGAATGTCCGAGGGTCCGGAGCAGGGTCAGGAGCAAAGTCCGTGGCCGGGAAGGGCCCATACCTGAATAAGGCTTGGGATCAGATGAAGCGTACGTCCACGATCTCGTAAGACCGGGCACCGCCAGGGGCGGCAACTTCAACGCTGTCACCGATGGACTTGCCGATCAGTGCGCGTGCGATCGGAGAAGAAATAGAGACCTTGTTGTGCTTCACGTCGGATTCGACGTCGCCAACGATCATGTATTTCTTTTCCTCTTCGGTGTCCTCGTCGATCAGGGTGACCGTCGCACCGAATTTGACGATATCGCCGGACAGCTTGGACACGTCGATGATCTCAGCGCGGGACAGTTTGTCTTCCAGTTCCGAAATACGGCCTTCGTTCAGGCTTTGGGCTTCTTTTGCCGCATGGTATTCCGCATTTTCCGACAGGTCGCCGTGTGCGCGTGCTTCAGCAATGGCCTCGACGATGCGCGGGCGCTCTACCGCGGTACGATCCTTCAGCTCATCCTGAAGCATCTTGTATCCGGCGGAGGTCATCGGAACTTTTTCCATTGGTCTCAGACCTTCAGCTTATTGGGTCCCCCTTATCTTGAGGACCGCGCTTTGACAAAAATAAACCGAGCCGGGAAAGGCGCGCTTTCCCGGCCGGTCACGAGTATAATAGCCTTAGCCGAAGTAGGATTGTAAAGGTCTTACTTCAAGGCTCCCAGCTTTATGGGCGGCAATTCCTTTGGCAGCAGCCACAGATCCTGCAAGGGTCGTGTAATACGGTACCTTGTTCAGAAGGGCTGCCCGGCGCATCGACCGGCTGTCGGAGATGGCCTGTGCGCCTTCCGTGGTGTTGAAGACGAGCTGGACCTCACCGTTCTTGATAGCATCGACGATGTGGGGGCGGCCTTCAAGCACCTTGTTGATCTTCTTCACCGCAATCCCCTTGTCCTCAAGGAACTTCTGGGTGCCGCCGGTGGCGATGATGGTGAAGCCGCCGGCTTCCAGGCTGCGCACGGCATCAATCACGCCAGCCTTGTCCTCGTCGCGCATGGAAACGAAGACCGTGCCCTTGTCCGGAACCCCAGTGCCGGAGCCGATCTGGGACTTAGCGAACGCCTTGCCGAAGGCGGTGTCGAGACCCATGACTTCGCCAGTCGAGCGCATTTCCGGGCCGAGGATCGTGTCGACACCAGGGAAGCGGGCGAACGGGAAGACGGCTTCCTTGACCGCGATATGGTCGAGTTTCTTCTCGCTGAGGCCAAAGGAAGCGAGGCTTTCACCGGCCATGATCCGGCTGGCGATCTTGGCCACCGGCACGCCGATTGTCTTGGCGACGAAGGGAACGGTGCGCGAGGCGCGCGGGTTGACTTCCAGCACGAAGATCTCGCCGTTCTTGATGGCGTATTGCACGTTCATCAGACCGCCGACTTCCAGTGCCAGAGCCAGAGCCTTGGTCTGCCGCTTGAGTTCTTCCAGCATGTCTTCGCCGAGCGAGAACGGTGGCAGGGAGCAGGCGCTGTCACCGGAATGGATGCCGGCTTCCTCGATGTGCTCCATGATGCCGCAGACAAACACGTCCTTGCCGTCGCAAAGGGCGTCGACATCCACTTCGATCGCACCGTCGAGATAACGGTCGAACAGCAGCGGGTTGGTGCCCAGAACTGTGTTGATCTGGCCGGTCTTGTCGTTCGGGTATTTGGCTCGTACTTCCGCCGGTACCAGCTCCGGCAGAGTGCCGAGCAGATAGGAATTGAGAGCTTCCTCGTCGCGAATGATCTGCATGGCGCGGCCACCCAGAACATAGGAGGGGCGTACCACCAGAGGCAGGCCGAGCTGACCGGCGATGAGGCGCCCCTGTTCGACCGAGTAGGCAATGCCGTTCTCCGGCTGCTTAAGGTCGAGCTTGATCAGGAGTTTCTGGAAACGGTCGCGGTCTTCCGCAAGGTCGATCATGTCCGGCGATGTGCCGAGGATCGGTACGCCGGCCTTGACCAGTGCCTGGGCCAGCTTCAGCGGGGTCTGGCCGCCGAACTGGACGATGACGCCGTGCAGCGTGCCGTTCTCCTGCTCCTTGTGCATGATTTCCAGCACGTCCTCGGGGGTCAACGGCTCGAAGTAGAGACGGTCGGAGGTATCGTAGTCGGTGGAGACCGTTTCCGGGTTGCAGTTGACCATGATGGTTTCGTAGCCAGCGTCTTCCAGCGCGAAGGCGGCGTGACAGCAGCAATAGTCGAACTCGATGCCCTGGCCGATCCGGTTCGGACCGCCGCCGAGGATAACGACCTTCTTGCGGTCGCTCGGGTGGGCCTCACACGCGGGCTTGCCCATGAAGGGAGCTTCGTAGGTGGAGTACATATAAGCGGTCGGGGAGGCGAACTCGGCAGCGCAGGTGTCGATGCGCTTGTAGACCGGGTGCACGTCCAGTTCCTTGCGGAGCTTGGCAACATCGGTGGCATCGAGATCGGCCAGGCTGGCCAGGCGTGCATCGGAAAAGCCCATGGCCTTCAGCTTGCGCAGGTTGGCCGTATCCTTCGGAAGGCCGATTTTGCGAACCTTGGCTTCGACTTCCAGAATGGCTTCGATCTGTTCCAGGAACCAGGGATTGATACCGCTCGCCTGGTAGATTTCCTCGACCGACATGCCGAGGCGCATGGCCTGGGCAACGTTGAGCAAGCGGGTGGGTGTCGGCGTTGAGACAGCAGCACGCAGCGCGTTGCGGTCGTCGCCCTGATCAAGGCCGGGGATTTCGGTTTCATCAAGGCCGTTCAGGCCCGTTTCCAGTCCGCGCAAGGCCTTCTGCAGGCTTTCGTTGAAGGTGCGGCCGATGGCCATCACTTCACCGACCGATTTCATGGCGGTGGTCAGGGTCGATTCGGAGCCCGGGAATTTCTCGAAGGCAAAGCGCGGGATCTTGGTAACGACATAGTCGATCGTCGGTTCGAAGGATGCCGGGGTCGCGCCGCCGGTGATGTCGTTCTCCAACTCGTCCAGTGTATAGCCGACGGCAAGCTTGGCCGCGATCTTGGCGATCGGGAAGCCGGTTGCCTTGGAGGCCAGTGCAGAAGAGCGCGACACGCGCGGGTTCATTTCGATGACGACAAGGCGGCCGTTGTCCGGATTGACCGCGAACTGCACATTAGATCCGCCGGTTTCCACGCCGATCTCGCGCAGCACCGCAAGCGAAGCGTCGCGCATGATCTGGTATTCCTTGTCGGTCAGCGTCAGGGCCGGCGCGACGGTGATGGAATCGCCCGTATGCACACCCATCGGATCGACGTTCTCGATGGAGCAGATGATGATGCAGTTGTCCGCCTTGTCGCGAACCACTTCCATCTCGTACTCCTTCCAGCCGAGCAGGCTTTCATCGATCAGAACCTGACCGACCGGAGACGCATCGATGCCGGAGCGCACGATGGTTTCGTATTCTTCCCTGTTGTAGGCAACGCCACCACCGGTGCCGCCAAGGGTGAAGGCCGGCCGGATAATGGCAGGCAGGCCGATCTCGTCGATGGCGCGCATGGCTTCCAGGTAACCGGCGTTGCGATCGTAGCCGATGATCCTGCCGTTCTCGTCATGGATCGCCGGGGAAGAGGCAATGGCCGCGCGCGGGTTTTCCAGGCCGATGACGTCCATCGCAGCCCGGAATTTTTCACGGTCCTCGGCCTTCTCGATGACATCGGCGCGGGCGCCGATCATTTCCACGCCGTATTTTTCCAGAATGCCCATCTGTTCCAGGTCAAGCGCGCAGTTCAGCGCCGTCTGGCCGCCCATGGTCGGCAAAAGCGCGTCCGGGCGCTCCTTCTCGATGATTTTGGCCACCAGCTCCGGAGTGATCGGCTCGATGTAGGTCGCGTCGGCCAGGTCCGGGTCGGTCATGATCGTCGCCGGGTTCGAGTTGACCAGGATGATGCGATACCCTTCCTCGCGCAGAGCCTTGCAGGCCTGGGTGCCCGAATAGTCGAATTCACAGGCCTGACCGATGACAATCGGACCGGCACCAATAATCAGGATGGAAGAGATATCTGTGCGTTTTGGCATCTCGGCTCGCAGCTCGCAGCGGCCTTTCCGGATAGCGGGCTCGCTATTCGGTCTGGCTCGGACATGAGGGTATGACTATGTTGGCTGAGCGCGTCTTATAGGGAAAAGCTGCGCAGGAGGGAACCCCGCCAGGACGTGAAAGTCGACCTTTTGCGGGCTAAAATCACGACTTTATTCCGGCTTGGCGGTTTCGGCGGGTAACGGGACTGTCGTCTGGCCGTCAAAGTCGCCGATCCCCTCCGACAACGCATAGCAGGCAAGGCGAATGGATTTGGGAATTTCCACAGGCCGTCCGTCGCGATTTCCCTTCTCATAATACTGGATCATCCGCTTCTTCAGGCCGAGACGGTCCGCCGCGTCCTTCTGCTTGAGCCCGAGCGCGCGTCGCCAGTGACGAAACTGCTGCGGGGTCATGCCAGGTACAATGTCTTTGGATTTGGAGTCGGCCATTTCGTCTTATTCCAGAATACCTTGGTTGCGGGCAGCTCCATGCGGCTTTGCCCGTCCAGCACTTCTGACAAAAATAACCTTGCTCACCGCTTGTCAATCAGGAAGTGCACAATGTGCTCTTTTGCATCAAGGGTGAAGGTTGAATTCGACTGTAAAATTGACCGTGTGGACAAAAAATTGATACACATGTTTGGTAATGTGGTGGTGGGCTTTTTTGGCGATAGATTAAGGAATTTCCTTATGTTTTTAAGGTTAGTAAGGTTGAATTGATATTCGCGTATAGCGGGTATTGTTTAATGGGTCGCACTCGTCTTCCCCCATTTGGGGGTGATTTTCAAACTTTTTTGCCTACGTAGTATCTAAAATAAGATTGCCACTTGTAATAAACGTCAGGGTTAGGAGTAAGTGATCTAAGTAATTTTCTCTTGGCCGCTGCCGTGAGGTAAAGAAAAAATATAGTGGATTTCCATATTCAAGAAAAGTCCAGTTATTATATTCAGATTATCGATAATTAATATTTATATGCGTTTCGGCTAAGGTGCCCTTGAATAAACATTCGTAGATGTGTGTCCTTTCTCATTTGTTTTGAGTTTTAGTTTTCGCATAACTGAAACTTCAGCAAAATCTGGTCAATATTCCCAAATTTGGCGTAGATTTTAACTGTCGATCCGGTGTATTAGACTACTGCTTAGTCTCCTATGAGTTTGGCGTTGGGAGCTTCTGAAGCGGAGAGCATTGCGCTTCAAGCTGAGGGGGCTGTAATTGCGGTGCTATGTGGGACCCGATGAACCGGAGGTGGGACCGGAGAGTCGGGAGCGCGGCAAGACCCAGCCAGACTTGGAACAAAAAAGACAAGATCGGGCTTAAAAGTATGAACAATGTAGCTACCAAGATGGTCGTGGTGCCGGATATAGCCGGACCAGGACAGGAAGTGATTCTGGACGATCGCGCACTGGCGATCTCGGAAATGTCGGAGCGGTTCGACGTAACCCTCCGTACCCTTCGTTTCTACGAAGAAAAAGGTCTCCTCAATCCGGTCCGCAAAGGCGCACGCCGTTTCTACGGCCCTCGTGACGTGTCGCGGATGCGGGTGATCCTTCAGGCCAAGAAGATCGGCCTGACGCTTGCCGAGATCCGCCGCGTGATCAAGCTGGTGGAAGGCAACGGCAAACGGGAAGACCAGTTCAAGGAACTTCAGGAGATCTGCCTGGCTCAACAGGACATCCTGGTGGAGCAGAAGCAGATGCTCGACGAGCAGATTGCCGAAGTCGGTCAGATCCTGACGGCATTCGACGAACTGATCGGATAAGGTTTCCGAAACCAGTCACGAAAAACCCCCGGCGCGCGCTGCTCGCCGGGGGTTTTTCTTTGTGCCTTGTACCGTTCCTGAAACGGAAAGGCGCTGGCCGATTTGTGCGGCCAGCGCCTTTGTGATTTTTACAATTCCAGGACTGGCCGAACTCAGGCCGCCGGTTTGACGGATTCCATCAGATCGGTAAACCGTTTGAACAGGTAGTGACTGTCGCGGGGGCCAGGCGATGCCTCCGGGTGATACTGGACAGAGAACACCGGCTTGTCCTTCATGGCCAGGCCGCAGTTGGAGCCGTCGAACAGGGACACATGGGTCTGCTGGACGTTGTCCGGCAGACTGTCAGCATCGACTGCGAAGCCGTGGTTCATCGAGGTGATTTCAACCTTGCCCGTTGTGTGGTCGAACACCGGATGGTTTGCGCCGTGGTGTCCCTGGTGCATCTTGATGGTCTTGCCGCCGAGTGCCAGCGCAAGCATCTGGTGACCGAGGCAGATCCCGAATGTGGGAACGCCGGCATCAACCACTTTCCTGATCATCGGTACCGAGTATTCACCGGTCGCGGCAGGGTCCCCCGGGCCGTTGGACAGGAAGACACCGTCCGGAGCATGTGCCAGGACATCGTCGGCTGTCGCGGTTGCCGGAAGAACGGTGACCTCGCAACCGGCGTCAGCCAGAAGACGCAGGATGTTGCGTTTGATGCCATAGTCGATGGCAACGACCTTGAACTTGCCGTCTTTTGTCTCACCGTAGCCTTCGTCCCATTTCCAGGTTGTCTGGTGCCACTGGTGGGACTGGGTGGTGGAGGCGTCCTTGGCCAGGTCCATGCCGACAAGGCCGGGCCAGTTGGCGGCGGCGGCTTTCAAAGCGTCGATATCGAAGGTGCCGTCCGGCGAATGCGCGATCACGCCGTTGGGCACGCCTTTTTCACGGATAAGAGCGGTCAAGGCGCGGGTATCGATGCCGCTGATGCCGATCAGATTGCGGCTCTTCAGCCAGGCATCGAGATGTTTTGCCGCCCGGTAGTTGGCCGGATCGGTGATGGTGGCTGCCAGAACGACGCCGCGAATGCCGCTGTCGGCGGCCATGTTGACGGTCTCTATGTCTTCGTCGTTGGTGCCGACATTGCCGATATGCGGAAATGTGAACGTGATGATCTGACCGGAATAGGATGGATCGGTCAGGATCTCCTGGTAACCGGTCATTGCCGTGTTAAAGCAAATCTCACCAACGGCTTGGCCGGTTGCTCCAAGGCCCTGTCCTTCGATAACACTGCCGTCGGAGAGCACAAGCAGGGCGGTCGCCGGGGTCTCGGACCATGCGTCTGCAGTCGTCATGTCTTGTTTCCAGATCTTGTTGGTGACATCATGCGCTGCAGGAAGGGCGTCTGCGGCGGGCTGAAAAGCTCGCAAAAGGCCGTCTGCATTAAGCGCGGGACTCTATGGGAAGCGGCTTGGATCGTCAATATTGATCCTCTGAAAAAAGATCTTTAAAATTCAATGACTTGGCTGAGAAAACACATTGGCGCCCCTGAGCGCCGGGCCTCAGCGCGACAGGGGTAGGGTGAACCATGCGCGACGTAATGCGCGAAAGAATCAACGCTGCCCTCAAAGCAGCGCAAGATGAGGGTGACAAGCGCCGGTGCGCCACATTGCGCCTGGTGCAGACCGCCGTAAAGGATCGCGAAGCCGCTGCACGTGAAAACGGCAAGGACGGTGTCAACGAAGCTGAAGTGATTGAGATCCTTCAAAAAATGATCCGTCAGCGGGAAACTTCCGCTGAAGAATTTGAAAGCGGTGGCCAGCTTGATCTGGCCGAGCAGGAGCGGGAAGAGCAGGAAATCATCCGCGAATTTCTGCCTGTTCAGTTGAGCGACGAGGAAATGCAGAAGATCTGCGAGGAGACGGTCAAGGAGATCGACGCACATGGTCTGCGTGACATCGGCCGCTGCATGAGCGAGCTGAAAACCCGTTATCCGGGGAAAATGGATTTCGTGCAGGCATCCTGCCTGGTGAAAGACATGCTCCGGGCAGACGTAGGCGAACAGGGCAGCAGCGGGACAGGAAAACCGGACTGAGCCGGTGCCGCAGCCGGCAAGGCTTATGCACAAAATTTCCAGAGGTGAGGCGACCAGCCTGCCACCACTGGAAACGA
The DNA here is from genome assembly GCF_054658235.1 of Roseibium sp. LAB1. Lineage (NCBI taxonomy): Bacteria > Pseudomonadati > Pseudomonadota > Alphaproteobacteria > Hyphomicrobiales > Stappiaceae > Roseibium > Roseibium sp. LAB1. The sequence continues at coordinate 1,249,811 of NZ_BAAGIB010000001.1, read as the reverse complement.
CTTCGAAGACATTCTATTTTGGCGGACTGACCGGCGGTGCCTGAGCGTGCCGGCGGCAGGAAGCGTTTTCTGTTAATCCGGAGCCGAACACCGTTCCATGCGTTTCGAACCGCGCCTTCTCGATGAAATTCGTGCCCGTCTGACCTTGTCGGATGTCGTCGGGCGGCGTGTGACCTGGGACAGGCGCAAGACGCAGCCCGGCAAGGGCGACTACTGGGCCTGCTGCCCGTTCCACCAGGAAAAAAGCCCGAGTTTTCATGTCGATGACAGGCGAAATCGCTACAAATGCTTCGGCTGCGGTGCGTCCGGCGATCACTTCACCTTCCTGTGCGAAACCGAAGGGTTGAGCTTTCCGGAAGCCGTTGAACGGCTGGCCGAACAGTCGGGCGTCGGTTTGCCGGCACCCGATCCCCAGGCGGCGCGGCGCGAGAAGAAGCGGGCCGGCCTTGCCGACATCTGCGAAATGGCGGCGCAGTTCTTCCAGGCCGAATTCGCGGGCCCGCGCGGTGATGCCGCTCGCGCCTATACGCAAAAGCGCGGCCTGACTCAGGATACCTTGCGGGAATTCCGCTTCGGGTTTGCACCCGAAAGCCGCGATGCCTTGAAGGGATATCTGGCCGCGCGGGAAATACCGGAAGCCGCCATGATCGAGGCGGGGCTCATCATCAAGCCGGAGGATGGACGCCCGTCCTACGACCGGTTCCGCGGCCGACTGATGATCCCGATCCAGGATGAGCGCGGACGGGTGGTCGCCTTTGGCGGGCGAACACTGTCTCCCGAGGGACAGCCCAAATATCTGAACTCGCCGGAAACGCCGCTGTTTCACAAGGGTGTCATGCTCTTCAATGCTCACCGTGCACGCGAACCCGCCTTCAAGAGCGGTGAAGCCGTGGTGGTGGAAGGCTATCTTGATGCGATCGCACTCTGGCAGGCGGGTATCCACCACGTGGTGGCTTCGCTGGGCACGGCCTTTACAGAAGACCAGGTGGTGCGCCTGTGGAAGTTCGCTCCCGAACCGGTGATCTGCTTCGACGGTGACGCGGCCGGCGTTTCGGCGGCTCACCGCGCCATTGACCGGATTTTTCCGGTGCTCAAAAGCGGCTATTCGTTCCAGTTCTGCTTCCTTCCGGACGGCATGGATCCCGACGACCTGATCAAGCAGCGTGGCGTGGCCGGTTTTCATGGCGAAGTCGAGCGGGCCCAGTCGCTGTTCGATGTGGTCTGGGACCGCGAGATCTCCGTCTCCCGGCTGGACACGCCTGAACGCAAGGCCGCGCTTGAAAAGCGGTTCGACGATCTGATCGCCACCATTCGCGACGAGCGGGTGCGCCGACGCTATCAGCTGGATCTGAAGTTCAAGCTGTCGAACCTGTTCTTCGAGCAGGCCCGTCAGTCGCGGCAAGGTGGCAAAGGCGGCAAGGGAGGCGGTTCGACCGAAACCGCATCGCCCCTCGGCATTGCGCGTGAGCGGGTTGCAGCCAGTCACGATTTCGGTACCGAACGGCTTGTGCTGGGGCTGAGCATGCGCTTTCCGCATCTGCTCGACCGGAACTTCGAGCGGTTTTCCAGACTGCCTTTCGCCAATGACCTGCACCGGCAATTACGGGACATACTGTGCCGGATCGTCGACGATCTGGAGGCGACGCCCATTTCCGAGCTGACCAGTGCCTTTGATGAACCGCTTCGGAACATCATGGGAGAGATGATGCTGGAAACCATCGGGATGCAGCAGCAGAGAGGGGCGGAATTTTCCGCGCTGATACATCGTTTCCCGCTACTGAAATCCAATCCGCCGGAAGATTTCATCGAGGCGGCCTATCTGCATTTTCTCGACGTCCTGGAACTCAACGCGCTGGAAGACGAATTGTCGGCGGAACTTGCGACCGCGGACGAGCAGCTCGACGAACACTCCTGGATGCGCATTCAGGCCCTGACACAGGATCTCAGCCGGCGGCGGGAGGAATGTGCGCGTGACGAGGCCGATCTTGCAGAGCGTGCCAAAAAGATCCGCACAGCGCCTCCGGTGGTGGTTGCGGCCCAATAATCTGCAACGGTCAGGTGGGGAACAAACCGGTGCCGACAGCCTCCGCCTGGCGCTAAAGGAACTTTCGAGGTGATGACAGGTTTTCAAGGGAACACCGGCTTATCGTCTGGAATCGCCCTCTTTAGTGTGCGCAGGAGCACAAAAATGGCATTTTCCAATTGACCGGTGACGAATCACACTTGCGAATCGCGTGAGCCGAGCTAAATAGAACCTTTGCAGCCCTCAAGCGCCGCAGCTCTCAAGCCTGCTTGCGGCAAAAGTCTTACATATAGCTGCAACCCGAATGAACACCTTTTACGCATTCGCTTTCGGATGCCGACAGAAAAGGCCGTGTGCTGCGTCGATGCTGAAATATGCCAATGTCGAAAAGTGTACGGTTAATTGGGACTTAAGGGACACGGCTTACAAACCTATCCGCAGTGATTCTTTCAGACGCCGCCGCACCGTATGCTGGCGCGCTGAGTGTGAATTGGGTTGAAGCCAAACTAAGGGCGCGGCGTGGCCGGACCGGCCACGAACTGGAGCACGATATGGTAGCCAAAGCGACACAAGCAGACGACACACAGGAGCAGAGCACGGACGGCCCTGACGGCCCTCTGCTGGACCTGTCGGATGCCGCTGTCAAAAAGATGATCAAAGCCGCCAAGAAACGCGGCTATGTCACCTATGATGAACTGAACGAGGTTCTTCCCTCGGAGCAGGTGTCTTCGGAAAAGATCGAAGACACCATGTCCATGTTGTCCGACATGGGCATCAATGTGATCGATTCCGACGAAGCCGAAGAGGGCCCGGAAGAAGTCGATGGCGGTGACCTGGTGGCGGCTAGCACCACAGCGGTTGCCAAGACCACCACGAAGGAACCAGCCGACCGGACAGACGACCCCGTGCGCATGTACCTGCGCGAAATGGGGTCAGTCGAACTGCTGTCGCGCGAAGGCGAAATCGCGATTGCCAAGCGCATTGAGGCTGGCCGCGAAGCGATGATCGCCGGTCTTTGCGAAAGCCCGCTGACGTTCCAGGCCATCATCATCTGGCGCGACGAGCTGAACGAAGCCCAGGTCCTGCTGCGCGACATCATCGATCTGGAAGCAACCTACGCCGGCCCCGACGCCAAGGCCGGTCCGGCCGTTGCCAATGACGATGTGGCGCCGGCCGAGGGAGCGTCGGAAAATTCCGGCGGTGCTTCGGAAGACACCGAAAGCGAAGACGGCGAAGGTGACGGCGACGATGACGACGACGAGTTCGAGTCCAACGTCTCCCTGTCCGCCATGGAAGCCGAGCTGAAGCCGGGCGTCCTGGAAACCTTCGACAACATTGCCGACAACTACAAGAAGCTTCGCCGCCTGCAGGATCAGCTGGTGGAAAACAAGCTGGCCAACAAGACCCTGTCGCCGAGCCAGGAGCGCCGCTACAAGAAGCTGAAAGAAGACATCATTGTCGATGTGAAGAGTCTGTCGCTCAACCAGAATCGTATCGACGCCCTGGTTGCGCAGCTCTACGACATCAACAAGCGCCTGATGGGCTACGAAGGCCGTCTGTTGCGTCTGGCCGACAGCTACAACGTCGACCGGACCGACTTCCTGAAACAGTACCAGGGCGCCGAGCTCGACCCGAACTGGCTGCGCAAGGTGGCAAACCTTTCCACGCGCGGATGGAAGAACTTCATCGCCAAGGAAAAGGAAACGGTTCGCGAGCTGCGTCAGGACATCCAGACGCTGGCCACCGAAACCGGACTGGAAATCACCGAGTTCCGCCGCATCGTTGCCATGGTGCAGAAGGGCGAGCGCGAAGCGCGTATCGCGAAGAAGGAAATGGTCGAGGCGAACCTGCGTCTCGTGATTTCCATCGCCAAGAAGTACACCAACCGTGGCCTACAGTTCCTGGATCTGATCCAGGAGGGCAACATCGGCCTGATGAAGGCGGTGGACAAGTTCGAATACCGGCGCGGCTACAAGTTCTCCACCTATGCGACTTGGTGGATCCGGCAGGCGATCACCCGTTCGATCGCCGACCAGGCCCGCACCATCCGTATTCCGGTGCACATGATCGAGACGATCAACAAGATCGTCCGCACATCGCGCCAGATGCTGCATGAAATCGGACGCGAGCCGACCCCGGAAGAGCTGGCCGAAAAGCTGCAGATGCCGCTGGAGAAGGTCCGCAAGGTCCTCAAGATCGCCAAGGAACCGATCTCTCTCGAAACGCCGATCGGCGACGAGGAAGATTCGCACCTGGGCGATTTCATCGAGGACAAGAACGCGGTTCTGCCCATCGACGCGGCCATCCAGTCGAACCTGCGCGAAACCACCACCCGCGTTCTGGCATCGCTGACGCCGCGCGAAGAGCGTGTCCTGCGTATGCGTTTCGGCATTGGCATGAACACCGACCACACGCTGGAAGAAGTTGGCCAGCAGTTCTCGGTGACCCGTGAACGTATCCGCCAGATCGAGGCGAAGGCGCTGCGCAAGCTGAAGCACCCGAGCCGGTCTCGCAAGCTGCGTTCGTTCCTGGACAGCTAAGCTGCCGGGAAGAGCTTGAACCATCAAAGAACCCGGCGGAAACGCCGGGTTTTTTTGAAACCTCGAACCTGAAATCAACCGGCAACTTTGCTTTAAGGGCGCTCTATTGGCCATCACCGCCGACATGGACCGGATCATGGTCGGGATCGAGCCTGCAGACCGGCGGCTTTTCCTGTGGGGCCTTGTGGCCTCCGCCGTGTTGCATGCTTTAGTGGCACTGATGCTGATGGAAGGCGTGTCGGGGTATACGACCAAACCCTTGCAGGACGTCGTCGAAGTAGAGTTGCTGCCTCCGCCGCCGCAGGAAGAAGAGACGCCTCCGCCAGAGGTGCAGCAGCCGGAACCGGAACAGCCGGAGCAGGAAGAGGTCGAAACGCCCGAACAGCCCGAGCCGCCGGAACAGGAGCAGGCCGAGGAAGCGCCTCCTCCGCCACCGCCACCGCCAGCACCGGCACCTCAGGATCTTGCAGAAACGCCCGAACCACCGGCAGAACCATCCGTGCTGCAGGAAGTGACCGAATTCGGCGAAGAAGACACAGGCCTGCAAGGGGAAGAGGAAACGCCGCCGGCGTCTGCAGAGAGCGCTACCAGCGACGGTGAGCAGCAGGCGGAAGCCGACGCGCAGACGGATGACGCACAGACGGATGACGCGCAGGCGGGCGAAACGGACGCCGGCGAAGGGGAAGGCGAGGGCGAAGGGCAGGAGACCGAAACTGCCGAAACCGATGCGCCGCAGCAGGACGCTCCGGACGGGGCTCAGGAAGCAGCCCCCCAAGAGACATCCGAGGAGACCCCCGAAGAGAGTTCCGAAGACACTCCCGATGAAAGTGACGCTGCCGACGAAGCTTCGGATGTTGCCGAAACGCCCGAGCAGCCGGACGCCTTGCCAGAGGAGACCGCTGGAACGGGTGCTGAAACGGACACGGCTGAAACCGGAGAACAGCTTGCCGAGGATTTCGGCATTGTCGGTCCGATCGCGACCAACAAGACGCCCGCTCCGAAGCCGCCAAAACCCGTGGCTTCCCCACAACGAGACCAGGGTGGCGGGCGCCAGGCATCAGGCGGTTCGGAAGGGCCGCCTGCCGGAATGATCGCGGCACGGGAGCTTTATTCACGCGATATCCTGGACGATCCGCAGGCGCGTACCGCCATGCGCGGCATGTCCGAAGGACAGCGGCTGAACCTCTTGTGCATGACTGAACTCAGAGAGCAGATTGCCTCTGTCAGTGCCCTGCCGCCGGAACTGCTGCCGTCATTCCGGCCGCGCGGCGGCAACGTGCTGCAGCCGCGTATCGCAGCTTTCCGCAGCCTTGGCCGCTGGTTCGACGTCGCTTTCCGCTGCGAGACGGACGCAGGTGTAACGCGTGTAGAGCGTTTCTCCTTCAAGATCGGCAACGAGATCCCCCGCAGCCAATGGCTGCAACGGGGTCTGACGGGTTTTTAATCCCGCTGTCGGCTTACCCGTCAGGACTGACGCTTGAATTGCAGGGACGCGTTGGCGATCTCATGCGCACGCATATTCACCGCCCAATTGTAGAACGAGGTCTTGCGGGCAGGGCCGAGGATGGAGCTGATGATCACGTGTGACGGGGTCTTCATCGCCAGGGCGGTGAATTCCAGCGGATCATTGCTTTCGCTCGTGTGAGCTCCGACGGTGATTTCCGTCGCCTCGACAAACGGCGGGTCCAGGGTCACCGGCTTTGAGGTTGCACCGGCGTCGAACACGATGTTGGACCCTTCGAATTCCCGTCTGGTCTTGCCCAGTTCCTCAAACAGGTTCACCGGCTGCTGCGCGGTGATTGCCTTCAGTCTGGCAAACCCCAGGATCTCGCCGTTGGAGCCCGTGCGGGCGAAATCGATGGCCATGCGGTCCGCCAGTCCGGATTGCGGCTGGTTGACATGCCAGGACGCTGGGAAGAAGAAGCCGATGTCCTGGAAAAGCGAGAAGTTGCTCCAATCCTCGATCACGTTCGGTTGCCGGACCTGCTCGGTGCGGAAGGACCTGACGGCCATGTTGACGATGTCGGAAAGAGCCGGGAACTCGTTGGAGGGGACAAAGGCCTGGATCAGGATCAGTGTGTTGCCATTCACCGTGACGGTGACGAGGCCTCGCAGCTCATGACCTTCGGCCCGGACGAAGCAGCTCGCGCGTGCGCGCCGGGCATCGATCGGCTCCAGCGTATCGACCTGCCAGGTCGACTGAGAGCAGTAATATTCGAGCCAGTGCGCAGCGGAGATCTCGTTGTTGAGGAGAATGCCGATCACCTGGACGGAGATATTCGTCGCCATGGGAGGCTCGAAGACCGCGATGATGGTGGGATTGTCCGCCGACAGGGGCTGCTCGTTGACCTGCTTCACTTCCCAGCTTCCAGGAAGCAGCAGTTGGAACGCGAAGGGAGCCGGGCTGATTGCAGTCAGTTCGGCGGCGACATAGTCCTCAGTGGTCATTCCGATCGTCACCCTTGGGTGTTGTTTCCGGCAGTCTCGGATGCGAAACCGCCTGTCTAATAAACTCCGACAAAGACCTTGAAGCCCGCCATCGGACCAGCCCCTGCCTTGGCTTCTGCGGTCACGCCATAGACGCCGTCGATCTTTCCGGCCTGTGCGCTGGCCCCGGCTGCGGCCCCGATGCCGGCTTCCCCTTTGCCTCCGATCCGCAGGCCGTGGTCATAAGCGCTGTCGAGCGTTCGTTTTGCCGGATCTCCGCTCACCCAGCTCAAAAACGGGCCAAGGGTGTTGTCGTACAGGGTTTTGGGACTGATGTTAATGGTGCCTTCGGCGCTGGCCTGTACCAGAACGAGTTCACCCCCGATTTTACCTTCCACTCCCGCAAAATCTTCGGATTTTCGAAAGCCGACACCTCCTTCGGCTGAAGCGGACAAGGCTTCGCCTTCCAGCTTACCGCCCACAAGCCCGTTGAGCGTCTTGCCTTCGGCCTTTCCGGTGATGGCGGCAACTTTCGCGTTGGCATAGGCCCCGGCGGCAAAGTCTCCATCGAGATTGCCGGAGATGCCGAGCTTTGCCTCCGCGCTCGCCTCGGTCTTGAAATGACCGCCTTCCGATTCCCAGAAGGTTTTTTCCTTGCTGAACAGCTCATACTCGTATTCGGCGCTGACCTCGGCGTCGTCCTTCAGCTGGTCTTTCAGGGAACGCTGTTCTTTGTCCGGATTCTCAACGCCTTTCGAGTTGTATTTTTTCTTGAATCTTTCCTTGTACGGCTTCTCGCCGCTTTTCTCCGCGCCGGCAGAGAACTTGTGCGGACTTTTCGCAGGAGGCGCCGAACCGCCCGCGCCTCCGCCTCCTCCACCGCTGCCACCTTGCGTTCCGATCAGCACTGTCGGCAGACCTGTGACGATCGTGCCGGCCTTTGCGGTCAGGTCGGTCATCCGCGCAGCGGGGCTGCCTTCGACCAGAACGTTCCAGGCGCCCGTGATGATAGGATCACCGCCGAAAGGTGGCGGCGGGCCGACGCAAACGCACATGTCGCCAACGCGTGCCTGGGGCAGCATGCCGGTAAGCACCGTATAGGCGCATTTCCAGACGATTGGCGCAGGAACCCCCATGCACATGGGGCAGGTATGCAGGTCGGTGAGACGAGCGGCAGGAAAACTCATAAATGAACCGGTCTTAATAAAACTGCCGGATCATCCGAAAGTTGTTTCATACTGTCAATACTGCTTAGCAGCACCAAGAGACAGATTGCGGCTGAAAGAGACCTTGGGTCCGCAAGCAGATGCCAAGGTCAGCATGATTGACGCAGCTGTTTTCTTCCGGAGACGAGTTCTGTCACGACAATCACCGGAATTTCATCCAGGGGTGGCGTAACCTGGACCTGCCGGATTGAAACGCGCGGGACCGATCCGGGTTGAGACGGATGCAGGTCACCCGTTTGGGGTGGCTCTTTCCCGCGCGATCAGCCGATGACGGAGCGCCAGCATTGACATGGCCGGAACCAGGGTCAGACCCGCATTGATGTAGAAGATGGAGGCTCCGGACCGGACAACGGCCTCCCTGGTCAGCAGCTCCTCCGACCCCGGGGCCACCAAACCGGTGACAATTGCGATCAATCCGGTAAGGCCGCCACCGATGGCAATGCCGGCGGAGGATATGGTCGGCAGGATGCTGGAGACGAGGTTCTGGTCTTCGCCCTCGGCTGTGTACATCAGCGAGCGCATCAGGATCTGATTGCACAGACCGTGCCCTGCGCCTGCAACGACGGCGGCAAGTGCGAACAGCGGCAGCGAAGCGGTCGTTATGGCAAGGGCAGTCAGGGTCAAACCGCCGGCGATCAGAAAAGGCCCCGTCGTCAGATAGGTCAGCTCGCGCTGGCGTGAGGGCGCACGGGAGGAGAGGAAAGCGAAGATCGACCAGGAGAAAGCGAGGCCGGCGGCAACATAACTTGCCTGCGTCACGCTGAGACCCCAGTAGACCTGGCCCACCGTCGTCACGAAGACTGCGCGCACTGCAGCCGCTGCGGAAATCAGGAACACGATCCAGGTGCCGAGGCCTATGAGGGTCTGCGCCCGGAAGGCCTCGCGCGGGAAAAGACGGCGCGGGCTCGCGGCATCGTAGGTCAGAAGAAGGGTGGCGATTGCCAGACCGGCCATGATCGTCAGAGCAAGCTGCAGGGGAGCATGCAACTCGCCGATCACAGTCAGGAGGAAGATGCTGGCAGCCAGAAGGGCAAGGCGCACCAGCAAACGGACAGGGACTCTTCCTGCCGCGGGGTCGCTTGCCGGGGCCGGGCGGGCTGCGCTTGCAGGCAAGGCGGTGTTCATCAGGACGAACAGCAGCACTACAAGCGGTATGTTGATCAGGAAGGCGGCGCGCCATGACCAGAGCTCGGACAGCAACCCGGCCGAAACCGGGCCGATGCCCGCGGCGACAGCCCAGACAGCCGCCAGCATGGCAAAGACGCGCGGGGCAATGTTGCTGGGAAAAAGATCCGGGATCAGCGAGTAGCACAGTGCGATGATCATGCCTTCGCCGAACCCCTGCAGGGCACGCCCGGCAATCAACCCTTCCAGCGATGTCGAAAGACCGGCCAGGATCGAGCCGCTCGCCAGCAGAAAGGAAGCAAGCAGGAACGGGCTGCGGGCGCCGAAACGGACTTTCGCCGCGCCGGTCAGGCAACCTGCCAGGATCGCCATCATCTCGAATGAGGAAAACACCCAGAACGCCCGATCCTGGCCGCCGAGATCCCGAATGATATCCGGCAGGACAGCGGTCGTGACAAAGCCATTGATTGCGTGAGACCCGACCCCCAGCACAAGCGCAAGAGTGCCGGAGATCCGTTCCGGTGCAAAGAGTGAATTGCTGGCAGGCAGATGCGCTGGCGAACTGATGGACATGGGAACCTCAATAAAGAAAGAGTTTTGTTTTTATATGTGAGCGAGAAAAATAAAGAAAGAATTTTATTTTTTTATTTTGCTGGCGGTTGAAGAGAGGGCTGAAGCTTGGGGGCAACGCGTGGTGTCTATTGTGTGGAAAGTCCGTTTCTCGGTGTCACCCAGGCCGACTACAGGGAGAGCCAGGGACTACTCATTTCCAGAAATTTTGTAATTGGGCAGCGTAGATCCTCACACACTTCAGCGAGGGGCTCTGCGAGTGGGCGCAGGCTCTCCGCTTCGCTGCGGCCGGAATGACAACGGTGGAGACCGGGGTCAGTCATGCCTCCCGGTGGAGAAATTTTTGGACGCAGCCGGGAAAGTGATTTTGGCGGCCGGAAGTCCTGTTCCGGTGGTTGAGCCTTGGTTGTGCCAATTCACGGTTGCCGATCCATGTCTGGCTTGCAAAGGTAACGGGGAGACGCACCTGGGGCGGATGACGTGGACAATCTGAATTTCGAAAAACCGGAAGATGTCGGCAGTTGGCTGGTGGATCGGCCAGCGGAATGGACGCAGGTCGTGGCTGTCCGGGCGGCCTTGCGGGTCTACCCGCTCGTGCTGGATGGCATGTTGGCATCGAATGAGGAGCTGCCGTTCGAACTGCGGCTTGATCTTGTACTGCAAACCTTCCGGGCAAACCTTGTGGCCTTGATCACTTGCCGCCAACCGTCCGTGGAAGTGAGCTCTTTCGTCATTTACCAGGCTGCTGTCGACGCACTGGAGCCATTCGAGCAAAGATACTCAGGAAATTCTTCAAGCTCTCTCGTTTCTGCCGTTTCTGCGGCGAAGGCCGCCGCATATGCTGCTCATTTCGAGCTCGCTTCGACGTCGATCGCCGATCTGGCAGGTCTAGCAAGAGCTGCTGCAGACACCGCTTCTGCCGCAGCTGCAGAGCGCGGAGCCGGTGATCTGGTCTTGCAGGCCATTGCCGCCGACTGCAGGCGCTTGTCCAGTGAAATGTTGCCGGATGAGTTGATCCGCCAGCCTCTCTGGCCGGAAGAAATACGCGAAGAAGACAGCTTTAGCGCCAACCTTCCAGGCTGGGCTCGCGAGGCATTCGATAGGTTCACCTACAGCAAATGGGGAGAGACCTCTGGCGGCAACTTGATAGCCGACTGGTACCGCGCGCTGGTTCCCTTCGAAGGAGACCGATCCGAAAGCGCCTTCGGCGAAGATGTCGATGTCGACATCGCGACCCTGCCGGACGTGTTCTGGCGTGTTACTGATCAGCGCAGCGCGGACGATATCTGGGCGGATATTGCTCGTGTGTGCAGGGGAGAAACACTTCCGGAGATCGCGGACCCGAGTGAAGAGTTTCAATCGGCGGAAATTATCGACGTTGATGACGATCCCTCCGACGACAACCCGGAGGTTGAAATCGTCAAGGATTCCGATCCCGGCGAGAAAGGCCAGCCCGCAGAACCGAGTGGCGAGACGGAAAGCGTTGCCGAGAACCCCGATGCCGACGATGACATATCGGCAGACAATTCGAAAAAGCGGGAGGTTCCCGCCAACATCGACGTTGCCGTCCAGTTCGACCAGTTTGCACGCAAGGATGAGCTTGGCCGCAAGCGGTTTGCAGAGGTGCTGGCGACGCGGATCAGCGAACTGCATGCGGGTGGCGGGCCGGACGGGCTGGCGGTGAACCTGCACGCCCCCTGGGGCGCGGGCAAGACCACCGTGCTGCATTTCATGAAGGGCTTTCTGGAAGATGAGGCCCTGCCGCCGGAAAAACGCTGGGTGGTGGTCGAATTCAATGCCTGGCAGCATGAGCACCGGCGACCACCCTGGTGGCCGTTCCTGAAGACGGTGAAGAGCCAGGTGTCCGACCGGCTGATTGCCCAGAAGAAGCGTCAACGGGCGGCGGAGGTGCGCCAGAAGTGGCGCGCGTGGTTGTTCAAGGCGGAAGCCGGGCCATACCTGGTGATGCTGTTTGTGGTGGCTTTGCTGATGGCGCTGCTCTGGTCAGGCAGCAGCGATGTGGTCAAGAACATCTTCGGCGGGATCGGCAGCGTTCTGGCGGTGTTGGCAACGCTCACGCTCTATTCCCGGACGGCCTTCTTCGGCTCGGAAAAGAGCGCCAATCTGTTTCATGACTATGCCAGCGACCCGCTGGAGAAACTTTCCGTGCTCTTCGGGGAAATGGTCGTGGCGGCTGACGCGCCGGTCTGCATTTTCATTGACGATCTCGACCGCTGCCAGAACGAATTCGTGGTGGAACTTCTGGAGGGCCTGCAGACTTCGTTCCGCCATCGCAAGGTTGCTTACGTGGTGGCGGCGGACAAGTTCTGGATCAAGACCAGTTTCGAGGACAAGTACCCGAGCTTTTGCGAAAAGACATCCGACAGGACCCAGCCGCTTGGCTACCAGTTTCTGGAAAAGATCTTTCAGTTCAACGTGCCTCTGCCGGGCATGGCCGGTTGGAAGCAACGTTATCTGGAAGCGCGCCTTGGCCTCATAGGTGAGGGGGTGGCGAGCCAGGTGCAGCAGTCAGAGGAAATGGAAGGGGTGATGGATGACATTCTGGAAGGCGCAGGGCTATCCGATGTGATGGATCCTTCCGTGGCAGACACGGCAGCGGAACAAAGGGAAGACCAGGAGGTTGAGCGTTTGCGCGGTGCGATCCGCGAGCAGCAGCCGGAAGGGCTGACCCATGAGGCGGTCCGGACGCTTTCGGAAGGTGTGGCCAAAGGCAATACTGCCTATCAGGCGGCGCTTGCGCTCGAATATACCTCTTCCAGTGCCGCCCGGCAGGAAGCGACGCATTTCCTGCTCCGGTATCTGGAGCTGTTGCCGGACAATCCGCGGGTAATCAAGCGGATCATCAATGCGTTCGGCATGGCGGTGGCAACAACCATCCTGGAGCAGCAGGCGCTCGACTACGATGTGCTGACCAGATGGACGATCCTGGAGCAATGCTATCCGGCGGTTGCCGACGAACTGACCCGTGACCCAGACCTTGCTGACGCCCTTCTGGCTTTCGACGCGGACAGTGGTGAAGAGCTGGACGGTTTGCCCGTGGCACTGGCGGCGTTCTGCGAAAAGAAGATGGCGGCTCGGCTTCTGAAAGACGGCGCAACCGAAGTGCTGACAAAGGCGGTCATCAGACGGCTGACACGCGGAGCGGTTTTGCCTGCCGAAGCGGCATGAACCACGCATATGGCCGTCAGGCTTCGATCAGGGTCAGGAAGGCTGGGGGAACTGCGTCGGTCAGCCAGACGCCGTTGTCCGTCCGGAAAAACTGATGCCCGTCCGCCTGCATCGCGCCTGCCGCGACCTGAAGAACAGCAGGTTTGCCGTGACGTCTGCCAACCATGACCGCAGTGCCGTGATCCGGTGACAGGTGCACATGGTGCCGGGCGATCGGCTTCAGGCCTTCTGCCAGAATGAGAGGCAGAAAACGGGTCGCCGTTCCGTGGAACAGGACGTCCGGAGGCGTCAAGGCCGTCAGGCCGAGGTCAATGTCCACCGAATGCCCCTGGCGCGCGCGGATGCGTTTGCCGTCGTTGGAAAACTCGAAGCGTTTCTTGTCGTTGGTCGCGACCACTCTTTCCAGCTGATCCCTGTTGCACTCAAGGCCATGAGCGCTGAAGGCGTCCAGGACAGCGGCAACGTCAGTCCAGCCGTCGAAAGAAAGGGTCAACCCGGCGTCTTCCGGTTTGTGCCGAAGCCAGAAAGACAGGCGTTTTGAAATCGTTGTGTCTGTGTTCATTCTCTTTTTCTTTAAATGGATGGTGTTTTTTAAAATATGCGGTCCCGGGGAAGGCAGGAACGCAACATTAATTGTGGTTGCCGGTGACGAGGTTTGACAGGCATTTAGCTCAGGTCTTCGCTTCCCTGCGACTTGAGCTCCAAAGGGGGCAGCGTGACCGGTTAAGGCCTGCACGGCCGCGCAGAAACAGAAACGGCGCAGGTTACCCCGCGCCGTTCCGGCTCATGCTGCGTTGTCGTCCCGAAGCCGGACGAGGTCGTTCATGAGACCCACGGTTCCGTTGTGGATCGTGAGCCGGTCGATCTTGCCGGCAATGGCTTCGAGCGCTTCGAGCTCCTTGAGCCGAAGCATGACCGGGTTTTCGGCCATGACCTTGGCCGTGTTGAGAAGCGAACGGGTTGCGTTCGTTTCTTCACGGCGCCGGATCACGTTGGCTTCAGCTTCCTTTTCAGCCGTCACCACCTTGTTGAGGATCTCGCGCATTTCGCCCGGAAGGATCACATCCTTGAGGACGATGTCGGAGACCTCGACACCGATCTCGGCCATGTCGGCCTTGATCTTCTCGGCGGCTTCGGCGTTGACCTCGCCCTTCTTTTCAAGGATCTGGTCGAGCTTGAGCGCGCCAAGTTGCTTGCGGAACACAAGCTGCAAGGCCCGGTAGAGCGTGTCGGTGAAGTCCTTCACCTCGGTTGCGGCCTTTACCGGATCGACCACGCGGTAATCCGCGGAAAGGTTGATCCGGATTGTGACGCGATCGAGGGTCAGGACTTCCTGACCGGTGACGTCAAGGGCCTGACGCTTGAGGTCAATGACCTTCTGCGTCACGGTTCGGCCTGCCTTCCAGAAGGCGTGCACGCCGGCTTCAAGCACCTTGGTGAGCACGCCATCCATGAACAGCAGGGCAACGCTACCGTCGGTCACCGGCACGATCACGAACTGCTGCGTCTGCCGGGCATCCCCGAGCCGGCGCATAAGCTTCGGCGTGAGGGCCGGGTCGGCAGCCGTGTCGATGACCTCAAAGGTCCATGGACCGGCATCCGTCCACAGGACAAGCCGCTCGTCCGGGCCAAGCACCGTGTGGATACGGTTGTCGCGTTCCACGACGGCCACTTCACCCGGTCCGGTCCGGATAACGGTCAGGTGCTCTTCGGCAACTTGCGGAAGCTTATCGAAGAGCGCCTTCTCGTAGGCCGACCGGAACTGGGGCATCGCAGTCATGGACTGGCGCTCGACCACCAGTGTGCCACGGCCGTTCTGGAGGCTGTGTTCACCTGGTCCGAGAATACCCTGGAGCTCTCCCTTGCAGATGTGGAGGGCCCGTTCCGTTTCAGAAATCACTACGCGGGTTCGCCCGCGGATCTTGTCGAGAAAAGTCGTCATTTCGATAATCCTTCCATAGCGCTAAGGCACTTGGTTGTCCTTTCTGGTGTTGAAGTCGGTTGGGGGTTGAGGAAACCGGCCGTTCGTCATGAAGCGTCCGGGGCGAAACTATGAGACCCGAAGAGAGCACGAGGTCTCCCGTCGGGCCCTTGGCCAGAGGGCGGCGCGGCGGCAATGCGGGTTCCGCCCGTTCGAGAACAGGCGGTTCCGGCAAAGCTGCGGTGGAGCCTTTGCCAAAGGCCGGGCGAAGCGACCTGGCGTCGGCGGTCCGGGGGTACCTTTCACCCGAAGGCAAAAGACGCTCAGTCCGCGTTCGCAAGACCTCTACGGGTCCCCTATGGAACAGCTTGCATAGCTGCTGGCGTGACAGGCCAGTCCGGTGTCTGAAAACCGGGTTTGGAGCGAGAGTCGAACTCGCGACAGTCGGATTAAGCGTCCGATGCTCTACCATTGAGCTATCCATGGAGCACATCACAGGAGTCGAACCTGTTGCCTCCGGGATACAGTCCCGGCGTTCAACCGTTGAACTTCATGCGCGATTGTCCGATCGTCCGGGACAGCATCCGTACATGAGTAGGCAGAGCCTGATCATGCGGGTGGCGATAAATGGCCGGGCCGTTGATGTCTGTGCCGGTTCGGTGACCGGTGATGAGGTGATACTGCAAGATCGGGCGCCTATGCAACCGGCAAATTCACGTGAATAGGTAAATGTTGCCATTGAGATACAGTATGTTGTATTTTGGCAACTTCATCATGTTTGCGCCGACTGTTGCCGGCAGAAAAGCCATTCTTTGGTTTGAAGCGGTTTCGGTGAAGAACCGTAAACCGCAATCCTTTCTGCCTCTTGCGCCTGGAGAGCGGCGAAGGCAAACTCCCGGCCAGATTGTGTTTCCGCCCCTGCGAGGACCTATGGCCAACAAACAGTCCCGGTTTCTGATCGACACCTATTTCGCTGCCTTCAATGCCGGCGATACCAAGAAAATGGAAAGTCTGGTTGCCGACGACCTGATCCATGACGTCAATCAGGGTGAGCGCCGTGTCGGCAAGGACAAGTTCTGGTCCTTCAACGTTCACATGACGCGCTGCTACAAGGAGCGCCTCAGCGATATCGTGCTGTTCGTCAATGACGACGGCACGCGGGCAGCGGCCGAGTTCATTGTTCACGGCAGCTATATCGGCACCGACAGCGGGCTGCCGCCCGCAAACGGTCAGACCTACAAGCTGCCGGCAGGCAGCTTCTTCGAGATCCGCGACGGCCAGATCGCCCGCATCACCACCTATTACAACCTTCAGGACTGGATCGACCAGGTGACGGAAGGCGCGGGGGAAAAGGTGCCGGAAGAAGCCTGAGCCAAAACCCCGTTTCTGCGTCAGCAGAGCCGGACAGGCAAAATTCATTTGATCAATCAGCTCTCCGTGGTCATCCGCGGGGAGCTTTTTGTTTCTGAGAAGGGCGATTTCCTCGTTGATTGTCGTACACACGCAACCGTGAAGTTCATTTCATTGACGATAATTAATAGACCGGTCTATTTCTAATTTGACGAGAGCTGCAGACGACAGGCCGCACCAGCGGGACTGGTGGTGCCAGAAAGTTTCGGACGAAAGGATATCCCTTGGCCAGAACGCGCAATGAAGCCGCTTACGAGACAGCGAAAACCCGTCTTCTGGATGTCGGCATGACGCTCATTCGGGAGAACAGTTTCGACGGTATCGGGATCAATGACGTGTTGCGCGAAAGCGGCGTCCCGAAGGGGTCCTTCTACCATTACTTCGACACCAAGGAGGACTTCGGGCTCGAGGTAGCGCGTCATTACCACCGGGATCAGCTCGCTTTTGCAAAGGCCTGCCTTTCGGACCGCAAACGCTCGCCGGTGGAACGTCTGGAAGCATTTTTCTCCGGTGCCCGGGAAGGGATGAAAGACCGCGGCTACGCCCAGGGGTGCCTGATGTGCAACCTGTCGACGGAGCTGGCTGACCAGAAACCGGTCTTTCAGGCAGAGCTCGACAGCCATTGGAAGGCGCTGACGGGCGAACTGGAGATCTGCCTGCGGGAAACGGACTTGTCGCGGATCGGACTGTCTCATCTGTCCCCGGCACAGGCTGCCGACTGGCTCATGAATTCGTGGAGCGGCGCGCTGACAAGAATGAAGGCAAGCCGCAGCGACGAACCCCTGGCGCTGTTCATGCGCACAATCTTCAAGAAAGAAGGGAAATGAAAATGACCACCCAAAAGACAATCCTGATTACCGGTGCAAGCCGGGGCATCGGGTTTCTGACCGCCCAGAGACTCGTGCAGGAAGGCCATGTCGTTTATGCCGGCATGCGGGATCTGAACGGCAGAAACGCGGAAGCGGCCAAGGCGCTCAAGCTTTTTGCCGAAGGTCTTCCGGGCAAGCTTGTTCCCGTCAACGTGGATGTGGCTGACGAGAAAGGTGTCGAACAGACAGTCGCGGCGATCGAGGCCGAGCGGCCGATAGACGTCCTGGTCAACAACGCAGGCGTCATGCCTGTTGGTCTGACGGAAGGCTTCACCATGGAGCAGGCAAAGGATCTGTTCGACGTCAACGTCTATGGTGTCATGCATTTGACGCGGGCCGTGCTGCCGGCGATGCGGGCGCGGAAGTCCGGTCTCGTGATCAGTCTCAGTTCGGTTGCAGGCCGGTTCGGCATGCCTTTCTTCGGCCTTTACTGCGCCAGCAAGTGGGCGATGGAGGCTTACTGCGAGTCGTTGCATTACGAGCTGGAGCCGTTCGGGGTCGAGTCCGTGCTGGTTGAACCGAGTGGCCATGGCACTGACCTGGTGACCTCCGCTCCGGCGCCAGGCGATGCAGCGCGGGTCAGTCAATACGGCGACTACTCGAAAGGACGCGACCGTTTGCTTGGCATGTTCCAGGGCATGTTCGATCAGGGTGAAGCCATCACCGATGCGGGCAACGTCGCAACCAAGATCCTTGAGCTGATTGCAATGGACGGGCAGCGGCCGATCCGCACGCAAGTCGGGCAGGACATGGGTGTTACCGCCATGAACGAAGCGACTGCGCCGATCCAGGCGCAACTGGTGAGCGGATTGAAGCCAGTCTATCTGGGGGCCGCATCGTGAGCAGAAATGCCCTGATTGTCGGCGCCGGGTCGGGCCTCAGTGCCTCGCTGGCGCGGACGTTCGCCCGGGAAGGTTATGCGGTTGCTCTGGCCGCCAGAACCCCCGCAAAGCTGGAGGGGCTTTGCTCCGAGACTGGTGCGAAAGCCCATGCCTGCGATGCTGCCGATGCAGCCAGTGTGGCGCGCCTGTTCCAAGACCTCGACGATGCGGGAGCAACACCGGATATTGTCGTCTACAATGCCAGTGGCCGTGTACGCGGACCGGTTGCCGAGCTCAATCTCGAGGACGTGCATGCCGCGCTGGATGTGACCGCCTTCGGTGCGCTGGCCGTCGCTCATGAAGCGGCAAAGCGGATGGTGCCGAAGGGTGAGGGCGTGATGCTGTTTACCGGTGCTTCCGCCGGCATCAAGGGCTTCCCGCAGTCTGCACCCTTTGCCATGGGCAAATTCGCGCTGCGCGGTTTATGCCAATCGCTTGCCCGGGAATTGTCGCCGCAGAACATCCACGTGGTTCATTTCGTTATCGACGGGGTGATCTACAATCCGGATCGCGGTGCACCGTATGATGACCCGGACAAGACCCTCCACCCTGATGCGATCGCACGGGCCTATCTGGAAATCTCGCGCCAGGACAAAAGCGCGTGGACATCCGAACTTGAGCTGCGGCCGAGCGTGGAAAGGTTCTGACGAAAAGGTCTAATCGAGAAACTGGAACAATAACCGGCGCGACAATTGCCGCGCCGGTATTGCTTTGAACGCTTATTCGGCAGCGTCCGCACGGGCGCCGAAGTGCCGGGCGAGCTCGTTGGCAAGATCGGTTCTCTCCCAGCCGAAGCCGCCGTCTTCTTCCGGTGCGCGGCCAAAGTGGCCGTAAGCTGCGGTGCGGGCGTAGATCGGTTTCGACAGGCCGAGCCGCTCGCGGATGCCGCGCGGTGTCAGGCGCACCATCTCGCGCAAAGTCTTGCCAAGGGCGACTTCATCCACCTTGCCGGTTCCCTGCGTGTCGACATAAACGGCGACCGGCTCCGGCATTCCGATGGCATAGGCGAGCTGGATCAGGCATTTGTCGGCAAGGCCGGCGGCCACCACGTTCTTGGCGAGATAGCGCGAGGCATAGGCCGCTGAGCGGTCGACCTTGGTCGGATCCTTGCCGGAAAAGGCGCCGCCGCCATGAGGAGCTGCACCGCCATAGGTGTCGACGATGATCTTGCGGCCGGTGAGGCCGGCGTCACCATCCGGTCCGCCAATCACGAAGCGGCCCGTCGGGTTGATGTAGATCCGGTTGTCGGGAACGGACCAACCGACGGGCAGGGCGTGCAGGATGAACGGCAGAACGGCTTCGCGCACTTCTTCCTGGCTGACGTTTTCGCCGTGCTGGGTGGAAACGACCACAGCGTCGATGCCGGTCGGGCGTCCGTTTTCATAGCGCAGTGTCACCTGGCTCTTGGAATCTGGACCAAGGCGTGGTTCGCGGCCGGATTTGCGGGCCTCGGCCATGGTGCGCAGGATCTTGTGCGACAGCAGGATCGGCGCAGGCATCAGCTCTTCGGTCTCGTTGCAGGCGTAGCCGAACATGATGCCCTGGTCGCCGGCACCTTCCTCGCCCTTGTCGCCTTCGTCCACGCCCATGGCGATGTCCGCCGACTGGCGGTGCAGACGGTTGACCACCTCCAGCGTTTTCCAGTGGAAGCCATCCTGCTCGTAGCCGATGTCGCGGACCGCTTCACGCACGAGGCTTTCGACCGTGTCCAGGACCTGGTCGGGGCCGCGAACTTCGCCGGCAATGGTAACGTGATTGGTGGTGGTCAGCGTTTCGCAGGCAACGCGGGCGTCAGGGTCCTGTTCCAGGAAGGCGTCCAGAATGGTGTCGGATATACGGTCACAGACCTTGTCCGGGTGTCCTTCGGAAACGGATTCACTGGTGAATAGCCAGGATCTTTGCGTCATTGCGCGCTCCTTGTCGTTTTGGAAAGGATAGTCCTGCCCGGGGCGGTGTATGGCGCCCGGGCAGGAGATCGGGAAGGAAGGGGATCAGGCGGGCTTGCGGAAAAGCTGGATGCCCCAGGCGAGCTGCCCGGCGTCCGCAGCGTTGACCCAGTTCATGAGGCCGAGCGCCATCTTGTCGAGATAGTCTGCGGAAGCACCTTCGCTGCGAAGTTTGTCATAGTTGGCGAGCAGCTCTTCACGCACACGGAAATAGTGATTGCGCAGCTGCTGTGTCATGTCCCGCTGCTCGACGGTTTCAAAGCCGAGGGCTTCGGCCGTCTCGCGGTAGAACCGCATCGATCCCAGGCTGTTAAGCTGCAGGCGGTCATAAACCGGCTGCAGGGCCTTCGGATCGGCATCGTCTGCCTGCATCGGATCGGTGAAGATGAAATAGCCGCCCGGCTTGAGCACCCGGTAGACTTCCTGAAGCACCTTGTGGCGTTGATCGGAGTGCAGGATTGCATCCTGGCTCCAGACGATTTCGAAGCTTTCCGGCTCTTCCGGGATGTCCTCGAAGACGCCGTGTTCGACGCGGATCCTGTCCTTGAAACCCTGCTGGATATTGCGGTGCCGGTTGGTGTCGTTCTGGACATCGGAGATGTTCAGGCAAACCGCGCTGCAGCCGCTGGCCTTCACCAGCTTGCGCATCGCGCCGCCATAGCCGGAGCCAATGTCGAGAACCTTTGCGTCGGCACCGAGATTGGGCAGCATGCCGGCCATCTCGTCGATGGTCAGATCCGAAGCTTCGCGAATGTTGCTGGTGGTGTCATAGAGACCGATGTGCAGGTCCTGACCACCCCAGACAAGGCTGTAGAAAGTGTCGGCGTCGTCACTGTCGTAGTAGCTTTCAGCAACCTCGCGGATGTCCTTGGAACCATCCTCGGGCCGTGCTCCGCCCCAGCGAACCAGATGCAGGCTGGATTTTTCGGCGATGTGGATAAAAAAATCCGGATCGTTTTCCGCAAAGGTTTCCTGAAAATCGCCGTAGGTGCGAACCCGCTCGAAGCCTGCTTCCGACAGGAGGCGGCGCATGTAGTTCTTGCGGATGGGACACATGTTGAGCGTGTACTCGGCACCATCGGGAAAGCTGTATTTGAACCGGGCGAGGCCATCGTCCATGTGGACCGGTTCAGCCTTCACCTTCTTGCCGGCGTAGTAGTATTTGTGCTTGTTCGAAAAGCCATGGTCGAGCATCGCATCGTAGTTGCGCTGATCGATGATCAGGATGCCGTCATGTTTGAGTGCGGCATAGAATTCGGCAAGTGCCCGGCGGCGGTCCAGTTCGTCGTGCAGGTGCGTGAAGGAATTGCCGAGACAGATGATGGCGTCATATTTGCCCTGGATGTCCCGGTTGAGCCAGCGCCAGTCGGCCTGAACCGTCTTCAGGATCATGCCGCGCTTCTGGCCGTTCTGGAAGGCCTTCGCCAGCATGGCGGCGGAGCCGTCAGCCGATGTGACGTTGAAACCGGCGCGGGTCAGTCGCACCGAATGGAAGCCCGTCCCGGTGGCGACATCAAGAACTGTTTCCTTGCCGCGAGCGCGCAGCACGTCCATGAAGAACTGTCCTTCGCTGTCTGCACGTGCGTCCCAGTCGATCAACTCGTCCCACTTTTCCACGAAAGACATGATGTATTCGCCGCGATAGAGATCGGTCTCCCGGTCTGCAATCGGATCCTGGCCATAAGCCTGCTCGTCCAGTTGCAATTCGGCATTGGTGGCCAGCTGTTCAGCCTGCATGGATAGCGTCTCCTTTTTGAGGTCGAGCGATGCCGCACGGATCTGGCCGTAGCGCGCACGCGCTCATGCACCGCCCGGAAGTCGGGCAGCGAGCGTCGGAATTGTTCTGTTTCAAGCCCGGCAGGTGGTGCGAAGGTGCACTGGACGGAATTTACCCAACCCCTTGCGCGAAGGGTCGGATGCCGGACTTTTCTGGAAGGCGCACAAGGCAGCTAAAGGGTAGCTGCAGATGCGAAAGGTGGGCTGTCTGGTGCCCGGTCCATCCGCTGGAGAAGCGGCGCGCGCCTTTCAGTCATTGGGTGCCGGGACCTTAACAAACACCGGGTTCAATACAACCGCCGTTGCCGAGAAAATCGGGCCTGGGCCGAAATCGTTACTGTAAGACGCTGTTATATAAAGCGTATTTTTTTGTAAAACTTTTCTGACATGTACTCAGACAGCACACCTCAGGCGTGCTGCCTTTCTTTTTCTGCCGGCTTCAGGCGCCTTCGTAGTCCGGCATGCGTCGCTCGATCCAGGCAGTGAGGCCTTCGTGTACGTCCCGTGTTGCCGCCATGCGTGCGAACTGCTCCTGTTCGATCCGCAGGCCTTCGGCAATGGTTGTGTTGAGCCCGCGTGTGACGGCACTCAGGATCCTGGAGGCTGCCAGTGGAGAGTGACGCAGGATGCGTTTTGCGAGAGCGAAGGCGGCTTCCAGTTCGCTGCCGTCGGCAACCACCTGATTGACCAGACCAAGTTCAAAAGCTCTCGCCGCAGAAAAACTGTCCCCGGTCAAAAGCAGTTCAAGTGCGCGCTTGCGGCCCGCCAGACGCGGCAGGCGCTGGGTGCCACCAAAGGTCGGCGGAATGCCGATATTGATTTCAGGTTTGGCGAAGAGTGCACTTTCGCAGGCGACCGCGAGGTGAACCGCCTCGGTGATCTCGCAGCCACCGCCATAGGCCAGGCCGTTGACCGCCGCGATAACCGGTTTGGGATAGTCTTCCAGGCGTGTGGTCATTCGCTGCCCCCGCTGGCAGAAGTCGCGCATCGCGACCTCCACTCCGTCTGAAATGCTGCATGAAAACTCGTGAATGTCGCCGCCTGCCGAAAAAGCGCGCCGGCCTGCGCCGGTGATGACGACTGCATGAATGCTGTCGTTGGGCTCCAGCTCGTCCAGATGAGCCAGCAGCAGGTCATTCGTGGCGTAGTCGAGCGCGTTCAATTTCTCCGGCCGGTTGATTGTCAGGAGGGCGATCGGTCCGTGGCGGTCCAGAAGCACGGTAGCGGTCATGGGATGTGTCCTTGGTCTGATGTCGATAGGGGGACGCTAGCGGTGACGCGCATTGATGTATATTCACTGGTGAGTATACTAATCTGATGACCAAGCCTGCCGAGACAGCCCGAGAGCGGATCCTCACCGCCGCCAACAAGCTCTTCTATGCGGAGGGTATCCGCGCCGTCAGCCTGGATACGATCGCAGAGAAGGCAGGCATCACCAAGAAGACGGTCTACTACCACTTCAAGAGCAAGGACGATCTGATCGAAGCCTACCTGGCGTCCCGCGATCAGCCCAACCTCAATCAGTTCCGAAAATGGTTTGGCGAGGCCGAAGGCCAATTGCCGCACAAGGTGCAGGCGATCTTCCGCCAGATCGCAGTCTCCGCACGGCACCCGAAGTGGAAAGGTTGCGGGTTTCTGCGCACGGCAGCGGAACTGGCCAACATGCCAGGGCATCCGGCGATGAAGGTCGGGGCCGGACACAAAAAGAAATTCGAGGCGTGGATGGCGGAAGAATTCGAAGCCGCGTGCCTTGAGTGCGCGCCGGACCTTGCAAGGCATATCGTTCTGCTGCTGGACGGGGCGTTTTCAACCATCCTGGTTCATCGCGATCCTGCTTATGCGGACGCGGCGGGAGAAGCCGCGCGGGCACTGGTGGCATCGGCGATGACCAGTTAGCACACCTGATGGTTGGCACTTGACGCCATAATGCTTGCACTGCGTCTCTTGCTGAGACGACCGTTTTCCGGTCCGGTTCTGATCAAGGCAGGCTCTGATCCGGGAGAGTTCCCGACCGGGAGAAGGCTGACCTAGAAGAATTCCGGATTTCGGGCGACGATCTGATCAACCTGTTTCAGTGTGCCGGACAGATGCTCGCGGACGGCAGTTTCCGTCGCCGTTTCATCGCTTGCCTCGATCCCGGCCAGGATCAGCGCATGATATCTCAAGATGCTCGCGGGTTTGCCGGGATCCGGCAGATTGAGGTTGCGCAGACGGTCGATATGGCCGGAGCGCGACGCCACGAGCTGACACAGGCTGGCAAGACCGACCGCCTTGAACAGGGACAGGTGAAACCGTTTGTCGAAGGTGGCAAAGAGGCCTAGGTCGCCCTCGGCATGCGCCGTTTCCTGCAGCCTGAGGATCTGGCGGGCAGGGGCGATGGACGATTTGTCTTCCTGTCTGGCGAGAGTGCGTGTCACTTCAAGTTCCAGAGACAGACGCAGGAACTGGGTTTCGCGGGCGTGGTCGACGTCAATCTTCGAGACTTCGGTCTTGGACTGCGGATAGATGGTCAGCAATCCTTCTTCTTCAAGCTTCATCATCGCATCGCGCACAGGGGTCTGGCTGACGCCATAATGGGTGGCAAGGTCCGTCCGCGGCAGGCTGAGCCCGGGTGTGAGCTCAAGCGAAATGATCCGCGCGCGAAGTGATTCCTGGATTTGCTGACTGACGGAGATCCTTCTGATCCGTTCGCCACTGCCGGTGTCTGCCGCCCTATTCGGGTCATCCAGCAGTTGAGCCAGTTCAACCGTCATCGCTGATCCTCTCGTTCGAATGCACGATTCTTCTCAGGCGAAGATAGAACAGACTTGCATAAAATGCACTAATATATTAATGCATCAGATAGCGGGAGGAGGAGCTCCCCGCGCAATCGAGTGGAGGACACCATGAAATTCACCGCCGCTGCCCTGGCAGCTTCGGTCTCAGTCATCGCAACAATGGCGCAGGCCGAGACCTTCAGCATTCAGACCTCATTCAATGCAGGGGACTTTTCCACCCAGTACCTCACGGAAACCTGGCTGCCGAAAATCAAGGAGATGACCGACGGTCGTGTCGAGATCCTGTTGACGCCGAACGGGTCCGTGGTGCCGGCAAGGGAAACACCCGATGCCGTCGCTGCCGGCGTATTGGACGGTGACTTCACGTCCGTGAACTATTTTGCGGGCCGCGAGCCGGCCTATGCCATCATGGGTGATCTCATTTCCGGGTATGATACACCGCAGCAGATGATCGGCTTCTGCAAGGATGGCGGCGGCGAAGCCGTGATGCAGAAAGCCGCCGACGCCGTAACCGGCGGTGAAGTGCAGGTCGTTGCCTGCGGACCCTATTCCCGCGAAGCGCTGCCTGCCCGCGTTCCGATCCGCACGTTCGAAGATCTGGCCGGCAAGAAGATCCGCTCTCCGGAAGGCCTGGCCGCGGCGGTTTTCCAGGCAGCCGGTGCGTCGCCGGTCTCCATTCCGTTCTCTGAAGTTTATGGGGCGCTGGAAAAAGGCATCGTCGATGCGGCCGATGCCTCGGCCTATGTCAACAACGATGCGACCGGTCTGCATGACGTCGCGCCGTATCCGCTTTATCCCGGCATTCACTCCATGCCGTCGATGCAGTTCACCATCAACAAGGCAAAGTGGGATGCGCTGAGCGCGGAAGACCAGAAAGCCCTGCGCGACTGGTGGTATGACGCCATGTTTGCGATGGCGGCTGAAGTCGACAAGAAGGACAAGGAACTCGCCGCCAGAGACAGTGAGGGCGAGAAGATCGAAGTGATCGACTGGGCCCAGGAAGATCGCGACCAACTGCGTGAGATCGCCCGCAAGGAGTGGGAGACCTATGCTCAGAAGTCCGACCTTGCGAAGGAAGCGCTGGACGCGAACATCTCCTACATGACCGAAATCGGTCTCTTCAAAAACTGAAATCCGACTTAGCGGCGCGTGTCCTTGCTCTCCTTGCGGCGAGATGAGGGCACGCAGCGTTCTTGCCAAAGTTCCAGGCCAGGCACAGGCTTGAACACCGACGCCGGTGTCCTGCCCGGTTTTTCGTGCCCCTTGTTGTCTTCATTCAGGGAGAGATGATGAAACGCCTATTCGCGCGCTATGCCGACATCATGGACCGTGTCAGCGTGTTCATCGGCCATGGTTGCTCCGTGCTGTTTTTCGCCTGCATCGCGGTTTCCGCGCTTGAGGTGGTGATGCGCTACGGTTTCGACAGGCCAACGGTCTGGTCGACGGAACTTGCCATGACGCTCTGTGCCTCGGCCTGGGTGCTGGCTGTAGGATATGTCACCCAGCGGCATCGGCATATCTCCATCACCATGATCGAAACGCTGGTCAGCCCGCGTGTCTGGCATGTCATGCGCCTGTTGCAGATGCTGATCGCGGCAGGCGCGGTGGTCGTCCTGACCATGGCCCTGTGGGACCCGATGCTGAAGGTGCTGAAGCGCACCGAGCATTCCGGCACCGCACTCAATTCGATCCAGCCGACCTATCTGAAAATCCTGCTCGTCGTCGGCTGTGTCCTCTACATCCTCCAGCTTGTGGCAAACATCATTCGCTGGTGCCAGCGCACCGAAGGGGGGATCGCCGGTGGGCATTGAAATCATTACCCTTCTGATCGTCGTCGCGCTGCTGGCGCTGATGGCGCTGGGTGTACCGCTCGGCATCACCACGCTGACAGTCTCATTGGCAACCGCGATCCTCTATTTCGGGGAGCGCGCCGGCTTCTTCATCGTGGCCGCCAATGTCGGCGAGGTTCTGCACAAATACGAGCTGATCGCCGTTCCGTTCTTTGTCTTCATGGCCAACGTCCTCGAACGATCGGGGATCGCACAGTCGCTGTTCGACAGCATGGCGATCCTGGGCGGGCGCTTCCGCGGTTCGGTGGCGGTGCAGACCTGTGTCGTCGCGGTGGTGCTGGCGGCAATGTCCGGGATCATGGGGGGCGAGATCGTCATGCTTGGCCTGATCGCTCTGCCCCAGATGCTGAGGCTGGGCTATGACCGCAAGCTGTCCATCGGCATCATCTGTGCAGCCGGTGCATTGGCAACGCTGATCCCGCCGTCGGTGGTGCTGATCGTCTACGGCCTTGCCGCCCAGGTGTCTATCACCAAGCTCTTCGCCGCGTCCGCTGTGCCGGGCCTGATCCTCGCCAGCCTGTTCATCATCTACATTCTGATCCGGGTCCGGCTCAATCCGGCACTGGCACCGATCTACGATATTCCCGAAACCGGACTGCCTTTGTTCCAGCGCGTCAAGTTTCTGAAAGGAGTGGTGTTGCCGGGGCTTCTGATCGGCGCTGTGCTCGGGGTCATTTATTCCGGCATCGCCACCGTCACGGAGGCCGCCGCGGTGGGCGCCGTGGGAGCCCTCGTGGTTGCTGCCATCCGCAACGAGCTGACCTGGAAGATGGCCCGCGATGCCATGCGCCAGACTGTGCTGACCGTCGGGTCCATCATATGGCTGGTGCTGGGTGCCGTTTCGCTGATCGGCATCTACAACCGGATCGGTGGCGGCGAGTTCCTGCGCGGCCTGCTGACATCCCTAGACATCGCGCCGATCCTTGTGATCGTCGTCATGATGCTGATCGTGATGGTGCTCGGCACCTTCCTGGAATGGATTGCGATCATCTTCATCACCGTGCCGATCTTTGCGCCGGTGGTGGTGGATCTCGGGTTCGATCCTGTCTGGTTCGGAGTGCTCTTCGCCATGAATATCCAGATCTACTACCTGTCGCCGCCTTTCGGCCCGGCCTGTTTCTTCCTGAAATCGGTAGCGCCAAAAGACATCCAGTTGCAGGAGATCTTCGCCGCCGTGCTGCCGTTCATCGCGTTGCAGGCTGTGGGGCTGTTCCTGGTGTTGTTCTTCCCCGACCTTGCCCTGTGGCTACCGAACCTGCTGGATTGAGGAGGCTGAGATGAAAATAACCGACAAGGATCTCACCCGACAGGATGAGGACATCGCACCGGGAGACTTCGCGGACGAAGAACGCCGCGACGATAGGTTCGGCAACTGGCCGGAAGCCGCCGGCCTTGTCTTCACCCTCATCGTCATCTGGCTGACCTTTGCCTTCACCGGATAAAATCATGACGCACAAAGCCCCAAAAGACTTACGATCCGCGCGCTGGTTCGCCCCCGACGATCTGCGCAGCTTCGGTCATCGCTCACGGATGATGCAGCTCGGCTATTCGGAAGAAGACTTCCGCGACAAGCCTGTCATCGGTGTGCTCAACACCTGGTCCGAGCTCAACACCTGCCATGCTCATTTCAAGGAGCGGGTGCAGGATGTGAAGCGCGGGGTATTCCAGGCGGGAGGTTTTCCCGTCGAGATGCCGTCGCTTTCGGTCGACGAAAGCTTCACCAAGCCGACCTCGATGCTCTACCGCAACATGCTGGCCATGGAGACGGAAGAGATGATCCGCTCGCATCCGCTGGATGGCGTGGTGCTGATGGGCGGCTGCGACAAGACCACGCCGGGTCTCGTCATGGGCGCGATTTCAGCAGGTGTTCCGATGGTCTATCTGCCGGCAGGCCCGATGTTGCGCGGCAATTATGCCGGCAAGATCCTGGGGTCTGGTTCGGATGCCTGGAAATACTGGGACGAGCGCCGGGCGGGCAACATTTCCGACGAGGAGTGGCTTGGCATCCAGGGGGGCATTGCCCGTTCCGCCGGTACCTGCATGACCATGGGGACTGCCTCGACCATGACGGCGATCGCCGATGCGATGGGGCTCACCTTGCCGGGTGCGTCGTCCATTCCGGCGGTCGATGCTGGCCATCAACGCATGGGGGCAGATTGCGGCCGGCGCATCGTAGAGATGGTCTGGGAAGAGCTGACGCCGGACCGGATCATCACGGACGCCGCCTGTCGGAACGCCGCGGTCGTTGCCATGGCCACCGGCTGTTCCACCAACGCGGTCGTTCATCTTATTGCCATGGCGCGCAGGGCCGGGGTTGATCTGTCGCTCGACGATCTGGATGCCCTGGGCCGGGTGACGCCGCTGATCGCCAATGTGCGTCCCTCCGGCAAGGACTACCTGATGGAGGATTTCTTCTATGCAGGCGGCCTGCGCGCGCTGATGAAGCAGATCGAGGACCGGCTCGATCTTTCCGCCCTGACCATCACCGGCAAGACGCTGGGTGAGAACCTGGAAGGAGCGACCGTCTATAACGACGACGTCATCCGTCCGCTGTCCAATCCGGTCTACCAGGAAGGATCGCTCGCCGTTCTGCGCGGGAACCTGTGTCCGGACGGGGCCGTCATCAAACCGGCAGCCTGCGACCCGAAGTTCCATTATCACGAGGGACCGGCGCTGGTCTTCGACAGCTATCCGGAGATGAAGGCAGCGATTGACGACGAGAACCTCGACGTCACGCCGGACCATGTTCTGGTGCTGCGCAATGCCGGGCCCCAGGGCGGGCCGGGGTTTCCAGAATGGGGCATGCTGCCGATCCCCAAAGCGCTGATCAAACAGGGACACCGCGACATGCTGCGGATCTCAGATGCGCGCATGTCCGGCACGTCCTATGGCGCCTGCGTGCTTCATGTGGCGCCGGAAAGCTATGTCGGTGGGCCATTGGCGCTTTTGAAGACGGGCGACACTGTGCGCCTCGATCTGGCAAACCGCCGCCTCGACATGGTGGTCGACGAAGCCGAACTGACGACCCGCAAGGCCGCCTGGCAAGCGCCTGTGTCCCGATACGAGCGCGGCTACGGCTATCTCTTCCAACGCCACGTCACCCAGGCCGACAAGGGCTGCGACTTCGACTTCCTGCAATCCGATTTCGGCCGCACCGCCGGTGAACCCGATATCTTCTGAGGACATCATGAGCGACTACATTCTTTCCGACGACACCCGTGCAAAGCTGAAAAAAGTGTCGACCGCCTCGGTCGCAACAGCTCTCTACAAGCGCGGCCTGCGCAACCAGTTCATCCAGGGCGTGGTTCCCGTCGCTCCGAAGGACGAGAACATGGTCGGCCAGGCTTTCACGCTGCGCTATATCCCAGCGCGAGAGGATCGTAATCCGATCACTGTTTTCCGCAATCCCGATCATCCGCAACGGGTTGCCATGGAAACCTGCCCGCCGGGCCATGTTCTGGTGATGGATGCCCGCAAGGATGCCCGTGCCGCGACGGCAGGCTCCATCCTGATCACGCGGCTGGCGCTGCGCGGCGCCGCCGGGGTCGTCTCCGACGGCGGTTTCCGGGATGCGGAAGGCATCGGCGCACTGGACATGCCCGCCTATTACGCCAAGCCGTCAGCCCCCACCAACCTGACCTTGCATGAAGCGCTCGACATTAACGTGCCGATCTCCTGCGGCGATGCCCCTGTATTTCCCGGGGATGTCCTGGTCGGCGACAAGGACGGCGTCATGGTGATCCCGGCGCATCTGGCTGATGAGCTGGCGGATGAATGCACCGGCATGGAGAGCTTCGAAGACTTCGTGCTGGAGGAGGTTCAGGCCGGAACGCCGATCATCGGCCTCTATCCGCCGACGAAGGAAGAAAACCAGCAGAAATACGAGGCGTGGCGGCAGAAAAACGGTCGCTGAGCCTCCAGACCTCAAAAGAGGGGCGTTGAGCGAAGTCACTTTTCTGGTGAGTTCGCTCAACGCACGAGCTTGTCCACGAGGTCGATGACTTCGTCGACCGCCTTGTCTATCACCGGTCGCCCGTCATCATATTCGTAGCGGGCTCCCAGATACTTCTCCGGTGTCGCATAAACGAATTTTCGGCCGCGTCGGGTCTTTTCGATCATTCCCATCTCGACCAGCTTTGACAGCTTGCGGGTGGCGGAGGTCATTGAGATACCGACATTTTTCGCAACGTACTCAAGGTCGCATTCCTGTTCCTTGTAGTCAGCGAGATAGACAGCTTCCCGCACATGCATCTCGGCCAGCGTCAGGCCGGGAGAAATATCCATCAGGATCCGTGTGATGGTCGCATGGAGATGCACCAGCAGCCTGGCGCGCAGAAGCCGGCGCTCGTCGACCTTGTTGGTCGTTTGCAACTTGACGAAATTGCGCATGTTTTTCCCCTGAGCCTCACCAATCTGGCGAGTTCAAATCCTACAGGCTTTTTTTGAGCTTGCGAAATCGTCCACCGACGATATTCCGGGCGCCGCACATCAGGAGAGGCAGCGCCACACGCGTCCCTTACCGTGATCCCGGCCGCCTGACCGCTCATACGGGGCGCGTCTGCTCTCCCACCTTGTTTCCGCCGCTTGTCCGAACCGGCCGCTCCCACTGCTGGCCGGTTAGAGCGTCGGAAATGCGCCCGGTACGAGCATCGTCAACGGTTGCGGGAAACTGCGGGTCGATGTTTCGTGCCGGGCGTTATTTTATGGAAAATCAGCGTGCCGGCATGCCCTTCGCGCGGAAGTGACGTTTCTGGGCAGCGATGCGGAACTGGGCGTTGGCTGCGCCATAGCCCCTGTAGCCGCCGCGGCGTTCGACGATCTCGAAGAAGAAGCCTTCGCCATAGGTGGGGCTGTAGAGCTGGAAGTATTCACCGCTTCCGTCCCGGTCATAGAGAATGCCCGAGCTTTTCAGGTCGTTGAGGAAGTCTTCCTCGAGCCCGAACCGGGCGTCCAGATCGTCGTAGTAGTTCGGTGAGATCACCAGCGGCGTAAAGCCATTGGCTTTCAGCGCCTTCACTGTCTTGAAGATGTCCGCGGTTTCGAATGCGATATGTTGCACACCCGATCCGAAACCTTCCGAGATGAAATGCCCGGCAAGTGTCTTGCGGTTTTCTGCCCCGTTGAGCGTGATCCGCAGGCTGCCGTCGTCGTTCTCGATGACCTGGCTGCGGACAAGGCCGGCGGGGTCGATCACGTCCACCATGGCGGTCTTTTCTGTGTCGAAGATCGAGCGATAGAACAGCAGCCAGGTGAGCATCTCGTCGTAGTTCATGGTCTCGGCGAGGTGGTCGATGCGGGTCAGGCCTGCGTCACGCTTCCTGCCGCTGCCAGCGCCACTGTCCGCAACGGCCTCGAACTCGATTTCCCAGACCCGCGACAAGTCTTTGCTGTCGTCGACGAAGTGAATGACGCTGCCGCCAAGGGCGCGGATTGCCGGGATTTCAAGCTCACCAGGGCCGACCGGTTGCTCGAAGGTCCTTGCGCCAAGTGTTTCGGCGCGGGCAACAGTGGCAGCCGCATCGGCCACCTTCAGGCCAATGTCGCAGACGTTGGTGCCGTGGGAGATATAGGACGCGTAAGCGAAGCCGTGTGGATCGGTGTTGAGGACGATGTTGATGCCGCCCTGACGCCAGAGCTCGACCTCCTTGGAAACATGCTTGCCCGCCTTGTGGAAGCCGAGTGTCGTGAGCATGGCGGCCAGATCGTTGCCTTCCTTGCGGTCGGCTGCGAATTCCACAAACTCGATACCGGCGACCGGTACCCGGTCTGGCATGTCCGGGACGGGGATCTTGATACCGGGTTCGGTCCGCCGGACCTGATCCATCAGGTAGGGAAGCGAGCGGTAGCCATCGACGGCAATCGACTTCGGCGAGCCGCCGCGGAACTGGTCGTTGAAGATCTCCAGTGACAGCACGCCGTCATATCCCGTTGCAGCCACGGCCCGCATGAAGCCGGTCACGTCCAGATCGCCTTCGCCGGGCATGTTGCGGAAATGGCGGCTCCAGTAAAGCAGGTCCATGTTGAAATTCGGCGCGTCGGCGAGCTGGACGAAGAAGATCTTGTCGCCCGGAATGGCCCGGATGGTGTCCGGGTCGGTCTTGCGTGCCAGGGTATGGAAAGAATCCAGGATCAGGCCCACATTGGCATGGTCCGCCCTTCTGACGATTTCCCAGGCATCGCGGTGATCGTTGACGAACCGGCCCCAGGCGAGGGCCTCGTAGCCGATGCGGATACCGCTTTTGGCGGCAAGGTCGCCAAGTTCCGCGAGATCGTCAGCGGCGCGATCGATGCCGCCAAGCGCGATGGGGGAGACGTTGGAGCAGATCAGCACGAGGTCCGCGCCCATGTCCTGCATCAGTTCGAACTTGCGTTCTGCGCGGGCAAAGGTTCGGGTGCGCTGGGGTTCCGGCATGCCTTCAAAGTCGCGGAAGGGCTGAAACAGCGAGATCTCCAGTCCATGATCGCGAACCATCTGGCCGACGTCCTTCGGGCTGCGGTCGAAGGCCAGGAAGTCGTTTTCGAAGATTTCGACACCATCGAAGCCTGCAGCCGCGATTGCACTGAGCTTTTCGGCAAGGTCGCCTGCGATGGAGACGGTGGCGATGGCGGTTTTCATGGTGACTTTCCGTGGGTTCAGTAGCCCATCACGCGGGGCAGCCAGATGACCGTTTCCGGCACAAAGGTGAGGAGCAGCAGCACCAGCACCTCGACGAAGAAGAACGGCAGGATGGCCATGGTCAGCCGTGCCATTCCCACCTGGGCGATACCCTCGGCCACAAAGAGACAGAGGCCGAGTGGTGGAGTGATCAGGCCGATCATCAGGTTGAAGATGACAAGGATGCCGAAATGGACCGGATCGACCCCCATGCCGACGGCGATCGGGTGCAGGATTGGCACCAGAACCAGCATGGCGGCGATGCCTTCCAGAAACAGGCCGACGAAAAGGAACAAGAGAATGGTGGCGATCAGGAACGTGGTCTTGCTGTCCACGTTCAACAGCACCCAGTCGGTCAGCATGTTCGGGACGCGATTGTAGGTCAGCAGCCAGTTCGCGGCGGAGACCGCGGCAATGATGATCAGGATGACCGCGCTGTCGCGCATGGCTTCGCTGAAGAGACGCGGCAGGGCAGATAGCTTGATGTTGCGATAGACGAAGATGCCGAGGAAGAGCGCATAGGCGACGGCGAAGCTGGCGGCTTCCGTCGGGGTGACGACGCCGAGCAGGATGGAGCCGACAACAAACACCGGCATCAGCAGTGGCAGGATGCCGCCGAGAAGCGCCTTGCTGGACGGTTCTGCCGTCAGGCCCACCGCCTGGTCGCCATGATCCACCTTCACGGTCAGCATCACGAAGACGGACAGGAAGACAGCCAACAGGATGCCGGGAACGATGCCGGCGAGAAACAGGGCCGGAACGGAAACACCGGAGACAATCAGAGCATAGATGATGACTGGAATGGACGGTGGAATGATCGGGCCGATGACGGAGGAGGCTGCGGTGAGCGCTGCCGCAAAGGAGCGGGAATAGCCATGCTTTTCCATCTCCGGGATGAACACCCGGCCAATGGCGGATGTGTCGGCAACGGCGGACCCGGACAGGCCGGCAAAGATCACTGAAGCCCAGATGTTGACGAGAGCCAGACCGGCTCGCATCCGTCCGACCAGGACATTGGCGAAGGCGATGATGCGGCTGGTGATGCCGCTTTCGTTCATGACCTCGCCTGCCAGTACGAACAGCGGAATGGCAAGCAGGGGAAAGGAGTTCATTCCCTTGAACATTTCCGTTGCGACCACGCGCAGGGAATAGGGCGCTTCGCCGAAGCCCATGAACACCAGCAAGGCTGCAATGATCGCAAGAGCGATTGGAACGCCGGTGGCGAGGCCGATGAGAAGGATTGCGTAGATCATGCCTGCACCGCCTTGATGGCCGAGATGCGTTCGACGAACTTGAGAGCGGCCGCCACGGCCAGCAACGCTCCACCGATAGCGATCGCATATTGCCAGGTACCGACCTTGGCGACCCAGACCAGCGCGTCGATGCCGGTTGTTTCCGCGAGCCAGTTGCCTGCCGATTTCAGGCCCGAAGCATCCAGATTACCCCGGCGAACCGCAAAGGCGTGCCCTGAAACGGCGAGCGCGACGCCGGTCGCAAAGCTGACAAGATCGACGGCGGCAAAGAGCTTTTCCCGCACCGAGGGGGAGAGGAAATCGGTCAGCACCGTGAAGCGGATGTGTCTGTCTTGCAGATAGGCAAGCGCGAGACCGAACATGACGCCATAGATGGTCAGATAGATCGGCAGTTCCTCGCCCCAGGAAACCGACTGGCCCACGGTGTAGCGTCGAAGGGAATTGACGAAGATGATGGCGAAGACGAGGGCCATCGACAGGCCGGCTCCGAGCGCAAACAGGCGCCGGGCAAATTCGTTGACCGTTTTCATGTTCCAGGTCCTGCTTGTTCAGCTTTTGGCTATTCAACTGACTTTGATTGAACAGCCAAAAGCCGATCGTTTCCAACATTCCAGACCCCGGGCGGCGAACCGCCCGGGGTCTTGACCGGTTTACTGGCTTGCGGAAGCAACAGATTCCTGCAGGCGGTCGATCCAGACCGCATCTTCACCCAGTTCGCTGCGCAGATATTCAACCACGGCCGGCTGGGCCTTTTCGGCAAAAGCCGCGATTTCGTCAGCGGTTGGAGAATAGACCTGCATGCCTTCGGCCTGAACCTTGTTGACGCCTTCAGCCGTGCTCCACTGCTGGATGGAACGACCCATGTTGCCGGCAATCCGCGCCGCGCGGGCGACCACGGCCTGCTGGGCCGGTGTGAGCGACTGGAAGAACTCGTCAGAGATCAGGATGAAGTCAGCGGCATAGACGTGGCCGTCAAGGGTCATGTATTTCTGCAGTTTGTGCAGGCCGTTGTTGTAGATCACGCCGACCGGGTTTTCCTGACCGTCAACAACGCCGGTGGACAGCGCATTGGGCAGTTCAGTCCAGGCAATCGGTGTCGGTTCGCCGCCGAGGCCTTTCACCATTTCCACATAGAGCGGAATTGGCTGCACACGGAATTTCAGACCTTCCATATCCGCAGGCGTCCGGATTTCGCGGGTCCCGTTGGTGAAGTTCCGGAAGCCGGTTTCACCGTAAGCCAGCGTGCGCAGGCCGGTCTGTGCAAGGCAGTGTTCGGCAAGTGCATCACCGAAGTCACCATCCAGCACGTCCCAGGCTATGGTTGCCGAGGAGAAGGTGTAGGGAATGTCCAGAACGGACGCGGCCGGGCAGGCCTTGGACATGGCACCGGAAACCAGAACCACCTGGGTCAGGTTGTCCTGAGCCTGGGCGACAAGTTCGTCTTCGTTGCCCAGCGCACCGGCCGGGAACAGTTCCACCGTCAGGTCGGTTTCACCTTCGACGATGTTCTTGAAGATATGAGCGGCCGCGCCTTTCTTTGAGGCGGTCCATTCGTCCGGGTCGACGTGCGCCAGACGAATTGTCTGGGCCTGGGCCGCGGCGGCGAGACCGACTGTGAGTAGGGCAGTTGCTGCCAGAGATGAAAATTTGAAACGCATGACTTCCTCCCGTTTGCGTAACATTTTCGAAAAAACACCTTTTTCGCTTCCCTGATGATTGGAAAGCGGCAGGGGCTAAGCTTCCGCGGTTTCCCGCGGCAGTTCATCGAAGGCGTCGAACGCCGCCTTCATCCGGACCGGATCGGCAGGCCGACCGGTAAAGAGTTCAAAGGCCCGTACTGCCTGGAATACCGCCATGCCGGACCCGGGCAACACCCGGCAGCCGAGCTTCCGGGCTCCTGCCAGCAATTCCGTTTCCAGCGGGAAATAGACAATGTCGGCGACCCACATCTCCGGCTTGAGCAGTTGGAGCGGGAACGGTGTTCCCGGGGTCTTGGCCATGCCGACGGGGCTTGCGTTGACGATCCCGGACAGATCGGCGCAGCTTGCTGCATCGAGGGCGGCGACCGGTTCAACGGTCAGCCCCTGACGATTGGACCGAACTTGCCGGGCAAGCTGCTCCACGCGCGCAGTATCGAGATCGAAAATCTTCAGGTGCTCGACACCGCAATCCGCCAGCGCATGGGCAACGGCAACGCCGGCCCCGCCGGCTCCGATGAGAAGAACCGTCTTCAGGGACACGCCGATCATGTTCTGTCGAAAACTCTCGGCAAAGCCCCAGAGGTCGGTGTTGTGGCCAAGCCGCTTTCCGTGCCGGAACACAATGGTGTTGACCGAACCGATGGCCGCCGCGTTGGGCGATAGCTGGTCAAGCAGGGGGATCACTTCCATCTTGAACGGGTAGGTCACATTGAGACCGTTGAAACCGGTCACTTCGGCCGCTTGCACAATCGTTTTGATGTTCTGTTCGTCCGTGGGAAGCATATCGACATCGATAATGCGGTAGACGCCGCGCAGGTTCTGCGCCGCCGCTTCCGCCATATGCATTTCCGGCGTTCTGGAGCTGGCAATCCCCCGTCCGATCAGACCGGCCAGCACAATGTTGCTTTCTGCTTCCACCCAGGTTCCTCCCGGAAACCTCATTTTGGCTGCCCCGTTTTCGGGGTCTGTCAGGTTGGAGATCGTATTTCCTGATGCTCAAATTGTACTAACCAGTTAATTCAGTCAAGTGAAATGTACTGTGCGGTTAATTTGGGCTGGCGCCCAGCGCCGTGCTGGTTTAGAAAAAGGCATGTCGATCAATGAATCTGAGCTGCCGGAAAAAAGTTCTTCACGGGCGCGCTGGAAACAGGATCCGGAGGGTGTGCGTGCCAATATTCTGGCGGTCGCTCTGGAAGAGTTTTCCGCGAATGGTCTTTCCGGCGCACGCATGGATGAGATTGCGGCCAAGACCCGCTCTTCCAAGCGCATGATCTACTACTACTTCGGCGACAAGGAGAGCCTCTACCTCAAGGCTCTGGAAGCGGCCTACAAGAAAGTGCGCAAGGGCGAAGAGCAGCTGGAGCTGAACCATTTGCTGCCAAGGGATGCGCTGGCAAGGCTGGTGGCCTTCACTTTCGATCATCACCGCGAAAGCCCGGCGTTCATCCGGCTGGTCATGATCGAGAACATTCACCACGGACGCTATCTCGAGCAGTCGGAAGAAATCAAAAGCCTCAATGAAGCCGCGATTTCCCAGATCGCCGGCATCTACGCAAAAGGCGTGGCCGATGGTGTCTTTCGCGAGGGGCTGACACCCTTGAGGATCCATTGGCTGATATCGGCCATGAGCTTTTTCAACGTTTCCAACGCCACGACCTTTTCCATGCTGTTTGATCCGGAGTTGCAGTCCACGTCCGGTCAAGCCGCCCTCAAGGGGGATGTCTGCGAAACCGTGATGCGTTTTGTGGCAGTCTAGGCGGCGTCAGCAGCCCTTGCCGGGCAGGCAGCAGGCGCGGACGGTTTCGTTGTTTTTGCAGCAATCCTGCAGGAGATAGCGGACGAGCGCGCCGATGGCGGTGAAGTCGACACTGTAAAGGATCTGCCGGGAGTGCCGGGCAGAGGTGATCAGGCCGGCTTCTGCAAGGTTTGCAAGGTGGAAGGACGTTCGGGACGGTGTTGCCCCGACAGCTTCCGCAATCTCTCCCGCCGGCAGGCCGGCTTGTCCCGCTTCCACCAGGCATTTGAGCATCCGCAAGCGGGTCGCGCTGGAGATTGAGGAAAAGGCGGCGAGTGCATCGGCTTCATTCATATTTCAAACTTTCTTGAAATAATGGTTCGAGTGTGGCATTTCTTATATTTCAACAATTGTTGAAATGAAAGGATGAGCTATGACTTTGAACGACCTTCTTGACCTTCTCGACGCGCTGCCTACGGAAGCGCCGCTTGTTTTCAGCACCGATGCAGGCCCGATCGGCGACGGGTATCATGTGACCGAGCTGAAGCTGGTTCAGGTTGACAGCATTGATTGCGGTGCTCGCCGCAGCAACTGGACTGAATGCGTTGTTCAGTTGCTGGACGGAGAAGGGGATGGGCACATGTCCGTCGGCAAGTTTTCTGCCATCGCCCGGCAAAGCAGCCACAAGATCAACGGCCTGGCAGATCACGAGTTGCAGGTCGAGTTTGCCCCCCGAAACAGCGGGCTGAGAGTCTTTCAGCCTTTGGTCCCCGAACTTCTGAACGGAACTGTTGCGTTGTTCCTGAAGGAGGCGAGGGCGCATTGCAAGCCGGCGCTGGAGCGGGTTCCAAGCCTTGGCACTATCGGCTGCTGTGGTACCGGTAGTGCAGGTGCATGCTGCGCATCTGCTTAAGTGACGTTCGCACGGTCGGTTCCGGCCCCGATCGTTAATTGACGCCGTTTGCCGGGCTTTCTCACGCATCAACGACATGTCGATTGCTCACCTGAGTGTCCTCAGCCGCGATTGACATGTCGAAAAATAACCATATAACTAGATTTGTAGTTATTTAAGCGAGGCGCAGATGGATCTGGAAATTGCAGCGCAAGGCTTTGCGGCGCTGGGCTCGGAAGCCCGGTTGCAGGTGGTGTTGACCCTGGTGAAGGCCGGGCAGGCCGGTCTGACGGTAGGGGACATCCAGTCCCGCACCGGCATGGCGGCATCGACGCTCGCGCATCATCTGAAATTTCTCGCCTCCGCTGGCCTCGTGTCCCAGGAAAAGGATGGCCGCTCGGTGATCAACCGGGCCGCCTACGGTCATCTTGAGAACCTGGCCGGTTACATCCTGAAGGAGTGTTGCGTGGACGAGAAAGACCGCGCTTGCCTTGCCGCTGAAAAGGAACCCGCCGATGTCTGATGCCCTGAACAACCTTCAGCCGGGTGACGGCGGTTCGAGTTGCTGCGCCCCGAAGACTGCCTGCTGCAGCACGCCGGTTTCGAAATGGTCGCTGACGTCTCTTGCCGTTTCAAAATATCTCCTGTCGACCTGGACCATCGTGATCGGTGGTCCCTTGCTGGTCCTCTTGCTGGACCAGCCGCAATTTGTTGCCTTTGTGAGTTTCGCGATTTCGGCCTTTGCCGGGACGTTGCCATATATCGCATTCGCCGTGGCCCTGATCGCCTGGCTGAAGGCGGCCGGGGCGGAAGCGTTCGTCGGACGGGCCTTCGAGGGACGTGAGACGCAGGCAATCGTGCTTGCCGCCCTGTTCGGCGGGCTTGCACCTTTCTGTTCCTGCGAGGTCATTCCGTTTATCGCCGGCCTTCTGGCAGTTGGTGCTCCGCTATCGGCAATCATGGCCTTCTGGCTGTCATCCCCCTTGATCGATCCGCCAACACTGCTGATCACCGCTGGAGCGCTGGGCTGGCCGTTTGCGGTCGGCAAGGCGGTCTTTGCGGTGGCACTGGGCCTTTTCGGCGGATTTGCAGTGGCATTGGCTTTGCGCAGTGGCTTTCTTGCCAATCCGGTCAAGATCGGGGCGGCGACCGGTGGCTGCGGCTGCGGTGCATCCCCCAGGACAGGGCGGCCCGTCTGGAGGATCTGGCAGGAGCGTGAGCGCACCGACAAGTTCCGCAGCGAACTGAAAGCCAACGCTCTGTTTCTGATCAAATGGCTGGCATTGGCCTATGTGCTGGAGGCGGCGCTCGTGACTTATGTGCCTGCGGATCTGATCGCACGGGCCGTTGGCGGCGACGGGATGGGGGCGATCCTTCTGTCCGCGCTGATCGGCATGCCTGCCTACCTCAACAGTTATGTGGCTCCGCCGCTTCTGTCGGGCCTGATGGACCAGGGGATGAGCGCAGGGGCGGCGATGGCGTTCATGATCGCAGGGGCGGTCAGTTCGATCCCGGCAATGGCCGCCGTCTGGTCACTGGTCCGGCCGCAGGTCTTTGCCGCCTATATCGGCCTTGGCTTTGCCGGTGCGGTGCTGTCCGGCCTGATCTTCCAGCTGGTTGTCTGAGGGAGCGGAAATGCGCACGAACGTGATTGTTAGCGTCAAGCCGCAGGATACCGGCCGCCGGCTGCTGGTGCCTGTCGGTCTGCCGACACCCCATCAGACGCCGGTCCGGTTCGATGTCGAGGGCGGCCAGATATCCCTTGCAGGTGAAATCACGACCGGACAGATGGTGGCCATTGTGTCGGTGGAGCCGAATTCGGAGATCTCCGTCAAATACGAATACCGTGACGAGGGGCCAGGCTATCCGGACGCGGTGTTTGCACCGCTGCGCAACCGGTTTACCCGAGCCGCTCAGGATCTTGTCTTCGATGCGATCAACATCGCCGACAGCCAACCGGACGGACATGCTGCCATTCAGGCGCTCGTCAACGCGGCGGCAG
This sequence comes from Roseibium sp. LAB1, assembly GCF_054658235.1. NCBI lineage: Bacteria > Pseudomonadati > Pseudomonadota > Alphaproteobacteria > Hyphomicrobiales > Stappiaceae > Roseibium > Roseibium sp. LAB1. The sequence continues at coordinate 1,209,044 of NZ_BAAGIB010000001.1, read as the reverse complement.
AAAAGTTCCGCTACGCCCACCCGCAAGTGCGTTTCAACGAGGGCCATGACGAGGTGCCCTATCTGTCCTGCGGGCTGACGGAAGGATCCTGCGTCGACATCAACACCTACCTGATCGCCAGTCTGCGCGCGGCTGGCTTCGAGGCCGGTTATGTGACCGGGTATTTCTTTCCGGCAGAAAAGAACGGCTGCTGCGATGACATGCACTGCTGGGTGGTGACCCGGCACCAGGACGTGGTGCTGGAATGGGACATCGCTCATCATCTGAAGATGGGGACCCGGGAGATCTGCTGCGGACTCAACCCGAAACCGGGTGACCGGGTCGCGCTGGCCCATTCCATGGGGCTGACCTTTCCCGAACTCGGGATCTTCTGCGAAAAGCTGATTGCCGAACCCGTCTGGCTGTCACCGGACGGGCTGGAGAAGGCGGAGGTCACAATCCGCCGGGACATCGTCTGACGACGCCGTCCTCTCATATTTGCCTTCGTCAAGGACGCGCCTCAAATGCGCCGTCGCCGGTTTGTGGGTAGGAGCGTCGAAACGCATTTCCGGATCGGCTTTCAGCACCCGGCCAATTGCCTCGCGCACCGCGCGTTGGTGCGACCGGATCTTGTCGCCGCCATCGGACGAGAGGAAACGGTAGGCTTCGTGGAATTCGCGCAGCAGATAGCCTCAGTCCGGGAAATCAGCGAGTCGGTGGCTGGCCAGAGGCTGTTCTTCCGAAATATCTTTTTCCAGCTCGGATTATCCCCCCGCCCCATGACCACGATGGGCCTGAGCCCAGAGGGTCTGAGCGTAGCGGCTTCTGTCTCGACGGCAATTGAAAATACATAACCGGCATGCGTCATTTGCGTCAGAACGTCTCTTGCGCTCACCGGACAGGCGGATAATCTGGCCGCCCATTCCGCAGGACAAAATTCATGACAGTTGTGATTGTTGGAGCCGGCGTTTCCGGCCTTTCCACCGCCTGGGCCCTGACAAAAAGGGGTATTCCGGTGACGCTTCTGGAGCAGGGGCCGATCCCCAACCCGCTTTCGGCGTCCGGAGACCAGCACCGCATCATTCGCCGCGCCTATGGCGGGCAGGGTGGTTATCAGCGCCGGATCGGCGATGCTTATGCGGCCTGGGACGAGATGTGGGACGATCTGGGCGAGAAACATCTCGCCGAAACGGGCTTCATGCTGTTGTCGCAGCAACCGGGCGATGGCGGCGAGACCTATCGGGACGGCCTGGTTGAGGGCGGTTATCCGTTCGAGGATCTGACGCCGGAAGAAACTGCTAAACGGTTTCCCTTTGTCGATCCGTCGACCATCCGTTACGGCGCGGTCAGCGACGAAGGCGGTGTTCTGCTGTGCCAGAAGATCGCCGCCGGAGTGCGCGACTGGCTAAAGGCCAAGGGTGCCGATGTGCGCGAAAATGCGCAAGTCGCTGCGGTCGATACGTCTGCCGGCACGGTGACCCTTGCCGATGGAGGCCTGATTTCGGGTGATCATGTGATCGTCACGGCCGGTGCCTGGACGCTGGGGCTTTTCCCCAGGCTCGACATCAGCCTGACGACCTACCGGACTGCCGTGGTCTATCTGACGCCGCCGGAAGACCTGCGCGAGGCCTGGGAACGCTCACCCGCCATTCTCGATCCGGGCGGGCCGATCGACGGCTACATTCTGCCCCCGGTCGCCGGAACAGGGCTCAAGTTCGGTGCGGGCATTCACAAGTACAAGGCCCCGCCGAACCAGGACCGGATACCGGTCGCGGGTGAAGGCGAAACCCTGCGCGACTATTTCTCACCGCCGCTCAGCCGGATCAGGGAATACCGCGTGGATGACGTCGTCACCTGCGCCTACACCTTTACCTCGGACGAGCATTTCTTCGCGATGAGCGAAGGCAAGGCGACCGTGGTGTCGGCCTGCTCCGGTCATGGCTACAAGTTCGGTGCCGTCGTGGGCCAGAAGTTGGCGGAAGGCTTCGTCGGCAAGGACATGGACGCCGCACGGGTATGGCTGGAAGCGCGCGACTGATCGAGCTGGAACAAAAAAAGAAGGCTCTGGCGAAGCGGTTCGCCAGAGCCCTTGTTGTTTCTGCCGGTTATCTGGAGGACACCATCCGCATCATCGTGCCGTCCTTCAGCGCGACATGATGGTAGAGTGCACCGAGCACATGCAGCGCGATCAGCACGATAAAGAACGGTTTGCTCAACTCGTGGATTTCTTCCGCCGTGTGAATGCCGCCATACCAGGCCAGCAATCCGGTGATCGGTGCCAGCAGCATGGTCAGATAGAGCAAACCATGGACACCCCTGGCAGCCAGTTCCTGTAACCTGGAAGCGGGCAGTGGAGCCGGGACACCGAATTTTACCCGGACCAGAAGACGCATGAGGGTCAATGCCAGAATGGCAATGCCCACCCAGATATGCGCATTGCCGAGGAAGCCGGTTGCCGCATCCGGTACGTCGCCGTCACGCAGGGCGTGTTTGAAGTCCCCCATGCTTTCGCCGAAGATCAGCTGAAACAGGATCAGGGCGGCAATCACCCAGTGCAAAATGATATGTATCGGACTGTAGGAAGCTGGCTGTGTCCTGGACATGGCGTGCTTTGGCTCCTCGCAAGGAAGTGAAATACCCGATATGTGTGCCACGATCTTGCGGGCGGAGGTATCAGGGAATTGTACTATTTGGTAACGGTTCCATCCGGTTTTGCGACAATTGGAAAAAGGGTGGACCAGTGCCTTTCCAGGCCGGTCCGTTTGCGATCAGGAGGAGACATCATGCCGGTCGAAATCAGAACGCTGACGGGTTCCGATCTGACGGAAGCCCTCAACGATCTTGCGCGGCTTAGGATATCGGTCTTCCGCAGCTGGCCGTATCTCTACGAGGGCTCTCTCGATTACGAAGCCAGATACCTGCAGCGCTATACGCAGACGCTGGGTGCTGTGATCGTCGGGGCTTATGACGGTGACCGGCTAATCGGGGCGGCGACCGGCGAGCCGCTCGGTGCGGAACTGGAAGCTTTCAAGGTACCTTTCGTCGAGCAGGGACTGGATCCGGAACAGGTCTTCTACATGGCGGAATCCGTCCTGGATCCTGCCTATCGCGGCCAGGGCATCGGCCATCGCTTCTTTGACGAGCGCGAAGCCCATGCCAGGCGGCTCGGTTTCGGTGAGGCGGCGTTCTGTGCGGTGATCCGCCCGGACACGCATCCCCTGAGGCCGGCCGACTACGCGCCGCTCGATCCGTTCTGGCGCAAACGCGGTTATGAAAAACTGGAGGGGCTCGTCGTGACGTTTCCCTGGCGCGATGTCGGCGAGACCGTTGAAACCGACAAACCCATGCAGGTGTGGCACCGGACCTTGTGAGGGATGGCAGGCAGAACAAAGATCAGCAACGAACGCAAAAGACAAAAAACCGGGGTCTGGTAGCCAGACCCCGGTTTCCGTTTCCTGCGGAGGCTTACTTCAGCGTCCAGCGGATGGTGACATTCGCGCTGATGGTTTCCTCGCCGGCCTCGATCGGCACATCGGCGGATTTGGTCATCATCATGCCTTCGGCGCGCATCATGTAAGGACGCGGCATTTCGGTTCCGGTTTCCGTGATGTCGGCAATGGTTCCAAGATCGACGCCGGCCGCTGCCGCGAAGATGTCCGCCTTGTGCCGTGCGTCGTCAACCGCCTTCTTGCGGGCTTCGTCCAGCATCTCGTCGGCATTGCTGACTTCGAAGCGTATGGAATCGACCGAGTTGGCACCGCTCTCGACCACAAGAGTCAGCAGGCCACCGAGCTTGGCCAGATCGCGGATCTTGACCTCAACACCGTTGCGCACTTCGTAGCCTGCAATATCCGGCTGGCTGCTGGAATTCTTGGAGTGATCGTAGCGCGGGTAGATGCCGAACCCCTTGGTCTGGATGTCCTTTGCCTCGATGCCGTTCGCCTTTACCGCTTCGATGACTTTGGCAATTGCGGCGCTGTTTTCGGCAAGAACGTCGGCGGTGGATTTGCCTGTGGTGACCACGCTGGCGGAAATGACGGCCATGTCGGGGGCAACGGAAACCGCGCCGCGGCCCTGCATGGTGATTGTGCCGGCCGGTGCCGGGGCATCTTCGGCGAAAGCCGGTGCGGCACTCACGAGCGCGGCACTGAGGCCGGCGGCCAGAACGGCCTTGCGCAGCAGGGAGACGGAGGGGAAAAGAGGGGCATTCATATGAACTTATCCTTGATGGAAACAGTTTGTTCGATGGGCGGACACTCGCCTGTGATTGCGGCGCCGTAATGACGGTTGTGTTCATCTGCCGTTCATCTGCAAAAACCGCAAACCGCGTCAAAGCTGGCGTTAAAAATTGCTTCTTCGGTCTAACCGGTTTTGCGTGACAGGTCGCCGACTTCGCCGGTTTGCGACAACAGGATTGCTATCGGTCTGGAGCCTTCAAAACGGGCACAGACAATCACGATCATCACGGTCAGGGGGACGCACAGAACCATGCCGACAACACCCCAGATCGCCCCCCAGAACGCCAGCGACAGCATGATGACCAGGCCGGACAGGTTGAGGTTTGACCCCATCAGGCGCGGTTCGACCAGATTGCCGATTGTGAACTGGATGAGACCGAGGCCGGTTGCAATGGCGATGAAGGGGCCCAGTGTGTCGTAATAGACGACGGCAAGGAGGCTGGGAAAGATCACGCCGATCAGCGAGCCGATTGTGGGAATGTAGTTGAGCAGGAATGCAATGAAGCCGAACAGCGCGGCATAGGGCAGGCCGATGGCAATCAGCACGAGGCTGGTCAGCACTCCGGTGGCAACCGAGACGGCGGTCTTGATCGAGAAATAATGCATGATCGAGCGGTTGATCTCGGCCCGCATGGCGAAGGCGGCGTCCGCCCGCTCGGGCGAGGGAAACAGACGCTCGAACTTGCGGTCGAAGGTCGACTGCTCAAGCACAAGGAACAGGACATAGATGAACACAAGACTGGCCGACCCGGCCAGCGTCGTCACCAGGCTCGCACCCGCGGTTACCATCCGCGGCACAATGGAATCGGGCAAAAGATCCTTCAGTTCGATCGGATCGTTGAGGTGCAGTTGGGTCGAGGCCTGGGCAAAGAGTTCTTCCAGACGCCGCTGATAGGTCGGCGCGTCCTGGGCGAGCTGGGTGAGATTGACGGTCACGATGTCGAGCACAACCGTGCCGGCAAAGAAGATCGCCAGCAGTGCCAGAGAAAATGACACAAGACGGGGCAGGCGCCACCGGCCAAGCGGAATATGCGCAAAGACATGGGCCAGAGAGTTGATCATGTACCAGACGATCAGCGCGATCACGAACGGCAGGATCAGGGAGCGCCCGACCACCAGCAGCCAGCCGATCATGCAGACGAGCAGGATACTCAGCGTGGCGGTGAGAAGCGGTGATCGCATGGTGGCTCCGGCTGGCGAGAATGGCGGGTCTTGTCACCGGGTGACTCGTCGACACCCCGTCTGCCACATTTAGACCCGATGGCGCAGGCGAACGGAACCCGTTTTTCCACCAAAGCCCTCCCAGTCGGTCTGGAAACGCCTTCACCCTGCCAGTTTCCAAACCTTTTTCACCCTCCCGTTGCAAAGCACTTGCCCCGGAGATTGGCCATGGTATAGGGAACCAGACGCAGGGCCTTGCAAGGCTTCGCCCTGCCGTGGGCCTGTAGCTCAATTGGTTAGAGCCGTCCGCTCATAACGGATTGGTTGGGGGTTCGAGTCCCTCCGGGCCCACCACTTCCCTTTCGGGGCGTTGGTTTTCCTTTCGGGTTTTTCCTTTTTGTCCGCGCGATTTGTCAGCCGAAGAAAGCGGGTTTTCTTCTGTTCCCGTGAATTTTCGTGATGCTTGAATGCTGGCGTCGGCCAGCATGTGTGCTGCCTTGAAAGAGGGGCGAAGATGTTACTTTGCCGGCGGGTGAGGTCAGCCTCGACCAACACGCTTGGCATTACCACCCTCGGCATCCACGGCGAACATGATCTTGGCAAACTTGCCCGTGCATGAAGGTCTCATTGAAGGGGGCTGTCGCCTGGAACCATGCATTTGGCGACGTTGAACCTACCAGCACGTTGGCTTTTGTCACCGGCAGCTTGCCAATCACGATCACCGGCGCGGCGCTGGACCAGGATGTGGCGCTTGTCGATGCGGGGCTGGATTTCGGCGTGACTGACACCCTCAACATCACTGCCGATTGCACCGGCTCCTTCGGTGAGCGTCAGCAGGACCACACTTTCGCTGCGAAACTCAGGGCGAGGTTCTGAGACGGCAGGCATGGGTTTATGCGGTCTTGTCGATCCCGTTAGAAATGGCTGCCGGGAACGAAAGATGCCCCGCGACGCTGGACGGGGCGATGTTGGGCGCTTAGCTTTAATCGGACGGCCTGAGGGAGCCCCATGTGGGCCACATCGTTGATCAAGCCAGCCACGTGCTGCAACGATGAACGGATGTGCACATACCTCAACGGTCTTCAGGATCGGACATGAGCGGGAACGTGAGTTTGGCTTCCTACACGCAGGCAACAGGTCATTTCGAGAACGGAGAATTTGCAAATGCGCAGCACGCCGTTTCCGCCTGCCTGCAGGAGATCTACGCGAATATTCATCGCTTCGCCCTGACGGAAAACCTACAAAACATATACGGCACGAAGGTTTCGGTGATTGTCGTATCCCATCGGAGCGGCCTTGAGGCCTGCGAGGTTGGCTGGGGTATCGAAGATTTCGTCCGACGTCCGGACGTTGAATTGATTTTCGTCGGCAATGGGCCTGGAGCCTCTGAGGGGGCATCCGGCCTGTATGCGGACAAGGCGCGGGTATTCGGCTTGCCGGAGAATATCGGTTGCTCGGCGGCGCGAAACGTCGGTGCCTACGTTTCCCGAGGGGGGTGCCTTCTGTTTCTGGATGATGACGCATCGACAGGGGCGGCAGATCTCGAACTGCTTGCATGCACCTGTGTCGAGCGCGGGGCGGTGGCTGTGCGCGGGCGCATCGCGCCGAAGTCCGGAAACGGGCTGAAAGGCAACCACTACGATCTCGGCGACTGTCTGAAACCGGCGCCGCCGACGACGGAGGGTTTTTCGGCCTGGCAGGCGGTAGCCTTCGAAAAATATGGCGGCTTTGATCCGCTGTTGGCGGGCCACGAAGGCATGGATCTGTGTTGCCGGATGCTGGGCGAGACGGAGGCGAGGCAGTTTCTCTATCAGCCGGGCGCGGTGATGCGTCACGATTATGCCGGAGACGACCGGCAACGATCGCAGAAGGTGGAGAAACTCCAGCTTTCGGACAGGTATCTTGCGTTCAAGGGGATCGACAAGGATCGGGTTGCCTCCGCCTTCAAGGAGGTTGAGAAGGAGCATGCCGTCTGACTTGCCAAAGAGGTCTCCTTGCGAGTTTGGGAACCCTGCGATGACTTTTCCGGGCGAACTGCATGGATAGGCCTGACGACACCTGGCTGAGCCAGCGCTTCTGTTCCAATCCGTTCGACCGGATCGAGACCCAGCCGAACCAGGACATTCACTTTTGTCCCGCGGCCTGGCAACCGGCCGCAATAGGCAGCCTGTCTGACGATCCTGAAACCGCCTGGAATTCGCCCAAAGCCCAGGAAATACGGCGGTCGATCCTTGAGGGCGACTTTTCGCATTGCTGCCGTCCGGAATGCCCGCGCATCGCAGGGCGCGATCTTCCGAAGCGCGAGGAGATCCTGTCGTCAAGAGACCCGTCTTCTGCGGTCGCCTACTATCAGGAGATCATCCGGAGCGGCAAAACCTACCTGGAGAAGCCTCCAACATGCGCCAGCCTTGGTCATGACTTGAGCAGCAACACAGCCAGTCCCGTCCGCGGAACTGAACCTGTTCAACTGAAAAAGTATGATGCCGACAGGCTCGACTGGATCTTTAACGAGCCATACACACGCTTTCTGTCCCAAACCGACCGAATAACCATCGGCCGCGAAGGCGAGCCCTTTGCAAGCCGGCATTTCCTGAACTTCCTGAAGACCTATTGCCGTGAGGCAGAACCGCGAAAGGCTCTGGACCTTCACAGCAATGGCCTGCTGCTGACGGAAGCCGTCTGGAACCGGCTGGATCTGTGGGGGCATGTCGGCAGCGTTCGTGTGTCTGTTGACGCGGCAACGCCGGAAACCTACGGCAAGTTGAGGCCGGGCCAGCAGTTGGCCCAGCTGATGCCCAACCTTTATTTCCTTGGCCATTTGCGCAGATTGAAGGTCATTGACGAGTTCCAGATGGTGTTTGTTGTCCGGCAGGAGAATTACACCGAGATGCCGGATTTTGCCCGGCTTGCACGCCGGGTTGGGTCCACGGGCATTCTGTTCCGGAGGATGCGCGATTGGCGTGAGTTCGACGAAGAGACAGGTCGCGAAAAGGACATCGCTGACCCTCGCCATGCCGAATACGAGCAGTTGCAGCTGATCCTGGAGGACCCAGTCCTGAAGGCTCCGGACGTCGAGGTCGAGGGGCTGGCGCTCATGGTGGCGCGAGCGACCGTGAAGAAAACACTCCGGCCAGGCGGCGCATCCGACCTGATTTTGCAAGGTTGAGTGGCATGGTGCGTCACCACATTCTGCTATCAGCGGGAAGAAGCGGCACGCATCTGCATCAGACCATGATGCGGCACGGTCTTGAAAACGCTGTTGTGCTTGGGGAACTGTTCAATCCGTCGTCTCCCTTCGGCCTTGAGACCATGACGCCGGACTTTCTTGCCCTCCTGGAGGAGGAAAGCGGGATTGAAGTGGACCTGGCCAAAGCGAAAGCACTTGCAAATCATTTCAGGGAAGATCCGGTATCCGTCCTGAACGCGCTTTCCAGGGTTTGCAACCGCCTTGGCTTCGACGTCTTGTGCTACTCGATCCTGCCGAAGCAATTGGCTGGCAGATTGATTGAGGACATCCTTTTTCAGTTGAATTGCTCCTGCGCCTTTCTGACGAGAGAGCGGTTTGCGAGATATGTCTCTCTTGTAAAGGCACGGAAGCTTGGAGCCTGGAAATGGGTCGATACGACCTCCCTGAAACCGGAAATCACGATGGAAGGGTTTCTGGCGGATGCCGGAACCACTGACGACTGGTTTCGGTTCCTGTCGGAAAGGGTGCTCAGTGCGAGGCTTGATGTTCGGCACCTTTCCTATGGTGCCGATCTCAACCAACCAGCCCGGACCGCCTTTTACAGCCTGCAGAGGAAGTACCAGGGTATCTGCGGATTGTCCGCCTTCGACTTCACGCTGATACCGGATTTCAAGCAGGAGCGGGAAAGAGACCCTTTCCTGTCGATTTCAAACGGCGAAGACATTCGCGAAGCGCTTCAGCAGGCCTCCTTGTGGGACTATGCCTTTGCGGAGCCTGCCGTCTTTTCTGCGGATGGTTATGTCTGATCACCTTTTGACAGGGACAGGATATAATCATCGGGTGACTGGCCGACCGTGAACTCGAAGTCCGGTGCCCAGTTTTCCCGGATGCGTGCTATCCGCCGCGTGAGGTAGAGATCCCAATTGGACGGGATGCCGCTGCGGGGGAAATCCGACGACGGTGGCAGGGTTTCGAAAAAGAGGCCTCTACTTCGGAGTGCCGAGAAGTACCTGGGCGGGCACACGACGACGATCGTTTCGAACTCGGCAAGCTTCTCCAACTGGTCTTTCAACGCGTTGGAAAGGTGATCACTTGCCTGGTCGAGTGCCCAGACAAGTGCGACGGTGCCTTTCCTGCGCTGTTCCGACAAGAGGGCGGCATTGTCTTTTGGGTTGGCATCAAGTTTCTGAAAGCTGCCAAGGGCAACCCGAAGTCCGATTTTGCGAAGGCTTTGTTTGAAAGACACGGTTCAACGGTCCTCCAGGGGATTTGCAGGAAGCTGGGCGACCGCTTGCAACAGATGCGCAATCTGCTGCGCGCCGTTCCACCAGCCGGACTTTCGAAGACAGGAGCGGGACAGCGATTGGCGGACATCGCGGTCGAGCATCTGCTCCAGTTGGTTCCCGATCGCGTAGGGATCCTCGGCAGATGAGGAGAGGTTCCAACCGGCACGGGCGCCATACTCCGCCCGTGCTTCCTGCACGTCCATGATCGGATTGCTGTTCGGAATGAAGATCGATGGCAGCGCGGCGGCAATGTTTTCATGAAAGGTATTGTACCCGGCCGCACAGACCGCGAAGTCGAATGCCTTCAGATACTGCCCGAGCGGATAGACCTTCCGCATCAACAGGCGCTCATGGAAATCCGCCTGCTCTTCGAAATGAAGCGGCGATCTGACGTCGACCGCGATCACTTCGAGGTGTCTGTCCAGAAACTCCAGCAGACGTGCCCTTGGAAGGGACATGTCGAAGTTTGCCTCCGAACCGAGTTGCACCAGACAAAGGATTGCGTCGTCCGGCAGGTTCAGCGCCCGCCTTGCGGTTGGTCTGTCAAAGAGCTGGTCTCTCGGCGTCATCAGCACCGGGTCGACCCGCGCGACGCTGTTGGAATTGGGGCGGGAATAGCCTTCATCCAGGGGAGCGCATAATTCTCCCGGTTCGATGATCGCATCGAAAAAGCCCTCTCGGGCGATGCTGTTGGGCTGGAGCGTGCGCCAGAGCCCACGTCGGATCCAGACGCTTGTCGCCTGACCGTAGCTTTCAACAGCGTCCACGAACCCCGCATAGGGCAAGTTGCCGTCAAACAATGTGAGGCATGGCTTGTAGTGGCTGAGAGCTTCCCGCATTTCCTGGAAGAAGTAGCTGTTCCAGGCCTTGAAATCCAACTCCAGCCTCTGACGGAAAGGCCGGAATTCTGCGAGATATCCCATGGAACGCGCAATTTCTATTGCTTCGGACAGCGAGAAGAACACGACATTCGCACGCGGGCCGATCGCCTTGGCGATGGCTAGTTGCCGGGAAAGATGTCCGAGGCCGACGCCATTGGAGGTGACTGCAAGAACGACCGGTGCTGGTGCGGGTGCTCGCTGCCTGGGCGCAGGCCGGGCCGCGGCGGATGGTTCGGCGACACGGTCGAATTTTCCGGCGAACTGGTCCAGGCCGAACCGTTCTTCCACAAATGCGCGCGCCTTGCGGGAGGTCGTTTCATAGAGGTTGGGGTCGGTGCGAAGCCGCTCATAGACCAGCGGAGCCTCGTCCGGCTCGGCATAAAGACACGCATCGGAAAAGCTGGTTTCCATGTAGCGCGGAACCACGCATGGCAGACCGGTCGCAAGAGCTTCGAGCACGCAATATCCGAAGGCTTCGACAAGCGTACGGGAATGAAAATAGCTGTAAACGTCGAGGCCCTGAAGAAACCCGGATAGCGGTTCCTTCGAGAATGGCAGGACCTGCCAGTTGGACGGCAGGTCTTCGAACTGGTCGAGAAAGCCCTGAGGCACACCCATCATGCGGAAGGCAAGGTCCGGGGATTGGGGATAGCATGTCATGGCAACGGGCAGGGTGGGCCACTTGTCCACACTTGGCCGGCTGTGGCGACCGATGATCAATGGTGACTTCGGCTCCCTGGGCTGTTTCTCCGGAAAGTCGTCCAGATCGATCAGGTTCGCCCAGTCGCTCGTGTGAAGGGCATGGGACATGCCGTTTGCCACAAGGTCTTCCCGTACGATCTCGCTCACAGGCAGGAGCTTGAGTGCGTGGCCATACCAGTCTGAGATGAGCGCCGACCAGTGATCTGTCGGAAAGGCGCGTTGCCCGTCGCGGTTTCGGATTGTCTGATGGACGACGAGGTAACACGCATCCGCATCGAACCGGGTCCGGCATTGCACCCGCTTGTCCAGAAATGTCGGATGATACAGAAGCGCGATCCTGGATCGCGGCCTTTCGTTGCACGGAACTATGACGGTACCGGTCGCCTCGATTTCAGCCAGAACGGATGCGTTCAGGGTTCGGTTTCGGGAAAACAACGGGGAATGGAGAGGGATGAGGCCGGCTCTCAATCCGGCCCGCCTGCAGGCGCGAAGATCATATTTGAGCGATGTGGACGTGCCGCCGGGAAAGCGCAGGTCGGCCAGGTAAAGGACGTCAAATTCCATGTTCCGGTCGGCCCCCAAGAAATCTATCGAACAATCTTGCCGGAAATCACGATGGGGAGCCACCATAGAGCCGCCACGACTCCAGTCCGCGGTTGAAAAGCGGGCCGGGCACACCGTCCAGCGTGCCTTCGTAATAGCCGGCGGCCTGCAATCTGGTCTGGATTTCAAGAATGGTATCGTGTGACCAGCTTCGGGCTTCAGCGGAAACTTTCGCCAGTGTTTCGCCGCTGTCCGCCGTCAATGCGGACAACAGCAGTTCCGATGCCTTTTGCGGTGATTTGTCGGTGTGGAACCCTTCGTCGTAGATCGCTGCGGCTGCAAGTGCACCCTCCGCGTAGCCCTGCTGCGCGGCAAGCTCGAAGTAGGCGGCAGCATCTTCCGGGGTCTTGTAGATGCCTTCCTTGGCAAAGACGCCGAGATTGTAGGTTGCCCTGGCAGCGCCTTCGGAAGAGGCATATTCCAGGAGAGAGATCGCGCGGGGAACGTCTCGCGCGCCACCTGTGCCGTTATAAAGGGAGACGGCAAGATTGATGGCTCCGTCCGGGCTGCCGTTGCCATAAGCTCGCTCGAACAGCTCGCGGGCCTTTATCAGGTCCTTGGGCAGGCCCTGACCAAGTTCATAAAGCAGGCCAAGGCTGACCAGTGCCCGCGTGTCGCCGGCAGCAGCTGCCTGCTGGTAGAGGTCCACGGCAATCGTGGTGTCGCCGGCAGCGGCCCGAGCGCGCGCGAGGAGGGCCTTGTAGTGAGGCACATCCGGATAGTCCGCAACGGCCTGCTCGCAGGAGTGAATCGCGGCACCCGAGTTCTTTGCCAGAAGGTTGAGGGATACGCCTCGGTAGATGATGGTTGAATCATTCGGATGAGTTGCAAATTTCCTGCACAATTCCGCAGGCGTAAGATTGTTCGGATTGTCGGGCATCATCTGGGTGACTAGCTTTTTCGCCTGGTCCAGATATTGGCCTTCCGGAAAGCGCTCGATGTAGTATTGCAGCAAGGCCCTGTTCCGGGAGGCCAGTGCGTTCGACCAGATTTCTTCCTCCAGACTTGCGAGATTGACAGGAGCCGTGGGAAGCTCTCCATCCGAACTCTTCAAGGCTCTTTCGAGCATCGTCTGGGCCTCGTCGACGAACCTGCCTTCCGGATAACGTTGCAAATAGAGCTGGATCAGCTTGGGGTCTGCCTGCTGCACCGACAGTTTCCAGAGCCCCACTTCCAGGTCCCCGTCCGTCTCCGGCCCGGGCTTGAAATAGAAGTCGGGTTTGACGGAAAATTGCACGTAGGGGATTTGCGCGCCGCCCGTTTCCTTGCGCACGTTCTGGTTCACGTCCGATAGCACCGACAGGACCTCGCGGCCGGAGGCATGCATATAGGACAGGAGCGCCGCTGCGTAGGGGCTGTTGTCTCCCGCGCCGTCAAAGGCGACCTTTCCCGGCTGCGTCGCATAACCGATCAGGAACCCGCTGACATCCGGCGGCGGTGCCAGGCCGACTTCCAGGCTCATAATGCGATCCAGAAACGGGTTGTTCTGGCAGGCGTCGAGGAAGACCATCTTGAAGGCGCCACTGCGCCCGACAAGCTTTAGCAGCTCATCGAAATGGATGCTCTCGCTGACAAGCGTGTCGACGTCGCTGATGTGGGCGTCGACGGGGATGAGGTAGTTCTTTCCCGCCAGTTGAACGCCGTGTCCGGCGTAATAGACCAGTACCACACTGGCGTTGCGCCGGACGGCTGTCTGCGCGAACTCCTCGGTTTTAGCCAAGAAGCCCTCTTGCGTTGCGTCCAGGACCAAGGTGACCTCGAACCGAAGCGTTTGCAGCGTTGCTGCGATGCTCTCCGCGTCGTTGCGCGCGTTGGGGAGCTTTTCTCCCTTGTAGTTGGAGTTGCCGATGATCAGCGCCATGCGCGTGTCGGGCACGAGTTGCTGAGCTCGCGCAGGATCGGGACCGGAAACCGCGATTGCGAGTATCAGGCCAGACAGGAGCAAGACCGTGTGTAGAAGTCGCCGGACCAAAAGCACATTCATGGTTTGGAACCGCATTCCACTCAAATTGAAATCATGGAAGCCAGATTGACTTCGACCGCTTCAATTGTCTCGGTCAGAACGGCTCGCTGTTGTTGCTGCAGGTTGGCGATCACAGTGTCCTGGGAACGGACGATCTGAATGCGCTGAACCTTGCTGATGCCTTCGCGTACGGCGGCAAGAGCGGCTTCGTCGCTATCGGCTTGCTCGACTTTTACCACCATTTCGCGGACGATCGGCAGGGCGGACTGTGCAACGGCACTTCCGTTTTCCGCCTCGCGCGCCAGGCGATTTTCCAGATCCTGCAGGACCTCGGTAATGCATCTGACGGGTTCCAGGCCGCGTTTTACCTTCTGCTTGCAGCGCTCACAGGCATTTTTCACCCGAACGCGTGTGTTCAGGAAACGCTCTAGAGTGGCTCTTTCCCGGGAGATAGTGGTCTCTTCGCCATCACGCTTCGGAATGAAGAGAAAAGGCCGGGCTGCTTCCTTGCCGGACCCTTTCTTGACGCTCGGGGATTCGCTTTCATAGGCCGCGACCGTAAGGGGCTTGCCGTTGGGATCTTCGAGCTTGCTGCCGGTCACCATCGGGTCGAACGACTCGTCGAACGGCAGCAGTGTGCTTCGCGAAAAGATCTGCTGCGAGTTGGAAAGCTGCCAGGATGTATTGCTGACAGGATCGGTCATTTCCTGACTGCTCGCCTTGGCGGAACTTGTCGCGCCTGTCAGCCAGGCTACCAAAATAGACGCAATAAATGATAGGAAACCGAGCATCTTACGCTTGGTAATCTCTGCCATAACTCACCGATATTTTTTAAAGCTGACTTAGCGTTCTATGACGCTTTCATCATGTTTTTGATAAATATTGCATTGTCGGCGGCACACTACATCCTATCAATTGTCCACGTTTAGTGAAGCAAAATTTCGCGCCAGTGTCTGCCTGGCAATCGGGCTTCTCGTGTTCAGGCGGGAACATGAAGTCCTGGAGCCTGTTGGCTCAGGTCGGAAGACCGTTTCAGATGGGAAAGCCAAGCGATATGCTGCGGCCAGCGACGGGTTTCCCGTATCAAATCAGGGACGTGGGGTAGCTGGGGGGCGAGGACATCACGGAGCTTCGCCTTGTGACGGCGTGGCAAGTCCGTTTGGCGGGGCGCACCAATCGGACTGTCTGCAATCAGGCTGAAAATGCGCCGTTTCCTGCGTTATTTGCCGGACAGGAAATCTTCCGCCAGTGCGACCCAGAAATTCGTGCCGATGGGCAGGATGTCGTCGTTAAAATCATATCTGGGATGATGCAGGGGCGGGTCGCGGTCGGTCTTGGCGGTGCCGAGCATGAAGTAACTGCCGGGGCGTTCTTCCAGGAAATAGGCGAAGTCCTCACTACCCATGGAGGGTCGCTTAAGTTCGGCAACGTTTTCCTCACCCGCAAACCGTTTGGCGAGACCACGCAGATAATCGGTCTCGGCAGTGTGGTTGATCATCGGCGGATAGCCACGCTCGTAATCGACCTCGGCCCGCATGCCGTAGCTGGCGGCCTGACCGTCTGCGACCAGACGGATGCGCCGTTCCAGTTCATCGCGCACGTCGGGGTCAAGAGCCCGGACCGTCAGACTCATTTCGGCACGTTCGGGGATCACGTTGCTGGCAATGCCGCTGTTGAAGGCGCCGACCGTGATCACGGCAGACTGCAGTGGGTGGATGTTGCGCGACGCAATGGTCTGCAGTGCCATGATGATGCTGGCACCACACACGATCGGATCGGAAGCATCTTGCGGCTCTGCGCCATGGCCACCGTGACCAATGACGGTGATCTTGCATTCGTCGGCGGCCGCCATCATCGCTCCGTCCCGGAAGGCGAATTGGCCAAAGGGCAGGCCCGGGTCGTCATGGAGGCCGAAGACGGCGTCACAGGGGAAGCGTTCGAAGAGACCGTCCTCCATCATCAGCCTGGCGCCGCCGAAGTTTTCTTCCGCCGGCTGGAAGATCAGATGCACGGTCCCGTCGAACTGCTTGCGTTCGGCCAGGATTTTCGCTGCGCCAAGCAACATGGCCGTGTGGCCGTCGTGACCGCAGGCATGCATGACACCCGGATGGGTGCTGGCATAGTTTGCCCCGGTTTCCTCGAGGATCGGGAGGGCGTCGAAATCGGCACGAATGCCGACGCTTCGGGAGGACGTGCCATTGCGCAGTGTCGCGACGATGCCGGTCTTCGCAAGCCCGCGGGTAACCTCGTATCCCAGTGCAGCCAATTCGCCGGCGACGTAATCCGACGTCTTGAATTCCGACAGGCCGATTTCCGGAATTGTGTGCAGATGGCGCCGAGTGGCAACGATTTCGGGAAGGAAGTTGGACGACTGAAGGGTCATTCACGCACCACGGCTAGGGATCCGGTTTTCAAGGAAACGGAACAGCAATACCAGAATCCCGGTGAGACACATATAGATCAGTGCGAGCAGCAGCAGCGGCTCATAAGTGAGATAGGTATCCTGCCGCACTCTGGAAATGATTGCGTAGACATCGACCACCGTGATGGTTGCCACTAGCGGAGTCGATTTCAGCTGCAGGACGGTTTCCCCGCTCAAGGTCGGCAGCGCGCGGTAGATGGCACGCGGCAGCCAGATGCGGCGGAACATGGTGAAGCGGCTCATGCCGAAAGCGCGGGCAGCTTCCAGTTCACCCCGGGGTACGCCGGCGAAGGCGCCGCGCATCACTTCCCCTTCATAGGCGGCGAAGGAGAGCATAAGCGCCGTGAAGCCGTACGGCCAGGCCTGGCGCAGATAGGGCCAGAACATCGACTGCCTGATTTCGGGATATTGCGCGAAGACCGAGCCGAGGCCGTAATACAGCAGCCACAACTGCAGCAGTAGCGGCGTACCGCGGATCAGCGTGCAGAAGCCGCGGGCGAGCCAGGCAAGCGGTCTTGGCCCAGTGACCTGGACAAGGCCCAGGGCTATGGCAAGCAGAAAACCGGTGGCTGCCGTTGAAAACAGCAGGAACAGCGTTTCGCCGATGCCGTTAATCAGCTTCCATTGATATTTCGGCAGCCAGTCCCAGCGCAGGAACCAGACGGCGCAAAAGACGATAATCCCGAAGAGGGCGAACAGGAAGATCCTGTGCGGCTCCAGCAGCCGGCGGGGCGGCGGCGGAACATAGGCGGGCATGTCGATCTTGGTTTCGCTCATCTCACACAGGCCCCGCAATGCCGCGCCTTGCGCGTTTTTCGATGTGGGCAATGACGCGGTTGGAAACCAGCGTCAGGGTGAGATAGAGCACGCCGGCCGCGCAATAGAACAGCATGTAGGCCTTGGTACTGCCTGCTGCCTGGCGGGTTACCAGCGTCAGCTCGGAGAAGCCGACTACGGCCAGAAGGGCGGTGTCCTTGGTGGCGATCAGCCAGAGATTGGACAGACCGGGAATGGCATAGGGCAGCATGGCCGGCAGGGTGATGCGGCGCAGCGTCTTGAACGGCGACATGCCATAGGCGCGGGCGGCTTCGATCTGTCCGGGCGGCACAGCCTTGATTGCACCGCGCAGGACCTCGGTCGAATAAGCGCCCTGAACCACGCCGATGACGAAGATGCCGGCCGCCAGTCCGCTGATATCGACGCGGGGCAGGCCGACAAGCATCAGCAGCGAATTCACTGCGTCGGTGCCGGCGTAATAAAGCAGCAGGATGAGGACAAGCTCGGGAACGGCACGGATGACGGTAGTATAGACTTCAAGCAGATCGCGAAGGATCGGACCGCCGTAGAGTTTGCCGAAGGCGCCGCCGATACCAATCAGCAGGCCCAGGCCGAAGCCGCCGACCGCGAGCTGCAGCGAGGCTGCGAACCCTGCGAGAAGCACTCCACCCCAGCCCGGAGGCGACAGGGCGAGCAGATCGAGATTGAGAAAACCGGAAGGGGCAGCCATCGGCAGCGGTCAACCTTGCTTTGAAAATGTCCGCCCGCGCCGGAAGGCGCGGGACGGTTTCTTAAGGGCGATCGGACTGATTAGCCGCCGTAAATATCGAAGTCGAAATAGTTCTTGGAGAACGTTTCATAGGTGCCATTGTCGCGGATCGCCTTGATCGCGGCATTGACCTTGTCCTTCAGTTCCGTGTCGCCCTTGCGCAGGCCGACACCGACGCCGGCACCGAGGATCGCCGGATCGTCCTTGACGTTGCCTTTGAGTTCACAGCAGGCTCCAGCGTCGGATTTCAGGAACGCATCAAGAGCGATGGCGTCCGCCTGAACGGCGTCGAGACGGCCGGCGGCGAGATCCTGGTTGGCCTCATCCTGGGTCTGGTACTGCTTGATCTCCGCAGCGCTTTCGCCAAAATACTTCTCTGCATAAACGGCATGAACGGTCGAGACCTGCACGCCGACGATCTTGCCGGACAGGCCTTCCGGCGTGGCGTCGAACTCATCACCCTTGGCGCCGATGATGCCGGTCGGGGTGTTGTAGTACTTGTCGGAGAAATCAATGGTCTTCAGGCGCTCTTCCGTGATGGACATGGAGCCGATGATCATGTCGATCTTGCCGGACGTCAGGGCGGGGATGATGCCGTCCCAGGCAACCGGCGTGACGACGCAGTCGAGTTTGGCTTCCTCGCAGATAGCGTCCATGAATTCGATTTCCCAACCGACCCACTTGCCGCTGGAATCGGGCGAGGTGAACGGCGGATAAGGCTCGGCAGCGACGCCGACCTTGACTTCCTCGGCCATGGCGCCGGTGAAGGCGGTGGTGGCCAGTGCGGCGGCGACGAATGTTGTTTTCAGAATATGCTTCATGCTGTTCCCCTGTTTTTTGACTTTTCAGGCCGGGTCTTCCGGCCGGACCTCCCCGCGAAACCTTTGCGGGACGGTCTAGTTGATCGAGCTGATGAATTTCTTCAGCCGCTCCGATTTCGGGTCGCCGAACACCTGGTCCGGCGGACCCTGTTCCTCAATGATGCCGTTGTGCAGAAAGATGACGTGACTGGCGACTTCGCGCGCGAATTTCATTTCGTGGGTGACCAGGATCATGGTCCGCCGCTCGCGTGCCAGATCGCCGATGACGCTGAGCACTTCGCCGACCAGCTCCGGATCGAGGGCTGACGTCGGTTCGTCGAACAGCATGGCAAGCGGCTGGACAGCGAGTGCGCGCGCTATGGCGGCGCGCTGCTGCTGACCACCGGACAGAAACGCCGGATAGGCGTCCTGTTTTTCGTGCAGCCCGACACGGCGCAGCAGTGTTTCGGCAATGTCGACGGCTTCGTCGCGTTTCATGCCGAGCACATGGATCGGCACTTCGATCACGTTCTGGAGCACGGTCATGTGCTGCCACAGATTGAAGCTCTGGAAAACCATGGCAAGCTGGCTGCGGATGCGCTCGATCTGCTTGCGGTTGGCAGGACGCAGGCCGTGATGGCCGTCGTTTTTGAGGTCGATGGTCTCGCCATGAATGGTGACCGATCCGGCGCTTGGCATCTCAAGCATGTTGATGCATCGCAGGAAGGTGGATTTGCCGGAACCCGAGCCGCCGATGATCGCAGTCACGTCGCCCTGCCGGGCCGTGAGCGAAACACCTTTGAGCACTTCAAGAGCTCCGAAACGTTTAAAGAGGTCGCGTACCTCGATGGCTGGCGCCGCTGCTTCCATCCTACCGCCATTGCCCGGCCAGAGCCGGTGCACTGTTGTTTCTGTTCCCCGCTGACATCGTCTTTTTCAACCGGTGCGGCGTCAGCTCTCCGCCCGGTAGGTATTGTCAGCTTTGCACTTGTCTCGTAATTATTCAACCGTATAATAACGAAAAAATCGATGCCGGTGCGTCATGCGACCGGAGATCCAGGCGGAGGACACAAGGATGGCGCGGGAGGCGAAAGTGACGGCGGGAGCGCGGTGCCGGACCTTGCCTGCGAGCCTTGTGGCGCAAGAGAAACCGGCCCTTTGGAGCCGGTCATGAGTCGTCGTCCGTTCCATCGTGCCAGTGAGGCAGAGCGGCGTCAGGATCTCATCCGGGCGACGCTGGACTGTATTTCGGAGTTCGGACTGCGCGGCGCAACCGTGCGCGAAATTGCGGCGCGCGCCGGGGTCACGCCGGGGCTGATCCGTCACTATTTCTCCAGCAAGGACCAGATGCTGCAGGATGCCTATCGACAGGTCATGACCGGCATGACCTCCGCTGTGGTGGCGGCTGCCGATGGCGATCAGCCGAGCCCCAGGGCAAGGTTGCACGACTTCATCGTCGCCAACCTGACGCCGCCGGTTGCCGATGGACGGACGCTGTCGCTCTGGGCTGCCTTCATCAGCCACGTTCGCGTCGAGCCGGCCTTTGCCGAAATCCACCTTGAAAGCTATCTCGCCTTCCGCTCCGCCCTGGAGGCCCTTGTTGCGGACGTGTTGGCCGAAGCCGGAGAAGCGCCGGATGAGAAGCGATGCCGGGAACTGGCGATTGCGATCAACGGCGTGATCGACGGTCTGTGGATCGAAGGCACGCTGGTGGGCCACCTCTTTTCCGAAACGCCCTTGCCAGGCGTTGCCATCCGTTCCGTCGAGGCTCTTCTCGGTGGAATCAGCCTTGCCGCCAAACCCTAATCAATCTGAGAGACCGACTATGCGTTATGCGTCGATCACCGACCGCCTTGCCCATCTGGGCTCGGGAAAATGGACCGTCCACATCAAGGCGCGCGAAATGGCGGCGGAGGGCATTCCCGTTATCGAGCTGACGATTGGCGAACCGGACATCCTGCCCGACGAAGCCCTGTTTGCGGAAGCGACCCGAGCCATGAGGGCCGGCCGCATCCGCTACTCCAACGGCCGCGGCGAGCCGGGCATTGTCGCGGCGTTGACGGAAAAATACCGCCAGCGGCGACCTGATGTCAGCGAACACAACGTCCTGTGTTTCCCCGGAACGCAAACGGCCCTGTTCGCCGTCATGCTGGGCCTCGTCGAGACAGGCGATGCCGTCCTGGCCGGCGATCCGCTTTATGCCACCTATGAAGGCGTAATCGCGGCGACCGGCGCCCGCATGGTTCCGGTGCCGCTTCGCCCGGAAAAGGGGTTCCACCTTCAGGCGGAAGACCTTGAAAAGGCGATCACTCCAGACAGCCGGGTGCTTCTGCTCAACACTCCGCACAATCCGACCGGGGCAACGCTGACAGCAGACGAAATTGCCGCCATCGGCGAGGTCTGCATCCGCCACGATCTGTGGATCGTCTGCGATGAAGTTTATGAAAAACTGATCTTCGAAGGGACGTTTGCGTCCCCCTTCGACCAGCCCGCGCTGGCGGACCGGACCATCGTTGTTTCTTCAATCTCCAAGTCTCACGCGGCCCCAGGGTTCCGCTCCGGCTGGGCCATCGGGCCGGAAGAATTCTGCACGCGGTTGCTGGCGGTTTCCGAAACCATGCTGTTCGGGGGGCAGCCGTTCATTGCGGACATGACCGCCATGGCCATTGCCGGAGATTTCGATACCGCAGAGCGCATGCGGGAAAGTTACCTGCGGCGAGCAAATCTCATCATCGAGCATCTGTCCGGCCATGGAGCGCTGAAACCCATGATGCCAGAAGCCGGCATGTTCCTGCTGGTGGATGTCAGCGCAACGGGACTGGACGGCGCCGCCTTTGCTGAAAGATTGCTGGAGGAGAAGCAGGTTGCGGTGATGCCGGGGGCCTCTTTCGGCGATCAGGCCACGAACTTCATCCGGTTGTCGTTGACGGTCGCCGATGAAACGCTTTCGCAGGCAACGGATCGGATCGCGGCCTTTGCGGACGGTCTCGGCGAAGGTGAGGGAAACCGAAAATGGGCGTAGTGACCAAAACCGTCGGTGAGGCACTGATCGATATTCTTGAAGCCAATGGCGTCGAGGCAGTCTTCGGTATTCCGGGTGTGCATACGGTGGAGCTTTATCGGGGGCTTGCGGCATCCGACATTCGCCACATCACCCCGCGCCACGAACAGGGCGCAGGCTTCATGGCGGACGGATATGCCCGGGTGACCGGAAAGCCCGGAGTTGCTCTGGTGATCACCGGGCCGGGTCTGACCAATACGATTACCGCCATGGCGCAGGCCTATCAGGATTCCGTGCCGATGCTGGTGATCTCGGGCGTCAATGCGCGCGCAAGCCTGGGCCACGGCCGGGGCAAGCTGCACGAGTTGCCGGACCAGCGGGCGATGATGGCACCGCTCGCCCTGATGACACACACACTGCTGGAACCCGAAGATCTGCCGGCCGTCATGGACCGCGCTTTCGCGATCCTGCAATCGCGGCGTCCTGGCCCCGTCCATATCGAGATCCCGACCGATGTCATGGTCGAGAAGATCTCGATTGGCGACCTTCGCCCATCGAAGGCCTGCGGTCCACGTGCCGCGAAGGCGCAGGTGCTCGAACTGGCTGAAAAATGCCGCCAGGCCCGCTGCCCGGCGATCCTGTGCGGTGGCGGATCGGTTGCTGCTGCGGACAGGATCCGGCTGCTGGCGGAACTGATTGATGCGCCGCTGGTCACGACAGTCAATGCGCGGGGCATGTTTGCCGGCCATCCGCTGTCCGTTCCGGCCAGCCCGAGCCTAGCAGCCGTGCGAGACCTGCTTGCAGCTTCCGATCTGGTGATCGCCCTTGGTACGCAAATGGGACAGACCGATTACGACATGTATGCCGACGGCGGCTTTCCGGAGCTTGCCGACCTTGTGCGGGTCGACATCGATGCGGATCAGCTCGCCCGCGGTCCGGAGGCTGTGCTGCCGGTGCTTTCCAGTGTCGACCAGCTTCTGGACGATCTTCTGCCACTGCTTGAAGGCCACAGGACAGATGCGGACGGTGCCGAGCGGGCCAAGATCTGCCGCGAGGCGGTCGCGACCTGGTTGAGCCCCAAGATGCAGGCGGAAATCGGCGTTCTGGAGACGATCCGCGAGACGCTGCCCGGCTGCATCATCGTCGGCGATTCCACCCAGGCTATCTATTCCGGCAACCTGTCCTTCGAGGCGGGCCGGCCGCACGGCTGGTTCAACGCGGCAACGGGTTTCGGAGCGCTTGGATATGGCCCTCCGGCCGCGATCGGCGCCAGCATCGGTGAACCCGGAACGCCGGTCATCTGCCTGGTGGGCGATGGCGGGCTTCAGTTTTCGCTGGCCGAAATCGGTTCGGCCAGGGATTGTGGTGCCAGCGTCATATTCCTCGTCTGGAACAACGACGGTTATGGCGAGATCCGGTCCTACATGGTGGACTGCGGCATTGAGCCGGAGGGCGTGACGCCTTCGGCGCCTGACTTTGGCAAGATCGCCGACGCCTACGGATTGCCGTCCGTCAGGCTGGAGGATGTCGCAGATCTTGGCGCAGCGCTGAAAGGTTTTTCGGATCTGCCCGGGCCGAGCCTGATCGAAATCCACGAGACGAACACCCGTGGCGCGACCGCCTGAGTTGGTGTGCCGCAGGTCTCGCTCAGTTCGAGACCGGGATTGTCAGCCTGAATTGCGTTCCCCTGCCTTTTACGGAATGGCAGGTGAATGCAAGGCGATGTTCGCGCGCAAGGTCGTGACAGACCGAAAGGCCGAGGCCATGGCCCCGGGAATTGCTGCCTTTTTCGTAGGCCTTCGCCAAGGTTTCCTGCTCGGCCGCAGTCAGGCCCGGGCCTGTGTCGAGCACACAGAGCTCCAGGGTCTGGCCGCGATTGCGAATACCGATCAGGACCTTGCCTTTTTCGGTGTATTTGACCGCGTTGGAAACGAGATTGCTGGCGATGCGCATCAGGACGATGGGTGGCACGTCGGTTTTGCGCGTCGATGTTACCCGCCGCAGCTTCAGGCCCTTTGAAATCGCCTCCTCGCTGAACATCTGCTGGACGGTGTCGAGCACGAGGGAGAGTTCGTAGCTCTCGGTTTCCGCCGGTTCCGGGCGGGCAGCGGCGATGCTGTCCTGATCATTGTCCTCTTCCCTTGCCTGATCGGAATCTTCTGCAGTCTCTGTGTCATCGCTCCGTGGTGTCGTTTCCTTCAGGTAGGAATTCGACAGTGCCTCCATATAGTCAAAAGCCTCGACAAGGCGCTGGCGAACGGGTGGCTCCATGTGGTCGGCAAGGTGGTCGAAACTCAGCCGCAGCGACGTGATCGGCTGTTTCAGATCGTGGGAGGCGGTGGCGAGCTGGCGCTGGCGCAAGCTGGCAAGGTCGCGGGCGCGAGTGTAATTGCGCTCGGCCAAGAGAAGCTCCCGGCTGCGTTTGGCTTCAGCCTCAAGCGCTGCAAATTCGGCCTGCACTGCATTGGCGTGCTTGTGCCGCAGGGCGACGATATGCGCGGTAAGCCCGGTCATGGTGGCGACCAGAAGGCAGGAGAAAATGCCTTTGACCGTGGTTGCGACAGGCAGAATTTCCGCCTCCAGCCCAACCACCATCAAGGCAATTACACCGATGACCAGCAACGTTCCGACGACCGATATCAGTTCGCCGCTGAGATGCGCCGCGCCCTCGTGTCGCCGCCAGCTTCTGCCCGCGAGGAACACGGCGATGAACATCAATGCCAGAAGCACATATCCAAATACGGCGACATAGGTTCCAGGTGAAAAGAAGGAGAGCACGAAGCCCGCAACGGAGAGGGCCGACAAGGCCGTCAGACCAATGGAAAGTCCGGTTTCCCGCCGATCCAGGACGACCGAACGCCCCGAAATGACGAAGCCAAGGCCCGACAGGGAAAACAGCAGAAAGAAACCGATTGGCGACTGCAGTTCGGGATTGTCCGGGAAGAAGAACCGGAACCACAAGCCGTCGATATAGCCGATGAATGCGAGGCCGAGGCCAAACTGAAGGGCATACAGCATGCCGATCCAGTTTTTCATGGCCAGGTGAAAGCCGAAGAAGAAAAGCAGGCAGGATATGGTGAAGGCGTAGAACGCGGTGTGGGTGATACCGGACGCGAAGGCAGAGGCTTCCAGTTCGACAGGTGTTTCCAGCGCCATCTTGAAGGACTGGAACGGCCCGAACTTGAAATTGACCAGCAGGGTGATCCGCTCCTGCGGAGAGATCTGGAACACAGGTGTGCGCAGCCGCGTGACCGAATGGTCTTCGGGGGCGAAGGGTTCGAAAATCGAATAGTTGATCAGGTTTTCGGTGAAGCCGCTTTCCCGGACGACGTAGGCGTCCAGCTCGCTGATCAGCGGCAGTTCGACGGTGAGGACAAAGGGATCCGGCGCGCGGCCATCGTTCAGGGTTGCATTGAAGATCTCGACCGCGGCCCAGGCCTCGGGAGCATAGTTGGTTTCCAGCAAGGAAGCCTTGAGAGTGGGGGCGAACGCACCGGAGCGGAACCGTTGCAGGATTTCGGCAAGCGAGGCTGACGGGTCGCTTTCATAGACAAGATGCGGCTTCAGGTCTCCGATCCCCTGGCCGGGCTCGAGGCGCACGGTTTCGGCCCGGGCGACACCGGACAGGAGAAGACTGAAAAACAGAAGGACCCACAGGTGCAGAATTCTGGTCATTTCCCCAAAGGCATGTCAGATAGAAGGACTGCAGCTGCTGGATCGAGAGCCGTGAAAGATCAAAGATATAGTGCCATCATTGCAGACGATCACGCAATCGTTCGCTCCGGTTTGCGCGACGCGCTGGAAAAACCGGGCCTGATCGAACCGGAGGGGATCAATGTGCTGGCGGAAGCCGGCGACGGTCTCAGCGCGATTGCCGAGGTGCGCAAACACCGGCCCGACCTTCTGTTGCTGGACGTTTCGATGCCTATGGCGGGCGGTGTGGAAGTGCTGATCGAGGCAAGGCGCTGGTCGAAGGAAACCAGGGTTGTCGTGCTGACCGGCATTTCCGCAGTCGGGCTGATTTCCGATCTTATCGAGACGGGTGTCGACGGGCTGTTTTCGAAAGCCTCCGACAATGCCGAGTTCTACCAGAGACTGCCGGGTATCCTGCGTGGTCAGCGGCACATTTCTGACGTGTTTCTGAAACTCCTTGAGGCAACGCCCACGCCACCGATGCTGACCGACAGGGAACGGCAAACACTGAATCTGATCCTCGGCGGTCGGTCCAACAGGGAAATTGCCGAGGGGCTGGGGATCAGCATCAAGACCGTCGACAAGCACCGCACCAGCCTGATGCAGAAGCTGAACGTGCATTCGGTGCCGCAGTTGATGGCCAAGGCACTGAAGGAAGGCATGATCGATCCATCACGGGAACTTTGACCGGGACGCTGTTTGCTCTGGCCGGAATGGGGGATTGGCCCCATGGCTGGCGGTCCGTGGGCATGCATTACTGCTGCAAGTGACCCAGAAAAGGATCTTGCCATGCGTCGCCCTTTCAGATTTTCCGCCGTTTCACTTGCCGCGATACCCGTCCTTGGCCTGCTCGTGGCCGGTGTCGCGCAGGCGCAGGACGACGGGTTTCGCGAAATCCGCGTTGCCCCGGGAACCGCGGTCGCCGTCGATTTCATGGATGTGCTGATGCCGTTCCTGCAAGGCCATCCGGAGAGCGAGGAAGGCAATGCAGCCCTCGACCTGAAGGTGCGCAAGGCCGATAGCGGATACAGTGTCGACATCGTCATGACTGGGTATCTTGATGACAGTCTGGCCGGCGAACATTACCGGGGCACGGTGATACGCAGGGTGTCGGGCGAATGGGAACTCCTGGAGATGAAGGTCAGACCGCTTTGCGCGCGCGGTGAAAACGTCGGAGGGATATGTACCGCATCCGCAGCGCCTCCCGCCATGTTCCTGTCTTCCGGCGGGGCACTCGACAATCAGCTTATGTGCGTTTCCATTGCGCAAGATGATGTCTTGAATGTAAGGCAGGGGCCCGGAACGCGGCACCCCGTTACCGGGGCCCTTGCGGCCGGAACCTGTAATGTGGAACTTTCCAATGGCTGTGAAGGAAGCTGGTGCGAAATCCGTTCGGGCTCGATTTCCGGATGGGTGAATACCCGCTATCTTGAGCCCGCCAATTGAAGGACATATCGACGAGCCTCATGCCCGACAGCCGCCATCAAAAGTGCAGACCTGCCAGAAGCCTCCTCTTCGGGGGCTTGCTGCTGTCTTGCGCCACTGTCGCGGTTCTTGCCAGCGGCTTGCCGGAACCGACATTTCTGGAAAGCGGCAGCAACGATCTAATCCGTTTTCAGAAAGGCGAGGTGCCCGCACCGCCAATTGCACTGGAGGCCGCGCCGGCGGCTGCTCCGGAACCGGCACAACCTGCCGAAATGGGCGAGCCAGAGCGCCGGCTGATGGACAGCGAAGAGGCTGCCGCCGAGGTCGCCCTGCCGCCAGCACCTGCTCCTGCACCTTCTGCCGACACGTTTTCGCCGACAGACCGCTTGAGTCCGGAGTTGGACCCAGCTATCGGGCGGATTGCCCCCCAGCGGCAACGGGTTGCGCCGGCTGCTGCGCCGGCTGCTGCGCCGAAACACAAATCTCAAGAGCAGGAAACCTCTGGCCCTGAAATACAGGGTTTGAGCTCGGCTATCGAGAAACCCGTGAGCGGCCGCGTGCAGGAGCCAGCTCCACTTGAAGAGGCCGCGGATGCAGATGATGCAATTGCCGCGCGGCTGGTGACGGTCTGTCTGACCAATCCGGAGGATGCCAGCGGTGCCAAGGGATTCGATATCCGGCGCGACGGCCCGCCGCGCTATGTTGCCGACGTCGGCGCGACGGCCTGTGCACGGTTCGAGCCGACGCGTCATACGATCTATCTCTGGAAGACCAACGACCTGGGCGCTCTGTCGCTGATCCTCTCCAGCCGTCTCGATCTGGTCGAGGCAGACGGGACGCAAGTGTCACTGGACTGGTTGAGAGACCGGTAGCCGGCCGGCAGCGCAAACGGGCATTCTCCAGTTTTTCTCGAGTTTGTTACTCGCGCGAAAGCGCCTGGAAGCAAGGTTCTTTCCGGGCTGGCATGGCTTGTTGGGGATGCAATTCGGGGAACTTCTCCATCGTCATCCCGGCCAAGCGGAGCGCGAGCCGGGATCGGGGAGGGACAGGTTCCTTTTTTAGGTGCCCATTTCGCCAGCCCTCGGCTCTCCGACCCCGGATCTTCGCAGCGCTGCGTCCTGGATGGCCAAAGGGGGATGACCAACGGCGGGATGACCATTGGGGGGAGGCGAATGGAGCGACGGCCAACCTGGGGAGAGGCACAAGCAGAAACCGGCAGGTGGGGCTGCCGGTTTCGATGCGTGCGGTGGGGGTGCTTAACGCTCGGCGACGTCGGCTAGACGGACGAGAGTCAGGAATTCGGATCTGTAGCCGAACGGATCCGCGCCCCTGTTTTCACTGGCGAGCTTTTCAATCGCCTTGAAATCCCAGTCTCCCAGGTAATCGGTGCCTTTCAGCATTTGCCCGAAGGCGGCGACTGACGCGGCAAAGAGGGTTTCCGACATGGGTATGCCGCTTGTGTCTTCCATGACCGGTGTCTGGATCAAGGTGCTTTCCTTGTCTCCAGGCTGCTTGTAGCGCAGCTTCACGAAAGCGAGTTCACCCGAGTATGATGTCTGGACGGGTTCGATCTTCTCCTCGGGGCCGTAGCGCAGGTCCGAGAACTTTTCCGCCGGTGAACCGACAGGGGTGATTTCGTAAAGGGCAGTGACGTTGTGGCCCGCGCCGATGTCGCCTGCATCGACCTTGTCGTTCTTGAAATCCTCGGTTTTGAGGGCCCGGGTTTCGTAGCCGATCAGACGGTATTCCGCGACGGTTTCCGGGTTGAACTCGACCTGGATCTTGACGTCCTGGGCGATCATCGAGATGGAACTGACGACCTGGTCGACCAGCACCTTGCGGGCTTCAGACAGCGTGTCGATGTAGGCGGCAACGCCCTGGCCGTTTTGCGCAAGGGTTTGCATCAGCTCATCATTGTAGTTGCCGCGACCAAAGCCGAGCACGGAAAGCGCCGTGCCGTTTTCCCGCTGTTCGGCGACATACCGCTTCAGGCTGTCCGGGTCGGACAGGCCGACGTTGAAGTCGCCGTCGGTGGCCAGAATGATCCTGGTCTGCTCGCCGTCGCCGGTCATGGTTTCGGCCAGCGCGTAGGCGCCCTTCAGGCCCTCATGGCCCGCTGTGGAGCCACTGGAAGTCAGCGCGTTGATCTTTTCCAGGATCCGGGTTTTGTCGGCGACCTTAGTCGGTTCCAGAAGCACACCGGAACTGCCCGCATAGGTGACGATCGCAACTTCGTCCTCGTCGCGAAGCGAGGACAGCAGCAGGCGGAAGGACTGCTGCAGCAGCGGCAGCTTGTTCGCGTCGGCCATCGACCCGGATGTGTCGATCAGGAACACCAGGTTTTGCGGAGGAAGGTCATCGAGCGGGACCTTGTAGCCCTGAATGCCGACCTGCATCAGCTTGGTGTGTTCGTTCCACGGGGTGTCGACCACGGAAACATTGGTGGAGAAGGGATGGCCGCCTGTTTCCGGTACCGGGTAATTGTAATCGAAGTAGTTGACCATCTCTTCCACGCGCACCGCATCCGGGTTCGGCAGTCGGCCACCGGAGAGCGTGCTGCGGACATAGGAATAAGAGGCAGTGTCGACATCGACGGAGAAGGTCGACACCGGTTCAGCGCTCGTGCGTTTGAGTGGATTGGCCTCGGCGGAGGCAAACCTTTCCCTGTCTTCAAGCTGGACGGCAGGCAGCATCGGTGGTTCCGATTGAATACCGCTGTTCAGAACAGCTCCACCAGCGCCGGAGGAAAATGTCATCAGTCCGCCGGACGCTCCATCCGAACGACCTCTTTGTTTCTGAAGCAACGCCGGGGCCGGAGCGGGCTGAGGAGTTGCAACCGGACGCGCGATATCGGCGACGACGGTGTGGGTCTCTTCCTGTTTCGGGACCTCGGCTGTTGAAACCGACGCATCATCGTCGGGCTTGCCGGTGTTGGACATTCTGCCGGCTTCTTCTGTCGTGTCTGTGAGCTTTTTTCCGAGCTCCTGCCAATCGACGGTTTGCGAGGCGATGCCGGCAAAGGCGATCGTCATCAGGGAGGCGGAGCTGATCAGCACGGTTCTGGGCATGTGTTTGCCAAACATGAGACAAATCCTTTTCATCGACCGGAAAAGCATGTCCGGGCGTCAGGGGCAGTGAGAGTTGGTTGGAGCGTCATGCGGGAGCTGCACCAGTCAGGTGCAGCTCCTGCTGTGTCGGCCGGCTGTTACCGGAAAACGATGCGGTAGCTTTTGCCCTTGCGGCAGACCGATGTGCTTGAGTCCGCGTACCAGGTCTTGAGCAGGTTCCAGCGGCCGTTCGACTTCAGCTTGCGGAACTGGACCCGGACAAAGGTGCTGGCGTTGTTCACGCCTTCCAGGTTGCGGGTGACGCTATAGGTGCCGCCGTGTGCGATGACCCGGTTGGCGATGTTTTCAGAGCGCCAGCGGTTGGAGCCTAGGTCGCGGTAGTCCAGATCGTAGAGCTGGATTGGTTGTCCGGTGTTGTTCTTCACCGTGATGTGGACCTTCTTGCAGATGTCGAACATGGCGGCAGCCGGTGTGACGGCACCGAGGGAGGCAATGCCGGCAATGGCAAGAACGGTTGCGGCGGCGGCGGTTTTGGCAAGGGCTTTCATTGGTCAATTCCTTTCTCTTGAATGATCTCCTTTCGGAGGGGGTATCGATCTTTCGATGAGAGAAAGGTGCCAGAGCGGGCGGGCTGCCAGTATGGGGTCGATACCCCAATCGTGCTTCGGAGGTTTCGGCCTTGAGGCCGTGCGATCACTGAACTGGTGGATTGAAGACCCGCTTTGAGCTGTGGTCTATTGTCGGTTCATCGCCTGTTTGAAGAAGCCATTTTGACATGATCAATTCATTCGCTGACCTGCCAACCCGGACGTCCTGACAGTCCGGTCTTCCCCGGACGACTGATCTGCCGGTCATAAAAAGTAAAACGGACTGCCTCGAAAAGGAGTGCACATGATCTCGAGATGCCTGGTGTTTATTCTGTTCTGTCTTGCCGCGACGGTGGCGCAGGCTGCCGATGTGTTTCCGTCGAACGCGGAAGGCTGCGATTATCATGTGCGGGGGCAGATCGTCTCGGGCGACGCGGAAAAGCTGAAAGTTCTGCCGATCAATTCGCAGGGCATCACGCTGTGTCTCGATAGCCCCGGCGGCAGTTTTGCGGAAGGAAAGCGTCTGTTCGACACGATCTGGCAGCAGGATATCGCAACCATGGTGCGTTCGGGAGAACGGTGCGAATCCGCCTGTTCCCTGGCTTTTCTCGGCGGTAGCATGCGGATCGGGACAGCGGTAATCCGCTTTCAGATGCGTTCATTGAGACCGGGTGGCAAGCTGGGGTTCCATTCGCCCAGCCTGAACCTTCCCAACGACAACAGTTATCCGGCGAGCGAAGTTCAGACCGCTTTTGCAATCGCGCTGAAGGCGGCCGAATCCTTTTTCGATATCAAGCTGAGCGAGGAGCACGGTGTCCAGGCCATGACGGACTTCCTTTATCAGCGGATTCTTGGCACTCGCCCTGAAAACATGTTCCACATCGAGAGCGTCGGCGATGCGGTTCTGGCCAATATCACGGTCACGGGAATGACGCCGCCAGCCTCGATCACGGAGCGGGAGATCGCCAATGTCTGCGACAATGCCTATGCCGCCAATCTGATGGATGGCAGGCCGGGGTATACGACCAGCGCACAATACTACGAGGAAATCCTGGCAGGCGATCCGGATGGCGAGCGGAAGGTGGTGCTGACAAGGCAGGGGGAAGACCTTGTCGGCAAGGTTTTCAACTATTTCTCGGCGAGCAAATTCTCGGCACTTGGATGTTCGGTCAGGATATCGGACGACTGGAAACGCTTCTGGGATACCGATTACAGCCCGCTCAGCGTCTATTTCGAGCTGTATTCGGTAGGTGACGATTTCGACGAGGGGACGGGAGAGGAATTTTCCGCCCCCTACTGGTATCTGTTGCCGGCTTCGCAGACGCTCGTCACAGCGGCAGGAAGAACTGCCTCCGCACAGGACAGCAATGCGCCTCTATCGGCGTCTGTTTCGTCAGGCGAGGGCGGTTTTGTGCGCCTGAGCGGCTATGATCTGTATGGCGGAGACCTGCCGGACGGCTTGCTGCGCAACATGGGCGCGGAAGACTGCATCTCGTCGTGTACCGCCCGAAGCGGTTGCGACGCGGTGACCTACGACAGGTGGAACCGGATCTGCATTCAGAAATCGTCCGGCTACAGCAATGGCTTGCTGTATCTGCTTTCCAAGGCCGACACCTATGTGCAACGCGCCGCTGCCGGGTCTCTCAAACCCAACGTGACTGTACCGGTCCAGACATTCACCAAGCAGAACAAGGGCTTTCCCGGTCAGCCGGACGAGAGCCTGCAGGCCGGATCAGCCGGTCAGTGCGAGACGCTTTGCGCGGAGCGCACCTGTCTCGGCTTCAACTGGTCTGCGGGGGCGGGAAGATGCGATCTGTTCGTGCGGCCCGGGGTCTATTCCGACGCCGAGGGTGTCGTGGCCGGTTTCATGGTTCAGCCCGCGCAGTAAAATCGGGCCGTCCGCGGTCCGGATGATCGCGGACGGAACCTTGTCAGACCGCCTTCTGCCCGACGAAGCGGCCGGCACCTTCCGGCAATGGCAGGTCCTTGTGCGCATCGGCAAAGGCCTTGAGTTTTTCGGCAACCTCGTCACCCGGCAAGGAGCTGGCGCGGGTGTTGAGATCGACATGAAGCAGCAGCGTTTCCATGGTCGCGGCAAGTTTGCCGTCGGCGTTTTTCAGGAAGTGAAAGAGCTGCATCTTCTTGCCTTCTCCCTGAAGCACCTGGGTCGTGACCGTCAGGCGTTCGCCCGCGAGGAGTTCGTCCAGGTAACGCAGGTGGTTTTCAACGGTGAAGTAGCTCTTGCCGGTCGCGATGTAGTCGGCATCCGCACCGATCAGTTCCATGAACCGGTCGGTCGCCGCCGCGCCTGCTTCCAGATAGTGCGCCTCGTTCATGTGGCCGTTGTAGTCGGTCCAGCTTTGCGGGATCTGGCGATCGCCCGTGATCGGCAGGTCGACTTCGGCCGGAGCGGCCAAGGCTCGTTCGTGGGTGTTGAGAACACCGCCCGCACCGCTGCCACTTTTCTTGAGTGCCCGCATCATGCCGACCAGATTGTCGTCGCGCAGGCGCTCCAACTCGCGAATGGAGCGGTGGCCGGACTGGTCATCGGACTGACCGGCGATCAGGTCGACCAGTTCGTCAGTGAATTCCGGCACGTCCATCAGTTTGGTCCAGGGCCAGGAGAGGCACGGGCCGAACTGGGCCATGAAGTGCTTCATGCCGGCTTCACCACCGGCGATGCGATAGGTTTCGAAAAGGCCCATCTGTGCCCAGCGCAGGCCGAAGCCCATGCGGATCGCCTCGTCGATCTCTTCCGTCGTGGCGATGCCGTCCTTGACCAGCCAGAGCGCTTCGCGCCAGACAGCTTCCAGAAAGCGGTCAGCGATATGGGCGTCGATTTCCTTGCGCACCGTCAGCGGGAACATGCCGATGTCGCGCAGGATGTCCGCGGCGCGTGCGGTCTCGCCCGGGTCGCCGACCAGCTCCACCAGAGGCAAAAGATAGACCGGGTTGAACGGATGGGCGACAACCACCCGTGCGCCTTCGCTGGTCAGTTCCGAGGGTTTGAAACCGGATGTCGAAGAGCCGATGACCGCGGTCGTGGGGGCAAGTTCCGTCAGACTGCCGAGCACCTTGTGTTTCAGCTCCAGCCGTTCCGGCACGCTTTCCTGCACCCAGTCGGCGCCTGCGACAGCCTCTGCCAGGTCGTCGGTGAAGGTAAGAGCGCCTTCTTCCGGCAGCCGCTTGTCGTAGAGCGCGGGCAGGCTGCGCCGTGCATTGGCGATCACTTCGCCGATCTTGCGTTCGGCTTCCGGGTCGGTGTCGAAGACGGCAACGTCCCAACCGTTCAACAGGAAACGGGCGGCCCAGCCGCCGCCGATCACGCCGCCGCCGATGATGGATGCTTTTCTTGTCATGGTGCTAAGGTCTCCGTGTGGCCGTCGATGGCCAGGATTTGTCCTGAAATGCGGGTGCCGGCTTCAGACGCCAGAAAATGAATGGTGTTTGCGACATCCTGGGCCGTGACCCATGTCCTGAGCGAAACACCTTTGACGTAGCTTTCTCGAATGGCCTCTTCGGTCTCGCCACGCGCCTTGGCTTCCATTGCGACGACCCGATCCATTCGCTCCCCTTCCACCGCACCGGGGCAGACCGCGTTGACACGGATGCCGTGGGGGCCGAGTTCCATGGCGAGCGTCTTGGTGAGGCCGACGATTGCCCATTTGGCCGAGGCATAGGGCGAGCGGAAAGGGTAGCCGTAAAGGCCGGCGGTCGAGGAGGTGAGAGTGATCAGACCGTGCTCCTGCGCCTTCAACACTCTGGCAGCCCAGCGACAGGTCAGGAAGGCGCCGTGAAGATTGGTGGCGACGCAGCGTTGCCATTCAGCATAGTCCAGCGTCTCGATTGCGCCGGCGGGACCACCTGTGCCGGCATTGGCGCAGACCACGTCGACACCGCCCCAGCGCTGCTCCAGATCTGCCAGAAACCGCTCCATATCCTCCTCCGAGGTGACATCGGCAAGGGTCGCGATCGCAGTCGGATGGGTCTTCGAGAAAGTCTCAAGCGCCGCCGGGTCGGCGTCGCAGATCGCCACCCTATCCCCGTCGCTCAAAAACCGTTCCGCGATGGCGCGGCCGATACCCGAGGCACCGGCCGTGACGAGGACCCTGCGGCTCATCTCAGGCGCTCACAGGTGCGCGCTTCGTCAGGCCCAGCTTTTCGCGTACGGCCTGCGGCCCGATGATTTTGGCTCCCATGCCTTCGACGATACCGACCGCTTTTTCGACCAGTTGGGCGTTGGTGGCAAGGACGCCCTTTTCCAGGAAGAGATTGTCTTCCAGACCGACACGGACATTGCCGCCGGCCAGAACGGAGGCCGAGACATAGGGCATCTGATCGCGGCCGAGGCTGAAGGCAGACCAGGCCCAGTCTTCCGGTATGGCATTGACCATGGCCATGAAGGTGTTGAGGTCGTTCGGCGCTCCCCACGGCACACCCATGCAGAGCTGTACGAGGGCCGGGGAGGCGAGGGTGCCTTCCTTGACAAG
The DNA here is from genome assembly GCF_054658235.1 of Roseibium sp. LAB1. Classification (NCBI taxonomy): domain Bacteria; kingdom Pseudomonadati; phylum Pseudomonadota; class Alphaproteobacteria; order Hyphomicrobiales; family Stappiaceae; genus Roseibium; species Roseibium sp. LAB1. The sequence goes on along the minus strand of NZ_BAAGIB010000001.1, from coordinate 1,174,012 downwards.
CTGCTTGGCGAACCAGAGGTGACCGGTATCGAAAGCCTCGATTTCCGGCTTCACGCCAAGCTCGGTCATCATGGCACCCATGGCGCGCAGCATGCCCGGGGTGTTGGTCATGACATAGTCGGCTTCGGCAAAATTCATGGTTCCGCAGTCGAGCGTGCAGATTTCGGGAAGGCACTCGCGGATATGAGCCATGCGCTCGGTTGCGCCGACCATGTCTGTTCCCGTCTCGACGAGAGGAAGCGGTGCTTCGGTGGAACCGAAGACGATATCGCCACCCATGCCGGCGGTGAGGTTCAGCACCACATCCACATCGGCGGCGCGTATGAGATCGGTGACTTCCCGGTAAAGGTCCAGCCGCCGGGATGGAGCGCCGGTATCAGGGTCGCGCACATGACAGTGGACGACAGCCGCGCCGGCCTTGGCCGCATCGATGGCGCTGTCGGCGATCTGTTTCGGGCTGCGGGGAACATGCGGAGACTTGTCCTGGGTCCCGCCTGACCCGGTCACGGCGCAGGTGATGAAAACGTCGCGGTTCATGGTCAATGGCATTTGGTCCTCCTGAAGCAGCGGCAGCTCAACCGGAACCGGTCGAACTGAAAAAGCTGATTGATTTTAGAATGTTAGATCATGTTTTCTGCGTTCTTTCGAATGCAGGTTGATCTAGCGGCCCTTCCAGACCGGATCTCGTTTTTCGGCAAAGGCGCGAGCGCCTTCCTTCTGATCTTCCGAGCGGTAGAGCGTTTTAACCGTCTGGAACTGGCTTCCCGTGATGCGGTTGAGCGCGTCTTGAAACTTCATGTCTTCCGCTTCACGCACGATTTCCTTGATTGCGGCATAGACAAGAGGTGGACCGGACGCGAGCAGCTCGGCGAGCTTCCAGGCTTCCGCCATCAGATCCTGTCCGGGATAGATGTGGTTGATCATGCCCCAGCGGGCAGCTTCTTCCGCATCGATCCAGCGGCCGGTGAACAGCATTTCCATGGCGATGTGATAGGGAATGCGCTTGGGGAGCTTGATGCTGGCTGCATCGGCCACTGTTCCCGAGCGAATTTCCGGCAGGGCGAATGTGGCATGGTTTGCCGCCAGGATGATGTCGGCAGACAGCGCCAGCTCAAGGCCACCACCGCAGCAGATGCCGTTGACGGCTGCAATGATCGGCTTGTTGAGACCACGCAGCTCCTGCAGGCCGCCGAAACCACCCTTGCCATAGTCGCCATCAACAGCGTCGCCATCTGCTGCGGCCTTCAGGTCCCATCCGGGGCAGAAGAACTTTTCGCCGGCACCCGTGACAATGGCGACCCGCAGGTCCGGATCGTCGCGGAACCCGGTGAAGACATCGCCCATGATCCGGCTGGTCATCAGGTCGATGGCATTGGCCTTGGGCCGGTCCAGCGTGACAGCCAGGATGTGGCCGCGTTTTTCGGTCTTGATGGGACTATCCATCAGTTTTCTCCCATTCTCACCAGCGCATCGGCAGCAAGCGCAAAGTCTGCGCCGCACAGAAGCGGGTTGATTTCAACTTCTTCGACCGGCGCCGACAGAACGAAGGCCTGTACCGCCATGACAGCTTCAACAATCGCCTCCAGATCGCAAGCAGGTTTGCCGCGATATCCGGTCAGCACACGTCCTAGCCTGAGTTTTTCAAGTGCCTGCCTGATCTCCTCTCGTCCGGCGGGGACAATCAGCGAGCGACTGTCTTCCAGAAGCTCGGTCAGGATGCCGCCGGCAGCGAGGGTCAGGACATAGCCGTGAGCCGGATCACGGACGATGCCGATCAGCAGTTCGACGAGGCTGCCGGTGACCATCTTCTCCACCAGAAACGATGTGGCCGGCATTCCCGCGGCGGCAGCGTGTACCGCGCAGGCTGATTGAAGGTTCAGGGCAACAGCTCCGGCTTCGGTCTTGTGGGCGATGCCGGTGCCCTTCAACACCACCGGAAATCCGATCTCCTCGGCAGCGTTTGCCGCTGCTTGCGGTCCATCTGCAAAAGCGCTTGCCGGAACTTTGAGGCCATGTTGGTGCAAAAGGGCTTTTGCCTCCTGTTCCGAAAGAAGGCGGGAGGCCTGTACCGGCAGCGGAATCCGGATCGGCTCCGGCGATAGAGGCCTATCCAGAAAGGTAGCAGCCTCGATGGCCGTCAGGGCATCGTCCAGTCCGCACAGAGGCACCAGTCCGCGCTTCATGAGATCGGCTGCAAAGGCTTCCGGCATGGTTTCCGGCAGAGAACTCAGGACTGCCATCGGCTTTCCGGAGGCTTTCATGGCCGCTTCCACCGGCTCGATCACCTTCAGCCAGTCTTCCGGGTTGCAGCGGTCCGTTCTCGGAATATCGAGAATGACGATGCCGAGGGAAACATCCGCCTGCATCATGGCGGTGTAACACCGGCTCATGGCAGCACCGTCCCCCCAGATATAGGTGTGATAGTCGAGCGGGTTGGCGAGCGCGACCTTGGGGCCAAGCGCCTCGGAAAGAGCCGCTTTCTGCGCGGGACCAAGCGGGGGGAAGTTGATCTGCCGGCCAACCGCGGTGTCTGCAATCAGGCTGGCTTCACCGCCCGAGCAGGACATCGACACGATATCGGCGCTGGGCAGGGAGCCGGCAATGTGGACCAGCTTCAAGGTTTCCAGAAGCGCGGGCAGGCTGCCGACCCTGGCAATGCCCAACCTGTTGAACAGCGCGTCGGAGCCCGCCGTGCTGCCGGCAAGGGCGGCGGTGTGTGAAACCGTTGCCGCCTGTGCTGCCTCGGAGCGGCCGACCTTTACGGCCACCACGGGTTTGCCGAGCGCATGCGCCTTGCGGGCAAAGGCCTCGAAGGCCGCAAGATCGTCGAGCCCTTCTATGTGCAGGCCGATAGCAGTTACCCGATCATCGTCCAGGAGGGCGCTGCCAATGGCGGACAGTCCCGTCTGGGCCTGGTTGCCGGCGGTCATGAGATAGGCAATCGGCAGGCTTCGCGTCTGCATGGTCAGGTTCAGCGCGATGTTGGACGATTGTGCAATGATTGCAACACCGCGGTCGACCGGGGTCAGTCCGTGCTGATCCGGCCAGAGCGCCGCGCCGTCGAGAGCATTGAGGAAGCCATAGCAGTTGGGACCGAGGATCGGCATGTCGCCGGCAGCTTCGATCAGGGCGGCCTGGAGATCCGCGCCATCGGCCAGTTCCCGGATGGCTTCGCTGAAACCGGAGGCAAAGCAAATGGCTCCGCCGGCACCGAGGCGCGCTAGCGCGCGGACAATCTCGATGGTGACATGCCGGTTGACACCGATAAAGACCGCGTCGGGGGCTGAGGGAAGGTTGTCGACAGAGGTGTAGGCCCGGCAGCCGTCGATCTCTTCGTGGCTTGGGTGCACCGGCCAGAGGTCACCCTCAAAACCGGCCTTGCGGCATTCCCGCAGCACGTTTCTGCACCAGGAGCCGCCCCCGATGACCGCGACCGTGCTTGGCCGGAGCAAGCGTTCGAGAGAGCGCATGGATCAGGCTCCGAGCGGACGGAAGATATCGCGGCTGATGATGTGGCGCTGGATCTCGCTGGTGCCGTCCCAGATCCGTTCCACGCGGGCATCGCGCCAGAAGCGTTCGATAGGGAAGTCGTCCATGAGGCCCATGCCGCCGAAGATCTGCAGGGTCGTGTCGGTGACGCGTGCCAGCATTTCGGTCGCATAGACCTTGGCGCTGGCAATCTCTCGGTTGGCAGGCAGGCCCTGGTCAAGACGCCAGGCACCGGCAAGCGTCAGCCAGTCGGCGGCGTCGATCTCGGTGATCATGTCGGCGACCTGGAAACTGACACCCTGGAACTTGGCGATTGCCTGGCCGAACTGTTTGCGCTCGGCGGCATAGTTGACGGCATAGTCGAAACAGCGGCGGGCGCGGCCGACGCTCATGGTGGCAACCGTCAGACGGGTGGCGTAAAGCCACTCGTTCATGACCTCGAAACCGCCGTCGACTTCGCCAAGCACCTGGCTGTCCGGCAGACGGCAGCCGTCGAAGTAAAGAATACAGTTCTTGTAGCCCCGGTGGCTGACGGAGCGGTAGCCTTCGCGCACTTCGAAGCCGGGCGTGCCCCGGTCGACCAGAAAGCAGGTAATGCGCTTTTTCGGACCCTTGGGGGTTTCGTCGACACCGGTCGCGACAAACACGATGAAGAAATCCGCATGTTCCGCACCGGAGATGAAATGCTTGGAGCCGGACACGACCCAATCGCCGCCGTCGCGCACCGCCTGGCATTTCATGCCGCGCACATCCGAGCCGGCATCTGGTTCGGTCATGGCCAGGGCGTCCATCTTCTCGCCGCGTACGGCCGGCAGAAGGTAACGCTCGATCTGCTCACCCTTGCAGGCCATCAGGATGTTCTGGGGACGGCCGAAAAAGTGGTTCAGCGCCATCGAACCGCGCCCGAGTTCCCGTTCCACAAGCGTGAAATCCAGGTGGCTGAGGCCCGCGCCGCCGACTTCCTCCGGGAAATTGCAGGCGTAGAAGCCGAGATCGATGCACTTGCGCTTGATCTCCTCGCCAAGTTCGGGGGGAACCTGCCCCGTCTTCTCGACCAGTTCCTCATGCGGGTAAATCTCGTTTTCTACGAAGGACCGGACCGTGGAGACGATCATCTCCTGCTCTTCGCTCAGTCCAAAATGCATCGGAATCTCCTCTTGCCACAGGTCGACGAGGGTGAGACAAACGGGCCTGCGCTATTATGCAATTTTGGGTCGATATCATGCCGATTTCTCAGAAATCGAATTCGGTTCGAAAAATCTGTGTCCTGTTGTTCGAAAGTTTTTCGAACCACTGTCTGGCGAATGCGATCGAACCGTTCCGGGCAGCAAATACGATCGCCCGCAAGCAGCTCTATTCCTGGCAGCATGTGAGCCTTGGCGGGGGAACCGTCACGTCATCCAGCGGACTGCCGGTGGCGACGAGTGCCTGGACGGACGCGAAACCCGGTGGGGACTATCTCTTCATCATGCCGAGCTACGGTTTCGAGGCGTTCGCAGGGCAGGGAACGGTGCGCGCCCTGAAGGCCGCAAGGCAACGGTTCGGCACGTTGGTGGGCATGGACACCGGCGCCTGGCTTCTGGCGGCTGCCGGCCTGCTGGAGGGACGAAAGGCCACGATCCACTGGGATGAACTGACCGGTTTTGCCGAAAGGTTTCCGGAGGTCGATGCTGTCGAGGATCGTTTTGTGCTGGATGGCAACATCTGCACGTGTGGCGGGGCGTCGACCACCTTCGAACTGGCGCTGGAGTTGATCAAGCGCCACCACAGCCCGATGTTCGCGCTCGAGGTGGCAGCTCTGTTCATGTATGGCGACAAGCTGGACATGCACGATCCGCACAAGCGCCTGTCGGCGGATGCGCTGGTGCGCAGCGCGACGTCGCTAATGCGGCGGACGATCGAGACACCGATGCCGATTGAAGATCTGGCCCGGCAGCTGAAGGTGGACCAACGCACGCTGGAGCACCGGTTTCAGCGGGAAATGTCGATGACGCCGCTCGGGGTCTACAAGGCGATCCGCCTGCGAGAGGCTCGCCGGCTGGTGGAACTGACGCGGCTGGGCATTGCGGAGATTGCGGAGCGCTGCGGCTACAGGAATGCAAGTGCCATGACGCGCGCCTACCGGCAGGAATTCGGCCAGTCGCCACGCGAACATCGTCGGACGAAGTAATCCAAGCTTGCAAACGAGAAAGGCCGCGCGATCAGCGCGGCCCTTTCTTCGGAACGGGACGACCTTACTGGTGCGGGAAACCGGCTTTTGCGGTTCCGTTCCAGTCGCCCTGGAAAGGCAGGATGTGCAGCGGTTTTTTTGCCGTGGCGCCCTGTACCCTTGCACCGGCGACCTGCTGCTGGGCAACCGTCAGGCGTTCTTCGCCATTGTAGCTGCCGACAACCGGCAGGATCAGCAGTTTGCCGCTGCGTGCTTCAGCCAGAGCCTTTGCGTTGACGGTCCGCTGAATGCGAACGGAAACGGGTTTGTCACCGTTGAGATCGCCACGGGTGTCGTCCGGGTCGATGGCGAAGGCGTTGCCGGCCAGCGCGCCGGAAACAAATGCTGCGGTCAGCAGGGTGGAGAGAATTTTCTTAGACGTGCGCATGATCATGCTCCATGTGTCTGTTTCAGGTCATGAATGACTGCAGGGCGCTGTTGGCCCGGCAGGCTGTTCATGCCGGGAACAACGACACGAACGCGGATCGGTTGCGGCAAGGCTGGTAATAAGATCAACACAAAAACATGAGGCCCTGTGAGAGAAAGCCGGCCTTGCATCGGGGGTGATTTCACACCACGCACGCGTTCATCATTGTCACGGAGCAAACAGGGCTCGCCTCACCTGGCCGTGAACATCAAGCGAGCCACCGAGGCAGTTTTGTGCCCGATTTTCAAACCCTGATGACAAGCTCTTGAGCGAGCTTTTGCCGAGCTGGCGACGTCTTATATCTCGTCCACCACCAGCAGCACAGGAATGGTACGATGGCCTGCACCAAGGATGATTTCACAAGGGATCTGAAGAGCGAAATTCCGCATTTGCGCAGATATGCCCGCTCCCTGGCGCGAAACCCCGAAGCCGGCGACGATCTGATGCAGACCTCCCTGGAAAAGGCATTGCGGCATCACGCCAGTTTTCATTGTGGTACGGAGCTGCGCCGCTGGCTGTTCACGATTGCCCGCAACGCTTATCTGGACGAACGCAAGTGGCTTGCCCGCCGGGGCGATCACCTGCCGATCGAGGACTGGCTGCAGGAAACCCAGGCAGCGCCCGCACAGGAAAAACATCTGGAGCTGGAGGACGTTGCCAGGGGTATTGCCGGGCTCCGTCCCGAAGACAGGAACGCCCTGGAACTGCGGGTGTTTTCCGGCCTGTCCACCGGGCAAATTGCCGAGCAAACGGGTGTGGCTGTCGGAACGGTGAAAAGCCGGCTCTCCCGCGCCCGGCAGACGCTGGCCGTGTGAAGGCGACCCTTTCCGGTTAGTGGCATGCGTCTCTGCGCAAAAGTCCGGCGAGCAGTTCCGCTACATGTCGCAGGCCGGGGTCGTTCGCGCGGCGGCGGTGCCAGGCCAGATGAAGCGGAAACCCGGAGACCTGGATCGGCGGGTGGAAGGATACCAGGTTGCCTGCAAAAGGCAGAACCCGCGAGGGAAGCATTGCGATCATGTCCGATCCACGCAGGAGATCAGGAACCATCTGGAAGGAGGGGACCACCAGGCCAACCCGGCGCTTGCGGCCTATATGTGCCAGCTCGGCATCGAGCGGCGTCCTGGTATCGCCCCGGCCGGACACGAGAATATGCGGATAGGCCAGCCAGCTGTCGAGATCGAAGTCCTTTTCTGCAGGATGCCCCTTTCTCATCGCGACCCGGTAGCTTTCTTCAAAGAGTTCTTCCCGGTGGAGCTCTTCATCATCTCCCGGGAAAACCGAGACGGCGATGTCGGTGCCGCCATCGAGCAGGGCAGCCCGTGCCGAGGGGGCGCCATGCCATGGCTGGATGACGAGATCGATGCCTGGGGCGGTTTCCTGCAGTTGTCTTTGCAGCGGTCCAATGACGTAAAGGGTCGGGAAATCGGCCATGATCACGCGCAGGGTCTGGCGGATGTCGGTCAGAGGAACGGCGGCAGGCGCCAGAAGATCACCTACTCCGGCCAGCAGAGATTTTAGCGGAGCGCGCAGGGCTTCGGCCTTTGGCGTCAGGCGCATTATGCCGTGACCCCGTTCCAGCAGCTCATCGGCAAACAGGTGCCGGCAACGCTGCAAAGCCGCTGACATGGCCGGCTGGGAAAGGCCTATCCGGCTCGCTGCCCGGCTGACGTGGGCCTCCTCCAATAGCGCGTCCAGTGCAACGAGCAGGTTGAGATCGACAGAACGTAAATTCATGAAACAAATAATAGCATAGATAAATTATCGATTGGAATGATTTAAGTTCCGCGCACATCTTCTCTCGCGATCAACATGAGGGAAGAAAATGAGCAACACACTCGTACTTCTGTTTCACCCGGACCTGAAACAATCCAAGGCAAATGCGGCACTGGCCATCGCGGCGGCAAACGTCGACGGTGTTAACGTGGTCGACATGCAGGCCGCCTATCCGCAGGGGCTTGATCTATTTCGTGACGGCGAAAGGGAGGCGGCCCGTCTGCTGGAGGCCGACCGGATCGTGCTGCAATTCCCCGTGCAGTGGTATTCAACCCCGCCGCTCCTGAAAGCCTGGCAGGACGCTGTGCTGACCCGGATGTTCTATATCGCCTATGAGGAGGAGGGGCACAGACTGGGAGGCACACCTTTGATGCTTGCAGCAACTGCAGGCAACGTTCCCGAAGCCTACGGCCCAACCGGCGCGAACGGCTTTACCATGGATGCCCTGTTCGCACCGCTGAGAGCGACTGCGCATCGATGCGGCCTGGTTTGGTCGGAGCCTTTTCTTCTCTACAGGGCTAACAAGCTTTCGCCTGTCGAGCTGGAATTAGCAGCAGCTGGTTATGCCGAGGCCCTGACGAAGTGGATTGCCGAAACCTCGGCACGGGAAGTGGCATGAAAATGATCAAGCGTCACAACACATTCGAGCACTTGGGGGCGGGAATACCATGGTGGTATTCCTTCAGTGCACGAGCCCTGCCAGTCGGAATTCTCGGGCAGTATCTGACTGCAGGACTGGCGCTCTTCCGCGACGGTGAACTTTGGGGGCTTCACGCAGCCTCTGGTCTTGTACTGACTGGTTTTGTTGGCACTCTGACAGGCGGTAGCCTGTTGGTTGCCCGGCTCGGCGCCTTGGGCTGGTGGGCAGGACTGACCGGCATGCTCTACCTGATTCAAATATTACTATCCGCCGGTTCCAGACCGGAGCTGCTCGCTTTTCATCCTTTCAATGGTGCACTGTTGCTGATGGTAAGCCTGGTCCTGCTGGTGAAGATCGAGCAGCGCTTGGGGAACGCGGTTTCCCGGAAAATCACTCCATGACCATGTCAGACGGCGTGTTCTGCCTCTGTTTGACCCGATGGCCCGTCGCTCCTGTAGAATGCTCTCCGGGAGCGCCTGCAAACTGTCCTGGGAAGATCAGGAGGTTTGTTTTCCTGTTGCGAGGTGTCCGGTGTCAGGCCGCGACCCTGGCCTGGATACCGGCAGTCCGGGCGTCGATCCGTTCGTCCCGGTAATCAGACCAGTTGTCGGCCGTTTCATCTTCGTCTTCCCCGGTTCCGGGGAAAGCGGCGGAGAGCACTGCGCTGGTGATGTCATTGCACCAGCCTTCAGCCGGGTTGAATTCCAGAACCACCTGAACCTTCTCGAGTTGCCCTGCCTGAAGATCCCCGATGATCTTGTCCAGGTTCATGTCGGTCAGATCGGTTTCCGGGGTGTAGAAGCAGTTTCCAAGTTCGCAAATCACTGAATAGAACGACATGTCGAGGTTCAACGCCATAAAAGCCTCCGTCAAAACATGGTGTTAGATTATACGCATATTGCGTACATGTCAATCGATCGTGGGTTCAGGATATGCCAAAAGCGTATAGAATAGACGCGAGGTGTCGTGGCTGCGTACAACAGGGCGCCGTGAGAACATTTGTCTGGTGTCAGGGTTTCGGAGGTACGGGGCGGGCTTCGGAAGAATGGGGCGGGCGTCGCCGATGGAGACAGGGAGCCTCTGTGAGGGGCTCCTAAACCACTTGCCGGATCACGCTCAGAACCTTGGCGATGATGCGGACTTCCGTTGCTTCTTCGTCATGTTCGTTGAAGATTACCGGTTCCTGAAACCGTGGGTCGTTGGATTCCGGTTGTAGCTCGATCTGGCCGTTCCGGCGGATGATCCGCTTGGCCGTGCGTTCGATGGTGTGTCCGCCATCCCTGGTTCGTTCAACAACGGCGAGGTCTCCCGACTTGATCTCGATGCCTGCTTCCAGATAGTCGACACACAGGATCAAATCGCCGTTCCAGGCGATGCGATTGAGGCTTTCCCCATTGATTTGCAGCAGATATTGGCTCTCGCTGGGAAAGCGCAGATCCCCTGCGAAGCTGGTTTTCTTGGTGGCGTCCGTCTCAAATAGTCCGGATTCCATCCACAAGCCGGCGGCCACCTGACCTTTGACTTCCAGGGGAGTTGCGGCCCTGGAAGGCGCGCTGGAGGCGTCCAGGTCGGTGATGGAATCGGGAGCGAGCGCCAGAATGTCTTCCCGCGTGATCGGTTGTTCGCCCTTGCCCAGAAGCACAGGAAGAAGCTTTGCCACGAAATCGGAGGGCAGCGCCGGCTTCAGGTAGTCCGCACTGAAATACCGCTGAATGGAAGAGGCGTTCTGATAGCCCATCGCCCGTGCGATGGCGCGGATCGACAGGCCGCTGCGATCCTTCAGATCCACAAGCTGACGGGAGACTGCCGATTGTTCGTCGATATCCATTTGCCGATCACCAGGTCACGTTCGATGCATACGCTTTATCAGTAAAATCATACGGAGTCCATGTTGACATGTGTACGCAATAAGCGTACGAAATTTAGGTGTCATCAAGTAACTGCGTGGGAGTGACGATGGAAGCTCAGACAATCCTTCGACAAGGGGCAGAGGAGACCGGCCGGTGAGGGACCTGAAGGACGAAATTGAGGAGGCTCAGGCAAAGGTCGCGCATCTGAGGATCAGGGCCGAGCGACCGAGTGCGAGGCTGGAAGACGAGTTCGCGCTGGAAAAAGCGCGTAACAGGTTGCTGACGCTCGAGTTGCGGAAGCTGAAGCAGGGTAGGGAAGCGCGCGGCGGTTCCGGCCTGAGCGGCAATGGCGGTCGTGCCAGCAGTGGGGAGTCGGTAAGGCGGGCTACTTTTCGCAAAAGAACAAAACATGAACAAGAGCCGCGCACAGCACGGGAAAAAGCTGAAGAGGCATTTGCAGCCGTCCAGGGTATCGCGGCGGACAAGAAAGGTCGGGTCTGATGGCGTCTGGAGGACTGGTCGACAGGATCGCCGCAGAATATGGCGTCCATTTTGTCAGCTACACCAGGCGGGTGCAGGGGCGGCACCAGTCGAAAGCCCGGAGAACATGCCAGACCCTGTTGCAGAAACACGGGGCCGAACATCTGCGCCTCGTGTTCGGGCTGATCAACACGGCGGAGAACAGGGGCAACTGGTCGGCGCCGTGCTTTACCGCCGTTTCCTGGCTTGTGCTGAACAAGCCGGACTGGGTGGAGAGGCGCGGATTTCTGGACCAATTCGACCGGATCGATCTGGAGGCGCTGCTGAGCAGCGCCAAGCATATCAACCCTGCCGCGCCAACCATCACGCTTGCCGTGCTGCTGTCCTATGAACTCGACAAACGTCTGGAAACGGGCCGGGAAGGGCTTGCCGCATGAAACCTGTTGTCAGGCGCAATCGGTTGATTACACTGCCGCCGTCAATCTTCGGCTGTATTGAGTCTTTCACGGATTGCACGCTTGGCTTGTCGCGCTCCGGAACGGTGCGGGTGCCGGACGGATCTTTCACCGGTATTTTGAGAGAGGGTTTTGATGATGAACAACTATCTGACGAAGGCCCAGATTTTTGCCTTCGAACGCGGAGCCACTGCGTGCCGGGAAGGCAAATCCAGTGAGGACAATCCTTATCCGCCGAAGGCCGACTATTTCGGCCTGTGGGAGGAGGGATACCGGAAAGAGCGTGAAAGCCGGGGCAAGTAGCCGGCTCCAGGTTTGGACCTTGGATGCCGCAAGGCCGATTCTTCGGCCGGGCGGTTGTGTGTCACCTACAGTTTCAAGAGAGGCGTAATGGAAACAAACGCACCTGACCAGATTCTGGCCCGGTTGACGGAGGCTGTCGAAGTCATTGCGGTGACCGGCAAGGGCGATGGGCCGCGCGCAGTTCTGGCAAGTTGGCCCGAATGCCAGGGCAAGATTGCCAGGCGCCGGCGTGTCTATCCACCGCGGGCGGTCAGCCGGGCGGAAGAAGCGATCACGTGGTTCTCCCTGATAGAGGACGCGGATGCGCGCCGTGCCTTGCAGTTTGAGGTGATGTGCAAGGCAGGTGGCGGCAAGTTCTCCCGGATCTGCGACAAATACGGTTGGAAACGCTCAACGGTGACGAGCCGCAACAAGGTTGTCTTGCGCCGGTTGGCCGAAAGGCTTGGCGAGGAAAAGTCGGCCGGACACTGAGTGGCCCTGACGACAGCCGGTGGTGTTCCGGTTCCTGGAGCAGCGCTTGAAGGAAATCGCCGCCCCTTCCGCATCGATCCCGATGCGGAAGGGGCGAAGCAGGCTTAAAAGAGGCCTTTCAGTCCTGCTCCGTAAAGTCGCATTGTCTGTTTCTCAATCGCCTCTTTACGGTTGTCTGTTGTTTGAACTACAACTTTTTTTTGACCGTTCGTCACGCGTGCCGCCAGCCGGGGCAATTGGACAGATACTTTGGAGAATTTGATGACCGATTTGAAAACACTGACCCTTCAAGATTTTGAAAAGCTGCTGGATCAGGCGTTCGAGGTCAGGTCCGTTCCGGCCGATATTCAGCTGTCTCTTGTCGAGGTCAAATTCATGGGTTCTGGCGAGAGACGGGGAGGGGCATTTTCCACTTTGTGGCTGGGGCCGCAGGAGCCATTGCTGGAGCAATCGATCTACCGGCTTTATCGGCCGGACTTCGGCGAGCAGGACGTGTTTCTGGTCCCGGTCGCGCAGAAGGAAGCCGGCATTCAGTATGAAGCAGTGTTCACCTGATCGAGTGTTGTCTGGCAGGCAGATGACCGCCGCTCAGTGGCGGTCGCACCCGGATCTTCACGCTCGGCAAGGGTGCTCCATAAGGTCATAGACGCCTTTGTCTTCGCGCTGTTCGAAACCGAGCCGGCGATAGAGCCGCATGGCCGGGTTCTCTTTTTCGACATGAATGGAAAGTGTTTTTCCGGCCTGTTCCGCTTCGTCGATCAGGTCTTCCAGAATGGCACTGCCGATGCCGTGTCCCTGTGCCTCAGGCACCAAGGCAATGTCGATGATCCGGTGTTCGTTGGTCCAGCGCTCCAGATAGAGCCTGCCGACCGGAACGGAACCTTTTTCGATCACCATCCAGAGGGCGTCGGGATAATGCTGCTGGTAATGCCTGTGCTGAGCTTCGAACTGCATGCCGATAAAGGCCTGCTTTTCATCTTCGGTCCAGGGCGTGCGGGAAAGTTCGGTTTCACGGGTCGATCGGTAGAGGTTTGCCAGAAACGGAAGGTCTTCCGAGCACAAGGGCCGGTAGGTGATGCCCAGGGCCGCCGCGCGAAAGCGCGGGGCCAGAGACATGTCTGCTTGTGGAAGTGGCAGATCCATCGTGATCGAAGCTGTCATTCCGGGTTGGGGGTGACGTCCCGGGTGAGCGCACTTGCAGAGAGTGGGCCGCCGAGGGAGGTCCACGTCGCCGACCAGTGATCAAGCGAGATCTGCGGCAGGTAGGAAGCCACGCCGGATCCCGTGTCTAGCGCGAACAGGCTCAAGAGCGTGTTGGCGTTCGGCTGGAGTTTCAGCGTGCTGCCACCATCCGCATGGGCGATGACGCGCGGGGTTGTCCAGGAGGTTTCAACGGAACTGGTCTGATAGCTTGCGTAAACCGTGCTGTCCGGCCCTGAGCCAGCCAGGGCAACCAGGTAGATCCCTCCGTTGGAGGAGTTGGAGGCCGCCATGCTGCCGACAGGGGCATCAAACGTGGCAAACAGTGCCCAGTCGGAAAAGTCGAGCGAACTGACCTCGTCCTGCACCTTCATGTAGATCTTGGTTCCGATGCGGGCAAAAATGTGAACGAGTGCATTGCCGTCGATGCACAGGGCCAGTTGTTCAAAGCCGCTCAGGCCGCCGCTGATGTTCTGCCAGCCTTCCCATCCTTCCGGCAGAAGCGGCCTGTCGGTGGACTGGAAGTTGAGATAAGGCACGCCATCCGCGTTGATGCCGGTCAGAATAATGCGACCATCGGCATTCTGGGTTGCGGCGAGACTGCGCAGCGCCCCTGGCATCTGTTGCCAGTCCGCCCAGGGCTGGCTTGGTGGAATTTCGACAGGAACCGTAATTTCGATCGGTGTCGTCGTCCCCGGCGGGACCACCGTGATGGTTTCCATCTGAACGGTGTTGTTGTTCTGGAACCGCCACCAGATGGCGTTGTCCGAATCAGAACTCGTGACGAAGATGTTCTGCCGGCCGGTTATGCCGTTGATCAGCACCGTATCAATGAAACCCGTTACGCCGGTCGGCTTGCCAAGATCCAGCGGGTCGGCAAACCTCTGCGGTGCGTTTTCCTCCCGGTTTTCGCGGATGTAGACAAGATTTCCGGATTGGCTGTCTTCCGCAAGCAAGGCGACATAGCCTTCCTGGGTGACAGAGGCATTGAGCCGGCCAGTGGCATAACTTGCATCGGTAAGTTGGGTAAAGGAGGTGCTGAACGCTCCGTTCTCCGACGTCTGATCCTTGTATTCGAGGGTCCCGCCCGGTGTGAGCGCGGCAAAGAAGATGCGGAAGTAGGCCGGATCGGCAGTCACGTTCCCTTCGAATTCCTCGGGAACTGCTTCTTCGACTGACATGATGCGTTTCCTTTTGCTGATCTGAAGCCGGGGGCCTGGCCGGTCCGGCTTCGTTCTGCAGTGGTTAGCCGCGAGAGGGGTAAAGTCCCTGGAGCGCAATGATGAAGTTCAGCGTCAGATACGGCTGAACATTGTCGTGTGACTGGCTGCCACCGGCAGTGCCCAGCGTTTCCATGGCCATGTCGACCTGGTTCGTCTGAGTATCGGTGTGGTAGAGAGCATCCACGCCGGAGCTGGAAAAGGACGTCGATGACGAGGGCCCGGGAACACCACCGTTGCTGCTGCTCGCTCGCACCGTATGGGAATGCGACGGGATTTGGGCTTCCGTCAGGGTGACGGTCGTGACGCCGACCTTTTCCCCCAGTCTGCGGGCCGTGAGACCAGGGCCTCTTCCCGGATGCATCGGGGCACGGCCCTGCAGGTCCGGCAGAGCCATGGTGGTGCGGCCGTCCCCGCCATAGGTCGTTCCGATCAGAGAAAACAAAGCCGTATTCTGGGAAACGGGAAGGAGCTGGCCATCACAAAAAGCCCAGCTTCGGGGAGCGAAATTGCCAGCAAAAATACGGATTTCTGCGATAAAGGGTTCCGACATGGTCCGTCTCCTAATGCCTGCTGGGGTAAACGCCGAAGAGCGCGATAATGAAATGCACGCAAAGTGTCGGCATCAGGTTCGTGTGGGATTGGGAGCCGCCGGTGTTTGAAATCATGTCGTGTGCCATCGAAACGTCCTGACTGGCATCGGCGTAGTAGCTCACGCCTGCTCCGGCGGCCGGAACATGAGTTGCCGGCGACGTCTGGTCGGCCAGGCCGGTGTTGGCATTGAAGCCGTGCGAATGGCTGGCAAGCTGGTTGACCGTGAGTGTTTCCTTTTCCGCGCCGCCCTTTGAGCCAAGACGCCGCGGACTGAGCCCGGGTCCGGTGCCGGCGTGAAGCGGAATACGCCCGCGCAGATCCGGCAGGCCGAATGTGGTCCGGCCGTCTCCGCCGTAAATGGTTCCAAGCAGTGAAAACAGGGCATCGTTTTGGGAAACCGCCAGCAACTGGCCGTCACAGTAGGCCCAGCCGCGCGGTGCGAAATTACCCGCAAACATGCGGATTTCACCGACGAAAGGTTCAGACATTCTATGTCCTTTCGGAAATTTAGTTGCGGGACGGAAACAGGCCTTGAAGGGCGATGCAGAAATTGAGCGTCAGGTAGGGCTGCATGTTGTTATGCGCCTGCCCGCCACCTGCGTTGGTCACGGTTCCCGACCTCATCTGCGTCATCGTACCAACTTCATATGGCCGATATGGCTTGTCCGGAGCATTTTCGGATCCGAAAAGTGACATTGCCGGTGACCTGCTGTTTCCCGGCGAAGAGACCGCTTTCACCGTGTGGGAGTGTTCCGGGATTTGAGCCGCCGTGAGTGTGATGGTTTCCGCTCCGCTTTTCTGGCCGAGCGCATATCCATCACCTTCATGGATAGGCGTCCGGCTACGCAGGTCGGGCAAGGCAAAGGTTGTTCGCCCGTCTCCGCCATAGGTCGTGCCCAGAAGGGAGTAGAGCGACTGGTTCTGGTTGATCGGCAAAATCTGTCCGTCGGTAAATGCCCAGCCGCGTGGAGCGAAATTGAAGCCGACAATCCGTATCTCGGCGAGAAAAGGTTCTGACATGTTTCCTCCCGTTGCTCCCGAAGGAGGTTTCGGTATTGCAAATTTGGTCTGGATTTCCTGCGCTTACGAATCACAGGTTGTCTTGGATGGAAAATTGACCTGATATAATTAGCAACCTTTGCATGTGATAATTTGAAGTGCAATTAAAAATGTCTTGAAGTGAAGCTCAGGTATATCAAGCGTTCTCTGTTGAGTCTCATGTTAGAGACCTCGAGAAAATGCAATTTTCAAGAGAAATATTCGATCTATAGGGGAAAATAATCAAATCTGACGAAATCTTGCAACCTATGTTAGGTTTCGTCAGATTTGAACCCATATTGCTGGTGCAGATGTGGTCAGTTGAAGTTGTGATCGGATTTGCGCTTGAATTCTATTTTAGTTTGAGTTTAGTGGATTTTAAACCAAGGATTGTTTCGATAAAAGACCAGCTAAGGTTGTATTTGGCGGCTGGCGAGAATCCAGCCTTTGAGCATTGGCAATTTTCATTTTTGGGGTGCAGCGACCGTGTTTCGCTTTGTGGTGATTTGATGATGTGTGGCGTATTGGGAGCAAAGCTCAGGCGGGCGGTTGGCACAGGAGTTTGGATACGCGTTTTTCAGGCTGCATTCCTGGTGCTTCTGTTAAGTGCGATGCCTGATAAGGCGGAAGCGTCCTACGCCGATTGTCCAACTCATACGGACCCGCTTGATCCGCTTGTACTGAACTTCACGCTGGATGAATGCACGCTGGAAAGCGGTATCGGTTCAACAACACTGGATGACGACTGGATATTGATCCAGGATCAAGGCTCTGGAAGCAGTCTCACCAATTTCGATATCAACAACGGTCCAAATGACCCGGGTAATGTACTCTCGTATTCCGTTACCAATGGAACGGATACGATCAACGTAGCGTCGCCTGGCATTCAGACGATCGATTGTACCACGACCTGCACAATTACCGGGTCCTATGGTGCCTCAAGCATCAATTTCACCTATCTGGATACCGGCACCGGCGGGGCGGTCACACCGCCCACAACGCCTCCCACATTCAGCCAGTCATTCTCTCCAGGTACCATCGTGGCGAACGGAACATCGACCGTCACGTTCACGATCAACAATACGGCGAACGGCACGGACGCGGATTCGCTGGATTTCACCGACAACTTGCCGTCGGGAGTGACCGTTGCCTCCCCGTCGAACGCATCCACAGTGTGTACCGGTGGCACACTCACGGCGACCAGCGGATCGGGTGTAATCAGTTACAGTGGCGGAACGGCTGCTGCGGGTGCGACCTGTACCGTCAGTGTTGATGTAACGTCTGCAAGTGACGGAAGTTACGTCAACACCACAGGTGATCTCACATCGACCCTGGGAAATTCCGGCACATCATCCGCCACGCTGACGGTGGCCTCTCCTGAAATCAACGTCCAGGGCAACGGGGTTAGCATCGTCAGTGGCGACACGACACCGTCGGCGGCAGATGACACCGAATTCGGCAGCGTTTCTGTTTCGAGCGGTACGAATGCAAATACCTTCACAATCCAGAATACGGGTAATGGAGCGCTCACACTGACCAGTGTGACGTCCTCTGACAACACACAATTCGCGGTGTCGGGGACAACGGCCGGTTCGATATCGTCTTTGGGGTCTGTAACTTTCACGGTCACCTTCGATCCGTCCGCGACAGGTTCCCAGACAGCAACGATTACGATCGTCTCGAGCGACGCGGACGAGAGTCCCTATACGTTTACGGTTCAAGGAACAGGCATTGCTCCCGAGATCGACGTCCAGGGAAATGGGGTCAGTATTGCCAGTGGTGATACGTCTCCGAGTGCAGCGGACGATACCGACTTCGGGAGTGTTGCGGTTGCGAGCGGATCAGTGGCGAATACGTTCACCATCGAGAACACGGGCACTGACACGCTGACGCTTACAAGTGTAACGTCGTCGGACAACACACAGTTCGCCATTTCCGGTACGACGAGCGGATCGATCGCATCTTTGGGGTCTTCGACCTTTACCGTCACCTTTGATCCCAACGCCGGCGGGACCCAGACCGCTACGATCACCATCGTTTCCGATGACATCGATGAAGGTACTTACACTTTCTCTGTACAGGGGACTGGCATCGCGCCAGAGATCAACGTTCAGGGGAACGGGACAAGTATCGTTAGCGGCGACACGACTCCGAGTTCGGCGGATGATACTGATTTCGGCAACGTTTCTGTTGCGAGTGGATCCAACGCGAATACGTTCACGATCCAGAACACCGGAACAGATACCCTGACGCTGACGAGCGTGACATCTTCCGACAATACGCAATTCGCGGTTACCGGCACGACGAGCGGCTCGATCGCCGCTTTGGGGTCGTCGACTTTCACGGTCACTTTCGATCCCAATGCCCTCGGAACGCAGTCGTCGACAATAACGATTGTCTCTGACGATCCCGACGAAGGAACATACACCTTTACTGTACAAGGCACGGGGGTGGCGCCGGAGATCAATGTCCAGGGGAACGGCACAAGTATCGCCAGCGGTGATACGACGCCGTCGGCCGCGGATGACACCGACTTCGGCAGTGTTTCAGTTTCCAGTGGAACGAATGCGAATGTCTTCACGATCCAGAACACGGGCACGGACGCGTTGACGCTGACGAGCGTGACATCCTCGGACAATACGCAATTTGCTGTTACCGGCACAACGAGCGGTTCGATCGCCGCCTTGGGGTCTGCGACCTTCACGGTCACGTTTGATCCAAATGCCCTGGGAACCCAAACGTCGACGATCACGATTGTCTCCAACGATGCAGACGAGGGAACCTACACTTTCACGGTGCAAGGCACGGGAACGTCCACTCCGAGTTTCACGCAGTCCTTTTCTCCCGCGACCATTCTGGCGGGTGGAACCTCGACGGTTTCCTTCGTCATCATCAATTCCGCCAACGCGGTCGCGGCAACGTCGCTGGATTTCACTGACAATCTCCCCGCTGGTTTGACGGTTGCCTCACCTGCAAATGCCTCAACCACGTGTACCGGGGGGACGATAACAGCGACCAATGGGTCCGGTGTGATTTCCTACACTGGAGGTACCGTTGCGGCCGGGGGCAGCTGTTCCTTGAGCGCGGACGTTACCGGCTCTACAGATGGTTCCTTCACGAACACGACCGGAGACCTGACCTCCAGTCTTGGAAACTCCGGAACGTCTTCAAGCACTCTCACGGTTGCTACTCCTGAAATCGACGTACAACGTCCTGCAGGAAACTCTATTGCGGATAACGGTACGGATGCTCAGGGAACGGTAAACGTGGGAGACCAGCAAACACTGGTCTACACAATCGAAAACACGGGTACCGCGACGCTTACCCTGACCGGAACGCCTACCAGTGCCTCGGCAAGCAATGTTTCGGTGGACTCAATCTCCGCACCGGGGCTCACAACGCTTGCGGGCGGTGCGTCCACGACCTTCACCGTTCTCTACACGCCCAGTGCAATCGGAAACTTTTCGTTCGAACTCGATATTCTCAGCGATGATGCAGACGAACCCACATATGACATCCTGGTGAGCGGCACCGCGATTGGCAGTCCGGAAATCGAGGTTTCGTCGTCGACAGGAAATACCGTATCGGACGGCGGGACAGATACCGTTCCGGGTATCGTCATGCCGGGAACAACGTCGACCATCACTTACACGATCACGAACACCGGGTCGGCTGTTCTAAACCTCACAACTCCGACCGTTGGAGCAAACGTTACCGGCACAAGCAACGTCACAGTCAACAGTTTCACCTTGAGTTCCAACACCGTAAGCAGTGGTGGGGGAACTGCGACGCTGGCTGTGTCCTATACGCCAACAGCGCCTGGAGCATTCGGGTTCGACTTCAACTTCGCCAATGACGACGCGGACGAAAACCCCTTCAACGTATCGGTGAGCGGGACGGCAAGCGGGGCGGCGGCGGCACTGTCGGTCGTGTCGGGGTCCGGGCAAAGTTCCGAAGTCGGTACCCGGTTCGAGGCAGTTCTCGTCGCGAGGGCGACAGACGCCAGCAACAACGCTGCTGCAGGTGTCAGTGTAACATTCACCGCTCCGGCGGGCGGGGCGTCGCTGACATTTGCCAGCACGGGAACCAATACGGAAACGGTGACCACGGCTGCGGACGGGACGGCGACCAGTTCCGTGATGACCGCAAACGCGATCGCCTCGTCCTATAACGGCGGCGGTGCTCTCACGACATATTCGGTGACGGCGAGTTCCACCGGGTTGAGCAGCGTGAGCTTCTCGTTGACCAACGATCGGGATGCATCGGCCGATATCCAGAAAACGAAGGAAGTGATTGCATCCTTCGTGACCAACCGGGCAAATGCGATTGTGTCCGGACAGCCTGATATCGTCTCGCGCCTGACCAGCGGCCCCTTCGGCCGCCAGCGTGGCCGCAACGGATTCAATTTCGACGTTACGCCCAACTCGCAATCCGGAAATTTCCAGTTCTCCCTGCGAGCCTTTGCAAATTCTCTTCGGCAAGGCGGTGGAAATGGAAACAGTGCGACAATCGCTGAGGCTGCGACTGGCGTTCGGGCCGCCAACGCCGAGCCCGAGCGCTACGCGGTTTTCGACAATTTCACGTCCTCCAGCACGATGAGTTACACGAGCGTTGGTCCGCAGGTGATGCAGGACGATACCCTCGCGATCCTGAGCGGCTCCAATGGAGATGCACCTTCCGGCGGCGAGGGTGGTGCCGAGTGGCAATCGGGTTGGGATTTCTGGGCCCAGGGTACCTACGCGATCACCGACAACAACAGCAGCAACAGCAAGACCGGGCTGTTCTTTGCCGGGGTCGATTACCGTTACAAGGACAGAGCCGTTCTGGGCTTGTTGGGACAGCTCGATCTGACAGAGGAGCGAAACAGTGCCGCCGATACCTCCGCCGACGGCGTTGGCTGGATGGCCGGGCCTTATGCGGTTCTCCGGGTTCACCAGAATTTCTACCTGGACGGCATGGCGACCTACGGACAGTCCTACAACAGTGTGAATGCGCTGGGGCTGTTCGAAGATGACTTCAGAACACAGCGGTTCCTGCTGCAAGGCGGCCTGACCGGGGACTTCAAGCTCAACGAAACGACCAGGGTCAGTCCGTTTGCCCGGATCACCTATTATTACGAAGAGCAGGAAAGCTATACGGACACGCTGGGACGGCTGATCCCGTCACAGGATTTCGATCTGGGCCGTCTGGAGTTCGGGCCGAAGGTGTCCTGGGATCTGCAGCTGAACGAGCTTCTGTTCTCACCGTTCCTGTCACTGTCCGGGATCTACGACTTCAACAAGTTGCAGGACGACACCCCGACAGATGCGACGCTTGCTTCTTCCGATGAAGACTTGCGTGCGCGTGTTGAGGCCGGGGCCGGGCTTCTGGTTCCAGGGCGCAATATCCAGATTTCCGGAGAAGGCTTTTTCGACGGGATCGGGACGTCGGACTTCCGGTCCTACGGCGCAACGCTCAACGTCACCATACCGTTCTGAGGTAATGAGAACTGCCTCCGGCAACCCGGTGCCGGAGGAGGTTCATTTGGCTATAAGCTCAGGCTGCCTGACCGGAGACACCGGTGATCATGGAGACGATCTCGTTCTTGTCTGTCTCGCTGGTCTTGCGCACGCCGATCTGCTGACCGCGGCGCAGGACGCAGATGCGGTCAGACAAGCGGAAGACCTGGTCGAGACTGTGGCTGATGATCAGGATGGCGAGATTCTTTTCCTTCAGTGATGCGACCAGCTGTTCGACCTTGGCCGTTTCGGCGACGCCGAGAGCTGCCGTCGGCTCATCCAGCAGAACCAGTTTGCTGGCCCAGTGGGTGGCCCTGGCGATGGCGATGCCCTGGCGCTGGCCACCGCTCAGATCGCGGATGACGGAGCCTGCGGACGGAATGCGCACATCCAGCTCGTCGACCAGTTCCTGGCATTCCCGGCGCATGCGCTTCTTGTCGAGCAAGCCGAAGGGGGGCTTGGTCAGTTCGCGGCCGAGGAACATGTTCATGTAGACCGGCTGCTGGTCAGCAAGGGCAAGGTCCTGATACACAACCTCGATGCCGAGACTGCGGGCCGAACTGGCGTCGGAGAACGATGCAGATGTGCCGTCCAGCAGGATGTCACCAGAGGTTGGCTTGTGGACGCCGGAGATGATCTTGACCAGCGTCGACTTGCCGGCGCCATTGTCGCCGACGAGAGCAACGATCTCGCCCGCGTGAAGGTCGAGCGAAAAGTTCTCGATGGCAACCACGCCGCCGAATGCCTTGTGGATGTTTTTCAGGGATAGAACAGGATTGTCGGCGGTCATTGCTGGAACGCTCCCGGCCAGGAGACGGCATCTCCGAAGCCATTTTCGATTGTGGTGACAGCAGGCGTCCCGGTGCTGACACCGGAAATGCCGACGACTAGAGCGCGGGTCACGAAGGCCTGGCCACGGAAACCGAAGACGACGGTGTCCCCGGCGCGCACCGACTTGGGCGAGGTGGCGTCGATCATCGCGTAATAGTCGATGGCGGAATAATCGGGGATCTCGACGTCGAGCAGATCCGCCTGGCTGGAGGTCGGCTCCGAGGAGACGAGGGCCTTGACCGGGTACTTCGGGAAGACCGGATCGATATAAAGCCCGCCGCCGAAACAGTAGGCCTTGCCGCTGTGGTGGTGCGAGACTTCCGACAGATAAAGGACGGCCGGATCTTCCGGCAGGTCTTCCACTGCATGAAGTGGCGTGGTGCCGTGCAGACCGTTGCCCGGTTCGCACTGTGTGGCACCGGCCTCGGCCAGCGCGCCGAGCACAGCGGAAGACGTGGTGCCGGGGGCGTTGATCTCGATACCGGTGCGTCCTGCAGCTGCCAGCGCTTCGGCTGCCCTGGCGAGGGTCGACAGGTTCGGCGTCGGTTTTACCTTGCGTGTTTCCAAGTCGAAGAGCAGGGCGGGAAAGGTCGTGATGCCGGCAAAGGCGCCACCTTCCAGGGCATCAAGTTGTTCTGCCACGGTGACGATATCTTCCGCGTCGAAGCCGCCTTCATGGCCGCGATAGAAGGTATCGCCTTCAGTCTGGATACGGGCAAGCAGGTTCTGGACCCGTCCGGCCACCGAGGCGGCCTTTGCAGCTTCCTGTGCCTTTTCGGGTGAGAAGACCGTCCAGTAGTCCGGTTGCAGCTTGGCGGCTGCAAAAGCTGCCTCCCGCCTGGGGACCTGAACGAGATGACCGAGGTGACCGGTCCGGAGGCCGGCGCGGTCGCAGGCGAGAGCGCAGGCCATGTCCACGGCGACGGATCTTTCGACGCCTCCGCGCATGACCGCCTGGCAGAAACCGGAGTGGCGGCCGACCTGCTTGGTCATGGCGAAGGTTTTCAGGCCGTGTTTGTCGGCTTCCCCCTTGAAGAGGCGAGCGTTGCGTTCGACCGCGTCCAGATCGAGCACATAGGCGTTGGCGGGAATCTTGCCGGCCTGGTGCAGCGTCATGGCTGCTTCGATGAAGGCCGGGTTGCGGCGGATGAGAACGTCGAGAAACATCGTGGTCCTCCAGGTTACCGGCTGGTGTCGCGCAGGGAGACCGCGACAGCGACGAGAATGATGAGACCGCGGACGATCATCTGGTCGGAGACGTCGAGCCCCATCAGGATCAGTCCATTGTTGAGCATGCCCATGAGCAGCGAGCCGAGCAGGGCACCGATGACGGACCCCTTGCCGCCGTTGAGAGCGGTACCGCCGACGATGACGGCGGCGATGACCGTCATCAGGTCACTTTCGCCGAGCGTATATTTGGCTGCCTGCAGACGGCCGGCGTAAAGCAGGCCGGCAAGTCCGGCCATGGCGCCGCAAAGTGTCAGGACGCTGAGGCGAATGCGCGGCACCTTGATGCCGGACACCTGGGCAGCCCGGGCATTGTCGCCGGTTGCTACCACATGGGCGCCGAAGCGGGTGTTGCGGTAGACGATGTGACCGATGACAACAGCCGCGATGGTCCAGATGACCAGCGAGGGAATGGAGAACAGGCTGCCGGAGCCGAAGATGCCGGCGAAGGTGTCGTTCAAGACCGGGATCGAACGCAAGTCCGTCATGGAGCGGGCGATGCCGGCGAAGAGGCCCATGGTGGCCAGCGTCACCAGAAAGGACGGCAGGCGCAGATAGGCGACAAGGACACCGTTCATGGCCCCGATCAGAGCGCCTGCACCGATGCCGGCGATGATGCCGACGACCATCGGGTAACTTTGTAGAGCCATTGCCGCTGCCAGGGCAGAAACGGCAACGACGGACCCGAAGCTGAGGTCGATTTCTCCGGCGGACAAGGCGAAGACAAGGCCGATGGCCATGATCGTTGCCGGTGCCGTCTGCAGCACGATATTGGTCAGGTTGCGGGGCGACAGGAAGCCGACGTCGTGAAGGGTGAGAGCAAAGAAAAGAAAGATTCCGAGAAACCCGAAATAGATCACGCCTTGCTTGTAATCGAGTTGTCTTAGTCTCGAAACCGCCTGGGTCATGGATTGCCTCAAGTTCGAAGAGGTAGGTGGCGGCAGGCCGCAAGGCGCGGCCTGCGCGGGAATGGATTTACTTGGCTGCTTCGGCAACGCTTTCGGGCGGATCCATTTTCATGGATTTGTTCCAGCCTTCGGTGACATTATCCGGACCAACCGTGATGGCGTCGACCACCAGGAACGGTTCGACGGACTTGCCGAGCAGGCTGGCGGCAGCCGAGCGTGCCGCATAGACGCCGATGCTGTAGGCTTCGTCCGCAACGATTGCCGCTGTGTTGCCGCCCTTCAGCATGTCGAGGGCGACCGGCTCGTTGAGGTCGATGGTCACGACCTTGGTGGTGTCGTTGCCTTGCTGGCGCAACACAGAGAGGACGCCGAGCGCGGGCTCGGCCCAGGGTGTGTAGATGCCGCCAAGGTCCGGATTGCGAGACAGCATGGCACGGGCGATGTCCTCGGCATTGGCGGGATCCGTCATGCCGGATTCGATGACGATATCCATGTTCGGAAATTCGTTCTCGATGGTCCATTTGAAAGCCTGGTCACGCTGGTTGGTGACCGGGAAATCCGCATCGTGGAACATGTAGCCGACGGTGCCGGTCTCGCCCATGGAGGCCGCGAGTGCCCGGGCGGCCTTTTCGCCGATCTGAACCAGATCAGCGGAGACGACGGTGACGTAGTCCTTGCCATGAGTGAAGCCGTCGACGGCATTGTCGACGAAGACGAGCTTCACGCCTGCATCGCGGGCGATGCCGTAAACTGTCTGTGCTGTTGTCGGATCGATCGGCAGGGACACGATGATCGACGGCTGGTTGGCCATGATCGTCTCCACGTCGGACTTCTGGCGGGCAGAGTCAAAACCGGCGTCGGTTTCGGCAACGACCTTGATGCCAAGACGTTCGAACTCGTCCTTGGCGCCGCGGGCAACCGCATTGGACCAGTCGTAGAGCTCGTGCCATGCAAAGGCCGCGGTGTAGTTGCCTTCAGCCACCTTCGCGACTTCGGCATCGGTCAGTTCGAGCGTTGCGACAGGGGTCGGGGTTTCGCCCTTCGGGCCCACCGTTTGCGGGCGGTCTGCAGCCGAGGCGAAGGCAGTCATGCCGACCAGCAGCGTTGACGCCAGGAGTGTCTGGTACTTGAACATGCGACTTCTCCGTAAGGTTCGGTATTAACCGTCGGAAAGACGGCATTGCTTGTCGGAGGTCCGTTGGGTCTTTTAGTCTTGTTGTGAGGACCTTTTGGCCGGCAGGCTGCGATGGGTCAGCCTGCCGGATTGCCGGATCAGTTCGCGGAGGTAACGCTTGCCGGCGGGTCGATGTTGAGGGACTTCTTCCAGCCCTCGGCAACATTGTCCGCAGTCACGGTGATGGCGGGTGCGGCGATGAACGGCGGAACGTCCTTGCCGGCAAGACGCAGGGCTGCGGCTGCCGCCATGGCACGGCCAAGTTCATAGGCCTCGTCCGCAACAATGGCTGCGACGTTGCCACCGCGGACCATGTCGAGCGCAACCGGTTCGGACAGATCCAGCGTGACTATCTTTGTTTCCTTGTTGCCGTTGGCACGAAGAGCTGCCAGCACACCTTCGGCCGGACCGGCCCAGGTCACGTAGATGCCGCCGAGATCCGGGTTCTTGAGCAGCATGGCGTTGGCGATCTCCTCGGCGCGAGCCGGGTCGCTGATGCCCTGTTCGGCAACGATCTTGATATCCGGATAGTCGTTTTCGATGGTGGACTTGAAGGCGTTGTCACGCTGGTTGGTCACGTAGTAATCGGCGTCGTGGTAGATCCAGCCGACAGTGCCCTTGCCGCCCATGGCGCTGGCGAGCGCGTCGGCAGCCTGTTTGCCCATCTGAAAAAGGTCGTCAGTCACGATGGCCGCATAATCACGCGGGTGCTCGTAGTCGGCAGGCAGATTGGACAGGAACACCAGGGAGACGCCGGCATCGCGGGCTTCCTTGAAAGCGGCGGCGGATGTGACCGGGTCGAGCGGTAGCGACAGGATGATGTTGGGCTGTTTGGCCATCGCCGTTTCAACGTCGCTTCGCTGCTTGGCAGCGTCAAAGCCGGCGCTGGTGGTGGCGACAACCTCGATGCCGAGGCGCTTGAACTCGTCCGTTGCACCGGCGGAGACCGCGTTCACGAAATCCGACTGGTCGTGCCAGAGCAGGGCTGCCTTGTACTTCGCGTCCTTGATGGCGGCGACGCTGTCGTCGGGCACTGTCACGTCGGCGGAAAGCGTTGCCGCTTCCCCCTTCGGGCCGACCGTCTGGGCCATGGCGGAGACGGACATCAGCCCGAGAAGGGCGGATGTCGCCAGATGTTTGACTAGCAGTTTCATTTCTAACCCTCTGTTATGTTTGGTTCAGTCTGCTTCTTCTTCCAGGCCGCAATAGTCGGCCACGAACAGCGCGAAAGCCCTGACGGCTGCCAGATAGCTTTCCACCTCGATGCGCTCTTCGAATGTGTGTGCCACGCTGATGTCTCCAGGTGCGCAGTAGACGGCAGGACAGCCGATCTCGTTGACCAGAAAGGGAGATTCGGACCAGTAAGGCGCGCCGCCGATGGCGCCGCCGGTAAGGTCCTTGCCGTTCCTGGCCACCTGGACGCAGCGGGACAGCTGCAGGGCGGCGGGGGTGGCGCGGGAAATCTCGACGGGTGAGCCGCCAAAGCGGTGATCGCGGCCAGCGGGATACGCAATCTCGATGCCGATACCGTCCGCGACCGGTGCCGATCGGACGACAGCTTCGAAGGCGGCGACTGCTTCATCCAGGTTCTCGCCGGGGCGGAGCTTGCGGATCAGGGAGAGCTTGCACTCGCCCGGCACGGCAATATAGCCGCCGCCATTGATATGCGTGACGAGGATGGAGGAAGCGCCGAGGAGATCGTGCTTCGGACCTGCCGCCAGTTCTGCCTCGTGTTGCCAGAGTTTGCCCAGAACTGCGTGGGTTGCCTTCAGGGCATCGACGCCGAGTTCGGGGGTGCCGAAATAGGCGGATTTGCCGGTTATGGAGATGTCGGCAATGAAGAAGCCGATCTGGGCCGTGTAGACATCCAGCCTGGTCGGCTCGACATAGACCGCGAAGTCCGGTTTCGCGATGGTGCCGTTGTTGACCCTTTTGACGAGATCATGCGCGCCGGCGCTGACGCCGGTGCCCGGTTCGCCGCTTTCCTCATCGCCGATGAAAGCGAAAGAGAGGCCGCCGGCGGGACAGAAGCCCGCCTTTTGCAAAAGCCTGAGGCCGCCGAGCGCGGCGCATATGCCGCCTTTGAGATCGCAGGCGCCGCGGCCCCAGATCTCCCCTTCGATCAAGGCGCCGCCGAAGGGGCTTTCCTGTGGCTTGCCCTGCCAGGCTTCCTCCCAGCCGCGCACATGCACGGTGTCGGTGTGGCCGACGAAGAGGAGGCGGGAGGTATCTTCGCCGGTGACCGGCTGGCGCTGGCCCCAGACATTGAGACGGCCGGGCAGAAATTCGCCGGAGCCGGTCTCAAGACCGAGTGTCTCCATTTGCGACTTCAGGAAGGTGGCAAAGCCGGTTTCGTTGCCGGTGACGCTGTCAATCGACAGGGCGCTGCGAAGCAGATCGATGTCGGCGTCCCGGTCCTGCGCAGCCAGCAGCTTTTGGTGCAGATTTGCGGAAACCATCAGGCCGCTCCCTTCTTGAAGGTTTCGATGGAGGGCGGCGGAACAGCGATTTCAACGCCTTTGAGGCCTTCGGTGAAGAGCGACAGGTGCAGACGGGAAAGGGCAACGGAGGCACCACCCGCGAGGGCGGCGTGATTGCCGAGGGTCGACTTCTCGATCAGCACCGGGCGGGGGAAGCATCTGGAGACGAACTTGCGGACGTTGCCGAAAAGCTCGTCACGGGTGCCGATGGAACCGCCGATAACGATGCAGGACGGGTCCATGACGGCTGCCAGCGCTGCCATGACGCGGGCGACCTGGCGGGCGATTTCTTCCAGTGTTTCGGTGGCGGCTGTGTCGCCGGCATTGGCGGCTTCGAAGATATCCGGCACATCGAGTGTCTTGCCGGTCTTGTGGGCGTAGAGATCGGTGATCGCGTGGGTGGCGGCGACACGCTCCAGGGCGCCGACTTCCAGGCTTTCCGGCTCGAACGGATCCGCACCGAAGGGCAGGTAGCCGATTTCACCGGCAGCGCCGTTCATGCCACGATGGAGCTGGCCGCCGATGACGATGCCGGCACCAATACCGGTGCCGATGGAGACGTAGATCAGGTCGTCCTTGTCGCCGCGTCTGGTGAGCCAATGTTCGCCGAGGGCGGCAAGGTTGACGTCGTTTTCGATAAAGACCTCGATGCCGAGGATATCGCGCCACAGGCCCGGGGCGTCGATGTCGCCGATGCCGGGAATGTTCGGGGCCATGCGGATGTGGCCGGTGGCAGGGTCCGGGGCACCCGGAACACCGATGACGGCGACGCGGGGCAGCTTGAGCGAGGGGCTGGCCTCGGTCGCGGCACGGCGGATCAGGTCCGCGACCTGATTGACGACAGCAATGCCACCTTGTTTGTCGGTCGGTTCGACCAGCTCGGAGACGACGGCGCCGGTGAGGTTGCAAATGGCGACACGGATCTTGGTGCCGCCGAGATCGACACTGGCAACCGAGGCGGCGTCCGGCACGATTTCATAGACCACGGCGCGGCGGCCAATGTGGCCTTCGGTCTGTCCGACCGTGCGGACCCAGCCTTCTTCTTCCAGATTGCCGACGATTTCCGAAACCGTCTGTTTCGACAGGCCGGTGATCTTGGAGACGCTCGCCCGGGAGATCGGGCTGTAGCTGGCAATCGCCTGGACGATGGCACTCAAAGACATGCGTCTGGAGATGTTCGAGGGGTCTGCCAAGGCTACGCTCCATTAGTTCGTTCTGTCACCGAACTAATTAGATTTTGAAGCCTGAGTCAAGCGGCGCAGCAAAAAATCGGGATGGTGAGGACGGACGAATGAGGGGGTGCGAAGGGAAAACGGGCGCACAGCGAGGGGCGTTCGATGTTTCCGGGAAAAGCCGAAAAAAAACTGATCAGATGCGCACAACTGGGGGCTGCCGCCAAACCCCTTTTTGATAGAGATTTTCTGAAAAGTGCTGCCTAGACAATGGTTTCAGACATCTAGGTGGCGTGGACAGCTTCGACAAAAACGGGCAAAAAGGGGCTTCCTTATTTTACCGTGGATCAGTGTGCCTCAAGGGCCAGATACCGGTTTCGCGCTTCCTTACAGGCCCCGACATTTTGCAAGCGAAGCCGCAGTGCTTCGAACCCTGTTGCTGTGGACCATCGATGTGGAAGCGGCGGACTGCGCCCTGATCTGACCTCCAGACAACTTGCAGGAAAGTGCGACCCATGACTTTGCCAGAAGGGGGCGGTAGCGCGCTGAAGTGGCCGACGGCCAGAGCGCGCCGGAAGGTGTGCGCGGAGTTTTGCGCGCATATTGCCGCCGGATATTCGATCGACAGTTTTCCGGACGCCGACCGCCGGACGATCCGTTATTACGCCGAACAGTTTCCCGAGGACTTTCCGCCCGCGAGGCTGGAAGAGGCAGCGCGGCGCGGCCTTCTGGAGTGGGAGCGGATCGGCAAGGACGGCGCAAGGGGAGAGCTGGCGAAATTCAACGCCAGTGCCTGGACCTTTGCCATGAAGAACCGCGCCGGCTGGCGGGACCGAATGGAGCCGGAAGCCTGGCCGGTCTGGAGCGGGCTGGAAGACAACCAGACACTCGAGACATTGAAACCGCGCAGCTCGGAGGAAATTGCTCTGGGCGTAATGGCATTGCTGACCGGAAAGGATATGCCAAAGGATGGCGACGGCCCTCGAAACGCTGATTGACCACATCGACCGGATGCCTGCGGACGAACGGGTTGCCTTGCAGAAGCAACTGGATGAGGCGGGGGTGCTGGACCAGTTTTCCGTCTGGCGGCCGCAGGCCGGACCGCAGACGGAGGGGTATTTCTCCGAAGCCGATCTGACGCTTTACGGCGGCGCGGCGGGGGGCGGCAAGACGGACCTGATTGCCGGACTGGCGCTGTTTGCCCACCACAAGGCGGCGATTTTCCGCCAGTCGCTCAAGTCCCTGAAGGGCTTGAGCGAACGCATGAACGCGCTGATGCGCCAGGCTGGCATGGGCAAGATTTCAGGCAATCCGCCAAGGTGGACCGGGCCCGACGAGCGGCTGATCGAATTCGGCCACCTGGGTCTGCCGGGCGCGGAAGAGGACTGGCAGGGCCGTGACCATGACCTGAAGGCCTTCGATGAAGGGGCGCAGATGGACCCGCGCAAGATCATCTTCGTGCTCGGCTGGCTGCGCACGACACGAAAGGGACAGCGCTGCCGCGGGTTGATCGCCACCAATCCGCCGCTGGGCGGGCAGGGGGATTACCTGAGCGACTGGTTCGCACCCTGGCTCGATCCGCTGCATCCGCTCTACGGCAAGGTGCAGCCGGGAGAGATCCTGTGGGCGGTGTTCATCGACGACGGCGATGCCATCCGCACGGTGTGGGTGGACGGGCCGGAGCCGGTGGAGATTGAAGGCGAGATCCGCACGCCGAAGAGCCGGACCTTCATTCCGGCACGTCGGCAGGACAACCGCTT
The DNA here is from genome assembly GCF_054658235.1 of Roseibium sp. LAB1. Classification (NCBI taxonomy): domain Bacteria; kingdom Pseudomonadati; phylum Pseudomonadota; class Alphaproteobacteria; order Hyphomicrobiales; family Stappiaceae; genus Roseibium; species Roseibium sp. LAB1. The sequence continues at coordinate 1,142,813 of NZ_BAAGIB010000001.1, read as the reverse complement.
TCTGGGAACGGACTACGATGCCCAGCTCGACCAGATGCCCGAACCGATGCGCACGGCGCTGAAGACCGGAGATTTTCTGGCGGCCCGGCAGGACCACGAGTGGCAGGTGATTCCGTCCGACTGGGTGGACCTTGCCTTCGAGCGATACGACCAGGGCATCGACCGGGACGAACCCATGACGGTGCTGGCGGTGGACGTTGCCCAGGGTGGCAAGGACCGGACAGTGCTGCAGCCGCTGCATGGCCGTCGCTTTGAAACCAACATCGTGCGCAAGGGCACCGACACGAAAGACGGCGCCGATGTCGGTTCGCTGATCATCCGCGAGCGACGCGACAATGCGATGATCGTGGTGGACTGCACGGGCGGCTGGGGCGGGGACACGGTTGGCTTCCTGAAGCGGGAAAACAACATCCCGGCGGAAAAATGCGTCTTCTCCGCCCAGTCGGGCGAGAGCGCGAAGGACAGCAGGATCCCGTTCTACAATTTGCGCGCCGAACTTTATTGGCGCTTGCGCGAGGCCTTGCACCCCAAGAGCGGGCTGGGGCTGGCAATCCGGCGGTCGGCGACGGTGAAAGCGCAGTTGACCGCGCATCGCTGGAAGATGCGAAACGGGAAAATCCTTATTGAGAGCAAGGAAGAGATCAAGGAACGGCTGGGCTCTTCCCCGGACGAGGCGGATGCGATTGTCGAGGCATTGGGATGGAAGCAGAAAGCGGAGTTGAAGAAGGTTCTGAAAAGCAGGGCCAAGAGTCGGATGGTACCGCTGGGCGATCCGCTGGACGGTTTCTGATCCGCGACCTTTGCCTGCGGGATGCCAGCTTCATCGCGGCCAACATGCGGGACCAGGACCTGCGCGAAATCGCCTGTCTGTGGAAAGAGTGGGACACACGGGCGCTGGCGGCTTGCGCATTGCAGACGGCCGTGCCGGGCATGGTGTGGTCGCTCTGGTACGATGGCCAGCCAGCGGCGGCCTATGGCTTCAGCCAGGCGTCCGCCTTCGATCCGGATCATTGGCAGGCCTGGGCCTTCGGCACGGACCGATTCCGCCGATGTGTGCCGGCGATCACACGGCACTTGCTGGATATCCGGCAGATTGTGGAGCGGGATTGCCGGCGGCTGCAGGTGATCACGCTGGAAAATCATGACATTGCCCATGGCTGGATCGAGGAGATGGGCGCAACACGCGAAGGGCGGCTGAGGGCCTATGGCCGAGGCGGCGAGGACTTTTATGTCTATGCCTGGGTTAGGCGGGACAAGCGGCCATGAGCGTTGTTCATAACCGGGAAGGCTGGTAGCGTCCGGCCATTGCTATTTTGACGTTTTTATCTGGAGGCTCAGCCTTGTCTTCATCCAAGGACGATCTGCCTGTCGGGCAGATGACGAAACATTTCGCAGGCAATATCTCTCAACTGAATGCGATCGTTCTGTCCGACTATCGCAGGACCGAGGAAAACATCGGTTATCACAAGGGCCGCCTGGACCAGGGTTTCAAGCTGCTGGTCCTCAAGCACTTGCCGCTGCCGGAAGTGTTCGAGTTTCAGGGCACGACCTTGCGATCAGGCGGGCGGTATGGCCTGCCGGAGGAAACGCAGGAGGCGGACAGGCGGCGCGCGACCGTGCATGACGGCATTCTGGCGGACCGCGGCGCTGCGGGATACCGCGACCTGCAGACCCGAGCCCTGAGCCTTGCAACCGTGACCGGGCCGAAGCGGCTGGTGAAGGTCATGCCCACGATCCGGCATGACGAACATATGGCCCCGCGCGATCAATATCCGATGGGCGGCGGTTTTCTGCAGTGGGACCTGAAGAAGCCCGGCTTGCCGTTTTTCTGCGCGGCGCATTTCAAACCGGGCGGCACGGTGGTGACGGCGGACGGCACGTTTCAGGTCAACTCGGACAATTTTCTGGCCGACTATCCGCAGCGCGAGAAGCTGCAGAAGTATCTGCAGACAGTCTAGATTTCGTACCACATTTAGACAGTGCGAGCAGCGAAGCGGGTGCGGTAGTCGGTCGGGCGTAGGCCGAGTTTCTTGCGGAAGTGGTGGCGGAGCGCGTGGGCGCTGCCGAAGCCGACACGGGCTGCGATCGTTTCCATATCGTCGTCGCCCCGGCTGAGGATCTCCTTGGCGGCCTCCAGACGCTCCTGAACCAGCCACTCGCCCGGTGTCAGCCCCGTTGCTTCGGTGAAGCGGCGCTGGAAGGTGCGCGGGCTGAGGCGGCACAGGGCCGCCATGGTTTCAATGGTCCAGGCCGTCTGCAGCGCCTGCCTGACCCGCTCCAGAACCGGTGCGATTTCGCTGCCCTCGCGGTGGGCGACGGGGCGTTCCAGGAACTGAGCCTGGTCGCCGGTGCGGTGGGCTGGAACGACGAGGCGGCGCGCAACGGAGTTGGCCTTGTCGGCTCCGTAATCCTGGCGGATGATCTCGATCATCAGATCGATGCCGGCGGCGCTGCCCGCAGACGTGTAGATCCGGTTTTCCTGACGGTAGAGCGAGGCCTCGTCGACGGTGACGGCGGGGTGCCGCTCGCGCAGCTTTTCCGCGTAGCGCCAATGGGTTGTGGCGGAGCGACCGTCGAGCAGACCGGTGGCCGCCAGAACGAACGCCCCGGAGCAGATGGAAACGAGCCGCGCGCCCCGGCTGTGGGCCTCACAAAGCCGGTCGGCAAGCGCTTGGGGAACCGGGCAATCCGCCCCTTTCCAGCCGGGAACGACGATGATGTCCGCCTTGGCTATGTGTTCCGGGCCATGGTCTGGCACGAGTGTCAGGCCGCCATGGGCGCGTAAGGGGCCTTCCTCGACCGGGCAACTGGCGAAGCGGTACCAGTCGGCGCCGAATTCGGGGCGGGGCAGACCGAATATCTCCGCGACGATACCGAACTCGAACGTGCAAAGCCCGTCGTAGAGAAGGGCGACGACAAGCGGGCCTTCCGGCGCGGAGGGGGCAGTGGTTTGAGGGACTGTGTCTTTTGTCATGATATTTACGTATATAGTCAATCGCGCCAATTGCCAATCGGCGTTCAGACGGGCGACAAACAGCGGGAAAGGAGACCTTCATGACCAACAATGTCACCGCTGTTCCGGCCGCCCCGAGCGATCTTGCCAGGGAGCATTTTGCCGCTGAATTTACCTTCGAGGCCGATTGCTGGGATGTGCACGACGCCCTTCAGGGCGAGCCCGGCTTTGTGCTGCTGGATGTGCGCAGTCCGGCGCTGTTCGAAAAAGGCCATGTGCCCGGCGCGATCAACCTTCCCCACGGCAAGATCATCCGTTCCAAGATGGCCCGGTGGCCGGAAGAGACGCTGTTCGTGACCTATTGCGCCGGCCCGCATTGCAACGGTGCCGCACGGGGGGCGTTGCGGCTTGCGGAATTGGGCCACCCGGTGAAGATCATGGCAGGTGGCGTTACCGGCTGGATCGACGAAGGTTTTGAGCTGGCAACCGGTAATTCATGAGCTGAGCCGCAGCAAGAGCCCCTGCCAGCCCGATCCTGCCTGCTTTGGCCGGTCAGGCGGGGGCATTACCAGCAGCATCGGTCGAAGAGAAACGATAGCCAGGGCTGCAGCAAGGGAAGGCTTCAGGAAAGCTCCAGCGGCAGGTTGCAAAAATTCACCGGATCAACCACAATCCTCTTAGGAACAAAGAATGAACATTTTTTAGGGGATTTGGACGCAGGACCCATGGCGGATTTTGAAGATTTGACCGGCTGGCGGGAAGAATTGCAGGCATATTATGAAGAAGGTGGGCAAGAGGCGGTCGATTATATCTATCGACATGATCCAGAGGTCTTCCTTGTGAGTACCAGGCTCTCCCAAGTGCAGCATTTTGCTGAACTTCTGCTAAAGGACCCGGAACTTAGAGATGCGATTGCTCAGCAAATGGAGTGGTTGAAAGTTGTTGACGCCAATGGAGGTGCTGTTGGCAGGGGGGATCCGGATTGGGACAACCGGCCACTAGAGGCTCACATACTCATGGGAGACTTTTACGAATGGTACTGCCTGAAATCCGGGTATCCTCACGAAGCCAGGCACCTTTATAGTTTTGCTATGTTTACTGCCTGCGATGTCCTTGCGGGAAAATACGAATCTGTTCGCTCAAAAGCGTGTGTCGAACTTTTGCTAGACAGTGATTACATCGAACAAGACGAAGGAGGCTTGTGATGAGCAAGCAAACAGTCGTTGCACTCGACCATGCCAAGGTCGGGGCGTTTTCAGCCCAAGTTCGTTGATATTCTGACGTAAGACATTTTTGACGCAGGACCCATGGCTGATTTTGACGACATTACCGGCTGGCGGGAAGAGCTGGCCGCATTTGAGAAAACGGAAGAAGGCAGGGCCTTCTTTGCCGGCAACAAGCGCTACGGTGGCATTAAAGTTCCATATGAGAATGTCGTGCAGATGGTTGAACTGATCCGCGGGGATGAAGAGCTGCACGAGGCTTTACGGAAGAAAATCTGGTTTGCGGCCTATGCCGAAAAGCATGATCTGGAGGTTCACGATGATGAGTTTGTAGAGCTGAACCCGCTCGAGGCTCATGACACCATTATCGATTTCAGGAAATGGTACCTGATGAAAGCTCCGGTTCGCTTTGACAAAAGGGACATGATCGTTGCGACATGGCTGGCCATCGATTTGGAGGAGGGCAGGCTGACATCACTCAGAACTGAGCAGGCCCGAGACTTCATCAAGGAAAATTATACGCGCTATATCTCCTTTCCGGGCGAGGAGGTTTGATGGAGAAGATTGTTGCGATAGATGCCAATGAAATAAGCCCGATCATGAAAAACTTCGGGCTGGAAGGATTGATCGCCACCGCAAAACGGGCTGAAAGAGCTTTGGAACAATTAGTGAACATTTGAGAGGGATTTGGAAACAGGACCCATGGCGGATTTTGACGACATTACCGGCTGGCGGGAAGAGCTGGCCGCATTTGAGAAAACGGAAGAAGGCAGGGCCTTCTTTGCCGGCAACAAGCGCTACCGCGGCCGCAAAGTGCCTTATGAAAACGTAGTGCAGATGGTTGAACTGATCCGCGGGGATGAAGAGCTGCACGAGGCTTTACGGAAGAAAATCTGGTTTGCGGCCTATGCCGAAAAGCATGATCTGGAAGTTCACGATGATGAGTTTGTAGAGCTGAACCCGCTCGAGGCTCATGACACCATTATCGCATTTGAACGGTGGTACCTGATGAAAGCTCCGGTTCGCTTTGATAAAAGCCATATGTTAGCTGTGACATGGCTGGCCATCGATTTGGAGGAGGGCAGGCTGACATCACTCAGAACTGAGCAGGCTCGAGACTTCATCAAGGAAAATTATACGCTTTATGTCTCCTTTCCGGGAGAGGAGGCTTGATGGAGAAGATTGTTGCGATAGCTGCCAGTGAAATTAGCCCGATCATGAAAAACTTCGGGCTGGAAGGATTGATCGCCACCGCAAAGCGGGGCTGAAAGAACTCCGGAACAATTAGTGAACAATTGAGATGAGTTTGGACACAGGACCCATGGCGGATTTTGAAGATATTACCGGCTGGCGGGAAGAGCTGGCCGCATTTGAGAAAACGGAAGAAGGCAGGGCCTTTTTCGACAAATACAGTTCGTGGGATCGAACAAAACCCAGGGCACCCAAATTGCCATATGAAACAATCCTCCATTTCGCAGAGTTATTCCTCAGGCATCCGGAAGTTCTTGAGGCGCTGAAGAAATCAGGTGCTTGGCGCGATTATCTGACTGCCAATCCGGATTTCGGCCGGGATGATGAGGGGTTTGATGAGCTTTGCCCGTGGGCGGACAACGAAACCGTGTACGACTTCGAACGCTGGTATGCGATGAAAACGCAGATCCCCTATGACGGGAACCTCGACCCCGGCCGGCGCTTAGCCTACAGGGTTGCGACCGGAGAGCTTCCATCCCTGGCGGCTCCGGAGACCCGGGCTTACGCTGAAAAAGAGCATTCGACGGATATCGCCTTTTCAGACAAGGGGGCGAAATGAAAGAGAAGGTTATTCTCCTCGACGCCTCTGAAATTCTTACATTTATCGGAAGAGTGGGATCTGGAGAGTACCCGGTTCAGGGTTTGAATGCGATCGCGAACCGGGGTGACAAGTTTTTCTTCAGCGGGGATTTTCAAGCCGAGCTGATAAAAGCCGAAGAGTGGGAAAGCTCCAGGGGAAAGATCCTTCAACGATGGCTGGACGAGAATGCTCACCGCATCGTGAAAATCGATCCGGTGGAGGGCATTGACCAGGAAACATTCGAGCCAGAGGAAGAACTGTTCGATCCCAAAGGAAAGCGGCACGAGAGCGGTGGCGAAATGGCCGATATGTCGATCCGCAAATTCATGTGGCGGAACAGGGACACATACGATTTTGAAGTGATCGGCAGAGACATAGGCCTGCTGGACAATGATTTTGGTGAAAACCACCCGCTGCACCAATTGAAATTCGACCGTTTGAGCACGCGCTCGGCTCTGACTTGGCTGAGTGCCCATCCGGATGTGCCTTTTACAAAAGAAAAGTTCACCGCCCTTCGCAATCGGATATCTTCCGGTCGTTACGACCTTTCCGCAAAGCCGGGGAGGAGGGTAACGACGCATCCGCTTGAAAAACATACGTATGTTTTGCCGGACAACTTTGAACACGCCCAGGCGCTTAAGATAGGTAAACATGCGACGAATTTGTTCCGTCGAGGCGCGCCGGTTTTCGTTCTTGGCCTTGCCGCGCCGGTGATTTTCAACAAGGTTCAGGCACGTGCGGACGAGCGGAACATACCGTTTGCGCAGGCGGCAAGAGAGCTGGGGCTGGAGTTTACAGAGGACGATCTGAAGTCCATGGCAGCGGAGGCGGGCCTCGACCTGGCCGTTTCGCTGACGCCTGTCGGGCCGTTGAAAAAGGCCTGGGACGTTCTGGGCAATCTGGACGACATTATCGCCTTGACCCAGCTTTACGGCGAAGCCTATCCGGACAACCTGGTGATCCGGAAAATGGCCGAAATTGCTACAACCGTGGAAGGTTCGGAGGCATTTGGCGCCTACGTTTATGGCCGGGACGTGCTGACAGGCGCGGTGGGCAGCGCAATCGACTGGGCGTTTGCCGGCAGCGAGGATGAGGAAGAGGCCTTACAGGCGCTGCAGGGGATACAAAACGCGCTTGAGGCCGGCGGAGCCGTGGAGCAGGCCGCAAGCCGCGGCGCAACACGCGAAGAATTGACTGACACCCTGACGAGAGACGCAGAGCTGCGCCGTGGACAGGTCAGGCAACTGTTGTCGGCGGCCCCGATGGCGGCGACAGATGCGCCGCTTACGGCACCGCGGCTGGAGGATGACAGTCTTTCTTCTGAAACCATCCTGATGGATGGCGGGCAAGTGCCATTGGGCGAGAAGCCGGTTCTGCCAGGCTCTTCCGCCATTCTGGCCCCCGGTTTTGAGGAGGCGCGCCAAAACGGCGAATCTGGAGGCGGCGTGGCTGGAGCCGGCGCAGTTGGGGCCGAAGTGGGCACCGGCAAGCTGGACGGCGTGAGTGCCACAACGGCGGCCGATGTTGCTGACGCATCAGCCGGTTTGGCTGCATCTTCTGATCTGGCCCGGAAAAGTTCCTATGACCGATATCGGCAGATCGGCAGAACTGCCGCCGAAGAGGCGGAAGCGCTTGCGGATTACGAAAGGCTGTTCAGGCAAAGCTATGTCGAACTGGGCGGCCACAAGGAGGCTGCCAGGGACTATGCGATTTACCGGTTCAAGCAGATGTGGGGTCTTTCGGCCTTCGCGCCGGAGGCGGAAGGGACCGTATTGAAATATCCGGTCGAGACAGCCTATCCGGATCTTGAAAAAGACGGCCATGGTTACGTGCGCAAGGACGTTGAGGACCTGCTGAAAGCACAGGGGGTGCGCGCCGCGAAATGGCATCTGATGCCAAATGACAAGACCGGCCGGGACAGGCGGCAGGCCCCGGCGGACGAGGACGGCTACGGCCCGCGCATGACATTGACCTATGACGACGAGACCGGACAGCGCCATTTGCTGACGGAAGACTTTCAGGCAAATGTCGGCCGGGCTCGGGACAGGGCGTGGCAGGCGCACATCCCAAACAACAGCAGGCGGGCCGCGCGGCAGGCCCCAGCCGCACCGGCTGGAAACATTCCGGCGGCGCTGGCTGCCGCATCGCCCGGTAAAGCTGCGTCGCTGGATGGAGCTGCCACCGGGGCGCGGTGAAAAAACACCGCCTCGGGCGCACAACCGGGAAGCTTCAAAAAGCCTTTGAGTGGCAAGAGCTTTCCGGAAATGCGTGTCTGAACAACAGGTTCAGACATCTGGCCTTGCTGGACGCTTCGTCAAAACAAGGCTAAAACAGACCTCATACCGGTACTTTGGAAAATTGCGGCTTGGCCGGCAGGAACGCTTTGGCGCTGCCGGATACGTCCGTTCGATCTTTTTCCGGCCGCCTGCGCGGACCGGCCTTGAGGCGCTGCCGCCGTGCCGGCAGGCGGCGCTGATTTCACGTTTTCAAGACATTGAGAGAAAGGGACCACCCATGTGCATGTTTGGTGGGGGAGGCTCCAAGCAGCCGGACCCGGAACCGACACCGCCGCCGCCGCGCGAACCCGACCCGCAGCGGCAGGCGCGCAACCTGCAGGAAAACGGGCGCCGGCGCCGGGCCGCCGCCTATAACACCCGGGCCACCAACCTGACCGGCCCGCTGGGCGTTGCCGATTACGGCAGTGCCTCGCGGCCCGGTGTCACACTTTTGGGGCGTGCGTGATGGGGATTGTCGACGATCTGAAAACCGAGCTGCAATCGGCCCGGGCGGAGCGCCAATGGGTGGAGGCGGACTGGCAGGACTATGTCACCTATACGGCGCCGGACATGGAGCGGGCCTTCAACCGGCCCGGCGGCGTGAGCGCCCGGGATGGCATGAGCGCCCTGCGCGGGTCTGCCGCCCGGGACCGGTCGCGCAAGCTGTACGACCCGACCGCTGTCTGGCTGCTGGACAGGCTTGCCTCCGGCATCGGCTCGCTGACCATGCCTGAGGGCTTTCCCTGGCATGGGGTCGGCTTCGGCGATCCGTTTGCGCCGGCGCCCAGCCAGGCAGACGAGGAGTTTTTCGAACTGGTGCGCGATCACCTGTTTCGTGTGCGGTATTCAGGGCGTTCCGGCTTTGCGCTGGCCGACCGCTCGCGTCTGCTGTCCACCGTGAAACTGGGAACGGGTTTGCTGTTTCCGGTCGAAAACGAGGACAGCCTGGCCGATATCCGCACACCGGTTCACTACCGCTATGTGCCGCTTTACGAGATTTACCTGGTCATCGATGCCCAGGGCAACGATTGCGGGTTCTTTCGGGTGCGCACGTTGAAGGCGTGGCAGGCGGTGAAGGAATATGCCGGCAAGGTGTCGCCCAAGGTGAAGGAAGACGCGGCCGACGCGAAGCGCAAGAACACGGACTACACTTTCGTGCATGCCTGCTTTCTGCGCGAAGGCGGCCACGCCCAGGCGACCGACACCAGAAAATCGCGGTTCGAGAGCATCCACTTCGAGGAAGACAGCGGACATATATGCCGGCGGGGCGGCTTCTTCGAATATCCGCTGGTGATCAGCCGGTGGGACCGGGACGGGCTGTCGCCCTATGGCTCGCCGCCGCAGGCAAAGCTGATGAGCGACATCAAGAGCCTGCAGAGCCTGGCGCGCGACGGGCTGATTGCCAGTTCGCAGGCGGTGCGCCCGCCGATTGCCACCCATGCGCAGGAGCGCCAGCTTGACCTCAACCCCGGCCGGATCAATCCCGGGCTGATCGACGAGCAGGGCCGGCCGCTGTTCCGGCCGATGATCGACACGGTGAACCCGGGCGCGGCGGATGCGCAGATCGAGACCATCCGCGAGAAGCTGCGGGTGGGGCTTTATGGCGACCTGTGGCAGACGCTGCTGGAAGGCAATGGCCGCACGGCAACGGAAGCCAATATCCGCCGCAAGGAAATGGCCGACATGATCGGGCCGTTCTCCACCAACATCATGGCCGGAAACGAGGCCTTGTTCGAACGGGAGATCGGCATTCTGGGCCGAAGGGGCGCTTTTGCCCCCGGTTCGCCCCTTGCCCCGCCGCAAAGCGTGCTGGAGGGCGATGTGACCCTGACGCCGACGGCGCCCATCGACCAGATGCGCGAGGCCGGGCATTTCGAGGCGATCATGGGCTTCCAGGAGTATCTCGGCATTGCAGCGGGGGCCGATCCCTCCATTCTGGATCTGCACGACCGGGAAGCCGAATACGACTTGACCCGCCGCGCACTGGGGCTGCCCGCCAAGCTGAGGCGGCGGCCGGAAGAGGTGGAAGCACTGCGGCAGGAACGGGCAGCCGAGCAGCAGCAACAGCAGCAGCTTGCGACCGGCGAAAGCATGGCGCGGATCGCCCGCGACGGGGCGCCGCTTCTGCAGGCCCTGGGCGGCGAGGGAGGGCTGGATGGTCTGGCGTAGCCTTAAACGAGCCGCCCGGCGGCGCCGGGAGCGGGCTGGAGTGCTGGAACGGGCCTATCGGTCCGTTTTTTTGTGCCCGGACGGCGAAATTGTGCTGGCGGACCTGGCTGCCGAATGCGGCATCTACCAGGCGCCGCCGGTGAACCTGGAGCCGAGGGCGGGCGGTTATCTGGACGGGCGCAAGGCACTTTATGCCCGCATCCTGTCCATGATCCGCATTCCGCCGGAAGAGCACACCGCGCTGCAGGAAGCCGCCCGGCTGGAAATGCTGCCCGAGTTCGAAACTGACGAGGAATATTGACGATGTACGACGCGATTGAGCCGGCAGCAGGACCGGAGGCCGGCGGGCACGACGGTTCTGGACACGATGGTATGGCACATCGCCCTTCGGAGGGTGGAGGTTTTATTGTCGGCCTGAGCGATGCCGACCGGGACATGGCCGCCAGCCATGGCTGGCGCGATACCGCCGGCATTCTGGAAGGCTATCGCTCGCTGGAAGACAGACTGTCCGGGGCGCTTCAGGTTCCGGGCGAGGAGGCCAGCAGCGAGGAGCAGGCGGCCTTTTATGCCGATGTTTCCAGCCGCTGGACGCCGAAGGACGGCTATCGCTTCAAGATGCCCGAGGCGCTGCCGGAAAACTTTCCCTACGACCAGGCCTTTGCGCAGGAAGCCGGAGACTGGTTCAAGGAGGCGGGGCTTCACCCGGAGGCAGCGCAAAAGCTGCACGACCGGTGGGTGGGCAAGATGGCAGAGCAGTTTTCCGCCCATGAGGAAGCGGCTTTTGACGCCGCGCAGAAACAGGGCCAGGCGGCCGAGGCCGCGCACCTGTCCCTGGTCAGGGAATATGGGGAACCGGACAGCGACGGCTATCAGAACGCCATTGCCAAGGCCGACCGGGCGCTGAGCACCCTGAAGACGGCCGGGGTGGACCTGACAGGATGGTTTGCGGAAAAAGGCGCCCTGACCACGGCTAGCAGCGACGGTTTGCAGCAGGTGACGGACCCCGTGGCGGTAAAGCTGCTCGCCTTCATCCACGACAGCGCCTTTGCGGAAGACGGTCTGAACGGTTTCGGCGCGGGTGGGGAGGGCGGCAACCCCTTCGAGACCGGTAATCCGGACCTCAGGCAGCAGTCGGACCTTCTGGAAAACAGCCCCTTGCGGGCGCGGCAGATGATCGTCGCGGCGGGGCGGGATCCACGGTTGTTCGGGCTGTAGCGAGGTCTGATAGTGATGGCCACAAACTGGTTTAAGGCTTGGTTTTCCTGAAGCCGTAGTTCGCAGGAAGGTCTGCTTTTTTAGGTAGGTGAACTTTTCTCATACACTTTTCAGTTGACTGCTGAACAAATCATGAACAAATTGGACCCTAGGCAGAGGTTTTGCCAGGTAAAAATTCGAAGTGATTGAGAAGGGAGCCGACAGTGCGTCGTTTTACAAGACTAAGCAGACTTATTATTGCTGGTGCAACAATTTTGGCCGCGACAAGCCTTGGAACCACTGTTTCCTACGCCTGTGTAAACAATATGGATATGGTCAAAACCATAACTGGATTGATGGCGGACGGAAAATTCCAACAGGCAAGCCAGTATGCTGAAGAAAATCTCGACGTATGCCCGATGCAGGCCAGGTTTTATCTGGCGTTATTGACTGTAGAGGGGCGCGATGACCGGCCAAGTTGCGACGCCGTGTACCAGTTGGAAGAAAATTTCTCCATCAACAATTCCAAAGACAACCCGGAAATCTTAAGAAAGTCGAATGAGGACACAATTGTAAGTTTGCTCAATCGTATCTACATCGGCGGATATATTGAATATTCAATGATCGAGGGGAATGCGTATTCAACTCAGTTGTATATCTCTGAAAATCAGGAAAGATTTCTGAATTATCTGGAACTCGACAAGAATCTTGACTCTGGTTACCTGAATGTTGTTCGGCTTCTCAGCTATGGGGAGCAACTTGGCGTTGATCTAAACAACTTTCCCAAAATTCTTGAAATTGTCGGCGCAGATTTCGAAAGAGACGAATACCTGACGAATTCGGGTTGGCCAAAGTCGATTATATGTGATGTTAGAAAATAGGCAGTAAAACTGAATGAAAAATCTGAATGACAACGAGGTTGAAACGGTTTTCGATTTGTACCGGCGTGGAAACACTCTTCGAAAAGGTTACTTTCCGAATGAAAAGAATGGGCTCAAACCTTTCATTCGCGAAGGCAATCCCGGTAATCTGGTCGACGAAGGTTCGCTGGAATACCTGCGTTCGCAATACCTAGACCGGCTTTACGATCTGCCTGTCGATAGCAAACAGATTGGTGAGTTTAAGGAACGAATAAACAAGCTGAGGACAGAATTTTATAATCGTTCTATTCTTCCCGAAAGATTGCAAGAAAGTGTATTCGGATATTTTGAGAAAGTAATTGTTCAGGGAGAGATCGCTGACATCTTCAATGAAGAATTACAGAAAAACAATTATGATGGAGACATTGCAGAACAAAAAACCAGGGAGTTTTATGAGAGAGCGTGGCCTGCCCTAGAAAGGGGTTATTCGATCGAAGACCTTCGAAAGGGGGAAAGTTCTGGGGAACATGATCTCAACGGTCCTGAAGGGAAAGTTTTTGATTTAAATCGCGAGATCGAACAAGAGCCATTTCAGAAGAGGCCTGTTCCCAGAGAGCAAATGGTGCCTGCTCCCTTCATGGTTCCCGTTCCGTCCCGCAAGCCAATGCAACCGATGTCTCGCAGAACTCCCTCTGGTTCGAAAAGTCCGAATGTCGGAATGGCAAGTTCAGAAAAAACACTAAGGCGATCGAACCAAAACCCGTTTTTTCTTGAGAAATCTGACCTTCGAGAACAAGATCAACTTCTGGAGAGTAATCCCTTGCTAGCACGGCAAATGATTGTCGCGGCAGGGCGGGATCCACGGTTGTTCGGGCTGTAGCAAGCAGGCTTTTCAAGTTGCCGCGGCGAGGATGAGGGCAAGTTGCGTTGGTGCGGGTTTTCGATTGTTGGTCTGGCAGATCTTGTGCTCAACCCGCATGGCGCTACACGCGAAGAAAGCCAGTGGTGAGCGACGCCCTGTTAGTTGGTGAGTTCCTCACACCTGGGAATGATCCACGGTTCGCTGGATGGATCAATATCTGTAGACCAGAAGGCCAGGTCGCCGGTTTCCGATACCTCTGCGTGTACCTGATAAACACTGACATCGTCAGAGCCAGGCCACTTCTCGCGGCACACAAAGGTTTTTCCCTCTAATTTTTGGCATCTTGCGCTGTGATAAGCGCGATTTATCAAGAGTAGGTCGTCGATCATCGTGAAATCGTAAGGTATCCACTCTTCTGTGCAGAAATTTTCCTGTGCTTTTAATTCGTTAACGGAAAGAAATACCAGTGGATATGCGGCGATAAACTTAATGAAAAATCTCGTCAACGAATTCACTCGCAATGTCTATATCGCAGCTAAAAACCTTGGGTTGCCTGATTCTCAGGCGCGCTTGGCGGCAACACAAGCATCACTTGAGACCACATATGGCAAATCTGTCAAGATCGGTAATCCGGCCCGCAGGCAACAATCGAATCTTCTGGAAAACAGCCCGTTGCGGGTACCCCGGATGATCGTGTCCGCCGGTTTCGGAAGAGGTTTTCGTGCCAATTTCAATTAAAGGTTGATCAGGAACAAATAATGAACATATTCTGATTGTTCAGCGTCTCGATGCCTTTCTTCGAGAGCGATGATATATAAAGGGATCCGGAATGAAAATGAACACCTTTCGTTTTATCAAAGGCTTTGGGGCAATTCTGAAAGTGTCGGGGGTTATTGCTCTGCCGTCGGTTTGCCTGGCCGCGGACGGTGCAGTCATCCCGTGGGAACAGCAACCTGAAGTTCTTCGGTCTGAAATAGAGGGCTATGTCAATTCAAGCCTCGATCCCGCAATGTTCAAGGTGCAGGTCACGGAGGATGTCCGTGTGGTCTATCTGGGCTTTTCTCCCGAGGAAATCGAACAGAATGCGGAGCAGTTTCCGGATATTCCAGGCCATGGCATCTCGCATCAGCCCTATGGACGGAACGAGTATTACAGCACTCCGGTGGATGCGTTGGATTACCAGCTTTCCAATACGATTACCGTGCTCAATCTCGATCTGGACAAGAAACCGGGTTCGGAAGGTGGCAGTGGCGAGAAGAGTACGGAATTGACTGAAATTCTTGCGCCACAAGGAGAATTCTTTCAATCGCTCGGGTTATCCATTTTTGATTTGATGAGGGTCAAGGATGGTCGGGGCACTCTCGTTGAGTTCGGCCCGCCAATGTCAGTGTTCGACGATTTCGAGTTTTCCTATCGGGACAAGATTCTAGAGACGCCTTGCACATCGGTTTTTGAGTTTGCAGGAACTGACGACGGCACACAGGAAAACACCATGGTTGTTTATTCCGGCGCCGAACCCGGCTCCGCCGATCAACTTCAGTGCCTGGAGATGCAGGCTCTGGTTTTCATGCGGCCTGCGGGACTTGCATTCGAGAGGGTTTCTTCGAACGACTGATCTTCTGGGTTATTGACCTGATAAACCAAATTGCAGAACACTCGTCCGGGGGCCGTGTGGCCGGTTCCCGGACTGTGAAACGGCTTTGAAGTTCACGGTATGGGCCCGGTCTGACTTCCGGCTGTTCTGATGAGAAAGGCGGAACCAGCTAACTGCCGTGCCTCTGCCTTCGCGGTTGGCTTCCGATCGAAGCGCATCGTCAAATTCCACCCCTTTATCAATTCCGATTTCAGTGTGCAGGCCTTTTGGCCTGCACAGATGTATTTCGACGTGTCGATTTCGCTGAGGAGGCGAGACAGCAGGCGCGGGAAATTCTGGGACTGAGCAAACCCGAAAAGAAAATGAACGTGAAACCCCGGACTGATGGATGGTCCGGAGTGAGGCTTCAAAATGGAGCAAATCCGTTCGACGTGAAGCGGCCTGATCTCAAGAAACAAGCTGAAATGCTGGACCGTAATCCGGCTGTTGCGCGTAAACTTATCCTCGCTGCGGGCCGGGACCCCGAATTGTTCCTGGTCTGAGGGGCCCGAGGCTAAGTGCGTTCTATGTCAACGCTACTCGAAGACGAATTTGCTGCTCCGATACCCCGGCCTTGCGCCGGTTTTTTTGTTTCTCACCCCCATAGGCAAACGCAGCGTGAAACAAACGATTTTGAAGGCGTGACCGAATGGTCCGCGATGCCTCGCTTCGTTTGCCTCTTGCTCAAACTTGATCTCTTACACAAACCCAAGGAAATTCAATGACATCTCAAATTTCTGACATCGTCGTCCCGCGTGTGTTTACCCCCTATATGGCGGAGAACAAGCCGGCGAAGCTGATCATGCTGGAAAAATCCGGCATTCTGGCCGGTCCGGCACCGGAAATCGGCAAGCGCTTCAAGGCCGGTGGCAACCAGATTGAAGTGCCTTACTGGGAAGACCTCGATGATGCCGAGCCGACGGTGATTGACGACAGCGATAACAAGATCGGTGTCAGCAAGATTACCGCCAGTGACATGAAGGCCTACAAGCACCGCCTGGCCAAGAAATACGGTGCCAAGACGGTGGCAAGCTATGCCGCAACGGGCCGGGGCGACAGCGCCATGAACCGGGTGGCCGAACGGATCAGCGCCTATTGGGGACGCCGCAAGGAAGAGCGCATCATTGCGACGGCTGAAGGCGTGATCGCCGACAATGTCGCCAATGACAGCGGCGACATGGTCTATTCCATCTATTCCGATGTCGGTTCGCCGACGGCTGCCAACCGCATCAGCTATCAGGCGATCAACCGGGCCCGGTTGACCATGGGTGAAAACCTGGACGACCTGCGCGTGATCGCCATGCACAGCTTCGTTTACGGCACGCTTCTGGACGACGAAAAGATCGAGTTCAAGAAACCGTCCGAAGCGCCGTTCGAGGTGCCTTACTACGCCGGCATGATGGTGGTGCATTCGGAAATGATGCCGGTGACGGCCGGGGCCAATTCGGACGAATATTCCTGCTTCCTGTTCGCACCGGGTGCTTTCATGCATATCGACGAAGTGCCGAGCCGCTCGACGATCTACGGCAACGAGGGCACCGAAATTACTCGTGATCCGGACATCGGCGACGGTGGTGGCGCCGACTATCTGACCACCCGTCGTTTCGAGCTGATCCATCCGGCCGGAATGGATTTCACGGCGTCTTCTCTTGCCAAATCCCAGGGCGCGAGCCTGGCCGAACTGCGCAACGCGGCCAACTGGGACCGGAAATACAACCGCAAGAACGTGAAGCTGGCCTGCCTGAAGGTGAACATCTGACGGCGTACCCAGCGGGCAGTCTGGAGGCGAGCGACCGCAGGCATCCACTCCAGCGTTTTTGCCACCGATCGACGTTTCTGCCCGTAGCCTTTCCTGCGGGCTTTTTGTTTGGTCGGTTCGACCTCTCACGGGCCTGATCAAGTCAGGGCCTGCCAAACTTCTTCGGGCGGCGTTTGCCGCCCTTTTTCATTTTCTCGAAAAAGAGGCCAGACATGGACGAGATCATCATGCGCCGCTTGCGGCATCTCCAGCGCCTGGAAGAACAACACGAAGCCGATTTTCTGGCCCGTTGCGCCCCACCCAAAACCGAGGCCGAAAAGCGGCAGGAACACCTGGCCGATGCGCTGGCCGAGGACTGGAACCGCAAGCAAAGGGCGGCAAGGCAGTCACGGGCCGAAAAGCCGCTGCCCAAAGGTTGGCGGAAGGAGCACTGGAAGACCCAGCAGGCCATGGCCGCGGATTATGCCGGTGTGAAGGCCGCCAACAAATACGAGGCTGTTCAGGCGCTTGCTGCCTATGAGGCCAAAGCCGGCGACCTTGCCGCCGCCTGACCCTTTCAAGGAAACTATTTCATGTCGGGAACCGTCAACACAGCCGTTGAGATGGCGAACCTTGCGCTTGCGCATCTGAAGGAAGCGCCCATCCGCGACTTCGATTTTTCCTCCGTGGCGTCGCGCTGGTTCAGGAACCATTATGCAGCGCACCGGGATGCCTATTTGGCCATGCACGACTGGGACTTTGCCATCGAGCTGGTGAACCTGCCTGCGGAAACCGAAAAACCGCCGTTTCGCTGGGCCTATCAGTACAAGCTGCCGGCCGACACGCTTCGCATTCCGCAGCAGAGTGTTGGCGGATCGCCGGGAGGGACGATCATTCCCTTCGAAGTGGTGGGCCAGCGCATCATGTCGGATCATCCGCCGCCGTTTCCGCTCCGCCATGTGCGCCGGGTGGTGCGGGAGGCCGAATTCGCCCCGCTGTTCGTGAACGGGTTTGCCCTGTTTCTGGCGGCAGGCTGCGCCCATTCAATCACCGGAAAGAACAGTCGCGCAGAAGCCTTGCGCCAGGCGGCGCGGGAAGCCTTCGACCAGGCTGGAACATCCGACGCCCTGCAGGGCACGCCGCTGCCCATGATTGACCTGGATATCATTGCAAACAGATGAGCTATCACCTTCAAGCCACATTCAGCCGGGGCGAACTCGACCCGGAGCTGATCTACCGTTCGGACCTGGAACTGTTCCGGTCCTCCCTGGCCGAATGCCGGAATTTCCTGACCCTGAAACGCGGCGGTCTGCGCCGACGCGGCGGCACCAAATTCATTGCAGAGCTGAAGGACAGCAGTCGGCAAGGCTGGCTGATCCCGTTCGAGTTCGGAAACGGGCAATATTACATGCTTGAGTTCGGCGACCACATGTTTCGAGTGTTCACCAGCGAGGGGCGGGTCGGCACCGTGGAGGTTGCGACGCCTTATTCCTTCGAGGTTCTGCCGCGGCTGAAATTCGTGCAGTCTACCGATACGCTGTTTATTGCCGGTGCCGGCGTTGCACCACAGGCCCTCAAGCGGTTGTCGGAACTTTCCTGGGCGATCGAGCCGATGGCGTTCAGGGATGGGCCCTATCTGGATGTCAATATCTCGCCGACGAGCCTGAAACCGGCCGGCACGGGCAATGCTGTTCCGAAAATGACATCGAACACAGCCCCGAGCGGGGTGGTGTCGGCCTCCAACGGCAGCGCTTCCGCGTGGCAGGTGTTCAGCCGGTCGGAGGGCAAAACAGTGCTTTCATCCGGCGCAACGGGTTGGGTGCAGTATCAGTTTCCCAGCAGCGTCGTGATCGATGCCTACATGCTGCAAGCGCCGCGTGACAACAGCCAGAACGACGATATGCCCTGGCAGTGGAACATCGAGGCGTCGAACAACGGTTCCGACTGGATAATCCTGGATACGCAGGACGGTCAGGATACCTGGGCCTCCAACGAATGGCGGGAATATGATTTTCACAACGAGACTGCCTTTACCCATTACAGGCTGAGCTTCACGCAAGGAGGCGGATCGGCTTCGGACAATTCCGCAATCGGGCAACTGGTGTTTCACCAGGCAGGTGGCGATCAGAGCCCCTTCACGCTGACAGCATCAGGCACTGCGGGGATCAATGGCGGTGCCGGCTTTCAGGCGTCTGACGCTGGGCGGCATATCCGATTTCGCGGATCGGACGGTTTCTGGCGCTGGTTCCGGATCCACAGCCGGCAGTCGGCAACCTCAGTCAAGGTGCAGCTTTTCGGCCAGGCACTGCAGGACACAAAGGCGCAAAGCATCTGGCGACTGGGGGCATGGTCCGGCACGACGGGCTGGCCGGAAACGATCGGCTGGCACAAGAACAGGCTCGCCTTCGCGGGCACCAGCGAGGAACCACAGAAGATCTGGGAAAGCCAGACGGAGGACTTCACCAATTTTTCCGTATCCCATGTCCTGAAGGCATCCGACGCGGTGACCGCGGGCATTCTTTCCGGACAGGTGAACCGGATCCAGTGGCTGGTCGACGATAACGACCTGATTGTCGGCACGACCCGGGCGGTGCGTGCCGTCGGCAAGGCGACGGATCAGGACCCTTATGGGCCGGAGAACGTCGACCAGAAGCCTGAAACGAATTTCGGCGCCAATGATGTCAGCCCGATCAAGGTGGGATCGGTTCTGATCTACTACGGCCCTTACGGCACCGATATGCGCGAAATGGCCTATGACTTCGGGACGGATGGCCGGGTGTCGCAGGCGGTGAGCGAGGTGCAGTCACATCTGTTTCAGGATGGTATTTCCGGGGCCTGCTACCAGCAATATCCCGATAGCGTCATCTGGCAGTGGGATCAAAAAGGCCTCGGGATCGGGTTTACCTATGAGCGTCAGCAGCAGGTCTATGGCATGCAGCGGCACGATTTCGGCGGTATCGTGGAATGTATGGCCGATCTTTCGGGTGCTGGAGCGGATACGGTCTGGATGATCGTGAAACGCACCATCGACGGACAGGTGCGGCGGTACATCGAAATCATGCAGCGGCCGTTTCCGGGTGGGGCGATCGAGGATGCGTGGCACCTCGATTGCGGCGCGCGCTACGAAGGCATGCCGGTAAACACGGTCTCGGGACTTCAGCACCTGGAAGGCGAAGAGGTGATCCTTTTTGCCGATGGGACCGACTATCCGGCAACCGTGACGGCCGGAGAAGCGAGCCTGCCGAATGACCAGACTGCGGAAAAGATCCTGGTCGGACTGAATGTGGAGGCGCGGGCCAAGACGTTGCCGTTTCCCGTCAATGCGCAGGATGGTTCAGCCATGGGCCGCAAGATGCGCGTCGACAATTGCGGTATCGCGGTTCTGGACACCGGGACCCTGAAGGCCGGGGCCGACGAAACCTTTCTGGACGAGCTGATCTACTACCGTGCGGGGGATCCCGCCGGAGAGCCGGCGCCCTTGCGCACTGGCGTGCTCGACCAGCCAATCGAAACGCGATGGGAAGACGGGGGACAACTGACGCTGATGGCCAGCGGCGGCAAACCCTGCACCATCCTGGCCGTCAATTTTGGCCGAGACGCGGAGCCATAAATCATGTGTCACCCAGCAATATTGGCTGCGGTTTCCGTAGCGGGATCGCTTGCCGGCAGCGTCGTGCAAGCGCAGGGCGCACGCCAACAGGCGGATGCCCAGGCAAAGGCGGACGAACGACGGGCAGAACTGGCCGACCGCCAGAAGGCAGTCAACCAGACCCAAGCCTCTTTCGAGCGGAAACGAACTCTGGACAAATACCAAAGGGCGCTCGGCTTCAATCGCGCTGCCGGAGCCGAACGCGGGTTGTCGCAAACGGGTTCGCTGACTGACGTGGCGGACGACAATGCCTTCGAAGTTGCTCAAAACATCGAAGCAATACGCTATGGCGCGGAAGGCAAGCGGGACAACCTGACCTTCGAGGCGAAAACGGCCCGGGAGCGGGCTCGTTCGAGCCGCCATGCAGGGCGTATCAGCGCAACCAGCGCGATGTTGGGCGGTGTTACCAAGGCTTTCACGACGCTTGGTAATGCTGCGTACAACGGCGCATTTAATTTCAGATGACAAAGCGGCATTAACAATGGCGAGATTGCAGAAATTCAATGGTACCGACAGTCTTCCGGGTGTTGGCAGCCCGCAAGTAGTCGCTGACACTGCGGTGGGGGCAGCTACGGCCGGGTTGGGGCAGCAGATTGGCCGGTCCGCCGGCGCTGTCGGTGACCTTGCTGAAGCTGCAGCAGCCCGACGACGCAGGCAGATAGACGACTTCCAGGTTCAAAAGGCGCAGCGAGAGCTGGACGCCAAGTTGAAGGAAAAGGCTGCACAGGAGCAGCGGCAGGCACCGCCGGGCGGCTTCGGCTTCACCGAGGCCATGATGGCGCACCTTGAGAAGTCAAAGGAGCAGATGCTCAAGGAACTGCCGGAGAGGTCAAGTCCCGCTTTCGATCAGTCTGTCGAGGCGCAGCGGGATCGCTACATCAACGGCTTTGCTTCAATAGAGGCTTCTGAAAACGAACTCTATTTTCGGCAGGGGTTGGAAGAAGAAGGTGCTCGGCTGGCGGCGGAAGTCCGCGACAATCCGGAAGGTCTGGCAGAAGCGTTCGAGCAGGCTAAAACACTGATTAGAGCTGCTCCGTTGCCGGCCCAGGGCAAGGAAGCAGCCTATATTAAAATTGGCGAAACCCTCGCCGAAGCGTGGGCCGAGACAAAGCCGCCTGAAGAATTGCTGGCGGCAATCGGAGACGAACTTGCAAGGCGAGAGGTTGCAAGATCGGGAGGTTCAGGCAATGCCTTCAAACCGGTGGATGAGATGGTCGCCGGTACTGGCGATTTGGACGTATTTTCCGACCACCGCCAGATTCTGGCTGAGCGGCTGAAGCTGCTGCCTGGTGAAACGCTGGGCCGAATGCAGGTAAATGCCGCGAAAAGCCGAGCGGCGACTGCAGCTGGGGAAGCAGACCGGATTGCGAGCCGTATCGAGACGAGTTTTGGCCAGTTCGATGCTTCCGAGATCGAAGCTAACGACACGCTTGAGCCGAGGCAGAAATCACGATTGATCGGTCAGCTTGACGTTGTCAAAGAAGAGCATTTAGCGAACATAGAGGCCGCCAACTGGCTCTTTTCCGCTGAAGCTCATGTTCCGGAACCGCAGCGACAGAAAACTGCAGACCGGGCTTTCACCTTTCTGGATGATGGCGAGATCGACCGGGATTCACTTGCGCGCTGGATTGTGGAAACGAAGGGCATTTTGCCTGACGCCTATGCCAGCGGTTTGCGCAAGGGAACCATGAGCAGCAATCCGGAGGATATTAAACGAGCTTATGAAAATCTCGCCGGTATTCTGGCGTTGGCACCGCAGCCGGCGTTGTTGCAGGACAGGGGAGGCGACCTTGTCGTCATGCTTGAAAAATGGACCATTTTGACGAAGCACTACGGGCTGAGCCCGGAAGAAGCCTCAGTGACGCTGGCAAGAGGCAATGATCCTGCGACGGGCCAAGCTCTGGAGGAGGCTTTCGAGCAACGGGGGCGTCACTTGGAATGGAAGGCCTTCAGCAGTCAGGTTTTAAGCGAATTGTTGCCATCCGCAACGACAGGGCTTTCAGAAGAGTCTAGCGGAAAACCATAATTGGCTCAATCTTTTGAGACCCATATGCGAAACGGGAAGGGGCAAAATTATGCGAGACTGGGAGTGGAGCCCAGGGGGGGCAGGCCGATAAAATTTTGGACGAACATTACAGACTAGCAGTTGCGATTTGATCTCAAGCTCATCCTTTCTGAAGGGATTGATAATATGGGGCCTGGAGAATACGAGCTTGGCAAGGACAGGCGCTAACATAGCGAAAGCGCGAAAGTTTTTTCGATCTCCTGTGAGGAGAGTGTTCTTGATATGGGCAAGGATCTGATTGGCATGTCCGAGGCAGAGCTCATAGCTCATATTGGGCGCGAGCCGGACGGGATCGGAGACAGTGTCGAGTATGACAATGGCTTAATCCAGAACCCGGTTGATTGTTACGATCTGGCGATACAAGTCTGGTTTGAAGGCGGATTACTGATTTGCGCTAAAGTATCGGGAGCCGAAAAACGATTTTGGCAAAGCTTATTCCGGTTCAGAATACGTTTCGAATATAGCCGTCTGTCTATCATTATAATTCATTGCTTTGTTTGATTTTATCAATTCTCTATTTGCCATTTGCTGAGTTCCCGGCCTCGTGTCCGGATAGCATGCCATTCCTGAATGTGCCCCTTCGGAGCCGCCTGTGTGACTGCGGCCTAAATTCTGATCTCTCTTTTTACAGGTAACTCTATGACAGTAGCAGCCTTGACCGAAGGCCGCGCCCAGATCACGGGCGACGGCGTGACGGATCGTGTCGACTTGCCTTTCCAGTTTGTCGACCAGAACAATTTGCAGGTGACGCACTGGACAACAACCGGCGTGATTACCGTTTGGCAGTATCAGCAAAGCCCGGGCAACTGGCACTTTACCGGCGGCAACTTCGGCACCGGTACCGTGCTCTTTGACGCCAGCGCTCTGCAGGCAGGGGAAACGCTTACGGTTTTGCTGGTGAGCAAATACGATCAGCCTTACAGCCTGGCGGGCGGTGAGATTGACCCGGCGGTGATGGAACGCGCCATGGACCGAACGGCGATCAATATGCAGTCGGTCGTAACCCGGGCGCTGATCGAGGTCAACGGCGGCTTTGACCTGAAGGGCCGGCGGATGATCAACGCGCTTGATGCGGCTGATAATCAGGACTTGCCGACGCTGCAGCAGGTTCTTGAAATCGCGTCTCTTCCTGGCGCTCAAGGGCCGAAAGGTCCGGTTGGCAACCAAGGCCCAACGGGTCCGGCCGGTCCGCAAGGCCCAGCAGGTCCGCAGGGGCCTCAGGGGGAACGCGGGCCGCTCGGCTATGAAGGTCCGCGAGGCCCTACCGGGTTTCAGGGGCCGGAAGGCCCGCGCGGTCCTGAAGGTCCGTCCGGTCCGACTGGCTCGCAAGGCCCGATTGGTCCGCAAGGCCCGCAGGGGCCAGAGGGGCCGATTGGCAAGTCATTTGACCCGGATTACACCGGCTTGACTGCCGACCGCGCGGCCTATGACGCCGAACCGAAAGACACGTCCTTTCTCGATACCGAGGCCGGGATTGTTTATTGGAAGCTCTCCAATGATGTCGGCGTCTGGTCGACGGGCGTCAACTTCGGGCGCGGGCCGCAGGGCTTGCAGGGGCCGCAGGGCATTCAAGGCCCGGCCGGTCCCATCGGGTTGAACCACCGTGGAACGTGGAACGTGGCAACCGCTTACGTCGAGCGGGATACGGTCAGCCATGACGGGTCCTACTTCATCTGCGTGGCGGCTCATACCGGCGTCACCCCGGAAGATGCTGCGGCCGAATGGGACATTGTCACCGCCAAAGGGGAACGCGGCCTGCAAGGCTTGCAGGGCATTCAGGGACCGGAAGGGCCGCAGGGTGTGCAAGGCCCGGAAGGCATCCAAGGCCCGAAAGGTGATACCGGCGCGCAGGGGCCAATAGGTGCAGAAGGGCCGCAAGGCCCGCAGGGCGACCCCGGGTTGATCTATCGTGGCTTCTGGTCTTCCGGCGATACTTACAACTCTGATGAAACGGTTACCTATAACGGATCTTCCTATATCTCGTTGCGGGTGAACATCGGTCAGAACCCGAGTATTTCGCCGGATGATTGGGGACTGCTTGCGGCAAAGGGTGATGTTGGGCCGGTCGGCGCGACTGGACCGGAAGGGCCGCAAGGTTCAACCAGCTACGACGCTGGCACCGTCGGCGGCCTGACGCCAAGCCAGCTTCTGCGATCTGATATCAGCGGGACGGTGAGCGGCAGCCTGACAGTCAATGGCCACGTCTACGCCACCGGCTACATCTACGTGAACACGGACAACAGTGGCGACGCCTGGGTTGTTTTCAGGGATGCGAACAGCGGCGGCGCGGACCGCCTTCTCGGTTGGGATGACAGCGCCAACGCATTCGTCGCGGAAGAGAACGACGGGGGATTTCACAAGGTTGGATTGGTCTATGACGGAAGCTCATCGGGTGAAACAAACTATCCGATTGGCACAATGGTGCTTGCTGCTCACGGAACGTCTAACACGACCATAAACGCGGCTTACACTGTTCGGCGCCTCGACCAATATGACTTTTCGATGAGTTCGGGCTCTGCATTGTCCGGAACCTGGCGCGCTCGCGGTCGTAGTTACAGCAATCAAAACCAAATTTTTCAGCGGGTAGCATAATGGAAATTCTCCAAGTCCTTGGCATCGAAGCCCACGCAGATACTGACCACACAGTGACAGATGTTCAGCAACTGAGTGCAATCATAAAGCTTCGGGTTCAGTGGCCCGATGGGGTCATTGAAGAGATCCCCTATGGTGTTAATCCAAAGACAGAAGCGCAAAAGGCTGCTTTTCAAAAGCAGGTAAATAAGGCCTGGGACGAATATTCGCTGCGGTTGAGAGCTTGGGAAGTGGCGTATTCTGTTGGCGAGGCCGCGTTGAAAGACAAGCCTGTCTATCTAGAGCCGAAAGATCTTTCGCACGAAAATCTGGTAAGGTTGGCCGTGCGCAATTGGCTTGATGCGGGCAATGCCGTACCTGCATGGGTGCCCCCGACGCCCGAAGAGCTTCGCGAAGGGATGCCGTCCTTGACTGCTCGGCAATTCCGTCTTGGCCTTCTGCAGTCCGGGCGTTCTCTCTCTCAGGTGGAGACGTCGATTGCCGCCATCGCTGATCCTACCGAACGTGAAAAGGCGCAAGTTGAATGGGAGTATGCGGCAGAGTTCAACCGAACGCACCCGCTTGTTGTGTCCCTTTCGGTAACCCTCGGGTTCACGCCTGAAGAGGTTGACACGCTTTGGCAGAGTTCCTTGCAGCTCTAACAGGATCGGCCAGCTCTAAAAACGCTCCGCCCTTGAGGCGGTTTTTTTTATGCCTGAAAGGCCCTGACATGAAACTGGTTTCAGACTGGCGCGCGGTCCTGCAAAGGGCTTGGAGCGTGCGTCTTATGCTGCTTGCCGCGCTGCTCTCTGCCGCGGAAGTGGCCTTGCCTTTTCTGGGCGACTTCATTGCGCCGGGCTTACTCGCTGCCCTGTCGGTGCTCACAGTGTCAGCCGCGTTCGTGGCCCGACTTCTCGCACAAAGGAACATGAACGATGGGACGTAAAACTCGCCTTGTCGGCGGCATAGGCGCGGCTGCGATTGCGCTGGTCGGTGCCTGGGAAGGTCTGCGCCTGACGGCATACCGGGACGTTGTAGGCGTTCCAACCGTCTGTTATGGCGAAACGCTCGGCGTCAAGCTTGGAGACAAGCACACAAAGGTCGAGTGTGACGCAATGCTGTTGGCCTCGTTGCAGCGGCATGAAGCCGGAATGAGAAAGTGCCTCAAGCGGCCGGATGCCATTCCAGCAAAGTCCTATGTCGCGTTCGTCAGTCTCACCTACAACATTGGGGTAGGAGGCTTTTGCCGGTCGACAGCGCGCAAGCGTCTCGATGCCGGAGACGTGCGCGGGGCCTGTAACGCGGCTAAGTGGTTCAACAAGGCAGGCGGCCGGACGATCCACGGACTTGTGAACCGCCGGGCGGCTGAGCATTCGCTATGTCTGGAAGGGCTGCGGTAATGCCGGTGGTCGCCTGGATACTCCAAAGCCGCACCGTGTGTGCTGCGCTCGCCATTGCCGCCGTTCTGGGCGGCTTTTTTGTTTGGCACACGGTCGACAAGTCGAGCGCGCTTCGCCGTGCCGTTGTCGAGTATGTGGCCGATGCGGAATTGACCGCAGCCCAGGTGCAGCTTGAAGAACTGAAACGCCGGAAGGTCGTCACGGAACGGGCAAACCGGCGTTTCCTCTCCCTTATCGATCAGGCCAACGCGGAAGCGGATGCCACAGCACAGGAGTTGGAACACTATGTTTCGACTGTCGAGGACGGTTGCACTGTGCAGCCTGATCTTCTTGAGCGCTTGCGTAACCGATGAACAACGGCGGCTGCAGTCTGCGGCTGCACTCTCGGCACACGTGGAAGCCGCCAAAGAGCTTCCGGGGTATCCGGAAGACTGCCGGCGGAAAGAAGCGTCCGGCGTTCGGATCGGGGAGCCGCTGGACGTGGCCTTGCTTCGGACAGACCAGGCGCTCGGCCGCGCCAATGCCCGCGTGATGCGGTGCGGCCGGTGGTACGACGAAATTAAAATAGGATACGCAGGGGGCGAGCAGTGAACGAAGATCAGTTGCGGGAAATCGCGCGAGAAGGCGGGAAAGAGGGGGGACGCGAAGCTGCACATGAGGTGTTGCAGGCCTTGGGTGTCGACATTGAAAACGCTCTTGAGGCTCAAAAAGACATGCATTTTTTACGTGATTTGCGCAAAGGAACGTCCAGCATCAAGGGGAAGGTGATCAACACAGTCGTTGCGGCCTTGGCACTTGGAGGGCTCTACAAACTTGTTTCAGGGATCAGGTGGGGGCCGTGACATTTATTTTAAGCGATCACAGACGACTTGACGCACTGTTCATCAAAATGAAGCTAGTTGTGTCTTGCGGTGGCTATTATCTCCTAATCATGAACGGAAGAAGTCAATGCCGGTTCTGATAATCTGGAGAGCGCAATGTCCATGCTGCCTAAGACAATATTGCAAATCAATGCTTCTG
Source organism: Roseibium sp. LAB1 (assembly GCF_054658235.1). NCBI lineage: Bacteria > Pseudomonadati > Pseudomonadota > Alphaproteobacteria > Hyphomicrobiales > Stappiaceae > Roseibium > Roseibium sp. LAB1. The sequence goes on along the minus strand of NZ_BAAGIB010000001.1, from coordinate 1,115,369 downwards.
CACGTGACACAGGTTCTGTGACGCGTGAGTTGGGACAATCGCTCGTGACGCGGTTGTTGGAAAAATCACCTGAAGCCAAAGTTATTGATCGTGATGTTTCGCACGGTTTGCCTTTTCTCGATGAAGAGTGGATCGGAGCGACTTTTACCGATCCTGCCGAGCGAAATGCCGCGCAGCGAATGAAGCTTGCTTTGTCAGACACTCTTGTCGGTGAGCTGAAGTCTGCCGATACTATTGTTATCGGAACGCCAGTGTACAACTTTGCAGTGCCGGCGGCACTAAAGGCCTGGATCGACCTGGTTGCGCGAGCAAGAGAGACGTTCCAATACACGGAAGATGGCCCTGTTGGCCTGCTTCAGGGGAAAAAAGCATATGTTATCATCGCTTCTGGTGGAACGAAGGTAGGGTCAGAGATCGATTTTGCCGGAAATTATCTGAAACACGTTCTTGGTTTCATCGGTATTACTGACGTCACGATTGTGGCCGCTGACCAGTTGATGATGGAACCTAAAAATCGAGAAGTTGCGCTTGCTCGGACTTTGGAACTGGCCGCTTGAGAAGGAAGATGGTTGACGTGACTATATCATCAATCCGTCTTGCAGACTGCAACTTGGCTTGAAGTGAATAAAATCGTTGGTTGTGCTTCTGGGGTTGCGAAAACGGCTTTAAGCAAGGACTGGAACGTCCATGTTACCTGTCCTGAGATTGAGGGCGATTGTTGTTTCGAGAATCGCCCGAACGCATTCTGCGGCTGCACCTTCTGGTGCAGCCGGTTGCGTTAGGCTATATTTTATTACCGTTGAATTGTCTTGTTGCCTGCCCGGCGCAGCTCGTTTTCTTTGGTTTCTTGCCGTTTGGTTCAGATTACACCAACTACAATTGCAGCCAAAAACGCAAAGGCTGCTAGAAAGGCAATCATGTTCAGGTTCCGTACAAGGGTCATATGTCCGCTCCCGATTACCTCTGACTGACTAGGCGATACTAAGTCAGCATAATGCCGAAGCGAAGCAAAAAAGTTGCTGCATCGCAGCGAAGCTCTGCATTCCTGGGTTGTGGGTGTTGAGGAAGCGTTAAGTAAAGCCTTGATTGGAAACGTTCACTGCCGATCGCGAAGAATACGGAATTAATTTGGCCACAAACCGCTCAGATAGGTGGTCAGCAGTGGAGACGAGCGATGTTTGACTCTGACTCGGCCATTAACCTGCTCAATTGCCGGTCTGTTGTTGTCGGTATCGGCGGTAGCTTAATGTTAAGAGCCAGCTGATAGGGTTTCAACTTACGCGACTGGCGCGCCGGAGTGTCGATGATCAATCTTGCAAAGCTTGCAGACCTGGCAAGGGACACAAGTTCTGGAGGCCGAAAAAGCCTGGTCAGTATGCTAACGGACCTGTTTGTAAATTCTGGTGACGAGCGTGACGAGCAGATCAGCCTGCTTTTTGGCGACATCGTTCTGAAGGTTCTCGGACAGCTGGAAGAGGAAACCCGGATCATTCTCTCCAAACGTGTTTGCAAGGAAAAGGATGCTCCACGCGAATTGATGGTGAAGCTGGCTCAGGACGCGTTTCCTGTTGCAGGACCGGTTCTGGAAAACTCGCCAGCACTCACATCAGATGATCTTGTTGCCATCGCATCCTCTGCCTCCATGGAACACCTTGGCGCGATTGCTGGACGTCAGACAGTCGACAAAGCGGTTACCAGTGTTCTGGTTGACCGAGGTGACACATCGGTCTTAAGCAAAGTCGCCGAAAACCACGGGGCAGCGTTTGCTGATGCATCGTTCCTGAAGTTGGTGGAGAAAGCCCGGTCGAGTGAAGCAATCCAGGCGGCATTGATCAACCGTACGGATTTGCCGGAGGAGGCTGCTCAAGCGTTGCTACCTTTCTTGACTGAAGAGTTGAAAGAAAGGGTGAGTGCGCTCGGCGCCGACAGTACACTTGTTCAGCTTCTGGCTGAGCGGGCAGCTACAGAAGTGGCAGCTCGTGCTCACAAGCTCGAAGAGGCTCGCGAGCAATCCAATGCGTTGATCCGGGACGTAGTCAGCAAAAAGACAAAAATCGATGAAGCGGTGACTTTGTTCGCAAGATCAGACCGAACAGCGGAACTTGGGATTTTACTTGCCAAGGTCAGCAACCTGCCGCCTGGCGCCGTATCTCAGCTGTTGTTTAGCGCAAGCGACAAGCCTTTGATCATCCTTTGCAAGGCGAACGGTGTCACGGCTGAGGCCTACAAGGACGTTCTGACGATGCGGGCTCGTCGGTTGCGAATTGGCGGATTGGAGCTGAACGCTGCGATCCAGCGCTATTCGGCCTTGAGCGAAGAGGGCGCACGCAGGTCGCTGGAAACCTTGAAACAATCCGGAGCGAACTTCGGCCTCAAAACCGAAGAAGAAAAAACCGAAGTCGAAGCGGTGCGGTCGAAGAAAAATATTCCTTTCGCTTCAAGTCGCTGAACGCTTACGCTTAATTAGAAGACCTCTGCAAAGTCGCCGTCATGGCAGCGGCAGAGATCAAGAATGCGCCGCCTACCTTGTTGATCAGCATCAGAAGCGACGGATTTCTCAGTTTTTGGCCAAGAGCCGCTGCTGCGAGTGCATAAACAGCTGCATTCAAAATTCCCAAAACAACGAATGTCGTTCCCAGAAGTGCGAGTTGTGGAACTACGGGAGCTTTTGGCGCAATGAAGTGAGGCAGGAATGCCATGAAAAAAACGATGCCCTTGGGATTGAGCGCGGTAACCACATAGGCATGCCAGAAAATTTTCCGGGCCGGGACATCGGCAACTTGATGGGGCCCAAGCGCAGTTGCCCGGCTTCTCCACATTTTTATTCCAAGCCAGACCAGATAGATCGCCCCTACCCACTTGAGTACGGTGAACGCCGTCGCTGATGCCGCAAGGATAGCACCCAGGCCCATCAGGGAAGCAGTTGCAGCCGTCGCGTCACCTAAACCGACCCCCAAAACGCTTGCCAGCGCGGATTTTCGGCCTTGGGTCAGAGCATAGCTGACCACAAGCATGATGGTAGGCCCCGGTATGGCAAGGACAATCAATGTGGCAACCACATAGGCGGAAAAGAGTTCTAGCGTCATCCGGAACCATCCCTTTTTGCTACTTGCAACCATAGACGGATGACCAGCGTTGTTCAATCATGACGGTCGTTGGCAGAGGGCGATGTGTGGAGCAGGGAATGTACATAGGCGTCGTGTCGGTTTGCGCGGTTCTTGCATTGGGATGTGTGTTGCCAGTCCAAGCTTTTGCAAATCCTCCGTCGCCACTAGACAAGCCGCTTCAGGACCTCGGTCAGTCGCATTTTATTGCCGGGGTCGATGTGCCGCGAACCAAACCAGCTCCTGATTCCAGTTTTCCTTTGCCGGACTTCGGTGAGGGGGACGGAAAGTCGCTTTTTGCCGAAGTCCCTACGCCGGCATCCTGCGACATTCGCGGTGCCGTATTTGAGCAGGTTACTCCTTTGAGAGGAGACCAGGGCGATGAAGACTGCGGCATTGCTGTGCCGATAAATCTATCCGGATTACGCACAGAGAATATCGAGGTGTCTTTTCCTGTGAGCGCCACATTGTCATGTGGTTTTGCAAAAACTCTCACTGCATGGCTTGTTGAAGATGTCTTGCCAGCTGCACAGAAGCAATTTGGAAAACCAGTGTCCGTGTTTCTGACGGGGCCTGGTTATCAGTGCCGCCGACGGAACAATCAGCCAGATGGCAAACTGTCGGAACATGCGCTTGGCAAAGCAATTGATATCACGGTGTTTCGACTGAGCGACGGAACGGAGATTTCAGTTGAAAGGGATTGGGCGAGCAATACCGAGAAAGGCAGCTTTTTGTCCGCCATTCACAAGGCTGCCTGTCAACGGTTTACGACCGTACTCGGACCCGATGCTGACCCCAACCACAAGTCTCATTTCCATCTCGATATCGGGTGCCATGGCAAAAGCTGCACTTACATAATCTGCCAATAACCTAATCCCGACTTGCAAATCAGCCCCAAGCTTGTTCCTTTCTAACCCTTGACTTCTAACGCCGGAACGACTGATGGAACGCTACAAAACTGCTGTTGACGCCGCTCTGGATCTTCGTCCCGATCAACCGGTCTATTGTTTCCGGCCGGAGGTGTTGAGGCATGATGCCCAGCAATTCCAGTCCCTCTTTCCCGGCAAAACGGCTTATGCGGTAAAGACAAATGGAGAGCCATTCGTTCTTGAAGCACTCGCAAAGGCTGGCATCAGTTGCTTCGACGTGGCCTCGCCCGCAGAATTTGCCTCGGTAAAAAAAGCCGCGCCAAAAGCTGAAATGCTCTACATGCACCCCATCAAGGCTCAGTCTGACATACGATTGGCTTTGGAAACCTACGGTATCCGGACCTTGTCGCTCGACCATGAGGACGAGGTGGCGAAGATCCTGCGCATCGTACGAGCTCTCGATATCGATCCCGGGACCATTACCCTTTTCGTTCGCATCGCCACCAAAGGGCATGCAGCGTACGAATTGTCGAAAAAGTTTGGCGCCGCTCCTGGGCACGCTGTTGAACTGTTGCAGCGGATTGACCGCATTGGGTTCAAATGCGGACTTTGTTTTCATGTTGGAAGCCAGATCGAAGACCCGGAGACCTACGAACGGGCTCTGGCTTCCGCCGACTGGATAAGGTCTCGTGCCGGAGTTCCGATCGTGGAACTTGATGTCGGAGGCGGATTTCCTGCCGTGTACGGACACGATCCCCGTCGCAAGGTCCCCGAGATGCCTACACTTGTGGAACTGATGGGGCAACTGAAGGCGGATATTGCCGATTGGCAGTTCGATGACCTTCCCCTAGTCGCCGAGCCTGGGCGTGTGATTGTAGCCCGGTCAATCTCGCTTATTGTTCGGGTGCTGCTGAAAAAGGGGCGTCGCCTTTACATCAACGACGGCATCTGGGCGTCCCTGTCGGACAGCTGGACGGGTAAAATCACGCTACCGGCCCGTTTTATTCCTGATCCCGCGCGCAAGACACGTGCCGGACAGCCGGATAAGATCGTTCCCTTCAAGGTCTGCGGGGCAACCTGTGACAGTGTTGATATTCTTTCCCGACCATTCTGGCTGCCGGAGACAGTCGATACCGGCGACTGGATCGAGATAGGTCATATCGGCGCTTACAGTCTGTCGCTGCGTACCAGGTTCAATGGGTTTTATCCGGACAAGGTGATTGAAGTCGACACGCCGTTTGATTCAGGTGCCGCACCGGAGGGATTTGCTTCAATCGAAACCATGGCGGACTGAGCAACCCGGAAGAAAATTTTGGCTCGGACACTTTCTTCTGGTCATGAAGGCCACTTCAGTGCTCCAACGGGTGCAACCGAATTGCCATACCGTTGACTGCGATCCTGTTTCCCAAAACAAAAGCGGCAACAAGCGGGGGACCGGTTGGGCCGATCTGTGGCTTGCTGCCGCAAGTTCATGCGCATGACCGGGTGGTTGCAAGCTTATTGGCAGAAACGCTGCTCACCCTGGTAGGTAGTGTAGGTGCCAGTCGATGGATTGAACGACCGGTATTTCGAAGAGCAGTATTGGTACCAGGCAGGGCTCCAGGGCTGATAGCCGACAGCCGCGTTGACTCGGCCCGGATAAGGAGCCGGCGGATAGTGGTTCACCGGCGGTGGGCCTGCGTAGCTTGGTTGACTGGTTGCGCCAAGCAGGATTGCACCTGCGGCCAGACCGATGACACCTGCTGCGACGGCCGCACCCAGATTGTCATTGTTCTTATGTCGATTATGATTTCGGTTATTGTGTCTATGGCTATGGTGGTGGCCACCGCGGTTGTCACGCCAGCCGTGGCGCGAACCGGCTTCAGCGGCTGCGAAGGTCGGCAAAAGAAGAGCGCCTGTAAGGGCGGCGGCAACAAGACGTTTGCTCATGGTCTTCATCGGTTTTCTCCAAAGGCAGGCGCTGTTTCCGTTTGGCGCCGTATCTGATGATGAGACAATCGCATGGACGCCCTGAACCAGTTCTGAGATGTCTGTTCATCTGACGTTCAGGTTTCGGGAGAAGGCAAACGGCATGGAACAACACTTGTCCGTGATGGCAGAAAAGAGAATCTGGAGGGGCCGTGAGCCTGGAAAAAGAACCGAAATCAGTGATCCGGCCAACCGACGATCAAGCCAGGCAATTGGCCAAGGAGCTGATAAGAACAGCTAGATTCGGAGCCCTTGCGGTGCTCGAAGCCGAAACAAGACACCCATTTGCCAGCCGCGTCGCAGTTGCGACTGATTTGGACGGCACGCCCGTCATCCTGACCAGTTCGTTGTCCGGGCACACCACTGCAATACTAGCGGATCCATCCTGTTCTCTGTTGCTGGGTGAACCAGGGAAAGGTGATCCACTCGCTCATCCGAGAATTTCTCTTTTATGTTCGGCGACCAAGATTTCAAAGGAAAGTGCCGAACATGGGCGGCTGCGCAAGAGGTACCTGTCACGGCATCCCAAGGCGGAGCTTTATGTCGATTTCGGCGATTTTTCTTTTTTCAGACTAAGTATCTCGCGAGCAAGCCTTAATGGCGGGTTTGGCAAGGCCTTCGAACTCGAGAAGCAGGACTTGCAAACGCCTGTCAGATCCCTGGAAGACTGGTCTTCAATGGAGGAAGGCGCAGTTGCTCACATGAACTCTGATCATCGGGATGCCGTGAAGCTTTATGCGCAGAATTTATTGAACGCTGGTGACGCAAACTGGCGGATTGGCTGCCTGGATCCGGAGGGCATTGATCTTGTGGCGGGCGACAGGGTTCAACGGCTCTGGTTTGCGGAGCGATTGGAAGAACCTTCAGAACTTCGCCCAGCATTGGTGGCCTTGGCTTTGCAAGCGCGCAACACCTGACGGCAATTCAGCCGGCATTTGGGTCAAGCCGTCAGGTTGAACTTGCCTGTTATTGATGCGAGCGCTATCGAATTTTGTCTTTTTCAATCTGGGCGTTTGTTTTGCCAACACTCTGACCGGTCATCGATCCCGCCTTGCATTCAGATGAATGCGTCATGAACTTGTTCGTCCTGGCGGCGGATCGGGACCGGTGTGGCTTGGCCATGCGCATCTGATCCTGTTCCGGTTCATTGCACCCAACCAGATTATTCCCAGCCAGACTGTATGCCGTTAGCTGACGCTATCCGGCCGTCCCGACTGCCTGTGACGGACTTCCCGACCGAGGAAGACCTGCAGAATGTCGTCTTTATTGACCGTAGAATGGATTGTTGCCCGTTCAGGGCCCCCAAAAATCGAGCGCCCCTGCCAACGATGCGGAATTGTGAGACTTTTTGGTTCGACCGGCAAATTTCGGCTGAACGCCAACGGAAGCCAACTCGATGCGTGGCTAGTTTATCGATGCGACGATTGCGGAAGCAGATGGAACCGAGCTTTTTTCGAACGTCGAGCAGTCGGTAGCCTGTCACCAGTAGAGCTGGAGTCATTGCAGCGGAACGATGCCGCTTTGGCGAACGCATTTGCCTGCGATCTCTCCGGGGTTACCGGAGGCGAGGCAGCCAAGGGTTTCAGCCTGAACCACCGCTTGGTATCAGGCGTGTATTCTGATGCTGACATGGCGATGCTGAGACTTTTAAACCCCAACCAGGTGGACGTGCGACTCGATAGGGTTCTTGCGAAGGGGTTGGGTCTGTCGCGCAATCACGTGTTTCAATTGGTTGAACACAGGGCCTTGAAGATACAATCGAGTTTCGCGAAGGCTTTAAAGAAGCAGGTTCCCGAACAGGTCATCGTTGAACTGCATCGTCATCCCGGGATGGAAACAGTGAACCTTTTCGACCGTCTGATCGACACGGGAATCTGCTCAAGACCTGAACCAACCTCAGGCACAATGTAGATTTCACAGGCATGAATTCGAGAGAGGGGCGATGGGTAGTCGAGCTCTCTCCCGAATTTTAAGTGTGTTTAGCCCATTGCCGGGTGGAGCCGTCGTGTGGGGGGGGTATTCGACCTGGCGGCGCCCATTCGCATCGCGAGGGTGCAGCCAGCGTCTCGATGAGACGCGAGAACGAGCTGAACCGGAGGTAATTTCCTACACGGCAGGCAGTTACGACACGCCGGAAGAGAGGCAGAGTGGTCTCAGGCGGCGCGAAGATGCCCAAGAAAATCGCTTAACCCATCCCGAATAGTCGTGATCTGTGAAGAAATGTTTTGGATGCCGCCTACAACTTCTTGAACCCTGTCACCGGAAGTTCGGGCAGCCTCGTTCACTTCGGAAATATTGACCGTAATGTCGGCACTGCCTTGAGCGACCTGATGCGCATTCTTGGCTATCTCAGAAGTCACTGCGTTCTGTTCCTCGATTGCAGATGCAATTCCTGAAATCTGTTCCCGAATTTCCATCATGGCTTTAACCACGGTGGTGATTGCACCAGAACAGGTGGCGGCTCCAGTCTGTACCCCACTCAACTGGGAGCCGATCTGATCAGTTGCCTGTCCGGTTTGAGTGGCAAGTGCCTTGACCTCAGATGCCACAACCGCAAACCCTTTGCCAGCCTCGCCAGCTCTTGCCGCCTCGATTGTTGCGTTCAAGGCCAGCAAGTTTGTTTGAGCGGCGATGTCGCTGATCAGCTTGAGGACATCCGTTATCTCTTCTGCGGACGTTGACAACTGCCCTACCGTTTCACCAGAGATTTCTGCCTGTTCGGATGTTCGTGAAGTGGAGGAATTTGCAAGCGTTATCTGACGGCTGATTTCATGAATCGAACTCGCCAGTTCTTCCGACGCGGATGCAACCGATTGCACCGATGCTGTGGCCTGTTCGGCTGCCGCGGCAACCGTGTTGGACCTTTCAATGGTCTCATGACTGTTGCGCGCCAATTCGTCGGCACCGAATGCAAGTTCGCTCAGGGTGGAAACGGCTGTGTCGCAGCTGGTCATCAGAAGCCTTTCAAGCTCGTCCGCCAACCGCAATCTTGTGTCCCGACGATCTGCTTCTGCCTGCATCTCCTCTTCGCGAGCCTGATCCTGCAGGCGCTTCATCTCTATGGTGTTTTCCCGAAAGGTCTCAAACGCGCTTGCCACCTGCCCAATTTCGTCTCTTGTTCGCACATTGACTTCGACTTCCGTGTTGCCTCTCGCCAACTCCAGAAGGCCTGTTGAGACCTGATGCAAAGGACGGGAAATCAGAAATCTGGCAAAAAGCACCGAGCCAACCAGGCACAAAACCAAAGTCAGCGCCGCGGTGATCGCGATCTGCTGAAAGGCTTGATTCTCGTGGTTTTCTGCGGATTTTGCAGCCGCTTGTGTAAAGCTCTCTATCTCGGCAAGGAGCGTTACCAATTCATGGTCCAGGCGGTTCTGTTCCTTTTCCAACTCCATGACCAATTTGCTCGCATCCGACAGATCGTTCTGTTCGATTTTCTGCAAGATGGCAGCTATTTCAGCCGAGTATATTTCATACTCGCTTTCAATGCGTTTCAATTGCTCGAGCGTTTTGGAGAATTCGTCCCGTTGCGCGTCGGTAGAAGACTTGTTCAATGCTGAAACGGCGAGAGCTTCGGCTTTCAGGATCTCGCTGGAAACCTGTTCGTTCAATATTGCCAAAGTTGATTTCAAGGCAGCAGTCGACGCTGCGTCCTCATCAGATGTCAGGCCGGAAATACGCATGATGCGCTCAATAACTGCTGCCTGTTGCAGTTGATTGCTGGCCACCTGACTGATCGCTTGTGTGAGCGGAATATCCTTCTCAGCGATGTTCTGTAGTTCCTTGCCGATCAATCCCATCTGGGTGATGGCAACTGTTGCCACGACAATCAAACCGAGACTAAGAAAGGCAACTAGTGCGAGTATCTTCGCCGCAACCGAAGTTGCAATAGGATTTGATGCAAACATCTCTCTAAAACCCGATTTCCTCGACGCAATGGTCAGCGCCTGAGTTGAAGCCGGATAAGTTTAGGCGGATTCAGATTGAAAAAACGGTAAACTTTCTACCTGGCGGAAAGAATAATTCTCGTATAGGTAGAAGTGTCGATGTTTAATTCTCAAAGAAAAAACGGTCGCCTCAGCAGGCGACCGTTCCTTTTTGCTCTGTTAGCTAAAACTGCGGTTTAAGCCTTGCCCCAGCCACCGGCTGTCGGTGTGATAACGGTGACTGCCTCGCCGGCTTCAAGCACGGTCTGATCACAACCTTCCAGCTGTTGGACCGTTCCGTCAAGCCTTCGAACTTCGGTACGGCCAAGCTCACCGTCGTGACCTCCGTCCAGTCCTTTCGGTGAAACAGTGCGATGGGATGCCAGGATGGCACAGTCCATTTTTTCCAGGAACCGCAGGGTCCGCCTGGTGCCGTCCCCCGCCGACCATTTGCCCTTGCCGCCGGAGCCCTTGCGGATATGGAAATCCTCCAGGAGAACCGGAAAACGGAACTCCAGGACTTCAGGATCGGTGAGGCGCGAGTTGGTCATATGGGTGTGGACACCGTCCGTGCCATTGAACCCGGGCCCTGCCGGAGATCCGGAACAGATGGTCTCATAGTACTGATAGGTGTCGTTGCCGAACGTCAGGTTGTTCATCGTTCCCTGAGCGTTGGCCATGGCACCAAGGGCGGCAAAAACTGCGTTGGTGACGTGCTGCGACGTTTCCACGTTGCCCGCCACAACAGCTGCCGGATAAGAGGGACGCAACATGCAGTCGTCCGGGATGATGATGTTGATCGGCTTCAGGCAGCCGGCGTTCATCGGAATGTCGCCATCTACCATCACGCGGAAGCAGTAGAGGATTGCCGCGCGTGTCACCGGTTCGGGCGCATTGAAGTTGTTGGGCTTTACCCCGGATGTGCCGGTGAAGTCTACCGTCGCCTCGCGTTTAGACTTGTCGACCGTGATCTTGACCTTGATCACGGAGCCCTGGTCTGTCGGATACTCGTATTCGGAATCCTTCAGTGCTTCGATCACGCGGCGAACACTTTCCTCCGCATTGTCCTGAACGTGTCCCATATATGCCTGGACGACATCCAGTCCGAAATGGGCCACCATTTTCCGCAGTTCCTGGATGCCTTTTTCGTTGGCAGCGATCTGTGCGGACAAGTCGGCGACATTCTGGTGCGGGTTGCGGGCGGGGTAGGGGTGGTTGGTCAGGAGTTCGACCAGTTCCTGCTCGCAGAAACGGCCTTTATCGACGATCTTGAAATTGTCGAAAAGTACACCTTCCTCGTCCACGTTGGTGGCGCGCGGCGTCATGGAGCCTGGAGCGGAACCGCCGACATCGGCATGGTGGCCGCGGGACGCCGACCAGAACAGGATCTCCTTGCCGTCGTCATCGAAGACAGGCGACACCACTGTAATATCCGGCAGGTGTGTACCGCCGTTATACGGTGCGTTGAGCGCGAATACGTCGCCCGGCTTGATCTTGCCCTTGTTGAGCTTGATGACCGTTTCGACCGAACGGTCCATCGAGCCCAGATGCACCGGCATGTGTGGTGCATTGGCAACCAGAGCGCCATTTGCGTCGAACACCGCGCAGGAGAAGTCAAGACGTTCCTTGATGTTGACCGAATAAGCCGTGTTCTGAAGGGTGACGCCCATCTGTTCCGCAATCGACATGAACAGATTGTTGAACACTTCAAGCATAACAGGATCTGCATGCGTGCCGATTGCTTCGGCTCGTTTCAATGGCACAATACGTTTCAGGATCACATGATCCTTTGAATTGATTTCTGCCTGCCAGCCATCTTCAACGGCGATCGTCGCATGCGGTTCGATGATAACCGCGGGGCCGGTCACCTTCATGCCCGGTTTGAGTGCCTCGCGTTTGAAGATGCCGGCCTTGTGCCAGGTACCCTCGGAGTAGACGCTGGTGGAAGTGGCCGGGTTGGGAGAGCCTGTGTCCAGGGTGAGGTCCGGCTCGGTGAGACCAGCGCCACCACCGGCGGTTTCGACTTCCAGAGCCTCCACAACAACCGGCTTTTTCTCGTAGGCAAATCCGAACTGTTTCTTGTGCGCATCCTCGAAGGCTGCGCGCATTTGGGCGACGGATCCCAGCGGCACCGGAAGTGGAGTATCCGTGCCGTCGTAGCGAAGATGCGCAGTTGCGCTCGTGCGGCGGGCATCGGCAGAGATCGACTGCCTGTCGAGTTCCGCTTCCGTCTGGCTTGCGAGCTGATCGCGCAGCGCCTGGAGTTCCGGGATCAGATCGTCTGTCAGTGTCTTGACGACAGCCTGCTGCCGGTCGGCGCGTATGTCAGCAAGCCCCATGCCATAGGCCGAGAGGATGCCTGAAAACGGATGCAGGATGACGGTCTTCATGCCGAGACTGTCTGCAACCCTGCAGCCGGTCTGACCGCCTGCGCCACCAAAACAGGTGAGTGCATATTCGGTGACGTCATAGCCGCGCTGGACCGAAATCTTCTTTATGGCATTGGCCATGTTCTCAACGGCAATCTTCAAGAAGCCGTCGGCGACTTCTTCCGGTGAACGGCCGTCACCAATACGCATGGCCAGATCGGTGAAGCGTTTGCGAACAACTTCGCCGTCGAGCGGCTGATCCTGGTCGGGGCCGAAGATTTTCGGAAAGAATTCGGGCGCCAGTTTGCCGGTCATCAGGTTCGCATCGGTGACGGTGAGCGGCCCGCCGCGGCGATAACAGGCTGGACCCGGATTGGCGCCTGCTGAATCCGGACCAACCTGAAAGCGGCCATCGGCATAATGAAGGATGGATCCGCCACCGGCAGCAACCGTGTGGATCATCATCATCGGCGCACGCATGCGCACACCCGCTACTTCCGTCTCGAATGCCCTTTCGTAGTCGCCATCATAGTGGCAGACGTCGGTCGACGTGCCGCCCATGTCGAAGCCAATGATCCTGTCGAATCCTGCCATTCGGGAAGTTTCGACAGCCCCCACCACACCGCCGGCAGGGCCGGACAGGATCGCGTCCTTACCCTGAAACAGGTCTGCCGCGGTGAGGCCGCCGGAAGACTGCATGAACATCAGCCTCGGGCCTTCGCCCAGTTCTTCCTGAACCTGGTTCACATATCGCCGCAAGATCGGCGATAGATAGGCGTCAACCACTGTGGTGTCGCCGCGCCCTACCAGCTTCATCAGCGGTGATACTTCGTGAGACACGGAGATCTGCGGAAAGCCGATATCTTCGGCGATCTTCTTCAAAAGCTGTTCATGCGCAGGATAGGCATAGGCATGCATCAACACGATGGCGATGGAGCGAATGCCGTCATCCCATGCCGCCTGCATTTCGTTGCGGGCCTGTCCCTCATCCAGCGCGAGCTCCAGTTCCCCGTCGGCGCGCACGCGCTCGGAAATTTCGTGGACACTCTCGTAGAGCAGCTCCGGCTTGATGATTTCCTTGGCAAAGATATGCGGCCGTGCCTGGTAACCGATTTCCAGGGCATCGCGAAAACCCTTGGTGATGAACAGAGCGGTCCGCTCACCCTTGCGTTCCAGAAGAGCGTTGGTGGCGACGGTCGTACCCATCTTGACGGTTGCAATCTTGTCCGAAGGAATTGCCGCGCCTTTTTCCACACCAAGCAATTCCCGGATGCCTTGAATGGCGGCATCGCGATAGGCTTCCGGATTTTCGGAGAGCACCTTGTGCGGATGCAGTGTGCCGTCCGGCGAACGGCCGACGATGTCGGTAAAGGTGCCGCCACGGTCGATCCAGAAATCCCACTTGGCTGTCATGATCTTCCCTCTGATGCTGCCGGCTTAAGGAACGTCTGATTCCGTGCCGACAATTAGCGTTTTGATAGCAAGTAACTTTATGCTGACATTTTATCGATAAAATGTCGATGAAAAAATCTGAATGGGTTGTTATTTGATCTTTTTATCGCCTGCGGTACTCCCATATGACCTTGTGGTAAAAGGGAAAACTGAAAGCTGGAGATGTCGGAAAACGATAAATCAGAAGAACGGGATCCGTTTCTGCTGCGTCTGGCGGAGGCTGTCGACTTCACAATCAGTATACTGACAGCAGACCTCTGGTTCGTTGGCATCTTCCTGCTTGTCGCCCTGCTTCTCGGCGTTTCCCTGCTTGGGCTTTTGCTGGAAGTTGCAATTGGTGCAGGGGTACTTGCGGCTGTTGCTGTCTATTTCTGGTTGTTTTGCGACTTGCATCCAGGCGAGTGAGATTATTCGACAGGGCCTCGCTCCAAAAGTGTCAGGCCACTGGCTCCCCAGCCAAAGCGCCTGGCTGCCGGAGTGCCTTCCCGCGGGGCAAAGGCTTCTTGCGCTTTGCTTAGTTCCTCACTGCTTGTGTGGACGATCAATAGCCATCGGGCATCATCGGTGCCCTTGTTTATTTCGGCAATTGTATCAACTGGCGTGAAGGTGTTGGGGTCGCGCAGGTAATAAGACAGGGCCGGTGCGGCAAATCCCTTGAACAGCAATAGATGATCGCCATCGGCTTTCTGTTCCAGATAGTCCCGTGCGATCAGGCGCCATTCGGGGCGTATTCTCTCCAGCAGCGTGAATTTCAATTCGGTGAAACTCAACCATATCGCGGCAGCAAACAATGCGATCGGTGCAACCTGTGGCGCCAGGCGCTGGGCTGTTACCGAGGCGAGCAGGAGAAGCCCTGGCCATGCCGCGATCAGGTATCGATCAAAAAGGATCGGTTGCACACTTATGGAATAGAGGTAGGCCAAAAGCGGAGGACCAACGGTGTAGGCAAAGCAAACGAGGATTGCATCCGCACTTTGCGGTTTGCCGAAGTACCTGCCTGGCAGGTGAACGATGGTCAGGAGACTGGCGACAGCCAAACCTGCCAGCACCCAGAACAAAGGCAGCGATCCGGCCATACTGAAGGCGATGTTGATGAGAAACGTCGGATCAGGATAAGCAATCCAGAAGCCTTCTTCGGCCACCGACCTTGCTCGCATCGCCAGGATGATCAACCAAGGTAAAAAGGCAAGCGCGCTCGCTGCCATTGCAAGGCAGACAAGAACCGCATTGGTGAGACTGATGCGGCCGGATTTCAAAATGCCGGTCAATGCCAGGATGCCGCAGACCACACCAACGGATGCGAAGCCCAGAAGGGCGTAGATGTGACTGTGGAGGAACAGGGCTCCAGCCACTCCAAGCGCCACCAGCCGCCAGGCCGATGGCCTTTCAAGGTTTTTCAGAACCAGGAGCAGAAAGGCGAGCCCGCATGTTGCCAGCAGGGCATACATGCGGGCTTCTGTCGAATACCAGATGTGGAACGGAGAGATGGTCAGGAGAGCGGCTGCAAGCAGTCCCGCGGTGTTTCCGGCCAGCGTCTTGCCAGTCAGAAAGATTAGCCAGACGGCAAGAACGCCCAACAGCACGGATGGCAAGCGCAATGCTGTTTCACTGTCACCTGCCAAGGGCATCGTCAGCCAGAGCAAAATATTATGCAGTGGCGGGTAATTGTCGGCGGCAACGGCTGTCAACAGCTCCGTTATTGTGCCCTTTGATTGGCTCCAGCTGACGGCTTCATCGTACCAAAGGCTGGTCCTGTCCAGGTTTTGAATGCGAAGGACTGCTGCTACGGCCAGAATAAGCGCCAAAATCAGCTGTTCCGCGCGATTGCCGGTCTGGAAGCGTTCATTGATGTTTGGCACGTATTCAGAATTCCAAATTGACTGGTCCAAACGCTACCTAATCCGGCCGGCGGAGGGAAGAACGCATCGTTCTTGATATGTATAATCACAATTTATCGATAAATTGTTGATGTCGCCATCTTTTGAGGCTAGTGTTTCAGAAGATGCTCTCCCCAAGGTGTTCGAAGAATGCACCTCGAGCAGCATCCCGACGGGCGACCCCCGCTTCCTAGAGGAGAAAATCATGCTGCAATCTCGTTTCCTGACCCGCGCCGGATTCCATCTGGCCGCTGCTGCCGCGTTCAGCCTGGCAGGCTTCACTGCCGTTTCCGCTGAAACCAAGTGGGACATGCCGACGCCATATGGCGACAGTAACTTTCACACTCAGAACATTGCCGCCTTCGCTGAAGAAGTGAAGGAAAAGACAGATGGCTCTCTTGTCATCCAGATCCATTCCGCCGGATCGCTGTTCAAGCATCCGGAAATCAAGAACGCAGTACGCAAGGGCCTTGCTCCGATCGGTGAAGTTCTTGTTTCCCGCCTTTCCAACGAAGATGCCGTCTTCGGAGTGGATTCCGTACCGTTCCTCGCCCCGTCCTACGACAAGGCCTGGAAGCTTTATCAGGCGTCCAAGCCCGCACTGGAAGAAAAGCTCGGTGAACAGGGGCTGCAGCTTCTTTACGCTGTGCCGTGGCCGCCTCAGGGTATTTATGCCAAAAAGGAAATCACCAAGGGTGACGACCTCAAGGGGCTGAAGTTCCGAGCCTACAATACTGCCACCGAACGTCTGGCCCAATTGGCTGGTGCGGTGCCGACGCAGGTTGAAGTGCCTGATATTCCGACTGCCTTTTCCACCGGTCGTGTAGAAGCGATGATCACGTCGCCGTCCACCGGTGCGAATTCCAAGGCGTGGGATTTCCTGAGCCACTACCATGATACCCAGGCCTGGTTGCCCAAGAACATGGTTTTCGTCAACAAGGGCGCTTTCGATGCCCTGAGCGACGAAGAAAAAGCTGCCGTGCTGGAAGCAGCAGACGTCGCTGAAAAACGCGGCTGGGAAGCTTCCAAGGTGGAAACCAAGACGCAGACCCAGGTTTTGATCGACAACGGCATCACCGTCGTTCAGCCGAGCAGCCAGTTGATCGAGGATCTTGCCGCAATCGGCGAGACGATGGCCGCCGAATGGCAGCAGGAAGCCGGAGATAGCGGCCAGACTGTTCTCGAAGCCTATAAAAACTAAACAGCTAAAAAGCGCCGGGCCAAATCAGCCCGGCGTTTTTTTAATATCAGCTGCACATCCGGTAGGGGAAGCCGATGCGAAAGGCTTTGAATACGCTTTATCAGGCGTCAACGGCCATGGCTGCGTGTTGTCTCGTTGTCATTGCCAGTCTCGTGGTACTTCAGGTTTTCGGACGTATTTTCGACTGGGCTCGAACGGTCTTTGGCCTCGATCCACTTGGACTTCAAGTACCGTCACTTGCCGAAATCGCAGGCTTCCTGCTGGTGGGGGCGTCTTTTCTTGCCCTGTCCGGCACGCTGCGAAACGGTGACCACATCAGGGTGGCGATCTTGCTCCAAAGCGTACCCAAAGGCGGAGCACGCATCCTGAATGTCTGGGCGGTGGCCGTTGCCCTGGCTCTGGCAGCGTTCTTCACCTGGAACGCGGGGCTGCTTGCTCTCGACAGTTACAAATTCAATGAGACTTCCTACGGTGTCATCCCGATCCCCCTGGTCTTTCCTCAGTCAGTAATGACCTTTGGCCTTTTGGTCTTCTCAGTCGCGTTGCTCGACGACCTCATCATGGCGCTCACTGGCAAGGCGCCCAGTTTTGAAGCGGTCGTCAAAGCCGATCCGATCGAAGGGAAAGAATGATGGATCTCTCCCTGATTGCCTTTATTCTCGGCCTTGGAATGCTCGCAGCGCTTGCGACCGGTATCTGGGTGGCCGTTGCTCTGTTCGCGGTCGCACTGGCGGCCATGATGGCTCTAGTCTCCGCTCCCGCCGGTCCCGTTCTCGCGACGACTGTCTGGGGTGCCTCGAATTCCTGGGACCTGACGGCATTGCCCATGTTCATCTGGATGGGCGAGATTCTGTTCCGCTCCCGCTTGTCAGAGGACATGTTCGCGGGTCTTTCTCCCTGGATGCGCAATCTGCCGGGCCGGCTGTTGCATGTGAACATTCTCGGATGCGGTATCTTTGCCGCCGTCTCGGGCTCTTCTGCCGCAACGACCGCCACAATCGGGCGCATGTCTCTGCCGGAGTTGAAGCAGCGCGGCTATGACGAGCGCATGGCCATCGGCACGTTGGCGGGGTCCGGCACGCTGGGTTTGCTCATCCCGCCTTCCATCATCCTGATCGTCTACGGCGCCGCGACCGAACAGTCGATCGCCCGGCTGTTCATGGCCGGTGTACTGCCTGGAGCAATGCTGTGCATCCTGTTCATGGGGTACGTGGTGATCTGGGCAATGCTGAATCGGGAAAAGATGCCCGCGAAGGAAGATGTCATTCCGTTCGTCGAACGACTTCTTGCAACACGCAGGCTGTTTCCGGTCATCGGTCTGATCGTCGGTGTGATCGGTTCCATATACGCCGGCCTTGCATCGCCGACGGAGGCCGCGGCCATCGGCGTGATGCTGTCTCTGCTTCTGTCCTGGATGAGCGGAACGCTGAGCCGCAAGAGCTTCGCAGAAGCCCTGATGGGGGCGACGCGAACGTCCTGCATGATTGCGTTCATTCTGGCAGGTGCGGCGTTCCTGACAGTTGCCATGGGCTACACCGGTATTCCGCGTGAGCTGGCGGCCTGGATCGGTTCGTTGAACCTGTCGCCCTATGCCTTGTTGATCGCCCTGACGCTGTTTTTTGTAGTGCTCGGCTGTTTCCTGGATGGCATTTCGGTGGTGGTTCTGACGACGTCAGTGATTCTACCGATGGTAGAACAGGCGGGGCTGGATCTTGTCTGGTTCGGCATTTATCTGGTGCTGGTCGTCGAAATGAGCCAGATCACACCGCCCGTCGGCTTCAACCTGTTCGTGCTGCAGGGCATGACCGGATACAATATCTTCAAGGTTGCGCGCATGGCCTTGCCGTTCTTCCTGTTGATGATCCTGGCAATCGTCTTGATTGTGGCCTTTCCGGGCTTGGCTCTTTGGTTGCCGCAGACGATGTTGAGCAACTAGTGCATTCCCGCCTCTCAACAAACCGGGTTCGGACGCACGAATACTTTTGAACCGACAAGCAAACGGGCCTCCAACCGGTTTCGGCTGGAGGCCTGCCGAAACAACAAACTGTGCCGGAGATCAGATGTGACGGATAATCCCGACTCCAGAAGCGATGCCCCCATCGGGCCTGTTGTCTCGGCTGCGCATCTGGCCTCCGGGGCAATGCCTGCCTTGTCGGAGATCGAATTTGCGGTGACCATGATGGTCAATGCCTATCACCGATGGATGGTCCGCTGTATGGCGGCCAGCGGGTCACATGGTCTTGGGCCTCTGGATGTGCTTGTGCTTCATTCGGTCAATCACCGTGGCCGAGCCAAAACACTGTCTGACATTTGCCTTGTGCTGAACATCGAGGACACGCACACGGTCACCTATGCGCTCAAGAAGCTTGAAAAGGCAGGGCTGATCTCGTCCGGTCGTCGGGGCAAGGAAAAAACAGCCGAAATTACCAAGTCCGGTGAAACGGCCTGCCTTGAATACCGGCGTTTGCGTGAGGCTCTTCTGGTCAAGCCGATGAAGGCGCTGGGCCTTGATGAAGGCGAACTTTCCAAGCTTGCTGCGACTTTGCGACTGGTTTCAGGAAACTACGACCAGGCTGCGCGCGCCGCTGCTGCCATGTGATGTCGGCCGCTGTCGTGTCCTGATTGTTCATTTGTTGAATATTCCAAAATTTCTTGTAATATCGAACTATGAAGGATCAGGACGCAGTCTCCGCCTTGGGCGCCTTGGCACAGGAAGATCGCCTTGCCGCTTTCCGTTTGCTGATGACGGCAGGGCTGGATGGGCTTCCGTCCGGCACGGTTGCCGAGCGGCTTGATATACAGCCAACCAGGATGTCGTTTCATCTGACGACACTTGAACGGGCCGGGCTGCTGACCACGCGCCGGGACGGGAGGCATATTCTCTATGCAGTCGATTATGACCGCATGCGAGATCTCCTGGGCTTTTTGATGGAAGACTGCTGCGGCAACGATCCTGCCATCTGCTGTTTTCCGGCAATCGAATTGAAGAATCCTAAGGGACTTTGACAGGACGACACCTCACATGAGCATGACGATTTATCACAACCCGAAATGCGGCACGTCCCGCAACACGCTGGAAATGATCCGCAAGTCGGGTGTTGAGCCTCAAATCATCGAATATCTGAAGACGCCACCGAGCCGGAAAGAGCTTGTCGAGCTGATTGCACGCACAGGCCTCCCGGTACGCGACATCCTCCGCCAGAAGGGAACGCCCTACGACGAACTGGGCCTGGGTGAAGACAAGTGGACGGACGACCAACTGATCGATTTCATGATGGAGCACCCGATCCTGATCAACCGGCCGATCGTGGTGTCGGAAAAAGGCGTCCGCCTGTGCCGTCCGTCCGAGAAGGTGCTGGACCTGTTGCCACAGGATATCGGTTCCTTCACGAAAGAGGACGGTGAGGTGGTCTCGTCCGGAGCACCCGATGCCTGAGGTGGAATTTGCGGGCGACGACTTGAAGAACGTGACCGTGGAGGACCTTCGTCAGATCGATCGGGACAGGTTGCTGGGCCTGCACAGGCCTTCCCATCCACCTCGGATAATGCTGCTCTATGGTTCGCTGCGCGAGCGGTCCTACAGTCGTTTTCTTGTGCTGGAAGCGCAACGGCTGCTGCGGGCCTATGGGGCGGAGACCCGGATATTCGACCCGTCGGGGTTGCCGCTGCCGGACGACAGTGGTTCCGATCATCCCAAGGTTGTCGAACTCAGGGAGCTGTGTGCCTGGTCCGAAGGGCAGGTCTGGTGTTCACCGGAGCGCCATGGGGCAATGACCGGCGTTCTCAAGTCTCAGATCGACTGGATACCGCTCAGTTTCGGCGCCATCCGGCCGACACAGGGCAAGACGCTGGCCTTGATGCAGGTGTCGGGAGGTTCTCAGTCTTTCAATGCGGTCAATCAGATGCGTGTCCTTGGACGCTGGATGCGGATGGTGACCATTCCCAATCAGTCATCGGTGCCCAGGGCCTATCAGGAATTTGATGAAGACGGCCGGATGAAACCATCGGCTCTCTACGACCGGGTGGTCGATGTCATGGAAGAACTCATCAAGTTCACGCTGCTGGTTCGTGGTCGGTCGGACTATCTTGTCGATCGCTATTCCGAACGCAAGGCAGACCGGGAACAGCAGTCGGCCGCTCAGGATGCGGCAGCCGGGGTAAGCCTCTGAAAACCGGTTATCGCGGATTTAGCCGGCAGGCTGCGACGGGGCCTTCTCAATCTGCGGCGTCGGAATTTCGCTGTGCCCGTCGGTCACAGGGGGCGGGGCAGCGGGCCTCACACTCTGGGCAAGTTTTGGGGCGAGACGAATGCGGGGTGAGGCCGAGGCTGTGTTCGGCTGCTGGTGTGCCCGGGGGAACCAGCGCCGGCCGGCCGGGCTGTGGGGGAACACCGGATAGGCGGTTTCGTGCTTTGCTACCGTATCAGGCCTGCCGAACAAGAAGCCCTGAACGAGATCGCACCCGGCTGCGCTCAGCAGAATGGCCTGGTCCTCGGTTTCGACGCCTTCGGCGGTGATGGTCACGTCCAATGAACGGCCGAGACCGACAATGGACGTAACGATGGCATCGGTGCTTGCATCCTTGCCAAGGTTCTGAATGAAGGCCTTGTCGATCTTGATCTTGTCGAACGGAAACAGGCTCAGATAGCTCAGGGACGAATAGCCGGTGCCAAAATCGTCCATGGCGATCGAGACGCCCATGTCGCGTATCTGGCGCAGGGTCTCGACAACGGCGTCAGTATTGGAAATCAGCAGGCTCTCGGTGATTTCGATTTCAAGCCGCTTCGGGTCGAGGCGGGAGTTCTGCAGCGCCTGGGCAACACGCTTCTGGGTTTCGCCGGCAATGAACTGGGCAGGGGAAACATTGACCGCGACCTTGCGGGACTGATCCTCCCAGAGCGCGGCCTCGTGACAGGCATGGTTGAGGACCCAGGTTCCGATTTCCTCAATGAGGCCCGTATCTTCCGCAATCGGAATGAAATCGTCCGGCCGGATGATACCCTTGGAGGGATGGTCCCAGCGGATCAGGGCCTCATAGCCCTTCAGTGTGCCGTCGTTCAGCGCGTATTGCGGCTGATAGAGGAGCTTGAACTGGTTGAACTTGAGCGCCTTATGGAGGCCTTCCTCAACTTCCTTGCGTTTTTGTGCCTCGGCGTCGAGGCTTGGCGTGTACCACGAGAATGTTGACCGCCCGCTGTGTTTGGCCCGGTAAAGAGCCAGATCAGCGCAATGAAGCATCCGGGAGGCTCTCCATGAGCCGTCAGTTGCTCTCGCGAGGCCAATGGACAGTGATATTCGGATATCCTTGCCGTCGATCGTGCAAGGGGCCTCGGTTGCCGAAATCATGTCTGTGGCAAGCCGGGTCATGCGGGCGGGGTCGGAAACGGACGTCAGCATGACCGCGAATTCATCGCCCGACAGGCGGGCCACCAGATGGTTGCCAAAGACGGCGTTGAGACGCTCACCGACGATCTGAAGAAAGACGTCGCCTATGCCGTGACCGTAGGTGTCGTTGATTTCCTTGAACCTGTCGACATCGATCAGCATGACGCCAATGTTGGACGCCTTGGCCTGGGCAAGGCGCAGTGCTTCGGTCAGCCGTGCGTTGAAAACGGCACGGTTGGGCAAACCCGTCAGTGTGTCGTGATGCGCCAGATACTGAATGTCGCGGCTGGTCCTGAGCTGATCGTAGAAGCGCATCCACAGGAGAATGCCTGCAAACACGAAGGACGCCACGCAAAGACCGCCAGCGGCTGCGCTGATCGTCCAGGTCAAGGCTGTCAGGCTGGACAGTATCTCCGACTGGGTCACCAGGAGCAAAAGCCCTGGAAAATCCGGAGCCGCACCTTCCGGACGGTATGCGATCACTGCATTCGTGCCGAATGTGCCCGCCCAGGACATGTCGGGAATCGCAATGAGCAGTTTTTCGTCGTTCAGCGCTGCTTTTGCCACAGAGACAGTAGCACCCGCGTGCAGCAGTCCGTCATGGTGCCAGAGGATTTGCGGCGGGGGCAGCGCTTGAACACCCGTCCCTGTTCGCGCGGGAAAAACCACTGCAGCGTCCAGAACCCCTGAGGCACTGGTGCTCTGCTGGAACAGGCGTTTCAAGACGTCATGCAAGTCGCCCGTCACATCCGAAGAAGGGGAGGCGTCTGCGGTCAGTCGCAATGCGGACACGTTGGCTGACGGCTCGAGTGCGACTTTGCCCGCTAGGGACCGCAGGATGGAGCCGAGAGTTTCTTCCTGTGGCAGGAAGGCCTGTTCAAGTCCCCGCACGACCAGCCAGTGGGTCAATAGACGGTTGCCAGCGTAAACACTCAGCGCCAGTGTCAGCACCAGCGACATGGAGATGAAAAAAATGACAATGTTGCTTCTTACCAGGGAGCTTGCCATCCGGCGAGGCACCATCTTGCGAACACGGGTCGCGCAAGGCTAAGCGGAATTCCTTTAGTCATCATGAATCTTGAAGTTGCTCAAACCTGCGGATTTCTGCGGAGAATGACGGCAAACTCGCGGCCTTCCCCACATGCTTTTCAGTGTTACCGCTAGTGCTGCAAACGTCCGCGAAGCGTGCCGCCGACCTTGCGGTTATTAGCGTGGCTGGATCTCGTCCCGTCCACCAGGGGACACCGACATGAAACCGTTGATCTGGTCAAATCCACCCCAGGCCGATAAGAGTCTGCAACGCATCGATTCATGCGGTTCATGGCAAGCTTTCCTGCCTGCCTTTTCCCACCGGTCCAGCGGGAGCTGAAGTGTGAGTGTCTGGAGCAGCCTCGGAGCTATTGTAAGTTCGGTCGGAACGGGGGGCGCGCAGATCGTCGACCGCCTTGTTCAGCTCGTGCTTGCGCGCCCGGAGGGAACCAACAGTGTCGGCTTCACGGTCGCGATGATTGCCTTGTCAGCGAAGATGGCCAAGGCAGACGGCGTGGTGACCACTGACGAAATTCTGGCTTTCCGTGAACTCTTCGATGTGCCGCCTAACGAAGAACGTAATGTTGCCCGTCTGTTCAATCTGGCGCAGGAAGATATCGCCGGATTTGAAGTCTACGCCAAAAAACTGGCGGATCTGTTCCCTTATGACCGCAAGACGCTGCTCGATATTCTGGATGGGCTTTTTCACATTGCCAAAGCTGACGGCGTCGTCCACGAAAGTGAAATAGGCTACCTTTCCCGGGTGGCCGAGGTTTTCGGATTCGACGATCGGGAGTTTTCCAGAATCCTCGCCAGACATGTGCGAAACGACGGCAATCCTTATGAGGTGCTCGGATTGGGACCAGAGGCAAGCGATGTGGAGCTCAAGGCGCATTACCGCCGCGAGGTCCAGGAAACGCATCCCGACCGGCTGATCGCAAGAGGCGTTCCGGAGGAGTTTGTCAGGATCGCGAATGACCGTCTTGCGGCCCTGAACGATGCCTGGGCGAAGATCTGCGCAGAAAGAGGCATATGAGCGTTGCGACTGATACCGGCGTAAAGGCCAGGGTCCATCCGTCCCCCAACCATGGACAGCGGGCGCAAGGAGCCCCTGTGGACATGGTCGTTCTTCACTATACCGGCATGCCGAGCGCTGAAGCGGCCTTGCAGCGCCTGTGTGATCCCCGCTCTGAAGTTTCCGCCCATTACGTCGTGAATGAGGATGGCAGCATCCTGCAATGCGTGCCGGAATCCCGCAGGGCCTGGCATGCTGGACGAAGTTTCTGGAAAGGTGAGACCGACATCAATTCCCGCTCGATCGGTGTAGAGATCGTCAATCCGGGGCATGAGCATGGCTATCAGCCATTCCCGGAGCCTCAGATTCAGGCCGTGATTGCGCTCGTTGGCGACATCTGTGCCCGCCACGGCATCCATCCCTGGATGGTTCTGGCGCATTCGGACATCGCGCCGGCCAGGAAGGAAGACCCGGGTGAACTGTTCCCGTGGGACCGCCTGGCGGAAGCCGGGATCGGACTTTATGTGAAACCGTTTCCTCTCGGGGCAGGTCTGCTGATGCAGGAAGGCGACAGCGGTCAACCCGTGGAAGCGCTGCAATCGATGCTCGCGCTCTATGGATATGAACTGGACATTACAGGAGACTTCGACCTGAAGACGCGGCATGCGGTTTCCGCGTTTCAACGTCATTTCCGGCCAGAGAAAGTTGACGGTGTTGTCGATCAGTCAACCATCGAAACACTGCACGCCTTGCTAAGGAAACTGCCGTCGCTTTCAACTTGAACGAGGAGCTCGGCGGCACTTTTCGGGAAAGTGCGAATTCAGACCATCTCAAAAAAACGCACAGTCAACAAAAATGGTTCCCGCAGCGCAGCATTTTTGAGGCATCAAAACCAAAAGAGGTCACAGAATTTCTTCTGAGGGCCTATCGATTGCCGAATTGCTTGCTAAATTTGGCCACAAACTACAGAAAATGACTAAGGTTGGCATTAAATTCCTGTAATATTCAGTAATAAATTGTAATAAATCGTGATGAATTAGCGCCCATTTTCGTCCCATAGCTCCGGCATTCCTCCGCCCTGATTTCAACGCAACGAAAACCAAAAGGGCTGGACTGAATGTTACGGTCATTCAAGAAACTTACTGGGGCGCTGTGCCTTTTCGCCTATGCAACCACTCTTGCAGCACCGGCTGCCATGGCAAGCAGCACGGGGTCCGGGTCGGAACCGATCCTGCACATTATCGATCCGAACAAGCAGAGCGAAGCTGCGGAAAGCAAGCCGTCGGTCGGCTCCGGTTCGAAGCCGATCCTGCATATCATTGAATCGAGCAAGCAGGACACGCAGGACAAACCTGCCAAGAAGACGAGAACTGCAAGCCTGACGCACAAGGTTTCGCCGAAGCGAACCGCTACCGTCAGCAACGACAAATACGCCAAACTCATCCGCAAAGCTGCCGCCAAACACGGCGTGCCGGTGAAGATCGCCAAGGCAGTGGTCCAGGTGGAAAGCAATTTCAATCCGCGTGCACGGGGCAGTGCCGGCGAAGTCGGGCTGATGCAGATCAAGCCGGCGACCGCACGGGGCATCGGTTACCGCGGGTCGACCAAGGCGCTCTATGACCCGGAGACCAATCTGGAATGGGGCATGAAATACCTTGCCGGCGCACACAAGAAAGCGGGTGGTGACGTTTGTGGCACCATCCTGCGTTACAACGCTGGTCATTTCGCAAAGCGGATGAATCCGGTCAGCAAGCGCTATTGCTCCAAAGTGAAGCGGATCATGGCGTCCAGGTAATTGGCTGCAGGGCGGTCAGACGTGGGCAAGAAGAAAACCCCGCCGGAAGGTCCGGCGGGGTTTTTTATTGCCTGAAGAGAGCTGGCACCTCATGCGAATTTCCTGCGGGCTGCCGGTATAGAGGCCGGTACCGGCGTTTCGGCAGATACGTCCGGCGCTGACAGGGGCTGTCCGAGAGCGCTCACCACAGGTACGACACCTGCCCAGATATCGGTTCCGAGGTCTTCCTTGTCATCCACCGGTCCGCCGGTTCTGACCTTTGTGCTTACATGGTCGATCTCCATGACAAGCACACCCGTGGCCTTGTGTTCCTTCGGCATCAATTCGCGGCATTCCTCCCAGCGGCCGGGCAGAAGATGATCGGTGATGGCTGCCAGGGCCTCGATCTGTTCCTGCTCGCTTTCAACCAGTCTTGCCGTGCCATGCACGATCGCGCAGCGATAATTCATCGAGTGATGGAAGGCGGAGCGAGCGACCACCAGACCATCCACCAGTGTCACTGTAAGGCTGGCCGGTACGCCATCCGCGTTCGACTTGATGATGCGGGTGGTGCTCGCCCCATGAATATAGATCCGGTCGCCGATCCGGGCATATGCCATCGGGATCACCATTGGCCGGTCTTCATGAATGAAACCGCAGTGGGCGACAAGGCCTGTGTCCAGGATGTCATAGGCAACGGCCCTGTCATAACCGCCCCGGTTCATCTGGCGGATCTTGGCGTAACCGGGCAGGTCCGCCGCCTGGCGTTTTTCCAGAGTGGACATGGTCTGTCTCCAATTGGCTGTCCGTCTTGTGTTCTGCTGTTTGTCCGATAAATTGGCTCCAAAGAAGATCCGGTTTTTGGAAAATGACAGAACCAGTTTTCCCTGAAGGCATCTTGTCTCTCCAGCGATCGGGAGACGTGCCGCTGGCAGAGCAGATTTACCGCGGGTTTCGTGATGCCGTGCGTACCGGCCTATTGCGGTCCGGCACAAAGCTGCCGTCCACACGGCGGCTGGCAGCGTTGCTCAACGTCGGGCGGAACACTGTCAACACGGCCTATGACCTGCTACAGGCCGAAGGTGTGATCACGGTGCGCACAGGCGCTGCTCCGCGTATCACCGAAGGGCTTTTGCTGGAAGGGGGGCCAGCGGCGCGCGTGGCTGACGTGTCCGGTCCCGCACTCTCCCGGCGCGGGCAGGCCCTGAGTGCCAATTTGCGCGGCGAAGGGTGGGCTAATCGTCAGGGGAGCTTGCAGCCGGGCGCGCCAGCGCTTGATCTGTTTCCCTATGAAGAATGGGCCAGGTGCCTGCGCAGGGCGGCGCGGCTCGAGCGCAGTGCGGATCTCCACTATCAGAATTTTGCTGGCTTGGATGCGCTCAAGCAGCAGATTGCACGTCATCTTGCGGCCGAGCGTGGGGTTCGGGCAGATCCCGGCCGGATTCTCGTTACCAGTTCCACGCAGGCCTGTCTGGCAATGCTCAGCCAGGTTCTCACCGATCCGGGCGACGAAGTCTGGCTTGAAGAGCCCGGATATCTTGGCGCTCGCACGGCTTTTTCTGGCGCGGCTCTGACAATTCGGCCCTTGCCGACGGACGGTGAAGGCGCGGACGCAACCAGGATGGCGCATCTGGATCATCCGCCAAAGCTGATCTACGTAACGCCTTCACACCATTATCCGCTGGGTGCACGCATGCCGTTGGCACGACGCCTGGCGCTTCTTGATGTCGCCCGCACGTATGGTGCGGTCATCCTGGAAGACGATTATGACAGCGAATTCCTGTTCGAGGGCCGGCCCGTCGCCGCGCTGCACGGGCTGGCAGATGAAGGGCAGGTCGTCTATCTGGGCACCTTCGCAAAGAGCTTGCTGCCGGGCCTCAGGATCGCCTATTGCGTTGTGCCAGACGGGCTCGTGGCTCCGCTAACCCAGACAATGCGCAATGTCGGTTGCTCCGCCAACGTTCAGGCACAGGCAGCGCTTGCCCGCTTCATGGATAGCGGCGCATATCAAAAGCATCTGAAGCAGATCCGTCCAGTCTATCTGGAACGTGGAACGCTGCTGGCAAATGCGTTGAGACACCGTCTGGGAAATCGCGTCGAAGTCGCACCGCTGACCGGCAATGTCCAGTTGACCGTGATGTTCCGAGAGCCTGTCGACGATATTGCCGTGGCCCTGGCCATGCAAGGCCGGGGTTTTGCGGTCTCACCGCTCAGCAACTGTTACCTGACCAAGCCTGGAAGGCCGGGGTTGATTGTCGGCTTTGCAGGTGCGAACGCACGGCAGATCGAAGACGGTGTGGACGCCCTTGCCGGTCTTTTGGGCACAGGCCAGGTGTACTGATCTGGCTGTGTCAAAACCGCATTGTCGGAGCGTCTCCATGAACGATCAACGAGGCTTCCATTGCCGAGATAACACTGTCGACGACGATGTCAGAGCCGTCCTACTCGGGATCATCCAGTTCGCGAGACAAACACCACGAATGAGACTGAAACTTATGGGCTGGCTGAAATGAGGGCTGCAGCTTCCTGCGTCTTGATGGCGTTTGTCACCAATACGTCCCCAGGGATGAGATCATGAGGAGACGTCAGCCGTTGGCGTCGCACAAGAAAAATGAACTTTGTGCGACGCGGTATTGTTACTGAACCTGCAAAACCCGTTCACCGGGCAAGCCTACGGCAGCCTAGGCTGCGCGAACCTTGGCCAGGAAGTCCTGCATGGCATGGCGCAAGGTATTGGACTGCTCGTGAAGCTCTCCCACAGCTGCGTTCATGTCCGTGCTGAGGTTTGCGGTTTCACTGGCGGCACCGCTGACTTCGGCAATGGACCTTGAAACACCCTCGGTGCCCTGAGCTGCTTCGGAGACGCTGCTGGCGATTTCAGTAGTTGCCAGGTTCTGTTCTTCCGCAGCACCGGACATGGCGTGCGTGTTTTCGGAGATCTTCTGGACCAGGCCGGCAACCGACCCTGTGGCTTCTGTCGACGCATCCGCCGCCTGGCGCATTTCGGTGATCTGCCGGTCGATTTCTTCCGTTGCCTTGGATGTCTGTTCGGCAAGAGCCTTTACTTCGGACGCAACGACCGCAAAGCCCTTTCCGGCTTCGCCTGCACGGGCTGCTTCAATGGTCGCGTTGAGAGCGAGCAGATTGGTCTGTTCAGCAATATCGGTGATCAGTTTCGTGACATCGCCGATGCGGGAAACCACCTGCTGCACCGTAGCCACAGCTTCGTTGGAGCGACCGACCTCGTTTTCCGCTTCCTGGGCGATTTCCGAGGACGAGCGCACCTGATCCGTGATCGCACGGATGGAGGCGGACAGTTCTTCTGTCGCACTGGCAACCGTATTCACATTTGTGGTCGCCTGTTCTGCGGCGGCCGACACGGCCAGAGCCTGTTCGGTCGTGTTGTTGGCAATCGTCGAGAGCGCGCCGGCAGAACCGGTAAGCTCGTCGAGCCTTGTAATCATGCCGTCGCAGATGTTGAGGACAGTGGCTTCGAAGTCGCTGGCGAACTGCTCCATTTCCTCGCGTTTCATCCGTTCGGCGTTGATGCGTTCGGCTTCGGTCTGTTCTTCGAGTTCCCGTGTGCGGATCAGGTTTTCCCGGAACACGCCGAGTGCACGGCCGAGCAGCCCGATTTCATCGCGCCTGTCGTTGACGTCCACCGTCAGCGAGGTGTCCCCGGCCGACAGCTTTTCGGTTATGGCGGACAGCCGGGACAGCGGTGCGGAAATCGCGATGTGATTGATGAAGCCAAGAATCATCGCAAGAACGGTCAGGATCAATGTGCTGGAAAGAGAGACGATCTGGACCGTGTTCAGGGCCTGGTTCTGTGCAACAACGGATGCTTGCCGTGCCACCCGGACAGCTTCGGCAAGCTCTCGGCTTTGTTGCTGGACCGCTGACAAAAGGCCTGCGCTCTCCGGGGTCAGGTCAATGGCGCGCGCCATGTCGACTGTTTCAGGCGTACGCATCAGATCGATCTGGCGTGCGGCAATCTGGTTGAACCAGGTTTTCCAGCTTGATTGCAGCTCGGAAAGATGGCTTTGAAATTCGGGCAGGGTCGCATCGACAAGAGAGCCGACTTCCGAAAAGCCTGCCTGAATTTCTCCGTTCAGATCCTGGGAACGTTTGAGAAGGTCGCGATTGCCGGTGAGCAGGAAGGACTTTACCGACAGGGCCTGTGCGGCGATTTTTTCGGTAAGTTCTGCCGTTTCCGTGCTGAGATCCGACAGATTGTTGGCGGATTTGACTTCATTCAGGGCGGAATTCGTCTGGTAGGCGCTCATACCACCGGCGATGGCGCCAATGAGTGCGAGCGTCAGGAACCCTGCTGCGATCTTTTTGCTGACGGAGAGATTTTTGAACATGGTTTTTCCCGCTTAAGATCCCGTTCCCTGACGACGCATAAGTTCGGTCAGGTTGAATTCCACTGTGGCAGCCCCGATTGCTTTTTTCGTCTCGGGGTCCGTGATCGTCACGTTGAGCTGGGCGCGCCAGATCTTGCTGTCTTCGTCCCATTCCGGTGCATCGATGAAAACGGCCTCGGGACCATTCGGGAATGTCTTTTGAAACTTGTCTTCGTCTCCCTGCCAATAGTCGCTTGTAATCGCGCTTTGCCCGACGTTCAGTCCGTTGGCATCCATGACGAAGATTTCAGGGTAAAGCCCCAGGGAACCCGCCTGAACACGCAGGAGATAGATCGACAAGGGTGCGGACAAGGTTGCGGAGATCAACGGTTTGTCCGAGGCCTCGCGTTCCTGCCGCCATTGCTTGTCCAATGCGTCAATTTCGGATTGGGAAAGCGAACCGCGCAGATTGTTCTGGGCGTTGATCGACAGTGCGACAATCGGGTTCGAAAGCCATTCGGTAACGGTTTCCACGACCT
Organism: Roseibium sp. LAB1; assembly: GCF_054658235.1. Classification (NCBI taxonomy): domain Bacteria; kingdom Pseudomonadati; phylum Pseudomonadota; class Alphaproteobacteria; order Hyphomicrobiales; family Stappiaceae; genus Roseibium; species Roseibium sp. LAB1. Next base: position 1,084,516 of record NZ_BAAGIB010000001.1, on the reverse strand, counting down.
CCGGCTGGATCAACGCTTTCGCGTCCGGTGGTGTTTCGGCAGCCTGGGCTGCGGATGCCAGCAAAACCGCCGGCAGGATAGCGCACAGTTGACGCATCTTTTTCTCCTTGTTTGTTCTCATTACCTTCGGTCACCTGGGGTTTCTTAATGTTTAATTTTTGGGCAACGAGCGGAAAAAGTTTTTATCTATAGGGGTTTAGTGGAGTGTTTTTCAAAATTGCACTGGTAATTTTTACAGTAACGAAGTCGATTTTTCCCGATCCGTTCCGGAGTGGGTGTCTTGTGGCGAGTGTTGGGCCTGAAATTTCCCTGATAATTTTGTCAGCACCTATCCGTGCAAGCAGTAGCTTGCGCGAAGGTTGTGGTGCTGGTTGTGAGGCGGGATGGATCGGTGAAGACTGCGAGACGTCGCACGTCAGTTGAGAGGATCTTGGCACCTCTCACACTGCTCCCGCTCGTTCCGGGAAGCTTCGGATGGCAGGTGTCCTGACAGGTGAGTGTGGTTTCCCGGGAATTCACGCACCACGGCAGCGACAGTCGCTTGACCTTGACCTCAAAGCCTCCTAAGTCCCATGCGCCAGTCGGCCGGACAGCCGCTGCCGCAAGTGCCGAAAGGCCGCGGGGGAGGAAAGTCCGGGCTCCATGGATACACGGTGCCGGGTAACGCCCGGCGAGGGTGACCTTAGGGAAAGTGCCACAGAAAGCAAACCGCCCCGGACAAATCGAGAGATTTTCCCGGGGTAAGGGTGAAAGGGTGGGGTAAGAGCCCACCGCGCAACTGGCAACAGCGGCGGCATGGTAAACCCCACCGGGAGCAAAACCGAATAGGGACAGCGCGAACCGGAGCGATCCGGTTCAGGCCGGTTTCCGGGCCAGCTGTCCGGGTTGGTTGCGATAGGCGTCTGGCAACAGGCGTCACAGATGAATGGCTGTCACGTCCGCGCCAGATCTCGTATCTGGCCGGGCCATACAGAACCCGGCTTACAGGCCGACTGGCTCTTACCTTCCCTGATCAGCCTGCTGCATATTGCGGCGTGCTGCCAAGAAAAGTCCCGTAGGCTTCAGCGTTCGGATAGGAGAACTGCTCCGCCAGCGGGTTTGCGCGTTTTCGCCTGGCAGCGCCCATGTCCGCCAGCAACTCGTCAAAATGACGGAAATGGAACGGAGCCGAGCACAGCCCACCGTAGACCTGAGCTGCCGGACGTTCCCGGCGTCGCCAGTGGAGCATCTGGTCGATATTGGCGCGCATGTCTGCATCGCTCGGCTGATTGGCCAGCTGGCCGTCGGCGTAGCGCACCAGCCAGTTGGCAATCATCTCTGCAGAGAGCACCGTACAGAAGCTTGAGTTGAAGCCGACGAACCCCATGTCGGGCAAGTCCGGGTTCACCGACAACCGGTAGACCCGGTATTGCCCGTCAGGCTCGATGAGCTTGTCCCGGTATTCCTTTGCCAGATAGGGAATGCCAAGTTTCCAGCCAACCGCCAGCACTGCCAGGTCGCATGGGAGCGCTTCGCCCGTCGACAGGACGACGTGGCCGGTCTCGTAGCGCTGGAATGTTCCCCGGACAGGACGGATGCTGCCTGCCTCAAAACCTTCGAAGAGACCGGGTGTCACGATCGGCAAGGAACAGGAGGCATCCTTTTCGATCGGAATATCCGGCACCATGTCCCATTTCTTCAGCTTGAGCTGGGCCTTGAGCAAAGTTTCCAGGCCCCGGAAATTCGCCCAGATCAACGGTTTGAAGGCGGTGGAGACCACCTTCGCAATACCCGAGCGGCCCCAGCCGTTGAACTGCTGTTCCTGGGCGCGCATGTAAAGCAGGCGTTTGAAATTGATACCGCCGACAAAATAGGGCACGCGCCACACCGGCTCCCTGTATACCAGCGTGACGGATTTCGCGCCGTTTCTTGAGGCGTTGACCACAATGTCGGTGGCGGATTTGGATCCGCCGAGAACGACCACATGTTTGCCTTCCGCCAGGCCGCTGTCGGTATAGTCCGAACTGTGCAGCACCCTGCCGCCAGCGGCCTCAAAGGCATCCTGCCCGGAATGTGAAATGATGTTCTTGTCCGAGAACTGGCCGGTGCAGACCGCGACAAAATCGAAGTCCTCGTTCCAGGTTCTGCCTGCCGCTTCAAGTGTCAGTGTCCAGCCAGGCTTGCCGTCGGAGCGCCGGTCCATCGACAGGACGTTGGTGTTCAGCCGGAACAGCCGGCCCAGATTGTGCTTCTTCGCATAGGCATGCAGATAGGCGTGAACCTGAGGCCCCTTCGGCCATTCCGGATAGTCGTCCGGCATTGGCAGGTCGGTGAAGCGGTAAAGGTCCTTTGGGGACTGGGTCTGCACGTCCGGATACGACCGGGACAGTTCCCAAACACCCCCGAAATCATGGCTGCGCTCAAAGCCAAGTACCCGGTGGCCGCGCTCGTCAAAGGCTTTCGCGGCCGCAAGCCCGCTCACGCCGCCGCCGATCACGGCAACAGTCTTGCGTTTCGTCATTCTCGATGTCCTCTTGCCTCAGGGGCGGCCGGTGCTCACCTGAACGCCGGCAAGCCGCCCCGACACTTCAAAAACAGGTCTTGCCGTGTTTGATCAGGCCTGATCGGGTGGCGGCAGGAAGTCGACCTCGTGCAGGGCGGAAAGCCGGACCAGTTCAGCCGGATCCGTTACGCCATCGAGAGCCCCGAAAAGCTCGAAGAGTTTGCGTGACGGGGCTACGCCGAAGACACAGGTGGCGGTCTTGCCGGACCGGTTGAAGATGCCGTGTGCTTCGCCCATAGGCATGCGGATTGTGTCGCCTGCGTTCGCCTTGTGGGTCTTGCCGCCCATTTCAACTTCCAGTTCCCCGTCCAGCATCACGATCCATTCGTCCTGGGTCGGATGAATGTGGGGCGGGACAAAGGTCTCCGCGGGAATGACTGCGTGCCAGATGAAGGCGTTGCCGCTCAGGAGTTTCGGCGTGTAGGTGTGCCCGACCACATTCCAGCTGATATTGTCCAGTCCCGCGTTGGCTGCGGTAATGCCTGCGCCGTCTTGCATGATTGTTCCCCTCATTGCTCATTTGGTGCGCTTTGGTCTTTCGACGGGAAAAGGCTAAGCGCAGCAAGGCGGATTGCTTTATCCAGAAAGCGAAATTACTTGGCCCGATGCAGTAAAATGACGCATTGCACAGAAGGTGGCGCTTGAACGGGCTTCGCCGCGACGGCATGCTTCAGGGATGTTGTCTCAGGCAGAAAGCAAAACACCGCTCGACCGCTTCAGATGCTTCGAAACCTCGGATGTTGACGAAGCGAGGGAGATCGTTGCCCGTCACTTCTGCAACCATCGCCTGGGGCGGTTTTCCGTTTCCGACAAGTTTGATGCCTGCCAGAACCGGGTCTCCGGACAGCATCTGTCTCTCAACTATCTGCGCTACGGCGCCGACGTGGCTATCGAGCCGGGTGAACTTTCCGACTTTTATCTGATCCAGCTTCCGATTGCCGGAACTGCGGAGGTTCGAAATGGGTGCCGGTCTATGGTTTCCACGCCACGGGCTGCCTCCATTCTCAATCCGGACCGGCACACGGCCATGCGGTGGCATGCCGGCTGCGAACAGATCCTTCTTCAGATAGAGACAGGCTTCCTGAAGGACGTCGCGGCCAGGATGGCCGGCGTTGCGATCGGGCAGGTTCGCTTCGAGCCCGAGTTCACCCTGCTGTCACCGGAAGGGACCGCGTGGCGGCGACGCCTGTGCGGCGTTCTCAGGGCAGCCGAAGAGGGGCGCGTGTTTCAGGGAACCGGCAGTCCGGAGCAGCGCCATCTGGAAGAAGCGCTTGCCGGTGCGCTTCTGGAGTTTCAGCCAAACACCGTGTCGCCGCTGCTGGAGCGGCGGGAGACGGGCAGGTCGCCTGCGATCCTCAAACGGGCTCTCGGTTTGATCAGCGAGCGCTTTGCCGATGACATCAGTCTTCTGGATATCAGCACGCATGCACGAACTTCGCCACGAAACCTTCAACTGCAGTTCCGGCAGGAATTCGGCTGCACCCCGCTCCAGTACCTGCAAGACGTCCGATTGAGCTACGCACGCCACCTATTGTTGACCGAGGGGCGCAACCTGCCCGTGGCAGAGGTTGCCTATCGCTCCGGCCACCGGCATTTCGGCCGGTTCTCGGTTGCCTACAGAAAGCGGTTCGGTGAGACACCGGGAGCCACGGGGCGGGCGCACAGGTTCGGCTGAGACGTTCGTCGCGAAGGCGGATTTCATTCTCCACAAGTCTTTCGGAATAGGCAGAAATTGCCGGGTTTCCGGGCTTTGATGCGGAAAACCTCCGTATTCCTGCGAATCCGATTCTTCATTTGTGTCAAGGCTTCATTAAGCATGTTTGACTTAAGGTCTCTCGACGGGGTCGTGAGCGATCAAATCGAGCCTGAATCCACGAGATTCCATTGACCGCCCATGAATTCCCATGGTATCCCATAAGAACCCAGAATGGGGAGCGCGGGCCCATCTCAGTGGGGTCATGGACATCGGTTTAACGGCTCGGAAAGTGCCGTTTTTGCAAATTGCATGTCCGGGCAAGTTGCCGGCCTTCCTCTCATTTACGGGTGAACTTGGGATTTGAACGGGTGGGGACCCGTTTCGAGGGGATGAATGGCCGGCTTTGTTTCTCACTTTACCAACCGGCTGGATGCCAAGGGTCGCGTGTCGATCCCGGCGCCCTTCCGTACGGTATTGGCGAGAGATGGATTTGAAGGCCTTTATTGCATTGCTTCCTCACACTGCGCGGCTGTCGACGCGGGCGGTAACGATCTGCTCGCTGAAATCAACAAGTGCTCTGAAACCGTTGCAAAGCTCTCTCCCGATCATGATGCGCTGGCGATTGCCTTGTTCGGCGCAAGTGAGAACCCACGGATCGACGGAGATGGCCGCATGACCATTTCCGACATGATCCGTGAGCACACCGGAATTACCGACCAGGTCACCTTTGTCGGCATGAATTACAAGTTCCAGATCTGGGAACCTGAAAAGTTTCGCGAGTACCGCGCAGAGGCCCAACGGCGTGCGCTCGCGATGCTGTCGGGGCAACGCTCCGCACCCTCTCAGGGAGAGCCGGTATGATGGCGCTCGGCGACAGAGACGTTGCTTCTGACGCTGGCGGACCCGAGCGCCATGTGCCGGTTCTCCTGAAAGAGGTTCTGCAGTGGCTTGCGCCGCAGCCCGGTGAAGTGATTGTCGACGGCACGTTCGGCGCAGGCGGATATTCCCGAGCCATTCTGGAATGTGGGGCCAGTGTTGTCGGTATCGACAGGGATCCGGATGCGATAGCCGGCGGGCAGGAGCTGGTGAAGGCTTCCGGGGGGCGTTTGACGCTCGTGCCTGGTCAATTTGCCGAACTTGAGTCTCATGCGCGTGCTTGCGGGTTCGATGGTGTCGATGGCGTGGTTCTCGATCTCGGTGTGTCTTCCATGCAGCTCGATGAAGCCGAGCGCGGGTTTTCCTTCCTGCGTGACGGGCCCTTGGACATGCGTATGGAACAGGCCGGACCGTCTGCTGCCGACGTGGTCAACGAACTGCCGGTGAAGGATCTGATCCGCGTCATCGGTCTGCTTGGGGAAGAAAAGCGGGCGACGACTGTCGCTCATGCCATCGACAAGGCTCGCAAGGAGAAGCCGTTCACCCGAACGCTCGATCTGGCGAGCCTGATCGAAAAGGTGCTGGGCCGGTCGCCAAAGAAGGCGCAGATTCATCCTGCGACGCGGACCTTCCAGGCGCTGCGGATCTATGTGAACGGCGAGTTGCATCAGGCCGCCGAAGCGCTGGGCGCAGCCGAGCGGATCCTGAAGCCGGGCGGGCGTCTGGTTCTGGTGAGTTTCCATTCCCTGGAAGACCGCATCGTCAAGCGGTTCCTTCAGGATCGGACCCGGACCCGTGGTGGCGGGTCACGACACATGCCGGAAGAGGATGTCCCTCCGGCGACATTCGAATTGTTGACGCGCAAGGCGGTGGAAGCCGCTGGTGCGGAAACGGATATCAATCCGCGGGCAAGGTCCGCAAAACTTCGGGCCGGGCGGCGGACCGAAGCGGAGGCGCGAGAGCTGGACATCCATCAGGCGGGTGTCCCACGTCTCGCAGCCTTTCATGGTCTAGGGGGCTGAAAATGGTTCGAACGCTGAACATCGTGTTCATTCTGGCGGTCGTGATCGGCGCGGCGACCGTCTACGACATGAAACTCGCAGCAACGAAGTCTGCGGAGAAGGTTGCTGAACTCAAACGGCAGATCGACGAGGAGCGCGACTCTATCCGTCACCTGAAGGCGGAATGGAGCCTGCTCAACAAGCCGGACCGTCTCCAGTCCCTGGTCGAGCGCTATAACGATTACCTTCTTCTGGAGCCGCTGGATGTAAAGCAGATCGTGACGACAGAAGACCTTCCGGCGCGTCCTGTAATGCTGGAACCTATCGGTGGCAGTCAGATGGGCGGCTATGCCGGCACATCTGCTGTGATCCAGTGAGGGCGCGGTCATGACGATGGTTAGCGAACCGGCAAGCTTCCTCCAGGTGCGGCGGGCTCATCCCCGGGCTGCCCGGGACTCTGTTTCCGCCAGTGCGGTCAAGTCTCGTGTTTATGTGGCCATGCTCGCCTTTGCCTGCGTCTACATTGCGATTGCAGGGCGCCTTGTGATGTTGGCGCAGATGGAAGAAGCGCCGTCCCATGCATGGATTTCGGCGCAGGATTCAGTTGCAGCCTCCCGTCCGGACCTGATCGACAGAAACGGCGAGATCCTGGCGACTGATATCAAGACAGCTTCGCTTTATGCCGAACCGCGCCGCATCATGGATGTGGATGAGGCGGTTGAGGGCCTGATCCGCATCCTGCCGGACCTGAACGAAGGTCTCGTTCGCCGCCGTCTGGAAAGCGGTGCGGGCTTTGTCTGGCTGAAGCGTGAAATGACGCCGCAACAGGCGGAGAGGGTGCATAATCTCGGCCTGCCGGGGATCGGGTTCCTGTCGGAGAACCAGCGGTTCTATCCGGGCGGGCCAACGGCAGGGCACATCGTGGGATCTGTCAATGTCGACAACCAGGGCCTCGCGGGCATCGAAAAATACATTGATGACTCCTGGCTGAGGGATCTTCAGTCTCTCGGGTTCACGTCCGACCGAACCATGGAGCCGGTTCGGCTGTCCGTCGATCTGCGTGTTCAGCATGTCGTGCGCGATGAACTCGTGAAGGCGATGGAGCGCTACAAGGCAATCGCTGCAGCCGGTATTGTGCTGGATGTAAAGACCGGCGAAGTGGTCGCCATGTCGTCCTTGCCTGATTACGATCCGAACGACCGGTCGCAGGCGCTTGAAAAGGATCGTCTCAACCGGGCAACCGGCGGTGTCTTCGAAATGGGGTCGGTGTTCAAGACCTTCACCACCGCGATGGCGCTGGATTCGGGGGCTGTTTCGATCAACGACAGCTTCGATGCGACACGCCCAATCCGGGCAGGTGGCCGCACGATTTCGGATTTCCACGGGAAACACCGCATCCTGTCTGTGCCGGAAATCTTCATCTATTCGTCCAACATCGGTACTGCCAAGATGATGCTGGCAACCGGCATCGCACGTCAGCAGGAATTCCTGAAACGCCTGCATCTGACCGAGCGTCTGAACACGGAGCTGCCGGAAAATGCGGCGCCTCTGCTGCCTCCGAAATGGAACGAGCTGGCAGCGATGACCATCTCCTTCGGGCACGGTATTTCGGTTACGCCGATGCAGACCGCAGTTGCCGCGGCTGCACTCGTCAATGGTGGTACGCTGCTGCCGCCAACCTTCCTGCCACGAAGCCCTGAAGACGTACAAAAGCTTGGCAAACAAGTGGTTTCTCCGGAAACCAGCCGCATGATGCGTTATCTCTTCAGGCTGAACGTGCTCTCCGGTTCCGGCCGCCGGGCCGATGTCCCGGGGTATACGGTCGGAGGCAAAACGGGTACCGCGGAGAAGATCGAGAACGGCCGGTATGTCAGCAACAAGCGCCGCAACTCGTTCCTGTCGGCCTTTCCGATGGACGACCCACGCTATGTGGTTCTTGTCGTGGTCGACGAACCGAAACCGGAACGCGAAGGCATCGGTGCAACGGCAGGTCTCAATGCCGCGCCGATGGTCGGGGCAATCATTCGCCGCTCCGCTCCGATGCTTGGCGTGATGCCACGTTTCAGTAAAGGGGATGAACCTATCGAGATTTCCTATTAAGGAGTCGAATTGAGCTTTGAAGACCGGCGGGGTCGCAGCCGAAATCCGGTTTTCTGAAAAGCTTGCAGAAGACGACGCACAAACCGGATGATCGGGTGAAATGGATCTTGAGTATTTAGCTGCCGGGGTGACCTTGCCCGAAGCGGCAGGCTCTCGGAAAATCTCGGGGCTGACGGCTGATAGCCGAAAAGTTCAGCCGGGCTTTCTGTTTGCCGCCTTCAAAGGCGTTTCCGTCGATGGGACAAAATTCGCCCCGGACGCAGCAGCGGCCGGGGCAGTTGCCATTCTATGCGCGGAAGAGTCCGCCGAAGCTGTGCGCGCGCAGGTGCCTGATACGGTCGCCGTTGTCAGCACTGGGGAACCTCGCCGGGCTTTTGCAAAAATGGCGGCACGGTTCTATGGTGCACAGCCTGACACGATCGTTGCCGTCACCGGAACCGCGGGCAAGACGTCTGTTGCCCATTTCGCCCGCCAGATCTTTCAGGCAGCCGGCCACCCTGCCGCAAGTCTGGGCACTTTGGGTGTAATCAAGCCGGATGGCGAAAGCTACGGCGGTTTGACGACACCGGATCCGGTTGCCCTTCACAAACAACTTGCGGAGCTGGAAGACGAAGGCGTCAATCATGCGGCGCTGGAAGCCTCTTCGCACGGTCTCGATCAGTACCGGCTCGATGGCGTGCGGCTGACGGCAGCCGCTTTCACCAATCTCGGTCGCGATCACATGGACTACCATCCGACGATCGAGCATTACCTGAATGCCAAGCTTCGTTTGTTCACCGAGTTGCTGCCGGATGGTGGCACAGTGGTCTGCGATCCGGGCGAAAAATATGCGGACCGTGTCATGGCTGTTGCCGAGAAGCGCGGTCTGCCGGTCTTCTCTGTTGGAGAAAGCGGACGGAACCTTACCCTGACCGGTTTGAAGCCGATGGGCGCAGGGCAGGAATTGACGATCCTGAGCGTGCGCGGCGAATACAAGGTGACGCTGCCCTTGATCGGCCGGTTCCAGGTTTCCAACGCACTCATCGCAGCCGGTCTTGCCATTGCCTCGGGCATCGACACCGGAACGGCGTTGCGTGCACTGGAAAACCTGAAGGGGGCACCGGGCCGCCTCGAACTGGCTGGCAAGACGCCCGCTGGCGGACTGATCTTTGTCGACTACGCTCACAAGCCGGACGCGCTTGATAATGCGCTTGCGGCATTGAAGCCGTTTGCTCGCGGCAAGTTGTCTGTGGTGATTGGCGCCGGTGGCGACAGGGACCCGGGAAAACGGGAGTTGATGGGTGAGGTTGCGGCTCGCAGAGCTGATCTCGTTATCGTCACAGACGACAATCCGCGCTCCGAAGACCCGGCGATCATCCGCAAGGCGGTTCTGGGAGGCGCACCCGGAGCCATCGAGATTGGCGACCGGTATGAGGCGATTGCAGAAGGGGTTCGCCGTCTAAAGGATGGCGATATCCTGTGTGTGGCCGGAAAAGGTCACGAAACGGGCCAGATTGTTGGCGACACAGTGATTCCCTTTTCCGATCACGAAGCTGTAAAGCGCGCCATCAGTCTTGAAGGAAACACATGAGCGACCCGCTTTGGACCCTCGACGCCTTTGTTGAAGCTGCCGGTGGCCGCCTTCAGGGCGATGCTGGTGCAGAAATTACCGGAATATCCATCGATAGCCGGACGCTGGAGCCGGGCGATGCCTTTGTCGCGATCACCGGCGACCGTCTGGATGGGCACGATTATGTTGCCGCGGCTCTGGAAGCCGGTGCCTCGCTTGCCCTTGTTGCCGAAGAGCGTCTTTCGGATCTTCCGGAAGATGGCCGCTATGTGGTGGTGGGTGATCCGCTGGAGGCCATGCGCAAGCTCGGAATTGCCGCGCGGGCCCGCAGCAACGCCCGCATCGTTGCGGTCACCGGTTCCGTCGGCAAGACCGGCACCAAGGAAGCGCTTCGCCTGACGCTTGCTCCGTCTGGCAAGGTGCATGCTTCGGTTGCCTCCTTCAACAACCACTGGGGCGTGCCGTTGACGCTGGCACGCATGCCGGCCGATACAGAGTTCGGTGTCTTTGAAATCGGCATGAATCATGCTGGCGAAATCTCGCCCCTGGTGAAGATGGTGCGTCCGCATGTGGCGATCATTACAACCGTTCAACCGGTTCATCTGGAATTCTTCGACAGCGTCGAGCAGATCGCCAAGGCCAAGGCGGAAATTTTCGATGGACTCGAGCCGGGTGGCATCGCTGTCCTGAACAAGGACAATCTGCAGTTCGACCTGTTGAAATTTCTGGCAGTGGCCGCAGGCGTCTCCAAGATCCACACCTTCGGCGAAGATCTTGCCGCCGACAGCCATGTCCAGAAGGCAGTCGCCTATCCCGCCGGATCGAGTGTCGACGCCAGCATTCTTGGTCAGGAAATCACCTACAAGATCGGCGCTTCCGGCAAGCACCATGTCAAGAACAGCCTGGCTGTTCTGACGGCGGTGGTGGACCTGGGTGCGGATCTTGCCAAAGGGGGGCTTGCGCTCGATTCCATGCGTGCACCCAAGGGCCGCGGCGAGGTGACCCGTTTGCCGATGCAGAAGGGCGAGTTCAATCTCATCGACGAGAGCTACAACGCCAATCCGGCATCCATGAAAGCTGCGCTTGCCGTTCTGGGTGAAGCGCCGGTGACACGACCGGGGCGCCGTATCGCCGTTATCGGAGACATGCGCGAACTGGGCGCTGATGCCGACCGGTTGCACGCGGAGCTGCTTCAGCCGATCACGGATGCTGAAATAGACGCGGTTTACTGCGCCGGTCCGCACATGCATGCACTATGGAAACTGCTGCCGCATGATCTGCGCGGTCATTACTGCGAAGACGCGAAAGATCTGGAAGACGTGCTTTTGGGCGACGTCCGCTCTGGTGACGTTGTTATGATCAAGGGATCGCTGGGAACCCGGATGGGCCCGCTTGTCGACGCCTTGAAAAGGGAATATCCGCCTGCGGACGAGACAGCAGCGGCTTAAGGGGCATTGGATGTTTTATTTCTTGGGGCTATTCGCGGACCAGATTTCAGCACTGAACGTGTTCCGCTATATCACCTTCCGCACCGGCGGCGCGATCATGACCGCGCTGTTTTTCGTTTTCCTGTTCGGACCGAAAATCATCTCCAGTCTCCGGATCCGACAGGGCCACGGCCAGCCCATCCGCGCCGACGGCCCGGAAAGCCATCTGTTGACCAAGAAGGGCACACCCACAATGGGTGGCCTGATGATCCTGTCGGGAGCATTGGTCGCTGCGCTATTGTGGTCGGATCTGTCCAATCCTTACGTCTGGGTGGTCATCGGCGTCACCCTGGGCTTCGGCAGTATCGGCTTTTACGATGATTACCTGAAGGTCACCAAATCCTCGCACAAGGGCTTCGGTGGCAAGGCCCGACTGGGGTTGGAATTCCTGATCGCAGGGGCGGCCGCTTTTGCCGTCACGCTTCTGGATGTGTCCGAATACTCGGAAGCAATCACCTTCCCCTTCATCAAGGACCTGACGCTCAACCTCGGGCTTTTCTTCATTCCCTTCGCGGCCTTCGTGATGGTTGGTGCAGGCAATGCGGTGAACCTGACCGATGGTCTGGACGGGCTGGCCATTGTTCCGGTGATGATTGCCTGCGCATCCTTCGGCCTGATTGCCTATCTTTCCGGGAACGCGGTCTTTGCCAGTTATCTGCAGATCCATCATGTCGCCGGAACCGGTGAACTTGCGGTCATTTGCGGTGCCGTTATCGGCGCCGGGCTCGGTTTCCTGTGGTTCAATGCGCCTCCCGCTGCCATCTTCATGGGAGATACCGGGTCCCTGGCGCTTGGCGGCATGATCGGCGCGATCGCCGTTGCCACCAAACACGAGATTGTTCTTGCCATCATCGGCGGCCTGTTCGTGCTCGAAGCCGTGTCCGTAATCGTGCAGGTGTTTTCCTACAAGCTGACCGGCAAGCGGGTGTTCCGCATGGCACCGATCCACCATCATTTCGAGATCATGGGCTGGACGGAAAGCCAGGTGGTGATCCGTTTCTGGATCATTTCCGTCGTGCTCGCCCTTATTGGCCTTGCAACCTTGAAGCTGAGGTAGGCACATGATTCCTGTTACCACATTCGACGGCAGAAAGGTCGCCCTCTTCGGGCTCGGCGGGTCCGGGCTCGCGACCGCGCGTGCGTTGAAGGCAGGCGGTGCGAATGTGGTCTGTTTCGATGATAACGAGGCCCGCGTCGCGCAGGCTGCCGGAGAAGGACTTGCAACACAGGATCTGCGGGATCTCGACTGGTCGGACGTAGCCGCGCTGGTTCTTGCCCCGGGTGTACCGCTGACCCATCCGGTTCCGCACTGGTCGGTGGAACTGGCGCGCGAGGCCGGTGTCGAGATTGTCGGCGACGTTGAACTCTTCTGCCGCGAGCGGCGCAAGCAATGCGCGGCCGCACCACTGATTGCGATTACCGGAACCAACGGCAAGTCGACCACGACGGCCCTGATCGCGCATCTCCTGAAGGTGCTCGGCCGCGACGTGCAGCTGGGCGGCAACATCGGCACGCCGGTTCTGGAACTGGATCCCCCGCAGCCCGGCCGCCACTACGTGGTCGAGTGCTCGTCCTATCAGATCGATCTCGCACCGACCCTGGATGCGACTGTCGGCATTCACATGAACCTCTCGCCGGATCATCTCGACCGTCACGGCTCAATGGAACACTACGCCGCCATCAAGGAACGGCTGGTGGCCGGTGCCAAGGTGGCCGTGGTGGGTGTCGACGACCGGATGTCCTCGGCCATTGCCGACCGGCTGGAACTCGCGCGCAAGCCTGTGTGCCGGATTGCCGGTGAAAAGGAACTCACCAGCGGTATTTATGCCCGTCACGGGCGGCTGATCGAGGCGCATGACGGCAGCCAGATCGAAGTGGCCCTGCTGGGCGGTATCGACAGTCTCAGGGGCGACCACAACGGTCAGAACGCGGCGGCTGCCTTCGCGGCGCTGAGGGCACTGGAGATTCCGGCTTCGAAGATTTCCGAAGCGCTGAAGACCTTTCCCGGCCTTCATCACCGCATGGAAGTTGTGGAGAAGAAGGGCCGGGTGCTCTTCATCAACGATTCCAAGGCGACCAACGCGGACGCCGCGGCAAGGGCACTGGCAAGTTTCGAGCGGATCTACTGGATCGCCGGTGGCAAAGCCAAGGCGGGTGGCATTTCCTCGCTCGACGAATATTTCCCGAAGATCGCCAAGACCTTCCTGATCGGTGAAGCGGCTCAGGATTTTGCGAAGACGCTGGACGGACGTGTTCCGTTCAAGATCAGCGGAACGCTGAGCCAGGCCGTGCAGGATGCCGCCGCCGAGGCCGCGGAAGACGGCGCTGAGGAAATCGCCATACTTTTGTCGCCCGCCTGTGCGAGCTTCGATCAATTCCCGAATTTTGAACTGCGGGGCGCTGCTTTTGTAGATGCGGTGCGTGCCTTGCCAGATTCCGGCAACACCCAGGAGGTCGCCTGATATGGTTTCGCGCGCCGATCGCAGCCGCTTTGCGGAATGGCTCTGGACAGTGGATCACTATCTGCTTGCCGCCTTCAGCCTGCTGATGGTCGGTGGCGTGGTCCTGTCGTTTGCGGCCAGTCCGCCCGTTGCCGAACGCATCGGCGTTGAAACCTTCTTTTTCGTCAAGCGTCAGGCAATGTATCTGATCCCGGCCTTCACGATCATGCTGGCTGGCTCCCTGATGACGCCTCGCATGGTGCGGCGCGCGGCGCTCATCCTGTTCATCGTGTCGCTGCTGATGATGGTCGCCACCCTGTTCCTGGGGTTCGAAGCGAAGGGCGCCCGGCGCTGGATATATATCGCAGGGCTTTCGATACAGCCGTCCGAATTCCTGAAACCGGCCTTTGTCATTCTGATTGCCTTCCTGCTGTCTGAAAGCGGCCGCCGGCGTGAGGTGCCAGGAGTACTCTTCGCCTTCGTGCTGTTCGCGGTTTGCGCTGCGCTTCTGATTGCCCAGCCGGACTTCGGCCAGACCATGCTGCTCGGCCTTGTCTGGGCGGGGCTGTTCTTTCTGAACGGGATTTCCTGGCTCATCATCATGGCGCTCGGCGTCATCGGGATAGTCGGCCTTTTTGCCGCCTATGCCTTTCTGCCGCACGTGACCAACCGTGTCGACCGGTTCCTGGACCCCAGCTCCGGTGACACCTTCCAGGTGGATACGGCCAAGGATTCCTTCCTCGCCGGTGGATGGCTCGGCCGTGGACCGGGTGAGGGAACCGTGAAACGGATCCTGCCGGACAGTCATACCGACTTCATCTTCGCCGTGGTGGGTGAGGAATTCGGCGTGATCGCCTGTCTGCTGCTCGTCTCCGTCTTTGCCTTCATAGTGCTGCGCGGCCTGCGCCATGCCAGCCGCGATCAGGATGCTTTCAGCCGGCTGGCAACCGCTGGCTTGACAGTGCTGTTCGGTTTGCAGGCCACGATCAATCTGGCGGTGAACCTTCACCTCATTCCGTCCAAGGGCATGACCCTGCCTTTCGTTTCTTATGGCGGGTCTTCGCTTTTGTCGTCCGCCATGACCGCCGGTGCCATTCTGGCGCTCACGCGCAGGCGGCCGCAGCCGTCCCGCGGTGATGTCGTCACGGTGAGCCGGCTTTCACCCTCTTCCCTGATGTAAGGCCCCAAGCCGTACTTATGAGCAAAACTGTTTTACTGACGGCCGGCGGAACGGGCGGCCACCTCTTTCCCGCACAGGCGCTTGCCAGCGAGCTGATCCGGCGCGGCTGGACCGTGGAGCTTGCAACGGATGAGCGAGCCGACAAATACGGCACGGCCTTTCCGGCTCGCAACGTGCATATCATCTCCTCGGAAACCATTAGGGGTCGTAATCCCTTCCTGCTGGCAAAGACCGCTCTGAAGCTGTTTTTTGGAACGCTGCAGGCACGCAAGGTGATCAAGGCCTTGAAGCCGGACGTCGTGGCGGGGTTTGGCGGCTACCCGACGTTTCCGCCGATGTATGCTGCCCGGCTCACCGGCACGCCCTCAATTCTGCATGAGGCAAACGGCGTCATGGGACGGGCCAACCGCCTGTTGGCGAAAGGCGTGACCGCAATTGCCACAAGCGTGCCGATTGAAGACCTGCCGGCAGATTTCAAGGCCAAGTTGACCGAAACGGGCAACCCTGTTCGGGATGCCGTGTTGGCGGCTGCGGAGTTGCCTTATTCAGCCCCGCTGGCCGATGGAACGTTCAACCTGCTGGTCTTCGGCGGGTCCCAGGGCGCGCGCTTCTTTTCCGATCTCTTGCCGCCAGCACTTGAAAAACTGCCTGCCGACGTCCGCGCCCGTTTGCGGATCGTGCAGCAATGCCGTCCGGAGGACATGGAGAGGGTACAGGAAGTTTACGACAACCTGGGCGTTCTGGCCGAATGCGCGCCGTTTTTCCAGGACATGCCTCAGCGGATTGCCCAGGCGCATCTGGTGATTTGCCGGTCAGGCGCTTCGTCGGTGAGTGAGCTCAGCGTGCTCGGTCGCCCGTCCATTCTGGTGCCGTTGCCTGGTGCCATCGACCAGGACCAGGCTGCCAATGCCAAGGTGCTTCAAAAAGCAGGCGGTGCCTGGCCGATCCGTCAGGCAGACCTCGTTCCGGAGCGGCTGGCGCAGGAAATCACCCGTTTCATGAATGCACCCGAAATGCTGAGCGACGCGGCGCAAAAGGCGCGCAGTGTTGCCAGGCCTGATGCGGTGAAAAGACTTGCCGACCTCGTCGAGAAGGTCGCAGCAAACCAAGGAGAACGGCCATGAAGATGCCGCAGGACATCGGACCGGTTCATTTCGTCGGCATTGGCGGCATCGGCATGAGCGGCATCGCCGAAGTGCTGAAGACCCTCGGCTATACGGTGCAAGGGTCGGATATGGCGGAAAACGCCAATGTTCAGCGCCTGCGAGACAACGGCATCAAGGTAACTGTTGGCCATGCCGCGGAAAACCTGGGTGATGCCGAGGTTCTTGTCGTGTCGTCCGCCATCAAGAAGGACAATCCGGAACTGGTTGCGGCCCGTGAAAAGCTTATTCCGGTGGTGCGGCGGGCGGAAATGCTGGCCGAGCTGATGCGCTTCAAGCAGGCGATTGCCGTTGGCGGCACCCACGGCAAGACAACGACCACCTCCATGGTGGCAGCCCTTCTGGATGCCGGTGGGCTGGATCCGACCGTCATCAACGGCGGCATCATCAACGCCTACGGCACCAATGCCCGCATGGGCGAGGGCGACTGGATGGTGGTCGAGGCAGACGAGAGCGACGGCACCTTCGTCAAGCTGCCGGCGGACGTTGCCATCGTCACCAACATCGACCCGGAGCATCTGGACCATTACGGCGACTTCGCCGGGGTGCGTGCCGCCTTCCGGCAATTTGTCGAAAACGTGCCCTTCTACGGCTTTGCGGTCATGTGTCTCGACCATCCGGAAGTCCAGACGATGATCGGGACCATCGAAGACCGGCGGGTCGTCACCTATGGTGCCAATCCGCAGGCCGATGTCCGCTACACGGATGTCTCGATGGACGGCGGCAAATCGATCTTTTCCGTTACCCTTCGAGACCGCCGGAGCGGCCAGGTGACCGAATTGAAGGAGCTGGTACTGCCGATGCCGGGGCTTCACAACGTGTCCAACGCCACTGCCGCGATTGCAGTGGCCTGGCAACTGGGTGTCGGTGCGGATGATCTCAGGAATGGGATAGCGGGTTTCGGCGGCGTCAAGCGGCGCTTCACGCACACGGGCACGGTTGATGGCATCCAGATATTCGACGACTACGGCCACCATCCGGTTGAAATCAAGGCGGTGCTCCATGCCGCACGCGAGTCGACCAAGGGCAAGGTGATCGCGGTCATGCAGCCGCATCGCTACACGCGCCTGCACAGCCTTTTCGACGACTTCTCCAACTGCTTCAACGATGCCGACGCGGTGATCATTGCACCGGTCTATGCGGCTGGTGAGCAGCCGATCGAGGGCGCCGCCCATACGGATCTGGTCTCGGGCATGAAAACCCGTGGCCACAGGAACGTAAGGGCGATCGAGGGGCCGGAAGACTTGCCGGCGTTGATCAGGGAGCTTGCCGAGCCAGGTGACTTCGTTGTCTGCCTTGGGGCCGGAAACATCACCCAGTGGGCCTACGCGCTGCCGAAACAGCTGGAAGAGCTTTAAGGAGGACGTCTCATGGCGTTTGCCGATCTGCTGAAGCAGTATCCGGAGCTTGCCGAAGGTATCCGGGGCAAGCTGACAGCCAATCAGCCGCTGTCCGCGGTCACGTGGTTCCGCACCGGCGGACCGGCCCAGTTGATGTTCCAGCCGGCGGACGAAGACGACCTGGCCGCCTTCCTGAAAAAACTGCCGAAAGATATTCCCGTGCTTCCGGTGGGGCTTGGCTCCAACCTGCTGATCCGCGATGGCGGGCTCAAGGGTGTTGTCATCCGCTTGAGCGCCAAGGGCTTCGGATCGGTCGAGGACATCGGCGGCAACAGGTTGAAGGCGGGAGCAGCGGTGCCGGACAAGCGTCTGGCAGAAGCTGCGGCCAAGGCGGGTCTTGGCGGGTTTGCCTTCTACACCGGTATTCCGGGCGGTCTTGGTGGTGCACTGCGCATGAATGCAGGCGCTCATGGCACGGAAACCCGAGAGCGCATGGTGGAACTGACCGCCGTCGACCGCGACGGCAACCTGCATGTTTTGACCAACGCGGACATGGGCTATGCCTATCGCCATTCGGATGCTTCGAAAGACCTGATCTTCACCTCCGCCGTCCTTGAAGGTGTGCCTCAGGACGAGGCCTCGATCCGCCACGAGATGGCTGACGTTGTCGCCCACCGTGAACGCGCCCAGCCGATCCGAGAAAAAACCGGCGGATCCACCTTCAAGAACCCGCCGGGAACGTCGGCCTGGAAGGAAGTTGATGCGGCCGGCTGCCGTGGCTTGACTGTCGGGGGCGCGCAAATGTCCGAAATGCACTGCAACTTCATGATCAACACAGGCACGGCCACCGGTCGCGATCTCGAACTTCTCGGTGAAACCGTTCGGTCGCGAGTGCTCGCGCACAGCGGCATCCGTCTGGAATGGGAGATCAAGCGCCTGGGAGAGTTCGGTGCCGAAGGGGCAATCGAACCGTTCCTGGGCAAGGAAGGGGAGGCTGCCTGATGGCCAGCAAACACGTCGCCGTACTGATGGGGGGATGGGTTAACGAACGTCCGGTGAGCCTTGCCAGCGGCAAGGGGTGTGCCGACGCGCTCGAGGAAGCCGGCTATCGAGTGACCCGGGTCGATGTCAACCGCGACATCTCCGCTGTTCTCAAAGATTTGAAGCCCGATGTCGCCTTTAACGCCCTCCATGGACCCTTCGGCGAGGATGGGTGCGTTCAGGGAATATTAGAAGTTCTTAACATCCCGTACACACATTCCGGTGTGCTCGCCTCGAGCCTTGCAATGAACAAGGTGAAGGCAAAAGCGGTGATGAATGCAGCCGGAATTCCGGTGACAGAACACCTTGTGGTGAACCGCCGGGAGATCACCCGCGAGCACCCGATGAAGCCGCCCTATGTGCTGAAACCCATCAACGAGGGATCCAGCTTCGGAGTGCTGATAGTCAAGGAAGATCAAGAGTTTCCGCCACAGGAACTGGGGCGTGAGGACTGGCCGTATCCCGATACGCTGATGTGTGAAAAGTTCATCCGGGGACGGGAGCTGACCTGTGCCGTCATGGACGACACCGCCCTGGGCGTCATCGACATAGTGCCGTTAGGTCACGGCTTCTACGATTACGACGCAAAATATGCACAAGGTGGTTCAAAACACATTCTTCCTGCAAAAATTTCACCGATTGTTTACCAAACCGTAGAGACACTAGCAGTTAAGGCGCATCAGGCTTTGGGTTGTCGCGGTGTTTCCCGCGCAGACTTCCGATTCGATGAGACGGAAGACGGGTCCGGAGAACTGATTTGCCTAGAAGTGAACACGCAGCCAGGCATGACGCCGACTTCTCTTGTGCCCGAAATGGCGGCCCACAAGGGGATGAGTTTCAAGGACCTGGTCAGCTGGATGGTTGAGGACGCGAGTTGCTGTCGTTAAGGCGCAAACATTACCGGGATACAATGACCCCGCTGGAGGCCGAGCTGGCTCCGCGTGGGCGCGGTGTACCGCGTTTGCACCGCCAGCCGGTGTGGCGTTCGGCCGGGCGTCTGGCAGACCTGCCGCGCTGGTCCGGATCTGCTGCTGCACTGACTTTCTTAACCTTAACAATTGGTTATGGAATAGTCATAGGGGGGCATGGCCGGATTGTCGCGGACAGTCTCCTGTCCGCCGCAGGGTTCGGGATCGAGGCGGTCAAGCTGTCAGGCCAGCGTGAGATCAACGAGTTCCAGATCCTGGAAGCCCTGGAGATCCACGAAGGTTCTTCGCTGGCCCTGTTTGATGCCAACAGCGCCCGTGAGCGCCTCAACCAGATGGCCTGGGTGAAGAGCGCTTCGGTCATGAAGCTCTATCCGAGCACGCTGCAGATCAATATCGAGGAACGGGTTCCCTATGCGCTTTGGCAGCGCGGCGACCTGGTCTCGATCGTAAACGAATCAGGTGACGTGATCACCGACGATGTGGATGGGCGTTATGCCAATCTGCTTCTTGTCGTGAACCACGGCGCTCAACGCCGTGCGTCCGAGATCAACACCGCCCTGGAAAAGGTTCCGGGTCTGCGCCCGCGCGTGCGGGCAGCTTTCCTGATCAGCGATCGCCGCTGGGACCTGCAGCTTGAGAATGGGATTTCAATCCGCTTGCCCCAAGACAACATCGACGCCGCTCTGGCAGATCTGGTGAAAATGGATGAAGAAAGCGGGCTTCTGTCCCGGGATATCGTTGCCATCGACATGCGTCTGGCAGACCGCGTGACCGTGCGCCTCTCCGACGAGGCTGCCGAACAACGCAAGGTCATGACCGGCGGCAAAGGCCGTTCCGGCAAGAAGGAGCGTGACACATGAGCCGCTCCGAGAACAATCTCTACCTGCCCAAGATGCGGCCGCTGCCGAGCCGCCGTGCCGTCATCATGTCGGTTCTCGACGTGGGCTCCACAAAGGTCTGCTGCCTCATCGCCAAACTGGTGCCGCAGGAAGAAAAAGCGATCCTGTCCAGCCGCTCCCACAAGGTGGAAGTGCTGGGCTACGGTTATCAGCGCTCGCGCGGTATCAAGTCCGGTGTTGTCGTGGATATGGATGCTGCCGAGCAGGCGATCCGCCTGGCAGTCGACAGTGCCGAGCGCATGGCCGGTGTCACGGTGGAATCCCTGATCGCGAACATCAGCTGCGGCCGTCTGCAGAGCGAAATCTACAGCGCCAACGTTCCGCTGGCTGGCGACAGCGTGTCCGAGGCCGACATCCAGCGGGTGCTGTCCGCCGGTTCCAGCCACTCCGTGACGGACGGCCGGGCCGTGACCCACGCGCTGCCGATCTCCTATTCGCTTGACGGCAGCCGCGGCATCCGGGACCCGCGCGGCATGATGGGCCACAAGCTGGGCGTTGACATGCAGGTGGTGACGGCGGAAGTGCCGCCCGTGCGCAACCTGGAACTTTGCATCAACCGCGGCCACCTTCATGTGGAAACCATGGTGGCGACGCCGTTTGCCAGTGGCCTGTCCACCATCGTCGACGACGAAGCCGAGCTTGGCGTCGCCTGCATCGACATGGGCGGCGGTACGACGACACTGTCCGTTTTTGTCGACGGTCACATGGTGCACCTGGATGCGATTGCCGTTGGCGGCAATCACGTCACCACCGATATCGCCCGCGCTTTCGCCACCCGTCTGCAGGATGCGGAGCGCCTGAAAACTCTTTATGGCTCGCCGCTGGCCTCCAGCTCGGACGACCGTGACCTGCTCACGGTGCCGCCGCTGGAAAGCGACAGCGACCTGCCGAACCAGATCCCGCGCTCGGCGTTGACCCGGGTTATCCGGCCGCGCGTGGAAGAAATCCTAGAACTCGTGAGAGATCGGCTTACGGCGTCCGGCTTTGCCGGGCGTGTCGGTAAGCAGATCGTTCTGACCGGGGGAGCAAGTCAGCTCACGGGTCTTGGAGAAGTTGCGCGTCACATCCTGGGGCGCAACGTCCGTCTTGGCCGGCCTCTAGGCGTCGCCGGTCTTCCCGAGGCTGCCAAAGGTCCGGCTTTCGCCGCCGCTGTTGGCCTCTTGATTTATCCGCAGGTCGCTCAGATCGAACAGTTCGAACACAAGAACCGGAGATCAGGGTGGGGCGGGCAATCTGGTTACCTGGCCCGTGTGGGCCAATGGATCAGGGAAAGCTTCTGACGACATGAGCCAAGAAGACGACATCCAGGAAGTTGAGCTGCCAGGAATGGCAGAGGAGATTAGGGAAGAAGAGGCTACTCCCGTACCGGGGGCGCCAGTGGGTCGCGAGGATAATATGACCATCAACCTGAAGATGCCCGACATTCAGGAGCTGAAGCCACGCATTACGGTCTTCGGCGTAGGCGGCGCGGGCGGAAACGCCGTCAATAACATGATCACTGCAGGTCTCCAGGGCTGCGACTTCGTCGTTGCCAACACGGATGCCCAGGCACTGGCCATGAACCATTCAGACAGGCTCGTCCAGATGGGCGTGGCCGTGACCGAAGGTCTTGGTGCAGGCTCCCAGCCGGAAGTCGGCTGCGCAGCTGCCGAGGAAGTGATCGACGAAATCAACGATCACCTGTCCGGATCGCACATGGTGTTCATCACCGCCGGCATGGGCGGTGGAACCGGCACCGGTGCAGCTCCCGTTATCGCACGGGCGGCCCGCGAGCAGGGTATACTGACGGTAGGTGTGGTGACCAAACCGTTCCAGTTCGAAGGCGCACGCCGTATGCGGATCGCCGATTCCGGTATCGAGGAACTGCAGCGGAGTGTCGACACACTGATCGTCATTCCGAACCAGAACCTGTTCCGGATTGCCAATGCTCAGACCACTTTCGCCGACGCTTTCGCGATGGCCGACCAGGTGCTCTATTCGGGTGTTGCCTGCATCACCGACCTGATGGTGAAGGAAGGTCTCATCAACCTCGATTTCGCCGACGTTCGCTCCGTTATGCGCGGCATGGGCAAGGCCATGATGGGCACCGGCGAAGCCAGCGGCGAAAAGCGTGCTCAGCAGGCGGCCGAAGCTGCCATTGCCAACCCGCTGCTCGACGAATCCTCGATGAAAGGCGCCAGAGGCCTGCTCATCTCCATCACCGGCGGCAATGACCTGACGCTGTTCGAAGTGGATGAAGCGGCAACCCGCATCCGTGAGGAAGTGGACGCTGACGCCAACATCATTCTGGGCGCAACCTTTGACGAGACACTGGACGGTCTCATCCGCGTGTCCGTCGTTGCAACAGGCATTGACAGGGAGGAAGGCTTTGCGGCCAACACGTTTCCCGGAACAGAAGCTCAGCCTGTAAAGGCCGAAGCGTCGGTGGTAAGCCGGACACCGGAAATCAACACCGCACGCCCGGCAGCCATGGCTGAAAAGGCTCATGCGGAAAATGCCGCTGCCAAGGCCGTTGCCAATCTGGAACGGGAACTTGCCATTCCGGATCCTCAGCCCGTGTCCGTTGCCAGCGACCCGGCTGTAGAGATCAAGAAGGTGCAGCCGACTGCAGGATCGCTTGCGGCCAAATCGCAGATGCTCGACATCGAAGACGAAGCCCGGGCACCTGTTGCCGAAGACATGCCGGTCAGCCAGCCCTACATTCCGCCGGTTGCCGCCGAGCACAACCCTGCGCCGCGTATGCCGCGCGTCGAGGATTTCCCGCCGATCGCTCAGCGTGAGATCCAGGCCAAGCAGCAGACTGCAAGTGTTGCCCAGCCTCAGCAGGCAGCCCCTCAGCAGGCCGCTGCTCAGCAGCAACCCCAGTATGCTGCTCCGGCACAGAGCTATGAAGAGCACGGCGAAGACGACCGCCGCCCGATGGGGCTGCTGCGTCGTCTGGCAAGCGGCCTTGGCCGTCACCATGAAGAAGATCAGGAGCATGACATGGCTGCCGCACCGGTTGCCCGTCCCGCTCCGCAGATGCAGCCGGCCCAGCAGGCCGCTCCGCGTGCACCCCAGCAACGCCCGGCAGCTCATGGAGCCGCAGGTCAGCTGGACAACACCGGGCGGGCAACGCCGAAGCCGGTCAGCGCGACTGAAGACGAACAGTTGGAAATTCCGGCGTTTCTCCGCCGCCAGGCCAACTGATTCGACACCCGATCATCTTCCCTGATCGTCACAGCCCGGAGTTCACACTCCGGGCTGTTTCCGTAACGGAACGAATTCCCTTTTCAATTCAGTGTGTTGCAAGCCTGTGAATCGTTACAAATCGTAATAAAGCTTTATTTCGCCCAAGAGGGGTTCGGGACTATGTTCCCAGCCAACGCGGGATCGTTAAAAGTCCGTAACCCTGAAAGGGCAAATAAAGGGCTTGTTTCCGCCGCAAATTGAAGGGCAGGGTTTATGACCGCATTTGTTGACCGACAGACGACGCTGGCCGATCAGGTGACCCTGACCGGTATAGGCGTTCATTCGGGCAAGCCTGCGTCGATCACTCTCGTACCGGCCGAAGCTGGTGTGGGGATTGTGTTCACCCGCACCGACCAGGAAAATTCCACTGAAGTTCCGGCCTTGTGGAACAAGGTATCCGCAACCGCGCTTTGCACCGTGCTTGGCGATCCGTCCACTGAAGGTGTCGCGACTGTCGAACATCTCATGGCCGCACTGTTCGGCATGGGGGTCGACAATCTGATCGTGGAAATCGACGGACCGGAAATGCCTGTCATGGACGGCAGCAGCGTCGAGTTTGTCGAAGCGATCGAGCAGATCGGCCTGAAGCGCCTGGACCGGGGACGCCGGTATCTGAAGGTGAAGAAGACCGTTCGTGTCGACAATGGCACGGCCTGGTGCGAGCTGCATCCTTACAACGGCACCAAGTTCGACATCACCATCGATTTCGATACACCGCTGATCGGCCGCCAGAAGTTTGCTTCCGACATCACGCCGGACGTGTTCCGCGAGGAGCTTTCCCGGGCACGTACTTTCGGATACGTGAAGGATGTCGAACAGCTCTGGAAGATGGGCTTTGCCCTCGGCTCTTCTCTGGAAAACTCCGTGGCGATCTCCGAGGACAAGGTTCTCAATCCGGAAGGAACTCGCTGGCCGGACGAATTTGCACGTCACAAGGCCCTGGATGCCGTTGGCGATCTGGCTCTCGCCGGCTTGCCGATCCTGGGGCTCTACCGCTCTTACAAGGGCGGTCACAAGATGAACCATGCAATTCTGGTCAAGCTGTTCGAAGACCCGAGCGCGTTCGAAATCGTCGAGTCGCCTGCCTTCCGCAAGGTCGGTCAGGTCGACAAGGGCGGTATCGCAGCCGCAGCCGCTTTCGGCCCGGACGTTTCCTGATATAAATTTGATCGGCCGCTTCATTGGAGCGGCCGTTTTCTTTTCGGCGGAATTCGGAACCTATTTGGACCGGTTGCCATAAAATTGCTCAAAAAAACCGTCAGATGGCCGATGAGGACGTGACGGGGACCGGTGATTTCCGCTAAACACTCCTGTCGATAAATTTGCAAGGCCCTATGACACGGGCCTTAGGGGCTTTAAAGGCCCGGGAGTATAGGCGTGAACGGAATGGATACTGGTTCTGAAGTGAGCAGAGCCAAACACATGAAGACCTTCCTGAGACTGGCTGTTCTGGCAGTGCCGCTTGCGCTTGCCGCATGCGGCGGCAAGGATGATCTCGACGAGCTGGCGCTCAACGATACGCCGCCGGAAGTTCTGTTCAACGAAGGCCTGTCCCTGCGTGCGCAAGGCAAACTGCGCGATTCGACCCAGAAGTTCGAAGAGCTCGACAAGCTTTATCCCTATTCGGAATATTCCAAGAAATCGCTGGTGAACCTGGCGTTCCTGAACTATTCGCGCGGCAAGTACACGGAAACCGTGACCGCGGCGAAGCGGTTCGTGACGCTTTATCCGGGGGATGAGGATTCAGCCTACATGCTGTATCTCGCCGGGCAGGCCTATTTCCGCCAGATGCCGGACATTACCCGCGACCAGGCAGTGACCCGCAAGGCAGCCGGTGCCTTTAACGAGCTGATCCAGCGGTTCCCGGAATCAGAGTATGTGCCGGACGCTGAAAGCAAGCTGCGGATCGTGCACGACCAGCTCGGCGGCAAGGAAATGCAGGTTGGCCGCTTCTATCTGAAGAAGCGCAACTACATTGCAGGCATCAACCGCTTCAAGACGGTTGTTGTCGATTACCAGACCACTCGCCACGTGGAAGAAGCCCTGTTCCGTCTGACCGAAGCCTATTACGCGCTCGGTGTCGTCAACGAGGCGCAGACGGCCGCGGCCGTGCTCGGGCACAACTATCCGGACAGCCAGTGGTACAAGGACGCCTATTCGCTGCTGAACAAGGGTGGATACGAACCTTCCGAAGACAGCGGCAGCTGGATCAGCCGCGCCTTCAAGAGCATCTGACGCCCAGTTTAATCCCGAATTGGCTTCAGCCTCGCAAATGAGGTTGAAAAGGCCCAAACAGGCTCTTTCAAGACGCTTCGGTCCTCCTATATGGTGGGCCGAACTTTAAGGAGCATCCCTTCATGCTGGTCGCGCTGTCTATCCGTGACATCGTTCTGATCGACCGTCTTGACCTCGAATTTGCTGCCGGCATGTCGGTTCTGACCGGCGAGACCGGTGCGGGCAAGTCCATCCTTCTCGATTCCCTGTCGCTGGCACTGGGGGCTCGCGGCGATGCCGATCTCGTGCGGCACGGCGAAGCGCAAGGGCAGGTGACTGCCGTCTTCGATGTGGCGGCGAACCATCCCGTCCGCACCTTTCTGCGCGAGAACGACGTTGATGACGACGGCGATATCATTCTGCGCCGTATCCAGACATCCGACGGCCGTACAAGGGCGTTCGTCAACGATCAGCCTGTCAGTGCGGGGCTGCTGCGCCAGGCGGGCGCACTTCTGGTGGAAATTCACGGGCAGCATGACGACCGCGCCCTGGTTGACCCGGAAAGCCACCGTGCCCTCATCGATGTGTTCGGAGGACTGACGACCGAGGCCGAAGCCGTTGCGCAGGCCTTTGCCACCTATCGCGCAGCCGACAAGGCAGTGACCGACCATGAAAAGCGGATCGAGGCTGCGCGCAACGAAGCCGATTTCCTGCGCTCTGCCGTTGATGAGTTGTCGGTGCTGAAACCGGAAACCGGCGAAGAGGAGCAACTCGCCGCCCGGCGGACGGACATGATGGCGGTCGAGAAGATCGCAGGCGATCTCAACGAAGCCTTCGAAACCTTGAACGGCACTGCTTCGCCGATCCCCGAGCTTGCCAGCTTGTTGCGGCGGCTGGAGCGAAAGGCCGACCAGGTGCCCAATCTGCTTGGCCTGCCTGTCCGCACGCTTGCCGAAGCACTGGACCTTCTGGAGGAAACACGGGGCGGACTGGAAACAGCGCTTCGCGAGACTGAATATGACCCGCGCGAACTGGAAGCGGTCGAAGAGCGTCTGTTTGCGCTTCGCGCTGCTTCCCGCAAATATTCCGTGCCGGTTGACGAGTTGTCCGCGCTCTGTGCCCGCATGAGCGGTGATCTGGCCGATCTCGATGCCGGTGAGGACAAGCTGGCGGCGCTGGTGAGTGCTGCAGGCAAGGCCCGGGCCGACTACGACAAGAAGGCGGCCAACCTGTCCGACAAGCGGCGCAAGACAGCCAAGGCATTGGAAAAGGCGGTTGAAACAGAGCTGCCTGATCTCAAGCTTGAGCGGGCTAAATTCATCGTCGAACTGGAAAGCAATTCCGAGAACCGTGGTCGTTCAGGCATCGATCAGCTGGAATTCCATGTCCAGACCAACCCGGGCACGAAGCCTGGACCCATGATGAAGGTGGCGTCGGGCGGCGAGCTTTCCCGTTTCCTGCTGGCACTCAAGGTGTCCCTGGCGGACAAGGGCTCGGCTCCGACCCTGGTGTTCGACGAGATTGATACTGGTGTCGGCGGTGCGGTGGCCGAGGCCATCGGTCTGCGTCTGGCGCGGCTTGCCGGCAGCGTTCAGGTTCTTACTGTTACCCACGCGCCGCAGGTCGCAGCCCGTGCCGCAGGGCATTTCCTGATCGCCAAGGAAGCAACGAAGCGGGATCGGGTCGCGACGCGTGTCCAGCGCATCGATGAAGACCACCGCAGCGAAGAAATCGCCCGGATGCTTGCCGGCAGCGTCATCACCGAAGAAGCGCGCGCGGCTGCGCGCAGGCTGCTGACGGCTGCCGAATAGTACCCTCGGTCAGTGTGCGTTGGCGCGAAAAAAAAGGGCGGGTTAGCCGTAGCTCCCGCCCTGTGGTGCAGTTTGCATATTGGAAAAGATCTTACGGCTCCTTGACGAGCGGTGCTTCCTTCATGTCCGGCAGCTTGAGTTCGCCTTCACCCACATTGGGCACGTTCAGCTCGATGCTCAGCTCTTCGTCGTTCGTGAAAAAGCCATTGGCATAGAGCAGGCCGCCTGCGATCAGCGCGACGACAAGCGCCCCGGCCATGAACCAGCCTGCGCTGTTGCCGGTAGTCTTCTCGACATAATGCGTTTCACGGTCCTGATAAGCCATTCGTGTCTCCTCATTCCAACATTGACCAGCATCGAGTTTTGCCGGTTCGATGTGCTATCAACGCTTGAGCCCGCCAATCGGTTCCGGTATCGGATTTAATCCGGTCATCAACTCGGCCTTTCCCGCTGACACATTTCGTGAAGACATCATGACTGACACCTCCTTCGCCCAAACCGACATCGATGCCCTGACGCAGGAGGAGGCCCAGGTTGAGCTGAAACGGCTCGCGACGGAAATCGCCGAACATGACCGGCGGTATCACCAGGAAGATGCTCCGGTCATCTCGGACGCGGATTATGACGCCTTGCGGCGGCGGAACGCGTCTATCGAAGCCCGGTTCCCCAATCTGATTCTTGAAGACGGCCCATCCGCCCAGGTGGGGGCGGCACCGGCGTCCGGTTTTGGCAAGATCACTCACCGGGTGCCGATGCTGTCACTGGACAATGCCTTCAGCGACGACGACGTGCGGGATTTTGTGGGTCGCGTCAGGCGGTTTCTGAAATTCGATCCGCTGATGGGCGCACTTGCGGTCACCGCCGAACCGAAGATCGATGGCCTGTCTCTGTCTCTTCGTTACGAGAACGGTGTCCTGGTCTATGCGGCAACGCGCGGTGATGGAACCACAGGTGAAAACGTCACCGAGAACGCGAAGACCATCAAGGACATCCCGGAAAAGCTTTCCGGAACGGTTCCGGACGTGGTGGAGGTGCGTGGTGAAGTCTATATGGCGCACAAGGACTTCCAGGCGCTGAATGAACGCATGGCGGCCAATGGCGGCAAGGTTTTCGCCAATCCGCGCAACGCCGCGGCCGGGTCGCTACGCCAGCTCAAGTCCGAGATCACCGCGTCCCGCCCGCTGCGCTTCTTCGCCTATGCCTGGGGCGAAATGAGCGCGCTGCCGGAAGACACCCAGTTCGGCATGGTCAAGCAGCTGGAGGCCTGGGGCTTTCAGATCAATCGCCTGATGAAGCGCTGCGAAACCGTGGAAGAGCTTCTCGGTGTCTATCACGGCATCGAGGAAAGCCGTTCCCAGCTCGACTACGACATTGACGGTGTCGTCTACAAGGTCGACCGACTGGACCTGCAGGAGCGGCTCGGTTTCGTCTCCCGGTCTCCCCGCTGGGCGATCGCGCACAAGTTTCCGGCAGAACAGGCCTATACCACACTCAACGACATCGAGATCCAGGTCGGCCGTACGGGCGCGTTGACGCCTGTTGCCAAGCTGGAGCCGATTACGGTGGGAGGGGTCGTCGTTTCAAACGCAACCTTGCACAACGAAGACTACATCAAGGGCATCGGCCAGGACGGTGAACCGGTCCGTGGTGGCAAGGATCTTCGCATCGGTGACACGGTAAAGATCCAGCGTGCCGGCGATGTCATTCCGCAGATTGTCGATATCGATCTGGACAAACGTCCGGAAGGGGCGGAAGCCTTCGATTTTCCAACAGTCTGTCCTGCCTGCGGCAGTCACGCGGTGCGCGAGGAAAAAGAAAAGACCGGGCGACGGGATGCCGTGCGCCGCTGCACCGGCGGCCTGATCTGCCCGGCACAGGCAACGGAAAAGCTGAAGCACTTCGTCTCGCGCAATGCCTTCGACATCGAAGGTTTCGGCGACAAGCAGGTCGACGCCTTCTACAAGGAAGGGCTGGTGATGGCCCCGGCGGATATCTTCACGCTGGAAGAACGGGACAAGCGCTCTCTCACCAAGCTGCGCAACCGGGAAGGTTGGGGTGCCGTTTCGGCGAAGAACCTTTTCGAAGCGATCAACGCCCGGCGTGAAATCGACCTTCACCGCTTCATCTTCGCCCTTGGTATCCGACACGTGGGCGAGGGCAACGCCAAACTTCTGGCCCGCGCCTATGGCTCCTGGGCGGCGTTTTATGCAGCCATGAAGGCGGCGCACGACACGGCGGGTGAAGCCTGGACCGAGCTCAACGATATCGACGGCATCGGACATATCGTTGCCGAGGCGCTGGCGGAATTCTTTGCCGAGCAACATAATCTCGACCAGCTCGATGCGCTTCTGGTCGAGGTGTCGCCGAAGGATGCGGAAAAGATCAATGCGTCCGGCTCACCGGTTGCAGGCAAGACAGTGGTCTTTACCGGCTCGCTGGAGCGCATGACCCGCGACGAAGCCAAGGCCATGGCCGAACGGTTCGGTGCCAAGACTGCCGGGTCCGTGTCGAAAAAGACCGACCTCGTGGTGGCTGGCCCCGGCGCGGGCTCCAAGCTGAAAAAGGCGCAGGAGCTGGAGATCGAAGTCATCTCCGAGGATGACTGGTTCGATCTGGTGGGGGCCTGAGCGAGTATTCCCTTCGTGTTTTGTCATCCGGGTTTTTTGACGAAAGGACCGAGGCAGAGGCATTTTGCTCCAAAGGTGCCTGCGTTTACTGGATCCCCGCCTGCGCGGGGATGACAAAATGGAGAGGTGGGCTCTGTTTTCATTTCACACTACCCCGCCATCCATTGTCATCCCGGTTTGACGCGCAGCTGCAAGACCGGGATCCAGTACCCCCCTGTGCTCGCTGGAACCGCAAACCATCGGTTATTTGAAACCGGTATCGGCTGCGTTAAAGCAGCAGGACTAACGTTTATCCCGGAAGAATTTCAACAAAGGCTCCACGTTGCACCTCGATCAGCAATACTATGTCTACATTCTTGCAAGTGGACTGGGCGGCACGCTCTATGTCGGGGGTGACGAATGATCTGTTGGGCAGGGTTTCGCATCACCGTGAAGGCATCGGAAGCCAGTTTACCGCGAAATATGGCGTGCATCGGTTGGTGTATTACGAAGTTCACGAGGAAATCGAGTGGGCGATCAAGCGGGAAAAACAAGTCAAACGCTGGAATCGTGCCTGGAAGATCCGTTTGATCGAAGAAGGGAATCCAAACTGGGACGACCTGTTTCCTAAACTGGTTTGACACTTTTGCGTTGCTTCGATCGTTTGCTGCGCATGGCTTGTTCTCCTGCCACATGGTCAAGCAACAGGCTCCCTTGTTTACTGGATCCCCGCCTACGCGGGGATGACAAGAGAGGCTTCAGGACTTGCCTTTGCTTCTTGTCATCCCGGTTTGCCGCAACGCGGCAAGACCGGGATCCAGTAATCCTCGGTGTTGGCTGGAGTCACAAGACTTTGGGACTCCACCGGTCTTGACGCCTATCAAACCGTAATTGCCTCACGCAGTTGCTGGGCCAAATAAGAAAAGCGCAGTCCTTGTCCCCACCAAATCGGACATTCCCGCCTCGCCAGCGCCGGTTTGTTGCTATATTGTTCTCAA
This sequence comes from Roseibium sp. LAB1, assembly GCF_054658235.1. Taxonomy (NCBI): domain Bacteria; kingdom Pseudomonadati; phylum Pseudomonadota; class Alphaproteobacteria; order Hyphomicrobiales; family Stappiaceae; genus Roseibium; species Roseibium sp. LAB1. The sequence continues at coordinate 1,053,412 of NZ_BAAGIB010000001.1, read as the reverse complement.
AACAAGCGCTTGAAACCGGACCAGTAAACCATGACCGACCCGGACGGGTACGACGATTCCTTTGACGATCCTTTCCAGCCTATCGGCACGCAGGCGGAGCCTGCGCCTGTGCCGGTGCGGCCGCAAGGCGGGATCGCGGCCCGGGCGATGGCGGCACGGCGGGCACCGGACTATCTGACCGGTCTGAACCCGGAACAGCGACTTGCGGTGGAGACCACCGAAGGGCCGGTTCTGGTGCTGGCCGGGGCCGGAACGGGCAAGACCCGTGTGCTGACAACACGCATTGCGCATATCCTGGCCTCCGGTTTGGCGCGGCCGTCTGAAATTCTGGCCGTTACCTTCACCAACAAGGCCTCCCGCGAAATGAAGGAGCGCATTGCCGGCTTCGTCGGCGGCAATGTCGAAGGCATGGCCTGGCTTGGCACGTTCCACTCCATCTGCGTGAAGATCCTGCGCAAACATGCAGAACTCGTCGGTTTGAAATCGTCTTTCTCGATCCTCGATACAGATGATCAGATCCGCCTGATCAAGCAGATCATTCAGGCCGAGGGACTGGATGACAAGCGCTGGACCGCACGGGCTTTCGCCAGCATCCTGGACAGCTGGAAAAACCGGGCATTGGGACCGAAGGACGTTCCCGAGGGCGAGGCACGGGCGTTTGCCAACGGCAAGGGCCGCAAGCTTTACGAGGAATATCAGGAACGCCTGTCGATCCTGAACGCGGCTGATTTCGGCGACCTGCTGCTGCATGTCATCACCTTGTTCAAGACCCAGCCGGATGTTCTGAAGGAATATCAGCGCCGGTTCCGTTACATGCTGGTGGACGAGTATCAGGATACCAATATCGCGCAGTACCTGTGGCTTCGGCTGCTCGCTCAGGGCAATCCGAATGTCTGCTGTGTCGGCGATGACGACCAGTCGATTTACGGCTGGCGCGGGGCGGAGGTCGACAACATCCTTCGCTTCGAGCACGACTTCAAGGGGGCCGTGGTCATTCGCCTGGAGCGCAATTATCGCTCGACCAGCCACATTCTGGCGGCAGCGTCCCACCTGATTGCATTCAACGAAGGTCGTCTCGGGAAAACGCTGTTCACCGATTTCGAAGAGCCCGACCATGACCTGGTGTCGGTGGCATCCGTCTGGGACAGCGAAGAAGAAGCCCGCACCATTGGTGAAGAGATCGAATCCCTTCAGTCAAAAGGCCATTCGCTCAACGAAATGGCGGTTCTGGTGCGCGCATCTTTCCAGATGCGCGAGTTTGAAGACCGGTTCGTGACGCTGGGGCTGAACTATCGGGTTATCGGCGGTCCGCGCTTCTATGAGCGCATGGAAATCCGTGACGCCATGGCGTATTTCCGCTGTGTTGTGCAACCGGCCGACGACCTGGCGTTCGAGCGCATCGTCAACACGCCGAAGCGTGGTCTGGGCGATGCCACGCTGAAGTTGGTCCACGGCGTTGCCCGCGCAGAACGCATTCCGCTGATGCAGGCAGCCAGCCAGCTCATCGACACCGAAGAATTGAAGCCCAAGCCACGTAACGCGCTGAAATCCGTGCTCGACAACTTTGAGCGCTGGCGGCGTCAGCTCGACCAGATGAAACACACCGAACTGGCGGAAATCATTCTGGACGAAAGTGGCTATACGGAAATGTGGCGGCAGGACCGGTCTGCGGAAGCGCCGGGGCGGCTCGACAACCTGAAGGAACTGATCCGGTCGATGGACGAATTTGAATCCATGGCCGGTTTTCTGGAGCACATCTCTCTCGTCATGGACCGGGACAGCGCGGATGCAACCGATGCCGTGTCCATCATGACGCTGCACTCGGCCAAAGGGCTGGAGTTCGACACGGTGTTTCTGCCCGGTTGGGAAGAGGGGCTGTTTCCCCATCAGCGCGCGCTGGACGAATCCGGCCGCGCCGGCCTGGAGGAAGAACGCCGGCTGGCCTATGTCGGCATCACCCGCGCGAAGAAACGTGCGAAGCTCTATTTTGCCTCCAACCGGCGCATTCACGGCCTTTGGCAGTCGACCGTTCCCTCCCGTTTTCTGGACGAGTTGCCGCCGGACCATGTCGAGATTGCAGAAGCATCGACAAACTATGGTGGATATGGCGGCGGTGGTTACAGCCCGTCTCGTTTCGACAGCCATGATCCCTTCGACAAGGGCAGCTATTCCACACCCGGCTGGCAACGTGCGCAGCGTGCCAAGCAGTCCTCCAGCGGATTTTCCGACAGTGGCGGACGCGGGTATCAGTCCGCGCGGCAGAAGCGCCAGGGACCGCTGACGATCGAAGGCGAACTGGTCGCGAAATCCGTCAGTGACACGCCTTCAGACTTTTCTACTGGCGAACGGGTGTTTCACATCAAGTTTGGCTATGGCGCGATCAAGTCGATCGAAGGCAACAAGCTGACAATCGATTTCGAGAAGGCGGGCGTGAAGAAGGTCATCGACAGTTTCGTCGAACGGCATTGAGCTTTACTCGGGCAGGACTTATTCCGTCGAATGTTGCTGGATGGTTCTTCCCGGAACAACTGCGGAAGCTCTTCTGTGTGGTGCTGAGTAGGCCTTGTCGAGCGCTGACGATGCCTTCGTGCCCCTCAGCTTCCCTAAAGATCAACGCCTTGTGGCTTGATCAGCATGTCGCGTTCCTTGAGGAAAGGATGAATGCCGACCGCTTCGCGAAGGACTTCCTGTCCTGACTCCACCCGGCCGAGCGTCATCAGGATGATTGCCTTGCCGGACAGGGCCCCGAAGTGGCGCGGCTCCAGGGCAAGGGCACGCTCGATGTCTTCCAGGCTGGCTTCGTAGTTGCCTTGCAGAAAAAGGATGAAGGCGCGCTGGTTCCAACCTTCCGAATAGTCCGCAGCCTCTTCCACCACCTTGTCGAGCAGGACCTTTGCGCCTTGAAAGTCATAGCTATCGCGCCGGCGCATGGCCTCATCCACCTTTTGCCGGATCTCGGGCGTCGGTGCCGCATCCAGCCAGCTGGTCCAGATGTCATCTTCAATCCTGCTGGCTTCTTCTTCCGTTGGGGCATTTTTCAACGCCTTGAAAAGGGCGTCCTGTTCCGGCGTCGCCCGGGCAGGCATTGCAAGCAGGCAAAGGGAAAGCGCGGCTGCTAGCAGCATCAGGAGCACCGACTGCCGCAACGGCTTTGAAAATGGGCTGATCATGGCGTTTCCTCACATTTCCCATTGAAATGGGGCAGAGACCCGATTTGCCCAGTCCATGGGCTGTTTCAAGCTGGCATCACCTGCCGCTTCCCGCTATACCGCACGCCTTGACCCCTATAACCACAGGCGCGAGCAGCGATGAAAACCATCCGGGTGCGAATCACGGCTGAAGAACTGGAAGCCAAGCGGATCTCCGAGATCCTTGAACGGGCGTTCGAGGATGACGGCAATCCGGTGACCATTTATGAAGCCACGCCCGATGGCCGGCTCTGGGCAGCTGAAATCCTCCTGTTCGACATGGAACCGGAGGAAGCCGCCGCGGCCGTTCGCGATCGTGTCGGCGCGGATGCGTTTGCCGCACCGCTGGAAGCGGAAGAACTGCCGGACATCAACTGGGTGGAAAAGAGCCTGGAAGGACTGAAGCCCGTTAAAGCGGGCCGGTTCGTCGTTCACGGCAGCCATGACCGGGACAAGGTTCCGGGCGGTGCCATTGGTATCGAGATCGAAGCGGCGCTTGCCTTCGGAACCGGCCACCACGGCACGACGGCCGGGTGCCTTGAAGAGATCGACAGGCTGCTGTCCATGCGGGAGTATAACAGCATTCTGGACCTGGGCACGGGAACCGGGGTGCTTGCAATCGCTGCTGCGCTTCAATCCCGCCAGACGGTGCTGGCAACCGATATCGACCCGGTGGCAACGAAAACGGCCCTGGAAAACGCACGGCTCAACGGAGCAGGGCACCTGGTCAAGGGCTTTACCGCCAATGGTATCGAAGATCGCCGCTTCCGCCTCTATGGACCTTTCGATCTGGTGATTGCCAACATTCTGGCGCGGCCCCTGATGAAGATGGCCAAATCCATCGGCGAAAGCATGACGCCGGTCGCAACGCTTGTCCTTTCCGGCCTCAGGGTTGAGGACGGCCCGCGGATCCTGTTTGCCTATGGCTGTCAGGGCTTCGTTCTGGACCGGCGCGGCGAAAAGGATGGCTGGTTGACACTGACCCTCGTGCGGGGCAGGAAATACGCCTGATCACTGGTTCCGTTTGCTAGGAGCCTGCAATGACCACGTCGTCATCCTTCTAGACGATTGTCTTCGCCAATCTCCTCAGGATGAGGCTACGGGTGAGCCGGGTTTTTTCGGAACTTTGATTGAACCCGATTGAGCGGTGCGGGTTCTTCATTCTGACATCTTGAGCCTTCCATCCAGGTTCACTAATGCCTGTCTTCCATTAAAAAAGGCCCGCCGGAAATCCGGCAGGCCTTTCTTTGTGCACAGTGGTCTTTAACTGAACCGTCCTGAGCCCCTTAGAACGCGCTGGTCGAAGCGCCTTCACGCTCCAGCTGGCTGCGGTCATAGCCGTGAGTGGCCAGAGTCGCGTCGTCCAGCGATAGAAGGTAGCCGTTCACGTAACGGCGAGCCTGGATGGAGCGGGCTTCAATCATCCGGTCGAATGCGCGGCGCATGAAGCTGCCGCCGGCGCGGGTCGAAGTGGTTGTTTTCATGGTCATCGTGATCAATCCCGTTTGAAGTTTCAGAGCTTCCCTAGGGAGAAACGTCTTTTTCTTGTCTGGACCCTATATGCGCCTTTGCCGGAGCCTCAGGTAGGCCTTGGAACGCATGCCAGCCTTGCGTCCTTCGCATATGCGAAAGAATTTGCTGCAACGCAAAATATAGGGAAAATAATGCTGCTTAAGCGATTCAGGCGGAATAAATATCCAGCTTGATCGGATGCTGCCGCGAAATTATCTTGCGGCCATGTTCCAGACCTTTGATGATCTCAGTGATCCTTCCTGTGGTGCTCCGCATGCGGCGCTTCTCAGAGCCGAACTCTCCCGCCGTGGTCTTGACGGCTTCCTCGTTCCACGCGCCGATGCGCATCAGGGCGAATATGTGCCGCCTCATGATTGCCGGCTGCAGTGGCTGACCGGATTTACCGGTTCCGCTGGCATGGCAGCGATTCTGGGAGATGAGGCTGCGATCTTTGTCGATGGCCGCTACACCATCCAGGTGCGTGACCAGGTCGATATGGCTGTGTTTCCTGCACGCCATCTGATCACCGAACCGGTAACCGACTGGTTGGCCGACCGGCTGAAGCCGGGGCAGAAACTCGGCATTGATGCGATGCTGCATACGGTGCGTGAGGTGCGTCGGCTCCAAGAGGTTTGCGAGGCGGCTGGGGCCAAACTGGTAAAGCTGACTCACAATCCGCTCGATACTGTCTGGAAAGACCGGCCGGAGCCGCCACTTGGCCAGGTGTCGCTGTATCCTGAAGAACTGGCCGGACGCGCCTCGAAAGACAAGATTGCCGAGATCCAGTCGGCACTTGGCGAGAAGAAGGCAGATGCCTGCGTCCTGACCCAGCCCGACTCGATCGCATGGCTGTTCAACATCCGTGGTTCTGACGTCACCCATACGCCACTGCCGCTGTCGTTCGCCACTGTTCCGGCTGAAGGCAAGCCGTCGCTCTACATCGACGGCCGCAAACTCTCCAATTCGGTGCGGGACGCACTTGCCGATCTGACGGAGCTGAACGAGCCTGCCGATTTCAAACCGGGGCTGGAAGCGTTCGGCAAGGCGGGCGCCAGGGTGATGATCGATCCGGGCCTTGCGGGCATCGGTATTGCAGACGCCATCACCGATGCAGGCGGCACGCTGCTGGAAGCCCAGGATCCGATCCTTTTGCCAAAGGCGATCAAGAACGAAACGGAACTGAAGGGCGCGCGCACCGCGCATATCCGCGATGCCGCAGCCTTCGTCAATTTCCTGTGCTGGTTCGACGAAGTTGCTCCGAACGGCGATCTCGATGAGATCAGTGCTGCGGAGAAGCTCGAACAGTTCCGTCAGGAGACCGGCGTTCTGAAGGATATTTCCTTCGACACGATTTCCGGTGCCGGTCCGAACGGGGCAATCTGCCATTACAGGGTCAGCCGCTCCAGCAATCTCGAGATTCCGGTCGGCAAACCGTTTCTGATCGATTCGGGAGCCCAATATGAAGATGGCACCACCGACATCACCCGCACGCTTGCGGTTGGTGAGGTGAGCGCTGACATGAAGAAGCACTATACGCTGGTCCTGAAGGGGCATATTGCCATTTCGACCGCGAAATTTCCCGAAGGCACCACAGGTGCCCAGCTCGATACCCTTGCACGGATCGACCTGTGGAAGGCCGGACTGGATTTCGACCATGGGACCGGTCACGGCGTCGGGGCGTATTTGAGCGTACATGAGGGACCACAGCGCATTTCCAAAACCGGAACCGTGGCGCTGAAACCAGGCATGATCCTGTCCAATGAGCCGGGCTACTACCCTGCCGGCGAATACGGTATCCGTATCGAGAACCTGGAAATCGTCACTCCGGCTCGCGATTTGCCCGGCGGAGAACGGCCGATGCTCGGTTTCGAGACGATCACTCTGGTGCCGATGGATTTGCGGCTGGTAGAGCCGGGTTTGCTGACGGCGGCGGAACGTGACTGGCTGAACCGCTACCACGAGAAGGTTCGTGCCGAGATCGGTCCGCTTGTGGGTGCGAAAGAACGGATCTGGCTGGAACAGGCGACAAAAGCGATCTAAAAGACCCTGGTGGCCGGTGTCGTCGTCCGGCCTCCCATTTTTTGAATTCTTGTTTATCGAACCGAGGTTTTCATATGCGCGCCGCGGATGTTCTCAAGATGCCGCTCTATGCCGCCGAGCTGGCAACCGGGGCCAAATCGTTTCGGGACAACCCGCTGATCGGCAGTCGCCGGCTGAACGAGGCCGGTCTGCACGCAAAACGCATCAAGCTGGCGGAAACGATGGCAGATGCGCGCCGCCGCAGGCTGGAACACCTCCTGCCGGAAGAAGATCGCGCTGCCTATGCCAGGGACGGCTTCATTGCGACGCGGGACCTTTTGCCGGAAGCTGAACTGGCAGCACTGCGCAAGGAAGTTGAAACAACGCGGTTCGATGCCTGGGACATGCGCCAGGGCAATGCCGTCACGCGCTTTATTCCGCTGCCACCCAGTGTTCTGGCAGATTTGCCTCATCTGAAGGCTTTTGTCTGGAGCAAGCCGTTCCAGAACGGTCTGCGTTATGTCGGCTCGACCAACGGTGATCCTCTGGTCTATCTGCACATCGTCATGACCAATCCGGACACCAAGCGCAAAGCGGATCCGCAAACGGCGTTTCATTCCGATACGTTCCATCAGACTGCGAAATCCTGGTTCTTCCTCTATGACATCGACGATGCCGAGGGACCCTTCACCTATATTCCCGGCTCTCATCGGCTGACGCCGGAACGGCTGGAATGGGAGCGTGAACAGAGCCTGTCGGCGTGTGGCGACAAGAACACGCTGCACGCCCGTGGGTCCTTCCGGCTTGCTCCTGAGGAACTTGGTCGGCTGAAGTATCCCGAACCGGTGCGGTTCGCGGTTCCCGGCAATACGCTGGTCGTTGCCGATACACACGGTTTCCATGCCCGCGCCACCAGCAAACGGCCGTCAGTTCGCGTCGGTATTTATGGTTCGTTGCGGCGAAATCCTTTCCTGCCGTGGGCCGGGCTGGATCCGTTCGATCTGCCGGGACTAAGAGGGAGGCAGGCGCGGTTCTACATGGCCCAGAAGGATCTGCAGTTCCGACTGAAAGGCAAGGCCTCGCATCGTTATGCCGGCAAGATCCTGGTGACAGAACCGTCGAAGTTCTGATCTTGCCGGAAGGCGGTCGGTCTGTTGGTTGCCGTCAGTGGTGCTCTTCCTCGTTGGCCTTGATCAGCTCCGCGTTGAAGTGATGGAGCGCCTTTACGTGGCGTGCCTGCCCGATGATCCTGGTGGCGTCGCTGCTGCTGACCACCGGAAGGGCAGCTTCCCCGCAGGAATCGAAGCTTTTCAGCGCGCTTTCAAGCGAGTCGGTATCGTGAAGGTAGCTGCCGTCCTCACCGGGCCGGAAGACGCAGTCCTCCTCGTTGGCTGGCGGAGGGTCCATGAAGTCCTTCACCTTGACCGTTTCTCCCAGAAAACGGTGGATGCCGTCATTCACGAAATAGCCGCGCAAGCCAAGCAGCCAGTGGAAATAGGATTTGCCATGAACGGCCTGGGTCAGGCCCGTTGCAATCGACACGGTCAGCAACAGGGCGATGGAGAGCGTGTAGCCGCCTGTCAATTCGAAGACGATCATGGTCGTTGAAAAGGGAGCGCCAAGCACCGCTGCCGCAACGGCCCCCATTCCCAGGATCGCGTAAAGCCCCTCGCTTGAAGCCAGTTCAGGAAAGACGGAGGCGGCAATCAGCCCGAAGGCACCTCCTGTCATGGCCCCGAGATAGAGCGACGGCGAGAAGATACCGCCACCAAAACGGGAGGCGAGCGTTATCGCAGTCGCGGCCGTTTTGGCGAACAGCAGAGCGAACAGCATCGCAAGGGGCAACTGGTCCTTAAGGGCGGCATCCGTGGTCTCGTAGCCGACGCCAAGCACATCGGGAAAGACCAGAGCGATGAGCCCGACTGCGAAACCGCCGACAACGGGCCGCAGCCAGACCGGCATCGAAATGTTTCGGGCGACCCAGTCCGTTCCGATCAATGCAAACTGGAACAGGATTGCCACGAGCGCGGAGACCAGGCCCAGCAGGGCGAATGCCGGAAATTCCCAGTAGGAGGTGATCTGATGTCCCGGGATCACGAAGGCGGCGACATCACCGAACCAGAGCCTGGAAAACACGGTTCCGGTCACTGCAGCGATCGCGATGGGCGAAATGGCGGACATCGCATAGTGGCCGAGAATGACTTCGTGTGCGAACAGAACGCCCGCGATCGGCGCGTTGAAAGATGCGGAAACCGCACTTGCAACGCCGCAGGCAAGCAGAATGCGATGCGCGGAATCAGGCAGGTGAAACAGCCGCCCGACCGACGCCCCGATTGTTGCCCCCAGGTGCACGACAGGGCCTTCACGCCCGGCGCTGGCCCCGGAGCCGAGCGACAGTGCGGTGATGAGTGCGGACGAAATGCCCGGCCAGAACGGCAACCCTCTTCCGCCTTTCACACGGGCTTCGATGACGTCAGCCACGCTGAAGGTTCTCTGCATGGGCTGCATGTGCTGGAGCAGCAGGCCGACCAGCAATCCGCCGATGGTGGGGCCGGCAACGATGACATACCAGGGCAGCGTTGCCGCGGCGCTGACGACCCTTTCCGTCGCGGTGCCCAGCCATGGCAACTGCACCACACTGATGATCTCGCGAAAGATGATGGCCGCCCAGGAGACGAAAGAGCCTATCAGCAGTGCCAGCAGCCAGACGATATGGCTTTTCTGACGCAGAAACTCTCTGAAATTGAAGCCAATGCCTGCGAGAAGTCCGGCAATGCCGGAACGAATGGAGGGAACGAGTCTTGAGAGAAAGTTGAATCGGTCTGGCATTTGGTCGGCGGAACTCACCTGAAAATTAAAGCCAATCTCTTATTTGGGCCTATCTTACGGAGGAACCGCGTCACTTCATCGTCAAATTTAAAAAAATTAGGCTTGTCCCTTGATTTTCATGTGTTCAGGTTTATGGAGGGAGGTGTCGAGCCCTTTTGGCCGTGTTGCCTTCCCCGGTCGCCAAGGCTGGCTGTTCCGGGCCCCGACAAATCGCCATAAGTTGCCCTCTCAGCCAAAAAGCGTTGGCCTGCCATGTCCGTTGTTGAACCGTCCGATACCTCTGCACCATCCGGTGAAGAGGCTCCTGACGCGAGAGAAGAACGCGTATTTTCCGTCCCCCTATTGTGTCTTGTGGCATTCTTTATCGGGATCGTCGCGGCTATCGGTGCCGTTTTCTTCCGATATCTGATCTCGATCGTTCACAACCTTTTTTATTACGGAAAATTCTCGACCGTTTACGACGCAAACCAGTTTGCAGAAGCTAGCCCTCTCGGTGCCCTGGTCATTCTTGTGCCCGTCATTGGCGGTCTGATTGTGGTCTTTCTGGTCAGGACCTTCGCTCCGGAAGCCAAGGGGCACGGGGTTCCGGAGGTCATGTTCGCGATCTACCACAAGAAGGGTGACGTGCGCGGCGTCGTGGCGCTGGTGAAATCCTTTGCCTCGGCAATTTCCATCGGAACGGGTGCATCCGTCGGCCGCGAAGGGCCGATCATCCAGATCGGGGCCTCATTTGGCTCGACGATTGCGAGGGCGCTGCATCTGCCGAGGTGGCAGAAGATCACGCTGCTGTCCGCAGGAGCAGGGGCGGGGATTGCCGCCACCTTCAACACGCCGCTTGGCGGCGTGCTCTTTGCCGTCGAGATGCTGTTGCCGGAAGTCAGCAACCGGACCTTCCTGCCGGTGGTTGTCGCCACCGCAACAGCCACCTATGCAGGCCGCATCGCCTTCGGTCTGGATCCGGCGTTCATCGTGCCGATTTCCGCGGAAGAGGCGATCGAGGCTATCGAGCCGATCCAGTTGGGGGCCTATGCGCTGCTCGGCGTGCTGGCAGGCATCGCCTCCTGGGCTTTCATCCGCACGCTTGCCTGGTGCGAGGATCTCTTCCCCAAACTTCCCGGCAACGATTATACCCAGAACATCATCGGCATGCTGATCATCGGCGTGATGAGCTACGCCATGATGCTGACCACCGGGCACTACCACACGGCTGGCGTCGGCTATGCAACGATCCAGGACATCCTGAATTCAACGCCCTATACGCTCATTCTGCTGGCTGTTCTTTTCATCGCGAAAATCATCGCGACATCGATCAGCCTCGGCGCCGGGGCGTCCGGGGGTGTCTTCTCGCCCTCACTGTTCATCGGCGCGACGCTTGGCGGCATGGTCGGCGTGCTGTGTTCCTATCTCTTCCCGGAAAGCGGGTTCACGGCGGTTGAATTCGCGCTTGTCGGCATGGGGGCTCTGGTGGGCGGAGCAACCGGCGCGTCGATGACCGCTATCGTGATGATCTTCGAGATGACGCGCGACTATAACGTCATCGTGCCGCTGGTTCTGGCGGTCGCGATTGCGGTCGGTATCCGGCGCTGGCTCATCAAGGAAAACATCTACACGGTCAAGCTGCGCCACCGCGGCAAACCGATCCCGCTTAACCGTCATACCAACATGTATCTGGTGCAGCCGATCAAGGAAGTGATGGCGAAGAACTTCGTGATCCTGCCGCTCGATACCCCGATCCAGGAAGCGATTGCCGCGGTGAGCGCCGACGGAGGTTCACACATCATCGCGTCCGACGGGCCCCGCATTGCCGGTTTCGTCCGGCTCGGCACCATTCCCTACCAGGCCGACCGGTTCGCTGGTCAGACACTGCGCGCGATCCTCTCAAGCGACTTCGTGGTTGCTCCGGCGACAAACATCATGAACTCGGTGATCACGCGCATGAACAACCGCAACCGCAGCTGCGCGATCATCGTGTCCGGTGACGGCCGCATTCCGCGCCCGGACGACGTGGTCGGGGTGGTCGATTCCCAGGAAATCGCAGGCGTGGTGGTGTCCAACCACTACGGTTGAGGATCGAAGTCCGCATTCAGGCCGTTGGAGCGCTGTGTCGCTTCAACGGCCTGACTATGTCTCCGGCAGCGCTCAGACCGCCTTTTTGCGGATTTCGATATGACGTCCGGCCCGCTCCGGGCGTGGCAAGGCGGCGTGGGCTTCCGACAAGGCGTTGAGATTGGCGGCGATGTCCTCCGGCCAGGGAGCAACCTTGCGGGCTTTCATGTCAACGTGAAGGCTCAGTTGTTCGGAGGTTGCCGACAGCCAGCCTTCCTCGGCGTGACGCAGTTCCTGATAGAAATGAGCGCGCTTGGCATCGAAATCGACAAGCTGAAGTGTTGCGATCACCGGCATGCCGGCGCTGAGTTCGCGCACATAGCAGACGTGCACTTCCGCGGTGAAATACGACGCGTCGCGGGTCTTCACATAGTCGGGACCAAGGCCGAGGCGCAGAAAGACCTCGTCGACGGCCGTATCGAACAGGACGTTGTAATAGGCCATGTTCAGATGGCCATTGTAATCGATCCAGTCGTCCTTGACCGTCATGATTTCGCTTTCCACCGGCTTTGCGTCCCAAGTCACCTTCGCAGTCCTCCTTGCGCCATTGTGTCCAACCTTGCGGGAAATACCCATTAGGCTTTGACCTTTCGGGCCGGGGCTAACATATTCGGTTTTTCACCGCGCAGACAAAGGCGCGGACCCAGGAGGAAAGAGAATGCCGGAAATGGCAACCGCACCGGATGGAGCGCAAGTCCTTGAAAAGAATAACGGGATCGGTGCTGCCATCGAGAAGCTGACGGACCTTTTCAAGGACCGTTGCTCCACGTCCCAGGCCCTGCGGGAACAGCATGGCCACACCACTACCTGGCTGAAGAATCAGCCGCCCGATGCCGTTGTCTTTGCCGAGACGACCGAGGAAGTCGCTGCAGCCGTGAAGATCTGCGCTGCGCACAAGGTGCCGGTGATCGCCTTCGGTACCGGGTCATCGCTTGAAGGGCATGTGAACGCGCCATTCGGTGGCGTATCCATCGACCTGTCGCGCATGAACAACGTTCTGGAAGTCAACGCTCAGGATCTGGATTGCCGCGTCGAGGCAGGTGTGACGCGCAAGCAGCTCAACAGCTTCATCCGCGACACCGGTCTGTTCTTCCCGATCGATCCGGGTGCGGATGCCAGCATCGGCGGCATGGCGGCCACCCGTGCGTCGGGCACCAATGCGGTACGATACGGCACGATGAAAGACGCCGTCCTCGGCCTAACCGTAGTGACAGCGGACGGGCGCATTATCAAGACGGGTGGACGGGCGAAAAAGTCGTCCGCCGGCTATGATTTGACCCGGCTTTTTGTCGGCTCGGAAGGCACGCTCGGCATCATCACGGAGCTCACCCTGCGTCTAAATGGACAGCCGGAAGCCATTTCCGGCGGCGTCTGCCCGTTCCCGGATGTGGCGTCCGCCTGCAATGCGGTGATCATGACCATCCAGATGGGACTGCCTGTCGCCCGCATCGAGTTGCTGGACGAAGTTCAGGTGCGTGGTTGCAACATCTATTCCAAGCTGGACCTGCCTGAAACGCCAACGCTTTTCCTGGAGTTTCACGGGTCTGAGGCAGGTGTACAAGAACAGTCCGAAACCTTTTCTGCCATAGCCGAGGAATTTGGCGGCGGTCCGTTCAAATGGGCGACTGGGGCCGAGGACCGGACGAAACTATGGGCAGCGCGCCATGATGCCTATTGGGCCGGCAAGTCGCTGAAGCCTGAAGCCAGCATCATGGTGACAGACGTTTGCGTGCCAATTTCCCGGCTTGCCGACTGCGTTGCCGCCACGGCCGAAGACATCCGCAACGAAGGTTTCCTGGCACCGATCGTAGGTCATGTCGGCGACGGCAATTTCCATGTTCAGATCCTGGTCAATCTGGACGATCCGGAAGAAAAGCAACGGACGGAAGATTTTGTCGGACGGCTTGCGCTGAGGGCGATCGACATGGGTGGTACCTGCACCGGCGAACATGGGGTCGGCCAGGGCAAGCAGAAATACATGGCCAAGGAACATGGCGAGGCGCTTGACGTGATGCGCGCTGTCAAACAGGCACTTGATCCGGACAATGTGATGAATCCCGGCAAGATCCTGCCGCAGTCATGATATTGTATCGAATCAGTTCAATAAGCTCGTTTTGCTCCGCCGGACGTTGCAGCACGGCGATCCGGCCAGTGCCGGCAATCCTGTGTTTGCAGTGCAGCACGGATCGGCTACATCTATCCGGTACGATTTCCGGTGACTTTGGAGAACAAGGAGACAAGGCCTGAACTCCGTCTACATCACGTTGGGTGTAACCGTCATTCTGGTGCTGGTAACAGCGCTGGTCGGGCCGTTCTTTATCGACTGGACCGTCTATCGGTCGACTTTCGAAAGCTATGCGGAGCGTGCACTCGGACACAAGGTGACTGTGTTGGGCGAGGCGGATCTGCGGCTTCTGCCCGCGCCATCCATCAGCTTCTCCGATGTCCGGGTAGGCGGCGCAGAAGACCCGCTGCTGGTCGTCTCGCGTTTCGACATGCGCATCGAGCTTCCCTCTCTGCTCAAGGGCGAGATCCGTGTTCTCGACATGGAGCTCGACCGCCCGCATCTGTCGCTTTCCCTTGATGAAGACGGCCGTCTGGACTGGTTGACCGCCATGACCTCGAGCGGCGCCATCGCCAAACTGGCGCCGGACGATCTGAGCTTCGAAAAAGTGTCGATCCGCGACGGAGCTTTGACGATCGTCGATGCGCGGTCCGGGGAGATCAACAGGATCGATAACGGCAACCTCGTGGTGTCCGCACGGTCTCTTGCAGGGCCGTTCCGGGCCGCTGGCAGCCTCACGCTGAACGGAGCTCCCTATACGGTCAGTCTGGCCTCGGGCCGCGCTCAGGAAGATGCCGGACTGCGTGTAAAGGGTGAAGTCACACCGACCAACCGTCCCGTGAACTTTGCCTTCGACGGCCAGCTTCAGGTTGCCGACGCCGCGCCTGAATTCGACGGCCGTTTCACCATTGCCTCTGTCGCGCTGGAAGAAAACGATCCGAATATGTGGCAGGCGGAAGGGCTGTTCACAGCCGATATTGCCGAGGTCGCTGTGCCGGAGTTTGAATTCCGATACGGCCCCGAAGACCGGCGCCTGAGCATGACTGGCAATGCGGATCTGATCTATGCAGGCGACAAGCGTTTCGAAATCCGGGCGAAATCAAAGCAGGTCGATCTCGACAGGCTGCTTGGGGGCGGGCCGCAGTCGCCCGTGGACATCAATGAGGCGGCAACGCGGCTGATCGCAGCCCTGCGTGCCGTGCCGTTGCCGTCCATCAACGGTGCCATTTCCATGGATGTACCGGCTCTGGTTGCCGGGGGCGGCATCATCCAGAATGTCCGTCTGGATCTTGAAACCATGCTGGGTGGTTGGCGTGTGGCACGTCTTGCAGGGCGATTGCCCGGTCGCACGACAGTTGCCACCCAGGGGGATCTCGGTCTCGAACCTTCTCTGACTTATCGCGGCGCGGTTTCCATCAGCTCCGATCAGCCGGGTTCGCTCCTGAGCTGGTGGCGGAAGAAGGAAAGCGGCGTCGGCACCATTGAGCCGGTGACCCTTGAAGGGCGCTTGAACCTGGTGCCTGAAGGGGCGGCTCTGGACAATTTGCGCCTGACCATTGCCGGATCCGAAGCCCGTGGCGGCTTGGCGTATCGTATTCCGCGCAGCGGCAATTCGGAATTCTCGCTGTCTCTGGAAGCTGACCGGCTCGACCTGGATCAGATTGAAAGCATGGCCGCGTTGCTTCATCCAAGGGTGGGGGACGTGGGTGAGCCGAAAGATCCCAAGGGTCTCGATGTCTCCTTGCGCCTTCGCGCCAAGCAGGTGGTGGCACGCGGCGTTGAAGGCGAAGGACTGGCGCTTGAAGCGGAGTATTCGGACGGAGGCGTCAGGATCGACAGACTGTTTGCCGACGATCTTGCCGGCGCCAGGCTCGATGTCTCCGGCGATATCCGGAACCTGTTTTCCGCACCTCAGGGGACTGTGTCCGGAACTCTCGACGCCCGTGACCTTTCCGGCCTGGTTGCGCTGGCGGGCGGGCTGTTTCCCGAAACCGTCTTTGCAGAACGGCTCGAGCGTGCTGCTGCAAGTCTGGTTCCTGCCAAGTTCGACGCCGAACTGAAAGCTGCAGCGGTGGGCGAGGGGACGGACATGACGCTGCGCCTTGATGGCAGCGCGGGTGGTGCCGATGCTGCGATCAATGCGGAACTCAAAGGCCGTGTCGACCAGTGGCACGACGCTGAGATTGCCGTCGGCGTTGAACTGAAGGGCCCGGATGGCGGCAGGCTCTTGCAGCAGCTGGGTTTTGATGTCATCCCGGTGGAGGCTGCCGGTACCGGCCATCTGGCACTGAACGTTGCCGGTGTTCCGGCAAAGGGACTGACCACCGGCCTTGCTACGGAGATCGGTGGGTCGACGCTTGATGCCAACGGCACTTTGACCCTGAAGAAGGATGAAGCGCCGGAATACCTCATCTCCGTGACCGCAAAGACCGACGATCTGGGACCGCTGGCACTGATGGGCGGGCGGGTTCTGCCGGTCATGAGTGGCACGATCCCGGCAGAGCTTTCAGTCGACGTCGAAGGCGTCGGCAGCTCGCTGGCAGTCAGCAGGGCGGAAGGTGCGCTCGGGTCGACGACGTTCGAAGGGCGGCTTGAAGGCGACCTGGAACCGGCGCCAGGTGAACGCAACAGACGCTTTTCCGGCGAAATGACGATCTCCGAGGCTGATCTGCGAACCATGACGGAACTGGTGCTTGGCCCGGACCAGTGGTTCTCGGCAGGAGACGGTTCCAGCATCTGGCCGACAACCCCGTTCGGCTCACCGCTTCTGGATGGTCTCGACCTGACCCTGCAGCTCAAGGCGGACAGGATGCTGCTGGACGAGGAAACGGAAATCGCAGGTCCCAGCGCCGAACTTCGGTTGACGCCGAGCCTGTTCCGCCTCGACGGATTGCAGGGAACCTTTGCCGGTGGGCAATTGGACGGCAGTCTCTCGATCCGCAGGACGGAGGCGGAGGCCTCGGCTTCCGGCAGGGTCAAACTCGAAAATGCCGATCTGCGACAGGTTTCCTGGCGCCCTGATGACAGGGCCGTGGCCTCCGGCACGCTCGATCTTTTTCTGGAATTCGAGGGAGCGGGGCGGTCGATCTCGGCCATCGTGTCCGGCCTCAACGGCGGTGGCACGTTCTCGATGGAAAACGGTGACTTCCGGGGCCTCAATCCACAGGCCTTCCCATTGGTGACACGTGCGGTAGATGCGGGGCTGGATCTTCAGGACAGCAAGATCCGGGACGTTTTCATCAGCCACATGGCTGCGGGGAGCCTTCCCTTCAAGCGTGTTGACGGCACGCTGACGATGGTGGGCGGGCGACTGAGTGCGCGCAATGTGGTCGTCGACGCCGAAAAGGCCGAGATCTTCGGCAGCGCCGAAGTGAACCTTGCCAACTATGATCTTGATGCGGATTTCTCGCTGAAAGTCGATCCGGGCGAAGATGCGGTCACGGGTGCCGAGCCGCAAGTCGGGCTGCTGTTCGAAGGACCGGTGGAGGCTCCGGAGCGACGCGTCGATATCACTCCTTTCACCGCCTATCTGACCCTGCGCGCCTTCGAACGCGAGGTCGAACGTGTGGAGAAGCTTCAGGCGGAAATCCTGGAACGGGACCGTCTTGTTCGGGAATTGAAAAATCAGCGGGAAGGGCAAGCCCGCCGGGAACGGCAAGCAGCAGAAGCGGCTGAACAAGAACGGCTGCGGCTGGAGCAGGAACAATCCGGTGACAGTCAGCCGGAACCGAGGAAGCAGGAAAACACGGCGCTACCAGAAAAAGTCAATCCCGCGCCGCAGCGGGAAACGAAGGTCGTGCCAGCCCCCGCACCGGCACCGGCCGCACCTGCTTTTGCAGAGCGGATCAGGGCAGTGCTGGAATCACCTGATCTTGAAGATCTGACAGCACCGCCGGACGCCGCTCCTGCCGCCAAACCCTCCAACGGCCTACCACCTCTGGATCCGCCGGTCTCGATTGAAGATTTTCTGACGCGCGACGCCGGGTCGCCGCTGGTTCTGCCGGGCGCGCAATAAGTGGCCGATACCTCGGGCTTTCGCTCGTTGGTATGGACAAGTGTTTCCTTAAGCCCTTTGAACGGTCGTTAAAGAAAAACTGCCGTCCCTTCTTTCTCAACTTTCCAACATCCTCTCCCAATCCTGAAGAAGCGCGGAGCGCTGTCTCGAAGGATGGGCTGCTTGCTCTGACTGTGTCGCCCATCCTTCGGGACGCGCACACGTGCGCTCCTCAGGATGAGGGAGATGTGTCTGGCTAGAGCGGCGATAGGGCTGAAGCTCGGGAGGCGGTCCGGGCACTTCCAACAGCGCTGTGGTGTGGGCGAAAACGGCGGACCGGCAGTCAGTTTGCCAGCCGCTCATCACTCCGAACTCTGACCTGCTTCTGCTTGCACCCTTTTCAAGGCCCATACCCTGACTGCCGAAGACAGCGGGTCTTCCGGGTCGCGGTTGTCGTCGATCTCGGCGATCAGGCCGGCGAGGGATTTATGCGCGGCATTGGCATGAGCGTCGACCACGTCCCAAAACTCCGCTTCCAGCGCCAGGCTGGTGCGGTGGCCGTGAAGGGAGAGGGAGCGCTTGACGAGGGCCATGAGCGGTCAACTGCCGCTGCCTGAGGAATCAGGATCTGACCGATGGGGGGCGGATAGCTCTGAGTCGGGATGTACGGGATGGGACTTTGCGGCATCCGGGGCATCCGGCTTTTCCAGCAGATGACCGTCGACATGGGATTCCAGAGTTTCCCGGCGTTGGCGGGCAGCATCACGCTCGGCTTTGGACCGGCCATATTTGCGCCGATTGTCCTCGGCCGTCTGGTCCTTGTCCTGACGTTTCTTCTGCTTGCGCACCATGCGCAGATTGATGATCTCCGCGCTCATGGGAAAGGCTCCCGATCTCAGGTCTTCTTGCGAAAGGCGTCCAGGGATACGACTTCGCCGCCGCCGTCACTGCTTTCGGCAGCCTGTACGGCAGGTTTCGTCTTGCCATCTGCAGTGGCCGCTTCCTTGTCGTCGGCGCTGTCGTCCTGCTTGGCTTCCTTGTCTGCGTGTTCCTGCTCCGCCCTGGCAAGTTCTTCCACGGCTTCGAGCAGTTCCTCCGGCAGCTCTTCTGCCGTTTTGCCTGGATCGAATTCCAGGGCAAATTGAACGGAGGGATCGAAGAAGCCCTTGATGGCAGAGAAAGGCACCAGCAGCTTTTCCGGCACGCCGCCGAAAGACAGGCCGACCTCGAACGCATGTTCGCCAATGGCCAGATCCCAGAACTGGTGCTGCAGAACGATTGTCATTTCCTGCGGATAGCGCTCCTTGAGGCGCTGGGAAATGCGCACGCCCGGGGCGTTGGTGTCGAACGCAATGTAGAAGTGGTGGTCTCCGGGCAGCCCGGTTCGACCGACTTCGGCAAGTATTTTCTTCACCGCTCCACGCAGCGCGTCCTGGATCAGAATATCGTATCGCAGAAGGTCTTCAGACATCGGGTTTCGTCGAATCTCGCTGGAAAAGTCCACTATCAGGAGCACATTGACGGGCCGAGATCAAAAAGAAAAGGCTCTTTTCCAAGTGAACCCAGATTAATGTGTGCAACCCCGCAATCATCGCTCGCTGGTTCAGCAACCTATCTAGGACGCTTCAAATACAAGGGAAGATCAAGTGGAGGCTTCTGTTGCCAGGTGCCTCCGAACCCCGCCCGTGAGTGCTACCTCAAAGGACTTAGTGGACTACCGGCGCAGCGTTACGCTGCGACAGCGTTGTCCATAGCATAGTTGTCATTTGCAACTATTAAGAAAGCCCGATAACGGTGGTACAATGCCGAGCAAAAGCACAGTCTTTACGCCCTCGTCGATCCTATTTCGCCCCCGCCGAAACCCATGGAGTTTCAGAAGCTTGGCCTCATGGGCTTGGGTGGAGGCGCCGGGTACCGCCCCCGGGTCCGATAGGTTTATTGCACTGACCATTTATTGCCATAGCTGGCGAACCAGCAGCCTTGATATAAGGTCTTCGGCCCTGAAATGAAAGAGGCTTGTGAGGATCTGCCTTGTTAGCCGGCCTGGGGAACGGTCCTTCGTCCACAACAAGCGCCAAGTTGGGGAAAGTGTGGGGGAGGGGCTGTCTTTTCGGCAAAATCTGCCAAGTTAACCACAAACCTCAGATTTCCCGACCGCGAAGGCTTCCGCCGTGCAGCAATATCTCGATCTCTTGTCAAAAATCCTGGACGAAGGCGTCGACCGGGGCGACAGGACCGGAACGGGCACGCGCTCGATCTTCGGCCACCAGATGCGCTTCGATCTTTCGGAAGGCTTTCCCTGCATCACCACCAAGAAGCTGCATCTGAAGTCGATCATCCACGAGTTGCTGTGGTTCCTGGCGGGCGATACCAACATTCGGTATCTGAAGGAAAACGGCGTGAAGATCTGGGATGACTGGGCGGACGAGAACGGTGATCTCGGCCCGGTTTACGGCTACCAATGGCGTTCCTGGTCCGCTCCGGACGGCCGATCTATCGACCAGATCACCAATCTTCTGAACATGATCCGCACGAACCCGGAAAGCCGGCGGCTGATCGTGTCAGCCTGGAACCCGGCTCTCGTCGATGAAATGGCCCTGCCGCCGTGCCACTCGCTGTTCCAGTTCTATGTGGCCGACGGCAAGCTCTCCTGCCAGCTCTACCAGCGCTCGGCAGACGTCTTCCTGGGCGTGCCCTTCAACATCGCCTCCTACGCGCTGTTGACGTTGATGGTGGCGCAAGTGACCGGCCTCAAGGCTGGTGACTTCGTGCACACGTTCGGCGATGCGCATCTTTATGCCAATCATTTCGATCAGGCGCGCGAACAGCTCACGCGCTCGCCGCGGCCCTTGCCGGAAATGAAGATCAATCCGGAGGTGACGGACCTCTTTGCCTTCAAGTTCGAGGATTTCGAACTGACCGGCTACGACCCGCTTCCGCATATCGCAGCACCGATCGCCGTCTGATCAAGCGAACTGGTTAGGCGACCTCGAACCACGTCATCATGCCGGAGGCCGCGTGGCCCAGCATGTGGCAATGGATCAGCCATTTGCCGGGATTGTCCGCAACAAAGGCGATCTTGACGGTCTCGCGCGGCTGGCTTGTGAAGGTGTCGCGCCAGTCGGGGTTCTCCAGTTTCGTGCCATCGCGCTCGATGACGCGGAAATGATGGCCATGCAGGTGGATCGCATGCGGGAAAGCCGTGTCGTTCCGGCTTTCCAGAACGATCGTGTCGCCGCGCTTGGCGGAAAACATCGGATCATCTTCCATACCGGCCACACCGTTGAAAGCCCAGAAGAGTCCCTCGGACATCGTCTGGCGCATGTCCATCTCGACGCCGTGTCTCATCATCGACTGCATGCCGCCCATGGCTCCACCCGCCATCACTAATGGCAGTTCCCTGGGAGAGCTCAGATCGGGTTCAGGCAACCGGTTCGGCGGTGGCAACATCAGTGGCAGATCTTCGGTTTCTGTTTCCGAGACGACGAAGTTGGCGAAGGTGAATGGCTTGCCGGTCATCATCTCGAACGGCAGCTTGCCGGTTTCCTGAGGTCGCAGCACCAGATCCATGCGCTGTGCCGGCGCCATTTGCACAGTGCCCTCGACCTCCCGCGCGGTGTCAAAGGCCTGCCCATCGAGCCCGATTATCTGCGCACCAAACCGCGCCGGAGCCAGATCAAGGATACGCGCCGTGGAGGCGTTGATCAGGCGCAGCCGGTGCCAGCGGTCCTTCTTCAACGCAATGTCCGGCATCGACGCGCCGTTGATGGTCAGCCAGTTGCCCAGACGTCCGGCATGGGCAAAGTCATGCATTGCGCCGAAGCTGGCGGTTTCCAGGATGCCGTTTTCGTCCAGGCGCCAGTCGTTGAGGATCAGCGTGATGTCGCAGTCCGGATCGAAGGACGGTTCGTCATCCTCCACGATCAGTGCACCGGCGAGGCCGCGCGGCACCTGGTTCCAGCTCATGTTGTGGGCGTGGTACCAGAAGGTGCCTGCATCCGGCACGACAAAGTCGTAGTCGAAGCTTTCTCCAGGGCGGATGGGCGGTTGGGTCAGGCCGGCAACACCATCCATGGCGTTGTCGATGCGGATGCCGTGCCAATGAACCGACGTCGGCTCATCCAGGTTGTTGGTGAAGCGCACCCTGACGCGCTCGCCGCGTTTCACCCGGATCTGCGGGCCGGGCAGCCGATCATTGTAGAGCCAGAGATCCGAAAGGCCACCGTCCTTGCCGTAAAGACGGGCCTGTCCCTTGTTCGCCGTCAGGTCGAAGAAACCTTGTTCCGTTTTTGCCAGGGCAAAGGTCGGTGACAAGGCAGCCACACATCCGGCTGCCGATGCTTTCAAGAACGAACGGCGATCCACTCTCCCACCTTCCTTATGCTGGTTTTTGTCCCCTCGAATATGGTGGTTCCAGTTGGTGGAAGGTCAAGCACCCGGCGTGGGATAAAACGTCTCAAATAATGCTCGCATTTGGCGACGAAACTGCCGACACTCCCTTCAGGTTTAACACATGGATTTTCCAGATGAGTTCAGGCACGGGCCTTTCGCTTTCCCCTCACGCAGCAGCGGCCGAGCGCCGCGGGTTCGACACCGCCCTGGGCCGCAAGCTCTGTGCTGGTGTCGAGGCAGGTTTGCTGCCGCATCTTCATGCGGTGCTTGCGGAGCGGGGCGGTGAAACGGTCCTGGAAAGTTATGGCAGGGGGCATGACGAAAACTGGGGGCAGCCAATCGGTGAAGTCACCTTCGGCGCCGATACCCTTCACGACTTGCGCTCGGTTACCAAATCCATCGTGAGCCTGCTTTACGGCATTGCCCTGGAACGGGGCGAGGTGCCGACGCTGGATACGCCGGTCCTGACGCTTTTTCCCGAATATTCCGATCTTGCAAGGGATTCAAAGCGGATGGAGCGGACCGTCGAGCACGCCTTGACCATGACGCTGGGTATGGAATGGGACGAGACCGGTCCCTACACCGGTCCGGAAAACAGCGAAGTCGCCATGGAAATGGCGCCGGACAGATATCGCTACATTCTTGAGCGCCCGTTGGTGAGTGAGCCCGGCAGTCGCTGGATCTACAGCGGTGGAGCAACCGCCCTCGTGGGTGAAATCCTGCAACGGGGAACGGGGCAAAAACTGGCGGACTATGCCCAGGCGCACCTGTTTGCTCCGCTGGCAATCTCGCAATTCGAATGGACTGTCGGGCGTGACGGAACCCATTCGCCTGCTTCGGGACTGAGGATGACTGCGCCGGATCTGCTCAAGATTGGACGTCTGGTTCTCAACAACGGCATCTGGGAAGGCCGTGAAATCGTTCCAGAAGCCTGGATCCGGGCAGCGCTGCAGACGATCATCGAAACGAGTGAAGGGCCGGGATATGGCTACTTCTGGTTCTGCGGTCAGGTGCCCGTGCAGGCACTGGGCGGCCCGACACCCTGGTTCGCCGGCTTTGGCAACGGTGGCCAACGGCTCTGGCTCTGTCCGAAGGCCGATGTCGCGGCCGTCGTCTATTCCGGAAATTACAACAACTGGAACGCCTGGATCCCGCCGACCCGGGTCTGGAGCGAGATCATTCTGGCCAATTTGCGGGAGGCTTAGAGGTCCAATCCCTCGGCTTGCCTGCTAGTTTCGCAGTCACAACACCCTCATCCTGCGGAGCGAGCTTGCTCGCGTCTCGCAGGATGGGCCCCAGGCGCAGAAACTGCCGCCATCCTTCGAGACAGCGCTGCGCGCTTCCTCTGGATGAGGGGGGAAGGAGGAGGATGAAGAGGATGATCTGTGCGCATCCTGGCGGTGCTTGGCCTGGATGACGACAGAAAGTCAGCGCGCATGTCGCCCCTACCTGTGCGCCTCGATCAAATCACGGTACCACAAAGCGCTGTTCTTGAGGGTGCGGACCTGGGTGTCGTAATCCACGTGAACGATGCCGAAGCGCATTCTGTAGCCTTCGGCCCACTCGAAATTGTCCATCAGGCTCCAGAGGAAATAGCCTTTCACCGGTACACCGGCGTCGCGTGCATCGGCGATGGCACCGAAGTGTTTTTCCAGATAGTCGATCCGGCGCTGGTCATCGACAACGCCGTCCTGCGGCTCGTCGTTGTAACAGGCACCGTTTTCCGTGATGTAGCAGTCCGGAAGCGGGTAACGGGTATCCAGGTCCTTCAGGAGATCCGACAGCCCCTTTTCATAGACTTCCCAGCCGATATCGGTCAGCTTCGGACCCGAAGTTGGGGGAACCGTCCCGGCCATCGGATAGACCGCGCCGACATTGGTGTCTGCTTTCACGCGTAGCGGGGTGTAGTAGTTCAGCCCCCACCAATCGAGAGGCTGGTGAATGGTTTTGAGATCACCGTCGCGGATGTCCATATGGTCGCCAAAGGCAACGAGCACGTCCGCGGGATAGCTGCCCTGGAACATCGGTTCAAAGAAAATGCCGTTGTTGAACTGGAAGGCGCGTTCCGCAGCGTCCTTGTCTGTCGCCGTGTCGCTGGCCGGATAGACGGAATGCGCGTTGATGACGATGCCCATCGGCAGGTCCGATCGGACAGAGCGGGCGGCCTGAACGCCCAGGCCATGGGCCAGGTTCAGGGTGTGTACGCTCGCGGCAAATGCCTCGACGCTTTTTTCGCCCGGCGCATGAATGCCGTAAAGGTGGCTGAGGTGGCAGATGCACCAGGGTTCGTTGATCGTTGCCAACGCATCCATCCGGTCACCGAGCCGTCTCACGACAATCTCTGCGTAGTCCGCAAAGGCTTCCGCCGTGCTGCGGGCGGTCCAGCCGCCGTCGCCTGCCAGGGTCAGCGGCAGGTCCCAGTGGTAAAGCGTTGGATAGACCTTCAGACCACGCGCGACCATGCCGTCGATCAGCCGGTCGTAGAAGTCGAGACCCTTTTCGTTCACCGGGCCACGGCCATCCGGCAGGATGCGTGGCCAGGCGATGGAAAAGCGGTAGGCATCAACGCCAAGCGACTTGATCAAGTCGAGATCGCTCTCCCAAAGATGGTAGTGGTCACAAGCGACCTCTCCCGAATGTCCCTGATAAACGCGTCCGGGCATCTTGGAAAAAGCGTCCCAGATGCTGGGCTTGCGGCCGTCTTCCCCGGTTGCGCCTTCAATCTGATAGGCAGCGGTTGCAACACCGAACAGGAAATCGCCGGGAAAACGGCGTGCAAGGTTTTTGGGAAGGGACATTGGAACTCATCTTGAGTGGGAACTGAATGCGATGGTCATAAGTACCAAAGCGCTTTGGATCAAGTGATTTCGTCTTTCCTCCGCAGTCTTTCGTCTCTGGCTGTGCAGTTACGCCTGGCCGGTGTGTAGCGTCATCAGCCAGTGCCAGAAGGGCAGGGCCGGTTCGATTGCCCTCGCAATCGCCTCGTGTCCGTCTGCCCCCTGAAAGGCCGCGATATCCGTCTCGTCGCGCCAGACGGCAAGCCCCTTGTGACGGGCGAGGTCTTTACTCGGGTGATCCTTTGGAAAGCCGCGCGGGGCGTTGGCAAGATCGGGGGCAGACAGCTCAAATCCTGCACCGGTCATTCGCCCGATCAGTTCCTCGATGCCGTCGCCGTCTGTCTCAAGCGTTTGCAGAAAGGTCCCGAGCACCGGTTTTGAAAAACGCATGCAGCCGGCGCCGGTTCGCACGTGGTCGGCTTCGATGGATACGAAGAAGCTGGGCGGTTGCGCGTCCTTGCCTTCAAAGACGGTTCCTTTTGGCCAGAAGGCTATGCGGATGTGGGTGTTGTATGGTGTCTTGTCCCTGGAAAAGCGCAGATCCCGATTGATGCGGAACTGCTTTGTCGTGAGATCGTGGCCGCAGAGCCGGGACAGGGCTTCGCCCAGCCTGCCACGGACCGCGTCGGCAGGTTCCTTGACGAAACGCTGGTAGTCGGCCTTGTGCGTTTCGAACCACTCTCTGGAATTGTTGGCGGCGAGGTCTTCCAGAAAGCGGAACGTTTCGGGCTGAAAGCCGGAGGGGCTCATTTTGCCGGCTTTCGGGATTTCGATTTTTTCGGTTTGGCGGTCTTTGGCGGCAGAGTGCCGACGTAGGATCTCGCCATGTCGATCCAGCTTTTCAGATCATCATCGCTTTCGATCCCCTCCGGCTCCACTCGAATGAAACCGGACATGGGTCTGCCACCCATCTTGCAGACAGAGGCATAAGGTTTTGCAATCGCCTCTGCCTGCAGCCCGGTGCCGACACGTGCCATCAACCCGCGTCTCGACGCGCACACCAGCATGTTGCCGTCGATCATGAAACAGGTGGAGCCGAACATGCGTTTCTGCTCGATATTGTCATCCGGGATCAACGCACGGGTGCGTTCGATCAGGACGGTTTCCATCAGGTCTGACATTCCGAAGGTCTCCTGGTTGCAGCGGTCCGGAATCCAGAACGTTCCATTTCGCACTCACCCGACAGCCCTGGCGAGAAAAATGCCTGCAATTTTTCTTGGCTCTCTTTCCATGCTAGGAGGCGAGTGTCGAAATGAAAACCGGATTCGGAGAAGGCTTTGCCGGAACTTGTCTTGATTGCCGCTGTGGCACGAAACGGCATCATCGGGGCCGATAACGACATGCCGTGGCGCTTGCCGTCGGATCTGAAATATTTCAAGCAGCTCACGCTCGGAAAGCCGGTGATCATGGGCCGCAAGACCTTCCTGTCCTTTGGCGGCAAGCCCTTGCCGGGACGACCGCATGTGATCGTTTCCAGGGATCCGGATTATGCGCCGGAAGGCGCGGAAGCTGCGACGTCGTTTGAAGCGGCACTTCAGCGGGGTGCTGAGCTTGCGGACGATCTCGGTGTCGATCAGGTCATGTGCATCGGCGGCGGCCAGCTTTATGCGCAGGCAATCGACAATGCCGACCGGCTCGAGATTACGGAAGTGGATGCCCAGCCGTCCGGCGATACCCGTTTTCCGCATATCGATCCGGCCGTGTGGCAGGAAGTCCGGCGCGAACCGGGTCTTCGCACCGACCGCGACAGCACCGATTTCACCTTCGTTACTTACCGCCGCAAGGCGTGACCCATCCTGGAACCGTATTCATGAGTTTACCCGCCAATCTGACGGCCCGTTGGGCTGCCTTCGATGAACTCAGTCTCAATGACCTTTATGAGGTACTCCGGCTCCGCCAGAACGTGTTCGTTCTGGAGCAGGCATCCTTGTATGCCGACATCGACGGCAAGGACCAGACGGCGCTGCACTATCTGATCAGGGATGGACAGGATGGAGCCCTGCTGGGGGCAATTCGCCTTTTTACCGAACCACAGAAGAACAGAGCCCGGATCGGGCGGGTTGTGATTGCAAAGGCCGGCAGAGGCTCCGGGCTCGGACGCCTCATGATGCGGGCCGGTATCGACAAGGCTGAGGAACTGGTACCAGGGTGCACGATCCACGTTTCCGCGCAGTCCTATCTGGAGGCTTTTTACGGCTCTCTGGGGTTTGCGGCCGTATCGGAAGAATACATTGAAGACGGCATTCCGCATGTCGACATGGTCCGTTCTGCGAAGTCGACCTGAACCGCTCGCGCGGGGCGGATTTCCGCCGGGGTGCGGCCAATTGTTCGCTCAGTCTTGACAGTCCGCTCCGTTGCTACCACCTGCGGCACGGGAACACGCGGGTTTTGCGAGGTTTTTACGCGGGGCTTTCCGTTGAAAGCGCACGGTAACCTCCCTATAACCAACGGTGAGTCAGAACGGGTGAAAATCCCTGTCCGGCACGATCAGCCGGACGTCAAAGAAGGAAGTTTTGATGCCTTGGAGCAATCAGTCAGGTGGCGGTGGCCCCTGGAAAGGTGGCGGAAACAACGGCGGCCCATGGGGCAGCGGCGGTGGCGGTGGCGGTAACAGCAACGGCCCATGGGGTGGAGGCCCCAACCGGGGAGGCAACAACCCACCGGACCTTGAAGAGCTCCTGAAACGCACACAAGACCGCATGCGCAACGTCCTTCCGGGCGGTGGCGGCGGCGGTCTGGGCTTCATCGGCGGCGGGATCGTGGCCGGCGTGGCACTCATCGTCTGGCTGGCATTCGGCTTTTATGTGGTCGACGAAGGTGAAGTCGGTGTCGAACTGGTGCTCGGCAAGGTCGAGGACCAGACCCCTCCGGGCCTGAACTACAACTGGCCCTATCCGGTTGGTGAAGTTTATACCCCGAAGGTCGAACTGCAGCGCGAAACCACTGTCGGAACCGAAGAAAGCGTCAGCAGCTCGGGCGTGGTCCGGGCACGTGACGTTCAGGAAGAAAGCCTGATGCTGACCGGCGATGAAAACATCGTCGACGTCGGGTTCAAGGTGCTGTGGCGCATCCGGAATACCAATGACGGTATCGCCGACTACCTGTTCAATATCCAGGACCCGGAAGCGACCGTGAAAGCCGTTGCCGAGAGCGCGATGCGCGAGGTTGTCGGCGGATCGAAGATCGATTCCATCCTCACGGAAAACCGCGTCTCCATCCAGAACGACGTTGCCAGCCTGATGCAGAAGACGCTCGACAGCTATCAGTCGGGTATCGAGATTGGCGAAGTTCAGATGCAGCGGGTCGATCCGCCTGCGCAGGTGATCGATGCCTTCCGCGACGTGCAGGCTGCACGTGCCGACGAAGAGCGCATCAGCAACGAAGCAAAGGCCTATGCCAACCGGGTGGTTCCGGAAGCGCGCGGTGAAGCAGCACGCGTGCTGGAAGCCGCAAACGCCTACAAGGACCAGACCATTGCCGAGGCAACCGGTCAGTCCCAGCGTTTCACAAAGATCTATGAAGAGTACAAGAAAGCTCCGGACGTGACTCGCGAGCGTCTCTATCTCGAAACCCTGGAAAAAGTTTTGGGCTCGAACAACAAGATCATCATCGACAGCGACTCGACAGGCTCCGGCGTGTTGCCGTTCCTGCCGCTGAATGACCTGAACGGGCGTCAGACCGCCCCTGCACAACGCGCGGGAGGCAACTGATCATGCGTAGCGGTATTCTTGCAATCATTCTGCTGATCGCAGCGGTCATCGCGTATCTCTCGGTCTTCATCGTCAATCCGACACAGCAGGCACTCGTTCTGCAGTTCGGCAAGATCGTCGAACAGCCGAAGAAGGAACCGGGCATCTATTTCAAGATCCCGTTCGTTCAGAATGTCGTCTATTTCGACAAGCGCATCCTCAACTTGAACATGCCGCCGCTTGAGCCGATCACTTCGGACAAGAAGCGACTGATCGTGGATGCTTTCGCACGGTACCAGATTTCCAATCCGGTGCTTTTCTACCAGCGCGTTCAGAACATTCAGACCGCCAACCGGCGCCTGTCGACGTTTCTGCAGTCCTCGCTGCGTTCCGAAGTCGGCCGGACCAGCTTCGCGGCGCTCGTTCGCGACGACCGCACAGGCGTGATGGAAAACATTCGCCGTGATATCGATGCCAATGCCGAACAGCTCGGCATCGAGGTGATCGACGTGAAGATCCGTCGCGCGGATCTGCCTGACGCCAACTCCCAGGCGATCTACGCCCGCATGCAGACCGAGCGTCAGCAGGAAGCAACGGAAATCCGTGCACAGGGTGAAGAAGCTGCCCGCAGGATCCGGTCCCGTGCGGATCGCGACGCGACCGTTCTTGTCGCCGAAGCGAGAAGGGATTCCGAAATCGAGCGCGGTACCGGCGATGCGGAAAGAAACCGGATCTTTGCCGAGGCTTTCGGTGCCGATCCGGAATTCTTCGCGTTCTACCGGTCCATGCAGGCCTATGAAGCAGGATTGCGGTCCGGCGATACCAGCCTGGTGCTGTCGCCCGATTCCAGCTTCTTCCGCTTCTTCAAGGACCCGTCCGGAATCTTGCCGGCTCCGGGCGCCGACGGGAACGGTAGCCAGGGTGTATCCGACCGGAACCCGTCACTCGCCGCACAATGAGCGATCTGGTAACGGCGCTTGGCCTGGTGCTGGTGCTTGAAGGTGTTCTCTACGCGCTCGTGCCTGGTGGCATGAAGTCCATCATCCGGAGCGCGCTGGAGACATCGGACCAGACCTTGCGGGCCACGGGCCTGATCGTTGCGGTGATAGGCGTATTTCTTGTGTGGATGATACGCGGATAACGAAAAGTTTTCGGGCGGGAGGCGCAAAATCTTCCCGCCCGTTCTATATTCTGAACCAAGGACCGGAACAAACCCATCGACTGTCAGTGTTCTGACTGCAGTCCAACCGGCTGGGATGAGGAGAAAGCCCTATGGCTCCACAAAGTATTCGCCGTCGGATGACCAGGATCGCCGCAGTAGCAGCGGGCATCTTTATCGGTGGAATGGCAGCTTTTCAGCCTATCCAGGCAGCAAACGCACAAGGACCTGTGTCCGTTGCGGATCTGGCGGAAGGCCTTGCGGACGCAGTGGTGAATATTTCCACCGCTCAAACCGTGCAGGGCCGCCGTTCCGTACCAATGCCGCAGGTTCCGGAAGGATCGCCCTTCCAGGAGTTCTTCGAAGAATTCTTCAACCGGCAGAACCGGGACGACGACCAGCCGCGACGGGTTCAGTCCCTCGGCTCGGGCTTTGTCATCGACGGTGAAGCCGGCATCATCATCACCAACAATCACGTGATCGAGGGTGCGGACGAAATCACTGCCAACTTCAACGACGGCACCAAGCTGAAGGCGACACTCCTCGGCACCGATGAGAAAACCGACCTTGCAGTGCTGCAGGTGGAGCCGACAACGCCGCTGAAGGACGTCAAGTTCGGCGACAGCGAAGCCATTCGCGTCGGCGACTGGGTGATGGCGATCGGCAACCCGTTCGGTCTTGGCGGCACGGTGACCGTGGGTATCGTTTCGGCACGCAACCGCGATATCAACTCCGGCCCCTACGACAACTTCATCCAGACCGACGCGTCCATCAACCGGGGCAACTCGGGTGGGCCGCTGTTCGATATGGATGGCAATGTGATCGGCATCAATACGGCCATCATCTCACCCTCCGGCGGGTCCATCGGTATCGGTTTCGCAATCCCTGCCAACACCGCCGTGACCGTCATCGACCAGTTGCGCAAGTTCGGCGAGACGCGTCGCGGCTGGCTGGGTGTTCGCATTCAGGAAGTCACGGACGAGATTGCAGACAGCCTGGCGATGGACAAGGCCATGGGAGCGCTGGTTGCCGGTGTGACCGACGACGGTCCTGCGGCCAAGGCGAAAATCGAGCCGGGTGACGTGATTATCAGGTTCGACGGCAAGGACGTCGACACGATGCGGGAACTGCCGCGCATGGTGGCCGAAACGGAAATCGGCAAGGAAGTTGAAGTGACGGTCCTGCGCAAGGGCGAGGAAGTCACCATCAGCGTGATCCTTGAGCAGCTCGTTGAGACCGAGGTGAGCGAAGCCAGTGCGACCGAGGAAGAACAGCCTGCCGAACAGCCGGTCGAAAAGAGCGAAGTGCTCGGCATGTCGCTTGCGGTTCTGGACGACAATCTGCGCAAGCAGTTCTCCATCGACGAAGACGTCAGCGGCGTTGTTGTCACGGAAGTGAAGCCGGGTTCCTCCGCCGAAGAAAAGCGGGTGTTGGCCGGCGATGTCATCAAGGAGGTCGCACAGGAAACGGTCGAGACTCCGGAAGACGTCATCGCCGAGATCGACAAGCTGAAAAAGGACAATCGCCGCTCGGCCCTGCTTCTGCTGGCCAATCCGACAGGGGATGTTCGCTTTGTCCCGGTGCGGATCGAGGACGAGTGATCCTCCCGGACTTCAGGATCTGAACGAAAAGGGCGCCGAAAGGTGCCCTTTTTTTGTCCGTGTGCCATTGTCTTCAGGCGCGTCCTGACAACGGACGGAGGCCTGTCTCGAAGGAGGAGCCGCATGCTCTTACGAAAAGTGTGAGCTTGGAGAGCTGAGCAGGGACACGCCGGCTTCCAGTCAGATGGGCACTTCTGCAGCCCTGCTTGCTTAACTCAGAACAAAGTCGCTTTCCGCGTAACCTTGCAGATAGAGCAGGGCCGTCAGGTCGCCGTGGTCGATGCGGAAGTCGGCAGCGGCGGCGACAGCAGGTTTTGCGCGATACGCAACGCCGGCTCCGGCGCGTTCGATCATGGCAAGGTCGTTGGCACCATCGCCGACCGCGAGCGTATCGGCAAAATCGAGACCCCGTTCCGCAACGAGATATTCCAGGCGTGCACGCTTGGCCTCTCGGCCGAGGATCGGTTCTCCGACCTTGCCCGACAGTTTGCCGTCTTCTTCCAGCAGCGTGTTGGCCTGGTTCTCGTCAAAGCCGATCAGTGTGGCGACCGCGGATGTGAAATGGGTGAAGCCGCCTGACACCAGTGCGCAATAAGCGCCGTTGGCTTTCATTGTCTGCACCAGTGTGCGGCCACCCGGCATCAGCTGGATCCGATTGCTAAGCACGGTCTCAATGGCCGAAACCGGCAGACCGGCAAGAAGGCCGACACGTTCACGCAGGGCCGGTTCGAAATCGATCTCGCCGCGCATCGCCCGTTCGGTAATCTCAGAAATGCGATCCTTGAGGCCGAGTTCGGCTGCCAGTTCGTCGATGCATTCCTGGCGGATCATGGTTGAATCCATATCCGCGATCAGCAGGTGCTTGCGGCGGCCCGCTTCCTTCTGCACAAAGACGTCGACGGGGGCACGGCCAATCACTTCGCGCAAGATACCGTCCGCGGCACTTGCATTGAGCCCCTCAAAGCGGATATCCGCTGCGACACCTGCGGAAAGACGGGTCGAGGTTCCGGAAGCGCCAAGCGCATCGGATGCCTGCCGGACCAGATCCTCGTCGACTGCGGGCGCAGTAGGAGTGGACACCAAAGTGGCAACAAAAGACATGGACGGTTCCCTGGAAGACGGTGATCGCACGCCTGTGAGTGGCAGGCGCGCCATTCTGATAGCCGGGCCGACCGCCAGCGGCAAGTCCGCTTTGGCGTTGACGCTGGCCAAAAGGCTGAATGGCGTCATCATCAATGCCGATTCCATGCAGCTTTACGAAGACTTGCGATTGGTAAGTGCACGCCCGAGTGCCGAGGAAGAGGCCGTTGCTCCCCACCGGCTTTATGGTGTGCTGCCGGCATCGACCGCTTTTTCGACCGGGGCCTGGCTGCGCATGGCGGAACAGGAGCTGAAGGCTGTCTGGGCAAACGACCAGATGCCCATTTTTGTTGGTGGCACCGGGCTCTATTTCAAGGGCCTCACCGAAGGCTTTGCCGAAATGCCGGACATCCCGCAGGAAATCCGGTCCCGGGCAAGGGCAATCGCCGACACTGACGGGGTGGCGGGGCTGAAGCGGTGCCTGATTGCCGAAGGTGATCCCGCCTCCGCTGAAACGCTGGCGGATCCGCAACGGCTCGCCCGTGCCCTCGAAGTGCTTCTTGCAACGGGGCGCCCCCTGAAAGCATGGCAACAGGAAGCCCAGTCCCAACCCCTTCTGTCGGCGCAGGCGTGTTGCCGGGTTGTTCTGGCACCGCCTCGGCCCTGGCTGCACAAACGCATAGAACAGCGTGCCCGGCTGATGGTGAGCGAGGAAGGTCTAGCCGAAGTCCGGAGGTTGCTGGCGAAGGGGCTGTCGCAGAAGTTGCCGGCCATGCGGGCAATCGGGGTGCCGGAACTCGGCGCCTATCTTGCTGGAGACGCCGATTGTGCAGACACCATCCACAGGCTGACTGTTGCAACGCGTCAATACGCAAAGCGACAGGAAACCTGGTTTCGCAACCAGATGGCCGATTGGCAACGGCTTGATCCATCTGACTTAATCGACATGGAGGCATTTCTTCGAATGGTTTGACGTCTCATCGTCAACCTGTGATGTGTGCGGTGCAGCAGCAGTGTGAGCGTAACTCGTTGGTATTGCGCATGTATTTTTGCAAAATTTGATCTTATACTTTTGTCTGCCATCTCGATGGCACAATTCAGGGTTACATGGCTCTCATGCAGACGGTGGCGGGATTCGCTGCCGGCGCACGGCCTGAAGCAATCCTAGACTGGGAGGACACGGTGCAGACGATCATACTCGAATGCGGCTCAGTGCGGCTCGTCCCTTTCACGCCAACCGATATTCACCTCGTCAAAGATCTTCATTCCGATCCTTACGGCAATCGATGCACAGAATATTCAACCAATTGCACCGTCGTTGATGCGGAGGAACTGGTGAGGTCTGCCCAGCAGAATCAGGACGACCTCGGGTTTGCCAAATGGAAAGCGGTGTCGTCGGAAGGTGCGTTTCTGGGCTGGGCCGGATTCACACCGGTCAGCGAAACTTCCGAGATCAGCCTGAACTACTGCCTGCGTCTCGACGTGCTGGACCAGGATCCGGATCTGCCTAAGCGCCTTTGTGCTGCGCTGTCGGACTGGTTCTTCGAAAATACCTATTTTTCCCATCTGGTCGCAGTGGTGCGTACCGATAACCGGACCATGCGAGAAGTGGTCAAGAGCAACGGTTTCTATCACCGCGAAAGCAAAGTGATCGAAGGAATGCAGGCGGACGTGTTTCAGCTTCTGAGCCCGTCCATGCAATCCTATCTCATGAGTGCTTAGGCATTTCCGGGGCTTACGGGACTTCGGGAAATGCGTCGGGACCGTGTATGTCACGGTCCCTTTTTTTGAGAGAAATCCATTTTGAACACCCCCATTCTGACCACTGGCAGGCTGCGCCTTTCGCCTTTTACTGAAGATGATTTTCCGCTGTTGCAGGACCTGCATTCGGACCCGGAGGTCAACCGTTACCTGTCACCTGGACCCGCCATCATGGATCCGGATGAAGTGCGGCGGCGTCTTGCCAACTATGTCGGTGATCACCGCCTCACCGGGATTTCCAAATGGAAGCTGGAAACTGTTGGAGGGACCTTTATCGGCCGTGCGGGGTTTTCCTTAGAACGGGATCCGGAGGGCCATGAGCTCGGCTACAGCCTGAAGCGGTCAGCCTGGGGGCAGGGCTATGCGAGCGAGATCGCGAAGGCTCTCGTTGCCTGGTTCTTCGATAAGACACCTCATGATCACATGTTTGCCTATGCGATTGCCGAACATGAGGCCTCGCAACGTGTGATGCGCAAGGCCGGACTGCGTTTCTGGCTGGAAATGAGGAAGCACGGGCTGCCCTGCCGGTTCTACCGGATCACACGCCAGCAATACCTTCAATCGCCGGATCAGCCGGCAGTCGGCTGATTGCCCGGGGCGGTTGGTCAGGTTGAAGCTCCGGCGGCCTGCAGTGCCGCGGGCAGGGCGGCGGCGGTCACGGTTTCCGCTAGCGTTTCATCCGACATCGCCCGTGCCGTGGTCAGTCCTCCGATCAGGATGCTGAGAAAGACCCAGGCGCGGTTCTGCCGGTCCACTGCATCACCCGCCGGCAAACCGTCGGCGACCAGGGCTGCAATTTCCTGCATCTTGTCATCGTAGAGTTTGCGGGTCTCGGGTTTGGCGCGTGCGACGTCGGGCGACAGTGCGGTCATCGCGCAGCCGCAGGCGCGGTCTTTCCGGTGGGCCGCACCAAGATAATACCTGGCGAAAGCCTCGATCCATGTGTCGCCAAAGCGTTGCCTGTAGTCGGGAATGGTGGTGATGACTTCGTTCAGACCCAGTTCCAGCGCTGCGTGGAAGGCTCCGTCCTTGGAGCCGAGATGGGCGTAAAACGCACCGGACGTTGCGCCTGCCGACTTGGCGATCGCATCGACACCGACCCCCGAATAGCCTTCGCTCCGGAAGGCCCGGCTGGACGCGGCAAGCAGGGCCTTTTGTGTTTCTGCCTTGCGAAGCTGTTGTTTTGCCATTCGGTTCTCTCAATAAAAAAGCGATCGTTATATAAAAGTTGACTTCATAACGATCGTTACATAAATAGGGTGTGTAAGAAAATATAGCGACCGTTATATTTAATTGAAGGAAACGGAAATGCCACTCGCACTGAATTACACCCAAGGCGTGATGACAGAAGATGCCGGTCTGAAAGCCGGCAAGAAGATCACGGAAGCTTTCCTGAAATGGCACGGGCTTGGCGGCAACAAGGTCATGACACCCAATGTCACCATGCAGATCCAGGCACTGCCGAAAAACGGGGCCCTGTCCGGTGGAGAGCCGGTGGAGGGAGCCTGGCTGGAATGCAAGACACCAGCCTTTGCCCTCGCCGCGCGCGACATTCAGGTCGGCTTTTTCAAGGAAGCGACCGATATCATCGCTGCGGCCGCGGAAGGCCGTTTGCCGCGAGATCGCATCTATTCAAACGTGGTGCACACAGTGGACGGGACCTGGAACCTGGACGGTGAGGCCATGACCAACAACCAGCTTTCCGAAAGGATCGCTCAAGGTTGACTTTTGACCTCGCAGCGAAGAAAGGGCCGCGTGAGCGGCCCTTTGCAGGGACAGCACGTTGCTGTTCCGCCGATCGCCGGGTTCAGCTCATGAGGCCTGCGCCGAATTCAGACCGGTGAGGAAGCGTTTCAGTTGCCGGGGTCGGGTGAAGACATGGCGTGTTCCGGAGAACGCGCGCATGCTTTCCAGATCGCGGTCCCGCCGCGACCGCCTGTAATTGAGTACGAACTTGAAAAACGGCCAGTCGAACCGCTCCAGACAGCCATCGGGCAGTTCTCCTCCACGTGTGCCGCCAAGGCCGAGGAACGAGCGCCTGAGTACTCGCGACGCGCACAGCCGCGTGGAAAAATCCAGATAGACGAGTGTATCGGCTGCCTTGAGACGCAGATCCAGTGTGCTGCCGTAGTTGCCGTCCATGATCCAGCGGGGGCGGGCGATCAGTTCCTTCATGGTGGCACGCCAGGCTTCGGGAGAAGGGCGCTGCCAGCCCGGTTGCCAGTAATGACTGTCCAGATGAATGACAGGCAGACCGGTCAGGTCGCTCAAGGTTCTGGCAGCACGGGACTTGCCGGAGCCCGGGCAACCGGCAATCACCACGCGCTTCATCTCTCCGTCTGTGCCAAGGCTTTCCACCTGTTTGCCTCCCCGACAAAAACAAAGCCTCCCGAACCTTACCGGAAAACCGGAGGTTCAGGAGGCTTTTCATGCCATGGCAGGCTGCGCCCTGTGTTCACCTGAGCGAAAACAGGAGGTTTTTCGGCGTTAGACGGCGGCAAGCGCACCCGGATTGCCGGTTTGCTGGCGCAGGGCCAGCTTGTTCATGGCCGACACATAGGCTCGGGCGGAGGCAACCAGCGTGTCGGTGTCCGCACCCTTGCCGGTGGCGATCCGCCCGCCGGCTTCCAGGCGAACAGACACTTCTGCCTGTGCGTCGGTGCCTTCGGTAACCGCATGCACCTGGTACAGCGACAGCTTGGCCTCATGCGGTACGATTGCCTTGATGGCATTGAACGTGGCATCGACCGGGCCGTCGCCCGTGGCTTCCTTGGTGATGTGCTGACCGTTGACGTCCATGGTCAGGATCGCCTTCTGCGGACCGCCGGTGCCGGCAATCACGGTCAGCGCGATTACCTTGGTGCTTTCGCCCAGGATGCTGATTTCGTCCTCGACCAAGGCTTCGATGTCCTCGTCGTAAACGTGTTTCTTGCGGTCGGCGAGGTCCTTGAAGCGGCGGAAGGCATCCTGCAGGGCGTTGTCGCCCAGTTCGAAGCCCAACTCCTTCAGCTTGTCGCGGAAGGCATGACGGCCGGAATGCTTGCCCATGACCAGGGACGTCGCTTTCACGCCGACATCTTCCGGACGCATGATTTCGTAGGTTTCGGCATTCTTCAGCATGCCGTCCTGGTGGATGCCGCTTTCGTGGGCAAAGGCGTTCTTGCCAACGATGGCCTTGTTGTACTGAACCGCGAACCCGGAAGCTCCTGCCACCATCTTGGAGGCGCGCACCATGAATTTCGGGTCGATCTGGGTCATGTAGGGCAGGACGTCGCTACGCGTGCGGATCGCCATGACGATCTCTTCCAGCGCAGCATTGCCTGCGCGTTCGCCCAG
Organism: Roseibium sp. LAB1; assembly: GCF_054658235.1. NCBI lineage: Bacteria > Pseudomonadati > Pseudomonadota > Alphaproteobacteria > Hyphomicrobiales > Stappiaceae > Roseibium > Roseibium sp. LAB1. The sequence goes on along the minus strand of NZ_BAAGIB010000001.1, from coordinate 1,015,844 downwards.
GCCGTTGATGGTGCATTCGATCTGGCGCGCACCGCCGGCGACACCGGCCAGGGAGTTGGCAACCGCCAGTCCCAGGTCGTTGTGGCAATGAACCGAGAAGATTGCCTGGTCGGAATTTGGCACGCGCTCGCGGATCTGCTCGAACAGGGACTTGTATTCGTCCGGGGTGGCATAGCCGACCGTGTCCGGCAAGTTGATGGTGGTGGCTCCGCATTTGATGGCGGCTTCCACGCAGCGGCACAGATAATCGATCGGCGTGCGGGTTGCGTCCATCGCGGACCATTCTACATCATCGATCAGGTTGCGCGAGCGGGTAACCGTGTCGGTGATGATTTCCAGCACCTGCTCTTCGGTCTTGTTCATCTGGAACTTCAGATGGATCGGCGAGGTGGAGACAAAGGTGTGGATGCGGCCCTTGCCGGCGTGTTTCACGGCTTCGCCGCAGCGGTCGATATCGGCGTGGATGGCGCGCGCCAGGCCGGCGATAACGGAGTTTTTCGACCGTTTGGAGATTTCGCTGACAGCTTCAAAGTCGCCATTGGAGGCAATCGGGAAGCCGGCTTCGATGATGTCGACACCCATGTCGTCGAGAATTTCTGCAATCTGCAGCTTTTCTTCCAGTGTCATGGAGGCGCCGGGCGACTGTTCGCCGTCGCGCAATGTGGTGTCGAAGATCCGGACCTGGTCCTTCTCGGAAGTGGCAGTCATGTCGTTTCGTCCCTGGCTTGGATCGGGCCTTAGGTCGCTCGGGTAAGGAAAGGCGTGGCGCGATCCGATGGTCGTGATGCGGTTTTTTGAAAACTCTCCCCTAAGTGCCCGTTCCGCCTAAAGACAAGCGAAGCAGCCGACGCTCAGGGGCATCTAAGAAGGAGGAGATCGCCAAGTAGAATGAGGCCGCCGCGCTGAGCCAGCGCGTTGCGAGAAGATCCAGAAATGTCGCGAACCGCGATCATGGGTCTGTCTTGGCCTTTGGTCGTCTTTTCAATTGGTCCGCCAAGCGTGGCGCAAAAGCGTGACCTGACGGTTAATGGGGATTGTTCATAAGTCAGGATGAACCATGATGCAACCAGCTTTTCCGAAGCTTGCACATTTGGCACGACCTGCAGCGCCGATATGCAGGCCGGTTTGCGAGGTATCGGACGAATGTGGGGCGGAGCCTCAGGAACGCCGCAGCACCTGTGTGCTGTCCGATACCAGTCCGGTCTGCTCACGTTTATCGCAAGAAAGACCGGACAGTTCATCAGCGCCGCGAAGGGGGGAGCAGGCAGGCTGTCTCAACCGTTTGCAGCCGCCTGCATCGGCTCATCAGCGAACCGGGCCTGGATCTTTTCCACCTCCCGCCTTTTGCTGAGGAAGGCGGCAACACATTCGGGATCGAAGTCACTGCCTGCTTTTTCTTCCAGAAAGCCGAAGGCCCGCTCGTTGTTCCATGCGGATTTGTACGGGCGTTCGGTCGTCAGGGCATCGAAGACATCGGCGACGGCAGCAATCCGGCCGACCAGCGGAATTTCCTCGCCGCGCAGGCCGTTGGGGTAGCCGGTGCCGTCCCAGCGTTCGTGATGGGTTGCGGCAATCTGGGTGGCCACCTGCAGCAGCCGGCAGCTGGAGCCCTTGAGAATGCCCGCACCGATTTCCGTATGCCGATTGATTTCCTCGCGTTCCTCGGGGGTGAGGGGGCCGCGTTTCAGCATGATCCGGTCCGGAATGCCAACCTTGCCGATATCGTGCATCGGGGCAGCCATCTTGAGATCTCGCCGAAACTCCATGCTCATGCCGAGTTCTTCGGCGATCAGCTCGCAGAAGTTCGCCATGCGTAAGGTATGCATGGCGGTGTCGAGATCCTTATATTCGGAAGCAAGGATCAGCCGGTGAACGATTTCCTCGCCGCGCTTCCTGAGTTCCGTGGTAGCCCTGTCGACTTCCTCCTTCAGCCATTCCGCCCGGGTGGACAACTTGCGCTGTGCCTCGGCAAGCTTGGTCAAGTTCCGGACGCGCGCCTTGAATTCCACGATCTCAAGCGGTTTGTTCAGAAAATCGACGGCACCACAAGTCAACGCTTCAATCCGGGTGCCGCGGTCCTTGTCTGCCGTCACGATCACCATCGGCTTGTCGGTGTGTTCCAGGTGCTGATGGATTTCCTTGATAAGTTCGATGCCGTTGAGGCCCGGCAACTGATAGTCGACGATCCCCACATCGAACTGGATCGTGTCGAGCCTGGCGATCAGGTCGACAGGATTGGAAAAGCTGATCGCCCGGCACCCGGGGATGCGTTCCACGAGCCTCTCCATGATCATGCGGTTGGTGGGATCGTCTTCGACCAGCAGGATGCGGAAGTCGGTGTCGGCAAGAGGTGTCTCGTTCATATCGCTATCCTCCGGTATCGGGTTTTTGCTTTTTCCAGCTCCACCGTCAGCAGAGTCCCCTGGTTTGAGGTCTCGATGCTGGCGCGAAGGGTGTCGGCAGTTCTTGAGAGAGTGGTAAATCCAAGGTTGTCCGACGCGCCTTTCAGCGTGTGCAGCAGCCGGTCGAAGGTCTCCGCGTCACCGGAGGCCGCCGCCGTGGAGATCTGCGCAACAAGTGTGTCGGCATTCTCGAAAAAGGCATTCACCAGTGCGTGGAAGACCTCTTCACCAAGTTCGGTCACAAGTTCGGCTTGTCTGGCATCACCAGTTTCATCCCCGGCAAGGCGAACCACGTTGGTGTTGGGGCCAGTTGTGTTCGACTGTGCCGAGCTCGCCGGATCCACGGCCTCCTCAGGCGCGGGTGTCGTGATGTCGTCGATCGATATTTGCGAAGGGGCGTATTCCCGAAGGATTGCCGCGAGCCGCTGGAACGTGACAGGTTTTGATTCAAAGGCATTCATGCCTGCGTCGAGGCATTCCTGGCGGTGCTGGTCCGATGCATTCGCCGTCATCGCGATGATCGTCAGGGTATTGAATGGAGCGCCGAGATCTCGAATGAGGCGTGTCGCGGAAATACCGTCAAGGTCGGGCATCTGCAGGTCCATCAATACGAGATCAAAGGGGGTGTCCTGCACCCGTTCGACCGCCTGCCTGCCATCGCTGGCGATGGTGACCTCCTGTCCCAGCTTTGCCAGGAACTTTGCCGCGACGCGCTGATTGATGACGTTGTCTTCCACGAGCAGAATGCGCAGACGCGGTACTGAACGAGACAGTGCCGAGCTGTCTTCCCGTCCGACAGGATTCGCGGCAGGGGCCTGTGCGCGCTGCACCGGAACCGTGAAACTGAAAGTCGCTCCATGGCCGGGAATGCTGGCAACATCGATCTCGCCACCAAGTGCCTCAACGATCTGCTTGCAGATGGCAAGTCCGAGCCCAGTGCCGCCAAACCGCCGGCTGATCGAGGAGTCGACCTGGTGGAAAGCAGTGAACAGCTGTTGTTGCGCTTCTTCTGCAATGCCGATGCCGGAGTCCGTGACGCTGATATGCAGCTTCAGGGCCTCGTCTGTTACATTTCTGGCAGTGACGTGGACGCAGATCGAGCCGTTTTCGGTGAACTTCACGGCATTGGACAGGAGGTTGAGCAAAACTCGCTTCAATCTGGTGGGGTCGCTCTTGATGAACGCCCTTTCAAGTACCGGGTCGATAAACAGCGTGAGGTCGTCGTTTTGCTCAATCGCCTGGCCTTCGACGACCGCTGCTGCTTCCCGGACAAGTTCATCGAGCCGGAAGACGATCTGCTCCGACTGTAGCGAACCATATTCGATCTTGGCGAAATCGAGGATTTCGTTGATCATTTCTAGCAAGGCCCTGCCGGAGCTGTTGATGGTGCGTACGTAACCCGTTTCTTCTTCCGGCAGCGGTTTTTGCGCCAGAAGTTCTGCCATGCCCAGAATACCGTTCAATGGCGTGCGAATCTCATGACCAATGGTGGCCAGGAACGCAGATTTGGCTTTGTTGCCGGCTTCTGCAGCCTCATAGGCTTTCTCGAATTCCGCGGCGGCCTTGGTCATGCCTTCGCGCGTCTGTTTCACGATGCGAACCTGGCGAAGCATGTGCAACGCCAGAAACAGCGCTGCAACGACGATCGCGAACATGAACAGAAATGCCAGCATCTGTACGTTGAAGACATCGTTTCTGGCATCAGCACGCGCTTCGGAAATCGTTGCGTTCGTGCGCACAAGGAACTCGTTGGTAGAGCTGCGAATTTCCCCCAGGGTTCCTTCGACAGGCGCGAACTCGATATCGACGTAGCTCTTTTGCGCCGCGATCTTGTTGAACACAGGCTCGAGGTTCAGGATTTTCGTTTCGATGCTCGAAATTCGGGATCTGAAGCTCGGACTTTGCTCGAAGAAGATGTTGTATTTCGAGTTGGCAAGGACGGAGAGGCGCGAATAGAGGATGTCATAGCGCATCACGACATCGCGCGGCGACACGGCTTGTTCTGCCGCTTCCGTACCTGCCTCGCCGATACGATATCTGACATGTTGCACCAGTTCGTAGACGGCCCGAACTTCCCGGTCGAGTTGGTAGACGGCCCAGATCGCATCCTCACGGATTGCGTCTTGCAGCTGTCCTTCCCGCTTTACCAGCAAGGAAAAGATCGCAAGAACAGTACAGACAAGAAAGATCTGGACGACGAGAACGGATTTCGTCGCCCGTGCCGCCTGTTCAACGGCCTTACCGCCTATTTCGAGCTGACTTTTCACTCGACGACTTCAACTTCACGGATCTGCCAGACCGAACGGGAAAAGTATTTCTCGTTGAACAGTTCCGGGTTCGTGTCGAAAGGGTAGATCAGGAACAAGGGGCCCTTGTCGCGAATGGACATGTAGTCGCCGTTCATTTTCGTCGCCAGCATGGTGTCGAACTTCTCGGCGTCTTCCACCGGCACTTCGGCGCTGTAGTCGTTGAGGGCCTTGACGATCAGCTTGGACCCATGTGCGCCGACTTCTTCAAGCAGTGCCTGCAACTGCGGGCCGGAAAAAGCGGTGGTGCCTTCGGTCCACGGAGTTTCAAGCGTTCTGGAAGTTCCCGTGAGGTTTTCCAGCATGTCCATGTCGAATTCGGCGCTGTTGCCCTTGTTGGTGTTGGCGATATTTCCGGTAACCACGAGAACGATTTCACCTGTCGGGGTGGGCAGGCTGGCGGCCTGAACGGCAGAGGTGATCAGCAGCGCACCAGCTAGGGTGCTCAGTAAAGTCTTCATGGCGTTTCCTGTTTGCTTATGCGTTACTGTAAAATCTGACAGAAACGTTGTCTTTGGCAGTTTCTCTACGGAACCTGGATACGCCGCGATCCTTTAATCAAATGGAAATCAATTGGGGAAACAGTCAGTTAATTTCATCAAATAAAGTAATTATTTTTACGTTTTTGTTTCTATAAATCAATACCTTGATCGACTTGCGAGGCGTTGAAATTGTTTGATTCAATTTTGAGCTAAAAGCGTTCCAACAGTTGGGCGCCGTTGAACGTCGCAACCCGAAGTCTTCCCAATTCAAGCTATGCTCAAGTACGTGGCCAGATCCATTTCCTGCGCTTCCGCGCCTTCAGGAAGACCAGTCCGCCTCAAACCATTTCATCTTCATTTATGAGGCCACACCCTAGCCGTCTTGAAGGCTGACAAGATCAGCCAGTCGTCCGAAGCAGCCGTTCCAGCCACCACCGACCCCACGGCGGGCATCTTCGCTCTTGATGGCCTCGTGACGCAGCTTGACCTCCGTCGCCTTGCCCACCTCGGTAAAGCTCACGGACACTCTGGAGGTATCGGTCGCCTCTCGCGTGCCGTCCGCGAATTCCTGGACATGGCGCCAGGAAAACTCGAGGCGGTTCGGCGCTTCAATGGTCAGATATTCCCCTTCGAAATGGATCTGCTTTTCCGCCGTCTTCTCAATGACGAAGCACCAGCGTCCGCCCACCTGCAGATCGATCTCCGCAGATACCAGCCCGCCGGACTTCGGCACGAACCAGCATCGGACCTCATCGGGTTCGGTGAAGGCACGAAAGACCCGACCCGGGTCAGCCCGGAACAGGCCTTCCACGAGCACCGGCTCCTGGCCGGGACTGGATGTCAGGAACGCATGGGGTTGCTGTTCGGCGGTCATTTTTCACTCTCCTTGGCGAGATGGCGGGCGAGGGCATCGAAACGGTCGATCCAGAAGGCTTCGTATTTGCTCAGCCAGTCGACAGCTTCCTTGATCGGTGCACCGCGCAGGCGGCAATGACGGGTGCGGCCCCGTTTTTCGATATCGACCAGCCCGGCATCCGAGAGAACCCGCAGGTGTTTTGACACCGCCGTCAATGACATGTCGAACGGTTCGGCGAGGTCCGACAGGGACGTCTCGCCTTCGGCAAGCCGGGCAACGATCGCGCGGCGGGTGCCATCGCTGAGGGCTGCAAAAGTGGCATCGAGTTGGGGCATGTCGGGTGCGACCATAAAGTGAACCTTTTGGTTGACTATCATCCGGCTTCATTATAGTCAACTAATTGGTTGAGTAAATGGGTGGCGCGCGACACCGGCTCAATTTCCGCCTGGTCAGATGCGGCGCGTTTGAAAACCGAACGTGCCCCTGACGACCGGACTGACAGCAAGTGGAGTGATGGACATGAAACTTTTTACAGCAAACATTTCGCCCAATTGCCGCCGCGTCGAGGCGGTGCTTCACCATCTCGGGCTCTATGATGAGGTCGAGGTGTGCCGGTTGAAAATGATCGAGGGTGAACAACATCGGGACGACCTGAAAGCTGCAAACCCGAATGTGAAGGTTCCGACCCTTGTCGTGGGCGACATGAGCCTGTGGGAAGCCAATCCGACGATGATCTACCTGTGCGACAAGGCAGGCGACGAGGGCTTTTGCCCGGCGGATGCCAAGTCGCGTTTCGAGATCCTGCGCTGGATGTCCTGGGAGGTGCAGCATTATAACCGGGCGACCAGCGAAATTGCCTGGGAAACGATAGCCAAGCCGCAATTCGGTCTGGGTGAGCCGGATCAGGAAACGATCGAAACGGCGAGCGAGAACTTCCATCGGTTCGCCGCCGTTCTCGAGGCTCATCTGAAGGGGCGGGCCTTTATGCTTGGAGACACCGTGACCGTGACCGATTTTGCGGTCGGTGCCTTGTCTGCCCTGGTGCTGAACCCGCAATCCCGGATCCCGCTGGAGGATTATCCCAATATCAGGACCTGGTATCATCGGCTTGAAACCGTGCCGAGCTGGGCCATGACTGCACCGCAGCGCCAGATGGAAGCTGCCGAGTAACCCAATGCATGCGGCGGCCGGGATACGGCCGCCGCAGCACAACGTGTGCCTGGGCTGTCAGAGGTTCTGACCACCCGAGACTTCAATGCGCTGGCCGGTCATCCAACCCGTATTGCCGCCCAAAAGTGCAGCAATGGCTCCGCCGATGTCATCCGGAAGGCCGGCACGGCCCATCGCCGTCATGGAGGCGACCACCTTGTTGATTTCCGGATTGTCCCGCACGGCGCCGCCACCGAAATCCGTTTCAATGGCACCGGGCGCCAGCGTATTGACGGCGATGTGTCGAGGTCCCAGCTCCTTTGCGAGATAGCGGGTCAGAACTTCGATCGCGCCTTTCATCGTTGCGTAGGCGGAATAGCCGGGCAGGGAGAACCGCGCGAGGCCTGAAGATACGTTGAGGATGCGTCCGCTATCGGCGATCAGTGGCAGCAGGCTTTGGGTCAGGAAAAAGACGCCCTTCACGTGGACATTCATCAACTGGTCGAAATCGGCCTCCGTGGTCTCGGCGAAAGGCTTGTGAATGCCCGTGCCTGCGTTGTTGACCAGAAAATCGAAACTGTCTCGCTGCCAGGTTTGTTGAAGCACGGTTTTCAATGTGGCCATGAACGCCGGGAAGCCGGACGTGTCGGCAGTATCAAGCTGCAGGGCAACAGCCTTGGCTCCCCGCGCTTCAACTTCGGCAACGACCTGTTCGGCCTCTTCCTTGCTGGACCTGTACGTCAGGACCGTATCGATGCCGTTCTTGGCAAGATGCAGGACGGTGTTGCGGCCAAGGCCGCGGCTGCCGCCGGTGATGAGGGCGATCTTGGAGGATGTGGTCATGCTAATTGCTCCAGTGTTGTGGGGCTTGATGTCGATGACCCTGAAATAGTCCCTCGCGAGACGTGTTGTGTGCCGATTTCTCCAGAAGACTTGCCTGATTCTATAAATCGGAGAAGCGGCATGGTTGCCATCTCCAACCGGTGAGCGTATCGATGGGGCCTCAAGGGAGTAAACCATGCAGACTGACGAGCTTGTCCGGAAACTTGTCGCATTTGCTGACGATTGCGGCGCTGGAAGTGATCCTTATCCGGTCGGCGTGGGTGGGATGACACTGGTGCGTCAACGCCAGCCAACCCTGATTTTTCCCGTCATCTACCAACCGATTTTCTGCCTGGTTCTCCAGGGTGAGAAGCAGACATATCTCGGGTCGAAAACCGTCCGGTTCGGCGCCATGCAGTCACTGATTGTCGGACTGGACCTTCCGGCGCAAGCACGGGTCGTGTGTGCGAGCCGCGCCGAGCCATATGTTGCGCTTGCCATTCCGCTGGATATCGTATTGATCCGCGAACTTGCTCTGGAGCTGGACCGGCCGGGCAAAACATCTCCGGCTACAGGCGCAGTGGCAAGCGGCAAGGCAGATACGGCAATCGTCGATGCCATGCGGCGTTTGTTTGAACTTGCTGAGATGCCGGAGGCCGGCAAGGTGTTGCTGCCGCTGATCCAGCGGGAGATCCATTACTGGTTGCTGACGGCGGAACATGGCGCGATCCTGCGTCAGATATCCGAACAGGACAGTCATGCCGCACGCATCGCCAGGGTCATAGCCGGCATACGCCAGGATATTGCCTCGTCCTTGCGGGTGGACGATCTTGCCGGTGAAGCAGGCATGAGCGTGTCTGCGTTCCACGCGCACTTCAAGGATATTACCGGCACCAGCCCGTTGCAGTTTCAAAAGCAGTTGCGGCTGATGGAGGCGCGCCGGCTTCTGCAGGCGGAAAAACTGTCCGTATCGCGGGCAGCGTTTCAGGTGGGCTATGAAAGCCCGACCCAGTTCAGCCGCGAGTACTCCCGGCACTTCGGTCTGCCGCCTCGTGCCGACAGGGCGAACGAGCCTGCTCAGGCGGCATTCTGATCGTCCGGGCAGCCGTCTGACTTGACTAGAGGAACAGTTCGCCCCTTGCGACCAGGGTCGCCTGGCCGCCGATCCTGACCGCGTGCATGTTGCCCCCTTCGATATCGATTTCCAGATCGATGAGCGACGGGCGGCCCATCTCGAAGCCCTGTTCGATGCGGATATGATGCGTGCCGTTGGGCAGGTCGTCATAATAGTCGACCACACCGGCAAAAGCGGCTGCTGCGGAACCTGTGGCGGGATCTTCAGGAATGCCCATGTCTGGTGCAAACAGACGGGCGTGGAAAGCACTGTCGTGAGAGCGGGTTTCACGGCAGTAGACATATGCGTCGGTGTGACCGTTCTTGCCGAATCCAGCAGTCCACATGGCTGGCACCGGTTTTGCCCGTGCCAGCGCATCGAGATCGCGCACCGGAATGAAGGTGAAGGGCGGACCGACGCGGAAGCGGGATGGGCCGTGGTTCTCGAACCCGATGTCGCTCGGCTCCAGATTGAGAGCCGCTGCGATCAGGTCGATATTATTGGTCGGTCCGGCGGGTTCCGGCAGGGTGGGAACGTCAAACTCGGCAAAGGCGGCTGCGTGTTCGCGCAGGATCACGGCGCAGCGCACGGTGCCGATCGGCTGCTTCAGAACAACGACGGCATCCTGTTCGCCAGAAATCTCGCCGAAGCGTTCCGTCGCCAGAAGGATGGCCGTGCCCACAGTCGGGTGTCCTGCAAACGGCAGTTCCATCTTGGGGGTGAAGATCCGAATGGTCGCCGAATGTCCGGTCTTTTCCGGTGGAAAGACAAAGACCGTCTCGGAAAGATTGAACTCACCGGCGATCTTCTGCATCTGCACGTCGCTCAAGCCCTCGGAGTCCAGAACCACCGCCAGGGGGTTCCCGGCAAGGCTTGTGTTGGTGAAGACATCCAGGATCGCATAGCGGCGGCTCATACTTCTCTTCTCCCTGTCGCCGCCCACCTGCCTTCGAACGAAGCCGGGCGAGGGGCACAAACGCTGTAAAACAACCAACCTGTCCGCATCGGACGGACCCGTGCAACCCACGGTGCCGGGATCAAAGGTGAGCGGACTTTTGCATTTTCAGGCAAGTCCTGCCAGTGCTTAGTGCGCATTCATGGTGAACAAAATATTGCCCTTCCCGGCTGCTTTGCCGAGTGCCGGTCACGGCAGCAAATATTGGCCGAGCGAGCGGGCGTAGGGCACGATGGCACTGTCCGCAAGGTCCTCGCGCGTTCGTATTATGCGAATATCCGCCAGTTCCTGTTCGTCGGACGCCTCAGAGAAACGCAGGATCTGCGCGCGCAGCTCTTCCGCGGCACGGGGCACGTCCATCAACTGACCGATGGAAATCCGCCAGCCATCGAACGTCACCAGCAGTTCTGCTGGCTGGACCTCGTTGCGCTTGAGGCCTGTTTCCTCTTCAAGTTCCCGGTAAATCGCCCCGACGACATTCACCGTGCCGTCTTCATTCAGATCCGTCGGATCGAGATTGCCACCAGGCGGATAGATCATCCCAGCCGTTGCCGTTTTCGAGGACATGACACCGTAGAGCAACGCGCCATCGGCGGACCTCAGGATAGCGGAGCCGAAGAGATTGAAAGAGGTTGGATCAGGCGCGCCCCAGTCACGCCACGCCAGGAACGCCGCGAAGGAACATTCCGCGCAGGTGCCGTTGAAAGCGCCGTCCTTGAACTCAAATCCGGTCAGCTTCATGGTGCGGCCGTTCCAAAGCTGGGGGATGCGCTTCCTGGCTTCCACGAAATACGCATCGATCGCGTCAGCATGCTCGGTTTCAAAGGCCCAGGGTTTGTTCGAAACCTCGATGTTGAGTGTATCCACCCGGTGAACCGTCGGTGCCAACGGTTTTTCCATCAGGGGGATGTCCTTGCCGGGTGACATCTCGCTGGGCCGTGCTGCCAGCGTCCGAAACCCGCGTTTTTCGTAAAATGGACCTGCGTGGGCGTCGCTTTCCAGATAAAGCCGGTTCAACCCCTGACGGTGCGCATGATCCTCGGCGCGCTGCAACAGCAGATCCCCAATGCCTTGCCGTTGGGCTTCCGGGGCGACAAACAGGAAGTCGATGAGCAAGGTGTCTTCGCTTTGGGGCGAAAGCCCGGAAAAGGCGACCGGCAGACCGTCCCGTTCCGCGACGGTGACCGTAAGGGAGCGGATGGTCGCCTCTGAAATTCGCCAGTTTTCGCGAAACTCCGCCATCTTTTCGTCCGGATAGCCCCAGGACGCCTTGGCGCGGTGCAGAATGTCGGTGAGGGCAGGAGCGTCGGCTTCGTTGGCCGGGCGGAGTTTCAATGGCATGGGCGGTCCAGTCGTTTGCGTTCCGGACAGCCCTAGCCAGACTTTGTGAAAGTTACAAGGCAGTGGTCCTCTATTGGGCCTACCGGATAAACGTGCCGTTCTGCAGTTCGGTCACGGCCTGGATCAGCTCCTTGCGCGTGTTCATCACGATGGGGCCGTGCCAGGCGACAGGTTCCTTGATCGGCGCTCCGGAAACCAGCAGGAAGCGCAGGCCTTCCTCGCCAGCCTGGACCACGATTTCATCGCCGGAGCCGAAGATTACCAGTGAGCGGTTGCCGGTCTCGTCGCGGATCTTCAGTTCTTCACCGCCGAATTCCTTTTCCGTCAGCACACCGAACGGGTCGGATGCCCCCTCGAAAGTTCCAGAGCCTTCGAAGATATAGGCGAAGGTCTGCTTGTAGGTGTCGACCTTGAAGCGCTTCTTCTGGCCCGCCGGAACGTGGATGTCGAGATATTGCGGATCTGCCGCAATGCCATCGACCGGACCGCGCTTGCCCCAGAACTCGCCACAGATGATCCGGGCCGAGGTGCCGTCGTCATCGATCACAACGGGGATTTCGCCGGAAGCGACATCCTGGTAGCGCGGAGCGGTCATCTTCAGCGAGGAAGGCAGGTTTGCCCAGAGCTGAAAACCGTGCATGCGGCCGTTGGCATCGCCCTTGGGCATTTCCTGGTGCATGATCCCGCGTCCGGCGGTCATCCACTGGACGTCGCCTGCACCCAGATTGCCGCTGTTGCCCAGGCTATCGCCGTGTTCAACGGTGCCGGCCAGCACATAGGTTATGGTCTCGATGCCGCGATGCGGATGCCAGGGGAACCCCTTCAGATAGTCCTCGGGGCGTTCGTTGCGGAAATCGTCGAGCAGCAGAAACGGATCCAGCATTTCCGGATCCTGAAAACCGAACGCACGTTCCAGCCGGACGCCGGCGCCTTCCATGGTCGATTGAGTGCTGCCGATATGGGTTACGGGACGGATGGACATGACTGATTTCCTGCTGCGAAGTTGCTTTGACCGAAAGATAGCGGCTTGGCGGGCAAAACCTAGTCTTGGGTCTGCAGACGCAGTGTTTCGACAGGCGAAACAGTGAGACAGCGTTCCGGATTTCGACTGGCCGGATGCCGACATGCCCCCGCAGGGTTGCATCTTGCGGCCTGTCCGCCCACATGCGAGTGTGCTCGCCTGTTTGGCCGTATGGTCAAATCTCCAATTCCGAACCGGTTGAAACGATGGCCCCGATACTTTCCGTACGTGACCTGGAAAAAACCTATGAAGGTGGCTTCCAGGCTCTCAAATCCGTGTCCTTGGATATCCAGCAAGGAGAGGTGTTCGCGTTGCTCGGGCCGAACGGCGCCGGCAAGACGACGTTGATCAGCACGATTTGCGGCCTGGTCAGGCCTACCTCCGGTACCATTCACGTATGCGGTCATGACGCCTTGAACGAGTATCGCGCGGCCCGGCAGATGATCGGTCTGGTGCCCCAGGAAATGCCGACGGCGCCTTTCGAAAGGGTCGGCGACACGGTCGCCTTCAGCCGCGGGCTGTTCGGCATGAAACCCGACCCGGCGAAGATCGAGCATATTCTCAAGGATCTGACGCTCTGGGAGAAACGCGATAACCCGATCATGGCCCTCTCCGGTGGCATGAAGCGGCGTCTCCTGGTCGCCAAGGCACTGGCGCACGAGCCGAAGATCCTGTTCCTGGACGAGCCGACCGCTGGCGTGGACGTGGAGCTCAGACACGACATGTGGCGTATCGTCGGTGAGCTGAAGCAGAAGGGTGTCACCATCATCCTGACGACGCACTATATCGAGGAGGCCGAGGAAATGGCCGACCGCGTCGGTGTGATCAACAAGGGTGAGATCATCCTGGTGGAGAAAAAGGCGGAGCTGATGCGCAAGCTCGGGCGCAAGCTGCTGTCCCTCAGCCTGTCCGAACCTCTCGGCGAGATCCCCGGCAGTCTTGCCCGCTACGACCTGAAGCTCGAGGACGAAGGCCGCAGCCTGGTCTATACCTATGATACCCGGGCCGACAGGACCGGTATCACATCGCTTCTGACCGATCTCTCTCAGGCTGGCGTACGTTTTCACGATCTGCAGACCGATCAGTCATCGCTGGAAGACATCTTCGTGGGCCTGGTCAGGCAGGGATGACGGCGGGATGGAAACAGGCTTCACCATCCGCAAGGCGACACTCGATGACAGCAGCGCACTGACGGATCTGTGCATGCGATCCAAGCAGTCGAACGGTTACGACGACGCTTTCATGGCGATGTGTGCCGAAGAGCTGAAGGTTCGCGACAGCTGGATCGAGGAGCATGATTTCTGGTTGGCGCAGGACGCCGATGGGCAGCCGGTCGGCTGTATCCGGTTGTCCATGGAGGACGACGGCGAAACGGGCGAACTGGAAACCTGTTTTGTCGACCCTGTCTGGCAGGGGCGACGCGTCGGCCGGGCATTGTTCGATACACTTCATGCGAGGGCACGCAGCCTTGGACTGGTCAGGATCGGTCTCGATGCGGATCCTTTTGCAGAACCTTTCTACGCCCGCATGGGCTTCAAGACCATTGGCCGGTCTCCATCCGGCTCGATCCCGGGGCGCACATTGCCCCGGATGGAACTCATTCTGATTTCGGGGCAGCAGGGCACATGAATTTCGAAGCGATCAAAGTCATCTATCTGACCGAAATGGCGCGCACCCGCCGCACGATCATGCAGAGCATCATTTCGCCGGTGATCTCCACGGTGCTTTATTTTGTCGTCTTCGGAGCGGCCATCGGGTCGCGAATATCCGAGGTTGACGGCGTCAGCTACGGCGCCTTCATCGTGCCGGGACTGATCATGCTGTCCCTGATGACGCAGAGCCTGTCCAACGCCTCGTTCGGCATCTATTTCCCACGGTTCACCGGCACAGTTTTCGAGGTGCTGTCAGCGCCTGTGTCGTTCCTGGAAATCACCATCGCTTATGTCGGTGCGGCGGCGACCAAATCCATCCTGGTCGGGTTGATCATCCTGATCACGGCAAGTTTCTTTGTTCCGCTGGAAATCCAGCATCCGGTCTGGATGGCGGCTTTCTTTCTTCTGACCGCCGTCACGTTCGCCCTGCTCGGGTTCATCATCGGCATCTGGGCCGACAATTTTGAAAAACTGCAGTTTGTACCGCTGCTGATCGTCACGCCTCTGGCTTTTCTGGGCGGCAGCTTCTATTCCATCAACATGTTGCCGGAGATCTGGCAGAAGATCACGCTGATCAACCCGGTGGTCTACCTGATATCCGGGTTCCGCTGGAGCTTCTATGGTAAGGCGGATGTCAGCCTGTGGCTGTCGCTACTGGCAACCATGATCTTCCTCGGCGGTTCACTGGCCGTCATACATTGGATTTTCAAGACCGGATACCGCCTGAAGGCGTAAAGGTTTCCGGCCGAAACGCGAAACAAGAGAGCGGGAATGCGTGCGTCTTTCCTTTTGAAAAAGGCTTCGATCTTCGTTCTGGCCGGGTTTCTGGCTGCATGTCAGACGGGGCAGGGCCCAACTCCGACACCTGTCACCAACGCCGCTCCGGCCGTCCAGAGCACACCGCTGCCTGCCGTCGCTTATGCGCCGCAAACGGCTGTCGAGCGCGGCTTTTCGGCACTGGTCCTGAATGCTTCGACAGGCGAGGAGCTTTATGCGGTCGATGCGGACGCACCGCGCTATCCAGCTTCGCTCAGCAAGATGATGACGCTCTACCTCTTGTTCGAAGCCGTCTCGGAGGGGCGTTATTCGCTCTCCTCACCGCTGACCGTTTCAGCCAAGGCTGCTTCGCAGCCTCCGGCCAAGATCGGCCTGAAGGCTGGGTCGACCATCACGGTGGAGCAGGCGGCAAGGGCGCTAGCGGTCAAATCGGCCAATGATGTTGCCATTGCCGTTGCCGAGAACCTTGCCGGAAGCGAAGCGGCCTTCGCCCGGCAGATGACTGCCCAGGCGCGGGCGCTCGGGTTGTCCCGGACCCGCTTCGTCAATGCCTCGGGCCTGCCCGATCCGGCGCAGGTGTCCTCCGCTCGCGACATGGCCGTGCTCGGCCTCGCTCTCAAGCGGCGGTTTCCGCAATATGGCAGCTACTACCGGGCCAAGTCGTTTGCCTACAACGGACGCACCTTCCGGTCCACCAACAACCTGATCGGCAAGGTGGCCGGTGTCGATGGGCTGAAGACGGGGTATATTCGCATGTCCGGCTATAATCTTGTCGCGACAGCCAATCGGGGTGGCAAGCGACTGATCGTTGTCGTCATGGGCGGGGCAAGCGAGGCTGCCCGGGACAAGGAAGTGACGCGGCTGATCGAAGCCTATTCCTGAGCGGTCCGCAGCGGTTCGGACGTCATTGCGCCGGACACCTTCTCGACGACGGAGATCCGATTGCGACCGGTCCGTTTGGACAGGTAGAGGCTCTCATCGACTGTCTTGAGCAATTCGGCCGACGGCAGCTCGCTGCCGTCTCCGTGATAGACACCAGCCGAAGCCGTCAGATTGAAGTCCTGCGGTGCAAATTCGAACCGCAGGTCGGAAATGCGTTCGCGCAGGCGATCGGCGACCCTGAAGGCGTTCTCGCGCGAAATGGATGGCAGAAGCACGGCGAATTCTTCGCCTCCAAGGCGGGCGAAACAGTCGTTCTGGCGCAGATGCGCCTTCACTTCCGAACAGATTTTCACCAGCGCTTCATCGCCCGCGACATGGCCGAAGCTGTCGTTCACCTGCTTGAAGTGGTCGAGGTCGAAGTGGACCAGGCCGAAATCGTCCTTTTCCGTTTCCTTCAAAAGAGTTTCCAGGCGTGACTGGAACTCCCGGCGGTTGAAGGCCCCGGTCAGGGGATCGCGCCTGGCAGCTTCCTGGTTCCGGTTCGCCACCAGCTCGAAGGATAGCGCCAGCGAAAAGGCTCCTGTCAGACTGACAAAGACCAGCGCGCACATCAGGTGAATGTCCACGATCAAGTCATCGATCATGCCGGGGCCCTGGGGGCCGCCGGAGACAATGCCATGTACCGTGCGCAGCACACCTTCGGCCGCCAGAAAGAAGAACGCCAGAATGAGGCCGATGTTGGAGATCATCCCCCGGAACGGCCTTGAGGCATAAGCGGTGATGGTCGCGACGGACAGCAGGGTGAACACCACGTTGGCAGCCATATAGGCCAGGGCGTAATTGGAAAGCAGGTAGGCGCAGACTGCGGCAATGACATAGGCAAAGGCCGGGGCAACGATATTGCTGAGCCTGCTCGGCATGTCTGCCAGCAGGCGTGCCGCGTGCCAATGGCAGCCAAACCCGAGCAACAGCAACGTGTTGGGCAGCAGATAGGCGACCAGGGGAGGCAGCATGCTGCTGAGGGCAAAACAGATCAGCGCAGTTGCCAGAAGAGTATTCGCGGCGGCCCAGCTCAACCAGTGAGAACGTGGGCTCACCTGCAGTGAGATGGCCAGGAAGCAGATGGCGAAAATCGACAGCAGGAGCACATTTGCCGAAAAGAGTGTCGAAAGATCCATCAAGGCAGTCTCCGGAAACGGTCCCTCAATCTCACAAAGGATAGTGATTACGTTACGGGAGAGGGTCTTGCAATCCAGTTAGCCTTGATAAAAAAAGTTTTATCAAATCGGGAAGTCACCACTTTGCTTCCGTTTACGTTTATCGGAAATTTTACGGAGGCTTGGTGTGGCTTGGTCGGGAGGCCGGCCGGTTGTTGAACACCCTGTCATGCCGCAGGCCGCCGTGTGATACCAGCCGGCAATCCTTTGAGCGTCCGGTCCCGCTGAAATGAAGAAACCCCGCTGTTGCCAGCGGGGCTTCGTTTCGGGTCGATGGGGCGAACCTTGTTAGTTCTTGGTCTTGTCGACGAGAGCGTTGGACTTGATCCACGGCATCATGCCGCGGAGCTTTTCGCCAACTTCCTCGATCTGGTGTGCGTCGTTCAGGCGGCGGGTTGCCTTGAACTTGGCTGCGCCTGCACGGTATTCCTGCATCCAATCGGACGTGAACTTGCCGGTCTGGATGTCGGTCAGGACGCGCTTCATTTCTGCCTTGGTTTCCGGCGTCACGATGCGCGGGCCCGTCACATACTCACCCCACTCTGCGGTGTTGGAGATCGAGTAGTTCATGTTGGCGATGCCGCCTTCGTAGATCAGGTCGACGATTAGCTTTACTTCGTGCAGGCACTCGAAATAGGCCATTTCCGGCGCGTAGCCAGCTTCGACCAGAGTTTCGAAACCGGCGCGGATCAGCTCGACGAGACCGCCGCACAGAACGGCCTGTTCGCCGAAGAGATCGGTTTCACACTCTTCCTTGAAGGTGGTTTCGATGATGCCCGAACGGCCGCCGCCGACGCCGCAGGCGTAGGACAGGCCGAGGTCATGGGCATTGCCGGAAGCATCCTGATGGACTGCAATCAGGCACGGCACGCCGCCACCCTTCATGTATTCACCGCGCACGGTGTGGCCCGGGCCCTTCGGCGCGACCATCAGAACGTCGACGGTGGACTTCGCTTCGATCAGGCCGAAGTGAACATTGAGGCCATGTGCGAAGGCAATGGCAGCGCCGTCGCGGATGTTGGCTGCAATGTGGTCCTTGTAGATGTCGGCCTGCAGTTCGTCCGGCGTGGCCATCATCATCAGGTCGGCCCAGGCAGCGGCATCGGCCACGTTCATGACCTTGAAGCCGTCGGCTTCTGCCTTCAGAGCGGTCGTGGACCCCTCGCGCAGGGCAACGGCGATCTCGGTGCAGCCGCTGTCCTTCAGGTTCATCGCATGGGCGCGGCCCTGAGAGCCGTAGCCGATGATGGCGACTTTTTTGGATTTGATCAGGTTAAGATCAGCATCACGATCGTAATAAACGCGCATGGGTTCCTTTCTCCCGTCTGCATTCTGTCGTTTGAAGGCCGGTTTTCCGGTCTTGATTGGTTCTGGTGTTTCCCAGTGGTTCCGAAGGTTCGCGGCGATCAGGCCCCGAACAGACGGTAAAAGCGGTCGACGGCCACTTCGGCCTGCGATTTCAGATCCGTCTCGGCGGGACCGGCGGTCTCACCGAGAAGGAGGCGAATGTGGACGTCCCGAATGGCAAGGCCGTAAAGCACCTGATAGGCGTCTTCGGATTCATCGAATTTCAGAAGTCCGTGCCGGCGGCCGCTGTCCAGCATGGCGCGGGCCCGGGACGAAATCATGTGTTTGCCGCGCACCAGCAGCAACTGGCCGAGACGGTTGGAATTGGTGTTGGACTGGCCGATGGACAGCCGGTTCAGCGCCAGCGATGTCTCGGAAAAGAGCACGCCCAGCAGGGCTTCGACAAAGGCCGTCACATGGGCCCGGAATGTCGCGGCGTCGGCAGTGGCTCCGGCTTCGGACGGAAACTGAACCTGGCTGGCCTGAAAGGCGACGACGGCGGCCAGTAGGCCGTCCCGGTCGCCGAACCACTTGTAGAGGCTTTCCTTGGAGCAGCTTGCAGTCCGGGCGAGCCCGGCCGTGGTCAGCGCCTTCTCTCCACCCTCGACCAGCAGCGTCAGCGCATGTTGCAACACCACCTGCTGGCGCGGCGAAAACTCGGGCGCTGCATCCGGGCGGGAGGTGGCAATATCGTAGGCGGTTGCTGGCATGAGTCTGATCGGGTCGTTGATAAACAGGTGGGAACCGTACGGTACGGTTCGGGTGTGGTTATGACATCGGCGAAAGGGGAGGTCAAGGGTAATTTTGCGAGCCTTGCCGGCGCGCTTTTTGTCCCGGTGAAGGACTTTCCGTTGATGTTGTGATGCGTCAGGTCCGAGTAGAAATTTACTCTTACTTTAGGTCAGGCTTGCGTCTTAAAGAAAATCCGGATTAGATTTTTGTATTGAAATTAGTTGTCTTGATTTTTGCTGGATGGTTTTGAAATGTTGACGATCAGAAAACTCATTGTCGGGCCGTTGTTGCTGGTCTTCCTTGCCTTGACCGCTGCCAGTGCGAGTGCCGCGCCGCGGGTGACTGCCAAAATCGATCTCTCCGAACAGCGGCTTTATCTTTATGTCGATGGCCGGTTGCGCAGCAAATGGCCGGTTTCAACAGCGCGCAAGGGATATCGTACGCCGACAGGCAGCTGGCGGCCGACCCGTCTCGAACGCGACTGGCATTCGCGCAAGTACAATTGGGCACCAATGCCCTATTCGGTCTTCTTTCTCGGTGGATACGCCATTCACGGCACCAACGACCTCAAGCGGTTGGGGCGCCCTGCCTCTCATGGCTGCATCAGGCTCCATCCCAGAAACGCCGCGCAGCTATACAATCTGGTGCGCAAGGTCGGCCGCGCCGACACGAGGATCGTGATCAAGCGGTGACTGGGCGACCGTCCCCGAACGACGGAGAACCTCCCGAGGCAATCACTCAATAAGTGCACGATCTGTGTCTTCCGCAGTCCCACACAACCGGACTTCGGCGCGCCTGATCCGGTACCAGCTGTCTTCACGCTGGAAGGCATGCAGCTACCAACGACAGCTTTCCTGTCGGTTCCCTGCTGTCACAGGTTGCATGGCCGGGGCGAGGCGGTTTTACTTTTGAACACCTTCTGCGTGATTCCCGTTCTGCCAAGCGGAGGCCGTCATGACCGCCTGCTCCAAATCCTGCCAACGACTATCAAGTGCTGTCTTGTTGTTTCTCTCGATTGTTCTCGTTGGGCCTGCGCTCGGTCAGACGGCAGCGGGCGAAGACAATCCGCCGCTGCCGGAAAGTCCGGTTAGCGTCGGTCTTTACATCAGCCCGCCCTTCGTCATGGAGGAAGAGCCAGGCGTCTATTCCGGCATGGCGGTCGATCTTTGGGAGGCGTTGGCGCAGAAAAACGGCATTCCCTACGAGTACAGGATTTTCCCGACCATCCGGGAACTGGTGGATGCCACGGCGGACAAGTCCATCGGTGTTGCTGTCACCAACCTGACAATCACCCGCAAGCGTGCGGACAGGATCGACTTTACGCAGCCCTGGTTCGACGCAGGTCTGCGTATACTTGTTCCGGTCAGTCGGGGGGCGAGCTTCAGCGAAGTGATCACCGGGCTGAGCGAATCCGGCTTCCTGAGAGCCTATGGCTGGTTACTGCTTGTGATCTTGATCGCCACTTTGCTGATGACCCTGTTCGACCGGCGCTTCGACAAGAATTTTCCGCGTGGCTGGCCGGAAGGGGCGTCGGAAAGCTTTTATGCGGTGATGTCCGTGGTTACCTCCGGCAAGGCGCCGTCGCGCAAGAACCTGTTCGGCTGGCCCGGGCGCATCTGGCAGGCGCTCTGGCTGGTGTGCGGCATTGCGGTGATGGCCTATGTCACCTCGTCGGTAACCACCGTCATGACAACTCTCTCGCTCACCAACCAGATCAACGGAGTTGCCGACCTGCCGGGCAAGAGCATCGGTGTCTTTTCCGGCAGTGTGGCCGAGGAGTTTGCCGATGCGTCCGGCTGGTCGCACCAGCCTTTCGATGACATCGATAGCGCCGTTGCCGCTCTCAGCGGGGGGGCGATCGATGCCGTTGTCGGCGATGCTCCCGTTCTGGAATATTACGCCCACAGTCACCCTAGAGCGAATGTCGAGGTGATCGGTCCGATCTTCGAGCCGGACAAATACGGCTTTGCACTTGCGCATGGCAGCCCGTGGACAAGGCCGTTGACCCTGGAATTGCTGACGGCGCATGAAACAGATCTGATCGAGCAATTGCGCGTGCGCTACTTCGGCGACGAGCGTTAGCCGTAGGACTGCGCCGCAGTCCTCAGCCAGTCGACAACTACGGCTGCCGTCTCCCGGTTGCCACCGCGATGTGACAGCACGGCATGATAGGCGTCGCTCGGCTGAAGCGGTGGCAGGCCGGCGGGAACCAGCAGGCCGTGTTCCATGTGATCGCCAGTGATGGACCGCCAGCCGAGCATGACGCCGTGGCCTGACAGGGCCGCCTGGGCTGCCTGGACATAGTTGGAAAACCGCAGCCCCTTGGCCGAGCCGGCCGCCTTCTGTCCCGTGCGGGCGAGATAGTCCTGCCAGGAGATCCAGCGTCTGTCACTGGTGTCCACATGGATCAGGAACGCCGTGCCCAGGCTGCCGCCTTCCGCGCGGATGCGGTCGGCAAGGGACGGGGCGCATACGGGTTCAACCCGCTCGCGGAACAATTGTTGGACCGTGCCGTCGTTCCAGCGGCCATCACCATAGCGCATGGCGATATCGATGCCCTGGCCAAGCCGGGGCACCTCCTGCTGCGTGGTGTGGACGTTCACCGCGATGTCTGGATGGTCGAGATAGAACGCCTCCAGCCGCGGCATCAGCCAGTAGGTGGCAAAGCCGATGGTACAGGCAACGGTGACAGAGGCGCTGGCCGGATCACCAAGCGCGCGGATGTCGTTCAGCGCTTCACTCAGCCGTTCCGTGTTTTCGACAACGGCCTTCAGCAGAATCTCACCGGCTTCCGTCAGACCCGAGGGGCGGGTGCTGCGGTCGATCAGGGCGGCGCCGATATGCTCTTCCAGTTGGCGCAGGGCCTGGCTGACCGCCGACATGGACACATTGAGTTCGGCCGCCGCAGCCTTGGTGCCACCGGCCCGTTGAACCGTCTCGAAGACGTTGAGCAGTCTGAGCGGGGGAAGCCGGAGCATCTGTTTATCCAAGTTAAGTGATTGCTTAATTTAAGTTTCGATTTTATCGCCTTTTCAAATTGGCGAGGCAAGAGCAGTTTCATGGAAGCCACTTGGAACATTAAGCCTTTTAGACATGCCTGCGGACTGCTCAGGTGGCTGGTAAGCTAAATTTAAAGGACGGAAAAGATGCTTGGAACAGGTGATGCGGGTGTATTGCTTCAGGACAATGGCCTGGACGTGCCGCTGAGCAACGGACAAACCGCCTATTTCAATTATTACTGGCTGCGCGACAATTGCCCGAGTTCCTTCGATCCGGAGACCCGCGAGCGCGTCAACGACATCTTCGCTCTCGAGGAAGCACCAAGAGCGGCCTCGGCGGTCATTGTGGGCAGTGACCTGGAAATCGTCTGGGCCGGTACGAACAACGTCTCCCGCCTGCCGCTGTCCTTGCTCAGCGCCTATTCCAGCGGCGAGAAGCGTCCGGATGTCGCCAATCTGCCACGGGTGCCCTGGTTTGCCGATCACTATCCGAAGATGGCCCGTTATTCCTATGACGAGGTCATGCGCGATACCACCCGCCGGCGTGACTGGGCAAAGGCCATGCTGACCGACGGGGTCGCACTCCTGACCGGTTTGCCGGATACGGACGAAGCGCTCACCGACACGGCCGGCCTGATAGGATACGTCCGGCCGAGCTATTTCGGTCTCACGTTCGAGGTGAAGACCCACATCAAGCCGACCAACCTTGCCTTCACGTCCAAGGCTTTGCCACTGCATACGGACCTGCCCGACGAGGATCTCGCACCAGGGGTGCAGTTTCTGCACTGCCGGGCCAATTCGGTCGAGGGTGGCAACAGCATCTTTGTTGATGGGCTGGCTGTTGCGGAAGATTTCCGCAAGGCCTATCCGGAAGACTTCGAACTTCTGATCACCGTGGACGTGCCCTATTTCTGCGAACACGACACGTTCGATATGCGTGCACGCCAGAGGGTGATCGAACTGGATGAGCACGGCAACATCTCCGGGGTCACGATCAGCCAGCATCATGCGGACATCTTCGACATGCCGCAGCATGAGCTGGACCGCTACTATCCGGCCTTCTGCCGCTTCGGCCGGATGATGCGGGACGACAAATACCTGATGCGGTTCCGTCTCAATGCAGGTGAATGTATTGTCTTCGACAACCACCGCATCGTGCACGGCCGGGCGGCCTATTCGGCAACCAGCGGTGAACGGCACCTGCGCGGCTGCTACACCGACCGGGGCGAGCTGCGCTCCACATACCGGATCCTGTCCGGCGAAGGACGGTTCAAATGAGTGTTGTTACCGACGTGCGTTTTGGAGCAGCGCCGGACCGGCAAAGCGAACAGGCTCTGCGTGAGGATCTCGCGGCTGCGTTTCGCCTGGCGGTGAAATTCGGCTGGAGCGAATCCGTCGGCAATCACTTCAGCGCTGCGGTTTCCGAAGACGGGTCCAAATTCCTCATGAACCCGAAATGGCGGCATTTTGCAGAAATTCGGGCCAGTGACCTTCTGCTGCTGGATGCCAATGACGACACGGTGATGGCAGGCGAAAATGCGCCCGATGCGTCCGCCTGGTGCATTCACGGGACGGTTCATCGGGGCAATCCCAAGGCACGGGTACTGTTTCACTGCCATCCGCCCAATGCCACGGCGCTGGCGACGCTGCAGGACCCTTCGATGAAGCCGATCGATCTGAATACGGCCCGCTTTTTCGGCAAGGTCGCGGTCGATCTTGGCTTCGGCGGCATGGCCGACGAGGCGGAAGAAGGCAGGCGGATTGCAGAAACACTGGGCGACAAGCCAGTGCTGGTCATGGGCAATCACGGGGTATCGATCTCCGCCGTCACCGTCGCCGAGGCTTTCGAACACCTCTATTTCTTCGAACGTGCCGCCGAAACATTGTTGAAGGCCTATGCCACCGGACAGCCACTCGCCATCATGTCGGACAATCTGGCAGCCAAGACGGCTGCCGAATGGGAGCCTTATGTCGGCATGGGTTATGCCCATTTCGACTACTGGAAGCGGGATCTCGACCGGAGCGAACCGGACTACCGGGACTGAGATCTGTGCGTGCCGACTTGCTTTCGCCTCTCCTGCGCGGGGAGGCGAAATGCGTTCAGCGCCAACCTCGATGTCCCCCGGGGCGAGCGAAGCGAGACCCGGGGCCACTCGTTTCCAGAGCACGGAGGTGCGGGAGGCGGTTCCGCTATCTTGCTTATCCGCTTCAACAAGGTGCCTTGCGAGTAGGCCCCGGATCTGTGCGTTGCTTGTCCGGGGTGACACTGAGGACTTGCCGGAAGTGCTACACCTCAGGCTGGGCGGGTGATTTTGTCTTGGCGGACCGTGCAGATGGAAATGCCCCGAAAAAGCAGAATTTCTCCCTGTAGTAGTGACCTAATACCCGTTCAAACCTGCCGCCTGCTAGCCTTCCTCCATCGCTATTTGCCAAGCTGGAGGACAGAGCATGAGTGCGAAGAAAATCCTGATGATTACGGGTGATTTCACCGAAGATTACGAAACGATGGTGCCGTTTCAGACGCTGCTGGCCATGGGCTACACAGTCGACGCGGTGTGCCCCGGCAAGAAGGCCGGCGAGACTGTTGCCACCTGTATCCACGATTTCGAGGGCGACCAGACCTATTCTGAAAAGCGCGGCCATAATTTCACGCTGAACGCCACCTTCGCTGATGTTGACGTTGCCGGATATGACGCCCTGGTGATCCCGGGTGGCCGGGCGCCGGAGTATCTGCGTCTTGATGTGGCCGTTCTCGACGCTGTGAAGCATTTTATGGAGGCTGGCAAGCCGGTTGCCGCGATCTGCCACGGTGCGCAGATCCTCACTGCTGCAAAGGTCATCGAGGGCCGTACGGTTTCCGCTTATCCGGCCTGCCGCCCGGAAGTCGAACTTGCCGGAGCCACCTACGCGGAGATCGCCATCGACGGCGCCGTGACCGACGGCAATCTCGTCACCGCTCCGGCATGGCCTGCTCACCCGGCGTGGCTGTCGCAGTTCCATGCGGTTCTGAGTGGCGAGGCCGCCGGAACCATGGCAGCCTGAGGCGCAAGACAGAAGGCCAATTGGCCCGCGCCACCTGTTCACCGCTATCTGTGGGAAGCATGTGAGCGCTGACTGGAAAGGATGGGGTGCAGGCACCAGGAATGCCGTTCGCCCCGTCCCTCACACTTCCCCACATGGGGGAAGGGGATTAGGCTGAGCGACGAGCGTCGCAAAGCCCACGAAGTTCCGGGAACTTTGCCGCCCTGTTCCGAACCGGAGGAAACATCATGTGCAAACTCTTCATCGATGCGGATTCCACGCTTTGGGAAAGCACGACCAAGTCGCTGCGTATTGATGGCATGGTGACATCGGTGCGGCTGGAAACCTTCTTCTGGAAGGTTCTGGACGAGATTGCCGGTCGCGACGGCATGAATGTGGTGCAATTGATCACCAAACTTCATCACGAAAGCATCGACGCGGGGCATGACCTCGGAAATTTCACAAGTTTTCTGCGGGTCTGCTGCGGCCGCTATCTGGCACTGCAGCTCTCCGGCGATGTGCCGACAGACAAGCGCCTGCCGATTGCGGGACTGGATGCGGACGGTATTCTGGAAGCCGAGACCGGCCGGATGCACTGATCCGGCGCGGGTCATTTTACAGTGGTCAATTGCCGGATCTTGAGATCAGGCCACTGCTTCCTGCTGAAGAGCCAGGCGCATGTCTTCGGCAACCTCGACCGGGGCTGCCTCTGTCGGTACCTGGAAGAGGCCCAGATTCTTCGTGACCTTGCCCATCAGCACCGACGCCGTCATCCAGACCAGCAGAGGCGCGATCACCAGCGGCAGGGCGACGGGCAAAAGCCAGTAGAACATTTCCGGCGCATAGGTATGCGAGAAGGCGATGGCGCCTGCGCCTGCGAGACTCATCCACCAGGTGGCTGAAAATGCCGCGGTGATGGGCAATGAGCCGTCGTCACGATCGGCCGTCGGCCAGCCGCTGTCTGCACCCGTCAGCACCTGAAACACCGAGCGGCAGTGAAACATCATGTGGATCGGCGCAAGGATCGATGTCAGCAGGATTTCCAGTAGAAAGCTGATCAGAAGACGCACAGGGCCTCCAAAGTCTGCCGAATTGCCGCCAAGAAGCGCCCGGCCAACGAGCAGGAGCTTGGGCAGGATCAGCAGGGCGACCAGGCCGAAGAGCAGAGCGAGTGCCGTGGTCGTCTCCGGATGGGGAAAGACCGGGAACGGCGAATGGCCGTCGAAATAGACCGGGGGCGGAGCAACCAGAGGTGCAACAAGGCTCGCCAGCAGGAAGACGCACCAGATCGGCGAGGCCAGATAGGCGAAGACGCCCTGCAGGATTGATATCCGGCTCCAGAACCGGAAGCGGGGTGCGGCCAGAATGCGGCTGTGCTGCAGGTTGCCCTGGCACCAGCGCCGGTCGCGCTTGGCATAGTCGACCATGTTGGCGGGTGCTTCCTCGTAGGAGCCCGTCAGATCCGGATCGAGGCGCACCTTCCAGCCGTCACGCGCCAGCAGCGCCGCCTCGACGGTGTCATGGCTGAGGATATGGCCACCGAAGGGTGGTTTGCCTGTAAGAGGTGCCATGCCGCAGGCCGCAGCAAAGGCGCGAGTGCGGATCAGGGCATTATGGCCCCAGAACGTCCCTTCCTCGCCTTGAACCGCAGCCAGGCCACGGGCGAAATAAGGCCCGTAAAGACCGGTCGCGAACTGCAAAAGGCGTCCGAACAGGGTGGTGAGGCCAATGATCTGCGGCAGTGACTGCAGCAACCCGAGGCGCGGGTCGGCTTCCATGCGCCGGACCATCTCCAGAATGGTCTTGCCATCCATCAGGCTGTCGGCGTCGAGCACAAGCATGTAGTCGTAGGCGCCGCCGGATGTCGTCAGAAAATCGGCAATATTGCCCGCCTTGCGGCCGATATTCTGCTCGCGTCGCCGATAGAACAGACGGCCGCCGGCGTTCTGGCGGACAAGCAGCCGCTCATAGGCGCGCTGTTCCTCTTTGCCGACATCCGCCTTGGTGGTGTCGGACAGGACAAAGAAATCGAACCGGTCCGCTGCGGGAAGGGCGGCAACGGACTTCATGATGGCTTCCAGCCGCGCGAACACCGGCCCGGTGGCCTCGTTGTAGATCGGCAGGAGAATGGCGGTCCGGCCTTCCGGCAGGTCGGCGGTGGCTGATCTTTCTTCTGCCGGAAACAGGATGCCGAAGAGGGCAATGCATCCGCCCCAGGCCAGCCAGAAGGAGGCAATTGCCATTAGCGCGATGCGGATGATGTCCAGCCAGTCGAACCCGTCCGACTGGACCACAATGGCAAACATGTAGGAAGCCCCTGTGGTCAGGCACAGGGCAATCAAGACCATGGCCAGCCGCCGAAAGGCTGTCGACCAGGCTTCGGAGCTGGCCTTCTTCATGTCAGCGGTCCTTGGATGGTACCGGAATGCGCTTCAACTGCGGTGCAAGCGGCTGCATGGCCCGTTGCCACAGGGCGACAAGCGGGGCAAAGCGCACGGCCAGCGGCGGGTTGAGATCATGCTGAGGCATATTCAGTCCGTGGCGGGGGGCAGGTACCGGCAAGGTCTTGATGAAAGCTGCCCGGTCTTGCGGCGTGTCGGCAACATGGCCGATGCCACGCCGGCCAGCCGGGGAACTGGCCAGAACGGACAAAAGCACGTCGTCGCCGAGATCGGGGCGCTTCAGGACAGACCGGATTTCCTCAAGCAGCATGCTGTCGGCGAAAAGGGTTGGACTGGCTGTCCGATCGATACTCACATGAGATGTCATCTGTTCCCACTCCACTGATACATCCAGGTTTCCGTCACATCGGTGCCGTCGAGTTGCAGTGCGAGAATGAACTCGACAGGTATTTCCTCGTCGTCCCGTGCAATGTCGAGCACGGCTCGCCAGCTACCGCTTTCCAGTCGCTGGACAAACTGGTGCTCCACCTTGCCGTTCTGCAGTGTCAGTCTCGGCGTCAGGGGGGCTTCCGCTCCCATGTCAGCCAGATTGCCACCGGCAAATTCCACGACGAACTTGCGCAGTTTCGGATCCGGATCCGAGGCAGCCGCACCACCATGCCCAGTGCTGGTCGCGATCACCTGTGCCAGTTCGGTGCCCGGTTCCGGCTCGCGGCCCCAGATCATCCGGTAGGCAAAACGATGCTCGGATCCTGCCTTGGTTCCGTTTTCAGGAACCCAGCAAGCCACGAGGTTGTCGTAGATCTCTTTTTCGGCCGGGATCTCGGCCAGCATGACCTGGCCCTTGCCCCAGTCGTTGATCGGCTCGATCCAGAGCGACGGACGGCGCTGATATTTGGCTTCCGTGTCCTGGTAATGATCGAAGTTCCGGTCCCGTTGCAGCAGCCCGAAGCCCGCCGGGTTCTCCTCGTTGAAGAACGACAGGGCAAGCGCTTCCGGATTGCGTGCCGGCCGCCACAGGCGCTGGCCGTTCTGGCGCAGGATCAGCAGGCCGTCGTTGTCATGAACTTCCGGACGGTAGTCATCGAAGCTTGTGCGGTCGTTTTCGCCGAACAGATACATCGACGTCAGCGGTGCGATACCAAGGCGTTCGACATCGTCGCGCAGGAAGATGCGCGCATCGACTTCCATCACCGTGTTGATGCCCGGCTTGATCGTGAACTGATAGGCCCCGGCAACACGTTCGCTTTCGAGCTCCGCATAAAGCCGCATTTCGGCGGCTCCGTCCGTCGGCCGCTCCAGATAGAACTTCGTGAATCGCGGAAATTCTTCCGGTCCGGAAATGGCGGTGTCGATTGCAAGTCCGCGCGCAGACAGGCCATAGACGTTGCCCTTGCCGAGTGCCCGGAAATAGCTTGCCCCCAGGAACACCACCAGTTCGTCGAAATATTCCGGTGTGTTCAGCGGGTGGTGCAGGCGGAAGCCGGCGATACCGGGCAGGTCCACATTCTTGAATTGCTCAGGATCAAGCGGCTCGCGATATTCGAAGTCGGCGCCGGTGAAATGCAACTCGCTCACCTGGCCGTCGACGATTTCGTAAAGTTCAACCGGCTCCTTGTAGAGCCAGCCCGGATGAAATGCCTGCAGTTGATAATTGCTGCCGGTGTCCTTCCAGACAGACCTGTCGGGATTGAACCTTATGGCACGATGCTGGTCATAATCGAGCTTGGCGAGAATTTCCGGAAGGACGGGCATATCGGGGGCAAATGCCTTCCCTGCCTTTTCCTTCATGCGCTCGACGAGTGCCGGAAAGTTAAACTCTTCGCCCGCAGCAATGGCCCCGCCTGTTTGTGCAGGTGCGGCATTTTCTGTTGCGAGCGCAGTGCGGGGATCCGCCACTGCAAGAGCACCGGCCGCCAGGGCCGTTGCCGATAAAAACGTGCGCCGATTGATCACGACGATTGGCCACCTTGTTGAAATTAAAGTGTTCTTTTTAGTTCAGTTATGGAATGAGCACGCGCACTGAAGCAATTTTATGGAGAAAAACGGTCCAAATAATGGCATTCCTGTGCAACGCAGCATCGTACGTCTGTTCGTTCGACTTTCAAACGTCCAAACCGCCGATTGGTTTCAAATTTTTTTGAAAAAAGAGCGGCTCAGGGCCTGATTGCAATCAGGTCTGTCACAAAACTTGCGATTGCCATGGCCGATGTGAGGCCAGGGGATTCGATTCCATAGAGTGCAACCAGGCCATCAAGTCCATGATCCGCAGGTCCGTCGATGCGGAAATCGGCGGCCGGTTCTCCGGGGCCGGAGATCTTGGGCCGTATGCCGGAATAGTCAGGCACAAGCGCTCCGTCCGGCAGGCCGGGCCAATAGCTGCGGATTGCGGCGTAGAAGCTGTCGCCGCGGACCGGGTCTACGCGGTAATCGGCATTGTCCACCCATTCGACATCCGGGCCGAAGCGGGCCTGGTGCTGCAGGTCCAGCGTCAGGTGAACGCCGAGCCCGCCGGGTTCCGGCACGGGGTAGACGAGCCTGGAGAAGGGGGCCTTGCCCTGAAGCTTGAAATAACTGCCCTTGGCAAGATAGGCGGTCGGCGGATGGGTGCCCACCAGCCCTGACGCAAGGGCAGGTGCGCCGTGGCCTGCCGACAGGATCAGTTCCTTGCATGTGAGGGCGTAGGTCTCTGTTCCACCCGTTTCGGCATGAAGCCGGAAGCCGCCCTCCGCCAGGCTTTCCAGCCTCGCGACCCTTGTGTTCAGCACAACCTGGCCGCCGTTTGCCTCCAGCCCGCCCTGAAGAGCGAGCATGAAGCCATGACCGTCGACAATGCCTGTGGAGGGAGAATGCAACGCACCGGTGCAGGAAAGCTCCGGTTCGGTCTGTTGCAAGCTGTCCCGTTCCACGAACACCAGATCTGTAACGCCGTTTTCCGCGGCTTTGCGGCGGATTGCCTGCAGCTGCTCCAGCTGATCGTTATTGGACGCAACGATCAATTTGCCGAGCTTCTCGAAACCGACACCGTTTTCGGCGCAAAACCGATAAAGCTTTGCCTTGCCCTCCACACAGAAGCGGGCCTTCAGGCTGCCTGTCGGATAATAGATACCAGCGTGAATGACTTCCGAATTGCGGGCGCTGGTCTCAGACCCGATCAGGTCATGCTGTTCCAGCACCATCACCTCGCGGCCGGTCAGGGCCAGCTCGCGCGCAATCGCAAGCCCGACCACACCGGCGCCGATTACAAGTGTTTCGATATCATGCATGGTGTCGTGGGTGTTTCTGCTTGCGCGGCTGTTTCCTCATCGGTCCGTCATGCCACGACTTGCTTTCAACGTCGATGCGGAAGTTGTGGGTGGTGCAACGGACGGAGTGTCAAACAAATGGACCGTCACTCTGCCTTGGAGCGATGGCCATACTTGTCTCTCCGTCATTGACGGGCTCGACCCTGTACTCAATGCCGCTCGGGCGCCCAGTCAAAAGCGCTGGCGGAAAGTGCTGAGAGGAAGCGGCATGGATGCCATGGCCGCGCCATGGCATGACGGTCGGGTCGGGATGTTTTCGCTCCCGTCTCACGACTGGCAACCTCTATGGAGCAGGGTATCCTGTGGCGCGTGGCAGCAATGCATCGATTGGGTCGCGATTGGGCCACAGCATCCGAGAAAACGTCAGCTGCGTACCCCGGACCAGTAAATGGTCCGGGGCGCATTCTTCTCGTGAGTACTTAGCCCCACCAGGCTTCCGGTGCGAAGGAACCGGCGGCGTCTTCGATGACCTGGCCGACCTGGAAGAGTGTGCTTTCTTCGAAAGGTTTTCCGATCAGCTGCAGGCCGAGAGGCAGGCCACTGTTGTCGAGACCTGCGGGGACGGAGATGCCCGGAAGACCGGCCATGTTCACGGTTACGGTGAAGATGTCGTTGAGGTACATTTTGACCGGGTCGGAGTGAAGATCCTGGTCGGCAACACCGAAGGCGGCAGACGGGGTTGCGGGTGTCAGGATGGCGTCGACGCCGTTTTCCCAGGCAAGGTCGAAGTCACGCTTGATGAGCGTGCGAACCTTCTGGGCTTTCAGGTAGTAGGCGTCGTAGTAACCGGCAGACAGAACGTAGGTGCCGATCAGGATACGGCGCTTGACCTCTTCCCCGAAGCCTTCGGCGCGGGTGTTCTCGTACATCTCGACGATGTCCTTGCCCGGAACGCGCAGGCCGTAGCGCACGCCGTCATAACGGGCAAGGTTCGAGGAGGCTTCCGCCGGTGCCACGATGTAATAGGCCGGCAGGGCGTATTTGGTGTGCGGCATGGCGATGTCGACGATCTCCGCGCCGGCATCCTTCAGCCAGTCGATCCCCTTCTGCCACAGCGCCTCGATCTCGGCGGGCATGCCTTCCAGGCGATATTCCGCCGGAATGCCGATCTTGAGGCCCTTCACGGATTTGCCGATGGCAGCCTCGTAGTCCGGCACCGGCAGGTCTACGGAGGTGGTGTCCTTGGCGTCGACGGACGCCATCGACTTCAGCATGATCGCGCTGTCCCGCACGGTGTGGGCGATCGGGCCGGCCTGGTCGAGCGAGGAGGCAAAGGCGACGACACCCCAGCGGGAGCAGCGGCCGTAGGTCGGCTTGATGCCCACGGTGCCGGTGAAGGCGGCCGGCTGACGGATGGAGCCACCGGTATCGGTGGCGGTTGCACCCATGCACATGCGGGCGGCAACGGCGGCGGCAGAGCCGCCGGAAGACCCGCCGGGTACGAGATCCTGGTTCGAGTTCTTCTTCCGCCACGGGTTGATCACCGGGCCGTAATAGGAGGTTTCGTTGGAAGAGCCCATGGCGAACTCGTCCATGTTCAACTTGCCGAGCATGACGGCGCCGTCGGCCCACAGATTGGAGGTGACGGTGGACTCATAAGCCGGCTTGAAGCCATCCAGAATGTGGCTGCAGGCCTGGGTATGCACACCCTGGGTGGCGAACAGGTCCTTGATGCCGAGCGGAATGCCTTCCAGAGCGCCGCCTTCGCCTTTGGCGAGTTTGGCGTCGGAAGCTTTGGCCATGTCGCGTGCCTTGTCGGCGGTCACGGTCACATAGGCATTCAGCTTCTCATTGGCTGTCTCGATGTTCTTGATGAAGGCTTCGGTCAGTTCCAGGGACGTATAGTCCTTGTTTTTCAGGCCTTCGCGGGCCTCTGCAATGGTCAGTTTGGTCAGATCGGTCATGGATTTGAACTCTCAGGCGGCCACCAGCGGCCGGGAATAGAAGATGGAATAGGGACTGTCGGGATAATCGAGCACGGGGCCGCAGCGGCTGAAGCCGGCACGTTCGTCGAGGCGCCAGGCCGCCGGGTGCTTGTCGCCGGTTTCCAGAACGAGCTCGGAAAAGCCCTCCTGGCTTGCCAGCGCTATGATCCGGTCCAGAATGCTGCCGCCCAGACCAAGGCCCTGATAGGTCGGCCTGGTATACATGCGCTTGACTTCGGCAACGCCGTCCGGGTGCCGGTGCAGGGCACCGCACGCAGCCGCCTTGCCGTCAATCCGGGCGACGAAGACAGTCGTTGTCTCGCCGGCCATTTCTTCGGCCGTCATGTGGTAGCAGGCCTCAGGCGGGCTCAGTGTCAATAGCAGGGCGTTCAGCTCGGCAATCATCTCGCCCATGTCGGCAGACAGGGGCGTTTCGATGACGATAGCTGGAACGGGTGCGATCATCCGGGGTGGTCCGCTTATTCGACGACTTTCGGCACCATGAAGAAGTTATCTTCGGACGCCGGTGCGTTCAGGGTGATGTCGGCAGCCTTGCCGCCGTCGGTTACGCCGTCCGCGCGCTTTTTCATGGTCTGCTCGACCACGGAGGTCAGCGGTTCGACGCCGGAAATGTCGACTTCGTCCAGTTGCTCGACAAAGCCGAGAATGGCGTTCAGTTCGCCGGTCATGCGGGTTGCGTCTTCTTCGCTCACCTTGATGCGTGCCAGGCGGGCGACGCGTTTCACCGTATCGGTATCAACAGACATGTTTTCCTCGTCGTTACAGGTGCCTGAAGCGGACGACCGCTCAAGGCTTGCGCTCTTCTTGCTGCGACAGCGCAGGGAAGGCAAGTGCGCAGACTTGCCTTGCGGGTGAATTCGGAATAAATCGGTACCAATGGTAACCGAAAAAGGAGCGTGCGTGTGATCCAACCTTCCGAAACGATCCGTCCATTGCCGATGGCGGCGATTGTCTACCTGGCTTTCGAACCGGCCTGGTTGGCGCTTTCCAGGTCTGAGCGGGGCGAGATTGCCGGTCAGATCGGCGAGATCCTGACACGTCACCCGAAGGTCAGCTTCGAGTGGTTCGATGCCGATGCTCTGGCGGGCGGGTTTTCGGACTTCGCGATCTGCCGGTTTTTCGACATGCGCGCCTATCACCATCTGTGGGAAGAGCTGCGTGACACGGTGATCTTCTCCAAACCCTATGCCCGGATCGTCAATGTGACGACCGGTATCGAGAACGGGTTCCAGGACTACGAAGCCGCCTTGCAAGAGGCTGCCGCTGAAGAGACAGGTGGTGCCTAAGGCTGGCGCGGCGGGCCGGCCGCGAGAAGTCCGTGTCAGCAAGGCGCTGTTGGACGCAACGCTGACGGAACTGGCCGAGAATGGCTACAAGAAGACCACCATTGCCGCGATTGCCGCACGTGCACGCACCAGCAAGCAGGCAGTTTACCGGCGCTACGCGGACAAGGGCGCGCTGATCGCGGCGGCTGTCGAGGCGGCCCTTGCCCGAGCCAATCCGGCGCCGCCCCAGCGGGGCAGCGTCGCGGAAGATCTGCGGCAATGTCTGTCCAACACGGTTGCGGCCTTGCAGGATAGTGCGCTGGGCGCGGCGGTTCGTGCGCTGGTTCCCTATCGCGACAGACCGGACCTTGCTGGCGTGCTGGACGAGGCCGAGGCTGCCCGGCGTCTGGTCCTGCGTCAGATTTTCATCGCGACACCATTCGAATCCGATATGGAAGCCCGGATCGATCTGCTGCTTGGCCTCATCTACTTTCGCCTGCTCATCCGCAATATCAGGATCGAGGAAAGAGACATCGAAACGGCCATCTATCTGGTGCTGGGCCTGGTGGCGCCTCGCCAACCGGTGCCGCGCCCGGACGTGCCGGGCCTCCCCGGATTGTGAAGCCATCCGCCTTCACGATTTTATCGCTCGCGGTTAGCAGCTCTGTGATCAAGGGTGATTGGCCAAATTCTGCGGCACAAGACATGGTTTTTCCCGCGTGGAGCGTTAGGCTCTACCTGATCAAGCCATTTCACACCCAATGGAGACGCAAATGCCGCTCTATACGTCCAAATCCGTTCTGCTGGGACTGACCGCGCTCTTCTCTGCTGCCGCCTTCACAGCGTCCGCCGACGAAATCACCACCTTCACCAAAGGTGGAGCGGCAATTGGCGGTACCGATCCGGTTGCCTATTTCACGGCTGGCAAACCTGTTGCCGGTTCTGACGAATTCACGGCCGAATATGACGACGTCACCTGGAAGTTCTCGTCCGCGGAGAACCGTGACAAGTTCGTTGCCGATCCGGCGAAATATGCCCCTCAATACGGTGGCTTCTGTGCGTTCGGTGCCGCCATGGGCTTCAAGGTGCCGGTGGTGCCGGAAGCCTGGTCGATTGTCGACGGCAAGCTTTACCTGAACAACTCCCTGAAGGTGCAGGAACGGTTCGAAGAAGATGTGCCGGGCTATATCCGCAAGGCGACGCTCAATTGGGACATCATCAAGGAGAAGAACCCGGGCGACCTGAAAGAGCCGATCATCCGGGATTAATGGTGCCGGTTCCGTTATCTCTGCCGAAAGCCCGCCAGCCGGTGGGCCAAGGCCCCTCGCAGGGACGTAATGCCGATGATCGTCGTCCCGGCCAGGCGTAACGCGGGCCGGGATCGGGGCGGGGCATCACGCGCACCCGCGATACGTGGTTACACTTTTTCGAACGGCAGATCTTTAAATCGGCATTCGTCGGTGTTAAATCTTGAGATTATTACTCAACATTTATGAGGTGCCCCTTGGCCACTCCACCGAAACGAAAGCCCCGCATTCTGACCGTCAAGACGACGCGCTACCTCAGCCCCAATCTTATCCGCGTCACCTTTGCCGGGCCGGAACTGCAAGGCTTTCCCGAAGGCCACGAAGGCGCGAACTGCAAATTGCTGCTGCCGCATGAGGGCGAAAGCCGCTCGGCCTTTGAAGCGCATTATTCGCCGGACGGACCTTCCGAACGTGTTCATCCGGTCCGAACCTACACCGTTCGCTCTTTCCGCCAGGATGCGCTTGAACTCGATATCGACTTTGTTGCCCACGGCGACGAAGGGCCCGCTACACGCTGGGCGCAACGGGCCGTAGAAGGAGATTTCCTGGGCTTTCTCGGCCCAAGCCAGCCGAAAATCACCGAGTTTCATGCCGACTGGTATTTGCTGGCGGCAGACCTTTCGGCTATGCCCGTGGTCGAAGCGACACTTGAGGCAATGCCTCGAGAGGCCAGCGGTCTCGTGCTGTTCGAAGTTCCGTCCGAAGACGACAGGCGCGATATCGCGGCACCCGAAGGCGTGGAAATCAGATGGCTGGTCCAGGACAACCCGCATCTGCCTTCAACCGCGCAGGTTGACCTTGTGAAATCCCTAAAGTGGCCTACGGGAACTGTCCAGACCTGCATTGCCGGTGAAAGTTCTGTCATTCGGGCGCTTCGGGATCATCTTCACAACGAGCGGAAAGTGCCGAAGGCTGACACCTACATTTCCGGATATTGGAAAATCGGGCTTGTCGAGGACGAGCATCAGCAGCTCAAACGGGCCGAAGCTGCCTGAGGTTTTTCGTTGGAAAATCACATTCCTCACCGGTTGGGCTCGGCTCCAGCCGGGAGGAACGCAGACTGCCCGTCTGACTTCCCTTTCGAATATCTCCCGGCGACCCAAATCTTGCCATCAACCTGAGATCCGTTAGATCTGTTGGTAAAGGTTTTTCGGGAGTCGTTCTCATGCGTGGTTTTGCAGTTGGTCTTGGTCTCGTTGTTGCCGGGATTGCCTTTGTGCCGCCTGCCTGGGCCGCCGGTCCGGCCTTCGATTGTGCGAAAGCGGAAAGTTCGGCTGAAAAGCTGGTCTGTTCGAATGAGGATCTGGGAGCACTGGATCAGAAACTGGCCGATATTTATGAAGGCGCGGTCGGCGTGGTGAAGTCGCTTGATGCGGGCGCCGAAGAAGAACTCAACACGCTGAAAGCCTATCAACGCGGCTGGGTCAAAGGGCGCGACGAATGCTGGAAGAGCGACGACGAACTCTCCTGCGTCCGCTCGGCCTATGAACGCCGGATCGCGGAACTGACCGCGCGCTATCAACTGATCAAGGGGCAGGCTCCGGTCTTTTACACCTGCAACGATAATCCGGCCGACGAGATTGTTGCGACCTTCTTTGATACGGAGCCACCGTCTGCGCGGCTGGAGCGCGGTGACACGACGGAGATCGTGGTGCAGGGGCCAAGCGGATCCGGTGCGCGTTACGAGGGAGACTTCGGCATTCTTTTCTGGATCAAGGGAGACGAAGCCATGGTCGACTGGCCACAGGGAACGTCTTTTGATTGCAAGGCGCGTAGCTGACAGGCCTGTAACGGCCTGTCAGGCAGCGAAAGCCGGCCGGTGCGATTGCGCAACGGCCGGTCGGATCGGGATCAGCCGTCCTTGTAATAGTAGCTGTAGCCATTGAGGGCGGGGGCGCCGCCGAGGTGAGCGTAGAGCACCTTTGACCCTGCGGGAATTTTGCCCAGCTTGACCAGGTCGATCATGCCTTGCATGGATTTGCCCTCATAGACCGGGTCGGTAATCATTGCCTCGGTCTTTGCGGCAAGCCGGATGGCGTCGTTGGTCTCTTCAGACGGAACACCATAAGCCGGGTAGGCGTAATCGGGATTGATCACGATCTCGTCGTCCCGCACCGTGCGGCCAAGCTCCACGAGGGAGGCCGTGTTGTCGACGATCTGACGGACCTGGTCACGGGTTTGTTCAACCGTACCGGAGGCGTCGATGCCGATGACGCGGTCCGCCCGGTTCTGGTCGGCAAAGCCAACGATCATTCCGGCCTGGGTGGAGCCGGTGACCACGCAGACGATGATGTAGTCGAAGGTGAAGCCAAGCTCTTCTTCCTGCTGCTTCACTTCCTTGGCAAAGCGCACATAGCCAAGGCCGCCATACTTGTGCACGGACGCACCGGCGGGAATGCCGTAAGGCGTGCCGCCAGCATCGCGAACGGACTGCATGGCGTCTTCCCAACTCTGGCGAATGCCGATGTCGAAGCCGTCTTCAACCAGACGGGAATCCGCGCCCATAAGGCGGGTCAGGAGAATGTTGCCGACCCGGTCGTAGACGGCATCATAGTGAGGTACCCACTTTTCCTGCACCACGACGCATTTCATGCCGATCTTGGCAGCGGTCGCCGCGACCATGCGAGTGTGGTTGGACTGGACACCGCCGATGGACACCAGCGTGTCGGCGCCGGAAGCGATGGCATCGGGTACGATGTATTCCAGTTTCCGCAATTTGTTGCCGCCAAAGGCGAGGCCGGAATTGCAGTCTTCCCGTTTTGCGTAAATGTCCACCTTGCCGCCGAGCGCTTCGGAAAGCCGGGGCAGGTGTTCGATAGGCGTCGGGCCGAAGGTGAGGGGATAACGTTCAAACTTGCTGAGGTTCATTGAGCGCACCGGGTAGATTGATGATGTTTAAAGCCTTGCAGAAAATTCCAGAAAGGTGCTCTCAAATTTTGAGGAAATTTTTCTGTTATTGAGAAGTCGATTTGGATAGGAGTTAGTGTTTGAATTAATCAAGGCCAGAAAAATGAAAGAATCTTCCATGGCTGATGAGCTTGACCGGATCGACCGCAAAATTCTCAAGCTGCTGCAGGAAGTTGGCCGTCTCAGCAACGCCGAGCTTGCAGGTCTGGTGAACGTCAGCCCGGCCACCTGCCACAGACGCACACAACGTCTGTTTGACCAGGGGTTCATTCAGGGCGTTCGCGCGCATATCGATCCGCAAAAGGTGGACAGATCCGCTCTTGTGATCGTGGGTGTGGTGCTGGACCGGTCGACGCCGCAAAGTTTTGCGGAGTTTGAAGAGGTGGTTCGCAAGGCGGACTTTGTTCTCGACTGCCATCTGGTCGCGGGCGACTTTGATTATTTTCTGAAGATCCGCACGCGGGACATGGCGGACTTCAACAAGCTGCACGGCGAAAAACTGATCGCATTGCCGGGTGTGCGCCAGACGCGCACGTTCTTCGTCATGAAGGAAGTGACGGACAACGCGCCGCTGACTTTCTGATAGCGCCACGTCTCGGTTGTTTTTAGACTCTACAACTGAGCGCATTGTCTTCTTCGGCAGATATCAGCCGCGCTGACGAGCCAGCCGCGCCCGGTATCGGTCCAGGTGTTGCGTGACGATGGTCGCCAGACGGACATCGTCACAGATCGTCTCTGCCGTAATGGCATTGCTCGTGAGGCCTAGGGAAAATCCGGCTTCACTGACGATTTCTGCGGACATGGTTCGAAGGATCTCTTCCAACTGAACCGGGGCGAACGCATGGCGAGAGGTGACATGGGCAAGGGCGACTGGTTTTCCGGGAAACTTCTGGCAGCCAACCATCCAGTCGAGGGCGTTCTTGAAGCTGCCGGGCAGTGCATGCATGTATTCCGGCACGGCGAACAATAGCCCGTCGGCGCGCGCAACCTGTTCGCGCAGGTCGATGACGATCTCCGGCAGGTGATCGGCAATATCCAGATCCGGCACGAAATGTGGCAGATCGCCGATGCGGGCATAGCGGCTGAGAATGAGCCCCTCCGGAGCCAGCCGTTCTGCAGCGCTCAGCAGAGCCAGATTGGACGATGCGGCACGCAGACTGCCGCAAAATGTGAGGATCTTCAGAGGCAAGGGACTGGTCCGGTTGAAGGAGGCTAGGGGCGAGCCTATCGGATTCGCCCCGCTGCGTGATCCCCCAGGAGCCTTCTGGCGAGTGCTGCCTTACCGGCTGGCTGCTGCCAGGGCCGCGCCGAAGCCGACAAAGAGCGTGCCTGTAACCCTGCGCACCCAGAGCATCCGTTTTGCGGAGGTCAGGAAGCGGCGCATATGACCGCCTGCATACGCAATCGCGGCATGGTTGGCGAAACACAGGGCAGCGTAGGTGAAGGACAGTACCGAAATCTCCATGAGGTCGATGCCGTCGGCGCGCATGAATTGCGGGAACAGCGCGGTAATGACCAGAATGGCCTTCGGATTGGTGATGGAAACGAAGAGTGCTTCCAGAAACAGTTTTCTGGCGCTCTTGCGGGCGATCAGGACGCCTT
This sequence comes from Roseibium sp. LAB1, assembly GCF_054658235.1. Classification (NCBI taxonomy): domain Bacteria; kingdom Pseudomonadati; phylum Pseudomonadota; class Alphaproteobacteria; order Hyphomicrobiales; family Stappiaceae; genus Roseibium; species Roseibium sp. LAB1. The sequence continues at coordinate 976,035 of NZ_BAAGIB010000001.1, read as the reverse complement.
CTTCCACATGAAAGGCGGATTTGTCGCGCCAGATCTTGAGGCCGATGAAAATGAGATAGGCCGCGCCGATGATCTTCAGTACCGTGAAGGCCACTGCGGAAGTGGCCATCAGCGCGCCGAAGCCGAGGGCAACCGCGTAGCCCAGGATCACCAGTCCCGTGGCGTTGCCCGCAGCCGAGGCGAGGGTCGCGTTACGGCCGAAGCGGAGTGTGTTGGAAATGGCCAGCATGACCGCCGGGCCGGGGCTGACGGCAGGCAGAAGCGAGACGGCAATGAAGACGAGCCAAAGGTCTATCGGCATGTGTGTTCTCAAGAAAAGGGCTGCGGGCAGCAGCCGGAGGTGTTTGTCAGGGTAGCAGACGGCCGTCGCTGACGGCCTGGTTAAGAAGATCCTGGGCAAAATCCCATAGCCCGGGGAAGGGAGACAGGCGGGATTCCTTCGTCAGCTTCAGGGCTTCGGCAGAGATTGGTTCGTGGGTCGGGTCGTCCAGGCCGGATGCAAAGACCATCACCATCGGATGCAGCGCGTCCATCGCGTTGGCGAATTTGGCTTCCGATGTTTCGTTGGCTTCGAACTCCTGCCAAAGAGCCTTGAAATCCAGGCCCTGCGTCGTGGGAAGCAGGGCGAACAGTCGGCTTGCGGCTGCCTGTTCCAGATCCTTGATGCTTGCCCGGTTGTCGTCAGTGACCCAGTGATCGCCTGCGTCGATCTCGACCAGGTCGTGAACAGCGAGCAGCTTGACGACGTGGTTGATGTCGGTGCCGGCAGGCGCATGTTCGGCAAGCGTCAGCGTCTGCAGGATCACGTGCCAGCAGTGCTCGGCCGTGGTCTCGCGCCGGGCGCCACCCGTGAGCTGGTTCAGCCGGACAACTTCCTTCAGCTTGTCGGTTTCCAGAAGAAACGCGACCTGCTTTGCCAAAGTGTCGTTCATCAGATCTCGCCCATGGCCCGGCGGAAGCGGGCAACGCTTTCGGCGAAACCGTAAATTAGCGCGTCGGCGGTGAAGCCGTGGCCGATCGACATTTCCCGAATGAAGGGGGCGCGCGCCAGCAGGGCAGGAATGTTTTCGACGGTCAGATCATGCCCGGCATTCACGCCAAGCCCGCAGGCCTTTGCGGCTTCCGCCGTGGCGACGATCCTGTCGAGTTCCTTTTCAGCGCGTCCCGGGTCGTCATGGCAGGCGCCATAAGGCCCTGTGTAGATCTCGATCCGCTCGGCGCCCAGCCTTGCGGCGTGTTCGGGGGCGGCCGGGTCCGGATCGCAGAAGAGCGAGACCGTGACCGCCCATTCCCTGGCGGCGGCAATGGCGGTTTCAAGGGCGCCTGTGTCTTTCGAGAAGTCCCAGCCATGGTCCGAGGTGGTTTGCTGCGGGTCGTCCGGCACGAACAGAACCTGTTCGGGGCGCGCCTCCTCCACCAGCTTGATGAAATCAGAGGTCGGATAGCCTTCCAGACACAGCTCCTTGTTCGGGAACCTGTCCTCGATCAGTTCGGAGAGTTCGAACACGTCCGTCTTGCGGATATGGCGTTCGTCCGGACGCGGGTGCACGGTGATGCCCTTGGCGCCGGCTTCCATCGCGATGGCCGCAAGGCCAGTCACGCTCGGCCAGGGCAGATCCCGGCGATTTCGCAACATGGCGATGGCGTTGACATTGACGGAAAGGCGCGAAACGGCAGGCATGATTGATAGTCCGGTGAAAGCGGTTCTGATCTGGCTTTAAGAGACTGGGTCAGGTTCGCAAGATTGTGTCAAAAGCCGTTGAAGTCAAACGAGGAATTGTCACTAGAGACAATGTTTTTCAGTGTTGGTGGGGCTTCAGCCACCCTTGATATCGCACGAGCCGCCCAAGACCAGGCAGGGAGATCTCGACGTCGAAGCGGAAGATGCCATCCGGTGCCGTCTCGGCTGTTTCGCTGATCGGCAACAGCCAGCGCGGCAAGGGAATGCCAAACAGCTTGCCACTGCGAACGGGATAGGCGAGTGCATCGCCTTTCAGGTTCAGGTGAATGTTGAACGTTGTTGGTCCGAAACGCTCCTGAACCACGCCGGAGCCCGGTGCACCTGACAGGCTGAGCACGGACCGGAAAGTCTTGCCGCCGAAATTGCGCTGCCAGATTTCCTTGTCGCCCTGCCGCTTGATGGTCACTTTCACCGGAGTTGCATCTGCTTCGGGTGGAAAGCCGACGATACGGCACAGCAACTGGCCGAGCCGCGAGGTGCCACGCGTGACCTTTGCCTCACCGATCCATTGCCGGCGGTCAAACACTGTGTGAAGGGAGCGGATCTCTTCAGGCAAAGCTTTGAAGGTGCTGCTGCCGAGTGCCTGCTGGAACAAGACCGGTGCCGCCTGCTTTGCAGAGAAGGTGCGAACGTTCAGATGAGCGGTTGCTTCCTCGACGTCTGCCAGCCTGAATTCACCAAGGCTTGGCCGCGCTCCGGCTGGAACAACACCTTCGACAAGGTGCTTGCACAAGATAGCGCCCGGGACTGCCGGGATATGCGGCCCGTCGCCAGCTTCCGCAATCAGAGACCAGCTGGCGGCCACCGGCTGACCTTCCGTGCCAAGCCCGGCAAGCCGGACTTCCATGCCGCCGCGGTCGGACCCGAACCGTTCGAACCAGCCCGCGACAGTACGAAGGAGTGGAGCGGCAGCTTGTAGTGACCTGACAAGGCGAAGACGCACCAGCCAGGAGAGAGCCCAGAGGCCCAGATGAAGGAGGGAGAGTTCAAGTCCCGCCCGGAACAGCACCGTTCGGGCGTTGTAGAACTTGGGAAAGAGTGTCAGATCCGGCGCGCCGATGAAACTCGACCAGCGCTTTGAAAGGCCGCTGCTGCCTACCGGGCCGATCCGGCGCCGGGAGAGACCGGACCAGCCGATGACCTTTGTCCATCCGCCATCGCGGTAGACGGAAACGGGCTTGCCGGACTGGGTCAGGATCGCTTCGATGACGGAGAGGCCACGAGGTGCACGATTGCCCGGCAGGATGGTGCTTTCGATCAGGTCGACCAGTGAGAACTCATGCCGAAGAGCTTCGACCGCAACCGAAGAGAGAGCCGGTACGCTGGAAACGCCAGATAGCACGGCCAGACCGCTCAAGCGTGCCTGCTCGTCGAGCACAGTAATACCGCTGGTGAACCCGGCATCGTCGGAAAGATCCAGATAATGGCTGCCGGCGGCAAGCGCTGCTTCCGCAACAGCGTAGGGGGATTGCCGGTAGGCCTGAAACGGTCCGGCGGCGTCGACGGTGACGAAGGGGCGAAGGGAGAGAAGGGCAGCAGCGAAATCAGGTGCCGTCCGATCCAGAACGGCGGCAGTGCCACCATGCCGGCGACAGAAGTCTTCAGCCTTTTGCTGGCTGCGACCTGCGACGATGACTTCCAGATGCTCGTGCCTCAGCAGCGCCTCCGCCAGCTTTCCGCCGAAAACGCCGTAGCCACCGAGTACGACGATGCGTTTCCTTCGGGAAAGTTCAGTCAAGGAGCCGTTCCTTCAGGGCCGCCGAGGGCAGGGGACAGGTTCGTCTGCCGAGCCGATAGCGGTTTTGGGCAATCCTGTCATAAGTCCAGTCCGCGAGCCTGCGCGGCAGAAGATCCAGCACCGTGAGCGCCTTCCAGGGCCAGCCGAGACTTTTCATGGCTGCGGTGAAGGACGCCATTTTGGTGTAGGCCCGGCCGCGGCAGATAACGATGTTGGTTTCCATCTTCTGCGGGTCGAGCCCGTGGTGCCGGTAGAGTGTCTGACCGATGTCCGAGTGGGCGTCGACAAAGCGAAAGCCTGCTGTCCGGTCGTGCCTGGCGACGAACCGGGCAAAGCCGGAACACAGAACGCAAATGCCATCAAAGACGATCAGGTTGTCGGGAAGATGTGCAAGGGCAGTCGGGGCCGGTTTGACGTTGCGTCTGGTTTCCATCGTCTTGGGGCTTTCGCGGGCAATGACAGGTTTCCGCCTCTCATGTAGGGTTGCAACGCAGGGTTCGGCGAGCCCGCACAAGGTCGCAGTACAGTATTACGACTAGGTTTTCAGGTTCAGCCGTTTCCTCTAAGACTGGCCGCAAGGGGCCCGATTCTTAAGCTTGTTCCGGACTGAAACCGATTTCGGTGTCGATCCGAACGAGAATCAATGCATACATCGAGGTCTCGGATCGAGAAAACTACCAGGTAATCCATGGCCATCTCCAACGCGCTCCTCCTCTTGGCCCAGGCAGCCGTTTATTTCATAGTCATGATGAGCCTTCTCAGGGCTCGTCAGGTGATCGGCATCGGCGTCTTCATGTGCGCGCTCGGGGTGATGCACTTCCTGGAAACCTATCTCGCCAGCGTTTTTTACATCGAACTGCCGTTCGGCATCGTATCCCCGGGATCGACGGTGCTCTTTTCCGGCAAGCTTCTGATGATCCTGCTGCTTTATATCCGCGAGGATGCACTGATCGTCCGTCAGCCCATCTATGGCCTGTTGATCGGAAACTTCCTGATCGTCGCGCTGGTGATGATCCTGCGGAACCACGAGACGATCTCGGTGACCGACGGCCGCAACCCGGATTTCGCCTTCATCGACGAGATGGGGCTGCTGATGATCTGGGGCACCATCTTGCTGTTCATCGATGCGATTGCGATCATCGTGCTTTATGAGCGCATCGGCAATTGGGGCGGACGACACCTTGGATTGCGCTTCCTGATCTGCGGCGCGGCGGTGCTGACCTTCGATCAGGCCGGCTTCTTCCTGGCACTGCATTACGTATCCGGTGCGCCCTGGCATGTGTTTATCGGCGGCTGGGCGGCCAAGATGGTGGCGACGCTTGTCTACACGGCACTGTTCATCCTCTATCTGAAATACTTCGACAACGAGAGCAGCTGGCTCACGAACCGGTCCTTCAAGGACGTGTTTCAGGTGCTGACCTACCGGGAGCGCTACCATCAGCTTCTGGAAGCCTCCATTCGCGATCACCTGACAGGAACGTTGCATCGCAGCCAGTACGACCAGAATGCTCCCAAGATTCTGGCAAAGAACCTGCAGGAAAAGCGACCTTTGTCGCTGCTTGTGATCGATATCGACCACTTCAAGCAGGTGAACGACCGGCATGGCCACCAGGCCGGAGACGAGATCCTGAAGATGGTTGCCCGGCTTCTGGCCGACAATCTGCGTTCCGACGATCATCTTTACAGGGTTGGCGGAGAGGAGTTCGTGCTCTTGTGCGAGAAACTGCCGGTGGAAGGTGCGACTTCCATGGCCGAGCGGCTGCGCAAGGCAATCGAGCGCTTCAGCAAGATCTATCTTCCGGAAAAGGTGACGGTCAGCATCGGTCTGGCCAGTGCGCCGCAGGATGGCGTGACCATGGAGGCCCTGTTCAGACAGGCGGACCTTCGGCTTTATGAAGCCAAGAAGCAGGGCCGCAACCGGGTCTTCAGCCCGGTGCCGGTGGAATAGTGCTTCTGCAACGTTCGTGATCGTCTGGCTGAGTGGAGGGGTGGAAGAATACCCTGGAACAGAAAAAGCCCTGGAGACGCTCCAGGGCTTTTGTTGTTGTTTCCGGCAGCCGGAACAATCAGACCCGGTTGAGGAGCCTTGCCCGGATGGTGTTGGGCAGGCTGCGGATCTCTTCCAGAATGCTGACCGGATCTTCCACCGGGCTGTCGACATCCAGAACCACGTAACCGATGTCCAGATGCGACTGCATGTACTGGGCACAGATGTTGAGATTGTGCCGGGTGAAGAGGTCGTTCAGCGTGCGCATGGCGCCGGGCGCGTTATGATGCACCTGGATGAAGCGTGTGGCTTCCGTGCCCTTGGGCAACTGAACCTGGGGGAAGGAGACCGAGCCGATGGTGGAGCCGACGTCGGAATATTCCACCAGCCGCTTGGAGACTTCCTCGCCAATCCGGTCCTGTGCCTCTTCAGTCGAACCGCCCACATGCGGGGTCAGGATGACATTGTCGAGACCGCGCAGCGGTGACAGGAATTCATCCTTGTTGGACTTCGGTTCAACCGGGAACACGTCGATGGCCGCGCCTGCAAGGTGGCCTGATTTCAGCGCGGTGGCCAGAGCGTCGATATCGACAACCTTGCCGCGGGCGTTGTTAATCAGGAACGCGCCCTTTTTCATCTTGGAAATCTGGTCTGCGCCGAACATGTCGCGCGTTTCCGGCGTATCGGGCACGTGCAGCGACACGACGTCGGATTCAGCCAGCAGTTCGTCGAGGCTTTCGGACGGCATCACGTTGCCGTGCTGCAGCTTGTCGACCAGATCGAAATAGATCACCCGGAGGCCCATGGCTTCGGCCAGGTTCGACAACTGCGTGCCGATGTTGCCGTAACCGACGATACCGAGCGTCTTGCCCCGGACTTCGTGAGAGCCGGCAGCGCTTTTCATCCAGCGGCCTTCGTGGGCTGCCGTGGACTTGGGGAAGACGCCGCGCATCAGCATGACGATTTCGGCGACGGTCAGTTCAGCCACCGATCTCGTGTTGGAGAAGGGGGCGTTGAACACCGGGATGCCGCGGGTCAGCGCGCCCTTCAGGTCCACCTGGTTGGTGCCAACGGAAAAACAGCCGACGGCGACGAGGCTCTTGGCTGCTTCCAGAACCTCTTCGGTCACCTGGGTTCGCGAGCGGATGCCGAGAATCTGCACACCCTGCAGCTTTTCAATCAACGCGTCCTTTTCCAGGGCTCCGGACAGGACTTCCACATTTGTGTAACCGTGTTTTTCAAGAACCGCGCGCGCGGTCGGCGAAATGCCTTCCAGCAGCAGCCAGCGGATCTGGTTTTTCGGCCGGGAGAGACCGTGAATCATGGCGAAATGCCTTTGGGTCTGATTGGTTTTGAATCGCGCCGGATCGGCGCTAACAGCGCGGGTGTCGTATACGCGCTCGTTCACGTCGCGTCTAGGGCGCCATTTTGATGGAACGCATGTCGATGCCGCGCGTTTTGTCACCCCGGTGTCGGTGAAACCGGTTGCTGACAGATGGCAGCCTGTGCGACAAAGCGGCGGGGGCGCGTTACGGTCGGATCTCCAACCGGCTGCTTGAATAAATTCCAATACCTAGCGAGCGCAGGAACCCCAAATCCATGTTGAAATTGAACGGGCCTCATTTTGATTATGAGCCGTATCCCGTCTGCTATGTAAAAGATGTATTGCCGTCGGATACGTACCGGTCACTCGTCGAGAGCTATCCTGCCAAGGATCTGTTCAAATACATGCCGAACCTCGGGCATAAATATTCTTTGTCCGATATCAATAACCCGGATAACTACTACAAGTTCCTGTCGGAAACGCCTGGCTGGAAAGCCTTTTACGACCATGTGAAGTCAGAGAACTTTATTCACAACGTCCTGGATATGTTGACTGCCAACAATGTCGACCTTGGCCTGCGCCGGCTAAAGGTGATTGCGAAGGACGGACAGCGGAAGGCCAGCCTTCTAAGCCGTATCCGTCGCCAGACCGAGATCAGCGCCCGGTTCGAGTTCTCGATGATGCCGGCAAACGGCGGCCAGATTCTTCCGCACACCGATGCTCCGCATAAATTGATCACCCTGGTTCTGTCGATGATGGAGCCGGGAGCCTGGGATCACTCATGGGGCGGTGGGACGGCGGTTTGCCTTCCCAAGGACCGGACGAAGGTCTTCAATCACATCAACAAGGCCATGCCGCTTGACGAGGTTGAAACGCTGAAGACGTTCCCGTTCGAGGAGAACCAGTGCGTCCTGTTCGTGAAGACCTACAATTCCTGGCACCATGTTGCACCGATGACAGGACCGGACGACGCACCCTTGCGCAAGACGCTGACGATCAATATCGAGAGCAAGCTTTAGGGAAGGCGAGGCCTGTGGAGATGCAGCAGGCCTCCTGCCAACGCCGGCGTTGTCGCGCCGACCTCAGTCGAGGTGGTGCAGATCCTTCAAACGTTGGGCAATGGCGCGAACCGTATGGTCGTCATATCCGAGGCCAAGGTCGTTGCGCATGAAACGGCCAAGGTCTTCCGCTTCCTCGATCAGCCACTCCCGCTTGTTGCCACCGCCGACAAACCGGGCCCGGCCGTCCAGGAAGCTGATGAAACCCCGATCCGTCAGCCGGTAGAATTTCATGCTGCCCGCAAAGGACTGCCTGGGCGAGGCGGCGCACAGGAAATTGGCGGCTTCAATGTCGACAGGGCGGACGTCGACCCGGTCAAAGCCATAGAGCGCAAACCAGCCATCCTCAGTCTGTCGTTCCAGTACGTGCTCCCCTGACACAGCTTCAAAGCGTATCCTGTAGATCTGGTCGCGGATCTGCTGGCCTTCCTCCGAAATGCGCACGGGCTCAGCTGGAGCCTGGCCACCGAAGCCGGCATCAACCAGCCATTCAGCGCCATTGAAAGTCACCACATAGGCAAGATGGGAGCGTGCTCCGCCTTCAGGTGCCCCCATGCGCACCCGGGCAAGCACCTGCCGGGGGGAAAAACCGATGGCAGCCAATGCGTCGCCGAGCAGTGAATTCAGCTCGAAGCAGTAACCGCCGCAGCGGCGTTGCACGAGCTTTTGCCAGAGGCTGTCACGGTCAAGATCCGGTACCTTGCCGAGAAAGGGCAGGACATTTTCGAACGGGATAGTGCTGATCTGGGCTGTCTGCAGGGCCCGCAAGCCGTCGAGGGTGGCCGGGCACGTCTCCAGACCAATGCGGTCAAGATAGGTGGTGAGGTCGAAGGGCATGGGCAGGCTCTGTCCGGTCTTGAGGTGTTGGTTGCATGTAGGCAGATCCCTGGCTGTTGCCAAGGGACTCGCCGCCGGGAGCAAGACTGTTCATCGCCGTGAAGGAGGGCTGAAGCGTTTCGGGAGCATTCCGCACTTAAGGTCTGCGTGCTTCAACATGAACACGAAAACAAAGAGGCCCGCCGCATACGGTGCGACGGGCCTCGCGATCAGAAATCGATCTCTTAAAGGCCTTCCGGTCCGCGCTGAACGGCGGCGACGCCGGTGCGGGAGACTTCGACCAGGCCGAGCGGTTTCATGATGGAGATGAACTGCTCGATCTTGGAGGTCCTGCCGGTGATCTCGAAGACGAAATGTTCCGTCGTGGCGTCGATCACCGTCGTGCGGAAGGCGTCCGCAAGGCGAAGGGCCTCCAGCCGTTTTTCACCCGTGCCTGCCACCTTCACCAGGGCCAGTTCGCGTTCCAGCGGCTTGTCCTGGTTGATGCGCTTGGCACGAACGGTAAGGTCCGTCACGCGGTGCACCGGCACCAGCCGGTCAAGCTGGTGGCGGATCTGCTCGATAATCATCGGCGTACCGGTGGTCACGATGGTGATGCGGGACAGGTGCTTCTCGTGTTCGGTTTCCGACACGGTCAGGCTGTCGATGTTGTAGCCACGGCCGGAGAACAGGCCGATCACGCGGGCAAGAACACCCGGCTCGTTGTCGACGAGTAGCGATAGAGTATGGGTTTCGATTTCATTGCTGACTTCGGCCAGGAAGTAGGCGGAAGGCGCATCAACATTCTGTGCGTTCATTTTCTTAAAGTCCTTTTGCCTTCATCACCTTAAACGAGCGACTTGCCTTCGGCGCTGATCGCGTTGGCAACAGCTTCGTCATTGGCTTCGTCCGGCAGCAGCATCTCGTTGTGAGCCTTGCCCGAGGGGATCATCGGGAAACAGTTGGTCAGATTGGCGACGCGGCAGTCGAACAGTACCGGCTTGTCGACGGCGATCATTTCCTCGATCGCGCCGTCCAGATCACCAGGCTTCTCGACCCGGAACCCGACCCCGCCATAGGCCTCGGCCAGTTTGACGAAGTCCGGCAGGCTGTCGGTGTAGGAATGGGACAGGCGGTTGCCGTGCAGCAACTGCTGCCACTGGCGCACCATGCCCATGTACTGGTTGTTCAGGATGAACACCTTGACCGGCAGGCCGAACTGAACGGCAGTCGACATTTCCTGGATGTTCATCAGGATAGATGCATCGCCGGCAATGTCGACGCACAGCGCGTCGCGGTGGGCAACCTGGGCACCAATGGCAGCCGGCAGGCCGTAGCCCATGGTGCCGAGGCCACCCGAGGTCAGCCAGTGGTTCGGTTCCTCGAAGCCGTAGAACTGGGCCGCCCACATCTGGTGCTGACCGACTTCAGTGGAAATGAAGGTCTTGCGGTGCTTGGTCAGTTCATAGAGCCGCTGGATCGCATATTGCGGCATGATGACGTCGCTGTTCGGCTTGTAGGCCAGCGAGTTGCGTGCCCGCCACTGGTCGATCTGCGTCCACCAGTTCTTCATGGCCTTGGCGTCGGACTTCAGCGACGAGGACCGCCAGATCCGCACCAGGTCTTCCAGCACATGTGCGACATCGCCGATGATCGGCAGGTCGACATTGATCGTCTTGTTGATGGACGACGGGTCGATGTCGATATGGATCTTCTTGGAATTCGGCGAGAAAGCATCGGTCCGGCCGGTGATGCGGTCATCGAAGCGCGCGCCGATGCAGATCATCAGGTCGCAATCGTGCATGGTCATGTTGGCTTCGTAGGTGCCGTGCATGCCCAGCATGCCGAGCCAGTTGTCACCGGAGGCCGGATAGGCGCCGAGGCCCATCAGGGTGGAGGTGATCGGGAAGCCGGTCAGCGATACCAGTTCGCGCAGAAGCTGGCAGGCCTGCGGACCGGAGTTGATCACGCCACCGCCGGTATAGAGAACCGGCTTCTTGGCAGCGGCCATCATCTCGGCGGCCATGCGGATGCTGGCGGCATCGCCCTTCAGCTGCGGGCGGTAGCTCTTGTGCGCGGCCGCCGGGTTCGGCGTCGGACCCTGATAGGTGCCGGTGGCAAACTGCACATCCTTCGGAATGTCGACGACAACCGGGCCCGGACGGCCGGAGGTTGCGACATAGAAGGCTTCATGAAGGATGCGCGGCAGGTCATCGACATCGCGCACCAGCCAGTTGTGCTTGGTGCAGGGGCGGGTGATGCCGACAGTGTCGCATTCCTGGAACGCATCGTTGCCGATGAGGTGCGTCGGTACCTGGCCGGTGATGCAGACAAGCGGAATAGAATCCAGCATGGCGTCGGTCAGGGCGGTCACCATGTTGGTGGCACCGGGACCGGAGGTGACCAGGGCAACACCGGGTTTGCCGGTTGAGCGGGCATAGCCTTCGGCGGCATGGCCTGCGCCCTGTTCGTGACGTACGAGAATATGCTCCAGACCTTCCTGCTGAATGATCTCGTCGTAAATGGGAAGCACAGCACCGCCCGGGTAGCCGAAGATCGTGTCAACTCCCTGGTCTTTCAGCGCCTGGATGACCATTTCGGCGCCGGTCATTTCCCGTGTCATTCGTCTCGTCCTTGCATTCTCGCCTGAAAGGTCAGGCTTTGGCTCATATAACTGTTTGTTCTTCTGTCAATCCGTACCCGTTCGGGCGTGGACTGATTCAACACTGTCTGTCTGGCCCGACGCATGCGGCGTCAAAGATCCGGGCAGTGGTGGAAAAGGCGAGGTCAGGAGGCGGGTACAAAAAAAGGCCCCTTTGGGAGCCTTGGTCGCGCGCCATCCTGTCCGTACGGGGTCATCCCGCCGCGGAGGCGCGCTTTCCTACTACTACTAGAATGAGCGACATTGCCATGTCGTCCCGGTCCTTTGATGCTGCAGGCCGTCCGGGCCTGGTTCAACGTTGTTCTGGAACGCTCCGGAACCGGAATGCCCCGCCAACCGGACGACTGCCGATATGACAGCGACTTCAACAAGCTGGCTCAAGTCCGTCACGTCTGCCCCGGTCTTGATGCGCCGCACCCTAGTGAGGCGGATATGACCGGTCAAGCCTTAATTTCGAAAATTGCGCAAAAGATCGAAGATGTTTCTGAAAGTTGCCTTTTGGGCGGCGTTAATGAGCTTTCCTTCCGGCAATGGCTGTTTTTTCCAAGGGCTGCGTTTGCGGCATGGCCGCCCTGATAAAAAATTGTCATAAAAACCGTTGCACCAAATCGGATCGCACTATATACACCCGCCATCCGACGTGCCGCGCGGTTCTCGCGGCCCTGTCGCTTTGGGTGTGTAGCTCAGTTGGTAGAGCAGCTGACTCTTAATCAGCGGGTCTGGGGTTCGAGCCCCCACTCACCCACCATTTTCTTCTCCTGGATATTATGCAAATGCCAAGGCGCCGCGAGTTCGCGCCGTGCTTCTTATTGTGCATTTTGTCGAGATCTGTGGCCGCCGGTCGACGGCCACGAATTTTATTGCAGTGCCGCTGACATCAGCAGGGGAACTCGTTTGTGATGAATTTCGAATCCTTCAAGGTGGTGAAACAGGTGTTACCGTTCTTGAAGTAGGTGTTTTCGTGGCCGCAAACCATTGTCTCGTCCCGGAAGCCCTGTTCGCAAAACTGGCCGTCCTTCACTTCCCATTTCAGTGTTTTCTTCGCGGGCTTTTTGCCTGTCACGGTCACCACGGCGATCTTGCTGCCGTTGTTGTTCCACTCGACAATCCAGTCGCCGGCTTTCTTGCCGTTTTTTCCGTAGAAAATTCCTTCGATCTTGTTGCCCGACAAGATCTTGATCCGTTCGGACTCAGTCATCGGCTTGGCTGATGCCGGAAGATCCTTGGCGATTGAGCCAGTTGAAATTGCACACATGGCGGCAAGCAAGAATAGTTGCTTCATCATCGTGTTCTCCAATCAAGTTCAATATCAATCAATAAGTTCTGGCACAGTAACATCTGAACTCTAGTTGTGACTGTTGATGGTGACAACTTGATCAAAGGATGTGTTTGGAGATGCGAATCCGGGGAGGCGTTGACCCCTTCGTGAGGGGAAAAGCCAGCCGCGAAAGGCTCCTTTCTCAGTGCAGTGGATAACCGCCTTCTTTTACAGACGGTGAATCTCCGGTTGAAAACTCCCATTCTTTCAAAACGATACCCGCAAGTTTTAACCTTGATATTTTTTCTTGTTTGACCGCCTTGGCAGACAACTTAACGTGCTGCCAAGCAGGGAAAATCGGTGCCTATCTAATCTATTAGCAAACAAGGTGATCGCCGCGTTTGACGCGGCGGCTCTTTGCGGGATGCGGTTGAAGGGCGACATCAGACGGGACATCCATGCACAAACTGGATTTCGAGTTGGACAAGGCACAGCTGAAACGTGCCTGGGGCGTTATAGACCGGGAGTTTCAACGCCTGGGTCTGGTGCTGCGCCGTGGGTCGGACTTCGATGTTGTCGAGGCGATGGCGGCGGCCAGCGGTCTGAAGCGGCTGGAGGGGCATTTCACCCCCAGTCTCAACACCTATACGCCTTCTCAGGCGTTCTGGCTGGCGCTGGTGGATGAGGAAGACCGGATGGTCGGCCGGGTGTGCGCCCGTTTCGACAGGATGACCTACCCGATGACGCTGACCGATTTCTGGCGCAAGTATTTTCACCGCTGCTATCCGGACGCCGAAGGGGGCAAGGTTGTGCTGAGCGACAAGCAGCCGCGCGTCGGCCGGCGGATTACCGGCGACGTCGTTTATCTGGGGGGGACGGAGGTCGCCAAGGAGTGGCGTGGCTCGAAGCTCGGCGGCCTGCTCAACCAGATCGCCCAGATCGAGGCATTGGACGAGTGGGGCGCCGGCTTCTACTACGGCTGGGTACAGGGCTTCAATTTCATGGACGGCTTCTGGCGAGACTGCGGCTTCACACGTGCACACTTCCATGCATTGAACTGGGTTGAACCCTTGCCTGGTACGCTGGATGCCAATCTGATTTTTGTTGCGAACACAGCTGACGACGTGTGCGATCTGATTGATAGGATCGCGAATGGACTTCAAGCAAAGTCATGAGGCAGAAAATCCGTGTGAAGCCCGCGCTGGTGCGGAATTTCACCAGCAGGCGCTGCAACGTCATGTCCGGCACGCCTTCGCCCAGCCTGTCGCCTGTGCGCTGGATGTCGAACCAGGGCTCGCCCTCCATGGCGATCTGGTAGGCATCGGCCACGCCCTGTCGGTAGACCGAGGGCAAGTAGCTGGTTGGCGGGCGCGGCGTTTCCGGATCAAGCGCCTGCGGGAAGAAACGGCGAAAGGTGCTGTGCTTGCCCGCAAATGTCAGCGGCGGTACATCACCCGGGTCGGCAGTCGGCAAGGTCATCAGCAGGTACGGGCTCAGACGCGTCATGCGGCTGTCCTGCACGATGATGCCCTCACTGTCGCGCCAGGTCTTGAACAGGAACTGCGTTTTGTCTCCCGCCAATCCGTTTTCGATCAGCGAGAAGGGTAGCGGCTCAACAAAAGTGTTGATGCTCATGGACGCCTCCAAAGGGACTGGATTTGGGAAGAAATCCCTTCTGCATTGCTTCGGCATAGATGTCATATCTTGCCGCTGCCGCCAACTGGGCTCGTTCGCCGTCGCTCAGCAGGCTGGTCTGGTCGTGATCGAACAGATCGAAGCAATGGAAATCCAGCAGAAACAGACAGTCATATCGAGCTGCAATTTCGAATATTTCCAGGAATTCGAGCTGCTCTTTGGTGTATTGATCTTCGCTCATCCCTGCCGCCTTGTCTTTACATGTCATTCTTTGTTTTGCCTTTCAGACAATTTCCGGCGTCGTTAGACCCTTGAGCGGTCTGCACGTCTGGAAACCTGCTGGCCGGTTGCATCGGCCCGGCTTCCAGACGTCCCCTGATTTGCAGAGGCCGCTTCAATCCGAGATTGGTATGGGTCTCGTCTCGCCAATCACAGATTAGCAAAGAAAATTGCTGCAGGCGAGATTTCTTCTTTGATTTTCCCTAGAGTCAGATCTTCAATTCTTCGAGGGTGTGGACAGCCGCGTCAGCGACAGGTTGAAAACTGCCGTGCCTTCCGATTGTCTAGTCGGTCGAATCTTCTGCTTGCACCGCACGCAAATTCAGTTTCTTCGCAGCTGCATCCAGAGACTTGATCTCCGATGACGCAGCGATGTCCCGGGCGGCAGCGTAGCGATCGTGGTTCTGGGCCACCTTGGCAAGATCGTAGAGGTAATTCACCATCACGCCCATCGACTGGACGAGGCCCTTTGCCGAGGTATCGGCGTCCGCATGAACCGCGTGCACCTGGGCTCCGTTGCCCAGATGGAAACGGGCCACCGGATCAGCCGGCTGCCCATCCTCGCGGCGGGCCGACAGCAGATAATGTGCGGCAAGCGTGCGCAGCAGCTTAGGGTCCGCGTCCTCAAGGGCGATACCTTCCTTCGACAACCACTTCGTAAGTCCCGGGATCGGCGACAGGGTGACAAAGGTCTTCAGGTTCGGCAGCTCTGCGGAGAGGTCTGCCGCCACCTGCTTGATGAGCGAGTTGCCGAAGGAAATGCGGGCCAGCCCTTCCTGGCAATTGGAAATCGAATAGAACACGGCCGTGCGTGCCCTGGCCGCCGTGATCGGTTCCCGATCACCCGCCAGAAGGTCCTGAATCGAGCCGGGAACATCGGCCGTAAGGGCAACTTCCACGAAGATCAAAGGTTCGTCGGGCATGGACGGGTGGAAAAATGCGAAGCACCGGCGGTCTCCCGGCGCAAGACGGCTGCGCAGGTCTTCCCAGCTGGTGATTTCGTGCACCGCCTCATAGGCAATGATCTTTTCCAGAATATGTGCCGGGCTTTCCCAACTGATCGGCCGCAGCACCAGAAAGCCCCTGTTGAACCAGGAAATGAACAGGTGCCGGAAGTCCTGGTCGAGGGCCTGAAGTTCCGGATCGGTGCCACCGAGGCGCAAAAGGTCGGCGCGCATGCTTACGAGCTGCTCGGTGGCGCCCGGGATCTGGTTCAGTCGCCGGATCAGTTCCTGGCGCTTGGGCTCTACTGCAGCCATGAAGGCCGTGTAGGTTTTCCGGTTCGGGCTTGCCTCGTAGGCATCCAGCGCGGTGCGAACGCCGTCCGGATCGATGTTCATGTCGTGGGCGAGGTGGCGGAAGAACTGCAGCTTGTCACTGTCCTCCATCTCCTGGAACCGCTGCAGCAGTGTGCTTGCAACCGCAAGACCGGCCACATCGCCGGCTGTGCCGACAAGCGCACCGACCAGATCTTCCATCGGACGGTTGTCGCGCCGGTCCGGCGTCGCTGTTCGATAGCGGCGCTCGAAGATGGTCGACAGCAGGTCGCCGAGAATGGTCATGCAGGTCTCCAGGACTTCCGGTGAGGTGTTGGTCTCTGTCCTGAAGATAGGTTGGTCGACGCGCTGACCCAATTCCCCAAAAGAGGCAATGCGTGTGATCGTGCCCGGACGCGCTTTCCAGAAAACGGTCCGCTGTCAGGCGGCTTCGCTGTCCTGCTGGTCGAGGGGGCCCTTCTTCAACGATTTGAAGAAGGCAGTCACTGCTTCGGTCAACTGCCCGGCGTTGGACGACATGCTCTCGGCCGAGCTGAGCACGGTTTTGGAAGCCGCGTGGGTCGTTGCCGCATTCCGGGCAACACCATCGATGATGCCGGTGACCTTGTTGGTGCAGGCCACTGTGTGGGTCACGTTCTCCTGAATGGCCTGTGTCGCCTCGGCCTGCTTGACCGACGCGTTGGAAATCATGGTGGTGATGGATTCAATTTCCGTAATGGTTCTGGAGATCGTGTCGAAGGACTGCGCGGTTTCGCGGCTGGCCGCGTCGACTTCTTCCAGCGACTGGGTGATCTCCTGTGTCGCCTTTGCGGTCTGCGTCGCCAGCTCCTTGACCTCGGAGGCAACCACGGCGAAGCCTTTGCCCATCTCGCCTGCTCGGGCGGCCTCGATGGTGGCGTTCAGCGCCAGCAGGTTTGTCTGATCGGCGATGGAGGAAATCAGGTTGATGATCTCGCCGATGGCTTCTGCGGATGTGCGCAGGCTGTTGGCCTTGTCCTGGCCTTGCGTGACCTGGACAACGGCAGCACGGGCAATCTCTATGGAGCGTTCGATCTGACCACTGATTTCCGTGGCGGTCGAGGACAGATGATCGGCCGCGGAGGCCGCCGCATTCACGTTTTCCGCCGTCAGGTCTGCCGCATCGGCAATGGCGGTCACGACTTCGGAATTCGAAACCGCAGAGGTTTCCATTTCTTCGGCTGTTCCGGTCATCTGCTCGGCGGAGGCCATCAGGCTCTGGGCGATCTGGCTGATCTGGCTCTCGAAGGAATCGGTCGACTGGCGGAAGTCACCGACACGACCCTTGATCGTCTCGATAGCCGTGTTCATGATCGTCGCATTCTGCAGATAGCTGCCGTTTAACCCGCCGGGTTGGATACGGCGGTAATAGCGGTTGTTCTCGATCGCGGTCATCGATGCGGCAGCTTCCCGCAGGAAGGCGTCCGTCCGGTCGATCATGTGGTTCATGGCGGTCATCAGGTCACGGACTTCGCCGGCTTCGGTGTAATCGCGGGCTCTTGCCTCGAAGTTGCCCCAGCCGACCTGGCTGCAGACTTCCGTCGCAGCGGCCATTCCGCGCCGCGTCCGATGCAGTGCGGTCACCACGAACAGCATGGCAAGCGACGCGATGGCGGCGCAGACCACTGTTGCCATCGTCCAGCCAAGCACGGCGGCGGCCATGGTGGCGGCGGCGGCCACCAGCGCGGCGCCGGAGGCGAGCGAGGCGTTAAAGAGTGTGAATGAGCTCGTCATAGCTCACGCCTTTCGATTGAAGGATCGATACCAGCTGATCATGACCGGCCTGCATGCCGGCCTTGCGGTTGTCCGCATGCTGTTCTGTCTGCCGCAACTGGGCATAAAGAGGGGTGATGATGTCATCGACGATACGCCGGTTGGGCACACGTCGGTTGGAATGATAGCCGATGATCTTGCCGCTCTCGCCATAGGACGGGGTAACGTGAGCAAGAACCCAGTAGTGGTCGCCGTTCGCGGACATGTTGACCACATAGGCAAAGATCTCTCCGCCCGCCTCGATCGTGTCCCACAGCAGCTTGAAGACGCAGCGTGGCATGTCCGGGTGACGAATGAGGCTGTGCGGCGCATTCTCAAGGGCCTTGCCATCGAAACCGGCAATGTCCCGGAAGATGTTGTTGGCATAGGTAATGCGCCCGCGCGTGTCAGTTTTCGAGACGATCAGGTCCCGTTCGGAAAAGAACCGTTCCACCCCCGTCGGGGTGACCTTGTACTGGGTCATCCTTGGTGCGCCCGCTTCAATTGGCAATTCTGGGTAAGGGTACGGTTGCGTGCTTAATGATCCTTAAATGAATGTGGACGAGAGCAGATTTTTAACTATATGAATTCATTGGTATTTCTTCCGATGTTGTCTAATCTCGATAGTCAGCTTTCTGGTTGGTATTTGTTGGAATTTTCTGAAGTTTTCGAGCAGACCTTGCGTTCGTCTTGAAACTGGAGTGGTCGTACATTTGCTGAACTTGTGGTTCGCAGGGTCTCGACGGTCTGGCCCTGAGGCGCATATCAGGTTGCCGGTACGCAAAGCGTCTGGCGCCGCATGACGGGTCCGAGAAACTGCGGACTTTTCAGACAGGCCCCTTAGGCTGTATAGAAGGCGCCACTCGCCGGTTGGAGGCTTATGTCCCCTGGATCCGGCGTCCTTCAACAAACAGAACAAGCCCCATGAACGATTTTCTCGTTGCCGCTCTTTATATGTTCACGCCGCTCGACGACTTCGAGGCCATGCGCAGCCCGCTCAAGGCCTATTGTGAGGAACGAGATGTGCGCGGCAGCCTGCTGCTTGCAGCCGAGGGCATCAACGGCACCATCTGCGGGCCGGAAGCCGGTGTGCGCGAGGTGCTGGCGCATCTGCGGTCCGATCCACGGCTTGCGGGGCTGAACCACAAGGAGGCCTGGACCCACCGCCATGTCTTCAAACGCATGAAGGTGAGGCTGAAACAGGAGATCGTGCGGCTTGCTGTCGACGGTATCGATCCGAACGAGATCGTTGGTGAATACGTCAAACCGGAAGACTGGAACGCCCTGATTTCCGATCCGGACGTGGTCGTTATCGATACGCGCAACGATTATGAATTCGCCTTCGGCACGTTCGAGCGCGCCCTCAATCCGAAGACCCAGTCGTTCCGGGAGTTTCCTGCCTGGGTGGAAGGGGACGACGAGCTTCAGAAAAAGCCGAAAGTGGCCATGTTCTGCACCGGCGGCATTCGCTGCGAGAAGGCGACAGCCTGGATGCTGAAGAACGGCTTTGAGGAAGTCTACCACCTGGAAGGCGGCATCCTGAACTATCTGGAAAAGGTGCCGGAGAAAGAAAGCCTCTGGAAGGGTGAGTGTTTCGTCTTTGACGACCGGGTGTCGGTCGACCACCAGCTTCAGCCGCGCTGGGGCGAGTGGATCCCCGAAGAAGCCCGCCATATCATCAACGAAGACACCGATTACGAGAAGAGCGCCCGCGATGAGGCTGGTGACGAGGACGATGATCAGGTGGTCGTCCGGGCCATTTCTTAACGGTTATTAACTTTTTCGCTTTAACCCCTTGTGCAACTTCCCTAAAGTCAGGGTTGCGGGAGTTTTCCTGCGCCAGACTGGGGGAAAGTACATGCGTCACAGCTTCTGGAGCGCGCTCGCCGCGCTAGTTGTCAGCCCGTTGATCAGCACGTCCGCGCTGGCGGGTGGCAAGGCATTGTCCTGCTACGAACAGGCGACGGTTCCGGCCGTCTACAAGACGGTCAACGAGCGGGTACTGGTCCAGCCGGCATCAAGCTACGTGGTGCAGAAACCGGCCGTCTACAGCTATCAGGCCCGGCGGGTTCTGGTGCAGCCCGAACGGGTCAGCTATCGCACATCTCCTGCCGTCTATCAGACCCGGCAGAGCCGGGTTCTGGTCGAGCCTGCCAGCATCGGCTGGGAATACCGGGTCATCAACGGCCGCAATATCCTGTGCAAGGTGCAGAACCCGGCGGTTTATCGAACTGTCAGCCAGAAGGTTCTCGTGCAGTCGGCCTCCCGGGTCGCAGTGCGCCAGCCGGCCATCTACAGCTCGGTGAAGGAAAAGGTTCTGGTCCAGCCCGCCACAAGCTACCGGGTGCAGAAACCCGCAGTCTACCAGACGGTCAGCCGCCGGGTTCTGGTTCAGCCGGCCCAGACAGTGTGGAAACCCGTGCGGGTTCGGGGTTGCCGCTACTAGGGCACTGGGTCAAGATCGGCCTTGTGACGTTTGTCAAAACAGGCTGAATGCCGATTGTCCGAACTGCTGCGGGGCCGAAACATGATTTGCACACTGATTGCGTCTTCCATCCTGCTCAGCATGGAGGACGGTTCCATGGCCGTGCTCATTCCCGAGAACCAGTCGGTGCGCATCTTCAACGAGCAAACCGTCAAAGGGGAGGTCGCCGTCGTACACCTCTACGGGGAAACGAAGATCCAGGTTCCTGGTGTGAACGCTGAACAGATCATTGAAGCCCTCAGGGACTGCCAGTCTCCGAAGGATGCTGAATAGCGGCCCAGGATGAGGCTGTGCTCTGAAAACCGGTCGTAACCTCTCCCTCCAATTCACCAAAGCCGGGCCACCCATTCCGAACTCCTTCCGAGGAGAAGCGG
The DNA here is from genome assembly GCF_054658235.1 of Roseibium sp. LAB1. Taxonomy (NCBI): domain Bacteria; kingdom Pseudomonadati; phylum Pseudomonadota; class Alphaproteobacteria; order Hyphomicrobiales; family Stappiaceae; genus Roseibium; species Roseibium sp. LAB1. The sequence goes on along the minus strand of NZ_BAAGIB010000001.1, from coordinate 955,631 downwards.
ACAGATCCTTCCCGAAGGAAGGGCCTCTTGTTCTGGAGTGTGCGGCCCATCCTTCGAGACAGCGCTCCGCGCTTCCTCGGGATGAGGCAGGGGCTGATGGCGTATGCCTGCGCGATGGGCTCAGGTTTTGCGATGGACATGGTGGCAAACCGAAGCAAACGCGGCGGAAACTGCGTCCTCGAAGTCCGACCCGGGCTGCTCCCCACCTCTCATCCTGAGGAAGGCCAGTCAGGCCAGTCTCTAAGGATGGGCCACTTGCGCCGTGGTAAGCCGCCGATCCTCTTAAAGGCAGTGCACCGCGGTTTCTCAGTTGCGCGCCGTCTTGAACCGGTAGGTCTTCAGGCCGGTCTTGCCGTGACCTTCCACCAGGAACAGACCACCGGACAGCGTGTCGGGTTCGATGGCGGTCGGGTCTGCGGGCTGCTTGATGCTGGTGACGATCAGATGGTCGAGGTCCGGTCCGCAGAAGCAGGGCATGGTCGGCTTGTCGACCGGCAGCTTGATGGCGGCAAGCAGATCACCATCCGGGCCGAAGCAGTTAAGGACGCCAGCGGAAACGCCAGCACTCCAGTAATTGCCTTCGATATCCACCGCCGCGCCATCCGGCCGGCCGGTGTCGTTGGTTTGCTGGGCGTAAAGCATCTTTGAACCGAGCGCGCCGGTTTCTGGGTCAAACCCGTAACATTCGATCCAGCCGGGGGAGGTATCGGAGTGGTACATGTAGGTGCCGTCCGGCGTCCAGGCGAGACCGTTGGAACATTGCAGCTCGTCACGGATCTCGGCAACGTCGCCATTGCCGTCTATCCGGTAGAGCCCGGCAATCGGCTCGCGCGGGGAACTGGTGTCCATCGTGCCCACCCAGAAGGCGCCGTCCGGACCAACCTTGCCGTCGTTCAGCCGCGTGCGCGGCTCGTCCGCCTGCACTTCTGCCAGAAGCTCACTGGTGCCACTTTCGGGATCGAACAGGACGACCTTGTCCCAGACGCTCACGATCAGTCGGTCGTCATCGGTCAGGCCGAAGGAGCCGACCTCGTTGTCAAAATGCCATGTGGTGATCTTGCGGCTCGCCCAGTCCAGGGACTGGATGGAGCGGCCCTGGATGTCGGCCCAGAGCAGGCGGTTCAATCTGTCGTCCCAGGTCGGACATTCGGCAAGTTGGTAAGTCGTATCGATGAAACGGGTGATCGTATGGGTCACCGGAGCGGGTTCCTTGAAAAGCCAGGCACTTGAATGGATGCGGACTATACCCGCCAGCGTTGGCTGCGTCGAGACACTGGATTCAATGGCGGAATTGCAGGCGGTTTGGCTGTGGACCTGCGATGAAGAAGGCTCAGCTTTCCCCGTCCAGGGGAATCGCCGTGCGTCTGACGATGGGCCGGATGGCGAAGGAGGATTTCATCCTCAGGACGCCGGGAAGCTGGGCAAGGTGGTCGCGGTGGATGCGTTCGAAGTCGATCGGATCCCGGGCCGAGAGGCGCAGGATATAATCGGCATCGCCCGCCATGAGGAAACATTCCATGATCTCTCCGGAGCGGGCGACGGCGCGCTCGAAATTCTCAAGCGTTTCCTTGGACTGGCCGGTAAGCGAGATTTCCACGAAGACGTCCATATGCCGGCCGAGTTTCTTCTGGTCCAGCAGCGCGACGTATTTCTCGATGATACCGGCTTCCTCCAGCGCGCGCATACGCCGCAAACATGCGGACGGCGACAGGCCCACCTTTTCGGCAAGATCCGCATTGGCAATGCGACCGTCGCTTTGCAGCACGTTGAGGATCTTCTGGTCGAGACGGTCGAGTTTCATTTTGTTGCACCGCACATAATGCCGAGTTCAAGATAATACATAGTAGATTATTTGATGAAGTGTCAAATTAGCGCAAGAAAGTTGCGTGTATTTGGGTCATAGCCCCTTGGAACGCAAGCACATGCGACAAAAAGAGGCGTAAAATATTCGGCAATCAATAACGCTTCCAGAGGAGACGGGTTATGCGCATTGGTGTGCCGAAGGAAATCAAGAATCATGAATACCGGGTCGGCCTGACGCCGGACAGCGTTCATGAAATGGTGGCCCATGGCCACGAAGTCGTCGTTGAAACCAATGCCGGCGTCGGCATCGGCGCCAGCGATGCCGACTATGAAGCCGCAGGTGCGAAGATCCTGGCGACCGCCAGGGAAGTCTTCGACGCGGCGAACATGATTGTGAAGGTCAAGGAACCGCAGGCCGTTGAGCGCGCCATGCTGCGTCCTGACCACATTCTCTTTACCTATCTGCACCTGGCGCCGGATGCGGAGCAGACCGCTGATCTGGTGAAATCCGGTGCGACCTGCATTGCCTATGAAACCGTTGTCGATGCTCGCGGCGGCCTGCCGCTTCTTGTGCCGATGTCCCAGGTCGCCGGCCGACTGTCAGTGATTGCCGGTGCAAAGGCGCTGGAAAAAGCCCAGGGTGGCTCCGGCACGCTTGTGGGCGGCGTTCCCGGTGTCGAACCGGCCAAGGTTGTCGTGATCGGCGGCGGTGTGGTCGGCTCCCATGCCATCACCATGGCGCTCGGCCTAGGCGCGGATGTGACTGTTCTCGACCGGTCTACCGCCGTTCTGGGCAATCTTTCCCAGACCTTCGGCCCGGCTCTGAAGACCGTCTATTCGACCAGGGCTGCGCTGGAAAAACACGTGCTGGAAGCCGATATGGTGGTTGGTGCCGTGCTGGTGGCAGGTGCCGCCGCCCCGAAGCTGGTATCGCGTGAGCTGGTCAGCCGCATGAAACCGGGTTCGGTTCTCGTCGACGTCGCCATCGACCAGGGCGGTTGCTTCGAAACCTCCAAGGCAACGACGCACTCCGACCCGACCTACATCATTGATGAGGTCGTTCACTACTGCGTCGCCAACATGCCGGGTGCTGTGCCGAAGACCTCCACCTACGCCCTCAACAACGCCACGTTGCCGTTCGCCCTGGCGCTGGCCGACAAGGGCGCGAAGAAGGCACTGCTCGACGATCCGCACTTCCTGCCGGGACTCAACGTCATCGGCGGCCAGGTCACCTGTGAAGCGGTCGCAACCGCCCTCGGTTACACGTATGTCGATCCGAAGGTTGCTCTTGAGCAGGCCAAGGAAAGCGTGGCCGCCTGATAAGGCACATCGCTTCGCAACAAGAGAAAAGCCGGTCCATCGGGCCGGCTTTTTTGTGTTCGCACTGTTGTCCCGGGTTGGCGCGTTAGCGACAAGGCTTGCATTCAACGGGTCGTCGAGTGTGAATTGGACAAGGTTCGTGGCTCAGCAGGATGCTTGAACTCTGCCCTTGCAGTGATGACGAACATTTTCGAGGTGTTTGTTTCACGAAAGGATTGCTTGCAATTCGGCTGTAAGCAGCAAAGGCCCTGCCTACCAGACATGATGGCAGGGTCGGAGCCTAAGGACAGCGCACCTTGAAGGGGATGCCCTGTTCGTCGGTGGCGATGCAGTTGCGCGGGGTGGTGACAACGCCGATAAGGCCACCGCCGACGGCACCGAGAGCAGCGCCTGCAAGGGTCGCGTTCACCGTTGAGCCGGCAACGGCACCGATCGTGGCTCCGGTTGCCGCACCGAGACCTGCCCCGATCAGCATCCTGTCCCGTTGACTTTCGGTGTTGGCGCAGCCTGTCAGCACGATGGCGAGACTTGCGGCTGCAAGGACGGATCTCATCCAGAACCCCTTGGCGAAAAAAGTGCGTCCGGCAAGGGTGGAGATCTATGGTTAACAGTTTCTTACCAAGGCGGATTTATCCAAGGCAGATCGCCAAAGCAAAACGGGCAAGCCCCTGAAATCAGGAGCATGCCCGGTCTTGTCACAAAATTCGTCTGCTCTTGCGGCGATTAGGACGCCAGAGCACCTTGGTTTTACGGGCAGGCGACTCGGTAAGAATTGCCATAGCGGTCACGCGCCACGCAATTCTTCGGCGTGGTCGCAGCACCAATAACAGCACCGCCTGCGGCGCCGATGGCAGCACCGGCAAGAACGGGTGCAGCACCGGCGCCTGCAGCAGCGCCGACGATAGCGCCGGTTGCGGCACCGAGGCCGCCGCCGATCAGGGCACGATCTCTTTGGCTGCTCGATTGACAGCCGGCGAGGGCGGTGGCCGCAAGGGCCACCAGCAGGATCTTTTTCATTTCGTAAACCTGTGAAGACCCGATTGACTCAGGTCAGTTGAGATCAGGGGCAGGCGACGCGATACGGGTTGCCATACCGGTCGTAGGCGACACAGTTCTTGGGTGTCGTTGCCGAGCCGATGATGGCACCGCCTGCAGCACCGATTGCCGCACCGGCGAGGGCCGGCCCGACGCCGTTACCGGCGGCGGCACCGATCACGGCGCCTGTGGCAGCGCCAAGACCGCCGCCGACGAGCGCACGGTCTCTTTGACTGTCAGACTGGCATCCTGCCAGAAAAGCGGCCGAAGCGGCAATCAGAAGGAGTTGCTTCATTCTTTTCTTCCCAACGGTCTATTACCGAAACGAAAAAGGATCGCCCCCTGTTAAGGGCAAGCGACCCGGTAAGGATTGCCGTAGCGGTCATATGCAACGCAGTTCTTCGGTGTCGTTGCGCTGCCGACGATGGCACCACCGGCCGCACCGATTGCACCACCTACCAGAGCGCCGCCGACATCGCCGGTCGCCGCAGCACCGATTGCTGCACCGGTTGCCGCGCCGAGACCGCCGCCGACAAGGGCGCGGTCACGCTGGCTGTCGGACTGGCAGCCCGCCAGGGCTAGGCCAACTGCTGCGAGCAGAACTAGTTTTTTCATGAAATCAGTCTCCCTGTCGGACCGCAACCACGGCGGGTCGAATGTATAAAATCTTTCCAAGCCTAAGCTGCTTTGCACGTTGGGGCAATCTCTGTTTGCCACAACCAGCCCATGTTCGTCGTGAATACCAATAAGAGTTCTTCAACGATGTGAACCAGATAGGGCCGGTAGGGCAAAATTATGACGAGAACACCTCACGTGTTAACGCCCAAGGAACGCACTGGTTCCCAGGTCAGCTTTTGAGGGCTGCAAGGAGGCCTTTGGTGGAGGCATCCTTGGTATCGGCTGAGACTTCACCCTTGACCATCGGCAGCAGTGCGGTGGCCAGTTCCTTGCCCAACTCCACGCCCCACTGGTCGAAGGAGTTGATTTCCCAGATGACGCCTTCGACAAAGACCCGGTGTTCGTAAAGGGCAATCAGTCGGCCGAGCGCGAACGGCGTCAACTGGTCGTAAACCAGTGTGATGGACGGCCGGTCGCCCGGAAACACCTTGTGCGGCGCCAGGCGGTTGATCTCGTCGGTCGCCATGCCGGAAGCGCTCAGCAGTGCCTTTGCTTCTTCCAGCGTGCGGCCGAGCATCAGGGCTTCGGACTGGGCCAGACAGTTCGCGACCAGGAGGTCGTGATGGTGCTTCAGGTCGTCTTCGTGTCCGTTGGCGGCAATCAGGAATTCACACGGAATGACCGTCGTGCCCTGGTGCAGGAGCTGATAGAAAGCGTGCTGACCGTTCGTGCCGGGTTCTCCCCACACCAGCGGGCCCGTTTCCTCGGTCACGGGGCTGCCGTCCTGCTTCACGCGCTTGCCGTTCGATTCCATGTCGAGCTGCTGCAGATATGCCGGCAGGCGCGACAGGCGCTGGTCGTAGGGCAAGACGGCGCGAGCGGAATAGCCAAGCGTGTCCCGGTTCCAGACGCCTATCAACGCCATCAGGACCGGCAGGTTCTTCTCCAGCGGCGCCTCGGCAAAATGAATGTCCATGGCATGGGCGCCGGCAAGAAAATCGCTGAAGGCATCCGGACCGATGGCAATCATCAGAGGCAGACCGATTGCCGACCAGACGGAATAGCGTCCGCCGACCCAGTCCCAGAAACCGAAGACCCGGCTTTCATCGATGCCAAAGGCGGCAACCTTGTCGAGCGCGGTGGAGACGGCAGCGAAGTGGTCGCCCACCGCATCTTCGCCAAGCGCACCTGCAATCCATTTGCGCGCGGTTTGCGCGTTTGTCATGGTTTCGATGGTGGTGAAGGTCTTTGACGCAACGATGATCAGCGTCGTTGCCGGGTCGAGTTTTTCCAGCGTATCGGCAATATGGGCGCCGTCCACATTGGACACATAATGCAGCTCGGGTCCGTCATGGTAAGGGCTTAACGCCAGCGTGGTCATGACGGGGCCGAGATCCGAGCCTCCAATTCCGATATTGACAACATCGGTGAAGGCGTCGCCGGTGGATGAAGTCAGGTCACCGGAGCGGACCGCTTCGGAGAAGTTCGCCATCGCGTCCAGAACCGCACGCACATCCGGCATCACATCCGTGCCGTCGACCAGAACCGGCTTGTCCGACTGGTTGCGGAGTGCTGTATGCAAAACGGCGCGCTTTTCGGTGCCGTTGATCTTGTCGCCGGCAAACATGGCGGCTCGTTTGCCTTCCACATCCGCAGCGCGGGCAAGATCGAGCAGCAGGCCGAGCGCCTTGCCGTCGATCCGTGACTTGGAATAATCGAGCAGAAGGTCGTCAGTCGTGGCGGAGAACGTGTCGAACCGGGTCGGGTCGGCCGCAAAGAGTTGCCTCAAAGACGTGCCCTTCAATTGTTCCGCATGCCGGTTGAGAGCCTCAAATGCTGCTTCTAGCGCCATGAACAATCCTCTTAAATCGATTTAACAGCTTGTCTTCGCGCCGACGCGCGCGGGGCATCCATTAGCATACCCATCGGTCGAGGGGGAGAGGAAATTCAGGGCGAATGCCGCCGGAAGACGGGCAGGAGGTCTCCGGCGGCACAAGGTCGATCAGTTGGCGATCGGGGCCAGCAGTTCAGGGGCTGTCACGAGCTGACGGACACCGTGGGAATGGTCTTCCTTGAAGACATTGCCTTGTTCCGCCCAGGCGTTGAGCGAGTTGATGTCCAGCTTGGCGCATTGCGGATGCACACTCCAGGTTACCTGAAGCGGGGAGCATGTCGACTGCGTGAAGCTTGGGCCTGTTGTCGACCCGATGAAGGTAACCGGAGTGCCCGTTCCCTCCGGCAACGCCTTGGCCTGGTGACGGCCGTTCACGATATTGCCGTCGTAGTCGAAGTCGAGAAAGCTGAGGGCGTTCGGATCGTTCACGACCAGGAAGACCTGTGCTTCGACGCGAAGCTGCGGGTTCGCACAGGCGTCGCTCAGGCAGGAGCCGAGCCCTTCGCCCGGAGTGACGTTGCAGGACGTGTGGACCCAGTGAACCTCGATCGTGTCTCCAGGCTTGACGTTATGAAAGGCCTCGCCGTCGGGTGCGGCCAGCTCGGCCTCGGTCAGGTCGGCAGTTTCGTTGCACTGATAACCTCCATGTTCGCCGTCACCGGCAAAAACAGTAAAGCCCGGGCCCTTGTGTTCCGCGTTCGTGTGCGTGTGGATGTTGCACAGGTTCAGCTTGTCGGCGGATGGTGCAATTGAGACTGTGGCCGCGTTCAGTCCCGCGGTCTGCGAAATGTCACGTGGTGTCTGCGGGCCGAAGCCCTGACAGAGTTCTTCTGCTTGTGCTTGGGAAAGAAAGCCAAGGCTTGCGACAGCCGCAAATGCCAGTCCGATGTATTTAACCATGGAGAACTCCTGGGTAGGGGGGAGGCAGGCTGAAGGACACTCGTTCTGGAAAGTGGGAACCGAATGAACGTGCCTTAGTTGAACGCGCTTTTCGCCGGGGCGCCAAGTGCGAAAATTGCTCAGGTTGTCAGATTGATTCGGGCAACCAGGCCCAAAGTTGGCGGAAAACAACGATATATTCAGAAAAGAGACTTCATTTTAAGTGAAATGAAAGTTTCCTCAAGGTAAACTAAATCTATGAATTCCGAAAACAAATCACACGGTCTGTCCCATCTGCTCGATCAACCCGACGCCGAGGAGGAGGTTCTCGTTGTTGACTTCGACAACCTCTCGGTGATCAACGCGGTTGCGTCAAACATCAGCGAATGGGGCTTTCGGTTGACCTCGCCGGACATCGTTGAGCTCTACAAGAATATTGGCGTTCGGCCCAAGGACGCGAGCAAGCTTGTGAAGGCCCATGTCACCTCGGTGAAAGGCAATGATGCCGCGGTTGTTTTCGCCAAGAGCGAAAACTCCGTTTCGGACAAGCGCCGTGAAAAACGGAACAATGTCAGCATTCCTGTGACGATCGCCGATTTTGACGGCATTACGGAAATCAGCGGCACTATCGTCGATGCAGGCAAGAACGGTTGCCGCATAACCGCAAGGGGCCTGACAGCGCTTCCAGAGGAAGTGCTGCTGACGATGAAGAAATTCGAAAGACCGGTTGTTGCCGAATTCGCATGGCGCAACGACACTTCCGCCGGGATGCGTTTGCTTTGGGACCGGACCCTGGAACGGGATGACGATTCCGCAGACGGCGATGATGAGATTGACGGAGAAACCGAAATGGACTCCGAAGAAGCGCAGAACGCCTGACCTGACACGGGCTGATCCACACCTGCTTCCACATATTGAATGCTGTACCTGTGCCGGCTCCAGAGGCCGCGGGGAGAAGCGGTGTTGTGCGCTGATCGTGTCCCGTTTTAGCCCGGTGATCCGCTTGCGCTGGAAAGTGGTCACTTCCACTTTTTTGTCAAAAAATAGTTTTTAGCCCGGAACTTCTCCCACGTTCAGTTGTTCTCACAGTAACCGCTTCATCAATAGAAATACTGATGTTGCAGGCCATGGAAATCACTGTGAGAGGATGTAATATTATGAAACGGATTATCACCGCAACTGCGATGTCCTTGATGTTGACGACATCGCTTTACGCAGCAGATGAAGTAAAGCCTCTTCAGACTTATGAATATAATGAGTCTGCAAGCATGAACGACATTCTTGCATCCGACCTGATCGGCATGCGGATCTATTCGGTCGAAGAAAACTACGACCGGTTCAATGAAGATTATCAGGCAAAGGCCGACGAAGAAAAAGACTGGGACGACATCGGTGAAGTCAACGATGTGATCCTGGGGTTTGACGGCTCCGTGAAAGCTGTTGTGCTTGGTGTAGGCGGCTTCCTCGGGATTGGCGAAAAGGACATCGCCCTGCCGATGGATCAGCTCAAGGTCGTCCGCGAACAGGACGATGCTGACGACTACTTCCTGGTCGTCAATGCCAACAAGGACGTGCTGACGAGTGCGGCGCCCTATGAAGATCCGGACCGCGCCATGGAAAAGTCCGAGACAGCCGAAATGACCGAGGCGAAACCTGCGGCCACCGACACGGCAATGGCGCCGGAAACCGACGCTGACGGACGCCCGCTGTTGCCGCGTGCCGAGGTTGAACGCGAAGGTTACATGGAGGCGAGCGTCGCGGAACTGACTGCGGACGACTTCCAGGAAGCACGTGTCTATGACGCCAATGATGAAGACATCGGCGAAATCGACCAGCTTGTGATCTCCGAAGACGGTCAGATCCAGAAGGTTGTGCTGGACATCGGTGGCTTCCTGGGCATTGGCGAAAAGCCGGTTGCCATGACCTTCGACGAGCTGCAGATCATTCGCGAAGAAGATGGCAGCGACCTGCGGATCTACGTGGGTGCAACGAAGGAACAGCTGGAAGCACAGCCGACCTACGAAGCGACCCAGTAACGAGAGATCTCTTGATTGCGCGGTGCAGTTTGCCCGCGCGGTCAGGCCAGGTGCTCGACAGGGCTCTACCAAACCGGGCCTGAAGGGTGTGCTCCTGACCAGGCGGTGTGAAACCCGCATCAGGGCCATCGAAACCCACAGACCCCTAACAGCCGACCGGCACACATTCGAACCGTTCGCCCGGCGGCTCATTTAAGGAGAAACGAAATGAACTGGGACATTATCGAAGGCAATTGGAAACAGGTTAAAGGCAAGGCCCAGGAACAGTGGGGCAAGCTGACCGACGACGACCTGGACCGGATCGAAGGCAATCGCGACCAGCTCGCAGGCAAGATCCAGGAGCTCTACGGCAAGTCGCGCGATGAAGCAGAGCGCGAAGTTGATGAGTGGGCAAGCCGCCACTAATCGTCAGATGTATGAAAAAGAGCCGGGCGATTTTTCGCCCGGCTCTTTTCGTTTGTGAATTTAGCCGGGGCCCTCGCAGGCCAGATCACCGGTGCTCAGACTTTCATGGCCGCTGCCGCCTTTGCGCGCGCTTCAATGCCTGACCAGTCGTCCGCTGCAATCGCCTTGGCATCCGCAATCCATGAACCGCCAACGCACAGGACGTTCGGCAGTTTGAGGTAATCGGGAGCCTTGTCGAGGCTGACACCGCCGGTGGGGCAGAACTTGGCCGCCGCCAGCGGCGAGGAGAGTGACTTCAGGTAAGACGCGCCACCCGCCTGTTCAGCCGGGAAGAATTTCAGCCTTTCGTATCCGCGTTCCAGCAGGAACATGACTTCCGATGCAGTCGCCGCACCAGGAAGCAGCGGCACGCTGTGCTGGTCTGCGGCATCCAGCAGGTTTGCGGTCGCGCCGGGGGAGACGATGAAGCGGGCGCCTGCAGAAACAGCAGCGTCATATTGCTTGCCGTCCAGCACGGTACCGGCACCGACAATCGCGCCTTCCACGTGCTCGTTGACCGCGTTGATCGCTTCCAGCGCACGGGCTGTGCGCAGTGTGATCTCGATAGCGGGCAGACCACCGCGCACAAGCGCTTCGGCCATGGGAACGGCTTTTTTAGGGTCGTCCACGATCAGCACCGGAATGACCGGCGCCGCGCACATTACCTTTTCGATCTTTTCAATGTCCTGGGCCATGTCGCCTCCAAAATCTCTTTCTTGTCGCCCCCACACCAAACCCGGCTGGAGCAGATCGCAAAACCTATCGTGCCAAATTCATCTGGCCGGTATGGGCCTGATCCTTAATCACCGAACACATGCGCGCCGGTATCGGCCGTGCCGACCGCGCCGCGGAAGGCGGCGAACAGGTCCCGGCCGGTGCCGAAGTGGCTCTCGCTCAGATCCGCTTCGGCCAGCGGGCGGGCGTTGAATTCGGCTTCGTCGACCAGCACTTCCAGCTTACCCGTCACCGCATCGACGCGGATCATGTCACCGTCGCGGATCCTGGCGATGGGGCCTCCGGCGGCAGCTTCCGGGGTCACGTGGATTGCCGCCGGCACCTTGCCGGATGCGCCGGACATGCGGCCGTCGGTAATCAGGGCGACCTTGTGGCCGCGATCCTGAAGGATGCCGAGGCAGGGCGTCAGCTTGTGCAGTTCCGGCATGCCGATCGCCTTCGGGCCCTGAAACCGAACCACGGCGGCAACGTCTCCCGTCAGTTCCTTGTTGTTGAAGGCTGTCAGGAAATCGTTCTGGTCGTGGAAGACGCGTGCCGGTGCCTCGATGATATGGCGTTCCTTGGCAACCGCCGAAATCTTGATGACGGCCTTGCCCATATTGCCGGTGAGCATCTTCAGGCCGCCGGTTGGCTGGAAGGCCTTTGACACCGGAGCGAGGACCGTCTCGTCTCCGGATGTTTCGGGAACTTCCTCGCGGTGCACGTTGCCGTCGGCATCCAGTTTGGCTTCCACGGTATAGCCGGACAGATCAGTACCGTAGACCGTCTTGACGTCCTGGTGCAGGTAGCCATCACCCAGGAGCTCGCGGATCAGGAAGGCCAGGCCACCGGCGGCCTGGAAGTGGTTCACGTCGGCCTTTCCGTTCGGATAGACGCGGGCCAGCAGCGGCACGACGTCGGACAGGTCGGAAATATCGTCCCAGGTCAGCTTGATGCCGGCGGCCGCCGCGATTGCCACCAGATGCATGGTGTGGTTGGTCGAACCACCGGTCGCGTGCAGGCCGACAACGCCGTTGACGATCGCCTTTTCGCTGATCACTTCGCCGGCCGGCGTGAACTCGTTGCCGAGCGCGGAAATCGCGATCGCGCGCTTGGCAGCTTCCCTTGTCAGGGCGTCGCGCAGCGGTGTGCCCGGATTGACGAAGGAAGCGCCCGGCATATGCAGGCCCATGATCTCCATCAGCATCTGGTTGGAGTTGGCAGTGCCGTAGAAGGTGCAGGTGCCCGGCGAATGGTAGGCACGGGATTCACTTTCCAGAAGGGCATCGCGGCTGACCTTGCCTTCGGCATAGAGCTGGCGGATTTTCGACTTCTCGTCGTTGGAGATGCCGGTCGGCATCGGACCAGCCGGGACGAACACCGCCGGCAGGTGGCCGAAAGAGAGGGCGGCGATCGCAAGGCCAGGCACGATCTTGTCGCAGATGCCGAGAAAGACGGCGGCATCGAACATCTGGTGCGACAGGCCGACGGCGGCTGCCATGGCAATCACGTCGCGGGAAAACAGCGACAGTTCCATGCCGTCCTGGCCCTGGGTGACGCCATCGCACATGGCCGGAACACCTCCGGCCACCTGGGCAACGGCGCCGATTTCATGGGCGGCATCGCGGATCAGGGCCGGATAGGTTTCGTAAGGCTGATGAGCCGACAGCATGTCGTTATAGGAGGTGATGATGCCGAGGTTCGGCACCACGTCGCCGGACAGGGCCTGCTTGTCGGAGAGGCCACAGGCGGCAAAACCATGGGCAAGGTTGCCGCAGGACAGGCGCGAGCGCTGCGGTCCCTTGTCAGCGGCCTTGCCGATGCGGTCCAGATATCTTGAGCGGCTGTCGTGACTGCGTTTGACGATCCGTTCGGTGACGTCGCCAATGCGATCCTGGATGGTCATTGCTTCAAATCCTTTGCTAGCCGCGTCGCGGCCTGGCTGGTCCTATGTCCGGCACATAGGGCGTTGCGGCATGCTTGCCGCTCTCTAATCGATTTAAGAGGCCGGAGACGCGCAAGGCCGGGCCTTGCGCGCAGTATCAGTTGCCGTCGTCTTCGGCCCAGGTGCGGCCGTCGCGCTCCACCAGCGCGATGGAGGCCGACGGGCCCCAGGTGCCGGCGGTATAGCCTTTCGGCGTTTCCTTGGAGGCAGCCCATGCAGCCTGGATCGGGTCGATCCATGCCCAGGCGGCGTCGACTTCGTCGCGGCGCATGAACAGGGTCTGGTTACCGCGGATCACGTCCATGATCAGGCGCTCGTAGGCATCCGGGTTACGCACCTTGAAGGCTTCGGCAAAACTCATGTCGAGTGGGACCTGGCGCAAACGCATGCCGCCGGGGCCGGGGTCCTTGATCATGATCTGCATCTGCACGCCTTCATCCGGCTGAAGGCGGATGATCAGGCGGTTGGCGGTTATGGCGCCGGCTTCAACGTCGAAGATCGAATGCGGGATCGGGCGGAACTGGACGACAATCTCCGACACACGCTGGGCAAGGCGCTTTCCGGTGCGCAGGTAGAAGGGCACGCCGGCCCAACGCCAGTTGGCGATTTCCGCCTTCAGGGCGACGAAGGTTTCCGTCCGGCTCTCGTTGTTTCCGAGTTCTTCCAGGTAGCCCGGAACCGCACCGCCGGCTGAAGCGCCCGCACGGTACTGGCCACGCACGGTCAGTTTGTCGATGCTCTGCTCGTCGATCGGGGCAAGGGCTTTCAGAACCTTCAGCTTCTCGTCACGCACGCTGTCGGCGTTCATGCTTTCCGGCGGCTCCATTGCCACCAGGCAGAGCAGCTGCAGGATGTGGTTCTGCACCATGTCGCGCAGAGCGCCTGCGGTATCGTAGTAGCCGGCGCGGCCACCCGTGCCGAGCGACTCGGCCACAGTGATCTGCACATGGTCGATATGTGCCGCATTCCAGAGCGGCTCGAACAGGGCGTTGGCAAAGCGCAGAGCCATCAGGTTCTGCACCGTTTCCTTGCCGAGATAGTGGTCGATACGGAAGATCTGGTCTTCCTTGAAGACGGCGCCGACGGTGTCGTTGAGCGCCCTGGCGGACTTGCCGTCCTTGCCGATGGGCTTTTCCATGACGACGCGGGAATGGTCGTTGACGACGCCGATGCGGCCGAGGTTCTCGGAGATCGTGCCGAACAGGTCCGGACCGACCGCAAGATAGAAGGCGCGGATGACATCGGGACGTTCATCCAGAATGGTTTTCAGATCCTCGAAGCCATCGCCGGTTGCGATGTCGATCTTGACGTAGCGCAGGCGCTTCAGGAACTGCTGCAGATGCTCGTCGTCCAGATCCTTGACGTGTTCTTCAAGCGCGGCTTTGGCATAGTCGCGATAGTCGTCGTCTGAATAGTCGCGGCGGGCGCTGCAGATGATGCGCGCGCTTTCCGGCATCTGGCCGTCGGCGTCGCGGTGGTAAAGGGCAGGCAGAAGCTTGCGGTGGGCAAGGTCTCCGGAGGCTCCGAAAACGACGAGGTCGAATTCTTCAACTTCAATGACGCGTACCGCCATAAACACATCCCTTCTCACAGCTGCCAGTCCGTGGGCCGCATCGGCCTGGACCGTTTTCGACTGCCTTTTAAATCGATTTAATTCTCTTGTCAGCCCCTCATTTCAGGGCCGACCACTCTTTTTCCAGTTCATTCCTGCGCGGCAGGTCGGCTCCGCGCCGGGAGCAGGTGATGGCCGCAGCCCCGACGGCAAAATCAAGAAGACGATTCAACTGGCCTGCGTCAAGGGCTGCAAGTGTCTCGCGGCTGGTGGCACCAAGATGCTTCAACCCGGCCAGCAGTGCCGCCTGGAAGGTGTCGCCCGCGCCGACCGTGTCTTCGACCGCCACCTTGATGCCCGGGCGGCTGACCTCGATGCCATTGGCAAAGGCGGTCGCACCGTCACCGCCACGCGTGACAATCACCAGCGAAGCCCCCATGCCCAGCCAGGTGCGGGCAATCGTCTCGACAGGTTCACCCGGAGCGATCAGGGCCAGATCCTCGTCGGACACTTTGACCACATCCGTCAACGGTACGAGGCTTTCGGTATTGCGGCGCCAGAGCGCCATGTCCGGCACCACGGTCGGACGGATGTTCGGGTCGAAAGAAACAAGCGTATGAGTCCGCTCGCGCTCGATCAATGCCTTGAAGGCGGCCGATACCGGCTCGACGAGCGCCGTATAGGATCCGATGTGAAGGAACTGCGGCGGTTCATCGAAATCCGGCAGATCGTCCACCGTAACCATGCGGTCGGCGGCGTTCTCGCCGTAGAATGTATAAGCGGGCGATCCGTGGTCGTCCTTCTGGACGAGGCTCAGCGTCGTCAGGTAATCGGTCCGCAGGATGTAGCGCTCCGAGACGCCTTCGCTCCGGAACTTCTGCACCAGCCGTTCACCGAGCGCATCGCGCGAGATGCCGCCGAAAAATCCTGCATCCTCTTCAAGGCGAGCAAGCCCCATGGCAACGTTGAAGGGTGAGCCGCCGATACGGGCGTCGAAAGAAACACTGTCGCCGGAACCGGCTTCGCCAAACAGGTCGAACAGTGCTTCACCGCAAATCAAAAACATATACGTTCAGGTCTTTCGTCGTTCCCTGAACCCGCCCCGATGGCGGGTTCGTGACTGTCTATCATTTTCCGGCTGCAGCAAATCTGACTACCGCCTCATCCTGAGGAGGGCCAATCGCCGTCTCGAAAGATGGGCTTCCGGCACCGAACTTGCCGCCCATCCTTCCAGACGAACCTGCCGGTTCTCCTCAGGATGAGGCGGGGAGCAGGAGGCGCCCGAAACAGGCGCCCCCGGTTTTCTTTCCAAGCCTAGGCCGCCAGAGTTTCCGGCGGATCCATGGCTCCGGTCATGATCGCCACCGCATCGGACATGGAAAAGTCCGACGGTTTGATGACACAGGCACGACTGCCCAGCCGGTGGATATGGATACGGTCGGCGACCTCGAAGACATGGGGCATGTTGTGACTGATCAGCACGATGGGCAAGCCCCTTTCCCTGACATCCTTGATCAGCTCCAGCACGCGCCGGCTTTCCTTGACGCCGAGAGCCGCAGTCGGTTCGTCCATGATCACCACCTTGGATCCGAAGGCAGCCGCCCGGGCCACCGCCACCCCCTGGCGCTGACCGCCGGAAAGCGTTTCGACGGCCTGGTTGATGTTCTGAATGGTGAGAAGGCCGAGCTCGTTCAGCTTTTCACGGGCGATCTCCTCCATCTTCTTTCGGTCCAGCTGGCGTAGCACGGAGCCCCGGAAGCCGGGTTTCTTCAGCTCCCGGCCCATGAACATGTTGTCGGTGATCGACAGGGCAGGGGACATTGCCAGGGTCTGATAGACGGTCTCGATGCCGGCTTCCCGGGCGTCGATAGGCGAGGTGAAGTGAACGGGCTTGCCGTCGAGCAGGATCTCGCCGCCATCAGGCTGCACGGCACCGCTGAGAGCCTTGATCAGGGTGGATTTGCCCGCCCCGTTGTCGCCGATCACGGCGAGGATCTCGCCCGGGTAGAGTTCGAAATCCGCTCGGTCCATAGCCACAACACGGCCGTAGCGCTTGACCAGTTTACGCGCTTGCAGGACAGGTTCCATCACACAGATACCTTTCTGATCCATTGGTCGAT
Source organism: Roseibium sp. LAB1 (assembly GCF_054658235.1). Lineage (NCBI taxonomy): Bacteria > Pseudomonadati > Pseudomonadota > Alphaproteobacteria > Hyphomicrobiales > Stappiaceae > Roseibium > Roseibium sp. LAB1. The sequence continues at coordinate 939,271 of NZ_BAAGIB010000001.1, read as the reverse complement.
CGCGACCGCGCCGATGATGAGAATGCCGATCAGCAGATAGGTCCACTGCGCATCCGCGCCGAGCAGGCGCAGGCTGAGCGTGAACACACCGACGATGAGCGCGCCGAACAGGGTGCCGAGCACGGAGCCGCGCCCGCCGAAGAGCGAAATGCCGCCGATCACCACGGCAGTGATGGATTCGATGTTGGCCAACTGACCGGTGGTGGGCGAAACCGAGCCGATGCGGCCGATCATGGCCCAGCCGGCAAAGGCGCAGATGAGGCCGGACAGCATGTAGACCGAAATCAGCACCTTCTTCACCTGCACGCCCGAAAGCTGCGCGGCTTCCGGATCGTCGCCGACGGCGTAGACATGCCGTCCCCAGGCGGTCTGTCGCAGCGAATAGGCCAGAACCAGCACCAGAACCACCATGAAGATGACGCCATAGGTGAAAATGGCGCCGCCGACATTGACCTTGTTGCCGAAGAACTGAAGCAGCGGTGCGACTTCTGCGATTTCCTGCGACCGGATGGTTTCGTTGGCCGAATAGAGGAAGTTGGTGGCAAGCACGATCTGCCACATGCCGAGCGTCACGATGAAGGGAGGCAGTTTGACAATGGCGACAAGAAAGCCGTTGAGATAGCCGCACAAGGTGCCGCAGATCAGCCCGCAGACGATGGAAATCTCCACCGGCAGGCCGTATCGGAAGGTGAATTGCCCCATCACGACGGATGACAGCACCATGATGGCACCGACCGACAGGTCGATGCCGGCGGTCAGGATAACGAGGCTCTGTGCCGCGGCCACGATGCCGACAATCTGGACCTGCTGCAGAATCAGTGTCAGTGCGAAGGGGGAGAACAGTTTCGATCCGAGCAGAAGCCCGAAGACGATAAGGGAGATTACCAGAACGATCAGTGGAACCAGTGATGGGGTCTGGTGCAGCGTGTGCTGGATTTTTTGCCCGATTCCATGACGTTCGTCATCGAATGAGGCGACGGCTTGCGGCCCGGAGGCCAACGCGGATTCGTAATCCGCCGGCCCGTTTGCCGTTTTGCTATCTAAGGTCATGCCCGTTTAACCTTCTTTGCGCCGGTTTTGAAAAAAGGGGCAAGGTTGCCCATGCCCCTTTCGATCTCGCTTAAAGGTGCCTTAGCCCCAGCACAGATCCGTGCCCTTGGCGGTGTCGATGGAATCAACCCCTTCGACCGGCTTGTCGGTCACAAGGGCCACACCGGTGTCGAAGAAGTCCTTGCCCGGGGTCGGCTCCGGCTTTGTGCCATTGTCAGCCCAGGCCTTGATCGCCTCGATGCCGAGCGATGCCATCAGCAATGGGTACTGCTGCGAGGTCGCGCCGATGACGCCGTCCTTGACGTTCTGAACGCCCGGGCAGCCGCCGTCGACAGACACGATCAGCACGTCGTTTTCGCGGCCGATGGCCTTCAGGGCTTCATAGGCCCCCGCGGCTGCCGGTTCGTTGATCGTGTAGACCACGTTGACCATCGGGTCCTTGGCGAGCAGGTTTTCCATGGCCTTGCGGCCGCCTTCCTCGTTGCCCGCGGTCACGTCGTTGCCCACGATGCGCGGATCGGTTTCATCACCCCATTTGTTCGGGTCGCCCAGGTCGATACCGAAGCCCTGCAGGAAGCCCTGGTCGCGCAGCACGCCGACGGTCGGCTGGCTGATGCCGAGGTCGAGCATTGCGATCTTGGCATTGGCTGCCTCGTCGCCCAGGCTGGCTGCGGCCCACTGGCCGATCAGCTCACCGGCCTTGAAGTTGTCGGTGGCGAAGGTTGCGTCGGCCGCGTCAATCGGGTCGAGCGGAGTGTCGAGTGCAATCACCAGAAGACCGGCGTCGCGAGCCTGCTGCACTGCCGGCACGATGGACGAGGTGTCGGATGCGGTCAGCAGGATGCCCTTGGCGCCGTCGGCAATGCAGGTTTCAATCGCTGCTACCTGGGTTTCATGGTCGCCGTCGATCTTGCCGGCAAAGGACTTCAGCTCGATGCCGAGTTCTTCAGCCTTCGCGGTGGCGCCTTCCTTCATTTTCACGAAGAACGGGTTGGTGTCCGTCTTGGTGATGAGACAGGCGGAGACGTCTGCTGCGGCTGCCGGTGCGGCAGCCATTGCGGCGAGAACGGAACCGGTGGCGAGTAGTTTGCGGATCATTTGCGTTTTTCCTCCCTGGCCAATTCAGGTTGAACGGTTGGGTGCGGCCAGATGTGACCCCAACCGTGCTGCCCGTGCCGGAAAGCTGGCTCTATCCTCCGAGCTGCCAGCCCCGGCGGGTCCGGTGTCTTTCCCGCCCGTCAGGATCGCTGCCCTGGGCGAGAAATTGAAAAATTGCGGCAGACTGGCTGCGCCGATGGCGCCAGCGTCATGGCCGAAGCTGCCGATCTCGATGTCCGGCGACAGCCGTTTTTCCGGCGCGGCTTTCTCGACCGCCTTCCTCAGGGCGGTGCGAAAAGCCTCCGGGAACGGGCCGCCGAGATCGCCGTCGAGAACGACCAGTGGAACATCCAGAAGCGCATAGGCCGAGCGCAGGGCAAGCGCGAGCGCTTCGGCGCAGTCTTCCAGCCATTCAGTGTATTTCGGGTGGTCGGTTTCCACCGCGTGCTGAAGGTCGGAGCGATTGAGCTTTGCAAAATCCTCCGGCGACATGTGCCGGGCAAGCGCCACCAGCGATGCGCGGGTCAAAAGCAGGTCCCAGGAATTGCGGGCCTTCGGCGCGGTGGTCAGCGTGCTTGGCGGCACGGGGATCATGGCGACGTCGCCCGCATTGCCGGACACGCCCCTCACGACATCCCCTTTCAGGATCAGGCCGCCACCGATGGCAGGTCCGAGGAACAGATAGACAAAATTGTCGTTCTGCCGGCCAAGCCCGTAGAAGAGTTCGGCCACGGCCGCCGCCGTGCCGTCATTCTCGCTGAACACGGGCAGGTCCGTGGCTTTTTCCAGGGCGTCGGCAAGATCGAAATCTTCCCACTTCATGAAATCGGCCTGGGGCAGGCCGAGTTCGTGCAGCCATGCGCCGAGGTTGAACGGTTGTGCCAGGCCGATGCCGGTGATGCGGGACTGGTCTTCCTTGCTCAGGTTCTGACGCAGGAAATCCAGGTCGTCCTTCAGGATTTCCAGCGCCTGTTCCGGCGCGGGCAGTATCATGTCATGCAGCCGGCGCGCGATCAGCTGACCGGAAAAATCCATCAGCACGGTTTCCATGTTGGTACGGTCGAGCCGCACCCCGAAGGAAAAGGCGCCACGCGGGGCAAGACGAAGGATGGTGGCCGGTTGTCCGCGGCTGCCGTCGTGGCGCTTGCCGGCTTCCACGATCAAACCTTCCTCAATGAGGTTCTGGATGATGGCGCCGATGGCCGCGTTGGTCAGCTGTACTGCCCGGGCGAGTTCTGCCTTGGAGGCCTCACCAGCACGTCGAAGGATCTGAAGTACGATGCGCTCGTTATACCGACGCAATTGCGCGGAATTCGAACCACGGCCGCTTTTGCGCGTGTCCTCCACCAGTCTTGCTCCTCCCCAGGAACTGCCTGCTCTTGTCGGCGGCATCAGAATAAATAAGTGTGATAAAATTATTCGCTTATGTGGCCCGGCTGTCAATCGCAATCTGTTTTGCAATGCACGTTTTTCGTATTGTGGCGCGGTAAGTGGCTGCGCAATAACACGAAAAAATTTTCCCGGCCTCGGTAACAATTTTCCGGCAAGGACCGGTCTGGCGCTTCCTCGGTGCAGGCGAATGCACAAGGACGAATGGCGGTTTGCTTTTCAGCTCTATCGTGCAGGATATCCTACCACACCTTCGTGAAATCGTTGCCGGAGCTTTCAACATCCGTATTGTCGGGGAAGGACGAGAATCGGAGATAAAAAATGCCGGCCACACATGATGAAGCGTTTCTGGAACGGGCGATTGCCGCCGGGGCGGGCGAGCGCCCTGCCGATCTGGTGATCAGGAATGTCAGCCTGTTCAGCGTTGTCGATGGGTCGACGATTGAAACGGATATTGCGATCGTCGGTGACAGGATCGTCGGCACACACGGGCAGTATGAAGCCGCGGAAACCATTGATGGCAGCGGGCTGACTGCAGTTCCGGGCTTCATCGACACGCATCTTCATGTGGAATCGTCTCTGGTGACGCCGTTCGAGTTCGACCGCTGCGTTCTTCCACACGGTGTCACCACCGCCATTTGCGACCCGCATGAGATCGCAAATGTACTGGGTGCCGAAGGGATCCGTTATTTCCTGGACAGTTCTCTGGAAACGGTGATGGACCTCAAGGTCAATCTCTCGTCCTGCGTTCCCGCAACGGCTTTTGAGACAGCCGGGGCCTGCCTGGAGATCGAGGACCTGCTGCCGTTCCGCGGTCATCCGAGTGTGATCGGCCTTGCCGAATTCATGAATTTTCCAGGTGTGCTTGCGCGCGATCCCAAGGTGCTGGCGAAGCTTGCCGCCTTTCAGGACGGTCATATCGACGGCCATGCGCCTCTGCTTCAGGGCATCGGCCTCAACGGTTATCTGGCCGCAGGCATCCGCACCGACCACGAGGCAACCTCCGCCGAGGAGGCGCTGGAAAAGCTCGCCAAAGGCATGACGATCCTGATGCGGGAAGGCTCCGTTTCCAAGGACCTGGAAGCGCTGGCTCCGATCCTGACACCGGATGTTTCGGCTTTCGTCGCGCTGTGCACGGACGACCGCAATCCGCTCGATATTGCCGAGGAAGGCCACCTCGACAGCATGATCCGCCGCCTGATCGCCAAGGGCATCCGCCCGCTGGACGCCTATCGGACCGCGAGCTGGTCGGCGGCCAATGCCTTTGGCCTGAAAGACAGGGGCGTGATTGCGCCGGGCAAGCGCGCAGACATTGCGCTGTTGAGTGACTTTGCCGATTGCCGTGTGGCGCAAGTGATCTGCGGCGGTGTTCAGGCGACGGACGAAGCTTTTGCAAAAAGAACCATCGTCCCGCCGGTTGGCCTCGACAGCGTGCATGTCGATGAGGTCACCGCGTCAAAGTTCGATATACCGGCGCGCAACAGCGAGGCCGACGTTATCGGTGTGGTGCCGGGCAGGATTATCACTGAACACCTGAAGCGCACCTTGCCGGTGACCGGCGGCAAGACGCTGGCCGATCTTGATCAGGATGTGCTGAAGGTCGCCGTCGTGGAGCGGCACAAGGGCACTGGCAACATTGGCCTCGGTTTCGTCAATGGTTTCGGCATGAAACAGGGCGCAATTGCTTCGTCCGTCGGCCATGACAGCCACAACATCTGCGTGGTCGGCGCGGATGAGGAAGCCATGGCCCACGCGGTCAACCGGGTGATCGCCATGAAGGGTGGATTTGCGGTTGCCGACAAGGATGGTGTGAAAGCCGAACTTGCCCTGCCGCTGGCGGGACTGATGAGCCTGGAGCCGTTCGAAACGGTGAAGGAGGAACTGGAGCACCTTCGCGCCGCCGCCAAGGATCTCGGCTGTACGCTGGCCGAACCGTTTCTGCAGGTCGCCTTCCTGCCTTTGCCGGTCATTCCGCATCTGAAGATCACCGATTTCGGCGTCTTCGATGTCAACAAGTTCGAACTGGTGGATCAAGGGAGCTGAAACAGGTCTTTCGATGATCCTCACTCTTGCCGTTTCCGGATACCGCTCGCTACGCGACATCGTCTTGCCGCTCGACCGCATCACCCTGGTGACGGGTGCGAACGGCAGCGGCAAGTCGAGCCTTTACCGGTCGGTCCGTTTGCTGGCGGAAGTCTCGCAAGGCCAGGCGATCGCCTCGCTGGCAGCGGAAGGTGGCCTCAATTCGACGCTCTGGGCAGGGCCTGAAGCTTTTTCCAGGGCGATGAAAAAGGGCGAAGTGCCGGTTCAGGGAACCGTGCGCAAGGGCGTGGTCAGTCTGAAGCTCGGCTTTGCCGATGAGGATTACGGCTATGCGATAGATCTCGGTCTGCCGGCGGACGCCGGGCGGTCGCTGTTTTCCATGGATCCGGAAATCAAGGCCGAGGCTCTTTGGGCCGGCGAAGCCTTGTCCCGCTCGAACGAGATCGCGGCCAGAAACGGCCCGACGGTTCGGGTTCTCAACAGCCAGGGGCAGCGCATACCGGTTTTCCAAAACCTTGCCCGCTTCGACAGCATGATGACCCATGCCGCCGATCCGAAAGACGGTCTGGAACTTCTGGTCATGCGCGAACGCATGCGCGCCTGGCGTTTTTATGATCACCTGCGCACCGACAGGGACGCTCCCGCGCGGTTTCCCAAGATAGGAACACGGACACCTGTGCTGAGCGGGGATGGCGGGGATCTGGCCGCCGCTCTTCAGACCATCCAGGAAATTGGTGACGAGCGGGCCCTGGAAGAGGCTGTCGATGACGCATTCCCCGGAGCATCCGTCAGGATTTCGGTCAACGACGGCTATTTTGAACTGCTGATGCAGCAAAAGGGGCTGTTGCGGGAGCTGCGGGCCAGTGAACTGTCTGACGGAACGCTCCGGTATCTCCTGTTGACGGCGGCGCTCCTGTCGCCGCGCCCGGCGCCCTTGGTGGTGTTGAACGAGCCTGAAACCAGCCTTCATCCGGCATTGCTGGAGCCTCTCGCCCGCCTGATTGCACGGGCCGCGGAAAAGACGCAGGTGATCGTCGTTTCCCACGCGGAAGAACTGGTGTCCGTGCTGTCGTCGGAAAGAGGCTGCATGCGCTACGATCTGCGCAAGGAACTTGGCGAGACGGTTGTGGATGGCGCTGATGCACCTCGCTGGAACTGGCCAAAGAGATAAACGGGCGGTTTTGCACTGCCGTCGATAAGTTTTTGATTTGACGTCTCTATTGCCAATTGGCTCAGCAGGCTTATCTTAATCGGATGGTTCTTCGCGCGCAAAAAAATGACGAGGTGTCGTTACGTCGCGAGTTGACGTGAACGGAAGGTTGCGTCATGTCAGGAAAGACCCAAAGAGGTAACGCCTCATTGGTGGCCGGGCCCTGGAGGAGGACCATTTCGTGCCAAGGATACAGTCCGGATCGCGAAATTTCAGGATGAAGGCCCGTCCGCGCAGTGAGGCGATAAAGCGCGTTGGAGAACGTAATGACGACTGCGGAGGAGTGGAACGCGGCGTTCAAGCCCCGTCCAGTACACGAGTATCTCGAAACGACTGTTGCGGAACATGGCGCCCGTCCTGCCTGTGATTTCATGGGCAAGGTGTGGACCTATGCCGAAATCGGCGCGCTGGTCGACAGGACAGCGGCCGGTCTTCAGGCGATGGGGGTCGGGCCAGGTGTGCACGTCGGCCTCTGCCTGCCCAATACGCCCTACTACACGATCTTTTACTTCGCGGTTCTGAAAATCGGTGGCACGGTCGCCAACTTCAATCCGCTTTATGTCGAGCGCGAATTGTCCTTCCAGGCGCGTGATGCCGATGTGCGCATCATGGTGACCATGGACCTTAAGGTGATCTATGACAAGGTCGAGGAGGTGCGCAAGGAACGCGCGCTCGACAAGATCATCGTGTGCCCGATGGCCTGGTGTCTGCCGACGGTCAAGAAGGTGCTGTTCAGCCTGTTCAAGCGAAAGGAACTGGCGGACATTCCCCGTGATGACGACCATATCCGTTTCGAGGACCTGCAGACGAGGGGAGACAAGCCCAAGCCGGTTGCAATCGATCCGGCCAACGATGTTGCGGTTCTGCAGTATACCGGTGGCACTACCGGCGTTCCCAAGGGCGCCATGCTGACGCACAAGAACCTGTCCGCCAATATCGAGCAGATGCGCTGCGTATTTGAAAAGGCGCGGCCGGGCGAAGAAAAGATGTTGTGCGTACTGCCGTTCTTCCACGTGTTCGCGATGACGGTGGCGCAAAATCTGTCGATCATCCTGGGTGCCGAAATGGTGCTGCAGCCACGGTTTGAGCTAAAGTCCCTGCTGGAAGCGGTCAAGCGCAAGAGAGTGACCCTGTTCCCGGGGGTGCCGACAATCTACACAGCCATCAACAATTCGCCCATGACCGCGAATTACGATCTTACCAGCATCAAGATCTGTCTGTCGGGTGGTGCACCGTTGCCGGTCGAGGTGAAGGAAAGCTTCGAAAAGATCACGGGCTGTATTCTGGTTGAAGGTTACGGCCTCACCGAAACGTCTCCTGTCGCAGCGGTTAATCCGCTGGACGACAGCCGCCGGGCGGGGTCCATCGGTAGGCTGGTGCCCGGCACCAGTGCCCGGTTCGTCAGTATCGAGGACCGCGAAACCGAGGTTCCGGCTGGCGAAAAGGGTGAATTGCTGTTGCATGGTCCTCAGGTGATGAAAGGCTACTGGAAGCGGCAGGAAGCGACTGCCGAAACCATCACCCAGGACGGTTATCTGCATACGGGCGATGTCGGTTATCAGGATGATGGCGGCTTCATTTATCTGGTCGACCGGATCAAGGACCTGATCCTGTGCTCAGGCTACAACGTCTATCCGCGTGTCATCGAGGAAGCGATCTACCAGCATGAGGCGGTCGACGAAACCATCGTCATTGCCGTGCCCGACGCCTATCGAGGCCAGACCCCGAAAGCCTTCATCAAGTTGAAGGAAGGCTACTCGCTCACGGCCGACGACATGAAGGTCTTCCTGAAGAACCATCTGTCGGCGATCGAACTGCCGCGTGACTATGAATTCCGCGACGAACTGCCGAAAACCATGGTCGGCAAGTTGTCGAAAAAGGAACTGGTCGAGGAAGAAGCCCAGAAACGGGCCGAGGCCGAAGCCCGGAGCGCCTGAGCGCTGGGCCGTCGAAAGCAGCCGAAGCGCCTTCAACAAAGCGCTTCAGCCGGCGGAGACCGGGGTTTGCATACGGATCTGCTGCGAGGAAATGTCTGTGCGGTGGCCAGGGGGGCAAGGCTTCGCTGGTTCACGGACCTTTTGCGAGGATCCCGCCCCGGCCGCTTCAAAGTGTCTTCAGATAATCCTGAAATTCCTTGCCGGTCTCTACGGGAAACCGGGTGTCGGTGATCTGGTATGCCTTGATGCGGTCGAGCCGGAAATTGCGGAAGCCGTCGCGCATTTCGCACCAGGCGGTCAGCACCCAGACACTTTCAAACGCGGTCAACCCCAATGGACGGGTGAGGCGGTCACTGACGCGGTCTTGCATGTCGCTGTAGCCGAGGTGCACCTTGCGCCGATTGCGGATGGCATCGCGCAGAGGTGTAAGAGTGCCCTGGCCTTGTGCAGAGGCGGCCTTGCCGACGGCAAGCAGCGGACGGTTCAACGAGCGTTCTCCTTCGGACAACACGGCACCGAGTTTGCCAAGCACCCGTTCGGCGGTCTCGCGCATGTCTGCATCGCCGCGTGCCTTGACCATCCGGATGCCGAGCAGGATGACATCCAGTTCGTCCGGGTCGAACTGCATCGGCGGCAGGAAATAGCCGCGCTCGAGAATGTAACCGACCCCGCCTTCGCCGCGAATGGGAGCGCCCATCGCTTTCAACGTTGCCATGTCCCGATAAATCGTGCGTTCCGTTACGCCCAGCAGATCGGCGAGCATGGCTGCCGGAACCGCGCTCCTGCGGCTGCGCAGAGTATCCAGGATCGAAAACAGCCTGATGGTTCGCATGGGACGTCGGTCTCCGGCCGGTTCTGTAAGGTGCTTGCGGCAACGCGCTTGCCACTGGGAGTTTCCAGGCGATCATAGCCACATTCCCCTGACAGAAACTGTCTCTGAAGATGTCTATAGAGCGGGCAGCTCAAACACGAAAGGACATCTCATGCTGCGAAAAGACCAGGGACCGATGAAAGTGATGGGCTTTGCCCGCTATGACGCAAAACCAGGCGTCGGAGCGCCTGAGCTGATTGCTGCTGCCCGCCAGTGGCAGAAGGAGTTCCTGAGCCACCAGCCGGGCGTCGCCTTTCACTGCTTTTTGGGAAATGCATCGGGTGGATATGCCGACGCGATTCTGGCCAGGGACGAGGCCAGTTTTGCGGCCATGTCCGAAGCGCATATGCAGGCGCCGAGTTCCAGGGCTTTCGTGGATCTTCTGGATCCCGGCAGCATTCGCCTGTGTCTCAACCGCCTGATGGAGGACCTCGACGCGGTGCCGGAGGGGTTTGCGGCAATCGAGTTCGGTACGTTTCGCCCCAAGGATGACGGCAGCTTTTCCGAAGAGGTGCTGATGGCGGCATCCCGGCGGATCGAGCAGGAATATCTTGCTACCTTGCCGGAAACACGGGCACATCTGATGGCGCGGGCAGGGGAGAATGCCTACTCGGAAATCTGCTTCGTCGAGACAGAAGGTGCTGCCCGCGAGATCTGCGGAGGCTATGTCTTGTCAGCAGCCTGTGCATCACTTCTGAGCCTGTTTGACCCTGCCAGCGTCGATCTGGATTTCTGGCATGTGCTCGCCTGAGCGGGCCGAAAGACAGATCGCCCGAGGCTCTAGTTGTTGTAACCGCGTCCGTCCGAGGCCCGGGCCAGTTTCTGGCCGCGTTTTGCCTCGCGGCGGACGGTATAGATCGAGGCCGCAATGATGACCGCGGCCCCGGCCAGCGTTTCCACGCGCGGCCACTGGTGGAACACAAGGGCGCCGAAAATGGTGGCGTAGAGAAGCCGGGTGTAATCCAGCGAGGCAATGGCCGTGGCTTCGCCTGCGCGAAAGGCCTGGATATTGGCCATCTGGGCCGCCCAGGACACGATGCCGATCCCCAGGAGCAACCCCCACTGTTCCAGGGTTGGTGTCTGCCATGTCAGGATGGCTGGAATGATCATGATCAGCCCGACACCGAAGGCCTGGTAGGTCAGGATGGTGACCGGGGGATCGGTGCGCGTCAGCAGGCGGACAACGATCATCACCAGGCCGGCGCAGGCAGCGCCAGCAATGGCAAGCAGCGCATAGGGATCGATCAGCCCATCGCCCTGCGGCCGCAGCATCAGGACAACTCCCAGAAAGCCGACGATGGTTGCGCCCCAACGATGAACGCCGACAGTTTCTCCCAGAAACCAGATGGCGAAGATCGTCAGGAAAAAGGTTTTGGAGAAGCTGATCGCCGTGGCATCGGCCAGCGGCAGCTCGATGACCGCAGTGAAGCCGCAGAGCATGGCCGTGGCGGCGACAACGATACGGGTCAGCTGCAGTCCGGGACGCTTCGTCGCCAGCGACGTGGGCAGGCCACTGAGGATCTTCGGGGTCACGATCGCAAGCATGATACCCTGGCGGATTACCAGGATCTGGAACACCGTCAGGTCCTTGCCGAGCAACTTGATCAGGGTGACCATGATCGAGAACAGAAAGGCGGCCAGCAGGATCCAGAGCGCGCCGATCGTGTTTGACGGCAGGTTCTCCGTCAGGCTTGTCATCTTGCGCCGAAGACGGTTGCCGGTTGCCTCGGGAGGCTCCGGTTGTTGGGTGGGCATGTCCATCGTGGATCCTTGCCGGAGGGTATGCGGATGCGGCGGCGCGTTTTGGCCGGAGCACGGGCAAGACTCGGATAAGGCTGTTTGTTGCAGTTGAAACAAGCTTAGCGCTTTTCACCCAGAAGGAAAGAGGGCGGGTGTTTGCCTTTGCAAGCGGTTGCAAATTAAACTGCGCCGATCAGGGAGGAAGGCAATGGAAAAAATCCAGACACAGGGCGTGCACCACATCACTCTGGTGGGGGCAGACAGGCAGACTTCCATCGATTTCTGGGAAGGCCTGCTGGGAATGCCTTTCGTTTTCGAACAACCCAATCTGGACGATGCAAACCAGAGCCACCTCTATTTCGATCCGGGCGACGGCCGATTGATTACGATCTTCACCAATGAAGACCGCAAACCGGACCCGGAGCCGGCTCCCCAGACCATCGGTTGCGTCCATCATCTGGCGCTTGCCGTGTCGCAGGCCACCTTCCGGCAAATTGCGGAGCGTCTTGATGCACGCGGCATATCGCATAGCGGTCCGAAGGATCGTGGCTTCATGGATTCCATCTATTTCCGCGATCCGCTCGGACTGTTGATCGAGCTTGCCAGCTACCGCTTCGTGCCGCCGGAAGGCGTGGCCATGGGCGAGGTGATGCTCGAGGCGCACAAGATCCGCGTCGCGCGCGGCGACTACAACATCCAGGAAGTCCACCTCGCGGATGCGATCGAGCAACTGACACGCGAAACGAGACGTAGTCTGTCGGACGACCGGAGCCCCAGGAACCCTTACAAACGGTAAGGGCAATGGCCTGACGCCGCCACTGCCTGTCGTTCTTTTCGAGCGCTTGCAAATTCGCTTGCGCGCGACTGTGAATCATGATGATGAGCTGCGTCCGTAGCCTTGTATCCAGGCGGGACTGCAACCCGAGTTGCGCTCTCCGACAGGCCATGCAATGCTCGGAAACAACGTCGTTTGGGAAATGCTCCAGCAAGGGGCTCCAGGGTTTTTTTGAATGACAATTGCTAAGAAGGGGCGTTCCCTGGCCGCAGCCGATATCATCGGTTGGCGTGAAATCGTGAGTCTGCCCGAACTTGGCGTTTTCGACATGCGTGCCAAGATCGACACCGGTGCACGCACCTCCGCACTTCATGCCGAAGAGCAGGAAGTGTTCGAGCGCGACGGCCGGACCTGGGTACGGTTCCGAGTACCGGCCTCACGTCATCACAGCGATTTCCGGGCTGAAGTTCCGGTTCTGGACGAACGCAACATCAAGAATACGAGTGGTGTTCCGGAGAGGCGGATCGTCATCCGGACGTTGCTTCATCTTGGAAAACATCACTGGCATGTGGATGTGTCACTCGCGGACAGATCGAACATGGGGTTCGACATGATCCTCGGCCGGACGGCAATCCGGCGGCACAATGTGCTGGTGCATGCGGGCCGGTCTTTCCTGGCGGGAAAGCCCGCTTTGGCGACAAAACACTAGGGTGTGGACCCATAAATGAAGATGAAATGGTTTGAGGCGGATTGGTCTGCCTCAAGGCGTGGAAGCGCAGGAAATGTGGCTCATTTTCAAGCTTACGCAACGCTGAGGAGGACCAATCCGGTCAAATCCGAAGGACATGAAAATGGCTTCACCGCGTGTCGTCAGCGTGCTTGACCGGGCAGAAAGCCCGCCCGGCGCACTCTTCCTAACGCCGTTTCGCCATTTCTCATGCAATTTCGTCTTCATTCATGGGTCTACACCCAAAGCCGCGCGTTTACGCGGCAGAAAACAATCATTCACTGAACATTCGGTGTCGCAACACCGTTCGGAACAAGGCTGAGACGGAGGGACTTGAACCAATGAAGATTGCTATGATGGCACGGAATCCCGACCTCTATTCGCACAAGCGCCTGAAGGATGCTGCCGAAGAGCGCGGTCACGAGCTGGAAATCATCAACACGCTGCGCTGCTACATGAACATCGCCTCGCGGCGACCGGAGATCTACTACAATGGCGAAAAGCTGACCGGTTTCGACGCGGTTATCCCGAGGATCGGTGCCTCGGTCACTTTCTACGGGTTGGCGGTGCTTCGTCAGTTCGAGATGATGGGCGTATACCCATTGAATGAGTCCGTTGCCATCGGCCGGTCGCGGGACAAGCTGCGGTCGATGCAGTTGCTTGCCCGCGACGGCATCGGCCTGCCGGTGACGACCTTCGCCCACGATCCGAAGATGACCGAGGAAGTGCTGGCTACCGCCGGCGGTGCCCCGGTGGTGATCAAGCTGCTGGAAGGCACACAGGGTATCGGCGTGGTTCTTGCCGATACCGAGCGTTCGGCCAAGTCGGTCATCGAGGCGTTTCGAGGCGCCAATGTGAACATTCTGGTGCAGGAATTCATCAAGGAAGCGGGTGGGACGGACATCCGCGCGCTGGTCGTTGGCGGCAAGGTCATCGCCGCCATGAAACGGACGGGCGCCGAAGGCGAATTCCGCTCCAACCTGCACCGTGGCGGCAGTGCGGCCGCCATCAAGATCTCGCCCGAGGAACGTTCGACCGCCATTCGCGCGGCGAAGACCATGGGGCTGAACGTCTGCGGTGTCGACATGCTGCGATCCAATCACGGACCGGTGGTGATGGAGGTCAATTCCTCGCCCGGGCTGGAAGGCGTTGAAAAGGCGACCGGTATTGATGTTGCCGGCAAGATCATCGACTTTATTGCCAAGAATGCCCAGGTTGGCAAAACCAAGACCAAGGGACGCGGTTGACCACAAAAGTGAAAGCCTTCGAGATCGGCGAGCACAAGATCGCGCCGGGAACCCGGCGTACGATCGATCTTCCGGTCAGCGTGCTGTCGGATCATACGCCCGTGACGATGTCCGTGCATGTTCTGCACGGAAGCAGACCGGGGCCGGTCATGTTCGTCAGTGCGGCGGTTCACGGCGATGAAGTCATTGGCGTGGAAATCGCGCGCCGGGTCCTGAAGGCGCCACAGCTTGAAATCCAGGAGCTGGACAAGTTCAAGGGCACGCTGTTGGTCATCCCGATCGTCAATGCCTTCGGTTTTCTGAACCATTCGCGGTACCTGCCGGACAGACGCGATCTGAACCGCTCGTTTCCCGGCAGTCTGCGCGGTTCGCTGGCCGGGAGACTGGCGCAACTGTTCATGAGCGAGATCGTCAACCGGTCGGACTATGGCATCGACCTGCATTCGGCGGCCATTCACCGGACAAACCTGCCGCAGATCCGCGTTTCGCCTTCACGTGCAGACACGCTGGCGCTTGCGAAAGCTTTTGGTGCCCCGGTCATCCTCACTTCCAAGGTCCGCGACGGGTCCCTGCGTCAGGCGGCACAATTGAAGGGGACGGACGTGCTGGTGTTCGAGGCAGGCGAGGGGCTGCGGTTCGATGAAATGGCGATCCGGGCAGGGGTATCCGGTGTTCTGCGGGTGATGCGTGAACTGAAGATGGTGGGGGCCAAAGGCATCACACGGCCGAAGGCACGTTCGATTCTCAGCAAGACGAGCTACTGGGTCCGTTCGCCGGCCGGGGGACTGTTGCGGCCGTTCAAATCGGTCGGCGATGTTGTCGAACCCGGCATGCTGCTTGGCATCACCTCTGATCCATTCGGCGAGAAGGAACGGAACGTGCTGGCTGAACTGGGTGGGCTCATCGTGGGCAGAACCAACCTGCCCGTGGTCAACGAAGGGGACGGGTTGTTTCATATCGCCGAGTTCAACGAACGCTACGACGCGGAAACAACTCTCGACAGCCTCGCCTCGCAGCTTGAGGCAGATCCGCTGTTTGACGAGGACGAAATTATCTAGAGGCAGCCCGGTTTCAGCGCGTCTGCGGACGACCAGCAGCTCATCCGACCACCGCCTCATCCTGAGGAGGGCCGGGGGTCTGTTTCGAAGCAGGGGCAACAAACACCGGATTTGCCGCCAAAATCCGGGAAAGAGCGAACCGTCTCTGCACCAGCCGCCCGCCTGGAAAAACAATTGTACGAAGTAGAGTTGTCCAAACCTCTGGCCACGTCGGCTTTCGGGCACTATGTTGATGAAAACCGGCGCTCCCGGCGCGTGGATATTTCCCAAGGGAAAGTCTTCCCAAAAAAGCAGGTCCCGATTCATGAACCAGATGGTCACTCCGAAATTCGGTGTTGGCGCCCCATTGCGCCGCAAGGAAGATGAGCCGCTCATTACGGGCAAGGGCATCTATACAGGCGATTACGTGCCGGAGGGCTGCCTGCACGGGGTTGTCGTGCGCTCCGCCATGGCGCACGCACGCATAAGCCTGGGCAACGTGGATGAGATCCGCGAGATGGACGGCATTCGTCTGGTGCTCACCGGGGCCGAACTCGAAGGCCGGACGATGCCCTGCCGGGCGCGCCCGAAGCAGATCGACGGGTCAAATTTCGTGGCGCCCGATCAGCCGGTCCTGTGTTCCGACGAAGTGCGCTACGTGGGCGATGCCATCGCTTTCATCGTTGCCGACGATGTCAACACGGCCAGGGATGCCGCCGAGATGCTGGAAATCGACTACGACCCGATGGATGTGGTTGTCGGAATCGAAAAGGCCCTGGCACCGGACGCCGTGAAGGTCTGGCCGGAGTTCGGGACCAACGTTGCCTTCACATACGGTCAGGGTGACCAGAGCAAGACCGATGCCGCGTTTGAAAAGGCAAGCAAGGTCGTATCCATCGATGTGGTCAACAACCGCATCGTCGCCAACTACATGGAGCTGCGCGGCTGCGTCGCCGAATTCGACTCCGCCAGCGACCGGTTCAAGCTGACGGTCGGAACCCAGGGTGGTCACGGCCTGCGCGACATCATCTGCAGCATTCTGGATCTGGAAGCTGACAAACTGCAGGTGATCACGCCGGAAGTCGGTGGCGGCTTTGGCACCAAGATGTTCTGCTACCGCGAATATCCGCTGAGCATGATTGCGGCGCGTGAACTTGGCCGGCCGGTGCGCTGGACGGGTGAACGAATGGACCACTTCGTCACCGATGCCCATGGCCGGGACAATGTCAGCCATGCGGAACTGGCGCTTGACGCCTACAGCCGGATCCTGGGGCTCAAGGTGCATGTCAAGGCAGCCATGGGCGCTTACCTGCACCAGTTCGGCCCGTTCATTCCCTTCGTCGGCACGTCAATGACGTCCGGCCTTTATGACATTCCGGCGGTCTTTACGAAGGTCGAGGGCGTCTACATGCACACAGTGCCGACCGACGCGTTCCGCGGCGCCGGCCGCCCGGAGGCTGCCTATCTGATCGAGCGTCTGATCGAGAAGGCAGGTGAGGAAACTGGCCTCGGGTCGGTAGAGATCCGCAAACGCAACTTCATCAAGCCCGAGCAACTGCCCTACACGACCCAGACCGGTCGCATGTACGACACTGGTGATTTCGCCGGGCATCTGCAAAAGGCGCTGGAAGTTGCCGACTGGGACGGCTTCAAGGCCCGCCAGGAAGACAGCGCCAAACACGGCAGGTATCGCGGTATCGGCATTTGTTCCTACATTGAGGCCTGTGCCTTCCCCGGCAGCGAGGAAGCCACGCTGGAGCTCAACGACAAGGGCACGCTGACGCTGCTGATCGGCACGCAGACCAACGGCCAGGGCCATGCAACGGCCTATAGCCAGGTGATTGCGGAACAGTTCGGCCTCTCCATCGAGGACATCGACGTCATTCAGGGCGACACCGACCGGGTGCGCAAGGGCGGTGGCACGGGTGGCTCCCGTTCGATCCCCATCGGATTGCCGTCGGTACGTGATGCCGGTATTGCGCTGGTCAAGAAGGTGAAGGAACTTGCCGCCGACCGGCTGGAAGCCGGGATCGAGGATCTGGAACTCGATGGCGGAATGGTTCGTGTCGTCGGCACCGACCAGCAGGTGACCCTGGCGGAGATCGCAGCAGGCGCGGGGGAAACCCTGACCGCCCGCGAAGAGGTCAACCAGACCGAGGCGACCTATCCGAACGGCACCCATGTCTGCGAAGTGGAAATCGATCCGGACACCGGTGACGTTGCCATCGTGAATTACGTGATCGTCGACGATTTCGGCGTCACGGTGAACCCGTTGCTGCTGGCCGGTCAGGTCCACGGCGGTGCGGCATCCGCACTCAGCCAGGCCCTGTGCGAGCAGACGATCTATGACGAGGACGGCCAGCTTCTGACGGCATCTCTGCTCGATTACCGCATGATCCGCGCAGCCGACTTGCCGGACATTCACTTCGAGACCCGCAATGTTCCCTCGACCACGAATGCCATGGGCATCAAGGGTGCAGGAGAAGCCGGCACCATCGGCGGATGTGCGTCCGTCATGAATGCCGTGCAGAACGCCCTGAAGGACGGGGCAGGGGTGAGCGAACTGATCGACATGCCGGCAACACCGCTGAAAGTCTGGGAAGCCATCCAGGCTGCAAGATAACGGAAACCGAAAAGGCGCCTTCTGTGGGCGCCTTTTTTCTTTCCGGCCACAAGTTGACACCGGTAAAACCGGGATCTCATGATTGTGTCTGTGGCTTTTTTTAAATAACCGTATGAATTATCTGGTTCTTGCCGCAATCTTGCGGTTCATCGGTGCGCGAGAATCGTAGATCCCTAGGAACAGGACTGTCGCCTGTGTTTCAATCCTTCTTTCCAAGACCGAGGCTGTTTTTTACCTCGGCTTTGCTGTGGACCATTGTTGCCGTCGCTTTCTGGTATAGCTTTGCCGATGGCTTGAGCGGTCCGCTCGGCTTCGGCGTTTCGGAGACCAATCACAAAGAGATTGTGGGCCCCGGTTTCTTCGTCTCGCCCGAGTTCCTCTGGTTCTACTGCTACTATTTCATCTGCACGGTCCTGTTCGGCGGGTTCTGGTGGTTCTTCGCCAGAAATCATCGCTGGCAGATCTGGTCTGTCTGGGGATCGTCCGCGATCATCTTCTCGACCTACTATTCAGTGCAGGTTTCGGTCGCCATCAACAACTGGCGCAGACCGTTCGGCGATACGCTGCAGAACGCGTTGCCGGGCGACAAGGGTGTCACGGCGTGGGACTTCTATTCGCTCATGATCGTGTTCGTGCAAATCGTGGCGTTTCAGGTCGTCCTGTATGTCTTTACCCGGTTTTTCGTGAGCCACTACGTCTTCCGATGGCGTACGGCGATGAACGACTACTACGTGGAAAAGTGGGCCAACGTCCGCCATATCGAAGGTGCTTCGCAGCGTATTCAGGAAGATACGATGCGGTTTGCCGCGATCATGGAAGGGCTTGGCGTCGCAATGATCGACTCGGTCATGACGCTGATCGCCTTTCTGCCCGTCTTGCTGTCGCTGTCGAGCTACGTCTCGGAGCTGCCGATCGTCGGAGCCATTCCGGCCCCCTTGTTCACGGCGGCGATCCTGTGGTCGTTGTTCGGCACGGGATTGCTGGCGCTGGTCGGTATCAAGCTGCCAGGGCTGGAGTTTCACAACCAGCGTGTCGAAGCTGCCTATCGTAAGGAACTGGTCTATGGCGAGGACTACGAAAACAGGGCGCAGCCGATAACGCTGTCGGAACTGTTCGCCAATGTTCGCAAGAACTATTTCCGCCTTTACCGACACTACCTCTATTTCAATCTGGCCAGAGGCATCTACCTTCAGGCGGACAATCTGTTCACCTACTTCATCCTCGTTCCCACGATTGTCTCCGGTGCGATCACCTACGGTATTCTGCAACAGATCCTGACCGCCTTCGGCCAGGTTTCAAACTCGTTCCAGTACCTGGTCAATTCCTGGACGACGATCATCGAGCTTCTGTCCATCTACAAACGTCTGAAGGGCTTCGAAGTCTCGATTGCGGAGCGTGAACGGATGTCTCCGGAAGAACTTGCAAAGGTGCTGGCGGAAAAAGAATCCCGGCTCTGATGCATAATGTCAGGAGACGCAAGGCACGCGAAAAATGAGGTGCCGCCCGTCGGTTTGAGCGGGCGGCGTTTTTCCCGGAAGCGGACTTGCCGTCAATCCCGTTTGGTCAAATACTGAAGGCCCTTCACTTCACGCCCCGCATACTCGCATCCTGTTTGCGTGACGTTTCTTGATATGCTGCATTCGAAGGGCCAGTCGAACTGGTTCTTCCCACGGTTCATTGGACCGGTACACCGTGGGATTTGTCATTGAAAAGCCGGACCTGGAAGTTGTCATGGCGTTCTTGAGCCAGAAGTCCCGTTTTTCCGGACCTCCGGCGCCCACCGGGATGACCCGGCAGGCTCCCCTCATCGGAATATCGCTGAAAGTGGCTTCCACCATGGTATTCTTCGTCATGGCGACGGCTCTCAAGATTGCCGCGGAGCATGTGCCGATCGGTGAGCTTGTGTTCGCGCGGAATTTCTTCGGACTGTTTCCGGTGCTGATCATGGTGGCGATGCGCCGGGAGCTTGGGCTGGCTTTCAAAACGGCCAACCCACTTGGTCATCTCACCCGGGCGTCCGTCGGGCTGACGGCGATGGTCTGCGGTTTCACGGCGTTGTCCCTGCTGCCTCTGCCGGATGCGACGGCCATCGGGTTCGCATCGCCGCTCTTCGTGGTGGTGCTGGCGTTTCTTCTTCTTGGTGAAAAGGTGCGGGTCTACCGCTGGAGCGCGGTCGGTGTCGGCTTTGTCGGCATTCTGGTGGTGCTGTCGCCACATCTGGGCGATGCGGAAATAGACAACAATTCGATGATAGGTGCCTTGATCGGCGTGATGGGCGCCGGGTTTGCGGCGCTTGCCATGATCACCGTGCGCAAATTGTGCGAGACGGAACGCACGTCAACCATCGTCACCTGGTTCGCCGGAATGTCTTCGGTGCTATCGCTGCTCACGCTGCCGCTCGGCTTTCTGCTACCGGGGCAAGCGTGGATCGTGCCGGACCTGCCCACCGCCGGGCTGCTTCTGCTGATCGGTCTGGCCGGCGGTGTCGGCCAGATCCTGCTGACCCAGAGCTACCGGTTTGCCGATGCTTCCACCATTGCGCCGTTCGATTACGTCAACATGCTGTGGGCGATCATCGTCGGCTGGGTTGTCTTTAGCGAAACGCCACTGCCCGCCGTGGTGCTCGGCGCGCTGATCGTGATTGCCGCCGGCATCTTCGTCATCTACCGCGAGCACAAGCTCGGCCTGGACAGGACCAAGGCCCGCCGGGCGTCGTCGCCGTCAAAGTCTTAGGTCGAAATTTCCAGGATTACGACCTGTCCACAGTCATTCCAGACAAGTGAGGCAAAGCCGAGCGCCGATCCGGAATCCGGACTTGTTTCGCGCCATAGGCGCGGCGTTACCCGAAGAGAGAAGCGTTCGCTCCACTCACACAGATGCGCTGGATTCCGGATCTGCGCGAAGCGTTGCTGCGCTTGTCCGGAATGACGGTGGAAATGTGAAGTTTTCTATCCGGACCTTACTGCGGCTTGTACTCGAACCGTTCAACGGCGCTCTTGGTGCCGTCCTTGAAGATCAGCTGTACGCTGATCGACTGGGCCGACGCGGCTGGAAGCTCCAGATACGGCTTGTCCTTGAGTACGACGTTGGGGTTGTCCGGATCGCAGGCTTCCAGTTGCCATTCCTGGTCGATCGGGCCGTCGTTCAGTCCGTAGAAGACATAGTCGATGCCGCACTTCCAGGATTCCAGGTGCGTGAAATAGATCAGTTCCTGGCCCTGCCAGTCGCGAAAGGACACCCAGTTGGCCTTGGTGAGGTCCAGGATCTGCTTGATCTGCTCCGGCGGCATGCCTTGCGCTGATGCGGTGGTGCCGAGCGGAGCAAGGGCAAGTGTCAGGCAAAGGGCTGCTGATTTAATGAGATGCATGAAATATGTCCGGGTCTGACGTTAGAAGGCCTTGAAGGTAATGATGGTTTTGGTGTCCTGAATGCCGTCGATCGGATGGACTTTTTCGTTCACGAAATGGCCGATGTCCGATCCGTCCTCGACATAGAATTTCACCAGAAGATCGTAGTCGCCGGAGGTGGAATAGACTTCGGACGCGATTTCCGCATCGGCGATCGCGTTGGCAACCTGGTAGGTCTTGCCCAACTGGCATTTGATCATCACGAAAAACGGTACCATGGGGCGCTCCGGGCAGTTGGTGTTTGAAGTGGGTGAACGTGTCACCTGAACCATCAGCCGGGCTGTTCGGTCAGCCAGACTTGCCGGGCAACAGATTCACAAAAGCAGACTAGGACATCGCCCATCTCCTCGCGCCAGTCAATTGCCGAGTGGCCGGCCTGCACGTGCCGGGTCTTGCAATCGCGCGGACACCTTGTTAGCAGTGCAAGCATCTCATGGGGGTGCCCGGCCATGCAGGACCGGGCTGAGAGGCAGCCTGCCAACTCCTTGAACCTGATCCGGCTGATACCGGCGGAGGGATTTGAGATCATGATGCACACACCTCACCCCGCAACACGTCCTTTCCGGAATACCGGCAACGGGTTTTCCGTCACAGGAGAGCCGTCATGAGCCTTTCCGTCGCTGCGTCCACGCAGGCCCTGAGCGCCGAACAGGTCTTCACCCTTCTGGAAAGGGTGCGACAGAAAACCCCGCGCGTTCACGCCATCACAAACGCTGTCGCGCAAAGCTTCACCGCCAATGTGCTGCTTGCGCTCGGTGCCGTTCCCTCCATGACCATCGCGCGGGAGGAAGTTGCGGCTTTTGCCGGCGGGGCTGATGCGCTGCTGGTGAACCTCGGCACCCTTGACGAGGAGCGCCGTGCAGCCATTCCGCTCGCAATAGAGGCCGCCAGGACTGCCGGACGTCCGGTTTGCGTCGATCCGGTCTTCGTCAACCGGTCTCCCGTGCGCTGCGCCTATGCGCGCGAACTTATGGCCCTGAACCCGGATCTGGTGCGGCTCAATCCGGAAGAACTCACCGCTCTCTTGCCGGAGCGGGCGGATGCCGATGCATTGATCGAGGCCGGAACGGTTTTTGCCGTGACCGGCCCCGAAGACAGGGTCGAAAGCCGCGGTGAGGATTTTCTGCTGCGCAACGGCGATCCGCTGATGTCACGCGTGACAGCCACCGGCTGCGCAGGCGGTGCGGTTCTGGCAGCGTTTCTCAGTGTCGAAAAGGACCGGGCGCTGGCGGCCGCTTGCGGACTGTCCGTCTTCAACATCGCCGGCGAAATCGCAGCCGGCCGGGCAGGTGGGCCGGGCACTCTCGTGCCCGAATTGCTTGACGCGCTGTTTTCCCTAACCGACCGCGACATTGAAGCCCGTCTCAAGACCGGCTGACGCAGGCTCAGCCGCATTTACACCCAGGAGGCTTTCATGACCGCAATCGCGGTGACCATTGCAGGATCGGATTCCGGTGGCGGAGCCGGCATTCAGGCAGATCTCAAGACCTTTTCCGCCAACGGCGTCTTCGGTGCCAGCGTCATTGCGGCGCTAACGGCGCAGAACACGCTTGGTGTCAGCGCCATTCATGACGTTCCACCGGACTTCGTGCGGGCCCAGATGACGGCGGTCTTCTCCGATCTTGCAGTTACGGCAACCAAGATCGGCATGCTGTCACGCGTTGATACGATCGAGGTGGTGGCGGAGGGACTAAAGGTACTTGAGACGGGCCCGGTCGTGCTTGACCCTGTGATGGTGGCCGCTTCCGGTGACCCCTTGCTGGCGGACAGTGCGGTGGACACGTTGATCGCCCTGCTGCTGCCTCTGGCGGATATCGTTACACCGAACCTTCATGAAGCAGCCCGCATGCTGCAGGGCGAGGTTGCGGCGGATGAAGCCCAGATGCACGCACAGGCAGAGCGTCTGCTCGGTCTTGGCGCCAACGCGGTTCTGCTCAAGGGCGGACACGGGGCAGGGGCGAAAAGCGCGGATCTCCTGCTGGACCGCGAAGGCAATGCAGTCTGGCTGCGGTCCGACCGGATCAAGACAGACAACACCCATGGCACCGGCTGTACCCTGTCGTCGGCAATTGCCTCGGGTCTTGCCAAGGGGCAAGGCATGGAAGAGGCCGTGAAGTCCGCCAAATCCTACATTCAGGCCGCGATAGCTGCTGCCGATACGCTTCACATTGGCAGTGGTCACGGGCCTGTTCATCATTTCCACGCGTTCTGGAGCAAGTGAGATGACCGATCAGCCAATGACCAAAACCGGACAGATCAGCCGCAGAGGGCTTCTGGGGGCATCCGCCGCTGCCGGGGCAAGCGCATTGGCTGCCCCTGCGGTGGCGCAGGAGCAGGCGACGCTGGAATGGAAGATGGTCACCTCCTGGCCGAAAAACCTGCCGGGGCCTGGGGTCACGGCGCAGCGGATTGCAGACCGGATCGAACTGATGTCCGGTGGACGGCTGCGCGTCCGGCTTTATGCCGCTGGTGAACTGGTGCCGGCTCTGGGCGTGTTCGAGGCGGTTTCCGCAGGCACGGCGCAGATGGCGCATACGGCCTCTTTTTTCTGGCAGGGCAAGATCCCGGCTTCGGTCTATTTCACGGCGATACCCTTCGGCCTTCTGCCGCATGAGCACATCACCTGGATAGAGCAGGGCGGCGGCCAGGCGCTTTGGGACGAGCTTTATGCCCCCTTCGGGCTGCGACCCGTAATGGCCGGGAACACCGGTGTCCAGATGGGCGGCTGGTTCAAGCGCGAGATCAACACGCTGGACGACCTCAAGGGGCTGAAGATCCGCATGCCGGGCCTGGGCGGTGAAGTGATGCACCGGCTCGGGGCAACCCCTGTCAGTCTGCCACCCGGCGAATTGTTCCAGGCACTGGATAGCGGCGTGCTGGATGCGACGGAATTCCTGGGGCCATGGTCGGACCGGGCAATGGGATTCCAGAAAGCTGCCAAATCCTATTACACGCCCGGCTTCCATGAGCCCAATGGCACCGGCGAAGCGCTGTTCAACAAGGTGGCGCTGGAAGGCCTGCCGGAAGATCTTCGCGCGATCATTCTGGAAGCCTGCAAAGCCGAAAACGGCCGGTCGCTTGCCGAAAGCGAATGGGAAAATGCCGGCGCCCTGAAGCTCCTGCAGGAAGAAGACGGCGTCACCGTTCGCTCTTATCCCGATGATGTGCTGGATGCGCTGCGGGAGACCGCGGCAGTCGTGCTGGCGGAATTTGCGAGCAAGGATGCGCTCAGTCAGAGGATCTACGAAAGCCATATGGCTGCCAGAGCCCGTCTGGCCCCCTGGAGCGACGTTGCCATGCGCCGTTTCCTGGAAGCCCGGGACGGTTAGACCGGCCACTCCAGGCCGCCGACAGGACTGCTAATGGATCCCGAGATGATCTTTGCGCGCGAACCGGTGCAACCTGCCGGTTCGCAGCTTGCAACCGGTCAGCCTGTCATTCCGGAATCACGCGTGAAACAAACGCATCAGGCGCAGTAAAACTTCCTGACAAAGTGTCAGCGCAAGCCTCCAGCTTGAAGTGCCGTAGTGCGCGGATCGACATTCCGTTAGGAAAGGTGATTGGCGTTTTTACCAAGGAATTTCAAAGGACTTGTCCTACAAGCGATCCACATTCCGTGGCGAAACCTGTGGCAAAGCCGCAACGATTCAGGGTTAAATTACGTTATGGGAAGCTGACATTTTAAGTGCTTATTTTTTAGGCAAATGTTTGAAAGTGTGTCGGTCCGGTGACGAAGAGACTTGGAACCTGTCCTTTTTGAAGTGTTTTGATCGTCTACGCAGCATTCCTTACGAAAAATGCCGCGCATTTCGCATTGCAGCATGAAGAAATGACGGCAGAACTGGCGTAATTATTCAGTTGAAACGGACGGCGTTCTCCTAAAACCCTGTGTCAGGTTGTCATGAAACATCCGGTGGCTAAGGGATGGGAGGAAACTTAATGCCGTGGGCAAACAAGAAATCAGTTCTACTTGCTACTACAGCTGCAGCTCTATCAGTGGTTGCAAACTCGGCCTTTGCAGGCGGTTTTGCGCTTAGAGAACAGAGCTCGTACTTTCAGGGTATGTCTTTTGCCGGGTATGGGACGTCCGGTGGTTCGATCTCTTCGATGTACTGGAACCCGGCGTCGCTTATCGGCGCCCAGCAGGGCCTGACCATCGAAGCACACAATACAGGGCTCTTCCCTAGCTCGGACATCAACGGCACGCTGTCTGGCGGGTTCCTCGGCACGTCATCCATCGGCAGTGGTGATATCGCATCCGACGCGTTCATTCCCGCTTCCTATGCAGCCTACCGGCTGAACGACAAGCTGATCTTCGGTGTTGGTATCAACGCGCCCTTCGGCCTGTCGACGAAACCGGAGCAGAATTGGGCAGCTCAGTTCTATTCGCGTTCGTCTTCCGTGTTCTCGTTGAACGTCAATCCGACCGTCGCGCTCCAGATCAACGACATGTTCGCGATCGCGATCGGTGTTCAGGCGCAATATCTGGATGTCTCGCTGAAGTCCGCCGACGCCACATCCGGAGCAGGGTTTCCACGTTCGAACCAGATTTCCGGTGACGATATCGGCTTTGGTGTGACTGCGGGTCTGACGGTGCGGCCGTTCGAAGGTACGGAAATCGGTCTCGGGTACCGCTCCGGTGTCGGTCACGATCTTGATGGCGATCTGTTCGCCGGTGGTGTCACGACGGCGATTGGCCTTGGCGTCATCACGCCGGACATGATCAACCTGTCCGCAAAACAAAAGGTGACCGACAAGATCCGCGTTCTGGGAACGGTTGAATGGACCAACTGGAGCCGGCTGAAGTCGCCGCGCGCCATCAACGATGCAACCGGTACCGCGGCCACAGTCCTGCACTTCAACTATGATGACGGCTGGTTCTTCTCGCTGGGCGGCGAATACGACTTCAACGACAAGCTGACCTTCCGCGGTGGTGTCGGCTACGAGATTTCGCCGATCGACGAAAAGATCCGCTCCACGCGCCTGCCGGACAATAACCGCTGGTGGCTGTCGGCTGGTGCCAGCTACACCTTCAACGAGCACCTGGCGTTTGATCTCGGCTATACGCACATCATTCCGGAATCGACCGATATTAACATCGATTCCAATCACCAGGACTACAACGCGGCATTCGGTACCTATTCGGGGGATGTCGACAGCAGTGTCAACATCATCTCCGCCGCGTTGCGCTACAAGTTCTGATCCGACTGGTCAGCAGTTCAAGAAAGGCCGGGGCAATTGCTCCGGCCTTCGTTTCTGACAAGGGCTTAGAACGCCGCCGGATAAAGACCGCCGTCCATCAGGATGTTCTGGCCGGTAATGTAGCCGGCGTGCCGGGAGCACAGGAAGGCGCAGGTCTGGCCGAATTCCTCGGCTGAACCGAAACGTCTTGCCGGGATTTCCGCTGCCTGTGCCGCCCGGACATCCTCGATGCTTTTGCCTGACTGCTGCGCGGCGCGCTCGAAGCCGCCTTTCAGACGGTCGGTGTCCATCTTGCCGGGCAACAGGTTGTTGACCGTCACGCCGTGGGGGGCAAGCTGGCGACAGACGCCGGCCAGGAATGCCGTGAGCCCCGCCCGAGCACCGCTGGACAGATCGAGACCTTCGATTGGCATCTTTACCGAAAGCGAAGTGATGTTGACGATGCGGCCGAAACCGCGCCCCTTCATGCCGGGAACAACCGCCTGGATCAGCTCGATGGGGGTGACGAAATTCTGCACCACACCTTCCATCAGCGCCGCACGGTCCAGCTCGGAATAGTCGCGCCGGGGTGGGCCACCGTTGTTGTTGACCAGGATGTCCGGGTCCGGGCAGGCCGCCAGAAGCGCTTCTTGTCCGTCCCGGGTGGAGACATCCGCTGCGATGGCGGCAACGCTCACGCCGAAGCGGTTCTGCAGCAAGGTGCGGGTTTCTTCCAGAACCTTTTCGTTACGTCCGTTCAGGACGATGTCGCAGCCTGCTTCCGCCAGTGCTTCGGCGCAGCCCTTGCCGAGGCCGCGGCTTGACGCACAGATGATTGCCTTTTTGCCTTTGAGGCCGAGGTCCATGAACGTTCTCCTTGATGCAGGTTGGACATGCTTTGTGGCTGGCAAAACCCGATGCTGTCAAATGCCGTCAGGGACATATGGAGCGGGTCAGCATCCGGCAAGATGTTCGTGAAGCAACGGAATGAAGTGAGGGAGGCCAATACCCGATCCGTGCCGGTGTTAATCATTAAGCTGGAAAACAATCGGCCTCGAGGAAGTCTCGTCATTTGTCATAATAGTGATACTTGAATCGCGTCTATAGCGCTCCAATGGGAATTTGGAGAAGTGCTATGTCTACCGCTGAGGCATCGCGGCATTACCGGGCCTTGTTTATTTCCGACGTCCATCTTGGCACACGCGGTTGCCAGGCGGAGATGCTGCTTGATTTTCTGAAAGACAATGAAGCCGAGACCCTATACCTGGTTGGCGACATTGCCGACGGCTGGCGGCTGCGGCGATCCTGGTACTGGCCGCAACTGCACAACGACGTTGTGCAGAAGATCCTGCGCAAGGGCCGCAAGGGCGCGCGTATCATCTATATTCCGGGAAATCACGACGAGTTTCTGCGCAGTTTCCTTGGTACCCATTTCGGCGGTGTCGAAGTGACCGACAGCATCGTTCACGAGGCCGCCAACGGCAAACGCTATCTGGTCATTCACGGCGATCAGTTCGATGTGGTGATCCGCCACGCCAAGTGGCTGGCCTTCTTTGGCGACAAGGCCTATGTGACCGCGCTCGGAGTCAACACCTGGGTCAACATGGTGCGCCGCCGCCTTGGGCTGACCTACTGGTCGCTGTCCGCCTGGGCCAAACTCAAGGTCAAGAATGCGGTCAGTTTTATCGGCCGTTTCGAAGAGGCTTTGTCTGACGAGGCACGCCGGCAGGGTGTCGATGGCGTCATTTGCGGGCATATTCACCACGCCGCGGATCGTGATCTGGATGGCATTCACTACATCAACACGGGCGACTGGGTGGAAAGCTGCACCGCGGTTGCCGAGCACCATGATGGAACATTTGAGGTGATCCGATGGGTGGACCGTACCCAGCAGGAGGCTGTGCCGGAGAAAGCCAAGGAAGCGCCGGTCGCCGCATGAGTTCCATTCTGATTGTGACGGATGCCTGGCATCCCCAGATAAACGGCGTGGTTCGCTCGCTGGAACGCACGGCTGAGGAACTTGAAAAGATCGGCGTACGGGTGGAATTCCTGACCCCGCAAGAGTTCACGACGCTGCCATGTCCGACGTACCCGGAAATTCGCCTGTCACTGACCCACCGCGGCATCGTTCGCCGGAAGATCGAGGACTACGGTTGCGAGCATCTGCACATTGCCACGGAAGGTCCGCTCGGCCTTCTGTCGGCAAGCGTTGCCAGGAAAGCCGGCCGCCCCTTCACCACGAGCTACCACACCCGGTTTCCCGAATATGTGTCCGCCCGGTTGCCGGTTCCACTGTCCTGGTCCTACAGCTGGCTGCGCCGATTCCACAATTCCGGCTGCGGCTGCATGGTCGCGACCCGGTCGCTGGAAAAGGATCTGCGCGGCCGCGGTTTTACCAATCTCATGCGCTGGTCGCGCGGGGTAGATGAACAGCAGTTCAAGCCCTATCAGGGGTCCGTTCTGCCTGCCGATCTGCCGCGGCCGGTGTTCATGTACGTCGGCCGGGTCGCAGTCGAGAAGAACATCAAAGCGTTCCTGGATCTGGATCTGCCGGGATCGAAGGTTGTTGTTGGTGGCGGCCCCCAACTCGACAGCCTGCGCCGGGAGTATCCGGGCGTGCATTTTACCGGTTCGAAGGTGGGCGAGGACCTTGCACGGCACTATTCGGACGCGGATGTGTTCGTGTTCCCGTCTCTCACAGACACCTTCGGCAACGTGATGCTGGAGGCCCTGGCCTGCGGGGTGCCGGTTGCCGCCTTCCCGGTGATGGGGCCGCTCGACGTCATCAGCGATACGGGCGCGGGTGTTTTGTCCGAGGACCTGCGGGAAGCGGCGGAAGCCGCGCTTGATATTCCGCGAGACCATTGCCGGGCGATCGCCATGAACTACACATGGGCGGCCAGTGCGCGTCAGTTCCTGGACAATTGCATCGAGGCACAGGACATTCACAACAGCCGGACGACGCAAGGAAAAGCCGCCGAATAAGGCCGCTGTCCGGGTGTTTCGAGGCGCTGCGCAGGGCGGGGCACGAAATTGACACCAAGACAAGTTCCCGCTGGAACTGCCCGCTTTCCTGTGAAAACACTTGCATTGAGACCCGGCCCTGAAAGGGGCCGAGGCATTGCCTTGTGCGCTTCTGCGGCAGGCCCCCGAGCAGTTGTTTGACGTTTAGAGCGAGTTCCGATGACGAATATGCAATCGCAGCCAATTGTTGAAGCCAGCCCGAAGTCGGACGGAAGGACCGTTACGATTGAGGATATCGAAGCGGCTGCGGAGCGGATCCGCGGCGAGGCGCTGCTGACGCCGTTACTGCGGCATCCGCTTCTCGACGAGCTGACCGGTGCCACTGTTGTCATCAAGCCGGAAAACCTGCAACGCAGCGGGTCGTTCAAGTTCCGTGGGGCTTTCAATCGCCTCAGCCTCATCCCGCTGGCAGACCGACCTAGAGGCGTTGTGGCCTGTTCGTCCGGAAACCACGCGCAGGGCGTTGCTGCAAGCGCGCAGCTGCTCGGTATGCCCGCAACCATCGTCATGCCGTCCGACGCTCCAAGGATCAAGCTGGAGCGCACACGCGGCTACGGGGCGACCGTCATCACTTACGATCGTGAGACCGAAGACCGTGACGCGATTGCAGGAGACCTGTGTTCCAAGTCAGGAGCGACGTTTGTCCACCCCTACAACGATGTCGGTGTGATCGCAGGGCAGGGCACAGTCGGACTGGAGATGGCGGCCCAGGCGGCTGCGCTGGGCCTGCATCTGGACGACGTGCTCGCCTGTACCGGCGGTGGCGGATTGTCCAGCGGCATTGCCCTGGCGCTGGAAGACAAGTCACCCGGAACGGTCTTCCATACTGCTGAACCGGAGCTGTTCGACGACTACAAGCGCTCGCTGGAAGCCGGTGAGCGGCTCTCCAATGCCGTAAAGACCGGCTCTGTCTGCGATGCGCTCCTGTCCGATTCGCCGGGTGATATCGGCTTTTCAATTCTAAGCCGCGTAGCGGGTGAAGGCGTGACTGTCACAGACGAGGAAGCTCTGGCTGCCGTTGCCTTTGCGTTCACCGAACTGAAGCTCGTCGTTGAGCCCGGCGGAGCAGTTGCACTTGCAGCACTTTTGGCCGGAAAGCTGCCTTTCAAGGGCAAGACAGTCGGTATCGTTTTGACTGGCGGAAACATCGATCCACAAATGCTAAAGACTGCGCTGTCCCGTTAACGCGCCTTTAGGGGGCTACCCGCTAGAGCGGTTCCACAAGCATGACTTGCCGAAGTCGGGTGGAGGAGACCGGGCCAGGCAGTCCTGTTTGCCTTTTCGTCGGGACGGCGCGAACAGGGCTGCTGAAAATTGAAATCCAGCGTGGATTGCCGGGCAACGGCGCCGCGTCTTCTCCTTTCATCACCTGAACATTGCCAGCGTACCGATGCATCGAGCATGGCGCGTTTAGCCGTATTCTGCCTTCCAACGGTCTGCAAGGACTCGCGGAAGCTCGGGTAACTCGCGCCTTATTGGATCAGGATCCCTTGGCTTTCCACAGAAAAGCCCGGCGGTCCGGTAACTGGAAAGCGATCAGCTGGAGGCGTCCGACAACCCGGTCGGCCACAGGCTGATCCAAGAGGCATTCATGCAGACAAACACCTTGAAAGACCGGCTGAAATTTTTTCGTTTCACGGATGAGGACCGGACATTGGCCCAATCCGTCTGGCCGGTGATCAAGGAGGCCCTGCCGACGGTTCTGGACGGGTTCTACGCCCACGTGAAAACCGTGCCGCACCTGGCAGCGCTTGTCGGCAGCCAGCAGTCCCGCCTGGTGAAGGCTCAGATGAACCATTGGGAAGGTCTGTTCGCAACGGGTCCTGATGAAGCCTATCAGCAGCGCGCGGTGCAAATCGGCCTGACGCACGTGCGGATCGGCCTGGACCCGAGCTGGTACATCGGTGGCTATTCCTTCGCCCTGACGCAACTGACTGAAACAATCCTGAAGAAGCGCTTCATGTCTTCCGGCAAGCGCATGCGCGCCGTGCAGGTGCTGACCAAGCTGGTCATGCTCGACATGGATGTCGCGATCTCCACCTATCACGAGAAAATGGTGGCTGATGCCGTCGGGCGCGAGACCGAACTGAAAGCTGCCATCCAGGAATTTCAGGGCGTGCTCGGGGGCACCGTCGGCACACTCGGCACGGCCTCGCAACAGCTCGAAGCGTCCTCCGGCAGCCTGCGGCGCGAGACAGGCGCCATTGGAGACCGGATGGTCAAGATGGACAATACGTCCGCGGAAACGGCGAGCGGTGTCCAGTCCAGCGCGACGGCAACGGAAGAAATGTCAGCGTCGATCACGGAGATTGGACGTCAGGCAGGCCAGTCTCGCGAAATGGCCCTCAAGGCGGTGGAAGGAGCCCGCAGCACCAACGCCTCGGTCACCAAGCTTGCCGGTTTCGCGGAACAGGTGGGCTCCGTGATCGGCCTGATCTCGGAAATTGCGGAACAGACGAACCTCCTGGCGCTGAACGCCACTATCGAAGCGGCTCGTGCCGGCGAGATGGGCCGCGGGTTTGCCGTCGTTGCAGCCGAGGTGAAGGAACTCGCCAGTCAGACCACGAAGGCGACCGAAGAAATCACCGTACAAGTTGCCAGTATTCAGCAGGCAACGAAACAGTCGGTGCAGGATATCGAAGGCATCACCTCGATCATCGGCGCTCTGTCCGAAATTGCGACCGGCATTGCGTCCGCGGTGGAACAACAGGCTTCGGCAACGGCCGAAATCTCCGCCAATGTCCAGATCGCGGCACAGGGCACCCAGGCCTTTACCGACGAGATCACCGCTGTACGCGGTTCTGTCGAGAATGTCGAAGGGGCCGTCGGCACCATTCAGGACATGTCGACGGCACTGAAGGATCAGGCGGGCCAGCTCGGTCTTCAGGCGGAACAGTTCTTCGCGAAGATCAATTCCGGACGCTGATTGCTGTCGGGTCACCCTCCCGGCCAAGTGCCCCTTGATGTCCCGGCCGTGCGCCGGGACTTCGATGGCACGTTTTTCTTTCTTGAGCCTTCGGCACCCCGAGCCCTGAGCCTGGTTCTGCACTCCCGGGATGTCCTGTCGAAAGGGCAACAAAAAAAAAGGCGCCGGAGGGGCGCCTTTTCAATTGCCAGTCTGACTGCCGGACCTAGTTGAAGAGAGCCTGACGCTCGGCTTCGGAAAGCTGTTTGAGCGGGTCTTCGCCTTCTTCTTCGCTGACTTCCTCGGTCAGCTCCCATTCGGCATCGGCTTCAGCTTCTGCTTCGTCTTCCACCTCGAGGGTATCACCGCCGACTTCACTGTCGAACAGGCGTTCGATGGCGGCTTCGTCCAGGGTAGCGTCAGGATCGGCTCCGGCGAATTCGTCGTCTTCTTCTTCGTCCTCGGCTGCGGAGGCAGAGGCAAACATGTCGTCGATGGCAGCTGCGTCCATCGGCTCGTCGCCACCAGCCATGATGGCGTCGACATCTGCCTCGCTGGCGTGTTTCGGCGGTTCTGCCGGCGCCGAGGCGGCTGCCTCGCCATCCGTGCCGGTCTGATTCATTGCGGCGTTGAACACATCGTCGCTGACGGACATCAGTTCATCGACGTTGTTCTGGGAGACACCGCCACCCGCGAGCTGCGGGCCATTCAAGAGATGTGCATCCGGACGACTGTCGACCGGGCCAGCCGTAGCTTCGGCTTCCATCTCTTCGATGCCCCAGATGTTGATCATCAGGTTGATGCGGCTTTCAAGATAACGCAGCACCTGCACAACCTTGTTGGTCCGCTGACCGGTCAGATCCTGGAACGAGCAGGCCATGAAAATTTCGGTCGCCTTGGCGTCGATATCGTCGCAAACCGCGTCGTCCGCACCGTTCTCGCGCAGCACCCAGGCCTTTTCCTGGATCTGCTCGGCAGCTTCCAGGATGGATTGGGTTGCGCCTTCGGTCTGGGTGACGATGGCATCGAGTTCGTGAGAGGCATCGACAAAGCGGTTGCTTTCCTCGCCCTCTGCCTTGATGTTGGCAATCTCGGCCTTGGTACGCTCGATGGCCTCGTGCATATCGGCGATGTCGAGACGGATCTTGTCGAGATCCGGCACCTTGCGTTGCCGGGTCATCATTTTCTCTAGCCGACCAATCGCAGTCAGGATCTCGGTGGTTTCCGGTGTCTTGTTGCGATTGAGAAACTCTTTCAGAAACCTGCGCCCGCGATCGGACTCCATCAGGGTCTGTTCGAGAGTCTGGTATTCGGCTTCGCCGATCAGCTCCGGCTGTTCCTGTGCTGCTTCCGCTTTCATGTGGACGCGAATCTCAACTTGCCTAAGGGTCGTTTATTGCCGTAACACGGACAACTTCGCCCCCAAGGTAAGGCGGAAATCGTTAACATCCTTTTAGGGCGGTCCTTCGCCCGGTATCCCATGTCGCTCGACCGTTCCAGCATCAGCAGCCGTGTCTCGGCCCTGTTCGCCAGCCATTTCTTCGGCGTTGGCTTGTTTCTGCCGTTTATTCCGGTCGTACTCGGGTTTCGCGGGCTGACGGCTGCCGAAATCGGATTTGTTCTGGGGATAGGCACCATTGCCCGGATCGCGGCAAGCCCGCTGCTTTCGAATCTCTCCGACCGTACCGGCCAGCGCCGTCTGTCGATCCTGATCTACTCTCTGGCAGCGGCAACCTTCATCGGGCTGTATTTTCTCCCCCTGGGGCTTGTGTTCCTGTCCATCGCGGTGATCGGCTACATGGTCATGAATGCACCCGTGGTGCCGCTCAGCGATGCCTATGCGCTGGATGTTCAGCGCAATACCGGGGCCGATTATGCGCGCATGCGGCTGTGGGGCTCGGCCGGTTTTGTGGTCGCCAGCGTTGTCGGAGGTTCGCTGGCCGCAGAGGGCACGTCCTGGCTCATCGTGGTTGCCGTGGGCCTGGCTTCGCTCGCAACAGGTGCCGTTGCCATGTCGCTTCCCCGCCAAAAGCGGCGTGAAGCGGGCGCCACGTCAGGAGCCGAGGCTGCAACTGGAGCTGACGACGACGACAAGGACACGC
Source organism: Roseibium sp. LAB1 (assembly GCF_054658235.1). NCBI lineage: Bacteria > Pseudomonadati > Pseudomonadota > Alphaproteobacteria > Hyphomicrobiales > Stappiaceae > Roseibium > Roseibium sp. LAB1. The sequence continues at coordinate 904,905 of NZ_BAAGIB010000001.1, read as the reverse complement.
CTTTCAAAAGCGTCTGGTTCTGGCCATTGCTGGTGGTGCTTGGCCTTTACCAGGCGAGCCATTCGGCCTTTTACGGCTTTGGCACGCTTTATTGGCAGGCCATGGACGTTCCGGATTTCGCCATCGGTCTGTTGTGGGCGACGGGTGTTGCGGCCGAAATCGCCTTGTTCACGATTGCCGGAAAGCTGGCTCAACGGTTCGATCCGCCTGTCTTCCTGCTGGCAGCCGGCGCGGCGGCCACCGTGCGGTGGCTGCTGTTTCCCTTCGCCGATACGGTTCCTGCCATGGCCGCCCTCCAGACGTTGCATGGCCTTTCCTTCGGCGCGGCGCATCTGGGGGCTGTGGCAATTCTTGCGCGGGTCGTGCCCAGCCGGTGGGCGGGAACGGGGCAGGGGCTTTTGGCAACGTCCGTGGGCATCCAGATGGCGATCGGTCTCAGCGTTTCCGGTGCCATTTACGAGATCAACCCGGACTGGCCCTTCTTCGTAATGTCGGTGGTTGCGGCAATCGGCACCCTGCTGACGCTGGCCATGACGCCAATGCTGCGAAAGCGTATGGCGGCGGAGTAACACTGAAATAGGCCGAGGATCTGCGCTGAAACGCGATTGTTGCGACTTCTAAAATCGGGGAGGCGCAGGCCAACAAAAAAACGCCGCCCCCTGATCTCAGGAGCCGGCGTTTTTCGTTTTCATTCAGGCCTTTGCCTTATCCCCACAACTCCGGCAGGGGCGGGTAGAGCGTGCTGCCCTCGAAGCGCAGGCCTGGGGAACGGTCTTCGGCCAGAAGCAGAGGGCCGTCGAGATCGACGAAGTCGGCCTGCTGGGCAATCAGCACTGCCGGTGCCATGGCCAGTGATGTGCCGAGCATGCAGCCGACCATCACCTTGAGGTCCTGAGCGCGCGCATCCTCAACGAGTTTCAACGCCGCCGTCAGGCCACCCGCCTTGTCGAGCTTGATGTTGACCGCGTCATATTTTGCGCGCAGTCCGTCGATGCTCTTGCCTGGATGAAGGCTTTCGTCGGCGCAGATCACCACACGGCGCTCAAGCCCCGCCAGAAGGCCGTCATTCTTGGACGGGAGCGGCTGTTCGATCAGGGCAACGCCGGCAGCCTCACAGGCGGCCATGTTGATGTCAAAGCAGCTTTCGTCCCAGGCTTCATTGGCATCAACGATCAGGGTGCTGTCCGGCGCCGCGAGGCGCACGGCGGCAATCCGCTCGTCGTCCCCCGGACCGGCAAGCTTGATCTTCAAAAGCGGGCGATGCGCCGCCGCACGGGTCTTCTGGGCCATCGTCTCCGGCGTGTCGACGCTGATGGTGAAGGCTGTCGTGACCGGTTTCAGCGTGCCGACGCCGGCAAGATCCGCAGCTGACGTGCCCGTGCGCTTTGCTTCCAGGTCCCACAGGGCGCAGTCGACGGCATTTCGGGCTGCTCCGGCAGGCATTGCCTCCAGAAGCTGCTGCCGGCTGAGACCATCTTTCAGAAGCGGTGCGATTTCCTCGATCTGCGTCTGCACGGTTTCAAGCGATTCGCCATAACGCGGATAGGGCACGCATTCGCCATGGCCGGTTGCGTTGCCGTCACTCAAGGTGACGACAACCACCTGGGCATGGGTGCGCGTCTCACGGGAGATCTTGAAACCTCCCGCGATTTCGAAGCGTTGGGCTTCGATGCTGACTTCAAGGCTCATGGCGCACCGAATTCTGCCGAAACCTTGTCGACAATGGCTTCCATGCCGTAGCGCACGGGATCGGTCGCCGGCAGGCCGTGCTTTTCGCCGACTTTTGCCAGATAGGCGAGCGCTTCGTCGTCATCGAGCGCGGTGGTATTGACCGCAATACCGACGCAGCGGATGTCCGGGTTGGTCAGTTTTCCGCAGGCGATGGTCATGTCGATGACCTGCTCGATCGTCGGCAGTGCCGCTTCGACACCGCGCATCTTGGTGCGTGTCGGTTCATGGCAGACGATGAAGCCGTCCGGCTGGGAACCGTGAAGAAGGCCGAGCGTGACACCGGCGAAGGACGGATGGAACAGAGACCCCTGGCCCTCGATGATCTGCCAGTGATCGGGATCGGTCTCCGGAGAGATCCACTCGGCAGCGCCGGAAATGAAGTCGGCAATCACCGCGTCGAGTGCGACACCGCGACCCGAAATGAACACGCCGGTCTGGCCGGTGGCGCAGAAGGTGCTTGAATAACCCCGGTCGTTCATGGCCTTGTCCATGGCAAGCGCGGTGTATTTCTTGCCCACGGAACAGTCGGTGCCGACGGCCAGAATACGCTTGCCGGCGCGCTTGGTGCCCTTGCCGGTGGCAAAAGCCATGTTGTTGTGGCGCACGTCGTGGAGCTGACGGCCGTTGCGATCGGCGGCTTCCTTGATTGCCGGCACGCTGGCAAGGCGGACATGCAGGCCGGATGCGACATCCATGCCGGCATCGAGCGCCTCGACAACGGATTCGACCCAATGATCCGGCAGCCGACCACCGGCATTCACCGCCCCGATGATGAAGGTCTTGGCGCCAGCTTCCGCCCCCTCTGCAATCGACATATCGGCAAGGCCGGTGTCGGCGGCGCAGCCCGGCATGCGGACCTGGCCCAGGCACCAGTCCTTGCGCCAGTCAACGATGCCGATGGCGGTCTTTGCGGCAAGGGCATCGGGAACATCACCGAGAAACAACAGGTAAGGACGTGCAATTTCCATGGACAAAGCTTTCAAGTGGCTGCTGGAGGGTTTACCAACTTCATGGTGAATGACGGTTGGTATTGAACTTCTCCATCAGGTATACGGGGGATGGTGAACCAGCGGCAAGAGGGCAGCCAGCCGGAATGGCATTCTTGGAAAAAAACATTGCACCGGAGATGGCTCTGGAAGCAGACGGTCCGGATCATCAGTACCTTGCCCTTTCCGGTGACTGGACGGTCAGCACCATTGCCGACGCCGAAAAGGATCTGGTCGGCCTCACGCTCGACAAAAAAAGGCTGACCTGCATCGATGTTTCCAACATCGAACATCTGGACACGAGCGGCGCCTGGCTGATCCACCGCACACGTGGCCGGCTGGAATTCGAGGGACGCAAGGTCGGCCTGACCGGCGTCACACCTGTCCGCCAGACCCTGTTCGACGAAATCGAGAGCCATCATCCGCCGAGCTGGAAACCGGACAAGGGCGGATTTTCCGTTGCCGGCTTTCTGGAGGCCACCGGCCGGCAGATGGTCGATGTCTATCACGACGCCCTGGCGATGCTTCACATCCTCGGCTCGCTCGGCCTGGTCCTGTCGACGGTCTTGCTGCAGCCAAAACGTTTGCGCAGCATCTCGATCGCGGTTCAGTTCGACCGGAGCTGCATTGGTGCGGTGCCGATCGTGGCGCTGATGAGTTTTCTCATCGGGGCCATCATCTCGCAGCAGGGCGGGTTTTATCTGAGACAGTTCGGTGCGGACATCTTCGTGGTCGATCTTGCCGGTATTCTGGTCCTGCGGGAAATCGGGGTCATTCTGACCGCCATTATGGTGGCAGGCCGCTCGGGGTCCGCCTTTACCGCGGAACTTGGCGCCATGCGCATGCAGGAGGAAGTCGATGCGCTGCATGTGATTGGCCTCAGCGTGACGGAGGTGCTGGTACTACCGCGCATTCTGGCGCTCATGATCGCACTGCCCATCCTGACCTTCATTTCCGACGTTGCCGCGCTGCTCGGGTCGGGCATCGTGACCTGGGCCTATCTGGACATTCCGCCCGCCGCTTTCCTGACCCAGCTCCAGGCGGCCATTACCATCAACACGCTGGTGGTCGGTCTGGTGAAGGCACCGTTCATGGCGCTGATCGTCGGTCTGATAGCCTGTGTGGAAGGCCTGAAGGTGGAGGGCTCGTCCGAATCCCTTGGCCGCCACACCACCATGTCGGTGGTGAAGGCCATTTTTCTTGTCATCGTGGTGGATGGTTTCTTCGCCATATTCTTTGCCGCGATTGGAGTTTGACCGACCGATGACGCCAAGCCAAAGCGTGAGCCCTGCAAAAGAGATCGCCTCGACGGGCGACAATTCGGACAATGTTCTGTCCGTGCGCGATATCACCGTCGGATTCGGGTCCAAGATCATTCTGCAGGATCTCGACCTGGATGTGCGCCGGGGCGAGGTGCTCGGTTTTGTCGGCGGATCGGGCACAGGCAAGTCGGTGCTGATGCGCACTATTCTGGGCCTGACACCGAAGCGAACCGGCAGGATTTCGGTCTTCGGACACGACCTGTCTACCGCCAGCCAGAAGGAACGCACGGCCATCGAACGCCGCTGGGGCGTGTTGTTCCAGCAAGGGGCGCTGTTTTCCTCGCTATCGGTCAAGCAGAACATTCAGGTGCCCATGCGGGAGCACCTGAAGCTTTCACCGCAATTGATGGACGAGTTGGCGACCTTGAAATTGGAACTGGTGGGGTTGCCGCAAGACGCTGCCGACAAGCTTCCATCCGAGCTTTCCGGGGGCATGGTCAAACGGGCCAGCCTGGCCCGCGCCCTTGCACTCGACCCGGATTTGGTGTTTCTGGACGAACCGACGTCCGGACTCGATCCAATCGGGGCGGCGGCCTTTGATTCGCTTATTGCAAATCTCAGTTCGACCCTCGGACTGACCGTTTATATGGTCACCCATGATCTTGATAGTTTGCATTCTATCTGTGATCGGATTGCTGTTCTTGGGAAAAAGCGTGTTCTGGCCATCGGCACGATGGACGATATGATGAAAAATGACGATCCCTGGATTAAGTCATATTTCAGGGGTGAACGGGCCTTGCGCCGAGTATAGGTTGGACTGAATGGAAACCCGCGCGAACTATATCCTGATCGGCGCCTTCATGGTGGCTATTCTGATCGGTGCGTTCGGCTTTGTGTATTGGCTCGCCGTTACCGCGGAATCCAGGCAGAACGTGGAGCTCAAGATCGTCTACCCCGGGCCTGTGACCGGCCTGCCCGTGGGCGGGCAGGTGCTGTTCAACGGCATCAAGGTCGGTGACGTGAAATCGCTGGATTTCGCCCCGGACGATCCGACCAAGGTTGTTGCGACCGTTGGCATCAAACCCTCGACACCCTTGCGCGAAGACACCAAGGCGACGCTGAACTTCACCGGTCTGACGGGTGTTGCCTATGTCGATCTCAGCGGCGGGTCGTCGGAATCGCCTCTTCTGCTCAGCCTGAATGACGATCAGGACGAGGACAACGTTCCGGTCATCTACGCCGAACGGTCTTTCTTCGACGATATCGTCGACGGTGCGCGCGACGTCCTGAAACGTGCGGACTCGACGATGAAAACGATCGATGACCTTCTCAAGGACAACGGACCGGCGATCACGGAGATCGTCAACAACGCCGAGACATTTTCCGCCGCACTTGCCGCCAATTCCGATGGTGTGAAGGACTTCATGGCCAGCATCGGCAAGGCATCCGAGGCATTCTCCAGCTTGTCCGGCCGGCTTGAAACGCTGGTGGAGGAAGGTGAGCGCCTCCTGGCTGCGGTTCCGTCCGACAAGGTCACCGACATCGTTGACGATCTGTCGAAATTCTCCGCAAGCCTGGGCAAGGCCAGCGGCGACATCGATCTCCTGATGGCCGACGCCCAGAATGCGGCCAAGGAATTGGAGACCTTCACCAAGAACCTCAACGAGGGACTTGATCGCGTTCACAAGATCGTCGGTGCGGTCGATCCTGAAGACGTCCAGAAGGTCGTGAAAGGGGCTGCCGCTCTTGGCGATGTGCTGCAGAAGCGCACCGGGGATATCGACAAGCTGATCAGTTCCACCAGCGAAACCATGCAGAACGTCAATGCGGTGGTGGAAAACATCAGGAACCAGGAAGGCGCGATCAAGGATATCGTGCAAGGTGGGCGCGAGGTCGTGGTCAAGGTGGACGCCATCATGACGCGCGGCGTGGAAATCGCCGCTGCCATCGATCCGCTCAAGGTTGAAGAAGTGGTTGCCAATGTCAGCACCTTCACCGACAGTCTCAACATGTCGCTTGGAAAGGTTGACGAACTGGTCGCGAGCGTCGATCCGGAAAAGGTCAGCAAGGCCGTCGACAACGTCTCCAGCATCATCGACAACTTCAACAGTCAGCAGAGCCAGATCAACGAGATTATCGCTTCCACAAAGTCCACCGTTCAGAACTTCGAGGCGGTGTCGGCAACGGTGCGTGGCCAGGATGACCGAATCGCGGCGCTGATCACCGATGTTCAGGCAGCGGCGGAACGCTTTGCCACGACACTTCAGACCGCGAACGACCTGATGAAGGCCGTCGATCCGGAAAAGGTTGCGAATATCGTCGGTTCCGTCGAGACGGCGACCTCCGGTCTTGCCAATCCGGAAGACGGTATTCCAGCGATCCTGGAAAGCGCGCGCAAGGCTGCGGATAACGTCCAGCAGATGACGGCGGATCTGTCCAAGCGGACACCGGATGTCGATCAGATCATTAGCGACGCCAAACAGATGACGGCGACGCTGAACTCCACTTCGGTCCGGGTCGAAAGCCTGGTGGAGAAGGTCTCCACGATGGTGGACGGCGATGGCGAGGGCCTGATCAAGGAAGCTACGCTGGCCGCGCAGGCGATCCGCAAGGTCGCAGTCGCGTTTGAAAGCCGGGCGGATGCGATTGCCGGTGGCCTTTCCAAGTTTGCTACCCAGGGGTCTGCCGATTTCAGTGCGGCACTTGGGCAGGTGAACCGGACGCTTATCTCGATCCAGCGTGCGGCGGAAAGTTTTGAACGCAGTCCGAACCGGGTGATCTTCGGCGGCGAGGATGTGCCGACCTATTCCGGCGGGCGGCGCCGGTAAGAATGCCGGTAAGAATGAATGTGCAGAGGCAGGGGCGTATGACGAAGGCAACCACTGACATGACCCGCCGGGGCGTCCTGACCGCTCTCGGGCTTGGCGTGCTGGTGTCCGGGTGCGCCAGCTCCGCGCCGTCGGCCTATTACAGCATCGCTGCGGCCGATGTAGGCGGCCTGAAGGGCCGCTCCAGCCGTGTCCAGGTGCTGGTGTCCGCCCCGCGGGCGCTTAAGGCGCTCGACACGAGCTACATCGCCGTTGTCGACAAGGGTCCGGTCTACAGCTACTTCCCGGATTCCGCCTGGGCCGACACGCTGCCCAATGTGGTCCAGGCCAAGCTCGTCGAAACACTGCAGAACACCAACCGCCTGCGCGGTGTCGGCCTGCCGGGCGACGGGCTCCTGATCGATTACCAGCTCCAGACCGAAATCCGCGCCTTCGAACTGCAGGTGGCGGGTGCCAATCGCGGAGTCGTTGAGATTTCAGCCCGCATCGTCAACGACCGCAACGGGCGAACGGTCGCCAGCAAGGTCTTCCGGGCGGAGACCTCCGCGGGCAGCACGTCCGTCGACAAGGCGGTCGAGGCAATGAATTCATCCGCCGACCGGGTGTTCGCGGAAGTGGCCGCCTGGACACTTCAGAACGTCTGAGGCTGGTCGTTCCCCTCACTTCAGCTGTGGGGAGGCCCCTGCTGCCAGCGGTATTCCGGCATCTACGACACCGCATTCGATCTCGTCTCCCGGTGAGCCACTCTTTGTCCAGTGCTGCGAGAATATCCTGCGACCTGCAAATATTCGTTGTCGTCTTCCCTATCTGGGGGCAGTGAATTGAGGTGGTGCCTGTTAGTCAGGTGCTCGGATATTTGATGAGGGGCGAGAAATGACGAGAGTTAACTTCGGCATCTGGTGCAGGGCAGGTGTCGTGCTTTTTGTTTTGCTGCTTGGAGCGTTTGCAGGATCCTTTGCAAAGGCAGCCGACTTCAGGCTGCGCCCCGATCTGGAAACGCATCTGAGGAGCCTCAAGCGCATCTATCCGCCGGAAGGACCGCACAGCGTTCTGGCGCAACGTCCGAACCTGGATGAAGAAGGCGTTTGGCAGAACGATCAGTATGTGCTCTCTCCTGCCGAGCCGGACCAGAAGACGCATATCATCGAGATTTCAGGCACGATCGTTAAAGGAGACGCCAAAAAGTTCAGCGCGTTCCTGGGGGCTATCAACGATTGGTCGACCCGATACCTCGTCTTCAACAGTCCGGGTGGCGATTTCCTGGAAGGCTTCAAGATCGCCGACGTGATCCGGTACAATCTGGAAAGTCAGGATCCGAACATTGGCGGTGTCTTTGTTCTGAAGAACACAAGTTGCCTGTCCGCCTGTGCCCTGGCTTTTTCCCTGTCCGTGGACATGGTTCATCCTTTCGCCAGCGACGCCCGTTATTTCGAAAAGGGAGCGGAGCTGGGCTTTCATATGGCGTATCTGGCGGGCAATCAGGGAGCTCAGGTCGAACGCATCGACAAGATCCTCGCCTTTGGCTACCAGCTCACCGAACGTTACAGCGAGCTGATCGGCTTCAATATCAATCCTCCCGAACTGATGATGGAAGCCCTGAAGCATTCGACCGCGGACAGCTTCTTCTTCCTGCGCGGCGGGATCAACACCTGGAACCTCGGCTTTTCGCCCGTTTCCAACGAAGCCGAATCGAACCTGGTTTATGTGGGGGATGGCGTCGACTACAGCGCCAATGAGATCTGCAACACCGTCAATGTTGCTGGCCGGTCCTTCAAGGCCTATTACGAGGTTGCGGACCTGTTTCAGTTCATGAATTCCGAGTTCTCGCTTTCAGACCTGAAGTCTCTGACAGGCAGAACGGCAACCCTTTATACGGAAACGTTCTCCTGCCAGTTGTCGATGACGCCAGAGGGGGCGTTGTCGGTTGCGCTTTGGCGCGGCAAACCTCTTTGCCTGCAACAGGGCCCTGGAAACGAGGAAGTTGACGGTGCCTTGCAGGGCTGGTGTGCCTCAAGGAAGGTCGTTTCAGCGCCTGTAACGCTGGGTCTGATGGGGAATGTACTTGGGTGCTCGGATGACAGGCTTGTCTCCCAAAGCGGATGGGCGGGCGAAAACGGAGGCCCGTCCGGCAGGGTGAAAAGCAATGTGAACTTTCGCTCCGGTCCGGATACCGGAGGGCAGGTTCTTGGAATACTTCCTGCCGACGCCACGCTTTCCCTGACCGGTTGTGCGGTTCGTGGGGACAAGGTCGGCGTCTGGTACCAGGGGTACTTTGAAGGTCAAACCGGTTGGGTCAGCGCCCGCTACATATCGCCCAACCTTTATTATGAGGCCGGCCAGTTCCTGCCGATCACGCGCCGATTGAAGCCTTCCTGGGAAAACGCGCAAGAGTAAAAAGCGGATCAGTTCATGCCGGCTGCCTTGGCATAGCGGGCGGGTGGGCAACCGACGTGGCGGGTGAAGGCTGTGCTGAACGCGCTGGCGGAGCCATAGCCGGTCCGGTCGGAAATCTCGCCGACGCTGTGGAGCCCTGACCGCAACATGTGCTTGGCCAGCGTCATGCGCCAGTTGAGCAGATAGCTCATCGGCGGCAGGCCGACGATGCGATTGAAACGGGTGAAGAATGCGGAGCGGGAAAGACCTGCTTCACCGGCCAGTGTCCGGATCGACCAGGCCTCATGCGGAGCGCCGTGCATGGCGCGCAGTGCTGGCGCAACCCGTGCGTCCGCCAAACCGCTGAGAAGGCCAGTGGAGGCTGTGGACTGAACGGACGAGCGGAAGGCCTCGATCAAGAGGACCTGCAGGAGGTTTTCCAAAACCACATCCCGTGCCGGGCGGTCTGCCCGTGCTTCGTCACGTACCAGGGCAGCCAGCGACGCAAGGCGGTCTTCGCCGCGCACCACCGCCATGTCCGGCAAAAGAGAAACCAGAAGTTCGGCATCCGGGCTGCCGAAACTGCAATGCCCGACGAGCTGCTGAACATCTGCAGGTGTATCTGGAGAGGCCTTCATGCCGATGCGCACCACGCCGTCCCGACCGTGCACCGGCTGACTGATGTGGCCCGGGGGCGGTGGTGGATCGAGACTGGTGACCGTCAGCCCGCCGACGGCGGGCAGCAGCACAAAATCTCCGGCCGACAATATGACTGGTGCTTTTCCGTCCACTTCCAGGTTGAGCCGCCCGGTCAGCACCATGCAATAGAACACTTCGCTGATATCGTCCCGCCGTACCCGGAAGGGGCCGCAGGCTTCGGCGAGTTTGGAAAAGGGCGCTCTTGGCCGCAAAAGCGTGATCACCTCGGACAGTGGATCTGGCATTTCGGACTTTCAATAAAAATACAAAGACTTTGCATGATAGAAAGTTTTGCCTGACGTGTCGATATGGAGAACATCCAACAACAGGAGATTTTCTCATGAAGACCATCATGATCACTGGATGTTCCTCCGGCTTCGGCCTGGAAACGGCGCGGCATTTTCTGAACGAGGGCTGGCGGGTTGTCGCGACGATGCGCAAACCCGACGAGGCGTTGCTGCCGGTATCCGACCGCCTCAGCATCCTGCCGCTGGACGTAACGGACCGCAGCAGCATTGCCGGAGCCCTTGAGGCTGCCGGGCCGGTCGATGCGCTGGTGAACAATGCTGGCGTCGGCTGGCTGTCGCCGTTCGAGGCCACATCGGAAGACATGGTGCGCAGGATATTCGACACCAATACCTTCGGAACCTTCGAGATGATCCGTGCGGTGCTGCCACAGATGCGGGAGAAAAGGCAGGGCGTTATCGTCAACGTGTCGTCCAGTGTCACGCTGAAGTCATTGCCGCTGCTGCCGATCTATACCGCCAGCAAGGCAGCCGTGAATGCCTATACCGATTGCCTGGCTCTGGAACTCGCGCCGCTTGGCATCCGCGTTCAGCTGGTTTTGCCGGGCCGGGCTCCATCGACCAGCTTTGGCACGAATGCACGGGCGCTGATGGCGGACGCTCTGGAAGCGCCGGCAGCCTACAAACCCTTTGTCGAGGAAGTCATGGGAGCCTTCATGGCAGATGCCGACAAGGAACCAACCCGTTCGGAAGATGTGGTGAAGGCGATCTGGCGGGCGGTCACCGATCCGTCCTGTCCGGCCCAACTGCCTGCTGGCAGCGACGCCGAGGCGCTTGCGGCCTGATGACCGGCCTGCCGGGCGGCTTGGCAGCCGCCCGGCGGATCTTCCTGGCGCTGAACGTCTCGGTGATGCGCCAGGTGGCAGAGCCCTAGATGAGGGCCAGCGACAGCAGCGGAACCGCAATCAACAGCGCTAGGCGCAGAATGTCGGCCAGCCAGAATGGCAGGATGCCCGCAAACATCGTCCGCAGCGGCACGTCTGTCAGCACAGAGCGCAGCACGAAGACGTTGAGGCCGATCGGCGGCGAGATCAGGCTGATTTCGGTGACCACCACGACGATGATGCCGAACCAGATCAGCACCATTTCCGGATCGGCCAGCAGACCGCCACCAAAGTCAAGGGAACTGACCAGCGGAAAGAAGACCGGTACCGTCAGCAGGATCATCGACAGGCTTTCCAGAACCGCCCCCAGGACCACGTAGATCAGCACCAGAACCAGGATGACCACATAGGCGTTTACGTCGAGCGACTGAACAAATGTCAGAAGCGCGTCGGGCACGCCGGCATAGCTGATGAAGTTGGAAAAGACTTCCGCACCGATGATGATCGCGAAGATCATGGCTGTGGTGCGCGCGCAGTTGAGCGCTGCGGTGTAGAGCTTTTCGAAGGTCAGGCCACCGGACACGAGTGCGATCACGAAGGACGCCGCGGCACCGATGCCGGCTGCCTCCGTCGGGGTAAAGAAACCGCCGTATATTCCGACCATGATCACTGCAAAAAGGCCGACAACCGCCAATACACCCCAGACATCCCGCTTTTCGAGCTTCATGTCTTCAGAGGCAGTTGGCGCAAGTTCGGGTTTTAGCAGAACGGTGACATAGATGGCGGCGAGATAGAACAGCACGCCGAGCAGGCCCGGGATGATGCCGGCAATGAACAGCTTGCCGATATCCGCCTCGGTGAGCAGCCCGTAGATGATCAGGATCACCGACGGCGGGATCAGGATACCGAGCGTGCCGCCGGCAGCGATGGACCCGGTCGCCAGGCTGTCGGCATAGCCTGCCTTGCGCATGGACGGCATGGCCACCTTGGACATGGTGGCTGCCGTTGCCAGTGACGAACCGCAGACGGCTGAGAAGCCGCCGCAGGCGACAATCGCAGCCATGGCAAGACCGCCGCGCATGCGGTGAAGCATGTGGTGGGCCGTTGAGAACAGCGACTGGCTGACGCCGGAGATGGTCAACAGGTTGCCCATCAGGATGAACAGCGGGATCACCGAAAGGGTGAAGGACAGGCCAGTCTCGAAAGCGGCGTTGCCCAGAAGGTTGAGCGCCGCGTTCCAGTTGCGCAAGGCTGCGAACCCGGCGGTACCGACGATGATCATGGCAATCGCGATGGGCACACGCAGCAGCACGAGCGCGAAGAGCGCAATGAATCCGATCAGAGCTTCAAGCATAAACAATTCTCACTGGTCTCAAGCCTTCTCACGCAAACGTCTGACCGCAAACACGATGGCCGCCAGGGCCGAAAGCGCGAAGGAGGCGGCTCCGAGCCAACCGATCAGCGAAAGCGGGATTTGCAGGGAATCCGTCACTTGTCCGCGACGGTCCATCTTTTCGGCATGCTCAAACAGCTTGAACGCTATCAGCGCCAGAATGCCGACCGTGCAAACGGCCGCAACCAGTGTGCCGAGCCGCTTGAGAAAGGCGCTCTTGAGCCCGTCGAGAAGTTCCACCTCGATATGTTCGCCGGCGGCTGTGGTCAGCGGCAGGGCCAGAAAGATGAGCGTGGCCAGCAGCAGTTCGGTCAGCTCATAGGCACCGTTCACGGGGCTGTTGAAGGCGTAGCGGGCAACAACGTCGACACAGGTAAGCCCGATCAGGCCGGCCAGCACCAGTAAACAGGCCAGCCCGAGCAGGAAACCGGCACCGCGCCGGATCGTATCGATCCGGCGCGGTGCCTGGCCTTTGGGTTCGGCAGACATGATTAGTGCTTGATGCCGGTTTTGTCGCGGAATTCGGCCAGTGCGGCCGTACCGTCAAAGCCGGTTTGGGAGACGGCTGCGGCCCAGGTGGCCTCGTGCTTGGCTGCAAGTTCCTTCACTGCTTCCAGAACCGGCGCGGGGGCGTCGTAGACCTCGATGTCCTTGTCGGCGATGTAAGACGCAGCACGGGCATCCGCGCCATCCCAGACGCCGCCAGCCATTTCGGCAAGAGCCTCGCCGGAAATCTTGTCGATGGCCGCCTGATCTTCTTCCGACAGTCCGTCCCAGACGTCTTCGTTCATGACCATGAACCAGGAGGTGTTGTAGAAACCACCCGGCAGGCGCATGGAGTATTTGGTGTAGTCGGTCAGGTTGAAGGCCTGCAGCGCTTCCATGGGGAAGGTGACACCGTCGATGACACCGCGCGACAGTTTCTCATAGACTTCGCCCGGGCCCATGAACTGGGTGATGATGTTGAGGTCCTGAGACAGGTCCGCAACATAGCCGCCCGGAGTGCGGATTTTCAGGCCTGCAAAATCCTCTGGCGTCTCGATCTTGCGCTGGTTGTTGTGGAACATGCCCGGGCCGTGCACCCAAAGGCCGAGCAGCTTGGTGCCCTTGTGTTCGCTTTGCGCATCCAGCGTGCCGCCATAGACGTCCCAATAGGCTTTGGAGCCTTCGGTTGCCGTGTTGGCGATGAAGGAGAACTGGCCGATGCGCGAGCGCAGGAAGCGATCGTCGCGGGTGAAGGAGTGCAGCCCGTAGGTGATGTCTACGATGCCTTCTGCGGCAAGGTCGAAATGCTCCGGCGGTGAACCGACCGGCTTCGGCAGGATACGAACGGTCACGCGACCGTCGGTAACCTTGGCGACTTCTGCTGCCCAGGGTTCCATCACGTCGGTGACGAGCGGGTGTTTCGGCGGAAGCCAGGACGATAGGACCAGCTCGTCCGCGGATGCGCTGGCGATGAAACCGGTCAGTGCGGACGCCGCGACACCTGCGAGAATGGAAAGACACTTCAACTGTTTCACGATTTTCTCCTCCCCTTCAGTTCATGAAGGCCGTTCTTGCCGGTATGATCCCGAACTTGAAACGTGATGCCAAACATAGTTACATATGCAACAAAATAGTTGCAAATGAAACCAAGTCAATCGTAAAATCGTGCAGACTAGCTAACCGATACTGTTGAGCGCCGATGACAAAGCTGACCGACCCGGACGACGAGACACAAGAAGCCATTGGGATTGCGAGCGAAACGCCGGAGGCCACGTTGCCGGACTTCGAGCTGGAAACATTTTTCCCCTACCGGGTGCGCGTATTCTATTCCGACGTGACGCGAGCGCTTTCGGCGGTTTACCAGCGTGACTATGGCATGATGCCGGCCGAATGGCGCACCATGGCTATCCTCGGATCTGCCTCCGGTGGATTGCAGGCAAGCGAGATCGTTGCCCGTTCCAGCATGGACAAGGTCGTGGTCAGCCGGGCCGTGAAACGCATGGAAGAGCGCGGCTTTCTGACACGGGAAAGCAACGAGGCCGACGGACGCAGCTTCCTTTTGCAACTTTCAGAGAAAGGCCGTGCTGCCTTCGAGGATCTGGCCCCCAAACTGAAAGCCGTCGAACAGAAAATGCTCAGCGGCCTCTCCGCCGAGGAAATAAAAGCGTTCCTGGCGGTAACCCGGCGGATCCGGGAAAACCTGTCGGATGAACTGGACGGTGTGACTGATTGAACTGGCAAGGTCGGTCGGTTTTGCTGGCTGGTCTTCTGCGGTAAATCGAGGCCGGCAGCAGGCACTGGCTTTCAAGTGATGATATCGAACTGACAGGTGCTGTCGCCGGGATGTTACTGGCGCTCCGGCAATGAGTAGGCCCCGGGTCTCGCGTTGCTCGCCCGGGGCCTACGCGTTTGCAGAACCGGATTGCCGGAGCAAGGGGAGGAGGCTGGGAACCGAAACGGGACCGCAGTCTGGGGTTGGGAGAACGCCCGGTCCGGGGTTTTTGCAGTTGAGGGTCAAAGACACCGAGCGTCCTTCGAGACAATAAAAAAGGCGGCCAGTGGCCGCCTTTTTCGTGTGTTTTGCTTGACGCCTTAGTCCAGACGGCCGCTGGCGTGGGCCAGCATGGTGTAGACCTTGCCGGTGTCCGACGTCAGGTAGGTCTGGCCGAGCATGTTGTCGCGGTCATTGCGCGACACCTGGGCCAGGAGCTGCTCGAAGTCGGCCACATAGCGTTCCACGGCGGTGCGGAACTCGGGATCGCGCGAGTATTTCTGACGGATCTCGTCAAAGGTCTGCTGACCCTGCAGCGTATAGAGACGGCGGGTGAACACGTGACGCTCGCCATTGCGGTAGCGGTTCCACAGATCGACGAAGGTTTCGTGATCGATGGCGCGGGCAATGTCGACCGACAGCGAGTTGAGGCTTTCCACCGTCTGCAGTGGCGTACGGCTCATGTCCGTGTCCGAACCGGCATCGTCGTCGCGCGAGGCGCGGCGCAGCAGGTCGGCGACCCAACCCTTGCCGCCGGAGCTGGCGGTTTCGGCAGGGGCCGGCTGCTGCCGGCGGGTGTTGACCGGTGCCGGACGCGGTTCGCTTGCCGGAGCGCTCTGCTGACGCGCAGGTGCTGCCGGAGCATAGTTCACCGGAGCCGGCTGCTGCGGGGCAGGGGCAGGGGCTGCACTTGCTGCCGCTGCCTGGACTTGCGGACGGGAGATGTCCAGTGCGTTGGATTGCTTGGCGACAATCTCGGAGAGTTCCGTCAGAGCGCGGATCTGCTCGTTGACCACCTTGCGCAGCGCTGCGGAAGATTCTTCTGCTTCTTCCGGCAGGTTCAGGACGCCCTGTTTCAGTTCGCTGCGGGTTGCTTCCAGTTCGCGGTGGACGTCGCGGGCGACGTCGCGCATCCGGCCGGCCGCATCGTTGAAGCGTTCGGAGGCTTCGGTCACGGTGCGGGTCATCTCGGCGATGATGTCGTCCTGTGCGGAACGGATCGCCTCGCGAGCCTTCTGACCCTCCATACCTGCCGTCAGGCGCATGGATTCGAACTGCTCGGACACCTGCTTGGACGCAGCTTCCGCCGCCGCGGACAGCATGTTGGCTGCATCGCGTGCCTTGTCGTCCGCCGTTTCCAGCGTTTCGGACAGGGTCTTGGTAAAGGAGCGCATGAGCGTATCGACGGCTTCGGTCTTGGCCAGAAGCGTGTCGGCAACGTCCTCGATGGCGGTCCGGCGCTCGGTGACACGGCTCTCGACGGAGCGGTTGGTGTCTTCCAGGTGACGGGCTGCCTTGGTCAGTTCCTCTGACTGGTCGCCGAAGCGGCCGGTGAGGTTCTTGATGTCCGCCAGGGTGGTGTCGGTCACATCGCGCAGGTTCGCGACCTGTTCGGTGATGAGCGCCGTGGTGGAATTGGTTTCCGAGACCGCCCGGTCGACGGCAGAGCGGAACTCGCCGGCGCGGCGGGCCAGGTTGCCCTCGACTTCGTTGAGGTTTTCGCCGGCCGTTGCGACGATACCCTGCAGGTTGCTGTTGGACGTCTCGATCTTGTTGAGGATCTCGGTAACGTCTGCCTCCAGCCTGCGCTTGGTGTCGGTGAGCAGGGTGGTTGCCTGTTCGCTGCGCTCGTTGATGCTGGCGACGATGCGGTCGCCGGCTTCCACCAGCGAGCGGGTCGCGTCGAGGCCTGTATGGGCAAAGGTGTCGGTGACATCGCGGCCCTTGACCGTGATGGCTTCCAGGATCGCCGTATGGACCTCGGACAGGCGCCCGGTAAGGTCGTTGGCACGCAGTTCGATGGCGCTGATGAGTTCGTTGCCGTCGGTGCCGACGATCTTCGCCAGTTCGCCGGAACGAGCACCAAAGGCTTCGTTGAGGGCGGTTGCCTTGTCGAGCAGTTCGTTGGCGACCTCGTTGCCGCGGCCTACCAGCAGATCGGCGGCTTCGGTAACGGCGCTGTTGACGCGGGCACGAACCATGCCGGCTTCGCTCGACATCTGGCCGCGGATTTCCTCCAGCGTTTTTGCCAGCGTCATGCGGGCCTGTTCACTTTCGGCGGACAGGTTGCCGGAAATCTCGGCAATCAGGCCTGACAGCTCGTTGCGGACCTTGTCGCTTTCGCCGGTCAGGGAACCGGAGAACTCGGCAAGGGTACCGGCATAGAGCGTACGGGCCTTTTCGCTTTCGGCAGCCATGGCGCGGGCGGCATCGCCAACCGCGCTCAGAACCAGATCGCGGATCTTGCCGCTTTCACCCGACATTGCGCCGGTGGCCTGGTTCATGGCGGAGGTGACCGCGTCGGCTGCCTTCTGGCTTTCGCCGACCAGCACGCCGCGGGCTTCGCCGACGGACCCCAGAACGATCTGACGCATGCGGTCGCCTTCGCCGGACAGTTTTTCGGTTGCCTGGCTGAGGGCGCTGTCGACGATCTCGACGGTGCGGTTGCGTTCGTCGGAGAGAGTCTCGACAGCGGCGGTGACCGCTTCCTGGACCACATCGCGCAGTCGCGTGCTTTCGGTGGAAAGCGTCGCGCCGGCTTCGGAGATCACGGCCGTGAGAATGTCACGGGCGCGCTCACTCTCGCCGGTCAAGGTGCCGGAGATGCTTTCCAGACGCTCGTTGAGCAGCGTTTCCAGCTGGGTTGCGCGGCTGTCGAGGGTTTCTGCAACCTCGAACACCTTGGCCCCAAGGGAAACGTTGATTTCAGCGATACGCTCGGACAGGGATTCCGTCAGCTGTTCGCTCTGCTTGCCCAGTACACTGCCGGCTTCCGCCAGACGATTGTCGAGGGCGGAGGTCATTTCGTCCTGACCGTCGACAAAGGCCTTGGCGATTTCCTTGGTGCGGGAAATCAGAGTTTCGGAAATCTGGCGGGCACGGGCATCGAGCGTCTCGTCGATCCTGTCGGTGCCGCTGGTCATGGAAGCGGAGATCAGCTCGGCCTTGTCTGCCATGGAAGAGGCCGCGCCGTCGACGCGTTCGGACAGGGACTGGCCGATTTCCTCGGCGCGCTCGGCAAGGGTGTTGCCCGCCGCTTCGATCCGCTGGCCAAGCTGAAGCGTGATCGCGTCGGAGCGGTCCGCAAGCACATCGGTGATGTTGCGGGTCTTTTCCTCCAGCGCATCGCTGATGCCGGTGGTGCGGTTCTCGATGGCATCGGACAGGATCTGCGTACGGGCTTCAAGGGTTGCCTCGAAGGCCGCGGTCCGCTGATCGAGCGTCAGGTCCAGGGTGTTGATATGGCTGCCCAGAGAGGCGTCCATCGTGGAGATCCGCTCGCTGAGCGAGCTGTCCATCGACGACAGGCGATGCTCAAGCGAGTTGTCCAGCGTGCTGATGCGGTCGCTGAGGGTCGCATCCATCAGGGAGTAGCGCTGTTCCAGAGACGCGTCCATGGTGCCGATGCGCTCGCCAAGACTTGCATCCATCGTGGTGAAGCGATGCTCGAGAGAGCTGTCCATCGTGGCGATGCGGTCTGTCAATGTCGCATCGATGGCGGTGTAACGCTGCTCGAGCGTTGCATCCATGGTCGCGATGCGGTCGTTCAAGGTTGAATCGATCGCCGAATAGCGCTGGTCGAGCGATGCATCCATGGCTGCAATGCGGTCGCCCAGGGAAGCGTCCATGGAGTCGATCCGGGTGGCGAAGGTCGTGTCCAGCGTGGACAGGCGCGAATCCAGTGCCTCGGACAAGAGCAGTGTCTTGGTGTCGAAGGCGTCGATCAGCTGGCCACCGCGATCGGTGACGATGGTTTCCAGCTCGGTGAGGCGGCTGGACAGGCCGTCCTGCAGCGCCTGGCCGCGCACTTCCAGAGTTTCGGCAATCTTGCCGCTGATCTGGTTGATGTCGCCTGCAACGCGGTCGCCGCGGCTGCCGATAAGTTCAGCAAGCTGGGTTCCGGTTTCTGCCAGTTTCTGGGTAAGGGCACCGGTCTGGTCGCCAAGGCTGGCGGAGAACTGGCCGGAGACGCTTTCCAGAGTTTCCCGGAAGTCGATGGTCTGCTGCTCCAGGATGGTGGCCATCTCGTTGCTGCGGGCAGCCAGACGTTCGTCCAGCTCGCTGCCGTTGATGGAGATGGCGGTGTAGATGCGCTCGGAAATATTGTCGAGTTTCTCGGCCAGTTCACCACCGCGTACGGAGATGGTCTGGGTGAGGGAACCTGCGGTCTCGTCGAGCTTGGAGGCGATTTCACCGCCGCGCAGCGACAGGTCGACCACGATGCTCTCGCCGGTGCCGCGCAGGATTTCTGCGACTTCCGTGGACCGGCTGGACAGGGTTTCGACAATTTCCGCACCCCGGATGGAGATGGTGTCGGTAACTGCCTGACCCTTTTCGGAGATGCTCTCGACCACACGGTTGCCGGTTTCGGCAAGGGACTCGTCCAGCGTGGTGACGCGGTTGTCGACGGTTGCCACCAGTTCCTCGGTGCGCGATGTGATCGTGTCGATGAGACGGCCGGAGGTGAGCGACAGGTTGGCGTTGATCTCTTCGCCGCGCGCCGTGATGACGTCGCCGACGTTGGTGCCCGTGGTTTCCAGGGTAACCCGGAATTCGTCCGCCTTTTCGCTCAAGGTGTTGATCACCGAGTTGCTGGAAGATGCCAGGGTCTCGTTGATCGATGTGCTGCGAGCGGACAGGGTTTCCACGAAGGTATTGGCAGTGTCGGCGAAGCGCTCGTTGACCTCGTTGCCGCGTGCCGTCAGCGTTTCCCACATGGTGGCGCCGGTTTCCGCCAGACTGTCGACCAGGTCGTTGCCGGTAGAGGAGAGGCGGGAGACATAGTCTTCCGCACGGACGGTGAGGCTGTCGACCAGTTCGTTGCCGGAGGCGTTCAGCGTAGCGCCGAGGGACTCGATGCGGCTGTCGACCGTGGACGTCAGTTCTTCGACGCGGCTGTTGACGGCATCGATCATGCGCTGGGTAGCGTGATCCACGGTGCTGCCGAGTTCGCCGGAAGTGCTGGAAAGCTGTGAGGCGAAGCTCTCGTGGGCACCGGCGATGGTTTCGCGCACGCGCTCGGCGTTCATGACGATGGACTCGCGCTGGCTGATCAGTTCGTCGATCAGGGCACGGATCTTCAGCTCGTTGTCGTTGTAGGATCGTTCCAGCGAAGACACTTCATTGTGAACCAGGACTTCCAGCTCGCTGGCACGCGCGATGGCGCGCTCGATGCCGTCGCCCATGGCTGCCACTTCGCGGCGGATGGCCTGGCCGACGCTGAGGATGCTTTCCTTGGCCATGTCTTCCGGTTCGGCAAGACGCAGGGCTACTTCGGTCATGCCACGGGCAACGATGCGCATTTCCTGCGCGCGCCAGATCATCATGGCCATGACGAAGAAGAAGATGATCGGAACGACAATGCCGACGACGGCCAGGATCATTTCCGGCGAGCCGATCAGGGTCTGGGGATCGGTGAACGATCCGACCTTGTCCGAAAAGGCGGTCATGAAGAGGCTGCTGCCGAGCGCGGCCCAAAGGGCGCTGAGGGCGAGGGCACCCCAGAACGGCGCGGACGAAGGCCGGCGCTGCAAGGAATAGATCAGGTTACCGATGTTCCGGCGGTCGTCGTTGGCGGCCGGCGGGCGTCCGCCCCGTCCCCTACGCCTGGACTGGCGCTGCTCTTCGCGCTGGGACTGGCCGCGCGTTTCCGTCTGGGACCGGCGTGCCGGTTCCGCCTGGGCAGGGCTTGCATCTGCTGCAGCGGTTGTTTCTGTGGTATCCGGGCCGCCGAAATCGAGTTTCAGGGCTTCTTCAACTGCTGAGAGAGCCGCTTCTGCCGGATCTTTCGCCTTTGTCGGATTTGCCATTTGGGGTCGCCTCACATCCGTACTCATTACACACCGGTAATCGCGCAGAGCTGCTGGCGCAGCTCTTTACAGTTATCTACCGGATGCGTCCTTGTCGCGAGCGCTGCCCAGCTGTGGCAACACCGCAAAACCTGTTCGTGCGGGAGGGCCGCCGCTGACCGACCGTGAACTTTCCGTTCGACGGTACACTCCCCACCTTGCCGCATCAGTAACTGTAATGGCACAATCTCTCCTAACGAACAAGAAACGGCAATAGCGTGAGTCACTTAGGGGGCGGATTGGATGCCGGAATCAAAGCAGGTTGACGCATCGGCAGATGCTGAAAATACGGTCCTGAAAGTTACGCTTAAAGCGGGAAAGTTGACGGCCTCGCAAAAGCGGTGGTTGCAAAAGGGGCTTGGGCAGGCAGGGGGCAAACTGCCTCTGTTCGATGACAACGGGCGGGAAATTCCGGTGCGTACAATTCGTGCCTGCATCGACGCAGGGTGGGCAGAGCCTTGGTTTTCCAACCCAATCAAGCCCGATTGGCTGGTCTGCAAGCTCACTCCCGCCGCTATCGACGCGCTCACTGCAAGCGAAAAAGACAAAAAAAGTTAACGGCGAATCATATCATTAAAATTTTAGCGATTCAGGAAATCGGCGGAAACGCAAGGACTTTTTTAATCCTGTTTCGTAACCTGCGTTAAAACGCATTAACCATGAAATCAATTTTTTGGGGACATGGCCTGAAAGAGACGGTTTGAGCGACCTGTTTAACCGGGCGTTTGGGCTTGTGGCGCATTGTTATGGCTCTACAGCTTGCGGCGGGGTGCCGTCAGGCAGGTATTGAGTAATGTGGAGCACCCTTATGGCCCCTTCTTCCATGGCCCGCGTCGCTGGACGCGCCGGTCCGGAGGCACCGATCGATCTGGTGCAGCTTGCGACCAATACGCTGGGCAACCGGGATCTAGAAGTGCAGGTCCTGCATCTGTTCAAGTCGCAGTCCATCTCGACACTTGAGCGGTTGAAGCAGGAAACCGACGATTCCGTTCGCCGCGACCTCGTACACACCCTTAAGGGGTCTGCCCGCGCCATTGGTGCGGAAAGGGTTGCTATCGTTTGCGAAAACCTGGAAGGCAAGATGCGGTCGAGCACCGATACGGCTACCGAAGGTCTGATCGCAGCGGTCGACGAGGCCAACCGGTATATCCGGGACCTTCTGGAAGGTTGAAAGGCATATCCCCGCGTTTGACGGGCAGAGGCAGATTGCCGCGTTGAAATGGCACGGTCCTTGACCTTTTGTCGTAAATCTTTATGTCGTGCTTCGAAGACCCGCAAATTCAGGCTTGGACGCGACATATGCCGAAAATTACATTTGTAACCGCCGATGGAAACCGGACCGACGTTGACGCTGCTGAAGGCTCAACCGTGATGGAAAATGCCATCAAGAACATGGTTCAGGGCATCGAAGCGGAGTGCGGCGGCGCTTGCGCTTGCGCAACCTGCCACGTTTATGTCGACGATGCCTGGAGCGGCAAGACCGGTTCTCCGGAGCCGATGGAAGAGGACATGCTCGACTTTGCCTATGACGTGAAGCCGACCTCGCGCCTGTCCTGCCAGATCAAGGTGACCTCCGATCTCGACGGCCTCGTTGTGCACGTGCCCGAACGCCAGGCCTGATCAGGTCTCTGCAGACTAGGTTTCAAAAAAACGCCCGCCGGATCGCTCCGGCGGGCGTTTTGGTTTGGCTCAGCGCCTAAAGATTACTCTGCCGGCTGGGCAGACGGCTTGCGGTACCAGAAGTCGACTTCGCGGCCTTCTTCCGGATTGCTCGGGATCATGGTTGCCAGCACAAGGCTGACCACTGCCATGGCAGCACCGGCAAGGAAGACTGCGGCCGGGGAAACCAGCCAGATCAACCCGAACACAACGGGAATGAACACCGCGGCGATGTGGTTGATCGTGAAGGCAACACCGGCGGTCGGCGCGATGTCGGCCGGATCGGCGATCTTCTGGAAGTAGGTCTTGATGGCGATGGCAATCGCAAAGAAAGCGTGGTCGACCACGTAGAGGCTGGCTGCCAGCGTCGCATTGGTGACGAAGGCATAGCAGACGAACACCAGGATCAGGCCGACGTATTCAAGTACCAGAGCCTTGCGCTCGCCGAAGCGGACGATCAGCTTTCCGATCTTGGGCGCCAGAACCATGTTGAAGGCGCCATTGAGGAGAAACAGTCCCGCGACCTCGTGCACGTCATAGCCGAACCGCTCCACCATCAGGAAGCCGGCGAAAACCGTGAAGATCTGGCGGCGGGCACCGGCCATGAAGGTGAGGGCGTAATAGAGCCAATAGCGTCGTCTCAGGATCAGCTTCTTGTGCTGCGGCACGCCTTCGCGGAAATGCGGATAGGCGAAAATCAGAAAGACGAGGACGACAAGCGTCAGGCCGCCTGCGATGGCGAAGACCACCGTGAAGGACAGCTCGAACATCTTCCAGGCTACGAAGATGACGCCATAGGCAATCAGCTGGGCGAAGGCACCTACAGACAGGATCTTGCCCATGCTGGCGGCAGCCGTCGCCTTGGGCAGCCATTGCAGCGACAGCGACTGCGCCATGGTCTCATAGTAGTGGAAGCCGATCGACATGATCAGCGTCGTCACGTAAAAGCCGAGGGCAGTCGGAAAATAGCCCGTGACGGCAACACCGACACCCAAGAGCAGCAGTGACACATAGGCCAGTGTCTGCTCGCGCATCATCAGCAGAAGATAGACCGCGAGGAAGCTCAGGAAGCCCGGGATTTCCCGGATCGATTGCTGGATGCCGATCTCCCGGCCGGTGAAATCCAGCTCCTGAACGGCGAAATTGTTCATCAGGTTCCACCAGGCAGCGAAGGAAAGCTGCATGGCGCCTGCCATGATCATCAGGAGAACCAGAGGTGACCGCCAGCCGGTCGCCTCGTTCGGGTGGGTATTCTGGGTGAAGTAAGTCATTCTGTAGCCGTGGAAAATTAAAACGTTCGGCGGTGTTGCGAACAGTTTCTAACGCCAATTGCGTCTTGCGTGTTAGCGCTGTTTTGTCATGAGATGTTTCCGAAACGCCAAATTGAAAGCGCGCTGGTCCATCGACGGGTCAGGGCAGGGGGTGCTGCCCAGGCAGATCGCTGAATGTAAAGGGTGCTTTACAGGCGAGCGCAATTGTGCAACGTAAAGGTAACTTTACATTGCGAGGAATGGTGGTGATGTCCCGGTTTGACCGTCTGTCGATAAGATACACTGCCGAATGCCTGGCCGCCGCGGGCCTCTTTGTCCTGGTAAGTTATGCCGTTCATCCCTATCTCGACGCAAACAGGCCTCTGACAGGGCTGGTCGCACTGGCCCTGGTCGCGACCCTGCCGATGGTGCTGGTCGTGTGGTCGGTCTACCGCTTCTTCCGCGACGTGGACGAACGCGAGCGCTACATTCTGGCGACAGCAGGCGCCATAACCCTGCTGGCCGGCGTCATTGCCGCGGTATTTTTGGCAAAGCTCGGCGCGGTGCTGACAGTCAATCTAAACTTCTTCGCGGCATTCCTGTTGATTTTCTGGACGCTGGCAACGCTTGTGGTGCGCTGGAAAAGCTGATGCGCAATCACCTGAAGCAGCTGCGCGGGGAACTTGGCTGGTCCCAGGCCGACTTGGCCGAAAAGCTCGATGTCTCCCGGCAAACGGTAATCGCTCTGGAAAAGGGCAAATACGACCCGAGCCTTCCCCTGGCCTTCCGTATTTCCAGGGTTTTCGGCAGGCCGATCGAGCAACTGTTCGTACCGGACGAGGTCTGAGCTGATCAGGCTGGAAAGGGGCATCGGTCCCCTGTGAAATTGAATGGCAACGGTATACGATCCCGCGCATGAGCATTCATCCCGAACTTGCCGAGTTTCCGAAAGAAGCGGTGGCCGCGCCGATCATCGGGTACGCGCGGACCCAGTTGCAGGGCCGGAACAATGGCTGGCATTCGCATGATGCCGCGCAGCTGTTTCATGTGATCCGGGGATCGATTGCCATCGACACGGAAATGGGCACCTATTTCGTGCCACCCGAGCGGGCCGTGTGGCTGCCGCCCAGGGTCAGCCATCAGACCCGGTATCTGACCGATACCGAGCTGCGCTACATCTACGTCCAGTATGATTATACACGGGATCTGCCGCAAACGCCGCAGGTGATGCAGGTAACGACCTTGCTCAGGGCGCTCATTCTGGAGTTCATGTCCTATCCGCGTTCGGAGACGGAAAAGGGTCCGGCAGCGCGCATTGCCGCGGTCATCCTGGATCAGCTGAAGATGCTGCCGGTCGCTCCCCTCCAACTGCCAATGCCGCAGGATGCCAGGCTTCGCGAGTTGTGCGAAGGCGTGGTCCGTTGCCCGGCGCATATTCCCTCGCTCAGTGAGGCGGCAGACCGATGCGCAACCTCCGTGCGCTCGTTCGAGCGGCGAATCAAGGCTGAGACGGGCCTCAGCTACCGCACCTGGTGCCGGCAGGTGAAACTGTTCCGGGCCCTCGAGCTGCTGGCCTCAGGGCGAAGCGTTTCCGATGTCTCCCACAAGCTCGGCTACGAGGGGCCAAGCGCATTCGTGTCGACGTTCAAGAAGGCGTTCGGCGTGACCCCGGGTCGATACTTTGACGGTGTCGAAGCCGTTTGATCCTTGTCATGGCGACCCTTTTCTCCCAGGCGCAAAACAGGAAGACCTGATTTTTGGGGAGACAAGACATGTTCAAGAAAATCCTCGTTCCCGTTGACCCGGCCGAAACCGGCTTTGCTGCGGAAGCCCTTGCCAAAGCCTCGCAATTTGCCCGCGACTACGGCTCCAAGATCCATCTGATGGCCGTCTGCCCGGAAGTCCAAAGCTTCGTGGCAAGTCAGCTTCCGGAAGGCTGGCAGAAGCGGGAATTTGAGGAAACCGCGAAAATTCTCGACACTATCGCAGCAGAACTGGATGTTCCGGAAGGCACCATCGATCTGACTGTGCGAATGGGCTCAGTTTATCATGAAGTGATCGAGGAAGCGGAAAAGGCAAGCTGCGATCTGGTGCTGATGACATCGCACAAGCCGGGCCTGTCGACCTATTTCATCGGCTCGAACGCTGCCCACATCGTTCGGCACGCACCATGTTCGGTGATGGTGCTGCGCAGCTAGTGCGTCATGCATCAAGTCGGCCATTCGATGCCCGGTCTATCAAGGTCGATCGGCCCGTGAGCCTCAGTCGTCAGCCATTGCGCGTCAGCAGCATGGCGACGGCTGCGTACCGGAAAGGGTAGAGGCTGGTGTCGGCCTTCAGGCGGTCTTCGGCCCTTGCAAAGATCCGGTTGATCAGGTCCTCTCGCGATGAGCTGTCGGGCAGAGCTGCGCGCAACACCGCTTCGGTGAAGGCGCGGAAGAAATTGACATAGTCGCTGGCATAGCGGTCAAGGTCGCCGTCCTTCTTGAAACGGTCGACGAACGGGACCGCAATTTCATACTCCATCGTCCGATCGATTGAATAAAGCCCGGCTGCTCCATAGGCTTCATTGGTGACCGGGTCGGTAAGTTCCTTCAGTTCACGCATGTAGACCGGCTGGTAATAGCGGTCGTAGACGTCTCTGCCAATGTCTCCTGCTTCGACGAAATCCAGAACCGCGTCGTTCAGAAGGTCGTAAAGGCCGTCGCAGGTTCGAGCCGGTCCCTTGGAACCAAACACTTCAACCAGCAGCTTGCCACCTGGAACCAGCTCCTTTGCGCGGACGACCAGGTAACGGGCGATGTCCTGTTTCGCCTGTTCAGCGAAGGCATGGCGGTCTTCCTCCGCCACATAACCGTTTGCCCGCGCCGCACTTGGCCCATTGGGCAAGATATAGCCAGGCAACCTGTCGACCGGGCGGCAGGAGAGAAAGCCAATGGCGTTGAATGTGGTGGCAAGGTGCAGGGTCTGCGGCGGGCAGAGCTGATCGTACATCGATCCACCGATCGCGGCAGAATAGATCCTGTCCGAGCCGAAAACCGAGCCGCCATCCGGTCTGAGGCCGCGAAATAGTTCAGAAAAATCGTTTGTGGGCAGATCTGAATGGAGGGTCTGGATCGGCCGTTCAGTGCGAGCAAGCAACGCCGGGAGGGCTTGTTTCATGACCGCAATGGAATTGCGGCCCTCCGAGCAACCGTAGTCAGCGATGCCGATGGGACCGGTGCCATCAGCGGGCAGGGTTGCGATCGCCTCTTCTATCAGGGGCAATATCGTTTCGATGGCAGTCCATTGGGTAGCCGAGTTGGCGTTGTAAAACCCTCTGCCCGACATGCCGGTAGTGGTTGCATGGGAAACAGGTTGCGAGAAAGGATGATCGGGTTTTGTGGTCTGTTCCATGCGCTCCCTTTCTGCGCCTTGTGTGCGGAAAATCTACCTGGCCAGTTCTTTCATGGCTTCCGTCAGGCCTTCAACCGTCATGGGGAACATGCGGCCTTCCATCAGTTCGTGCAGCATCTGGATGGAATGGGTGTAATGCCAGTGTTCCTGCCGGACCGGGTTCAGCCAGACTGCACTCTTGTAGAGCCCTGTGATCCGCTGCATCCAGTCAGCGCCGGCTTCCTCGTTCCAGTGCTCCACCGAGCCGCCCGGATAGGCAATCTCGTAGGGGCTCATAGACGCATCGCCGACAAAGATGATCTTGTAGTCGGCGGGATACTTGTGCAGCACGTCCATCGTCGGCATGCGCTCGGTGTGACGGCGGCGGTTTTCCTTCCAGACATATTCATAAAGGCAGTTGTGGAAGTAGAAATGCTCCATCACCTTGAATTCGGACCGTGCGGCTGAAAACAGCTCCTCGCAGACCCGGATGTGGTCGTCCATCGACCCGCCGATATCAAAAAACAAGAGCACCTTGACCGCGTTGTGGCGCTCGGGACGCATCTTGATGTCCAGAAGGCCCTTGTGGGCGGTGGCGCGGATCGTGTCTTCGAGATCCAGTTCTTCCGCAGCGCCTGTGCGTGCGAAGTTGCGCAGCCGTTTCAGGGCCACCTGGATGTTGCGCGTGCCCAGCAACTGGGTGTCGTCGAGATCCTTGAACTCGCGCTTGTCCCAGACCTTGACCGCGCGCCGGTGACGGCTTTCGTGCTGGCCGATGCGCACGCCTTCGGGATTGTAGCCGTAAGCACCAAATGGCGACGTGCCGGCTGTGCCGATCCACTTGTTGCCGCCCTGGTGGCGCTTCTGCTGTTCCTTCAGCCGTTCGCGCAAGGTCTCCATCAGCTTTTCAAAGCCGCCAAGGGCTTCGATCTGCGCCTTTTCCTCTTCACTCAGGTGTTTTTCGGCCAGGCGGCGCAACCAGTCTTCCGGTATCTCTGTGGTGGCAACCTCGCTCATGAGGTCGAGCCCCTTGAAGACGTGGCCGAAGACGCGGTCGAACTTGTCCAGGTTGCTCTCGTCCTTCACCAGCGTGAGCCGCGCGAGATAATAGAAATCCTCGACGCTCTTTTCCGCCAGATCCTTATCCAGCGCTTCCATGAGCGTCAGATATTCGCGGAGCGAGACCGGGATGCCGGCCGATTTCAGTTCGGTGAAGAAGGTAATGAACATGATGCGAAAGGTAAGATCCTGGCAGATGCCTGTCGAGGGGTCAAAAAGGTCGTCGGGCGAAGAGTTGTTGCAGCAGCTTGCCGATTGCACGCAAGGGAGCAGTCATCTTCCATGACGTTGAGGCGAGGAGGGTGTCATGGCGCTGGTTCAATTGGTCGAGTTCGGCCTGCAGTTGCCTGATTTTTCCCTGTTGGGCAGATACGGTTTGCGCCTGCCGGGCTGCATTGTCCGCATGACGCCGGCTTTCGGACTTGAGGTCGCCAATCAAGTGTTCGTTGCAGGCGGTCTGGAAATTCTGCCGTTCCGCAGGATCGGCAAACCTTTCAACCAGTGCCGCCGTTTCGCTTTGTCGTTCGGCCAGTGTCATATTCTTCCGGTGAACTGCGGAAGGCTTGATGCATTGAACGGTGGGCCTTGTTGCGAAGGTGAAATCAGAGCGCACAAGGAACTTCCGCCACATGAAGAGGTCCGTCCAGAAATCGGGCGGGGCCGGGCTCCAGCCGACGTCGAGGGACTGGTAGGCCTTAAGAGAATAGCCGACGGTGGACGGGCCGAAGAAGTTCCATCGTGTCTCCACCATCCTGCGGCGTGTATCGGCATCCGCCAGATCGCCGAAGTGAACCTTGAAATTGCCGTCGGGCAGTATTTCAGCCTGTAGAAGATTGCCGAAGTCACAGGTTTGCATCAGGCGCTCGAGTTCGGACAGATGTTCGGGAAACCAGAGATCGTCGTCGCCGATCTGGGCCACATATTTGCCGGTTGCTTGCCTTAGAGTCGTGTCCCGATGGGCTTCGCCGTGCCTCTCGCCCTTGGGGAACGAAAAAACATGGATCCTGTCGTCACTCCTTGCCAGCTTCTCCGCTTCCTGCACGGTCTCTTCGGGCGCGCCGTCGCAAACGATGAACAGTTCGAAATCTTGCAGGGACTGGCCCAGAACGCTAGCGACGGCGAAAGGCAGAAGCTCGGGGGGTCTGTTGACCGGCAGCAGGATGGTGAAGCGCGGGCGTGTCACGGCAGTCCTGCAAGCGCTCTGAGCTCGGCAATGCGCCTGACGATCAATGCACCTTCTGCAGCTGAAGACTTTGGAGCAGGTCCTCCTTCCAGATGCGCGACGAATGCTTCGAGTTCGGCCAGAAGAGGCATTTTCGTGCCAACCTCGACTTGCTGCGGCTTCCGGCTGGCATCCCTCGGGGCAAGGAGAATGCGGTCGTCATAGGATGCGGCCAGTTGTGCCACCGCCTTGCTGCCGATCACGACGACGGAACGTGTAGGAGATGGATGGAGGGAAGAGATCTCCATGGTAACGGTGGGCGGTTCCCCATCATTTTGAAGGCGGGCAATCAGATCCTCGCCGCCGAGTCCGGGGATCTGTGTCATCGACGAGTGAGCCGCCGGCAGAGATCCCAGAATTTCGAGCGCAATTGAAAGGTCATGCGGAAGCAGGATCCAGAGGCTGTCGACATCCCTGTGCGGATTGCCCCAACCGAGGCGATACGTTCGCATGGCTTCGATCTGACCCAGCTCGCCGGATTTTGCCAGCTCGGCAAGTTTCAGAATGCCGGGGTGATAGCGCCACTTGTCCATGACGAAGAGACGCTCTTGCAGCGTATCGGCAAGCCGTTGCGCTGCCTGCGCATCATTGGTGACCGGTTTCTCGCAGAAGATCGGCCGGTTCCGCGATGCAAGTGCGTCGATACAGGCAGCGTGATGCACTGTCGGCGGCGCAACGACATATCCCGCGCAGTCGGGAAGGCCGGCAGCGCTTTCACACACAGAAGCGGCCCCGGCCTCGAGAGCTGCTTGCCGGCTGTCCGAACCGGGCACGGCCACGTGTACCGGAACGCCCAGACTGTGCAGGTCGCGAAAGATGAGCTTTCCCCATCGGCCGAAGCCGACCAGACCGACATCAGTCATGGCTGTGTCCAATTGCCAGTGAAGGGAGATTGCTGGTTTCCAAAAAATCAGGCATTGGCGTCCGAATAGAATTTATCAAGCATCTGCGCATAGTTGCCTGCTGTTCTGTCTCGATTGGAAAGAACGGGGGCCTTCGTCGGCCAAGGCAGGTTCAGTTCCGGGCAATCGAATTTGCAGCCCAGTTCGTCCGTCGGGTTGAAGTAGGTGGAAACGGAATAAAGATGTGTCGCGGCTTCAGGATAATAGAACCCATGGCACACACCCGGCGGGATGGAGACAGCGCGTCTCTGCGCTGCTGTAAGATCGAGAAATTGCGATGTTCCAGATGTGGGGCTGTCGCGGCGGATATCATGCAGACCAAGCAACATCCTGCCGGCCAGGACCATCAGATAATCGTAGTGATCCTTGTGCACATGAACGCCGCGCAGCGTGTCCTCTTTCGAGGTGACGATGTTCCACTGGATCGACCTGAAGCCCGTGAGCCATGTTTCCCGATAGATTTCGGTAAAACTGCCGCGGTCATCGATGTGCGAAACAAAGTCATGGACAATCACGCCTTCAATTGACGTTTCTTCGGTTTGCATCGAATTGCCTGACCCCAACAGCCGTTTTCCCCGCGCGAAGTTCGCATCCCATCCGAACCCTGCGCCAGACTAACAGGTTTCCCGAGGATGTGGAGACCGGGTGCCGGAGACTGCGCAGGAAATCCTGCACCGAGAATAGGGCCGCTGCGGCCCAGGCGAAAAAGTTGAAGCCCTGATCTTTGCAGCTTTGCTCTTTGCACTCCTGCGGGGGCGCGTTTGAGAGAGGGGGTAAGTTTCCTAAGCCCCTCAGAAGCTGATCCTGGCGCCCAGGCGAACCGATGCGGACAATGTATCGGCGCTGTCGTAGCCACCTTCTATGCCTGCGAGAAATCTGGTGCCATCGTTGACCTGCCACACGGCATCGGCTGCCGCAAAACCGCGAAGCACAGCATCATCACTATCGACGGACAGGTTCAACGCGGCTCCTTGCAAGGTGCCGTCAACACTGTCGGTCAAGGTGAAGGAGCCGTCGATACCCGCATTTGCACTGAGATAGAGCGTTCCGCCGTTCTGGAGGATGGGAGCATGGTCATAGGTTGCCTGCGCACGCAGTTCCAGAACGTGCAGCGAGCGGCCGGAGACCGAAAGGCCGGTGACGCCTTCATCGGCATTGCCGGTTTGCCAGAGACCCGAGTAGCGCACCCGAGCGCTGGGCGTCAGCGTTCCCTCACTCAGGGCGAAGGCATGGCCGAGACGGGCAGAAGGCGTCACGTAGACATAGTCGTAGTCGATGGACAGGTCCTGAAGGCCACCGACAACCATGTTGTTGAGGACGGTGACGTCTTCACCGCTCTTCAGATAGCCGCCGAGCAGGCCAAATTGAGCGAAGGTCGCCTGCCAGGAACGGCCGAGATAGCCACCGGCGTGAATGCTGTAGCTTGAGGCCGAGTGAATGTCGCCGTCGCTGGTTGTTCTGCCGATGGTGAAACCACCCGCAAGACCGGCGGCAAGCCCTTCAGCGAATGTCTTCTCGACCCCGGCGGTGAGGCCGCCGAAGGCGTGATCGAAACCATCGCTTCCCTGGCGGGATAGAACACCGCCAAGTGGCGTGACCCATAGCGACGTGGAATTTTCGAAATCCGGAGCCGGGCCGTTGGTTGCGACGAAGGACGTACTGCCCAGTCGACTGAGGTCCATCTGCTGTTCAACGCTGCCGGTGACGGCGCGCGTCATGGTGTTGAAGGTCTGGGCGACCGTGTCCAACCGGAAGTCCTCCGGATTGAGGATGGTGATCGTGTTGCCGTTGGTCGCAGAGACCAGGCCAGCGATGGTCAGGGTGGCGGGAAGGCCGCTGAAGGTCAGGATCGCCGTTCGACCCGCGGCATAGTTCAGGGTCGTGCTTGTCGGGTCGGTGAAGGTGAGCACACCCTGAAGAATGGTGCCCTCGTTCAGGGCAACCGTTGTATTCGACCCGTCGACATAGATCGAGGATCCGTTGGTGCTGTAGATCTTGCCGGAATTGGTGATCGTGACATTGTCGCCAACAACGGCAATGCCGTGCCCGACATTGTCATGATCTCCGGAAATCGTGCCGGTGTTGCGAAGCGTGCCGCTGTTGGAAATGGTGACGTCATCGCCGTTGGACTCGAGCGGGTTGGCGTCTTCGCCAGAAACGGTGATCGTGCCCGAGTTGGTGATCGCGGCGCGGTCACCATCATTGTCGATGCCGTCGGCCAGCCTGCCGGACATGGTCATAACACCGGTGTTGATCAGGGTGACATCGTCGCCGTCGCTGTCGAAGCCGTCTGCGTCCTCACCGGACGTCGTGATTGTTCCAGTGTTGGTGATCTTCGCTTCGTCTTCATCTGTGTCGATGGCATAGGCGTCGTCGCCTGTCGTGGTGATCGTACCCGAGTTGAAGACAGTCGGACGGTCGCCTTCCGCGTTGATGCCGTAGGCAGCTTCGCCAGTGGTGGAGATCGTGCCGGAGTTGGTGATGTCGGTGTCCGCCCCCAGCGACAAGATGGCGTCGGATTCCTCGCCAGAAGTGGTGATGTTTCCCGAATTCGTGACCTTGAAGTCGGCCCCGTCTCCGGCAATGCCGAAGGCACGGCTGCCTGTCGTGGTTATGGACCCGTTGTTGTGAACGACAGCATCGTCTTCATTGGAGCCTATGCCGGCAAAATTTGGTGTGCCAGTGGTTGTCTTGGTGACGATAATGGTGCCGTTGTTGGTTGCTGTCTGGTCGTCGTTGTCCAGAACCAGGCCATCCTGATCAGTCACGTCGATTGTGCCGCCGCTTTCGACCGTTCCGGTATCGCCGACACCCGTAAGCGTCTGCGTCGTTGTGACCGTGGTTCCGGACGCAACGGTAATGTCGCCCGCAAAGCCCGGGCCCGGTCCGATCAGAACCAGGG
This sequence comes from Roseibium sp. LAB1, assembly GCF_054658235.1. Taxonomy (NCBI): domain Bacteria; kingdom Pseudomonadati; phylum Pseudomonadota; class Alphaproteobacteria; order Hyphomicrobiales; family Stappiaceae; genus Roseibium; species Roseibium sp. LAB1. The sequence goes on along the minus strand of NZ_BAAGIB010000001.1, from coordinate 871,810 downwards.
TACAACCGCAAAGCAGAATTTGCTTGAGTGTGCCGCCATGCGAATAGGTGTATTTCTTCGGGTTCGACAACGGCCTATCGCTACACAAGTTAACGTCTCACCTGGCTATTGTTGTTTTATTTCTGGGAAGACGCTACAGCCCGTCTGCCGAAATCTTAACGATTGAGACGTTTATGTGTCATCGGTAGAAATAGCAATTGGTTTGTTCGCTTCGGACGAATAACCATGCCGTGTATTATTTCAAATCTAAACTTTAAGACTTGTTGGCCGGGTCTTCTTTTTTGGCAAAGGAGACGAGCTCACCCATGAAGTCCGAAATGGTGGGGCCGGTGCCGGCCACGAACGGTGCAGGCCTGCAGACGGCGATGGCGGCAATGCCAATGCGTGCTGTGAGCAGTCCATTTACCACGCCTTCGCCCAGGCGGGCCGATAGCCGTGCCGCCAGTCCGTGACCCAGCACTTGCGAGGCAAGGCTGTCACCGGCGGCCATGCCACCTGTCACGGCCAGATGCGCCATGACGTGTCTGGCAAGACGCAGGAAGCCAAGCGTACCGGGCCGGCCGCCATAGAGGGCAGACAAGCGCCGGATCGTCCTGAGGTTCTCGAACAGGACGGCCAGCAGATCGACCAGTGCCCGGGGGCTGACAGCCGTTACGATGGAAACACGTTTTGCGCTGTTCATCACGATGCGACGGGCTTCCAGATCGAGCGGGCCAAGCAGGTCGCGTTCGGCCAGTTTGACCAGGTCCCGTCCGTCGATGACTTCGCGCATATGCCCGGCGAGCGCCTTGCGGCCCAGGGCGGTTTCGGGCCGGTCCTTGTAGAGCGCCAGCAGTTCCTTTAGGCCCGCCGATGCCGCCTTTGCGTCGTCGGCCGTAGCGGCACTCTGCAGCCGGTCCCGCAGATGGTCGATGCGTCCAAGGCGCATGAGGCTTGCGATTTCGCGAACGACCAGCCCGAGCAGGCCGAGCACCGCCAGCGCGGCCAGCGCGACGCCCAGCCAGCCCAACCAGTCGGTCCGGGCAAAAAGGTCCCTTATGAGACTGTCGATCGCCAGGCCGACGGCAAGCGAGACGAGGCCGGACAGACCAATCGTCAGCCACTTGCCATACCGAAATCCGGACCGGGGCGTGCTGGCCGCACGGGGGAGGCGAGGCTCTTCATCCTCGACATACGCCTGAGTGATCAGCGCTTCGCCGACGCCGGGGGACCGGGTGTCGTCATCAGTCATCCGCACCTTGGCATCGTCGAGACGGAAGGCCGCCGGTTTGCGATTGGAAGGGGGCTGAGAACCGGTCATGCCAGGCGATCTCCGATCAGGAATTCAAGGGCGCGGTCAAGCCGGATATGCGGCAGGGACAATGTCAGGCCGTCGGCGGTCTTGTCGAGTTCCGGTGGCCGGAACCTCAGGAACTGAAGATCTGCCTGAGCGGTTTGAAAGCTTGCTCGAAGCGCTTCAGAAACTGATTCAGCTTGTCCAAAAAGTGATTCAGGGTCGTCCGGCAAGTCCCCGGGAAACATGGCGATTTCGGTTTTGCCATCATATGTGTCGCCGTTCAGCCGTTCCCCCGGTAACGGCGTTCCAAGTATGGCGGGAAGAGCTTCGCCGCGATGCTTGACCGTTGCCTCACGCGTTGCGCGGACGGCAGCCATGGCGAGAACCTCGACCTCAGCCCCCTTGAAGGTCGCGCGTTCCTCTGCCCGGGCAACCAGTCTCTTCAGGATCAACTCCAGCCGGTCGTGATCCGACCTGTGCAGGTGGTCGGCCTTGGTTGCCGCAAACAGGATGCGGTCGATCCGGCGCGACAGGATCGAGGACAGCCAGCTGCGTTTGCCGGGACGGAATGCGCCCAGCACTTCGGTCAGGGCGGTTTCCAGATCTGCGATCGCATGGGCTCCCGCGTTCAAGGCATGCAACACATCGACCAGAACGATCTGGCGGTCGAGACGGGCAAAATGATTTCGGAAGAACGGGCGTACCACATGGGTCTTGTAGGCTTCATACCGCCGCTCCATCATGGCGCGCAGGGTACCGGTGCGGGCCGGGCTCGCGTCTGCGGGAATGTCCAGCGGCGCAAAGGTCAGGGCAGGAGAGCCCTCCAGATCGCCCGGCATCAGGAACCGTCCGGGAGGCAGCATCGACAGGGCATGGGCGTCCGCACGGCAAGCCGCCAGATAGGTTTTGAAGCTTGCGGACAGCTCTTGCGCCGCCGGTTCGCTTTCCTCCGCATTGGGATCTGTTGCCGCGAGGATCTGCAAAAACGGCTCGGCGATCTCCGCCCGGTTTTCCGCGCGGGCGCGTTGCATCGCTTCGGCGGAAAAGGCGGCGTAGTCCTTGCCGAGCAGAGGCAGGTCCAGCAACCATTCACCGGGATAGTCGATCAGATCTAGATGCAGACGTCCCGGTCCGAGCTTGCGGTGAAAGTAGGAGGCGCTTTCATAGTCGATGGTCAGGCGCAGTTCCGAAACCTGACGTGTGGATTCCGGCCAGATCCGCTCGCTGACGAGAGCACGGACATGTGCCTCGTAGTCGAAGCGCGGCACAGCGTCGTCCGGTTGCGGCTGAAGCCGCGCGCCTGTCATCCTGTGCCCGGAGACGGCGCTGAACAGCGGCAGGCGGCCACCGTGAACGAGATTATGCACAAGCGCGGTCAGAAAGACGGTCTTGCCCGCCCGCGCCAGACCGGTCACGCCCAGCCGGACGCTCGGCACCGCCAGATCGGTCGCTGCATCGGCAAGGTTGGCCAGCGTCAGCCGGGTTTCTTCTGCAAGTGTCGTCAATGGGTTCACAAGGGCCTCCAGCGCGTTCATGTAGGCGCTGGCGGGGTCAAGCGCAATCTGGCTTTAGGTCGGGACGATGCTTTAGTCGGGGTCTTCCTTCAGATCCCGCGGCTTGATGAACCGCTCCAGATGACCGGTTTTGGGCTGCAGTTCAGACCAATCGGCGATGTCGAAGTCGATCACGGCAAGCGCGCCGGTAGGAAACTTTTCCTGGATGTCGGCAAGCGCACCGGCAGCGGTGGTGCCGCTCAGGCTCAGCGCAGTGTCCTCGCTGGCCGGGTTGTGGCCGATTACCATGAGGTTCTGCGCGCGGCCACCGTAGCGGCGGATCAGTCCGACATAATCGTCTTCGCTTTGCTGGTAGAGGTCGGAGACCAGATGAATCTGGGCTTCCTGGGTGAGGGTAGGCAGAAGGCGGGCCAGGGTTTCCCGTGTGCGCTGAGCAGTGGAGCACAGGATCTGGTTCGGCTGCAGGCCCTGGTCCTTCATATAGCGGGCCATCTTGACGGAAGCGGTCTTGCCACGGCTGTTCAGAGGCCGGTCAATGTCGGCCAGATCCGGATCGCCCCAGTCTGATTTTGCGTGTCTGAACAAAAGGAGCCGCATTGTTTTTCCTGGTTCCTTGGATACGGGAGACATGCCAGCGGTGCGTTAGCCGGATTGCCGGTCAGTTCTGGTTTGCCAGTGCCATTGTGAAAGCGGTTATGGCCGGTCCGATCTCCACCTCCTGCGTCGGCAGGGTGTAGGAGAGCCACAATGTATAGTCTGACTCGGCTCCAGAGAAGTACCACAGCGTTTCGCAAAGGTTCGTCGGAGTCCAGTTGCGGGTCCGGAACGAGATGCCGGATGCCGCGGCGCCCGTCAGCTTGATCGGTTCGAATCCTGCCGCCTTGTAACTGCGGGAAAAGGTCAGCGCTTCGCGGCGGCCGGTACCCTGCAGATGCTTGCGCAGGACCGCCGTGATGCCATCGCGTCCGGTGTAGATGCATCCTGCCTGACTGACGGCGTCGCCCTCCATCACCTTGATGCGATAGTAATTGCCGATCATGTCGGGGCAGCGCAGGCCGGTGAAATGTCGCAATCCGTCGACATCGCTTTGCCAGCCTGCATCCTTTTCGGGAGGCACTTGAGCATCAGCAGGCCCGCCTGCGGCGCTCGTCAGCGCAAGCATCGCGATCACCAGACATGCAGCAGCCTGTTTCGCCAAGTCAGTCTCCTCGTCACCCGAACCGGAACGTCGCGTTGTTGCCGGACCGGCACTGAACGAACGGCATGTTCGATCAGGATTTACATCCGCTTGCCCGGAGCCTTCAGGATCGTTCCCGACGTGCCATGAATGCAAGGCGTTCGAACAGGTGCACGTCCTGTTCGTTCTTCAGCAGCGCGCCGTGCAACGGTGGTATCAGTTTGGAGCTATCTTGTTGACGAAGGGTTTCAGGATCGATGTCTTCGTTCAAAAGCAGCTTGATCCAGTCGATCAGCTCAGAGGTTGACGGTTTCTTCTTCAGTCCCGGAACGTCGCGTACGTCGTAGAAGAGGCGCAGGGCCTCCGACAGGAGCCGTTGCTTGATACCCGGGAAATGCACCTCGACGATTTCCGTCATGGTGTCGGCATCGGGGAACTTGATGAAATGGAAGAAACACCGGCGCAGGAAGGCGTCGGGCAGGTCCTTTTCATTGTTGGACGTGATGATCACGATCGGACGCTGCTTTGCGCGCACGGTTTCGCCAGTCTCGTAGACGTGGAACTCCATGCGGTCGAGTTCCAGCAGAAGGTCGTTCGGAAATTCGATGTCGGCCTTGTCGACCTCATCGATCAGCAGAACCGGCCTCTGCGCAGAGTCGAACGCTTCCCAGAGTTTGCCCTTGCGGATGTAGTTGTTGATGTCCTTCACGCGTTCGTCGCCGAGCTGACTGTCGCGCAGGCGCGAGACGGCATCATATTCATAAAGACCCTGCTGTGCCTTGGTCGTGGATTTGACGTGCCACTCGATCAGCGGGGCTTTCAGGGCTGCCGCAACCTGTTCGGCCAGCACCGTCTTGCCGGTGCCGGGTTCACCCTTGATCAGCAACGGCCGCTCCAGGGCGACGGCGGCGTTGACCGCGACCCTGAGATCTTCCGTGGCGATATAGCTTTCAGTTCCTTCGAAGCGCATTTGGCCGTCCGTTTTTCCTCAATCGGCCGCAAGGTGGCAGGCCGCGCGCGGCTGTGCAAGCCCGTAAAAGGCAGGAGAGCCGGCGTACGGCAATTTTGGACATCCGTGCCTGTCCAGAGCGGAAGTTTTTGCCTGCCAGGTCGCGACCTGCCGGGTTCCTTTTTCCGCTTCTGCAAAAGCAAAATTTTCTAAGTCTCTGAAATAAAGGGGAAATGTTGGTTTTTGACAAACTGGCACGACCCTTGCGGAGGAAGGCCGATTAATGGGCGTAAGCCCGCGTCGCAGTGCCCGATCTATCAAGAGGACCGCAAATGGGTATTTATGGGGCTATCAACTCGGCTGTCTCCGGACTGGCTGCGCAGGCTACGGCTCTGGAAAATATTTCCGGTAACGTCGCGAACTCGCAGACGACCGGTTACAAACGGCTCGACACGACCTTTTCCGATCTGGTTTCCGGAGGCGGGGCGAAGCAGGCCCAGCAGGTTTCCGGTACGACCTTCGCCACGTCTCGCGCCACCAACACAGTGCAGGGCGACATCACGTCGGTCGACGTGGACACCTATATGGCGATCAACGGCTCTGGCTATTTCGTCGTGACCAAGGCGTCCGATGTGGTCGACGGCTCGACCACCTTTGCTGATGAGACCTACTACACCCGCGCCGGCGATTTCGAGCGCGACAAGGAAGGTTATCTGATCAACAGCTCCGGCTATTATCTGCAGGGCTTCCCGCTGGATCCGGATACGGGCAACGCGATCGGCGACAATCCGGGCGTGATCCGGATCGAGAATCAGCCGCTGGCAGCATCCGCAACCACGACAGTGGACTATCAGGCCAACCTGCCGCGCGTTCCTGCCACCAACGACTATGACGGCACGGATGAAGACACGGCGCTTCTGAACGCCTCCGTCGGCGCCGGTAACGTTGCTGTCGCGAACGAGACCGACTTCCTGAACAGCTCCATCTCCGGCGGGTCGATCACGATCTATAACCAGAACGGTACGGCGATGAACGTCGAGGTCCGTTACGCCAAGACCGCAAATGATGACGGTGCCTTGGTGAGTGACACCTGGAGCATGTATATCGGGACTGGCGGTGACGCTACCAACGCGTGGTACGACGTGGGCGACGTCCAGTTCGACGACACAGGTGAGATGACCACCCTGACTGCCGGTGCAATGACCGGTGCAGCAGTGAATGGTACGGGCGACGGCTTCACCATTGCGTCGCTGGACATCGGCGGAACCACGGCTACGAACGTGGAATTCTCCTTTGCCGACGGCTCGCTGACCCAGTATTCGGATCCGGACGGCTCGGCCAGTTCCGTTGCACTGGAACAGGACGGCTTCCCGGCCGGTGAACTGACCGGTGTGGCTGTTGATGCCTCCGGCCGTGTCATCGCCAGCTATTCCAACAACCAGCAGCGTCCCGTTTACCAGATCCCGCTCGCGACCTTCCAGGCCGAGCAGGACCTGCAGCGCGTCGATGGTGCCGCCTTTGCGGCAACCGCCGGATCGGGCGACGCGGATCTTTCCGGTGGCGGGCAGATCCTCGCCAAGAAGCTGGAACTCTCCAACGCCGATATTGCGGACGAGTTTTCCAAGCTGATCATCACCCAACAGGCCTATTCGGCAAACTCGAGAATCGTCACCTCTGCGGACGAAATGCTCGACGATGCCCTGAATATGGTCCGGTAACACCGCCTTGGCCGGCGGGGTCTTGACCCGCCGGCCAGCCTGGCCTGGTCGCGTATAACGAAGGAGAAGCCGCCATGGGTCTTACGAGCGCCCTGAATACTGCGGTTTTCGGAATCACCTACAATCAGCGTCAGCTGGACGTCACCGCGTCCAATATTGCTAACGCGGATACGGCCGGCTATTCGAAGAAAACAATTTCGGCGAACGTCTTTTTCGATGGCAACGGCAACGTCGCCGGAATGAACGCGACAGAAGTGCGCCGGATTGTCAACGAACAGATCCAATCCGACTATTTCAACTCTCTCGCCGACACCAGCTATTCCCGCCAGATCGCGGATTTTACTGACCGGCTGGATGATATTTTCGGAACCATCGATGACAAAAGCTCCCTGTCGTCACTTGCAGGCAATCTTTCTGCCGCACTTGCCGGCCTGGTGAACGATCCGGGCAATTATGCCATTCAGAAGGATGTGGTCTCGGCTGCGGAGGCTTTCGCCCGGGAAATCAGCTCCTCCTATGAGCAGATTGCGGGCCTGCGCCAGGAAGCGGACAACGCACTGGCCGGGCAAACGGATACGGTGAACAACCTTCTCTCGAGCATCGAGGATATCGACGAAGCCATTCAGGACGCGACCCAGTCCGGCGTATCGACCGCTGACATGGAAGACGAACGCGACCGGCTCATCGAGCAGCTGTCCGGCTATCTCGATATCGACGTTGCCAAGAACGCCAACAATTCGATCACCATCAGAACCGCCAACGGCAACCAGCTTTATGCCGACGGCCAGGCATCGACCCTGACCTTCGATGCAACGCACCTGCTGCAGCCCGGACAGGCCGGAAACGCGGTGATGGTGAGGACGCCGGGTGGAACGCAGTTTGACCTCTTGGCATCGTCCAAATCCGGTTCGATACTGGCTACTGCGGAACTTCGCGACGATATCCTGGTCGAGGCGCAGACCCAGCTGGACACGATCGCCGCCGAAGTCTCGCTTGCCTTTTCCAATGTGACCGTAGACAGCACCGCTGCGACAGTCGGCCTGGACAGCGGTTTCGATCTTGATGTGTCCGCGCTACAGCCGGGCAACACCATCACGCTGGATTACACCGACAGCAGCGGCAATCCGCAGACTGTCACCCTGGTTGCGGTGGACGATCCCGCGCTGTTGCCGCTGGACGACTCAGCCACTGCAAATCCGGGCGATACCGTCTTCGGTATCGATATTTCGAGCGGTGTTCCGGCAACCTACATCACCAACATCACCGCCGCACTTGCCGGTACCGGACTGCTGGTCAGCAATGACGGTTCGGACAACCTTCGTGTTCTGGGCGACAACACAGCGCCGACCAGCGTTGAAAGCCTGAGTGCAAATGTCACCGTGACGGCCAATTCCGACCAGGGACTGGGCCTTGCGATCTTCGTTGATCAGAGGGCTGGAACGGACCTCTTTACCGATGCGCTTGAAGATGGCGGTCAGCGGCTCGGCTATGCCGCCGGTATCCGGGTGAATCCCGATCTTCTGGCCGACAGCGCGCTTCTGGTGAACTACCAGACCACGCCGACACCGAATACGAGCAACGATCCGGCCCGGGCGCAGTTCCTGTCGAATGCACTCAGCACCGGCACGAAACACTACGACCCGGGATCAGGCATCGGCAGTGCGTCGACCCCGTTCCAGGGCACTCTGGTGGATTATGTCAACCAGACTGTGGCGTTTCAGGGCAACCAGGCAGAAGACGCAGCCACTTATGCGGATTCCAAGGAGGCGCTGACCATGAATCTCGCCATACGGTACGAGCAGAGCTACTCGGTGGATCTCGACACCGAGCTGGCCTTCATGGTTCAGCTCGAAAACGCCTATGCGGCCAATGCCCGCGTCATGCAGACCATCAAGGATCTCTTCGAAGAGCTCCTGAACATCGTTTAAGGTTGGGTGCGTTATGGCAGTTTCGAATATCACCACCTCCCGGACTTATCTGACCCGCCAGCTCGGCGAGCTCAACGATCTGCTGGCAAGCAAGACAACCCAGCTTGCCAGGGGCAAGGTCGGCACGACATACGGCGAGGTGGGCGATCGGCGGCTTCTGGACATTCAGCTGACCCAGAAGGTCAGCATGATCGAGAGCTACCAGGACACCATCACCATCGCCAATCTGCACCTGCAGACCTCGACCATGTCGCTGGAGCGGCTGGAAGACATCCGGCAGGACGCAAAATCCGCGCTCGATACCAATGATTTCGTGTTGCAGGATGACGGACAGACCCAAACCCAGTCACGTGCCAAGCTGCTGCTGAACGAAGCGCTCAACATCCTGAACACGGAAGTTGCCGGATTTTACGTCTTTGGCGGCACAGATGCCGTTCAGGACCCGGTTGCCAGGATCGATGCCATTCTGGATGGGGCGAACGGCCTCGACGGGCTGAGAACGGTCATGAGCGAGTATTCCCAGGCAAACCTTGGGGCCGGCAACAATGGCCGCGTGACGACCTCCGCGCTGACGACCAATTATGCCGGTCCGGTGCCGACCGATTCCACCTTCACCATTGCCGAAGATGGAGCGCATGACTTCGGTTTCGACATTGCATCGGTTGCCTCTACCTTGACCAACGTCGCGATCACCGGTCCTTCTGGCACCGATCCGGACAGCTTCGATGTGCAGTTTACCGGGCAGCCGGAACTCGGTGAGACAATCACGGTGGAATTCTCACTGCCGCCCGACCACAGCGAGACGATCTCCATAGAGCTGACTGCGGCCAACAGCACCGCTGAAGACGGGACGTTTGCCATCGGGGCCGATCTTGAGGAAACGGCGCAAAACCTGCGCGATGCCCTGGAAGCGGAGATCGAGCACCAGGCGCAGACGACCCTTCGCGCAGTGTCGGACGAATGGGCGGCGGAAGAGTTCTTCAAGACTTTTGGTGGCGAGGAACCCCAACGGGTTGACGGACCTCCCTTCGACAGCGCAACGGCGCTGACGGGTGGCGGATCTACGACTGTCGCCTGGTATACGGGGCGGAACACGGCGACGGACGATCCGCGCACGGACAAGAACGCAGTGATCGACAGCAATCTGACGGTCAGCTACGGCGTCCGGGCCAACGAAACGCCGCTGCAGGAACTGGTGCAGTCCCTTGCGGCTTTCGTTGCTGCGGATTTTTCCGGTGGCGCGACGATCGACGAAGAATACTACAATACCCTGTCGACCAATTTGCGCACCACCTTGCAGCCGCCGGGTGTCGATCAGTCGGGGATCACCGACATTGCAACGGACATCGCCATCACGCACCGGACGGTATCTCTGACCGATGACCGGCATGTGCAGATGAAAAGCAGCTATGAAGGCACGATTGCGGATATCGAGGGCATCGATCAGGATCAGGTCGCGGCCGAGATCCTGCAATTGCAGACCAATATCGAGGTTTCCTACAGGGCTTCGTCGATCGTCTTCAATCTGACCCTGTCCGATTACCTGTAAGATCGCCCGGAACTTCAAGCGTTTTCAGGGGCGGTCTTCGCCCACCATTGTCCGGACTGCCGGTCAGGGCCGGGAAAGGTCTTGAAATATTCCCCCATTGGGGAAACACTCTCCATGTTGCCTTTCTTCCCGACGGATATCTTCTGGTGTCCAGAACCAACCGGTTTGCCGCCGGGGCCTTTGGCAACGGTGCGTTCTTTTCATTATCCCTTTTCAACAAACGGATCGCGGCATACCGCGTAAAGATCGACACCATGGGAGGGAGAGCCGATGTGTCACGTATTTGCCGGACAGGATCCGGAACGTTATGCCAGCCAGACCCGGCGGCTGCGGCTCAACGGACAGAGCACGAGTATCCGTCTGGAGAATTCCTTCTGGGCGATTCTGGACCAGATCGCCGCATCGGAAGGGGTGACGACACCGCATTTCATCTCGACGCTGCACTCCGAAGTGATCGAGCTGCGGGGTGAACCGAAAAACTTCACATCATTGCTTCGCTGCGCCTGCCTGAAGTTTCTCGAGATTTCGTCGAACCAGCATGCGGCTTCGATCGCCGCAGAATGACATTTTGCGCTGCAGCGCAAGTTTTCTCGCTCGCAGTATAAGCATACTACCCGGCCGATAGTTGCCACGCGCTACGCTTCCCTCATGCAAATACAAGCAGAGCGGAGTAACGCGTGGCGAAAGCAATCCATTCTATGATCCGTGTTCTGGAAGAACACAGATCTCTTTCCTTTTATGAAAAAGCATTCGGACTGACCGTAGCGGATCGTCTGGATTTTCCGAATTTTACCCTGATCTACCTTCGCAACGGCGAATCCGGCTTCGAGTTGGAGCTGACGGTGAACAAGGGGCGGACCGAGCCCTATGACCTGGGCGACGGCTACGGCCATCTGGCGTTCAGCGTCGATGATCTCGACAGCGAGCATGCCCGGTTCGAAGCCGAAGGTCTCAATCCACGAAAACTGGTCGATTTCGCACCGGCAGGAGAGGTCATTGCGCGCTTCTTCTTCGTTGCGGATCCCGATGGCTATCAGATCGAGGTGCTTCAGCGCGGCGGTCGATACGAGTGACTTGAACGGGAGGAGAGCATGAAAACCGAAAACAGTCCGAGAGGCTTGACCAGACGGCAGCTTCTGGCCCGCGCGACGGCGGCGGGAGCCGCCTTCGTCACCGGGTCCGGATTTCTGGCGGCCAGAGACGGAGCCTGGGCGACGGAGCTGACCGCACTCAAGCCGGGCAGTTTCGCAACCCTGGTTCAGATGGCGCGGGACATCTATCCGCACGATCATGTCGGCGACGAATTTTACGTCATCGCCGTCAAGGGATACGACACGCCCGATCATGCCGAGGATATCGAGGCCGGTGTCGAGGCCCTGAACGGAGCAGCCCAAGGGAGAGGGCATGCCTCCTATCTCGCAATCGGCTGGGAGCGCGACAGAGCGGATCTGCTGCGGTCCATAGAGGACAGCCCGTTCTTTCAACGGATCAGGGGCGGTCTTGTGACTGGTCTCTACAATCAGAAAGCGGTCTGGCCGTTGTTTGGCTACGAGGGGGCTTCCTACGAGTTGGGCGGCTACATCGACAGGGGCTTCAACGACATCAACTGGCTTTGAGCCTGAGGGAGGAAACCAATGGCTGCACCTTTTGACCTGAATGACGACACGGTTGTTGTCGTGATCGGCACAGGCGCCGGCGGCGGTGTGCTTGCCAACGAACTGGCGCAAAAAGGCGTGAGTGTCGTGGCACTGGAGGCGGGCGGACGCTACCTTCCGGATGATTATGTCAACGACGAGTGGGAAAGCTTCGGGCAGCTTGCCTGGGTCGACCCCAGGACCACATCCGGCGACTGGCGAGTTGCCAAGGACTTTTCCGGCCTGCCAGCCTGGATCGTCAAGGCGGTCGGCGGAACCACCGTTCACTGGGCCGGGGCTTCGATCCGCTTTCAGCCGCATGAGTGGAAGGCAAAAAGCTCCTACGGCAATGTCCAGGGCGCCAACTTGCTCGACTGGCCGATCGATGCGGAGGAAATGGACCCCTGGTACACCCTGGCGGAAACCAAGCTTGGCGTGACGCGGACAGGAGGCAGGGCCGGCCTGCCGGGCAACAACAATTACCTGGTCTTTGAAAAAGGTGCCAAGGCGCTGGGGTACAAGGAAGTCCATACGGGCCGGATGGCCATCAATTCCGCCGATTACGACGACCGTATCTCCTGTCAGCAGACCGGCTTTTGTTTTCAGGGCTGCAAATGGGGGGCGAAGTGGTCCGCCGCCTACACCGATATCCCGCGCGGCGAGGCGACCGGTAACCTGGAGGTTCGTGATCACGCCCATGTCGCACGGATCCTTCATGACGATACCGGCAAGGTGACTGGTGTCGAATATTTCGACAAGGACGGCAATCTGCAGCTTCAGAAGGCACGGGTTGTCTGTGTTGCCGGCAATTCCTTCGAGAGCCCGAGGCTCCTGCTGAATTCCGCATCCTCGATGTTCCCGGACGGTCTTGCCAACAGTTCCGGTCAGGTCGGGCGCAACTACATGCGCCACACCACCGGTTCAGTCTATGCCGTTTTCGACCAGCCGGTGAAGATGTGGCGCGGCACCACGATGGCCGGCATCATTCAGGATGAAGCCCGTCACGACCCCTCGCGTGGCTTCGTGGGCGGATATGAGCTTGAAACCCTGTCGCTTGGCCTGCCGTTCATGGCGGCCTTCCTGGACCCGGGGGCGTGGGGCCGGGAGTTCACCAGTGCACTGGACGGCTATGAAAACATGGCCGGTCTATGGATCGTCGGCGAGGACATGCCGCAGGAAACCAACCGCGTCACGCTCAACCATGATGTGAAGGACAGCTGGGGCCTGCCCGTGGCGAATGTTCATTTCGACGATCATCCCAACGACGTCGCCATGCGCAATCATGCCTACAAGCAGGGTATGGCCATCTACGATGCGGTTGGTGCGACACGGACCTTTCCGACGCCGCCTTACCCGTCAACCCACAATCTGGGCACCAACCGGATGTCCGAAAAGCCGCGGGACGGTGTGGTCAACCGCTGGGGCCAGACCCACGACGTAGCCAATCTGTTCGTGTCTGACGGGTCTCAATTCACCTCGGGGGCTGCGGAAAACCCGACGCTGACAATCGTGGCACTTGCCATCCGGCAGGCCGACCATATCGCCCGGGAGATGAGCGCAGGCAATCTCTAGTCCGGCGGAGGAACTCTTCCGGGAAGCTGGACGGTCAGGCCTTCAACAAGCTTGAGGTGTTCGGCATTGTCGCCTGCGTTCTCTGGAATGCAGGCGGCTCCGGACACCCGCAGACCGCTTCCGGGACCAGGGCCGACAGGCTCACGGCTGCAAATCCTGCCCGCAGCTTGAGGACCCGCTGATCTCCGGTGGAGGCTTCCTCCGTTTCTGCCGGAGGAGGGCAGGGACAAATTGCAGTCAAGAGAAAGGCCGCCGGGGGTTCCTGGCGGCCTTTCTTGATTTCTGAACCTGTTCTTGAACCGGCACCGCCGGGATCAGGATCTCAGACCCTCGGCGATCGAGCGGTTGATGCTGATGAGGGTATCGAGCTTGTTTTCATCGTCTGTCGTCATGACCGTCATGGTCTGCTTGAAGACGAAAACGCCAAGCGTGGCGATGTTGTTCTTGATGTCCTGCGGCAGTTCGCTCTCAGGACTGGTCGCAGACGTCACAAGAATTGTCCAGAGCTTGCGATTGTACACCAGAGCGTCGTCTTTTTCCGCAAGCGAGGAATTCCCCCATTCATCCTTGATCAACTGAAGCCGGGCTGCGGCCTTCATCAGCAGATTCGCTTCCAGCTCCCTCGGTGACATCGCCACCTGGCTTGTTTTCTGGTAAGCCTGCGCTGCCTGTTTGTACATGACTGATCAGCGTCCCTTCATACTCGATGAGCTTACGTGCTTCTTTCAGTGCTTTATAGAAGGCGCCGGTTAGTATGGCGTTACTAATCCTGGTTACAAAAGGGATGGTACTCGGCGCGGCCTTCACTATGTCATTGACGAGGCTGAAGTAACTCTCCTGTATCTTCTCCAAGTCAGTAGACAGATACATCAGCTGAACGGCCAAGTAGACCCGTTTGGCTGGCGTATCCGCAGTGGCCGGCGTGAGAATATCCTTTTCTCGCAGAATGGGAGCCTGGCCTTCGATAAAGAGACGAGTGCGTTGATTGTCATTGGTGATAACGCTTTCGCCAATGATAATTCGCTCGCCCGGTTTCAGCTCGACCTTGAGCGCCATTCCGTGACCTCCACGCATCAGTATCGCTGTGAAACGTTAACGAAATCGTTAACGGTTTGCCGCCGATACCTTAATGATAACTGCCTCCGGTGTTAACCGAACAGGCTCAGGACGCTCTGATCTGCCTGGTTGGCCAGAGACAGAGCGGTCGAAGAAAGCTGCTGACGGGTCTGCAGCGCCAGCATGTTAGCACCTTCTTCGTTCATGTCTGCAATTGTTAGGTGGCCTGCGCCAACCTCAAGCGTGTTGATCAGATTTTGAGTGAAATCGGTGCGAATTTCCACAGTCGAAAGAGCCGTGCCCATTGAACGGGCCGCATTGCGAAGCTCATCAAGCGCCGCGTTGATGGCCTGAAGCGTTCGATCGATATCCGTATCAGATTTGAACTCGGATGCAGCTGCGGTCAGTGACACGGTTCCCGACGTCGATCCGAGTGTCGTTCTGTTGAAATCGCTGTTGCTGCTGGAAATGTCGAAGGACACTTCGCCGATAAGACTGATGCTGCCTCCCGAGAAGGTCGCATCCAGGCCTTTGACGTTGTTGATGAAGGTCACGAGATCGCTGACCGTGGTTTCTTCATCGATCTCCAGAGATGCAGGCTCGAAGCCGTTGCCGTCGGTGATCGTGATCGTGTCGCCAGCCTGGAAGCCGCCGGACGAGACCAGAGTTGCCGTCGAACTGAGAGGCGACACCGTCATCGTGGTCGTTGTTCCGCCAGTGTCGCCACCGTCCGTCGCCGCGCCACCGCCGGTATTGTCCTTTGAAATATAGAGCGCGTTGTCGAGGCCGGACGTGATCGTGATCGAATCCGTGGTTTCGTCGAAAGTGGCGTGAACGCCGCTCAGATCATTCAATGCGTCGACATAATCCTGCACCGTGGTGATGTCGGTACCAACCGTCAGGTTGGTGGTGCCGGAGGAGTCGGTGATGCTGACAACGTTGCCGGTTGCCCAGTCGGCGAGGTCCGTCAGGTTTGAGGACGCCTGCAAGCCCGAAAGGGAAATGGTGGTGGTACCGCTGTAGAGGTTGAAGGACGATGTGCCGGTGCCGCCGGCATCCAGATCGTCCAGGTTCAGACCATCATCCAGCGAAGTATCTGTAAAGTCGACCGGATTGACAGTGAGGTTCGAGGTGCTGTCCTCGTTGAAGATAACTTCAAGTTCGTTGCCGGCGCCTGCAAGAAGGTTCTTGCCCTTGTAGCTGGAGTCCCGCGCCATGTCCTCGATCTGCTCCAGCAGATCGTTGTACTGGCTGGTGAACAGCTTGCGTTCGTATTCACTGGAGGTCTGCAAGGCCTGGTTGGCGATGGCCTTGGCGGATTCCACCAATTTCGTGATCGACGTGATGCCCTTGTCTGCAGCGCGGATCGTCTGGACCGCCTGGCCCATGTTATCTAGCAGGTTGGACAGATCGCTTGCGCGGTCGTTCAGGGATTGCGCCGTGAAGTAGGAGTTCGGATTGTCGAGCGCCGTGTTGACTTTCAGGCCTGTTGCCAGGCGCGTTTGCGTGATCGACTGCAAATCCGCCGTCTGTTTCAGCGACAGGAGATTGTCCCGGACAGCACTGGAGAGAACAATATCAGGCATCAGACTTCACCGCTTTCCCTATTCAGGTCTCGCCAAAGGCTCATGCAGGTGTTTCAAGTCGAGCATGCACCTTTGCCGTAAATCTAAATGGAAAGTTAATCACTGATGCACGTATTAACGTCCCGTAAATAAAAGTTACCAAAAGCTTTCTTTTAAGGCCTTGATTCTGAATGACAAAAATTTTCGGTTTCAAACAGTATTTGAGGCGGTAAACGAAAACGGCGGACCAGTGGCCCGCCGTTTCCGTTGCTTGTCTGTGAGTCGTGCGTCCGACTGATTCTCTTTGAATTAGAAGAGGGATAGCACGGTCTGGTCCGCCTGCGAGGCGAAGGACAGAGAGGTTGAAGCAAGCTGCTGACGGGTCTGCAGGGCGAGCAGGTTTGCACCTTCCTCGTTGGTATCGGCCAGGGTCAAAAGACCTGCACCTTCCTGCAGAGTATTGATCAAGGTCTTCGTGAAGTCTTGCCGGATCTCTACTGTGGAGAGGTTCGTACCGAATTCGGAAGCCTGGGACCGCAGGTTGGACAGACTGGTATTCAACCGGTCTATGACGCGATTAATGTTCGTATCCGTTGCGAACCCACTGTCGGAAATCGCCTCGATCACGATACCGTCTGCGTCTGCGGTGAAGCCGGAGCTTGCGAAGTCCGTGTTGTCACTGGTCAGCGACAGGTCGGTTTCAGACGTGATGGTGATGCGACCGGAGCCGTCGTCGAACTTGGCTGAGACGCCGTTGAAATCGTTGATGAAGTTTTCCAGGTCATCAACCGTGCTGTCTTCTTCAACTTCGAAGGTGCCGAGTTCGTAGCCGTTACCGTCCGTCAGCGTCAGAGTATCGCCAACCGCAAAGGAACCGGAGTCGATCAGGGCATCCGTGGTTGAGCTGAATGCGGTCGCATCGACGAGAGTGCCTGCAAAGCTCGTGGTCGCAGAACCGTTACCACCGATGTAGAAGTCTTCATCGGAGTAGATGGTCAGCTCACCCGTGCCGTTGTCGAATTCCGCACGAACTCCGGAGATGGCGTTGAGGTTGTCAACCAGATCCTGAACGGAAGCCGTCGAGGAAACACCACCGGACAGCACGGCCGGGTTGGTGGCAGTGTCGTTGACGAAGGACAGGCTCTGGGTCGTGGAGATCAGAGTGGAGTCCGACAGGGTGGAGGAGGTGTTCAGTGCGGAGCCACCGGCGTCCTGAAGGGTAATGACGGTTTTGCCGCCCTGCAGCTGCAGGGAAGAGGTTGCGCCTTCGCCTTCTGCCAGGTCGGAAAGATTCAGGCCGGTAGAGAGTGCGGTGTCCGTGTAGTCGACCGCTTCAATTGTCAGCTTGGAAGTCGCATCTTCATTAAAGATGGTGGTCAGGTCGTTGCCGGCACCCGCAAGCAGGTTCTTGCCTTTATACGAGCTGTCCTTGGCGACATCTTCGATCTGTTCCAGCAGGGCGTTGTACTGTGCTGCGTAGGTTTTACGCTCGTACTGGCTCTGTGTCTGCAGGGCCTGGTTGGCTTTCGCCTTTGCGGTTTCGACCAGATCCGTGATGGTCTGAATGCCTTTGTCCGCGGCTTTGATCGTCTGCAGGGACTGGCCCATATCGTCCAGCAGGGTGCTGAGATCGCCTGCGCGGGAGTTCAGGCCGGACGCCGTGAAGAAGCTGTTCGGATTGTCCAGCGCAGAGTTCACCTTCATGCCGGTTGCCAGCTTGTTCTGGACGCCCGACATCAGGTCTGCAGTAGATTGAAGTGTGAGGAGGTTTTGCCGCACGGCGGCTGACAGCGTAATGTCACGCATCGAATTATCCCTTTCCTGGGTCAAATTTCAACTGCTCTTCCTGAGCAGGTTGGGACCGATCATCGAGCGTTAACCTTAATCAATGGTTAAACGCCTGAAAAATAGGGTTATCAGTACGTTAACGCTGCTGACGACCTCGCCAGAACTGTCATGGCCATTGCATTTCAGGTCCGGCTGACGGTTCCAAAAAGTATCAATGAGCTTACTGCGGGGGCGGGAGGCTTTGGGCGGGAAGGGAGCTCGCAAGCCAAGAGTTTCTGCGGGGTCGGTTACGCATGAGATCCAGGCCGTCGAAACGATCGGAAAAAAATGCAAGACCTGGCATTGGGGGCTGCAAAGACGGCCAGCGGTCGGTTGAGTGGGCATCCGGCGCCGGCAGGACGGCCTTGATCACGGCAAGGCGTGTGCGCAGATTGCGAGCCGCGTTTTCATCTGTCGGCGCGAAGGTCTTAACAAACGCGCCAGAACCGGAGTTCCCGGCAGAAGCTGCCGGAAACGGAGCGGCTGCAAAGAAACAACAAACACCTGCAATTGGGAAGAGGCAGTCGCCGGCCCTGCTTGGGGCGGCCTGGCGACGTGTCTTGCCGCGATCCGGCGGCAGGTTGTGCGAGTGCCGGAAACAAGAAAAGCGGGCCGGAGCCCGCTTTCCAATTTCGTCTTAACCGAAGTGTCTGGCTTAGAAGAGACGCAGAACGTTCTGGTCTGCCTGTGCTGCGAAGGACAGCGAGGTAGAAGCCAGGCTCTGACGGGTCTGCAGGGCCAGCAGGTTTGCACCTTCTTCGTTGGTATCGGCCAGCGTCAGCTTGCCTGCACCTTCTTCCAGCGTGTTGATCAGGTTCTTGGTGAAGTCCTGACGGTTTTCAACGATGGAGAGGTTGGTACCGAATTCAGAAGCCTGCGTTCTCAGGTTGGACAGAGCGGTGTTCAACCGGTCAACCGTACGGTTGATGTCGGTATCCGTCGCAAAGCCGCTGTCAGAGATTGCCGAGATGCCGATGCCTGTGGTGTTCGCGGTGAAGCCGGAGCTTGCGAAGTCCGTGTTGTCACTGGTCAGCGACAGGTCGGTTTCAGACGTGATGGTGATGCGGCCCGAGCCAGTGTCGAAGTCAGCGGAGACGCCGTTGAAGTCGTTGATGAAGTTTTCCAGATCATCAACAGAGCTGTCGTCTTCAACTTCGAAAGAGCCGAGCTCGTAACCGTTACCGTCCGTCAGCGTCAGAGTGTCGCCAACCGAGAAGGAACCGGAGTTGATCAGGGCATCCGAGGTCGAGGAGAACGCGGTCGCATCGACGAGAGTGCCTGCAAAGCTCGTGGTCGCAGAACCGTTACCACCGATGTAGAAGTCTTCATCGGAGTAGATGGTCAGCTCACCCGTGCCGTTGTCGAATTCTGCACGAACGCCGGAGATGGCGTTGAGGCTGTCTACGAGATCCTGAACGGAAGCCGTCGAGGAAACGCCGCCGGAGAGCACAGCCGGGTTGGTGGCAGTGTCATCGACGAAGGACAGGCTCTGGGTCGTGGAGATCAGAGTGGAGTCCGACAGGGTGGAGGAGGTGTTCAGTGCGGAGCCACCAGCGTCCTGAAGGGTGATGGTGGTTTTGCCACCCTGCAGCTGCAGGGATGCGGAAGCGCCTTCGCCTTCTGCCAGGTCGGAAAGGTTCAGACCGGTGGACAGGGACGTGTCGGTGTAGTCAACAGCTTCAATGTCGAGCTTCGAAGTGGAGTCTTCGTTGAAGATGGTTCTCAGGTCGTTGCCTTCACCTGCGAGCAGGTTCTTGCCTTTATAACCGGAGTCCTTCGCCAGGTCTTCGATCTGCGTCAGCAGGTCGTTGTACTGAGCGGCAAACTGCTTGCGCTCGTACTGGCTCTGGGTCTGCAGGGCCTGGTTGGCCTTTGCTTTTGCAGATTCAACAAGCTTCGTGATGCTCTGAATACCCTGGTCGGCTGCCTTCAGGGTCTGCGTGGACTGGCCCATGTCGTCCAGAAGAGTGGACAGGTCGTTTGCACGGGAGGTCAGGCCGGAAGCAGTGAAGAAGCTGTTCGGGTTGTCCAGCGCCGAGTTCACCTTTTTACCGGTCGCCAGTTTGTTCTGGACGTCCGACATGAACTGTGCGGTGGACTGAAGGGTGTTGAGGTTCGCGCGAACCGCGCTGGACAGAGTAATGTCGCCCATAATGTTTCCTTTCTAGGAGTACAAGATACGAGAACCCTTCCTGGGTCCGAGAACATCTATCGGCGGTTTCTTGTAACAAGTTCTAAACAAACTTGGTTAGCGCGAATTAACCTTAACAGGGGACTAAGCCGAGTAAGTAAAATCTTTGCCATATAGAGTTGAAGTCATTGTTTTGAAAAGAATATTTTTGTCTGAATGAAGATCTTAATGAGGCTCTCCGATTGCTTTGGGCGGGTGGTCAAACCGGCCTTCAAGCAGCGCAAATTTCCCCGAAGTCAGTTCCCCGACCGGAAACCTGACGGACTTGTTAACTCGCTGCCGGAAGGGGCCACGAAGTGCGTGGTGAAACAGGGATGACAGGAAGCTGCCGCCTGGCTGGCATCGGGCACCTGAGAGGGACGAGAGCCTGGCGAAGCACTCAATCAAAGGCCAGGGGAAGATGACGGGGAAGGGGAGACGAGCAGCTCTGTTGACTGGCCGGGGCGGAGATCAAGGTGCCATGCTGATCATGACTGTCGTGCAAGTGGCCGGCGGGCGGAACCAAAGGCGTGCCGAAGCACCGTTCAAAAGCGGTTGGGGCGGGAGACCGCAGTTGGTCAGATCACGCGTTGAACCGGTTGCGTCGGGGCCTGGGTCTGCTGGGTTTCGATCGACTCGTTGTAGGCTCGCAGTCGCAGCAAGGTCTCGGCTGGAATCTGCCGGACGACCTGACCGGTTTCGGTGTTGGTCGCGACATAGACCAGGCGGTCATACTCCGGATCGATGATGTTCTGGCGTTCGACAGAAGATGAGAACCGGTCGCCCAACGGGCGCCGCTCGCGCTCGTTGTTCGCGCTGCGCTGTCCGTTTTGCGTCTCGGTGGACGGTCTGACGGTCTCTTCGACCGGAAGATCCGTCTCAACAGAAGGAGCATTTCGCTCCGGTGCCCGTGCAACCGGCGTAATCGCCGTATATGTCGGCGATGGCGGCCGGGCAAATCCCGTGTCCAACATCTTTTCCTCCGGGTTACTGACTAAATTTACCCGATTGAAATTGAAAGGTAACGTAAGGGAATGAATCCTCTGTTAACGAAATAATTAGATTTTTAGGGATTGCGCTCTATCCGTTTGCAGCTGTTCCTGATTCGTTGCCGGAGGCGAATGCAGGCGGAAGGGAAGGGCCTTCGCAGGTTTCCCGAGGCTGCCAAATACACGAAAAGCTCCCGGCGTGGGAGCTTTCCTTGTCAGGTGTTCGACGGCGCAGTTTTTGCACACCGGCAAAGATAATCAAAGAGACTGGTTGACCGCGATACCGCGTGCTGACTGAGGCCCGGTCGGCGCGGAGCCATTGCGTCCATAGGTCGTTGGAGCATTAGCATTCTTCGCGCCGGCTACCTTGGCCACGGTTGCGACGATGTTGTTGGCAACGTCCCTTGCGGTTGAAAGCACCGCCAGGTTGATGCGCAGGACAGGCTGGAATTCACCGTGCTGGCGGCGCAGCGACTGGGTGGAGGCCGGCGACAGGTTGCCCAGGGCCACTGCGTGTTCCTTCGCGGTCATCATGCCACGGGTATACTCATGGATCAGTCGGGCCTTGTCCGCCTGCAGCTCACCGGCTTCCCTGAGTTTGCCTGCCCTGACCAGATCGGTTTCCATTTCTATCACGGACAAAAGAGCTTCCATCGTGCCGGACAGGGCAGTGCAGAATTGCTCTGCTTCCTGTTGGCTGGTGGGCCGTTCCAGAGAAAATGGAAAGGTGGATGCGTTGGGTTGTGCGGTCATCTTGACCCCTCCTGCAATGCGAGCAGTTCACGTTCCACGCTGTCGGCAAGACCGATACCGCCGGTCTGGGCGATGTTGCGTGCATATTCATCGACCAGAAGGCTCTGCCAGGCATCCGCCCCGTGACCGCTGCCCCAGGTGCCGCCGTTTTCAAGGCCGGTGAACATGTTCTGAAGCATGGTGTTCAGGAAAACAGCTTCAAATTCCTCGGCGGCTTCGCGAACCCGTGTCTTGTTGGTCCGGTCAACACCGCGCAGCGTGTCCAGCGGGCTCTGCTTGAAGGAAGAGGGAGAAACCAGCTCAGCCATCAGAGCACCTCGATATCGGCCTGGAGGGCACCTGCAGCCTTGATGGCCTGCAGGATCGAGATCATGTCGCGCGGACCTATCCCCAGAGCGTTCAGGCCATCGACCAGCTGCTTCAGCGTGACGGTTTGCGGAACGATGGCGAGCTTGGAACCGTCTTCATCGACACTCACGTCGGAGCGCGGCACGACGGCGGTCTGGCCGTTTGCGAAAGGCAGCGGCTGCGAGACTTGAGGAGATTCGGCGATGGTCACGGTCAGGTTGCCCTGCGCAACGGCGACCATGGACACTTTCACATCCTGCCCCATGACGATGATGCCGGAATTCTCGTCGATGACGATGCGAGCGGCAAGGTCCGGCTCGACGATCAGCTGCTCGATGTCGGTCAGAAGATCAACGATGTTGCCATCATATTGCTGCGGCAGGTCAATGCGCACCGTTGCCGGATCGAGCGGTTCGGCGGTGGGCATGCCGATCAGTTCGTTGACGGAGAGCGCGATGCGTCGCGCGGTGGTCAGATCCGGGTTGCGCAGGGCCAGGCGAAGTGTCGTCAGAGACGCCAGTTTGAAATCCAGTTCGCGCTCCACCAGACCGCCGTTGGCAATGCGCCCGGCGGTTGGAACACCGCGGACAACGGAAGCGGCGTCCGCCTGTGCGGAGAAGCCGCCGATTGCGATCGAGCCCTGGGCGATGGCGTAGACTTCACCATCGGCGCCAACCAGCGGCGTGACGAGAAGCGTGCCACCCTGCAGCGATTCAGAATCGCCAAGCGCACTGACGTTGACGTCGATCCGGGTGCCCTGGGTAGAGAAGGGCGGCAGGTTGGCCGTCACCATGACTGCGGCGACAGTGTTGGTATTGAGGTCAATGTTGCGGGTGTTGACACCGAGACGCTCCAGCATGGCCTGCAGGCTCTGCTGTGTGAAGGGCGAGTTGTTGAGCGAGTCGCCGGTACCATTCAGACCGACCACGAGGCCGTATCCGATCAGCTGGTTTTCGCGAATGCCTTCGAAATCGGCGATGTCCTTGATGCGGGAGGCGGCGTGCGCCGGTGCCAACAAGGCCGTCGCAGCAAACGCGGCTGCCGCACCCAGAAGTGCGAGCCGTTTGAACCCTCCGCAGATCACTTCACCAAATTGTCGCATTACCGATCTGGCCCGTCTTTCGTGTTCCCGGCTCCGGTGCCGGTCGACATGTTTTCGTGAAGCGCAATGCGAGAGCCGTGCCACTTTTGACAAAGGCGATGGGTCGCTGCATCAAAGTGACGGAATTCTGCGCCCTTTGCTGGTATGATGGCGAGCATATCCACGCAAAACTCTCGCTTGGAGTTAAAGAAATGCGCCTGTTGGTCGGCAAATATTGCCTCATCCATAAGGACTCATTTACCCTTACCGGCAGAATCTGACGGGCAGAGCCACTCCTTGCGCCAGAATTGCCGTCAGTCCGACTGGAAGATCGACCATGCGAATTACAGGCAATAAACCCATTACCGGCGTTCAGGGACGCGGCGCCAAGAAGCGCGTTTCGTCCGACAGTGACCAGTTCGCACCGGATCTGGGGGAAGAGGTATCGCAGTCCTCCCAGACCGCGGGTGGTGCATCCATCCAGGGCATGGATGCCCTGCTGGCCCTGCAGGAGGTCGATGACCGCGCCGAGCGCCGATCCCGCGCCGCCAAACACGGGCACAACCTTCTCGACACGCTGGAGTCTGTGCGGGCCGATTTGCTTGCCGGGCACGTCTCGGAAGACAGGTTGGAACTGCTTGCCCGGCAGGTTTCCAAGCGCCAGACCAGCGGTGATCCGGAGATTGATTCGGTGCTGGACGAGATCGAACTGCGGGTCAAAGTCGAGCTTGCAAAGCTCGGCCGATTCCAGGACTGACGGCGCGCGAATACGGATAAAATTTGCTACCAACTTGGCCAAAATTTACGCAACGTCTTGAAAGGTATAAACTTTCTTTGATGCCATTTTTAACAAATGAACCGTTGTCGACTGGCGGAACCGGCTATATATTGCGCCCGGCATAACGGTAATCCGGAGCTATCGATGACGGTTGAAATTGAGTCTGAATATCGACCCTCGGAAGACGAGCCGTTCATGAACGACAGGCAGCGCGAATATTTTCGGAACAAGCTGCTTGCGTGGAAAGAAGAGATCCTGAAGGAAAGCAAGGAGACCCTCGCCAATCTTCAGGAGGAAAGCCAGAACCACCCCGACTTTGCCGACCGTGCGTCGTCCGAAACAGACCGCTCCATTGAACTGCGTGCCAGGGACCGTCAGCGGAAACTGATTTCGAAGATCGATGATGCACTGGAACGCATTACAGACGGAAG
Source organism: Roseibium sp. LAB1 (assembly GCF_054658235.1). NCBI lineage: Bacteria > Pseudomonadati > Pseudomonadota > Alphaproteobacteria > Hyphomicrobiales > Stappiaceae > Roseibium > Roseibium sp. LAB1. The sequence continues at coordinate 847,495 of NZ_BAAGIB010000001.1, read as the reverse complement.
TTATGGCTATTGCGAAGAGACCGGTGAGCCGATCTCTCTTCGGCGGCTCGAGGCGCGCCCGATCGCGACTTTGTCGATCGAGGCTCAGGAAGCCCACGAGCGTCGGGAAAAAGTGTATCGCGACGACTGATTTCCAGAAAACGGCCGGTTTGCCGCGCAGACGGCAGATCCGTAACGACTTTCAAGACCTTCCCCTCGCGGGAAGGTTTTTTTATGGCCGGGCGGCTATCCGGCTTTTGGTCATCAACAACGATCCCATCCTTTGGAGGACTGTCAGGTTCGTCTTGAAAGAAGGACTGCAAACGCCTGAGCGAGCAGGCCATCCTTCGAGACATCACGTGTGCGCTTCCTCAGGATGAGAATTGTGGGGTAGCGCCTGCTCAGTCAAGCAGGCGCTCAGTAGCCCGGACCGTCAAAGCGTTATCCGGTAAAGGGCAAACCCGTCCGCACCGTCGCCGGCCGGTTCGATGCTGACACCTTCAACGGTGGCTGCGTGTTCCGTGCCGCCCGGGCCTGTTTCGAACAGGACGGTGGTGTCCGGCATCGGCTTGAAAGACCAGTTGGCATCGGCCGACGGGTTGATCGTTCCCTGTTCGACGATATAGCGCACCAGAACGTCGCGATTGGTGTCCGGTCCGACGAAAACGACCACGTCGTCACTGATGCCCGGGAAATTGCCGCCACCACTCGCGCGGTAATTGTTGGTCGCGACCACGAAGCTTGCCTCGGGATCGACCGGAGCGCCATTGAACTGCAGGTTGACGATGCGGTTGGCTTCCGGATTGATCACTTCGCCTTTCGCGTCGTACTTCGACGGCTGACTGAGGTCGATCTGGTAGGTGACACCATCGATCACGTCGAAATTGTAGCTTGGGAATTCCGCGTTGATCAGCGTCTGGTCGGCCTTTCCCGGCTCGATTTGCCGGAAAATACCGGCAGAGCGCTCCAGCCATTCCTTCACCGTGCCGCCCTTGATGGCGACCGCGCGAACGGTGTTCGGATAGAGATAGAGATCGGCGACGTTCTTGATGGCGACATCGCCGACCGGAACGTCGGTGTAATAGTCTGGGCCGCCCCGGCCACCGGCTTTGAAGGGCGCAGCGGCGGAGAGCACCGGCAGACCTTCCCATTCTGTGCCTTTCAGCATCTGTTCGATGTACCAGATCTGCGCCTTGGATACGATCTGGACGCTTGGATCGTCAGCTACCAGTGCGAAATAGGAATGCAGCGGGGCAGAGGTCTTGCCGACAGGGCGGCGGACATAGGCAAGGGTTGCCTCGTGATCTTCCTTGACCGCGTCGAGCATATCCTGCTGGCTCTCCACCAGCGGAGTGACGGTGCGGCCTTCCTTTTCGTAGATCGGGCGTGCTTCGGTCATGAAATTGGCGACACGCCAGCCGCTGCCGTCGCGCTCGATCATCAAGTCGATCACACCCAGATGCGATCCCCAGAAGCCACCCATTGCAGCCGGCTTGCCGAACAGCGTGCCTTTTTCGCTGTCGATACCCGGCAGGCCTTCGTATTGCGGGCCGGGGAAAACCAGATGCTGGTGACCGGTGAAGACGGCGTCGATGCCGTCGACGCCGGCAAGGTGCAGCGAGGCATTTTCCATGCCTTCGGAAAAATCGTTGGCATCGATGCCAGAATGGGAGAGGGCGATTACGAGATCACAGCCCTGTTCGCGCATTTCGGGGACGAACGCCTTGGCGGCCTCGACGATGTCGCGTGCATTGGCGTTGCCTTCGAGGTGACGGCGGTCCCAGTTCATGATCTGCGGCGGTACGAAGCCGATGAAGCCGATCTTGATCGGATATGCCTTGCCGGAGCCGTCGGTGACCTGCTTTTCGACGATCACGTAAGGCTTCAGAAACAGGGCGTCGTCGCGCGGATTGCCGGCCAGTGTGGATCCCTTGACAAGGTTGGCGCAGACAACAGGGAAATTGGCACCGGCAAGTACCTTCGTCAAAAAGTCCAGGCCGTAATTGAATTCATGATTGCCGAGCGTCGCCGCGTCGAAATCCAGGACATTCATGCCCTTGATGACGGGGTGGAGGTCGCCTTCGCGCATGCCGCGCTCGTAGGCGACATAGTCCCCCATCGGGTTGCCTTGCAGAAAGTCGCCATTGTCCACCAGAACGGAGTTTGTCGCCTCGTTCCGGATATTGCGGATAAGTGTGGCTGTTCGGGCGAGACCGGCGGTGTCGACAGGTTTGTCGCTGTAATAGTCGTAGGGGAAAACATGGACGTGGAGGTCCGTGGTCTCCATCAGGCGAAGATGAGCCGTGCCTTCCTTGGCCAGAACGGAATAGGGGTGCAGAGCCGCCGTGAAGCCGGTTGCCGCAGCGCCCATTAAAAGCGAGCGCCGTGAGATTGAAAAATCTTTGAGTATGGACATGGAAAGGCTCCTGTTCGGCCGCTCGGCGATTGTTGTTGTCTTGCCTGGCGGAACAGTGCAGCCCCGGACGGATAACCGCGGGCACCCGCCAGACAGCATGCTCCTGCCGCACGGTTTTGTTCCTGAAGGATTACAACCGTGAGACGGAAATTGCTGCCCGGATCGGGAGTTTTGTCAAGTCGGTTTATGCGTGCTCAAGCACAGATCATTCGCTGATCTGTCCTGCCATCACCGAGATGGTTTCCACGTAGACGCTGGCCTTGTTCCATTGTTTCAGGACTTTGTAGTTGGCCGTACCTGGACCCCAGCCCTGGCCGCGGCGCCAGCCCTTCTTGGCCAGGTAATTGGCAGTGGAGGCAAGCACGTCCGGGATGGACCGGATCAGGTCCTTGCGGCCGTCCCGATCATAGTCGACTGCATAGCGGACATAGCTGGTTGCGAGAAACTGGGTCTGGCCGAGTTCTCCGGCCCAGGCTCCCTTCATTTCCGCCGGCTGCATGTCACGTCTCTGCACGATGGTGAGTGCCGCGATCAGTTCGGCGGTGAAGAAATCGGACCTGCGGCAATCATAAGCCAGCGTGGCGAGGGACTGAAGAACCGGCATGTTGCCGGAGAAGCTGCCGTAATTGGTTTCAAGACCCCAGATGGACAGAATAATAGGGGCCGGTACGCCGTATTTCTTTTCGATGCCCCGGAAGATGCGGGCGTAGGTCTTGCCGAGCTGTTTGCCGCGCCGGATCATCGCGTTGTTGACCCGCTTTGCATAGAACTGGTTGAAGCTGAGCTTGAAGGATTTCTGGTTCCGGTCGAGCGAGATGACTTTCTTGTTGTAATTCACATTTTTGAGTGAAGCTTCAACGACCCTTTTCTTCAGGCCGTAGCTTTGTGAATTGGCGATGAAGGACTGTTTCCATGCCTCGAAACCGCCTGGCCCGTTGCCGCAGCTGGCACTCAAGGCAGAAGACGCTGACAGAAGAACAAAACCAATAGCGAATGCAGTAATGAGGCGCATCGAATCCCCGCTGTGCCAATATGATGTGATCCCCATTCTATCCGAAAAAGCACCAGCGTCATCCGGCAGATAAAGGAAAAGAGTTCCTGCGTCGGGCAAATTCGGACGCGGTCTTCACCGGCTGTTGCCGGATCAGGGGTCGTGCCGGATAAAGTGACTGTGGGAGGTGGCGCCGGGCAAAAGGGCGCCGGCACGGTCGAATTCGCTGTCGGCATTGAAGGTTATCCGCGGAAGCGTTTCGAAGCTGGCGATCGTTTTCCGATGGTGTTCGATCTCGTTGCGAAGTCGCGCTTCCAGGTCTTCCCTGGCTGCACCTTTGTGATAGCCGTGGATACCGTGAACGATCCTGGGAACCAGGACGCTGAAACCCAGGTAGCGCAATGTGTAGGCCAACGGCCACAGCAACATCTGGATGTCGCCTTCCTTGCCGTTGTGGGCGCTTTCGCTCGCCTTGGAACCGGTCGTGACGCAGAACAGGACCGGTTTGCCTGTGAAACGGCCGGTGTCGAAGCGGTTCGACGTGTCGTGCAAGCCGCCATTGGCCAGAACACGTTCGCACCAGCCTTTCAGCATGGCGGGCGGCGCGAACCACCAGACCGGAAAATGAAACACAATGCGGTCCGCCTTGTGCAGCTTCTCGACCTCGCTGGCGACATCCCCCGGAAGTTTGTCCGTTTCACATGCTGCGGCCTGGGTCTTCAGGACGTCGTAAGGATCGGTGACGGTTTCCTTTGCATAATGCTCCGGACGTTCCGCCGGATCGAAGCCGAGCCGGTAAAGGTCGGACCACAGGACTTCGCCGCCTTCGGCGCGGCAGGCCTCTTCGGTTGCCAGCGCCCAGGCAGCATTGAAGGATGTCCGGGCGGGGTGGGCGAGAACGATCAGTGTGGTGGTCACGCGGTCGGGCCTTCCGGAATGAGCAACAAATCACGCAAGGGTTCTAAACGGTCTTTTGCGATCTGGAAATGAGAACGGGCACGATGCTCGGGGAGCGAGACATCGTGCCCGTCATCAGCCGTGCCGGCGACGCTTCTAGAACACGTCGCCGGGTCCGGCCGGGGGACCGTGAAAGGCTTGGGATCAGAACGGCAGCAGAATATCCAGGACCTGGTTGCCGACCCGCGGCTGCTGCACATCGGTAATCTGGCCGCGGCCGCCATACCCGATCCGCGCTTCTGCGATCTGCTCGCTGGCGATGCGGTTGTCGGACGTGATGTCCTCAGGCCGTACGATACCGGCAACGATCAGTTCGCGGACTTCGAAGTTCACACGAACTTCCTGCCGGCCTTCGATCACCATGTTGCCGTTCGGCAGAACCTGGGTCACCACGGCAGCGACAGTGGTCTGCAAGACTTCGTTGCGGTCGACACTGCCGTCACCCGAGAAGCTGGAGTTGCTGTTGACGTTGGCAAGATCGCTTGCGGCAGCACTTGCCGGCAGGAAGATCGTATCGATTGCGGTACCCAGAGCGCCACCGACGTCGGCCCCGCTGGACTCGGACCGCGTCCGCTCGGTCTTGTTATCGATCTCGGCCTGGTCATCGATGGTGACGACGACCGTCAGGATGTCGCCAACCTGGCTGGCGCGCTGGTCCTTGAAGAAGGCGCGGCTGCCGGACTGCCAAAGCGAGTTGGGATTGTAGTGGGCCTGCTGCGGTTCGGGCATGGGCATCTGCACCGGCCGGTAACCCGGCGTGGTGGTCGGGTCCTGAATGGCGTTCAGGGCTGGCTGCTGTCCGACATTCGCGAGTTTGTCGGCGGTGCCGCACCCTGCGGCCATGGCGGAAAGGGCGATGCTTGCCAGCAGGTGTCTGGGGAAGGTGCTCAGCATTTAGTTTTTCTCGCTGTTCAAGCTTGCAACAATCGGATTGGCGGCGTGAACGCGTACTTGGCCGCGGGAGGTAATCGTCGCCGGCACAATGCGGCGCGACTGCAGGTTCATGACATCGATAACGTCGCCCTTGGCGCCGGTATCCATGGCCTGAGCCCGCGAGGTCAGTTTCATGCCGGGCATGACGTAGGTGACCGTAATCTTCTCGCCGCGCTCGATGAGGATCGGGCGCTGAAGGTCGTTGCGGGACAGGGGTGCGTTTGCACGCAAGGTTGTGCGGGCCTGTTTGCCGACGATGTCTTCCATCTCGGTGAGGGCACCCGCAGGCACTTTGGTACGGGCTTCGCGGATGATGTTCAGATCTTCTTCGCGCACGATGTCGCCGCGGCGAACAGGCTGCACCAGAGCAATGACATCAACCATTTCCGTGGCAGTGCCGGACAGGGTCAGCGGTTCGGTGCCGAACTCGACCGCCACGGCCGCATAGATGGTGAAGCGACCGCTGGACTGGCTCCATTCGACCCGGTCGATCCGGATAGGGTCGTGGACCTTGGGATCGGCAATGACCTGGTCAGGAGCCTGCGTCAGCCGGATATCCAGCCGCTCGGCATCGATGCCGGCATTGCGGTCTGCCAGAGCCTTGCGGGCAAGGCCGGCAAGCTGGTCACGGTTCAGCCTGGTGGCACCACGAAAGACGACGACAGTTCTGAGGCCATCGGTACCGGCAGCTTCCAGGCCGGCCGCCCGGGCGCGTTCGGCAACGACATCCGCGGGCACATTGCCGGAAGTTCCCATATCCGGAGACCGGAACAGCGGTTTGGAGGCCAGTAGTCCGGCATTGGAGTAGAAGTCGCCGACAGTCACGATGTCCGACAGGGTCATGACCTGCGACCGGAGGACCGGTTTGTCGTCCGCCTGCGCAGGCAGGGCCAGGAAGCCCGCCAGCAGCAGTCCGGTTACGGCTTTCAGCAGATGTCTCATCATCGTCTCAAGCCTCGGGTTTAGCGCAGGTTCGTGGTGGTGGAGTACATCTCGTCGGCGGCCTGGATGATCTGGGAGTTCATCTCGTAAGCGCGCTGTGCGGAAATCAGGTCGGCGATTTCCGTCACTGCATCCACGTTGGCCATTTCGAGGAAGTACTGCTGCACCGTGCCGTAGCTTTCGTCGCCCGGATTGCTCGTGTCCGGTGCGCCGCTGGCATCGGTTTCCAGGTAGAGGTTGTCGCCGATGGCTTCGAGGCCTGCCTTGTTGACAAAGCGGGCAAGCTGGATCTGGCCGAGCTGCACCGTGTTTCCGGCCTGGTCGACACCCTGGACGACACCGGTGTTGGAAATGGTGACGTCCTTGACGGTCTGCGGGATGGTGATGCCCGGATTGACGGAGTAGCCGTCAATGGTCACCAGCTGTCCGTCTGCGTCACGCTCGAACGAGCCGTCACGGGTATAGGCCGTCGTCCCGTCTGGCATGTCGATCTGGAAGAAGCCTTCACCGCGGATGGCCAGATCCAGTTCCTTGCCGGTCTGCTCGAGAGAGCCCTGGGACATGATGCGGCCGGTGGCCGCGATCTTGACGCCGGACCCGATCTGAATACCTGTCGGGACGATGGTGCCGGAGTCTGAGGTCTCGGTGCCCATGCGCCGCAGGTTCTGGTAGAGCAGGTCCTGAAAGTCGGCCCGCTGCTTCTTGAAGCCCGTCGTCCGCATGTTGGCGACGTTGTTCGAAATGACTTCGACGTTCAGTTCCTGGGCCTTCATGCCAGTTGCGGCGATATGAAGTGCTTTCATGATGGTGGTCCCTTAGAGGCTCTTAGGCCTGCAGCTTGCCGAGAGTCGAGATCGCCTGCTGGCGCAACTCATCCAGATCTTTCACGATCTTGGAAGTGGAGTCGTAAGCGCGCGTCACTTCGATGAGGCGCGTGACTTCCGTGATGCCGTAGACGTTTGATCCTTCCACGGCACCCTGCACCATGCGCACTTCCTGGGCTGGTATCGGGTTCTCGCCCTTGAACATCGTGTTGCCGATCTTCTCCAGCGTCCGCGGGTCTTCAAAATCGACCACCTTGATCCGGCCGCGAATGCCGAGCCGCGTCGAGATCGTGCCGTCCTTGGCAATTTCGACACGACCGTCATCGGCGTTGAAGGTGATCGGACCCTGGTCTGTCATGACCGGGCTGCCATCCGCGGAGATCAACTGGCCGGTCGAGTCGAGCCGGAACGCGCCGCTGCGCGTATAGGCTTCGGTGCCGTCGGGCATCTGCACAGCGAAAAAACCGTCGCTGTTGAGGGACAGGTCGAATTCATTACCCGTCATCTTGATCGGACCATGCGTGAAGTCGGTCCGAGTCGTGAACATGTCGACATAGGAAATGGCGCGGTCCTGCGGCTCGAAAGCCGTGCCGTCCGCCACAGGCATGATGTATTCCGAAAAATGCAGATTCTGCGATTTGAAACCGGATGTATTGATGTTCGCCATGTTGTTGGCGATCACATCCAGGTGGTTCCGCAGGATCGATTGCCTTGATAAGGCAACTAGTTGAGCGTTCTCCATAGTGAACGGTTCCCTTCGTGCTCCCCGAGTAAGCCGGCCGATCTCCCCAGATCCGCTGGCTCGTTAAGGTTAATGCACGAGGCGTGCCAGTTTTTAAATCCTTGGGAAATCTGGGTAAAAATCGAAAGGGGCGGGTGCACGCGGCAAGAGATTCCGGCAGAAGTTAACCAGTTGGCAATTTTTGCCCGGTGACTCGCGTTAATGGCTCGGTAACCATTCGTTAACCATTAACTCTTTAGTAATAAATAAGCGCGCGCGAGCGCTTGCTGATCGGAGTGCGGAATGACAGATGAAAATGCCGCAGCCGGAGAAGACGGCGAGGATGGAGCTGAAGGTGCTGCCGGTGGCCGCAAGAAGAAGCTTATCCTGTTCGGCGGCATTGGTCTGGTGGTTCTGCTCGCCGCGGGTGGGGCGGCCTATTACTTCCTGATGGGACCGAGCGCACCGGCGCCAGTTCCCGGAGAAACGGAAGCGCCCCAGGAAGTGCAAAAGCCGGTGGTCTTCTATGACCTGCCGGAGATGACGGTGAATTTGGCGACGGAGGGGCGCACGACCTATCTGAAGGTCCGGATTGCCCTGGAAGTCGAGAACCGCGCGATGATCGATCAGATCCAGCCGTATCTGCCGCGTATCCTGGATGCGTTTCAGATCTATCTGCGCGAGCTTCGCCCTGCGGACCTGGAAGGGTCTGCCGGTTTGTTCCGTCTGAAGGAAGAATTGCTCAGGCGGATCAATCTGTCGGTCTATCCGGCGAAAGTTGAAGGGGTGCTGTTCAAGGAAATCCTTGTTCAGTGACTTTGTGAATGGCTGATATCGACGATGACGACGACCTGTCCGAAGAGGACATGGCCGATGCCTGGGGGGCAGCCCTTGCAGAGCAGGGGGCCGGCAGCGACGACGACGACGATCTCGCCGCGGCGTGGGGTGCAGCTCTAGAGGAGCAGGGCGCCGGCAGTTCCGACGACATGGCAGCCCAGTGGGCGGCCATGATCGACGACAGCGAGCCGGATCTGGAAAACGCCACGCGCGGCGCCGACCGTGTCCTCAACCAGGAAGAAATCGACAACCTCCTCGGCTTCAACATCGAGGACACGATCGCTGGCGACCAGAGCGGTATCCGCGCACTGATCAACTCGGCAATGGTTTCCTACGAGCGTCTGCCGATGCTCGAAATCGTATTCGACCGTCTCGTACGCCTGACAACGACGTCCTTGCGCAACTTCACGTCGGACAACGTGGAAGTGTCGCTCGACTCCATCAGCTCGGTCCGTTTCGGCGACTATCTGAACTCCATTCCGCTACCGGCCATTCTCGGTGTCTTCAAGGCCGAGGAGTGGGATGGCTTCGGTCTGATCACCGTTGAATCCAGCCTGATCTATTCAATCATCGACGTGCTCCTGGGCGGCGGACGGGGGACGTCCGCAGTGCGTGTCGAAGGCCGGCCTTACACCACGATCGAAACCGGTCTGGTCCAGCAGATGGTGGCGTTGATCCTTCAGGATGCGGAGCATGCCTTCGCGCCGCTGTCACCGGTCCACTTCAATCTGGAGCGCCTCGAAACCAACCCGCGCTTCGCCGCGATCTCCCGGCCTGCCAACGCCGCCATCCTTGTCGAACTCAGAATCGACATGGAGGACCGGGGCGGGTCCGTTGAAATCATGATGCCCTATGCAACGCTGGAACCGATCCGGGATCTGCTGCTGCAGATGTTCATGGGGGAAAAATTCGGTCGCGACCCGATCTGGGAAGGCCACCTGGCAACCGAGATCCATGCCGCGGAAGTCGAGGTCGATGCTGTCCTCTACGAGACCTATCTGCCGCTCGGGCGGGTTCTCAGTCTCGATATCGGCCAGACGCTCGTCTTCGACAAGGAGCCGACCGATCCGGTGATGATCAAATGCGGCAATATTCCTCTCACCGAGGGTACACTCGGGAAAGTGGACGATTCCATTGCCATCCGTGTCGCAAAGAATTTGCGCAAGCCAAAAATGACACTGGCCGCCTTTGAGCGTGCCATGCAAAGCGAAATGGGGGACCAATGAGCGCATTGCCACTCGGAATGATCATTGAAGGACTGGTTGCGGTTCTTCTGGTGATCACCATCGGCTACTGCTTCACGCTTAACCGCCGTCTGCAGCGACTGCGTGCCGACGAAGAGGTCCTGCGGGCAACCATTTCGGAGCTGATGACGGCAACGGAAATTGCCGAGCGTGCCATTCTTGGCCTGAAGACAACCGCGGCGGAGGTCGACAAGACGCTTGGCAGCCGTCTTAAGCAAGCGGAAACCATGTCTCACACTCTTGCCGAACAAGTCGGTGAAGGTGAGTTAGTATTTACCAGGATATCGCAAATTGCGGAGGCCGCTCGTTCGGCTGCTCCGCAGCGGGATGCGGTGCCGAGGAGCGATCCCTATGCGGCTCAGCCGCTTCAGGAGCCGCAACACTACGCGCAACAGGCTGCAGGCTATGGTCAGGCCGCTCCGGCGGTCGAGCCGGAACGCCGCAGGAGCAGCCGGACTTCCGACATCCGCAGTGCTGCGGCGGAAGCGACGGCGCGGCTGGAACAATTCCGTAAACGGAACGGTGCTGCTGCATGAATGTAAGACTGCTGCCTTTGTTGGGTATTTCGGCAAGCGCTTTGCTGGCCCTGAAGCTGCTTGGCTTCGCGTTGGGGCCGCAGAGCGGCAGCCTGCCCATCAATGGTGCGGTCGCACAGGAAACGCCGGGGGACGGCGGCGGGGGCACGGCGTCGTCTTCCGCGGACATGGCCGCGGATGGACCGCCACCGCCGCCACCTCCAGGTGGCGGACTTCCCGACCAGCCGGTCTTGCCGGACAGTCTTGAAATCGGCGGTTCGGCCGCCGAGCGAGCGGTTCTGGAAAGTCTCGGCAAGCGGCGCGAGTCGCTGCAGGAGCACGAAGGCCAGCTAGATCTGCGTGAAAAGCTGTTGCAGGCCACCGAAGAGCGCATTCAAAAGCGGGTCAACGAGCTGAAGAAGCTCGAGGAACGCATCGAGGCGGCTGTCGGGCAGAAGCAGGAGCAGGAAGAAAACGAGATTGCCGGCCTCGTGACCATGTATGAAAGCATGAAGCCGAAGGATGCTGCACGGATCTTCAACCGGTTGAGCTTGCCGGTCCTGCTGAAGGTCGTACGCCAGATGAAGCCTCGCAAGATGGCGGATATCCTCGGGAAAATGGATCCTGAAGCGGCCGAACGCCTCACCGTCGCGATCGCCAGTGCCTCGCCTGTCCCCGCTGCGGACAAGAAACCGATGCAAGCGCAGGCGCAAGCGCCGGAGGCGTTGCCGAAAATTCCGTCAAACTGACCGAAAAGACCGGATTCCGGCTCATCGCGTAAGGGCACGTTAACAAGACCTGACTAACAATAGTGTGTTGGCGTCATCCGAGGACAGAACATCTTGCCAGGACCGTTCCTGACATCCCAGACCGGCGGAACTCCCGCGTTTTCGGACAGGGTGCGATCTTTCGCGCGCCTGCTGGCTGCGGTCTGGCTTGTTCTTGCGTGCCTCACGAGCACCGCCTCGGCCCAGACCGACAATCTTGAACCGGTTGATCTGAGCGTCTCTCAGGAAGAAGGCTATGGCCGTATCGTCCTGACTTTCAAGGACCGCACCCTGCTGCCGATCTATGACGCGGTCATTACCGGCGGTGTCTTGCGGATTTCCTTCGAGGACCCGATCGACATCAATGTCGACGACGTGCCGTTGGACCTTGGCAACTACGTTACCATCGCCCGCCGCGATCCGGATGGCAGCGCCATTCGGTTTGCGCTGAAGAACCAGTTCCAGATCAATACGCTGGAAGCTGGTGAAAAGCTGTTTGTCGACATCCTGCCTTTGGACTGGCAAGGCTTGCCGCCGGGCCTTCCCGACGATGTCGTGCGGGATCTTGCCAAGCGTGCCGAAGAAGCGATGCGCAAGGTTCGCGCCCTCGAACAGGCACGGCTGAAGGCTCAGGAAGGCCCCGAGGTGACGCTGCACGTCGGCGAGCACCCGACGTTCACCCGGCTGGTGTTCGACTGGTCGATCAAGTTCGACACGGCTTTCGTGCGCGAAAACGACATCATCAAGGTGACGTTCAACCATCCGGCCCAGCTCGACATTGCCCATCTGCGCGCGCATCTGCCGCAGGGCGTGATCGATGCGACTTCCTTCCTGGACCAGGGCAAGCTGAAATTCCTGATGCGGGTGGAGCCTTCGGTCGATATTCGGGCGTTTCGCGAAGAGCAGACCTACGTCATCGACGTGACGCCGGAAAACATGGAAGTGAATGATCCGGCAAATGCCCTGATCAACAAGGAGCTGTCCGTCGAGGACAATGAAGACCGCAAGGACATGATTTCGGCGCCGGGCCTGCGCGACACGCGTGAGGTCAAGAACCCGCGTGGAAATCCGACGGCCGGAACGACCACGTCCGGTGGCGGTGGGGTGCTGAAGGAATCGAAGGCCGATGAATCACCGGCCTATACCGTCGTTCCGCTGGGAAACACCAGGAGCGACGACGGCGCACAAGCCCCGCAGGTGCCGCAGCCGTCGCCAGGACAGGCGCCTGACCAGTCAGCGATGCTGTCCGCCGAGCCCGATCCGGAAGCGGGCCGTGCCGGCGGACCGGATGAAAATCAGCTCGCGATGGTACCGCGTATCAAGCCGGCAATGCCTGGTGAAGCGCCGCCCGGACCAACTGCCGGTTCTGAAATGGCCGCTGCTGGTGTCGATGAGACCCCGACCGCTTCGGCGGTCGAAACGCTTCCTGCACCGGAGCTTGCCGCGGCTGTTCTGCCGACATCGGCCGATGCTTCGGCAGATGTGCTTACCACTGCCGCCATTCCTGCGACCGGTCTGACGAGCAACGCCGGCGCTGCAGGGGAAACCGGCGATGACCAGATGACCGTGGCCCAGGCCGACCCGGGGGCCTTGCCTCTTAACGAAGTGCCGCCTGCGGATGAGGAAATCGTCCGCGAGGCTCCGATGCTGGACCTGTCGACCCAGAAGATCGACGATCAGCAGCAGAACGCAGCACCCGAGAACAACGGTATTCCCACCCTGCAGCCGGTTGAGACAATCAACCGGGGCAGTCAGCCGAATGCACCTTACGGCACGACGCCGGTTCAGATCATGGACACGCCGACACTCGGCGGCAGCGATGTTCCGGCCGGGATAGAACTGCCCAGCCGGCAGCAGCAGGCGCCGGAAACCTGGCGTGCCACCGGTGGGCAGGACGTGAACCAGGAACGGCCGTCACCGGAGCAGCCGCCTGAAAATTTCGCCGAGGAAGTTCGCAATTTCGTTTCTGCCGAAGCCCGGCGCATCGGCAACACGGTCCGGGTGGTGTTCCCGTTCTCCGAGCCGGTATCCAGCGCCGTGTTCCGGCGCAATGACAGCATCTGGCTGATCTTCGATACCGATGCCACGATCGATACCCGGGGCATGGTGTCGGCGCTTGCCGAAACGGCGGAGACCATCGAGGTCCAACAATTCGAGGATTACCAGATCCTCCGGATGGACATGACAGACCCGGTGCTGGCGACGGTTGGTGTCGACGGAAACGCCTGGTCGCTCGTGATCGGTGATCTGATCCTGGAGCCTTCCATTCCGCTGCAACTGGAACGGACCGTTCGGGGCGACGGCGGCTCCGTGCTGCGTGTGCTCTATCAGGATCCGCAGAATATCCGCCAGGTGACCGACCCGTTCGTGGGCGACACGATTTCCCTTGTCACCGGTTTCGGTCCACCGCGCGGTCTTTTGAAACCGCAGACGTTTGTCGATCTCGATGCGCTGAGTTCCGCGCAGGGGATTGCCGTCGTGCCGAAATCCGACGGCTTGAAGATGAAGATCCTGGGTGATGACGTGATCATCGAAAAGGAAGGTGGTCTTGCACTCTCCAACCAGCATCTGCGTGGCGGCACCGGTTCCGGCACCACGATCGTGGATCCGGAAGAAGGCAGCTTTATCGAATTCGTTTCCCTGAGTACGGAAGGGCCGGGGGCTTATCGCACCAGACTGCAGGAACTGCAGGACAAGTTGGCCAAATCTCCTGCAGGAAAACGTCGCAAGCCGTTGATGGCCCTGTCGCGCTTCTATCTTGCCCATGAGTTTGCCCAGGAAGCGCTGGGGTTGATGAAGCTCGCACTGGAAGAAGAGCCGGCTCTTGCCGAAGACAGTTCCTTCAACCTGATGATGGGCGCCGCACAGACCCTGGCCAACCGCCCCGATGAGGCGTTTGCTCATTTGAACCGGCCGGACCTGAAGAACAGTCCCGATGCTGCAGTCTGGCAGACGATTGTCGATGTGAAGCTCGGAAACTGGACGTCCGCCCGCATTGCCATGCCTAGAGGGCGTGCGGTGGTCGGCAACTACCCGGAAGCCATCCAGACCGAATTCAAGCTCGCAGCCGCCCAGGCGATGGTCGAGGTGAATGACTTTGGCGTTGCCAACAGCGTGCTGGCCGAGATCGAACCTGCCGAGGTGACGCGAACACAGGCCGCCAGATACGATATTCTGCGTGGCCGTGTCGCTGACGCCTCCGGTCGGTCGCAGGAAGCGCTGACCGTGTTCGACCTGGTGACCAGGTCCGACGACCGGCCGCGGGCGGCCGAAGCGGAGTACCGGGCCCTCAGGATCCGCTACCGGGACGGCGAACTTAGCATGGATGACGCCATCGACCAGTTGGCAGGACTTGCTACGTCCTGGCGCGGCGATGAAATCGAACTGAAGACCTTGCGGTTTCTGGCGCAGCTCTACGCGGAACGCGGTCAGTACCGCGAAGCGTTCGAAGCCATGAAGTCTGCCGTTCAGGCGGAGCCCGACGCGGACACGACACGGCTGCTTCAGGAAGAGATGAATGGTCTCTTCAACTCGCTGTTCCTCGACGGCAAGGCAGACGAGATGCAGCCGGTGAAAGCGCTGGCACTGTTCTACGATTTCCGCGAGCTCGTGCCGATCGGCCGTCAGGGTGACGAAATGGTCCGCCTTCTGGCGAAACGGCTGGTGGAAGTCGACCTGCTGGATCAGGCGACCGAACTGCTGCGCCATCAGGTGGACAACCGGCTGAAAGGCGCAGCCCGTGCGCAGATCGCAGCTGATCTGGCGGCAATCTATCTGATGGATCGCAAGGCCGAAGAAGCTCTGCGGGTGCTCAACCGGACACGGCAGGCCAGCCTGCCATCCACGCTGGAACGCCAACGCAATATTGTCGAAGCCCGCGCGCTGACAGAAAGCGGGCGGCCCGATCTTGCGCTGGAACTGGTTCGCAACATGCGCGGGTCCGACGTCGACCGCTTGCGGGCGGATACGTTCTGGGCGGCCGAAAGCTGGCGGGACGCAGGTGAGCAGCTTGAGGCCATGCATGGCTCGCGCTGGTCCGACAACATTCCGCTGGACGACCTCGAACGCCGAGACATCCTGCGCGCCGCCATCGCCTATTCACTGGCCGGCGATCAGCTCAGCCTTGAGCGGCTGCAGACGAAATACATGACCAAGATGGCCGACAGCCCCGAGGCAATGTCCTTCGAAGTCGTCACCCGGCCGATCGAGTCTCAGGGCGTCGAGTTTCTCGAAGTCGCCAACCGGCTCGCCGATATCGACTCTCTCGAAACCTTCCTCAAGGAATACCGGCGCCAGTACATGTCTCCCGACCGCAGCCCGGATCAGTCCGCGGCCGGTCCTGTCATGGATGAGGCGGCGGGCTGAAGCTGACGTTGTGTGAAAATTGTCCGGTCGCGGGGATTGCTCTTGCACGCCGGCGTCAACTTTTGTTCAGTTGCAGTCGTTGACCATCCCAAGCGTGTTGCGATCCTTCACGCGTTCTCACCAAGACCCTGATTGTTCAGCCTCCAGGCCCGGTCCTTCCGTGTTTGGCGGTGGACGAGACGGTCCAGTGAAGCAGGCATTCGGGAACAGAGGAACGCCTTCATGTCCTTGAAAATCGTCAGACGTCTCATCCCTGAATGGGGCACGACCTATGGTCCGGCGGGGGAAGGGCCCTTTCCCGCCGTCATGGTGTTTCACGGTTCGGAAGGTGCGTGGTCCGGCTGGAGCCACCGAAATGCGGTTCTCCTGGCAGCGCACGGGTATCTGGCCTTTCCATTCGGCTATTCGAAAGGCGGCAATGCCTGGAATGCGGGAAACATCGAAAACGTTTCTCTGGATAGAAGCCTGGATGCACTTCGGGCTCTGCGCGCGTTTGAAGCCGTTGGTGAAAAGGTGGCCTTTTACGGCGTGTCGCGGGGAGCCGAACATGCCCTTTTGCTGACAGCCCTGATGGCAGAGGAAGGTCTTGCGGGTTTGCCTGATGCCGTGGCTGCGCACAGTCCGCCAGACGTCGTATGCGGGGCGTTCGACAGCAAGGCCCATCGCGACGCCGGAGACCCCGGCTGGCAGCCATGGGATCCGGGTGAGCGGGCGTGGTCCTGGCGTGGGTCTTCAGAAAACCTTCTGCCGACGAAACAGATCGAGATCGAGCGGTATGACGGACCGATTTTCCTGAGCCACGGGTCGGCCGACCGGGTCTGGTCTGTGGCCATGACAAAACGACTGGAGGCGCGGCTGCTTGCCCGTGGCCGGACCCCGGAAGTTCATATCTATGAAGGGCAGGACCATATCCCGACCAGTGCTGCTGAAAACGTACATCACGAGTATTTGCTGTCGTTTCTGGACAGGCACCTGCGCGCATCGTGAAGCAGCCGAGGCGGGTTGGTTCGCTTTGGCGCTGCGTACGCACCTGTGTTGAGCACATGGTGAACCATCACCAGGTCCGAAAACGCGGTGAGTGTATCAGGTGGCTGCTTTGAGAAGTGACTGCGGCTGCGGCTCGTCCGGGTTCATGCGCGGCTTCTTGAGTTCGGACTTGTAGCGCATGACAAGTTCGGGAATGGAACGGTTGCTCCGGTCCAGCCATTCGCAGCGGGCCTTCAGAAAATCACGATAGGTCTTTTCGTGAATACCTGTCTGAAGCATCAGGCGCATGATCGCACCGTCCGCATCCGACTTCAGCGTATCTGAGACGACTTCATCGGCAAGGTTGATCTTGCGGCTGATCAGCCAGATCGCCGCGTCGAGGCGGCCCTCCACGAACAATGTCCGCAGGATTGCATCGAAAGACAGCTCGCCATTGGCAATCTGGATGCTGGCCTCATGGCGCGAATAGGTGACGCCGTCGAGGTCGATGCTGCCGTCGTGACGTTCCTCGATGGTTTTCGCCAGACGCTGAAGCTCACCCGCTTCCAGCGCCTTCTTGAGGGGAGGCGGGATCAGTGGGCAGTTGGTCTCCAGAATATCCATCTGGGTTTGCAGAAACTCTTCGTCCTCCAGGGCGCGTCTGGCAATGCCGGCGAGCACATCAGCTTCGCTGTTCGCGAAAATCAGAAGAGCGAGCGTGCCCCGGACGGAAAAAGGCGCACTCATGTTGTGCAGAAGTTCGTGAACCACGTCACGACTTGCCCGGGCGATCATCGTGTCGGTCATCTCTTCGGAGAGATCTGGCCTTTGCGCCGCGGACTTGCGCTTGTCGTTGCCACCACTCTTCGCAATCTGCATGAGGGCGCCCTGGCTGATCATCGGCGAGCATTCGATGACCGGTTCCGACAGTTCATATTCTTCCTGTGCAAGGCGGTCGGCAAGGTCCGGGATGATGCGGTCGGTTTTGGCGAGGCGCACCACAAGTTCGTAACGGGCGGCGCGGTCCAGCTGATCGAATACCGAAAGAACAATTCTCGAAAACAGCTCCCGTTCCACCTCCGTCGGCTCGTGGTCTTCCGACCGCGCATATTCACCGACGAGCGTGCGGATGAGCTTGGATCTCGCCTCCGGCTCTTTTATCCGGGCGAGCTGTTCTAATTGTTCTCTTAACACTGTCCTGCCGCAATTAAAAAAGGGGCACAGTTCAGGCCCGCTAGGCTGTAACTATTACAGTCCTATCTTAATTTTCTTCTACTTTTAACGACTTGACCGGCGCTTCAGCCGCCGCCGAAGCTCTTTACCAGAGACCCGGCCACAAGATTCCAGCCGTCGACGAGTACGAAGAAGATCAGCTTGAACGGAAGAGAGATTACCACCGGCGGCAACATCATCATACCCATGGACATCAAAACAGATGCAATCACGAGGTCGATGATCAGAAACGGCAGGTAGAGCAGGAAGCCGATTTCAAAGGCGCGCCGCAATTCCGAGATCATGAAGGCCGGGATCAGCGTGGCCATGGAAAGATCTTCCGGGCCTTCCGGTGCTTCCTCTGCCCCGGAAAGCTCTTCAAACAGCGCGAGATCCTTTTCGCGGACCTGGGACAGCATGAAGGTGCGGAACGGGTCAGATGCACGCTCGAAGGCCTGTTCGAATTCGATGTCGCCGTCG
Organism: Roseibium sp. LAB1; assembly: GCF_054658235.1. Classification (NCBI taxonomy): domain Bacteria; kingdom Pseudomonadati; phylum Pseudomonadota; class Alphaproteobacteria; order Hyphomicrobiales; family Stappiaceae; genus Roseibium; species Roseibium sp. LAB1. Next base: position 829,346 of record NZ_BAAGIB010000001.1, on the reverse strand, counting down.
ATGAGCGGCTGGACACCGGCATCATAGGAGGCCTGCAGCGTCGGCATCATGATGAAGGCCGACAGAAACAGCGCAAGGCTGACCATGACCATATTGGGCGGAGCGGTCTGGAGACCGATTGCGGACCGCAGCAGCGACAGCACCACCACGATGCGGGTGAAGCTTGTCACCATGACGAGGATAGAGGGCGCCAGAGACAGGATGGTCAGAAGGATGACCATCTGGACGGCGCGTTCGGTCAACGTGGTGTCCTCGCCGAACCCGACCGAGATTTCCTGTGCCGCAGCTGGCCCGGCCAGAACCGCAAGCAATGCGGTCAGTATGAGCATCAGACGGATGATGCCGCCGGGACGCTGGAGCGATTGGAAGCGCATCATCCGTTTGACTGTCCACCCAGTTCGTCCAGGATCTTCGCCATTTCTTCCTCAATGGGATTTCTGTCGCCAAGACCGGCGGATGGCCTTGCCTCTGCCTTGACCGGCGGAGCCGGGCTGGTGACCGGGCTTGCCGAAACGGGTGCTGTTGCGGGTGCGAAGGTAGGTGTCGGGCTGGTTACTGTTGCGGTGGCTGTTGCGGCCTCCTGCTTCGGCTCTTCAGGCAATTCGACAGACGCTTCTTCGGCCTGCGGCGCCGGTGCAACAGGTACATCTGGTTTTACCTCAGCCGAAACTGCGGGTTCCGGCACATCTTCCAGAAGATCGCCGATATCCAGGGAGACCTCTCTGGAGGGGGCAGCTTCATCGGCAGGTTGAGACGGCGTAGAGGCACCGTCATCTTCGGCTGACGCCTTTGTCTGGTCAGCGTCATCCGGCGTGGTTGCCGTACCTGCCTCGGCAGCTTCGGTCTCCAGCACATCACTTGCATCGCCCGGGGTGGCCGCATTCGAAGCGGTTTCGTCCTCTGCTTCCTGCGATTGCTGCGTGGATGTTGCGGCTTCTTCCGGTTTCGGTCCGGTGTCTTCCGCTGGAATAACTTCAGGTTCGGTAAGTTGCGGCGCTGCGACTGCGGTTGCTATCACCGTTGTCGTTGCTGTGAGCACGGGTTCGACCTTGTGCTCCGGCAGGACCTGCTCAACAGGCTTCAGAAGTGCGGTCTTGGCGCGCGCAGCGGGCCCGGACGCCGGCGGCGTGATCGTGCCGCCGTAAGAAGGCCGATCACGGGCAGTGAAAGGTCGAGCCAGGGTCTTCAGTGTTGAAGCGGCCTTGCTTTCCTGAGGGACGGCAGCTGCTGAAACCACGGGGCGAACTTCCGGGGCCCTTGTTGGCGCTGTCGCGGCGTCGCTGGCCTGAACTTCAGCGTCACCCGAGCCGGCAACTGCAGTTTTGCTTTCAACGGCATTTTTGGCGGCTTGAGCGTCTTGCGCCGGTGTCACGGGGGCAGATGATCTCGAGACCGTTCTGTTGAAACCGTTCTGGGTGGCTGCGCGCAGCAGGTCGCTTGCGCGGTTCACTCCGCTGCCGGCTTCCGGCTTGTCCTCGCCGACCCTCGGGGAGGCAACCTGTTGAACGGGGGACGGCGTCGCTGCCGCCGGAGCCGGGCTGTGAACCGGAGCCGGAGCTGCCTCCGGTGCGCGGGCCGTCATCGGCCGGGAGGCCACCGGGTCCGGGTAACTGCGCTGAGGTGCTGCTGCGGTCTGGCTGGGGGCAGACGGCGCCGGGGCGGACGGCATCGGGGCAGACGGCGGGACAGGTGCCTGGTAAGCGGGGGCTGCGGGCGCGGGATGCTGCACCGGTGGCCGTGCCTGTGCGGCGGGTGTGGGAGGCGTTGCTTCCTGGTCTTCGAGCAGGTCGTCGGGCCGTGCCGGAATTTCCGGTCCGGGAGCAAGCGCGGCCTTGACCGGCATCGGCATGTTGGACGGGGAGGGCGCGTGCTGTCCGGTCCTTGGCTGGGTCAGAGGCGTGTTGCGGACAATATTCTGTTCCACCACCACATCGCTTGGCCCCCCGACCAGAATAAGATGTTCGATGTTGTCACGGCGAATGAGCAGCAGGCGGCGCCGGGCATCGACCGTGGCACTGTCCATGATGGCAATCCGTGGCTGCCGGTTGCGGCTTTGCGGGGCATTGGCCCCCATCAGGCGTTTCAAAACGAAAATGAACAGGCTGAACAGCAGCAGCACAACGGCCAATGCCAGGATCACTGCGATTGCCTGCGTGACGCCCCCGCTCACGTTGAATGTGGTCTCAATCCAATTATACATCTTACCCTCGTGCCGCCCCGCTTGCGGTTTGATCGCGTTTGCCGGTTACTCCGGTTTTTTGCCTCAATTGGGGAGGATTGCCTTTATCCCCAGTAATTCCGGCAGTTGCGCCGGTGCAGGCTCCTGTCTCGCAAACCTTTCGGCTTTTTTGTCTTTCCCGGTGCCGGCGAGGCTGTTTTGCCTTGTCGGCTCCGGTTCGGCCGCTTGCTGATCCGCTTCGAATCTCTCTAGGACTTAAAGTTAACAGAGGCAGGCAAATTTTGCCTGTTGGCGGGGCTGCTCTTTTCGCGAAATGCAAAGGAAAGTTGCCTCCTCCACTGGTTTTTGAAGAGTTTGGGCCGGAAGTGGTAAATGGCTGTTAACTTTTCATTAACTATTTGAACGGCAATCATTGCCGGGTTGGTTAACGAATGGTGAATCGGAATGGCCATAACGGATCTGCCGCTGTTCCAGGCATTGAAGTCGAAGATGCAGTGGCACCAGACGAGACAGAGCGTGCTGGCGCAGAACATCGCCAATGCCGATACGCCCGGTTACATGGCGCGGGACGTCAAGGAGTATTCCTTCAAGGACCATATCGGCCGGCAGTCCCTGAACCTGGCGACCACGACAACCGTATCCGGCCACATTACCGGGAAGCTGGCTGCCACGGGGTCGGCCAAGATCGAGGAAGACGACACGTTCGAAGTCACACCGAGCGGCAACAGCGTCAATCTGGAAGAGCAGATGATGCACATCACCGAAAACCAGATGGACTACCAGGCCGCGACAACGCTTTACACCAAGGGGCTCGGTCTGATCCGGACGGCGCTTTCCAAGAGCGTATGACGCAAGGCAGCACAAGCTAGAGGACCGATAACATGGACCTGATCAAATCCCTGTTCATCTCGGCAAGCGGGTTGAGAGCGCAGAACGGGCGCATGCGCATCATCGCGGAGAACATCGCCAATGCGAATTCCACCGCAAAGACGCCCGAAGAACTGCCGTACCGCCGCAAGATTCCGACCTTCAAGAGCCACTTCGACAGGGAGATGGGCGCGGATATGGTCGAGTTGGGAAAGATCGCTGAGGACAACACCGATTTCCGCTCGGTGCTGATGCCCGGACACCCGGCTGCCGATGCCAATGGCTACGTGCTTCAGCCCAACGTCAACACCTTGATCGAAACGACGGACATGCGCGAGGCGCAGCGGTCCTACGAAGCCAATCTGAACGTCATCGATTCCACGCGGAAGATGCTGCAGCGGACCATCGATATCCTGCGCGCCTGAGCGGTAGCCAAAATCCGGGAAGGGAACTTAAGTCATGTCTACTCCGTCGGTCGCAAATAATGCCTATCAGATGGCCGCCAAGCTGCAGCAGCAGGCACGGGCGATCGAGGACAAGGCAGGCGTCACCGAAGCTGCCGGTCTCGATTTCAGCAAGTTGGTTCATGAGGCTGTCGGCGGTGTTGTCGACAAGGGCCGTGTGGCCGACGACAAGGCCGTCGGTCTGGTGGAAGGCAAGGCGGATGTGGTCGATGTGGTCACCGCGATCGCCGAAACCGAAGTCGCGCTGGAAACGATGGTCGCCGTTCGCGACAGGGTGATCTCCGCTTATGAAGAAATCATGCGGATGCCGATCTGATATGAAGCGGCAAGGGGGCATCTGATGACCGCCGGTGAAGTTCTCGATCTCGCCCGCGAAGGCGTCTGGACCATGATCCTGGTGGCGGGACCGGTGATGATCATCGGCCTGTTGGTGGGGGTCGTCATTGCCCTGTTCCAAGCTCTGACGCAGATCCAGGAAATGACGCTGGTGTTCGTTCCGAAGATCCTGGCGATCTTCGTGACGATCCTGATCGCGCTGCCCTTCATGAGCCAGGTTCTGGAGGCCTTCATGAGCAGGGTTGCCGAAATGATCCTGACCACCGGTTAGGATGTGACCCTTCATGACCATCCAGCTCGATTATCTGCCGAATGTCGCCGCCATCTTCATGCTGATGTTCGCGCGTCTCGGCACGATGATCATGTTGCTGCCTGCGCTTGGCGAAAGCACGATCCCGACACGGTTCCGTTTGACCATAGCGCTGGCTCTGACGATGGTTCTCTATCCTGTTGGTGCGCCCTTTTACCCGGCCGACCTGACTGCGAACACCTACCGGATGATCGCGCTCCTGTTCGGAGAGCTGGCCATAGGTTTCGGCATCGGCCTTTGCGCGAAGATGATCACGTCCGTCTTGCAGATCGCCGGCATGATCATGGCCAACCAGTCGGGCCTCGCCTTCGCGCTTGGTACGGATTTCGCCAACCAGGGTCAGCAAGGTGCGCTGTTTGGCAACTTTCTGTCGATTCTCGGCATCACCATGGTCTTCGTCAGCGACAGCCACTATCTGGTGATTGCCGCTCTCCACGACAGTTTCACGATCTTTCCGCCTGGGCTGGCGCCGCCGGTAGGCGATTTTTCACAGAACGCGGCGGAAACCGTCGCGCACGTGTTTTCCATCGCGGTGCGCATGAGCGCGCCTTTTCTGGTTGTCGGTCTGGTTTTCTATTTCGGCCTTGGCCTGCTCAACAAGCTGATGCCGCAGATGCAGATCTTCTTCATCGCCATGCCGGTGAATATCGCGATCGGGCTTTTCATGCTTATGGCGCTCATCTCGACCCTGATGATGTTCTATCTGGATCATTTTCAGGAATCGCTCGGCAAGTTCATCGTGGGGTAGCGCTGCAGAATGGCTGACGATACCGACGACTCAGAAAAAACAGAGGACCCCACGCACAAGCGCCTGAAAGAGGCGCATGACAAGGGGGACGTACCGAAATCTCAGGAAGTCAGCACCTGGTTCACACTGGCCGGCGCGACGCTGATGATCGCCATTTTCGCACCCAGCACGGCCGTGTCCCTGGGCGAGATGATGAAAGGCTACATGGAGCATGCCCACCAGATTGCCGTGGACGGTTATGCGCTGAAGGCCCTGTGGCGAGACACTGGACAGTCCGTCGCCCTCATCGTTGGTGTTCCGCTGCTGGCGCTGGTGGTCATGGCGGTGGCGGGCAATCTGGTGCAGCACCAGCCGCTGCTGACGGCGGAAACGATCAAGCCGAAACTGTCCAAGGTCTCGCCGGCATCCGGATTCAAACGTCTGTTTTCGGCGGATAGTCTGGTAAACTTCGCCAAGGGGATGGTGAAGATCTCCATTGTCGGCGCCATCATGGTGGCGGTGATGTGGCCGCACCGCGATGAAGCGGAAGTCATGGTGTTCGCTGATACGAGCATCATTCTGGAGGAGGCGCGGGTTCTGATCCTGCAGCTTCTGGCCGCCGTGCTGGCGGTGATGACCGTCGTCGCCGGAGCCGACTTCATCTATCAGCGCAACAAATGGTTCAACAAGCAGAAGATGTCGCTGCGTGAGGTCAAGGAAGAATACAAGCAGACCGAAGGCGATCCGCAGATCAAGGGCAAGATCCGTCAGCTGCGCATGGAACGCTCGCGCAAGCGCATGATGTCTGCCGTACCGCAGGCGACGGTGGTCGTGACCAACCCGACGCACTATGCTGTGGCGCTGAAATACGAAGAGGGCATGGGCGCACCGCTCTGCCTTGCCAAGGGAACGGACGCGGTTGCGCTGAAGATTCGAGAAGTCGCCAAGGAGAGCGACATTCCGGTCATCGAAAATCCACCGCTGGCCCGGGCGCTTTATGCGACAGTCGAAATTGATCAGGAAGTTCCCGAGGAACACTACAAGGCGGTCGCCGAAGTCATCGGCTTCGTCTTCCGCATGCGCAAGCGCGCATCCTGGCGCGCCAACTAAGTTGCTCTCAAGGATAGCGGGATGAAAAAGTCCGCTGCAAACAGGTGAATTTCAACAGGACTTGGTCGCATATCAGTTGAAATCGGCTATTAAGCACAGAATGCTTATGTACGGCCCCTTCATGAACCGAATCGGGCCCGGGAGACAGGATTGATGAGTGACATGGACGGGGCGCCGAGCGGACCGATGATCAGCCGCCCGGAACGTTCCGGTAATATAGGCCTTCTCATAGGCCTCGCACTGCTGCTCGTCGGCGCTGCTGCTGCCTTTGCGGTCATGGACCGCGAAGTGGCGCAGCCGTTTATTCTTGCGCTGCTCGGCATTCTGGCCGTTGTGGGCGTATTCTGCCTGTTTGCCGGGGCTATCGGCTTTCTGCGCCTGTCCGCTCGCCCGGGCGAAGCCAACCCTTTGGCGTCCGCTTTTGTCGATACGCTTGAGGACGGGGCTCTCATCACCGATCTGGACGGCAGGCTCGTTTATGCCAACAAGGCGTATGCAGACCTGACCGGAGCTGAAACCGCTGCCGATATCCGTGTGGTCGAGCGGGTGTTCTCGTCCGATCCAGATGCCGCAGATGCCATTTTCAGGCTGTCTCAGGCCATGCGCGACAGCCGCAGGGCACAGGAAGAAATCCGCATGCCGTTTCCGCTTGGCCGGGCAGACGGTGCTGCACGCTGGTACCGGGTGTCGATACGCCCGCTGCAAGTGCCCAAGGAACGCGGCGGCGGCAAGCCGATGGCGGTCTGGCAGCTTGCCGACATCACCCGCGACCGGGCCGAACAGGAAAATTCATTTCAGGAACTGCAGCGCGTCATCAACTTCCTGGATCACGCTCCTGCCGGGTTTTTCTCCTGTGATGCGGAAGGCCGCATCGTTTATCTGAACGCGACGCTGGCAGACTGGCTCGGGTACGATCTCGCCCAGTTCGACGCAGGCGATCTGGATCTGTCCAGCATCGTGCGCGGTGACGGCACGGAGCTGATCCGCTCGATCAAGGGGCAGGCCGGCGAGGTCAAGAGTGAAACCTTTGATCTCGATTTCGTCACGCGCAACGGCCGCGGACTGCCTGTGCGTCTGCTGCACCGTGTGCCCTTCGGCGAGAACGGTCAGCCGGGCGACAGCCGGACACTGGTGCTCAACCGGTCGCGCGGCGAGGAAGCGTCCGAGGCGCTGCGGGCGGCAGAGGTTCGCTTTGCCCGCTTCTTCAACAACACGCCGATCGCCATTGCATCGCTCGACAAGGAAGGCCGGGTTCTGAGAACCAATGCGCCGTTCCTGAAGCTGTTCGGTGCGGTCGATAGCGATGACGAATCTCCCAAGCTCGAGGCCTATGTGGCCGAGAGCGGGCGCCGGGAATTGGCAAAGTCTCTGCAGGCTGCTGCGAACGGGATCGGCGAGATTGCCCCGATCGACATTCCGCTGGTCGAGGGCAATGATCCGCGTTCGGCAACCTTCTACGTCTCCGCAGTGCAGGAAGGCGAGGGCGATGGGGAAGCGGCCATTGTCTATGCGCTGGAGACCACGCAGCAGCGGGCGCTGGAAGCCCAGTTTGCCCAGAGTCAGAAGATGCAGGCGATCGGGCAGCTTGCCGGCGGTGTCGCCCATGATTTCAACAACGTCCTGACTGCGATCATCGGGTTCTCCGACCTCCTGCTGGCCAGCCACAGGCCGACCGATCCGTCCTTCCAGGACATCATGAACATCAAGCAGAACGCCAACCGCGCTGCCGGCCTGGTGCGGCAGCTTCTGGCCTTCTCGCGCCGTCAGACGTTGCGCCCGCAGCAACTGGAGCTGAACGACGTTCTGGCGGATCTCTCCATCCTGCTCGACCGCCTGCTGGGCGAGAAGGTGGAACTGAAGGTGATCCATGGCCGCGACCTTTGGCCGGTCATGGCCGATCTCAACCAGTTGGAGCAGGTGATCGTCAACCTGGCGGTGAATGCGGGCGACGCCATGGCCGACGGCGGCCGGCTGACCATCCGCACGCGCAATGTCAGCGAAGCCGAAAGCACCCAGTTCGACAACATCCGTGGCATGCCTCCGGGCGAATACACACTGGTCGAGGTGGACGACACCGGCCATGGCATCCCGCCCGACGTGATGGAGAAGATCTTCGATCCGTTCTTCTCCACCAAGGAAGTCGGCAAGGGCACGGGCCTCGGACTGTCAACGGTGTACGGCATCGTCAAGCAGACCGGCGGGTTCATCTTCTGTACCTCCGAAGTTGATGTGGGCACCAAGTTCCGCCTGTTCCTGCCGCGCCACATTCCGAAGGTGGTGGAAAAGAAGAAGCCGGAGCCCAAGGAAGCCGAACCGGAAAAGGTCAAGGATCTGACCGGTTCCGCGTCGATCCTGCTGGTGGAAGACGAGGAGGCTGTGCGCGCCTTCGGTGCCCGTGCGCTCGCATCTCGCGGCTACACGGTCTACGAGGCTGGCTCGGGCAACGAGGCGCTGGAGGTCATGGAAGAGACCGACGGCAAGATCGATCTCGTCGTTTCCGATGTGGTCATGCCGGAAATGGACGGTCCGTCGCTCTTGGTCGAGTTGCGCAAGACGCGTCCGGACCTGAAGATCATCTTCGTATCCGGTTACGCCGAGGACGCGTTCGAAGAGAACCTGCCACCGGGCGAACAGTTCTTCTTCCTGCCCAAGCCCTTCACGCTGAAGCAGCTGGCGACGACCGTAAAGGATGTCTTGAACGGATAGGCCGACCTGGTCCAGACTTGCCTCAACACCATCCGTTCGAGGCAAGAGGTCCATGCAGCTTCCAGATTTCATCCGAAAGTTTCCCGCTCTCGATGTTCCCTTCCCCGAGGACGTTGTCAGATCCTACGCAGTGCGCTCGGACGCCGGGCTGGTCGTTTTTTTCGATTTCGTGAAGGACATGGTCCTGCCTCCGCATTCGCATCTGGCGCAATGGGGCACTGTCCTGAGCGGCGAGATCGAATTTACCATCGCTGGTGAAACCAGGACGATGGGGCCGGGCGCTATCTACGACATTCCCAGCGGGGCGGAGCACAGTGCGGTCATCAAGGCCGGAACCAAGGTGATCGATGTCTTCGAGGAGCCTGACCGCTATCCGGTCAAGGGATAGCACTTGATACAGGCTCTGGGCGTTGCCGCCTGCCACTGCGTTGCGCCGGTTCAGCTCTGACGGCATTCGGGTGAGGATTGCAGTTACCCTTCCATCCCGAATGCGCTAGAGGAAGGGCACGAAAGGCTGTCTGCGACGAAAAGGGCTGACACGTTGACCGCACATCATGCATCTGGTGAAGGCGCTCCGGGCAAAGATGGAACAGCTTTCGACCAGGAGGCATCCTGGCGGCGGCTGATATCCGTCTTTGGCAGCATTGGTCTGCTGTCTTTCGGCGGTCCGGCTGCACAGATCGCGCTGATGCACCGCAAGCTGGTTGATGAGACCGGCTGGCTTTCGGAAAAAAGCTACGTCAACGCTCTCGGGTTCTGCATGTTGCTGCCAGGTCCGGAGGCCATGCAATTGGCGACTTACTGTGGCTGGAAACTGCGCGGCGTTGCCGGTGGCCTGCTGGCGGGCCTTCTGTTTGTCGTTCCCGGCGCCCTCGCAATTTTCGCGCTTGCCGCGGTTTACGGAACCTTCGGCAATGTTCCGCTGGTCAATCAGCTGTTTCTGGGTATCAAGGCAGCCGTCCTGATCGTGGTTCTGGAGGCGCTGCTACGCCTGTCAAAACGTGCGCTCACCATCAGGCGGCAATGGGTCATTGCGGCGCTCGCCTTTGTCGGGATTTATTTCCTCGCCCTGCCGTTTCCGCTGATAGTTCTGGTTGCCGGGCTTTACGGCGCGGCGTTTAGCGGTCTGCAGACCGCAAGCCAGACCGAAACCAGCGTTACCGTCGCCAGGCCGGTTGTGAAGACGCTCCGGACGGTGTGTCTTTGGCTCTTCATCTGGATCGCGCCGCTGGCGCTGCTGGATCTGGCTGGCAGCGTCCCCTTGCTGGCGGATATCGGCTGGTTCTTTTCAAAGCTCGCTGTCGTCACCTTTGGCGGCGCTTATGCGGTGCTCGCCTATATGGCCCAGGACGTTGTCGCCATTCACGGCTGGCTGAGCGCAGGCGAGATGATGGACGGGCTGGGCCTGGCGGAAACAACACCTGGCCCGCTCATTCTGGTGACCCAGTTCGTCGGCTTTCTGGCTGCCTTTCACGAGGGAGGGCTCCTGCTTGGCCTGGCTGGGGGGCTGGTTGCGCTGTGGGCGACCTTTGCTCCCTGCTTTCTCTGGATCTTTGCCGGAGCGCCCTACATCGAGTGGATCTCGGCGCAGCCGAGGCTCAAGTCGGCACTGTCGGCCATCGTCGCGGCAGTGGTCGGCGTCGTGCTCAACCTGTCGGTCTGGTTTGCGCTGCATGTCTTCTTCGAAGAGGTCACGGCCACAAAGTGGAGTGTCGTGACACTCTGGGTCCCTGACGTCGCCAGCCTCGACTGGCGTGTGCCGGTGCTGGCGGCGCTGTGTGGTCTGATGCTTCTGCGGTTCCACGTGGGTCTGGTCTGGGTGCTGCTGACGTCGGCGCTTGGCGGAGTGTTGTTGTCACAAATCGGGTGAAGGGCCTTGCCCGGTACCGGCTCACCAGCCAGCGTTGAGAAAATAGTTGGCATAGACAAATGGCCAGACGGCAAGGCAAAGGGCGAGCTTTCGCTTGTCGCTGAGACGGGCGCCGACGAGCCGGGACAGCGACCAGGAAATGAAGGCGACAAGGACAAACCTGGGTAGTCGCGCCGCTGGAGAGACAAGAAAAAGCGTTTGAGCGGGAACCGAGGCGTACCCCGCTTCGGCCGAAAGAACCTTGTAGGGGATACCGCTGAAGGCGCCACCGAGCAGTCCCTCGAACAGGCCTGCCTGCAAAAGTTGCCCGGCCATTTCAAAGGTTGATCCGGAAATCCCGGGCACAAGCAGCAGGACCTGCAACGTCTCTTCGGGAAAGTGCTGTGCGCAGGTCCAGACAATGAGGCCGCCGAAGGCAGCCGCGAAAGATGCCACAAGTGCCGCCATCATGGCCTTGCCCAGGGAGCGAAGCGCGATGATGCTCAAAAGTGCGTCAGGAGCGATGAAGAACAGCGTCGCCTCGACAAAGCTCCAGAGCGCCACCAGATAGAAAAGCGCCAGCGTACTACTCCCAGGACGCAAAGGTCTTTTCCGTCGAGAGCGCGTTAAAGCGCTCCTTCAGCTCGGTCATAAAATGAGTCCGGTCCTCGTTCCAAGTTATTGGTTCCCCGACGAAAATATCGCAGAAGAACGGTACCAGCAGAAACGATCCCTTCGGCAAGGCCTTGCCTAGGCCGTGGGTGAAAACGGGCACGACCGGTGCTTCCGGAAACCGTTCAGCAAGAAAGGAAACACCTTTCTTGAGATCCGTCATCTGTTCCGGTTCACCGCGCGATCCTTCCGGAAACAGGATCAGAACCTTGCCCTGACGCAGGACCTCGTAGCAGCCTTCCAGCGGGTCGATATTTTTCTCCTTGCGGCCACGCTCCACGGGGATGATGCCGAGAACATGTTCCGACATCCAGGCCTTCAGCGGGGTTGAGAAAAAGTAGTCGGCCGCGGCAACCGGCTTGATGTCCTTCAGCTTCGACAGTGGCATCAAGGCCATCAGCACCATGGTGTCGAGATGACTGTTGTGATTGGCAACGATGATGGCCGGACCGCTCGCCGGCAGCAGTTCCTTGCGGCGCACGTTCAGCCCGAGCAGGAACAGGACGGCGATCTTGACGAAGATGTAGAAGATCTTCTGGAGCATCAACGGAGGTTCCCAGCCTTGGTCTTTCCAGGAACGCCAAGGCCCTTTTTCGTCATCCCGGCCAAGCGTAGCGCGAGCCGGGATCGGGGAGCCGAGGGCCTCTGCAAATTGAACGAAAACAGTCTCGACGCTTTGGCTCGCCGGCCCCGGATCTCCGCTTCGCTACGTCCGGGGTGACGATGGAGGAGGGAGTGACTGCGGTGACGATGAGGCGAGTGCGTGCGCAGAGTGGGAACGGTCATCCTGACATCCCCCTTCAGTAATAGAAATAGCGGGTGAAGTGGAAGAACAGCGGCGCAGTGTAGGTCAGGCTGTCGATGCGGTCGAGAATGCCGCCATGACCGGGGATCAGGCTGCCGGTGTCCTTGACGCCGAGATCACGCTTCAGGGCGGACACGGTGACATCACCGACAAAGCCGGCCACAGGGATCAGCAAGCCTGCGGCGGCGGCGTGGATCATGTCGAAGGGTGTCACCAGCGGCGCCGTCAACAAGGCAAGCACGAAGGTCGTTGCAACACCGCCCAGGAAGCCTTCCCAGGTCTTGTTGGGGCTGACGCCCGGAATGATCTTGTGGCGGCCGAACAGTTTGCCCCAGGTGTATTGGGCAACATCGTTGAACTGTGTCAGGAACAGGAGGAACAACAACAGGCCCGGTCCGCCGGTGCTGTTGGCCTCGGTCGCCGGCAGGATCAGGAGGAAGGCGGCATGGCTGATGGAGAAGACGCACAGCATCAGGCCCCAGTTGAGGGTGCCGACGGCCCGCAGGAAGCCCTCGGTCTGCTGGGTGAGCAGGCTGACGAAGGGCAGGAACAGGAACATGTAGACCGGGATGAACACGGCAAACATGCCGTAGTAGCTGTCGTAGACCCAGAAATACTGGACGGGGATTGACAGATAGGCCCAGAACAGCACCCGCCTGTCTGCCCGGCGGGTCGGGATCATCGAGAAGTACTCCTTCAGCGCCAGGAAGCTGATCAGGGCAAAGACGATGATTGAGACCGTGTTGCTGACAAGAAACGAAACCGTGAAGATCGCCACCATCACCCACCAGCTGACGGTGCGCTGAACCAGCTCGCTCATGTTCTTGGCGGAGCGTTTCGAAATCAGGAAAACGATCACGCTGGCGAGGCAAAGAACGCCCCAGATGCCGATCAGCGCCCAATGGATGGTCAGGAGGTTCATGCGGGTTGTTTCTCCCTGATTGCCGCCCTGGCGCGGTTGAAGATGGTGATAGCGGACAGCGCCAGCCCGGCACCGAAGAGGATCTGGTAGAGGAAGGGCGCGGTCAGCCCGAAGGCTATCAGGAAACCGCAAAGACCGAAAAGCGCCGCCCGGTCGCTCTTGCCGAAGGGGCCGTCATAGCGGCGGCTTGCGCCGATCTGTACTGCGATCACGCCGGTCATTTCCCCGATGATGGCAAGCACCACAAGGGCGACGACGATAGGGCCATTGACGAAGGGCAAAAGCGCGAAGGGCAGGTAGAGTGCAGCGTCGGACAGAACATCGCCCAGTTCGTTGAGCACCGCACCAAGGTCGGATTTCTGATCGTGCTCCCGCGCCAGCATGCCGTCGATCGCATTGAGGCCCATGCGGATGAACAGAACCACCGGCAGCAAGATCAAGGGCAGAACGGCGCCCGGAAAAAGCCAGAGCAGCACGCCTTCGGCAATCGACAGGCCAAGAGCGGTCAGAGTTACCTGATTGGCCGTCACCCCGTTTGCGGCAAGCGATCTGCAAATTGGGCGAAGCAGGTCCTGAAACCGGGACTTCAACTGGTAAATTGTTGGCATTCAAAAACTTTCCCGACTAATTTTCGGGAAAGATATAGGCATAAAGCACAGGGTGCACGCTGGAATTTCAATTGCCTGCTGTCACTTCCTGACAGAATTGCGCTGCAGAAGGCGTTTCAGGTGCTCGGTGACTTTTTCCGGCTCTTCCAGCGGTGTCAGGTGGCCGCTGTGCTCCAGAACAACAAGATCCGCTTCCTGAATGAGACCAGCCATGTCCCGGTGCAATTCCGGCGGTGTCAGTTGGTCGTGACGGCCGCAAAGCACAAGCGACGGACAGGCAATGCCGGAGAGCGAGGCGCGGCTGTCGGGGCGGGCGATGTGGGTTTGGCGGATGAAGACCTCCGGACCGAGCCGTTCGGTCATCGCCCGTACCCGGTCGATCAAATCGGTATTGTTCTGATTTTCCGGCGCCAGATAAGACTGGGCCAGTTTCCTGCCGAAGCCGTGGAACCGGCCGGGTTTCGCAGCCTGGACAATCAGCTGTTCGCGCTCCGCTGCCCGTTCGGGAGTGTCAGGCAACATGGTGGTGTCGAGCAGGGCCAGATGGGTGACCCGTTCCGGTGCACGGCGCAGGATCTCCTGGGCAACGATGCCGCCGAGGGAAAATCCTGCAAGCGCGAAGCGGTCCTCGCTGGTTGCCAGAACCATTTCCGCCAGGACAGCCAGCGACTTTCCACGCGTGATATCGGCAACCCGCGGCCGGGCGACGCCAACAAGCCCGGAGATCTGCTCGCGCCACAGGTCCGCGTCGTTCAGGAGACCCGGGATCAGGACGATCTGCGGCATGTTCATGCATCGGTCTCCTGCGCGGAGGAGAGGATTGTCCGGGCACGGATGCGGACCGGCTCGTCGACCATTGCCCCATCGACATTGGCTGCTCCGTCACCGGAGGCGAGAACACGTCTGGCCCACTCGATTTCGGCGAGGGTCGGGGCGAAAGCGCGTTTGATCTCGGCGATCTGTTTCGGGTGAATGCAGAGTTTGCCGGTCATGCCGAGATCCCGCGCATGGGACGCCTCCTCGAACGTCTGTTCAGGATGGTCGAGCTGGGCTGTGACGCCGTCAATCGGGGCTGCGATGCCGGCAAGCCGGGACGCCAGAACCAGTTCGAAGCGTGCCGGAAGGAGAACCTCCTTCAGGTGTGCGCAGCCGAGGTCGGCGCAGTAATCGATTGACCCGAATGCCAGCCGCACCACTCCTTCTGTGCGGGCGAGGACCCGGGCATTGGCAAGCCCGGCAGCGCTTTCAACGAGTGCAATAACGGGGATCGCGCCACCAAGGGCAGCGTGCAGAGAGGAGACCTGCTGAGGGTCTTCCGCCTTCGGCAAAATGACGGCATCGGGTGTCAGCCGTTGAAGGGCCGCGACATCTTCCTGATGCCAGGCGGACCCAACCGCGTTGATCCGGAAGATGACCGGTTTTCCGGTGAAGACAGTCGTCAGGTTGGCGCGGGCGGCGTCTTTTTCCGCAGCCGGAACCGCGTCTTCCAGATCGAGGATGATGGCGTCGGCTTCAGTCGCGGAAGCCTTGGCAAACCTGTCTGGCCTGTTTGCCGGCACGAACAGAGGTGTCCTGACTGCCGTTACCATGCCGCTGTCGCCTCCATGGCGAGCGGGCCGCCAAGCTGTGCCGTCCAGAGTTTCATGGTTTCGCCTTCCGTTTGCGCATTCACCGTGAAATCCGCTGTGTCGAATATGGTCGAGAGGCTGCGAAACCGGAAGGTTCTCGGCGCGCTTCCTTTCAGATCTGCGGCGAACTGGCAGAGCAGCGTTGCCTGCAAGGGGCCGTGCACAATGAGGCCGGGATAGCTTTCGACATCGCGGACATAGTCCTTGTCGTAATGGATCCTGTGGCCGTTGAAAGTCATGGCCGAATAGCGGAAGAGATACGCTGCCGATGGTGTGATCTGCATGACGTGTGCGCCAACGGCGGCCGCTTCGGGCGATTGCTTCGTGGCGACCTGGCCTTGTGCCTCGCGGTAGACGATGTCCTGGCGTTCGCTCAGCACAGGTTGGCCATCTGACGTGACCTCATGGTTGACCGTGACGAAACAGAGCGGGCCGGTGCGACCCTGTTTCAAGACCACTTCCTTGACGGTCGACACCCGTCTGACCTCTTCACCGATGCGGATGCCACCGTGGAAGGTGAACTCGCCGCCAGCCCACATGCGGCGGGGCAGGGGCACGGGTGGCAGGAACCCGCCGCGGGCGGCATGGCCGTCCGGCCCAAGACCAGCCGTCGGGGCCGTGGGCTGGGCAAGGCAGAAATGGATCAGCAGCGGGGCGACGTCGCCTGGGCTCTCGCCGGACGTCCTGTCAAAGGTCGCGTTGAACTGGCGCACCAGTGTGGGGCTCAGGACTTCGGAGGACCTGTCCTCGCGCCCAATCCAGCCGCGCAGATGGTCGATGTCGAGTTCCATGGTCATGCCTCCAGGGGCTTCAGGGCCGGGATCGGGCCGTAAGTCCGCGGCGCGCTGGAAAAGATCGCAGCGGGGGCAGGGAAGGAGACAGGGCCGTTCGGGCTGTCTACGGTGATCCGCCTGAGGTGCGGATGGGTCGACAGGCCTTCCATGTCGTTGACCGAGGCCAATGCGATATTGGCATTCGTCAGCAGCCTGACGGCGGTTTCGGCGTCAACTTTCGCAAAGGCTTCGGCAACCGCGGCATCCGTTTCCTTGCGGTTGTTCACCCGCACCACGTTGGTTGCAAACCGGGGATCGGTGCCGAGTTCGGGTTTTCCGATAAAGTCGCTGCAAAGGGTTCGCCATTCCCGGTCGCTCTGAATGGCTATCAGGATTGCCGGGCCTTCCTTCGGCTGAAAGACGCCGTAAGGCGCAATCGAAGGATGGGCGAGGCCGACCCGCTGCGGGCTCTTGCCGCCTTCATGATTGAGAAGGGGGACGGTCAGCCAGTCGGCCAGAACATCGAACATGGAAACCGAGATCTGCGTGCCCTTGCCGGTGATCCCACGCTGGATCAACGCTTCCAGAATGGCGGTATAGGCTGTTGCTCCGGTGGCGATGTCGACAAGGGAGATGCCGACACGCGCGGGTTCGTTCGGCCCGCCGGTGATCGAACACAGGCCGGTTTCGGCCTGGATCAGCAGATCGTAGGCCTTGCGGTTGGCCATCGGCCCGGTTTCGCCGAAGCCGCTGATGGAGCAGGTGATAAGGCGCGGATAATCCAGCACCAGCCTGTCCGGGTCAAAGCCGAGACGGGCCAAGGCGCCAGGCTTGAGGTTCTGGATCAGGACATCGGCGTCTGTGATCAGGTGCGCCAGCTTTTCCTTGCCCTTGTCGGAACCAAGATCCAGCGTGATGCTGTCCTTGCCCCGGTTCAGCCAGACGAAATAGCTCGACTGACCTTTGGCAACATCGTCATAGCCACGGGCAAAGTCGCCCTCCGGCCGTTCGATCTTGGTAACAGTGGCCCCGGCATCGGCAAGCCGGGACGTGGCATATGGGGCGGCGACCGCCTGTTCAATGGCAACGACCTTCAATCCTTCCAGCGGCAACACCATCAGAACGACCTCGGCAGGCCAAGCACATGCTCGGCGACATAAGACAGAATGAGGTTGGTGGAGATCGGCGCAACCTGGTAAAGGCGCGTTTCGCGGAACTTGCGCTCGACGTCATATTCGCAGGCAAAGCCAAAACCACCATGAAACTGGATGCAGGCATTGGCCGCTTCCCAGCTTGCCTTTGCGGCCAGATATTTGGCCATGTTGGCTTCCGCGCCGCAGGGAGCGTCGGCATCAAACAGACTACAGGCCCTGTAGCGCATCAGATTGGCTGCTTCGACTTCGATGAAAGCTTCGGCAATCGGGAATTGAACGCCCTGGTTCTGGCCAATCGGGCGACCGAAGACTTCGCGTTCGCGCACATAGTCGGTTACCTTGTCGGTGAACCAGTAACCGTCGCCGATGCATTCAGCGGCAATCAGCGTGCGTTCGGCGTTGAGGCCGGTGAGGATGTATTTGAAGCCCTTGCCTTCCTCGCCGATCAGGTTCTCTGCCGGGATTTCCAGATTGTCGAAGAAGAGCTCGTTGGTCTCGTGGTTGACCATGTTCAGGATCGGGCGCACCTCCATGCCCGATTTCATCGCTTCCCGGATATCGACCAGGAAAATCGACAGGCCTTCCGACTTCTTCTTTACATCGGCAAGCGGTGTTGTACGCGCCAAGAGGATCATCAGGTCGGAGTGCTGCACACGGCTGATCCAGACCTTCTGGCCGTTGACGACGTAGCGATCGCCCTTCCTCACGGCAGTGGTCTTGATCCTGGTGGTGTCCGTGCCGGTGGTCGGTTCCGTCACCCCCATGGACTGCAGACGCAATTCGCCACTGGCAATCTTCGGCAGATATGTCCGGCGCTGTTCCTCCGAGCCGTGCCGCACGAGCGTGTTCATGTTGTACATCTGGCCGTGGCAAGCGCCGGAATTGCCGCCCGCGCGGTTGATTTCTTCCATGATCACCGAGGCTTCGGTGAGCCCTAGGCCGGAACCGCCATAGTCTTCCGGGATCAGCGCCGCCATCCAGCCTTCACGCGTCAGGGCGTCGACGAACTCTTCCGGATAGGCACGGGCTTCATCGATCTTGCGGTGATATTCGGCGGGAAACTGGGCACACAAGGCGCGGATACCGTCGCGAATGTCCTGGTAACTGTCTGCTTGGCTGGTCATGTCGGCTTTTCGTCTGGCGTGTTCGGTGAGCGCAGTTAAGCCGCTGAAGTGATATTGAACAAATATATGTTTTGGATAGTTATCATATAAATTTTATATGTTAGTTTGCGGACATGGACATTCGTCAGCTCCGTTATTTTCAGGAAATTGTCGCGCAAGGTTCGCTCACACGGGCCGCCGAAAGCCTTCATGTGGCGCAGCCGGCCTTGTCGCTGCACCTGAAGAACATGGAAGAGCAACTGGGCACCAAGTTGTTGACGCGCAGCCGGTCCGGTGTGACGCCAACGGAAGCCGGTGAATTGCTTTTGCAACGGTCGCGCAGCATCCTGGACGATCTGGCGCGCACAGAAGACGATATCCGCAATCTGGAATCCGATCCGTCCGGCATCGTTCGCATCGGCCTTCCGGGAACGATCAGCGCGATGGTGTCCCTGCCGCTGATCCTGGCGGCTCGCGAACGCTATCCCAGGATCACGCTGAACATCACAGAGGCCATGAGTGGATTTGTCCGCGACTGGCTCAGCGACGGCAAGATCGACCTGGCAGTTCTCTACAGCCGCTCGAAAGATCAGCGCATCCGGTCCGAGCTGCTGCTGGAGGAGGAGCTGGTGGTGCTGTGGCCCGGTGATGCTGCATGCCCGCAGGAAATGAGCCTCGCCAGTCTCGACAAGGTACCGATGGTACTGCCGAGTGGCGTTCATGGGTTGCGGGTACTGATCGACCGGACGTTCCATGCGCTGGGCTTTGCACCTGACATCGCGATGGAAATCGACTCCTTCAACAACATAAAACGTCTGGTCGCTGCCGGTTTCGGTCCGTCGATCCTGCCGCTTTATGCCGTGACCGAGGAAGTGGCGGCGGGTGCCCTTTGTGTGAGCCGTATTGCGGCACCTGGCCTTTGGCGCGGGGCCCATCTGATGTCTCCCGCCGGGCGGCCCGCCACACGGGCGCTTGAAGCCGTGCATGCTTTGCTGCGCGATGTCATTCTGGATCTGCGCGACAAGGGTGCCTGGGCTGCCTCACGACCGCCGCTGTGCCTCGTGCCACCGGGTTGATGCAGAGGCCTCCCGCGGTTTTTGTGCTGCAGTCACACGGCTGATGTCGGGCCACAATGCCTGTTTCGTCAGGCGAGCGACCACTTCACGATCCGCCCGGCAAGTGCTGCCTGTCCGGAACCAAACGCGGAGCACTATCGTTTACCCGAGACTGCCGTATGGTGGTTGCGCAAGCAGTCTGTCGATCCGCGGCAGGGCTTCCCCCTTTTCAGGAGAACCTACTGACGATGATCGACGCTGTCCTGCTGACCTCACCCCGCATTTCCACATTTGATGACCAGACCTATCTGACGAATGCCAGCAGCTTCTTCTTCGAGCGTGACGAAAGACTGTTTCTTGTCACCAGCCGTCATGTCATGGTGGATGAGGCAAGCGGGCACCATCCGTCCCGGATCGAAATCGAGGTGCACAACGATCCCGAAAACCTTGCCAGGTCGATTGGCTTTTCGATCCCGCTTTTCCGGGATGGCAAGAGCCTCTGGCGTCAGGGAGGGGATACGGCGGGAGATATCGATGTGGCCGTGATCGAGATAGACCGGCCGGCATTGCCTGGAGATATCCTCTACCGGGCTTTCGGTCCGGAGCACCTGAGCGACCCGCAGGACCATGTGGAAATTGGATCGTCCATCCTGGTTGTCGGATTTCCACTCGGGTTTCATGACACGCTGCATCATATGCCCGTTGTCCGCCATGCGGTCATCGCCTCGTCCTTCGGCTTCCGGTTTCAAGGCATGGGGTATTTCCTGACCGATGCCCGCACCCATCGCGGCACGAGCGGGGCTCCGGTCGTCATGCGCAATCCCGACGGCGCGCCGGGCGACCTGCCGTGGAAACTGCTCGGTGTTCACTCGGCCCGCCTCGACGTCGGTACGCGTGACCTCGTGCTGGATGAAGCGTTGGGCCTCAACTGCGCCTGGTATGCCGATATTCTCATGACCCTGACAGAAGCGTAAGAAGAGGGCGGCCGTCAGGCGGGTTTGAACCTGTAATGTCCGGTAATCTCGAAATCGAACAGCCGATCCTCCAGCTGTGTGCCTGCACCGATATTGTGTACCAGCATCGGCCGAGTACCGTCGGCGGACGCACGATGACTGACGATCGCCATATGCGGCAGGTTGCCGGGTAACATCTGGGAGACGATGTCGCCGGGTTGATAGTCCATTGCGGCTTCCGTAACCGGAAGCGCTGCACCCTGCCGCCTGAAGAATGTCTGCAGGTTGGGCACGCGGCGGTGGTCGATGTTCCGGTCCGGACGCTTGAGACCCCAGATTTTGGGATAGGAGGCAAAATCCGATTTCATGTCCGCGTTGACGGCTGACTGGAGGTCATAGCCGAAGGCGTCACGGTAAGCGCGAACAACCACGTCGGTGCAGACCCCGCGCTCGCGCGGCAGGTCGCCATTGGGAAACGGGAGCGAGACATAGGCCGGATCGTAGATTACGGTAACGCCGATCTGGCTTTCGGCTGCTGTTATCAACTGATCGGCCCAGGCGTCTGGCCTTGCAAACCCGGCTGCCCCTGTCAGGGGTGGTGGTGCTGCGGAGGGGCCGGCAAGGGCCAAATTGACCAGCTGAAAACCGGTTTCCACCCGATACGCCGGCAATGTTTGTGCCGCAAAGACACCACCGGTCGCGAGAACTCCGGAACCGATCAGGAATGTACGCCGCTTCATTCAAACGCTCCCAAAAACCTGAAACCGGAATAGAGACGGAGTGAGACCGGAATGGGGCGATACGGCAATTTCCAGACTTCCCGGGGGAAAAGCAGGAGTCGAATATCGTTGCGGAAGTTGAGCAATTGCGGGCATTTTGTTTTATAAAATTTAATCTGATGAGGCTTTACTGCAGCAAAAGGCGGAAAGTGTTGACGATTTTTAGGAAAATACTGTTAAAATCGACGATATTATTCTGGTTGTCTTGGCTGGTAATGCCCGCCCAAGCCGCACAGGCATCCTTGTCCTATGATCAGTTTTTCCTTCGTCACAGTGCAACGATGATCCTGATCGACCCGGACACCGGAAAAATTCTCGATGCCAACATTGCTGCGGAAAAGTTCTACGGGTTTGATCGGGACACGCTGCGCAGCATGTCCATTCAAAACTTCAACCAGCTGACCCCGGAACAAGTTGAAGCCGAACGCCAGCTTGCCAAGACAGAACACCGCAATTTCTTCATTTTCCGCCACAAACTGGCAGATGGTTCGGTCCGGAGTGTGGAAGTTCATTCGACGCCAGTGGATTACGGGGGCGGGAAGGCGCTGCTTTCGGTGGTGCACGACATCTCGGCAGACCGGGAACGACAGGAAGAGCTATGGCACTACAAGAACCGCCTGGAGGAAATGGTCGACAGCAAGAGCGCGGAACTCTCGTCGGCCTATCATGCCCGGAACCAGTGGATGCTCGGCCTGGTTGGCACGCTGGGTCTGTCGCTTGTCGTCGTCTGTTTTCTGCTGCTTGAACGAAATGGCGCGCATAAGAGGCTGCGGTCCTCGGAGCAACGTCTGCGGGAAATCATCTTCGGCACAAATGTCGGAACCTGGGAATGGAACATTCAGACCGGAGCAGCGGTCTACAATGAACGCTGGGCCGAAATCCTCGGCTACACGCTGGAGGAGCTTGAGCCGGTCAGCACGCAGACATGGCAGAGGCTAACCCACCCGGAAGACGTGGAAGAATCGTCGCAAAAGCTGTCTGAAGTCTTTTCCGGCAAAAAGGAAGCCTATGATTGCGAAATCCGCATGCAGCACAAGGAAGGCAAGTGGGTCTGGGTTCTGGACCGGGGCCGTGTTGTCGAATGGAGCAAGGACGGTCAGCCTCTGCGCATGTCCGGAACCCATGCGGACATAACCCGCCTGAAGAAGACGGAAGAGGAAGTGCGGCGCCTGGCGATGACCGATCACCTGACCGGCCTCTCCAACAGGGCCCATTTCAGTCAGAGCCTTGAGGAAAGCGTTGTCATTGCAGACCGGGAAAACCGCAAGTTCGCGCTGATGATGCTGGACCTGGACACGTTCAAGCCGGTCAACGACAGCCATGGACACCCGGTCGGCGACGCTCTGCTGCAGGCTGTTGCATCCACCATCAAGCGTTGCACGCGTGAAGGTGACGTCGTGACCCGGATTGGCGGAGACGAGTTCGCGGTGATCATCGGCGATTATGCCGAGGAGAAAGACGTACTGGCCTGTGCAGCCCGGATTTGCCGCGAAATCTCAAGGCCGATGGAAATCAAAGGCAAGAAAATCAATATCAGCATCAGCATCGGGGTTTCGTTCTACCCCGACGATGCAGAGGATGCCAAATCGCTGATCACCCATGCCGACCAGGCCATGTATGAGGCCAAAAACAGCGGTGCGAACGTGCTGACCTTTCAAGACTATAGAATGCGCGAGGCGAGCTAGAGAGCCGCAGGGGCCGGGGTGCCGGACTTCTACCCGGGTCCGGCAGATTGTTCCTCGACCTGGAGCCAGCGCGCCAGTTCCGTTTCATAGGGTGAGATATCGCCGATCTTTGCCGCGACCCAGTCCGGATTGTAATAGGTATCGAGATAGCGCTGTCCGCTGTCGCACATCAGCGTGACGATTGAGCCTGTTTCACCCGTCGCGATCATCTGGCGGGCAACCTGCAACGCACCCCACAGATTCGTGCCGGTGGAAGCTCCCGCCTTGCGGCCGATCAGCTTTTCCAGCCAAAGGATGGTTGCGACGCTGGCAGCATCCGGGACCTTGATCATGTTGTCGATGACGTCCGGCAGGAAGGAGTGTTCCACCTTGGGCCGGCCGATGCCCTCGATCCGGCTGGAACAGTTTTCGGTGAGAGTGTAGTTCCCGGTGCGGTAGGCATCGTAGAAGACCGAGTTTTCCGGGTCGACCACGGTGAGGCCGGTATCGTAGCCCCGGTAGCGGATGAACCGGCCAAGCGTTGCCGACGTGCCGCCGGTGCCGGCACTCATCACGAGCATCTTCGGTATGGGATGCGGTTCGCGCTCCATCTGGCTGAAGATGCTTTCGGCGATGTTGTTGTTGCCACGCCAGTCGGTTGCCCGTTCGGCATAGGTGAACTGGTCCATGAAATGACCGCCGAGGCTCGCGGCAAGGTCCACCGCCGCGCCGTGCATTTCAGGCGCCGAACCGACGAAATGCGGTTCGCCCCCATAAATCCGGATCTGTTCGATCTTGCTGTGTGCGGTGCTTTGCGGGACGACGGCAATGAAGGGCACACCGATCATCTGTGCGAAATAGGCTTCCGAAACAGCCGTGCTGCCCGAAGAGGCTTCGATGACGGTCGTGCCTTCGCGGATCTTGCCGTTGCACAGAGCGTAAAGAAACAGCGACCGGGCAAGGCGGTGTTTCAGACTGCCTGTCGGGTGCGTGCTTTCGTCCTTCAGATAGATATCGACGCCGGCACAGCCGAGGCCATGCAGCTTGAACAGATGCGTATCGGCGGACCGGTGCGCATCCGCGTGGATCTTTGCGACAGCATCCCGCACCCAATTGTCCATCAAGGCTCCCCCTATGGTGTTCTGCCAAGAGTGGCGCTAATGCGGTATCCCCGCAATATGGGCGATGAGTTCCAGACTGTTGCGGGCACTGAATTTTTTCATCAGGCGTGCGCGGTGGACCTCGACCGTACGCGGTGACAGCCCGAGCAGACGTGCGATTTCCTTGGTGGTGTTGCCTTCGGCCAGGAGTTTTGCCACCTGGCGTTCACGCAGGCTCATCTCGGCCAGGGGCCGGTCTTCGGAGATGTCGGCAAAGCTCCAGACCGCCCGGGCGAAGGGAGCATCGGGGTTGAGGGACTGGCCGCGCACGCGGCACCAGAACAGATCTCCGGACTTTCGGCGCATAATGCGTTCGTCCCGGTAGCGACCGCTGCCTTTCATCCGTTCCAGCCCGATCTTGCCGATGCGGAGGAATTCTTCCGAAGAGGGGTAAAGGACAGACAGCGAAGCGCCCGACAGTTCCTCCGGCAGGAAACCGAACATATCGGCAAGGCGGGCGTTGCAGCGCCTGATCTGGCGCTCTTCGGTCAAGGCCAGTCCGACAGGCGCATTGTCGAAGGCAAGCGCTGCAAGGTCGTCCATGGGCTCCCCGTTACGTGTTTTGACGGAATTTTCGCTCTAAGGGCTTGAAGAGTATCAGATAGCTGTTCCGCGGGGCCGTTTTTCTGGAAACCATATCTGGCCCGGAAGAAACAGCGGGCCGAAGGGACGAGGGAGGGGCCGGGAGGCGTTAGGCTTGGATGTCGCGAGCAAACAAGGAATTGCGACCGTTGCACTGGCCCAGCCCGGACGAAATAACGGGGGAGAGAGAACAGAATGAATCCGGCAGAATGGTTATACCGGACGGCGGCCCGAAGCCCGCAGAGCCCGGCATTGCTGCAGGGAACCGAGCGCAAGGCGACCTATCTGGAGTTTGCCCGCAGCGCAGGAGCCATCAGCGCAGCGCTTGCCGGACACGGTATCGGCAAGGGGGATCGGGTCGCGCTGTTTGCCTCAAATTCCACCCGGTATCTGGAAGCGCTTTACGGCATCTGGTGGTGCGGCGCCGCAGCCGTGCCGATAAATGCCAAGCTGCACGAGAAAGAAGCTGCCTGGATGGTGGAAAACTCCGGTGCGCGGCTTGTCTTTGCCGACAGAAAGACTGGCCGATTGTTGGCGCCACTTCTGCCGGATGGCGTGCGTCTTGTCTCGCTCGACAGTCCCGAATTCGGCGCCATGTGCCGGACAGCACCGCAAACCTTGCCCGAGCCTCTGGATCCTTCGGACCTCGCCTGGCTGTTCTACACCTCCGGCACCACCGGCAGGCCCAAGGGCGTGATGCTGACTTGCGGCAATCTTGCCTCGATGGCGCTGAGCTATTTTGTCGATGTCGACGACGTCAAACCGCAGGATGCGATCCTTTATGCCGCGCCGATGAGCCATGGCGCGGGGCTCTACAATTTCATGCACGTGATGAAAGGCGCCCGCCACGTCGTGCCGGTCAGCGGCGGGTTCGACGCCGCCGAAATCCTGCAGATCGCGCCTGTGATCGGCTCCATCTCCATGTTCGCTGCGCCCACCATGGTGCGCCGTCTGGTGGATGTCGCCAAGGCTTGCGGAACCACGGGCCGGGGGCTGCGCACCATCGTTTATGCGGGTGGGCCGATGTATGAGGCCGATATCCTGGAAGCTGTCGAGGTGATGGGTGCGCGCTTCGTGCAGATCTACGGCCAGGGCGAATGCCCGATGGGCATCACCGCTCTGCCACGCGCCGAAGTCTGCGATCGCACGCATCCGCGCTGGCGCGAGCGGCTCAATTCCGTCGGCACGGCCCAGTCGGTGGTGCGCGTTGCCATTGTCGACAGCGAAGGCCACGAGCTGCCTCGCGGTGAGGTCGGAGAAATTGCCGCGCGCGGCGACACGGTGATGCAGGGCTACTGGCGGAACGAGGAAGCGACCGCGCAGACCATTCGCGATGGCTGGCTGTGGACGGGAGACGTCGGCCGCATGGATGAGGATGGCTACGTCACGCTGCAGGACCGGTCCAAGGACGTCATCATCTCAGGCGGCTCCAACATCTACCCGCGCGAAGTGGAAGAAGTGCTGCTGACGCATCCGGCTGTGCATGAGGTTGCGGTCATCGGCCGGCAGGACCCCGAATGGGGCGAGGTCGTTGTCGCCTTTGTTGCATGTCACCCGGGCCAGAGCGTGAGCGCGGCAGAGCTGGACACGCTCTGCCTGGACCGGATTGCCCGGTTCAAGCGGCCGAAAAACTACCACTTTCCGGAAACCCTGCCGAAAAACAACTACGGCAAGATCCTGAAAACGGAGTTGAGACAACAGCTTGAAACGGAGGAAACGGCATGACAGATCTCACCGGAAAAACAGCTCTCGTCACGGGTTCTGTGCAGGGCATAGGCCTGGCAATCGCCGAGGCTCTGGCGGGTGCGGGCGCGCGTGTTGGCGTCCACGGTCTGGCGAGCCCGGAGGAGGCGCAAGCGGTGGTGGCCCGGATCAGGGCTGCGGGGGCACCGGATGCCCGGTTCTTTGCCGCCGACATGCGCGACGTGGCCGCAGTCGAGACGATGATGGCTGACGTTGCCGCCTGGGGTGGGCCGGATATCCTGGTCAACAATGCCGGTATCCAGAAGACCGTCAGCTTTGCCGAGGCGGATGTCGCCACCTGGGATGCCATCATCGGCGTCAATCTTTCGGGTGTCTACCACACGATGCGCCTCGCCCTGCCGGCGATGGCGGAACGCGGCTTTGGCCGGGTCGTCAACATTGCCTCGGTGCACGGGCTGGTCGCCTCGGTCAACAAGGCGCCCTACGTGGCCTCGAAATTCGGTGTCGTCGGCATGAGCAAGGTTGCGGCGCTGGAGTATGCGGCAAGTGGTTCAAGAACCTCGGGCGGGGTGACTGTCAATTGTATCGCGCCCGGCTGGACGGAGACCGCAATCATAGAGCCGCAGGTGGCCGCCCGCGCCGCACTTCATGGCGGCGATCGCGACAAGGGTGTTGCCGATCTTCTGGCGGAAAAGCAACCGTCTCACCGCACGTCCGACCCGTCTGAGATCGGTGCTCTGGCGCTTTGGCTGTGCAGCCCGATCGCCCACAACGTAACGGGCGTGACGATCCCGGTTGACGGTGGCTGGACGGCCCAGTGAGACGCGTCGACGCGCAAAACGGAAGACGAGCCCCGGGCCGGGGCTCGTCCTTGTGAAACGCTAAGGGAGATCAGAGATCACCGATGGCTGTTTCGCGGATTTCCGGCCACTTGGCGTAAGCGCCGGCGAGGACTTCGTCCTTCTGCTCCAGGTACTTGTCGAAGATAACGGCATTGACGAAGAGGTACAGTTTGCCGTCGACGATGTCGGCGAACCGGACGTCGCCGTCGAGTTTCTTGCCGACATAGATGCCGAAGGCACAGAAGCCGCCGAATTGCGGCAGGAAGCTTTCCGGCGCAGCGTCGAACTGTTCCTTGGTTTCGGCCGTCGCGAAGTAATAATCGACGCCGTCATGGCTGGAGGTGTGGACAGCGTCCCCTGCGCCCGGCGTTTTGCCAGCGAACATCGACACCGGGTCGATGCCGTGCATGCCGAGCGGGTTGCCATTGAGCGTCAGGCCGTTGGCAACGTTGTATTCATCGGCGGCAAGGGCGGCGGTGGACAGAACAAGGGCTGCGGCCAGGGCCGGAAGGGCAAATTTGAGTTTCATCGGTTTGATCCAGTCTTGGGTTGGGGGAGTCGGTTTGGAGGGGAAGTGCCGGTCAGGCGGAACGGGCGATGCGTTCGACCGCGTCGTCGGTCCACCAGACGCCATTGGCGACCATGCGGAAATTGATGATGGCAGCGAGATACCCGTCGCCCTCGGGCACCTTGGCGCCTGCGGTCGCATCACGAACCACCGCCACTTCGAAGCCGAGTTCCAGCAGTTCATAAAGATGGGCCTGCGTGCACAGGTTTGCGGACATGCCGGCCAGGATCACCTTGTCGATGCCGCGCTTGCGCAGCTGCAGGTTCAGGTCGTTCTGCGCCGGGCTGTAGACCTTGTGCGGCGAGCAGATGACGGTTTCACCGTCCTCGATGTATTTCTTGTACTGCGGCATCCAGTCGGCGCCGGAGCCTTCGAAGTTTTCCAGGGAAAGCGGGCCCGGGCGATCGAACATGCCGATGGAATGCATGGTCTTTTCCAACGTGCCCTCGAACTGCCACTTGTGGTCGTGCGGATAGTAGTAGTGGGGCGAAATGAACACCGGCATCGATGCGGCCTTGGCCGCCTTGAACAGCCGTTCGATGTTGTCGACCGTGCCCTGCTCGGTGACGCTTTCGCCAACGACACCCCAGGTGACGCCATCTTCGGAGAGGAAGTCGATCTGCGGATCGGTGACGACGAGCGCGGTGCGCCCGGCGGCAATTTCCATGTCGATCTGCGGCAGGCCAGGCTTTTCCGGATCGGCATAAAGAGCGCGTGCTTCTTCGGTTGCAGCTGTTGCCGAGCCGGTGGCCATGGCTACGGCTCCTGCCGTTGCCGCGCCTGCAGCACCTGCAAGCAGGCGGCGGCGGGCGTGGTCGACCGTTTCCGGTGTTACGCAGCAACCGCAGGTCTTGTCATGTTCATTGTCCAATTGAAGTCTCCTTTGCTTGGGTTGGACGGGACTTGAGGTGGACAGCGCATCACCTCGAAACGCTGTCAGGTTCGTGGCCTATTTTCCGGTGCCCGAAGGCACGGCTCTCCCGTTCCCGGCAACGGGGCCGGGGCGGCATCGGGCTTGGCCACGCTCCATGAGGCCGGCACCGGCTTACCTGTGCCGGAAAGCTGAAAATCAGACTGCTGCGAAGTCTCGTGCCTTGCAGGCTCGTTCGGGAACCTTCCGGCGGATCGAGGCCGGTTTCGCGTCATTGGCGGGCAGGGCCGGCAGGCGCACGGTCAGCACTGCGCCTCTATCGCTGCTTCCGCCACCGTACTGGGTCGCAATCTCGCCCTGTCCGCCGTTCTGGGCGGCAATCTTGCCCCGTCCACCGTTCTGGGCGGCAATCTTGCCCCGTCCACCGTTCTGGGCGGCAATCTTGCCGCCGTGCCGTTCGGCAATCAGCCGCGCGATCCAGAGACCGAGGCCGGAGGAAGGCCCGGGCCGGGTGGCCTTGGCGGAAAGTTGCGTAAAGGGGCGGAAGGCCCGGGCAATATCGGCGGCGGTAAAACCCTGACCCTGGTCGCTGATGCGCACGCTCACGCTGCCGTCTTCCACAGGTGTGATCGCGCACAGAACAGTGCCTTTGTCCGGGCTGTGGTGCACGGCATTGCCGATGAGATTGTCGAAGGCCTCGAACAGCAGCTCTGCATCGCCGCAGATCAGGCAGGGGGAGGCCGCGTCAATCTGGAGGTCGACCGCATGACGGCGGGCGAGGGGCTGATTGACGGCGACTGCAAGCGCCAGAACCTCTGCCAGATCGATCGGTCGAAGCACGCAGGAGAGCGGATCCCTGCCTTCCTTACCACGCCTGACCAGGGCGCTGAGACTGCTGGTCAGGTGCTGGAGAATGCGGTCAGCCTTTGCGGCGTTGTCCGCAATGGCGGGCTGGCCTTCCCAGGTGGCGCATTGCGCGATGTCCTCGATCAGCAACGAGAGGTTGGATAACGGGCCGCGCAGGTCGTGGGCGACGATGGAAAGTGTTCTGCCATAGGCGTTGCTGTCGCCCGTCTTGTCTTGCCGGGGCAACGCTGCCGGAATGTGTGACGATGCATGATCATGCCTGGCCGGACTGCGGGCCGTGATCTGTTCGATAATCATTTGGCGCTCCTTGTCTCAAAAGCCCTGGAGCGCTGCGGGAAAGTGCCCGGTGATGACCGCTCCGTCGTTCGATGACCTTTGAATACGCCGGGAGAGGCCTTGCGGTATCGGCCGGGCCTGCCACTGTTTTGGCCCTTTCTGCCAAGCTTGGTGAAACCTGCCAAAAGCGAGCAAACACGCCAAACCCGGCCAGGGTTGGCCGGGTCTGTCCGTGTCCCGCGGGGGAGGGCTTTAACGGGGCTTTCGGAAGCTGATAGCCGCCGGTGGCTTCAGGCGATTACGGCCTGCTGGCGGAATTGTGCTGGTGGCTGGCCGACCCAGCGCTTG
Organism: Roseibium sp. LAB1; assembly: GCF_054658235.1. Lineage (NCBI taxonomy): Bacteria > Pseudomonadati > Pseudomonadota > Alphaproteobacteria > Hyphomicrobiales > Stappiaceae > Roseibium > Roseibium sp. LAB1. The sequence goes on along the minus strand of NZ_BAAGIB010000001.1, from coordinate 799,464 downwards.
AAGGCGCGGGTGAAGGTGCTCTGTTCGGAAAAGCCGGTCAGAAAGGCAATTTCGGCAATAGAGCAGCTGCTGCCGGCCAGCAGTTCCCGGGCCAGTTTCGTCTGTGCCTCGCGCAGCATGTCGCGATAGGTCAGACCTTCCTCCGCAAGGCGGCGATAGAGCGTGCGTTCGCTCATGCCGAGATCGCGTGCAATCTCGGCTGCGGAAGGCACGCCGCTGCTGAGGGTTTTTGACAGACGGTTCAGGAGATCGCGCGTCAGTGCACTGCCGGCGGGAAGCGCGTCGATTTCCGTATCAAGATGGTCCGTCAGGAAGGTGCAGACGCCCTGATCGCCAAGCCGGTTCGGCAGATCCAGCATCGGGCGGGGCATCACAATTGCGTCCTGCGCCGCACCAAAGCGGACCGGGCAGCCGAAAAATTCCGCGTAGCGCTCTGCCGCGCCCCTGCAGGGATGGCGAAAGGTGACCGCCTCAATCTGCAGGCGCGGGCCAATTTGAGACGCCAGATTATGGGCAAAGCCGGCAAGGGCACATTCGTTGCGAAGATGCAGGATCGGCTGGGGCGAGGTCTGCCCGGCAATGGAGAAGACAGCAAGCGGTCCGTCTTCCTCAAGGCAGTAGACGGCCGTGTCGGTCACCAGCCGGAAGTAGCGCTCGATCAGATGCAACGTGTTGCGGAGGGTCGGTGCTGTTTTCAGGGCAAGGCCCAGAACACCGAGATCGTCTGCCTTGATGTTCCGTGCATAGGCAAACACCAGTCCTGCCTCGTCCGGGTACCAACTGCGGATCCAGTCTAACAATTCGAAATGGGCCGTATCCGGTATCCGGCCGTCCTCGGTATGCACGACGTGGCGGACGGTGCCGTCGGCCGAGACTAGCTTGCCGTCACTGGTCATGGTCAAGCCGGCGGTGGCGGCCATGGCGCGGGCAAAGGCGGAAATGATACTGGCCATCGTCAGCCCCTCCGTGCTGAAGGGCGCACCGAGGAAGGGGCCTGATCTTGCACTGTCGCAGAACACACGCCGGATGCGGGTTCACCACCAAGGGCAATGCTTGAGACCAGACGCCGGTGTCCGGGGCAAGTGCCCGCGTCGGCAAGAGCGTGTACCGCGATCTGTATTCCGGACATGACAACCGCCTTCCTGATCGAAAACGTGACGTTGAGGAATTTTATACAGACAGGTCTGTCTATTTGTCAATAAGGCGTGATATCCTTGTGTGGGGATGGACGGGAAGGGGGCGAACAGGATAGAAAAACAGACAAACCTGTCTGTATATGGAGATGATGGTGCAATCACGCCGAGACGAGCTCGTGGATACCGCCCTCAGGCTGTTCTACACGCGCGGGTTCAATGCGACCGGAATTGACAAGATCCTCGCAGAGGCTGGGGTGGCCAAGATGACGCTCTACAAGCACTTCCGCTCAAAGGAGGAGCTTATCCTGGCCGCGCTCAACCGCCGGGACGAGCAGTTCCGCAACTGGCTGATGGGTGAAATGGAAAAAGCCTCGCCCCGGCCCAGAGACCGCCTTCTGGCCATGTTCGACGCGCTGGAGGAGTGGTTCAACGGCCGTGCCTTCAAGGGGCTCGGTTTTCATGGTTGCGCCTTCATCAATGCCGCGAGCGAGTTCGGTGACCATCAGCACCCGATCCACCGCACGGCGGCGGAACACAAGCAGAGGATTGTCGATTATCTGGAGCCGCTGTGCCGGCAGGCGGGAGCCGAAGACCCTGCAGCCCTTGCCGAACAGCTCGCCCTTTTGAAGGAAGGCGCCATCGCCACCGCTCAGGTGCGCGGCATGCCGGCCGCCTCCAGAACCGCCAAGGCAATCGCTGAAACGCTGATCCCCACCTGACGGCAGGCGTTCGGCGGCAGAGATTGCTTCAGCACTCAAAGCCCGGTCAGATGCGGAAGGCGATGCCGGTCTGCTGTTCGGCCAGCTTGCCGAAATGCAGCTTCAACAGCTTGTGGTCATCCTCGGTGGAGGTCTGGAAGCTGCGCCGTTCGGTGTCCTTGACGATCAGGAAGGCGGCGGCCCAGATGCCGATCAGGAAGCCGGTGTCGTCGCGCAGCTCCAGCCGGTGGCCGATCAGGTCACTGCCATCCAGGCCCACCGCATCCTTGCTGCCGCAAACCTCCAGGCAAATCAGTCCGTTCTCGTAGAACCGCCAGGAGATCTTGTGCAGGACACAGTCCTTGATGGCCTGATCCGACGTCCAGACGAACTCCTTCCAGGTGACCGCGTCTTTCTCCGGGCCGATCTCGCCACTGTTGTGGATGTCGGACACCATCAGCCGGTGGGTGGAAAAATCGAGCGTCGCGGAGGGGCGCGACAGCGGAATCCAGGCTGTGCCCGTGTCCCCCGTCACCGCCTTCTGCAACGCCTCAAACCTCTCCCTGGCCTCATCACCGACACCAAGTTTCCCCAGCAGGGGCTTTGCAAAAACCGAAGCAAGCTGAATCACGACCGCCTCCCGTGGTGGACGTTACCGGGTCACCCCGTTTGCCGGGACGAAAAGCAGGGTACAGGGGAGACGGGGATGTGACGAGGGGGATGACCGGAATGGGGACGAGAGGGGACTGGCGGGTTGCTTGCGCCAATTGGGTTTAGCTGACATTCGTCTGCCCTGAATGCGCTGGCGCTTCCGGCCCAAAGCTGCAATAGGGCAGGGGCTCAATTAATGTCGGCTTCGTGCCGCCCATTCAGCCGTCCGACCGTTTTTGCAACTTCCTAATAGCAGACGCTGGCAGCGGTCCGAGCCAGTCGTCAGCAGTGCGCCGTTTGTCAGAATTCTGGGCACACAACTAACCGTTGAAGCTTTTTTAGGCGGCCCTATACTGCACCAATGACATTTGTTTATTGCAGTTGGGCACTCGCGGAACGCAACCCGCCAGAGTGGGGTGAGCATGTTTGAGTCCGCAGAAAAGCTTCTGAGCGACGCCGAAGCACGGGGCATGAGGAAGGCGCTGATCATCACAGCGCTGCCGCTGGAGCTTGCCGCTGTCAGAGCGCACCTAAATCATCTTGGCTCCGTCATGACGGCCAACAAAGATGCCGTGTTCGAGTTCGAGCAATTCAGCGCCTCGGGTCAAGAATGGCTAGTGGTGACGGGTGAAAGCGGCGCTGAAGTTTTGCCTGCGGGCATTTTCGTCAAAAACGCCCTTCAGGAATTCGGCCCATTCGAGATCATCTTCTTCGTGGGAGTAGCTGCCACACGCAAACCCGACGACGCCCCGGTAGGTTCGGTGATGGTATCACGCCATGTTTATCTCGCCGAAGTCGGCAAGTACAAGGACGGGAAATTTCAGGCGCGTTCGCGCATGCTGCATGCCAATCCTATCCTTCACGCCCTTGCACAAAAGGTTGTTCGCGATGCGAAGTGGCAGGCAAGAATCGCGCCTCCCTATGCAGACACGAGTCCGGGTGAGAAGAACTATCCTGAGCCCTTCCCGCCAGACGCGGTCGTTTGCCCAATCGTTTCAGTAAACTCGGTTTCAGCAGATCCCGATTCTGCCCTTGAGGAGCATATTTCGCAGACCTATCAGGATGCGACAGGCCTTGAGATGGAAGGGTACGGCGCGCTGTTCGCCGCCGAGCGGGAACTCACGCCTTGTATAGTCATTCGCGGCGTTTCCGACGATCGTGAGCACAAGGAGCAGAAGCTCGACAAGATACACCAGCCTATAGCGGCTGGGCACGCCACCGCATTCGCACTCGAGCTTCTTGATGTGTGGAGTCTAACACAAGAGTCTCCATCACTGTATGCTCAAGCAATTGTTACTCCAACTAATCCACCAGCCGCACCAACACTGGCTAACCCTGAAGAGAATGCCGAGCGAACTGAGGTCGTGGAGCACTTGCCGGGGTCTGCAGCAGACTATCCTGCGGAACGCCGTGATCAACTGCTCGCGGCGTTCCGCAGTGCATCTGATGACGAAACAGCGGAGATTGTAGGCACGGAAGAGGGCTCCTTCCACCTCTTCATCAGTATGCTCAAGTCCAGATGGGACAAGTTGAATCCAACTGAGTTCGCCAATGCACTGGAAGAGCGCTCTGCTGTGCGAGTGTTCGGCGTAAGTACGGTGGAAGAATTCCGAAGCGCGGACGAAATCGGAACAAAGCTTCTCGCAGCCTCACAGCCGCTTTTAAACTGGCCGCAGACGCTGCCAGATGGAACATCTATCACGCGGCCAGAGCTCACGACATTGATCGCTGCGATAGACGGCCATGATTCAACGGCAATGGTCCTTCTAGGAAAGCCTGGGTCCGGCAAAACATCCTTGCTGGCCAAGCTGGCCGATACTCTCAAGGCGAATGGCACTCCGTTTTTGGCGATCAAAGCTGACCTGTTGGATGCATCTGTAAAGTCCGAAGAGGATTTGCGCGCCGTTCTCGCGTTACCCTCCCTTCCGTCCACGATGCTTACCGATCTCGCCCAAGTTAGACCCGTCGTTCTCATTATTGATCAGCTAGACGCTCTAGCAGGTTATCTCGACCTGCAGACTGGGCGCTTAAGCGTCCTCTTGAACCTGGTTCGGCAACTTGCGTCGGCGCGTAATATCAAAATTGTTCTCTCCGCGAGAACGTTTGAGTACGAGCATGACGCGCGTCTGAAGAGCGTACAAGCCTCTAGCCTCAACCTTGAGCTTCCAGCGTGGAGCGAAATCGAAAAACTTTTGAAGGAAAAGGGGATCAATGCGGCCGCTTGGCCCGCCGACGCACAGGACCTCCTGCGTACTCCGCAGCAACTAGCGACTTTCCTGAAGCTTCCCAACTCCTCCCAGAAGGAGCCGTTCCTCAAATATCATTCGATGCTTGAAATGCTTTGGCAAGAACGGCTGCTGAAAGCTCCAAACGGTCCCGAAGTTGTGAAACTGGCAAGCAGGATCGCTGAGGACATGGCGGAGAAAGAAGTTCTTTGGGTTAGTCGCGCGCGCTACGACGACCGAGTGCAGGAGATAGAGATACTACTCGCAAACGCGATTCTAAGCACACCTCCAGACACACCAGCGAGCATAGGGTTTTCTCACCAGACAGTGTTCGAGTATGCGCTCGCACGACTTTTCGCACAGAATCCCGGCGAATTGACCGCCTACGTCCTAAGCCGCGAAGGATCGCTTTTTGTTCGTCCTAAACTTTGGGCCAGCCTGACTTATCTGCGCGCGGTTGAACTCCCAACCTATGAGGGAGAAATCAAGAGCCTCTGGGATAGTGAAAACCTTCGCGACCACCTACAGCTGCTCTTGGTTGAGTTTATCGGACAGCAGACGAAACCGACGGAAATGGAGGCGGTCATACTTGGCGAAGCGCTGTCCTCTCCTGCGCAAAGACGGATCGCGCTGCAATCCATTTCCGAAAGTCCGGGGTGGTTCCACCGACTGAAGAACACACACATCGCTCAAGCGATGAAAGATCCCGGTGAGGCAGGTATAGCTGTTCCTATTCTCATGCGTGCAGGAGCCGTAGAGGATGTCATCGAACTCATTGAAGAAAACTGGCTGCCCGACCAGCAGTTTGACACATATTCCTGGTATGTCCTTGAAGACGCGAGCCCATGGTCAACACGGCACCTAGAGGCAGCAAAAAGAATCATCGACCGAACTAACATCGCACCGTTTGCATTCGATGGCCTGCTGATGACGGTCGGAGCCGAACAACCGGAATATGCGATCAAACTCGCTGCGCACAGACTGACGGTAAAACTTTCGGAGGCGAGCGCTGAGGCCGAACGTCGGGCGGCGTTACCTGAGGTGCAAGACGAGCAAAACAGGATCGTGTTTTCCCTTCAAACGCCCGGGCATGCTCTGGAGAAATCCGCTGAAGAGGGTGACGGATGGGACTCCCTTGAAGCGCTCGCGAAGGCAGCGCCTGAGGTGTTTCTGCACGAGGTCTGGCCTTGGTTTCACAATCTCCTGGAACTTCTCCGAGGGTATGAGAAAGGCAAAGTAACCAGACGCTTTCCGGTATGGGGTCTAGATCTTCGATTTGAAGAGGAGGGAACGCTAAACCTGCCAGAGCGTCCGATCTTGGGAGCACTTCGTGTCGCCCTCGAAACATTGGCTGCTGCAGAAGGCAATGGGTTCATTGATTGGCTCGCCGTTCATGGAGCTGAGAACGCTGAGCCTGCGCAGCGGCTTTTTGCAAACGCGCTCGCTGTGGAAGCAGAACGCTACGCATCAAGGTCATTTGAGTTCTTCCTACACGATCAACGGCGTTTCCACCTTGGAAATATCGAAGACCTGTCGGAAACCTCTAAGCGTCTGGTACGGAGGGCATCACCTTTCTGGACGGATGGAGAGTTGGCTCTATTCATAAAGACGGTGCGTGCCTATACGCCAGAGCCTGAAGAAGGCTTTGATGCTTCCCAGCGCAAGCACGTTATCCGCGATACAGCCAAACTGAGGCTTGAACTGCTCGAGGAACTACCACAAGACCGTTTATCGCAAGAAATCTTACGATTCATAGCCGAAGAGCAGCGGCGGTTTGGCGTTTCTAAACGAGGCTCTACCTTTAGCGGCCCGATGTCTATTGGATCACCGATGTCGTCCGAGGAAATCGGTCTTGCTAGTGATGACGATGTCATAAACGCCTTTAACGAATTGCCTGATGCCACGGATTGGGACAATCCGAAGACATGGGAAAAGGGGGGCAACATCCAACTTTCTCGCGCGTTGGCGGAGTACGCTAAAACTGATCCTGAGCGTGTTGTTTCATTGTTGTCCAAGCTCACCCCAGAAACCGGTAGCCGGGCAGCGGGCTATGCGCTCGATACGATGGCAGAACAGGCCGATCCCAACCTTATAGTCAAAACGCTTGCGGACCTCGACGATCAGGGTTTCGGAGGGGAGGAGTTTCGTGGCAATGCCGCAAGGGCAATAGAGCGCTTGATCCGCCGTGACATAGCGATCGATGACGTGACATTAGACAGGCTGATGAGTTGGCTCGCGCCGCCAACGCAAGTCGAGCCGGAAGAACCAGACGAAGATGAGGATCTTCTTGCGGAAGTCATCAGCGATGTAGGCGGGCGCGACAAGAGCGAGAGAGTCGAAAGCATCTTATGGGGCATGGGAGGCGGGTCGACTTTGCCTCAGGGGAATTATCCCATTCTCGAATCCATTGTTCGAGTTTTGCTCGCTCGGCGTGATCCCGAACGAGCCCTTGCGATCCTGAGTAAGCACTTGGAAATGGATGAAGATGAACGCGTCTGGTCAGCGCTTATCAGGTTTTTCCGGTATCTGGTGCCTAAGGACACCGCGCAGCTGTCCGCATTTTTGACCAAGCTCTATGAGAAATACCCGAATCTCGTCCATACACGTGAAACTGCTATAAGCTTCGCCTATCTGCACTGGAACATTCCCGACTTCATCCATCAAATGATGGAAAACTGGAAGGCGATGTCTCAGCCACGGATGCAACAAGCCTTTGGTGAGATTACTACCCTTGTGTGGCTCATGCAGCCCAAACTCACTTGGACTGATCCACTGATTGAATACATTGTTACCGCCGCGCCAGAACAGGCGCGCACAGGCGCTGCCTACGCTTGCATAAATGTCTGGTCTGACATCGGCAAAACGAATCTGCCAGCCGATCTGCTAATCCGCATTATTGCGCTCCATGAGGAAGAGCCGTGGGGTGTTGTCATGGACATCTTCCGGCTCGTCGACGAAATCGAGCCAACGCCCGATTGGTCCCGCCTGCTTGAAGTGATTGCGGACGAAATTCCGCGGCAAAAAACGGTCTATCCAACCTTTGTCGTGGAAAGGCTTCAAACTTTGCTGCCGCACAAGGCCGGCCTCGTTGCACGCTTAGCGCTTGCTCTCACTGAAAAATGGAAAGCTGAACTTGCGGATATGGCGACGGATACTGCCTCCGCCGCGCCAGAACTTGTCGATCTGGCGATCACGCTTCACCGGCTTTCACCTGACACGCGAGATGAAGGGATAAAGCTCTTTGAACAGCTTCTGTACCTAAACGCTTATACTGCTCGTGACACCCTCAATCAGATTGATAATCGCTTTCCAGGTCGAGGCTCGGTACCAGCCAGACGACGTTTGCCGCGTCGGAGCAGAAAGAGCGATCGTAAGGCGCGGCGGGCTGCCACTGCTTAGCTCTGAATAAAAGCTGTTTGAGTACTTCTGGCCCCAAAACCGCCTTCAGCATTGAGGTTCGATGAACGGCAGCTTTTCAACTGGTTCGGCTGGAAGTGGTCAGGCCGCTCTCCGCCTCTTTTCGGTCCTTCGTTCCAACTGCCGCGAACGTCCGCTTCCCGCCCAATTTAGACTTTCGCACATCAAGCAGCGAATGAGCGCATTGCAGATCGGGCCGAAAACTTGCGAATGTCCGGTTGGGGAACGCAAAGCTGCCCCGTCGCCTTCCACAAACAGCGACAACGCATCCGGAGACCGGGCTGTTGCCGACTTGCCGTGTCAGCCGGGATAACCCGAGGACTGACGTAAGCTTTCACTCAACGGTCGAATGCAGCTTGCTGCCAAAGGATCAGCAGGAGGGAGACGCTGTTTTTATCGCCGACGGAGCCGGAGCGCACAGCTCGGTCTCCCTCCAGGGAGTTGACCTTGTGTTACTGAAGGCAGATCAGAGCGCGGGGATGCGCAGGACCTGACCCGGATAGATCTTGTCCGGATCGGACAGCATCGGCTTGTTGGCTTCAAAGATCGCCTGATACTTGGCGCCGTTGCCGTAGACCGTTTCGGAGACCTTCCAGAGCGTGTCGCCCTTGACCACCGTGTGGAACCTGGCTTCCGGCTCGTTGCTCTCGACGGTGATTTCTTCCTCGACCTTGGAAATGCCGAGCACGTTGCCGGCGGCAAGGATCAGCTTTTCACGGGCTTCCTGGGTGGGGGCCGCACCTGCGATCTTGACGGTGTCGCCGTTGACTTCAACCTTGACGTCGCCGTCGAGGCCAAGGTCGGTAACTTCCTTTTCGATGGCTTCCGCACTTGCTTCCGGTGCATCGTCGTCGCCAAACAGCGTCTTGCCCGCATCCTTCACGAAATCAAAGAAACCCATGTCTTTTTTCCTCTAAGTCAATTCAGCCGAAATCCGCCGGTACGCCCCGGCGGAGGCAATTTCACGGTACGGAACCATATTGCAAAATTCTCCGGTGGGCGGAAGCAAATTCCGGCCGGGCAAGGCGCGGACTGCAGGAGGCGGAGGGAGAGGGCGAAGCCCTCAGGCGAAGCGCTTGGCGCCGGCAACGCAGCCCACCACCAGCGTGGTAACGAGGATCATGGTGGAGGACACCGGTTCGTGCAGCAGCAGGCTGGCCAGCATCAGCCCGAAGAAGGGCTGCAGCAGCTGCAACTGGCCAACACCTGCAATGCCGCCGATGGCAAGGCCCCGGTACCAGAAGATGAAGCCCACCAGCATGGAGAAGACAGACACATAGCCAAGACCGACCCAGGCGGGCGTTTCGACGCCCGACCAGCTGTCCGGCCATGTCAGCAACGCGAGCGTGCCCATGACGGGAAGCGACAGGGCAAGCGCCCAGGAAATGACCTGCCAGCCGCCAAGACGACGGGAGAGGGCACCACCTTCCGCATAGCCGAAGCCGCAGACGATGACCGCCGCAAGCATCAGGAGGTCGCCCTTCAGTGAAAGATCGGCGCCTTGGGACAGCGCATAAGCGGCAACCGCCGCACTGCCTGTGCAGGAAAACACCCAGAAGAGGGGTTTCGGCCTTTCGACCCCGCGCAGCACGCCGAAAAGGGCAGTTGCAAGGGGCAGGAGGCCGATGAAGACAATGGAATGCGCGGCGGTGACGTGTTGCAGGGCGAGTGCCGTCAGCAGCGGAAAGCCGACGACGACACCAAGGGCGACAATCAGCAGTGAAACCAGATCGCTCCGCTGCGGCCGCGCCTGCCGAAGAAGCAGCAGCACGGCAATGCCGAGGAATGCCGCCACGACAGCGCGGGCGGAGGTCAGGAACATCGGGCTGAAGCCGCCGAGCGCAACCCGCGTCGCCGGCAGTGAGCCGCTGAAGATGAGAACGCCCAGGAGCCCGCTGCCCCATCCTGCCATCGATGCCTGCATGTCTGGTTTTCCTGTTGTCTTGTCTTCGAGTGTTCCCGTTTGGCGGAACAAATTGCACGATCAGGACTAGTCCGGCGGGGCTGGTCAGGACAGAGACAGTGCAATACAATTTATAAAAACTGTACTGCTTACACTTGCCATACACTTCAACGGATGCAGCCATGGAACAGGACACGCGCACAGCCAGGGTGATGGGCGCCGTCAAGCGCAAGATCGCCAGCCGGGCGTTGGAGCCGGGCGAAAAACTGCCGTCCATCCGCGGCTTTGCCGCCACCATGAGGGTGTCGCCCTCCACCGTGGTGATCGCCTATGACCGGCTGGCGGCGGAAGGTGTGATCTATGCCCGTCGCGGCTCGGGCTTTTATGTTGCCGATGCCGCGCGGCCGTTCGCGGTTGCGGAGGTCGGGCCGCAGCTTGACCGGGAGATCGACCCTTTCTGGGTGTCGCGCCAGTCGCTGGATGCCGGGCCGGATGTTCTGAAGCCCGGCTGTGGCTGGCTGCCGGCGGACTGGATGCCGAACGAGGCCATGCGCCGTGGCCTGCGCGCGCTTGCGCGGGCTGGTGGGGGCCATCTGTTCGACTATGGCGAAACCCGGGGCGCTGCGAACCTGCGCCACCTGCTGGCGCGGCAGTTTTCAGAAGAAGGCCTGGAGGTGAACCCCGCCCAGGTCCTGCTCACGTCCTCCGGCACGCAGGCCATCGACCTCATCTGCCGATTCTTTCTGCGGCCGGGCGACACGGTTCTGGTCGATGACCCGTGTTACTTCAATTTTCAGGCGCTGCTGAAGGCGCACAGGGTGGAGGTTGCCGGTGTGCCGTTCACGCGCTGCGGACCGGATACCGAGCTGTTCGAAGAAGCGCTGACCCGGCACAAGCCCAAGCTCTACATCACCAACTCCGGCCTTCACAATCCCACCGGCGCGACGATCTCGCCCCAGGTTGCGCACAAGGTCCTGAACCTTGTGACAGCCCACGGCCTGGTGGTGATAGAAGACGATATTTTCGGCAGCTTTGCGCCAGAACCCCTGCCGAGCCTCGCCGTTCTCGATGGACTGGAGCGTGTCATCCGCATCGGCAGCTTTTCCAAGACCCTGTCTGCCTCCGTGCGCTGCGGTTACATTGCCGCTCGAACGGACTGGATCGAGGCTCTTGTTGACCTGCAAGTGGCCACCAATTTCGGTGGCCCAGGACCGGTCGCGAGCGATCTTGTCTATGGCGTCCTGAGCGACGGCAGTTATCGCAAGCACATGGAAGCCTTGCGGGTGCGCCTTGCGAAGAAGCGGCGCGAGGTTGCCGGTAGGCTGGAGCGGCTCGGTATTACGCCCTGGCTCAGCCCCAAGTGTGGCTTTTACCTCTGGTGCAGTCTGCCGGACGGCCGGGATGCAGCCGCCATTGCCCGCTCCGCGCTGCGCCGGAACGTCGTTCTTGCCCCCGGCAATGTCTTCAGTGTTTCACAGTCGATGACCGGGTTCCTGCGGTTCAATGTCAGCCAGATGGGAGAGGGGCGCGTGTATGAGGTGCTGGAAAGCGCAATAGAGCAAGCTGGCACCTGATGACCCGCAACCATCGGGTTCCTCTTGCGTTTGCCAGACACAAAACAGCATCTGGCCGATGCGGCATGCCCAAGTCTCGTGAGACGATTGTTCCTTCGATGGAGGTGAATGCGCCCGGTCAGACCTTGCTTGACCAAGGAGCCTCATGTGATGACTGGTACAACCGCCAAACAGACAGCCCGCCTTCACCGCATGGTCATGCCCGGGCATATCTGTCCCTACGGTCTCAAATCCAAAGACCTGCTGGAGCGGCAAGGCTATGAGGTTGAGGATCATCACCTCACGACCCGTGAGGAGACCGACGCCTTCATGCAAAAGCACGGTGTCGAGACGACCCCGCAAACCTTCATCGGAAACAAGCGGATCGGCGGGTATGACGCCCTTCGTGTCCATTTCGAACTCGACCCGCCTGAAGAGGAACGGAGCGACACGACCTACCGGCCGGTGATTGCCATCTTTTCCGTCGCGCTGCTTCTGGCGCTTGGCCTGTCCTGGCATCAATATGGAACGCCTGTCAGCTTGCGGGCAGCCGAATGGTTCGTATCGCTCTCCATGACGATCCTTGCGATCCAGAAGCTGCAGGATGTGGAGAGCTTCTCCACCATGTTCCTCAACTATGACCTGCTGGCCCGACGCTGGGTTCCCTATTCCAGAATCTATCCCTATGCCGAGGCTTTTGCCGGCATTCTGATGACGGCCGGTGCCTTGGTCTGGCTGTCGGCACCGGTGTCCTTCTGCATCGGCCTGATCGGTGCCGTCAGTATTTTCAGGGCGGTCTATCTGGAGAAACGTGAGCTGAAATGCGCCTGTGTTGGTGGCGGTTCCTCGGTTCCGCTCGGTTTCGTCTCGCTGACCGAAAGCCTGATGATGATGGCCATGGGGCTGTGGATGCCTGCTCGGGCATTGCTGCTGGGGGGATAATGCCGGGATGACGTCCTTTTCCGGTGACACGCAGCCCAATTACCAGGCGCGCATTCCTCCAATCCAGGAAATATTTGCGCTAACCATTTGACTTAAAAGATATTTATCCTGTTTCTGGTTTGGTTTTCCGTGAAAACTTAGCCAATCGACGAAGTTTTTTCTTGCGCTCAGAGTGGCTTTCGCAATACTTAGCAATATGGCTAAGCATGATCCTGACCTCTCCCTGTTGTTCCATGCGCTGTCCGACCCGACGCGCCGGGCAATGTTGACAAGGCTCGCCAGTGGCCCGGCACGGGTGACGGACCTTGCCGAACCCACCGGGCTGAAACTGCCGACGGTGATGCGCCACCTGTCCGTGCTCGAGGAGGCGGGGTTCATCACCACCGCCAAGGATGGGCGCATACGCACCTGCGCCATCGTTCCGGAAGCCATGGAACCGGTGCGGACATGGATCGATGAACAACGCGCCATCTGGGAGGCCCGCCTCGACAGGCTGGATGCATTTGTAATGAACGTCATGAAGGAGACCGGAGAATGACGCAGAACGTGGCTCTGGACAGCACAGCCTCCAACACGGCTGGCGAAGGACTAATCGGATTTGCAACGCTCAGTTTCGAGCGCGACATGGCAGCACCTGCCGAAACCCTGTGGCAGGCCTGGACGGCGCCAGCGGCCAGGGCGGTCTGGGCAGCGCCATCACCTGCAGTCACCGTGGAGTTTCTGGAGGCCGACACAAGGGTGGGGGGACGCGAGATTTCGCTCTGCAAGGTGGATGGTCAGCCCGACATGCGCTGCGAATGCGGTTGGCTGGAACTGCAGCCACCTTTGCGCAGCGTGAATTACGAAGTGATCTCGTGCCAAGGTGAAACGCAGTCGATTGCTCTGGTGACGGCAACTATCGCCGATTTGGGCGAAAGCAGCCGGCTGGCCGTGACAGTGCAGCTTTCCTCGCTGGGCTCGGATATGGAAGGCGGGTATCGGGAGGGCTTCAATGCGGGGCTGGACAACCTTGCAGGCGCTGCTGAGCGCACGATGATCCTGCAACGGGTGATCCGTGCACCGCGATCCGTCGTGTGGGGAGCCTGGATGAATCCGGAGACGCTGCCGCAATGGTGGGGGCCGGACGGTTTCTCCTGCCGCACCAAACGGATCGATTTGCGCGCAGGCGGCGAATGGGTGTTCGACATGATCGCGCCTGACGGCACGGTGTTTCCGAACCATCATCTCTACGCTGATGTCCGGCCGGATGAACGGCTCAGCTACACGCTTCTGTGGGGCGAGAACGGCCCGAAACATGCTGATGCCTGGGCCTCGTTCGAGGAAGAGGACGGAGCAACGAAGGTCACCCTCGGCATGGTCTTCAGCACAGCGGCGGAATTCCAGGAAGCGAAGGGCTTCGGCGCCGTGGAACTGGGACAGCAGACCCTGGGCAAACTGGAAAGCTTTATCCAGGCAGGCTGAGCGGTTTTGCACCTGTCATCTCGCTGGGGCGCCGAAGGTGGCCCCAGCGGACGTCTCCTGCGCACGCATCATCCGTTGCCTGGAGGGCGAGACAGTCATCAAAGCGGAGGCTCCGCAGGGCAAGCAGGTTGTATGTCGGCCTGGAGAACACCTTTCCGCTTAATCCGCCTTGCCCTTCCGCTCAATCTCCGCAAGTCTCCATTGGAACGTTCCTGCCCCTTGAACTCCGCGGAGACCCTCCATGCACATTCTCGTCATCGGCGCTGCCGGTATGGTTGGCCGAAAGCTTGTTGAAAAGCTGGCAGCGGAACCGGGCATTCTCGGTTTCGAGGTGTCGCGGCTGACCCTTGCCGATGCTGTTGCGCCCGCCGTTCCTGCGGCGCTGCCAGGTGTTGCGGAGGCGGTCACCGTGGACCTCTCCAAGCCCGGAACGGCACAGACGCTGATCGCTGTCCGCCCGGATGTCATCTTTCACCTTGCGGCCATCGTCTCCGGCGAGGCGGAGCAGGAATTTGAAAAGGGCTATGCCGTCAATCTTGACGGAAGCCGCGCGTTGTTCGAGGCCATCCGGATCGAAGGCTCGCGCGAGCCGTATTTTCCGAAGGTGATCTTTGCCTCATCGATTGCCGTGTTCGGCCAGCCGTTTCCCGAAAAGATCGGCGACGAGTTCTTCACAACACCTCTGACAAGCTACGGCACGCAAAAGGCGATCGCCGAGTTGCTGCTGGCAGACTATAGCCGCAAAGGCTTCTTGGATGGCATTGGTCTGCGCCTGCCGACGATCTGCATTCGTCCGGGCAAGCCAAACAAGGCGGCCTCCGGTTTCTTTTCCAACATCATGCGCGAGCCGCTTGCCGGGGGGGAGGCCGTTCTGCCGGTGGATGACAGTGTGCGCCACTGGTTCGCAAGTCCGCGCGCCGCAGTCGGCTTTTTCGTTCATGCCGCGCGGCTCGACACGGCTCGCATGGGCCCGCGCCGCACGGTTACGCTGCCGGGTTTGTCCGCCACAGTCGGCGAGCAGATCGAGGCATTGCGACGGGTTGCCGGAGAAAAGGCTGTCAGCCTGATCCGCCGGGAACCGGACGAAGCCATTGTCCGTATTGTTGACGGCTGGCCAACGAATTTCGATGCCAGGCGAGCCCTGGAGCTTGGGTTCCAGGCGGAAACCGGCTTTGACGACATCATCCGCATACATATCGAAGACGAACTGGAAGGCAGAATTCCATGACCGCAGACGGGTTTGACGTGAAGGGCAGGATCGCACTTGTGACCGGTGGCGGCACGGGTGTCGGCAAGGCTGTTGCCGCTGGTTTGAGCCGGGCCGGCTGGCGGGTTCTGATCAGCGGTCGTCGCAAGGATGTTCTGGAAAAGACTGCTGCCGAGCTTTCTCGCGACAGTGGCAACGAAGTGTCCTGGATTGCTGCGGATGTAGGCGATCCGGCATCCGTGAAGGCCCTTTTCGACGAGATTTCGACGACGTTCGGAAGGCTGGATCTGCTGGTCAACAACGCCGGTATCTCAAATTCTTCCGTTCCGTTGGAGGAGATTTCGTTCGAGGAGTGGAGCGCTGTCGTGGCGGCGAACCTGACCGGGGCGTTCCTGTGCACCCAGCAGGCCTTCCGGCTGATGAAGGCGCAGGAGCCGCGCGGCGGACGCATCATCAACAACGGCTCCATTTCGGCAACGACGCCAAGGCCGAATTCTGCCCCCTATACGTCGACCAAACATGCCATCACCGGGCTGACGAAATCGACAGCGCTGGATGGACGGCCTTTCGATATCGCTTGCGGTCAGATCGACATCGGCAATGCGGCAAGTGACATGACGGCAAAAATGAGCGGCGGTGTGTTGCAGGCCAATGGCGAAACCGCTGCCGAGCCGACCATCGATCCGGCACATGTCGCCAACGCTGTCACCTATATGGCCAGCCTGCCGCTGGATGCCAATGTGCTGACCTTGACGGTGATGGCGACCGCCATGCCCTTCGTCGGCCGGGGCTAGGACCGCGGCGCGAGCGGCTCTGGTTCGGGCTCAGGCTTCAGAGTCAGGCCGCTTTTTCCGGCTCGTTGCCAAGGCCGGAAAGACATGCGGCCCGGATCTCCTCGGCAAAGAGGCGCATGCGGCGGTTGAGCCGGTGTTCGCGGGCGTGGAGCAGATAGATACCCCAGGCAGGCACGGCGATGTCCGGTAGCAGGGACACCAGCTTTCCGGCAGCCAGCGCGTCCGTCACGATGAAATCGGGCAGACGGCTGATACCGTGACCCTGTACGGTCGCGTCCAGAAGAAACGCGCCACTGTTGGAATTGAGTGCAGGCTGGAATTCAATCCGCTGACGCTTGGCCTTTTGCGTTTGGAACTCCCAGGCAGCCCGGCGTGCCCAGCCGAAATGTAGAAGCCGGTGCTGCTGCAGGTCGTCAATCGACTGCGGCACTGGGTGCTGGCGCAGGTAGTCGGGGCTTGCGAACAGGCAATGCTCCACTGTGCCCAGCTTCATTGTGATGGCGTTTTGGGGCCGCGTTTCGGTGATGCGGATCGCAAAGTCATAGTTTTCTCTTGCAAGATCGACCAGCCGGTCATCGAAATCCACGGTCAGCTGAATTTCCGGGTGCCGGGCCTGGAAATCGATCAGCGCCGTGTTGAGGAATCCATGGCCGAAATCCCTCGGGATGGAAATTGCCAGGGGGCCGGAAGGGGCCGTGCCGCTGCTCAGGAAGTCGTCCTCGATCTCATCCACATCGCTGACGACACGGCTTGCGCGCTGGTACAGCTCCCGTCCGGGTTCGGTCAGGTCCCAATGCCCGGGCGAGCGATCGACCAGCCGGGTTCCATAGCGGTCTTCCAGCAGGGACAGGCGCCGGCTGACGGCCGACTTGGCAATGCCGAGCTCCGAAGCGGCTTTCGAGATACTGCCGCTGGCAACCACCTGAACGAACAGGCGCAGGTCTTCCATCTGTCCCAACATGTTCTCCAAATTAGAACGTATGGCTCTTATTTTGATATCTGGTTATGAAAATTGCAACTTCCTATCTGTGGCAGAACCTGATGTGCCGGACCGGTTCACGCGAGAGGACTCGTGGTCGGGCCTGCCGACAAGCTGATAGGAAACGTCATGACCGCAGATATTGAAATTCGCACCACGGAAATGCCCGCGGACATGCGCATTCTGCTGGATGCGTATCCGCGCGAGACCTGGGAGGCTCACCCGGGCTTCAAGGAGAAAACAAGCAACTGGCTGGGGGCACATGTGATGTTCCGGCAATTGGCGGAACTGGTGCGTCTCGAAACGGAGGCCTACCTGGAAAAACAGCGGGAACCGGTCGGTTTTGCGGCAAGACTGTCACGTTACGGTGACCTGCTGGTGCGCAATCTTCACGGGCATCATACCTGGGAAGACAAGAGCTACTTTCCGGAACTCTGTGAGGCTGACCCGCGTTTCGAAAAGGGTTTGCAGATCCTGGAACAGGATCACGAAGCACTGGACGGGATGCTGTTCCGGCTCTCGCGAACCGCCAATCGGGCTATCAAGCTGGTTCAGCTCGACGAAGCGCAAGCGCGAGAGGAAGCCGGTAAACTGCAGCCGGTGACGGAAACCATCGAAACCCTGCTCGCACGCCACCTGAGCGATGAGGAGGAACTGGCGGTGCCGATCATCCTGCACCATCGCCTGCGCGGTTAGTTGCAAATCCTGGCCGGGAGCAACTTTGCCCCCGGCCATGCCTTGGTCGTAAAGTGAAGGAACCGGAGGAAGACTATGCCGAAGCCGACTGCCGATTTGTCGAAGGAAGAAAACCAGGCCGATGCCGCCAGCCGCCGTGCGGAAGGAGAATTCGTGCGCGGTGTCAGCGGGTTTCGCTCTGCTATCGGCGATGCGGATTTTCCGGCGGAACCCGGACGTTATCACCTGTTCGTTGCGCTCAATTGCCCCTGGTGTCACCGGGTAACGCTTGCCCGAAACGTGCTCGGGCTTCAGTCCGGCGTTTCCATGGATGTTGCCTTTCCGGGACGGACGGACAAGGACGATCCGGCAGGTGAGAACCTTTGGCAATTCAGCCCTGAGAAGGTCGCGAGTCTGACGGGGGAACCCTTGCCGGAATGCACGCAGGAAACGGCGACGGGCGAAGGCCTACGGCTGGTACAGCAGATCTACCGGGCCGAAGGGTCGGAGGAACGATCGGTTCCGGTTCTCTATGACAAGAAGCAGAAGCGCATCGTCAACAATGAAAGCGCCGAGATCATCCGCATGCTGAATGCTCACGCGGGGGAGCTGGGCAGCACGATTGCACAAGACATACGCCTTGACCTTTATCCGGACGACGCCGACCTGCAGGCAGAAATCGATGCCCTGAACGAGGCGATCTATACGCGGATCAACAATGGTGCCTACAAGGCCGGGTTCTCATCCGACCAGAGTGTCTACGCGGCGGCTTACGAAAGCTATTTCATCATGCTGGCAGAGCTGGAAGACCGTCTGGCAGCCGGTGGCAGGCCGTATCTGACCGGCGACGATTTCACTGAAGCGGATCTGAGGTTGTTCCCGACGCTTTACCGGCACGACCCAGTTTATTTTTTGCGCATGAAACTGAACGGTGCGCGCATTCTGGATTATCCAAATCTGTGGCGCTGGCTGTGCAGGGTTCACGCCTTGCCGGGAGTTGCCGAAAGTTCGTCACTGATCCATTGCAGGCAGGGCTATTTCGGGCGGTCCTGGAACAACGTTGTGCCGCTGGGGCCATTCCGGCCGATGCCTTATCCGCAAGCCTATTCGCATCCTGAACTTGCAGGTCGCTAGTAATTGGCGCGAAGACGTGACTTGACCTCGTTTGTCGTCCCAAACGCGCCGTGGTCACCGGTCGGGAAGGCGGCCGTAACTCAGCCGGTACTGTTTCGGTGTCATGCCGGTCCGACGCTTGAACGCCCGCTCGAAGGCGGTCTGATCAGAATAATCCAGTTCGCAGGCGATCTGGGCCAGTGAATGACTGGTGTCGACGAGGGCGTGGCGCGCCACGCGATAGCGGCAATCGTCCAGAAGCGTTGAAAAGCGCAAGCCTTCCTCACTCAGATGTCTGTGAAGACTGCGGCGGGACAGGCCGAGCCTGCGGGCAACGGCTTCCTGGTCGGACGTGCCGGTGCCAAGCCCTTCATAGATTGCCGTACGAGTGCGCGCGGTCAAGGACTTGGCGCGGGCCTTGCCGGCAAGTGCCTGGCTGAGGCTGGCAAGAGCGTTTCTATAGTGTCCGCTGCTATCCTGTGGCATCGGTGCGGACAGGACCTTTTCAGGAAAACTGAGAGCGTTCGTTTCGCAATCGAACAGGCAGAAACTGCCCGCTGTCTGCGCCCAGACCGACAGCGGGCGGGCGGCGGTATGTTCAAAGCAGATGAGATCCGGCTGCCAGTTGGGCCCGGCACCGCGCCGAATGAGTTCGGTGAGGACGGAAAGCGTGAATTCGGCGTCCTGCCGGCGCGGCCAGATGTCAGGGTTGAGAATGCGGTAGGTGAGGGTGGCAACACCATCTTCGACGGTCAGCTGCAGATCCGTCTCGCTCTGAACGAATTTTATGAAACGTTCGAAAGTGCGCAATGCGGATCCAACGGTAGACGCGGTCAGAAGCGCATCGCCCAGTTCACCCAGGTCGCGAAGGTTCAGCATGGGACCGGATTGCCAGCCGATGCCTGGCTGGCTGAGCATGGCAGCGCCATGTTCGTAAATCTCGACAAATGCATAGAGCGGAATTTCAAACTGAGGGTGCTGCCAGGCGTCGACCGGCACGCCGCTCTGGCGTCCCAGGGCAGCCGGCTCAAGTCCCTTGTCGATCAGCATGGACTGCAGACCGCTCAAGGCACCTGATATGATTGTGGCACCTGTTGGCATGACCCCCGCCTCTCCCGAAAGTCCCGCTTTGTCCAACTGCCGCGGTAAACGGCAAGTGGAAGCGACAACTACACCAGAGTTCCGGACCTGTTGCAATTGACGAGATTCGCATTTCAAGGGGTTCGCGAAGATTGGCCAAAATTGTCGAGAAGTACGTAAAAGCACTCTCTCTAATGGCAGGCACAGAGAGATCCGGTTCAGCACCTTGAAAACTTGGGCGTCCGGACGAGGGAACAGATTTGGTGACCTGCATCGATGTGGCAGTGGCCGGCGGTGGACCCGCTGGTGCATTCACAGCGCGTGAGCTGGCTCGTGCCGGGCTCAGCGTGCTCCTGATCGACCCGGCAACCTGCCGCCCCAGGCTGGAAGGCCTCGGCGAACGGGTGGCTCAGCTTCTGATTGCCAAGGGGCTTGGCGAAGCACTGGGAGCTGCCAGCGAACCTTTACCCCGACATGTGACATGGGCCGGTCTGACCGGCACGGCCAACGGAGAGCGGCTGGTTCGCCGACATGACTTCGATGACGCCTTGCGACGTGCCTCCTTTGCAGCAGGTACAGAAACCCGGCAGGCCCGTGTTAGCCGGATCCTGAAATCCGACCGGCAAAACGGCGTACTTTTGAAGCTTTCCACCGGCGAGGAGATCAGTGCCCGGTTGCTGATCGATGCACGTGGGCGACAGGCCTCCTCCGCCCAGCGCCTGAAAGGTCCTCAAACCCTCGCAATTGCCGGGTTGACCGACGGACCTGCAGGTCCTGCCAGCACGCATGTGGAGGCGACCCCTCAGGGCTGGCTCTGGGTTGCAGAAGATCCGGACTTTGGCCGGTGGCTGCAGATTTCCATCGGTGCGGACGATCTCCCCGGATCCGGTCAAGCGGCCTTGCAGGAGCGGATGATCCGGTTCCTCGCCCAGGAACAACTTGCGGAGCGGTTTGAAGACCTCTCCTGTTCAAAGCCTCTGATCGCAAGACCGGCCGGGCTTGTTCTTGCAGCCCCGAGGTTGCCGTTGCCGGTCATTCCGGTTGGCGATGCCGCTGTTGCCATCGATCCGTTGTCCGGTCACGGACTGTTCTGGGCCTTGTCCTCCGCACTTTCCGCTGTGCCGAGTGTGTTGACCATATTCGAAAACCCGGAGGAAGGGGGGCAGCTTGCCGCCAGGTTCTACCGCGACCGAGTTGTGGAGACCTTCTGGCGCCAGGCCCGCACCGGACGCGACTTCTACCGACTGGAAACGGGTTTCTCCGCCAATCCGTTCTGGGCAGAGCGCATCAACTGGCCCGATGATGAACCGTCACATCCGCCCGTGGCTGAAACCCACCTCGAGCAACGTGTCGTTGTCGACAGCAACCGGCTGGTGGAACGCGAAGTTCTGGTGACACCGCAGGATCCCGGCGGTGTTGCCTATGTCGCGGGCATCCCGGTTGGCGATCTCAAGCCTTTCTTCCCGTCGTCCGTCTTGGCGCAACCGCCGCCACGCACGCCGTCTCCCGCGCTCAAGGCTGCCTTTGGCTGGCTTGAAAGTCGCGGACTTCTGCATGGCTCACTGAGCTGCACAAAACAACACCAGACCAAAACGAGGGAAACAGCATGATCAAACGAATGCGAAAGGGGCATCTGGCCGGCATCGCCGGGCTGATGCTTCTGTTGCCTCTTCCGGCGGGGGCGCAGGATGGTGCCACGCTTCTGGAGGAAAATTGCAGCGGCTGTCATATGGCTGACGACAATGGCGCGCTCAGCCGCATCAGCGGTCAACGCAAGACGCCCGAAGGCTGGCTGATGACCATCGTGCGCATGCGGCTCTTCCATGGCATGGAAATCGAGCCTGCCGTGCAGAGTGAACTGGTGCATTACCTGGCCGATACCCAAGGCCTCGCCCCCAGCGAGACTGATGGTCTGCGGTACGTTCTGGAGCGCGAACCAGCGGTGTTGGAACAGGTGGAAGCTCCGCTCGGCGAAATGTGCTCGCGTTGCCATTCGGCGGCCCGTTTCAAGCTTCAGCGACGGACACCGGAAGAATGGGCGCTGCATATCGACTTCCATGTCGGTCAGTGGCCGACCCTGGAATATCAGGCCCTCGGCCGTGACCGGGAATGGCTGAAACTGGCCCGCGAGGAAGTGGTGCCGCTACTGGCCGAGCGCTATCCGCTCGAGTCGGAAGCCTGGAGCAAGTGGCTGGAGGCACAAAAGCCCGAGGCCACCGGCAGCTGGGTGTTCGCAACCAGCCTGCCCGAGAAGGGCGAAGCTTATGGCACGCTTGAGGTTTCAGGTGACAGCCAGCCCTATTCGGTTTCCGGTACGCTGATGACCGTTGGCGGAGAGGAACTCACCCTTTCCGGAAAGCTCAACGTCTATACCGGCTATGAATGGCGCGCCAACCTGGACATCGGCGGCACGAAATACCGGCAGATCCTGGCGATCTCCGAAGACGGAAACAGCCTGAGCGGACGTCAGTTCCTGCATGCCGAAGACAGCCTCGGCGGTACCTTCAAGGCGGCGAAAGCCGGCGGTGCACCGGCAATTGTCGGCGTCATCCCGTCGACTGTTCCTGCGGGCAGCGCTGCCACTGTCCAGGTCGTCGGTACCGGGCTGAGTGGTGTTGCCCTAAGTGGTGCGCTTGAAGCCTCGGGCGGAGCCGCAAATGCCTATGGGGCGGCCATCGACGTGGCGCCTGCGGCAGATGCCGACGGCCTGGTGACGGTTGCCTCCGGCGATGCCGCTACCGAAGACACGCTTGCGGTCTATAGCCATGTCGACAGCCTCAAGGTGGAACCGGCCTTTGCGGTCGCCCGCGTTGGCGGCGGTGGCGGGTCTGCCGGAAAGGTTCCGGCGCGCTTCAATGCGGTCGGGTACTGGAATGGTCCGGACGGCCAGCCGGGAACCGACGACGATATCCGCATCGGCTCCGTGCCAGCCACCTGGTCGGTTGCGCCCTTCAATGAAGAGGCGGAGCACCTGAAAGACACGAAATTCGCAGGGACGATGGACGAAACGCTCGGCATCTTCGTGCCCGCCGTTGCGGGTCCCAATCCCGAGCGTCCGTTCTCCACCAACAACGCGGGCAATCTGAAGGTGCTGGCAACCAGCGGCGAGGCGACCGGTGAAGGTCAGCTCATCGTCACGGTGCAGCGCTGGAACGATCCCCCGATCCGCTGAAACAGGAGTTTGAAACCATGGGCTATCTCTTTTTTCAGCCGCAGAACGCGCATCGGGTCGAAGTGGACGGGCGACATCTGCTGTTCCACGTGCCGACGACATCTCTGTTCGAGATCGACCGGCTCGACAATGACGTGATCGACCTTTTCAGCAACCGGACGAAGGTTTCCGAAGCGGATGTTCGGGAACGCTTCGGTGGCCGGGTCGATCCGGTTGAAGTGACCGAGCGCATCCGGTCGCTGCTCGATCTTGACATCATCACCGACGGCCGCCCGCCACGGGCGGAGCGGCCGCCGATCCATATCCAGAACTTTCCGCTGACGACGATCGTTCTCAACGTCAACACCGGCTGCAATCTCTCCTGCACCTATTGCTACAAGGAGGATCTGGACACGCCGTCCAAGGGCCGGCGCATGGCCTTCGAGACTGCAAAACGCTCGATCGAATTGCTGCTGGCGGAAAGCCCGGACCGGGACAGCTACAATGTTGTCTTCTTCGGCGGTGAACCGCTCAGCAACCTGGCCCTGATCAAGGAAGTGGTCGCTTATGCGGAAGACCGCTTCGGCAATCTCGGCAAGCGGGTCGACTTTACCCTGACCACCAACGCGACGCTTCTGACGGAGGAGATTGTCGACTGGCTCAATGCCCACCGGTTCGGCCTGACTGTTTCGATGGACGGGCCGAAGGCGCTTCACGACAAGAACCGCAAGACCGTCGGCGGCAAGGGCACCTACAACGTTGTCGCCTCCAAGACAAAGATGCTGCTGGAACGCTACACCTCCCGGCCTGTCGGCGGGCGGGTGACGCTGACCCATGGCGTTACGGCGGTCTACGAGATCTGGGATCACCTCAAGAACGAGATTGGCTTCCAAGAAGTCGGCTTTTCTCCGGTGACCTCGGGCCCCATCGCTCCGTTCAACCTGACCGGTGACGAGCTGTTGACGGTTTTCGACGAGATGAAACGTCTCGGCCGGCATTATCGTGACGAAGCGCTGATGGGGCGCAACATCGGCTTTTCCAACATGCACCAGCTGATGAGCGATCTCTACGAAGGCCGGTCCAAGGCACTGCCCTGCGGGGCCGGCCTTGGCATGCTGGCGGTTGATCACGAGGGTGGTCTCAATCTCTGCCACCGGTTCACGGGCTCCGATATGGACACCTATGGAACGGTCGACAGCGGCATTGAAAAGCAGAAGCTGGCCCGCTTCATCGAGGACCGGGCCGACCGCACCGACAAGGGCTGCTCGACCTGCCGCATTCGCAATATCTGCGCAGGTGGCTGCTACCACGAGAGCTACGCCCATTTCTCCGATCCGATGAAGCCGACCTACCACTATTGCGACCTCATGCGCGACTGGGTGGATTTCGGCATCGGTGTCTATGGCGCGTTGATCGCCGGCGCACCGGCCTACTTTTCGGATCACATCATGCCTCGGAGGGCATTCGGCAAATGAGACACATGAAACCCCTGAACCAGAAAGCCGATCGTGTGGTCAATGCGGTCGAAACCGACAAGATGGACGAAGTAAGGGCCATGCAGACGGTGGTCGTGGGCTGCACATCAACGCTCGATCCCGGCTGGGAAGTCGACCCGTTCGGCGGCGTCGCAGCGCTGTGCCAGCCGATGGAAGCCGACCTCTACGGATGTTCGGACCCGTGCTGGTGGCCGGCACAGGTGCCGGACACGATCAATTCCTATCGGGACTGGAACGCCGATGCCGACAATGCCGGCAAGGACTGGCGCTCGCTCGGCACGGTTTTCCCGTCCGACAGCGAAACCTGACCGGCTGAAGCCCTTCAAGATATTCGGAGAAACCCGATGCGAAACCTGATTGCTGCGGCAAGCGCAGCCCTGGCCCTGAGCCTTACCGCTCTGCCGGCCCTCGCCAAGGACCTGATCGTCACGGTCGCAAAGCCCGACCGGCTTTACGTGATCGACGCCAAGGCGCGGACGATAGAGACCGACTGCAAGCTCGACTTCAACCTGATCCCCGGTGTCGTTGTCGTGTCGCCGGACAACAAGATCGCCTATATCCTCGGCAATCGCTGGGAAGATGTTTTCGGGATCGATCTGTCCACCTGCGAAACCGTGTTTTCCGCGCATCAGTCCGAAGGCGATATCCGGCGCAAGACAATTGCCTCCCTGGCTGTTTCCAAGGACGGTAAAGAGGTCTACACGGTGCGCAATCCGGTGCGGTTGCTCGCCGACCGCTACGAGGTTCTGGAACCGGAGATCGCCGTCTATGAGACGTCGGCCGGCCTTGACGCCAAACCGGCCCGGACCTTTCCAAGCCCGCGCCGCATGACGGTGATGGCGACCGGCCGGGACGGCATGCTCTATGCCGCCGGGCACGAGATCTATGCCATCGACCCGAAGACAGGCGAGATCTCGATCAAGATCAAGAACGCCACCTGGGACAGGCCGACCTACTCACCGCCGGACGTGCTGGCCTTCTGGCCCATCGGCACCCAGGCGGACGAGTTCATGTTGCTCTATTCGGCTGCCAAGTTCACCGACGAGACCATGAGCGAGATTGCCGATTTCGTGTGGGGGTACCAGTCGGTCGACCTGACGACCGGTGAAAGCACCATCGCCGATTTCGCCAGCCTGGAAGTGATCATGTTCTCCGCCGTGCGCGACCCCAACGACAAGAGCAAGCTTTATGGTGTCTACACCCAGCTTTCCAAACATGATGTCGACAAGAAGGAGCTGATCAAGCGGGTTGACCTGCCGCATACCTATTACTGTGTGAACATCTCCTCCGACGGCACGGAAATCTATGTCGGCGGCACCAATGACGATATCGGCGTCTACGATGCCGAAACCCTTGAGCGTATCGGCGAAATCCGTCTGCCTTCTGGCGGCGACATGGCAGCCGGCACAATGCAGGTAATCAGTACCGGCAGTTAGGTTCCGCGATAACCTTCTTTGTCATCCCTGGCAAACGAAGCGGGGCTAGCGACGTGGACTTCGTGAACGCGCGTTTGAGCGGCGGATGCATGAGGTTCCCGGGTCCCCGCTTTCGCGGGGATAACAGGGGGAGCGCAGGAGACATGGAAAGCGGATGAAGCAGGCAGTTTCCTTGCAAGGAACAGATCAGGCCGGGGCAGTGCCGTCCCGGCCTTTGCTGCTGCGTGGCCTGTTCAACCGGGTCTTCGGCACCCGTGAGGCGGCGTGGCTGGTGCCGCTGGTCGCGCCCTACCGCTGGCCGCTGGCAATGCTGTTTCTGTTTTCGCTTGTGGCAGCAGGCGCAGCACTGGTGCCGCCTTACCTGACCAAGCTCGTCATCGACCGGGGCCTGATCGCCGGGGACAAGCAGGCGCTTGTCATGTTCGTGGCCGTCCTCTTTGCCGTCGGGCTGGCTGCTTTGGCGCTGGGCGCACTCAATTCATTGATGCACTTGCGGTTTTCGGCAAGACTTCTGGCGGATCTGCGCCGTTCGGCCGTTGACAGGATCCTTGCCCAGTCGCCCCGCTGGCAGGCGAAACAATCCATCGGCGAACTCATGAGCCGGCTGGATGGTGATGCCGGGGAAGTTCAGCAATTCACGTTCGCGGTTCTGGTGAATGGAGGCGGCAGTCTGCTGAGGCTGGTGGGCGGCCTCGTCATGCTGTTCGTATTGGCACCGAAACTGGCCCTTCTGGCGCTTGCTCTGGCTCCGGTGGAGCTTTTGTTCTTCGCCCGTGCCCGGCTCGTGACCCAGGCGAAGGCACGCGACGTGCGGCAGGCTCGCGGTGTTCTGGCATCAGGACTTGCAGAGACTGTCGCCGGGCTGTCAGCCTTGCGGGCATTGAATGCGACCGGAGCTGCGGCAAAGCGAATTGAAACGCGGCAGCAGGGCCTTGTTGCAGCGCTGTTGTCGGCGCAAATGTGGAACGAGGTGACGCGCGCGGTGCCGATGGTGCTGACAGCGATCCTGCGCGGTGCGGTGTTTCTGGTGGGCGGACTTGCAGTGATCGACGGCACGATGCCCCTCGGATCTCTGATTGCCTTCACCGCTTACCTCGCTTTCCTGATCGGCCCGATGCAGTCGCTGATTTCGCTCTGGCACGGACAGGCGCGGATGAAGGCGGCACTCGACCGGCTGGACCGTATCATGAGCGCTGTTCCGGATGTGCAGGATCCGGCGTCGCCTGTGCCACTGGCCGCCGATGGCGGTGAGTTGGTGCTGGCAGGCGTTGCCTATGCACCGGACGGTGGATCTCCTTTGTTCGAGGATGTTTCCCTGATCGTGCCCAAAGGGCAGAAAGTCCGGCTGTGTGGGCCGTCCGGCATCGGCAAGACATCGCTCCTGTCGCTGGTACAGCGTCATGACGACCCGAGGAACGGAACGATCCTTCTGGATGGCACAGACCTGCGCCAACTGTCGCTTCACGACCTCCGGGCTGCGGTTTCGCTGGTTCCGCAAAAGGGCCATGTCTTTTCCGGAACCCTGGCGGACAATCTCCGTCTTGGATCGGCTGATGCGAATGAGCAAGACATGCATGCCGTTCTGCAGCTTGTGGAACTTGAAGACCGCTTCGCCGAAGAGGGACTTGAAACGGTTCTGGGCGAGGGAGGTCTGGACCTGTCAGGCGGCGAGCGCCAGCGGCTGTGCCTTGCCCGTGCCCTGTTGCAGCCGTTCCGGGTGCTGATCCTTGATGAAAGCCTTTCGGAAGTCGACGCAGACCGGGTGTCGCGGATCATGGCCCGGATCGATGCCCGGTTCGGCGACCGTACCCGCCTTGTCGTTACTCATGGGAACGCTGAACGGTATGGCTCTTTTGACGGCGAGCTGACGTTGCAGGAGAGGGAGGCGAGATCTTGATCCGGGTCGGGCTGATAGACGGCGCCTTGCCATCAGACTGGCCGGGGTTGGCAGGCCAGGAATGGTTTTGTGCGCAGGATGGAGCCGAATTGGCATCAGCGCACGCAACTGCCATGGCGCAGACCGTGTGCTCCCATGCAAAAGACGTTCAAATGCTCAATGCTGTTGTGTTTCCTGGGCAGCTCTCGACATCACTTCAAAGCGTTTGCGATGCCTTGAGCTGGCTGGCCGAGGACCCGCCCGACATCGTCCTGTGTGCCTTCGGCATGGCGCGATCTTCCATCGAGATGTCGGTGGCAGTGGCTCGGCTTCAGCAGGCGGGCAGTCTGATCGTCGGCTCTGCACCGGCACGCGGCGGCAACGCCTATCCGGCAGCGATTGATGGTGTCCTGTCCGTGCAGGGTGATGCCCGCTGCGGGCTGGATGAGCTTTCGCGGCTGGATCTGCCACACGCAGTGTTCGGTGCTTGTCCGATTGCGGTGGGACGAGAGGACATCCGCGGCGCCAGTGCAGCGGCGGCGCATCTGGCAGGATTGCTGGCAAAGTCGGCACAGGAGAGCGAAGGAAATGCCCTGTACGGACTGCAGACATTTGTTCGCTACCGAGGGCGGGAACGCCGCGGCGATGGGGCTTTGGCCGGGATGGGAGCTGCCGGCGGGTAGTCTTATTGGAAAGACGTTGGAGTTTCTGGCGATCCCGAGGAGGACCGTCAGGTCCGTCTCGTAGGATGGGCCACATACTCGCAGTCGCAGATTTTCCGAGTTTCAAAACCGTGGCAATGAAGAGGGAAAGTCCCGCCTCAACCCATGCCGTCAAAGCCTGCGCACGCTTTCCAGGACGACCTCGTCGAGACCTGCGCCACCGGTCTCGGCGTAGGCGGTCAATTGAGCGCGCATGCGCGGTTCCCAGAAATCCTTCAGATGATTGGCAACCTTCTCAGCCTGGTCAACGCCGGGCTGGGTCTTGAAGAAGGTGGCGATCTGGTTGGCCATATAGACCATCTTTTCAGGCGACATCGGCAACTCCGGATAAGACGCGCTCAGGATGCGCGTAAAGATCAAACCCGCCGTCCCGAGTAAAAGCCGCGACCGTGATACCGGCCTCATCGGCGAGGCGGAGTGCGGTCGATGTCGGGGCCGAGGCGGCAATCAGTGCTGGACAACCGGCGAAGGCGCATTTCTGCACCAGTTCCACCGACAACCTGCTGGTGAGGACAAACGCGCCGCTCGCCGGGTCGGTTCCGGCACGGGCGAGGGCGCCGATCAGCTTGTCGAGCGCATTGTGTCGGCCGACATCCTCGCGCGCCACGACCACACCTTTGCCCGGCTGGAGGAAACCGGCAGCGTGGGTGGCGCGCGTCTGGTCCCGAAGCGGCTGCAGTCTGCTGAGCGCATCGGTCGCTCTGGCCACATCCTGGCGGGACAGGACTGTTGTGGTACCATCAACCTTCGGCAAGCGCCTGAGGGCCTGCTCCAGACTGTCGATACCGCACAGGCCGCAGCCTACCGGACCGGCCATGGCGCGGCGGCGGGCAAGTAGCTTTGTCGAACGATCTGCACGCAACCACAGACGAGCCTCGATGCCTTGCCCATGTGAGACTTCCTCGAAGTCCTGGATCTCCGCGATATCTTCGATAATGCCTTCACTCAGAGCGAAGCCGACGGCGAAATCGGCGATGTTTCCCGGTGTCGCCATCATGACGGCATGAGTGGTGCCGTCGAAAACGAGGGCGATTGGGCTTTCCTCGGGCAGGCTTCGCGCGACCGACACCTGGCCGTCCGGGTGGACAGCATGGCCAGGCATGGAGCGGGAGAGCGGGCGATCCATCACCATCACTCCGCAGCCGGAAGGATCCGGCGGGAGAGCGCCGCCTGGGCGGCATAGTCTTCCTGCCAGTTGGTTGGTCCGTTGGAAAGGCTGACCTGAACCGCTGTCACCTTGTATTCCGGACAGTTGGTGGCCCAGTCGGAGAAGTCGGTCGTGATGACGTTCGCCTGTGTGTCCGGGTGATGGAAGGTGGTGTAGACGACGCCCGGGCTGACCCGGTCGGTTAGATGGGCCCGCAAGGTCGTTTCGCCGGAACGGGACGCCAGCTTTACCCAGTCGCCTTCCTTCAGGCCGCGGTTTTCCGCGTCATGCGGGTGGATTTCCAGAAGATCCTGATCATGCCAGATCACATTGTCGGTTCGACGGGTCTGGGCACCGACGTTGTATTGGGACAGGATCCGGCCCGTGGTCAGCAGCAGCGGGAAGCGCGGGCCGGATTTTTCGTCCGTCGCCACATATTCGGTGACAATGAACCGGCCCTTGCCACGCACGAAGCCGTCCACATGCATCAGTGGTGTGCCGTCAGGAGAAACTTCATTGCAGGGCCATTGTACCGAGCCTTTTTCCTCCAGCAGATCATAGGACACACCGGCAAAGGACGGCGTTGTCGCAGCGATCTCGGCCATGATTTGCGACGGATGGGAATAGGTCCAGCCGGCCCCCATGGCATTGGCGAGCATCTGGGTGATCTCCCAGTCGGAATAGCCGTTGCGCGGTGCCATCACCTTGCGCACTCGGTTGATGCGGCGCTCGGCGTTGGTAAAGGTGCCGTCCTTTTCCAGGAACGTGGAGCCGGGCAGGAACACATGGGCGTAATTGGCGGTCTCGTTCAGGAAGAGGTCGTGAACAATGACGCATTCCATGGCCGCAATACCGGCCGCCACGTGTTTGGTGTCCGGATCGGACTGAAGAATGTCCTCGCCCTGGCAATAGAGCCCCTTGAAGGTACCGTCGACGGCGGCGTCCAGCATGTTGGGAATACGCAGTCCTGGCTCGGAATCGATCTCCACGCCCCAGGCGTCCTGGAAGATTGTGCGGACGTCCTCGTTCTTGACATGACGATAGCCGGGAAGCTCATGCGGGAAGGAGCCCATGTCACAGGAGCCCTGGACGTTGTTCTGACCACGCAGAGGGTTCACGCCGACACCCTTGCGGCCGACATTGCCCGTGAGCATGGCAAGGTTGGCGATGCCCATGACGGTGGTCGAGCCCTGGCTGTGTTCGGTCACGCCGAGGCCATAGTAGATCGCGCCGTTGCCGCCGGTGGCGAACAGGCGTGCCGCCTTGCGCAGCTCTTCCGCCGGAACGCCGGTCAGGCGTTCGCTGGTTTCCGGGGCATGGCGCGGATCGCGGACGAAGTCCGCGTAGGCCAGGAACTCGTCCCAGTCGCAACGTTCGCGAATATACGCCTCGTCGAAGAGACCTTCCGTGACGATGACATGGGCGAGGGCGGTTACCACGGCAACGTTGGTGCCGGGGCGCAGCTGCAGGTGATGGGACGCCTCGATGTGGGCCGATTTCACCAGGTTGATCCGTCGTGGATCGATGACGATCAGTTTTGCACCCGCGCGCAAGCGCTTCTTCAGGCGGGAGGCAAAGACCGGGTGGCCGTCGGTCGGGTTGGCCCCAATCACGATGACGACGTCGGTATGTTCGACGGAATCGAAATCCTGCGTGCCTGCTGATGTTCCGAAAGTCTGGCCGAGGCCGTAGCCGGTGGGAGAGTGGCAGACACGGGCGCAGGTGTCGGTGTTGTTGTTGCCGAAGACCGCCCGGGTCAGTTTCTGCACCAGGAAGGTTTCCTCGTTGGTGCAGCGGCTGGAGGTGATCACGCCGATGGACTTGCGGCCGTGTTTTTCCTGAAGACCGCGCAGGCGGTTGGCGGCAAAGCTGAGGGCCTCGTCCCAGGACACTTCCTGCCAGGGCTGGTCGATGCTGTCGCGGATCATCGGGTTGAGGATGCGGTCCTTGTGGGTGGCATAGCCATAGGCGAAGCGGCCCTTGACGCAGGAATGGCCGCGATTGGCCTTGCCGTGCTTGTAAGGCACCATGCGCACCAGTTCGTCGCCGTTCAGCTCGGCCTTGAACGAACAGCCGACGCCGCAATAGGCGCAGGTGGTGACGACGGAACGCTCCGGTGTGCCCAATTCGATGACGGATTTTTCCTGGAGCGTGCCCGTGGGGCAGGCCTGCACGCAGGCACCACAGGAAACGCAGTCGGAAGACAGGAAATCGTCGAAGGCAGCACCGGGCGAAACGCGGCTTTCAAACCCCCGGCCTTCAATGGTCAATGCAAAGGTGCCCTGAACCTCTTCACAGGCCCGCACACAGCGCGAGCAGACAATGCATTTGGCCGGATCATAAGCGAAATAGGGGTTGGAAACGTCCTTCGGGACATACTCCGGGTTCGGGCCGACAGAGGAACGCTGTTCGAAGTGGTTGCGGCCCGGCTCGTAACGGACATCGCGCAGGCCGACCATGCCGGCCATGTCCTGCAATTCGCAATCGCCGTTGGCGGCGCAGGTCAGGCAGTCCAGCGGGTGGTCGGAGATATAGAGCTCTATCACCCCCTTGCGGATCTGCTTGACCCTGGACGACTGGGTGTGAACGACCATTCCCGGCGCAACCGGCGTCGTGCAGGACGCAGGTGTGCCGCGTCGTCCTTCAATCTCGACCACGCACAGGCGGCAGGAGCCGAAGGCGTCAATGCTGTCGGTGGCGCAGAGCTTGGGGACCTGAAGACCGATTTCCGAGGCGGCGCGCATGACCGATGTGCCTTCCGGCACGGTGACCTCGAAGCCGTCGATGGTTAGCGTAACCGGGGCGCCTTCCTTTGCCGGGGTGCCCATGTCGCGGTCGTCGTGGATGGTGGCGAGATCCGTCATTCGGCAGCCTCCTTCTGGCGGGAAAAGTCTTCCGGGAAGTGGGTGAGGGCACTCATGACGGGATAAGGCGTGAAGCCGCCCAGGGCGCAGAGTGAGCCGTCCTTCATGGTGTCGCAAAGATCAGTCAGAAGGCTGACCGCGCCTGCATCGCCCGCGTCGATCCGGTCGATGGTCTCGACACCGCGCACGGCGCCAATCCGGCAGGGTGTGCATTTACCACAGCTTTCCACTGCGCAGAACTCCATGGCGAAGCGCGCCATTTTCAGCATGTCGGCCTTGTCATCGAAGACGACGAGCCCGGCATGTCCGATGAGACCACCCTGACCATCGAATTCTTCATAGCCGAACGGAGTGTCGAACCTGGAGACGGGCATATAGGCTCCAAGCGGGCCGCCGACCTGCACAGCCTTGACCGGCCGGCCGCTGGCGGTGCCACCGGCAATATCGTTGACCAGCTCTCCGAGCGGCATGCCGAAGGCGGTCTCGAAAAGGCCGCCATAGCGGACATTGCCTGCGATCTGGATCGGCATGGTGCCCTTGGAGCGGCCAAGACCAAAACCTGCGTAGAACTCCGCGCCTTTTTGGAGGATCACCGGAACGGTCGCCAGTGACAGCACGTTATTGACGACAGTCGGTTTGCCGAAAAGGCCTTCGAGTGCCGGCAAAGGCGGTTTGGCGCGCACGATACCGCGCTTTCCTTCCAGGCTGTTGAGGAGAGAGGTTTCCTCGCCACAGACATACGCGCCTGCACCGGTGCGGATTTCCAGGTCGAAGATCTTGCCGGAGCCGAGAATGTTCGTCCCGAGCATTCCGGCCTTGAGGCCGATCCTGACCGCGGCTTCCATCACCTCGATGGCATCCGGATATTCGGAGCGGATGTAGACGAAGCCCTTGGTGGCGCCGGTGGCGAGACCGGCGATGATCATGCCTTCAATCAGCGTGAAGGGGTCGCCTTCCATGATCATGCGGTCGGCAAAGGTGCCACTGTCGCCTTCATCGGCATTGCAGACGATGTATTTGCGAGCCGCTTCCGCCTTGCGCACCGTGTCCCATTTGATGCCGGTCGGGAACCCCGCGCCGCCGCGGCCGCGCAGGCCTGACGTCGTGACCTCCGCGACAATCTCCTCAGGCCTGAGGCCAAGAGCCCGTTTCAGCCCGGCAAGGCCGCCATGGGTTTCGTAATCGGTCAGGCTGAGCGGGTCGATCAGGCCGCAGCGGGCAAAGGTAAGCCGGGTCTGACGGGCGAAGAAGGGAATATTCTCGACGGTGCCGAGGCTTTCCAGCGTTTCGTCAAGCAGGGCGGGAACATCCTCTGCCGTCACCGGGCCGAAGGCCTTGCGGACACCGTCCGTCTCGATCTCGACCAGCGGTTCCAGCCAGACCATGCCGCGGCTGCCGTTGCGCACCAAGGTGACATCGAGACCGCGGTTGCCGGCCTCGATTTGAATTGCTGCTGCGATGTCGTCAGCACCCAGTGCCTTTGCAGCGCTGTCTCGGGGGACGAAGATCTTCATACGCCGGCCTCCTGGAGAATGCGCGTCATGCGATCTTCTGTGACACGGCCGATGACCTTGCCGTCGATCATCGCGGCTGGGGCGCAGGCACACAGGCCAAGGCAGTAGACAGGTTCGAGAGTGACCGCACCGTTGCGGGTTGTGCCGTGCCAATCCAGCCCGAGCCTGGCCAGAACCGCTTCGCCCAGGGCTTCGCCGCCAACAGCCTGGCAGGCCTCCGCCCGGCAGATCTTGATGACGTGTCGTCCCGCGGGGGCCTTGCGGAAATCATGGTAGAAGGAGATGACGCCGTGGACTTCCGCCCTGGACAGATTGAGGGCGTCGGCAATCAGCTCGACCGCTGCCTGGGGAACATAGCCAAATTCCGCCTGCAAGCCGTGCAGCATCGGCAGAAGTGGACCTTCCAAGGCAATAAATTCTTCCATCACGGCCGAAATCTGATCGTCCGTGGGCTCTCCCGTCGCATACGGCATGCGCGTCCTCCCGTATATTTCGAGGCGCATCACACCATTAAGTTTGATTTGATATCAATAATGATTTTCCGTTGATCGATTACAAATCATAATCGATCAGGTTTTAACCGTTTCGGCTAACTTCAGTTCAGACCTCGGAAATGCGTCTTGCTTCAGATAGAAGAGCCCGCAAAACCGGGGTGTGCGGTTCGCGATAAGGGGCGACGAGACCGACAGTGTGGCCGGCGTGAACGCCGACGAGCGGGATCGTCTTCATGGGTTTTCCGGCCGTCAAAAATTCGGCGAGATCCGCCGGCAGCACGGTTATCCAGCCGCCGTCCAGCACATTTGCCACCAGCACCACCGTGGAGTTGGATTCGATCCGGGCCTCCGGCATGATGCCGGCCTCCTCGAAATGCCTATTGATGATCCGCCGGTTCTGCATGTCCGGGGTCAGCAGGCAGATCCTTTCCTCTGCCAGTTCCTTCCATTTGACCGACTTGCGCCCCGAGAAGGGCGAAGTCTCATTGCAGACCAGCATGTAGCTTTCATTGTAGAGCGGCTCGGTGCTGACCCTGCCGGTTGGTTCATTGTCGAGATAGGAAATCCCGGCATCGATATCGAGGTTTTCCAGCATCGACAGGATTTCCATCGAGTTGCGGGACAGGATGGTGAAGCGCACGTTGGGATGCTTGTTGCCGAACCATGTGGTCAGCTTTGCCGCCCAGGTCAGCGCGGTCGGAATGACGGCTATGCGAAGCTGCCCGGTCAAACCGTCGCGGGAAAAGCGCATCTCCTCGCGCAGTTGGCGGGCATCGCCAACAATCTGGCGGGCCCAGACCAGGGCACGCTGGCCTTCCGGTGTCAGGCCGCCGAAACGGGAGCCTCTGAAAAACAGCTGAACACCGAGCTGGTCCTCAAGCTGCTTGATGCCGGTCGAGAGCGTCGGCTGGGCGATGCCCAGGCTTTCGGCGGCACGGCCGAAATGCTCTTCGCGGGCCACGGCGAGAAACATCTCCAGCTTTTCGATCATCTGATGGGCTCCGGGACGGTCAAGACAGGGTAACCGCCTGTTTCATGACATTTGACCGGGTGAATTGAAAGCGGTGTTTTCGATCCGGTTTTTCAATCGACGGGGTGTTAATTGCGGCAAATCACCTGTTGAAGGATCTCGCTTGGGCCCCTGCCAGCTGCTACAGGAGTGGCCATGAACGGCACGGTCAGATTTGAAAAATGGCAGCACCGGATCGACAGGGCGGAAAGGGCACTGATCCTTCCAGATGGCTGTCGCGACGTGCTGGTGGTGTGCGAAACGGGCCAGCCGGAGAGGGTTTTTCTGACGGACCTGGATTTCCAGCCACGGATTTCCGAACTTGCCGCAGGAACGCGGATTACCGGTTTCCGGCTGCGGCCGGGTGCTGTCGTGAGAGACGACGTCCTTCAAGCCATCGAGCGGGATTGCGAACGGGTTGAAGACATCCTGGGCAATGCACTCGATGAGGCAAACGACCTGGACGAGGTGATCGTTGCCCTGACGCTGCCGGGGGCAAGTATCGAAAAGGTGTCGAAAGGGGCCGGCGTTTCGCTCAGAACGTTGCAAAGGCGGTTCCGGGAGCAGGGCCTGCCGCCGCCGGAATATTGGCGCCTTCTGGCGCGCGCCCGCAGGGCGGCAGGGTTTCTGGCCACAGACTTACCGTTGGTGGAGATCGCGTCAGTCTGTGGCTTCAGCGATCAGGCGCATATGACACGCGACCTGACGCGTTGGTTCGGCGGGTCGCCGGCACAATTGCGCCGGGACCGCCATCGCCTGATGCTGCTGTCTCAACCGGCACTCGGCAACTGGACCGGCGAGCAGATTTCTACGAGGTAGCCGAAGGGATCGGCGACATAGGACGTGATCTGTCCCCACGGTTCTTCCCGAGCGTCCTGCAATTTGGATGCACCGGCTGCGACCGCGCGGGCAAGTGACGCTGCAACGTCGTCCGTCTCGAAAGCCAGTTCGAAGACCGGTGATTTCGGGTCGGGCGTACCGGGTGTCTTGCCAAGTTGGCTCATCAGCGATTTGGAGGAAAACGCGAGTTTTGTCTCGCCGGTCGCCAGTTCGCCGTAGTCGCCGGATTCATGCAGGAACAATCGTTCCAGGCCAAAGGCCTTTTCGTAGAAATCGAGTGCGGCGGCGACATTGTCGACGTAAAGGATGGTGTATCTGAGGATCACTAGGCTCTCCCGATTTGTTGGTGTGTAGCAAGCCATAGAGCGATGCGGCCAAGCCGTCTTGAAAGATCGCGACATCAACGCCGATCATCCGTCAGTTATCCTTCAGCCAGGAGCCCGGCCAGCAGTTTGCGGGTTGCGGTTTCATAGGCCTGTCTGCCCCCTCCATTTGCAATGGCAAGTGCGGCCCGGTCGAAGGCGGAGGAGAGCAGGTCGGCCAGCGGTTCCAGCGGGATGTCTTTCAGGGCGCCGTGATTTTTTGCGTGACGCAGGCCCTCCAGAAGTGTCGCGCCACCGGTCTGCCGGTCAATCTCGGCCATTTCTGCCAGACCTAATACGGTTGGCCCTTCCAACAACATGATCCTAGCTCTGCCTGGTACGGACATTGCCGAGAAATAGGCACTGGCGCCTGACATGAAGGCATCGAGCGGTGTCTGGCCGGTGTTTGTCCGGCTGTTGATCTCTTCCGCGATCGCTTCCGATTCCCGGTGAACCAGCGCCCGCATCAGGTCAGCCTTGTCGGCGAAGTGATGATAAAGCGCCCCGCGAGTGACATCCGCCGCCTTGACGATCTCCGGTGTTCCGGTTTCCGCGTAGCCCTTTTCCACGATCAGCGCCCGTGCCGCGTCCAGCAGGGCCTTGCGCGTCTCCGCGCGCCGTTCCGCCTGCGTACGTCGTTCGCCGGATTTCTCAGTGGTTCTTCCTTGCATACATGCAGCCTGTATGTTAATTGAAAAATACATACAGACTGTATGTCTTTTTGTTGCGATTGAAAAGCCTCTGCGACAGCCGGACGTCAAACGCTTCAGGCAACTCGCATTAAGGCGCCGGCAGGAAACAGGAGAGAAACGATGAAATGCACCCAGTATTATCCGGTCCTCATGACGGACAAGGTCGCCGAGACGGTTCGGTTCTACTCTGAAAACTTCCGTTTCAAGGCGATGTTCGAAGCCGACTGGTATGTGCATTTGCAGTCGGAAGAAGACGAAAGCGTCAATCTTGCGATTCTGGACCAGACCCACGAAACCATTCCGGAAGCCGGTCGCGGACGCGGGGCAGGGGGGCTTCTGCTTAATTTCGAGGTCGAGGACGTCGACGCAGTTTACGAAGCCGCGCAGGCAAATGGGCTGCCTGTTCTACAGGTGCTGCGGGACGAGGCGTTCGGGCAACGCCATTTCATCACCTGCGATCCGAACGGGGTCCTGATCGATGTGATCAAGCCGATTCCGCCCAGTGAAGAGTTCCTGAAGCAGTTCGCCGCTGAAGCTGTACCTGCCTGACAGATCGACAGTCATGCCGGTGAGTGTGTCCGGAGCGAGGGAAAGTCTCCCACTGCTGTGACCCGCTTCGGTATCGGCCGGCATGAAAGAGGCGTGGCCGGAGACCCTGCCACGCCTCTTTTCTTTCAAGACTGATGATCAGGCCGTCACGACGAAAGCGGCGGGCAGGTGCTGCCTTGTTCGGCGCGCGATTTCAGGCCTTGCAGGCTCTGCATCGTGTTCGGGTTGCCCGGCAGGACGAAGCTCTGTTCCAGTGCCGTACGAACGTTGTTGATCACGGCAAGGTCCTGGACCGCGAGGGTCTGGCAGGGTGTGCCGGTGAAGCGGACACGGATGCGTATCACGCGCTGGCCGTTGTCGGATGGACCGAATTCGGAATCGAGCGCCGGGTTTGCACCTGTCATCGGCCGCTCCAGAACCACCATGTTGGGCTGGTCCTGCAGAACGACGGTGCCGCGTTCCTGGGCGCTGGAGACGAGTGCGGAGCGCACGTTTGCCGGATCGGCCGCAATCTTCACCGATTGCGCACCTGCCGGCACGTCCAGCCTGGGCTGATCGGGCTGTGAAGTGCGTTGAGAGGATCCGGACTGGCAGGCGGCAAGAGCAAGAGCGCAAATTGCGGATAAAAGGATAGGTCGCATGGGCAGTCCCAAGGTTAAAATGGTCATATCAAGAGCCGGTCTAGAACACGTCTTCATCAAGCACAAGAAAACTGCATGTGACCGCCACCCAGTTCTGACAGTAAACTGACATAACACTCCTAACGAAGCCTTGTGGCGGCATGGGGGCAAAGAATTTCATGACGGCCGATCAGAATGTGTCGCCCGTCTTGAATCCGCTGCCGCCGAAACTTCCACCGCTCTTGAAGCCTCCACCGCCAAATCCGCCACTGCTGCCGGATCGTTTACCGGAGCCGCCGCCGAAGCCGCCACCAAAGCCTCCCATGGATTTCGGAAGGCCGGAACCG
The DNA here is from genome assembly GCF_054658235.1 of Roseibium sp. LAB1. Lineage (NCBI taxonomy): Bacteria > Pseudomonadati > Pseudomonadota > Alphaproteobacteria > Hyphomicrobiales > Stappiaceae > Roseibium > Roseibium sp. LAB1. The sequence goes on along the minus strand of NZ_BAAGIB010000001.1, from coordinate 760,511 downwards.
TTCGGAAACGCCACCTGGCGGCCCTTCGGTTTGCGGCGTTTGTGGGACCGTTCCGCGCGGGACCAGTATTCAGCGCCGGTGATCGCACCCTTGACCAGTTCGCCCAGGAGAACGGTGGTCAGCTTTTCATCGGAAAAGGTCGATTCCCAACTGCCGTAGCCACTGGAGCGGAACCGTTTGATGACGTCGGCAAGTTCCGCCCTGCGCCGGCCAATGTCGCGCTGGAGTTCCCGGTCCTGGCGGATCTCGCGGATGACCTGGTCAACGCGTTCCTTCAGGTCCTCGATCCGTTGCACGATTTTCTCGTCCTCGGGCGATGGAGTGTCGAGCGCGGCGCGCCACAGGTCGTTGAGGTCGTCCGCCTGCAGGGATACGGACAGATGCTCCTCCGCCTTCTGGAAGTCGGCGTCTTCGCCGCTGGAGAATTCGGCAAGGGCGGAGGACAGCGTTTCTATGCGCCTGTCCAGGTTGTCGAGTTCGCCGTCGATACGGTCGATGTCTGCACTGAGCGTTTCAATGGTGCCCACAAGATCCGTTCCGGCCGCGTCGGTCATGGCATTACGGCTGAATTCCGCCAGCTTGTCCTGTTCTTCGCGGGCGATCTCGGCGCAGCGTTCCGCGTGGCGGGCCATCCGCTCCGGAATGCTGGTCAGCATGGCAAAATTGGCGCGGGCATCGTTGAAGCCGACAAGGCCGGCAACCCATCGGTCGAGCGAGCGCACAAGGCCGCGGTGCGTATAGGACGGTGTTCCGAACCCGCGCTGCCACAGATACATGAACAGCGGATCCGCCTTGTAGGCCTTGCCTTTTTCCTGGCGATCCCTTTCTGAGGTTGCGGCCTTGGAGGCTGCCGCCTCGGCGGTCGCAAGGGCAGCTTCCGTCTTGTCACGCTGTGCCTGGTAACCGGCGTCGCCTTCCAGGCGGCCGTCGACGGCCTCCATCAGCTCGTCCATCTGGTTTTCGGCGCTGTCGCGCGCACTGTCCAGTTCAACCCGCTTCTTCTGCAACTGGCTGCGGTCGCTTTCGCACTGACGCAATTGGTCAGTCAGGACCTTGTAGTCGGCGCTGCGCTTGTCGAGAAGCTTGCGGGCTTCCCGTGCAGCGCTGTCGAGTCGGGTGTTCAGCGCCCCGGCGCTGTCGGTGTCCAGACGGAACCGTGCAAGGTCCCGGTAGGCTTCGCTCTGGCGTTCCTGCAGATCCGTGAGGGCTCTGGTCGAGCGCTCGATCCGCTTGCTCAGCTCGGCTTCTTCCCGGCGAAGGTCGGCGAGCGACTGCTCGATCGTGCCCAGGGTCTGGCGTCCCGTCAGCATGCCGATGCCTCCCGGTGAGGCGGTGCGAACCTAACAGCTACCATTTCGTAATTGCTCCGTCCTGAACGCCGCTGCGCCATTTGATGTCGAGCTCGCCTCGCCGCTTCTGGCCAAGGACACCCTTCTGCACGATGCCGTCTTCCATCTTGTCCCGGCGAACCGCGTTGTAGATGGTTTCCGAAACGCGCTGGCCCCACTTGTCGACGAGTTCGGCCTGGCTGCTTTCCTCCGACACGATCTTGCGCTTCAGGGTCTTGCCGTCCGGATCCACAGCCTCCACCACGATGTAGTAGTTTTCGGTGTCGGGATTGGCTTCAGGAATACGGGACACGCCCGTCGGCACGCCTTCGCGGGAAATGATCCGGACTTCAAACACTTCCTGCAGACGTCCGGCCAGATCGCGCAGATCGGCTTCCGCCTTGAAGGCTGCCTCGTTGTTGCCGTCCGAAAGAGCCAGGTTTCCGTCGGTGGCCAGGCGGTTGGCGTCAGCTTCGATTTCGGTGTTTTCGGTCAGGGCGTCGATGCGTCCTACAAGTTCGGTATAGGTCGCCGGCAATGCCTGAAGCCTTGCCTGCAGATCCGCTTCCGCGCGTTGTGCAGGCAGTTTGACGATGAAGTACCAAGCTGCGACGCAGGCGATCACGACGGCAAGGGCGGCCGCCAGCCATTTTGACCAGGTGCCGCGCGAGATGTAGATCATCGCCAGGGAGCGCTGGAAACCGGCTGCAGGCGGCGAATAGACGAAGCGGTCGCGCTTCAGGTCCTCGACACCGGCCTTCAGGATATGGTCCGGAACATCGATGCCTTGCGAGGCATAGACCTGACGCAGCCGCTCAACCATGGCTGCATCGCGTTCGTCGGTTTTCAGCTCGCGGGTGACCTGCCCCTCTTCATGGCGCAGCGTGTCGACCACGTCCATCGCCATCATCAGATCGTCGAGCGGGGCGTCGGAATTGGTTGCCATGAATGCATGTCTTCTTGAAATGGGGCGGGCCGGAGGCTCCGGCCTGCCGGATTATCGTAAGATCAAAGGCCCTTGCCCTGGGCGGTCAGCTTGGCAAGCCGCCGCTTGCCGTCTTCCACGGCATTGCGGATTTCTTCGGAGTTCCTGGTCGACATCTCGCGCATTTCGTCAATGATTTCACGCGACTGGACCTGGAAGTTGACGACGGAATCGACCAGCTTCTTTACCGAGGCTGCGGCAACGGTCGGTCCGTAGCCGGCTTCGAGCGCCTTCTTCTGCACTTCGTCGCCGATGTCGGCCAGCGTTTCAAGGCTCTTGTTGATGCCATCCTTCATGGCGTTCAGCGTTTCGGTGCTTTCGTGCAGCCCCTGCAGGCCGGTGAAGGAAGCATTGAGCGCCGTCAGAACGGATTCGTTGGTGGAGAAGAAGCTGACCGACTGGGCGTAGACCCGCTCCTTGGCATTGGTGGTCTGCACCAGGCGGGCCATGATCACTTCGGACGTGTTGTAGCCGATCGTGAGGTTGTCGGAGAGGTCCTTGGCGATCTGATACCGCTTCTCCTCGTCCTGCATCTCGCGCAGCTTTTCGTCGCGTGCCAATTCAAGGCGTGCCTTTTGCGCCGGATCTTCACCGGTATAGGCTTCGACGTCTCCGGAGGAAGCTTCAAGGGCGGCCTTGGCGGCGTCGAGTTTGCCGGTGGCAATGTTCAGGAGTTCAAGCGCGGTCACTTCCGCCTGTTTCAGCGCACCGCGGAAGTCCCGGTAGGCTTCCAGGATGGTCTGTTCCCGCTCGATCTGGTCTTTTGTCGCCCGGGCAACTTCCTTGTAGGTGCCGCGAATGTCGTCGAAACGGTCGGAAATTGTGCCACGGCGGAAATCGCGCCACTTGTTGGAAAGGTTCTCGGTGAAGGAGATTTTGCCGTCGGCAAGCTGGTCGACCAGAGCCTTGGCGTCGTCCCGGATGGAATTGAATGCCTCGGTGATCTGCTCGTAACGCTCACCGATATCCATCTGCTGGACCTGTGAGCGGACAACCTCGTTGAAATTCGAGGCCTGAGCCAGCGTGCGGGTGATGATCAGCACCTTGTCCGGGGACAGGTCGGTAATCTGCTCGAGCAGGGCGTTGATCGGTGCATCCTGCTCGCTTTCCGGTGTGATGCCGATATCCCGGAGTGTCGACAGCGCGCGGTCCAGATACTGAAGCGGGGAAATGCTTCCCGCCGGGGCCGTTGCGCTCTGCGGGGATTGTGGGGCTGCCGCGTCTGTCATGTCTGACCTCCTTCAAGGACGCGGCCCGGTTTCTGGTCTTTTGCCGCAACGTCCTGTTAACGTCATAATTTCGCATGTTAGGGCAGGCTTACGCCGCTCTGTCAACGGCTTGGCACGCTTTTCGGGCCAAAGCCGGGCAGCCGGATAAGCCCCCCGTTGCCTTTCCTTAGGCCGGTTTTGCGACAAATATGTATCCATGGTGAAAGAACTGTCGAAATTGGCACATAAGCTGGCACTTCGAATCGGCTGCGAAAGGAAGCATATGCATTAAAGCCCTCCCGGCTTCTTTTTGGAAAGCGGTCGGCCTGCAAACCGGAACCGGACCTTGGTCCGAGATGTGATGGCGTCTTCATGAAGTTTCTTAAAAAATTTTTGCTGTTTGTGGTGGTCACCGTTGCCTTGGCTGGTGGCTTGCCGGCCGGAATGACGTTCGCCCAGGAGGCCGGGCAGGTGGTGCCCGACGTTTCGACACGGGCAGCCGAGTTGTTCAACAGGGCGGCAACCGCGCTTGAAGAACGCAGTATTTCCGCAAAGACACTCGATCAGCTCCGGTCTCAGCTCGTCGAGGTCCGTGACGCGAATGTCGCCATCATCGAGCGCGGCAATATTCGGGCCAGTGCGCTGGAGGCCCAGTTGAACAGCCTTGGTCCCCCACCGGCTGACGGGCAGAAAGAAGCCGAAGAGGTCGCAGCGAGGCGTCTTGAGCTGACCAATGCGCTGGCAACCGCAAACGCACCGGTGCGCAAGGCTGCGGAAATTCATGATCAGGCAGTCTTTTACATCCGGCAAGTCGACAGACAATTGCGGGCGCGCCAGCTTGCGACACTCTTCGACCGGTATCCGTCGCCACTCGCTCCCTCGACATGGGCCGCCGGCTTTCAGGAGATCTCGCAGTTCGTGAAGCGGTTCGAACGCGACGTGCAGAACGAACTGGCCCGCCCGAGCGTCTCGAAAAAACTGAACGAGACGGTGCCGCTTGCCGTCGGTCTGATGATTTTCGGGATCCTGTTCCTGTCGGTACTGCAACAACCTATTTCCCGTGCCCTGAAGCGTTTTTGCGATAAACCTGCCACTGGTGCAAAGGCGTTGATGCTGGCCGTGATTTACAATGCCAGCTTCATAGTACTGCCGACGATCGGTGCTGCAGCCCTGATTAGCGTTTTTCGCATTCTCGATATCTATCCGAACTCCGTACGCACGGCGGTCATAGCCGTTCCGGCCATGGCGCTGGTGATAATCATCGCGAACTGGCTTGGACATACGATTTTTGCACCCGGGCAAGGCCGCTGGCGTCTGCTCGATCTGGGTGACCGTGAAGCAAAGCTCGGGCTGCGTCTCTGCCAGGGACTGGGTGTTTTCATGGCCGTTGAAGTTGCGGTCGAGGCTTTCGAGCTCGACAACGCCTTCGGTTTGTCAGCGATTTCCGTTCTCTCGGCACCTCCCATTGCGGTGGCGGCTGTGCTGCTCTGGTCGCTGGCCAGCATCATCAGGTCCAACGAGACTGTGCAGGGCAAATCCGCGGAGAGCGAACAATCGGCGGAAGAACCCGAGGAAGCATCGGTGAAGCCTCAGGAATCCGGCTTCCTGCTGTTCCTGTCACTGCTGATGCGTACGTCGGCCATTCTTGCGGTCTGTGTAACGCTGCTCGGGTATGTCCAGCTTGCCAGAGTGGCGATCCTGCCGGTGATCATGACCGTCGCTCAACTGGGTTTCGGATTCTTGCTCTACCACCTTGTGCTGGTGATCGTGAAAGCGGCGCTCGGACGACGTGAGGAGGATGAGGCCCCTGTCCTGGTTTCCTTCGGGCTTATTTGCGTGCTGACGCTGGTCTTTGCGCCCCTGATCGCGATGACCTGGGGCGCGCGCGGTACTGATATCGTCGAAGTCTGGTACCTGCTTACCAAAGGCGTGCAGCTGGGTGAGGTTCACCTGTCGCTGGATTCCTTCATCCTGCTGGTCTCCATTTTCGGCATCGGCGTGGTGGTGACGCGCTGGCTGCAGAACCTGCTGAAGGGGACCGTGCTGCCGCAAACGCGCATGGACAGCGGTGCGCAGAACGCGGTGGTCACCGGAACGGGCTATGTCGGGCTTACGTTGGCGGCGCTGATCGCGGTCTCGACGGCGGGGCTCAACCTTTCAAGCCTTGCCGTTGTTGCCGGTGCCTTGTCGGTTGGTATCGGTTTCGGCCTTCAGACCATCGTTTCCAACTTCGTCTCCGGGATCATCCTCTTGATCGAGCGGCCGATCAAGGAAGGAGACTGGATCGAGGTTTCCGGGCAATCCGGCTACGTCCGCAAGATTTCCGTTCGCTCGACACGTATCGAAACCTTCGACCGGCATGATGTGATCATTCCCAATTCGGACCTGATTGCCGGCACGGTCAAGAACATGACGCTGACCAGCAAGTCAGGTCGGCTCATCCTGCCGGTGGGCGTTGCCTATGGCAGCGATCTGGAAAAGGTGAAGTCGATCCTGTTCGATGCGGCGCGAGGGCACAACACCATCGCGCGTTACCCGACCCCGCAGGTTCTGTTCATGGGGCTGGGCGACAGCTCGCTGAATTTCGAACTGAGATGTTTCCTGAAAGACATCGGCAACGTGATGACTACCAAGTCGGACCTTTATTTCACGGTCTATAACGAGCTTGGAAAGGCGGGCGTCGAGATACCGTTCCCGCAGCGCGACCTGCACTTGAAGGATATCGACCGGTTGGCGGCTGCTCTTGAACGCCGGCAGGGCATTCCGAATCCGAATCCTGCAACCGACCCCCAGGCCTGACGGGCTTTCGGGCTTTCAGCTCATGAGAGGGGAGAGCCCGAACGTATCCCTGGCAGAAGCGTCTTCAGACAAGTTCCGCGGCAATGCGGGCGGCAAGGCGGGCGTTGTTGCGTACCAGCGCGATGTTGGTGTCGAGGCTGCGGCCGCCGGTCAGCTCCAGGATGGCGCCGAGCACGAACGGGGTCACATCCTTGCCGCGAACGCCCTTGGCAGCGGCTTCCGTGATGGCCGCATCGATATAGCCGGTCATTTCCTCCCGCGGGATCTGGTTGGCTTCCGGCACCGGATTGGCGATCAGCACGCCGCCATGGTCGGGGAACCGGGACCGCATCTTCAAGAGGGTGCCGATTTCGGCAGCCGAATTCAGGGAGTAGGGCGCCTTGAGGCCGCTCGCCCTGGACCAGAACGCAGGTAGCTCTTCCGTGCCGAATGCAATGACCGGGACCCCCTTGGTTTCAAGAACCTCCAGCGTCTTGGGAATGTCGAGCAGCGCCTTGGCTCCTGCGGATACCACGCAGACCGCCGTGCGGCCAAGCTCGTCGAGGTCGGCTGAAATGTCGAAGCTGTCTTCTGCGCCCTTGTGGACACCGCCGATGCCACCGGTGGCAAAAACCTTCAGGCCGGCCGCGTGTGCAGCCATCATGGTGGCGGCGACGGTGGTCGCGCCGTAGCGCCCGGTGGCAAGGGCGAAGGTGAGGTCGGCACGCGAACATTTCATCACGTCCCTGGCCTGCGCCAGACGGTCGAGATCCGCATCGGACAGGCCCACCATGATCTTGCCGTCCATCAACGCGATGGTGGCCGGAACTGCGCCTTCCGCGCGGATGTCGGCTTCCACGTCACGGGCCGTTTCGACGTTTTTCGGAAAGGGCATGCCATGGGTGATGATGGTCGATTCCAAGGCAACGACCGGCTTGCCGCTCGCAAGAGCCTCGCGCACCTCATCGCTGTAGACAATCAGGTCTTCAATAGCGGCGGTCGTTGTGGGAGTTGTCACGGCGTGTGCCTTTCTGTTTGTCGTCCAGCCTCCGAGGCCGGGTCATTTCTGCGGGGTCTTATAGGCGCAAGACCGGACTGCGCCAAGATTGGAATTTGTCCAACTGGTCAAAAGTTGGCGATAGCATCCCACGAGAGCTCTTCTGCCAATGCGCCGGTGCTGCGCAAGGTCAGGGCTGCGGCCGCCAGACCGGCAGGGACGGCTTGCGTCAGACCGTAACCTCTGGCGAGGGCGGCGACGGTGCCGGCGGTCAGCGCGTCTCCCGCACCGGTGACATCGACAATCTGCGTTTGAAGCGGCTTAAACCTGTGAAGGATGCCGCTTTCCAGCACCAACACGTCCGAGGCTGCGCTGGTCAGGACAAAACGCCTGAGGCCGGTTTGTCCAAGGGCTGCTGCCAGATCTTCGGAAGAGGCGTCACGGGACAGACCGGCGAGCGTCGCCGCTTCGCCGCGGTTCAGCATCAGGCAGTCCAGTTTCTCTAGGACTGCCTGCAGCCGGATCGCCTTGGCGTCGGACACGGCGTTGGCAATGAGGCGGCCAGGCCGCGCAAGGTTCGTCAGCCGAACAAGCATCGCTTCGGGCAGGTTCGCATCCAGAAACCAGATGGTGCCGTCCGTTGCACTGGTAGCAAGATCCGCCACGATACCGTCAAAGAGATCCTCCGGAGCGTCCGAGAGAACACGGTCATCGACACAGGCCGCCGCCAGATCCCCCGCCGGATTATGCAGTGCAAGATACTGACCCGTGGCAAAACCCGCCCGTGTCGTCACGTGAAGCTCGAGGCCTTCCTGGCGAAGTTGGCGGGTCAGAATGTCGGCAGCACCATCCTCACCAACCGTTCCCACCAGATGTGTCCCAACGCCCAGGCGCACAAGCGCACGGGCAATGTTGGTCGCGACGCCACCGGGCTTTGCGCTCAACCGCGAGGGTGTAGAGGTTTCTGGGCGGATGGGCTCACTGGCATGTGCAATCGTATCGTAATGGATCGCACCGATTGCGATGACGGGAGAGGACTGGGCTGAAGTCACGTTCTGGACTGTCTCACAAAAGGCCGGGGTGCGAACCGGATGGTTCGGTTTTCCGGGGCAGGCAATCGTTGAAGAGGCGGGCTAGCAGATTACAACAGGGGCGGCAACAGTCGGCGGGCGGAGGCAACTGATTCTGCCTGTGGGTGGAATCACGAGATGTTCCCATTCTTTGCTGACGTTGGGTAAGTTGGAAAATGCATCAAGGAGAACATATTGGAAACAAACGGTCATTTCCATTTTAATACCAATCGGTTTTGCCTTCTTGTCAAACGAGAACAAAATGTGTACAAAAGCTCTCGTTGAAACGGCACGTCCATCGTGGAATAAGGAGCGTAAGCCATGTCGCAAAGTACACTTCGTCTCGTAGAAAGCAGCCAGATGGATAAGACAAAAGCGCTGGACGCAGCGCTCAGCCAAATCGAACGCGCCTTCGGCAAAGGCTCCATCATGAAGATGGGCCAGGGTCAGGTGGTCGAGGTGCAAGCCGTCTCGACCGGGTCGTTGGGCCTCGATATCGCGCTCGGGATCGGTGGCTTGCCACGCGGACGTATCGTCGAGATCTACGGTCCGGAATCGTCCGGTAAAACAACGCTTGCCCTGCATGCGGTTGCCGAAGCCCAGAAGACCGGCGGCATCTGCGCCTTTATCGATGCGGAACACGCACTGGATCCGATCTATGCGCGCAAGCTCGGTGTCGATATCGACAATCTTCTGATCTCCCAGCCGGATGCCGGTGAGCAGGCTCTGGAAATTGCCGACACGCTTGTGCGGTCCGGCGCCATCGATGTGCTGGTCATCGACTCGGTTGCCGCGCTGACGCCGAAGGCCGAACTTGAAGGCGAGATGGGCGACAGCCTGCCGGGCATGCAGGCCCGTCTGATGAGCCAGGCGCTTCGCAAGCTGACTGCTTCGATCTCCAAGTCGAAGTGCATGGTGATCTTCATCAACCAGATCCGCATGAAGATCGGTGTGATGTTCGGATCGCCGGAAACGACGACCGGTGGCAACGCGCTGAAGTTCTATGCATCTGTCCGTCTGGACATCCGTCGTATCGGCGCGATCAAGGACCGGGACGAAGTCGTTGGCAACCAGACCCGCGTTAAAGTCGTCAAGAACAAGCTGGCACCTCCCTTCCGTCAGGTCGAATTCGACATCGTCTATGGCGAGGGTGTTTCCAAGACCGGTGAGCTGATCGACCTCGGCGTCAAAGGCAACATCGTTGAAAAATCGGGTGCCTGGTTCTCCTACAACAGCCAGCGTCTCGGCCAGGGCCGGGAAAACGCAAAACAGTTCCTGAAGGACAATCCGGAAATGGCCGATGAGATCGAACTGGCGATCCGTCAGAACGCCGGTCTGATCGCAGAGGCGATTATCGATCCGGACGCGGCATCGGAAGAAGCCGAGGACTGATCCTCCGCTTCCGGTTGTCCTTCGCAAAAAGCTCCGGACGTTTGTCCGGTCTTCCAAGGGCCTCCTTCCGAATTCGGGAGGGGGCCTTTTGCTGTCTGGGGTTCCGGTGGGGGCGGAAACCGAAGAGGTCAGAAGATGCCGCCCGGGGGCGAATGAGGCTTTCACGCTGCCTGCACGCTGAAAATCGCCCATAACCGTGCCGGTTTCCGTTAGGTCGGGCACCTGCAACCGCTGGACAGGGTTGGAGGTCAAAGTTAAAAGGCTGTTCCGGTGCGGATCGGTGACAAGATCCCGCGCCCTCAAGATTTTCAACAGGCCCTCATTTGCGGGGCTGTGACCGATGCGAGATCCGAATGACCGGCGTAAATGAAATCCGCTCTGCCTTTCTGGACTATTTCAAGACAAACGGCCACGAAGTGGTCGAGTCCGGGCCGCTGGTGCCGCGCAACGATCCGACCCTGATGTTCGCGAACGCGGGCATGAACCAGTTCAAGAACGTCTTTACAGGTCTGGAAAAGCGTGACTATTCGCGTGCAGTGACGGCACAGAAATGCGTGCGTGCCGGCGGCAAGCACAACGATCTGGACAACGTCGGTTACACTGCGCGCCACCACACCTTCTTCGAGATGCTGGGCAATTTCTCCTTTGGTGATTATTTCAAGGACCGCGCGATCGAGCTGGCCTGGAACCTTGTTACCAAGGAATTCGGCCTGCCGAAGGACAAGCTGCTGGTGACCGTCTATGCCGAAGACGATCAGGCATTCGATTTGTGGAAGAAGATCGGCGGGCTGAGCGAAGACCGGATCATCCGTATCCCGACGTCGGACAATTTCTGGTCCATGGGCGACACCGGCCCGTGCGGACCGTGTTCAGAAATCTTCTACGACCATGGCGACCATATCTGGGGCGGACCTCCGGGCTCGGCTGAAGAAGACGGCGACCGGTTCATCGAGATCTGGAACCTCGTTTTCATGCAGTATGAACAGATGCCGGAAAAGCGTCTGGATCTGCCGCGCCCGTCCATCGACACCGGCATGGGGATCGAGCGTATCGCCGCCGTCATGCAGGGTGTTCACAACAACTATGACATCGACCTCTTCAAGGCGCTGATTGCAGCTTCAGTCAATGCGACAGGCGTGGAAGCGGAAGGCGATGCCACTGGCAGCCACCGGGTGATTGCCGACCATCTGCGGTCCACCAGCTTCCTGATTGCCGATGGCGTTCTGCCGTCGAACGAAGGCCGTGGTTATGTGCTGCGCCGTATCATGCGCCGTGGCATGCGCCATGCTCATCTTCTGGGTGCAAGCGAACCGCTGATGCACAAGCTGGTGCCTGCGCTTGTGCGTGAAATGGGCCGCGCCTATCCGGAACTGAGCCGAGCCGAAGACCTGATCACAGAGACGCTGAAACTGGAAGAGACCCGGTTCCGCAAGACGCTGGAGCGGGGGCTCGGCTTGCTCGACACGGCAACGGAAGATCTTGAGGCCGGCGCCCGCCTTGACGGGGAAACCGCGTTCAAGCTTTACGACACCTACGGTTTTCCGCTGGATCTGACCCAGGATGCGCTCAGGACGCGCGATATCTCCGTCGATATCGATGGGTTCAATGCGGCGATGGAGCGCCAGAAAGCCGAAGCGCGTGCCGCGTGGTCCGGATCGGGCAGCGCAACGACAGAAGCTGTCTGGTTCGCGCTGAAGGAAAAACACGGTGCGACGGACTTCCTCGGGTATGAGACCGAAACGGCCGAAGGCGTTGTTGCCGGTCTTGCTGCGGATGAAAAGGAAGTCGACAAACTGTCCGCCGGGGACAGCGGTTTCGTCGTTCTCAACCAGACGCCGTTCTACGGCGAAAGCGGCGGCCAGGTGGGCGACACCGGCTGGATGCTGGCCAATGGCGTCAAGGTTGCTGTGACCAACACGCAGAAAAAGACCGACGGCCTCTTTGTCCATTCGGTCACTGTGGAAGAAGGCGAGCTGGTACCGGGTCTTGCTCTGGAACTGAAGGTCGACCATTCCCGCCGCAAGTCGATCCGCTCCAACCATTCGGCTACCCACCTGGTTCACGAAGCCCTGCGAGAAGTGCTTGGCAATCACGTGGCACAGAAGGGATCTCTGGTGACCCCGGAGCGCCTGCGTTTCGACTTCTCCCATCCCAAGCCGGTGAGCGACGAGGAACTGGCGACGGTTGAGACCTTTGCCAATGAGATCGTGTTGCAGAACGCGCCGGTCGACACCCGCCTGATGGCGGTTGACGATGCCATCGAGGCTGGTGCCATGGCCCTGTTCGGCGAGAAATACGGCGAGGAAGTTCGTGTCGTCTCCATGGGAACAGCTCTGCACGGCCCGAAACAGGGCAAGTCTTACTCGCTGGAACTGTGTGGCGGTACCCATGTGAAGCGGACCGGCGACATCGGCCTGGTGACGCTGGTGTCCGAAGGTGCCGTTGCAGCAGGCGTTCGCCGGATCGAAGCGCTGACCGGGGCAGAGGCCCGTGAGTATCTGGACGCACAGGACAAGCGCATGCGGGAACTGGCCGGTCTGCTGAAGATCAGCGCTGATGATGTTCCGGCACGGGTGGCGCAGCTTGTTGAAGACCGCAGGAAGCTGGAGCGTGAACTGGCGGATGCCAAGAAGAAGCTCGCCATGGGTGGCGGCGCGGACGGCGGCACGCCGGTGAAGGACGCCGGGGCTTTCAAGCTGATGGCCCGCACCGTCGAGGGTATCAACCCGAAAGACCTGAAGGGCATGGCCGATGAGGCCAAGACCCAGCTCGGCTCTGGAGTAGTGGTGCTGATCAGTGTTGCCGAAGACGACAAGGCGGCCATCGTGACGGCCGTGACGCAGGATCTGACCGACAAGGTCAGCGCCGTGGATCTGGTGCGGATCGGGTCGGAAGCCCTTGGAGGCCGCGGTGGTGGCGGTCGGCCGGATATGGCCCAGGCCGGCGGACCGGACGGATCCAAGGCAGATGCGGCCGTTGCCGCGATCGAAGCTCACCTGGCAGGGCTCTGACGGTACGGCCGGTCATCAAGATTGAAAAAGGGCGGCCCCATCGAGGCCGCCCTTGTTTGTTTACGGCCTTGGACATTTCCCGAGGGGTGGAAATAACGCAAGCCCCTCTCTGGTCATCCCGGACGCAGCGCAGCGGAGATCCGGGATCGGGGAGCCTTACGGCCTCATTAATTCCAGCAAGACCCGTGGTTCCCCGGTCCCGGTACGCGCTTCGCTTGGCCGGGAAGACGGTGGAGGGTGCTGGTTGTTTGGTGGTTCGGAGCGGTTCAACCAAGGTAGCCCCTGGTCGCCTGCCAGTTGGTTCAGTTCAGCAGAGCGGTGATCGCCAGTGCAGCGGCCGCGACGAATGTCGAAACCAGCAACATCTTGAGCACGATGTGATGGGGCGTCGTTTCGGCGGCGCGGACCTTGTCTGTGTCGATTGTCATGGTGTCCTCCTTGAAACCGGTTGCCTATTCAAGAAGATGGGGTCTGCGGCAAATTAACCCAATCACGATCGGGTCACCCCTGTGCACAGCTTCGTGCTACGCGGGAAGGGCTGTTGGCGGGGAGGGCTTTGTCGTAGCCTGTCTTTCCGCTATTCATGAATATGCGAGCAAAATCAGAAACGGGGGGCTCGGTGTCCGGCCACGAATTCAAACGGGCGCTCTATGAGGTGCTTGAGGACACAGGCAAACGCCGCATCGGCGCGCGTGTGCTGCGGAACTTCCTGATCGTCCTCATCCTGATCAACATCGCGCTTGCGGTGCTGGAAACCGTGCCGGAAATCCGCGACATCCTGAGCACGCACCTGCGTCTGATCCAGTTGGGCAGCGGACTTGTCTTTCTGGCCGAGTATGTCATGCGTCTTTACGTGGCCGATCTCCACCCACCGTTGCGCCGTTACGGGCCGGTGTTTTCAAGGCTGCGCTATGCGATCCAGCCGGACGCGATCATCGATCTGATCGGGGCCTTGCCGCTGTTGTTCGTGGTGTTCCTGCCCAATCAGGCGGTCACGATGGTCGTCATCCTGAGGCTGCTGCGCTTCCTGAAGCTGGCCCGTTATTCACCGGCGTTGCGTTCGTTGATTTCCGCCGTCGGCAACGAGCGCAGGGCGCTGCTTGGGTCGAGCATGATCATCTTCGGGGTTATCCTTATGGCCGCCACCTTGATGTATCTGATCGAGCATGACGACCAGCCGGAAAAGTTCCGAAGCATTCTGCACGGCATCTATTGGGCGATTACCACCGTGACGACCGTCGGCTATGGCGATGTCGTGCCGGTCAGCAACCTTGGCAAGATGGTGGGAGGCATCGTCATGCTGATGGGCTATGGGCTCATCGCCTTGCCGGTGGGCATCATTGCCTCCGCATTCGCCCGCGAAATCCATAGCCGTGACTTTGTCGTCACATGGTCGATGGTGGCCCGTGTGCCATTGTTCGAGGATCTGAAGGCAACCGAGATCGCCGAAGTGTCGAAGCTGCTGCAGTCTCTGCGGGTGCGCAAGGGCGGCACGATAGCCGACAAGGGCGACGTTGCCGACAAGATGTATTTCATTGCCGATGGCGAGGTGGAAATTCGCCTGCAGCACGACACGGTTTATCTTGGCGAAGGCAGTTTCTTCGGCGAACTGGCGCTGATCAACCAGACGCCAAGGACCGCGAAGGTGGTAGCCTACAAGGACTGCCAGCTTCTGGTGCTGGAAGCTGAAGCCCTGAAACACCTGATGGACAGGGACGAGGGGCTGGCCAAGAAAATCATGGAGGAGGCCCGAGATCGCGTGGCCGCCGGCAAGCGTGTGCTGGGGGAACTGGCGGAAGAGGAATTGCAGCAGGCAGGCGTGTTCGCCTCGTCGGAGGGCGCCGAGCAGGAGCCGGAGCTCTTCCAGGGGGACAAGCCCCCGGAAGAGGCCGACACCGAAGAAGACGCTCCGGAAGATGCTGCCGACAGGGAGACCGATCGGGACCGTTAGGCCGGTCAGTAGGGCGTCAGGCCACGGGGCACTTGCGCGTAAAGCGGATCGCCCTGCCAGAAGACATCCGTGGGGCCGACGACAAAGTCGACCAGGTTCCATCGGTTGAACTGGAAACGCAGCAGCGCGAAGGTGACGAGACCGTCCATGTACTCCGCCTGCGAAGCAAAGGTCGTTCGGGAAAGGTCGATGACGCCGCCACCGGGGCGTTGCGGTGACACCTGAACAAAGGCCCAACCGTGACCGGAGCGCATCCAGTTGACCACGAATTCGACCGGAGGACCGACCCTTGCTTCCATCATCGGACGCACCGCGTCGAGTATGTCCTTGCGTTCGGCCGTGCCGCGCGCGGGCTCATGGACGGATTGTGCCGATGCGCCCAAACCGGCGCATGCCAGCAAAAGACAGCTCAAGAAAACAATCGCAAGCTTCTGAAATTTCATCAAAAATATCCTTTCTTCAGAAAATGATTCAAAGGCGGTGTGCTCTGGAACGGATCTGGAAATCGAGCAATGTGAGGCGATCCAACATTATCAAGATTACCCGGGATTAGCCGTGAGGACAGGCAAAAGACCTGCGGCATTTGCCTGTTGTCATGACACTTGCGCTAAGGGCTCGCCGGTTCGCTCATCCTGAAACTGTCCCGTTCCTTGAACCTCTGCAGCCAGGCGAACAGTCTGGGTGCGGAGCGCAGTAACAGCCGGCCTTCGTCCGCTGCCTCGAACAGGGTCAACATCGGGGCTGCATGGCAGTCGGCGAGGGTGAGTTGGTCACCCATCAGAAACGGGCCATCCGCAACAAGCGACTCCAGAGCGGTGACAATTGTCCGGGCGGGGCCGAGTGCGGAGGCGATCTTCACCTCGTCGGCGGGGGCGCCCTTTCGGGTTTTCGAAACCCGTTCGACATAGATGTCCCAGACCAGGGTTTTGTAGGCCTGACTGTCGAGGATGGATAAGAACTGGGTCATGCGTGCCCGCGGTCGAGGCGATCCGGGCTGGAGCGGTGGTCCGTCGAAAGCTTCATCGACATAGCGCAGGATGGCCGCTGTCTCGTAAAGCGTGAAATCATCGTGTTTCAGCGCCGGGATCTTGCCGAAAGGCTGCAGCTCGAGATAGCTCGCCGGTGGCCCGCCGGGGGCAAACACGTCGATCGGGATGAGCTTGAAAGCGACCCCTTTTTCGAAAAGCGCCAACCGTGCGGAGCGCACGTAAACCGAATAGTCGGCACCATAGAGTTCTATCATCAGGACCCTCCGTTCAAACGATCGAGACGCAACCGGTCCCGACTGTCAGTCAAGCGCCACAGGCTGCCAAAGGTTGCGCCAAGGACGCCGAGGCCGGTAGCGCCCCCCAGCAGGAACATGATCATGAGCTGGTATTTTACTGCTTCGCGCGGGTCTACGCCGGACAGGATCTGGCCTGTCATCATGCCGGGCAGCGACACGACGCCAGTGGCCGCCATGGCGTTGATGATCGGTGTGAACCCGGCCCGCAGCGCCTGCCGGGCGAAAGGGCGTGTCGCCTCCCAGCGGGTTCGCCCCAGCAGCAACTGGGCTTCGACTTCCCGGCGGCCACGAGCAAGTGCAGTGTGGAGCGTGTCGAGGCCGAGACTGACACCGGTCATGGTGTTGCCGAGCACCATACCAAAGAGCGGCAGCGCATATTGCGGCATCCAGAGCGGGTCGGGCCGGATGAGGCCTGCCAGGGCATAAACCGTGACCAGGGTTCCTGCGACCAGCATGGCGGCAGCACCAAGCCCCGGACCCCAGAAACCGGCCAGTCGCCGGTCCTGCCGGGCCCAGATTTCGCGGCCGGCAAAAGCCAGCATCACGGCGGCGGCCAGCAGTGTCCAGAGCAGAGACCCGGCAAGGAAGATTGCCTTCAGCACTAGCCCAACCAGGATCAGCTGCACACTCATTCTCAGGGCCGAGACGATGAGCGTCCGGGTGAGACCGAGATCCAGAACAATGGAAAAGACTGCGTTCAGAAGCAGAAACACCGATGCCGCCACGAGATCCCAGTAAGTGAGGGCGAGATAGCCGGTCATGAGGCAGGCTCCTGGGTGTTGGCTGCTCTCAGGCTGCCTTTCTCCATGACGAAGCACCTGGCGCCGAGACGTTCCGGCTGGCCGGGGTCGTGACTGACGATAAGCAGGGCGCGATTGGCTGCAAGCTGGTGTTTCAGAAGGGTTTCGACAAGCTTTACAGACGGCGGGTCCAACGCGGAGGTGGGTTCGTCCAGAAGCAGCACCTGCGGCGCGGCCTGGAGCGCACGCACAAGCGCAAGGCGCTGGCGTTCGCCGGTGGAAAGCCGGGAGACTTCCCACGGCAACGCATCGGCAAGGCCGACCTGCTGCAGCAGAACGGGGAGATCGTCAGTTTGGGTAAAATGGTCCCGGACACGATCCGCCCACCAACCGCTTTCCGCGGGCACATAGGCAACCTTGCGGCGCCATTCCGGGGCGGGAATGCTCTCGCGTTCAGTACCCTCCAGTGCGACATGGCCGGTGCTTTCGTCCAGATCGGCAATTGCCCTGAGGAAAAGAGATTTTCCGGCACCGGACGGACCGGACATTGCAACGGCTTCGCCGGCATGCAGGGACAGGTCTATCGGTCCGATCAGAGGCGTTTTCAACTCGCGGATCGTCAGCACCCGTCCTCTCCTCTGGTTTCCGGCCAGGTGAGCCTAGCGCGGGGAGGGGGCCGGGACAATCGGGTGGTTGACGTGTTGTCGCCCAAAACCGGAACACCGCGAACCATGTCCGCGGTGTTGTCGTGAATGCCTTTGAAGGCGGACCGTCAGAGTGCGGCCATGGCTTTTGCCAGGTTCTCGTCGATCTTGTCGAGGAAGCCGGTGGTGGTGAGCCAGGCCTGGTCCGGGCCGACGAGCAGGGCGAGGTCCTTTGTCATATGGCCGGATTCCACCGTGTCGATGCAGACCTTTTCCAGCGTCTGGGCAAACCGGGCAAGCTCCTGGTTGTCATCGAGCTTGGCCCGGTGGGCGAGGCCGCGGGTCCAGGCGAAGATCGAGGCAATCGAGTTGGTCGACGTACTCTCGCCCTTCTCGTGCTGGCGATAGTGGCGGGTAACCGTGCCATGGGCGGCTTCCGCCTCCACGGTCTTGCCGTCCGGGGTCATCAGTACGGAGGTCATCAGGCCAAGCGAGCCAAAGCCCTGGGCAACCGTGTCGGACTGGACGTCGCCGTCATAGTTCTTGCAGGCCCAGACATAACCGCCCGACCATTTGAGTGCAGAGGCGACCATGTCATCGATCAGCCGGTGTTCGTACCAGATGCCGGCTTCTGCGTACTGGTCCTTGAATTCGGCGTCGTAGATTTCCTGGAACAGGTCCTTGAAGCGGCCGTCATAGGCCTTCAGGATCGTGTTCTTGGTGGAAAGGTAGCAGGGCACTTTCCTGGTGAGCGCGTAGTTCAGCGACGCGCGGGCAAAATCGCGAATCGAGTCGTCGAGGTTATACATCGCCATGGCAACACCGGCGGACGGTGCGTCATAGACCTCGTGCTCGATCACCTGGCCGTCTTCACCGGTGAAGGTGATTGTCAGCTTGCCCTTGCCGGGGAAACGGAAGTCGGTGGCGCGATACTGGTCGCCGAAGGCGTGACGGCCGACGATGATCGGCTGGGTCCAGCCGGGTACCAGGCGCGGCACGTTCTGCATGATGATCGGTTCGCGGAAGATCACGCCGCCAAGGATGTTGCGGATCGTACCGTTGGGCGAGCGGTACATGCGCTTCAGGCCGAATTCTTCCACCCGGGCTTCGTCCGGCGTGATGGTGGCGCATTTGACGCCGACGCCGTGTTCCTTGATGGCGTTTGCGGCATCCACCGTGATCTGGTCGTCGGTCTCGTCGCGCTTCTGGATCGACAGATCGTAGTAAAGCAGGTCGATGTCGAGATAGGGATGGATCAGCTTGTCCTTGATGAAGGCCCAGATGATCCGGGTCATCTCGTCGCCGTCAAGCTCGACGACAGGATTGTCGACTTTGATCTTTGCCATGGAACGCATTGCCTCGCAGGTCTGGAAAAAGGGAAGGCGAAACGGAAATCTGAACGATACAAGTTGTACCGGATTTCTATTGTGTGCGCTTGTATACAATGCTGCAGCGCAAGGCAAGAGGCCTGCTCATTTCGCCCTGGAGATTGCGTTCCTTGATTTCACCCGGTTTTGCGCCAGGTGTCTGCACTCAGTTTTTGCACCCAAGGTTTTCACCCTGAGTTTTTATCAAGTGTTTTCTGACGTGGATTGGAGTCACCGCTTTTCCTGCGCGTGGCGGATTTCCTGCGCATGCGGCCTGACCAGATCCGCCACGGTTACCTGCCCAAGCTTTTCATGAAACGTTTCCCGCGCAGCTTCCAGCGCGGCTGAGGTCGCCCGGTTGGCGGCCTGTTCCAGAAGACAGGTGGGAGCGTCGCCGGACTGGCCTACGGCGAAGAGCTGTGGCGAGCCGAGGGCGGAATAAACCTCGGCCAGAGAGATACTGTCCAGGTTCTTGGCCAGCACCCAGCCACCACCGTGGCCCTTGGTGGCGCCGACGAAACCTGCTTCGCGCAGGCCAGCCATGGTGCGCCGAACCAGCGATGGATTGGTGTTGAGCATCTTTCCGATCTGGTCGGACGTTACCGGCTCCTCTGTCTGGTCCAGATGCAAAAGCACGTGAAGAACGCGGGGCAATCGACTGTCGGTTCGCATGGAAGTCTCCGTTTGGCAAACCTTATGCCGGATTCGCATACGTGACAAATCAAGACACATGAGATTGACGAGCCTGATTATGTAACTTTATAAGTAACGAAATAAGATTCACGTTATTCCGGGAGTTCCGAATGTCGCTCTTGCTCAACGATACGACCAGGGAGAAGGGCAATCGCTGGGCAGCGCTCGCTGCGCTCTACCTTGCCATGTTCATGAATATTCTCGACGTGTCGGTGGTCAATCTGGCGTTGCCGTCAATCCGTCAGGGGCTCGGAGCCACGGATACACAGCTTGAATGGGTTCTGGTCGTCTATGTGCTGGCCTTTGCCGCCGGGTTGCTGCCATTCGGCCGTTTCGGAGATGTTGTCGGCAGAGGCCGGGTGTTCCGCTGGGGTGTCGCCGGATTTACCGTCAGTTCGCTGGCATGCGGATTGGCGCCCGACATCACCTTCCTGATTGCCAGCCGGGCGCTGCAGGGGCTTTGTGCGGCGATGATGGTGCCTCAGGTACTTGCCATCGTTCACGTGATCTTCCCGGTGGAGGAAAAAGGCAAGGCCATCGGTTTATTCGGCTCCGTCAGTGCGCTTGGTGCGGTTGCCGGACCGCTGGTCGGCGGAGTGATTGTGGCTGCAGATATCTTCGGGCTGGGCTGGCGACCTATCTTCCTGATCAACCTTCCCATCGGGCTGATTTCCTTCGTTGGGGCGCATCGCTTTCTGCCGCATCTTGAAAACGAAAACCGAGCGACGCCGGATTGGGCGGGAACGCTGCTGTTTGCCGTTGCTGTGCTGGCGTTGGTGTTTCCGCTGGTGGAAGGCAGGCAATTTGGATGGCCGGTCTGGTGTTTTGCCTTGTTGGGCCTGAGTGCCGTTCTGGCCGTGCTGTTCTTTCGACTGCAGCAGCGCAGGGCGCGTCTCGGCAAAGCGCAGCTTCTGCCAGTGCTGTTGACGCAGGACAGGGTATTTGTCGGCGGTGTTACCTTTGTCGCGCTGTTTTTTTCCGGCCTTGCCGGTCTGTTCTTCATGATGGCGCTCTTCCTACAGGCAGGCCTTGGATTGTCGCCGATGACAGCCGGGCTCATCCTGGCACCGCATCCGGCGGGCGTAATGCTCGCTTCCGCGCTGACGGGCCGGTTCGGCACCCGGCTTCAGGCGCTGCGGATCAGCCTTGCCATGCTTGCCGTGCTTTGCGGACTGGTTGCGGTATGGCTACTCGTAGCCGGTGGCGTATCCCCAGGGGTGCTGTCGGGACCGTTCCTCATTGTCGGTCTTGGAACCGGAACGGCGATCCCGGCCTTGTTTCAGCTTGTGCTGTCACGGGTTTCCGGGCCGGATGCGGGAGCAGGTTCTGGAGTTCTCCAGGCCTTTCAGCAGGTCGGCATGGCCCTTGGTATCGCGGTTCAGGGCCAGATCTTCTTTCAGGTTCTGGCGGAAGGTCGCGATGAAGCCCTTTACCGGGATGCCGCCGCCGCAACGCTGCTTTATCCGGCTGGTGTGTATGCGGTCCTTACACTGCTTGCCGTTGGTCTTGCTTGCAAAGTCAAAAGCAGATGAGCGGCAGGTTCATGCAATCTGCTATCTGGAGGATGGTCGACCTTCCCCGCCGGAGACCGCCGGGAAAGATCGGGTTACCGAGCATCAGCCAGCAATCAAACCGGGCTTCAGCTTCACGATGACCCTGACGACAGCGTCCGGATCGCGGCGTCCGGCTAACGGGTCATGATAGGTGAGCACGATCGTCGCCCCGGGAGCATCGAAGCGCGAGGGCGGGTTTTCCATGCTGGAGCTCTGCTGCTGGTGCAGGTCGAGCGCGGTGATGTCGAACAGCTCCGCGCATTCGCGAACCGTCGTGCGCTGGTTCTCGTAGGTGTCGCGGGCAATCGCCTGATAGCCGCCTGCCTTAAGGGCAGTGGTCGTCGGGACGGTGCCTTTGGCGGGATGAGCGGACTGCAACGGCAAGGCCTGTTTGGTGATTGTCGACGGGATCTGCAGGAGACGGCGGATCGTGAACCGGACTTCGGACTGCGGACACGGCACGATATGCGGATAGCAGTCGTGATAATAGGCGTTTACCAGCGAAGCGCGCAGGTTCTGCTCACTCAGCCAGCTGGCGCCCATGCCCGAATAATGCCGGGTGCCAAGCATGTCCCGGCCCATGTACATGGCATTGAGGCCCTGCCAGAACCCGTCGGGCTCCCAGTCAAGGTAGTCGTCCTTGTTCTTGAAGTACATGTAGTCGCCCGGGATCGGCGGATCCTGCAGCGATGCCTTTTCAGCCATGAATTCCGTCGCCGGATTGTCGGTCCATGGCCCGACCAGCATGGTGCCGAATTGCTTTGCTATGTCACTGAAACGGTCGGACCCAAGCCCGTTCAGCAGCCCCCAGAAAACGGTCAGCTGAAAGGCTCCGGCGCATTCGCCGCGGAAGGGCAACGTGTGTCCGTCCTTCGGCAGGATGGCGGCCAGAGCGTCTTCACCAACGACCTGTTGCCAGTCGGCGTCGGTTCCCCCGGGTGTTTCGAACGTCCAGTATTTGGAAACGCGGGCATCGTCCGTCGTACCCAGCCTCGCTTCAGGCCCGGTCGCAGGATCATAATAGTCACAATCGTAGACGCCGGATGTCAGAGCGGTCATCGAGGCGACGGCGCCGACCCGCAAAAGCAGGTCTTCCCAGAAATGCTTCAGCGAGGGAAATTCGATTGGCAGGGTTTGCGCGTGGGATGCGACGATGATCTCGTCTGCGATGCGGCCCTGAATGGTTTCCTTGTGATCGCTTCCGGCGAAATCGATCAGATCGAGCTTCAGTTGTGCGGTGTCGCGTATCATTTGGCCATCAATCAGAAGACCATGTTTCACAGGTGTCTGTATCGTCATATCTGCCCCCATCAACCCTCTTTCGCCTTTTAAGCGCATTGTCAGAATATGCAGCTATTGATTTAGATTTGATGACCGACGAGAAGCGGGCGTTTGTCTGCTGGTGCTTTGATTGGAAGGGAACCGCTTAGCGTGAGCCCCAATGAATGAAGCGACAGGGCACGGGAATTTGGGAGGCCGCGACAGCAAAGGGGTGGAGCAGGCCTTGTGCCCGATCAGGCAACTTGCCTTGACGACCACCAATCCGCCTCAAACCACTTCGTCTCCAGTCATGGAGCCGTAGCCGAGGTGGGTCAGAACGTTTGAAAGATGCAGGTCCGTGCCTGTCCGGCGGGCGTGGCTGGCCGATTTGTCGAGAAGCGTGCCCACCAGACGCCCGGCGTCCGGCCGGGTTGCACTTGCTGTGAGTGCAGACAGGCGCAGCAATTCGGCGTCGTAATAGCGCTCGCTGGATCTGCGGGTGAAACGGCGCACAGCAATCAGGCGCTCGCAGGCAGCGCCAGCATCTCCGCGTTGAAGATGGGCTTCGGCAATCCAGGCTTCCGCGTAGGGACGCGCCAGCACCGCCCCGGTGTCCAGATAGGCCTTCAAACCGTCCAGCATTCTGTCCAGTCCGGACGGATCGCCTGATGTGACGTGAGCGCGGCCGAGATTGATCTCAGCCTGGGCAAGCTGCTGCGCGAAACCCTGCTTTCGGCTGAGGGAGGCTGCGGCCAGAGCATGGCTTTCGGCTTCGGCGGAATTGCCCAGGAAGTTATGGGTGGTTGACAGGAAACAGCTGCTGAAGGCCTGGCAGAAGGCGTGGTCCGACAGGAGGGCGGCCGTTTCCAGAGACAGCGCGTTGTTTCGCAAGTCGTCCGGGCGGTCCATCAGAGCGTAGCACCAGCTCAGATAGGACCGTGCCAGAATACCGAGATCCAGGCTGTACTTGGTGATCATCTCGTCGAAATCGGCAGCCATGGCAGCTTCCACCGAAGACAGCAGCAACTGTTCGGCTTCAACCAGATTACCGACATAGAAGGATCCGACGCCGGCCATGTAAAGACCGGCAGAGACCTCCAGGCCGTTCTGTCTTGCCCGGGCAATGCGCAGGAAATCATCGCTGAGCGTCTTGGCAAAGGCGATGTCCGCCTGGACGATATGCGCACCCCAGAGGCCCCAAAGCATTTGCAGCATTTCCGGCGAACCGGTCTTGTTGGAGGTCAGGGTACGCGCGCGGGTATAGACCTCATGTACTTCGTTGGAGGCAAAGCCGTGATTGGTGATCAGTTGCGGCCCCAGGAGCAGCAGGAAACGGCTGACCGCGAGATCCCTTTCGGCCGTGTTTCCAATGTTCTGTGCCAGCTCCAGCGCCTTTTGAAAGTAGCGCCCGGCTTCCCGGTGGGCGGCAACGCGAACGGCCTCGACACCGGCAACCTCCAGATATTCAAGCGCGGCCGGGATGTTGCCGGCGTGCTGAAAATGTCGGGCAATGACTTCTGCGGCGACCGGTGGATAGCGTCCCGGAGCTGCGGTAAGCGCTTCGACGACACGCGCGTGATAGCGGCTACGTACCGTCGGCTCGATGGACTGGTAGGCAAGGTCCTGAACCAGACTGTGCTTGAACTCGAACAGACCATCTTCAGGAGCGCCGACCCGGTAGACCAGATTTGATCGTTGAAAGCTCTCCAGCTGCGTTTCCAGCACCTCTTCGGGCAATCCGGTGACCCCGGCCAGCAACGGGATGCTGAACTCCCGACCGATAACGGCGGCGACAAGCAGAATGTCCCCGTTGCCTGCAAGATGCGACAGCCGGGCCGCAAGGGTTTCCCTCAAGGATGCAGGAATGAGATTTTCCGCTCCCTGTTCGAAAAAATTGCTGCCACGTTCGCACGCGATGTTCATCAGCTCTTCCAGAAAGAGCGGGATGCCGTCGCACCGGTGGACGATGGTCTCTAACTGGACATCCGTCATGTCGGACGGACGCAACAGGTCCGCCAGTGCCCGGGCTTCGGGCTCGGGCAGATGGTCCAGCCGGCAGACGGCGTTGACGGAGCTTTCCAGATGCTCAGGACCAGAACCGGGACGTTTGCTGACCAGGGACAGAATCCGGCTGTTGCCAAGTGCGCCATGGAGCGCAGTGATCAGCTGCAGTGTGCTGGGGTCCATCCAATGGGCATCCTCGAAAACGAGAATGACCGGATTGACATCCGCGAGTTGCCGAAAGCAGGAGACAAGAGTTTCGACCGGATTGTCCGCTGCGACATGCGGCTGTGTGACGTGGCTGTCGATGCCGCCGCCCTTGAGTACGGCGCGCAAGTTGGCACTGTCGCGCAGGGTGTCGAGGCCGAGGTCATTCAGAAAATTATGGATGACAGTGCTGAGCAAGGCCGGGCTTTGCATACCCTTGAGACCCAGAAACGAGTAAAGACCCTGCGCAACCGGAAAATAGGGGGTGCGCCTGTGGTGGGCGGAGCCTAGGAAACTGAGAACGAGCGGTTGATCCGCCTGAACCTTTTTCAGGAAGGCGTTCAGAAGGCTCGACTTGCCGATGCCCGGTTCGCCTTCAATGAGGATCGATTGCGCCAGGCCTGTCTTCGCGGTCGACCAGCTTTTCGCCAGAACGCGCAGTTCCTTCATGCGGCCCATGAAGAAACGGAGTCTCGTATCCCGATCACCAGTGTCGAAGCGTGTTGATGGAACGATTGCAGGAGACACTTCCCAGGCGGTTTCTTCCCCTTTGCCGAGCTGAACCTTTCGCGCCATGAAGTTGCTGCGAAAGAGCGCCCGTGCATCTGCCGAGACCAGCAGGACATTTCCCGGTGCATGCTGTTCCAGGTGTGAGGCGGCTTCGTAAACGGGGCCGGAAACGGCCCTGGGAGACATGTTCGGGCCGGAATCGAGACGAATGAAACCTTCGCCGCTGGCAATGCCGCAGCGTAAACGCGCCGGACACTTGAAACTGCTCCATTCGAAACTGCGAAGTATTTTCTGGGAAGCGAGCACTGTTCGCTCTGCATCCAGTTCGTGAGGTTGAGGCACCCCGAAGACAAGAACCTTCTGACCGCTCGGCAGATTGACGAGCTTGCCACCGAATTCGGAAGCGGCCACGGCGCATACGGTGGCGAACCGGCGGTCGAGAACCGCCAGGTGCTCCTCACTCATCTGGTTGTGCACTGCTGCCGGATCATCAAACCCGAAAACGGCAACGCTCAGGGACGCTCGGAACGAGCTGTGTGAACTATCAAGATCTGCTTGTAAATTACCGTTATCCGGAGACTTTTCAGTCTTCCGGGGCGATGGCGTCTTAGCCTTTCCGGTAGAAGAGAATGTCATTGCCACCCCGAAAATTCCAAGAATTATTCAAAAACAGAATCCGGTGCCGGTACAGTCAAAACAATTTATAGTTGCTTTGACCCAACAACAAACCACAAAAGTTACCAACAAACCAACAATGTCAAAAATACTATGCGTCAATGCTGATTTGACGCTTGGAGAGGCCCAGCGTCAGTTCAGATCGGGGCTGGAAAGGCAGTCGCCGTGTCCTGGAATCGTGCGCAGGCTACCGTTATTGGAGACATGGTCTCGATTGGCATTTCCAGGGATTGGATTTGCGTTCGTGAGAGACGTTTGCGAATTTCTGAACGGCGAACTGACCGGCCGGATTTTCACCCCGCATACGATGCGAGGTCTGACCGCAAGTAATTGCAAGGGCGTGCGTATCTGCCGCCGGGTCTCGGAAATTGCCGAGCGGCGTCAGCCGTAAACGTCAGTCGCGTGGCTTCGATAGCTGCTGGCGGTCAACAAAACCGTCGCAAGCCGGCTTCGAACGCGAATGCCTAGTCGTGGACGTCCACGAGGCCTTCGAAGAGTGCATTCTTCGCACCTTCTGACAGGCATTCCACGGTTACTGCATCAGCAAAGGCCTGCTTGTCGGAGGCTTCAACCGGGCTTTTTGCCAGCAACGTCAGGATGTCATCGCCAAGGCGCAGCAGCTCCGGCCGGACGTCCTTGATGAGGTCGGGAACGTTCTGAGGGCGGGGTTCGCCGCTGTCCCATCTTGCAATCCAGCAGGTCTGAATGTCCTTGGCGGCATCGATCTGAGCCTGGAAAAACAGCGTAACATTGTCGGCGGACAGACCGTTTTCGACAGCCTTGGCGCGGGCTGCATCCAGAACCACTTTTTCCCGCGGCAGGTCCTCGACGGGCTTGTCGTTGTCCGCTTTCCAGGCGGCAACCGGCTTCATGAAGGACAGACGCTCATTGATGGCGCTGAACAGTTCTTGCGGAGCCGCCCAGCCAGGGACGGCGGTGGCAGCAAGGAAGGAGGCCGCAAGAGCGGTCAGGGGAATCGATTTCAACATGCCGACAGACTTTCACAGGTGTGTTCCCGCTTCAAGTCTTCAGGTTGTGAGTTATTTCTTTTCAACCGACCTGCTGATTTCGGTGATCACACCGAAGGCCACGGCAGCCATTATCTTCAAAAGTCCGCTGTCGATGGCCTGTTCGCGGGTCATGTTACCAAGGAATATCCCCGGATACGGTTCTGCGATGGCGCCAAGGGCGACACCGGCGGCGAGACCGACCTGAATACAACCCAGGAAAAAGACGACGCCAGCGATAAGCGTTCCCAACTTCGTAAAGGGCATTGTAAAGTCTCACAATGTGCTTTGTATGCGATTGAGGTTACCTTTCATTATGGTTTCCGCAAGTAAAAGTAACAATTACCCTAAATATAGAAAAGTTTAATAAAACATATATATATTTTACATCTGCGTGATTTTGGCTGTAGATACTGAAATTACCTGAAGTTTCAATCTTTTGGCCGAGTGAATTTGTTTCGTGTCTCGGCTTTCCTGTTTGCCGAGACGACCGTTTTCACCCTGTATCCTCAGGGCGCAAAATTTCGGTGCAATGTCGCATTCTGGCCGAAAATGGCGAAAATTCGCTTGCAGTGTTTCGCCAATCCCTGCAAACCTAAAGCGTGCGATGGTTCCGCCCGAACAAGCGTAAGGGCGGATGAAATGGGAACACGGTGAGGCGTACCCAACAGGGACCTAGACCGTGGCTGCCCCCGCAACTGTAAGCGAAGAGCAAAGCCCTTCAAGCCACTGGAGTGATCCGGGAAGGCGGGCAGCGCAGAGACTCGCGAGCCAGGAAACCTGCCATCCAGCGGTCCCACCGGGGCCGACCGACAACATCTGCTCGCGCACGGAGGGTGCGCAATGGAGAAATGACATGCATATCGAACCCGGCATCGTCGACGGTGCCAAGATCGTTCTCAGCTACGGTACCGCTGCTGCTTCCTTCGGCCTCTTGGGCAAAATGGCCCTGGACACGATCCGCAAGAGCGGCCTCGTCAGCCTTGCCGTGCGCTCCGTCATCACGACGGTTGCCGTATTCTGCTTCTTTGAAATTCTGCCGCATTATCCGGTCGGCGTTTCCGAAGTGCACTTCATTCTGGGGTCCACCCTGTTCCTGATGTTCGGGGCCGGCCCGGCTGCCATCGGTCTTGCCGCCGGGCTTCTGCTTCAGGGCGCGCTGTTTGCCCCCTTCGATCTGCCGCAGTACGGCATCAACGTCACCACGCTGCTTGTGCCGCTGTGGGCCGTCAGCATGCTGGCCAAGCGGATCATTCCGGAAAAGACCGCGTATGTTGACGTCAGCTACGTTCAGGCCCTGGCCCTTTCCACCACGTTCCAGGCCGGTATCGTTGGCTGGGTTGCTTTCTGGGCGTTCTATGGTCAGGGCTTCGGTGCCGAGAACATGGCGTCTGTCGGCTCCTTCGGCTTTGCCTACATGCTTGTGATCCTGGGCGAGCCGCTGGCCGATCTGGCTGTTCTTGCCGCTGCCAAGACACTGGCACCGCTGACCAAGAACCTTGCGTTCGAAAGCCGTCTGCACGACGCGGCAGCCTAAGTCTCCAGGCTTTTGCTGATTTCAAACCACAAAGGGCGGCCTTGGGCCGCCCTTTTTTTGCCTGTCGGCCGGGTGAACCGGCGAACCTGTCAGAGATCCGTAGCCGCAGTCGTGCGGATCTTCTTCCAGTTGGCGTCGGCCTTGGCGATGGTGCCGGACTGGTCCTTCTGGAATTCGCGGAAGATCGCTTCGTTCAGGAACAGGTAGAGCTTGCCGTCGACAACGGCGGCGAATTGCGGGTCGCCGTCGAATTTCTTGCCAACGGAAACGCCAAAGGTGCAGAAGCCGCCGTTTTGCGGCAGATAATGGTCAGGATGCGCGGTGAACGCGTCCATGGCTTCCTGCGACGCGAAGTAATAGGCAACACCGTCGTGAACGGCGGTGTATTGCGCAGTTCCGTCAATGCGATTGCCCAGGCTGACAAAGGCCACAGGATCGACGCCGTGGAGGCCGAGCGGACTGCCGGCGGCGGTCAGCCCGCTGGAGGTGTTGTATTCGTCAGCAGCCAGCGCCGGGGCGGAGAGGACGGCAAGGCTCAGCAGCGTTGCGGCAACAGCGGATTTCATCAAGGACATTTTCTACTCCTGAAAGGATGTGAAGGTTGAAGGCCGGACTTGTTCCGGTGCCTCTACCTTGCGTCCGCTTTGCCGGTGTCTCCATGTCCGCAAGTTCCCGAGGATTTGCAGATCGTCCGGATTGCGGGGTAAAAAAACACCGGCTCGAGGGCCGGTGTTTTCACGCCAGTCTGCGGGTGGGAGACGCTGCTCAGGCAACCTGCGGAACCGTTTCCTGCGGTTTGGCAAGCCCGACCACGGTCAGAACGGCAATGGCGTTGACCAGGTAATAGGCAAAGTCGAGGCCGGTAAAGCCGAAGGCAAACGGTGCAGCCAGAAAGACGATGCCGACCGCAAAGTCGACAGCCAGATGGACCGAATAGGGCAGGATGCGAATGATCCCGGTCTGATGATCCGTCAGGATCGTCAGGGCAAGGGCCGCGAACCCGGTCAGGAAGGACAGCCAGAAGGCAAGCGGGTTGGATTGGCCAAGGTCCAGAAAAACAGGCAGGGATATCAGGCCGAGGGCGACAGGATAGTCGAGATAGGCATGCATGGTCTTGGTAACGAAGCGGAGGGACATCTTTCAAGTGCTCCAGGTTGGGTTGCCATGGGCGAATTGCCCACGTGCACAAAGATGTTGGCCTCTTCGGCTTCTATCCATGCACGAAAGTCCCTCAAAATTGACTGATCGTCCGGCAGCCTTGCGCTTTGTGAGATTGAGGCAAAAATGCCGAGGTAACACCCAAACCGGAACCCGACGCGCATGAAACACGACGCCCTGACCCAGATCCTGGACGCCTTGAAGCTTCGCGGCTCTGTCTATTTCCATACCTGCTTCTCGCCGCCCTGGGCGGTACGGGTGCCGGCTTTCGGCAATGTGGCGCGGTTCCACATGGCAATGCGCGGCGGTTGCTGGTTGGCTGTCGACGGACTGGAAAAACCGATCCGCCTTGCTACGGGCGACCTGGCAGTTATTCCGCATGGGGCCGCTCATGTCCTGAGCGATGAACCTGACCGTCCCGCTGCCGATGTGGACGAAGTCGTGCGGCAATCGGGATACACTGGTGAAGGCGCGCTCTATTATGGCGGTCCGGACGAGGAGCTGGCCTGCAAACTGTTCTGCGGCCATTTCGAATTCGAGGAAGGCTCGGTGCATCCGCTGCTGGACGCCTTGCCCGCCGTCATTCATCTGCCCAACACGCAGACGATGAATGCCTTCTGGCTGGAAGCGGTCATGCGTTTTGTTGCCAGCGAGGTGCGTGCCGGGCAGCCGGGGTCCGAGGCAATCGTCCACCGGCTGACGGAGATCATCTTCATCCAGGTGGTGCGTACATTTGTCGACAGGGAAGGGGACAGGGCCGGATGCCTGGCGGCGGTGCTCAACCCGAAGCTTGGACGCAGCATGTCCAAGATCCATCTGGCACCGGAAAAACCCTGGACGGTGGAGAGTCTTGCCCGGGAGGCAGGCATGTCCCGAACGGTTTTCGCCGACCGGTTCACAAATCTTGTCGGTATGACGCCGCTCGCCTATGTCACACACTGGCGCATGGAGCGGGCACGGCGGGATATCCGGGAGACCGATCTGCCCCTGATCGATATTGCCGAGAACATCGGCTACAGCTCGGAGGCTGCCTTCAACCGGGCCTTCAAGCGTCAGTTCAACCAGACGCCCGGGCAGGTGCGACGGCAGGGTGCGGGATCCTTCGCCTGAAATCTCTGCGACGCCGGTAGAGACAGGTGTCCTGTTCCGGGTCGTCACCCGGTCTTGTCAGCCGCGACATTCAGCTGGTCTCAAGGCTCTTCGTGAACGCTCGCCAGCAGGTTGATTATCTGGTCGCGAAGCCAGGCATGAGGCGGATCTGAGGTCATCTTGCGGTTCCAGACCATGATAATCCGGGCCGGGTCCACAGGCATGGGAGGCAAGTAGATCTCCAGATCGGAAATCGGTGCCATCCGCCGTGCGAACTGGGTGGGCAGCAGAGCGATGAGATCCGATCCGGAAACGGCGCGGCAGACGCCGCCGAACACAGGCAGCGTCATCGCAACGCGCCGCTTTCTGCCGACGCGTGCCAACGCGGCATCACCCATCGCGCTGCGCTTGCCTTCCGGAGAAAACAGCACATGTCCCAGGTCGCAGAAGAGATCGATAGGGATAGCCTCTCCAGGCGCAATGCCTGCGCGTTGGAGCCTCGGATGATTCCTTCGGGCGACCACGGAAAAACTTGAGGTGAACATCTCCCTGCTTTGAACCCACTCCGGCAACGGCGCGGCAAGAATCATAGCCAGGTCGACCCGATATTCTTCAAGCGTGTTGATGTAATTGTCCGGCACGAGATCAACCAGATGCACAAGCATTGACGGTGCGGTGTGTGCCAGATGGGCTGCAAGCCCGGGCATCAGCATCTCCGCAAAGTAGTCGCTGCCGGAAATCCTGAAACTGGCTGTCGATGTTTCGGGTCTGAAGGTTTGCGGGCCTTTCAGCAGAACGCTCAATGCCTCCAGATGATCGCGCAAGGGCACTTCCAGGCTTGCCGCGAAAGCGGTGGGTTCGAGATGCTGTCCCTTGCGAGGGAAAAGGTCGTCCTCAAGGGCCGTTCGCAGCCGCCCAAGAGCAGCGGATACTGCCGGTTGCGATAAACCCAGCCGTTCTCCGGCTCGAACGGTCGATCCTTCCTGGAGAACTGCATCCAGGACCTTCAGGAGATTGAGGTCGAAGGTCGATAAATTCACCATGGTAATAGACTATATGAGAAATATAGATTTTTCATATAGATTCTGCCGCGATAAGCTTCCTTCCACGAAAGCGCTTTCGTTTCCCGATGCTCAATGGAGGAAACGATGTCAGATATCTTGCTGGGTCCTGACGCCATCGAGTGGCTCGGAGTGACCTACCGAACCATTCTGTCGACCGGCGCGAGCGGCGGTGTCATGTCTATCGTGGATAGCGTCTCTCCACCGGGGTCCGGACCACCGAGGCACATTCACGAGGATGCCGACGAAACCTTCGTGCTGCTGACCGGAGACTGTGAATTCTGGCTTGAAGGGGAACGGTCGGTTCGAGGGCCCGGGCAGACAATGTTTGTGCCAAAGGGCAGGGAACACACGTTTCTCGTCGTCAGCGACCTGCCAAGCCGGCATCTCGTCATCCTGACCCCTGGGGGGCTTGAGAATTTCTTTGAGGAGATGGCTGCGGGCCAATTCAGAATTCCCGAAGATATGCCGGCCATCGAAGCATGCGCCCGCCGGTATCACCTGACCCTAACCGGTCCACCACTCAACGTGCAGTGAGGGCATCATGAACAGCAAGTCTCTTGGAACACTTTTCCTGGCAACCGGCGTGGTCTTCGCTCTCATGGGCATGGCCTGGGGCATCCAGATGTCCGTGACCCAGGATCACACTCTCGCGCCGGCACACGGTCACCTCAACCTGATCGGGTTTGTCGCCATGGCGATATTCGGCATCTACTACACGCTGACACCGCAGGCCGCGCAGGGCTGGCTCGGTAAGATCCATTACCTGTTGGCGGTCACGGCCGTTGTCGTACTGGTGCCGGGGATCAAATTCGCAATTGCAGACGGCGAGGAAGGTCTCGCGAAGGCCGGTTCCCTGCTGGCGGTTGCCATGATGGCTTTGTTTCTGGTTATCGTCCTGCGTAACGGGATCGGATCAAAGGACCGTTGAAGGACTTTCCCGGGAGGACCCATCCTGCCGGGGAGCCGTTTTTCGGACTGTCAGTCAGCCGTTCGTCACGCAGGTGCGCCGGCCATATACGCCGGCAAGTCGGCGACGCTGTTCAGAACAGCATCTGCCAGGGCTTCCAGGTCGCGACGTGCGCTTGTGCCTGTCAATACGCCGATGCACAGGCCGGCCCCTGCCGACCGGGCCATTTCCAGATCATGCGTGTTGTCGCCGACCACGGCGATCCGATCTGTTGCAAGGCAGGTTGCCTCGGCAAAGCCGCGTACCATTCCCGGTTCCGGCTTCGGGCCAAATCCGGTGTCGTAACCGGTTACAAAGGCGAAGCGGGGCGCAAGGCCTGTGCCGGCGAGAAAGGCACGGATGGCCGCTTCACTGTCGCTGCTGGCAACACCCAGGGTGAACCCGGATCCATCGAGAGCACCGACGGCCTCCGGAATGCCGGGGAGCGGTGCGGCATCATGCATGCAGCCGATGAAGGCCCGGTCAAGGTCTGCCGTCAGCGGGCCTTCCTGGAAGTCCGCACCGCAGGCAATCCAGGCCGCGGCGATTTCGGCGGAGTTGCCCGCCGCAAGCAGTGAGCCCGCCGC
This sequence comes from Roseibium sp. LAB1, assembly GCF_054658235.1. Lineage (NCBI taxonomy): Bacteria > Pseudomonadati > Pseudomonadota > Alphaproteobacteria > Hyphomicrobiales > Stappiaceae > Roseibium > Roseibium sp. LAB1. The sequence goes on along the minus strand of NZ_BAAGIB010000001.1, from coordinate 727,468 downwards.
GGACTTGCCAGTCGCAAGGTCCATTCCGGTCTGTTCCAGCAGCTTTTCCGCCAGCGTACGGTCGCCCCTGGCAGCGTACAGCGAGGTTTCGCGATAGGCCGGCGCCCAGGTCGCATCGAAATCCAGAAGCGTGCCGTCCTTGTCGAACAGGATGGCCGTGATGTTGCCTGTGCCGTTATTCAACTCCGGTCTCCCGTGGATTTCAGGTTGGAACGCAAGGTGTCGAGAGTCGACTTCAGATCCTCAAAAGCCTTGTTCGAAAGGCCCGATGCCTCTGCCACGCATTGCGGTACTGCCGCGGCTTTTTCCCTGAGTGCGCTGCCTTTGGCCGTCAGGCAGACATTGACAACGCGCTGGTCGTTTGTATCGCGCACCCGGGAGACAAGCTCCATCGCTTCCAGGCGTTTCATCATCGGTGTCAGAGTGTTGTATTCGAGGCTGAGCGCATCACCGATATCCTTGACAGTGCGCTCGTTCCGGCGCCACAGCAGGGTCATCACCAGGTATTGCGGATAGGTCAGGCCAAGCTCTTCCAGCAGCGACCGGTAAAGGTGGTTGAAGGCAAGATTGGCCTCATAGACGGCAAAACAGAGGAAATCGTCGAGATCTCCACCGAGGCCGTCCGGGCTGGTGTTCGTCAAGGGCTCCGAGGCGCCTTTGTTTTCAGTGCGTTCTGACATGAACCGTTCCTAAGCAGCATTTTTTTTCTTGGCAAGCGTTGACAGAGCGAACTTGCCGATACATATACATCGCACACGATTAAATCGTGCACGAGTTAAATGGAGATCATCCGATGGGAAACAAGATCGTTGGGCCGCAGGTCAACCGTCGCCAGGCGCTGATTGGCGGCGGTGTCCTTGGGCTCGGTCTGGTGATGGCGCCGAGGTTCGGTGCCGCAAAACAACTGCTTGAACAGGAGAATCTGAAAATGACGACATTCACGACATCAGATGGCGCAGAGCTTTTCTACAAGGACTGGGGGCAGGGGCAGCCGATCGTCTTCTCACATGGCTGGCCGCTGTCGGCTGATGCCTGGGACGCGCAAATGCTGTTTTTCGGCCAGAACGGGTTTCGGGTGATTGCCCATGACCGCCGCGGCCACGGCCGCTCCAGCCAGCCCTGGGACGGCAACAACATGGACCGCTACGCGGATGATCTGGCCGAACTGATCGAGCATCTGGACCTCAAGGACGTGATCCTGATCGGTCATTCGACCGGTGGCGGCGAAGTTGCCCACTATGTTGGCCGGCATGGCAATGACCGGGTCGCCAAGGTCGTTCTCGTCGGTGCGGTGCCACCTCTGATGCTGAAGACGGCAGACAATCCGGACGGCACACCGATGGAGGTGTTCGACGGTATTCGCCAGGGAACTGCCTACAACCGATCGCAGTTTTTCAGGGACCTGACGGTGCCGTTCTATGGGTTCAACCGTGATGGGGTCGAAACCAACCAGGGTCTGCAGGAAAGCTTCTGGTTGCAGGGCATGGCCGGTGGCATCAAGGGGCAGTACGACTGTATCCGAGAGTTCTCGGAAGTAGACTACACGGCAGACCTGAAGGCCATCAAGGTGCCGACGCTGATCGTACATGGCGACGACGACCAGATCGTGCCCATCAAGGCGTCTGCCCATCGGGCTGCGGAGATCGTCGATGACGCTACCTTGAAGATCTTTGCGGGCGGCGGCCACGGTCTTGCGCAATTGCAGGCCGAGGAGTTCAACAACGACGTTCTGGCATTCATCCGCGGATAAGCGGTGTCGGTAAAAACGGGCGGCTCGGTGAGCCGCCCCTTTTCAGTTCTTGATTTCCTGGAACGAGTCTCCCCGAAAGACCCGAACCGGATTGCCGCGTTCCAGTTGGCCGTGTTTGCGGTTTTGTTCTGACCGGTTCCGGGCTGCTGCTTCCTGCTCCCTCAACAGAAACCTGGCCTTCAGCCGTTCCAGGGCGACCTGCCGGTTGCGGTGCTGGGAGCGTTCGTCGGTCGAAGCCGCCGAAATGCCGCTGGCGACATGGGTGATGCGAACCCCGCTGTCGGTGGTGTTCTGGTGCTGGCCACCGGGACCGCCGGAGCGGAAGGTCTCGATCCTCAGTTCCTGCGGGCTGAGGTCAGCGGACGGCTCCCGGTCCGTTTGCAAGGGGAAGACACCCACAAACCAGTTCTGCCGCTTGTGATGCGGGCGGAACGGGCTTTTGCAGATCCATTGCACCGTCCCGGTCCAGCGGGCAGCAAAGCGCATCGCGTCTTGCCCGCTGAGCGAGACCAGGGCAGAGGCCGGATCGTCCTTTGCTGCTGTTTCCGGCACCTCAACTTCAATCCGGAGGCCGGATTGACCGGCTTCCCTTGTCATCTTGTGCAGAACAAGTGCAAGCGCCCGGCGGCATTCGCGTGGTCCGTCACCGCTTGTCACCAGCAGCCTCAGGCAAGGCGATGTGGTCATCGGGCTGCCCTCCGGTTCTTCAGACGCTGCTGTTTGTCTTGCCGCGCCTTATCCCGTTGCTCTGTTTCGGCTTTCTTGTAGGTCAGCAGCGGTTTCAAGCTTGCCACGGCGTCAGCAAGTCCTGCCGAGGTCAGGTCTTTGACGACCTGTGCCGGATCCTTGTAGGCGTTCGGAGCTTCCTCGATCAGCAATTGGCGGTCCTCGCAGATCACAAGGCCGCCGAAGGAGGTCCTTGTCAGGGCCTGCCGGTCGGAACGGGTGGCACCTGCGCGGCCAGTCATGGAGCGCCTGTCGTATTTGCGACCCGCACCGTGGGCAAGGGAGGCAAGAGCCTCGGGCTTGCCGCCTGCCGGTTTCAGGAGATAGCTCATTGCATCCCGTGAGCCTGCAAGCGGGACAAGCGGCAGATCAGCCTTGGCGGCCCCCTTGCGATGCAGCACTCCCTTCGCGCTGACCTCGATCAGGTTGTGCGGGACATCGCAGAGCGAGCGGAGATCGCAGCGCAAGGCTTCGGCCGCCCGCTCGGCAATCAAAGCCCGGTTAAGCGCTGCCCAACGAACAGCCCTCAAGTGGGCATCCAGGTAAGCTTTCCCGGCCGAGCCTTCCGGGTCCAAGCCGGCAAAGCCATCAAGAATGCTGCCGAACACGGCCATACCAAGTGACCTGGAGCCGGAATGGACAAGCAGAACAAGGCTGCCCTTGTTCAAGCCCGCTGCGGCCGAGGGGACCTCGTCGGCAAGTGCTTCCACCATCTGCAATTCGCAGAAGTGGTTGCCACCGCCAATGGTACCAAGTGCTTGTGCGTGCAGGTCGGCAGGCAGGTCCACTGCCTTCAAGCGAGACGCGGCATCACCGTTCCATGGCCCCTCGAGTGTACGAAGTTTCTGCGCAACCTTGTCCTGCCGCAGTTTGCGGAAGGGAAGGTCGAGCTCAAACAGGCTCATGCCGCAACCGATATCGTTGCCGATGAGCTGCGGATAGACCCGATCGGCCAGAATGGCGCTTCCGACCGGGCCGTATTTGCCCGGGTGCAGATCCGGGAACGCTGCGACGTGCGATACGCCTGCCATGGCCGCGACGATCTCAAGTTGGTCTTCCGCCGCCCCTTCAATCCAGGACGCAGCGGAATAGAAACGATGGATGGGGGCCACGCCTTTGGCCGGCGCAGCACCATCCTCATGAGAAGTGCCCATGTCGGGAACCTTTTTGAAAACAGGATAAGGCTCAGGAGCAAGATGATCTTGTCCTGGTCAGCCTTCGGCGCACCGCTAACGCGGATCAGCGAAGGGTGGCGGCCTCTCTGGGCGCGCAGGTCATGTGCGACATGTCCGGGTGTCCCGTTTTCAAATCGAAATCAGTGCACGGCGTGTGCGGTGGAAACCAGGTAATGAGTTGCATCCGTGGATGCAATGGAGGAACTGGCCGGTATCCAGATCCCGGGGAGAAGTGTTGCAACAAGGCAACTGCCCTTCGGACGCTAGTGTCTGACCGTTGCCCCCCGCGCTTTCAGCAGCAGATCGAACAGAAACGGCACATTCATGGAGCCGAACCGGGTCGCACGCGCGACACCTTCGTCGGAGATCTCCGCAATGCCGAACATCTTGTACAGCCGGAAAAGATAGTTGGAAGATTGGTCCAGTTCAAAATCATAACGGGGATCGGAGAAGAACATCCGGAACGTATGCAGCGCCTCGAGCGGGAAACCCGAGTGATGCTCCCGCAGATTGTCGAACTTGGTGCAGAAGTCTTCCAGTGGCTCCCGGTCGCCGCCCAGCTCCTCCATCTGGATCCGTTGGGCAATCACGAAGTCGGCGATATGTTCCCTGCCGTAGTCGGACAGGCCGCGTTCGACCAGGTGCCCGTGGAGTTCTTCGGGCAACGGTTTTTCGGTGACACTCATGTAGCCGAGGTGCTCCAGACGGGCATACAGTTCGTTCGTGACGCTGCCTGGCCCGGTCAGGAAGACAGGTTCGCGGTCATCGTCCATGAGCTGTATGGCACCGCGCAGGGTCGAAAAATCTCCTTCGCTGAGAGCGTGCACCAGAAAACTTGTATCGGGCCACCACGTGGGGGAACGGGTGTCATCTGTGGCCGAATAGAGCGCAAACTCTTCCTTGGCCCCGTTCCGGACGACCAATTGCTGCTGCTTGTTTTGATAAGGCATTTAATATGAGCTCCCTGGCACAAAAAAGGGCGGCCGGAGCCGCCCTGTTTCTACCCAAGAGTGTATTGGCAAATCAACCGATAATGCCGTTGAGCGTTGCGCTCGGACGCATGACCGCATCCACCTTTTCCTGCGGGGCGTGGTAGTAGCCACCAGTGTCGGCGGGAGACCCCTGAACGCCGTTGAGTTCGCCAACGATGGCGGCTTCATTGGATGAAAGCGCTTCGGCTATCGGTGCGAAATGTGCCTTCAGCTCGGCGTCCTTGTCCTGTGCGGCCAGGGCTTCAGCCCAGTAGAGCGCGACGTAGAAGTGGCTGCCACGGTTGTCGAGGCCGCCAACCTTGCGGGACGGAGACTTGTCGTTATCGAGAAGCTTCTCGACAGCCTTGTCGAGCGCGTCGGCCAGAACCTGGGCCTTCGCATTGCCCTTGACGTTGGCCAGATGCTCCAGCGATGCGCCGAGGGCGCAGAACTCGCCCAGGCTGTCCCAGCGCAGGTAGTTCTCTTCCATGAGCTGCTGGACGTGTTTCGGAGCCGAGCCACCGGCACCGGTTTCGAACAGACCGCCGCCGTTCATCAGCGGAACGATGGACAGCATCTTCGCCGAGGTGCCGACTTCCAGGATCGGATAAAGGTCGGTCAGGTAGTCGCGCAGCACGTTGCCGGTGATGGAGATCGTGTCTTCACCGCTGGCAATACGCTCGGTGGTGTATTTCGCCGCATCGGCCGGAGCCATGATCTGCAGGTCGAGACCGGAGGTGTCATGTTCCGGCAGATAGGCTTCCACCTTCTTGATCAGTTCCGCGTCGTGGGCGCGGGTCTTGTCCAGCCAGAAGACGCCCGGCATGCCGGATAGGCGTGCACGGCTGACACCAAGCTTGACCCAGTCGCGGATCGGGGCGTCCTTGGTGCGGCATGCGCGCCAGATGTCGCCTTCTTCGACAGCATGTTCGATCAGGGTGTTGCCGGCAGCATCAACGATGAGGATGGTGCCGTCAGCTGGAGCCTTGAACGTCTGCGGGTGAGAGCCGTATTCCTCAGCCTTCTGCGCCATCAGACCAACGTTCGGCACGGTGCCCATCTTGGCCGGATCGAGCGCGCCGTTTTCGCGGCAGAAGTCGATCACTGCGGAATAGACGCCGGCATAGGAGCTGTCCGGGATCACGCATTTTGCATCGGCTTCCTTGCCGTCCGGGCCCCAGCCCTTACCGCCCGCGCGGATCAGCGCCGGCATGGAGGCGTCGATGATGACGTCGGACGAGACATGCAGGTTGGTGATGCCCTTGTCGGAGTTCACCATGTACATGGCCGGGCCGTTGTCGAGGGCGGCCTTGATGTCGGAGTTGATCTCGGCGGCCTTGTCGGCCGGCAGCGTGGCGACCTTGGCTTCAATATCACCGATACCGAGATCCGGATTGACGCCAAGCTCGGCAAAGGTTGCGGCGTGCTTTTCGAAGACGTCCTTCAGGAAGGCGCGGACACAAAGGCCGAAGATGATCGGGTCGGAGACCTTCATCATGGTTGCCTTCATGTGCAGGGAGAACAGGATGCCCATGTCCTTGGCGTCCTGAATTTCCTTTTCCAGGAACGCGAACAGCGCCTTGGCACTCATGTAGGTGCCGTCAACAACGTCGCCTTCATCCAGTGCAAAGTCGCCCTTGAGGACCGTAGCAGCCCCGTCCTTGCCGACGAATTCGATCTTCGCCTTGCCGGCGGATGCGGCGGAAACGGTCACGGACTTTTCGTTGGAGAAGAAGTCGTTCTCACCCATGGTGGCGACGTGGGTCTTGGAGGAGGGCAGCCATTCACCCATGCGGTGCGGGTTCTTCTTGGCGTATTCCTTGACCGCCTTCGGTGCGCGGCGGTCGGAGTTGCCTTCGCGCAGCACCGGGTTCACGGCAGAGCCCTTGATCGCGTCATACTTGGCCTTGACGGTCTTTTCCTCGTCCGATTTCGGCTCGGCCGGATAGTCGGGCAGCTTGTAGCCCTGGGCCTGCAGTTCCTTGATAGCTGCGTTCAGCTGCGGCTGGGACGCGGAGATGTTCGGCAGCTTGATGACGTTGGCGTCCGGCTGCTTGACCATGTCGCCGAGGACCGCAAGATCGTCGGACTGCTTCTGTGCGTCTGTCAGATACTCCGGGAAATTCGCCAGGATACGGCCTGCGAGGGAGATATCCTTGGTACCGACAGTCAAACCGGCTGCCTTGGTGAAGGAGCGGATGATCGGCAGGAACGAGGCGCTGGCGAGTTCCGGTGCTTCGTCGACCTTGGTGTAGATAATGTCGGCCATGACAGTCACATTTCCTAGCGTTCGAACTTTGGTCAAAGGAGTGGCGCGGAACCGCTCCCGATGAATTTCGACATGCGTATACAATTGTACGCAATCAATTGAAAGCCCTCCGGAAGGCGAAGGGTGTGAAGTCCGCTGGTGTTCTAGCAAAGCCGTTGGAAAAGGCAATCGGGAGTGAAGGAGGCGGCATTGCTCTGGAGCTGGTCCGCGCTAAGCAAACCGGTGCCCGGCATGCGGTAGATCCGCAACGGCAGACCGCCTGCAGGACAATGCGTCCCGCGTCCGGAACATCCTTTTCCCGCTGAAAGCAGTGACGGCCGGCGTCAGGCAGACTTGCGGACGAGGAAACCCTGCAGGTCGGCGACGTTCATAGGCTTGCTGAAGGCATAGCCCTGCACATAGTTGACGCCGAGCATACGCAACTTGTTGATCGTGTCTTCTGTCTCCACCCCTTCGGCAAGTGCTTCGATGCCGAGCCCGTGTGCCATGTCGACGATTGTCTTGATCAGCTTGATCTGTTCGGGATTGGAGGACAGCGGAGAAATCAGGGCCCTGTCGATCTTCAAAAGATCAGGTTTGAGCTTCGTCAGCGCGATGATGGATGCGTGGCCGGTTCCGAAATCGTCGATTTCTATTCGAATACCGAGATTGCGAAGGGCGTTGACGGTTTCGACCTCATCGTCGGACAAGGTGTCGAAGTAGACAGACTCTACCAGTTCGAATGCGATTTCGGCACGGACTTTCGGCAAGCCTTGAATGAATTCTGCAAGCCCGGGTTCCGCCAGCCTCTGATAGCTGATGTTGAAACTCACCTTCGGAAAAATGACCCCGGTGTTCTCCAGAGACTGAATGAGATCGAACGCCTTCGACATGATGTGGCTGTCAAACGCCGCAGCTCTGCCTGCCTCCTGAACCGCGTCCAGGAAAACTGCCGGACCAAGGATGCCCCGCTTGGGATGGTTCCAGCGGGCGAGCACCTCAACACCGGCAATGGCGCCCGTGCGGGTGTCGTGCTGCGTCTGGAAATAGGGCTCGAACTCGTCATTCTCCAGTCCGTAGAGCACTGCTTCGGCGGTTTTTACAAGATGTTGTGCGTCTTCCTTCAAACGCGGATGGAACACAACGGCCCTGTTCTTTCCGGCCTTCTTGGCTTCGTAGAGCGCTATGTCCGCGTCGACCATCATGCCGTCGAGGTTGCCGCCGCTGATGCTGGAATGGGTCACGCCAACCGAAGCGCCCACGCGCAGCTTGGTTTTCGAAATGACATGGGGGCGTTGCATCCAGTTTTTCAGTCCGTCCAGAAAATCCGATTGCTGGCTGGCGTCGATTGCCGGCGAAGCCACCACGAATTCGTCTCCGCCGATGCGAGCGATGATCGAATTTGGCGGCGCAATGGCATTCAGTCGTTTCCCCACCAGAACAAGCAGCCTGTCGCCTGCTGCATGGCCAACCGTGTCGTTGATGTTCTTGAAACCGTCCAGGTCGATCTGGAACAGCGTCAAGTCGGGCAGGGGGGCATCGGCCTGGTACAACTTCTCGACCGCAAGGCGAAGTCCGCGGCGGTTCATCAGGCCGGTCAGGTCGTCGTGAATGGAACGGTGGTGTGCCTCCTGCCTGGCGCTTTCCATGTGGTCGAGAAAACGTTTGAGAGAGGCGGCAATATAGATGCCGCCCAGGCAATTGATCGTTCCCAGGATGTAATGGTTCATCAGGTGCCACCAGGCATAACTGGAGGAAGGCCAGACAAGTTCAGGCTGGATGAGCGTCAGAACCGAATGATGAACGAGTGCCGCGACTGTGGTCATCAGCACCGATCGCCAGCAGACATATGCAATGATGATCGAGGTGTTGATGAAATAGAGCATATGCACTTCAAGCATATACTCGCCATTGTGGATGTCGGAGGCGACGTAGAGCCCGAACATCCAAGTGGAATTGATCGCAACCGTCACGATCAGGCGGGTCCGCAGCGCAGACGCGTCAGCCATGACGGTTGTCGTCGTGACGAGCCCGATGACAGCCAGCGGCAGCGCAACGTAAAGAACCGAGCCCCCGGTGAAGAAAGAGGCGATTATGGCTATCGCGGCAGCCAGCCAGAAATACCAGACGAGAATCCAGCTCACGGCCTGGCGGAGCCGCTGAACGTTCAGAGACGCGACATCAATCCAGAAATGTTTCAGGAACGAAGGTTTCATTCGGCTGAAAGAACCTCCGGTGACCTGGTCGCATGTTGTCCAGCGCCGCAAAGCCGCGCAAATTCGGCATTGAGCAAAAACAGCGCATTGGAGGACTGCAGGTCGTGCGACTGCTGATCCGACTGCGGAATGGCAATGACCATCCAGTCTACCGGCCCGGGTGCTGCGATGGGGGCTCCCGTAATCGCTACCGAAGTGAAGCTTTGTTGTTCAGAAAACCAAGGTGGAAAGACAGCCACTGCCTGCAGCCCCACAGCACCGGCGTTCTTGGTCACAAGAAGTCCGGCGCTGAACAGTACGGCAACGCAAAGCATTGAAATCGCGGGACTATATGTCCACAAAAAGGACCTTGGCTTCTGCACGGAATACTCTCGAACTGACACTCAACAGGTAGCATCCCATACACTTATTGAGGGTATGTAAAGTTGACCTTCTATCTTTCCTACAATTAATCTCAAACGCTAATGGTCCGGTGGCTGGGTCCCCTGGGTCAAATTTACATTGTTGTTTGAATGGAGGAGGTTATCGAACGATTTGCGGCTGTCTTGACTTCCAGAACTTCGGAAGAAGTAAGGTATCCCGAAGAAGCGTGTTTCAATCTCAAACAGTGACGCTTTCCGGCTGCCAGAATGCGGCTGCACGGTCGGGAAAGTTTATAAGCATCCGGTCCGGTTCCTGCTCATCGATCGATGAGCGGCGCAGGAATGCAGCGACATCTTCAATCACGCTGTCCAGTGCCGGGTTGTGGTGCCGGCGGACCGACTTCACTTCCCCGATCAATGTTGCCCGATCTGGAAAAGGAGAAGGTGCCTCGCCGGAGTGGTGCCGGTTCTCGACAAAAATCATCGCATTTATTCGGAGGAATGAGGCAGACCGCAGGGGCACCGCAGGCCTTTCGGTCTTTTCATCTGACGTTGCTTCCGCTAAATCCCCGCTTCATGAGCAAGAATGCACACATCAGAGACGAAGCGCGCGCGGTGACGGCAAAGCCGCCGGCGGTGATCCTGTGCGAACCGCAGCTTGGCGAGAACATCGGCACGGCGGCAAGGGCGATGGCCAATTTCGGCCTGGTGGATCTGCGGATCGTCAATCCGCGCGACGGCTGGCCGAGTGAAAAGGCAAGAGCTGCCGCAAGCCGGGCGGATCATGTCATCGACAAGGTGCAGGTTTTCGACAGCGTCGAGGCGGCCATTGCCGACCTGCAATTCGTTTTCGCGACCACCGCCCGGTCACGCGAAGTGCCTAAGCCCGTGCGCGGGCCGGACGAAGCTGCGAAAAAATCCGTAGAGCTGGGCACGAACGGCCATGCGACCGGCTATCTGTTTGGCCGGGAGCGCTGGGGCCTCAATAACGAGGAAGTGGCGCTGGCCGACGAGATCGTTACCCTGCCGGTCGATCCGGATTTTGCCTCGCTGAACATTGCCCAGGCAGTGCTGGTGTGTGCCTATGAATGGCGCAAGACCGCGACGTCCGGTGCATTGCCCTTTATCCTGTCGGAAGAAGTGCATCCACCGGCGAAGAAGGACGAAGTGCTACGCTTCTTCGAGCACCTGGAAAGTGCGCTGGACAAGGCCACCTTTTTCCGTCCGCCGGAGCGGCGTCCGCATATGGTGCGCACGCTGCGCAACATCTTCCAGAAGGCGGAGTTGACCGATCAGGAAGTGCGCGCGCTGCGCGGTGTCGTGGCCTCGCTGGAAAAACGAGAAACGCGACCGCGCAAGGACAGATCAGGTTCAGGCAGCGAAGAATAGAGGCAGACCTTGCAGGGTTCGGGACCGGTACTCTTTTTCGATTCAGGTCTTGGCGGGCTCACGGTGCTGCGCGAAGCGCGATATCTGCTGCCCTATGAGCCGCTGCTTTATGTCGCCGACGACGCGGCCTTTCCGATCGGCCGCTGGCCGGAAGCGGAGTTGAAGACCCGGATCGTTACCCTGTTCGACGAGCTGATCGCCGAACACGGCCCCAGGGCTGTGGTGATTGCCTGCAACACGGCCTTCACCCTGGCTGGAGACGCGCTGCGCGAGGCGCACCCGGATGTGCCATTTGTCGGCACTGTTCCCGCCATCAAGCCGGCGGCGGAGCGCACGTCGTCCGGGCTGATATCGGTTCTGGCAACACCGGGCACCGTGCGGCGAACCTACACCAGAAGCCTGATCGAGAGTTTTGCCAGCCAGTGCCACGTGCGGCTGGTCGGGTCGGACAAGCTGGCGGAACTTGCCGAAAAACACTTGCGTGGCGACACCGTCTGCGATGACGCGCTGCTGCCGGAAATCGCCGATTGTTTCCTGGAACAGGATGGCAAGCGCACGGACATTGTCGTTTTGGCCTGCACTCACTATCCGTTTCTTGCCAACCGTTTCCGCAAGATCGCGCCCTGGCCGGTCGACTGGCTGGATCCGGCCGAGGCAATCGCCCGTCAATTGGTGCGGGTTCTGGGCGAGGGGGCAGCCAGGGAACCCTCACGACATCTGCCGGACCGGGCGATCTTTACCTCGGGGTCGAAGGATCCTGGGCTGGTGCGGTTACTGGCGGGGTTCGGCCTCGTGCTGGACTGACCGGTCGTGCGGTAACGGTAAGATGTTTCTTGGGGGCAATCACCGGCCCGGAACTTTTTCGGCTGTCGAGCAGCAGGGCAACCTGGCGGCCATATCCCGAGGACGACCGTCAGCTTTGTCTTGAAGGTCGGGACGCTCGCTCTGATACGCACCAGCCCTCCTTCGTGACTGCGCAGCGCGCTGCCCAGGGATGAGGGCGAGTTAAGGGAAGTGAGGGCTTGCCTTTCAGGCTGCCAGGCATTTCACGGCGAGGCCGTCGTCGGAGCGTTTGGCGGCTCGTTTCAGGTCCATGATCTCGTGGTTGAGCATGTCCGGATTGAGCGTCAGGCCCTTGGGCAGGGTGAGGATGGAAATGGAACATTGCAACAGCGGGAAATGCCGCGTTGTGCCGAAGCGGTCCTGGGCTTCGATATAGCCCTGTTCCCGGTGTTCGGCATCATAGAAGCTTTCCACATCCAGACGGAAGGCGCGCTTCAGGGCCAACATGCGGGCTGCGACATCGGTCTGGTCGACATTCTGAAACCCGGCAAAGAAATCGTCTCCACCGATATGGCCGTAAAATGTGCCTGATCCCGAAACATGACGCTGCAGCAATTCGCTGAACAGGATGATCGCCCGGTCGCCCTGGCGATAGCCGTAGGTATCGTTGAACGGTTTGAAATTGTCGAAGTCGAGATAACACATGTGGCGGTCGTAGGTGCCCTTGCGGCCGCTTTCTGCAATAAACCGGGAAATGGCACCGTTGCCCGGAAGGCGGGTCAGCGGGTTCTGGTCCTGGGCTTCCTGCAGGCGTTTCTCGTGAATGATCTTCAAAAGCGAAGTGGCTGACAGAAAACCGGCATAACGGAAGTTCTCGGTGATGATGATGCCGTCCGAATTGATCGAGGAGGCAAAGGTCACCAGCAGCATGTCTGCGTTTGAATCGATATCGGCGATCGGGCAGGCGCGCACGAAGGAGCGCAGCGGGAAATCAAGCGCTGCCTTGGCATCTTCGTCATCGGGTGCTCCCGCGTAGAGATAGGCCTTCAGATCGCGTTCGTGGATCAGGCCGCGCGGTTCGTTGTTGGCATCCACAACGGGAACCACACTCGCCTCCTGGTTATTGACCACCATGTCGAGAAGATCGTTCATGGAGGCGTTCGACTGGATCGTCGGCACCTTGATCAGTTCGTTGCGAATCCGGTCCAGCTCTTCCCGGCGCTTGCGACCGACACCCGGCGCGCGCACGTGGTCATAAAAGAGCTTGGCGGAAGAGGCTTCCTGGAAGGGTTTGGCGACGAAGTAGCCCTGGATCAGGTCGCAGCCGGCTTCCCGGCAAGCCTTGAACTCGCTCTCCGTTTCAACTCCTTCGGCAATCACCCTTGCGCCCAGCACGTGCGCGAGGTTGGCCACGGTGGTCACGAACAGCTTGCGCCTGGCATCGCAATCGATCCCGTTCAGGAAGAAACGGTCAATCTTGACGTAGTCGGGTGACATGTCGTGCAGCAGGCGCAGCTCGGAAGAGCCCCGGCCGAAATCGTCGAGCGCGATCAGGAAGCCCAACTGGCGCAGGTCGTTGACGGCGTGGTGGGTGACGTCGGTGAAGGTCTGCTGATGCCGTTCGGAAAATTCCAGACAGATCTGGTTCACCTGCAGACCGGCTTCGGCGACCAGGGCGCCCAACCGCATGCGCGGGTCGTTGTCCTGGCCGAGGTCCCGTCCGTCCAGCTTGAAATAGAGTTTTGTGCCCTGGGCGATCTTCATGCTGCCGAAGCGCTTCATCGCCTTGGCCAGCAGACGGGCCTCCAGTTGGGGCAGATATCCTTCGGCGTGGGCAAAATCGATCAACTCGTCGGGGGACTGTGCCCCCACAAGATCGCAGTTCCGGATCTGGGCTTCGTAGCCATAAACAACGCCGGTGCCGATATCGACGACCGGTTGAAGCGCATAGTCCAGTTTCGCCAGCGTGTCCTTCGGCGTACGACAGAGCAAACCGGGACCTTCCGGAACAGTCTGAAGAACAGGTTGACGATTCGCTGACATTCTTGATCCTATTGCCAAGGTCCGGCTGATAAGCTTCCGTTATATGATGGGGTCTCGGACAGTCCGTTACACTGATATTATTCGCTATGGTTGTAACGGCGATTGCATAGTGAAAAGCTGCAATTAAAAATCTCTAAATGTATGCATTGTTTTCCCCATTTTGTGGACGCTACGTCACAAATTATGGCAATGAATTGCGTCTGAACCGTTAAATATGCCTGCTTGTCCGACAAAATCGTCAGAAAAGGTCAGGTTCGGCCGTGCTTTTCCGGCGCTGGCCGGGTGCATGGATTGACATTTCCGGGCTCCGCCTGTATCCCCGCGCAGTCCGGCATGCAATGCCTTCCGGATCTACGCACCCGTGGGTATCCAGCCGGCGCCGTCTAGCTGGGTCCCTGTCGATCTGACCCTCTCGTCGCAAGACGGGTTGTGACGATAAAGGAGGGCGCGTTTCCTTTTAAATAACAACGCGAATTCAAAGGAAACCGCGATGTCGAAGCGCCATAGCGTTAAGTACAAAATTGACCGCCGGATGGGCGAAAACATCTGGGGTCGTCCGAAGAGCCCGGCCAACAAGCGTGAATACGGCCCGGGTCAGCATGGCCAGCGCCGCAAGGGCAAGCTGTCCGACTTCGGTGTTCAGCTTCGCGCGAAGCAGAAGCTGAAAGGCTACTACGGCAACATTTCCGAAAAGCAGTTCCGCAAGGTTTATGCCGAAGCGTCCCGTATGAAGGGTGACACTTCCGAAAACCTGATCGGCCTGCTGGAGCGCCGTCTGGACGCGATCGTGTATCGTGCGAAATTCGTCCCGACCGTTTTCGCAGCCCGTCAGTTCATCAACCACGGCCACGTGAAGGTGAACGGCAAGCGCGTCAACATCTCGAGCTACCAGATCCGTCCGGGTGACGTGATCGAGGTTCGTGAAAAGTCCAAGCAGCTCGGCCTGGTTCTGGAAGCAGTCCAGTCCGCAGAGCGTGACGTTCCGGACTACATCGACGCCGACCACAACAAGATGACCGCGACCTATTCCCGCGTTCCGGGCTTCTCTGACGTACCGTACCCGGTACAGATGGAACCGAACCTGGTGGTCGAGTTCTATTCGCGCTAATCAGCGCCGAATACGGTTTGACGGAAAGGCCCGCCTTCTGGCGGGCCTTTTCTTTTTTGCAAGGTTCCGTCACTGACTGGCTGCTTTTTCTTTCATCCCGCCTTGCAGCACCTTGGCGCTACTGCTGTGAGAACAGCCGTTGCATATGTTTCTCAAATGCTTTTTGCGTTGGCGACTTTCGAGACTTGTCGGCAGGAACATAGATATCATCGTCGGCCAGTCTGGCCCACAATTCTGCCCGCTCCTCGGTGCTGAACCGGCGCGTCTGGTTTCCGAGCTGCCGCATGAGCTCCAGCGTTTCCGCAGCTGACTGCAATGACAGCGTTTCGCCGTCATGGAGGCCTTGCTGGTCCGGATCTGCCGTTCGGCGAACGGTCGCCGAAAAATGAAGTTCCGCTCCCGAGCGGCTTTCGGACCTGAACAGGCAGTGGAAGCTGGCTCCGCCATAAAGCGGTTCCCTGAACTTGCCAGCCCTGCCGTAATGGGTGCTGACCCTGGGGCAGTCGATCGCGTTTATCCTGCCAAGCAGGGACACGGAAACCTCCACTTTTTCGCCATCCGGGGCGACGGCGTCGAAGGTTCTCTCCTGCTTGTCGCGGAGCGTTTGTTCCAAAAGGCGTTCCGCCGAAAGCGGAGGCATGGGGCCGGTTCCGCGGGTGACCAGGAACAGGTAGTAGCCCAGCGAAAGACAGACCGCGATGACAACAAGTGGCTTGTAAGACTTGCCGCTCATGAAATCGTTCTCCTCAACGGTACGCAACAACGCGCCGGAAGGGACGAGAAGGGGTGTCTTAGATATCGTTGCGCGGTATCCGAAGCACCTGACCCGGGAAAATGACGTTCGGACTGCTTAAAATGTGCTGGTTGGCATCGAAGATCGGCTGATAGTCACCGTTACCATATTGGTCTTGCGCGATCTTTGTGAGCGTGTCGCCAGCCTTCACGGTGTAGGGCTGCCAGCCGCCGTAACCGGCCAGGATTCTCGGGCCGAACAGGATGGGAATAACGACGGACGGCCCGTTTTCGTTGCCGGTATCGTCGGTCAGGGTCAGGAACAGGCGGTTCATCTGAAACTGGTTGGTGTCCGGGATATCGATGAAACCCTGGAACTGCTTCAGGCCAAGCGCACCGACCTGGGTGAACGAGGCATATTCGTCATGGCCCTCGGAAACGCGAATGCTCAAGGTGCCTTCGAAGGCAGTCGCGTTGCCTGCGATCAGAATTTTTGAGCCGACCAAATCGAACGGCTGTGGCTGCTGGATGTCGAGAGTTGCCGTCATATCAATACCTTCTGCATGAACTGTCTCAGGTATTTTCGCTGCCCCCCAGCTAGCACCCATGAGGGTACAACGTTTTGGCGGGAAAGTGATAGATGCAACTTTGCCGAAGTGTTGCCCTGGGCAGGGCGGCGCCGGGACTTGACGGTTTTGCCCTGATCACCATGCGGCGATCAGGGCATTCGGTCGGCTATTGAACGCCGATTTCCTTGTAGTAGCGGGCCGCGCCCGGGTGGAACGTCGCCGTTCCGAGTGTCTGGGAAGCATATTCAGGCGAGAGGGCCTTGGCCCAGGGCGCATCGGTGGTGATGCTGCCAAGGTTCTCCCAGAAGGCTTTGGTGATCCGGTAGACCAGTTCTTCGTCAAGGTCCGCACGCACGCCGATCCCGACCGCCGTGTCGTTGGACATGACGGGGCCATCATTCACCTGGTTCTCGTAGAGGCCTGCCGGAATTTCGGCCCGCTGGCGGAATTTGCCTAGAAACTTGTCGACCTCTTCACCCTGATCGTCTTCCGGTCCGATGAAGCGGACAGTCTCGGTTTCGGTGAACTGGATGAACTGCTGGCAGGGGTCGATGCAGCCGTTGACATACATCTCCACCTTGCCGTCCAGGAACGACTGGAAGCCGGTTGCCCAATTGGCCTTGATGGCGTCGTAGTCTTCACCGGCGACAAGGCCAGTGGTGGCCTCGATCCAGCCTTTGGCGGCGTTGTAAGCGCCGCCGCCCTGCGGCCCGAGGAAAACCGTAGCCCCTTCGATGTCGTCCAGAACGGTAATGTCGCTGTCACCGCGCACCGCGAAGTGATACTGGCCGTAGGGGAACCACATCAGCACCTGCACGTTCTTGGCAAGCTCGGGAGCTTCCGGCTCGTTCTTGTACATGGCCGCCCCCTTGCTCATCAGGATGTGGATGGTGGGAGAGATCATGTACATGTCCAGATTGCCGCGTGCGGTTTCCATCTGGTGCAGCGTTGCCGCGCCACCACCGGCAACCTCGATCGAGACATCGTCGAGCTTGTCGGTGACGATGTTGGCGAAGGTCGCCATGGTGATCGCCTGGCCGAGGCTCGGCTCGATGGTCTGCATCTTTAGCGTGGTGTCTTCAGCCGACGCGGAGCCAGCCAGAAGCAGGCCCGCAAGGGCCGTAACAGCAAATCGTTTCATTCCGTCCTCCCGTGAATTGTCGCTCTTGTCATTGTGATGAATTGGGTGTGGAGGCTGAGCCCCGCTGCCGAATGATGTGAAAGGCGATATCCGCCAGGATCAATGCGGTGGCGGCACTTGCGATGGCCACGTTCGGCACCAGAATCAAAAGCCCGAGGCAGACGCGAAGAAGACGTTCCCAAAGGGGAAGGCGTCCCCGGTCAAACCCGGCAAGTGCGGAGGCGATGGACCACATGGCCAGCACAAATGCGGCGATGATCCAGAAGAAGGCTCCCCAGGAGACGGTGGCGAGGTCGACCATCGCCTTGCTGTCCGGTGCCCCCGTGCCGAACCAGACGAACAGCACCTGCAGCTTGTAGAGAACGGCCGGGTGATAGACGAAGATGAAAGGGATCAGGAAGCCAGCGATGCCGATGCGGGCCGCCTCGAAACCTGTGCGGATCGGGTCGGCCCCGGCAATAGGGGCGGCGGCAAAGGCGGCAAGTGCAACGGGGGGCGTGACCGTGGACATGACCGCAAAGAAGACCACGAACATGTGCAGCGTCAGCTCGGGAATACCGACTGCATCAATACCGGAAGACAGGGCGATGACGATGATGAAGTAGGTCGCTCCGGGCGGCAGACCCATGCCGAGCACGATTGCGCCGAGGGCTACGACCACCAGCACCAGCGGCAGCGGCCCGCTGGCCAGTTGAGTGAGTAGCAGCGCGAGGCGGCCTGCAAAGCCCGATACCTGGATCAGGCCGACAATCAGGCCAATGGCCGTGACGATGACGACAATGGAGGCGGCCATGCGTCCCGCATTGACGAAGGCCTGCCAAAGACGTGTTCGGGAACGGAAATCGCGGAAGAGCACCAATGCGGAAAATATGGCGGCGACAAAGCCGTAGAACCCTGCCTTGGGCACGGAGGGCTGGCTGAACAGGAAATAGGTGAGCACACCCAACGGCACGACAAAGACGAGACATTGCACCCACTCCTTGCCGGTCAGTGGCGGGCGCTGTTCTTTCGGCAGGGCGCCGATGCCGAGACGCCGGGCCTCGAAGTAGACCGTCAGGAAGGTCGCGAAGTAATACATGATCGCCGGCAGGATGGCGGCCACCACGATGTAGCGGTATTCCAGCCCGATCTGTCCGGCGACGAAGAAGGCAACAACCCCCATCACCGGCGGCATGACCTGTCCACCGGTGGAGGCCGCCGCTTCCACGGCTCCTGCGAAGGCAGGCTTGAAGCCGGATTTCTTGATGACGGGAATGGTCATAACGCCTGTGGAGACGACGTTGGAAATGGCGGCGCCGGACAAGGTGCCGAACAGCGCGGAAGAGGCGACCGCCGCATGGGCCGCACCGCCGACGAGCCCACCCGTCAACCGGTTTGCGATCTTCATGAGGAGATCGCCGGCTCCCGAGGCCATCATCACCGCGCCGAAGACGATGAAGATCAGCACGCTGCTGGAGACCACCTGCAGGGGCTGACCGAACTGGCCGCCGGTCTGCGCCCAGAAGTTCAGCACCATGGCACGCAGGCTCTGGCTGAAGGTGGAGTCGGATCCGGCCAGAATGCCGGTCCAGTCCGGCAGGTAGCCGCGAATGAAGAAATAGACCACCCAGAACAGGCAGAAGGCCACGATAAAGCCGCCGAACATGCGCCAGGTCAGATAAAGCGTGATGGCGGTTGCAATCGGAAACATCACGAAGTCTAAAGGACTGGCGCTGGGCAGGGCGCCGCCATCGGTGGCGAAGATCTTCACCATCCAGGATACGAAAGCGGCAAGCGCAAGCAGGGTCAGCGCCCAGTTGAGCCAGCGCCAGGCCGGGCCGCGATGAAGCGTCAGCAGGGAAATGGCGAAGGAGAACACGATCGGCAGACCGATGATCAGCCCCGTCGGCAGCAGGAATGAGCGCTCGAACGAGCGGTAGCCCGAGCCCAGCCAATGTTCGCGCAACAGGGCGCGCTGGTCGCGGCGCGACAGCTCGTCGAAGCCCTGTGTGGTGGCCTCGATGAACCAGCGGACAAAATCCGTGATCGGGCCGGAGGCTGCATAGGTGACGATCACCAGCACGAATAGCACGGCGAGACAGTCGGCAATCCACTTGTCGCTACGGGCGATGGCCGGGCCGTCGCCCGTTGCCGTGCTCACCTCAACGTCCTCCCTTTTCGGAGGAGACGTGATCCTGCAGGGCAGGGCCACGATAGGCCTTCGTCAGTTCCTCCGGCACTTCCGACCCATCTTTCAGGAACGGCAGGATGCCGCGCCGGGCGGACTTGCCGCGCATGGCGGCAATGTCGGCATCGGAGCGGGTTACGCGCTGTGACATGCGCCGGCCCCACCGAGCCAGAAGGTCATACATCCGGGCAATCTCGGCATCATGGCTATCTGCCTTGGCAAGATCGTGGAACTCTTCCGGGTCGTTCTCCAGATCGAACAGCATTGGCCGGAAGCCACCTTCGGCATGGATCAGCTTGTAGCGGCCGTCGAACACCATGAAGAGACGGGCATCACGGGTGGTAACACCAAGAGAGGCACACATGGGCGTGACGGAATAGTCGTATTCGCTGATAACCGCCTCGCGCCATTCAGGGGTTTCGCCGCGCAGCCAGGGCGTCAGGCTGCGGCCTTCCAGAATGTGACCGGCTTCGGCTCCGCCGGCGGCTTCCAGAAAGGTCGGGGCAAGGTCGATGGCTTCCACCAGTGCATCACAGGTGGTGCCTCTGGTGGCATCGGCTTCACTGCGCGGATCGTAGACGATCATCGGGATCTTGACGGAAGGTTCATGGAACAGATCCTTTTCACCAAGCCAGTGGTCGCCGAGATAATCGCCGTGGTCGGAGGTGAGCACGATCATCGTGTCCTCCATCCGTCCGGTCTCTTCCAGGTAATCCAGAAGCCTGCCAAGCTGGTCGTCGCATTGCTTGATCAGGCCCATGTAGGCGGGGATGACCTTCCGGCGCACGTCATCCTGCTGAAAGGCGGCCGCGATCTTGTTGGCCATGAAGGCGGCATAAACCGGATGCGCATTGTCGCGCTCAACGTCGGCGCGGATTGCGGCGGGTACATGGTTCTGCCCGTACATGTCGTGATAGGGCGCCGGGACGATGTAAGGCCAGTGGGGTTTGATGTAGCTGACATGCGCGCACCAGGGAGCCTTGGCCTGCTCGATGAAATCGATGGTACGGGTGGTCAGCCAGGGGGTCTCGCTGTCTTCCTCGCGGATGTTGGCCGGCTTGTCCGCGTTGTCGAACATCCAGCCGGAGGCCTTCTCGCCGTTTTCGACGCTGGCGTTGGCGAAGTCCGCCCAGGGGTTCTCGCCGGCATAGCCGCGAGACTTGAGGTATTCGTTGTAAGGTGAGCGTTTCTCGTCATAAAAGCCGTCCGGCCCTTCGCCCCAGAGCCCGTCGTCCCGCACCCAGACATCGAAGCCGCACTCGGCCTGCCGGGCGCCGATGATGCTGTCCGGGGAGAGCCCGAGCCGGGTCATGCCCTCCGCGTCCACCTTCATGTGGGTCTTGCCGATCAGCCAGCAGTCCATGCCCGCCTTGCGCAAGTGATCGCCGAGCGTGTGTTCGCCGACACGAAGCGGGAAGCCGTTCCATTGTGCCCCGTGCGAGGACGCATAGCGGCCGGTGTAGAAACTCATCCGGCTGGCGCCGCAGATGGGGGATTGCACATAGGCGTTGGTAAAGCGCACGCCCTTGGCGGCGACCCGGTCAAAATTCGGGGTGTGCAGATAGGGGTGTCCCGCGCAGCTCAGATAGTCAAAGCGCAGCTGGTCGTACATGACGAACAGGATATTCACTCAGATGTCCTCCCAAGGAGCCGCTTCTGCGGCCTTCTTGGGGAAAGACTAGCACTCCTGGGGTATATCTCTCAATTAACTCAAGTTCATGGGTATAACTTCAGGTTATGTCTTTTTCTCCCTGGGATCCCAGTTGCGTCCTTCCTCGCGGACGATGTCGGCAAAGGCGAGCGCAGCAGGTGTCAGTAGCCTTTCCTTGGTCCAGGTTAGCGCGATGTCTACCGTCAGCATGCTCAGATCGACAGGCAAGGCCGACACGGCCCAGCGTTGCCTGACCTCTTCGACAATGAGCGAGGGAAACGAGCAGACGATGTCGGACTGTTCGAGAACGGACAGGATACTGAGGATCGAATCGGAGCGAATGACAGGATCGGGTCCCTGCAAACCGTGCAGGCGGAAATAGTCCTGAAACAAGGGGCGGCGGCTGCTTGGACCGATGACAGCCCATCTTGCATTCTGCAGGTCCTTCGGGTTCGAAAGGTCCTTCAGATAGGACTGCTGTCCGGCTAGGAAGGTCACCGACGTGGTCAGCAGTGGCTCGACATGCAGCCCGGCCTTGGGCTGGCCGTCAGGGGCAGGCCCAATGACGAAATCCGCTTCGCCGGACCTCAGTGCGTGAAAAGCCTTGGGGGCGTGACCGCCGGTGATGTTCAGCTCAATGCCCGGAAACCGGCTCTGAAACCGGCGCATCACCGGTGGGATGATCTTGAGCGCGGCCAACGGCGACACCACCACGGAAATCGTGCCGACATATTGCCCGCGTGATTGGGCCACATCTTCCGACAGTCTCTGCAGGTCGCTTTTGATGCGGCGGCACCGGTCAATGACGGTCTGGCCTTCCAGCGTGGGGACGATGCCGCTCGGCACCCGGTGGAACAGCACCACTCCGAGATCGCCCTCGATCTTCTTCAGCGCCTTGGTGATAGCCGGCTGAGATTTTCCGAGGGCCTTTGCGGCTGCCGCGAGGCTTCCAAGGGTCGCGACCGCATCGATCAGTTCCACATATTGGGCTTTCACGCCAATGGTCTTCCGGTTGGTTACTGGCTGGGCCGGACTGTGCCAAAGATTGGCGGATCAGGCTACAGCCTCCCGGACCTGAAGGCGGCTTTGCGTCAGACGATCCCGCCACCGGCGCCGGACACTTCCGGGCGAACCTCCGCCACCTTCTGCCGGTAACCGGCCGCGCGGTAGGCCGCAACGGGATCAATGGCGCCACCGTTTTCCAGTCTTGCCATGGCCAGGATCGGCTCCACGTCGGTTCGGAAAGCGGTTTTCAGCGTTGTTGTGGCCATCAGGGCGTCATTGGAGTCCTGAAAACCGTCCAGCGCTGACCGGTCGACCAGAAGCGCCTGGGCATAGGCACGCTGCACCTCCATGGCGGAGACCATCAGGCTTTCGATGGGGTCGGTGACATTGTGAGACTGGTCGAGCATATGGGCCGGGTTGAACCCCGGAGCCTGTCGCGTTTCGGCGTCTACCAGTTCGTTGAACACCAGGAACAGCCGGTACGGATCGATGGAGCCGGTATCCAGATCGTCGTCGCCATATTTGCTGTCGTTGAAATGGAAACCGCCGAGCTTGCCGAACTGGATCAGCCGGGCAACGATCATCTCGATATTGACGTTGGGCGCATGATGGCCGAGATCGACAAGGCAAAAGGCCTTCTCGCCCAGTTCCTGCGCGATCATGTAGTTGGTGCCCCAGTCCTGCACGACGGTGGAATAGAAGGCGGGCTCATACATCTTGTGCTCGGTGAACAGCCGCCAGTCGTCCGGCAGCTTCGCATAGATGGTCTTCGCCGCATCCAGGTATCGCTCGAACTGACGCGTGAAGTTCGTCTGACCCGGGAAATTCGATCCATCGCCAATCCAGACAGTCAGGGCCCGGGAGCCGATGGCCTTGCCGATCTCGATGCATTCCAGATTGTGCTCGACCGCCTGCTGTCGGGTGCCGGCGTCGGTATGGCTGAGCGAGCCGAACTTGTAGGAAAGCGCCTGACCGTCCTGATCCTGAAAGGTGTTGGAGTTCATGGCGTCAAAGCCAAGCCCGAGCGAACTTGCCTTGGCCTTCAACTCCGCCGGATCGGCCTTGTCCCAGGGGATATGCAGGGAAACATTGGGCGTTGCGCGGGTAAGCTGCTGAATGACGCTGCAGTCTTCCAGCTTGTCGAAGATGTTGCGCGGTTCGCCCTTGCCGGGAAACCGTGCGAACCGCGTGCCGCCGGTGCCGACGCCCCAGGAGGGGACGGCAACGCCATAGGCGGCGACTTTCGCCTTGACCGTGTCGATGGAAACGCCGCGCCGGTCGAGCCGCTCGCTCAGGGTTTCATAGTCACGCTTCAGGTCGGCTTCGCGGGTCTCGTTTTCCCCGGCGACCAGCGATGTGTCGATCATCATGAGAAGATCCTTTCCTGCCCGAAGAACCTCATCCTGAGGAGGGCCGCAAGGCCCGTCTCGAAGGATGGGCCGCTTGTCTGGAGTGTGCCGCCCATCCTTCGAGACAGCGCTTTGCGCTTCCTCAGGATGAGGTCTGCTTTGTGGATGTGCCGTTTACCGCGTGAACGCCTGCACGTTGCCGGCATCGACATTGAGAATGTTCCCGGTCGACTTGGCGGAAAACTCCGAAGCAAAGAAGTAGGTCGCCTCTGCAATGTCTTCCGGCAGCACGGAGAGTTTCAGCAGCGAGCGCTGGCGGTAATGTTCCTCCAGCTCCGACGTGTCCTTGCCGTAGGCTTCGGCGCGTTCCTTCAGCCAGTCGCCGGACCAGATCTTGGAGCCGCGCAGCACCGCGTCCGGGTTGACCACATTGACGCGGATCCCTGCCGGAGCACCTTCCAGTGCGAGACAGCGGGCAAGATGCAGCTCGGAGGCCTTTGCCGTGCAATAGGCGCTGGCACCGGGAGACGCGGCGAGACCGTTCTTGGAGCCGATGAACACGATGGACCCGCCGATACCTTGGGTCTTCATCACCTTGAAGGCCGCTCGCGAGACCAGGAAATAGCCGGTCGACAGGATCGACATGTTCCGGTTCCACAGATCGAGCGTGGTGTCCTCAATGGGGGCGGAAGAGGCGATGCCGGCGTTGGAAACGAGAATATCGACCCCGCCGAATTCCAGTGCCGCGCGGGCGAAGCTGTCGGCCACGGCGTCTTCGCTGGTGACATCCATCGTCACCGTACGCACGACGTCTCTGGAATGGCGGGCGGTGAGATTGTCGGCGGCAGCGGCGAGCGCGTCCGCATCGATATCAGCCAGCACCACGCAGGCGCCTTCGCGCAGGAAGCGTTCCGCGGTGGCTGAACCGATGCCGCCTGCGCCGCCGGTGACCAGCGCGATCTTGCCGGCAAGGCTCTTGGGTTTCGGCATCCGCTGAAGTTTGGCCTCCTCCAGAAGCCAATATTCGATGTCGAAGGCTTCCTGCTCGGGCAAGCCGCAATAGGCGGAGACGCTTGAAGCGCCGCGCATGACGTTGATGGCGTTGGTGTAGAACTCGCCTGAAATGCGTGCCGTCGCCTTGTCCTTGGCAAAGGTGATCATGCCGACGCCCGGTATCAGGTAGACGACCGCATTCGGGTCGCGCAGGGCGGGACTGTCGTCGTGCTTGCAGCGTTCATAGTAGGCCGCGTAGTCGTCGCGATAGGCTTCCGCTGCCTGGCCGAGACCGGCGAGCGTTGCCTCGATATCCGGACTGGCGGGATCGAAATCGACCACAAGCGGGCGGATCTTGGTGCGCAGGAAATGGTCCGGGCAGCTGGTGCCGAGAGCGGCGAGAGATTCCATGTCGTTGGCGCAGACGAATTCCAGCACTGCGTCGCTGTCATCGAAATGACCGACCATATGCTGCTTTCCGGAGACCATGCCCCGGATCGCCGGCATCAGGCGGGCGGCAACGGCGCGCCGGTCTGCCGGGGCGAGGGCCCGGTGTTTCGAGCCACCGAAGGCGTCCTTGCCGGCTGTCTTTTCCTCGAACCAGGCAATCGCCTTGTTGATGATCTCCAACGTGGTTTCGTAGCAGGTCCTGGCATCGTCGCCCCAGGTGAACAGGCCATGGCTTTCCAGCACGACACCGCGGGCGTCCGGATTTTCCAGGCAGAATTTCTCCAGCCACAGGCCCAGTTCGTAGCCCGGGCGCTTCCAGGGCAGCCAGCCGATGTCGCTGCCGAAGATTTCCTGCGTGATTGCCTTGCTGTCGCTTGCGGCCGCAATGGCGATGATCGCGTCGGGATGCATGTGGTCGACATGACTTTTCGGCACATAGGCATGAAGCGGCGTATCGATGGAGGCTGCACGCGGGTTCAGGTTGAAGGTGCAGTGAGGAAGGCAGGCGACCATTTCGTCTTCAAACTCGACGCCGCGGTAAAGCCCTTTCAGCGCCCGCAGCTTGTCCATGTAAAGTGTCGCAAAGCCATCCATCTTGATGGTGCCGACATCGCCGCCTGAGCCCTTGACCCAGAGAACCTCGACCTGATCACCGGTGAGGGGATCCTTCTCCATCGCCTTGGCGGAGGTGTTGCCGCCGCCGTAATTGGTGATGCGCTTGTCGGACCCCAGGAGGTTGGAGCGGTAGAGCAGAAGCTCCGCTTCGCTCATGCCGGAAGCCTTCTGGTCATCCCACAGGTTGGCAAGCCGGGAACCGGCAGCGGAATTCAACATCTTTTCCTCCCAGATAAGCCTGACGGCTTGCGTCTCGTTGTTTAGAAACTCGCTTGAACGGATCTGGTTGTCAATCAAAAACGATCATTATCGATCATATTGCGCTGCAAAATGATCATTTTTGATTTTTTATGATTGACATTGACCGGTGTTGGTGGAAACGTTTGATCAATGGGAGGACCAGATGCACGAGAAAGAACGCCACAGGATCATATTGTCCGCAGTCCAGGATCGTCCGGTTGTGACGGTTCAGGAGTTGGTGGTGTTGACGGATTCCTCCGAGGCGACCATCCGGCGCGACATTGCCCAGCTTCATGTGCAGAAGAAGCTGCGCCGTGTGCGGGGCGGGGCGGAGAGCATTCATCCGCCGCAGTTCGTCGGTCTGGCGGGGCGTCCGTTCAGCGTCAACGAAACGATCAACATCGCTCAAAAGCGCGCAATCGCGCAAAAGGCCGTAGAGCTGTGCGAGGATGGCGATGCGATCATCATCAACGGCGGCACCACCACGTTTCAGATGGTGCATCCGCTGGCAACCAAACGCTGCCAGGTGTTCACCAACTCGTTTCCGATCGCAGAGCATCTCCTCAAGAATTCCAAGAACACCATCATGCTCTCCGGTGGTGTGATCTACCGCGAACAGAACATCATCCTGAGCCCCTTCGACAACGACGTGACCCGGAACTTCTATGCCAAGCGCATGTTCATGGGCGCTCAGGGGCTTGGACCGCTTGGGCTCATGGAGGCCGATCCGCTGCTTATTCAGGCCGAGCAGAAGTTGATTGGCCAAGCGGATGAGCTCGTGGTTCTGGCAGATTCATCGAAATTCAGTGCGCGTTCCAGCCTGATCCTGTGCCCGCTCGAGCGGATCTCAACCGTCATCACCGATGACGGGATCCCCGACAGCGCGGCCAACATGCTGGAACAGGCCGACATCCATCTGATCGTGGCGGAAACAAGCGCTGCGCAGACCAAGGCAACCTCGAACGGGTAGCCGGCATACTGTCCGGACCTTGGGAGGGGCCGGCAGCATTTTAGGGAGGAAGACCATGAAATTGCTCAAGTCACTTCTGGCGGCAACAGCAGTCGCCGCCGTCTGCATCGCCGCACCGGCCAGTGCAGCGGAAAAGCGCATCGCTCTCGTCGTCAAGGCGCTCGGTATCGGTTTCTTTGAAGCCGCCGCCAAGGGAGCCGAAGAAGCCGCCAAGGAACTCGGCGATGTCGAGATCATCTACACCGGGCCGACAGACACGACCGCTGAAGGCCAGATCGAGGTCATCAATGCGCTGATCGCCCAGAAGGTCGACGCCATCGCGATCTCCGCCAATGATCAGGACGCCCTGGTTCCGGCCCTGAAGAAGGCCATGGACCGAGGCATCACCGTGATTTCATGGGACAGTGGTGTTGCGCCGGAAGGCCGTCAGCTGCATCTCAACCCGTCGTCCAACCCGCTGATCGGCAACATGATCATCAAGCTGGCCGCCGATCATCTGCCCGATGGCGGTGATGTCGCCGTCCTGTCCGCTTCCGCCACCGCCACGAACCAGAACATCTGGATCGAGGAAATGAACAAGGTGAAGGACAATTATCCGGGTATCAATGTGGTTGCCACAGTCTATGGCGACGACCTTGCCGACAAGTCCTATCGTGAAGCGCAGGGCCTGATGCAGACCTATCCGGACCTCAAGGCGATCATCGCGCCGACGTCCGTGGGCATCGTTGCTGCGGCACAGGCTGTTTCTGATGCTGAAAAAGCCGGTCAGGTCAACGTGACCGGTCTCGGCCTGCCGTCCGAAATGGCCGGTCACATCAAGTCCGGTGCCTCCAAGTCCTTCGCGATCTGGAACCCGATCGACCTAGGCTACTCGGCAACCATGCTGGCCTACAACCTGTCCACCGGTGCGGCGGAAGCCAAGCCGGGTGCGGAAATCCCGATGGGCCGTATGGGCACGCTGACGCTGGACGAAAACAACGAAGGCGCGATGGCCGATCCGTTTGTCTATGACAGCTCCAATATCGACGACTTCAAGGACATTTTCTAAGCTGGTCGCCACGACCGGACATTAGAAATCTGTCAGACCCGGTGCGCACGGCACCGGGTCTTTAAAACCAGCAACGAAACTCCAGGCTTCGGGACATGGTAATGCTTGCGAACACGCAGGGCATGGCGGACACGCATCCGCAAACGGCAGACGGCGCGGGGCCGGTACTGACCCTCAGCGGCATCTCCAAATCATTCCCCGGCGTGAAGGCCCTTTCCGAGGTTTCGCTGGAGCTTTTTCCGGGTGAAGTCACCGCTCTGGTGGGCGAGAACGGCGCGGGAAAATCCACCATCGTGAAGATCCTGACCGGCATCTATCAGCCGGACGAGGGAACGATCTCGATCAACGGCACCCCGGTTTCCTTTCCCACCGCGCAGGATGCAGGACGGGCCGGGGTGACGGCCATTCACCAGGAAACCGTCCTGTTCGACGACCTGTCGGTGGCGGAAAACATCTTCATCGGCCATGCGCCGAAAACGCGCTTCGGACTGATCGACCGCAAGGAAATGTTGCGCAAGGCGCAAGCGCTGCTCGACCGGATCGGCGCAAGGATCGATCCGAATGTCACGTTGAAGGACCTCGGTATCGCCAACAAGCACCTTGTGGCGATTGCCCGGGCGCTCTCCATCGACGCCAAGATCGTTATCATGGATGAGCCGACCGCCTCGCTCTCCCACAAGGAAATCGAGGAAACCTACGAGTTGGTGGAGCGCCTGAAAGCCGAGGGCAAGGCGATCCTCTTCATCAGCCACAAGTTCGACGAGATCTTCCGCATCGCGGACCGCTACACGGTCTTCCGGGACGGCCAGATGGTTGGCAATGGCAAGATCGACACTGTTTCAGAACAGGAGTTGGTCAAGCTCATGGTCGGTCGGTCGGTCGATCAGGTTTTCCCCAAGCGCGCACCGCAGCTTGGCAAGGAAGTGCTGAAGGTTGTCGGCTATTGCCACCCGACCGAGTTCGAGGACATCGGCTTCACGCTGCGTGCGGGCGAGATCCTCGGGTTTTACGGTCTGGTCGGTGCCGGACGCAGCGAATTCATGCAGGCCCTGTTCGGGGTGACCAAACCTTCCAAGGGAGCGATCCGGATCGACGACACGGTCGCGGTCATTCGCGACCCCAACGAGGCCATCCGGCACGGCATCGTCTATGTGCCGGAAGACCGGGGCAAACAGGGTGCCATCAAGGGACTGCCGATCTTCCAGAATGTCTCGCTGCCGTCGCTCAAGGAAACCTCGCACAAGGGGTTCCTGCGGCTCGCAGAGGAATTCAAACTGGCGCGCGATTATACGCAGCGGCTGGATTTGCGCGCTGCGGCGCTCGATCAGGATATTGGCGAACTGTCCGGCGGCAACCAGCAGAAGGTCGTCATCGCCAAATGGCTTGCGACCAGGCCGAGAGTGATCATCCTGGACGAGCCGACCAAGGGCATCGACATCGGATCCAAGGCTGCGGTGCACGAATTCATGGCGGAACTTGCTGCCGAAGGTCTGGCGGTGATCATGGTGTCGTCCGAAATTCCGGAAATTCTCGGCATGTCCGACCGCGTGATCGTGATGCGCGAAGGGCGTATCGCGGCCGAATATGAAGGCGAAGACCTGACACCGGAACATCTGGTGCGGGCGGCTGCCGGCATCACGGAGGTGCGCTCATGATCCGTTCGCTGATGAAATCCCGCGAGGCCATCCTCGCCGGCGCGATATTGCTTCTGGTGATCGCCATCGCCACCCGCTTTCCCGGCTTTGTCGCACCGTCAAATCTCGCCAATGTCTTCAACGACACGGCACCGCTGGTCATACTGGCACTCGGCCAGATGGTGGTGATCCTCACCCGCTGTATCGATCTGTCGGTTGCCGCCAACCTTGCGCTCACCGGCATGGTGGTTGCCATGCTCAACATGGCCATGCCCGGCCTGCCGGTGCCGGTGATCCTGGCCCTGGCAATCAGCCTCGGCGCCTTGATGGGGCTCGCCAACGGGCTGCTTGTGTGGAAGCTGGATATTCCGCCCATTGTCGTCACCCTCGGCACCATGACCATCTACCGGGGGATCATCTTCGTGATTTCCGGCGGGGAGTGGATCAATGCCCACGAGATGAGCGATTCCTTCAAGGCATTCCCGCGAGAGATCGTGCTTGGTCTGCCGGTCCTTTCGTGGATCGCGATTGCCGTCGTGATCGGCTTCATCGTTCTGGTCGGGCGGACGCCACTCGGCAGGGCTTTCTTTGCCGTTGGCGGCAATCCGCATGCCGCGGTCTACACCGGCATCAATGTCGGTCTCACTCAATGCGCGGCCTATGTCATTTCCGGAGCGCTTGCCGGTCTCACCGGCTATCTCTGGGTGGCACGTTACGCGGTTGCCTACGTCGATATCGCCGGCGGCTTCGAGCTGGAGGTGGTCGCGGCCTGCGTCATTGGCGGCATCTCGATTGCCGGGGGCATCGGGTCGGTCGGCGGGGCGCTGCTTGGGGCGTTGTTCCTCGGCATCGTCAAGAATGCGCTCCCGGTCATCAACATCTCGCCCTTCTGGCAACTCGCCATTTCCGGCAGCGCGATCATCATTGCCGTTGCCTTCAACGCCACGTCCAGCCGGGCCAAAGGCCGGGTGATCCTGAAAAAAGCGGAGCACGCAGCATGAGCCTCGCCTCGACAGACGCAAGTGCCAAGGGACGCCAGATCCCGGACAGGCTGAAGTCACCGTTGCAGCGGTTCCTTGTGAGCTGGGAACTGCTCCTGCTGGTGGTTGCCGTTGCCGTCTTCACGCTGAACAGCTTTGCCTCGCCGTATTTCCTCGACCCGTGGAATCTCTCCGACGCGACCTTCAACTTCACCGAAAAGGCGATGATTGCCTTTGCGATGGGGCTTTTGATCATATCGGGAGAAATCGATCTTTCGGTTGCCTCGATCATCGCACTTGCGTCCACGGCCATGGGTTTTGCCGTCCAGATGGGGGCCGATACGCCGGTTCTGGTGATAATTGGTCTGGGTACCGGGCTGCTGTGCGGTGCTTTCAACGGCTTTCTGGTGACCGGTTTCGGCCTGCCGTCCATTGTCGTGACCATCGGTACGATGAGCCTTTTCCGCGGTATTTCCTATATCGTGCTCGGCGATAAGGCCTACACCGGATATCCCTCAAGCTTTGCCTTCTTCGGGCAGGGCTATGTCTGGTGGGTGATCTCCTTCGAATTCGTGCTGTTCGCTCTCCTGGCGATTGTCTTTGCGGTCATCCTGCACAAGACGAATTTCGGTCGCGCGGTTTTTGTCGTCGGCAATAATCCGGTCGGCGCGCTCTTTTCCGGCATTCGTGTGCCACGGGTGAAATTCTCGCTCTTCCTGCTCACCGGCCTGATGTCCGGCGTTGCCGCCATCTGCCTGACCTCGCGCCTCGGGGCGACAAGGCCGTCGATCGCCTTCGGCTGGGAACTGGAGGTGGTCACCATGGTGGTGCTGGGCGGTGTCAATATTCTCGGTGGCTCCGGGTCCATTCCGGGCGTGGTGATCGCCGCCTTCGTCATGGGCATGGTCACCTTCGGTTTCGGCCTGCTCAACGTGCCGGGCATCGTCATGTCGATTTTCATCGGCCTGCTGCTGATTGCGGTCATTGCCTTGCCGCGCATTGCCGGCCGGGTCCTCGCACACAGGAAGGCTTGAGCCATGGAAAAATATGCCTTCAAGATGCAGCTCAACCCGGGCATGGAAGCCGAATACCGGAAGCGCCATGACGAGATCTGGCCGGAACTGGTGGCTCTGCTGAAAGAAGCCGGCATCAGCGACTATTCCATTCATCTGGACCCGGAAACAAACATCCTCTTCGGTGTGCTCTGGCGTCAGGACAGCCACGCGATGGACGACCTGCCGAACCACCCGGTGATGCGGAAATGGTGGGAGCATATGGCCGATGTGATGGCAACCAAGCCGGACAACGAGCCGGTGGCAACGCCGCTCACAACCGTCTTTCATATGGATTGAGCGCTGATGGCAGCGATCCGGAATGTGGGCGTCATCGATATCGGCAAGACCAACACCAAGGTCGCCGTGGTCGATCTGGAGCAGCGCAGGGAACTTGGGGTCCTGACGCGGCCGAACACCGTCCTGCCGGGGCCGCCTTATCCGCATTTCGATCTGGAAGGCCATTGGGATTTTATCTGCAAGGCGCTGTCGGAGTTGCATCAGGCCCATGGCATCGATGCCCTGTCGGTGACGACACATGGCGCCAGCGCGGTTCTTCTGGACGCGGAAGGGCAGCTGGCAGCGCCGATGCTCGACTATGAGTTCACCGGTCCGGATGATCTTGCGGCTGACTATGATGCGATCCGGCCGGACTTCGCAGAGACCGGTTCGCCCCGGCTCGGCATGGGTCTCAATCTGGGTGCGCAGCTCCACTGGCAGTTGAAAACGGACCAGGATCTGCTTGGCCGGGTGGCGACGGTTCTGACCTACCCGCAATACTGGACCTACAAACTCACCGGAGTTCTTTCCAACGAGGTCACGTCCCTCGGCTGCCACACCGACCTCTGGTGTCCATCGGAAAACCGGTTCTCTTCGCTGGTGGAAAGGCTCGGTCTGACGGACAGGATGGCGCCCGTGCGCAAGGCTGGAGACAGTCTCGGTTCGCTTCTGCCGGACGTGGCCGCCCGGACCGGTCTGCCACAGGACATCAAGGTTGCCTGCGGCATTCACGATTCCAATGCCTCGCTTTATCCGCACCTGATCGGGCGTGAACCGCCGTTCTCGGTCGTCTCCACCGGCACCTGGGTCATTGTGCTGGCAATAGGCGGTGGCGAGGTCACGCTCGATCCTTCGCGCGACACGCTGATCAACGTCAACGCGTTTGGCGATCCGGTGCCATCGGCAAGGTTCATGGGGGGGCGCGAGTTCGACATGATCCTGCAAGGCCGTGAAAAAGGCTGCTCTGAAGGGGAGATCGAAACTGTCCTTTCTCGCGAGATCATGCTCTTTCCTGCCGTCGATCCGCGCTCAGGCCCTTTCCAGGGGCGGGAGCATCACTGGAGCGTCGACGATACGACATTGAGCGATGGTGAGCGCTTTGCGGCGACCTCCTTCTATCTTGCCCTGGTGACCGCGGAGTGTCTTGCCATGAGCGGGGCTGATGGCCCTGTTGTGGTCGAAGGCCCATTTGCGCAGAACCGGCTTTATCTCGACATGCTGGGGGCTGCAACAGGTCAGCCGGTTGAAGCGACATCCGGATCGGTCACCGGAACGAGCATCGGGGCGGCGCTACTGGTCGCAGACTGTGGAACTCGGCCAGCGGGAAAGACTCAAGCAGGCGGTACAGGTGGCAATTGCGTTCCGCGGATCGCGAATTACGTCCAAAAATGGCGCGAGCAGGTCTGCTGACCGCACGGCCCCCCCTTGATAAGCACGGCTTTTTCCTTTTCCCGGCAGCCTTGATCCGCTATGTCAGCGCAAGGACAGCGAACCAATAAGCCACCGAGCTTCTCAAATGAACGATATTGCCGACAGTACCGACATCGACGTGCCCGCGTTGCTCCGCAATGCGCCTTCCAGCGTTGAGTTCAAGAAGCTGCGCAAACGCCTGTTGCGCCAGGCGCGCGAGGCGATTGCCGATTTCGGGATGCTGCCGGAGGGGGCATCGCAGGAAAACCGTCCGAAATGGTTGGTCTGCCTGTCGGGTGGCAAGGACAGTTACACGCTGCTTGCAGTTCTGATCGAACTGAAATGGCGGGGTCTGCTGCCGGTCGACCTGATTGCTTGCAATCTGGATCAGGCCCAGCCCGGGTTCCCGGCAGGCATCCTGCCGAAATTCTTCGAGGACAATGGCATCGAGCACATCATCGTGCGCGAAGACACCTATTCCATTGTCACCGACAAGATCCCCGAACACCGTACCTATTGTTCGCTGTGCTCGCGTCTGCGCCGCGGTATTCTCTACCGGATCGCACGGGAGCAGGGCTGCGAGGCCATCGTGCTCGGACATCACCGGGAAGACATTCTGGAAACGTTCTTCATGAACCTCTTCCATGGCGGACGTCTGGCGTCGATGCCACCGAAGCTGATCAATGACGAGGGTGACCTGCTGGTGCTCCGCCCGCTTGCCTATGCCGCCGAAAGCGATATCGCCCGCTTTGCCACCGGTATGCAGTTCCCGATCATTCCGTGCAATCTCTGCGGCTCGCAGGACGGTCTCCAGCGCGAGGAAGTCAAACGCATGCTGCAAGGCTGGGAAAAGGCAACTCCTGGCCGCCTCGGCGTCATGGCCCGCGCTCTTGGCCACACCCGTCCGTCGCATCTTCTCGACCGCTCGCTGTATGACTTCGTCAACCTGCGCCCGGCTGAAGGTGGAGCGACAGACGAAAGCGAAGCAGAAGAACTCTGCGGCGCAAGTCTGGCGATGACGGCCAGCCTGTTCGCGGCAGAGTGATCCCCACTGACGCAGCGGCGTTCTGACGGCCCGTTCCTTCCTCTTCCAAACACCCCTTCATTGCAGGGCTTGACCCTGCAATCCATGCCGCGGCCTTTTCATGAGAAGAGGTGGCGGTGTGCGGTGATGTAGCGGCATGGATGCCATGGTCGAGCCATGGCATGACGTGGTTTGGGGAGCGGCATCGGGAAAGCACCCTGGCTCAGTCTCATCCGTCATTGCCGAACTTGATCCTGCAATCCATGCCGCGGCCTTTCCATGAGGAGAGGTGGTGGCGTGGGGCGATGTATCGGCGTGGATGCCATGGTCGAGCCATGGCATGACGAGGTGGGAAGTGGAGTCGGGAAAGGACCGTAGGTCATTCTCATCTGTCATTGCCGGACTTGATCCGGTAATCCATGCCGTAACCTTTCCGCCAGGAGAGGCGTGGCCGAGCGGTGGTGGGCCGGTGCAGTTTCAGGCAAACAGTTGCCTCAGCCACATCTCCACGCGTTGCGTGGCTGGTTTTCCCGGCGATGCGCTGTCCCTTTGCAGGAGGAAGTGCGTTCGCACGGATGGAAGGCTGACGTCGAGGGGAACGACCAGCCGTCCGCTGCCCGTCAGCCGCCCGGCGACTTTGCCCAGGAGCAGGGCGACACCGCCGCCGGCAGCCGCCAGTTCAACTGCGGCGAGGGAGGTGTCGACCGTGGCACTGGTTCCGGTGGAGGGCTGAGAAAGGCCGAGGGCGTCGAAAAAGCGTGGCCAGTGGTCATCGAACCCCAGAATGTGAATGCGCGGAAGATCGATCAGATCAGCCGGTTGCTTCAACTCACGCGCCAGATCCGGATGGCACACGGGCACGATCGTTTCCGGCCCCAGCGGTTCCGCGTGCGCACCGGGCCAGTTGCCCGTGCCGAGACGGATTTCGATGTCGGTGCCGGTCTCAAGCGCGGTATCAGCCCAGATGGCGGACAGAAGACGGATGTCGAGGGTCGGATAGGTTTTTTGAAACTCTGCCAGGGCAGGAGCGATGATGAGCACGGTTTCGGAGATCGGGGCGCGAATGGTTACGGAACCTGCCGAACGGTTGCCGAAGAGGCTGTCCGTCGAGAGGGCAAGTTCGTGCAATGCCTTGCGAACCGAGGGCAGGTAGGCCCGGCCGCTGGCTGTGAGGTTCAGCTTGCGCGTGGTCCGTTCGAAAAGCTGATGGCCAAGCTGAGTTTCGAGCGCGCTGATATGCGTGCTGACGGCAGCCTGGGTGAGGCCGAGTTCTGTCCCGGCAGCCGTGAAACCACCAAGCCGGCTGACGGCTTCGAAGCTTCTCAGCCAAAGAAGATTGGGGAGTGCCGACATTCTCTTCATTCATAAAAATAATCGGGTAATCGGCTAAATTATTATCATTTCTCTGTTTCCGAGGCGAGGCGCAAAGTGAAGTCCGGTCAAATCATGCTTCACGAAAGGGACGTCTAATGCGGGTCGGGTTTATCGGTCTGGGCAATGTCGGTGGCAAACTGGCTGGCAGCCTTCTCAGAAACGGGTTCAACGTCACGGTTCTCGATCTGAACCCGCTGCTGATGGAAAGCTTTGCGGCAAAGGGGGCCTTGCGCGGTGAGAGCCCCAGGCAGCTTGCCGAGAGCTGCGATGTCGTCATCACCTGCCTGCCCAGTCCGGCAGCCTGTGCGGCTGTCTTGGAAGGCGCTGAAGGAATTCTGGAAGGTATAGGCCCGGGCAGGATCTGGGCGGAAATGTCGACCACGGATGCCGGTGAAGTGCGGCGTCTCGCCGGGCTTGTTGTCGCCCGGGGAGCTGGGGCAATTGAATGTCCGGTGTCCGGCGGCTGTCACCGGGCGGAAACCGGAAATATCTCTATCTTTGCCGGGTGTTCTCGGGAAACCTTCGAGCGCATGCTGCCGCTCTTGACCGTTCTGGGGCGGCGTGTGCTGCATACGGGTGAGCTCGGGTCAGCCTCGGTTCTGAAGGTCGTCACCAATTATCTGGCAACGGCCAATCTGGTGTCCGTGGCCGAAGCACTGACGACCTGCAAGGCAGCCGGTATGGATCTCGGCACCGCCTATGAGGCGATCCGGATTTCCTCCGGAAATTCCTTTGTGCACGAAACGGAGGGCCAGGTCATCCTGAACGGATCTCGCGACATCTCATTCACAATGGATCTGGTCGCCAAGGATATCGGCCTCTTCCAGAAAATCGCCGAGGATCACAACGTACCGCTGGAAATATCACCGCTTCTCAACCGGATTTTTGCTGACGGGATCGACCGCTATGGTCCGCGCGAACTGTCGCCAAACATCATCCGGCGGTTGGAGGAGACGACTGGCCTTGATATCCGTGCACCGGGTTTTCCGGAGGAGATGGTTGACGACGAGCCTGAAGAAGCTGGATATGAAGTGGTGCCCGGAAGCGGCGGCGACATGAAACAGAACAGACGGGAAGCAGCAGGCGGATGATTGAAAAGCGGCAGTTCTATATCGGTGGATCCTGGGTCGATCCGGTCGAGGCAAAAACGCTTGAGGTGATCAATCCGGCAACGGAACAGCCGGTTGCCGTGATTTCCCTCGGCAGTGCCGCTGATGTGGACAAGGCGGTGGCCGCGGCCAGGGCCGCATTTGCCGGGTGGTCGGAAACAAGCGTCGAGGAACGTGCCGCGCTGCTGGAGCGGATCATCGCGATTTACAAACGCCGGTCCGCGGACATGGACGAGGCAATCCGACTGGAAATGGGCGCCCCGCGCAGCTTTGCACGGGAGAGCCAGACACCCGCCGGATCCGGCCATCTGGAAGCGACACTGGAAGCCCTGAGGCAACATGTGTTCGAGCGCCCAAGCCCTCGCGGTGGCAGCGTGCTACGGCACGAACCCATCGGCGTCTGCGGGCTTATCACGCCCTGGAACTGGCCGATCAACCAGATTGCAGCCAAGGTGGCGCCGGCACTTGCCGCCGGTTGCACCATGGTGCTGAAACCAAGCGAAATCGCGCCACTTTCCGGGCTTCTCTTTGCCGAGATCCTGGCGGAGGCTGGCTGCCCGGCTGGCGTGTTCAACCTGGTGAATGGCGATGGACCGGGTGTGGGGGCGGCGATGTCGGCGCATCCCGACATCGACATGATGTCCTTTACCGGTTCAACCCGGGCCGGTGTTTCTGTCAGCCAGAACGCTGCATCAACCGTCAAGCGTGTCGCGCTGGAGCTCGGCGGCAAGTCGGCCAACCTGCTCTTTGCCGACGCGGACCTGGAAACGGCCTTGCGCACATCGCTCTCTGGTTGTTTTTCCAACACCGGACAGTCCTGCGATGCACCGACCCGTCTGCTGGTAGAGCGGAGCGTCTATGACGAAGCTGTTGCGCTCGCCGGAAAGATCGCGGCGGAAACCACCGTTGGAGATCCGGCCGAGGAGGGCGATCACATCGGGCCGGTGATCAGCGACCTGCAATTCGAGAAGATCCAGGGGCATATCGACCGCGGTCTGGCTGACGGCGCGCGCCTTGTTGCCGGCGGCCCGGGAAAACCCAACGGGTTCGAGACCGGCTACTTCGTCAAACCGACGGTTTTTGCGGATGTCACCAACCAGATGTCGATTGCCCGCAACGAGATCTTTGGGCCTGTGTTGGTGATGATCCCCTTCGAGACGGAAGAAGACGCCATCGCGATCGCCAACGACACGCCCTATGGTCTTGCCGCCTATCTCCAGACCGGTGATCCGGAGCGGGCTAAGCGGGTTGCACGCAAGCTGCGCACTGGCAGCGTCTATATCAACGGCGCCAGCCCGGACTACGACGTGCCCTTCGGCGGCTACAAGCAGTCAGGTAACGGCCGTGAATACGGCGAATTCGGCCTGGAGGACTTCCTGGAACTGAAAGCCATAACTGCCTGAAGCCAGGTATCGGAGATATGAGGCACTAGTAGTGCCTGGTGGTGGCGAAGGGACCGGCTGGCCGGCCCCTTTTCCGCAAGTGTCCTGAACCTTACAGAACGACGATCTGGGATCCGTCCGGTACCCGGCTGTAAAGGTCGATGACATCCTGGTTGATCAGCCGGACACAGCCGCTGGAGACAGCGGAGCCGATGGTCCAGTATTCGCCTGTGCCATGGATGCGGTAGAGCGTGTCCTTGTTGCCCTGGAAGATGTACAGCGCTCTTGCTCCCAGCGGGTTCTCGATTCCGGGAGGCATGCCACCGTTGCGCCAGCTCCATTTTTCCAGTTCCGGCTGCCGCTGGATCATCTCTTCCGGCGGTGTCCACTTGGGCCAGGCGGCCTTGCGGGCGATCCGTGCCCGGCCGGACCATTCGAACCCGGCGCGACCAAGGCCGACGCCATAACGCATGGCCTTGCCGTTTTCCTGGACAAGATAAAGGTAGTAGTTGCTGGTATCGACCACCAGCGTGCCGACCTTTTCGCTGGTCTGATAGTCGACCTGCTTGCGGTAAAAGCGTTCCGGCACCTTTTTCAGGTCGGGAGCGGGGATCGGAAACTTCTCTTCCGGCATGGCACGGTACATGGCCAGGACGGCAGGGTCCTGCCAGGGGGCGAGCGGCTGCTGGGGAGCGGTCGTCATACAGCCGCTGACGGCGAGCCCCGCGAGGCTCGCCGACCCGGCAAGAAAAGATCTTCTTGAAAGGTTCGTCATGTGAAGGCTACTGGCCTGTCTCTAGATAGGGGATGGGGGGATCGGCCGGGTTCTGGCCGAGGGTGTAAACCGTGTATTGCGCTGTCGGATCGTCGCCCATGCCGAGCGAGCCCTGAGGCATGCCGGGGACCGCGATACCGCGAATGTCCGGCCTTTCCGACAGCATTTTTTCGACCGCTTCCAGCGGCACGTGTCCTTCGATGATGTATTTCCGGTCACCACCTGTAACGGCCGTGTGGCAGGCCTGCATGTTCTCCGGAACGCCTGCCTGGGTCTTTATCGAACTCAGGTCTTCCATGTCGTGGGCGACGACAGTGTAGCCGGCAGCCTCCATGGCTTCCGTCCACAGTTCGCAGCAACCGCACCAGGGCGATTTATAGACAGTGATGGTGGTGTCTTCCGCGGCCAGGGCGGCCGAGGACAGGGCCAGAAAACCACCGGCGAATGCGAGTGCCAAATACCTGTTAGCCATGGTCGGCTTCCTTTCGCGCCGTCGCATGGCAGGATCTGCCCATGACACGATGCAGAATCACATGCATGGCAACGCAACCGAACATGGGAACGGCGAGCAGCAATGCTTCGCCCACTGTCAGTCCTGTCGGTGCGGAAACGATCAGCAGGCCGGTCACAACCGCCATAAGCAGGCAGCAGCCGAGTATGAAGAGGTTGGTTCTGTTCAGATAGTTCGGAGTTCGAATTGCAGGCGCGGCATAGGATGCCTGTGTGCCGTTTTCCTGAAGACTCATGATTTTATCCTGTCTATCAGGCGAACTGTTCTCCTGCCGGTCATTCGGAATCCGGCAAGATGTCGTTCAACCTTCCAATAAATTTGGCTAAGCCGGAACATCGTGTTCCGGTGGGTGGTCAGCCTTTTATGGGAGGTTGATCTTCCGCAGTCGGCAGACCGTCCGTCAGGACGGGAGGCGACGTGGTTTCCGGGCCGGTTTCCGGCGACAGGAACTGCAGAGCCACGACGGCGAAGTGAGAGAGGCAATCCGGGCCGCAACCAAACGGTTTGGTGGTTTTTCCGGACTGGCTGTCCGGATTGCAGCATTGGGCGTGATGCGCAGTAAACTGGACTGACTTGGCTGATGCGCTCATGTCCTGCATCATCACGCGCTCCAGCGCGCGAATACTCTTGGGAACATGCGTATAGGCTGCGGCGGATGTGACCCCGGCAAAAAAACAGATCAGCAATGTGATCAGGACGTTGCGCATTTAATTTCAGTACCCGACAGGGTTTCCGATTTCCATACCTTGACTGCTCACAAGCGCGTAATCGTGAATTGAGGTCAAACCGTGGCTGGCTTCACAGACAGTCTGCGCAGCACCTATGCGTTTTGTGCAGGTGTCGGCAGCAGATGCGCGCAGGGGAGGCGCATGGATGGCACTGGACAGGCCGCCAAGTGTTCCATATCTGTTTTTCATGACCGTGCGCGTGCAGCAAACCTCGAACGACTACGGGATCCTTGTCGAACCGCTTGCGGGCGAGGTGACAGCCTGGCGGGGCGAGCATCTTCTTGCTCGTTCTTCGAAAGCGCGTGTGATGTATGAAACCCGGCTGCCACCGGCGATCTATTTTCCGCGCGACGACATTCTGGCTGAGCTTGAGCCTGCCCCGGACCGCAGAACCTTCTGCCCGTTCAAGGGAACGGCCACTTACAGTCATGTCCGGGTGGGCGATGAAACGCTGGAAAACGGCGCCTGGAGCTATCTCAACGCCTTGCCTGAGGGAAAGGCCGTCGATGGCCATGTCGCCTTCATGCCGGGTGTGGCGAGCCGTATCGATTTTCAGGGAGCCCCGGTCGATCCGCTGCCCGTCGGAAACATCACCGGTCCGACGGTCGACTGGTTGCTGCGCGAAGCCTGGGCCGCCAGAACACCGGAAGAGCTGACGGCCGCCCTTGGCCGGAAACTGGTGGAAGACGGGATCGCCGTCTGCCGCATCAGTATCCTGATCTGGTCGCTGCACCCGATGATCGCGGGCCGGCATTACGTGTGGACACGCGACGACGACAAGGTCGAAAGCTTTGCTCCTTCCTATGAGACGCTGGAGAGCCCGGCCTTTCGCCAGAGCCCGCTGCAGCATGTGGCGGATGGTTTGGGTGGAATCCGGCAAAAGATCGATTCGAACCCGGATGAGTTCAGATTTCCGATCATCGAAGATCTGAAGCAGCAAGGCGTTACCGACTATGTCGCCATGCCGCTGCCTTTTTCCGACGGGCTGATTAACGTGATGACCCTCGCGTCGGATCATCCAGCCGGGTTCACCACGGCCAACCTTGGGCTTGTGTTCGAGTGCTCGGCCCTTATCAGCCGGCTGTACGAGGTGTTCGCGCTGACCTCCAACGCGACGTCCCTGCTGGAAACCTATCTGGGCAAGAGGACGGGGGCGCGGGTTCTGGGCGGGGATATCCGGCGGGGCGACGGCGATGTCATCGACGCTGCAATCCTGTTTTGCGACCTCAGGCATTCCACCAGGCTGGAAACGGAACTTGGCCACGCCGCCTATGTCGGAGAACTCAACCGGTTCTTCGAAGTGACTACCGACATCGTCAATGCGCATGAAGGCGAGGTGCTGAAATTCATCGGTGATGCGGTGCTCGCGATCTTTCCGGCCGGCGTCGGACTGGGTGAGGCCTGCCGGCAAGCGGTCGCTAGCGCCGAGGAAATGGTCCGCCGTTTGAAGGTGCCGGACCCGGGCACGCAAGGCATTCCGTTGAACTGTGCCATCGGCATTGCCTTTGGTGAGGTTACATACGGCAATGTCGGCTCCAGGGAGCGGCTCGATTTCACGGTGATCGGCCATGCTGCCAATATCGCCGCGCGCCTGGGCGACTACGGCAAGGTCATCGGCCATGAAATCGTGGCAACTGCGGAAGTGGCGCTGGAGGCAGGGCTGCCGTCCACCTCGCTCGGGTCGGTCGAACTCCACAATGTGGCCGGGCCGGTGGCGGCACATGCCGTGACGGTGCTGGAAGACTGAACGCTGAACGGAGACTGTCCCTTGCAGCACAGCGTTCAAGCGGCGCTTAAGTCATCTGTCAAAACCGCCTGATGGCGAGGCGCGAGCAGGCCCTTGCGCGCCGGTATCAATCAATCAAACTGTTTCCTGAAGGGGGTCAGCGGACGGTGTTTTCTCCGTCGAACCCGCCCATCGGCTGATTGCGAACCAGGATCACCAGGCCTTCCTTGCTGGGGGCGGCATCCTTCAAGGCGACACCGCCGTAATTGGCGCAAAGTTCTTCGGCGCTTTTGGTTCTGGCCGGTGTGAACATTGTAAGCGCCTGGCAATCGACACGGCGCAGTTCGCTGTCGGTGTTGACTCCGCCGTTTATGACGAAGCCGGCTCCGACAAGTGCCAGAACGAAAGTAGAGGTGGCTGCAACTGCAATCTTGTTCATTGTCCCCGGTCCCATTTCCCGGCTCCGTTGGTCGATGGAGCCTTGCGATATGGTCGGAAAATGACGGAACGCACCTGTACTCACCCTGAAATCCGCATTCACCTTGCGTTCAGCTTAGGTGATTCGGCAATTTTTGCCGAGATAGTGCCTGAATTCGACCGCAATCGATTCCGGTTAATATTGGATAATATGCAGGTCTAGGTGGTTTTGACGGTGGTGA
Source organism: Roseibium sp. LAB1 (assembly GCF_054658235.1). Classification (NCBI taxonomy): domain Bacteria; kingdom Pseudomonadati; phylum Pseudomonadota; class Alphaproteobacteria; order Hyphomicrobiales; family Stappiaceae; genus Roseibium; species Roseibium sp. LAB1. The sequence goes on along the minus strand of NZ_BAAGIB010000001.1, from coordinate 685,124 downwards.
GGGCAGCTCGCGACCCCTCCGGATTTCCGAAGGAATGATCCGGGAGCGCCGGATGGAGATAGGCCTTCAATCGTTAGTCCGGACTTGTGTCGCGGAGCCGCGTTCGGCTTTGCAGTTCCGGCAGGAGGGACCTTCATACCGCATTCTATTGCATCATAGCGGCGGTATTGGGCGCATTTTCCGGGGGGGGCGGAGGTTCACGCGTTGCTGCTTGCGCGTTTGGACTGACGGCAGAGAAAAACGAAAGGGGCGGAAAACCGCCCCTTGGAATGCTGTCTTCTGAAATCACTATCGGCTCAGGCGGTCTGCTGAGTCGTCTCGATACCTTTTTCCGTCATAAGGCTCTGCAGTTCCTGATTCTGGAACATTTCGCGGATGATGTCGCAACCACCGACGAATTCGCCCTTCACATAGAGCTGCGGAATGGTCGGCCAGTTGGTGAATTCCTTCACGCCCTGGCGAAGGTCATCATCTTCCAGAACGTTGATGCCTTTGTACGGGGCGCCGACATAGTCGAGGATCTGCACGACCTGTCCGGAAAAGCCGCATTGCGGAAAGTTCGGAGTGCCTTTCATGAAAAGCACAACGTCGTTGGTATCGACTTCGTTCTTGATCCAGTCCTGGATGCTCATGGTGTCGGTCCTTTGTCTCTTTGCCGCCTATCTGGCGAATTGTGGCGGCATATTCAAGTGCTCGCGCTGCCTGCGCGGCAATGTGTCAACTCAATCCGGTGCCTTGGTCTGAAGGGCGAGGGCGTGCAGTGCGCCGCCCATATTGCCTTTCAAAGCCTCGTAAACCAGCTGGTGCTGCTGCACGCGGCTTTTGCCCCGGAACGATTCCGAGACAACATTCGCTGCATAGTGATCGCCGTCTCCAGCCAAATCCCGGATCTCGACCTGAGCATCGGGCAGTGCTGCCTTGATCAGGGTCTCGATCTCATTTGCGTTCATCGGCATCGTGCGTCCGTCCTGTTGTTAAGTTCCTGAAGGTCAAACGGCTTATGCCGTTGCCATGTAATTCGGGAACCAATCTTCGTGCGCTTTTTTCAAGTTTGCAACGGATATGGTGAGAATGCCCTCAACAGTCAAATCCGCGCCACCGGTGGTGCCGATTTGTTGAACATCCACACCACCATCCAGAATGTCTTCGAGAACGGCCTCGACCTTGTCCTGGGCAACGGTAACGACGTAACGGCCCTGGTCTTCGCCGAAGAGGGCCGCATGGGCCGGGCCATTGATCTTGACCGTCGCGCCGATGCCACCTGACATCGCCATTTCGGCGAGCGCGACACCAAGCCCACCCGAGGAAATATCGTGCACTGCCGTCAGGCGGGCCGCGCCGATGAACTGGCGCACCAGAGTGCCCCGGCGCTTTTCAGCGGCCAGATCCACAGGCGGCGGAGCGCCTTCCTCCCGGCCGAGAATGTCGGCGAGATACTGGGAAGCGCCCAGATGGGTGCCATTTCCGCCGATGAGCAGGATGGCGTCGCCTTCATTCACAAAGGCTGCACTGGCGCGTACCGTGACGTCGGGCAGAAGGCCGACACCGCCAATGGCCGGGGTCGGCAGGATCGCTTCGCCATGGGTCTCGTTGTACAGCGAGACGTTGCCGGAAACGATCGGGAAGTCGAGTTCCCGGCAGGCTTCGCCGATGCCTTTGATGCAGCCGACGAACTGCCCCATGATTTCCGGCTTTTCCGGATTGCCGAAATTGAGGTTGTCGGTTGCCGCCAGCGGTTCGGATCCGACGGCCGTCAGGTTGCGCCACACTTCGGCAACAGCCTGTTTGCCGCCTTCGAAAGGATCTGCCTCACAATAGCGTGGGGTTACGTCCACGGAGAAGGAGAGGCCCTTGCGGGTGCCTTCCACGCGGATGACACCGGCATCACCGCCTGGCGTTGCGGCCGAGTTGCCCTGGATCAGCGTGTCGTATTGCTCGTAGACCCAGCGTCGGGAAGAGCCGTTGGCGTTGCCGACCAGGGTCTTGAGAGCTTCGGCATAGTCCGCCGGTTCCTCGATTTCAGAGGCCACCAGTACGGGGCGTTTCTTCGGCTCGACCCAGGGACGGTCATATTCGGGAGCTTCGTCACCGAGTTCCTTGATCGGCAGATCGGCGACCACTTCACCCTGGTGCTTGACGATAAAGCGCAGCGTGTCAGTGGTCTTGCCGACGATGGCGAAGTCCAGGCCCCATTTCTTGAAGATGGCTTCGGCTTCGTGTTCCTTTTCCGGACGCAGCACCATGAGCATGCGCTCCTGGCTTTCCGAGAGCATCATCTCATAGGCACTCATGCGCTCTTCGCGTACCGGCACCTTGTCCAGGTCAAGTTCGATGCCGAGGTCGCCGCTGGCGCCCATTTCAACGGCCGAACAGGTGAGACCGGCAGCACCCATGTCCTGGATGGCGATCACCGCGCCGGTTTCCATCAGTTCAAGGCAGGCTTCCAGCAGGCACTTTTCGGTGAACGGGTCGCCGACCTGAACGGTGGGGCGCTTTTCCTCGATCGTGTCGTCGAATTCCGCGGAGGCCATGGTCGCGCCGCCGACACCGTCGCGGCCGGTCTTGGCGCCGAGATAGACGACCGGCAGGCCGACGCCTTCGGCCTTGGCCAGGAAAATGGCATCGGATTTTGCAAGGCCCGCCGCGAAGGCGTTGACCAGGCAGTTGCCGTTATAGCGGGGGTGGAACTCGACTTCGCCGCCGACCGTCGGAACGCCAAAGGAGTTGCCGTAGCCGCCAACACCGGAAACGACGCCGGAGACGAGGTGACGGGTGCGCGGATGATCCGGCGCGCCGAAGCGCAGGGCATTCATGGCCGCAACCGGACGCGCACCCATGGTGAAGACGTCACGCAGGATGCCGCCGACACCGGTCGCCGCGCCCTGATAGGGCTCGATGTAGGACGGGTGGTTGTGGCTTTCCATCTTGAAAACCACGGCCTGGCCATCGCCGATATCGACCACACCGGCATTTTCGCCCGGGCCCTGAAGCACGCGCGGACCTTCGGTCGGCAGGGTCTTCAGCCATTTCTTGGAGGATTTATACGAGCAGTGCTCGTTCCACATGGCGGAAAAGATGCCCAGTTCCGTGAAGGTCGGCTCGCGGCCGATCAGTTCCAGGATGCGCTCATATTCATCCGGCTTCAGACCGTGGGAAGCAATCAGGTCGGGCGTGATCTTGATGTCGTTCGGGATCATGACGTTTCACTGTTTTTGGCCAGTGTTTCTGGCCAATGGGTGGGGCCGCGACGGCACGGGCAGACGATGATGCCGCCGTTTAGCAGATTGTCCCCCAATTTGGGAGCCTTGCGGTGCAAAGAAATTCGACAAATTTGATCGCGGGCGATGCGATTGGCCTTGCAGACGTTCTTCCACCTGACAGCGCAGTGCGTTCCAACCGGCGCAAGTTCGAATTCAAGCCCGGTATCAAGGGAAAATACGGTTCGTAAAAGTCTCACCGGCAATGCGGAGATGGCTGCAATACGGGTGTTTCAGTGCATTTGGTTGTAGCCTTGACAGATTTGGACGATTGTCCTAATTCGATTTTAGGGCGATTGTCCTAATCGTGCTGGGCGCGTTCGAATGCGCCCGTTCTGAAAACCGAAAACCCTGTCAGGCAATCCGTCCTGCTGAAACGTGGAGGAGCGATCCTCCACGAACGGAACCGCCTTGCCGGTCGTTCCTGCATGCACGGGGTTTTGAGAGGAAGGAATTCCACTGGTGCAAGACTTGATGAATCAGACCCGAAAGCTTTTTGCCGCCACACTCATGGCGGCGACCCTTGCCGGTTCCCCGGCTTTCGCGGAAGGCGACCAGGTGGGGCAAAGCCCCTGGGGACCGGAAGACGAGATCGGTACGCTCAACATGATGAGCGACGCCTCGCGACTGGAGATCTTGCAGCGCATCGATGCTGGCAGGGTCTATGATCTCGGCGTGGATCTCTTTGTCGGCATGCCGGATTGTTGCAGTGCTGCCTTCGGAGATCCGACCTACCAGATGATGATGCTCCACACGCCGGCCCGCGGAGATGGCAGCAAGGAGTTGCTGTCGCATTCCAGCGAAGCCATCTCGATGAATACCCACACGGGAACCCATATCGACACGCTAAGTCATTTCGGGCTTCACGGGAAAATCTGGAATGGCGTTGGTGCCGATGAGGCGCAGGGCGTGCGTGGCTGGGCGAAATCGGGTGCGGACAAGTATCCCCCCATTGTCGCCCGTGGCGTGCTGATCGACGTGGCGAAGGCCAAGGGCGTCGATGTGCTGCCGGCGTCCTACGCCATTACGGTGGAGGATCTGAAAGCCGCACTGGAAGAGCAGGGAACCATGCTGCTGGAAGGAGATGTGGTGCTCATCCGCACCGGGCAAATGAGCCTTTGGCCGGACAAGTCGAAACTCTCGCTGTTCACCCAGTCAGGTCTTGGCCTCGAGGCGGCAAGGTGGCTGGCCGAGGAGCAAAAGGCGATGGTCCTCGGTGCGGATAACCTGGGTCTGGAAAGTTTCCCGTCCACCATCGCGGAAAATTTCGCTCCGGTTCATTCCTACCTGCTGGCTCAGAAAGGTGTCTCGTTCATCGAACTTTTGTGGCTGGAAGATCTCGCAAGGGATGGGGTGCATGAATTCGCCTTCATCACGTCCCCATTGAAACTGCGTGGTGCGACCGGCTCGCCGATCCGTCCGATTGCGATCCCCATCAAAAGCGGTAGTTGAGCCTGTATCTTTCCCCCGGCGGAGCACAGGTCTCCGCCGGGTGGGATTGCAGGGGCAGATCTTCCCGATGCGAATGCGGCCGGCATTTCCGAAGCGTTCAAACTCACCCCAGTGCGTTGTGGAGGACGTAGCCAGCATAGCCTGCATAGGCCAGGAGCATGATGGCGCCCTCGCGTCTGCAGATACGCCCGCCCGTCATGGCAAAGACCAGCAGGATCGCCGTCGCGCCCAACAAGACCCAGATGTCGAAGCTCATGATCTCCTGCGGCACCTGGAGCGGGGTTAGAACCGCCGCAAAGCCCAGAATGCCCAGGATGTTGAAGAGGTTGGACCCGAGAATGTTGCCAAGGGCAATATCTGTCTGGCGCTTGAGGGCCGCGATCACCGAGGTGACCAGCTCGGGCAGGGAGGTGCCGACGGCGACGATGGTGACACCGATCACCGCATCGCTGATGCCGGCCGCCTTTGCAAGGCTGGTGGCACCGGTGACCAGAAAGTGCGCGCCGGTCAAAATCATCACAAGCCCGCCAATGGCCATGGCGAGGTTGAGCGGCAATCCACCCGGCTTTTTACCACTCGCGACAAGCTTGACTTCGCTGCGGTGAAGCTCGGCCGAAGGGCTGTGGACACCTTTTTCCATGCGGTAGGTGACGACGAGATAGGCGGCGAGCACCAGGAGCAGCGCAAGGCCGGCTTCCCGTGCGATGAGGCCGCTGAACACCAGGCCGGCGAAGGCAAGGGCCGCCAGAGCGTTGGCCGGACCGTCGCGCATAAGAGCCGCAGGGTCCACCTTCAACGGCGAGATCACGGCGGTCAGACCCAGGATCAGCAGGATGTTGGCGATGTTCGATCCGGCAACGTTGCCGACGGCAATGCCGGGCGAGCCGTTGAGGGCGGCAAGGGCGCTGGTCATCAGTTCCGGAGTCGATGTGCCGAAGCCGACGAGCACGAGGCCGATCAGCAGTTCGGATATGCCGAAGCGCTTTGCAAGACCAACAGATCCACGCACCAGAACGTCACCGCCGGCAACCAGAAGAACCAGGCCGAGCACTATTTCAAAGGCAGTCATTTCCAGGACCTCGCACACACGTCGCTGGCAGATGGTGTGGCAGCATGTTTGCTGCAATGGCGGTGCTGGCATGATCTTTAAAATTATCGCGGGCCGAGCCGCGAACCTATGTGCAAGCATGAATTGACAGCCAAGCTGTCAATTGATAAATTGACAGTTAGGCTGTCAAAATAGAGGTGCATATGCCTGAGAAGAACAACCTGAACATGACGGAAATGCGGGATCTTATCGTGAATGTCCGCAGGACGTTCCGTCAGCTCGCCGGCATGTCGGACAGGATGCTGGAAGCGAGAGGGCTGACAGCATCGCTACGGGCAATCCTGGAGTTTCTTGCGGACGAAGGGCCAAGTCCGGTGCCAAAAATGGCAGGTGCAAAGTCCATGACAAGGCAGTCCGTTCAGGCGTTGGTCGACAGGCTGGAAGGATTGGCTCTGGTGGCGAGTTTGCCGAACCCGGAGCACAAACGCTCCGTTCTGATTTCGCTGACGGACAAAGGTGCCTCCACCTTCCGGGAAATTCTCGCAGAAGAAGGAGCGCTGCTTGTGAAAATTTGTGACGGCTGGCCGGATGGAGCACTTGGGCAGGCGAACAGCACTTTGAGAGACTTTCAAACGAAGCTTACTGAACTAGGGAGAACGGACGATGTCGCAAATCCTCAATACCCGGAATGACGGCGGTGGAGCCGAGCACCGCACAGGCCGCTTGCTGGCTAAGTTCGCCATGGCCGTGCTGCTGACAAGCCTTGCCATGACGTGGAGCTGGTCGACCATTGCTGTGGAGTTGTTTTATGCGCCGGACCTGCGTTTCACCGACGCCATTGCCGGTACCCTGGCGCTAACCGGCCTGTTTTACGGCTGTGGACTTGGTTTCAGATTGGGGCGTGACCGTGAGCACTGTTGAAGTGGGCTTGGAACCGACCAGCCATCGCGAGACCGGCAGCTGGCTTTCGGAGGTCATCGTTGGTCAGTTCAGGCGTCCGCACGGCATGCTCGGGTCTTTGGCGGGCTGGATCATGGCCAACCGGGCTTCAAATATTGCCAGAAACCGTTGGACTGTCAGTTTGATGGAACTGGCGCCGGGGGCTGAGGTTCTCGAAATCGGCTGTGGACCAGGCCGTGGCATTGGAGCGGTTCTGGAAAATATACCGCGCAGCCGCGTGACCGGTCTTGATCATTCCGCGCTGATGATCGCAAGAAGCGCCCGTCGCCATGCGACGGCTCTCAAGGCAGATCGGCTGGATCTTTGGCAAGGAGAGTTGTCCTCCTTGCCCGAGAGACGCAGGTTCGATGCGGTTTTCAGTTGTAATGTGCTGCAATTCGTCGAGGATCGGACGGCATTGCTGGAAGGGGTGCAGCGCTGCCTCAAGCCTGGCGGGGTTTTTGCCACCACCTACCAGCCCCGCGGTCAATGTGCCTCGGCGGCTGAGGGCAGGGCCTGGATCAGTCAGTTTGCGGAGGATCTTTGCACCGCCGGGTTTCAGGATGTTGACGTCAGGGAGAAGGTCTTCGGTGCCATGCCGGGCTTCTGTGCTCTCGGCAGCATTGAGGCGCAGTAAAAAGCCGGTGCAGTGAATCGCACCGGCTCAGATTTCGTCTTTAGCTGTCGCGCTGCATGGCGAAAGTGAAGGTGAACTGCCTGCCGTTGAGGTTTCCCGAACCCGTGTCCTTGGTTCCCGTAAAGACAAAACGGAAAGGTCCGCTTGCGCTGTCGTTACACGTAAAAGTGCCTTCTCCGTCGCGATGGGAAATACAGACAAAAGTGCCTTCGCAGACCCAGCCTCGGCTGTTCCTGATCTCAAGTTTGCCCGACCCGTCCAGGTAACCGGCTGCCTTGCTCGAGAAAGTTTCCGAGCCGTCGGTCGACTGTGCGTTAACTGCTGCAGTGGCCGAACTGCCCACACAGGTTCCTGCGATGAGCAAGGCGCTCAGGAGACTTATTACGTCAATCATTATTTCTCTAGCTAAATATCTGAAATCATTTGTGTTTTTAAAGCGCTGCAGGTGGTCTGAGCTAGGGTCAGTTAGAAATGGTAAGGGCAAACCTCACAATCATGGCAAGCAGTCTCTGGTGTGTCGGCAATGAGGGGCGAATGCCGGCCCGATTTGCTTGTTAGCCTGTTCTGGCAGGTGACCCTAACCCTTCGGAGCCGGGCGGATCTCCGGGTTGATGTGATAACCGGGGCCGATGGTGAGCGGTTTTGTCGGCATTGCCTTTGGCGCGACACTGGATTTGAGGCCCTTTTCGTGACGTTCGATCTCCAGGCCGGTCTTGGGATCGATGACGTGAAGAACGGCGGCATAGGTGCGCTCGGCTTCGACATCCTTCAATGACGGTGTTTCGAAACTGTAATTGCGCTTGGAGTGGGAAACGGCTTTCTCGATCTCGATCTTGCCGCCCTGGGGGTTATCGAATTCGGCAACAAGCCGTGTGCCCAGAGGCAAGGGCTTGAGCAGGCCAACGGTAAGGCCGGCCCTGATATCGGCGATGCGGTAATTGTAGATGAAACCACCGCCGGTGATTTCGGCGAAGCTGGCGTTTTCAAGGATGGATTGATTGTATCGGTAAACGGTGCCGAAGACGGCGACGCAATAGGTCACTGCGGCGGCACCGGCCAGTTTCACCCACAACGGCACGGACCCTGTCATCACAACCTCCGGTCAGTCACCTCACAATGCCAGAAGTGCCGGGGAGGGACAAGAAAACCGTGACATCCGTTCAAGCGCCAAGAGGCCGATGGGCCAGTGTTCGTCTCAACGGCGCAGGACGTTGCCGTTGCCGTTGCGCTTCAGATAATCCTCCATCGCCTCGACCAACTCGTCGCCGTAGAAGGACACCCGTTTTTCATTGCCGATTCCTGTCAGAGGCACGGCGAGCGTGAGGGTTGGCGCAAACCAAAGGTCGCGGCGATGTGCGTCCGAGATCGCCTTCCACGGAATGAGAATTGGCCTGTGACCCATCCTGAACAGGAAGATCGGGCACATGTAGAGACCGGCGTCGGACATGGTCACATCCACGCTGTTACGATAGTTGCCGAAAAGGCCGAACCTGATGGTTCGCCAGCGCCAGCTGCGCCCTTCCGGTTTCTCACTGGCGGGATAGGCCTTTGCCAGTCCCGCCCAGCCTCCGGTGTGGGCAATGACAAAAACGATGAGCGACCAGAACAGGACGAAGACAACTGCGAAGACCGGAAGGATCACGAAAGGCAAGCTGGTTTCCGACATGTTTCTTCACCTTGAAGGGGGTCTATTCGAAACTGTCGTAACAGGCTCCGCTGTCCTCCAGCAAATTTTGCAGGATGAGCAGGCCCTTGGCGGTTTCCTGCCGGGTCATCGGGTTGGTGACGCCGACGCGGACGCGATGATAGACCTTGCCCGACCGGCCGGTCTTGAATTCGTCCTCGTCGTCGATCAGCACATTGGCGGAAGAGGCAGCCGCCTTGAAGGTGCCCGATAGCCAGGGTTCGGGCAGCTTGAGCCACAGAAACGGCGCATCGGCGGCGGCACACATGTCGTAGGCGCCGAGATATTTCTGCACCAGCTCGAAACGGGCGGAGACTTCGGCAAGGATTTTCTGGCGGAAGTCGTCGGCGGCACCGGACAGGACCAGCCGGGCAGACAGTTCAGACAGGAGAAAGGAGATGCCGCCCGTCAGCATCTTGTGGGCGGTATAGATCCGCTGCGCATGAGACAGCGGGCTGGACACCCAACCACCGCGCACACCTGCCGTGACCGACTTCGACAGCGACCCGACATGGAAAGTGCGCTCCGGAGCCAGCGCGGCGAGCGGCAGCGGTGAGGCTTCGCGCAGGGAACCGTAGACTTCGTCCTCGATGATCCAGAGATTGTACTGGCGGGCGATGCTCACCAGGTCGGCACGGCGCTGTTCGCCCATCATGCCGAGCGTCGGGTTGTGCATGGTCGGCATCACGAAGAGAACCTTCGGGTGCTTTTGGGCGCAGACCCGGGCGAGGTCTTCGGGCAGGGGGCCTTCGTCATCGCGTGCGATCTGGACCGGGCGACGGCCGGACAAGGCGGCTCCACGCGCGATCGAGCTGTAGGTCAGTTCCTCGAAGGCGACCTGATCTCCGGGGGCGGTCGTTGCCGCGATGATCGCCATGATCGCCGCCTGGGCGCCTGTCGTCGGCACAATGCTGCCTTCGGGAGGCTGCCAGCCTGCTCGGGACAGCCAGATCCGCCCGGCCTGGCGCCAGCTTTCGGGGACGGAGCGGGTGTAGCTGGCAATTTCGTAAGGTGAGTCCCGGGTGATGTCGGCCGTCAGCCGGCTGATGACGCCGGCCTGGCCGATCTCGGGAGCGGAGGTGCTGTCGAACCGGATTGCCTCCGGTGACGGTACCATGACCCGTGTACCGCCAAAGGCCACGTCCTTCGGCACGGTCATGGCGCCCTGGGTCCAGGACGAGGTGGCAGAAGCCTGCGGGGAAGAACCGTTGGTCTGATGTGTTGGCCGGTCGAGGTCCGGTTTGGTGTCTTCTTCCAGCGATGGTTCAAACGTGCTGCCGAGAACGAATGTACCCCGTCCAACCTCGCCGCTGACAAGGCCGCGTTGCCGGATCAGGGCATAGGCGCGGCCAATGGTGCCGACGGTAACCCCCAGATCGTAGGCAAGGTCCCGCTGCGGTGGCAGCTTGGAACCGGCGCCAAGCGTGCCGGTGGCGATATCCTCGGCGATACGGTCTGCCAGCCGAATGTAAAGGGGCCCCTGGCCCTCGGGAATCTCTGGGTGCCAATTTGTCATGGTGACAATTTAATATATTGCATCCAAATGAGAGTCAATTCATATGATTGTAGCGCTACAATGCGCCCAATTGATGTAATTGTCACCCTGGAGATGTCTCAAATGAGTTCAATCGAAACAATATCCGGGCGCCCGATATCGCGCCTCCGGATTCCCGGCGGTCTCGCCAAAACCGCTTTCAGGTCTTTTAGGGACTGGTTCGTCAGGCGCCGGACCCGCCTGGAGCTTCTGGAATTGTCAGACGCGGCCCTTGAGGACCTCGGACTGACCCGGGAGGCAGCACTTGCCGAGGCAATGCGCCCCTTCTGGGATACCGAAAGCCGGCGCAAGGGCCGGTATTGATGCGGAGATCGTTGACGATCCCCCCGGACAAGGACCTGCTTCCCCTCGCAAGTCTTTGTTGATGCCGGACACGATGCAGCCCGTGTCCGGCATCCTTGTTTTTGCTACAGTTTTGGCGCGCCGTCAGACCGCGCCGGTATATTCACCGCGTCCCGGATAGTCGTTCTTCTGAACGAAATCGAGTGCACCGACCATTTCCTGGAAGTGCGGACGCACGAAAGGCATGGTCTGGACGGAGGCGAAGTAGAGCGTCCCGTCCGGTTTCACCAGAAAGACGCCCGGCTCGGAAAAGAGCGCAGGCTCCTCAATGCCGATCGACGTGGTGCCGCGGCTGGTGGAGATATAAAGACCCCACTCCTTGGCAACGCTCAACGGCAGGCCGTATCCGAAGCGCAGATCCGCATGGCCGACCTTTTCCGCCATCTTTTCGGTGCGGTCCTTGTCATCCGACGAAATCGCGATGGTCTTGACGCCCTTTGCCGCGAAATCGGCGGTCAGGCGGCCCAGTTCCTTCAGGTAGGTGGCGCAGATCGGACAATGCAGGCCGCGATAGAAGACCACGAGCGTCGCGAATTCCGCATTATCCGTGGACAGATCGAACGAACCGGAGCTCAGGGTTTCGACCGTCAGGCCGGGAACCGGTTGGCGTGGAACAAGCATGTTTTCCTCATTTGGCTGGGCAAGGCTTCACATTTCCCTGCCGATGACTGTAAGGTAGTGAACGAAAGCGCTATAAACATTCTGAAAAGATGCTCAGGAGTACGGAAATGTCGGTCCCTTATCGCACGTCCTTCAATGGCAGGCTGGACCGGCTGTCTTCGCTCATCGATCGGCTACGCGTACAGGTGGCCATCTCATTGTCCACCGACGACGACGACAGTCGCGATGCCAATCTGCGGATCTATGACAGCCCTGCGAGAGGACAGAGGCTGGTTTTCTGTCCGGTCCGGGATGGCGCAGCCGGACTGTCCGGAATGGAGGCCGCCGACGACGAGACGTCGCTCGTCGCGGCCCGGATCACGATCTCAGGTGTCGGCAGGCAACTTGTCAGCGCCCTGCCGGACTGCATTTCAGTGCCGATGTCGGAAGACCCGTATCTCACCGCCGTGGTGACTCCGCTGATTGAGGAAGCCACCATGCCCAGATGCGGCGGGCAGGCTGCGTTCCAGCGCCTGTGCGAAGTGGTGGTGATCCGCCTGCTGCGCCATGCCATGGAAGAAGGCAAGGCCGATACGGGCCTTTTGAACGGCCTTGCGAATCCGCGGATCGCAGCCGCCCTGGTGGCAATTCACGAGGTGCCCGGAGAACCCTGGACGCTGGAGAAACTGGCCGAGACGGCAGGCATGTCGCGCACCCAGTTCGCGGTGACCTTCAAGGAACTCGTCGGGACGACACCCATGGGCTACCTCTCCAACTGGCGGCTTGACATTGCCCGCTCGGAGCTGGAAACCGGACGGCAGGTCAAGGCCGTTGCAAGCCTGTGCGGCTTTGCCAGCCCAGCAGCCTTTTCCAGAGCCTTCTCCCGCCGGTTCGGCTATTCTCCCAAGCAAAAGCGCAGCCAGGCGGCTTGAACCGTCTGTTCGCTGAACCTCACTAGCCCCCGCTTGTCATCCCGGTTTGGCGCAAAGCGCCAAGACCGGGATCCAGTAGTCGTGGGAGCTGGCAGGTTCATGCGATGTGACCGAGGCAGCCGGTTACTGGATCCCCGCCTTCGCGGGGATGACAACGAGAGTGGAAGGCAGTTTAGGTTCGTGAGGCGCTGGCTGATTGGAGCGCGCGAGAGTACCGCATTCACACTTCGATGGTCAGGCTACAGCGTCTTTCCCAGCCCGCTTGTCATCCCGGTTTGGCGCAGAGCGCCAAGACCGGGATCCAGTAGCCTTCAGGGCTGACGGGATGGGTAAAGCAGCGGTCCAGGCGGCCGTTTACTGGATCCCCGCCTGCGCGGGGATGACAAGGAGGCTGGGAGTAGGGTGCGCCCGGCGCAGCGGAAATCAATGTGGACGGTACGAACCAACGCCACGTCGCCCAGTGCAGTTCAGCCGCGTTCCTGGACCGGTTTTTCCAGGGCGTAAATTTCGTCGTTGATGTCGTCGACCTTGCGGGCGAGCAGCGCCTGAGCGTCTTTGAGGCCAAGGTTATAGAACCTGGCCCCCAGGCTCGACGTCAGGAAATCGACCAGCAATTCGGCATCCATGTTGCCGATGTCGATATCCAGGTCGGTTTCGAGATAGCGCTTGATCTCGGAGGCGAGGCGGGTTCTGGCGTCCTTGTCGAGTGTCAGGTCCGTCATGCCCGCCTCCCGGATGGTTTTCAGGCTGCTTCCAGCAGGCTTTCGAACAGGAGGCGTCCGTCGAGGCCGCCGTTGAGCGGCTCGATCAGGTTTTCCGGGTGCGGCATCATGCCAAGAACGTTGCCCCTGGCATTCGTGATGCCGGCAATGTCGTTGATGGAGCCGTTCGGATTGGTGTCTCCGGCGTAACGGAACACGACCTGGCCGTTGTCTTCAATCTGCTTCAGCGTGTCGGCATCGGCAAAGTAGTTGCCGTCGTGATGGGCAACCGGGCAGCGCCAGACCTGGCCCTTTTCGAACTTCGACGAAAACCTTGTCGCGGTGTTGACCGTTTCCATCAGGACTTCGCGGCAGACGAAGGTGAGACCGGCATTGCGCATCAGGGCGCCCGGCAGCAGGCCTGCCTCGGTCAGGATCTGGAAGCCGTTGCAAACACCGAGTACGGCAACGCCGCTATCGGCCTTGGCCACAAGGTCCTTGAGGATCGGGGAGCGGGCCGCGATCGCGCCGGAGCGCAGGTAGTCGCCGTAGGAAAAGCCGCCGGGGACAACCACGAGATCCACATCCGGCAGGGTGCTTTCGGTGTGCCAGACGCTCTGCGGCCTGGTTCCAGTGATCAGTTCCAGCGCATGGAACATGTCACGGTCGCGGTTGGAGCCGGGGAAAACGATGACTGCGGTTTTCATTTGGGCAATCCAGTCGGTTCAGAGCAGAACAAATACGGCTATCAGGGCCGCGATTGCAGGCACCAGGATGAATATCGCCGCTTTGGTGGCCATGAAGATCAGGGCCTTGCGGGTATCGTCATCCATCGGCGGTGCCCCGGTGTTGAAGTCTCTCTCAGTCGATTTCGATCGAGTAGTTCTCGATAACGGTGTTGGCGAGCAGCTTTTCGCACATCTGCTCCAGTTCAGCCTTGGCGGCTGCCTTGTCGGAACCGGTCAGTTCGACATCGAACACCTTGCCCTGACGAACGGAGCCGACGTCGCCGAAACCGAGGCCGCCGAGCGCACCTTCGATGGCTTTTCCCTGAGGATCGAGAACACCGTTTTTCAGGGTGACGATCACACGTGCTTTCATGATTGGGATCTCCGCAGCAGACTGCAGATTCTGCAGTTGAATGACTTTGGGGCTCCCCATACACGAGGAGCCCCATTTGCGAAAGGCCTGTGTGCAGAAAACCTGCGATTTACGGCACGCGTCTGATCGTTGTCTGCTTCAGGAAGCGGCTCAGATTTGCATTTGCCCTGGAGCTTGATGTCGCAAAGGACGCAACGGCGCTGCCGCGGTCGTTTTGAACGATGATGCGCGCAGAGACATATACGTTGCCCTTGTCCGTCCGGTACCGGGCAGTCATGTCGAAGCCGGAATAGGTTTTTGTGACGACACGGCGATTGGTCTTGAAGCGCACCTGGCCCTTAGAGGCCACATTGGCGATGTTGCCGACGGCATTCATCAATTCGGCAGAAAGCAGGTTTTCCCGGATGGCCGTTTCGATATCGCCTTTGACCTTGATCGGGCCCACCACGACAACTTCAGGCGATTTGCATTTGGACGGCAGGCAAACATAGACGGCCTTGTTGCCGCTTTGCTTGCTGGCCCAACCCTTGGGTGCAAAGCTGGAGGAAATGCTGCCGGGCTTCAGGCCCGAGGTTTGACAGGCTGCAAGAAGACCGCACAGGAGTACAATCGATGCAGCTTTGAAAATGGAAGAAAATCTAAAAGACATGACGCCCCCTTGTAAAACAAGGAGGCGTCATATTTGACAATACCGCTGGTTGCAATCCTGACGTTGAGACAGGTCGAGGCGATTGCCCCGGCCTGTGTCATTGCTGCATCAGCGGCGGGTCTTACTTGACCAGGGTCGGTCCGGTACCTGCCGGGCGCTCGTTGGTCATCATGATCCCGAGCCGCTTGGCAACTTCCTGGTAGGCTTCCAGCATCCCGCCCAAGTCGCGGCGGAAGCGGTCCTTGTCCATCTTGTCGTTGGTCTCGATGTCCCAGAGGCGGCAGCTGTCCGGGGAGATCTCGTCGGCGACGACGATGCGCATCATGTCGCCTTCGAACAAACGGCCGCATTCGATCTTGAAATCGACGAGGCGGATGCCGACGCCCAGGAAGAGGCCGCACAGGAAGTCGTTGACGCGGATGGCGAGGGCCATCATGTCGTCAAGTTCCTGCGGGGTTGCCCAACCGAAAGCGGTGATATGCTCTTCGGCGACCATCGGGTCGTTGAGCTCATCGTTCTTGTAGTAGAATTCGATGATGGAGCGCGGCAGCTGAGTGCCTTCTTCCAGGCCCAGGCGGGTGGCGATGGACCCGGCGGCGACGTTGCGCACGACCACTTCAAGCGGAATGATCTCGACTTCCCGGATCAGCTGTTCGCGCATGTTAAGGCGGCGAATGAAGTGAGTCGGGATGCCGATGGCATTCAGATGGTTGAAGATATATTCGGAAATCCGGTTGTTGAGCACGCCTTTGCCGTCAACAATCTCGTGTTTCTTGTTGTTGAAGGCGGTCGCGTCGTCCTTGAAGTGCTGAACCAGGGTTCCCGGTTCCGGACCTTCGTACAGGATCTTGCCCTTACCTTCGTAAATGCGCCGGCGGCGGTTCATTGGCTATACCGTATCTTTTAGAGAAACCTTTGACGGGACATGCTTACCTTGTCTGAAAATCAGCCGGGACGATGTCCGTCAACCGGCCGATGCTTGAAGGCAGCTGGCCCTGTTTTGCGGCGCGGAACTTACCCGAAGCCGGGCAAAAGTACAATCTTATGTTTCCGGAGAGTTCGCAGACCGGTTATGCTTTTGACGCATGCGTGTACGTACTGCGTTGATTTGATCGCCTTGCGGGGATATGCAAGAGACCAAATCAGCCCCATATGGGGTGAAGTGCATCAGCGCAGTTCAGGAGACGATGAGTATGAGCACATTCGACAAGCGCGAGCAGGGATTTGAAAACAAGTTCGCGCATGACGAGGAGCTGCGGTTCAAGGCGACCGCGCGCCGCAACAAGTTGCTGGGTTTGTGGGCAGCTGGTCTTCTGGGCTTTGAAGGCGAGAAGGCCGACGAATACGCCAAGGAAGTTGTCCGGTCCGATTTTGAAGAGCCGGGCGAGGAAGACGTGTTCCGCAAGCTTCGCGAAGATTTCGATACAAACAACGTCGAGCAGTCCGATCATCAGATTCGCCGCACAATGGACGAACTGATGCACACGGCAATCGACCAGTTGCAGAAAGAAGGCTGATCGAAGCCTGCTTCGACCAAGATCTTGAAACGCCCGCCGGATACGGCGGGCGTTTTGCGTTGTCCGGAAGCCTTGCCGGCAGACACGGACTGTCAGCGGCACAGAAGAAAGTCGCTTTCTCCATTTGCGTCAACCAAGCTTCCAGAATTGCAAAAAGAGCGCTTGCGGTTGTGTAGGCAGACGGATTTGATACCTCCTCTAACGGAGGAGTCGTCCCGTGTCAGAAAATGCCTTTCTTGCCGACAAATTGCGTTCCGGAAAAGCCGTCATCACCGGCTGGTCCCAATTGTCCGCACCCATGGTTCCGGAGCTGTTTGCGCGCTCGGGCTACGAGGCGGTGACACTCGATCTTCAGCACGGCATGTATGATTTTGCCTCCGCCTGCGAGGCAATGGCTGCCATTGCCCTGGCCGGGGCACATCGCATCGCCCGCATCCCCGTCGGTGACAACGCTCTTGCCGGCCGTCTGATCGACATGGGTGCCGATTGCATCATCGCTCCGATGATCAATTCCTTCCGGGATGCGGACACTTTTGCACGGGCCGTCAAATATCCGCCGGTGGGCGAGCGCAGCTGGTCGCCATTCCGGGCAGCCATGCTGAGCGGGCAGACACGGGACCAGTATCTGGAAAACGCCAATGCCCAGACCCTGGCCTTTGCCATGATCGAAACCCAGGACGCCATCGACGCGCTTGACGAGATTCTGAGTGTCGAAAGTCTCGACGGCGTGTTCGTCGGCCCGAGTGATCTTTCTCTCGCGTTGTCGAAAGGCGCGTCACTTGACCCGAACGGGGCCCATACGGGAGAGGTTGCCGGAGAGATTGCGGAAAAGGCCATTGCCGCTGGTAAACTTGCCGGGATTTTCTGCCTCAATGCCGACAAGGTCGAGGAAGCCTACAATCAGGGTTTCCGGCTGATGTCGCACGGGGTCGACACGCTCTTTCTCGATCATTCCGCCCGGGGTGCGCTCAAGGAAGTTGCCTGGCTTTCAGAGCCCGGCGCAGGACCGACCGCCGGCTATTGATGCAGGATATTCGCGCACGTATTTGACTTGGGTCAATGCTGTAAGTTTCGTTATTACGCAAGTAATGAAATATTGAAACCGCGACGGTTCTGAGCTTTAACGGCAAGGGTGATTATGTCTCATAATCATCGCTGCTAACCGTGGTGCTCAGGACGGAGAACCGCCGCTTTCCCGATGGGAGACCCTCATGTGGAAACTGGCATTGATCCTGTTCATCATCATCGGCCCGACGCTTGCGGGCCTTGGAGCTCTGGTTCCGTTGTCGATCTATGGTGTCGGCGACTTCAACGCACTGCTGCTTGTCGGCGGCGCGGCGGCAGGCGCCGCGCTTGCCATTCCGGTGAGCTATTGGGTGGCCACACGGGTCGGAGCGCTGATGGACGCATCGTCCGCGCGCGCGTGAGCGCCGTCAGCCAAGCTTTTTCATGAAATGGGCGAAGGACATCATGCCTTCCGGCCAGGGGCCGTGGCCGCTTTCCAGGGTGATGTGGCCCGCGGCCCCGGCATCCTGGAAGGTGGTGCCCCAGACCTTGGCAAAGTGCTCGGCGCGTGCATAGTCGCAATAAGGATCGTCCCGGCTGGCAACAAGATGCGCCGGGAACGGCAGCGGGTGCTCCGGAATGGGCTTGAAATCACCGCCATCGAACTCGGCCACTAGTCCCTCGCGGTCCCAATCGGACGGCGCGACCAGATAAGCGCCGGCGATCTTGCCCTTCAGCGCATGAGCGCCATGGGCAACCAGGATGCAGCCAAGCGAGTGGGCGACAAGCACGACAGGCCGCTCGGCAGCATCGATTGCCTCGACAAGCGTTTCCAGCCATTCCTTCTTGTTAGGGCGGTGCAGTTCGGCCTGTTTCACGACCTGGGCTGTCGGCATCTTGTCGCGCCAGCGCAGCAGCCAGTGGCCCGGCAACGTCCGACCGTAACCTGGAACAAGCAGAATATCGGTGTCTGAAATTTTCACGGGCTACACCTTTTGTTTCGCTTTCAAGGATGTGCCGCTCTCTCGCAGTTTTTCCGTGCGCTTGTCAATCGGTGCAGGCAATGGGGGGATGACGATTGAAGGGAATGCAAAAAGAGCCGGCCCTGGGGACCGGCTCTTCGTTTGGCAAGCGTTGGCAGCACTCACGGCCCGTAGGGCGAGACGCATGCACGGCGCGGTCCGTGATAAGGCTGGAAGCTGTTGTCGACTGGACGGTAGGACCGGTAGCGCTGGCCGCACCACTGATAGTGGGCAGGGCTGTAGCCACGGCCATATCGCGGCGGAGCAGCGTAGCGGGGCGGGGCAACATAGCGGGGTGCGGGGGCGACGCCGAAGCCGAACGTGAAGGCCGCCGGCGGGAACCACCAACCGTTGTAGCGACGATACCCCTGGCGATACTTCCGATATCCCCGGTGGCCGTTGTAATAGTGGCGGCCCTTACGGTTGTAGTAGCCGCGATGGGGATTGTGACCTCGCCTGTGGTCGACCTGTATGACGTTTGCCGGGGCGTCCGATTGCGTCTGAACCCGCGCGGGCGCAGGCTGGTAGAACGGCAGCGGAGCGGCGAAGGATGGCAGAGCCAGGCACAAGGCGAAACCGCCGATAGCTGCATGACTTAAAACGGATTTCCAAAACGGCATCACTTACTCCATGGTACTCATGGATAGAAAACGTGGACCGTCCGGCTTCGTTCCGCGAAAGTGTCATGCTCCGTCAATTGTGATCGCAGCTCTCTCAGGAAAGAGGGCCGTAAAACCCGTGTTTCAGCGACCGTGCCCAGCCCGGACGCCCGTTTTTCTGTGCTTCTGCCGACGCCTTGTCCCAATCGTAGGTCAGGATCTTTTCCTGAAAGTTCCAGGCACCGTGGTTGTTGGTCATCAGGGCATAGCGGGCGTGCGGACTTCCGGCTTCCATGACATGCCGGTGCGGGTGGTCGTCTTCGTAGGACGGCAGGCCGACGCTGCCGGGATTGAGCAGCACCTGCCCGGTTTTCTGCAACCGGATGACCCTGGGAATGTGCGTATGACCGCAGCAGACAACAGGGGCCGTCTCGCCCTTCAGTTCCGCAAGCAAGGTGGTTTCGTCCGGAAGATGTCCTTTCGGTCCTTCCACTTTTTCGGTCAGGTAGCGGTCGTCATTGTCCGGCGTGCCATGGCACAGAAAAATCTCGTCGGTCAGGCGGATGGTCGGTTGGCTTGTTGCCAGCCAGTCGCGGCTTGCCCGGGACAGACGCTCTGCGGCAAACACGTCGGTCGGTCCCATCGTCTCGATCGGATTGTCCAGGACGATGCGGTCGTGGTTGCCGCGCACGGTCGGCCAGGCGGTCTCGCGCAGGATGGTTGCGGTTTCCTCCGGCCAGAGCGGACCGGAAATGCAATCGCCCAGATTGACGATCATGTCCGGTGCTTCCAGCTTCAGGTCTGCCAGCACGGCTTCAAGGGCCAGGACATTGCCGTGAATGTCCGACACAACGGCGATTTTCATGGTTCAGCTATCCTGTCGGCCGATCCGGCCAAGGTGGGTGATCTTGAACCCTTCCGGGTTCTTCAGGCCGTAACCCAGAACCCGGTCAAACGCAATGTGGGCCGTCCAGATGATCGAGATCGGAGCAAAATCCCAGAAGGCGTAAGGGTCAAAATCGTAGTCGGTGAGGATCACGCCTAGACCCATCATGAGGGCCGGGCCGGCATAGGTATGGAAGAGATTGTAGATCAGGGCACCGATGCGCGGATTGGCGAGATAACCCAGCATCGACAGGTCGGGCAGCAGAAAGAGAATGACGAATGTCAACCAGGGTGCCCCGGTCCAGAAATAGAGGACCAGCGCGGCAAGAAAGACGAACAGCGCCTCGACGCGCTGCCAGGCAACAAGGGACTTTTCGCCGGACACAACCGAACTCCCTTCTCAAGAGAAAAGTGAGGCGAATGCCTGCGGGCATCGCTGACTTCGTTTTACATTCCGGTGCCATCCCGGCCAAACGAAGTGCGAGCCGGGACCGGAGAGCCACAGGCTTTGCCGTGGCACTCCCGTTGCGTTGGAAATACCCTGGCTCTCCGATCCCGGATCTACGCTTCGCAGCGTCCGGGAGGACGAACCGACCGGTTTTCCAATGGCGAATTACGCTTCGCCGAACACCCGTTCGAAGATCACATCGACATTCTTGGTGTGATAGCCAAGATCGAAGCGGTCACGAATTTCTTCTTCGGACAGATACTTGCGCACATCCTGGTCGTTCAGCAGTTCGGTCAGGAAGTCGACGGAGGCTGCACCTGCCACCTGGTAGCTGTCCCAAACCTTCATGGCATTGCGCTGCACCAGGCGGTAGGCATCCTCGCGGGAGGAGCCGGCCTGGGTGAGGGCAAGCAGGATGCGCTGGGAGTGCACCAGACCGCCGAGACGGTCCATGTTGCCGATCATGCGCTCCGGATAGACCAGCAGCTTGTCGATGACACCGGTAAGGCGGGCAAGCGCGAAATCCAGGGTGATGGTCGCGTCAGGACCGATCATGCGCTCGACGGAGGAATGCGAAATGTCGCGCTCGTGCCAGAGCGCCACGTTTTCCATGGCCGGGATCGAGAAGCCGCGGACGATACGGGCCAGACCGGTCAGGTTCTCGGTCAGGACCGGGTTGCGCTTGTGCGGCATGGCCGACGAGCCCTTCTGGCCCTTGGAGAAGAATTCTTCCGCTTCCAGAACCTCGGTGCGCTGAAGATGGCGGACTTCCGTTGCCACACGCTCGATGGAAGAGGCGATCACGCCCAGGGTCGCGAAATACATGGCGTGGCGGTCACGCGGGATCACCTGGGTGGAGACGGGTTCGGCCTGAAGGCCCATGGCCTTGGCGACGTGTTCTTCCACCGCCGGGTCGATGTTGGCGAATGTACCGACCGCGCCGGAAATGGCGCAGGTGGCGATTTCCTCACGAGCGGCCAGAAGGCGCTTCTTGCAGCGGTCGAACTCGGCATAGGCTTCGGCCATCTTCAGGCCAAAGGTCACCGGCTCGGCATGGATGCCGTGGGACCGGCCGATGCAGACCGTGTCCTTGTGTTCCATCGCCCGGCGCTTGATCGCGGCGAGCAGTGCGTCCATGTCGGCCAACAGCATGTCGGTTGCCTTGACCAGCTGCACGTTGAAGCAGGTGTCGAGGACGTCGGAAGAGGTCATGCCCTGGTGCACGAAACGGGCATCGGGACCGACGATCTCGGCCAGATGGGTCAGGAAGGCGATGACGTCGTGCTTGGTCTCACGCTCGATCTCGTCGATACGGTCGATGTCGAACGTGGCGCTGCCACCCTTTTCCCAGATGGTCTTGGCCGCTTCCTTCGGAATGACCCCGAGTTCAGCCAGAGCGTCGCAGGCGTGGGCCTCGATCTCGAACCAGATGCGGAACTTCGATTCCGGCGACCAGATGGCAACCATGTCGGGACGGGAATAGCGCGGGATCATCGGCGAATGGACCTCATGTATGGAAATTCTGGCTGCGGAATAGCAGAGGGGCGCTGCCCCTTCAATGAGGAGAGGCGGTTTTTGCTTGCAGCAAGGTGCTCGAATGTGAATTTTACGGTGCACACGATGGCGATACGACTGTCTTTGAGGAGACACGGATGACGATCTGGCGGCCGGCTAACACGATTGCGGTCAAGGCGCTTGCCTTGATCTGGCAGGACGACGCGCTGCTCTTGTCCGAAGTTCGTAACGACACCGGCCGTATTACCGGCATGCGGCCGCTGGGCGGGACGGTGGAGTTCGGCGAACCCTGGCGGGACACGCTTCAGCGTGAGTTTCTGGAAGAGCTTGGCGCCAGGATCACCCTGCTCGACGACTACATCGTGATGGAGAACATCTACGATCATCACGGCGTTACAGGCCATGAAGTCTTGTTCCTGTGCCACGCCCATTTCATCGACAACAGCTACTACCGGATGGATACGATCGTTTACGACATAAACGACGATACCGTCGGGACGGCGCGCTGGATCACGCTGGACGAACTGGCTGCCAAGGGGCTCGAACTCTATCCCTCAGGATTGAAGGACAGACTGCCGGGGCAGACCGGAAAACCTGTTCCGGGCCGCCGGTTCAGCTGAGCCGGATCCCGGCAGGCCTCACGTGGCGTTGCCGTATTCCATGCGCTCGTCGGCCTTTTCCTCGGCCATGTAAAGATCGAACTTGTCCTGGTGGAGCCTCAGACGAACCGCGAGGATGTAGATCACGACCGCCAGTGCGGAGACCACGGCAATATCCGGCCCGACTGGCAGATAGCCCGCACCGCCGCCAAAGGACCCGAGCCAGGATATCAAGACGAGGCCTGCAAGATAGGGCGCAAGCCAGGCTGCTTCACGCCAGTCGAGGCTGTCGAAACCGCCCCTGCTGTTGCGGTAGATCATCAGCACGAAGCCGATGAGCAGGCAGACGCCGAGATGCAGCATCGTGTCCCAACCGCTCCAGTAGATGATCAGGCTGGCAACCACGAAGGCAAGGCACCCCGTAACAGGCGCTGCCGGCAGAACGAATGCGCGGGGCACATCGGACATCAGATGGCGGAAGGCCAGCACGGCAACAGGGCCGACGACAAAGGACAACACGATGGAAGACGTGTTGAGGGCGATCACTTCGTTGAACGGCAGAATGAAAAAGAACAGCGTGGAGACGACGAAGTTGATCAAAAGCGCAAACAGTGGCACGCCGCGCGCCGACAGGGTTTCCATGAATTTCGGAAACAGGCCGTTCTGAGCCATCGCCAGACCGAGACGGGCGTTCGAGCCGACGGAGACGAGCGCCGAGGCGAAACTGGAAATGCGGGCGCTGCTGTCCAGAATGCTGACGATCCAGAGGGCCCCGACGGCGGTTGCGAGCGCTGCCATGGGGCCAAGTTCGCCGGGGAAACTGAGCGCCGCCCAGCCTTGCTTGAGTTGCGACTGATCGAGAGCGCCAAGAAAGGCGAGCTGCAGGCCGCCATAGATCAGGAGGCAGACCACAAGGCTGATCACCAGTGCCAAAGGCACATTCACTTTCGGATTGCGGGCCTCGCCCGCCATGTCGATCACGTGCCGGAAACCGATCAGGGCGAAGATTACGCCACCGGTGGAAATCGCCGACAGGATGCCTTTCAAACCTTCCGGAGCGAAACCGCCATATTCGCTGAAATTGGCGTATCGGAACTCGGACGTGAGGATGACGGCTGCCAGCAGGGCCGGAACCAGGATCTTCACCCAGGTCAGCGCGGTGTTGAGACGGGCGAAAAAACGCACACCAAACGCGTTGAGCACGGTAAAGACTGCCAGGAGAACGCAGGCCACGGCCAACCCGGCGGGGCTGAGCAGTTCACCCGACCCGTACAGCCAGGGCGCAAGGCTCTTGGAGTAGCGCAGCACGGCCTCCACCTCGATGGTGGCGGTGGTGTTGTAGCCGACCCACGCTGTCCAGCCCATTGTCACGGAGACAACCGACCCGTGGGAGAAATGTGGCACCCGTCCGATGCCGCCTGCAACTGGCAGGATTGTCGCGATTTCGGCGAAAGTGGCGGCCAGAAGCAGCATGGCAAAGCCGCCGATTACCCAGGCAATTAGCGCCGATGGCCCGGCCGCCTGCGCGGCCATCAATGGGGCGAAAAGCCAGCCAGATCCGAGAATTCCGCTGATCGCCACAAAGGTGAGACCCAGCAGACCGATACTGCGTTGCATATGCGCCAAGACGATTCCCCCAGTCTTTAACGGGGGAAGCTTAACCGAGGGATTGTCTCGACGGAAAGACGCGATGTGGAAGTATTTGGCATGTGTCCGGCAGTCAGGGGTGAAGCCGGTGCCTGGAGCCCATCTTTCGAGACGGACCTGGCGGTCCTCCTCAAGATGAGGGGGATCGTGTGGAAAGTCTGACGTGCAAGTTGCCTCACAGCCTCACAGCCTCACAGCCCCCACCACCTCATCCTGAGGAAGGCTGAAAGCCTGTCTCGAAGGATGGGCCGCTTGCTCAGGTTGTTACCTGAAGAATTCCCGTCGACCAAAGCGCGTTCTCACGCTGAACGCCGGCCTCAAGCTTCTTCTGCAGCCTTCCGGATCGCCGAGATATTGCCGGCATAGCTTTCCACCGTGCCGCCCTTGAAGACGGCTGAGCCTGCCACGAGAACATTGGCACCGGCAGCAGCCACCAGCGGGGCGGTTTCCGGGGTGACACCGCCGTCGATCTGGAGATCGATCGGGCGGTCGCCGATCATCTGGCGGATGCGGCGGGTCTTTTCTACCTGGGAGTGGATGAATTTCTGGCCGCCGAAACCGGGGTTGACCGTCATCACCAGAATGAGGTCCAGCCGGTCGAGCACATATTCAAGGACGCTTTCCGGTGTGGACGGGTTCAGCGAGACGCCGGCCTTCTTGCCCAGATTGCGGATGGCCTGCAGCGAGCGGTCGAGATGCGGACCGGCCTCGGCATGAACGGTGATGATGTCGGACCCGGCCTTGGCGAAGGCTTCCAGGTAAGGATCGCAAGGGGCGATCATCAGGTGGGTGTCGAAGACCTTGTCCGTGTGTGGGCGCAGCTTGGCGATGACATCCGGGCCGAAGGTGATGTTCGGCACGAAATGGCCGTCCATCACGTCGAGATGGATCCAGTCGGCTCCCGCTTCCACCACATCCCGGACTTCCTGGCCGAGTTTGGAAAAATCGGAGGCGAGGATGGAGGGGGCAATCTTGATGTCGCGCGGCATGGCAAACTCCCGGACAGGCCTGACGGGCCCGTCATAGTCCCGTTTTCTGATGGTGCCGCCGCGCTAGCACTTCTGATGCGGCTGGGCAAGATGCCCGCGCCTGCCTCAATCGGTTTAGAAGCCTAAAGCCGTCCCGTTATCGCCAGATATCTGCGGTCCGGGCCCTCGAAGCCGAGGCTGTCCATCTGAATGAGGATGGCAAAGACCGGAGGGGCTTCGTCAGGAAAATGGGTGACGATCCGCTCGATCCGGTAGGCCAGCGGGCAGCGGCGGCTTTCGGGCAGGCTGTTGTCCTCGTTCAGGATGCGGGTAACGCCGTTATGCACCATGGTCAGCCGGAACCCTTTGGTGTCGGCGCCGTAACTCTGGCACTGGGCATTCGGCAAGGGGTATTCCGAAAGGGTCAGGTCAACAGGATCGTCACCGGACAGGAAACCGTCGCGGGTGGCGACCAGCATCTTGTGGGGATCGGATGTCAATTCCGTGCGTGGATTGAAGCCGACGGTCTGGCCTTTGCCCGCAATGGCTTTTTCCTGCAGCAGGGGCTGCGCGGCAAGACGGTTCTCCGCCCGGGTGCCGGACAGGGCGTTGTCAGCCGCATCGCCCGGACCCGGGTCGACGTCCTTGCGCAGGCGGAAGGGGGAGGGCGGCACCCAGGTATCGCCAATGACGTCGACAACGAAGATTTCCGAATAGGGGAAACCGGAGCCGTCCTGGACGCCGAATTGTTCGAAGGCGAAGAAGTCGCCGTTTCTGGAAAACCCGAGAAGCTGAAGCTCGGCGGTGTCTCCGGCATGCGCAACAGAAGCGAGCCCCGCGCCGGTCAGAACGAGCGTTACAGCTAACAGCAGACTGCGGTTTGTCCAGGCGGTCAGGGTCTTGATGGTGGCAGGCAGAACGGGCACGGCACTTTCCTCATGCGAAGTGTTTGACCTTGCAAGACGTAAGCCTAGCACGTCCGTCTGTCTGGTGGGCTACGTCACAGTTTTGACGTTCAGACGGCAGAACACCCGGACAAAGGGCTTCAGGAACAGCGGCAGCATGTAGATCGGAAACTGCCCGACCGCGAACCACAGCCAGGTGAATTCGGGCAGCGTGCCGCCGAAGGCAGCCACCATCAAACCCATGTTACGGGTGCCGCAGGTGTGGGCAATCGCGTAGGCGTCTTCTCGTGTCGCCGGCGAAAACAGCAGCAGGCTGAGAGCGATCTGCACCAGGGCGAGACAGAAGGTGATGGCGGTGAGGCCCAGCGTGAACAGTGGCTTGGCGGCGAAACTTGCGGCGACGCCGTCCATGGCCGCGATGGCGAACACCAGCAGCAGCAACACATTGAGACCGCTGATGTGATGGGAGGAGCGCGCCAGACGCTCTTCACCGGCGAGTTTGCGAAAGGCAAGCGATACGGCGAAGGCTCCTGTGAGCAGAAGCGACAGCTGTATGGCAAGGCCGCCGACGCTGAGAGGGAGCGCAGGCCCAAGTATCATCTCACCAATGAAGGGGGCCGTCAGCGGGGTGACAATCAGCGCGGCAACGGAAAGCGTCAGGCTGAGGGTACCGTCGAGGCCGAGCAAATAGATGAACGCCGGAGCCGCCATCACCGGTGGAGCGGCAGTTGCGATGAACAGGGCCAGCATCACATCGGGGCCGAGCGCTTCCAGACCCGAGACATCTATCAGGAGCCAGGTCAACAGGGGCGCGCCGAGCATCATCCACAGGAGGGCCGCAATCAGAAGGGCCGGCCGGCGCAGGCGCATCCGGATGGCGAAGGTATCAACCCGCAGAAAGGCCAGTGTCAGCAGGCTGAAGACGGCAACGCTCAGATAGGGGCGCAAATAGGCGGACAGGGCCGGCAAGGCCATGCCGATGAAGATACTCACAGCAAGGGCGGCCGTTCCGTTGCGCCCGATCCATGCCAGGCCTGCACCGCACCGTCGAATCATCTTAAGTTGTCCTCCGAACCGCGAGTTGTGGCAGGCACTTCCTCGCCTCTTAAAGGATCCGGATCCTGGAAGCCAGCATTACGGCACCGACCGGAACAGGCATGACAGCAAAAAACAGGCAGACGCAATCCTTCGACGTGATGGTGCTAGGCGCCGGCATCGTCGGCGTGTCGACGGCGCTGCATCTGCAACGTCTGGGCCTTTCGGTTGCGCTTATTGACCGAAAACACCCGGGCGAAGAAGCTTCTTTCGGCAATGCGGGCATTGTCCAGCGCAACGGTTTCGTACCGCATGCCGTGCCAACGCATCCGCTCAAGCTCCTGGGGATCCTGTTCGGCCGGTCGAGTGCCGTTTCCCTGGACGCGGCGACCGTCCTGCGCATGCTGCCGTGGCTTCGCCAGTTCCATGCGGCAGGCAGCGCCCGCGGGATTGAAGCCTATTCCCGTGTGGTCGCCCCGCTCCGAGCCTTCGCGGTCGAGGAACATCTCGATCTGGCACATGCGACCAATGCGGATCGCTTCTACCGCCAGGGTGGCTGGCTGCATCTTTACCGCTCGGAGCCGGCCTTTCGGGCAAGCGAGATAGAACGGCAATACGCAAGGGTGTTCGGCGTTGCCTATCGCGAGATGTCTGCCGGCGACATCGGAACGCTTGAACCGGGGCTGAATGCAAAAGGCCTGAGAGGCGTTCACTGGTCGGAAAGTTGCTCGGTCTCCAATCCCGGTGCCGTGGTCGATGCCTTCTGGCGGCACTTTGTCTATGAAGGCGGGGGGTATTTCCGCGCCGATGCCCTGAAGTTGCAACAGGAGCACGGAGGCTGGCAAATTGAGGGGGAACTCGGCACGGTGTTTGCCCGCCAGGCGGTGGTGGCTCTTGGAGCCTGGTCCATGGATCTGTTGACCCGCCTCGGGGAAACCTATCCGCTGGCAGTCAAGCGTGGTTACCACATGCATTACCGCCCGCTGTCAGGCGCGTCACTGTCGCGGCCGGTGGTGGATGTCGAAAACGGCTTTGCCCTGACGCCGACAGACAACGGCATTCGTCTGACAACAGGGGTCGAACTGGCCGAGAGGGACGCGCCGCCCAATCCGGCAGTCGTCAAGCTGGCGAAACGACGGGCCGAGGACCTGTTTCCCCTTGGCCGCGCGCTGCAGGATCAGCCCTGGATGGGGAGCAGGCCGTGCCTGCCGGATTCGCTGCCAGTGGTCGGGCCTTCCGCCAAGACACCGGGTCTGTGGCTCAATTTCGGCCATGCTCATGACGGTTTCACGCTCGGGCCGGTCACCGGTCGTCTGCTGGCCAGCCTGATTGCCGGCAAGCAGCCGTTCCTGGATCCGGCGGGATTGTCTCCGCTGCGGTTCGCCACCTGACACCCTCCGCAAGAGTTCAAGGGACGACGACCCTGTAAAGTTCATCCGGCAACAGGCCGGATGCGCGGTGTTCTTGAGGGACGGGATTTTTCGGTGTTGGCTGGTTGCGCCTCCGGTTCGGATCAGGTCCGATGGAGGCGCGGTCATTCGAAGAGAAGAGTCAGTTTTCCCGCAAGGGCAGGGCGACAGTGTCCTTGACGGTGTTGACGACAATGCGAGACTGCACATCGGACACAAGCGTATTGTCGAGCAGCTTTAGCCGCAGAAAATTGTCGTAGGTTTTGATATCATCGGTGACGACCTTGATAAGATAGTCAACCGCACCGGTGATGCGCTCGCAGGTAACGACCTCGGGCCAGTGATGCACCAGCTTGTCGAAGGTTTCCATGTTCTCGCGGCTTGGAACCGCAAGCTTGACGAAGGAATAGGCCACGAAGCCGAGACCCACGGATTCGCGGTCGATAATCGCAGTGATCTGGCGGATGATTCCTTGTTCTTTCAGGCGCTTGATCCTGCGCCAGCAAGGCGTTTGGCTCATGCCCGCTTCCTTTGCGACTTCGGCAATGGAGAGCGACGCATCCCGTTGCAGCACACGCAGAACACGTATGTCTGACGGGTCGAGAAGATATTTATCGGTCATTGGATATTTTAGGAATTTTTATTCTGCCTCTGGGTGATTGGCCGTGACGATAGCACAGAAATTGCCTGAGAAAAGGATGATATTACCTAATATGTGAGGTTGCCGCGAAGGGCCATTGCCCCAGATGTCGGTTGAGGAGGAATTCGGATGAACGTGCACATGCCAACCGTTACCCTGGAGGACAAATACGTCGCCACGGAAGGACGGGTCTATCTGACAGGCATACAGGCGCTTGTCCGGCTGGCGCTCGATCGGGCGCGTCTGGACCAGTTGGCCGGCCTGAAGACGGGCGGCTTCATTTCCGGTTACCGGGGGTCTCCTCTCGCCGGTTACGATACCGAGCTGATGCGTGCCCACCGCCACCTCAAGGAATATGACGTCGTCTTCAAGCCGGGCGTCAACGAAGAGCTGGGCGCGACAGCTGTCTGGGGAAGTCAGAAGCTGCGCGGCGAGGGCGGTGTCGGACGGGCAACTGCCTATGACGGCGTCTTCGGCATCTGGTACGGCAAGGCGCCGGGTGTCGACCGTGCCGGTGACGCATTGCGCCAGGCAAACGCTTCGGGCACCGACCGCAACGGCGGTGTTCTTGCGCTTGCCGGCGACGACCACCTGGCGAAATCCTCGATCCTGCCGGCGCAGAGCGAATTCTATTTCGAGCATGCGGAAATCCCGGTTCTGAATCCGGCCGATATCCAGGACGTGCTCGACTATGGCCTGCACGGACTGGAAATGTCCCGCTTCACCAGCCTCTGGACGGCCCTGATCTGTGTGGCCGACACGATGGATGCATCGGCGACGATCAATATCTCGCCGAACAGACTGCGCATAGTCCGTCCGCTGGAAGGCGACCCTCGCAAGGATTATCACCAGAACCGCGATCTGCTTCTCGGCAACCGTCTCGAAACCGAACGTCTGGTGCGCGACCTTCGCATTCCGGCCGCCCAGGCCTATGTGCGAACCAACGGTCTCGACCGTGTCACCTTCGGCACAAGAACCAACCCGAAATACGGCATCGTGGCGTCGGGCAAGGCCTACCGGGATTTGCTCCAGGCACTCGACCTGATGGGCATTACCGAGGACTTTGCCAAGGCGCTGGGCCTCGGGGTCTACAAGGTGGCGATGAGCTGGCCGCTGGAGCCGCTCGGCCTGCGCGATTTTGCCCGCGGCGTCGAGCGCCTGCTGGTGGTCGAGCACAAGCGCGCCTTTATGGAAAGCCAGATCAAGGAGATTTCCTATCACTGGCCGGAAATGAGCCGGCCGGAAATCTGGGGCAAGCGCCGCCCGGACGGCACGCCGTTCCTGTCGGATGTGCTGGAACTGTCTGTCGCCGAACTGATCGAAGGTCTGATGACCTGGCTGCCGGAGGACGTGGTTTCGGAAGAAATGCGCGCCGTTGCCGACCGCATGACCAAGCAGGCCATGTGGGCCCAGGGCCACGCGGAACGTGCTGCCCGCATTCCCTATTTCTGTTCCGGTTGCCCTCACTCAACGTCTACCAATACGCCTGAAGGCTCCCGCTCTCTGCCGGGGATCGGCTGTCATGCCATGACTGAAATGGCCGGACGGACGACCGAAGGGCAGATCGCCATGGGTGGCGAGGGTGTGCTTTGGGTCGGGCAGCAGCCCTTCTCAGGTGACAGCCATGTCTTTGCCAATGTCGGCGACGGCACCTATTTCCATTCCGGCATCCTGGCGATCCGCCAGGCGCTCGCGTCCAATGTTCCGATCACCTACAAGATCCTTTACAACGACGCGGTTGCCATGACCGGTGGTCAGAAGGTGGACGGCCAGCTGAGCGTGCCGCAAATCACCCGCCAGCTGGAAGCCGAAGGCGTCGAGCGCATCGCCATCGTATCGGAAAATCCTGAAACCTACGGCTCCTGGTCGCCGATCGCACCGGGCACCAAGGTGTATCACCGTGACGAGCTGATGGATGTGCAGACTGAAATGCAGTCCTTCAAGGGCGTGTCCGTGATTGTTTACGACCAGACCTGTGCCGCGGAAAAACGCCGCCGGCGCAAGCGTGGCCTGTTCCCGGACCCGGATAAGCGCCTGTTCATCAACGACCGGGTGTGCGAAGGCTGCGGCGACTGCTCTGTCCAGTCCAACTGCCTGTCGGTCGAACCGCTGGCAACGCCCTTCGGTGAAAAGCGCGTCATCAACCAATCGAGCTGCAACAAGGATTTCTCCTGCATCAAGGGTTTCTGCCCATCCTTTGTCGAAATCGAGGGGGCAGCGCTGAAGAAGCCGAAAAAGGCCGATGTCGATATCGACGCTCTGGTGGAAACCCTGCCACAGCCGACACTGGCCTCGCTCGATCGCACCTGGAACACGCTGGTCGCCGGTATCGGCGGCATGGGCGTGACCACCATCAGCGCCATTCTGGCGATGGCGGCCCATGTTGACGGCAAGCAGGCTTCCACGCTGGACATGACCGGCCTTGCCCAGAAGGGCGGCCCGGTGACCTCGCACGTGCGTTTTGCCGCCGGTAACAAGTCCATTGAAGGCCCGCGGGTTCCCGCTGCCAGCCTCGATCTTCTGATCGCCAGCGACATGGTGGTGGCCGCAAATGCGGACCAGCTCGCGCTTGCCCATCGTGGCCACATGCTGACGGTTGCCAACACCAAGGTGGCACCGACCGCGGAATTCGTGCTGAAGCAGACGCTGTCCTTTGACGAAAAGCAGATGGACAGCGCTCTGCGCAAGGCATCTGGCACATATCTGCCCGTCAATGCGGCCGACGTGGCGGAAAAACTTCTGGGCGATGCCATCTTTGCCAACATGCTGCTGGTCGGCATGGCATTCCAGAGTGGCGCACTGCCGGTGTCGGACTACGCCATCGAAACCGCGCTTGAACTCAATGGCGCTTCCGTGAAGAACAACATCAAGGCCTTCCGCGCCGGCCGCGTGCTGGCCGCCGATCCGGAAAAGCTTCTGAAGACGCTGCCGAGTGAAATCAAGCCGCGGGTCTTCACCATCGACGAAAAGATCGCGTTCAATGCCCAGGAGCTGACGTCTTACCAGGATGCCGTCTATGCGCAGCGCTATCTGGATCTCGTCGGCAAGGTCAAAGCGGCCGACGAAGCGCATGGTCCGGGTACGTTGCGCCTGACGCAGACGGTTTCCGACATGCTGTTCAAGCTTATGGCCTACAAGGACGAATATGAAGTTGCGCGGCTCTATAGCGATCCCGCGTTCAAGCAGAAGATCGCGCAGCGCTTTGAAGATCCGAAAAAGCTGAAAGTCCATCTGGCGCCGCCGTTTCTCGCGCATCGCAAGGATCCGAAGACCGGCCGTCCTCAGAAGATAGCGTTCGGCCCCTGGATCTTCTCGGCCTTCAGCTTCCTGGCGAAGTTCAAGGGCATGCGCGGCAAATGGTACGATCCGTTTGGCAGGACAGCCGAACGCAAGACCGAGCGCGCACTTGTCAGCCAGTATGAAGGCGATATCGGTGAAATCCTGCAGCGGCTGCCGGAAGGCAATTACGGTCTGCTGGTTGAACTTGCCCGGGTTCCGGACCTCGTCCGCGGCTTCGGTCCGGTGAAGGATGCCAATATCGAGAAGGCAGCCGAGAAGCGCCGCGTTCTTCTGGAGCAGCTCGACAAGAGCAACGACGGCGGCTCGGACAACAAGGCCACTTCCAAGGAGTTCCTGGCAGCAGCCGAGTAACGGT
This sequence comes from Roseibium sp. LAB1, assembly GCF_054658235.1. Taxonomy (NCBI): domain Bacteria; kingdom Pseudomonadati; phylum Pseudomonadota; class Alphaproteobacteria; order Hyphomicrobiales; family Stappiaceae; genus Roseibium; species Roseibium sp. LAB1. The sequence continues at coordinate 652,378 of NZ_BAAGIB010000001.1, read as the reverse complement.
CACCCAGTGAAACGGAAAAAGAGCCGGCGCCGAAAGGTGCCGGTTTTTTGTTGCGCCCCTCAATTTCCAGGGAGAGAGGGTCGGGACGCTGTCCATATGCTCAACGCGTTGTCTTTGCGGGAGATTTAACGCCAGGGGCCGCTTATGACCGGCCTGCGCCGGATTTCCTCACGTGCTCGCAGGCCGTTGTCGCTCAGGACATCCAGAAGAAGATCGTCCGGAATGGGCTGACGTCGGGAGCGCAGAAAACGGGTGTTGCCAAGCTTCTTTCGCAGGAGTGCCACCAGTTGATAAAGACCACGTGCACGTGAGGGGGATGCTGCGGTTGCGCGGGGAAATGGGACGACGGAGGACATGGAGGACTCCAATAAAGAAATATCTTACTTTCTTTATTTGATACCCATTGATAGGGGTGTCAATAAGAAAAGAAAAATATTTCTTTATCTAAGCCTGACCATGCGGAATGGATCTGTGTCCGGGTCAGCTCGGCGTAACTCATGAGTTCAAACAAGTCGTGATTCCAGGGTGTGCCGATCTGCCCAAATGGCCCCCGTAAAACTTTTTCCGGAAAAATTATTCAGATTCAGACGCCGTGAAAACGGCTCTTCGAAGCCCGTTCGTTTTGGTGAAAATTGTTACGTGTCAAAGAGTTATAGTGAATACACGCGATATAGTTAGAATTGATCTCAATTTTTACAAAAAGACAATTACATTCTGGAAAAGCGCGTTTCGACCTTCTTTAAAACTCATCGTCATTTTCTGTACCAACGCCAAACCGGCACACTTGTGAAAATTGGTAATGAAGCATGACTGAAGCGTTGAAAACAGAACTGGTGAACTTCTCGGAGCTGACCGGTGAAGCTGGCAGCGCCCGGAGGGCCGAACTGGCCCGGCATGTCGCGACCCTGTTTGCCCTGACCTCCGACCGGTGCTCCGACGAGCAGGTTGATATTTACGACTCCGTCCTCTTGCGGCTTGTCGACATGGTGGAAGAAGAAGTTCGCCGCTATGTCGCCGACCAGATGTCCAGCCTGAGACGCGGTCCGGAAGAAACGATCCGCCGTCTGGCCGATGACGATATTGAGGTGGCAGAGCCGATCCTGCTGCGTTCAACCGTGCTGCGGGAAACCGACCTGATCAAGATTGCAGAAAAGCGCGGCAACGCGCACCGGTTCGCAATTGCACAGCGTGAAGTTCTGTCCGAAGAGCTGACCGATGTGCTGGTGCGCCGCGGCGACCTGAAGGTCAAGCGCAAGGTCGCCAGCAATGACGGCGCCTGCCTGTCGGATGCATCGATCATGGCTCTGATCAGCGATGCGGCTTCCGACGCGACGTTGCAGCTCTCCCTGAGCGAGCGTGCGGACCTTGCCGAAGCCCACATCGCCAGCCTGATTTCGGTTGCCAGCGAAGAAGTCCGGCGGAAGCTGCATGCAACCGGCCGCGGTCACGAAGCGGAGCGGGTTGAGGAAGCTGCCGACATTGCCGCGCAGCGGATGTCCAACCAGTATTGGCTGGGCCGTTACGACTTTGAAACCGCACGCAGCCGTGTCCTGCTGCTGGCCAAGCGCGGCATGGTCAACGAAGCGGCCCTGCGACGGTTCGCGTCGGAAGACAGGTTCGCGGAGGCGGTTGCCACCTTTGCCTGGCTGGTGCGATGCGGTGTCGAGGAAGTCAGCCACTGGATGGTACGCCCCGATCCGGAGCCGTTCGTCATCCTTGCCAAGGCGTCCGGTTTTTCCTCCATCACAGTGGGTTCCCTGCTGGCCATCGGCCCCTGGCGTCATCGCCTGACGCCGGATGTGCGCAGCGACGCCATGGCCATGTTCGAGCGCATGACGATTGCCGAAGCCAAGCGCAAGATGGCCCATTGGAACAGCAACGTTCTGCATTAATACGATTGAGCAAGGCGCCTCCTGCCTGCCAGGGCCCGGTTCGGATGGATCGGGCCTTTTCTTTTTCAGCCTGTCCCGATAAGCCGGCTTTCTTTCAAATGGCATAGATCCATGCCAAGAAAGACGGGACCTTTTTCGCGACTCGTCCTGGGGCTGACATGCGCTTTTCACACCATTCCAATCGCCGGCTCTGTCCGACATTCGGTGGCCGCAGGAGACCAGGCAGGGGGCCAGACAGGGGGAGGATCCTGCTGTCTGCTCTGCTTGCGCTGTTCCTGTGTCTGGGCGGGGTGTCGTCCGGTTCGCAGGCGCAAGGCATTCCCGGACTGTTCTCTGGCACCACATCCTCCAAGACGGACGCAGGCAATGAGGCGGCGGTCAACGGCGCCACGAAAAACGGTGAGGCGGCAGGAGGTGATGCACTGCCGGCACCGGCCGCCGGGACGGCACGGAATGATACGACCGGCGACGGCGGAAACCTTCTTCAGACGGTCGACGAATTTTCGGATAATGCCGTCGAAGCCCGGGACGAGCTCAAGTCCATCGTCCACAAAATTCCGATGATCCAGGACGAGATGGTGGAGACTTTGCGCTCACAAGGGGGCGAGCAGGGGCTCAGCTGGATGTCGGCAACTCTGCTGGACATCCTGGTCTCCGTGGTCCTGGGCCTTGCCGCATCCACCCTGTTGAGCCGTTGGGGCCGGCGGCAATTCGCAGCCTGGTATCGGCCGGATGCGACGACGCGTGCCGACAAGATCATCTATCTTTATTCCCGGGCGATTTTGATGATTGTCGGGGTAGGGCTGTTCTTTGCGGTTTCGGCCGGTGTCTTTCTTCTGGTGGGAACCGGTATCGAGGCGTCCAACAAGACGGCCCTGGTGATCGTCGGCACCCTGGCGGTGTTCCTGGCACTGCGTGTCGTCTGGCTGAATGTGCTGGCGCCGGACGCGGAAAGCCACCGGCTGGTGGCGCTTTCCAATCAGGAGGCAACCGGGCTCTACCGGACGCTGCTGATCGGCACCGGCATATCCCTGACAGCGGTTGCCTTCTGCCTGTGGATGGAGCGTCTGGGGCTGTCGCCCGACTTTCACAAACTGGCATTGATCGCAGCGTCCGCGCTGTCGATGGTTATCCTGTCCGGTATCGCAATGGCCTATCGGCGAGTGATTGCGCGGTTAATCCGGGGCAAGAAAGGGGCAGAAGCGCCGATCTGGCGCAGGGCTCTGGCCGGTGTCTGGCACTTCATCGCCGTTGCCTATTTCTTCCTGGCCTGGGGCATTTCGACCGTGCGCATCCTGCTCGACTTGCCGAACGCCATTGGTCTTGTCGCCGCTCCGCTGGAAGTGCTGTTGATGGCAGCTGTTGCCTATGGCCTCCTGATCCTGCTCATCGACCGGGTTCTGTTGCCCCGGCTGGACACGGTCGCCGCCCAGGAAAAGATCGCCGAGGGCATCAAGCGTGCCGAAGAGGGTGAGGGTGGCGAACAGGATGTTGCGAGCACATTGGCCCAGGCGCGTGCGGAAGCCGCTGAACGGGAAGCGCGGCGATCGCCTTTTCGGGCGCTGTTCGACCGAGGCGCCACCATTCTGGTCGTGTTTACCTCGCTGGACATGCTGGCGTCCAAATGGGGTCTGCCGCTGGCAGGCAGCGGCTCTCTGATCGGCTCCTTTGTCGAGGTGCTGCTTGTCATGTTCCTGGGGTACATGGCCTATGAGGCGGTGAAGATCGTCATCGACCGGGAAATCGCCAAGGAAGCACCGGCGGAAAAGGACGAGGAGGCGGAAGTCGGGGGAACGGGCGAAAGCCGGATTTCGACATTGTTGCCGATCTTTCGCAACTTCCTGCTCATCACCATCGTGGTGATTGCCTCGATGGTGGTGCTGTCGCAGCTCGGCGTGAATATCGCACCGTTGTTCGCTGGTGCAGGTGTCGTTGGCCTGGCGGTCGGCTTCGGTGCGCAGACCCTGATCCGGGATATCTTTTCCGGCGCCTTCTATCTGATCGACGATGCCTTCCGCAAAGGGGAATATATCGATATCGGCAGCGCCAAGGGCGTTGTTGAAAAGATCTCGATCCGGTCGATGCAACTGCGGCATCACCGCGGGGCGCTGACGACTGTTCCCTTTGGCGAGATCCAGAAAGTGGAGAATTTCTCGCGCGACTGGGCCGTGATGAAACTTGCCTTCCGCGTCACCTACGACACGGACGTGGACAAGATGCGCAAGATCATCAAGAACTTCGGCAAGGAACTGCTGGAAGACGATTATTACGGCCCCATGTTCCTGGCGCCACTCAAGTCTCAGGGCATCATGTCAATGGAAGACAGCGCCATGATCGCGCGTGTCAAATTCACGACCAGGCCCGGCAAGCAGTTCGAACTTCGCAAGGTCGTCTATGCGGGCCTTCGTGATCTGTTCGAAAAGAACGGCATCAGGTTTGCGCATCGCCAGGTGACCGTGCGCGTTGCCGGGTCTGACGAAGCGGATGAGGCAGCGACACCGGCGGCCAGGGAAGCGGCGGCTGCCGGTGCGGCCGCAGCCGGGCTGTTGAGTGATGAGACCGGCTCAGAGAACGGCGGCAATCCCGAAGACCAGCTTTAGGGGGCGGTTTTCCGGAACGGTCTGACGTCAGACTTGCGGCGACGCTGTCATAATGCTGTGCTTCACTTCTCAGGTCACGATCGTGAAGGGGGGAATGATGTTAAAAAAGATGTTTCTGGGAGCTGCGCTTGCCGTTGGACTTTCCTGTCACGCGATGGCGGGCTCCTTGCAGGACAAGGCGGGCGAAGCGGAAGCGGCACTTGAAGCCGGCAAGGGCGGGGAAGCCATTGCCTTGATGCGGCAGGCCCTTTTCGACGTGTGGTCGCAGGCTCCCGTTTCCCTGCCTAAAGCCTTGTTCGTGGAGGCTCCAGCCGATGGCTTCGGCATCTATACGCCCAGACCCGATTCCGTTTTCGCGGCGGACGAAACGCTGCGGATCTATCTGGAGCCGATCGGCTTCGACTGGAAAAAAGAGGACGGCCTGTTCACATCCCTGTTGACCGTCGACTTCGACCTGGCGTCGCCTGACGGCAAGGTGCTTGCCGGACAAAAGGGTTTCGGCCGGTTCGACTTCAAGAGCCACGTGCCCAATACCGAATATATGGCCAACCTGACGCTGAATGTCAGCGGGGCTCCGGCAGGCGACTATGTTCTGGAACTCACCGTGAACGACGAATACAGCGGCAATTCCGCAAAGGTCCGGATGCCTTTCTCGATCAAGTAGGGCTTCGGACACAGGTGATACAAAAGACCCTTCGCATTTGTGCGCCAAGTGCGTGGACCTCTTGAGCGAAATCCGATATCGGTCCCGGCAGGCGCCATGAACGGGCCGGCTGTGTTGTGTGCTGCGATCCGGCAGCCCGGGAATGCCTGCCCATTGCTGATCGAGGAAACCGGGCACACACATGAAGCTCTACGACTGTTTTGTCTTCCACAACGAGTTTGATCTTCTGGAAATCCGTTTTCGGGAAATGGGTGACCACGTCGACTTTTTTGTGCTTGTGGAAGCGAACCAGACGCAGCGGGGCGGGTCCAAGCCGTTCTATTTCGCGGAAAATCGGGAGCGTTTCGCGTCCTGGGCGGACAAGATCATCGATCTGCAGATCGAGTTTCCGGATGAATTGCCGCCAGCGCTCGGCGTCTACAAGAACCGCCGAAAATCCGATTGGGAACGTGAGAACTTTCAGCGCAACTGCATTGCGCGGGCGCTCGATGCTTGTGCGCCTGACGACCTGATGCTGTTGTCGGACGTGGACGAGATCGTGCGGTCCGACGTTCTGAAGCGGGTTCTCGACGAGCAGCTCTACAAGGGGCGCCTGCTGGTGTTCGAACAGAGCCTGCACAAACATCATCTCGATCGCATCGTGCCCGGCAAGACCTGGTTGCTGGGCTCGCGGATGCTCGAGAAAAAGTATCTGACCACTCCGCAACAATTGCGCCGGACCAAGGCCCGGATGACGAAGAAGTCCTATGTGCCGGGCTTTATTGCGCAGCCGCTGCTCAGGATCCGCAACAACAACCTGTCGGGCATCGCAAGACCGGTGAACATCCTGCCCGATGCAGGCTGGCATTTCTCTTCAATGGGCGGGCTGGAAGCGTTCCGGACCAAGCTGAATTCCGTCGTGCACGGCCAGACCGTCGATACCAGTGACCTGCAGAAGCTTTATGCGCGGGAGCTGACCGGAACCGAACTGATCCCGCTCTCTGACTTGCCTGTCTGCGTTCGCGAAGGCCGGTTCGATCACATGCTAGCCTCCGGCGCCGAGGTTGGTGCCGGGGCGGCTGACGACCGGGCTTGAGTGCCCGGCTTCGCCGTCCCGACGCTTGAGTGGAAGACCTAGACCGGGTTTGGCGTATAGAGCTTCACGTTATATTTGACGTAGTTGTGGAATATGCCACCGGACTGTGTGTCGTAGGTCAGCGTTCTGGTTTGTCCAGGTGCAGGGATCTGGCTCGAGTTCACGTTGAATGTAGTGATCAGGTCATCTCCGCCGGTGTTCGAATTGTAGAGGCTGAGACTGAATTTCGAATTGAAATTTATTGTAAAACCGATGTCCCAGACACCGCCTTTGTTGATTGAGAAATAGTCCCACAAAGGATAGCGGAAGACTTTTGCCGGTTCATCGTCGAGATGGACCATGAAGTAGATTTCGTCGCAACCGCTACTGTCCTGGATCTCGAGGCATTGGATCAGGTTGACTGTCGTGCTGTTTGCGGCCGGAGGCTGGACCATGTCAGGCAGAGTGTCGTTGAGGATGGTAAGAGTGAAACCACCATAGAAATCGATACCTCCGCCAAATCCTTCCAGGAAGTAGGCAAAGAAAGTCCACTGGCTCGGCGTTACGTTTTCCGCAACCGGCCAGTAAGGGGCTTTCACTCCCAGAGAAAAATCGACGAGTAGACCGAAGACTTCGCTTGCGCCGATGTCTGCCCCCACGCAGGCACCCGTCATGCTGGAATAGGTATTCGAGCTCAGCCCGACACCTTCGCCAAGCGCGAAAAGCGCGTCTTCTCCCACACCGACGGTGCCGCCGACGTAAATCGAGTAGTTGTTGCGGTCTGTCAGACTGAAGGCAAAGCCGATATAGCCCGATACGCCAACGAAGATTTCCGCGATCACAGAAAAGTTCAGAACAAGGCTTCGCGGTGCATATTGTGCGATCAATTGCTTGATTATCGTGCCGCCAAGACTGGCGCTGGTGTCGAAAACGTCGGTTTGGGTTGCCAGGTCCATGACTCGCGCAATCTCGGGTATCTTTACCACTTCCTTGCCGAGAGCCATGACTTCTGCCGGATGCATGCCGGGCGCGTCCTTGGCCAGTTTCTGGCCGACAGCGCTTTCCCGGAACGCGATTTTTGCCGCCTTGAGGGCGGCCTGAATTTCCTGGGTCAAAGGCGGCAGATTTGCCTGATAATCTTCCTTTGATACGGTTGCCAGCTGTTTCCTCGTGGGCAGTGCTTCCGGGAAATCCGAAGCGTCCAGCCGATGCCGGACAAGTTTTTCCAATGTGATGGTCATGTCATACGTCCTTCGGTGCGTCAGGGACGCCTGTTCATTGTGCCCAGGAAAATTCGATGGTGAATTCGGTGTAGTCTCCGTTGCCCTTGTCGGTGCCGTTGGCAGCAATCTTCTGGTTGGAAGGGTCGGCCCCGGAGGTGAACCGCGCACATCCGAGAAAATCAGTTCTGTCGATGTTGATCTTGCGATCCTGTTCGTAGATCGTCAGGTTGCAGCACCCGTCGAACTCGAGGATCAGGTCGCCATTGATGTTCCAGGTGCCGCCGGTCGGGATACTGTAGGTGGACAGAGGCGATGGTGGATATCGCACCGGAGCGCCGCCATCGGACTGTGCGAGCAGCCAGATTTCAGCCTCATCCTTGGCGTCAGCCTGTCTCACACAGTGAATGTTATCGATTTTGATCTTGTATGCGGACAATACGGAAGTCCTCCATTGCGAAGTTGCGTTCAGAAAAATTGCAACTTTTTAACGATAGAGGGCGTGCGCATCGGATTCCAGCTACCAATTCTGATCAAATCGATCCAATGCTTTCAATTTGAATGTCTTTGAAATATTCATGAATATATAATTCTTGTACTTCGTATTTATGATTTAAATTTTCATATAAAATTTTGTTTTTATAGTGAGTGTATTCATTTATTTAACGTTATGTCTTCTGGTTTATTTTCGAAGTTTCTTTTGAAGTACGCGTGTTGTCGCTGGTGCAATGGCGGAATACCCAAAACATGTTTCATGGCAGGTGGACAGTGTTGCGCTGTGTGAGGCAGTCGCTGAAGCTGTGACTGCCTTAGCGCGACACTCCGACGAAAATCGACAAATCCACGTCGCATTTGGTTTGATTGCTTGCAACGTGTTTCGGTTTCATATAAAGATATCTTTATATCGACATTGATGGCGAAGCAGATGACCGAAGAACAGACCCTCTCCGTTGACGATACCCTGGCTGCCCTGAGGGCGGTCGGTGAGGCAACACGCCTGAGGCTGATTGCGCTGCTGGCGGAGAGCGAGCTGACGGTAAAGGACGCCACGGCCATTCTCGGTCAGAGCCAGCCGCGCATATCGCGTCATCTCAAACTGCTCGCTGAAGCCGATCTTATCCAGCGTTTCCCGGAAGGATCCTGGGTTTACTACCGGCTGGCGGATGGCCCGGAAGGCCAGCTCGCCCGCGATCTGGTTGCCCGCATCTCACGGGAAGACCCGGTGCTGGCGGCCGATCAGGAACGGTTCCAGGCAATCCGCAAGGCCAAGGCCGACGAGGCTGCGGCCTATTTTGCAGCTCGCGCTCTGACCTGGGACCGGGAGCGGTCGCTTCACGTTTCCGAAGATGACGTCGAGACGGCAATGCGCAAGGCATTGGGCGACAAGCCGTTCCAGTCGTTCCTCGATCTGGGGACCGGCACCGGCCGTTTGCTGGAAGTGTTTGCTGACCAGTATGCGACTGCGCTCGGTGTCGATGCGTCGCATGACATGCTTGCGGTTGCCCGTGCGAACCTCGCCAAGGCCGGGCTCAGCAATGCTCAGGTACGCCATGGCGATGTTTATGCACTTAATGTTCCGCCGCGGTCCTTCGACGTCGTGGCGATCCACCAGGTGCTGCACTTCCTGGACGAACCGGCGAGGGCGCTTAACGAGGCTGCCCGCGCGCTGCGTCCCGGTGGCCGCCTGCTGATCATCGATTTTGCTCCGCATCAGCTGGAGTTCCTGCGCGAGAAACACGCGCACCGCCGCCTGGGCTTTGCCCATGACCAGATGGAGCGTTGGCTGGAAACGCTCGAACTGGACCTGGAACAGGTCACCGATCTCGTTCCCGGAGACGGCAACGATACCAACCTTACCGTAACCCTTTGGCTTGCGCGTGACCGCCGAATTGTCACCGACCTGCCTGCCCGAGACACGTCCCGAGAGGTCGCCTAACATGACAACCTGTTCCAACCGCCGGTCTCATCAGGCCGCACCGTCGCCGATCACAGCTTCGTTCGAATTTTTCCCGCCGAAGTCCGACAAGATGGCGGAGACGCTGTGGCAGACGGTGCAGCGGCTGGCGCCGCTCAGCCCGTCCTTCGTTTCCGTCACCTACGGTGCCGGAGGCTCCACCCGTGAACGCACACATCGCACAGTCGAGCGGATCCTCAAGGAAACCGACCTTGCTCCGGCGGCACATCTGACCTGCGTCGGTGCGGCACGCAGCGAAATAGATGCGATCGTCAAAGACTACTGGGATCTTGGTGTGCGTCATCTGGTGGCGCTGCGCGGCGACCCGCTCGACGGTATCGGCTCGCGCTACGTGCCGCATCCGGAGGGCTATGCCTATGCCTCCGATCTGGTGGAGGGCGTCAAAAAGATCGCCAATTTCGATATTTCCGTCTCTGGTTATCCGGAAAGACACCCGGAAAGCGGTAACTGGCAGAAAGAGATCGACAATCTGAAGCGCAAGGTCGATGCCGGGGCGGACCGGATCATCACCCAGTACTTCTTCGACAATGACCTGTTCGACGATTACCTGGACCGGATCGCTGCTGCCGGCATCAACATTCCGGTGATTCCGGGCATTCTGCCGATCCACAATTTCGAACAGACCATGGTATTCTCCGCCAAGTGCGGCACGTCCATTCCGCAGTGGCTTGCGCGGCGTTTTGCCGGTCTGACCAACGACCCGGAAACCCGGAAGCTGGTTGGCGTTTCGGTTGCCTGCGAACAGGTGATGGACCTTGTCGACCGCGGCATCAACGACTTCCATTTCTACACCATGAACCGGGCCGACCTGACCTTTGCCATCTGCCACATGCTGGGCATGGGGCAGCCGGAAACCAAGGAAACCCTCGCAGCCTGAGGGAGGTTAGGCAGCCGGACTGGGTGCTGAAACATCCTGGTTGTTTTTGATTTAGAGCGGATGCCCCAACACCTGGTCCCTTGCCCTCCTTTGGGTGGGGACGGGGTATCGGTACAGCCGAAACAAGCTGCGGTCTTCGGAACAGGATTGGCCGGAAACAAAGCGGGAAGCGGAGCGAGATGATCAAGTTAAGCACTGCCGATGCCATCGAGACGACCGCCTATGCGGTGCTGCGGGAGAAGGGTTTCGATCTTCATGTGGTCGACATGGGGGGCGACAAGACCCGTCTCATCGTCGCCTCGGACAAGGACCATGAGTTCCGTGGTCACTCGGCTCTCGAAATTCTGGGGCTTCTGGCCGTCTATCAGGCCCGCGGTGACGACTGGCACCCGACCGAGGACGAGGTTCACAACCGCACCAAGTTCTGGGACGCCTCCTACAACGATACCGACCGGGACAGCTGACGCGCTGTCCGGTTGCCAATTCGAAATCACGCCGGCGCCTGCCGGCCAAACCAACAGAAATTTCCGGAAGGAAACCCCGTGATCAAGTCAGACGCCTTCGAGCGCCTCCGTGACCTCGCCAAGACTCGTATTCTCGTCCTTGACGGTGCCATGGGCACGGAAATCCAGCTTCTGAAACTGGACGAAGCGGCCTATCGCGGCGACCGCTTCAAGGACTGGCCGAGCGACATCAAGGGCAACAACGATCTGCTGAGCCTGACCCTGCCGGACGCGATCCGGAAGATCCACGTCGACTACCTGGAAGCCGGTGCCGACATCGTCGAGACCAACACCTTTTCCTCCACGACGATTGCCCAGGCCGATTACGGCATGGAAGAGCTTGCCTATGAGCTGAACTTCGAAAGCGCGAAGCTCGCGCGGGAGGCTTGCGACAAGGTGACCGCGCAAGATCCGTCCCGGCCGCGGTTCGTGGCCGGTGCTCTCGGCCCGACCAACCGGACAGCTTCGATCTCTCCGGATGTGAACAACCCTGGCTATCGTGCCGTTTCCTTTGACGATCTTCGAATTGCCTATGCCGAAGCAACCCGCGGGCTTATTGCCGGTGGCGCGGATATCATCCTGGTCGAAACCATCTTCGATACGCTGAATGCCAAGGCTGCCCTTTTTGCCATCGACGAGGTCTTCGAGGAAACCGGCAAGAAACTGCCGGTGATGATTTCCGGGACGATTACCGACCTTTCCGGACGGACGCTTTCCGGGCAGACCCCGGAGGCCTTCTGGAATTCCGTCCGGCATACCAACCCGCTGACCATCGGTCTCAACTGTGCACTTGGTGCAAAGGAAATGCGCGCCCATGTGGATGAACTCGGCCGTGTCGCCGATACCCTTGTGTGTGCCTATCCGAACGCCGGCTTGCCGAATGAATTCGGTGAATATGACGAGAGCCCGGAACATATGGCCGGCCTGATCGAGGAATTCGCCTCCGCCGGTCTCGTCAACGTCGTCGGCGGCTGCTGCGGCACAACGCCCGCGCATATCAAGGCGATTGCGGAGGCCGTTGCAGACAAGAAGCCGCGCGAGATTCCGGAAATCGACATTCACATGCGCCTGTCCGGCCTGGAGCCATTCGTCGTGACGAAGGAGACAAACTTCGTCAACGTCGGCGAACGGACCAACGTCACCGGCTCGGCCAGGTTCCGCAAACTGATCAAGGAAGGCGATTACGCCACCGCGCTCGAGGTTGCCCGTCAGCAGGTGGAAAACGGCGCGCAGATCATCGACATCAACATGGATGAAGGCCTGCTCGATTCCGAGGAAGCCATGGTCACGTTCCTGAACCTGGTGGCGGCCGAGCCGGATATCGCCAAGGTGCCGATCATGATCGACAGTTCCAAGTGGACGGTCATCGAAGCGGGTCTCAAGTGCATTCAGGGCAAGGGTGTCGTGAACTCCATCTCGATGAAGGAAGGTGAAGAAGCCTTTATCGAGCAGGCCAAGAAAGTCCGCCGCTATGGCGCCGCGGTCGTCGTCATGGCCTTCGACGAGAAGGGGCAGGCGGACACTTTCGAGCGCAAGACCGAGATTTGCGCGCGCTCCTACAAGATCCTGACCGAAAAGGTCGACTTCCCGCCGGAAGACATCATTTTCGACCCGAACATCTTCGCGGTTGCGACGGGTATCGAGGAACACAACAACTACGGTGTCGATTTCATCGAGGCGACCGGCTGGATCCGCCAGAACCTGCCGCATGCCCATGTGTCGGGCGGTGTGTCGAACCTGTCGTTCTCGTTCCGCGGCAATGAAGCCGTGCGCGAGGCAATGCATTCCGTGTTCCTTTACCACGCGATCAAGCGCGGCATGGACATGGGCATCGTCAACGCCGGCCAGCTTGCGGTCTATAACGATCTGGAAACCGAGCTGCGCGAGCTTTGCGAGGACGTTGTCCTCAACCGGCGGCAGGACAGCACCGACAGGATGCTGGAAGCGGCCGAGCGCTGGAAAGGCGAGGGCGGCAAGAAGAGGGAAGCCGATCTCACCTGGCGAACCTGGGGTGTTGCCAAGCGCCTGGAACACGCGCTCGTTCACGGCATTGCCGATTATGTGGAAGAAGATACCGAGGAAGCCCGCCAGGCCTTCGACCGGCCGCTGCATGTGATCGAAGGCCCGCTGATGGACGGCATGAACGTCGTCGGCGATCTCTTCGGCTCCGGGCAGATGTTCCTGCCGCAGGTGGTCAAGTCTGCCCGCGTCATGAAAAAGGCGGTCGCCTATCTGATGCCGTTCATGGAAAAGGAAAAGGAAGAGCTCGGCCAGACGGGTCAGTCTTCCGCCGGCAAGATCCTGATGGCGACGGTCAAGGGCGATGTGCATGACATCGGCAAGAACATCGTCGGCGTCGTGCTTCAGTGCAACAACTTCGAGGTGATCGATCTCGGCGTCATGGTGCCGGCAGCGAAGATCCTCGATACCGCGCGTCAGGAAAAGGTCGACATGATCGGGCTATCCGGTCTGATCACGCCGTCTCTGGATGAAATGTGCCACGTTGCTGCCGAACTGGAACGTGAAGGGCTCGACGTGCCGCTTCTGATCGGCGGGGCGACCACATCCAAGATCCATACGGCGGTAAAGATCCACCCGAACTATGCCCGCGGTCAGGCGATCTATGTCACCGATGCGGGCCGGGCTGTTGGTGTCGCCTCCAAGCTGATGAGCGAAGGCGGACGTGCGCCCTATTATGCCAATGTTCGTGCCGAATATGCCGACATTGCCGAAAAGCATGCCGCCGGTCGGGGCGCACAGCAGCGTACGTCGCTAAAGGCTGCGCGGGACAACGCCTTCAAGGCGGACTTCCCGGGCAAGCCGCCGGTGGCGCCGAAAAAGCCGGGGACGACCGTCTTCGACGACTTCCCGCTGGAAGAGCTGGTTCCGCTCATCGACTGGACACCGTTCTTCTCCACCTGGGAGATCAAGGGCCGTTATCCGGCGGTGCTGACCGACAATCGTTACGGTCCGGCAGCCAAGGCACTTTTCGACGATGCTCGGCGCATGCTTGACGAAATCGTGGAGAAGAAGCTGCTGACGGCACGCGGTGTCGCGAGCCTGTGGCCGGCCAATGCTGTCGGCGACGATGTGCGGGTCTTCACCGACGAGAGCCGGAGCGAAACACTGGCAACGTTCCACACGCTGCGCCAGCAGATGACACGGACGGCGGGCGGCCGCGCCAATATTGCCCTCAGCGATTTCGTCGCGCCCGAGGACAGCGGCATTGCCGACTGGATCGGTGGTTTCGCGGTAACATCCGGTCATGGCGAGGACGAGCTGGCGGCGCGTTACGCCAGGGAGTCGGACGACTACAACAAGATCCTGTCCCAGTCTCTGGCGGACCGGCTGGCGGAAGCCTTCGCCGAGAAGCTGCACCAGATCGTGCGGACGGAGCTGTGGGGCTATGCGGCGGATGAAAACCTGTCCATCGAGGACATCATCGCGGAAAAATACCAGGGCATTCGCCCGGCGCCGGGCTATCCGGCCCAGCCGGATCATACGGAAAAGGATACATTGTTCCAGCTGCTCGACGCTGAACGCCTGACCGGCATCCAGTTGACCGAGAGCAAGGCCATGCTGCCGGGCTCTTCTGTTTCCGGGCTCTACTTCGGCCATGCGGACAGCCACTATTTCGGCGTCGGCAAGATCGAAAAGGATCAGGTGGCGGATTACGCGGCCCGCAAGGGGTGGGATCTGGCCTATGCGGAACGCTGGTTGGCACCGATTCTCAACTACGATCCGGCCCGGATGGTCGCCGCAGAGTAATTTCGGGGCCTGTTTCCGGTTTGAAAACGATAGCCTCCCGCGTGTCGCACGCGGGAGGCTATTTATTTTCTGCAACGAATTAAGTGACGTAAGAGAAATAAAACAAAATTTTGAAAATATGCACATTGTGCGCTCTTGTAATGCGCACGCAGTGCGCTAACATATGCTCTATCAGGTGAGTGCCGACCAAGGTTCTGCGCACACCAAAGGAGAAAAATATGAATGTGCACATTGCTAAAATAATGCTGGTTCAGCATCGCCAGGACTACAACCGGGACCGCCTTGCGTGGTTGCCGTCGCGGCTTTACCGCTCCTGGCGAGAAGCCCTTCCGAAGGTTCAGGAGACCCTCCGGTCTCTTTGAGCTGGGCCGCACCGCTAATTGGCCCCAATAAACAAGAAAAAGATCGAAGGGCGCCTCGTATGCCCCCGGCGCCCGCCCACTCCTTGCAAAACCCGGCCCTGGCCGGGTTTTTTGTTTTGTTGCCGGGGGATCAACTGCGGCTGAGGAGCAACTTCATGCCGGCAAAGCCAAAGACGCAGCCGAGGAGTGCCTGGATGCCGCGTCGCGACTTGCCATAGATCTTCACCATGAGCGGAGTGGAGAACGCGAGGGCGTAGAGCATATGGATGGCGGTAGAAAGAGCAAAGGTGCCCAGGACGATGACTGTGGCGACCCATCCCGGTGCCCCTGGCTGCAGGCCGAGCGAGATTATGGCGATCCAGGCAAGTGCAGCCTTCGGGTTGGTCATCTGAATAGTGTAGCCGCGGACCAGGTAGCCCAATGGCGAGCGCCTGCGTCCGGCAAGTTCCCGAGCATCCGTATCCTGAGGGGAGCGGGCTGCACGGAACGACTTGAAGGCAAGCCACAGCAGAAAGAAACCGCCAGCGATCTTGATTGCGGTCAGTGCCGACGCATAGGCGGCAAGCAGTGCTGATAGCCCGAGCACCGTGAGTGTTGCCCAGGTCAGCGATCCGAAGGCTACACCGAAAGCCAGTGCCAGTCCGGAAGTCCGCCCGACGCTCATCGACGTTCCCATGACCGCGAGAACATTCGGGCCTGGGCTGAGTATCCCCACCAGAAAGGCCGAATAGGCGAGTAGAATTCCGGGTAGATAGGTCGAAAGCTGATCCATTGCTGTCTCCATGAACGTTCACGGCGATCTTAGGGAGCGAATGGAGGTGATTGCTTCGGTGACGGTCGAACTATGTTTGTCGAAAGGCACCACCCTCTGCCTGAGTTTCTTGAGTTGCCTGAGTTGCCTGTAGCCGCTTCCTAAACCTGAAACAGCTTCTTCAGCTCAGCCTCGCCTTTCGGCGAAACATGCACGATCCGACTGGAGGGGTCCCGGCGCAACCAGCCGCTGTCGGTGAAGCAGGTTAGAAGCGCTGCGCCCAGACTTCCGGCCAGATGGTTGCGCCGTTCGCTCCAGTCCAGGCATGCGCGGCACAGGGGGCGGCGGCTTGCGGTGAGGGCATCCAGGTCGATGCCGATGCTCTCGACGAAACCGGTGCCGTCGGCGGTCAGGGCAAGGCCGCCAGTGTCCGAAGAGACAGTTAGAAATCCGCGCTTCTGCAGGCTGTCGAAGATGCGCACCGCCATATCGCCGGCCAGATGGTCGTAGCATACGCGGGCGGCACGCATCTGCGGGTCTCTGGGGCCTGTACGCGTGCGCAAATGACCCTTGCGGGCGGCGAGGCCCATAACGGCCTCCAGCACGGCTCCGACTTCTGGTCCGGCCAAGGTGAAATAGCGATGCCGGCCCTGTTTGGCCTGGGTCAGCAAACCGCCTTCCATCAGTTTTTTCAGGTGGGAGCTGGCGGTCTGGCCTGTGATGCCGGCTTCAGTTGCCAGTTCTGTTGCCGTCAGGGCCTTGCCGCTCAAAAGAGCACTCAGGATGTTGGCACGGGCCGGGTCGCCCATCAGTGCGCCGATACGCGCAATATCCGGTCCATCCTTCATCAGAAGTCCTCCACGGTTCGATCTGCGTCGAAGCATTGCAGACATGGGCCGTGTCACACAAGGGCTATCGACACTGCCGTGAAGGAGACTTTCGTGATTACCTGTTTCATCCGCTACCACATCGACCCGAACAAGCGCGAAGCGTTCGAGACCTATGCCCGCAACTGGGGGCAGGCGATCCCGCGTTGCGGTGCGGACCTGATCGGTTATTTCGCGCCTCATGAAGGCTCTTCGACACTGGCATACGGCGTTTATTCCATCGAGAACCTTGCGGCCTATGAAGCCTACCGGGCGCGGCTGGCTGCAGATCCTCTGGGGCAGGAGAATTACCATTTTGCCAGATCGGAAAAATTCATCTTGCGGGAAGACCGCACGTTTCTGAAACTGGCATCCACGCCGCATGCCCAGGGAGAAAAATTCAAATGATTGCCGTCATCTTCGAAGTGATCCCGCATGCGGACAAGAAACAGGCCTATCTGGACATGGCTGCCGAGATGAAGCCGCTGGTCGAACAGATCGACGGGTTTCTCTCCGTCGAACGGTTTCAGAGCCTGACCAACCCGGAAAAACTGCTGTCGGTTTCCTTTTTCCGCGATGAAGCTGCGCTCAACGAGTGGCGTCAGTTGACACAGCATCGCAAGGCACAGCGTGCCGGGCGCAACAGCTATTTCAAGGACTATCGGCTGCGGGTGGCGCAGGTGCTGCGTGATTACGGCATGGACGAGCGCGACGAGGCCCCGGCCGACAGCCGCGACGTGAACGGTTAAGCAAGCGACCATGCACAACAGATCGATCGAACTGGCGCTGCTGGGCGTGCTCGCGCTGCTGTGGGGCTCGTCCTACATGTGGATCAGCCTGGCGCTGCCGTCCTTTCCCCCGGCGACACTGATTGCCATTCGGGTGTCTCTTGCGGCAGTTGCGTTGCTGGCCATCATGGTTGTCAGGGGCATTCGCATGCCACTCGACATGCGCAACTGGAAGCAGTTCTTCATTCAGTCGCTGGTCAACAGCACGGGGCCATGGATGATGCTGGCCTGGGGGCAGCAATATGCCGGAACGGCCGTTTCCAGCGTGCTGAATTCAACCTCGCCACTCTGGGTCTTTGCCTTTTCCTTTCTGCTTTTGAACCAGGGCGAAAGGCCCGGAACCCGTCAGTTGACCGGTGCCCTGTTCGGATTTGCCGGCATCGTACTGATCGTGGGTGTCGGTGCGCTGGAGGATATCGGCAGGAACCTGGTTCCGCAGCTCGTCGTCTTGTTCGGAGCGGCACTTTACGGAATCGCCGCCCTGCGTGGCCGCGTCTTTGCCGGTCTGCCGCCCATCGTGCCGGCGGCAGGAACGCTCATCTGCGCGTCTGTGGTTCTGGTCCCGGCCAGTCTCATCGTCGACCACCCCTGGCAGTTGACGCCGGACGCAACGGGCATCATCGCGGCGTTGATGCTGTCGATTGCCTGCACCGCGCTGGCATTCCTGATCTATTTCCGTCTGTTGTCGACCCTTGGGGCCATGGGAACGGCCAGCCAGGCCTATCTGCGCTCCGGTGTCGGGGTCTTTCTAGGTGTGGTGTTCCTGTCGGAGACGCTCGACCTGGAAACCTTTGCCGGAATATGCCTTGCCATTTTCGGGGTTGTTCTGATCAACTGGCCGCGTGCGGTGAAACGGCAAGACGTTTCGGCACCAGCGCCTGCCACAAAATAACAAGGCATCCGGCCGGCGGGCTCCGGGCAGCTCAATCCGCGCATGGTGGTAGAAACTTGCGAGGAGGTGTCATGAGTGTCCTGACCGTATTTGAGGCCGGATCCCGGCCGTCCAGACGTGCAAACCCGGATTATTTCACCGGAACGGTCTGGCAGGATCCGGTGATCGAGGCTCCCGCACCCGCGCGCGTGAACGCCCTGAGAGTTACTTTTGAACCCGGCGCGCGCACCAATTGGCATACCCATCCACTGGGACAGACCCTTCAGGTGCTGGAAGGGGCGGGCTTCGTGCATCTTTGGGGGCAGGAAAAACTGTCGATCCTGCCGGGTGACGTCATCTGGATTCCACCTGGCGTCAAACATTGGCATGGTGCGGGGCCGAACACCTCACTCGTCCATTTGGCCATTCAGGAGGCACAGGACGGGACAACAGCGGAGTGGCTGGAACCGGTTGATGAGACCACCTATGCCGGCGGCCTTCAGGCGCGGAGATAGACCGGCAAGCGCGATTCAATTCTTCTTGCGGTATAGTGAGACATGCATCTTGCTGTCCGGCTGAAACGGAGATCGTGTCCAGCTGCCCCACCTTTCCACCAGTTGCAGACCGGCGAGACGCGCCATCAGGTCAAGTTCCGACGGCCAGGCGTAACGCAGGCGAAGCGGCACCAGCCGCATGCCTTCCTCTGACAGCAGAACGCGCTGGAACTCAAGCATCTGGGCCACTGGATCATGCAAGGTGGCATCCAGCCAGACCTTGTCGCGGTCCATTTGCCGGATACCGACACGCTGACCGTTTTGAAAAGTGCCGAAATCCGGCACGAACGCTTCCACCAGAAAGGTGCCACCGGGTGCAAGGCGCTTAGCGACATTTTCAAAACATCGGACCTGTGCGTCCTGTGTCTGAAGATTGAACAGTGTATTGAACACCAGGAACACGAGGTCAAAAGTACCATCAATGCCGACGTCGGCCATATCGCCGATCATGACGGGAATTTCCATGCCTCCCGGTTTCTGCCGCAACCTTTCCACCATCAGCGGTGAGCCTTCGATACCGGAAATATCAATCCCGGCTTCGGCTAGCGGGATTGCCATGCGGCCTGTGCCGATGGCCAGTTCCAGAACCCTGCCAGTTCCGGCCAGCTCGCGGATCAGGGCAACGCTCTGTGCTGTGGTTCCCGGATCGTTCCGCTCATCATAGTCATGGGCGTTCAATTCGCCGAATGTGTCGGTGTCGAAGGGCTTCATGATGGAACTCCGAAACTACGGGCCGCGAGAGAACGAGAACAAACGGAAACTCAAGCACAGACGCTGATTGTCGGGCAATTGATGCAACATTCAGCGTATGTGCTCTAGCATCGGAGCCGTGCACGGCAGAGTGGCAAAGTTGCTGCGCGCGTGATTGGTCGTTGTCTGTTGCAGATATGTTGTGCTTGCTGGCAGACTCTGGTCAAAAGGAACTTCTATTCATGAAGTGATTGCCCGATGAACATAGCCATAGTCGGGGCCGGGATAGGAGGACTGGCGACAGCCATTCTTCTGGAGCGTCTTGGTCACCGGATTTCAATATTCGAACAGTTCCGCAAACCTGTTCCCATCGGGTCCGGCTTGATGATTCAGCCTGTCGGACTGGAAGTTCTGCAGATGGCCGGTGTTGCGGACGCTGTCCTGAAACACGCAACGCCGGTCAGGCGCGTACTTGGCAGGTCTGCGCAGACTGGCAGGCGGGTGCTTGATGTCGACTATGGTGCGGTGCCGGGTCTCGGCATCCACAGGGCTGCTCTGTTTTCCGCGCTTTACGAAAAGGTTCTGACACGGGCGCTCTACTGGCATACGGATTGCCGCGTAACCGGTCATGAAGACGGCAAACTCCGCTTCGGCGATGGCAGCCTTTCCGAGCCCTTCGACCTGATTGTCGATGCCTCCGGCGCTAATTCCGTGCTCTCGCCGCTGAAGGCCCGTGCGTTGCCGTTCGGGGCAATCTGGGGAACCGTCGACTGGGTGCCCGTCAGCCTGCCGGAGGACCACCTGTCCCAGCGCTATCGCAGGGCCGACTGCATGATCGGGGTGTTGCCCGTTGGGCTTATGCCGGGACAGGACCGGCGGAAGGCGGCGTTTTTCTGGTCACTTCGCCAGGATGCCTATGACGATTGGCTGAAAGGCGGGCTGGCTGCCTGGAAGGACGAGGCCTTGTCTGTCTGGCCCGATGCCGGCCCGTTCCTGGATCAGATAACGGATCCGGAGCAAATGACCTTGGCACGCTACAGCCATGGCACCCTGCGGCAGCCCTGGGGTGAACGGATTGCCTTTGTCGGCGACGCCGCCCACCGGGCAAGTCCGCAGCTCGGACAGGGGGCCAACATGGCACTTCTGGATGCGGCAGCTCTGGCAAAGGCTTTGGAAACCTTGCCGCTTGACCAGGCCTTGCCTGCCTATGGCAGGGCCAGACGATGGCATGTGGGTGTCTATCAGGCGTTCAGTGCGATGTTCACGCCAGCCTATCAAAGCAACAGCCGTTTGCTGCCTTTCGTGCGTGACAATGTGCTGTTTCCGCTCAGCCGCATTCCACCCGTGCCTTCCGTGCTTTCGCATCTGATTTCGGGGACGCTCGTGCCGCGTGGTCTGTGAAACGGCCTATTTGCCGGCTCCAAGCGGTAATCTGACATCCGCCTGAAGGCCGCCTTCCGGACGGTTCTTCAGCTCGATCCGGCCACCGTGGGCATGGATGATCGACCGGGTGATCGCAAGCCCCAGACCAATGCCGCCGGTTTCTTCACTGCGGGATTCTTCAAGCCTTACAAACGGTTCGAAGACGTCCTTCAACTTGTCCTCGGGAATGCCGGGTCCCTTGTCCGTGATGCGGATGATTGCTTCTCCGGCGGATCTGGCCGCGTGAACGGAAACCCCGTCGCCGTACCGGATGCCGTTTTCGATCAGGTTCCTCAAGGCACGCTTGAGAGCAACAGGGCGGCAGGGCAGCACTATGCGTTCCTCCGTTTCCACGGTGCACTTGTGGCCAAGGTCCTGCTGATCACCCGCAAGCGCCTCCAAAATCGCACCAAGATCGGCGTTTTCCGCGGTTTCCGCTTGTGCATCGTCCTTTGCGAAACGCAGCGTGGCTTCCGTCATCGCAGCCATTTCTTCCAGGGTTTCAATCATCTTTTCGCGGTTCTCTTCATCCTCGATGAACTCGGCGCGCAGGCGCAACGAAGTGATCGGGGTTCTGAGGTCGTGACTGATGGCTGCGAGCATCCGGGTCCGGTCCCTGACAAACCGGGTGAGACGATCCTGCATGTCGTTGAAGGCGCTCGTCAGGGAGCGGACTTCGCTCGGACCACTCTGGGTCAGTGGTTGCTGCTGCTCACCGCGGCCGAATTTTTCGGCAGCCACGGACAGCTCTTTCAGCGGGCGGGTCACGCGGCGGACGGCAAAGCCGATAATCAGCACCATCAGCAATGCCGTGATCGACAGTTGCACGATCAGGGGCACAAAAGCCCCGGCGGGCGGGCGGTAACTGGTGGCGACATTCAACCAGCGTCCGTCGCTCATCCGGATAGACAGGGACAGGTCTTCCGGCTTGTTCATGATCTTGCGCAGGTTCGACGGGCGTTCGTGCCGGGGCACATCTCGCCATCTCGGCGGGTCGTCATCATCATGCGCCTCGCGGCCGCGCGGTCCGCGTCGTTCGTCGGCGAGGATATTGAGATGCACGGTCTGACCGTGTTCCAGCTGGTCGGCCATGTAGTCTTGCAGGCGCTTTTCGAAACGCGAGTTGCCCGGGGCCGGCGCCAGTGGCGTGTCGCCAAGCCAGAACACGGCAAACCGGCTGCTGCTTGCTACCAGGATCCGGTCCTGCAGGTTCGCGGGCGTGTCTTCCATCAGCTCTGCCAGGGAGACCGCGCGCGACAAGAGGTTGTCGCGGGCCGCGGCCACGAGCGCAATGCGGCGTTCGTCCTGAAAGATCCAGATGCTGAAGGCCTGCGCGGCGACGATCGCCGCAAGCAACAGGACGATCAACTGCGAGGCGAGGGTACTCGGCCAAAGACGGGACAGGAGCGGGCGAGCTGCCGGACGTGTGGTCATTCGGCCGTGTCTTTCACTTCGGCGGTGAACATGTAGCCCCCCCCCCAGACGGTCTTGATCAGCTTGGGGTCCTTCGGGTCAATCTCGATCTTGCGGCGCAGACGGGACACCTGGTTGTCGATGGACCTGTCGAAAACGGCGGGGGTTCTGCCGGTGGTGAGGTCCATCAGCTGGTCGCGGTTGAGCACCATCTTCGGGCGTTTCAGAAAAGCGCACAGAAGCTGGAATTCGCCGCTCGAAAGGGCCACCGACGTGCCTTCGGGATCCAGCAGTTCGCGGCGGGAGACATTCAGCGACCAGCCGTCGAAGAGAAGCCTGTCGTGCTCGATCGGATCGCGTTCCTTCGGCACAAGCGATGTACGGCGCAGAACCGCGCGAATGCGCGCAAGCAGTTCGCGGGGATTGAAGGGCTTTGTAACATAATCGTCGGCACCGATTTCCAGACCGATCACCCGGTCTGTGTCGTCTGCCATCGCGGTCAGCAGGATCACGGGCATGGAGCCGGTTTCCACCAGATGACGGCACAGGGACAGTCCGTCCTCGCCCGGCATCATGATATCCAGCACCACAAGATCGATGGACGCCGCTTTCAGGGTCTTGCGGGCCTGTGCGGCATTTTCCGCCACGGTTGCGCGCAGGCCGTTCTTGACGAGGTAACGCGCCAGGGTTTCGCGGATGTCGCGGTGATCGTCCACCACCAGGATATGCGGGCTCGGATCGCTCAAGTGTCTCTCCAATCTGGCCGGCCGGGACAGTCGTCAAACCGGGCGGGCGCTGTGATCCTTCTGTTTCTACGGTAAAAATAGTCTCCGGAACGCTCTCGTGCGACCGGAACTTGTAACAAAGTGTGTCGTAAAGCCCATTCGGGACACATGGCGACACTTCGAGCCTATTCGTGCGGTATTCCTGCGACAATTGCTTCCTACCTTCAGCTCATCAACGAACCAAGGAGTTGTTGGAATGAAACCGTTCAAGAAGATTGCAATTGCCGCCCTGGCTGCGAGCGTCGCGGGAACCGCGCTGACGGCCGGCCTGTCCGCTTCCGCCCAGAACGCGACTGCAAACCAGGACGGGGGGCAACAAGTTCAGCAAAATGACGGACCGCGTCTTGCGTTCATGGATGGCCGCGGCGGCCCGGGGCACGGCTTTGGCCGGGGGCACGGCATGCGTGGCGGCAAGGAACGCGCCGAGCGCCTGTTCGAACGTTTCGACGTCAATGAAGACGGCGTCATCACCAAGGCTGAAATCGAGGAAGTCCGGACGCAGGAGTTCGCGACGGCCGATACAGACGGTAATGGCGAGATCAGCCTGGAGGAATTCAAGGCCGAATTTCTCACCCGCTCCAACGAGCGCATGGTCAGGGCGTTTCAGTTCCTCGACCGCGATGGCGATGGAACGGTAACCCAGGAAGAAGCGGATTTTCTGGCCAACCGCATGTTCAACATGCTGGACCGTGACGGCAACGGTACCGTTGAGCGTGTTCGTGGACCGCGTGGTCCTGTCGCGGATGATGATGAAGACGATGATCGCGGCCCGCGGGGCGAAAGAGCGGAACGACGCGAGCGTGGTGAGCGTGGCGGCCGTGGTGAACATGGATGGCGCGGCGGTTCTCGTGATCACCACATGGGTCGTGGCGGTCATGGTGGCCCGGGAGGCATGTTCCTGGGCATGTTCGACATTGATACTGACGGCAAGGTGACCCGCGAGGAATTCGATGCCAAGCGCACGGAATTGTTCGCCCTGGCCGATACCGACGGCAAAGGCTCCTTCACTCTCGAGCAATTCGGGCCGCTGTGGCTTGCGATGAATGAGAATCGTGTCGTCGACATGTTCCAGCGTGTCGATGCCGACGGCAGCCTGGGGATCACAGCCGAAGAGCAGACCAAACATCAGGACCGCATGCTGGAGCGTGCCGACCGCAACAATGACGGTGTGATCACCAAGGCTGATTTCAAACGTGGCCGGAAGGGTGGTCACGGCCCGGATCGGGGCGATGGCCAAGGCGGCGGCTGGGGCAAGGGCCGCGGCCATGGTGATGGCCGGGGCCATGGTGATGGCCAGGGTCAGGGGTGGGGTAGACACCACCGCGGCTGATCTTGAGCGGAACACCTGAAACACTCCGGCCGGTTCGCCCGGCCTGAGCTGTCTCCCGTCCCTGCGGTACCCACCCCGTGGATGGGAAACGAAAAGGGAGCCGTCCCTCGCGGCTCCCTTTTTTGTCGATCTGGTTTTACCGTAATTTCAAGAATTTCCGGCAATAGTCACCCCGATTTTTCAAGGGGGACATGATGGCCAAGCCGACATTGAACGAATTCGTGACCACCAGAATTGCGGCAGGACACCTCAGTGAGGACGATGTCATCAACGTCCGCCGCTATGTTTACGGCGATATGGCGGTGTCGCTGGAAGAGGGCGAAGCTCTGTTTCGGCTGAACAATGCCAACATTAGCTACCATGACACCTGGTACGAACTGTTCCCCGAAGCCATCCTGGACATTCTGGTGCACCAGGCAAAACCCGAGGGCTATGTTTCCGAGGACAAGGCCAACTGGCTGATCAGCCAGATCATGGCAGACGGCCACATCTGCGGCAAAACGGAGCTGGACGCGGTGCTGCATGTGCTGGAGAAAGCCCGCGATGCGCCGGAATGTCTGGAACAATTTGCCCTGCGGGCCGTCGCGGACAGCGTCATATCAGGCAAGGGGCCGACGCGCTCGGGCGCGGAGCTGAAGCCGGGGGTCATTGCCGATGGCGAGGTGGAGTTGCTGCGCCGTGTGCTTTATGCGGGAGCCAGTAGCCGCGGCATTGCCATTTCCAAGGCAGAAGCCGAAGTGCTGTTCGATCTGAACGATGCAACGGTGGAATCGGAAAACGCACCGGCGTGGTCGGAGCTCTTTGCCAAGGCTGTCGCCAATTACATGATGGCGATGTCCGGCTACACGCCGCCGTCTCGCAAGGTCGCGCTCGAACGTGAAAACTGGCTGGAGCAGCCCGGCGGTTTCGAAGGCGGGCTCGCCGGATTTTTCAAGACCATGTTCAGTGGTGGTGTCGGCGGTATTCGCGATGCGTATGACGACAGGCCGGACCCGTTTGCCGAACGCGGAAACGAGATGCTTGCAGAGATCTCTGCCAATGAAGTTGTGACGGAAGACGAAGCTACCTGGCTGGTGGATCGCATCGGTCGCGACGGCATTCTGCACGAAAACGAGAAGGCGCTTCTGCGCTTCATCCGCAAGGAAAGTTCGAATATTCATCCGGCGCTTCTGCCACTGCTGGCCAAGGTCTGATCAGGCAATTCGCCTGTGTGTCAAATAACATCTTTCGGCCCCGGTGTTGCACCGGGGACGTCGAGCGGGTACCCAGGTCATGTCGAAAAAGGTAAGACCGGTTGGGCCTGTTGCCCGGGTAAGCCCCGGTCCCTTCACGCGTGAAGGCCATGTTCGGCCAGGCGGCGCCGGTGCCGTGAGGCAAGAACCCCCGACAGCGGCGGCAAAGCCGCCGCGCATTCGCGTTTGCGAAGTCGAGGGAGCATATCATGCCGACCCCATTTGAAACGAAAGCCCTGCAGCGTCCGATCGGATATTGGATCCGCTCCGCCGACAGATGTCTTACCGAGGCAATAGAGGCCATTCAATCGGATCTGGGTCTCGGGCGCAGAGAGTGGCAGGTGGTGAATACGCTGGCGGAAACCGGGACGGGCAAGCCGTTCGGCCAGTTGCTGGAGAGCCTTTCACCCATCATTGGCGACGGCGAATTACGCCTTGTCCTGACCGACCTGGAAAATCAGAACCACCTTCGGTCCGAAGGAGACGTCTGGCGGCTTACCTCCACGGGCCGGGAGGCCCACAAATGTGCGATGGAACGCCAGACAGCCTTTCGCGAAAGGGCCATGCAGGGAATTTCGGAGGCTGATTACCTCGTGGCCGTGACAGTTCTCGCCAGGCTTGTCAGCAATTGCAGCACCTCAGAAGACGCTTGAAAGGCGAGACGAACCTCTTCAAGTTGCGGGTGCCGTCATAAGGGCGGCCAGTCGAATTGGAAGGAGCTGGACATGTCACAACAGAATTTTTCACTCAAGGGAACATGCCGTTGTGGTCATGCGAGCTTCGAGATTTCGGCACCGCCGTTGATCACCAATGCCTGCCATTGCAGAGGCTGCCAGCAGATGAGTTCGAGCGCCTATTCGCTGACGGCGATCATGCCGGCACCGTCTTTCAAGGTGACGGAGGGAACACCTGTGAAGGGAGGATTGCAGGGACCAGAGGCGGATCACTATTTCTGCCCGGACTGCAAAACCTGGATGTTCACACGCATTCCGGCGTACGACGACATCGTGAATGTTCGATCGGTTCTGCTTGAGGACCTTCGCTGGACCGAACCTTTCATGGAAACAATGACCGCCAGCAAATTGCCGTGGGTCGAAACACCGGCGCGTCATCGCTATGAAGGCTTTCCGCCGCCGGAAGACTTCATGAAGCTGATGGGCGAATTCGCCGCCCATCAGCAGGTGCCCAGATAGCAGGTCGGTCTGGTCAGATTTCCTCAGCGACGCCGATCCGGTTGCCATCCGGATCGGCGAAGACGAAGTCTCAGAGGCCGTAGTCCTTGTTCTGCAGGCGCTTGACGATGCGCATTCCATGGCGCTCGCAGGCACGGCAGGCAGCATCGGCGTCGGACACCATCATGTGGGCCTGATTGAACGGTGGCGCCTGTGTCGGAACAGCTTTCGCTGGAGCGGAAGCCGTACTGTTTTCTAGTCGAGACCGTAAATGCCGGCAATGTCCCGAAGCATCAGCTTGGCAGCCAGAATGCCACCGGCGGTGTTCCAGATTGCATCGCTGACCCGGTGCACCTTGCCGGATTTCACCGCGGAAAGGGACTGCCACAGCGGATCGGCAAGCACTTCTTTTTCCAGAGACGTGCCTTTTCCATCGCCCGTGTCATAGGTGAAATAGAAGATCCGGTCGCCGTCCATATCCGGAATGCTCTCCTTGCCGGTGCGGATGGCAAATTCTTCCACATTCTGGTTCGCCGGCCGGTGAAAGCCGATGTCTTTTAGGAGCACGCCGGAGAAACTGTCGAGCTGATAGATGCGGATCTGGCCGGGCACGAAACGGATCACGGAAACTTCCTCGTTGAGGTGGTCGCCAAGTTTCACCCGAAGGTCTGCGACAGACGCATCGTAATCGGTGATGGCTGCATCCGCTTCCTGCTCCTTGCCGAGCGCTTCGGCATAGAGGCGGAAGTTGATTTTCCAGTCACCACGAAGCTCCTTGGACATGACGGTCGGGGCGATTGCGGTCAGCTGCGGATAGATTTCCTCGTGCCGCTGCTTGTTTGCCAGAATCAGGTCGGGTTCGAGAGCCGCGATCAGTTCCAGATTCACCGCGCTTTCCTTGCCGACAGGTTCCGCTCCGTCCATGGCATCGGAAATATGGTCCCACCATGGATCGCCATTCCAGGAATTGGCCGCGCCCACCGGCGTCACTCCCAGTGCCAGAAGCGCTTCCGTGCCTTCATTGGTAAGGACGACAATCCGTTTCGGGGCGTCCGGAACCGTGACGGTGCCCATGCTGTCGGTGACATCGCGAGCAATCGCAGGGGCTGATGCCAGCATCGCGCACAGCGGCAGGGCGCACAGCAGGCGTGACCAGATCTTCATTAGAATGACTCCAAAAAGTTGAATATTTGCCTCCAGTATTAAACCCGTGTATGGACGGGCCGTTGATTTGTCAATCGGAGGGGAGAGGGCGCATGAGGCGGCCGGCGATTGCACTGTGTCTGGCGCTGTGCGCGGCTGTCCTTTTCAGCCTGCATGCCGGATTGACCTTCTATACGCCTCACACGGTCCTTTCCGCGCTTGTAGGGGGCGACGGCGCAGACGCGCTGATCGTGACCACCTTGCGTCTTCCCAGGACTGCAATCGGTGTCGTTTGCGGGGCTTCGCTGGGTCTCTCCGGCCTGCTGATGCAATCGGTCACGCGCAATCCGCTGGCCGAACCCGGCCTGCTGGGTGTCAATGCGGGCGCTGCGCTGTTCGTGACTTTCGGGGTCACGGTCTTCGGTGTCTCGAGCCTGGCTGGTATCGGCGTAGCGGCGGTGCTGGGAGCGATTACAGCAACCACGCTGGTGTTTTCGATTTCCGCGTCCACTGGCGGAGCGGGCAATCCGGCAACCACGCTGCTCGCCGGCTTTACCGTCGCTGCCCTGCTGGCGTCCTTCACACAGACCTTGCTGCTGATCGACGAAAGCGCGCTGGAGACGCTGCTGTTCTGGCTGTCGGGCAGCTTCTCCGACCGGCCACTTGGTCTTTTGCAACTCGGGTTGCCACTGCTGCTCGTCGGGACCGTGGGCAGCTTTCTTCTGGCAACGCCACTGGATGTGCTGCGCCTCGACGATGCCAGTGCCCGGTCAGTCGGTGTCAATGTTGGCGTGGTCCGATTGTCGACACTTGGGCTTGCGGCCCTGCTTGCGGCCGGTGCGGTGGCCATGGCCGGGCCGGTATTGTTTCTGGGTTTGGTGGCGCCACATCTGGCACGCCGCCTGACCGATGGCGCCCTGCCGTCGACACGGCAACTGATCGTGCTTTCCCTTCTGACCGGAGCCCTGATCGCGGTTCTTGCCGATATTCTGGCCCGCATCATCGTTGCGCCGGGTGAAGCGCCGATGAGCGCTGTTCTGGCGCTGGTTGGTGTGCCGGTGCTGGTGCATCTGCTGCACCGGAGAAAAGGGCTGGCAGCGTGATCTCAGGTGTTTCTCCCCTGGCCCGGTTGATGCCAGTCATGCTGCTTCTCATCACCTTGACGCTGGCAGCAACAGGCATCGGCTCAAGCTTCATGCCGCCCGAACGCGTCGTGGCAGCCCTTGCCGGGCAGGGCAGCCGCATGGATGAGGTGATTGTCTGGACACTGCGGTTGCCCCGCGTTGCGCTTGCCATATTGGCGGGAGCCGCGCTTGCTCTTGCCGGCGCGTTGCTGCAGAGGGTCGTGCGCAATCCGATGGCTTCGCCTTCGGTTCTCGGCATCACCGACGGTGCGGCGGTCGGCGTGGTGCTGTTCCTGTGGCTGTTTTCCGATCAGGCAAACAATCTGACCGTTTCCATCCACTGGCAGCCCTTGGCCGCCATTGCCGGGGCTGCCTTGTTCGGGGCCCTGGTGATTGCCCTGGCTTCGCTCGACCGGGGCAGCAGCAAGCCGTTGAAGATCATCCTGTATGGTATTGCCTTGGCCGCACTCGCCAAGGCAGCGGTCACTCTGCTGATCATTCTGGGGCCAGTCTACCGGGCCAGTCAGGCGCTGACCTGGCTGACGGGCTCCGTCGGCGCGGCGCATTGGCAGGATGTCATGGCGGTGGGCCTCGGACTTCTGGCAGTCGTTCCCGTTTTGCTTCTGCAACGTCTCACCTTTCGGCAGCTTGTTCTGGACCCGCAGAGCGCGGCGGTGACAGGGCTGTCGCTGGACAGGGCCCAGGTGTGCCTTCTGGCGGTTGCCGTTTTCCTCACGGCCATGGCGACGGCCCATGTCGGAGCCATCGGTTTCGTAGGTCTGGTCGCACCGCATGTGGCGCGGATTTTCCACGGTCAGTTCCGGTTCGGATATCTGGCCTCCGTGGCTCTGACCGGGAGTTTCCTGGTGCTGGCAGCCGACACGCTGGCCCGGATCATCGCGCCGCCGCTGGAACTGCCCGCAGGCGCCCTGACCGCGCTCGTCGGCGCTCCGCTGTTTCTCTATCTGCTTGTAAAAGGACGGCAATCCCATGCCTGACACTCTGGCCAGTCTCGAACGTGTCAGTGCCGCATATGACGGTGCACCCGCGCTGAACGAGGTCTGTCTCGATCTGCCCGACGGCAGGATCATTGCATTTTGCGGCCCGAACGGCAGCGGCAAGTCGACCGCGCTGAAGGTGATGCGCGGTCTGCACCGGCCGGATGCCGGCAAGGTGGAAATCGCGGGCAGGGCGCTTGGCGAGTGGACGCAGAAGGATCTTGCGCGCCAGGTCGCCATGCTGTCCCAGTCGCCCGACGCCCCGTCGGACCTGTCCGTCGGGGATCTGGTGCTGATGGGACGGTTCGCCCACCGAAGCCGGTTTGGTGGCCCATCGGCAGCGGACAGGGCAGCGTGCGACCGGGCGCTGGACATCACCGAAATGGCGGATCTGAAAGACCGTGCGCTGGCGCAACTCTCCGGCGGGCAGCTGCAACGTGCCTGGGTTGCCATGACACTGGCGCAGGATGCTCCGCGCATCTTTCTGGACGAGCCGACCAACCATCTGGACATTGCACATGCGTTTGAACTGCTGGATCTCGTCAAACACCTGAGCCATTCGGAGAACCGCAGTTTCGTCATCGTCCTGCACGATCTCAACATGGCCATGCGCTATGCCGATCATGTCGTTCTGTTCGACCAGGGGCGGATTGCAGCCAACGGGCCGACGACGGAAGTTCTGACGCAGGAGATCATCTCGTCCATTTTCGGTATCGACTGCCGGATCTTGCCTCTGGACGGTCTGGAACGACCGGTCATCGTTTCCTGGGGCAAAGCCTCCGGGGGAGGCGTTTCCGCGTAGGAGCCGGCAAAATGCGCAAAATCTGCACATAGGCTGACAAGGGCCTGCAAGCGGACTTGGCACAACAGGTGTCATGACCCGTCTGGCAAAATCTTCCCCAACCTCTCTGGCCTTTCTCCTGGCCTCGCTGATCCTTGCCTATGAGCCGTTGCGCTGGCTGATCGGCACCTGGACCGATCCGTCCTATCCGTCGACCGGCGCGCTCTACCTGGCCGCGCTGGTGGCTTTGGCGCTCTGGTCTTTGACGAGCCCGGTCCGGCAGAACTCGATTGGCCACAGGCAGATGGCCGTTCTGCTTCTGCTGGTTTCCGCGCTGATCCGGCTGGCGAGCCAGGTTCTGGCGATCAACGTGATCGGCGGATTGGCGCTGGCAATTGATGTCTTTGCGCTGGCGACCCTGTTTCGGACAGGCGAGAGGCAGCGGGCCGTCTCGCCATTGTGGCTGTCCGTCCTGTTTCTATTTACGCTGCCGGTTGAGCGTATCCTGCAAAGGTTGCTCGGCTATCCTCTTCAGGAACTGTCGGCAAAGCTCTCCTGCGGCGGCCTTGGCCTTTTCTTTTCAGACCTCTCCTGCTCGGGCATCCGGATCGGACTTGCCGGCAAGGACGTTCTGGTGGACCTGCCCTGTTCGGGCACATCCGGACTGATGCTGGCCATGGCGTTTCTGGTCATCCTGAATGCGCTGTACCGGCCGAACCTGCTGACGGCGGCGCTCTGGGTCTTCATTGCGCTGGGGCTGAGCCTCATCGGCAATTCCCTGCGCATTGCATTGCTCGCTGTTGGAATAGCTTATCCAGGAAGCGTCTTCGGTGCCGATGTCATGGCACAGCCGCTGCACGACATCATCGGGTATCTGACGCTTGCCCTGTCGATGGCGCCGGTGCTGGTCTTCTATAAGCCGCGTCCTACCGAGGCGAGGGGAACCCGGGCTTTCTTCACCTTGCCGGTCCTGTCGCGGCCCATGCGGAACATGTCCGCGCTGGTGTTCCTGAGCCTTGCCTTTTTCATCATCAGCCTGCCAAGGCAGGCCCTTGATGTGTCGTCTTCCACCCGGCCCCAGCCGCTGCCTTTGACGCTGGCGGGCGAGGTCGGGATAGACCAAGCCCTGCTGCCCATCGAGGAGCAGTACTTCGAGCAATATGGCGGCCACGCGCAGAAGCGGCGCTATGGCCCGATGGCGCTGACGCTGGTGCACACATCCTCGCCGCTGCGCCACCTTCATGCCCCGGACGATTGCTTGCGCGGGCTTGGTTTCAACGTCACCTTTCTCGGCAGCCGTTTCGAACCGGTTCCGACAGCGCTCTACCGCGCCCGATCGGAAACCGGAGGCGACTGGCGGGTTGCCGTCACCTTCATCTCCAGCACCGGCCAGTCGACCCACAACATCGCCGAAGCGATCTGGCTGTGGCTGAAGCGGCCCGGCACCACCTGGACCAGCATTCAGCGGATCACGCCATGGACGCTGGACGAACCGCAACGCGCCGCCTTCGAGGCCGCCGCCGGGGCCGCACTCGACCTTAACACCCGCACGACCGGCATTGCCCCCGACCGAAAGGAGAATCGCATATGACGTTCCTGTCCAAATACGTGTCTGTCAGCTCTCTGGCAGCCTCGTTGGCCGCTGTTTTCAGCACGCTTTCGGCGCTACCCGCTGCTGCTGAGCCTGATCTCGATGATCTGTCCGGCACCGTGGTCGCCACTTCAGGCGGCAAGGAGATCCACCTGCCTCTGCTGAAGGCCGATTACAGGGTCGAGGTTGATGGCGATGTCGCCCACGTTGAGCTGACGCAAACCTTCCTGAACCCGACCAAGCTGCCGCTGAACGCGACCTACCTGTTTCCGCTGAACCAGAAAGCCGCCATCCACGCCATGCGCATGGATCTCGACGGTGAGACCATCGTGGCCCGGGTGAAGAAGAAGGAGGACGCCAAGGCCACCTTCGAGAAGGCGAAACGGGAGGGCAAGGCCGCTGCCTTGTTGACCCAGCACCGGCCGAACATGTTCACCCAGGACATTGCCCATCTTATGCCCGGCCGCCCGGTGAAGGTGACGCTGGAATACGCCCAGACCGTTCCCAAGATCGACGGCGCCTATGAACTGGTGATGCCGATGGTGGTCGGGCCTCGATATGAGGGGCAGGGAGCACAGTCCCCCATGCAGGTGTCGCAAAACTACACTGACAAGTCTGCACCGGAGGATGATGGTCCCGGATATGGAGACCCTCAAATTGCGGGTGATGTGTCAGACTCTGCAAAACCGGCCGCGTTCAAGCGCAGCGAGACGGTCTCCGGCTGGCAGATCGACAAGCTTCCGGCCTATCCCGAAGTCATCGGGCAGAACGCACCGAAGGAAATCGATCCCAGGCGCGTGTCTCTGGAGCTTGCGCTGAAGGCGCCGATGCCTGTTTCGAGACTGTCGAGCGATACCCATGCGCTGGAGGTTTCCAGCCAGGGGGACATGCAGACAGTCCGCTTCAAGTCCGGCAGGGCCATCGACAACCGGGATTTCGTGCTGCGTTATGAGCTTGCCGCACAAAGCGATGTCGCTGCCGGCGTCTTGTCCCGATACGAAGCCGATGGTGGTGGCTATTTCTCGCTGCTAATCGAGCCGCCGAAACTTCCGGCTGAAGACATGATCGGCCAGCGCGAGCTTGTCTTCGTGTTGGATACGTCCGGATCCATGACCGGGCAGCCAATCGAAGCCAGCAAGACCTTCATGACGGCAGCGATCAAGGCTTTGCGCCCGGACGACTATTTCCGCATCCTTCGCTTTTCCAACAACACCTCCCAATTTGCCGGAGATGCAGTGCTGGCAACCGAGCGGAACAAGCGGCAGGCCTTGAAGTTCGTGTCTTCTCTTGAGGCTGGCGGTGGAACGGAGATCAACCGGGCCGTCAACACCGCCTTCGATCAGGTGCAGCCGGACAACACCACCCGTATCGTTGTCTTCCTGACCGACGGCTATATCGGCGATGAGGCAACCGTTATCTCAAGTGTCGCGAACCGCATCGGCAAGGCCCGCATCTACGCCTTCGGTGTCGGCAATTCGGTCAACCGGTTCCTGCTGGATGCGATGGCGACCGAGGGCCGGGGCTATGCCCGCTATGTCGCTTTGGGAGAAGACGCCGGTGAAGCTGCGGAAAGTCTTGCCGCAAAGCTGAAGACGCCGCTCCTGACCGATATCTCCATCGACTGGAACGGGCTCAAGGTCGAGGGCCAGAGCCCGGCCCGGATCCCCGACCTGTTCGAAGGCGGATCGGTGCGCGTGATGGGGCGTTACACTTCCGGTGGAAGGCACACGATCTTCATCAATGGCCTCGTCAATGGGCATGCCGCCAGATTGCCACTTGAAATCGACCTGAAGTCCTCTGTCGACGGCAGTGCGGTTTCCAGCAGGGCATTGCCGCTGATCTGGGCACGCGAGCAGATCTTCGACAAGGAACGCGCCTATACGATCGGCGGCAGCACCGACAAGCAACTGCAGCAGGAAATCGTCGACCTGGGGCTGACCTATTCGCTCCAGACCCGGTTCACGTCCTTTGTGGCCGTATCCGAAAAGGTGGTGAATGGCGCACCGGGGGCGACGTCCCACCGAAATGTGCCCCTGCCGCAGGTGGCAGGCGTTTCCACCAATGCCTATCCGTCGCTGAACCTGTCCGGCAGTTCGGCACCGGAGCCGGAAAGCCTGTTCGGCCTGATGTTGGTTTTCCTGGCTGTGGCCGCCCGGTTTCGGCATCGCCTGGCAAAAAGCTTCCGCAAGTTGCGTGACAGGGCACGAGCCTGTCGGTCCCGTGGCAGGGACGATGTGTCTGGTGAACTGGATCTTGCCTTGCCCCGCGCCTTGCGCCGGGATGGCTGGTGGCTGGAAACCTGATCCGCGCTTCGCTATTGGTAACGCTCCCGCAGGTGACTGCGGGGGCCATTTTTCGGGAAGAGTCATTTGCCAGGTCAAACAATTCTTGTAGTCGACGACGACCCGCATATCCGGGATGTCATCTGTTTCGCGCTTCAAAAAGCGGCCTATGTGTTCGAAGTCGCCACTGACGGCAAGGAAGCGCTCGACAAGGCGCTTCTGTGCAATCCGTCTCTGATCGTTCTGGATATCGGCCTGCCGGAAATGGATGGGCTGGATGTTTGCCGCCATCTGCGCCGCACGTCAGAGGTGCCGATCCTGTTTCTGTCGGCCCGGGATGACGAAATCGACAGGATCGTCGGCCTGGAACTGGGTGCGGATGATTACGTGACCAAGCCTTTCAGTCCGCGCGAGTTGATCGCACGGGTCGGGGCGATCCTGAAACGCTACGGCGCACCTACGTCTGCCGAGACGGTCGAGGACCTGCCAGCGCTTCGGTTCGGTGCGGTCGAGCTTGACCGGTCGCAGCGCCATGTGACGGTCGGTGAAGCGCCGGTAACACTGACAGCGATCGAATTCGATATCCTGGCCACCTTGCTGGCCCGGCCGAAGATTGTCTTCACGCGCGAGCAGATCCTGCAGAGCGCCTATCGGGACAATATCCACGTTTCGGACAGAACCATCGACAGCCACATCCGCAACATCCGCGCCAAGCTCGGCGCTGCCGGCTGCGGTGATGCCATCGAGACCGTTCATGGTGTCGGTTTCCGGCTGGGGCCCTGCCGGGTGGAGACAGGGACCAGCGGATGATCCTGTCCCGCACTTTCCGAGACAAATGGCGACCGCCGCTCTCTCTTGTGGTGGCAGGGGTTCTCGGCATCATGCTGTTGGTACCGCTTGCCGGGGTCGCCTTCTTCCGGGTCTATGAGAACCAGCTAATCGAAACGACGGAAGCGGAACTGATCGGTCAGTCGGCCGCTATTGCCGCGGCCACGGCGCAACGTCTCGAAGAGATCGGCAACGGCAATCTGCCGTTGGGGCCCGAGGTGGCGAAAGCTGCGGAGGTGCCGGGAAGCCGCAGCATCTATTTGCGCAAGCCGGGTGGAAGCTGGACGCCGCAATTGCCGGAACTGGATCTCACCCGCACAGAGGTTCTTCCCCGTCGAGGACCTCCATTGCCCGCCACCGAACCGCCACATCCGGCTTATCTGACAGCCGGGCAAGCCATGAACCGCATCCTGCAAGACACCCAGAAGAAGACTTTGGCCGGGTTTCGGCTGCTTGATTTCAATGGTGTGATCATCGCCGGGCGAGAGGATATCGGCCTGTCGCTTGCCCATGTGGAGGAGATTCAAAAGGCGCTTACCGGGCGCTATGCCAGTGCGCTTCGCGAACGCATTGTCGACAATCCGCAGCCGATCTATTCCATCAGCCGGGGAACCAGCGTTCGCGTCTTTGTCGCGATGCCGATTGTCGTGAACGACCAGGTCGCGGGCGTTGTCTATGCCTCGCGCACTCCCAGCAACATCCTCAAGGAAATGTTCCTGAAGCGCGAAGCGGTCTTCTGGGTCGTCGTCTTCGTGCTGGCTGCGACTTTTGTCGTCGGTTTCATCTTTGCCCGCGCGATCACCGGGCCGATCAAGGCACTGACACGGCGCTCGCTTGCCATCGGCAACGGCGAGCGGGAGGCACTCGTGCCGCTTGCCATTCACGGCAATCGCGAGATCCACGCGCTGTCGGAAAGCATGCTGGAAATGTCCCGCAAGCTGTTCGAGCGAAACGACTATATTTCCAACTTCGCCAATCATGTGACCCATGAACTGAAGACGCCACTGACGGCCATTCAGGGGGCGGCGGAACTGTTGAAGGATGCCGGGTCGGAATTGAGTGCGGCGGACAGCGAGAAGTTCCTCGGCAATATCCTGCACGATACCGAGCGGGCGTCGAAACTGCTCAACCGGCTGCGCGAACTTGCCCGGGCTGACAGCGTCGAGATCGGAGGGCGTTGCCGGCTGAGCGAGGTTGCTGCAGAACTCAATGGCCGTTTCGAGGGGGTGGACATCGACCTGGCTGGTGAGGCGGACCTGCCGATGTCGGCGGAAAATGCCCGGATCGTGTTTGAAAACCTGATCGACAATTCCCGCCGGCACGGTGCCTCCAGGGTAGCGATCCTTCCTGAGCAGGCCGGCAAAGGCCTCACGGTTCAGGTGAATGACAATGGTGAGGGCATTTCCGAGGGAAATCAGAGCCAGGTATTTGACCTGTTCTTCACCACCCGGCGAGAAAGCGGCGGTACCGGCATGGGGCTTGGCATCGTGCAGGCCCTCCTGAAGGCTCATGGTGGATCGATCCGCCTGCTCCCGGGCGGCGGGGGCGCGACCTTCGAGATTTCTTTTCCTTTGAGGCCGTCTTCCGTCAGTCCGGCCAGCGGGAGCTGAATACCCCCGCCAGATGCTCGATCAACGCGCGCACGCGGCGGGTCAGATGCCTGTTGGGTGGATAGAGCGCATAAAGGCCGAAGGTGTCTGTCTCATAGGTCGGAAGCACGCGTTCCAGACGCCCGTCCTGCAGAGCGTCCTCGATGGCATAAAGCGGCGCGATGGTGATGCCGAGACCGCCTGTTGCCATGCGGGCCAGGGCACCAGGCGAGTTCGAGCGGACGGCACCGTTCAGCCGAACGACATGCTCTTTGTCTCCGGAATGAAACCGCCAGATGTTGAGGCCCGTCTGGTTGTTGTCGACAAGGCAGACGTGGGTCGAAAGGGCACTTGGGTCTTGCGGCCTGCCGTGCCGCTGGAGATAATCCGGTGAGGCACACAGAACCAGCGGCATTCCGGCAAGTTTGCGGGCGATCAGGGTGGAGTCCCGCAAGGCACCGATGCGGATTGCCAGGTCGAGACCTTCTTCCACCACGGCAAGTCGGTGGTCTGACAGACGCATGTCGACTTCGACATCCGGATGCTCGCGCAGGAAGGGCACCAGCGCCTCGCTCAGCCGCGTGCTGCCGAAGCCCGTCGGGGCGGTCAGCCTGATCTGGCCTGCCAGAGCGCCCTGCCGCTCGCGCACAAGCGAATCCAGATCGTCGAGCTGCTCCAGGATCGGCCGGCAACGCTCCAGATAGGCGGTGCCGACATCGGTCAGGGAAACGCTGCGCGTGGTGCGGTTGAAGAGCTGGGTCTTCAACTGGCTTTCCAGATGCCGGACATATTTGCTGACCAGCTTCGTCGACAGGCCGAGCCGCCGCCCGGCAGCGGTGAAGGATTGCTCCTGCGCAACCGCAACAAAAGCTCGCATGGTTTCGATCTTGTCCATTACTATTGTCCTCGGCGGCTCCTGCTCGTGTCAGACTATTATCCTTGATTTGTACATAATTATTGAATGAATTCGAAGATTATTTCCGTTCAAGGCGGGTGACATATTGCGGACAGCGGACCGGACCAAGACGCTTCGGCCGCAGAAAGATTCTTCAACGCAAGAGGAAGCTGGCGATGTCCAACGCAATCAAGATCCACCGTTTTCCGCTCTCCGGTCACTGCCACCGGGTGGAACTCTTTTCCAGCCTGACCGGCATCAACTTCGAGCTGGTCGAGGTCGACCTGGTGAATGGCGAGCACAAGCGCGACCCGTTCCTGCAACTCAATCCGGTAGGCCTCGTTCCCGTCATTGAGGATGGTACGACCGTTCTCGCGGACTCCAATGCGATCCTCGTCTATCTGGCACGCAAATATGCACCGGACTGGCTGCCGACAGATCCGTATCTGGAAGCGGAAGTGCATCGCTTCCTGGCCTTTGCCGCCGGTGAACTTGCCAGCGGTCCGGGCGCGGCACGTTTGATCACCGTCTTCGGAGCGCCGCTTGATCCGGAACGCGCGAAGTCTGTTGCCAAGGTGGCTTTCGATAACCTGGAAGCCCATCTCGATGGTCGCGAATGGCTCGTTGGAGACCGTCCGACGATCGCCGACATCGCCATCTACAGCTACACGGCCCATGCGCCGGAAGGTAATGTTTCGCTGGAACCCTATCCGCGCATTCGCGGTCTTTTGAAGCGTGTCGAGGCTTTGCCGGGATTTGTGGCCATGCCGGCGAGCAAGGCAGGCCTTGCCGCCTGAATTCCTGACGAATGCTGAGCGGGACCGGGCGCACCGCGGGCGTGCCCGGTCCCGTCGCTTTTTATCCCACGCATCTCCAGCCCAAGAGGAAACCAGGATGTTGAAGACGGATGCAGCCGGGAACCGGCCGGAAAACCGCTCGCCCTTTCACGATGGCGAAAAACAGGTTCAGGAGCGCCTCGGCGAAAGGGATGTCGAATTGTGGGCGCGCGGTGCGATCCGCGAGGCCATGCCCGATCAGCACCGGGCCTTTTTCGAGGCGCAGATGTTCTTGGTCGCATCTGCAAGAGATGCCGCTGGCCGTCCCTGGGCGACGGTTCTGGAGGGTTGGCCGGGGTTTGTGCGCTCGCCTGACGCTCGGTCGTTGACGGTGTCCGCGCAGCCGGTCGAGGGCGATGCGCTGGAAGGTACATTTTCCGAAGGAGCCGATGTCGGGTTTATCGGCATTGAGCTTGCGACCCGGCGGCGCAACAGGGTGAACGGCAAGGTCTCGCGTGTGGGGGCAGAAGGGTTCGGTTTCTCGGTTGGCCAGTCCTTCGGCAACTGCCCGCAATATATCAGGGCGCGGGATGTCCGCTGGAGTGCGGAGAAAACCTCTGCCCTGGCTGTTCGCAGCGACGCCCTGAACGCATCGCAACAGCAGTGGATCGGGTCGGCAGATACGTTCTTCATCGCAACCGGGTACCGGGGCGAGGGCGACGATCCGGCCTATGGCATGGACGTTAGCCATCGCGGTGGCGAGCGTGGTTTTGTCGAGGTGCTTGACGATCGTACCCTGCGGTTTCCGGACTATGCCGGCAACCAGTTCTACAACACACTGGGCAACATCCTTGGCGACCCGCGCACCGGTCTGCTGTTTCTGGATTTTACCACCGGCAGCCTGCTTCAGATGACAGGCCGGGCGACGATAATCTGGGACAAGGCGGAAGCCGCAAAGGTTCCGGGTGCACGCCAACTGGTCTCGTTCGAAATCGAGAGCATCGTCGAACTGACGTCCGCGCTTCATTTGCGCTGGCAGAAAGACGCCGATGCGATCCGTTCCTTGCGGCTGGTCGCCAAGCACAGCGAAAGCGCCGATGTGACATCATTCGTGTTCGAGGCGCGCGATGGCGGGGCGTTGCCAGCGTTTCGGGCTGGTCAGCATCTGCCTTTGGAGTTTCATCTGCCAGGTGGTCTTGGCAAGGTTCAACGGAGCTATTCACTTTCAGGCGATCCCTCCGACGGGCGCTACCGGATATCCGTGAAGCGGGAAAGGCAAGGGCTGGTCTCACGCATCCTGCATGATGTCTTTCCGGTAGGCGGCTTTCTGGATGCGGGAAGGCCTTCAGGCGATTTTGCCCTGCCAGGCGCAAAAAGCCCGCTTGTGCTGGCAAGTGCGGGCATCGGCATCACGCCGCTCCTGAGCATGCTGCATCAGCTGGCGGACGAGGAGGAAGGCAGGCCGGTGTGGTTCGTGCACAGCGCCCGCGACGGCGATCATCATGCCTTCCGAAAGGAAGCGCAGGCCCTGGCTAATGACAAGCCGAATGTTCAGATCATCACCCACTACACCCGTCCGCTGCCGTCGGACGTTCCGGGCTATGACTTCGATCATGCCGGCCGGATATCAGCAGCCGGTCTCGTGGCCCTCACGGGGAGTGCAGACACTCAGTACCTCCTGTGCGGACCCGCGGCCTTTCTGGCGGACCTTGAGGTTGGCCTGCTGCGTGAGGGTGTCGCGCAGGATCAAATCCGCTTCGAGGCGTTCTAGGTTCGGCCCAGACCTCAGCCCAGACTCAGCTCTCCGGGGCGAAGTCGACATGGATATGGTTGCCGTCCGGGTCCCAGACGTTGATGGCAACCGTTCCCGTGCCGGGCTGGACGGAGCGGCGGTAACGTTCACCGCGTTCCTTCAATGTGGCTTCGAAGGCTTCAAGGCCGGATGCCGTGAACGCAAAGTGTTCCAGCTTCAGCTTGGTCTCAGAGCCAGTGGCTTCCGGACCGTCGATGCCGACCAGATGAATAGCTGCTGCTTCACCCACATAAAGCCAGGCGCCGGGAAAGGCAAAGTCTGGCCGAGGGCCGGATTTCATTCCCAGAATGTCCTCATACCAGGCAATCAACGTGTCCAGCCGCGTTGTACGGAGGTTGACGTGATCCAGTCGTGCGATCTTCATGTGTGTTCCCTCCCGCCAATGCGATAATCCGGTCTTGCCGGTGTCGGCTTGTATATGGATTGTCTGAAGGTCTGGATGCCTGAAGTCAATGCCGCAAGGTTTCAACCTTCACCCGGTTGCATGCTCTGAAACAGCCGTCGGGATTGTCACAATTTTTATGAAATAGTTAAAGCGGCGCAAGGTGTTCCGCCCGGCTTCCGTTCGGTTGCAATGAAGCGAAAAAAGTTATCGGCAACTGGAAATTTCCTATTGCATCAGGGGGCGAACGGGCGCATATACGCCTTGCCCAAATTCGCACGTGCCCGTGGTCGTCCATGGGATGTCGAACAAGACATCTCTTAAGGGACCGCTGCCAGACAATCCGCCAAGGGGCGGGGCAGTTGAAATCCGGACGGCTTAAAGCAACGACGTAAGAGGGCTTTTTTGGTCTCTGCCGGGGTATCCAACCTCCGGCGTCACTGAAGAGGCACTTGTTACATCATTGCCCGACGTGCGGTTCGGTTTCCCGATCCAATCAACGGCATTTCCCGACGCGGGAAAGCTCTGCGCTGTTTTCCAGTTGCATTGCCCAACCGTCGCTGCGGTCAACCCGGCCTCCGGTTCCATCCCGGGGGAGGCCCGGTGCGCCTTGCAGCATCCTGCGACGTGAACGCAGCGCGCGAGCCAAGGAAATATGCGCGCCTGCGGCTGAGATTGAGAAAGAGGGAACCTTCCCAATGAGCGACCGTATCCGCGATTTCCTCCGCCGACGTGATGAAGATGGACCGTGCGTCGTTGTCGATCTCGACATCGTGCGCGACAACTTCGAAGCTTTTGCGAAGTCCCTGCCGGACACTTCCGTCTATTACGCAGTGAAAGCCAATCCGGCCCCTGAAATCCTGTCGCTTCTGGAAAGCCTCGGTTCCTCCTTCGATTGCGCCTCTGTCGGCGAAATCGAAATGGTGCTGGCAACCGGCGCTTCCGCTGACCGCATTTCCTACGGCAACACCATCAAGAAGGAGAAGGACATTGCGCGTGCCTATCAGTATGGCGTCCGCCTCTTCGCCGTCGACTGTGTCGAAGAAGTCGAAAAAATCAGCCGCGTTGCCCCTGGCTCCAAAGTCTTCTGCCGCGTCCTGTGCGACGGAGTCGGCGCCGAATGGCCGCTCTCCCGCAAGTTCGGCTGCGACCCTGAAATGGCGCCCGACGTCCTCGAACATGCGCACCGGCTCGGCCTTGTTGCCCATGGTGTCTCCTTCCATGTCGGCTCCCAGCAAGCCAACCTCACGGCATGGGATCTCGCTCTCGCCATGGCAGCAGGCGTTTTCCAGGAAATGGCGCTCCGCGGCATCGAACTGAAAATGGTCAACATGGGTGGGGGCTTCCCGACCCGTTACCTGAAAGACGTCCCGGGCGTTTCGACCTACGGCGAAGCGATCTTCCAGGCGCTGTGCAAGCATTTCGGCAACCGTCTGCCGTCCACCATCATCGAGCCGGGCCGCGGCATGGTCGGCAATGCGGGCATGATCGAAGCTGAAGTCGTTCTGATTTCGCGTAAATCCGCCAGTGACGACGTGCGCTGGGTCTATCTCGATATCGGCAAGTTCCACGGTCTGGCCGAAACCATGGACGAGGCGATCCGTTATCCGATCCGCACCCCGCGCGACGGCGACACCACCGCACCCTGCGTGCTGGCCGGCCCGACCTGTGACAGCGTCGACGTTCTTTACGAAAAGACGCCGTACGAACTTCCGGTGAGCCTGTCCATTGGCGACAAGGTGCTGATCGAGGCCTGTGGTGCCTACACCACGACCTATTCCACGGTCGGCTTCAACGGCTTCGCGCCGCTGGCGTCCTTCGTCATCTGAGGCAAGTGCCATGATCGAGATTGTGGACGAGGTACCGGATCATACCGGCGCCCGCGAGGGTCTGCTTGACCTTTGTTTCGGTGAGGACCGGTTCCGGAAAACCTCCGAGCGTCTGCGTGAAGGCCGGCTTCCGGTCTTCGCATTTTCTGCAATAGACGAATCTGGCAAGCTCGTCGGAACGGTAAGGCTCTGGTCTGTGGCGGACCGCAATGGTGCTCAAAGCCTGTTGCTCGGACCCCTTGCCGTCGATCCGGGCTGCCGGGGGCTGATGGTCGGTGACCGCCTGATGCGGCACGCCCTCAACCAGGCAGCCGTGCTTGGCCATGGATCCGTGATCCTGGTCGGCGACCAGCCGTACTACGCGCGCTTCGGTTTTGCAGCTGGCCTTCTTGACAAGGTCGCGCTGCCGGGGCCGGTGGAGTATCACCGGTTCCTGGGACTGGAGTTCGCTCCGGGGCATGTTGCCGGGCTGGAAGGTATCCTGTCGGCGTCCGGAGTGCCGGACCCGATGGCCGCGCCGACAGCACGGGAAGACGTCTTTTCGGTGTCGCAAGCAGTTTGACGTTCAAGACTTGGAGACGGCGGCGGACTTTTTCGCCGCCGTCTCTTGTTTTTTTAGGCAAAGACTTGTTTTTAAGAAAAACAGGTTCCGAGAAGTTCAATCGTCTTTCCAGAAATGAGCTTTTTCGAGAAGACTTGAAATTCCTGCAGAAACCAGCCACACCATACGAAAGGCGCAATAAGTGCGCTTCGCTGTTTGAAGGATTTCCCAACGGGCCGG
Organism: Roseibium sp. LAB1; assembly: GCF_054658235.1. Lineage (NCBI taxonomy): Bacteria > Pseudomonadati > Pseudomonadota > Alphaproteobacteria > Hyphomicrobiales > Stappiaceae > Roseibium > Roseibium sp. LAB1. The sequence continues at coordinate 608,777 of NZ_BAAGIB010000001.1, read as the reverse complement.
ACCCTCTGGAAACGACATGGGCGGCAAATCGGACAAGATTGGAGTTACGCATATGACCGACGACACCAACGACGGTGTGGCGAAGAACCCGGCACCGAAGGCCGCTGCAAAACCGGCTACGCGGCGCAAAGCGACACCGCGCAAGGCGGTGTCCAAGCCCGCAACGGTGAAGTCGGCAAGCTCCAAAACGACCTCTGCAAAGCCGACAGCTGCAAAAACAACGCCTGCCAAACCGACTGCAGCCAAAGCTGCGTCGCCGAAAGCCGCGACCTCGAAAGCTGAGACCACGAAAGCTGCGACCCGTACCCCGGTTGCCGCCAAATCAGCTTCCGGCAAAAGCGCTGCGGCGTCAAAATCAGCTCCGGAAAAACCAGCAGCAGCCAAACCTGCGGCAAAGAAACCGGCTGCCAAAGCTTCTCCTGCGATGGTCACGGACGCCAAAGCGCCTGCCAGGACAACGGCAAAATCTGCAGCCAAAAAGGCAGCTCCCGAGAAAGCTGCTCCGGCAAAGTCTGCCGCTTCCAAAGCGGTTGCGCCGGAACCCACCGCACCGAAGGCAGTGCCCAGTACCAAAGACAGCGCCGTTCGTGGCACCATCACCGGGCCCTTGGTGATGATCGGCCTGGGCTCCATCGGCAAGGGGACGCTGCCGCTGATCGAGCGCCATTTCAACTTCGACAAGAGCCGGTTTACCGTCATCGATCCGGTTGATGGCGATGCCAAGCTGGTGACCGACAGGGGGTACAGGTTCGAGAAGGTTGCCCTGACACCAGAAAACTACAAGGACGTCCTGACGCCGTTGCTGACCGAAGGCGAGGGGCAGGGGTTTGTGGTCAACCTGTCAGTCGACACCTCTTCGCTGGATCTGATGAAATTCTGCCGTAAGTTGGGTGTGCTTTACATCGACACGGTGGTCGAACCCTGGCCGGGATTTTACTTCGATGACACTGCGACGGCTGCTGACCGGACCAACTACGCACTGCGCGAGGCTGTGCGCCGGGAAAAGAAGAAGAACCCAGGCGGCACCACGGCTGTGTCCTGCTGCGGGGCCAATCCGGGCATGGTGTCGTGGTTCGTGAAAAAGGCTCTTGTCGATATCGCGACCGACACGGGGGTGAAATTCAAGGAACCGACCAGCCAGAAGGGTTGGGCGAAGCTGATGAAGAAGGTGGGTGTCAAAGGCATTCACATCGCCGAACGCGACACCCAGCGGGCTAAGGAACCCAAGCCTTTTGGCGAATTCTGGAACACATGGTCGGTTGAAGGGTTCCTGTCCGAGGGCTTCCAGCCGGCAGAGCTGGGCTGGGGCACGCATGAAACCTGGAAGCCGGCGAATGCCAAGAAGCACAAGAAGGGCTGCAAGGCAGCGATCTATCTGGAACAGCCGGGCGCCAACACCCGTGTGCGGTCATGGTGCCCGACACCTGGTGCGCAATATGGTTTCCTCGTCACCCACAATGAGGCGATTTCGATCGCCGACTATTTCTCGGTAAGCGACGGCAAGAAGGTCAGCTACCGGCCGACGTGCCACTATGCCTATCATCCGGCAAACGTCGCGGTGCTTTCGCTGCACGAGCTGTTCGGGTCCGCCGGCAAGGTTCAGGAGACGCTGCACGTTCTCGACGAAAGCGAATTGCAGGACGGCATCGACGAACTCGGCGTTCTGCTCTACGGGCACAAGAAGAACGCCTACTGGTACGGATCGCAGCTTTCGGTGGAAGAGACCAGGGAACTGGCTCCCTACCAGAATGCGACCGGTCTTCAGGTAACCTCGGCTGTTCTGGCCGGCATGGTCTGGGCACTGGAGAACCCGAAGGCAGGTATCGTCGAAACGGACGAGATGGACTACAAGCGCTGCCTCGAAATCCAGTCGCCATATCTTGGTCCGGTAAAAGGTTACTACACGGATTGGACACCTCTTGAGGGGCGACCTGGCTTCTACAAGGAAGATATCGACACCAAGGATCCCTGGCAGTTCCGCAACATTCTGGTGCGATAACCGGAAAAACAACTTTTGATATTTGTTTGCCGCCGGGTAACTCCGGCGGCTTTTTTATGTCGTTTCGAATTCTTGCAAGTTTTCGATCATAAAAATTTGTGATTTACATAACATTCTTGAAATAAATCTTGGCGGAATATGCGTCAATGGGAGCAGCCATGCGATGAGGGCTAAGTGAATATTGACCAGGCAAGACTGAACGCTGCCATCCGGGGTCTTTATGAGGCTGCGGTGTCACCCGAACTCTGGAAATCGGCCATGGAAGAGGTGACAGACGCTCTCCATGCAAAGAGCTGTCATTTCTTCTCCAACAACCTGGCAGACGCGCGGAGCGATCTATTCGTGACAGTTCGCATGGATCCTGATTTTCACAAGGATTACATGAGCACTTACGCCGAGCTCGATGTCAGGTTTCCGCGCATTTTGGACGCGCCGGTCGGCAAGGTTCTGCACGGTGATCTTCTCTGGTCCGAAGAAGAGCGCATGGCGAGCCCGGTCTATCACGAGAACCTGCTGCCCTTCGAGCTTTACGAGGTATCCGGTGCACAGCTTGCCATGCCCGGGCGTCTGAGCTGGCTCGGCTTCTCGCTCTATGAAGAAGAGCCCTGGCAACAGGAGCAGCTTGCCGCTCAGCAAATGGTTCTGAGCCACACCCGACAAGCCTTGCGAATGCATCTGACGCTGACCGAGGCTAAGGCGAACACGGATACGCTCGGCAATCTTTTGTCGGCACGTGGGCAAGGGGTCATCCTGATCGCCGCAGGCGGCAGGATCGTTTTTGCAAACTCCCAGGCCGAAGCGTTGCAGCACGAAAAGGTGCTCACGATGAGCAGCCGGGGTCTCGTCTTCCGGGACAGGGCCCTGAACCAGCGGCTCGCCCACGCGCTTGATGCGCTGCACTTCCGCTCAAGCGTTCCCTCTGGCGAGGCCGTCATGCTGACCGATACGTCCGATGATCAAATCGGGGTCAGGCTCCTGCCCGTGCCGGGAGGGATCGGCGGTGGCGGTTCCATGCTCGCTGTCCTTTGCATTCCCTTGCACAAGCAGCAAGGGCCGGACCCTTCCGAGATCAGACAATTTGCCGGGCTGTTCCGCCTGACACCCTCCGAGGAACTTGTGGTTGGCGCCATCGCTTCGGGAAAGGATCTGTCGCAGCATTGTCAGGAGCGCGGCATCTCGCTCGACACTGCCAGAAAGCACCTGAAGAACGCTATGGCGAAGGCCAATTGCCGCTCGCAGAAGGATCTATTGCGGCTGGTGGAGCGGTTCTGCTTTTTCCGGCTGCGCTGATGCGTGCAGGCATGCGCGCCAGATTTTTTCTGTTTGCCTTTTCACTGCAAGGCATTCTTGCGCATCTCATTCAAGAAAACTGTCATGACCTTCCGTGTTCAGCCCTGTCGGGGGAGTGTCCGGCGTCACAGGGCCAGCTGCCCGGGTTGAGCTAACACGGAGCAGGTTCAAACGCTGGTGACAACGGTTGCCGTCTAGTCAAAGCGGACAGGCGCGCGGACGATGGTGAAAACCCCGGGCGTAGGACCAACCCGGCCGGCCAAGGCATCGATACGAGGACAAAGACGGTGTTGAACACCCTTGAAACGCCATCGCGGACTGCCGTGCATCCTCTGGGTCCGGAAAGCCGTCACGCCGGTACTACCAGGATCCTGCACTGGATGATCGCTGCCCTGGTTCTGGCGACGTGGCCACTGGGCTATGTCATCAAATTCGTAAAAAGCGACGTGTCCCTGGACTTCTACATGCTGCATGAAGGGTTCGGCTTTCTGGTGCTCTGGCTCATGCTGGTCCGAGTGGGCAACAAGCTTGTTGCTCGCAAACCGGCAGAAGAGGGGCCGATCCTGGAACGTCTGGCTGCAGGTGCCGTTCACGGTCTGCTCTATCTGTTCCTTATCGTCATGCCGCTGAGCGGGTTCCTGGCTACCAACGCGCACGGATTCCCGCTGAGCTGGTTCGGTCTGGTTCCCGTCTGGAGCCCAATCGGCAAGTCGCCTGATATTGCCGGGGCGTTGTCGGCCATTCATTCCTGGAGCGCCTGGGCCTTGCTGGCACTTTTCGCCCTTCATATCGGAGCAGTGTTGTTCCACCACGTTCTGAAACGCGACCGGACCTTGTACCGGATCCTGTAAAGTGAGGGACTGCCCGGAGCCCGCTGACGGTTTCCCGCGGGTACGACAGGCGTCAACCGATCAGCCGCACCACTTCCAGCGCTTCATTCCTGCCCTTGACCTGGTGCTGGCCGATGGGCTGGCGCTCCAGGGTGTCATCGAGACGTTTGGCGATCTCGCCGGAGACGAGGATCACCACGTCGGCACTGCTGTCGATTTCCTTGCCCAGGCTTTCCAGCCTTGAGGCGGCATTCACCGTGTCGCCGATCACCGTGTAATTGACCCGTTCGGGCGCGCCGATGTCGCCAACGACGAGCGGTCCCATGTGAAGGCCGATGCGAATGCGCACCGGTGCTTCGCCCCGGGCAATACGAGACTGGTTGTCAGCGCGGATGGCCCGGGCCATGCCGATTGCCGCTCGCGCGGCCGGTTCGGCCGGGTTTTCCAGCCGCTCGGGAGCACCCCAGAAGGCCATCACGCTGTCGCCGATATACTTGTCGATGGTGCCACCTTCCCGGGTGATCTCGGCGCCGAGCAAGGAAAGGTGATGGTTCACGAAGGCGGCGGTCTGGGTTGCCGTCATGCCCTCCGACGCCGAGGTGAAGCCGGCAATGTCGGTGAACAGCACCGCCACGTTCCGTTCTTCCGGCGGGGCTTCTGCCCGGCCTTCTCGCAGGAGCTTCCTCACAAGCGTTTTCGGGACATATCGGCTGAAAGCAGTCAAGCCGCTGACCATGGAATTGAACCCGTTGGCAAGGTCATCCAGCTCGCGCACGAAGCTGCCGGGCAGGTGACCTGCGGAGGCCAACTCCAGATCGGCAACGGCCCGTGCCCCGAGAGCCGCCCGGCGGATCGGTTGGCCGATGCGATGAGCGAGAAAACCGGCGCCAATCAACGACAGGCCGAGCAGCGCAATGCCGATAAATATGGCATCGCTCAATTGCTCAAGCGGTTGTTCCAGAACTTCGGCGGGAAAATGAGCACCAATGGAAATCGGCAATCCGGTCGGGCCGAGGTCAGGGCTCTGGATGACGACAAATCGCTTGTTGCCCAGGGCATCAAACCCGGCGCGCATTTCATGACCCGGGCGTATGCCGTAGGCCGAGGCGTCGACAGGTTCGGTTGTTCTCAAGGTTCTCAGGAAAGTGTCCGGGACGTTCTCCAGGGCGATCAGCGGATCCGTCGGCGACAACAGACTGAACACTTCCGAAAGTGCCGGGTGAGCGATCAGGCCGTAGCTTTGCGGATTGAGCATGAACACCTGAACCAGACCGGTAGAGATGTCGCTGGTGACCTCCGACAAGCGCTCCATCGACATGGCCATGAGGATCAGGCCCTCATAGGTGTCGCCATCAGGACCAGTGGAGCGGATCGGCTGAACGTGGGCGATATAGGTATGCTGCCGCTGGGGATAGAAAGCCGGGCCGGACCAGAAGGCAGCCGTTTTGTCCCTGGAAGAGGAGATCAGTCCCGCAAGCGCATGGGTTTCGTCCGTCTTGGGCACGAATTGCGGCACGAGAATTCCGTCTGCGCGGCCTCGGTCGACCTGAATGAAATTGCCGTTCTTGTCGGCAACAATGACAAAGGAGACATGCTCCATGGCCGAAAGCACGCCGAACATGTAATCGGCCACTTCTTGAGGGCGGCGCATCAGGATGCTGCCTGTGTCCAATGCGGCGGCGGTAAAGGAACTGGCTTCCTCGACGGCTTCAATCTGGGCGGAAAAGGCCTGGTCCAGGGAATGCATGCCCGAGTTGATCAGCGAGCCGCCAAGATTGCGCACCACTTTCTCAGAAGTGGCGGCCTGAACGATCAGAACAAGCGCCGCCGTCGCAAAGACAAACCCGCCGATAACCGTCGTGAGCGTTGGCGTGATGTGAAGGCGCCTGTTGAAGGGCAAGTGCTTGGCCTGCGTACTGAATTTCGACGCACTACCCATACCCCGATAACGTGGTAAGGCAAAGTGCGGGTGTCTTGCACAAGCCGGCAACCGCTGCGGAGAAGAACCGTCGTTGCCTTAGCCGCGCAGCCGAACGACCTCAACCGCTTCCGACCTGCCCTTGACCTTGTGCAGACCGATGGCTTCCTGATCGATTGTATCGTCAAGACGTTTGGCGATCTCGCCGGAGACGAGGATCACCACATCCGCACTGCCGTCGATTTCCTTGCCGAGGCTTTCCAGCCTTGAAGCGGCATTCACCGTGTCGCCGATCACCGTGTAATTGACCCGTTCGGGCGCGCCGATGTCGCCAACGACGAGCGGTCCCATGTGAAGGCCGATGCGAATGCGCACCGGTGCCTCGCCCCGGGCAATACGAGCCCGGTTGTCAGCGCGGATGGCCCGGGCCATGCCGATTGCCGCTCGCGCGGCCGGTTCGGCCGGGTTTTCCAGCCGCTCGGGAGCTCCCCAGAAGGCCATCACGCTATCACCGATATACTTGTCGATGGTGCCGCCTTCCCGGGTGATCTCGGCGCCGAGCAGGGAAAGGTGGTGGTTCACGAAAGCAGCCGTTTCGCTCGCCGTCATGCCTTCGGAGGCTGACGTGAATCCGGCGATGTCGGTGAACAGCACCGCTACCTCACGTTCTTCCGGCGGCGCATCCGCTCTGCCTTCGCGCAGGAGTTTGCGGACGAGTGTCGCCGGAACATAGCGGTTGAAGGCCTTCAAGCCGCCGACCATGGCATTGAACCCCTTGGAGAGATCATCCAGCTCCCGGATGATGCTGGTGGGCAAGGGGGATACGGCTTCAAGGTTCAGGTCCGCCACTTCTCTGGCTGCAACCGAAGCCCGTTGCACCGGCCTCGCGATCCGCCGTGCCAGCAAAACCGCGCCGAGCAGGGAGATGACCAGAAGTCCGCCGCCCACAAGAAGCGCCATCAGCAGTTGCTTCAGCGGCTGGTCCAGGTACTCGGCAGGAAAATGCACGCCAATCCTGACCGGAAGCCCCAGCAGGTTTTTGTTCTTCTGCTCCAGAATCACGAACCGTTTGGCCCCGTCCGGGTCTGTGCCGGAATAGATATCGAGGTCCTCGGAAATGTCGAACGACGCCTTGTCGACCTGGGGCATGTCTTCGAACCCGGCCAGAAAGGCATCGGGGAGCTGAGTAACGTTAAGCAGCGGCATATCCGTGCTGAGGTCGCCAAAGGATTTATGAAGGTCCGGATGGGCGACGATTTCGTCCGATCCCTCCTTCATCAGGAATACGGTGATGTCGTCTGTCGAAACATGCCATGTTATTTCAGACATCCTGTCGAGAGACATGCCGATCATCAGGCATCCGCGGTAGGTTTTCCCGTCATGGAGAGGGCGCACGAACACATAGTAGGTGTGCTCCCGGTTCGGCATGTAGAACGGCTGGCTCCAGAAAGCTCCTGCCTGTTTGCTGGCTTGTTCTGCCAAGGGAACCAGGATGGGAACATCTTTTGCCAGCTTGATGTCGCCTCCCAGAAGCTTGCCGTCCGCATCGCCCCTGTCGACATCGACGCCTTCGCCTTTTTCATCCACCAGCACAAGAAAGGAGACCTGTTCCATCGGAGCGAGCACGCCATGAAGGTAGGCCAAAACGAGGTCCGGATCGTCAAGCGGCAAGTCCTTGCGCTCGTAGGTCACCCGGGTGAACTCGGCGGTTTCGGTGATCGCATGAAGCTGTTCGACAAATGCGGTTTCCGCCGCATCCATGCCGATGTCGACCAGTTCGCCGCCCATTCTCCGGACGACTTCCGAAGAGGTCACCGCCTGTATGATCAGAATGGCGGCCGCCGTAATCAGCACAAAGCTGCCGATGACAGTTGCAAGGGTCGGCGTAATGAAAAGTTTCCTGCGTGCTGGCACCGTAACGTCCCGATCGTAAGCATTGCCGAAAAAAGGCCATTATTTGTGGCCGGGCAGGTATCTCTTTCAAATTACAGGGCGCGGGGCAATCGGGGAACGGCGCGGAATGCCGGAAACCGGCCTCACTAACAAAAAAAGACCCGCAAGGCCGAAACCTTGCGGGTCTTTTCAATTGTGCGTCCAGCCCGTACTTCAGGTGGCTTTTTCAGTGCGGTCGAACGTATGGCCGTAGTCGACTGCAATTTCGTAGTCCGGATCTTCAAGAACAGAGACTTCGACAAGGTCACCTGCCTTGGCCAGAAGCTTCTTGCAGTCCGGAGACAGATGACGCAGGTGCAGGCGCTTGCCGGCGGCGACATATTTCGACGCCAGGGCATCAATGGCTTCGAGGCCGGAATGATCAACCACGCGGCTGTCGATGAAGTCGACAACGACGTCTTCCGGATCGTTCTGCGGATCAAACAGGTCGGCAAAACCGGTGGTGGAGCCGAAAAACAGCGGGCCGTTCAGCCGATAGACCTTCCAGCCTTCCTTGCTGGTGCCGATGCGGGCCCTGATGCGGCTGGCCGCATTCCAGGCGTAGGCGAGAGCGGAGATGATCACGCCGACAACGACGGCAACCGCAAGATCCGAGTAGACGGTTACGCAGGTCACGATGACCATGACAAGAGCGTCGATCGGCGGGATCTTGTGCATGATTTTCAAGCTGGTCCAGGCAAAGGTGCCGATCACGACCATGAACATCACGCCCACAAGGGCCGCGACCGGAATACGCTCGATCAGCGGAGAGGCGATGACGATGAAGGAGAGAAGGAAGAGAGCTGCGGAAATCCCCGAGATACGGGTACGTGCGCCGGATTTCACGTTGATCATGGACTGGCCGATCATGGCGCAGCCACCCATGCCACCGAAGAAGCCGGTGACGATGTTTGCCGTCCCCTGTGCCACGCATTCCTTGGAAGCGCCACCCTTTGTGCCGGTCAGATCTGCCACGAGGTTCAGCGTGAGCAGGGATTCAATCAGACCAATGGCCGCCAGGATCACTGCATAGGGCAGGATAATCTGCAATGTGTCGAGCGTCAGCGGGACCATCGGAATGTGGAACTCGGGCAGGCCGCCGGAAATCGAGGCGAGATCGCCGACCGCGCGCGTGTCCAGGTTGAAGCCGAGCACAAGTGCCGAGACAACGAGAATGCCGGCCAGCGGCGCTGGGAAGGCAGAGGTAATCTTTGGCAGGAACCAGATGACGGCCATGGTGAGGGCGATAAGGCCAAGCATCAGGTAAAGCTGAGAGCCTTCCATCCATGTCAGTCCACCAGCGCCATCGGGAACCTTGAACTGGCCAAGCTGGGCCAGGAAGATCACGATGGCCAGACCGTTGACGAAACCAAGCATGACCGGGTGCGGGACCATGCGAATGAATTTGCCCCATTTCAGCAGGCCGACAACGATCTGGATCAGACCCATCAGCACAACTGTTGCAAACAGATATTCAACCCCGTGAAGGCTGACAAGAGAGACCATCACAACGGCCAGCGCTCCGGTTGCCCCCGATATCATGCCGGGGCGTCCGCCGATACAGGCAGTGATCAGGCCGACAAAGAACGCAGCATAGAGACCTACCAGCGGATTGACGCCGGCAACAAAGGCGAAGGCCACGGCTTCGGGGACGAGGGCCAGGGCAACGGTGAGCCCGGCGAGAAGTTCGGTTTTGATGCGGGATGCATCCATTTTCAGGGGGTGTTCAGGCGCAAGGGCCTCCGCGCGTGCTGACACGTGCTGCTCCGGATATTTGGTGTGGTTTTTTAGGTCAGCGCCAATCCCTGCCCGGATTTCCGCTTTTGACCTGGATCAAGTTGGCGTCTTCTAATCGATTTTTTGCATCGCAGCAAGGCAGGTCGGGAACGGATTTGTCATGCATAATTCAGCGTATTTGCTGTTTTGAGAGCCGATCCGAAAGGGTTGAATAGTAAAAGACATGCGGTCCGAGCTATTGCTGCAAGGAAGGTTGAGCGAGCCTTTCTGGATATTAATTACGATATTGAAACGCTGCGGATAATAATATTTGATGCGATGAAGAATAACTGCATCTCTCTAATAATTAGAGGTTGTTTTCATGTTCATTTCTCGCTTTTGTTGCGGTTTTTTCTTGTTTTTGCTTGCCTTTTCGGTAATTTCCGCAAGAGCCGACGAGATGATCATGGCGACGGATGACTGGCCACCCTTCCGGATTTCGGAAGGAGACACTTTTGTCGGTCTGGATCTCGATCTGATCAATGAGATTGCCCGGCGCAGCAACGCCGAACTCCAGGTTGCCAAGATGCCCTGGGGCAGGGCGCTCACTGAAATGCAGAGTGGCGGCGTCGACGTGATGACCGGACTGGCATTCCGATCCGATCGGGCGAAATACATCGCCTATACGGACACACCGTACTTCAAATGCACGACCGCCTTTTACACCCTCAAGGGACTGGCCGACGAAATCCGGGTATACGACGACCTGGGTAAACACCAGGTCGGCTACGTGCTGCATTCGGCCTATTTCGACAGGTTCGACAGTGACACGGATCTGGACAAGGTAGGTGTCGCACAGGAGCAGATCCTGATCGACATGCTGATGAACCGGCGTTTCGGTGTCATGATAGGTACCGATTGTCAGGTGGACTATCTGATCAAGCGTCAGGGGTTTGCCGAAAAGATCGAAAAGGCTCCCTATAACCCCGGCAACTCGGTCGATCTTTATCTCGGCGTTTCGAGGGCATCTGATTGGTTTTCAAGGCTTGATGAGTTGAACCAGGTGCTGAAAGACCTCGTCGATGAAGGTTTTGTCGACAAGATCGCTGAGAACTATTACGGCACTCACTCCTAGATCATCACCCCTCGGGTATTCTCAGAAGTGTTTTCATGACTGACGGGCGAACGATCTGCCTGTGAGGCGCCTGTGCACGTTTTTTGATATTTCAATTGGATTGTACAACCGCATTGCAAACACCCTGCAAAGTCTGCAAATTGCTGCGTAGGGTTATCGCCCTAGATACCGGGTTGCGGAGGACGTGTCCGCAGGCGAACTGCTGAATTTGAACGAAATTGTCGTGCAGGCAGCTTAAGGAGGGCGGAATGTATCGGCTTATTTTCTGCGCCGTGCTGAGCTTTTTTCTCCTGTTGGACAACTCCCGGGCACAGGAAGTTCTCAGATTGTCCGGTTTTGAGGCGCCCAGCTTAACCCCTGTCGCACAGAGCATTCTCAGTCGGGCTTATGCGGAACTGGGGATCCGTATCGAAACTGTCATCAGGAGCCCCCGCCGGGCGCTGCTGGACGCGGCCTCCGGAAAGACCGATGGCGAGCTCGTCCGGGTCACGGCTATCGAAGCCGAGCACAGTAGCCTTTTGCGTGTCGACGTTCCGATCATTCTGGCGCGGACCTTTGCCTATGCGAACAAGCGGCAATTTCGCGGAAAGTCCTTCAAGCAACTGAAACACCTGCGTGTCGGTCACGTCTCGGGCGCGCGCTTCGCCGCGGAGCTGGCCAGCGGTTTCGCCGAGGTCTGGACAGCTGATACGCCCGAACAATTGTTCGAAATGCTTCAGCGCGACCGTATCGACCTTGTCATTGCCGGTGAAGCCACGGGCCGGCGCGTTATCCGGGACAAAAACCTGGACGGGGTTTTCCCGTTGCGGCCGTCTTTGCACGAGGTGGCCTTCTATCACTATCTGCATGAAAGGCATGCGGAGCTGGTGCCGAAGATCGAAGCAGTTCTCAGAAAAATGCTGTCCGTGCCGGTGAGTGAAGACACCGACGGTGTCGGAGAAACAACACCAGAGCAGGGTGGTGACTTCTTGCACAAGACCGGTTTGGGCTGAGGGCGTCAACCTGTGCTGTCTGGCCGCGGGCGAGGTCTTCCAATACCGCCGTTCGGCGCGGTCGAGAGCAGCGCGTTCCTGTTCGCGCTGATTGGCCACTTGCACGGCGATCTGGGCTTCCACGAGGCGGCGGCTGCTCGCCGGCGGTCGATATGCCCTGTTCGGTTTCGATGCGCTTTTGCTGCGCATCGGTTTTGCATTCATAGGCGGTGGAGGGCTGGTTTGCCAGTTGCACCCGCTGGCGCGAGACAACCAGCTCCAGCGGGAAAGCCGGTTCGTCTGAGCAGGACGCTGGCCCCCAGAAGGGGCGCCACAATTCCAATGATCACGCCAAGCAACAAGTATCCTCCGCCAAGATTCCGAAACGGAAACTATCTGACTGCGGGTGATGGACTGAGGCAACGACACACGTATGACAGGCGGCGTCCGGACCATGCCGGTGCCGACTGCAAATGAAAAAGCTCGACGGCAAACGCGGCTGGGATTAGAACCGGCCAAAAGACGTTCGGGAGGAACCATGAAGCCGACCAATCCGGTCTTCACCGGCATTGCCACCACCGTATTCGAGACCATGTCGCGGCTTGCGATGGCGCATGGAGCGGTGAACCTCGGACAGGGATTTCCAGATGTCGACGGACCGGAGGATATCCGGCAGGCGGCGGCCGATGCTTTGCTGCAGGGGCCGAACCAGTATCCGCCCATGCTGGGCGTGCCGGATCTGCGCCAGGCCATTGCCGAGGCCAACCGCCGTTTCTACGGTCTGGAAGTCGATCCGCAAACCGAAGTGATGGTAACGTCCGGTGCGACCGAAGCGCTGGCGGACTGCATTTTTGCGCTGGTGTCTCCAGGCGACGAAGTGGTGCTGATCGAACCGCTTTACGACTGCTACCTGCCGCTGGTGAAGCAGGCCGGCGGCATCCCGGTGCGCGTCAGAGTAACCCCGCCCAACTGGACCCTGGATGAAGATGCCCTCCGGGCGGCTTTCTCTGACAAGACCAAGGCTGTCCTTATCAACAATCCGATGAACCCGACTGCCAAGGTGTTTTCGGATAAGGAGCTTGAGCTGGTAGCGTCTCTTTGCCGGCAATTCGATGCGTATGCGATCTGTGACGAAGTTTATGAGCATCTGGTCTTTGACGGGCAGCGGCACACACCGCTGATGACCCTTGCGGGCATGCGCGAGCGCACTGTGCGCATCGGTTCGGCGGGCAAGACCTTTTCGTTGACCGGCTGGAAGGTTGGTTATGTCACCGGTCCGGCCACGTTGATGGACCCGATTGCCAAGGCGCACCAGTGGGTGACATTCACCACGCCGCCGCACCTGCAGAAGGCGGTTGCCTTTGGGCTGCGCAAGGATGACGGCTACTATGACGGTCTGGCGCAAGACCTGGCCGCAAAGCGCGACAGGATGGCGGCGGGGCTTGAGAACCTCGGCTTTTCCGTATTGCCCTGCGAAGCGACCTATTTTCTGACATGCGGGATTGATGGGCTCGGGCTTGGCCGGACGGATGTGGAAGCGTGCGAAACCCTGGTTACGGCGGCCGGTGTCGCGGCAGTCCCTGTTTCGGCGTTCTACGGTTCGGATGCGCCTTCTGGCTACATTCGTTTCTGTTTCTGCAAGCAGGATGCGGTGATTGACGAGGCGCTGGCGCGTCTTGCCGCATTTTTGACTGCGGCCCGTGCCGAATCCGCATAGCCTGAATTGAAGCAACCTTGGAAATGAGAAACCTGATGGACAATCCGGCTCTGGTCGACGTCACCCGCGGCACCGTGATCGAAAGCCTGCATCGGGGCAGCATCGCAATTGTCGATGGCGCCGGTAAGCTCGTTTTCGGTATCGGCAATGTGGACGCCCGGGTGTTTCCACGCTCTGCCATCAAGGCCCTTCAGGGTTTGCCTTTGGTGGAATCGGGTGCGGCGGAAGCGCTCGATTATTCCGACGCGGAACTGGCGCTTGCCTGCGCCTCCCACAATGGTGAAGAAGTTCATGCCAATTCGGCACGGGTCATGCTGATGAAGGCGGGGCTCGCCGAAGACCATCTGGAATGCGGCCCGCAGTGGCCGCAGCGCATGGAAGATGCCGCCAAGCTGATCCTGGCAAATGAAACACCCTGTGGCCTGCACAACAACTGTTCAGGCAAACATGCCGGATTCCTTGGTCTGGCCAAGGTCATGGGGGTGGAGACACGCGGCTATGTGAATGCTGACCATCCCGTGCAGCGTGAAGTCCGAAATGTGATGGAACAGATGACCGGCGACACTCTTTCCGAAGATGTCTGCGGTACCGACGGCTGTTCAATCCCGACATATGCTTCACCGTTGCGCAGCTTCGCGCGTGCCTTCGCAGCCTTCGGAACCGGTGAGGGCCTTGATCCTTTGCGGGCAGAAGCCGCGGAACGGCTGTTCGATGCCTGCATCAACGAACCTTACATGGTTGCCGGGACGGGACGTTTCTGTACCCGGGTGATGGAAACCTTCCGCGGCCGTGTTTTTGTGAAGACAGGCGCCGAAGGCGTCTTCTGCGCATCCATTCCCGAACTGGGGTTCGGCGTGTCGCTGAAGTGCGACGACGGTGCGACCCGGGCGTCGGAAGTGATGATGGCAACCGTTCTGGAAGCGATGCTGGAGCTGAACGACGAGGAAGCGGCGCTGCTTGACGGGCTTGTCAATCCACCGATCCTGACCCGGCGTGGTATCCAGGCCGGTCATATCAAGCCGCGCGAAGAGTTTCTGACAGAGTTGAAGGCAGCACTGCCCTGAGAAATCCGGCTTAGCTCGCCGGGTTCACAAACTTCTTCTTCAAGGGGCGCAAAAGCGGTGTCTCAAAGGAGGGGCCAAACCTTCCAGGAAACGGGCCGCATTCGTGACGGACGCGATGGTCCTTTTCGAATGCGGGTGTGGTCAGGACTTTCCGTTTCTTAAAGGTCTTTTGTCATCAGTATCTTGTTGCCATTTCTTTCCATTTCACTCCAGCCAAGATGGGTGTAGAGCGCGATATTCTCCGGCATGCCGACATGGGTTGCCAGATGCATCTCATGCGCCCCGTTCTCCCTGGCAAATTCCTCGGCCGCGGCGATCAGACGACGGCCGAGGCCCTGGCCCTTGACGTCCGGATCGACGGCAAGGTTCATCAGATGTGCGCTGGTGCCGCTGAGACCCAGAATGGCGCAGCCGATGATCCTGTCCGCGATTTCGGCGACGAAGACATGGTTCTCTGAAATGTCTGCGGCGATGCCGGCGGAGACGTCGGGCAAGTCCGGCAGGGTTGATTTTACCGGTGCATAGGCTGCGTCGATGCACGCTTTCAGGCGCGGTGCGTCTTGCAATTTCGCCTTGCGGATGGCTGGTTGAGCGCTTGGTTTTGTCACTGGAGTATTCTCATGGCCCATCGTCCCGGTCTGTCCTTCCATTTTACTCATGCGATAACCCGTACGCCCGCCGACAGTGTGGCCGACGGTATCCGGGCGGTGGATACGGGCAACCCGAGCGGCGAGAAATTCCGGGCAGAACATGAGCTTTATGTGCAAGCGTTGCAAGAAGCTGGGCTGACGGTCGACGTGCTGCCGCCACTGGAAGCTTTTCCAGACAGCTGCTTTGTCGAAGACCCGGCTTTCTGTCTGCCGGAAGGGGCTATCCAGCTGCGGCCGGGCACGGCCAGCCGCGAAGGTGAGGGAGCGGAGATCCGCGCTGCGCTGGAAAACCGTTTCGGCAAGGTCGTCGAACTGCCGGGAACCGGTCATGTCGATGGCGGTGATATCCTGATGCTGGATGACGTCATTCTGATCGGCCTGTCCGCCCGCACCGACCGGGAAGGCGCAGACGCCTTTGCCGGCCTCCTTGGCGAATGGGGCTACAAGGCAGAAGTCTGCGAGACGCCGGAAGGTGTGCTGCATTTCAAGACGGCCTGCTCCACACTCGGCGACGGCGTGATCCTGGCAACCAAGGTCATGGCGGACAGCGGCTTTTTTGGTGACCGCGAGATAGTGGTGGTGCCGGAAGGCGAAGACTACGCCGCCAATGTCATCCGCGTGAATGATGTCGTGATGGTGCCGGAAGGCTATCCGAAGACGTTGGCAGCGATCGAGGCTGCAGGTTTCACGACAGTGGTGCTGCCGACCCACGAAGCCCGCAAGGTCGACGGCGGTCTGTCATGCCTTTCCCTGCGGTTTGCGCTGAACTAGGCGCTCGCAGGTTTAGCAATTCCGAGGCCTGTTCGATCCCGTCTCCGGCTAGCCTTGACGTGCTTTCACGTGGAGGGGGAAAGCCCGAGGCTATACATTTCTCCGTCATGCCATGGCTCGACCATGGCATCCATTCCCTTCCGTTTCCGCTCGAAGGGCCGTCTGGGAGGATAGGTGCCGGATTGGGCCGGGCGACCCGATAGGTCAGGCTGCCACCTGATTGCCGTGAATGGTCAGGTTGTCGAATTCCGAGATATTGTTCAGTTCGCCGGTGGCTTTTTCGAGCCAGCGGAAGCCGTTGATGGCGCCCTGTTTGGAACCCTGGACGATGTTGTTGGTGATGACGGCGGATCCCGCGCCGTCGACCACGGTGACGGCAATGCCCGTGCCGCAGTCCCGGACAACGTTCTGGGAGGCCGCGATATTGCGCATGTAGGGACCCCAGCCAAGCATCAGGCCGAATTTCGGCGCGCCTTCGACAACATTGCCGGTCAGAGTGGTGTCGGCCTCCACAGCGATGCCGATGCCGAAGCCGGCGACTTCCGGCGGATAGGGGCCATCTTTCTTGATGTTGCGGATCAAGTTCCCCGAACAGACCGCCATGCGGCCGCCATCCATGAAGTTGGCAATGGAAATGCCGATGGTTCCGCCGTCGACGATGTTGTTGGCAATCACCGCTCCCTGGAAACCGAATTCGGAATAGATCGCCGTTTCGCCCGAGCGGAGACAGGAATTGCCGATGATCTGGACGTTGGAGCCGGCGTTGGACCGGATCGCAGAAAAAGCGCAGTCGGCGACCCGGTTGTTGGAGACCATGACGCCGTGGGCGCGGAAAACATTGATGCCGTTGCCGAACTGACCGGTGCCGCCGTAACGTGCGCCTATGCGTTCCACCCGGTTTCCGGAAACGATGGTGCCGTCTTCGCCCTCACGCCAGCGATGTACCCAGATGCCGCCGTTGGCGCAGTCGGTCACCGTGTTGCCGGTAATTGCCAGACCGTCGGCCTCGTTGGAACGCAGGCCCGCTTCAGCAGCTCCCGAGATCCGGCAGTTTTCGACACGGCCCGAACAGCGGTCCATCAACAGACCCATCTTGGATGAGCCGGTGATCTCGCAATTGTCCAGTGTCACGTTCCTGACGCCGATGAAATGAAGCAGGCCTTCGGTGAAATCACCGATGGAGCGGTTGGCTCCGTCAAAGGTGATACCGGTGAGGCCGACATTGGAAACGCCTTCGGCGCGGATCAACTGGCCGCCACCACCCTGATAGACCAGCCGTGTCCTGCCGGGAACGCCGACTATCAACGTGCCAGAGGGCAGGCGCAGATTGGCAACAGGATAGGTGCCGGCAGGCAGGAACAATGCCCGGCCACGCTCCACCGCCCGGTTGACGGCGTTCTGGAATTGCGCGGTCTGATCGTCGGCAGCGTTCGGCAAAAGGCCAAGATCTTCTGAATCGATGGAGCCGCGCAGATCGGCAACCTTCATCTGGGCCGCGGCAACTGTCCCGGAAAGACACAAGGCTGTCCCGGCTAGAAACGCGCGGCGGTTCAGTTTGGAAACATTTCGTGTCATCGGTCCAGCCAATTGCTCGCTCACGTCCCGGATTGGGATGTGCCTCAAGTGTCTGTGGCTGAAATCGCAAGAGCCGTGCCGGATTGGCTTCTTGGGGACATTCGATCGGAAACCGGGCGCAAAAAAACCGGCCAGGCACAAGGCCTGGCCGGTCAGTTAACCGGTCTACAGGGGCAGAAGAGACCGGTCAGAGGCTGCTCGGATCGACGGTTTCCAGACCAACCCAGTTCTCATTGGCCTTGGAAATGAAGCCCGGGATGTCCTTGTTCCAGCGTTCCTGGATCGACGGTGCGAGGTTGAGGTAGAGCTTGTTGTCGACGATCTTCCACAGATCCGGGTCACCATCGACCTTCACGCCCATGGCAGCACCGAAGGCACAGAAACCGCCGTATTGCGGCAGGTACTTTTCGGGGTTCTGCTTGAAGAGATTACGGTTCTCTTCGGAGGCGAAGCGGTAGGTGGCACCGTTGTGTACTTCGGTGATGGCGATATCGCCGTCCTGCGGAGCGCCGTTGACGAAATAGGACACCGGATCGACGCCGCGAAGGGCAAGGCCGGTGATGGTGGCGTTGACATCAAAGCCGGCACCGAAGGCGCTGGAAACAAGCCCGGTGACGACGACCAGGGCGGCTACTGAGCCGCGAATGAGGTTTGCAAACATCTGGAAACACTCCCAAGGGGTTGAACTTGTCCGGCGAAGAGGTGTTCAAGCGATCTTGAGAAAGGAACCGATTGGTTCCTAATCGGCCACACTTGACCAACCCTGCCGGTGCTTCCTAAATAGAGTTAGGAACCAAATGGTACAAAACACAAGCGCGTGACACACGGTTGAGCTTTTCGTGAAGCCGCCGGACAGGAGATGGCATGGCAAGACCTCGGGAATTCGATGCCGATGAAGCGCTGGAAAAGGCCATGGAGCTGTTCTGGGACGTTGGCTACGACGAAGCCTCGCTGTCCGAACTGCTTGATGCCATGGCCATCACCAAAGGCTCTTTCTACAAGGCATTTCAGGACAAGCAGTCGGTCTACCTGGCCGCGCTCGACAGGTATAACGATCAGGTTGTCAGCAACACGGTCGCTTTTCTTGGTGATCCGTCAGAAGGGAAGGGGCGGGACCGGATACTAGCGCTGTTCAGCCGTATCGCGGATCTCGCCCAGAAAGATGGCGACCGGCTCGGCTGCTTTCTTTGCAATGCCCTGGTTGACAAGGCCGGCGGAGCAGAGGCTGAGGCGAGGCTGCAGGCGATGACGAAGCGTCTGGAAAACGGGTTTTACCGCGCGCTTCAGGACGATGGCCTTGAGGGACCGGAAGCACGTGGCACCGCGCGCGGTGTTCTGACGGCCTATTTCGGTTTGAGAGTTCTCGGGCGGGCGGGTCTGTCCGCGGATATGGCGACAGACTGCATTCGCCAGGTCGAAAGGATGCTTGGGCGTGCGCATTGAGCAGGCCGGGAGACTCAGGTTGTTGGACACTGGGAAGCCCGGAATACCAAACTTGCTGAACGCAAATACCACCTCATCCTGAGGAGAGCTGAAAGCCGGTTTCGAAGGATGGGCGAGAAGCGCGTCGATTGGTTCTGAGGGCTGCTCCTCGCGTTGCCCTACCTGAGGCGCCTTGCCAATTCCTGCAGGATTCTCACGGCGGCTTCTTCAACGACGGGATAGGACGGTCTCGTATCGCGCGGGCCCTTCGGCAAAGCGGGAACGTGAACGAAGATGCTGGCAATGCCCGAGCCGATTGAATCCCATAGTGTGGCATTGCAAAGATAGGTTCCGGCATTGGTGGAAAGCCGCGTTGGTGCGCGGGCGGCGACAGCAGCATCGCGCAGGGCTCTGGCCGGCAGGGTCGAATTTCGCGAGCGTTCCTGTGAAACGGCCAGTTCCGGTCTTGCCGGTGCTTTGCCCAGGGCGTCCGGGCGCACTCGCACGGCCTTGTTGACAGCCCTTGTTTCAATATTGATGGTTCGCCGCGTGCCATCGACACCGAAATGCACGATGGCATCCGGCCGAATGGCGGTGCGCAGCCGGTCCGTGACGTCTTCGCGCCCTGCCCAGGTAGTCGGCAGGACATGGAAGACAAAGTCGATACCGGATTGGTGCGCACCCACGCGCTTTGCCAGCCGCCGCATCAGCCGCTCTGTCGGATTGACCGGCGCTCCCGGGAACGGCGAAAAGCCTGTGACCAGTACGGTCTTGCGCCTGGTCTCCTTCATTCGCCAAGCCCCATCAGAGTGGCCAGTTCATCGACAGCGAGCGAGACGGCGGTCTTGCCGCCACGCACTTCTTCTTCCAGCGATTTCAGCCGGTCTGCGGTGCGCGTGTTCGATGTCAGAGCTTCCATCATGCGCTGCTGAAGCATGTCCCACATCCAGGCAACCTGTTGGCCGCTGCGTTTTTCATGCCATTCACCGCTGGCCTGCATGCGCTCGCGGAATACGGTGATCTGCTCCCACAGATGATCGAGCCCTTCGTTTGCCAGGCCAGAGACCGTGATGACCGGCGGTGTCCAGGTGGGCGACTTGGGAGCCAGTATATGTAGCGCCGCGCGATAGTCCGATGCCGCGGTACGGGCGCGGGTGGCGCCATCGCCGTCGGCCTTGTTGACGGCGATCATGTCGGCGATCTCAAGCACGCCCTTCTTGATGCCCTGAAGCTCGTCACCTGCACCGGGCAGCATCAGTACCAGGAAGAAGTCGACCATATCGGCAACCGTCGTTTCCGACTGACCGATGCCAACGGTTTCCACCAGGATCACGTCGTAGCCGGCCGCCTCGCACAGCAGCATGGTTTCCCGTGTCTTTGCGGCGACACCGCCGAGCGTTCCGGCAGAGGGAGAGGGACGGATGAAGGCGTGCGGGTCGACAGCAAGCTGCGCCATGCGGGTCTTGTCGCCGAGGATCGATCCACCGGTTCGGGTGGACGAAGGGTCAACCGCCAGAACGGCGACCTTGTGGCCGGCAGCCGTCAGGTTGGACCCCAGTGTATCGATGGTCGTCGACTTGCCGACGCCCGGCACTCCGGTGATACCGACCCTGAGCGCCTTGCCTGTCAGAGGCAGCAACTCCTGGATCAGGTGCTGGGCAAGGCGGCGATGCTCGCGCTTGCGCGACTCAACAAGCGTGATGGCGCGGGCCAGCGCTGCGCGCTGACCGGCTTTCAGACCGTCCGCCAGTTTCGCGGGATCAAGAATTCGTGCCGATGTCGTCATGCCTCAAGGTGTTAGCGCAGGATTCGGCAAAGGTCACTGCCGCCAAAGGGTGAAGTCGCAATCGTGATGCGTTTGGACGTCGCAAAACACCTCAAAAACGGATGGAAACATTGAAACGCGCGTGTGAAAACGTGTTAGATACAGGCCACTTCGACGAAATTCATTTTTGGTGCTGCATGACACCCTTGTCCTATCTGAAAGCCCCGTTCTGGGTTCTGGGTCTCGCTGGAACCGACAAGTCTCCGCGCAAGAACCCGCTGCTGGGAAGCGAACGCCTGAACACCTGGGGCCTCCACAAGAAACGGGTGCAGCTCGCCGCCGATCTGGCCGCAAGCAGACGCGCAAAGCTTGCACATCTGGTGGACCGGGAGCAGCAGGCTTTCTTCGATGAGAACGGCTATTTCCTCGTAAAGAACTTTCTGCCGGAGGAGACCTTCCGTCAGTTGAAGGAAGAAGTCTTCAATCAGCCGTTCGAATCGCGGGAGATGCGGCAGGGGCAGGCGGTGACGCGGATGACCCTGCTTCCGCCGGAAGTGTTGAAGAAAAACGCCGCGCTTGCGCAGGCCGTGCGCGACCCGCGTGCCATCAACATGATCCGCTATGCCGCTTCGCAGGGCGGGCAGCCGCTCAATTTCATTCAGACCGTGCTGGTTGAACCGCTGAAGGTGAAGAAGAAGGACCCGCAGTCGGATGCCCATGCCGATACGTTCCATGCGACGTCCAAGGCCTGGTTGTTTCTGCAGGATGTCGGCGAGGACGACGGGCCGTTCTTCTTTGTGCCTGGCTCGCACAAGCTGACGAAGGAGCGGCTGGAATGGGAGTATGAATGCTCGCTGACCGCTGCAAAGGACCTGAGGTCACATCACGCCAGCGGCTCGTTCCGGATAAAGGCGGATGAGCTTTCGTCTCTCGGCCTGCCGCAGCCCAAGAAGATGGCCGTGCCGGAAAATACGCTCATCGTTGCCGATACCTTTGCCTTTCACGGCCGTACGCCGTCCGACAAACCGACGGTCCGTTCGGAAATTCACTGGCACATGCGCCGCAATCCGTTCCTGCCCTGGACCGGCGGCGACATCAAATCGTTGCCCGGACTGAAGGAGCGGGGCATGCCGGTACTGATGGATCTTGCGGATGTGGCGGAAAAGACGCTCAAGCAACGCAACGTCTGGCGCAAGGTGGGCGAGGTCATGGTGCGCTCACAGCCGCATGTATGAGGGCTGAGGCAAGCTGATTCAGGCCTGCAGCATTTCCGGGTAACAGTTGATCGCGGCACAGGTCACGTTGCAAACGGCCTCATCCTGAGGAAGCGCGTCAGCACTGTATCGAAGGATGGGCGGCAAGTACCTTATACAAGTGTCCCATCCTTCGAGACGGATCTGGCGATCCTCCTCAGGATGAGGGCAAGGCATTTCGCGGGAAAAACGGGGCACGCGCATCTGCCGGGCCTTTGGCCGGTCAGGTTTTCGGCGTCCACAGAATCCGCTGGAGCTGGGCGTCGAAGAGGTCGTTTTCAGCCGGCAGGCGGTCGAAGGGGCCGTCATAGCCCGGGATGGCGTAGACCAGTTCCACGTTCCGGTGGCCGTCGGAATGGCAAATGGCCATGCCGCGCCACAGGTTCTTGCCGACACGGCAATCGGCCCGTGAGGAGCCGATCTCGGAAAAGGTCATTCCGATACGTTCGCCATTCGGGCCCTGAAGGTGATGCGTCACGCCATGGACGGTGCGGACCTTGCCGTTCTGCCCCTTGAACACCTGCAGCACCTGAAACCCGTCACTGTTGAAGGCTGCAAGAGCCCATTCGGTTGAATTCTCATTTGCCGTCTGGATGCCCTCGGTGGTGAAACCGGGGAGGGCTGCCTCGATGGCCTTCTGGCCGTATTGGGTTTCGCCAGTGATGCCGCCGACATGATCTTCGGAAATCTGCACCAGAGTGATGTCGGACGTCCGGACCAGGCGTCCGGAGGTGCCGTCCAGATCCGAGGTCGGTGCGCAGGCCGCTCCCGTAAGAGCGAAAAGGCAGGCGAAACCGAAGGCAGTTAGACGCATAATGATACTCGGGCTATTTTGTCTGCGCCGAAATGCGCAGAAGCGATACGGGACTTACCAAGTAACATCTTGTTTGCAAAGAGAGCGATGACCCCTGTGGACAGTTCTCGCCGACTGCCGCAGGGGCTTCAAGGCTTGCACTCTCTTTGGCAGATCAGGTTTCGTCCCGGTTGATCCACTTTGGGGCATTGGGGGGCGTGTAGTTCTCGAACTGGCGGATCATATCCAGCGGAGAGGTGGCGATCTGCACCATGTCGCGCATCACCTGCTTGGTGAAGCCTTGCTGAGTCTGGTGATCGAGGAAGGTGACCAGGTGATCGTAGTAGCCTTCGGCATTGAGAAACCCACAGGGTTTCTTGTGGTAGCCGAGCTGGCCCCAGGTCCAGACCTCGAAAATCTCTTCCAACGTCCCGACACCGCCCGGAAGAGCGATGAAGGCATCGGACAGGTCGGCCATCATCGCCTTGCGTTCATGCATGGAATCTACAAGGTGCAACTCGGTCAGGCCTTCGTGGCCGATTTCCTTGTCCTGCAGGGATCTGGGCAGCACGCCGATGGCCTTGCCACCGGCCGCAAGCGCCGCGTCGGCAACGGTGCCCATCAGGCCGACCTTCGCGCCGCCGTAGACAAGCGTATAGCCCTGTTCGGCAATGACGCGTCCGGTTTCCCGCGCTACATCCGCATATGCCTCGAGCGCGCCATAGCTGGAGCCGCAAAAGACGCAAATGGATTTCATGTCTGTTCTCCGGTAGCTGACGCAACAAGCGTTGACGTCAGGGCATTTTGATCGCATTCGATCTGAGGCACAAAGGCCGGTGGCACGCGGTCCGTTCAGCCCGCGTGCCTGTGTCAAATTCAGTCTTTGGCCAGTTCATCGAGGACCCGGGCCCAGGACCGGATGCCCTTGTGGAAACTGGTCAGATTGTATTTTTCGTTTGGCGAATGGATCTGGTCATCTTCCAGGCCGAAGCCGATCAGAAGCGAATCCATGTTCAGCATGCGCTTGAAATCGCCGACGATCGGGATCGAGCCACCCATGCCGATCAGCGCAGCGTCCTTGTTCCATTCCGCTTTCAGGGCTGTCTTGCCCTTCTCCAGTGCCGGCATCGCAAAATCGAGCCTGAGGGCCGGGCTGCCTTCCTTGGCAATGAAATCCACGGTGCAGTCCGCCGGGATCTTCGAGCGCACATAGGCGCGGAAGGCTTCCTGGATCTTGTCCGGGTCCTGGTCGCCGACAAGGCGGAAGGTGAATTTTGCATGAGCTTCGGCCGGGATCACCGTCTTGGAACCGGCACCCTGATAACCACCCCACATGCCGTTCACTTCAACGGTCGGGCGGGTCCACAGGTGCTCAAGCGGCATGCGGTCCTTTTCACCGCGTGGGTATTTCAGGCCGACTTCGCCCAAGAATTCCTCGACCGAGAAACCGAGCTCGTCCCACATCCTGGTCACTTCTTCCGGCATGTCGATGACGCCGTCATAGAACCCGGGAAGGGTGACCTTGCCGTTTTCGTCATGCAGGCCGGCAATGATCGAGGCGACGATGTGGTTCGGGTTCTGGGCCGAGCCGCCATAGGATCCGGAATGCAGGTCACGGCTGGCCGCCTTGACGATGATCTCGTCACCGACCATGCCGCGCAGCATGATGGAAATGGCCGGCGTTTCGGCATCCCACATGCCGGTGTCGCAGACGAGCGCCAGATCGCAGGACAGTTCGTCCTTGTTGGCTTCAAGGAACGGATGCAGCGACGGCGAACCGGATTCTTCCTCTCCCTCGAACAGGATCGTCACGTCGAGCGGCAGGTCTCCGGTTTCTTCCAGATAGGCGCGGGCCGCCTCCACGAAGGTCATCAGCTGGCCCTTGTCGTCGGCGGAACCACGGGCGACGATGATCTTGCTGCCGTCCGGCTTTGTCTCAATGGCCGGGTCGAACGGATCGCGCTTCCACAGGTTCAGCGGATCGACCGGCTGCACATCATAGTGGCCGTAAAACAGCACGTGCGGACCGGGCTTGCCGGACTTGCGGTGGCCGACAACCATCGGATGGCCGGTCGTGTCGCGCACCGACGCTTCAAATCCGATGTCGTTCAGCTCTTTCGCCAGCCATTCGGCGGCATCGCGGCACGGGGCCTTGAAGGCCGGGTCGGTGGAAATGCTCTTGATCTTGAGGAGGTCGAACAGACGGTCGAGGCTGTTGTCGAGATTGGCATCGATGCGCGCCAAGACCTTGTCGATGGAACTCATGACGGATCCTTGAATTTTTTGAACAGATAGAAGCAGGCCCGATGGACTCGGGCGATATGAGAAGGCCCTAACAGGCCATATTGGCGCGCTGAGCGCAATTGCTTATTCTGGCGGCAGAAGTCGGCCGATGGATCGGGTCAGCTCACGTTTCAAGCGGCCTGCGTCCCTGTCCCGTCGTGGGTCGGACTACCGTCGTTGTCGGCCTCTCCATCCTGAAGCCCCTTGTCGCGCGACAGGTAGACGGTCGACGAAGGATACGCGATTTCCGATCCGTTTGCCGCGACGATCTCCCGGATGCCGAAGAGCAACTCTTCCTGGATTTCCTGGTACGTCGCAACGGTGGTGGCTTGAACATAGGCGTAGACATCGACGGTGACGGCGTAGTCGTCAAAACCGATCAGACGGACGCGAAGCGGATCCTTGATCACCTTTTCATGGGCGTACAGGTAAGCCTCGATTGCGGCAAGGACACGCTTCAGTGCTTCCTGGCTGGTCTCGTAGCGCAGTTTGAGCTTGTGCCGGAAATGGAACTGGTCTCGGTAGCTGTAGTTGATGATCTTTCGCTTTGCGAGGTCGGCATTGGCAACGGTGATCAGCGTCCGGTCAAGGGCTCTTATGCGTGTCGAGCGAATGCCGATGGATTCCACCGTACCGGCCAGATCATCGAACTGGCAGAACTCGCCGACACGCACCATCCGGTCGGCATAAAGAATGATGCCTCCGATCAGGTTTTCGATGGTTGGCTGGGCAGCGAGGGCAATTGCAAGCCCCCCCACACCGAGACCTGCGATGACGCCGTAGATCGGGATACCTATCTGCGTCGCGCCATAGCCAAGCACGACGAGTGCGATTGCTAGGGAAAACACCCGGAACCCTGTGCGCAGCAGACTGACATCCAGGCCGTCCCTGGCGGCGCCGGAGCTGCTGGAGAACCAGACGTAGAAAAGCTGCAGGACCTGATAGACCATCCAGGCGGTCGCCGACCAGATGATGGCGGTTGTCGATGTGCCGATGGCAACGAGCGGCATGCCGGTGATGTTGATCTGGTCTTCACACAGATAGCGGAACAGGCTTGCTCCCAGGATCACGAAGACCGGATTGAGGATCGCGTGGACGATGCGCGTTCCTTCATTCACCGACACCGCGCGCCACCTGCGCCACCGGACGAAGATGCCGAATACCAGCGTATAGACGACGATAAGACAGACCAGGGCAAGCCACTGCCAATAGGCCTGATCGGCGAAGTGCTGCTGCAGCAGGGGCGGGCCCGCCTCGATGACATCGTACCAGAGCGGTGCAATCAGGTTGCCGGGTGTGTAGATGTAGTATTCGAAGAGGTCTTCGCCCTTGTCCGCCTTGAGAGGCAGAACCCGAACGACCGCATAATCTTCGGGAATGCGCTCGACGGAGGATTTGGAAAACAGATACTGTCCGCGCCGCTCGCCGTCGTCCTGACGCATCAGAGTGATGCTGGTGCCCGGCAGGGTCCAGTGTTCGGGCAGATTGGCCTGGTTGCCTGCCTTGAGAGAGCTGCCGGCGGGCAAACCGGGAATGTCCTCGAAATCCGGTGCCGGGATCCTGTCCAGGATCTCCTGAAGCTGCAGAGCGATTTCCACGCTGGCATTTTCACGGGAGGTAACGGGAATACCGCTCAGGTCGAAGGTCTGTGCCACTTTTGCAAGAAGCGCACGCACCAGAACCAGTTTTTCCTCTTCGCTGTCCGACAGGAAAAGACGGTTGCTGGTGTCATAGCTGTCCCGGACCGACAGCCAGAGTGTGTTCACTTCGTTCATGATGTAGACGAAGCTCTCCAGGGTCGCCCGCGGGCTGGACGTATCAGGGGGAGAAATCGGATTGTCGCGCAAATATTCCCGGGCACGGGCAACCCGGTTCTGATCCAGCATCCCTGGCCGGTCTTGCCCCTCGATGGTTGCCGCATCAGATTCCTGGGCTCCGGCCTGCGAAGTTCCCGTCAAGACGGCAACGAACAGGGACAGCAGGAAGAGCAACTGCAGGAGTGGGCCGCAACGATACTGCTGCAGGCGCACTGCTTCGATGTGCGGTTGTGGCCTGTTTACTGGGTTACGCATGTTGCCCCGTCCGTGGTTGTCCTGTTTGCAGCCTTAACGGGAAGGGGTAACCATCCTGTTACTCAGGGGACTATTGGGGGCATCGCTTCATGCACGTGTCGGTTTGGTCTCATCGATGGCAGTCAGGACGACTTCCACTCGCGCAGGTCCGATCGTGTCTTCCAACCGGGCTGAGAGCAGGTCGCGAAAGTGATCGACGTCCTCCGCGCGGACCGGTTTATCAGGATCAAGATAGACAGCCACCCAATGCATCCGCCCGGCCTGCAGAACAGCAGCCCGGTGCAGCAGGTAGCCTTTTTCACGAGCCAGGTCCCGTGAGGCCCGTGCAACCTTGGCGTAGGTGCTGCTGGGTGCGCTGACCCCGGCGAGGTCCGCCAATGTCGTGCGGAAAGTCGAAAGCGGCTGCCAGATGATTGCGAAGATCAGCACCAGGACGATGACCGCATCGCCGATCGGAACGTAAGGGCCAAGGATTGTGCCTGACAGAAAGGGCAGGGAGAGCAGGGCAGCCCCCGAACCGACGCTGAGTGCACCGTCGATGAGCGCGGCGCGGGCTTCGGTCTTCAGGATCGCACTGTGCCGGCCGGTCTTCCGGTAGGCACGATGAAAATTGACCGCAAGGCCGAGGCAGATGCTGACGATCACGACCGCATAGACGGCAATCGGCCCGAACACCAGTTCCGGGACCGTGCCGCCGGAGATGAACGTCCAGATCTTGGAGACTGCGACAAAGGCGGCAAAGACCAGAACCCCGATCAGGATGAGGCTTCGGAAGGTAACATAGAGGACCTCGTCGAAGTCGTGGCCCCAGGGTCTTGACCGTGTCGGCGGCAAGCCAACCCTTGCGCCAATGCGAGCCGCCGCAATGGCGGAAATGAAGTTGACCGCCGAATAGAGCCCGTCCACCAGCATGGCATCTGACCTCGACGCCCATGCGGTCAAGAGACCGGCGGCGGCCATGAACAGGTTTGCCCACTTGCCGACGCCAAGCGCCCGGCGCTCGATCTCAATGTTATTGGTCGCTCCAGCCGACATGGCCTGGTCTAGTTGCCTCTCTTCAGAGAGCCTAGCAGACCGCGAACCAGTGCACGGCCCAGCGAGGAACCGAGGCTTCTGGCAGCGGATTTCAGACCGGCTTCAAAGGCCGTGTCACGCTGGCCACGGCGGTTGCTGCGCCGCTCCCGGCTTTCCTGGCGCGGCCTGTCGTCCCGTCCGAAGTCAGGAAGCTGGAACCCGGAGCGGGTTCGGCGAGGCTCGCCATGCTTTTGGGCGTAGCTGTCTTCCTTTTCCTGGCGCCGCTGCTCCTGACGCTGCGCCTCTTCTGCACGACCCATCAACACTTCATAGGCGGACGTGCGGTCGCGGGTGCGCTCGTAGGTGCCGAAGACGGGGCTGGACTGGATCAGCGCCCGCCGTTCCCCTTGGGTGACCGGGCCGAGCCGCGAGCAGGGCGGGCGGATCAATGTGCGCTGAACGACCGAGGGAATGCCCTTTCCTTCCAGCGTCGAGACCAACGCTTCGCCGACACCAAGTTCGGTGATGACGCGTTCGGTGTTGAGATCCGGGTTGGGCCGGAAGGTTTCGGCAGCCGCCCGCACGGCCTTCTGATCACGCGGGGTGAAGGCGCGCAGGGCATGCTGGATGCGATTACCGAGCTGGGAAAGCACGGTTTCCGGCACGTCCAGCGGGTTCTGCGTGACGAAATAGACACCGACACCCTTCGAGCGGATCAGCCGCAC
Organism: Roseibium sp. LAB1; assembly: GCF_054658235.1. Classification (NCBI taxonomy): domain Bacteria; kingdom Pseudomonadati; phylum Pseudomonadota; class Alphaproteobacteria; order Hyphomicrobiales; family Stappiaceae; genus Roseibium; species Roseibium sp. LAB1. The sequence goes on along the minus strand of NZ_BAAGIB010000001.1, from coordinate 579,882 downwards.
AACCTGCTCCACCTTCTCGATAAGCGCCTTTGGGGCGTCGGAGAACAGAAGGTGAGCCTCGTCGAAAAAAAACACCAGTTTGGGCTTTCCCGGATCACCGACTTCCGGCAGTTCCTCGAAGAGTTCGGACAATAGCCAGAGCAGGAATACGCCGTAGAGACGGGGGGCGGACATGAGTTTGTCGGCAGCAAGAATGTTGACGACACCTCGGCCGTCGGGGGCCGTCCGGATAAAATCACGAATGTCGAGGGCCGGTTCGCCGAAGAAGTTTTCGCCGCCCTGGCGCTCCAGCACAAGAAGCCGGCGCTGAATGGCGCCAACGGAAGCCTTGGAGACATTGCCGTAGATCGTAGAGAGCTCCGAAGCCCGCTCCGCCACGTGGGCGAGCATGGCCCGGAGATCCTTCAGGTCCAGCAACAGCAGGCCTTCGTCGTCTGCCAGCTCGAACAGGACGTTCAGAACGCCTTCCTGGGTATCGTTGAGTTCCAGAAGGCGGGAAAGAAGCAGTGGTCCGATTTCGGAAATTGTGGTGCGGATCGGGTGACCCTGCTCTCCGAGAAGGTCCCAGAACACTGTCGGGAAGGCTTCATAGGTATAGTCGTCGGCAATCCCGACGTCGCTGGCACGTTTTTCCAGGAAATCCTTGGAAACTCCGGCGGTCGCAAGGCCGGACAGGTCGCCTTTGATATCGGCGCAGAAAACGGGAACACCGGCCTTGGAAAAACCCTCGGCAAGTATCTGCAGCGATACCGTCTTGCCTGTGCCCGTTGCCCCGGCAATCAAGCCGTGGCGATTGGCGAGCTTGAGCGTAAGCGTTTCTTCCCTGGTGCTGGAACCGATGAAAATACTGTCTTTTGCCGTCACGATTACCCCCGAATCCCTGCATCTTGCCGCAGCCTAGAGCCTTTCGCGACCAGATTGAAACATTCTGTTGCCGGGCAGCCGCACACGAGTGCGCACGCCGCATGCGGCATAGTCGAGCAGAAAGGGAATTGCCCATCGACGCGGACACCTTGGGGCTTGTATAGAGAACCCAAACAGGCGCCGGGTGACAAGGTGCCGGACATTTGATCAGGAGATTTTCATGGAAGAGCTCATCAACCGGATCATGGCGGCCGCGGGCATTGAAGAAGATGTTGCCAAAAACGCTATCGGCATCATTCTGGGATTCTTGAACAAGGAAGGTCCGGAAGACAAGATGCAGCTTATCTTCGATGCCCTGCCAGGGGCGAAGGAGCTGGTCGATGCGCGGGCTGAAGCAGGCTCCGGCGGCGGGTTCCTCGGCGGTCTTGGAAGCATGATGGGCGGTGGAATGGGGGCCATGGCCGCACTCAACGAGCTGACCAATGCCGGTCTCGATATGGATGGCGTTCAAAGTGTTGTCAAAGAACTCGTTTCATATGCTAAGGAAAAAGCAGGGGACGATGTTGTGAATGAAGTGGTTTCACAAATTCCGGGGCTGAGCCAGATCGTCTGACTGTCCCAGGGTTCGGTTGCCGGTTGATTAGGGAGTTCTGAGCACATGTCTTATTCCATCGATGAAATCGAAGGTATCGGCTCGACCTATGCTGCAAAGCTGGGTGAAGCCGGTATCAAGACGACGGAAGCCTATCTGGAGCGTGCGAAGGACCCGAAAGGGCGCAAGGCACTGGAAGAAGAAACCGGCATCGACGGTAAGCGGATCCTGAAATGGGCCAACATGGCCGACCTGATGCGTATCAGCGGCGTCGGTGAGGAATATTCCGAACTCCTGGAAGCTGCGGGCGTCGACACGGTGAAGGAACTGAAGCATCGCAACGCCGCCAATCTGGCGGAGAAGATGAAAGAAGTGAACGAGGAGAAAAAGCTCGTTCGCCAGGTTCCGAGCGAAAGTCAGGTCACCAAGTGGGTCGACCAAGCCAAGGAATTGCCGCCGATGATGACCTACTGAGGTCAGCAAGTCGGCTTAATGCGACTGCAGGAAAAGGCGTGCGGACAGCGCGTCTTTTTCATTTTTGGGTGCGCCCTGTCGAGCGTGCTGGCGAAGGCGAATGGTCAGTGTAATCCATTCAAGCCTGATGGTGTCATTGTCTTGTGGTGCCGAAAGCCAAAAAAGGCGCACCGAAGTGCGCCTCTGTTGCATGTCTCGAAAAGCAGTCGGTCCACGATCCGCTGTTAGACGCTGATCTGTCCGTAACGAAGCGCTTCGACCACTGTGTGGGTCTTGTTTGATGCGTTCAGCTTGACGCTGGCATTCTGCAGATGTGCATGGACGGTCCGCTGCGAGATGTCGAGCACGTCTGCGATTTCTCCGGCCGTCTTGCCGTAGGCGGTCAGTTCAAGAACCCTGCGTTCGCGCGTGGACAAGGCGCCCGGGCGCTGTCCGGAAATGACGCCAAGCTCGCGCAGACGCGAGAATGCGGCGGCGGCAAGAACTTCCAGGTTGGACAGATCGTACTTGTTGACCTGCAGAGACGGGCCGCTCGCAAAGACGAATGCCTGGAAGGGATAGAGTTCCGTCACCGGGATGACGACGATCTGGCTGCCTTCTCCGGCGGATGCCAGGAGGTCGGAATGTTCCATGTCGCCGGCGGAAATCGTCCAGACGCGGGCCCGGTTGGACCCGAGGCCAAGCATCAGTGCGCTGTCGTTAGCTGAAAGCGAGGTGCTTTCAATTCCGTCATTGCGTTGATCGGGCCACCGGAACCTTTGAACGAGATTGTCGATCGGACGGTTCGGCATCGGCAGACCGGTAATAAGGATATGTGTCGCCCCCATGCGACGAAGGTTCGATTCCAAGATATCGAGGACATGATGGGCGGCGTTTGCTTCCGAGATTGCTCTCAGCTTGCTCTTCAATTCCGTTTGATCAAGCATCGTGCACATCCTTTGCGGCTTTAGTTGCCGCTTCTTTGCGGGTGTCCCTAGCTTGACCGGAACATCCGCTGATGGGTGGAAACCGTGGCCCGTCAAACCCAATCAGGTGGGTGTCAGACCCGGCTGCCGCGCATTTTTTATGAGGGTAGAATTTCCCATGCGTCAGCAGCTATACGCTACAATACAATTGATGATCGTACCAATAGGGAAAACTGGCAAATTTAGCTTATTCCGCCAAAAATTTGACAAGTTGCCGCCTAGAAGAGGCCAAATTGTCCTTTTGCAAAGTGTTTAACGACTTCGTAAGCGTAAGTCTAAAAACAGACTTTGTAGATAATTTATTATTTTGTGCGTCTAATTAATTCTACTGACGAATCGCGCTTCGAAAATGCCGACGTTGCTTCGTGTCATGATCCTGCGATCCTGAAATCCTTACCCATTCTGCTGAGTTGCCAAGCTTCGGGGCCAGGGACTAAAACGGGGCCAGGGAGTAATTGCGATGCCTAACAGCTTTACCGGACCTGACAGTTTTTATTCTGCCGACGCGGATGCCTGGTGGGCCGCCGTGGACAGGGCGCTCAAGGGCGGTGCCCGGCAGAAGCTTTACGGGAAAACCGAAGACGGGCTGGAAATCGCTCCTCTTTATGAACGCAGGACAGACAGTCCCGCCCGCGCCTTGAGGGCAGCCGCCGGCGACTGGTCCGTTGTCCAGCGGATCGACATTCCCGATCCAGCAAAGGCGAATGCGCAAATTCTGGAAGATCTGGAGGGAGGCGCGAGTGGCCTCGATCTGGTTTTCCGCGGTGCAGCCGCCTCCTACGGCAATGGCATACGGGTCGATGACATTTCCGGTCTCGACCGTCTGTTAAAGGGTGTCGAACTGGATCTCATCAACGTGCGCTTCGAAGCGGGACGCGAAAACGTCGAGATTTTTGCTTCAATTCTCGCGCTGATTGAAAAGCGGAAGATCGATCCGGCAAACGTTCGGCTCACGGCCGGGATAGATACCTACAGTTGGGTGGCGGCCAATGGCGTTGCACTGGCCGACATGGAAAATGCGTACAGGCATTTCCGTGATCTTGTGATTTCGGCTCATGAGTTCGGCAGCCCGGCGCGGGCGTTGAAAGCCGATGGCCGTATCTGGCACGAAGCGGGGGCAACGCCAGCGCAGGAACTTGCACTGGTTCTGTCGACTGCCACAGCGCATTTGCGCATGCTGGAAGGCACACGGCTGGCGCCCGAGCAATGGGCAGACAAGATTGCTTTCAGCCTGATTGCGGAAGCAGATCAGATCGGCACGATTGCCAAGGCGCGTGCCATCCGCTCTCTCTGGGCCGCTGTTCTGGACGGGGCAGGACTGCCGCAGGCAAATCTGCCGCTGCATATGTCGACTTCCTACAGAATGCTGACCCGCCGTGATCCGTGGGTCAATCTTCTGCGCAACACGGTGGCAACCTTTGCGGCGGGTGTCGGCGGTGCGGACAGCATCTGCGTCCTGCCGCACACGCTGGCTGTCGGCCTTCCTGACGGGTTCGCCCGCAGACTGGCCCGCAACACGCAGTCCATCCTTCTGGAGGAAAGCAACCTTGCCAAGGTCGTCGATCCGGCAGCGGGCTCGGGTGCCATTGAAGACCGGACCGATACGGTTTGCGAGGCTGCCTGGTCCCTGTTCCAGGAAATCGAAGCCGCCGGCGGTCTGTTCGAGGCGGTGCGCAAGGGACTTGTGCACGAGCGGATAGGAACTGCGAAGGCGAGCCTCACCAAGGCCGTTTCCTCCAGAAAGCGTCCAATCACCGGGGTGAGCGAGTTCCCGGATCTGGCGGAAAAGAAAGTCGCCGTGCTGAAGTCGAGCGAAGAAGATCTGGCCGGTGTGAGCGCTCCGCGTGGAGATCTGCCCGAACCTGGCAACGGTGAGCGCTTCACTGTCCTTCGCAGGCTTGCCCTGGAAGGCGTGCCGTTGAACGAGCTGGGCATGCGGCTCGATCTGTTGCCGCGTGACTATTCCCTGCCGAAGCTGGAAACGGCGCGCATTTCGGAACCGTTCGAGCAATTGCGTGCCAGAGCCGAGGCATTCGAGAAAGCTGCTTCGGCAACACCAACGGTTTTCCTGGCCTCCCTTGGAACCCTGGCACAATTCTCCGCCCGCGCGACCTGGACGGCGAACGCCTTTGCCGCAGGCGGGGTGAAGCCCGCGGGACCGGCTGTCTATGCTTCCCTTGAAGACCTTGTTGCCGCCTTCCGGCAAAGCGGGGCGCTGCTGGCCTGCCTGGTTTCGACCGACGATGTCTACGAGGCCCAGGCCGAAGAGGCAGCGCGTGCGCTCAAAACGGCTGGGGCCAACTATCTTTATCTTGCAGGCCGCCCGGGAGAGCGGGAAGATGCCTTTCGCGAGGCCGGTGTGGCTGCATTCGTCTTTGCCGGGTGTGATCTGCTGGCCATCCTGAAAGATGCGTTTGACCGGCTGGAGACCCATCAGGGGGTCGAGCTGACAGATCTGGAGGTCCAATCATGAGCAGGATCCCGAATTTCGCCGACAAGCCGTTCCGGAAAGTCGTGAAGGCTGCCGATGCCGGCTCACAGGAAAGCTGGCAGACGCCGGAAGATATTCTGGTGCCACCGGTCTACGGCGCACAGGACCTCGAAGGCCTGAAGCATCTGGACACCTGGCCGGGCCTGCCGCCATTCCTGCGCGGTCCTTATCCGACCATGTATGTGCAACAGCCCTGGACCGTGCGTCAGTATGCCGGCTTTTCGACGGCGGAGGACTCCAATGCCTTTTACCGGCGCAATCTTGCCGCCGGTCAGAAGGGCCTTTCGGTGGCCTTCGACCTTGCCACGCACCGCGGGTACGACAGCGATCATCCGCGTGTTTCGGGTGATGTCGGCATGGCAGGGGTGGCGATCGATTCCATCTATGACATGCGTACGCTCTTTTCCGGCATTCCGCTGGACAAGATGAGCGTCTCCATGACCATGAACGGCGCAGTGCTGCCGGTGCTGGCGCTTTACATTGTGGCGGCGGAAGAGCAGGGCGTTGCCCAGAAGGACCTCTCGGGCACCATTCAGAACGATATTCTGAAGGAGTTCATGGTCCGCAACACCTATATCTATCCGCCCAAGCACTCCATGCGGATCATCTCGGACATCTTCAAATACACGTCCCAGAACATGCCGCGCTTCAATTCGATTTCCATTTCCGGCTACCACATGCAGGAAGCGGGGGCGACGGCGGATCTGGAGCTGGCTTATACGATTGCCGACGGCATCGAATATGCCAGGGCCGGTGTCGCCGCCGGCATGGACATCGACCAGTTCGCACCGCGGCTGTCCTTCTTCTGGGCGATCGGCATGAACTTCTTCATGGAAATTGCCAAGCTGCGTGCCGCGCGCCTGATCTGGGCGACCCTGATGGAAGAAAACTTCCAGCCGAAGAACCCGAAATCCCTGTCGCTGCGCACCCATTCGCAGACCTCCGGCTGGTCACTGACGGCACAGGACGTCTTCAACAACGTCATTAGAACCTGTGTGGAAGCCATGGCGGCAACGCAGGGGCATACGCAGTCGCTGCACACGAATGCGCTGGACGAGGCGCTGGCTCTGCCGACCGATTTCTCAGCACGTATCGCCCGCAACACGCAGCTGTTTCTGCAGCAGGAAAGCGGCACGACGCAGGTGATCGATCCCTGGGGCGGTTCCTATTATGTCGAGAAGCTGACGGCAGACCTTGCCGAAAAGGCCATGGCGCATATTCGCGAAGTGGAGGAACTCGGCGGTATGGCGAAAGCCATCGAGAAGGGCATTCCGAAGCTGCGCATCGAGGAGGCGGCCGCCAAGACCCAGGCACGCATCGACAGCGGTGCGCAGACTGTGGTCGGCGTCAACAAGTTCAAACCGGACAGCGAGCAGGCAATCGACGTCCTGAAGGTCGACAATGCCCAGGTGCGCGCTGCCCAGATCGACAAGCTCAAGCGGCTGCGTGAAGAACGCAACGAGGCCGAAACCCAGGCCGCTCTGGACGCCCTGACCCAATGTGCGGCCTCAGGCGACGGCAATCTGCTGGATCTTTCCGTCAAGGCTGCACGAGCCAAGGCGACTGTGGGCGAGATCTCGCTGGCAATGGAAAAGGTGTTCGACCGGCACAAGGCCGAGATCAAGTCGATTGCAGGGGTCTACAAACGGGAGGCCGGGGCCATGTCCGGGACCATCGACAAAGTCCAGAAACTGGTGGAAGCCTTTGAAGACAACGACGGCCGCAGGCCGCGTATTCTGGTCGCCAAGATGGGGCAGGACGGTCACGACCGCGGTCAGAAGGTGATCGCCTCCGCTTTTGCGGATCTCGGGTTCGACGTCGATATCGGGCCGTTGTTCCAGACACCGGAGGAAGCTGCCCGGCAGGCGGTTGAAAACGATGTTCATGTGGTCGGCGTATCGTCGCTGGCCGCGGGCCACCTGACACTGGTTCCGGCATTGAGGCGGGCACTGGCGGAAGAAGGCCGGGAAGACATCATGATCGTCGTCGGTGGTGTGGTGCCGCCGCAGGATTATGACGAACTCTACAAGTCTGGCGCGGCTGCAATCTTCCCACCGGGAACGGTGATTGCGGAAGCTGCCATCGGTCTAATCGGCAAGCTCAACGAACAGCTGGGATATGGTTCCGCGGAAGCTGCGGAGTAAAGCGCGCTCGGGCGATCGTCAGGTATCCTGGAACTTGCTCACCGGAACCGGCGGTTCCAGATACATGCCGAAGAGATAAGGCCCCATACGCCAGCGGATCTCCGTGAAGACACGTGTCAATTCCTTGTTGTCGTCGATCAGCACCCTGTCCGGTACCGGGAGGTCCGGATCCTGGACGACGATCCCGATGTCGCCGTTTTCAAGATCGTACAGAGTGCATTCGCTCAACAGCGTGCTGTCAAGATTGAGCAGCTTGCCGGATCGCAGCCGCGCTCTCGTTGCAGGCACCGGCCTGCCTTCAAGGGGGGAATTTGATCGCGTCATGGCAGAAGACTGCTCGCTCCATCGGCCTCGTTGAAATTACCGAGGATGTTCTAGGCAGCGAAGCTTGTGCAGGACTGGAAGAGGTACCGGCTAAGGAGATCCTCACCCAGGCTGTGCGGAGGCCCTCCCTTGCGCGGGATTTCGTTTCAGCCACACTCGGGCCGTCATGTCGATAGACGCCATCAAAACATGGGCGAAGCGTATCAAGCGCGATCTCCATGCCCTTTACCTGGCCAGCCGGGACCCGAGGGTGCCCTGGTACGCGAAGGCTCTGGCCGTTGCGACCGCGGCCTATGCCTTGTCACCGATAGACCTGATACCGGACTTCATTCCGGTGATCGGGTATCTCGACGATCTGCTGCTGGTGCCACTTGGCATCTATCTTGCTGTGAAGCTCATTCCGCCGCAGGTGATGGAGGAGTGTCGCGCGGCAGCTGACAGGAGATCCGGGAAGCCGCCTGCCAGCCGGATGGCAGCAGTGCTGGTCGTGTTGATCTGGATCGGCGCGGCGTTGGCTGCTCTTCTGTGGCTCTGGCGGCTTCTTCCGGCCTAATTGTCAGAAGTTTTTTCCGGCTCGTAAATCAGGATGTCACCGGGTTGGCAGTCGAGTACTTCGCAGATCTTTTCCAGGGTCTCGAAGCGCACACCTTTCACCTTGCCGGACTTGAGCAGCGATACATTCTGCTCGGTTATGCCGATCCGCTCAGCCAGCTCCTTCGACCGCATCTTCCTGCGGGCGAGCATTACATCCAGTTCAATGATGATGGGCATGATGGGACCCCGGCGCTGTCGCTAAATTATTTTTCGATATTCTTCTGCGAGCTGGGCGGCCTCACCCATGATCCAGTTGAGCAAAGCAAGAGTGTCCCGAGAATCATGCTTGATATTTCACCGCCATCAACCGCTGCGTCAACAATCCATTGTGCTTGCGGTTGGTCCAAAGGCGCTGTGAGAGCCGTGCCGGGACCACTCGCAAGGACGTGAAGAGTGCAGGCAAAGAACGAGATGACGAAGGGTGCAAGTCCCTTGCGCGCTTTGGAGGAAGAAATGTCATCGCGTGGTACCAGCGCGAAATGGGACCGCGTGGTCCACGCATTCTTGATTGCCTCTGCGCCGTCCTGAATGATGCCGGGTTTCTTCAGCCCGGCACCACCTTTGATGATGATCATCCCAGATCCTCCATGGCCTTGCTCAAATGAACTGCTGGTTTTCGTCCGCAATCAGGGCCGCTTCGCGCAGGATCCAGCCGAACAGCAGCATCAGGGCGCCCAGAACGAGAAAGAAGATCTCTCCACCGTCGAGACTGATGTCGACAGTTCTCTGGCCCGGGGGAAAATCATAGGTCAGAATGACGGAGCCGATCGGATCGCTGATCAGGTCAAAGACCGCGAACACGATCAGCCAGATGCCGAAGGAAATCACGTTTGCCAGCGTCTTCGGCGAAAAGAACTCCATCTTCTGGAACCGCTTGAACACCTGACGGACGTTCCAGCCGACCGCCAGGAGCAGACCGAAAGCAATTGCCGCCAGCGCGGAGATCCAGATGCGCTGTACCTGCGGAATGTCGCCAAGCATGCGTTCGGTATCGGCAACGTCCAGGGTTTCTTTTGCACCGATCATCAAGTCGTTGGGCAGGGCGATGCCGATTGTGACGATCACACCCAGGACCAGCAGGATCAACAGGATGAGGGTGACAGCCCATTTCATGAATGCGGACACGCGCCGGATCCGCGTCAGCCGCTTTTCGCGTTCTGCCCATTCAAGTTCGCTCATCGGTAACTCCGCATCGTGTCATTGCGGCACCGTGTCTAGTTCATCTGACTGGAAAACACAAACTCAAAACATTGCTATTGACAAAAAAATTATTGCAATCATTTTTTAAATTATCGTTTTACAATAATTTTTCAGATATGTGAGACGATAAAGTTGTCATACATGAAGTGAGATCACTGATGGTAAGGTCCTTTGCCAATTATGTTTTTCGTGTTCCACCGGCCATCGGGCACAGCCGGTCCGGGCGGCGCCCCGGGGTGATCAGGCGAATCCTGCGGAGCCACTGGCTGTTGGAGCCTCTGGTTCTTTGTGCTGTTCTGGGTGTGCTTGTCGTCGGGGCGAGCGCTGCCGATTTGGATACTTACGAGCCGCCAGTCTATGCGCCGGTGCCCCAGTCGCTCTGGGCGGGTCCCTACCTCGGTTTTGAAGGTGGCGTTTCGCAGACGGTGACCGATGTCAAATCGGGTGGTCGATCTAAGGATTTCTCGAGAGTCGACGCGGCCTTCGGTCTCTTCGGCGGCTACAACTGGGAAGTCTCGCGCTTTGTCCTGGGTGTTGAAGGTGGGGCTGCTTATCTCGGGACTCGGGAAAAGAGAAATCATCCGACACTGGGCGCCGTGGAAACCGGATCCAAATGGACAATCAATGCCAAGGTCCGGGCAGGGATGCCGATCAGCAACGTCATGCCGTATCTCAGCCTCGGCATTGCCGCGACGGAGCACAGCCTCAAGGCAAACGGGACGGAGAGAAACTCTGTTTCCATCGGCCCAGTTGTCGGCGGTGGCGTCGAGGTTGCGGTCACGGACGCGTGGCACCTGCGGGCGGACTACTCGATGACCGGCATTCTGGACGAGAAGGCCAGATACGGCGGCGCAAATGTTGAACGGGCGGCGGGAAATCACCGACTGATGATAGGTCTGTCCCGCTCTTTCTGATCTGCCGCCCCGGGAAATCGCCGGGCTCGTTGGTCCGGCGGTAAGGAACGGCTGCACTCTTCCCACCGAGTGCAGCCGTTTCCCTTTGTTTTTTACCTCGTCACCCGTAGACCAGGTTGGGCAGCCAGGTGATCAGCCCCGGGAACAGCATGCACAGCACCAGACCAACCACCTGCAGAGCCAGGAATGGGAGGGCAGACTTGAAGATGTCGGTCATCGGAATGTCGGCCGGTGCGACGCCGCGCAGATAGAAGAGCGCGTAGCCGAAGGGCGGTGACAGGAAGCTCATCTGCATGTTGACCAGGTAGAGAACGCCGAACCACAGCACCAGATCGTCCGGGTTGTCGAGCCCGAAGGATGCCGCACCCAGTGCCTTGATGATCGGAACGAAGATCGGCACGCAAAGGAGCAGGATGCCGACCCAGTCCAGGAACATGCCCAGCACGACCAGCACGATCTGCATGATGATCAGGATGCCCCAAGGGCCGAGGCCGGTGGCTTCCAGGGCGCCTTGCACGAATTGCTGACCACCTTCCAGAACGTATAGCCCGACGAAGATGGTTGCTCCGAACATGATCCAGATCACCATGGCCGAGGCCTTCAGCGTGGTTAGTGATGCCTCGCGCAGTGTCTGCCAGTCGAGATTTCGGTGGATGGCAGCAACGATGATAGCGCCGAAGGTGCCGATGCCTGCGGCCTCGACCGGCGTCGCGACACCAGTGAAGATCACGCCCAGTACGATCACGATCAGGGCGATCGGAGCGGACATGTTCGACAGCAGCCGGACCTTTTCCTTGAACGGAATGCGTTCTTCTTCCGGGATCGGCGGTCCCTTCCTCGGATCGATCATGCAGCTGACGATCACATAAAGGATGTAGAGGCCGGACAGCAGCAGCCCGGGTATGACCGCGCCAATGAAGAGCTCTCCGACGGATTGTTCGGCCACCACTGCGTAGATGATCGCAAGGATGGACGGCGGGATCAGGATGCCGAGCGTGCCACCGGCCATGATCGAGCCCATGGCGATCTTCGGGTCGTAGTTTCGTTTCAGCATGGCAGGCAGGGCAATGATGCCCATGGTGACCACGGCTGCCCCGATGACCCCGACCATGGCCGCCAGAACGGTGGAGGCAATGATGGTTGCCGCCGCCAGGCCGCCTTTCACGCCGCCGAGCACCTTGTAGATGACATCGAACATGTCGTTGATGATGCCGGCCCGTTCCAGCATCGATGCCATGAAGATGAACAGCGGGATCGCCGAAAGCTGATAGTTGGTCATCAGTGGAAAAATGCGGGACGGCACGATGTTGAGCGCCCGTTCGTCACCAAGGACGAACAGAAACACACAGGCGAGCCCTCCGGTGACGAAGGCCAGCGGCAGGCCTGCCATGAGCAGGACCAGCAGCGAGCCGAACATGATGAGTGTCAACCACTCAATTCCGATTTCAAGTCCCATGGATCAAGCCCTGCCCATCACTGCGCGGATGTCCTGCGCGAATTTGGAAATTCCCTGGAGCACCAGCAGCAACCCGCCGAGCACCATGACCCACTTCATCGGCCAGAGCGGCACTTCCCATTCGTTGAAGCTGATTTCGCCCCAGCGGATATTCGGATCGGTCCACTGGGCAAGGTTCCAGCTTGCAACGACATCACTGAAGCCGATTTCACCGCGCGCCCAGTCAGAGACCAGCGAGTTTCCGGAGGGAACCGCGATGGCATCGAACGCGAAGATCCACGAGGTGACCAGCAAAGTGCCGGCGAAGATGAAGAAGAAGACGGATGTCAACAGGTCCACGATTGCCTTGCGGCGCGGCGAGAGCGGTGCATAGAAGACATCGACCCGCACATGGGATTCCGTCAGCATGGCGTAGGATCCGGCGATCAGGTACTGCATGCCGAACATGAGATACATCGCCTCGTGGGCCCAGTTGGTCGGGCTGCCGAAGACGTAGCGGCTCATGACTTCGAAGTAGTACACAAGAACGGCGATCACCGCCCAGTAGCTGACAAACTCGCCGCAATAGAGCGACAGCCGGTCGATCCAGCCGGTCCAGCCGGCTGAAACGTGATCGGCATCGTCCTTGCGCTCGGCTTCTTCCAGCTCCTTGAGCTTCTTTTCCGCTTCGCTGAGTTCCGGGTCCGGCGGCAGGTTCTCGTTGGCTTTCGAGACCAGCCGGGGAAGCAGCAATGCGTCCACGGCTACGCCGGCCAGCAGCAGCCAGAAGGCGTATTTGGCAACATTGCCCCAGAAGTTCAGGGTGCCTCGGGCGCTTGCGGCTGCCGGGCGGGCGGTTTCCAGGATTGTCTCTGCCTCGGAAAGGCGGGCCTTGCCCTGTTCGACACGCTGTTCGGCGCGCTGGACATCCCGTTCGGCGCGTCGCTTGGCAAAGCTGCCTTCTTCGGCCTGCGCTTCCGCGTCAGCGAGCTTTTGCCTCAGCGCTGGCAGGTCGGCTTCGGCGGTCTTGACCCTTTCCCCCTCGCGCTCAAGCGTCCGTTCGGCCTGGCGCACGGCATTCGCCATATCGGACACAACCGAACGGGCATCCTGGCTTTGCGCATTGGCGTAAAGGATCAGGATGAAAACCGGGATATAGATCAGGCCGATCAGGCTTTTCAGGTAAAGCCGGTGCAGCCCCAGAATGCCGGCGGTGACGAGAATGAAATAGCCGAGCACCAGCGAATATCGCCGTTCAGTCGGCTTTGGCCGCTTGGCAAGGGCTGCGGCGATCAGCGGAAAGATGATCAGTCCCAGCCAGTAGGCCCAATGCGGCAAGGTAAAGTCCAGATGAGGCATGCCTCTCCCTTCCCCAGGGGAAGTTGCCCCCTGTTGAGTTGAACAGGACCCGCGCGGCTGGCCGCGCGGGTCCGTTTTCCGAGACGTCGTCTGGGATCAGAGGTCGAGCTCTAGGCCCTCGACCTGCTCCGGCGTGACGTAGCCGAGGGAACCGGACATCATGTAGTCGAGCTGAATCTTGAACAGACGTGCGCTGTCCTTGTCCCGGTTCGCATAGTTGAACCAGATCGGTACGGCGACTTCGGTCATCAGTTCGACATCGTCCTGGCTGAGCCGGGTGATTTCGGTGCCGTCGGCCTCGAATTTCGCCCAGGCTTCCTGGTCCGCCTTCTGGATGGCCGCATGGTGCATGTCGGAGTAGACATGGGTTTCCATCTCGACGAATTGCTTCATCTGCGGGCTGAGGGCATTCCATGCCTCCATGCCGACGGTGATATCCATCAGGTCGACCGGCTGATACAGCGACATGAAGCCGGGAGGGCCCATGGAGATGTATTTGGTGACCTGGCTGAAGCCGAGGGCATAGTTGACCGCCGGACCGACATAGTCGGCAACGTCGATGGTGCCCTTTTCCAGTGCCGGGAAGATTTCCGACCCGGGAAGAACCGTCGTTTCAGCTCCGATTTCGGTGAAGACTTCAGCGACCATGCCGCCGGGCAGGCGCATCTTGCGACCGCGGAAGTCGTCAATGGAGCGGATCGGCACCTTGGAGTGGATGATGTTGGGGCCGTGGTGCACCGGGCCGACGAACATCATGTTCTGCGCGGCGTAGAGTTCACGGGCGATTTCCAGACCACCGAGGGAATAGTAGAAAACATCCCATTCATGCGGGTTGCGCATGCCGAGCGGATAGCTCGTCAGGAAAGTGGCTGCGGGGATGATGCCCTGGGCATAGATCGTGAACGGGTTGACCGCGTCCAGAACGCCATTCTTGACGGCGTCGTAGAGCTGGAAATCGCCCACAACATCATTGGCGCCGAAAGGCTGGAATGCGAGTTCACCACCGGTCTTTTCGACAATGGTTCCGCACCAGTCCTTGAAGATCTGCAGACCGGCGCCTCCAGGCCAGGACGTCTGGATCTTCCAGGTCGTGGTCTGCGCCTGTGCCGACGCAATATGCGGCGCAGCGAGTGTCGCTGCTCCGACCGTGCCGGCACCTGCGAGTGTCCGCAGGGCCTGCCTGCGAGTCGTAAGTTGTTTCATGGTTTCCTCCCAAATAGGTCTGGGAGCAAATGAGCGGTCGCGCTGGGCGCGTTCAAACGCCCCTTCTTCTCCGCGGTAACAAACCAGCTGTTTGTGTTCTTAAGCAGTTGTTTTGTAACTTGTTCGGGATGACCTCGAGGAAGTCTGTCGCTCTTCTTTTCCTCCCAACCAAGGAGAGGATATTACACTTACGAAATCCTGCAACCTTGCCGGATACTCAAAACATCTTTTCCATTTTGGAAAAAATGGCCGGAACTGTTTTGGAAATGGAGAAGCTGCGAGCCGAAGAGGTTGCCCTTCCTCAAGGGAAGGGGCTTGGGGTCAGCCGAGCGTGGCAAGTCCAGTCAGATCGGCCAGAACCGCTTTGGGAGAAAGGTCCGGATATTCGTCAGGCATGCCCATCCTGTTCATCCACACCGTGCGGAAACCGAATGCGGTCGCACCTGCGATATCCCACCGGTTGGACGACTGGAAGGAGACTTCTTCCGGATAGATCCGGAAGTGGGTCGTGACCATTTCGTAGACCTGTGGATCGGTCTTGAAGGTCCGGAGCGCGTCAACGGAAAAGATTTCATCGAAGAGTTCCGTCAGACCGGCAGCCTTGGCGGCTGCTTCCAGCATGGCGGGGGATCCGTTCGACAGGATCGCGATCTTCGCACCGGTCGCCTTGAGGTTGGTCAGAACCTGCGGCACTTCCGGGTAACAATCCAGTTCCCAGTAAGCGCTGAGAAGATCTTCGCGCAGGGACTTGTCCGCGGAGGGCACCAGGGCAAATGCGGTGTCCAGGCCTTGCTGGGTCAGTTCCCAGAAGTCCAGATACTTGCCCATCAAGGCACGCACCCAGGAGTATTCAAGCTGTTTTTCCCGCCAGAGAGACGACAGTCTCTGAGCGTCCGGTCCAAGCTTTTCCGCGTGTTTGCGGACGGCGGCATGCACATCGAACAAGGTTCCATACGCATCGAACACGTAAGCAGCATGCGCCATCTTCAAGACCTCCAAGTCCTTTAAGGAAACCGCGGAAGAGAACAGCCTGAAAGTTCCTGCGTCAAGCGCAGCTGTCTGCGACAAAGGTCGCAGGCAGGACTTATCTCTAACTTGTGCCCTGTTATTGCACCGGAGGCAGCGTGATCGCGCCGTCCTTTTCAACCGGCCAGAACGGGTTAAAGGCTATTTCGAGCAAGTGACCGCCGGGAACTTCCACATAAGAAGAATACCCGCCCCAGAAGGCTTTCTGAGGTTCTTTGACCGGCCTGGCGCCGGCGGCCAGCGCTTTCAGGAAGCTTTCGTCTACCTCGGCTTCCGATCTGCCGTTCCAGGCGAGGGTGACCGCACCGGTGGGGCTGTCGGTCACCGACCGTCCGATTTCCTCTTCCAGGGCGGTGCGTCCGTAAAGCGCAAACACACCGCCGGGAACCTGAAAAAAGGCCACATCCGGGCCCGGCGACGAATGGACCCGCCATCCCAGTCCGTCTTCGAAGAAGCGACGTGCTTCGGAAACGTCTTCGACAACGAGCGTGGTCACGGAAATACGCTGTTCCATCCTGATCTCCCAAAAGTGAAGAGGGAACATATAGAGAACTTCGTGCGCCGGGAGTCAATGGCTGGTGGGCGAGGTCATGGGATGGAGTGCCGGCGAAATGATGGTCGTCACGCCTGATTTCCGGAAGTCTCTCCTAGAAAAATTGATATCGATTTATGTGCCTTTTTGGTGATTTTTATCCCGATAACGTCGGATCTTGCGAAGAATGACAGCAACTTTCTTGATTTCTGCGGTAAGCTATTGACCTGCAGGAATGAGCGGTGTTGTTTCGGCGGACAGACTGCACAACCGCAGCGCAGAAAAGGGACGAGACATGAGCGGATGGAGTGACACCTGGACCTGGATTGACGGGACTTGGCACGAGGGCAACCCACCGATCATGGGCCCGCGCACTCACGCATCCTGGCTCGGATCCAGCGTTTTTGACGGCGCCCGCTACTTCGAAGGCGTGATGCCGGACATCGACCTGCACTGCAAGCGCGTCAACGACAGTGCGGTCGCGCTGGGCATGAAGCCGACCATGCAGGTGGGGGAAATGGTTGAACTCACCAAGGAAGGTTGCGCGAAATTCGGCGGCGATCAGCAGATCTACGTCAAGCCGATGTATTGGGTCGAAAACGACGGACCCGGTGTGATTGTTGGAGACCCGGACAGCACGCGGTTCTGCCTGTGCCTGTTCGATGCGCCGATGGCCCCCAAGGACGCGGCAATGAGCATCACGCTGTCGCCGTTCCGCCGTCCGACGGTTGAATGCATGCCCGTCAACGCCAAGGCCGGTTGCCTTTATCCCAACAACGCCAGGGCGATGCTGGAGGCCAAGGGGCGTGGCTTCGACAACGCGGTAGTCCGCGACATGCTCGGCAATGTCGCGGAATTGACCTCTGCCAACATCTTCATGGCAAAGGAAGGCAAGGTTCACACGCCGGTCCCGAACGGTACCTTCCTCAACGGTATCACCCGTCAGCGCGTTATCCAGTTGCTGCGGTCTGTCGGCTACGATGTGTTCGAGCGGACCATGGAGTATGGCGAGTTCCTGGAAGCGGACGAGATCTTCTCAACCGGAAACTACAGCAAGGTGACGCCGGTCAAGCGGATCGAGGAGCGCGACTTGCAGCCAGGTCCGATTGCGGCACGCGCGCGCGAGCTCTACTGGGAATTCTCCCACGCCTGAACGGGACGCGTCATCGGACAACGAGCGCCGCGGCAACCACAAGAGCCGCGGCTGCCGCCAGAGACGAGGCGGTGAAAGAGCCGGTCATATGGTGCATCTGGCCCGCGATCCAGGGGCCGGCCATCTGCCCGACACCAAAACTTGCTGTCAGAACTGCAAGCATCTGCCGAATTGCTGCCGGCCCATCCCCACTGACTTCACGTCGTGCTTCCATCAGGCCAAGGGCCGTGATGCCCATGAAGGTTGCCCCCAGAAGCGCAGCGCCCAGCAGGAAAAGGGTCGGCGCAGAGCTCAGAGCTGTCAGGGCCACGCCTGCCGATTCCAGCACGCAGGCAAGTGCAAATCCCTTTCGAGTGCCCAGCCGGCCCGCGATCCTGTCCCAGACGTAGATCGAAGGCGCAGCACAAAGGCCGACGGTCAACCAGACATAAGCTTCGGTTGATTGAAGCGCCGGATCGGCGCGCGCGATCGTACTGACGAAGGTCGCGGTGATGACATAGCCGAAACCGAACAGTCCATAGGCAAGTATCAGTCGGACACGGCTGGCGGAGCCAAAGGGAGAGGTCGGGGCTTCGCCTGCGGGGCTTTTCGCAGGTGTTGAGCCGGGGAGGGAGGCAGGCTCTGCGGTCACGAGGAAACCGGCCACCAGCAGGAAGCAGAGGGTTGCCGCACCGCTGGCCAGCCAGAGCATGCGCCAGTCCGCACCCAGATGAGCAAGGCAGGCGACTAGAAGAGCGGAGAAGGCGATCCCGCAGCCGACGCCGGCAAAGTGGAGCGCGCTCAATCCGCCTCGTCCTGCTGCCGTCAGCCGTTCCAGGATCAGGCTGGTGGAAAAGACCAGCGCAAAGGCGCTTGCAACTCCGCTTGCAAACCGGATCAACAGAAACAGCGACAAAGAGGTTGTCAGCGCCATGGCGGCGCTGGTGACGGCGCTGGCAAGCAGCCCGCCGAGAAACCACATCCGGGGATTGCCGGGCAGGGATTTCGAGGCACCGGCAAGGGCACCGACCAGATACCCGAGAAAATTAGCAGACGCGATCAAACCAGCATCGTCCGGGGGTAATTGCAGCCCGTCGGTCATGAAAGGCAGGATCGGTGTGTAGACGAACCGGCCAATGCCCATCGCGGCGGCAAGGGCGAGAAAACCGCCAAAGGCCAGGGCAGCGGGAGCGCGCGGGGTGGTTGACATGGGAATCCGGTCGTGAGGCGATAGATGATGACTGACAGGCAGCCGTGGCTATCTTGCACGATCGCTCCGCTTTGTCATTTCCAGGTACGAGTTGCGGTAGGGGAGGCGCGGAGCTGGTTGGTGGCAAGCGATGCTGGGGAGACCCGATTGGGCGACCAGTCCGAGCAAGGCTCGGCAGTGGAATGCGAAAGCCCCGCAATGCGTCCATTGCAGGGCTTTTTGCTTCAGGAAGAAGGTGATCAGTTGCTGGTGCGGACCGGTTGAACAACGGGGGCGACAAGACGGGTATTGGTACGTTTTGCCTTGCGCAGGGCATTGGTTCGCATCGACTGGACCTTGAAACCGGGCAACTGGGTCATGCTGGACTTATGAATACCATCACAATGATCCATGCTTTCACCGTAGCAGCTGTTCGGGTAGCCGCTGGTCTTGTCGTTACACCACGAAATCCAGTTGTTGTAGCACTCTCCAAGAGAACTTCCGTTGCTGGGGCCGGCCTGAGAAGAAATGGTGGTGGCAAGAAGAATGCCGCCCGAGACGAGTAGTGCGATTGTATAAGTATTTTTAAAATTCATAACTATCTCCAAAAGAAATATGATCTGTATTGATCATGAGTGTTGATATAATTCATACTTTTTCAAATGTTCGTGCTGGATATCACACTATTTTGCTTTCGAAAATTACAGGTCACGTTCCTGTGAGTGGCGCAACCACAGCCGTGTGGAAGCGTTCCCCTCGTGGGAAGTGTCAATGGCAGATCGTACGTCCTAAAATAAAAAGAAAAAATTTCTTTATTTTGGAGTTCGGCGCTTGCCGTCACGGCCCAGCAATCCTATTTTGCCGCTCGACGCGGCCGTTCGGGCATCCAGTCAAGATGCAGGAATGTCGCCGCTGGTCACCGACCTTTTAAGGAGTTTGTCATGTCTTTCGAATTGCCTGACCTGCCGTATGCATATGACGCGCTGGCCCCTTACATGTCTGCTGAAACCCTCGAGTTTCACCACGACAAGCACCACCAGGCCTATGTCACCAAAGGCAACGAGCTGCTCGCCGGCAGTGGCCTGGAAGGCAAGTCCCTGGAAGAAATCGTGAAGGGAAGCTACGGCAAGAACGCTCCGCTGTTCAACAATGCCGGCCAGCACTACAACCATATCCATTTCTGGAAGTGGATGAAGAAAGACGGCGGCGGCAGCTCCCTTCCGGGTGCACTCGCGTCCGCAATCGACAGCGACCTGGGTGGGTTCGACAAGTTCCGCGCCGATTTCATTGCTGCCGGTGTTGGCCAGTTCGGCTCCGGTTGGGCCTGGCTCGCAGTCAAGGACGGCAAGCTGGAAATCATGAAGACGCCGAACGGTGAAAACCCGCTGGTGCACGGCGCAGCGCCGATTCTCGGCTGCGATGTGTGGGAA
The DNA here is from genome assembly GCF_054658235.1 of Roseibium sp. LAB1. Lineage (NCBI taxonomy): Bacteria > Pseudomonadati > Pseudomonadota > Alphaproteobacteria > Hyphomicrobiales > Stappiaceae > Roseibium > Roseibium sp. LAB1. Next base: position 560,014 of record NZ_BAAGIB010000001.1, on the reverse strand, counting down.
CACTCCTATTACATCGACTATCGCAACGCGCGTCCGAAATACCTGGAAGCTTTCATCGACAACATGATCAACTGGGACTACGTCCTGGAGATGTACGAAGCGGCAACCAAGTAATCCGGGAAACATCCCGTTTTGCGAAACCCCGGCCTGAAAAAGGCCGGGGTTTTTCTTTGGCTGTTTCGTCAGCGTTGACGCTGTGTTTACCGATCTGAGCCCAGATCACGCGACCGTGACTTTATGACCGGGCGTTACATGGGCTGTACTCGCTCAGGTGAATCATGGCCGAAAAGCACGTTCCACGAGAGGGAGAAACTGATGCGAATGATCAAATCCGCTGTTGTAATGGGTCTGGCTGCCGGGATTGGCCTTGCCGGAACCATGGCTCAGGCGTCTGACGATCCGATCGCAACACGGCAGGCCATCATGTCGTCGGTAGGGGCCGCTGCAGGTCTCGGAGGCGGCCTGATGAAAGGCGAGATTGCCTATTCGCCCGCTGCCGGAAAAGCCGCCATCGCAACCGTGCGGGCTGCTTCCCTGACGTTTGGAGATTATTTCCCTGCAGGCTCTGATCAGGGTGAGACCGGAGCTGCTGCGGCCATTTGGGAAGATCCGGACGGGTTCTCGGCAGAGCTGGCCAAATTTGCGGATGCGACCGCAAAAGCCACGGAAGCATCAGGCAAGGACGGTCCTGCTGATGTCGAGGCCTTCAAGGCGGCTATGGGACCGGTGTTCGGTTCTTGCAAATCGTGTCACGAAACTTACCGTAAGAAAAACTGACCGACTGCATTGCGGGGCGTTTTGCGCTTCGGTTGCAAGAGCCAGGTCTCTGGCTGTGAGATAGATCAGCGACTTTTCACCCCGTTCGGGTTGAAGAGCCGCTGATTTGGCGTTTCGGTGCCCGCGAAATCCAGGGAGGCCCCATGAAAAAGGCTGTATTTGTGCTCGTCGTGCTTGCTGTTGTCGCGGCGGGTGCGGGTTGGTTCCTGTCGGCACCGACGAAGCTGAGCGACGCCCAGCTCACTGCCTTTGCACAAGGAGATGCAGCGCAGGGAGAGCTTGTTTTCTGGGCAGGCGGTTGCACCTCCTGTCATGCCGCCAAGGGAGCAGAAGGTGACGACAAGCTGAAACTTGGCGGCGGCCTGAGGCTTGAGACGCCGTTCGGAGTGTTTGTATCCCCCAATATCTCACCCAGCCCGGCAGACGGAATCGGAGCCTGGTCGCTCGCGGATTTTGCCAATGCCATGACGCATGGCACATCGCCGGATGGGCAGAACTACTATCCGGCCTTTCCTTACACGTCCTACGCCCGCATGTCGGCCGAAGACGTCGGCAATCTTTTTGCCTTCATGAAAACGCTCCCGTCCGTCGACGGCAAAGCGCCGCCGCATGAACTCGGTTTCCCCTTCAATATCCGCCGGGGTCTGGGATTGTGGAAACGCCTTTTCCTTGATCCGGCGCCGGTCATTGCCGCCCCTGCGGGCGGAGCCGATATCGAGGCGGCCAAGTGGGACCGGGGACGGTATCTGGTGGAAGGGCCTGGCCACTGTGGTGAGTGCCATACGGCACGGAACCTGGCGGGTGGGCTGGAGCTGAAAAACTGGCTGGGCGGAGCGCCTGCTCCTACTGGGGAAGGACGCATTCCCAACATCACTCCGGTGGAGGGCGGCTTCGGCAGCTGGAGCGCCGCCGACATTGCCTATTATCTGGAAAGCGGTTTCACGCCGGAATACGATTCAGTCGGTGGTGAGATGGTGCACGTCCAGGAAAACATGGCCAAGCTTCCAGCCAGCGATCGAGAAGCGATCGCCGTATATCTGAAGGCCATCCCACCCGTTGCACGAATGGCCAACTGACAACACTTTGCGAACCCCAGACATTCCATGATCCAGCCACAGCAAATTTCGATTGTGCCCGTTGAGACCGAAGAAGACCTCGCCCCGATTCGGCGCCTGTTCCGCGCCTATGTCGACTGGCTGGGGATTGACCTGTCCTACCAGGGGTTTGAACAGGAGCTTGCCAATCTACCAGGCAAATATGCTCCGCCATCCGGGGCGTTGTTTCTGGCCAGGGACGGGGAGGGGCCTGTTCTCGGTTGCGTCGGTCTGAGGGCGTTCGGGCAGGATGGCGCTTGTGAAATGAAGCGGCTCTACGTGTTGCCGGAGGGGCGTGGCCGGGGTGTAGGTGGCGCCTTGGTGGATGCTGTGGTCGGAGCGGCGGCAGCCGCCGGATACCGGGAAATGTTGCTGGACACGCTGCCAACCATGACGGGAGCCATCAAGCTCTACAAATCAGCGGGTTTTGAGGAAGTTGACGCCTATTACGATACCCCCATTTCAGAGACGGTTTTCTTTACAAAAAACTGGGGGCGTAATGGGATTGAGTGCCTACAAACAAAACCACCTGCGAGCAGGTGGCCAAGTTTCATTTTTTATTTTTGGGTCGGTATGCCCGTGCACAGTTATTCGAATTTTTGAACGCGTCTCTCCAGCAGGTTGTAGAGTTGGAGTAGTACTATTCAACTAAGGGATAATACGTAGTTATTGAGGCGGTAGCAAGTTTTTCGTCAATCAGACTGCAATGACCGCCTCAACTTCGACCTTCAGATCCGGGTGAAAGAGGCCGGAAACACAGATCAGCGAACTGGCCGGAACTGCGTCGCCGTATATCTCGGTCAGGGTGTTCCGAATCTCCGTCAAGTCGGTGATATTGGTGATGAAAAGAGTTACTTTCACCAGGTCTTTCAGCGATCGTTCGTAGTGCGCCGCGATGGTATTCAACTGATCGAATACGGCCCTTGTCTGCGGACTGGCTGCCGCTGATTGTGCTTGCGTACCAAAAGCCGTGAAGCCGGACGTATAGACGGTTTGCCCATGGCGAACGGCGTGGGTGTAGGGCCCTGCAGGCAGGCCCAGTTCTTCGAAATTCTGTCTGGTCAGGGACATTCTGGTTCCAGTTCTGATTAAGGCAGGCGGTCTGCCAGGAACAGCGTTGCCTTTTGAACCGGCGGGCCAAGAAAAAAGGCGATGACGGCGGCCGCAGGCCAGGCAAGACGGAAGGCATTCATCCATTGCCAGAAAAACCTGTCGCTCCAGCCGAGATTGAGGAATGTGACCCAGCACGACATCAGAAGCGACAGGCCCAGTGACATCAGGAATGTCGCGATCAATCTGTTCTTCATGGCCACCTACCTTTCAGCTGAAACGCTGGTGCCGATCTCGCCAAGTTCCTCGATGTAGCTGACCTGTGTCAGGTTCTGGGCGAGATAGGCCTTGGTGTGGGGCATTTCGAAGTGGGCTGCCAGGGCGTCCTTGTTTGTCCAGCTTTCCCAAAGGGTGAACTTGCCGGGGTCCTGCAGGTTCTGTCGGATTTCGAAAAAGTTGCAGCCCGGTTCGTGCTGTGTTTCGGCCACCAGGCGACGCAGTTCCATTTCGGCCCTGGCCAGGTCTGCGCCCTGCTGCAGTTCGATGCCGGCGCTGATGAAATAATTGCCCATGGGTGTCTCCGTTGTGTGTGTAGGACGAAGACAGATTTATTGATTTCCATTATCTCAATCTATATCAAATAATGAGAGTTTAAATTGCGAAAACGGAATCATGCTTGACGACATAGCCCTGTTTGTCCATATCGCGCGTTATCGTAGCCTTGCCAAAGCGGCTGCGCACCTGGAGTTGCCGGCGGCGACGGTGACCCGGCGCCTGGCGAAGCTGGAAGAGACAATCGGAACCCAGTTGGTCTTCCGTTCTGCGCGCAAATTTGCCCTGACGGTCGCGGGCGAAGCCTATTTCGAGGCGTTTGCCGATCTCGTTCAAAACGCGGAGGTGACACTGGAGGGGTTGAGTGCCGACCTTCACGGTCTTCAGGGAACCTTGAAGGTTGCGGCGCCCACCAATATTTCCATCGGCATTCTGCAGCCCATGTGGTCCGGGTTTCTTGAGGCCTATCCGGAGATCCGGCTGACGCTGACGCTCAGCAACGAGAACAAGGACCTGCTCGAACACAAGGTCGATATCGCCATGAGGGCGGGGCCGCAGACCGACGAGCGGCTTTATCAGAAACGCCTCGGGGTGGTGGCAACTGTGCTTGTGGCAGCGCCAGCCTACCTTGAGCAGGCTGGCGCCCCGGAGACACCGGAGCAGATCGGCCAGCACAAGGTGGTTCGGGTGTCCACGTTACCGCAATGGCAACTTACGAACAAAGAGACGGGCAAGCGCGAGACCGTGCCGGTCGATGCCCGTATCGTTGTGGACGACATCAGTCTTGCCCGCCAGCTTGCCGGTGACGGTCACGGGCTCGCCCTGTTGCCCGCGAGCGAGATTTCCGACGACCTGATCTCTGGCCGTCTGAGACCGGTGCTCGCCAATTGGCAGGGGCAGCAGCGGGACATCTTCGCGGTGTGGCCGACCGGCAGACTGCTCAACGCCCGGGCACGTTGCCTGCTGGATTACATGGAGCCGTTCATGGCTGCGCTTCCCGTGTTTCAGGGGACCGTCCTTCAGCGTGATCCAACCAGATCCGCCTGATGCCTTACGCGGTATAGGGATTGCAGCGGATGTAGCGCGGCTGGTCGATATAGCCGGACATGATGGAGAGCCACGCCTTGCATTCGCCTTCCGACTTGAAGCAACCGGCCTGGGAGATGATGTACTTCTGGCCGAAGTTGAAGACCTTGCCGCCGGCAATGCCTTTCCAGCCGCTGCCGGTAAAGCTGCGGCAGTCATATGGCGTGTTGTAGGTGCTGGGGATGTCCTGCCGGTTCTTGGTGAAGGTCGGGGAGAACAGCAGCGTTTCGACCACATTGCCGCCCGAGGTGTCATACGACTGGCACGCAGCAAGGCTGAGAACTGCGGCCATCATCGGAACCAGGCGCAACCCCTTTTTCAGCCCGTGGGCGATGCGGTGCGGAAGAGGGCGGTAGCTGGTCATCACAGGCTCCAGTGAACAGGATCGGCACGGTCGAAGACCGTTCAATTGATTGATTTGCAACAGCTCTCACATGAGCCGAAGACTTGGTCAAAATCAAGTCACGTTCGCTCGGGTGCATGCGGTGCCCACACGTGAACAGCCTTGGGGCTTTCGGGCGCGCGGACTGTGCCGCGCCCCCGAATATTGTTCCGGTCTGAGCCTTGTCAGGCCTTGTCGGTCACCAGGAGAGCAAATGCCTGGCTCTCGGCAACTTCCTTCAGCCGGTCGAAGCGGCCCGAAGCGCCGCCGTGGCCGGCTTCCATGTTGGTTTTCAGCATCAGAAGATTGTCGCCGGTCCCTGTCGCCCGCAACTTGGCGACCCATTTTGCCGGTTCCCAATAGGTCACCCGCGGGTCGGTCAACCCGCCAACCGCCAGGATGGCAGGATAGGCCTTTGCCTCGACGTTGTCGTAGGGCGAATAGGAGGCGATGTATTCGTAGGCACCCTTGTCCGTGATGGGATTGCCCCATTCGGGCCACTCCGGCGGGGTGAGCGGCAGGGTATCGTCAAGCATGGTCGACAGAACGTCGACGAAGGGAACCTCGGCAATGATCCCGCCGAACTTTTCCGGCGCCAGGTTCGCGATCGCGCCCATCAGCATTCCGCCGGCCGACCCGCCCTGGGCGACGATGCGCTCATGCGAGGTGAAGTTTTCCGCAACCAGGTGGTCTGCCGCGGCAATGAAGTCGGTGAAGGTGTTCTTCTTGTTCTCGCGCCGGCCATCCTTGTACCAATGGAAGCCCTTGTCCTTGCCACCGCGAATATGGGCGATGGCGTAGACGAAGCCCCTGTCGACCAGCGACAGGCAATTGGTGTTGAAGCTTGCCGGTACGGTGATGCCATAGGAGCCATAGCCGTAAAGCAGCAGCGGTGCGGAGCCGTCGAGCCTGGTGTCCTTGCGGTACAGCACGGACACAGGCACAGTTTCGCCATCGGCGGCAGGTGCCATCAGACGGCGGGTGACGTAATCGCCTGCATCGTGCCCGGAAGGCACTTCCTGTTCCTTGCGCAGAACCCGTTCGCGAGTCTCGACATTGTAGTCGAAGGTTTGCGAAGGCGTGGTCATAGAGGAATAGGTGAAGCGGATCGTGTCGGTGTCGAATTCGTAACCGCCGCCAAGGCCAAGCGAATAGGCCTCCTCGTCAAAGGCAATGGTGTGTTCGATGTTGTCGGCAAGCCGGCGGATCACGATGCGCGGCAGACCGTCTTCGCGCTCCAGCCGTGTCATGAACGTCTTGTAGACGCAGTGGGACAGGATCAGGCAGCCTGGCTTGTGAGGCACGAGGTCAGACCAGTTTTCGCGGCCGGGATTGCTCTTCGGCGCGGTGACGATCTTGAAATCCTCGGCACCGCCTGCGTTTGTCAGAATGAAAAGCGTATCGCCATGATCGTCGATCGAATATTCGATGCCGGTTTCGCGCTCGGCGACCAGCACCGGTGCCGCGGTCGGATCGGTTGCCGGGATCATCCAGACTTCGGACGTTTCATGGTCGTGAATATCGATGACAATCGTGTCGCCCGACTGGGTCTTGCCGACCCCCATGAAGAAGCCGGCATCCTTTTCCTCGTACACGAGCACGTCGGCGGCAGGATCGGTGCCTATCTCGTGGCGGAACAGCTTTGAAGGCCGATGATTGGCGTCCAGGCGAATGTAGAACACATACCGGCTGTCTTCGGAGAAGACACCGCCACCGCCCGTGTCTTCGATGGCGTAGTCAAAGTCCTTCGCCGTTTCGGCGTCGCGCAGTCTCAGCGAATAATATTCCGACCCCTTGTTGTCATAGGCCCATGCAATGAGCTTGTGATCCGTCGACTGGCTCACACCGCCGATCCGGAAATAGGACGTGCCCTCGGCTTCCTTGTCGCCGTGGAGAAGAACAGTTTCCGCACCGCCGTCACGCGGGGTGCGGAAGAAGACCGGCTGCTGGCCACCGGTTTCATACTTGAGGCCGTAGGCGAAGGGGCCGTCGGGAGCCGGAACTGAGCTGTCGTCTTCCTTGATGCGGCCGCGCATCTCGGCAAAGAGCTGTTCCTGCAGTGCCTTTGTCGGAGCCATCCGGGCATCGTGGTAGGCATTTTCCGCTTCCAGGTAGGCGCGGATATCGGCGTCAAGCACGGACGGGTCTTTCATGACCTCCTGCCAATTGTCCGCCCTCAACCAGGCGTAGTCGTCCTGGCGGGTAATGCCGTGAGTCTCAAGGGTGACGGGGCGCGCATCGGCGCGGGGGGGGAGGGCATCCTGTTTCATGGCTCGGAGGTAAGATTTTTGAGCCCCGAAGGCAAGAGGGACAATCCTGTCAGGGGGGCGGACAACTTTATCTTTTGACAGCCTTCTGAAGTGTCCGGCGGTTGATTGTGTACGTGCTGGCTTGCAAGACACGCTTCCTTCACGCCCCTGATTTTTGCGCTTGAGAAAGCGTTTCAGGCTGCCGTTCTGGCTTGTTTTCCCCTCCATCACCAACGCCAGCGGCGAAAGTCTTTGACAATTTCCGGACGTTCGCGCACTTAGAAAGAGATGGTTCCCGACTCCGAACTCCGGACCGGGATTAAAAGGGAACACGGTGCGACCACGCCGAAAGGCACCAAATCCGTGACTGCCCCCGCAACTGTGAGCGGCGAGCAAACCTGAAAGCGCCACTGGGGAGACCCCGGGAAGGATCAGGCAAGCCACGACCCGCAAGTCAGGAGACCTGCCATTTCACCTTAAACCTAAACCCGGGCGGGGTGCCCCGGAGGAGTGAGTGACATGGCTATTCGGCATCTGCCGGCAAAGTTGCACATTCGGTTCCTGACTGCCCCGCGAAATCGCGGAGGGCGATATGAACCGGAAACTGTCTGTTGAAATCTCAAGACTTGCAAACCTCCTGACAGAAGCCGACCCGCTGGCGGCGCGCGCAGTGCGTGCGATGGCGCCGGACGGAAGGCAAAAACCAGTTGCAAACAAGATTCAAGGTAATGTAATAACATTACAAAATGAATGTACCATTTCCTCCCCACTCGGCAGCGCCGCGCGCAGTCTTGCCGGTCAGACGTTTGCCCGTCTCCAACCGGCTGCCCGCTGTCAGGCAGAAGGAGTGGAGGTGCGCCATGAGCAATGACCCGCACAAGATTTTTGTCTGCACGACATGCCGTCACAAAGGACAGAGTTGCCACCCCGGCTATGGACTTATCTGCAAATTGAAGAGTGCAATGGCACAGGCCGTCCCTGTTGTTGGAGACGATTTCGAGATATCCGGAACAGCCAACATGGAGACCTGTTCGCGACCTTGCACGCTGGCGTTCAAGGCAACCGACAAGGCGATCTATCTGTTTGGTGACATAGAAGACGATACCGACATCGAAGAACTGGTCGACTACGCCAATCGTTATCGCCAGATCGAGAACGGATATGAGACGACCGGTGAACACCACGGCAAGCGTTGGAACGCTTCGCAAGGCCGGGTTCCGGCAGCGATGATTGTCTCAAAAGCTGATGGAACGGCTTACTCATGACTGGGGTTGATCTCTTCGTCCGCGAGGTCAGCTGGCAGACGGGGCAGGGGAAGACCATCCTGCACCCGGTCAGCTTCGACCTGGCTGCAGGTAAGGTTCTGGGAATTGCCGGTGCAAATGGTGCCGGCAAATCCACTCTTTTGCGGCTTCTTTACCGCTTCTTGAAACCGAAGTCGGGTGACATCCTGCTGGATGGCCGAAACCTCTGGCACATGAGTGCCAGAGAAGCAGCGCAAACGATTGCCGCCGTGCTGCAGGAACAGCCGACAGACTTTGCCCTTTCGGTTCGCGAGATCGTCGCCCTTGGCCGGCGCCCCCACGCGACCGGATTTGCCAGCGCAGGCAAACGGGATGCCGAGATCGTCGACAATTGTCTCAGGCAAATGGATCTGTTGCCCTATGCGCAAAGGGCTTTCGGCACCTTGTCCGGCGGTGAAAGGCAGCGCGTGATGGTGGCTCGCGCCCTAGCGCAGGAACCGAAGCTTCTCGTTCTGGATGAGCCGACCAATCATCTTGATATCCGTCATCAGCTCGAGATCGTGGAGCTGATCGCCGATCTGAACATCACCATTGTCACTAGCCTGCACGACCTCAATCTGGCTAACCGTGTCTGCGACGAGGTCTTGTTGCTGCATGAGGGGCGGCTGGTTGCCCACGGAGCGCCGGAGAGGGTGCTGACCCCCGGCAACATCGAGCAGGCCTATTCGGTACAGGTCCGGCTGGAACACCTGTCTTCCAGCCAAGAGCGCTACCTGACCTTCCATCTTTGAATTCCTGGAGAAATTAATGAAAAAAATTGCCTTGGGCCTCGCGCTCACCTTTCTGGCCTGCCCTGCATTTGCGCAGACCACCGTGCAGAGCTGCAACCGTTCGGTCACCTTCGATGCACCGCCAAAAGCCGCCGTTTCGAATGATGTCAATCTGACCGAGATGATGCTGGTGCTCGGCCTGCGTGACCGGATGGTCGGGTATACCGGGATTTCCGGCTGGAAGACCCTGGACGCGGAAATGCGCGAAGGCGTGGCCGAGCTTCCGGAACTCGCTTCAAAATATCCGAGCAAGGAAGTGCTGATCGGGGCAGATGCGGATTTCTTTTTCGCGGGCTGGAACTACGGCATGAAGGTTGGTGGCGAAGTGACGCCCGAAACGCTGGAGCCCTTCGGCATCAAGGTCTATGAGCTGACCGAATCCTGCATCCATGTCGGCGACAAGCCGAAGGCCTCGCTTCAGGATCTCTATAACGACCTGATCAACCTGGGAAAGATCTTCGGCGTGGAAGACACCGCCTACGACCTGGTAGCCTCTTACAAGCTGGAGCTGGATCGGATCGCGGCCACGGTGCCCGCCGATGAAGACCCCTTGAAGGTCTTCGTATACGACAGCGGCGAGGACAAACCATTCACCGCCGGGCGGTATGCCATGCCGACAGCGCTTATCGAGGCTGCCGGTGGCGTCAACGTAATGGATGATTTCGAAAAGAGCTGGGCGACCGTCGATTGGGAAACCGTGGTGGAGAAAGATCCGGACATGGTCGTGATCGTCAACTACGGCGAAGTGACAGCGGAACAGAAACGGCACTTCATGGAGAGCAATCCTGCCCTTGCTGGTATCTCGGCGGTCAGGAACGACCGCTTTGTCGTGCTGGACTATGTCGAGGCAACCCCGGGTCCGCGAAACCTCAAGGCCGTCGGAAAACTCGCCGAAGCCTTCTGGGGAGAGTGACCTTGCTGATGACGCCTCTCGCAGGCGCGGCGGGCAGGAGTGATGATCCATCATGACTGTGCTGAAGACTAAATGCTCCGAACCCCGCTGGTTCCGGAGCAATGGCGTTCTGCTGTCGGCAGGGGTGCTGGTTCTCGGGTTGTCCATCGTGGCAGCCATCGGCGCGGGGGCCGTCGCAATACCCGGCAGCACTGTTTTCAAGATCCTCGCCAACGGCACGGTGCCTGGCCTTTTCGAGACCGACTGGTCCAAGGGCCGGGACGCCATCGTCTGGGAAATCCGCTTTCCCCGCGCCCTGCTGGCTGGTTTTGTCGGCGCCGGTCTGGCGGTGGTCGGCGCTGCCTTGCAGTCCGTCACGCGCAATCCGCTGGCGGATCCTCATCTGCTTGGTATTTCTTCCGGAGCGGCGGCGGGGGCCATTCTTGCGCTTTTGCACACAGGCCTTTTTCTTGGCCTCATGACCGTTCCACTGATGGCTTTCGCCGGCGCGCTTGCAGCAACCTTCCTGGTGCTAGGTGTGACCAGGTTCGCGTCTGCCACCAGTGCCGACCGGCTGGTGCTTGCGGGTGTCGCCGTTTCCTTCATCATCATGGCGATCGCCAATATCCTGATTTTCCTGGGTGATCCGCGGGCAACGCATACGGTTGTCTTCTGGATGCTCGGGGGGCTCGGCCTTGCCCAGTGGTCCCAACTGCCGTTCCCGCTTGGCATTTTGTTGCTGGTAACGCCGTATTTTCTGGTGCGTGCCGCCGACCTCAATGCAATGACCATCGGCGACGAAACCGCATCGACGCTCGGCATTCCGGTTGCCCGGTTCCGCCTGACAGTGTTTGTGCTGGGGGCGCTTATCACCGGTGTGATGGTGGCCTTTTCGGGCATCATCGGTTTTGTCGGGCTAATGGTGCCGCATATCGCCCGCTTTCTTGTCGGCGGCAATTACAGCCGGGTTCTGCCGGCGTCCATGATGCTCGGCGCAATCTTTCTGATCTGGGCGGATATTATCGCCCGCACGCTGCTGTCCCCCGAGGATATGCCCATTGGAATTGTCACGGGCCTGATCGGCGGCATTTTCTTCGTGCTCCTGCTGCGCTCCCGGACAGGGCAGGCGCACTAGAAAGCGCCCCCGATGCCTCATCAAAAGAGCAACGCAAACCCTTCAGGGCGTTCAATCGCTTTCGATTGCACGCCCGTCGTTCCAACCGGTCAGGCCGGCCTGGGGTGGATTGGTGCGATATCCGCGCACGGCTGGCCGGACTCCGGAGAGGTTGCATCCTGCGGGTCTTAAATCCGATCGTGTTGGTATAGTGTTGGCGAAACGAAAACAGACGCGGCACATCCATGGAAAAACTTCCAAGCAATCTTGCAGAATTCACCCATATCCGGATCATAATCGGCATGGTGATCGGTCTTGGCGTCGCGCGTCTGCTCAATGGCCTTGCACGGTATGTGCAGCATCCCGGAAAGGAAGAGATCTACAGCGTGCACCTGGGCTGGTCGCTGTTCATGCTGTTGTCCGTTGTCCATTTCTGGTGGTTCGAATTTGCACTCGGCCGCATTCAGGTCTGGACGTTCGAAAGCTACCTGTTCGTGATCGCATTTGCCGCGCTCTACTTTTTTATCGCCGCAGTGCTTTATCCGGACAAGATGGGCGAATACGCCAACTACAAGGACTATTTTCAGGCGAGGAAGACCTGGATCTACGGTTTGCTTGCACTGATGTTCATGCTCGACATCGTGGATTCGCGCCTGAAGGGCATCGACTATTTCAACGATCTGGGAACCGCGTATCTGGTGCGCCAGCTCACGATAGTCGTGCTGCTGCTGGCTGCGACAAAGATCCAGAAGGCAGCTTATCACATGGGCCTGGTCAGCGTGGTCCTGCTGTCGCAGGTCTGGCTCATCACGAGCAATTTCAGCGTCTTGAAGTAACAAGCTTCCCGGAAACGTTCACCGGAGGGCGCGGCCTCAGGCTGCAGCACCTGACGGCTTCATTTTTCCGCGCATGAAGATGAAGATCATCACCGCCATGTTGAGAAAGTTCCACGCAATGCCGTTCAGGAACGCAGCCTGATAGGAGCCGGTAAGGTCGTAGATCCAGCCGGACAGCCAGCCACCAAGCGCCATGCCGAGAATGGTCGACATGATCACCAGGCCGACGCGCTGTCCCGCTTCGCGGGCAGGAAGGTATTCGCGCACGATCACGGCATAGCTGGGCACGATGCCGCCTTGCGACAGGCCGAAGATGAGCGACACCAGGTAAAGCGACGCCAGACCGTTGAACGGAATGAACAGGAACAGCGCGGCGCATTGCAGCACGGATCCGATCAGCAGGGTCATGACCCCGCCGATCTTGTCGGCGATGTAGCCGGACGTCAGACGGCTGACGACACCCGCCCCGGTCATCAGGGCGATCATGTCTGCGCCGGGCGCGACGCCATAACCCAGATCGACGCAATAGGCGACGATGTGGACCTGTGGCATTGACATGGCGACGCAGCAGGCAAGACCGGCGACGACCAGAAGCGCCTGCAGGACTGCGGGAGGCAGTCCGGTGTCCTGACGGCCGAAACGGGCCGTGGTATTGCCGGTGCTCAACGAGGTGTCAGGGGGCGGTCTGCGCAGCAGCAGCGCCAGCGGCACCATGGCCACCAGGCAGATGACGCCGATCAGGATATAGGTCTGGCGCCAGTCGGACGTTGCAAGGCTCCACTGGATCAGGGAAGGCCACAGCACGCCGGCGAGATAGTTGCCACAGGCGGCGCAGGCTACGGCAAAACCGCGCCGTTTCAGGAACCAGTGCGAGATATCCGCAATCAACGGGCCGAATGTGGCCGAGGTGCCCAGGCCGATCAGCAGCCCCTGCGCCAAAGAGAACGACCAGACGTCCGGCGCATAGGCTGCCAGTACGAAACCGGCGCCAAGCGACAGGGCGGAGCCGATGACGGGTATGACGATCCCGTAGCGATCGACCACACGGCCCAGCAGATAGTTGCCGGCGGCAAAACCGAACATGGTGGCGGTATAGGGCAGGGAGGCGTCGGCACGGTCGATACCGAAATCCGTCTGGACGGCGGGCAGAACGATGACGACTGCCCACATGCCCGCGCCACCAAGGGTGCTGAGCAGGATCGATATTGCCAGCCGGAACCAGGCGTAGGGCCCGTCCTGGACGTATGGATCGGATGCGGTGGCAAGGGACATGATCGGGTACCGGGAAAGTGCAGAACTTCCTGCGTAACAGGTTAGCCTGTGTGGAACCAACAAATATCCTTGAAGCTACCGACCACAAATTCAAATGAGTGCACGAAGGCGGGCATGCCGCCTTCGTGCTCGAGCAATCTCTTGCTGGAAGTTTATGCGGTTGCTTCCAGGGTTTCGGCGATGAAATCGCTCAGGGGCCGGGAGGGATGACCGATCAGGTCCTCAAGAGCCGTGGAGGCCGTGAAGAGGTCGCCTTCCGAAGCGCCTCTGTCAGCGTCTGCCAGAACGTTGGCGAATCCTTCCGGCAGGCCTGCCTGGACGAGAATGCCGGCATAATCGGCTTCCGTGAGGTTGTTGAACGGTATCTCCCGGCCGGATTGGCTGGAGAGTTCAGCTGCCACATCGGCAAGGCTGAAGGCAGGCGAACCTCCAAGCTCAAGCGCTCGTGTGCTCAGGTCGCTGCCGGCAATGGTCCGGGCTGCTGCTTCCGCGTAGTCTTCGCGACCGGCAGCGGAAAACTTTCCGTCACCACTTGCGCCGACAACGGCGCCGTGTGCGAGGGCTGCTGCAATGGTGCCGCCGAAATTCTCGACGTACCAGCCGTTGCGCAGCACGGCGTGGGCAATGCCGCTTTCGCGCAGGAGCCGTTCTGTTTCGGCATGTTCTGCACCAAGCTGGAGGCTGGACTGCGGCACGTTGAGCAGGCTGGTGTAGACGATGAAGCGGACACCTGCTGCTTTTGCCGCGTCGATGACTGCCTTGTGCTGCGTCACGCGTTTGCCGACTTCCGAACCGGATATAAGCAGAAGCCGGTCAACACCTTCCAATGCAGCCGGCAAGGTGGCGCTGTCGTCGTAGTCCCCCTTCACCACCGAAATCCGGTCCGAAGCGAGATCGCCGGCTTTTTCCGGTGAACGGACGAGCGCGCGAACCGGCTGAGCGGTGAGGCCTGCAAGATGTTTGAGGACGAGACGGCCCAACTGGCCATTGGCACCCGTGACTGCGATCATCTTATTTCTCCTTGAAGGTTGATCGTTTGAAATCCAGCGGATGCTGCCCATGTAGACGGATAACTAACTTTTTGTTAGTACGTACAAAAAGGTTAGTTTTGAGATTTTTTCAATCTCGCGTCAAAAAGATGGACATCGCGATGACCGACATGGACGAAACCGAACCCAGATGCTTGCTCAACAGCGGAGCACCCTTGTCCGAGCTGATACAGAAGGGGGAATTGCTCAACCAGAACTGTCCGTCCCGAGAGATCCTGAGGCATCTGACCAGCCGCTGGGGCGTGCTGGTGCTGATCGCGCTCCTGGAAAAAGACCGGCGGTTTTCGGAAATCCGCCGCACCGTGGGCGGTGTCAGCGAAAAGATGCTGGCGCAGACACTTCAGACCCTGGAAGCAGACGGCTTCGTCAACCGGTATTCCCATCCAGTGGTGCCGCCGCATGTCGATTACAGCCTGACACCAATCGGTCGGGAAGCAGCATTAAAAGTGCGCGAATTTGCCGACTGGATCGAGGTCAATATCGCGAGAATACTGTCTGCCAAGCCCGGCGTATCCGGAGCCGAGGCGGCAGAATAGAAGCGTGAATGCACATCCGGCATGAGCAACCGGACGTCAGGTGTCAGCGGGTGTATCGGTCGATGATCTGCCAGTATCTCGGATCGCGCCAGACTTTGGAGACGGCCGCAGACAACCGGCCCCTGATCTGCGGATCAAGATCCTTGTTGGCTGCAAGCCACTGGACGCCATGGGTGACAGGTGCGCCGATGACGAGACTTGCCGGGTCGTAACCCTGCTGGCGGAACATGTAGCTCGCACGAACCGACATGGTGTACCAGGCGTCGATCCTGCCGGTTTTGAGCATGACGCTCATCTGCTCGGCTGTTGGAATTTCCTCGACATTGCGAACCCCGAAACGGTGCAGAATATGGCTGCGCTGGCTGCCGAGATGGACGCCGATCACCTTGCCGCTTTCAATCGCCTTCTCAAAGGAGTCCAGCGGCTGATCCAGGGTTACGAAGGCACTTTCCGTGTACAGGAGGGGGGCGATATACTGGAATTTCTCGCTGCGTTTCCTGGAATAGGCAGCAGTGAAGAGAAGCGAACCGGGCGTGTTTTCCGCAAGCAGCTGCGCGCGCCTCCAGGGGGCAAAGCGGACCTTGATATCGATCCCGGCTTTTTCGGCAACAAGCTCCATCAGCTCGACCGAAATTCCCTTTTCCTGTTCGTTGATGGACAGCGGGGGCAGGTAGCCGGTGAAGGCGGTCAGTTCCTCTGCGTCTGCTGCCGACGGCAGGACAGCCTGAGCCAGAAATCCGAAGCCCAGCCCCAGTACCAGTGCGCGTACTGTCGCGAAAGCAAAACCCTGTAGTACAGACAAGACCCACCCCGATGTTCTAGAAGTTAATGCTGTTATTATTATCAGGGGTGTGTAACTGAATTCTAAAACTGCAAACTGTTCTTCAAATAAGCTTTTAATGCATGCATTAAACCACCCTGCCGGATGATCTTGTCCGGCAGGGCACCGATAATGGGATTATTCCGTCTTGGCAGGCGGCCTGCCGCCGTGAACGAAGTTCATGGCATGACCGTTGAGGCAATAGCGCAGACCCGTCGGCGGCGGCCCGTCCGGGAAGACATGGCCCAGATGCGCATCGCAGCTGCTGCAGCGGATTTCGGTCCGGATCATGCCGTGGGACTGGTCTTCAAGCTCGCGTATAGCGTCCGGCTCGACGGCTTCGAAGAAGCTGGGCCAGCCGCATCCGGAATCAAACTTGGTGTCCGACATGAACAACGGCGTTCCGCAGCACACGCAGTCGTAACGGCCGATGAGCTTGTTGTCCCAGTAGGGGCCGGTGAAGGGGCGCTCGGTACCGGACTGACGGGTGACATAGAACTGCTCCGGCGTAAGCTGTTCCATCCATTCTGCAGTGGTCTTCCTGATGGGGGGAGAAGCTTTGTCGTTGCGGGTGGCTTCGTCGCTCATTCGGCATTCCTTGTTTGACGTTTTTCAGAGAAATAAGCGCGTGTGCAGACGGCTTCAAGCTGGAGACGATAACGGTTTCGTCAACCTTCGACGGCATTAGGAGCCTGTGCATTGCTGGAAAAATGATGCTGTGTGTCGCAGGTGCAGGTCCGGACACTAACGGGACAGGTGGTTCAGGACGGTCTTGACCCGGTTGCCGCCTTCCTGGCGCGCCTGGAAAACGCAGTTTTCGGCAGCGGCGAGGATGAATTCGGAACTTTCCGACACCCCGGTCTGTTCGACAACGGCACAGGCAGCACCGACGGATGCCGTCACGATGCCGTTTCCAGCAGTGTTGTCCGGATTGGGAATGCCCAGGTCCTGGATTGCCACCTGAAGATAGGCGCTGATGGTCTCGGCACCCATTTCGTGGGTTCTGGGCAGCAGGAGCGAAAATTCCGCAGTCGCGGTTCGCGCTGCGATGTCCGCTGGTCGGCGCGCTGTTTCCTTCAGAGTTTCAGCGACCTTGGTGAGGCAGTCCTCGGCGGCGCTGGGGCCATAGTGTTCCGCAAGCGCCTCGAAACGGTCGAGCGAAACCTTGATCAGGCTGGTATGGGTCTTTTCGCGCAGCGCGATCGCCCATTCGCGTTTCAGGCTGTCCTCGAAGGCGCGGCGGTTGAACAGCCCGGTAAGCGGATCTGTCTGCGTTGCCGCATCCAGCTGATATTCCAGCTCCTTGCGTTTGGAAATGCTGTGGAAATAAATGGCGAAAGCATAGGGCGTGCCGGAGGCATCCTTCATCAGGTGCGTGGTCACCTCAGCCCAGACCATGGGACCGAAGGCAGAGCGTAGCTGAAGATCTGCATGGGGCAGGGGGGCATTCGCATCGCTGCTGCCGGACAGAATCCGGTGCAGAAGATCCGCGTCCGTGCAGGGACTGGCCAGATAGACCAGATCGCTCAGGTGATCGGCTAGTTTCTCCGCGCTCCACCCGAACAGCCGCTCGGCAGCGGGCGAGATGAAAGCGGGTGTGCCGTCGAAACCGATCAGCACGAGGGCCTCGTTGCTCAGTTTGACCAGCGTTTCGAAGTCGATGCTGGACGGGCGGAGAAGATCCGTCCCCGAAGGCGTATCCCTGTTGCTATCCAACACCATCTTTCCTTGCCTCGCTCGAATTCCGTGGCAACGCGTCCTCAGTTTGAAACTGAACGGTATTCAAGCTTTGAAATCAAGTGGCAAGCTGCCTTTCTTGGATGGGGGCACGCTGTACAATGTTGGCTGTCGTATTTCTGGCGCCGATACCGCAGCTTTCATCGGTGATATGTTTTCAGCATAGAATAAATCTGTCAGATCCGGTCCTGTCACTCATGCCCCTGACAAAAGCGCGAATGTGACGCGGGTGAAATAACTGAAAATCGACAGACATAAGCTTGAACACGCAATTTCAACTGCCTAAGACATGTCATAACCCATCGGGACCGTTATTATCCGGCGGATCGGGGCTGATTCGAGTAGGCCCGTTTCCGTCGTTTCTTTAAAAACCGTGACGAAAGATCAGCATGACGCCAGCAATGATCGACGACACCACTCTTTATGCCGTCCTTGCGCCCTTTGCTGCGGCTGTGGTTGCGCCTTTTCTGACGCGCTGGTTCAAGCACAACGCGGCCTGGTTGCTGGCAATCGTGCCAGCCCTGATCTTCCTGCATTTCACAGGGTTCGTGGAACCGGTGTCGAAAGGGGAAAGCTTCGTCGCGGCAAAGGCCTGGGCGCCAAGCTACGGCGTGAACTTCTCCGTCTATGTGGACGGCTTGTCGACCCTGTTCGCCTTGCTGATTTCCGGTATTGGAACGTTCATCATCCTCTATGCCGGCGGTTACCTCAAAGGTCACCCACAACAGGGCCGGTTCTTCTCTTTCCTGTTGATGTTCATGGGGTCCATGCTAGGCCTCGTTCTCGGCAACAACCTGATTTCGCTGTTCATCTTCTGGGAGCTGACGTCGATCACGTCCTTCCTGCTGATCGGTTTCGATCACCTGCGTGCTGCATCACGCCGCGCCGCGCTTCAGGCTCTGGTCGTCACCGGCGGCGGCGGCCTTGCGCTGCTGGCCGGGTTCATCCTGATCATTTCCGCGACGGGCGAAATCGAGATGTCGGTGCTGCTGGCATCACCGGACATCATCAAGAACACCACACTTTATCTGCCGATCTTCCTCCTGGTTCTGGGTGGTGCGTTCACCAAGTCGGCACAGTTCCCGTTCCATTTCTGGCTGCCCAACGCCATGGAAGCGCCGACGCCGGTCTCCGCTTACCTGCACTCGGCGACCATGGTGAAGGCCGGTGTCTATCTGTTGATGCGCATGCATCCGCTGCTTGGTGGAACAGAACTCTGGACGACGGTCCTGCCGCTGTTCGGCGGAATGACCCTGCTGGTCGGCACGATCCTGGCGGTGCGCCAGACCGACCTGAAACTGATGCTCGCCTACACGACGGTGGCATCGCTCGGGCTTCTGGTCATGTTGACCGGGACCAGTCAGGAAAAGGCGCTGGAAGGCGCGGTTCTCTATCTTCTCGCGCATTCGCTCTTCAAGGGCGCGCTTTTCATGGTGGCCGGTACGATCGACCACGAAGCCGGCACTCGTGACATCACGAAGCTGGGCGGTTTGCGGTCAGCCATGCCGATCACGTTCGTGGCCGCCTGTCTGGCAGCGCTCTCCATGGCGGGCCTGCCGCCTTTCATCGGCTTCATAGCCAAGGAAGTGCTTTACTACGGCACCTGGGGCTGGCTGGAACTCGGCCTGCCGATCACCGTCACCGCGATTGTCGGCAATGCACTTATGCTGGTGATTGCAGCTGCGGTCGCCATCAAGCCCTTCCTCGGCCCGAAAGTGGAAACGCCAAAACATGCGCACGAGGGACCCGTCCTTCTGTTCGCCGGACCTGTTTTCCTCTCGGTGACCGGGCTTGGGCTTGCCTTGATCGCCCATACGACCGGTGAACTGTTCATCGGGCCCACCCTGTCGTCGCTTGTCGGTGAAACCACGCAAGTTGAACTGCATCTGTGGCCGACGTCGATCAATGCGCCGCTGCTGCTCTCACTGGTCACAATCGGTCTCGGTATCACGCTGTACACCCAGATTGATCGGCTCCGCAGCCTGATCGGGACGATCCTGACAGCAATCGGCTGGGGCCCTGACAAGGGGTTCGACCAGTTCGTGGCGGGTATCGTCGGATCGTCCTGGCGGATTACTCGCGTGCTGCAATCGGGCAAGATGCAGACCTACATGATGTTGACCTTCATCTTCACAGGGGCCGCGGTGCTGTTGCCCGGCTTCCTGACGGGCAGCCTGCCGGCGATGCCGAAGATGCCGGACTACCGGTTCTATGAATGGGGCATCCTGCTGATCGCCTTCTTCGGTCTGATAGCGGTGCTGGTTGCCAACACACGTCTGACCGCCATCGTCTCGCTCGGCATCCAGGGCTTCGCGGTTGCCCTGATTTTCATGATGTTCGGCGCACCAGACCTGTCGTTCACGCAGTTCATGGTGGAAACACTATCTGTCGTCATTCTGGCGCTGGTCATGACAAGACTGAACCTGTCACCAAGTGATCACCGGCACGGCCTTGCCGCGATTGGCACCGGCATTGTGGCGATTGGTGTCGGTCTCGGCCTGACACTGACGCTTCTTGCCATAACACAGCAGCCTTTTGACACGCGCTTGTCCGACTTCTTCGCGCAGTTCAGCCGCTCCATCGCCCATGGCCGCAACATCGTCAACGTGATCATCGTCGACTTCCGCGGCTTCGATACGCTTGGTGAAATCGCGGTGGTGGTTCTGGCCGGTCTGTGCGTGCTGGCACTGATACGGGTCCGCACCAAGCCTGAAAAACCGATCGAGAAACCGAAGACGGTCGAACCACCCACTCCAGCCCGGACAGGGGAGGCTCACTGATGCGTACGATCATCTTCCGCACCATTGCGCCCTATCTGTCTGCACTGATGGTCCTGTTTTCGATCTTTGTGCTGTTACGCGGTCATAACGAGCCGGGCGGCGGGTTCATCGGCGGTCTGATCGCCGCGTCGGCTCTTGCGATCTTCGGTATCGCCTGCGGTGTCGCCTCCGTGCGCCGCGCCATTGTCTTCCACCCAATGGGCGTTTCCGGTTTCGGGCTGTTCCTGGCAGCCTTGGCCGGCCTGCCGTCGATCTTCAAGGCGCAAGCCTTCATGACCAGCCAGTGGCTGGAGCTGCATATGTTCGGTGTGGAAATCGCATTGTCCACGCCGTTGTTCTTCGACATTGGCGTTTATCTGGTGGTTGTCGGCGCAATCGGCTCCATTGCACTGGCGCTTGAAGAAAGAGAGGCCGACTGATGGAAAGTGGCGTCGTCATCCTGATCGGCCTGTTCTTCACCGTGGCCATCTATCTGATGCTGTCCAAGCAGCTGGTTCGCATTCTTCTTGGCATCGCCATTCTGGGCAATGCCGTGAACATGCTCATCTTTACCAACGGGCGTCTGACCCGCGAAGTTCCACCACTTATTCCGGAGCATCTCTATTCTCCGGAAACCGCAACGGCCAATCCGCTGCCGCAGGCGCTGGTGCTGACGGCGATCGTGATTTCCTTCTCGTTCTTTGCCTTCCTGCTGGTACTGGCCTTCCGGGCCTACCAGGAGCTGGGAACCGATGAAGTCAACGAGATGCGCATCGCCGAACCTGAACACGACCAAACTCCGCCGCAAGGGTACTAAGCTACATGGCCGGTTCTTCCGTTTCCGTCGATCTTTCCCAGGCCATGATCACCACGCCGGTTGCAGCGGGTGACTGGCTGGTGGTCGCGCCTTCGCTGATCACCATTCTGGGTGGTGCGCTGTGCCTGATGCTGCGCAAGAATACCGATTTGCAGCCCAAAGTCGGCATCGGGTTCCTGGCGCTGCTGGTGCTGGCAAACCTGGCTCTGCTGATCCGCGTGCTCGATCATGGTGTGATCACCATGGTCATGGGGAGCTGGCTGCCGCCCTTCGGTATCGCCTTTACCGTTGATACGCTCGGGATCACGCTTTCGCTGATCGGCTCCATCGTTGCCTTTTGCGCAGGTGTTTTCGGGGCGGCTACCGTCGACAGCACCGGACGCAGATACGGCTTTTATCCGTTTCTCCTGCTGCTGATGACAGGTGTCTGCGGCGCTTTCCTCACCGGCGATATCTTCAACCTCTATGTCTGGTTCGAGGTTCTGCTGATTTCGTCCTATGGGCTTCTGGTTCTCGGTAACGACCGGATCCAGCTCGATGGTGCGGTCAAATACGGTGTCCTGAACCTGATCGGTACCAACCTCTTCCTGATTGCAACAGGCCTGCTTTACGGAATTTTCGGTACGCTCAACATGGCAGACCTCGCCATGAAGGTGGCTGCTCTGGAAAACCCGGCCTCCGGCACGCTGGCGACGGTTGCCGCGCTCTATTTTCTGGCCTTTGCCATGAAAGCGGCTGCGTTTCCGGTCAATTTCTGGCTGCCGGCTTCCTATCATACGCCCAATGTGGTCGTGTCGGCGGTGTTTGCCGGTTTGCTCACCAAGGTCGGCGTTTATGCGTTGATACGCATCTTTGTCCTGATCCTGCCGGCCTCTCGCGGCTACATGGCAGATGTAATCGCTGTGGTCGCCATCGCCACCTTGCTGACGGGCGCAATCGGTGCATTGGCGCAAAGTGAAGTGCGACGGCTGCTCGGCTATGTGGTCATCGCCGGTATCGGGTCCATGCTCGCCGGTGTGGCTGTCGGTTCGACGCTGGCGGTGTCCGGTGCCATATTCTACGCGGTTCACTCGATCATCGTCATGACGGCACTCTATCTGGCAGCGGGGATCATGAACATGATGGGCGGTTCCTACGATCTGAGACAACTCGGCGGGCTTTATCAGAAGAGCGCAGCCTTCGCGGCCGTGTTTCTGGTGCTTGGTTTTGCCGTATCCGGACTGCCGCCGTTCTCCGGTTTCTGGCCGAAGGTCATCCTTGTGGATGCCGCCTTTGCCGACGGCCGGGCCTGGTTGGGGGCCTCCATCCTCGTCAGTGGTTTCCTGACTACCCTTGCGATGGGCCGGGTCTGGATCTTCGCTTTCTGGCGCGGTGGACCTGAAGGCACGGCGGATGGACAGGCCGTTGCCATATCGGGAGAGGCGGGCAGTCAACTTTCGGGAGCTGCAGTGTGGTTGCCGCTCGGAATTCTGACCGCGCTTGTTATCTATTTCGGCGTGCAGCCGGAATGGATGCTGGAGCTTTCAACGCGAGGGGCAAGCGGCATTGTTGAGCCGTTTGGCTACCTGCGTTCGGTTTTTGGAGGCCAGGGATGACCAGTCTCTTTCTCATCAACATTCTTCTGATGCTGGCCTGGGGCGCTGTCACGGGCAGCTTTTCCGAAGTCAATCTGGCCTTCGGCTTCGTGCTCAGTTTCGGGGCGCTTTATCTCATCCGCGAACAGGTCGGTACGGGGGCCTATTTCCACCGGGTCTCCAAAGGGTTCAGTCTGGCAGTGCTCTTCGTCTACGAACTTGTGCTGTCTGCCTGGCGGGTCGCGATCATCGTGCTCAAGCCCAAGATCGAACTGCAGCCCGGCATCATCGCGTTTCCCCTGACGGTCGACAGGGACTTCGAAATCACGATGCTGGCCAACCTGATCACCCTGACGCCGGGCACATTGTCCGTTGATGTCTCTGAAGACCGGAAGACGCTGTATGTGCACTGTATCGACGTCCCCGATCCGCAAGCCACGATCGACGACATCAAGAACGGATTTGAACGCAAGATCCTGGAGGTGTTCAGATGACGCCGTTTGAGACCTTTGCTTCCCAGTTCCTGCATGTCAGCGTCCATATAGCCTTGGCTCTGCTGACGATTTCCTTCATCATCATCGTGGTGCGGACAGTCAAGGGACCGAGCCTTCCTGACCGCGTGGTCGCCCTTGACATGCTGGTTGCCGTTGGCATCGGCTTCATCGCCGCCATTGGCGTGTCCACCGGCTTTTATCTTTACATCGACATTGCGATTACGCTCGGCCTCGTCGGCTTCCTCGCGACGGTCGCCTTCGCACGTTTCGTCCTGAACCGCGGCCTTGCCGGGGACAAGACGATCATGGACGAGGTCGAGGAAAGCATTAAGCGTCAGGAGGCAGGACAATGACTGCTGCCATTGAAATCATTACCGGGATCATGCTTGTCATCGGTGCTTCCTTCGCGCTGGTCGCTTCGATCGGTATCATCCGGCTGAAAGATGTTTACATGCGAATGCATGCGGCCTCCAAGGCCGGTACGCTGGGGTCCGGTGTCATGTTGCTTGCGCTGGCAGTCCACGCGGGCGACCTGGCCGTTGTCACGCGTGCGATCGCCGGAGTGGTATTCTTCCTGCTCACCGCCCCAATTTCGGCTCATTTGTTGGCAAAAGCTGCATACGCAGCCGGCTACCGTCCCTGTGCCGATACCGAGGTAGATGCCTTGGCAAAAATTGTCCGGCCGAAGAGCTGAGGCATGATGAGTGGCAATGGTCCTGAAAGACAGATTTCCTGACAATACTATCGGTCCATTGTCAAACTAGGTGCGTTAGGTAGAGCCAATATTTGTACAATTTGATTTTTATTGCTTCTGATCGATTTTTATTTGAATTACGGGGTTGTCGTCCAACGAAAGCGGCTATATAAGGCAGTGACGATTGCCTGCAAAGTAGAATCGTTTTTGATTTCTGGGCCCGCAAGTAACTGAATTTCTAGTTCCGCTTTCGGCAGACATTTTTTGCAGGTAAACAACAAAGCTAATTTTGAAATCAGTAGAGAACGGGTGAAATATGACTGACAGTCCGGTGGATGCGAATCTGATTGATCTTACGGCAGACATCGTCTCAGCCTACGTGAGCAACAACACCGTAGCGTCAACAGATCTGCCTGGCCTGATCAACGAAGTTTACGGTGCGCTGCAGAGAACAGCCAGCACCTCGACGGAACCCGAGCCCGAGCCGCTGAAGCCAGCCGTGCCGGTGAAGAAGTCGGTCATGCCGGACTACATCATCTGCCTGGAAGACGGCAAGAAGTTCAAGTCGCTGAAGCGTCACCTGCGCACCCACTACAACATGACCCCGGAAGAATACCGCGAGAAGTGGGACCTGGGTGCCGACTATCCGATGGTTGCGCCGAACTATGCGGCTGCCCGTTCGGAACTGGCCAAGAAAATGGGCCTCGGCCAGCAGCGCAAGCGCTCCAAGTAAAATCGTCTCGGTTTCGGCTGAGAGAAAAAAGAGCTGCCTTTGGGCAGCTCTTTTTGTTTTTGCGGCGCTTTTGGGAGGTGTCGCCGGGGGGGCTTGCCGGACAAAATCGCAGGTAACTGCGCTCAGGCAGCAGCGAGCGCCCCTTGGGCATCGGTACGGATGCGTCCGACCATTGATTTGAGGCCATTTGAGCGTTGCGGTGTCAGGTGGTCCTGCAAGCCCAACGTGGCGAATATGGCTTCGACATCGGTGTCCAGAATCTCCTGGGCAGTCTTGCCGCTGAACAGCGATGTGACGATGGCGACCAGACCCTGAACGATCAGTGCATCGCTGTCGCCCCGGAAGCTGAGCACGGGGGTGCCGTCGCTTGTCTTGTCGATTGAGGTGATCAGCCAGACCTGCGACACACATCCACGCACCTTGTTGGTGTCGGTCTTTTCGGCTTCGGAAAGATCAGGCATCTCCTTGCCAAGGTCGATGAGGTATTTGTAACGATCTTCCCAGTCGTCGAGAAAATCAAACGTCTCAAGGATTTCGCTCAAGGATGTGGTCATGGCACCGGTCTTTGAAGGTCTTGTCCGCCTTCATATAACTCGTGAGCGGCAAAGTGCAAATGCCGGCAGGTGCCGTGGAGGAGAAGAATAAAGATACGCCGCAGATGAAATGGGCAGCTTTCCATCTGCGGCGCAGCGGAACAAGCCGCTGAAGTGAAGCCGTCTTTGCGTTGCTGCTGTGCAGCAGCGCTCCAGCGGGGGCGCAATCGGCCGTTTTCGGATCCAGGAGGTCGTAGGATCGTGAACGGCCAGTCCGCTCAGGTCTTTTGGCCTGAGCGTGGTTTGGGCCGTGGCACCGGCCCAAGTACTGCCTCTAGCGAAGAGACGTTATCGAAGACCGGCTGCCATGACGGGCTGCCGGCAAATATCTGAGGTGCCTGACCTGAGGGCTGAGTGGAAGTGTCGTTGGTTCCGGATACGGGTGTCGACCCGGTCACCAGTTGTTCGCTTCCGGATTTTTCGGAGATCTGAGTGTCGAGAAACTCATAGACAATCCTGGCGCCGTCGCGAGCGCGGCTGCCGATTGCCGTCAGTGCATCGCCTCCCGTTTCGCAGGCCCGCGGATTGCGTCCGCAAAAGCCGCTGATGTCCGACATCGTTGCCTGTGCCGCCAGGAAGGCGGACACCGGATCGATGGTTTCCACCGAGGTATCTTCCCGATCCGACCCGAGGGGAATCAGGACAAGCACCAAGGTGAGCCAAAAGGCCGTCCTCAAGAGAAAGAGCATGTCGCTACCCATAGTCTGTTCAGTCTTGCGTGCCTTTGTGCCGTTGGCACGCTTGTTATGAAGGTACATTACCAACGACATGAGAATCCCCGGTTGAACGGGAAGAGCCAATTTTCATAAAATAAATCAGGTATTTAAGTCGTATTTTCTGAAATATTGATTCAAATTTTAGCCATTGGCAGTCAAGCTATTGAGATGACGAGACTTTTTGGAAAAAAGCGCGATTTGGATTCATCCTTTATCGTTCCTTAAGTGCTGCAACCGACAATGGCCCTACAAAAGGTGCGAGCGGAAATTTCCGTGGTTGTTGTGTGGTAGTGTAGAGTGCGTAACCTTCTGAAAAACTTGCGAAATGTCTGGGAGCATTGGGTGGCTCGTGTGGATGGAATGATTCATCCCGAAGCTGCGGCCGATCCTTTTCTTGCACCGTTGCATCGTTCGTTCCTGCTCAGCTGTTTCGCCAGCGGCGCGGCTGCTCTTGTGGTGCTGCCGTTGCATCTGGCTCTTGCCGGTCCTCCTCAGGCGCCGACCTTGCTGGCGTTGGCGTGGATGCTGAGCCAATGGCCTTTGGCGCTCTATCTGTCGCAATCGGGGGCGCTGTCGAAGGCTGCGGGACTGTCCGCTTCCATGTTCGCGCTGTTTGTTGCCGGGGTCTGCGCGGTTACCGGAGGTGCGCAGTCCTTTGCGTTGGTCTGGCTGCTGGTTCCGCCGATGGAGGCAGCGCTCGCGACAAGCCGGCGGACGGCACTTGCAGTCACCGGGCTTTGCGGCGCATCGGTCCTTGGCCTGACCTTTCTTCCCCTGCCTGTCCTTTCGGCAGCGTGGTTTCCGGGACTGGCCGCACCGATCGCGACACTGGCGGCTCTTCTTTATGTCGGGCTCTTGTCCTTGCGCATCGCGCTCGACCGGGCTCTTGCACAGAAACTTGTCCGGGCGACGGAAGAAAAGCGCCTCCAGATCAGTCAAAGCGTTTCCGACATCTATTGCGAACTCGACCCGAGTGGTGCGCTCAAGGTCATTGGTGGCCCGGTCAAGGACGTTCTGGGTCATCTGCCGGTGGAAAGTGACGAGGATTGGCTGTTTCCTCGCCTTCATGTCGCGGATCGCCCGCTTTACCTTACCTGTCTTTCCGAAGCCCGTTTGAACGGTGCAGTCCAGACTTTTGAAGCACGGCTGAGGATCGGTGCAAATCGCCCCGGAGAAGCCGGGCAGGCCGACTACCGCCGGCTTGAGGTCCAATTGCGTCCCGGCCGGCAAAGTGGTGCGGTTGCCGCAAATACCGCTGCGCTCCTGCTGACCCTTCGGCCGCTTGAAGCCATCGAGCCGCTGGCAAGACCGGACGCCGGAACGTCCATTGAATGCAGCAATCGTGCGGATCGTATCTCGCGGGACATGCTCGAAACTGCGGGTGCGGAGGCGTCACAGGCGTTTTCCGATATTCTGGCACAGTCCGAACGGCTTGATCGCCTGGGGTTCGAAACATCCGACCCCGCACTCAAGCAGGCCGTGCAGGCGTTGCGTCAAAGCGGTGAGCGTGGTCTGGCTTCGCTGACCGCAGCGCTTGATCTGGTTCCTGTCGAAAAATCCAAGAGCGAGCCTGATATTACCGGAGTCGATGTCGAGACCTGTCTCAATCAGTGTGTGGACATGGTGGCGACGATTGCCATGCGGCGGGGTGTTGCGCTGGAAGTGGAAACCGGTCAGGAGCCCTTGTTGGTGGCCGCTGACAGGAAACTGCTGCGCCAGGCCATGTGTTTCCTGCTTGCAGATATGGTGGAGACCTCTGAAACAGGAGCCGTGCTGAATGTCGGTGTGCAACTGCATAGCAGTAGCGCCGACTACATGTTCTCGGTGAAGAACAGGCAGTCGAGCCTGTGCTGGAGCGCTGAGGCGTCGGCAACCGTGCTCGGCCTTTCCAGAACCCTGCTGGAGCGCATGGGCGGCAGCCTTTCGGTTCAGACCGTTCTGGGGCAGGGGGAAAGCGTGACT
The DNA here is from genome assembly GCF_054658235.1 of Roseibium sp. LAB1. Taxonomy (NCBI): domain Bacteria; kingdom Pseudomonadati; phylum Pseudomonadota; class Alphaproteobacteria; order Hyphomicrobiales; family Stappiaceae; genus Roseibium; species Roseibium sp. LAB1. The sequence continues at coordinate 532,152 of NZ_BAAGIB010000001.1, read as the reverse complement.
GTGACCCTGCCACTCCGGGGCCAGGCCCAATTGGGCACCGATCAACCCGGAAAGATGCTCCGTGTCGGGCAACTGGCAAGATCGGCATAGGCGGCGTAATGGCAAGAGCAAAAAAAACGACGAAGAAGGCCAAGGCACAGCAGGTGAAGCAGTCAGAGTCGCTGATGGCGAAGGCTGGTCACATGGCGCTCGACAATCCTGTTGCTGCGGGCGGTACCGTTGTGATGGGACTGACGGCGTGCCTGATCGTGGCCAATGCGGTCGGCCTTCAGCCAGGCCGGCATCCGGCGCCCCTGTTCACAACCCGGGATCGGCCGGACACCATGCAGCTGCCCGAACCGGATGGCAGAAGTCCGGGGCTCCAGGTGCAGGAGATTTCCACTCTGGTGCTCGACCTGCAGATTTCCTTGCGCAAGATAGGCCTTTATGAAGGCCCGCTCGACGGGCTGAACGGCCCGGCGACCGAACGCGCGATCCGCGGCTTCGAGCGGCAGGCCGGACAGATCGAAACCGGTGAGGCAACGGAAGCCCTTCTGGCCCTTGTGCTCATGCAGGGCGAAAGCCCCACCTTCATACATGGCGGGCCCGTTCCACGTCCCAAACCCGGCTTCTCCGGCACGGCAAGGCAAGACAGCGCGCTGGCCGGCGATGGGGGAGCAGACGTTGGTGGCGACGCTGGGGTGGACTCGGATCCAAAGCTGAAGAAGATCCAGCAGGCATTATCCGACCTCGGCTACGGTCCACTGAAGGCGGATGGCCTGATGGGGGCCAACACGACTGCTGCCATCAGGCGGTTCGAGTTCGACCGGGGACTGCCCATGACCGGGGAACCGGGAGCGAAAGTGATCGAACGCCTGGAAATGGTCAGCGGCCGGTCGCTGTCCGGCTAACGCATCGGGCAAGCCGTGCCCGCCGCCGATGCTCTGGTTGCTGTCTGCCGCCATCTGTCGTAGATCAACCGCATCTTTTTTGACCGTTGGATTTGCCGCGGTATCGGCAGGGGCGGACGGCATGCGGGTTACGTCTGAGTTTTTTGTCAGCGCACTGGTCCGGCGCGTGTTCGGAGAAGGCGGCTTTGCCGCTGTTTCCAAGAGAGGCGCCCATGAAGCCGGTGCCGTCTTCATTTGTGTCGACCGCCTTGACGGTAGCTTCGACTTCTACGGTCCGGCACCACAATCCATGTTCAGCAACCTGCCGCAAGGACGCCTCTTCGAACGGATCTTCGAACGGGCGGACAGGGAGACGATCGACAAGAGACTCGCAAGCGAAGCGCGGATGGACCCGGACTATTGGCTGGTGGACATTGAGGCGCGTGACGGTCAAATCGATCTGCCGCTTGTACAGGATGAGCCGCAACCCGGCGCAGATCTCTTCCGCTTTTGAGGCAGATTTTCTTTTGGGCGTTCAGCCCTCCCGCAAGACCGTGCTTGAACGGGTGCTATCAGGAACGGGTCGACTTGCGACCTGATTCAGTATGAGCGAAACCGGACTTCTGTCCGTCCGATACCGTCGCCGCATCGCGGCGAGTGCTTTCCTGATACTGTGAGTCAAGCCGTGCAGACGCCGGCTGTGTGCCCTGATCGTGCAGGATCCACTGTCCGACCAGAACCTCTGCAGCGCCCTGGCTGAGCGTGCGATAGAGGCGCAGAAGGCCGCGCAGTCTTTCCAGCGACAGGTTTTCACCCAGCATGCGGATCAACACAGTCGTGACTTCGGATGCCGTCATTCCAAGTGCCTTCAGCGCGACGGTCAGGCCTTCCGCCTGGTCGTCATGCATCAGAAGATCGCAGGTGGCCTGCGGCAGTCCGAGCCCCTGACCCAGTAGATCCGCAAATCGGGACCGTTGCTGGAAAATGGCTTCGCCCACCATAGCATCCCGCAATTTCAGGCGCGCGGTATCCGTGCGTCTGTCGGTTGCGGATCCGGGGGTTTGTGCCTGTTTGACCAGGCTGGTCATCTCCGCCGCAGCAATAGCCTTCGATTTCAGCGGAGCAGGTAAATGCAGGAATTGTCCCATGAGTCCATCCGGGTTTAATGCGTCCTGACCTGCCAATTCTAAACCAAGAGTGGCAACGATGTCACTACGACAACTGAGTTTTGTCTGGTGGGCTTGTGTCAGGGTGACGTCTTCCCGGTCGAGAAGGATGCGGATTACCGAGGCTCCCGCGTGTTCGCACAATGTCGTGATGACCGATTCGCGCAAGGATGGCCGGTTGGCCACCGCTTTGCGCAGGGAATCCGGGCCAGCTTCCGCAACCTTCAAAAGGAGATCCACAGAAAGCCTTGGACTGTAACGAAGAGCAGGATAGGCCGTCAGTTCATCATCATCCGAGGCGAGTTGGGACAGGAGGTCATCCGGAATTTCCGGGTGTGCGGCCAGAAGATTTGAAATCCGGCGTCTGTCCGGCAACGAGGTTTTCGGCAGGAAATTGGACGCCAGTTCCAGAAAAATGCGTTTTTCTTCAACGTCATGCCGGTTTCTTCCCGCAAACAGTTCACTTGCGGCCAGCAGCACGCCGCGATCGTCGCCCTTGTGAGTGCTGGACCTGTCGGAGGAAGTGGAATTCGGCACAGGCTGACTGAAATGTTGGGTTTGGCGCATGACACCCGTCTACAAAATACAAAAGACCGGACCACCGGAGGAACTTGCTTCGTTCAAATTGCAGGAAAAGCGTTAGCATGCTGTTAACCCTGACAACTTCTTAATGAAGAGCAGGAAGTAATGCGTCGCCCGTTTGACCGTTCCCCGCCGGTAATACGCCGTCAGGGGAGATCGGAACCGAAGGAGGAGACGATGGGCACCTTGTTGGACTTTGCATCAGCTCAACGCCCCGCTGCACGCGTGGGCTATCGTTCCAATCAGCGCGGAATGGCAAGCCGAGAGACCTTTGGAGAAGTTATCCTCTTCCCAGGTGTCCGGTACGAGCGCCACGACCTTGATCTTGCCGCACGAATCGCGACCATCGGAAAGGCGGCCGGACCTGCTGGCTCCGACAAGGACTGACGGTCCAAGCCTCTCCAGCCGCGCAGGAGAGATTTCTTTTTAGCGGCCTGGAGAAACGCCCGATGGGCAATGGCAATGCGGATAAATCCGCCACCGCATTCCTCGCGGAGAGCGGTCGCAGACAAGGGCAGGGTGCTATCGCCGCCGCTGCCATGCTGTTTGCCGTCAGCCTAGCCGCCTGTACACGCCCGACGGGGGACTTTGACCGGGCCAGACCGTCCGTCATTCACGACAGGGTAATGCCTGCTGCCGGCAATGAAGCGGCACGCCTTCGGGGCGACCCGGTTTCCAAGTTCAACTACACCAATGACGAAAAGCTGTTGCGTAACCGCGGCTGGACGTTGATCCGTCCGCCATGGACCAAGGACTGGATCGGCGGAACCATGGTTGAGCTGTCGCGAACACGCGTTCTGCCGGAGGTGGAAGGGCGTGTGCCGCCCGATCTCTACCTGATCTATCTGCGGTCGGACAAATTCCAGTCTTCCGATGCCCGCTACGACAAGATTGCCGCCGATGCATCCGGTGACGCCGAGCTTGTCATGCCATTTTGTGAAGTTGCCTTGCGAGTAAAGACCGCGGACGACGAGCGTCTGCGGGTGCTGCAGAACAAGCCGGTAAAAACCGAAGAAACCTATGAAGGTGCCAAGGCGCGCGTCTGGGAAAACAGGGTGATGATCAAATGGGTCGGCCAGGCGCTGCGCTACCGTATCATCGCCTACAAGAAGGCGCTCGACGGCCTTGAAATCGAAACGCCGACCCGTGACCGCGTCTGGAAGGTCAACAACGCCATTCGGGAACTTGAAGGTCAGGTCCGAATTGCCGAAGCCGGTTGCGATCCGGACAAGCGGTATGGTGACGACAAGCCCGTTCGCAGGTCTCGGATCTACACAGGATGGGGCACGGAGCGTGCACCCGTCGTAAAATAGCGGCCATTCGATTTCCTGGTCTGAATTCTGACATCATCCTGATCGCACATACTCTCCACGTCAGTTATCCGGATGCCGGGAAATCTTTCTGGCACAGCTCGGATTTATGCTTTTCCACAGGCGCCACACTCGGTCGCCATGGATCGTCCAGAACACCTTTGAGTAATCTTGGGCGCATTTTCTGCTTCAAGAATTGGAAGAGAATTTATTTCGCGGGCTAATCGTATCCGGCATTTTTCAACGAATGCCTGAAACTCGTTCTTTTTACGAATTCTCGAGATCTGAGTTCATGGTTTACTTGCCGGATTTCTGTTTTTGTCTAATTGACTTTCCTTAAGGGTATGCGCGCAAAAGTTTTATTTATTGCATTGCAAAAAAATGTGAACACTAAAAAAAGACGCGTGATCACAATCGCTTAGCCTAATTTTCGTCGTTTTTTCGACAAAAGAATGACGATACAGGAAAATTGTCACTTGCCGATGTTCGGACGCCGAACTAAACCGTTTAGTTTACAGGGTGGTCACTCCCGGGAACCTGAAGGTGGTCGAATGAGTCCGAACATCACGCTTCTCGTCAAAGAAGCGCTCTCCCATCAACATGCAGGGCGTATCGGGATCGCCCTGAACATGTTCGAGGAGATTTTGAAGCTCGACCCCAAGAATCCGCAGGCAAATTTCTCGTTGGGCATCGCTGCCTATCAGAACGGCGATGTCGGCCTGGCCATTGAGATGCTTCGCAAGGCGGAGCGCAAGGCCGGCAAACATCCTCAGGTGCATCAGTTGCTAGGGCTGGCACTCATGAACGCCGGCGATCTGGCCGGGGCGATGAAATCCCTGAAGAAGGCCGTGACCCTTGCGCCCAAAGCGGCTGATTTTCATGCTCATCTGGGCGATCTGTACACGCTCAAACGTCAGCCGGTCCTGGCACGTCAGAGCTTTCAGCGTGCATTGGCGGTTGATCCGGAAAATGGCTATGCCCTTGTCGGAATGGGGCAGCTCGATATCACCGTCGGCCAGATCGACGAGGCTATCGGGTGGTTCGAAAAGGCCATCGCCCTGGGCAAGGAGCTTCCTTCGGCGCTTCACTGCCTCACCATGGCGCGAACCTACCGGGAAACGCCGTCTGAACTGGCCAAGATCGATGACCTTTTGAAGCAGGCAGCGTCACTGCCTGCACCGGAGCACGCTCACCTGCATTGGGCGGCCGGCAAGATCCATTATGACCTGGGTGACACGGCTCGCGCTGCCCAACATTATCGTTCAGCCCGCCGCTTGCGGTACCAGTCCTTCGATCAGAAGGCTCATGAAGAGCGTATCGCCTTCATGAAGGACGTGTTCGACGAGTCCTTTTTCGCGGAGCGGACGGAATTTCAGGACACCTCGGAGCGGCCTGTTTTCATATTCGGCATGCCGCGTTCGGGGACAACCCTGGCCGAACAGATCGTAAGCCGGCATTCACGCATCGCCAGCGGCGCGGAAATTCCCTATTTCCGGCTGCTTCAGCAGGATCTTGGCCTGCGAGGAGCGCCAACCGCCGCCCTGGAAAGTCGATTGAAGAGCCTCGACCCACGTGAGTTCAAGCAATTTGCCCGGCAGTATCTAGCCGAGTTGAGCACAATCGATCGGCGGTCGGATCGTGTCACCGACAAGATGCCGCATAATTTCGAAATGCTCTGGCTGATGAGCCTTCTGTTTCCGAAGGCCGCTTTCATCCACTGCGTTCGCTGCCCTGCCGATATCTGTGTTTCGCTGCTGTCGCATTCACTTTCACCTGCGCATAACTACGCCATGACGCAGAAGTCCCTTGGCCGGTACTTTGTTACATACGACAGCTTGATGAAGCACTGGGAGAAAGTGCTCCCGGCACATATCCATACGCTTTCCTACGAGGATCTTGTTCACAATCAGGAACAGGAAAGCAGGGCGCTGCTGGCGTGTACGGGCATGGACTGGGAAGAGGAATGTCTGGAGTTCTACAACGGCGACAGTCCTGTGACGACGTTCTCCAATCTCCAGGTGCGAAAGCCTATGTTCCGGTCGTCAATCGGGCGCTGGAAACGTCACAAGGATCTCCTCGGCGATCTTTTCGAGGCACTTGGCCCGCTATCGCCGCTCAAGGAAGCAGCGCCTGCCGGAACCGGGGCTGGATACGGTCAGCAACATATGCTGACGACAGGGATTCCGGACAACGACGTATCCCACCTGCGGAATGCGGTTTCGCCGGCATCGTGAACCGTGCCGGTGGCGGTGCAGGAGCCGCCCCGGGAGGCCGTCCCGATCGACCAGCCTGGCGCGATTGCAAATAGTCTCAGCGAATAGAGCCGCAGCTTGCGGCCTTGAGAGCTCGATCGATGCTGTCGGCCCGTGTCGGGTGTGGGACGTAGGCTCGCAGCAGCGCGAACCCACTCAACGGTTTTTCCGTTTCTATAACGATCAGATCCTCCAGGTTTTCCGGCGGATTTTCACGCAGGATCGAAAGTTGTTCCGTGGTCAGCACAAGCATTGACAGACGCTCGGCACCCGCCGTGCGGTTGTTGAGGCTGTAGACGGCTTCTCCGGCGGCGTTGAACAGGCCGATCGACCAGAAGGGCACGGGAATGCTGGCATCGAAAAGGACCGGTCCGTCGGCCAGCTGAAACCGGCATGCTGCGTGTTTCATGGCCGGATCCAGATCGGGCAGGGCCTCGTTGCCGGGGTGAACGTCGGGCAGCAGATTGAACTGCCTGTCCGATCCATAGGCGGCGATATTGTCATATGCGCTGTGCAGCACGTTCTGGGGAATGCTCAGCACCACCAGTATGTGAATGATGGCCGCAAGACACAGCGTCGCCAGCAGGCCGACAGACAAGGAGAAGCGGGTGGACAGGGTCATGGGCACCCCAGCCTTTCAATGACGGGCATGCTGACACCGTCAAGCGCTGCGCCGGTGGTGACCGGAGCGTCATAGACCCTCAACACGAACCGAAGTCCGTCTGCTGCCCTTGCATCGGTTGCCAGGGGTAGCCAGTTGCCGGAGTGGGGGCGGGTGGCAGCGATGATCTCGAATGTACCGTCCGCGTTGCGCAGCAGCGTGTCACTTGCAAGGTTCACCCGGCCGGACATGGTCTTGACCAGGCGGCCGTGGCCATCGACAGCCGTCAGGGTCCAGAGCCGGGCCGAGGGTGTCTGGCCGGCGATACGGTAGACACAGGTCGGATCAAGCTGGTGGCCGTTGCTGTCCTGGCGGGCGACCAGAGCCAGGCCTTCACCCGATGCCAGGGGAATGACGGCTCCCCTGGTGTAGATGGCTACGGAATAGGGATCGGCCTCGGACGTTCCCGCTTTCGGATAGGCATGCCAGGGGCCGATGGTGACAGCATTGAGCGGTTGTTCACGCTCGATGATCAGGTAGGCCGAGCTTATGCCCAGAAGTGATGCAAGGACGACGACAAGCGTCACCGTGGCAAGCGTGCGAAAGGGATTGCCCCGATGTGATCGGATGGCACGGGGAAGCCCTTCGTCATACCAGTCTGCCTCGCCATGCGCGGGCCGGAAACCTGTCTCGCTCATTGCACCGCCGCGACATCAGTTTTGGCGGACCCTTGTGCAGGGGCCGCGTCGGCGCTCTTCTGGTCAAGCAGCAGGCGCAGGTCCTGACCAATCTTGAGCAAGAGATCCTGCGTGCGCCGTTTCAGAACCCGCGGCTGGGCGGCATCGCTGGTGTCAGTTGCCAGCCTTGACGGCGCTGTTCGGGTGAGGCGGGGCAGGCTTTCCGGGTCAACGCCGGGCATGCGCGCCAACTCGATGCCGTTATGGGCAAAAGCATTGTATTTCTGCCAGGCCATGGCAGGAAGGCTGCCGCCGGTGACACGGCGGGTTGAGGTGAAATCGTCATTACCGAACCAGACGGCCGTGGCAAAGTTGCCGGTATAGCCGACAAACCAGGCGTCGCGGTATGCATTGGTCGTGCCGGTCTTGCCGGCAGCCACCACGCCGTCAATCTGTGCCCGGCGAGCGGTTCCGGCCTCAACCACGTTGACCAGGATCTCGTTAATCTCGTGAACCTTGTCCTCCGGCAGAACGCGTTCTGCTGGCGGTTCGTCGCGTTCGCGACGGTAAAGGACCTTGCCGGCGCTGTTCTTGATTTCCAGAACCGCGTAGGCTGGTGCCTTTATGCCGCCGTTGGCGAAAACGGAATAGGCCGAGGCCATGTCGATGACGGAAACTTCAGACGATCCGATGGGAAGCGATACGGAGTTTTCCAGTTCGTGGGTAAGGCCCATGCGATACGCCGTGTCGATGATCTTCTGCCGGCCGAAATCCAGCGACAGGATCACCGGGATGGTGTTGATGGATTTGGTGAGCGCGGTTTTCAGCGTGACGGCGCCACGGTAACTTCTTGAATAGTTCTTGGGCGACCAGTTGCCGATCCACACCGGCCTGTCCGACACCACGCTGTCCGCGCTGTAGCCGTTCATGAAAGCCGTCATGTAGACGAAGGGTTTGAAGGACGACCCGGGTTGGCGCAGTGCGTTGACCGCGCGATTGAACTGACTTTCGCCATAGGAACTTCCGCCGACCATGGCAACGACTGCGCCGTCGGGGATCATCGAAACCATCGCGGCTTCATGGGCGTCGCGCAATTTGCCGTTTTCCCGAAGCACGGTTTCCACCGCCAAATCCGCCTGTCGCTGCAGTGCCGGATCCAGGGTAGTGCGCACCGTCACGATGCGATCCCGCGCGAGAGCCGGATAGCGACGCGCTAGCTTCTTGACCTCGTCGAGTGCCCAGTCGAGGAAGTATTCAGGCAATTGCTCCTGGGACCTGTCCACGGCGAGGGCCGGATTGCGGCGCGCACCGATCACCTGGCCTTCGGTCAGGAAATTCGCCTGCACCATGTTGGACAGGACTTCATTGGCCCGGGCACGGGCTGCGGGCAGGTTGATGTGGGGAGCGTATTTGGTCGGTGCCTTGTAGAGGCCGGCGAGCATGGCGCTTTCGGCAAGCGTCAGTTCACGCACATTCTTGTTGAAATAGAATTCGGCGGCCGCCGTCACGCCGAACACACCACCCCCCATGTAGGCGCGGTCGAGGTAGAGTTTCAGGATTTCCTGCTTGGACAGGTTCGCCTCCAGCCAAAGTGCCAGATAGGCTTCCTTGATCTTGCGGCTGAGGCTGCGTTCGTTGGTCAGAAAGAGGTTCTTGGCCAGCTGTTGCGTCAGCGTCGAGCCACCCTGGACGACGCCGCCCGCACGGGCGTTTTCCACCATGGCGCGGAAGGTGCCGAAGAAATCGATGCCGAAGTGGCTGAAGAAACGGCGGTCTTCGGTGGAAAGGGTGGCCTTGATCAGAGAATCGGGAATTTCCTCAAGCGGTACGCTGTCGTTGAGCACGATGCCGCGCCGGCCGATTTCCTTGCCGAAGCGATCGAGGAAGGTTACCGCGAAATCGTCCGTCGTCTTCCAGTCCGCATATCGTGTTGCCTCAAAGGCAGGTTGGGCGAAGGCCAGCACCACGATGAAACCGACAAGGCCATAGGTCAGCCCGTCCGACGACAGTTCGGCGAGCACCCGCCATATCCCCTTGGCCCGAAAGCGGCGCAAAAAGGCGTCATAGCCTTCGAAGATCCGGCGAATGGCAGTGCCGCTCTTCCACAGTGCCGTGTCGATAAGGGCATCGATCGCCAGGAAAAAGCGGCGGATTCGATTGCGCTTTTTCGGCGGCTTCTGCACCGGCGCCCTGCCGGTCTCGACATCGTCTGATTGCGGTTTGTCCGTCACGCGAACAAGGTCTCCGGATCAAAAGGGACCAGCCCAAGCTAGCTGTTTTTCGGGTTCGTGCAAACAGGTCACCAGGATCACTGTTTCGTGGCTTCAGTTTACCAATCTTTCTTGCAAATTCATTGAGGAAAAGCAGCCTGTTTTTCTGCCCGGGTTGCTCAGGACCCGATAGCATGATACGCGCCGACGTTCCCGGCCCAAGAAAGGCGCGCACGACCTCATGATTGCGGACGATACCTCAAGCGAGCTTCCGTTCTGGAAAACCCGGACACTGGAAGACATGACGCAGTCCCAGTGGGAATCGCTTTGCGACGGCTGCGCACGCTGCTGTCTGAACAAGCTGGAGGACTGGGACACGGGAGAAATCGTCTGGACGGATGTTGCCTGTACGCTGCTAGATGGCACGAGTTGCCGCTGCAAGGATTACGACAACAGGGCGTCCATCGTTCCGGATTGCATTCAGCTCACACCGGGCGAAGTGCGTAGTTTGACCTGGCTTCCGCCCACCTGTGCCTACCGGCTGGTGCGGGATGGCAAGGACCTCTACTGGTGGCATCCGCTGGTGTCGGGGGACCCTGAAACGGTCCATCAGGCCGGTATTTCGGTACGCGGGCGCACGATCCCGGAAGATGGCATGGCGCTGGAAGACTACGAGAACCATGTCGTGTTCTGGCCGGGGGAAGAGCCTGAGAGCGCTCAGGGATAATTACTCCCGCTCAGGAAAAGACAAGACGTAAGGCCTGATTTTCAGCTACCTCATTGCCTGAGCAGGAAAGCCTCGACATGGCGGCGGAGCCGGTGTTCCAGTTCCGATCTGTCGGTCAACTGATGGCTTTTCACCAGAATTGCCCCATGGATCATAAAGGCAATCAGACCATCGACCATTTCCTTCGGTGACCGGTCCTGCCTCAGATCCGGCTTCAAGTCACTCTGCTGCTGCCAGAAAGCCAGGAACTTCTCCAGTTCCGCATCCAGCGCGTCCAGCGTCTCGACAAAAGCTGCAGCGCAATTGGGTTTGGTGACGCCGATATTGTCCAGAAACAGCCGCAGGATTGTCGGGCTGTCGGTGATGACCGCGATCAGCGCCATCATGCGCCGGGTCAGCAGGCCGACGGGATCCGTCAGGCTCTCCGGTTCGGTCTCTTCAGCGGTCGTTGCCGCGCGCAATGCGTTCAGCCGGTCAAGCAACACGTAGGACAGAAGGCCGTCCATGTCGCCGAAATGCGAAAACACGGTTCCCTTGGCAACACCTGCCTCCTGGGCGACCGCCTCGGCAGTGACGAGTTCCAATCCGTGTTTGTGGCTGAGATCGCGTGCGGCGGCGAGGACCCGTGCCCTTGTCTCGATGCTTCGCTGCTGGGGTTTGCGAGTCATGACTATCCATTAAATTGACCGTGGTCAAAAAATATCTTGACGGATGCGGCGCACAATGTCAAAAAATGACCATGGTCAATTTTGGCGCTTTGGTGCCTGCAAACTCATGAAGGTTGGACATGACACGAATACTGGTATTGGAAGGACACCCGGCCAGGGACACCTTCTGCGGTGCTCTTGCAGCGGAATATGCCGATCATGCGCAACAGGGCGGCAACGACGTTCGCGTCCGGCATCTTGCGGACCTGAAGTTCGACGCCGATTTCGGAGTGTCATCCTTCAAGGATGTCAAGCCTCTTGAACCTGATCTGGAAGCGCTGTGGCAGGACATTGTGTGGTGTGAGCATCTCGTGCTGACACATCCACTTTGGTGGGGTGGCCTTCCGGGCAAGCTGAAAGGCCTGTTCGACCGGATCCTTCTTCCGGGAATGTCCTTTCAATACGTGAAAGGCAAACCCTTGCCCGAAAAGCTGCTCAAGGGGCGCACCGCGCAGGTTTTGGTGACCTCCGACACGCCTGGCTGGTATTTTACGTGGATCTATGGCGCTGGAGCAAAAAAGCAGACCGAGAAACAGATCCTCGACTTCTGCGGTCTCAAGCCCAGGGGCTACCACATGTTCTCACCAATCCGCGGATCGAGCGAGGAAGCAAAGCGGAAGATGCTGGGACGGGCAGCTGCGCTGGGACGCAAGGCTGCGTAACGCCCGTTCCATCCGTTTTCGCAAATTGGAAGCCTTTGAACGTCTGCATTTTTACTGCACCAAGTTCGGGCTTCCGGTTGCTGCCTGTGCCGCAAGAAACGTTCGCCCAAGCTGCTTTTCGTTGAAAGTCACGCTATCGCGCAGGCAGGGCGCCAATCAGCCCCTTCACGCGGCAGGTGTCATTTTTTGAATGTCAGCGAAACCGTCCCCACGGTGATCCCCGCCTTCATGACCTTGGCGGTATTTTTGACCGTGTTGCGGTCCACCTGTTTCAACGTGTCGTCGAACCTGAGCAGCAAGGGACCGTTTTCGGTCTCGAGGCTGGCGACATAGGAAAAACGAAGGGCTCCATCCGAATTGGTGCGGACGTTGGCCGGCCCAAGAACATCGGCTCTTTGGCCTATGTAGCGGTCTTCGGCAACTTTCTGAAAAAACCAGGTCTTGGTGTCGCGTTCGCCATCGTCATAGACGAAATCCTCGCGAAGCCTGAGTGTGAAGGTGCGCCGGTTCCACGTTCCCGTCAGCATGACGGTGAACGGGCGGTAGACCCCGGCGATCTTGCTTTCGAAAACGCCCTTGCCGATGGTTTTGCCGCGAAAGAAGTCTTCCAGGACCAATGGCTTGGCATGTGCGGGCACAGAGGCGGCAACACCAATGGCAAACAGGGCAAGGAGCAGAAATCGGCGGGCATAGTTCATGACGGGCAGAACCTCCTTCAGGAAAATCTGCCCAGCTTACGCAGCCCGGCGCGTATCGGATCTGGCGGCGGGACTTTCCCGGCGGTCAGCTTCCGAAGCGTTCTTTCCAGGTGGGGACCGGATCGTCGGTCGCCGGGGAGGCGTTGTAGACACCGCGGGCGATGGCACGTGCCAGGCAAGAGGCTGCCGCTGCCCCGAGCTGGACCATGTCCTCCAGTCCGTTTTCCATCCGGCGCTGACCCGTGGACAGCGCGAAGACCAGGTCTCCGTCGAGGGGGGTATGGGCCGGCCAGAGCGCGCGGGCCAGGCCGTCATGCGCCATAACCGCAAGCCGTTTTGCCTCACCCTTTGTCAAAATGGCGTCTGTCGCAACGGCTGCAATCGTCGTGTTGGCACCAGCCTTGAGGCCGTCCAGCTTGGTGCGGACCGTGATGGCGTCCTGCGGCAGTGGATGGGCCATGCCGAGGCCTCCGAATTCGTCGCCGATTTCAAACGGGGCGGCCCAGAAGTGAGCGCTGTCACCGACAGTTGCCCGCCCAAGAGCGTTCACCGCCACAATGGCCCCGACCGTGATGCCGTTGTCCAGCACATGGGAGGCGGACCCGAGCCCCCCCTTCAGATTGGCTGTGGTGGCGCCAGTGCCGGCGCCGACCGAGCCGAGGGAGAAATCATGACCGATAGCATCAAGTGCGGAGCGCCCGAGGTCCCGGTAAGGGGCCGCCTGACCCCAGCTCTTGTCGCCGCCGTTCAGAAGATCGAACAGGATGGCCGTTGGCACGATCGGCACCCGGACCGGGCCGATCTGAAAGCCGTAGCCGAGTTCGGCAAGGCGCCCCTGAACACCTGCGCCTGCATCCAGACCAAAAGCGGACCCACCGGCGAGCACGATGGCGTCGATCTTCTCGACGGTCTGTTCCGGTTCCAGCAGGGCGATCTCGCGGGTGCCCGGCGCACCGCCGTGAATGGCAACGGAAGTGACCGCGGGTTCGTCCGGTACGAGCACGGTTGCGCCGGATTTCAGTTCGAGATCGGAGGCATTGCCGATCTTCAGGCCCGGAACATCGGTGATCAGATTACGTAAACCGGCCATGGGCTGACGGTCCTTGATTGAAGGTGGATAAAAGGGAGTTTGATCGGCTGTGTGTCAGGTGTCGAGGCTTTTGTAACCCCGGCGGACATAGAGAAGCGATTTGCCGGGGTCGGTCATGCGCAGGTCGGCAACGGTGCCGACGATGATCGAATGCGTGCCCATTTCCGTGACTGAATGAACCTCGCAATCGACGCTGAGACGCGCGCTGTCGAGAGCCGGGCAGCCGGTGGCAAGACTTGTCCAGTCGCCTTTCTCGAACCTTTGAGGCATCTCCAGCTTGTCACGGCCGGCGAAGGTGTCGGAAATTTCCTCGTGATCGTCACTGAGCGTGTTGAGGCAGAAGCAGCGGTTTTGAAGAACCGCGCCATGAATGCGCGTTTTCTTGTTGAGACAGATCAGAATGCTGGCGGGTTCATCGCTGACCGAACAGGCGGCGGAAACGGTTGCGCCCATGCGGCCGCCGGGGCCATCGGTGGTCACCACGTGCACGGCCGCGGCAATCCGGCTCATGGCTTCCCGGAAAATAGCGGTATCCAGTGGAAGCCTGTCCTGATCTCCGGGATCTGAAGAGGATGGGGACATCAAGTCGGCTCCTGGGCGGCTCTGCGGGAATCATTCGTCTGTCTGACGCGGACGGGAGTTTAGGCGGCCAGACCGGGGATGCCTAGACCATGCTGTGGTCAACTCAACGCAGGCAAGTTGTTCTGATATTTCAAGGTTAATCACCTTCTGATAGTGCGCACGAGACCGATTGCATATGTGTTGTTATGAAGCCAGATGCCCGGCACTTGCCGTTTCATATGGGGCAAGAGACCGGCTTTTGCCACCTTCGCCACAAGTCCGGATTGAGCTGCGGACCGGCCCGCGCTAGGGGTAGAGGAGCGATCATCGCACACCGGGGAGACGAATGACCTTACAGCAGCTTATGGCTAGCGTTGGCTTACTTGCTTACGGCGTTGTTGCGACACCCGCTGTTGCCGACATAAGGATCGCAGTCGCTGGACCGATGAAAGGCCAGTTTGTCGCCTTCGGCGAAGAAATGCGCACCGGAGCGGAAAAGGCGGTTGCTGATCTGAATGCGGCCGGTGGCGTCAATGGCGAGACATTGGTTCTTGAAATCGCCGATGACGGCTGCGATGCGGACCAGGCGGCGGCCGTTGCCAACCAGCTGATCGGCAAAGGTGTCGTCTTTGTTGCCGGGCATTTGTGTTTCAACAGTTCGATCGCCGCCAGCGAAGTCTATGCCGGTGCCGGGATTCTGCAGATGTCACCGGCGACAACCTTGCCGAAATTCACCGACGAGCGGCCGGGGGACGGCATCTTCCGTCTCGCTCCCAGGGACGACCGGCAGGCAGAAGTGGCCGGCCGGTTCCTCGCGGAGAACTTCAGCGGCAAGAGAATTGCCTTGCTTCATGACAAGACTGCCTATGGCAAGGGGCTCACTGATGCGGTCAAGGCGGTGATAAACGGCCTCGGGACAAGCGAAAGCATGGCGCTCGGCTTCGACGCGGGAGGCGATGACTTTCGCAGTCTCGTATCGCAACTGAAGCTACAGGCTGTCGATGTCGTCTATCTCGGCGGCTATCACCCGGAAGCAGGCTTGATCAAGCTGGAAATGGAACGTCAGGGACTGGATGCCGTCCTGGTGGCCGGGGACGCGCTGATGACGGCGGACTATTGGTCCGTTGCTGGCGAGGCGGGCAACGGAACCTTGCTGACCTATCCGGAAATTCCCCGTGATCGACCGGAAGCGCAAAGTCTCGTCGAGGCTCTGGAAGATGCGGGCCTGTCAGCCGACCGCTTCACGTTAACAACCTATGCTGCCATTCAGGCCTGGGCACAGGCCGTTGAGGCGGCCGGCAGCACGGCCTTGCCGGAAGTTGCTACCGCTCTTCGGAGCGCGACCTTTGACACGGTTGTCGGTGCCGTGACATTTGACGAAAACGGTGACGGCAATTTGCCGGATTACATCGTCTACGAATGGCGGGATGGTGTGCCGCAAGCCCGATAGCGGGAAGCGCTTGCAGATAACAAGAGCACGCGGCCTGGAGTGGCGCGCGTGCTTCTTAAAAAGGTCGATCGGTGCGGTTCAGCTTCGGGTGCCGGTGCCGCTGATCTTGAGGTTGACCTTGTCGGCATAGATCGGCAGTCCGGCCTCCATGCCATAAAGGCTGCGGAAAAATCCGCCTGAAACTTCGAAGCCGACCTTTCCGTTGGCCTTGCTATCGTTGATCGTCACAGAAAGCTTGGTGCGTTTCTGCTGACCGCGAAGGCTCAAGACACCCTCGACTTCCGCCGTGTTCTGTCCGGTGATGCGCACCCGGGTGCTCTGGAAGGTCGCAACCGGATGGTTGGCGACGTCGAACATAGCCGAACTTTTCAGGAAACCGGTGACCTTGTCGTTATTTGTGTGAACGCTTCTCAGGTCGACCTTCACGACAACGCGGCTCTTTTCCGGACGGTTCTGGTCAAGTGTCATCTTGCCCGACACGGTCTTGAATTCGCCTGTCACAGGACCACGGCCGAGCACTCGGACAGAAAAGCCGGTAGCCAGTTGTGCAGGTGAAAGCAGGTAAGTGCCTGTCAGCGTACCGGCAAGGGCCGGCAGCGGAGCTGCTGCGAGTGCAGCCAGACAGGCGAGGGTGGTTGCGGTTTTCCGAAAATGGCGGCCGAAACCGCGGATGGCGGCAGATGTATGGGTCATTCGACAGGTCCTTGAACTAGATCAACGATGCAACTCGTGCGGTGAGGTTCCGCAAATTTCACGACTTTGGCCCGCTTTCTGGAGCCGTGGATGCAGTCTCTCACGTGGCACGGCCAGGCACGGTGACGCCCATCACAGGCGAAGATTCAGCCGCTTGACCGGTATTGGCTTGGCCTCGGGGTAACCAGACAGTCGGTCCGTATTGTCCCATGTGGCCGGGATGCGCATTAACCGTTTGGTAAGAAAATAGGCCCTTCCAGGTTCTTTCAAGGGAAAGGGCAAGGTAATCTGCAAGCACCTGCACGGAGTTTGTAATGCGTCTGATCTCCTTGTTCCAGTTATTCATTGCCACATTGCTGTTTGCCACGACCGCGATCCTGACTGTTTCAGCGAATGCCGCCGAAGTGGTGGGCTTCTCGGATGCACGATTTCGTGCCGGAACCATCGTCATCAAGAATTCCGAAAAGCGGCTTTATCTGGTGCTCGGCAGCAACCGGGCGATCCGTTACAAGGTCGCTGTCGGAAAAAGGCAGAAATCCTGGATTGGTGAGGCCTTTATCACGGCAAAATATGTAAAGCCCGACTGGGCTCCGTCAGAAGAAGTCCGCCGTGACTTTCCGAATTTGCCGACGGTCATTCGCGGAGGCGCACCCAACAATCCGATGGGCGTTGCCGCAATGACGCTTTCCAACGGAAACTACGCCATTCACGGCACCAACCGGCCCGGTTCCATCGGGCGCGCGGTGTCCTACGGCTGTATCCGGATGGCCAATCACGACATTCAGGACCTGTTTCAACGCGTAACCGTGCGCACGCCGGTTGTGGCGTTGCCCTGATCTCGCTTCTGGTGTTCAGGCTTGCCGTTCTTGCCGCGAAGGATCAGTCGTCCTGGGGATCAGTCGTCTTGGTGTCGGTCACGCCTGGAGGCGGTTGATGACCAGGCGTTTTCCGGTGGTTTCTTGCGGTCCAGATAAGTGCCAAGCAGCAAGACTGCCCCAAGCAAAACACAGCTGGCGCCAGCGAAAATGAGCTCGAACGGGGCTTGTTCGGAAGGAGATACCTGCAGTTTGTTAAGCACCACTATGCCGATGATCATGGGCAGCAGGTAGAGCGCAAGCGCGGTGAATTGAAGATAGAAGCTGGAACGGCCGGGTTGCAGTACGATCCGGAACGGTGGTTGATTGCGCATTTGCACCAGAAGATCCAGCGAAACCAGCCACATTCCGAACTGGGTAATCATCGACAGCTCGTTCCCCCACAGAAAGAACGAGTAGACCGTCTCGGCAAACCCGAACGACAGGATCGCAAGGCAGACGGACACCAGGAGCAGCCTGACAATCGTGTGCCGTTCCTGGGAAAGTTCAAAGCCGAAACAGCAAATCAGGAAAATGGCGGTTTCGATGGAGAAGCGCCCATACATGCCGACGGCTTCCAGGGACTGGCTGAGCCAACTGTCTTCGTAAAACGTAATGTGATCAGGAAACAGGGCTTCGGCTATGCGAAGGCCCGCCAGCAGGATCATCAGCCAGCACAGAATGCCTTTGAGCCAGACCGAGTGCGCCCATTGAGGCCGGAAGAAAATGGACCCGGCAAGGACGAGAAATCCCATTGCCGTAAATGGATGTGTCGACGGCTTGGGGCCGGAAAACGGATCACCGGAAGACAGAAAGATGTTGTGACCGAGGCCGAACAGGATGACGAGTAGGATCGAGCAGCCAATTACTTGATGGTAGACTGTTTTATCGAGATCCTGGTCGCTGTTCTTGGTCATTGTCGGCAGCAGTTCAAGCGAAGACAATTATCATCATGCCTCTTGAACGTAGCGCAGATCAGTCGGAATTTCGAGGATTAGTTCGCACGACAAAACGCTCCATGACGTAGAGACAGCATGTCGCATTTAGTTTCGTAAGTTTGAATATATGATTTGGTCGAGGCCAGCAAACGACCTCCCTGGACCCTGCCAGCATCAAGTGCCCCAACACGATGCCGGTAGGGTCTCCTCCCTCAGCGCCTTCTCTGGAACCGCGACAGCGCAGCTTGAACGCCGTGTGAGCGACGGTTCGGCTGTTTCACGACTTCAACCAGCGTTTCGGATTGGCGCTGCTGTCGCGGCCGCCGGATCCCGAGAGGGCAGCGACAAGATCGGCCACGGCGTCGAGCGAATGGACCGCTCTGAATTCGTCCACATTCGGCAGCATCGCGCGAATGCCCTTCGCCTTTGCCTCGAAGCCCTCGAAACGGAGCAGGGGGTTGAGCCAGATGAGCCGTCGGCAGGAGCGGTGCAGCCGATCGATTTCCCGCTCAAGATCCTCGTCCGTGTCCCGCTCCAGGCCGTCGGTTATCAGAAGCACGGTCGGCTTGCCGGAGAGAACGCGGCGCGACCAATGCCGGTTGAAATCATGCAGTGCGGAGGCGATGCGGGTACCGCCCGACCAGTCCTCCACGCCTTCCGAGCAGGCTTCCAGCGCTTCGTCGGGATCCTTCATTCTCAGTTGCCGGGTGACATTGGACAGCCGCGTGCCGAACAGGAAAGTGTGCACATCCCGCCGTTCCGCCGTCAGGCCGTGGAGAAAATGCAACAACAGCCTGGAGTACTGACTCATGGAGCCGGAGATATCGCAAAGAGCGATAAGCGGCGGGCGTTTTTCCACCGGCTTGCGGAACTTGAGATCGATGATGTCGCCGCCTGCGCGCATGGACGCGCGCAAGGTGCGGCGTGGATTGACCTTGCCTTTTGAGGCCGGTTTCAAACGGCGGAGCCTGATCTTGTCCATCGGCATGGTCATGGCCCGAAGAGCCAGCTTCGCCTCGGCAATTTCATCTGAGGTCATCTGGGCAAAGTCCTTGGATTGCAGCAATTCCTTGCCGGAGACCGTGAACTTTGCGTCGACCTCGATCTGCGGAACCGTTTCTTCGGCAACCCGTTCCTGCGCTGCCTGAAACGCCTGGGAAACACGTGTCTGACCGGCCTTGGGTTTTTCCGGAGCACCCCGGGGCGGGGCGACCGGCGACAGGATCGCCAGCATCTTTTCGATCAGGCCGCGGCTCTGCCAGTAGATCCGGAAGGCCTCGTCAAACAGGACTTTCTGTTCGCGTTTGCGCACGAAGACAGCATGCAGCGTCCAGTAAAGATCTTCCCGGCTTTCGATGCCAGACACTTCGACGGCCGCCACCGCATCTACAACAGAGGCTGGACCCACGGGAACGCCGGCCTTGCGCAAGGTACGGGCGAAATAGACGATGTTGTCCGTGATCCGAGAACGCAGTTCAGGTGAGGCTGGCATAGCTGCCTCCCACACGAGTGTGCTGGAACCCTTGCACTTTAGTCACTGCGTCACACCGCCGGCATGGACTGCTGGTGCGGCGCATCCTTGCGGATGTCGTCGATCATCTGACGCACTTTTGATCCACGCACCCGTTCGATGTCGTCCTGGTATTTGAGCAGAACGCCAAGCGTGTCGGATGCCATGTCCGGATCCAGCGCCATCTCGTTGAGTTCGGAAAGGGCCGTCGCCCAGTCCAGGGTCTCTGCGACACCGGGCTGCTTGAACAGGTCCTCGTCGGCGCGCAGCTTCTGGACGAAAGCGACGACTTCGCTGGCAAGACGCTGGGCAGCACCGGGAACCTTGCGGCGGACAATCTCCAACTCGCGCTCGGCATCGGGATAATCGACCCAGTGGTAGAGACAGCGCCTTTTCAGGGCGTCGTGAATTTCACGCGTGCGGTTGGTCGTGATGATGACGATCGGCGGTTCGGCAGCCTTCACGGTGCCGAGTTCGGGGATAGTCACCTGATTGTCGGCCAGCACTTCCAGAAGAAAGGCCTCGAAGGCTTCATCGGCCCGGTCAAGTTCATCGATCAGGAACACCGGCGCGCCGGAGAGCGATGGCTCCAGAGCCTGCAGCACCGGACGCTTGATCAGGAAGCGCTCATCGAAGATGGACTTGGAAAGCTCGGTGTGTTCGGTGTCGCCGGAAGCTTCCGCAACGCGGATTTCCACCATCTGGGCGGGATAGTTCCATTCATAGACGGCGGAGGCCACATCAAGGCCCTCGTAGCACTGCAGACGGATCAGGTCTCGTCCGAGCGTGGTGGACAGGACCTTGGCAATTTCCGTCTTTCCGACACCGGCTTCGCCTTCCAGAAAAAGGGGGCGTTTCATCTTCAGGGCCAGATGCAGCACGGTGGCAAGCGACCGGTCGGCCACATAGCCCGCCTGGTCCATCAGGGCGAGAGTGTCGTCAATGGAAGCCGGCAACTGGTTCATAATTCCTCCGGTGAACGGGTTGTTACCCCGGTTATATAGAGAGACGGGCAGCAATAACATTGCCCTTGTGAGCACATTTTCCGTGGCCACAGTGTTCCCCCTAATGGGTTTCCGGTTCCGAACCTTCTATAAAAGCGAAACTGATTCAAGGGAGGGAAGTAGAGTGTCGTGCAACAAGCCGTTTTTGGGTGTCGCCGTCATCCTGTTCGCCGCATCGTCTGCCGTGGCGTCTGACGGAGCCTATCCGACCGATCCGGTGAGTCTTGCTACCGGACAGGAACTTGCGGAAATCCATTGTGCAACGTGCCACGCGGTCGGCCGGGACGACCAGAGTGCGCAGGCGGGGGCGCCCGCCTTTCGTGATCTCGCAAGCCGCTATCCGCTGGAAAGCCTGGAAGAGCCTTTGGCGGAAGGCATCGTGACCGCACACGACAACATGCCTGAATTCGCCTTCGAACCGGATGACATCGACGCTTTTCTGGGGTATCTGAGCTCCATCCAGACGAAATGACCGGTAAGCCACCTGTTGTTAGCAATGCCGTTAGAGTGCTGCTAAAATGCTGTTTTTAAACAGTTAATATCCAAAAGTCGGGTTTGGTTAACCCAATTTCCGTGACAATCTTTCTTTGCACAGAAGAAAGGATTGGCATGAAAACCAGCTCTGACTTTGAAAAGCGCCTTCTCGGCTACGGACTGATGACGGCGGAAATCCTCTACCGTCTTCCCGATCACCCCAAACTCCTGCAGAGCTTCCTCTGGCAAACGGAAGATCTGGCACCGAAGTTTCCGGAACTGAACCGGTTTCTGGTGTTCTGGGAACGGGAAATAGAAGGCCGCATTCACTCGGTGCGCGTTGCGCATCAGACGCTGATCTCGCCGGTGGATTTCCGGTATGCGGACGGAGAGTTCGTCTTGCATTGAGTGGGGAAGCGAGGGGATCAGCGCGCGCTGAGACCAAGTCCTTCGCCGTCACGCATGATGGCTTTTGATTGAGGGGTGAAATCGGATCCGTCCCCCTCATGCAATACAAACCCCGGCATCAGCCGCAAGGGTGCCTTGCTGGCGCGGATGGCGCGGACGAGAATGCGTGTTGCCGCCGCGTCCTGTCGCGGACGCAGCGGGATCACTTCAACTGCGCCGAAACGGCCCTTGAGCACGCTCAACAACTCCTGCAGCCCGTCAGCCCGGAAAATCACCGTCAGGCTGCCGCCTTCCTTGACAATGTCCGTTGCCGTTCTGGCCCAGGGCTCCAGACCCCGGTCATCCAGCATATGTGCGCCAGCACGAGCTGAGTTGGGCGATGCCCGGAAACGGTCTGCCTCGTAGTAGGGAGGGTTCATGATGATATGGTCGGCCAACGCGGGCGTGAGACCCGCAGCGTGGCGCACACTTCCCTTTGCAGTAATGTCGGCTTCCAGGAGGGATACACGGGCTGAAAAAGCACTGTTGGCCGGATCTTCCAGACCTCGTCTGGCAAGGGCGAGCACGGTGTCGTCGATGTCAACCAGCGTCACGTTAATTTCCGGCAGGCGCGCGGCGGCGCAAAAACCGGCCGTGCCAACGCCGGAGCCAAGATCGACAACATGCCCCCTGGTACCGTCCGGCAGGGCAGCTGCCAGATAAACCGCGTCAAGACCAGCCCTGTGCCGGCCGCGTCTGGGCTGGTGCACGTAGACCTTGCCGCCGAGAAAGGCGTCGTGGGTCGTTTCCTGCGTTTCGCTGCCGGTGATTTCCGTCGGCGTGTTCATGTCAGACCTGGCCGCCTTCCGGCCTCAGTTCATGTTCCAGACCCGCGTCGCGCACCAGCTTGCGCGCCACCTGGATCTGGTCGGAATCGACAAGGATACGGCGAGGGATCATGGCCAGGGAGCCTTCGAGGATGCTCATGTTGCCGTCTGCGACAAAATGTTTGATGCCGGCGTCTTCGAGAATCGATTCCAGAAAGGAGATCAGGACGGGATCGTTTGTTCTGACTAGTTCTTCCATAAGATTCCCGGCGTTAGCGGTCCATGTCCTGCGGCCGAATGAAGGGGGCCGTTCAAACGGTTTACAGCAAAACCAGCTGATTGCGGCATTTCAACAGTTTGTCAATGGATTGGCGGCTTGCCCCGAAGCCGTTCGCAACATATTGTCCGCTCAAATATTCAGGGAGTGCCATTAGTGGCCGTTGTTGCAACTTATACAGACGATCAGCCGCGCCGTCCGAGCATTCAGTCGCTCGTTGATCTGGTGTCCGGCGGCATGGGCGAGGTCAACCAGCTGATCCTGTCGAAGGCAGGATCGAATGTTGAATTGATCCCGGAAATCGCCAAGCATCTGATTTCCTCCGGTGGCAAGCGGCTTCGGCCGATGCTGACGCTGGCCTGTGCGGACATGTTCGGCTACCAGG
The DNA here is from genome assembly GCF_054658235.1 of Roseibium sp. LAB1. Classification (NCBI taxonomy): domain Bacteria; kingdom Pseudomonadati; phylum Pseudomonadota; class Alphaproteobacteria; order Hyphomicrobiales; family Stappiaceae; genus Roseibium; species Roseibium sp. LAB1. Next base: position 509,241 of record NZ_BAAGIB010000001.1, on the reverse strand, counting down.
GCGATGGCCATGTGACACTGGCTGCCAGTGTGGAATTCATGCACACCGCCACGCTGCTGCATGACGACGTTGTCGACGAGAGTGACATGCGCCGGGGCAAGCTTGCCGCGCGCAAGCTCTGGGGCAACCAGGCCAGTGTGCTTGTCGGCGATTACCTGCTTGGTCAGGCCTTCAAGATGATGGTGGACGTCGGTTCTCTGGAAGCGCTTCGCATCCTGTCCACCGCCTCGGCAGTCATTGCGGAAGGCGAAGTGCTGCAGCTTGGCGCCGCAAAGAATATAGCGACGACTGAAGCCGACTATCTGCGGGTTATCGAAGCAAAGACTGCTGCGTTGTTTGCAGCGGCCGCCGAAGTCGGCCCGGTTATCGCCGGCCAGTCAACCGAAATGAAACGCGCCGCCCGGACCTATGGCATGGAATTGGGCTATGCGTTCCAGCTGGTTGACGATGCGCTGGACTATGGCGGGTCATCGGCTGACCTCGGCAAGGACGTCGGCGATGACTTCCGTGAAGGCAAGATCACCTTGCCGGTGGTGCTGGCCGTTGCCCGGGGCACCGATGCCGATCGCGACTTCTGGAGACGTTGTCTGGAAGGCGAGGAGATCCAGGACGGTGATCTGGAGCAGGCTATCGAGCTGTTGAAGAAATATGATGCCCTGGCCGAAACAGTTGAACGGGCAAAGGACTACGGCAACAAGGCCCTTGCAGCCCTCGATACGCTTCCGTCAGGAGCCCATAGCGATGCCTTGGGCGATGCTGTTGCCTTCTGTATCTCCCGTGTGAGCTGACGCTCGCAAGGATCTGATTTTAAGCTTAAATCGAAAAGTCGCCGTTGATGTAACGGCGGCTTTTTTTGTGACAGTTACCGGTTGGGTATACGCTTGGTCACGATAGCGGACCAGAGGCGATCCACCAGTCCGGATGGGCGCTGCGCAGAGCGCGTTCGATATCCATGCTGTCCTTGAGTTCGCACAAGCCGAAGCAGGTCGCACCGGAACCGGACATTCTTGCAAGTTCGATGCGGGTGTCGGCGTCCAGTTCTGACAGCACCAGGCCGATTTCCGGACACAGGCCCTTGGCCGCGTCCTGCAGATCGTTGCGGCAGCTCGCCAGATAGGCGACCAGGGACGCCAGCGTTTCGAATTTTTCCGGCATGAGGTCCATTGGAGGATTGTCACGCCGCTCCAAGGAATTGAAGACTTCCGGGGTGGAAACACCGACCCGCGGGTTTACAAGTACTATGCCGCAGGACGGCAGGTCCGGGCCGGCGTTGAGGTTGTCGCCGATACCCCGCATGATCTGGGGTTCTGGAAACAGGCAAACGGGAACATCCGCCCCGAGCGTCAGCGCCAGTTCGTGCAGGTCTTCCTCGGCAAGATAGATGCCGGTGAAATCTTCCAGGAGACGCAAGGTGGTTGCCGCGTCGCTGGAACCACCACCGATGCCGGACGCGACAGGCAGGCGCTTGGTGAGGGTCAGGCGAACCTGCGGAACGTCAACGCCTGCCTTCTCGGCGAAGTTGCGCACGGCTTTCAGAATGAGATTGTCTTCAACCGGGCCGGTGAGGTCCCGCGCGAACGGGCCTTCGACGCGCAAGTCCAGCGCGTCGGCGGCTTCGACAGCAAGCCTGTCGCCGATCTGAGGGAAGACCACGAGCGAATCCAGCAGGTGATAGCCGTCAGGCTGCCTGCCGGTTATGTGCAAAGCCAAGTTGACCTTGGCCCGGGCCAGCTCCACGCGGGGGGAAGACTTAGAGGCAGGGGCCATGAGAGTGTCCGGTCAACCGCCGTTCTTGCCGGTCTCGGCTTTGGCGGCATCCGTTCCGGGAACCTCCTGCAAGCCATTGGCGATCTTGTCGAGGATCTTCGGCAATTCTTCTGCGTCCGGTCCCAGGTCGCGGGCATGGTTCCACTGGAAGCGCGCCTCGTTGCGGCGGTCGACCATCCAGTAGGCATCGCCCAGGTGATCGTTGATGACCGGATCGGCCGGGCGCAGTTCGATAGCCCGCTCCAGTTCCTTCACCGCTTCCTCGTAGCGGCCGAGCCGGAAATAGACCCAGCCAAGGCTGTCGACGATATAACCGTCCGTCGGCCGCAGTTCGACTGCCTTCTGGATCATGCCCAGGGCTTCATCCAGCTTCAGACCCTGATCGACCAGGGAATAGCCGAGATAGTTGAGTACAAGTGGCTGGTTGTCGTTGAGTTCGAGCGCCTTGCGGAAATCGGCTTCGGCTAGCTCCCATTTCCCAAGTCTTTCCCGGGCGATGCCGCGGAAATAGAGAAGCAGCCAATGCTGGCTCTCCAGGTTGGAAATGGTGTCGAGACCCTTGGTGTAGGTTGCCTCAGCCTCGTCGTAGATTTCGTGAGCACGCAGGATATTGCCGAGCGCAATCACGGCTTCAAGATCTGACGGGTCCTGTTTGATCAGCTCTTCCAGATGGCTGCGGGCCTCGTCGACCATCTCAAGGGCGTTGTAGTTCATGCCGACCTGGATTTCGGCTTCGCGCTTCAGCACGCTGTCGTCGGGCACCATCATCAGGGCCTCGATGGCCCGTTCCGGCTGCTCCATCCGTTCAAAGACGCTGCCGAGGGCAATGGCCGCGAATTCGGCCTTGGGATCCAGGTAAAGCGCAAGCTGCAGGTAGGAGGTGGACAGTTCCTCTCCGCCGTCACGGCCGATCACCGCACCGAGGCCATAGAGAATTTCCGCCATGCCTGCAGCCGGATCGGTTACCAGTGGCGGAATGATCTCACCGCTGGTGATGGCCTTGCGCGTCTCGTCAAGCTTGGGATGGCCGCGGAACTGCGCGTCGTATTGATCGAGCACATCAAGCGCTTCCTTCTGGCGCCCATTGGCGGCCAGGAGGCGCGTGTAGGCGTCCACGACGCGCAGGGCGCCCTGGTCAATCGCATAGGCGCTTTCGGCGGCTTCCAGCGCTTCCTTGCTGCGGCCAGCTGCAAACAGGAGATGAGCCTTGTGGGTCGACTTGAAGACTTCGAACCAGTCCGGCCCCTCAAGGCCGTCGATCATTGCGACGGCTTCATCGATCTTGCCACTGCCATAAAGGGTCCAGGCGCGGGAGATGCCGATGGAAAGCTGGGCGAGCGGGCCGTTCCTGCCCCGTTCAAGTTCTTCGTTGGCCTTTTCATAGCGGCCGTCCAGCATTTCCTGTGCGCCGAGCGTCAGCTGGGCGAGAAAATTCTGCAGACCCGCGTTCTCCAGTTCCTTGGAGTAGACAACGGCCTGTTCGACATCACCGTTGGCCAGCTTCAAGAGGAAGGTGCGCTCCAGCAGCATCGTGTTGCTGGGATCGGCCGCCAGAGTTTCTTCATAAAAGGCCGCCGCCTGGGCATAGTCTTTCTGGAAACCGGCCAGGCGACCGGACAGATAGCTGCCGGACAGGGTGAAAGGCAGGTCGGAAGGAGTGCCGAGGCTTTCCGGTTCGGTGCTCGTTTCGGCAAATGCCGTTGCGGGAAGAAGGGCGAGCACGCTGACCAGCGCAAGCAGTTTCCGGCGGAGAGGACTGCGATCCCTAGTCGAAACGGCACCGGTCGGATTTGTCATCATTGTTCGCACTTCTATCCCTGAATCTGGTGGGTTTACTGCTTATTACCTTTGACAATGGCGTCTTTAAGGCTGCCCGGCAAGGCAGCCGGGATAACTTTCTGCGGGTTTAAATCCTTTTGATTTTGCTCAACGTCGGAAATGCTAAGACTTAGGACCAATCATAACTGCTTTCGCTGAAAAAGGGCTTGAAGACAAGCAGTTGCCGTAGCAGGAATGTGCAGTGCAAAAAGATCGGGCGCGCGCGTGTCCCGGTCACTGCCGGAAAGAAAATGCGAGTTGGCTGCGTGCGACGTGTCGCAGACCGAACTAGGCGAGGAGAGTGTCAGATGACCAAGTGGGTCTACAGTTTCGGCAATGGTTCTGCAGAAGGTGCTGCGGACATGCGTAATCTTCTTGGCGGGAAGGGCGCAAACCTTGCTGAAATGAGCAGCCTGGGTCTGCCCGTGCCACCGGGCTTCACGATCACCACGGAAGTTTGCACCTGGTATTACGACCACGAAAAATCCTATCCCGAAACGCTGACTGCGCAGGTTCTTGAGGCGCTGGACAGGATCGGCGAGGAGACCAGCCGCAAATTTGGCGATCCGGAGCGGCCGCTGCTTGTTTCCGTTCGCTCGGGCGCTCGCGTTTCCATGCCCGGCATGATGGACACTGTGCTTAACCTCGGCCTTAACGACCAGACGGTCGAAGCGATTGCGCGAGAGGCGGGCGACCGGCGTTTTGCCTACGACAGCTATCGCCGTTTCATCCAGATGTATTCAGACGTGGTGCTGGGTCTCGACCATCACGAGTTCGAAGAGATCCTGGAAGAATACAAGGATCGCAATGAATTGACGCTCGATACCGAAATCGATGCGGACGCCTGGCTGGGCATTATCGAGAAGTTCAAGGCCTTGGTGGAAGAGGAACTGGAAAAGCCGTTCCCGCAGGACCCGCAGGAACAGCTCTGGGGCGCGATCGGCGCCGTATTCAGTTCCTGGATGGTGTCGCGCGCGGTCACCTATCGCCGCCTGCATGACCTCCCGTCGTCCTGGGGAACTGCTGTCAACGTTCAGGCGATGGTCTTCGGCAACATGGGCGAGAGCTCTGCAACCGGTGTTGCCTTCACGCGCAATCCGTCCACCGGTGAAAATGCCCTTTATGGCGAATTCCTCGTCAACGCCCAGGGCGAAGACGTGGTTGCCGGTATCCGCACGCCGCAGGATATCACCGAGAAAGCCCGCATCGGGGCCGGGTCTTCCAGCCCGTCGCTGGAAGCGCTGATGCCGGAGGCCTTTGCAGAATTCCAGACCTATTGTGCCAAGCTGGAAGCCCATTACCGGGACATGCAGGATCTGGAATTCACCATCGAAAAGGGCAAGCTGTGGATGCTGCAGACCCGTTCCGGCAAGCGCACCGCCAAGGCGGCGCTGAGGATCGCGGTCGACATGGTGGCGGAAGGGCTGCTGGGTGAGGAAGAGGCCATCGGCCGCGTAGAGCCGGCAGCGCTCGACCAGTTGCTGCACCCAACCATCGATCCCAAAGCAAAGCGCGACGTGATCACGACCGGCCTGCCTGCGTCTCCGGGCGCTGCGTCCGGGGCTATTGTCTTCTCCTCCGACGAGGCGGAGAAGGCCAAGGCGGAAGGCCGGAAGGTGATCCTCGTGCGCGTGGAAACCAGCCCGGAAGACATTCACGGCATGCATGCGGCCGAAGGCATCCTGACCAGCCGTGGCGGTATGACAAGCCATGCGGCTGTGGTTGCGCGCGGCATGGGCAAACCCTGTGTCGCCGGGGCAGGCATGCTGCGGATCGACTATCGAAACGGCGTGATCAACGCTGCCGGACGGCAGCTCAAGGAAGGCGACATCATCACCATCGACGGTGCCACCGGGCAGGTGCTCGTCGGCGAGGTCGAAATGTTGCAGCCGACGCTGTCGGGCGATTTCGGAACGCTGATGGGCTGGGCCGACAAGGTGCGCCGCATGCGCGTGCGCACCAACGCCGAAACGCCGCAGGATGCCAAGGTGGCGCGGGAATTCGGTGCCGAAGGCATCGGCCTGTGCCGCACGGAGCATATGTTCTTCGAAGGCGAGCGCATCGTGGCCGTACGCGAGATGATCCTGGCGGAAACCGAAGCCGGCCGCCGGACGGCACTTGCCAAGCTGCTGCCGATGCAGCGGCAGGATTTTACCGATCTCTTCGAGATCATGCACGGGCTGCCGGTGACCATCCGTCTGCTGGATCCGCCGCTGCATGAATTTCTGCCGAAATCGGAAGAGGAACTGGCCGACGTCGCCAAAGCAATGGGTGCTGACCCGGAGCTGCTGCGCGACCGTGCACTGGCTCTGGAAGAATTCAACCCGATGCTTGGCCATCGTGGTTGCCGCCTGCTGGTGTCTTATCCGGAAATCGCGGAAATGCAGGCGCGGGCCATCTTCGAGGCGGCTGTAGAAGCCGCGAAGAAAACCGGTGCACCCGTGGTGCCGGAAATCATGGTTCCGCTGGTCGGCCTCAAGGGTGAACTTGACCTCGTGCGCCAGAGCATCGAAGCGATGGCAAAGGCGGTGATGAGCGAGACCGGTGCGGTACTCACCTATCAGATCGGCACGATGGTGGAACTGCCGCGGGCCGCGCTGAAGGCTGCGGAAATCGCCCAGTCGGCCGAGTTCTTCTCCTTCGGCACAAACGACCTGACACAGACCACCTTCGGTATTTCGCGCGACGATGCGGCCTCCTTCCTGGGCACCTATCAGACGCGTGGTCTTCTGGAGCAGGACCCGTTCGTCTCGCTCGATCAGGAAGGCGTCGGGGAACTTATCAAGATCGGCGTCGAGCGAGGCCGGTCCACACGTCCCGACATCAAGCTCGGCATTTGCGGAGAGCATGGCGGCGATCCCGCCTCCATCTTCTTCTGCGAAAGCGTCGGCCTGGACTATGTCTCCTGTTCGCCCTTCCGTGTGCCGATCGCCCGGCTGGCGGCTGCGCAGGCGGCCCTGAAGCACAAGTCCGGAAGCTGAATGGGGCTGGGAAGTCCGGTCGAGGTCAGGGAGAGTGCGGTGTGAGCGATGCCTATCCCACGCTGGACACCCTGCGCGCGGGCGGCAAGAGGCAGCTCGCGCGGGTACTCAGCCGGTTGGAAAGCCATGCCGGGGAGGCTGAAACCGCAGCCTTTCTCGATCGTGCTGCCGGTGAAGCCAGCGCAAAGGTACTCGGCCTCACTGGTCCGCCTGGCGTCGGTAAATCCAGCCTGACGGACGCGCTCATCAAGGCGTGCCGGGCGGCAGGGCAGACGGTGGCGGTGCTCGCAATCGACCCGTCTTCCGCTGTGACCGGCGGAGCGCTGCTTGGCGACCGGACGCGATTGAAAACCGACCCGTCCGACGACGGCGTTTTCGTCCGTTCCATGGCCGCGCGTGACAGACTCGGCGGTCTGTCCGATCACACCGTCGCGGCGATTGCCGTTCTCAGGTGCGTATGCGATTGCGTAATCGTTGAAACCGTCGGTATCGGCCAGTCGGAAGGCGATCTGAAACAGGCGGTCGACACGGTGGTGCTGTGTATCCAGCCCGGATCGGGTGACAGCCTGCAGTTCATGAAGGCCGGCATCATGGAATTGCCGGATATCGTAGCGGTTACCAAGGCCGACATGGGTGCGCTCGCGCGCCGGGCTGCCTCGGATGTTGCCGGCGCCTTGTCGCTGAGCGACACGGCTGACACGCAAGGGTGGAAGGTTCCCGTGTGCGAAGTTTCCGCTCAGACTTCCAGCGGAATTGATGAACTGGTCGGGCATTGGACGCGTCATCATGACCACATTGCCTCCGGCGATTCGTTGCAAGGGCAGCGGACCGAGCAGCACGTGGCCTGGTTCAAGGATATGGTGCGCACCGAGTTCGGTCACGCAGGCCTGAAGCTCGCCGCTGGTGCGGGACAGGACTGGCTGATATCAGCCGAGACCGCTCCCTTCGCGAGCTTTTACCGCTTTGCCAGCAAGGTCAGGCCGCTGCTGGAAGTTTGAGCCCCCCGGAGAAGTGCGTCCCTGGCAGGCGCTGCTATCGGCCCGGGGCGAGAAGGCAGGCTGAATTCCCGCCGGGACCTATCATGCTTCCGCTGCGCGGGCCTGGTAGCTCAGATCAGTGCCGAAGCCGGGGCTGCTTGCGCGGTGAAACTCTTCCAGGAACTGCGTCAGGGCCGTATCGGTCAACGGACGGGAGATGTAGTAGCCCTGCATGCGATTGCAGTCGTGCGCCTGCAGGAAGCGGATCTGGTCCTTGGTCTCGATGCCTTCGGCGACAATGGTCATGCCGAGCGCCTTGCCGAGCTGGATGATCGAAACCAGAATGGCTTCGGCCTCGGCATTGCCGTTCATGTCGGAGACGAAATCCCGGTCGATCTTGAGCGTGTCGAAAGGGAACCGGCGCAGATAGCTGAGGCTTGAATAGCCTGAGCCGAAATCATCGAGCGCGACCTTCACGCCCAGGTTCTTCAGCCTGCGCAGCGCTTTCAACACCGAGTCGTTGCGTCCGGCAAAGACACTTTCCGTCACTTCGATTTCCAGGCGCTGCGGCGGCAGGTTGTTGGCGGCGAGGATTGCCATGACCTTTTCAACGAAGCGCGGATGCTTGAACTGGTTCGGCGAAACATTGACCGACACGGTGATGCCCGGCCAATCATGTGCCTTGGAACAGGCCTTGTTGAGCACCCAGATGCCCAGATCGTTGATCAGCCCGGTTTCCTCTGCCACGGGAATGAACTGGGCCGGGGAAATGACGGTGCCATCTTCCTTGGTCCAGCGGGCCAGCGCCTCGACACTGACGATCCGTTTGGCCGACGTGTCGGATTGCGGCTGATAGGCAAGGTCCAGTTCGTCGTTCTTGAGCGCCAGCCGGAGTTCGCGGGAGAGCCGGTCCTTGGACTGGACGTGGTGCTCCATGTTCGGTTCGAAGAAAGACCGGCGGTTCCGGCCATTCGCCTTGGCATCGTATAGCGCGATATCGGCCTTGCGCAGCAATTCATCCGGATCGTTGCCGTCGCGCGGGGCGACCGCTGCACCCATGGACAGACTGGCATGAAGCTCACGCCGGCCGATCATGATTGGCCGGCCGATCTCGTCCTGAACCTGATCGAGAATGTACTCCAGCCAGACATCGTCTTCGCAGTCCTTGATGACCATCGCGAATTCGTCGCCGCTGATGCGCGCGACGATCCCGGTTTCAGGAATGACGCGCCGCAGCCGCTGGGCGACGGCGGTGATCACCTTGTCGCCGGCGGAATGGCCAAGCGTGTCGTTGATGTCCTTGAAATGGTCGAGGTCGATATAGACGACGGCGGTGTTGGTCCCATTGGCAGCGCTTTCGTCCAGTATGTCCGTCAGCAGTGCATGGAACCGGGCACGGTTCGGCAGGCCAGACAGGGCGTCGTGGCGGGCTGCATGCACGGCCTTGGCCTCACTGCGTGCCAGACGCTTGGTCATCTGACGGGTAAAGATGGTCACTGCGATGACGACGGCGGCGATCATGAAGGCGGCTAGCGCCAGAAACGGATTGATCCGTCGTATCATCTGGGTACCGGGCTCGGTCGTCTGCCAGGCAATCAGGCCGACATCCTGTCCAAGTGGCGACCTGAGCAGATAGCGGCCGACACCCTCGCGAACGGTCTGGTTGTTGGCCAGAACAAATCCGTCAAGACGCGACATTTCCGAGATTTCCGCCAGTTTCTCCCCGCGCAAGGGCACCATGCTGACCAGTACAGCGGGCGGAAACCGTACCCGGGAGATCGACTGGATCTGCGGCATGACGGCGGCTGCACTGAAGAGATAAGGTTCACCAGCCAGAGAGATGACGCCGGTTTCGGCAATCGACCGGCGGGCATCGCTGCTTTGCGGCACGAAGCTGTAAAGACCGGACGGCGTGCGGCGGAAGGAAATGATGTAGCGGGCGCGAACCTTGGCAATTGCGGGCTTGAGTTCCTGGAACAGCTCCTGCGTCATCCACTTGTTGGTGTGGTTCTGCGCATAGACTGTCTGAACATCATAGTCGCGGTTGATCAGGATCGACTTGGTGAAGCCGTGGTTCTGGAACAACCAATGCATCAGGTTGTTGTAGATCCAGCCTTCATCGGGGTTGATCTGGTTCACCCGGTGATAGGCTTCGTCCCAGATCACGACGCCGTTCTGCTGCTTGACCATATAATTCTGGGTCAGTTGCAGGGCGCCGGCAATGAGCTTGTTCTGGGATTCAACAGCGGTTTCGTCTGACAGACGGGCAGACCAGTGCAGCAGGCCAAAGATACCGAACACGGATATCATGACGATAACAACCATCGGAATGATGATCGCGTTTGCTATCTGGCCGCCGGAGTTTTTAGACGAATTGTACATATACGAGCCCGGTTACTTTGGGCCGAGTATTGTCGATCTGGGTTAAGGAATGCCCCAAATTCTAAGTAAATTAAGGGTAAAGTCTCAGGAGGGCGGATCCGGTTTTGCAAGCAGCCTGAAAGATCTTTGCTGCGCAGGCCCGTAACCTGTGCCTATCCTTTGTTCCGGCGGGTCAGATCAGTTGCAAGCTGCGGAAGCTGACATTGGTTCGCAGACCGACGATGATGTGGTCATGAACCTCGATACCAAGCGGACCAGCGATATCAACGATTTTACTGGTCATCTGTATGTCGGCGCGGGACGGGGTCGGATCACCCGACGGGTGGTTGTGCACCAGGATCAGCGCAGTGGCTGAAAGCTCCAGGGCGCGCCGGATCACTTCACGCGGATAGACAGGTGTGTGATCGACGGTTCCCGTCTGCTGAACCTCGTCCGCGATGAGGGCATTTTTCTTGTCGAGAAACAGGACCCTGAACTGCTCGACGGGAGCAAGCCCCATGGACACCTGAAGGTAGTCCATGACTTTCTGCCAGCTGTCGAGAACCTGCCGTTTTTCCAGGCCGGCCTTGTGAAAACGGATCACGGACGCATGCACGGCCTGAAGTGCGTCAATGCTGATGTCCGAGAGACCCGGAATTTCCTTCAGCCGTTCCCTGGGCGCGGCCAGGACGGCCGGAAAGGACCCGAAGCGCTGCAACAGCGCCTTGGCGATCGGCTTGGTGTCCTGACGGGGCAGGGCGGAAAATAACAGAAATTCCAGAAGCTCATAATCGGCGAGCCCCTGCTCGCCCGATTTACGAAACCGTTCCCGCAGCCTTTGGCGGTGTCCCTTGTGGTCGCCACCGGTTGAGGCCGGTGTTTCACTGGCGGAAATCGTCTCTTTCATGAGCTCCTGCGTCAGCTGCTGTCAGATGACGGCACATCGCCAATAATCCGGGTTTCTGGCAGGATCGTCAGTCCGTTTGCAGGCCCGGCTTGTGAATGCCTTTGGGGGAGGTAGTGAAGATCTGGCAGCCTTCAGGCGTAATGCCGATGGAATGTTCGAACTGTGCGGACAGGGACCTGTCCCTTGTGACGGCGGTCCAGCCATCGCTGAGAACCTTCACGTGCGGGCGGCCCAGATTGACCATCGGTTCGATGGTAAAGATCATGCCCGGCTTCAGTTCAACGCCTTCGCCAGGACGCCCGTAATGCAGGATGTTGGGGGTATCGTGGAACAGCAGGCCAAGGCCGTGGCCGCAGAAGTCGCGCACCACCGAGCAGCGTTCCGCCTCGACAAACGTCTGGATGGCGGCGCCGATGTCGCCCGTGGTGTTGCCGGGCTTGGCCGCCTCGATACCGCGCATCAGCGATTCATAGGTCACATCGATCAGACGCTCTGCGGCACGCTTCAACTGGCCGACCGGGTACATCCGGCTCGAGTCGCCGTGCCACCCGTCCAGAATGAAGGTGACGTCGATGTTGACGATGTCGCCCTCGCGCAGAGCCTTGTCGTTGGGAATACCGTGACAGACAACGTGGTTGATCGACGTGCAGGAGGACTTGGTGTAGCCGCGATAGTTCAGCGTTGCCGGAATGGCGTTGTGATCCATGCCATACTGGTAGACGAAGTCGTCGATTTCCTGGGTTGTGGTGCCCGGTTTGACGATGTCGGCCAACTCGTCCAGACAGGCTGCAGTCAGCTGTCCTGCGCGCATCATGCCTTCAAAATCCTCAGGACCGTACAAACGTACCTGACCCGTGTTTTTCAAAGGGGCTTCCGAAGCGTCGATATAGCTGACCATGGGGTTTACCGTGTCTCACAATTATCCGGTGCCATTGTAAGCCGACACGGCCCTTTTCGGCACCAATTATCCGTTACCTGTTCACATACCGTCCAAAGCGCTCAATTTCCAGCTTCTGTTCCAGCAAAATCAGGCTGACGTGGAAACTTCCTGCTTGCCCGGTGAAAAGCTGCAGTGCCTTCTTGCGCTTTTCCGGCAGGAGAGCTAGGGGAAGGGAAAAGCGGGCGTGGTGGAATTGGTAGACACAAGGGACTTAAAATCCCTCGGCCCTAGGCTGTACGGGTTCGAGTCCCGTCGCCCGCACCATACGTTGTTGCGCTATTGGCCTTCGGCCTGCTTGAGCGCGATCCGGTTCCAGATTACGCTTCTCACCCGCTGCTCTGATCTTGACCTCTTGCCTTTCCGGCTGGTTGAGCGCAAGTTTTGTGTCCAACCCAGATTTTCCATCCCTTCGCCTGCAGCCCGCAGATTTTTTCCGGATTGTCATGGATCCGTTGAACCACTGTCACAAATTGCGCGCGAAAGAGCGTTAGATCATCGGTCGTTCAACCGGACTCAGATTTGTTTCCGGGCCCAGTTCGCTCCCGGTTCCGCGGAGCTGTCTTTCTTTGCGGTCCGCTTCCGGACCATCCTTGAATTCGCTTGCCCCGTTCGCCGGAAGGAGTTTCCATGACTTATGCCGACAATCGCGTGCCCTCCGGCAGCGCTCTGACTGTTCTGAAAAACGCCCGGCTCGTGCTCGCGGATGAAGTCGTCAGCGGTCACATTGCCTTTTCCGATAAAGGGATCGTCTCGGTTGATCAGGGCAACGGGCCGCAGACCGGGTTCGATCTCGACGGTGATTACCTGCTGCCGGGGCTGGTCGACATTCACACCGACCATTTCGAAAAACATGTCTTTCCGCGCGCTCATGTGCGCTGGGATCCGCTGCGGGCGGCGATGGCTCATGATGCCCAGATCATCGGCAGCGGCATCACCACCGTATTCGACAGCCTGTGCGTTGGCGCGACGATCAAGAACCCTGAGCGCCGCGAAATCCTGGCTCCGATGATCGACGCCCTGGAAACGCTTCAGGCTGGGGGCATGCTGAAATCGGAACATCTGGTGCACCTGCGCTGCGAGATCACCGATGGCGAGACGCCTCGCCTGACCGAGGAAAACATCGGCAAGGACATCGTGCGCATGGTGTCGGTGATGGAACATCTGCCGGGCCGGCGCCAGAGCAAGGACGTTGAAGCCTATATCCACCGGCGCATGGCCGACACGGGCGAAACGCGCGCCGTTGCCGAGCGGGAAACGCAGGCGCTCCTGAATTTTTCAGACGAGATCAGCTCGAAGGTTCGTCCGGCGGTGGTCGCGCTGGCACATGCGCACAAACTGCCGCTGCTCAGTCACGACGATACGGAACTTGAGCATATCGACGAGGCACTTGGGGAAGGCATCAGCGTTTCGGAATTTCCCTGCACACTGGAGGCAGCCCGCAAGGCCAAGCGCCATGCCATGCATGTCGTTGGCGGTGCGCCCAACGTCATTCGCGGCGGGTCCCAGTCAGGCAATATCGCCGTCAGCGATCTGCTCGCCGAAGACCTGGTCGACATTCTGGCGTCGGACTACGTCCCGCGCTCACTGCTCGACTGCGCCTTCCTCGTCGGGCTGGGAGAGGCGTTTCAAGCCGACCTGCCGGCAGCTATCCGGATGGTCTCGAAAACCCCGGCCGAAGTTGCAGGGTTGTCGGACAGAGGCGAGATCGCACAGGGCAAACGCGCCGACCTGCTTCATGTCGGCGTCCTCAACGGACATCCCTTCATCAAGCAGGCCTGGCGGAACGGGCAGCGGGTGCTTTGATCGTTCAACGCTGCTGCGCGTTTCTTGCATGTTTTCGAGACTGATTGCGTGGTGAGGTCTCGGCATGGATGCCATGGTCGAGCCATGGCATGACGGATGGGGTGAGGTGTCGAATGTCCTCATCCAAGGCCTGTTTTCTGATCAGCTAAGGCGGATTCGGATATGTTGACTTTCCTGTCGACATAGATCGCGAAATGAGGCCGCAGAACGGATGCTGCTCACAGGCATGGGCATGACGGTAGGTTGAAGTGTTTTGTTCTAAAAAACTCCCGTCGTCATTGCAGGGCTTGACCCTGCAATCCATGCTGCTTCCTATCCGTATGTGAGGCGGTTTTGGGTTTACATGCTTGCCAGTCGCAAGAACGGGACGCTCTATACAGGCGTAACCAACGACTTGGCACGGCGTATTCATGAGCATGAAACGGGACAAGGATCGAAGTTTGCCGCCCGCTATGGTGTCGTTCGGCTCGTCTGGTATGAGGAACACCCCACCGCTCCGCAAGCAATTGCCCGCGAAAAGGCTATTAAGTCGTGGCCGCGCAAATGGAAGATTGATCTGATACAGCAGGAAAATCAGGATTGGTTCGATCTCAAGCGGTTCCTGAATTCCTGATGACTTTTCGACAGACGCCGATTTGACGAGAAGTCTTGGCCTGGATTGCAGGGTCAAGCCCTGCAATGACGGACTAGGAGTTCCACAGGTCTAATATTCCTAGTCCGCCGTCATGCCATGGCATCCATGCCAATGCCGGTACCCACGAGCTGACGCTGTTCGTCTTATGAGAAGTTTGCCGCGCACTAACACAAAGTTGCGTAGTGGCAATGCCGATCATGGATAATCTCGGCGCTCCCCCAAGTGAAAATCACGTCCGCCCTGGTTCCACGCCAATGATCCGCCGCCGCAGGAAGCCGGAGAAACCGTCGATCAGGTAGACCATGAAGATGATCAGGAAAATGATCGTCCAGGCTTCCGGCCAGCGATAGGCATGGATGCGGTCGGCAAGGAGGAAGCCGATGCCGCCGGCGCCGACGATGCCGAGAATGGTGCCGCTGCGCGTATTGGATTCGAAATTGTAGAGAATGATCGACAGGATCACTGGAAGGGCCTGCGGAAGGACGGCGAAGCGGATTGTCTGCAGGGTGCCGCCACCGGAGGCGCGTACGCCCTCGGCTGGCTTTTGGGAGGTGTTCTCGATGGCTTCCGAAAAGAGTTTCGAGAATGTACCGATTTCCGACACTGCGATTGCCAGAATGCCGGCAAGAGGGCCAAGGCCGAACGCGCGGATGAAGACGAGGGCCAGGATCAACTGTTCAATGGCCCGCAGGGCATCGAAGCCGCGCCTGACGCCAAGCCGGAGCCAGGACAGAGGCAGGATGTTCCTGGCCCCCAGAAACGCCAGCGGAAAAGCGATCACTGCGCCCAGAAGCGTGCCCATGAACGCCATGGCAACAGTTTCCGCAAGACCTTTCAGGATTTCCTGCCATTCCGCCCAGCTTGTCCAGATATGAGGCGGAAACATGAAGGCGAGCACATCCCCGAAGCGGCTCGCGCCATGAAGGAGCCTTTCGGGGGCAAAGCCGAAATCCCACAGGCACCAGCCTGTCAAAAGAAGGAAAGCCGTCCAGCCGGCAAGCCGGATCAGGCGTGTTCGGCGCGGCGTGGAGAAGGCGCCGGGAACCAGCGCTTTGGCGTGGACGACGTCGGGGGTTGGAGCGGTCATGGTCAGATGCCCTTTCCGGTCAGGCCGATGATGCGGTGGCGAACTTTTTCGCTCAGCATGTCGATGACAATCACGGTGATGAAGACGATCAGGAACAGGGCCGAGAGGTCGGTGTATTCCTGCAGGGACATGGCCACGCGGATCTCCTGGCCAAGGCCGCCTGCACCGACGAAGCCGATGATGGAAGAGGAACGGACGTTGATCTCGAACCGCAGCAGCGTGTAGCTGATGATGTTCGGGACAACCTGGGGCACGACGCCGTAGCGGATCTGGTCGAACCACGATCCGCCCGAGGCCCTGATGCCTTCCAGCGGGCGCATGTCGGCATTCTCGTTGGCTTCGGAATAAAGCTTGCCGAGGGCTCCGGTGGCGTGAAGGCCGATGGCGAGAACACCGGCCAGAGGACCGACGCCGAAACAAAATACGAAGATGAGCGCCCAGACCAGATCCGGAACCGTTCGGATGATTTCCAGGAACCGCCGCGTGACGTTCAGCACAAGTGTGTTGGGGGACAGGTTCCGTGACGCCGGGAAGCTGAGCAGAAACGCACCGACGATGCCAAGCAGCGTTGCCATATAGGCGATCAGGATCGTTTCCAGAAGCAGCCAGAGCCAGACCTTCCAGCGCCAGAACCAGTCGGCAAGATCCGCCCCGAGTGTCTCTCGGTGAAGCTCCGGCAAGGTCTTGTGGAGATACTCTCCCAGCCGCGGCAGGCCTGCCCAGATCTTCCACATGGAAACGCGCTCGCCACCGGGAAGGGTGACGTCGGTCATGTCGAAGAAGCCGCCGATCCAAGCCGTGGCAAAGAAGCAGAGAGCAAAGAGCAGGGTCGTCACCAGGTTCAGCCGCAGGGCTGACCGGCGGGCGACGGCGTAGTCGCGTTCGAACTGTTTTAGGGCGGGGGTAAGGGCTGTCATGGCCACTGCCGTTGCTTGAACTTGGAATGAAGGTGCCGATGGATCGCCGCAGACGAAAGTCGGAAAGACACCGCCGCGCATTGCGACATGTTGCGGTGCGACGCGAAGCGGAACCTTGAAATACGGGCGGCGAGTTCTGAAACTGCCGCCCGTGACGTCAATCAGCGCTTACGTCAGCTTCAGCCGCCGCGACGCTGTTTCTTCAGCCAGTCGCGCATATCAACAATCCACTGGTATCGGTCGTGATCAACCTCGATCCAGCCTTCCTGCGTGCTGTCTTCACCACCGGTCATTTCGATGAAGGCCAGCGTGTCCTTTTCCGGGATCTCCATGAGGGCGGTGCGCATGGCGTCGATCAGGCCCTGTGGCAGGTTCGTGCGGGCGGCCAATGGGCCGGACGTGATTTCAGGCGATTTCCAAATGGTGCAGATCGAATCCTTTTCGATCATGCCCTTGGTGACCATGCGCTGAGGAATGCCGTCTTCCTCGTTGGTGATGTAAGTGGCGGCAGCGTCATACTGTTTGTTGTAGACGCCGAGCACACCGGTTTCGTGAGCACCGGAGAAAGGAATGGCACCGAAATAGGTTTTCGGCTCATAGCCCTGTTTGCTGAGGTTGAAGTAAGGCACGGCATAACCGGACGTGCTGTCCGGATCAGCAAAAGCCAGTGTCTTGCCCTTCAGGTCCTCAAGGGTCTTGTAGCCGCTGTCGCAACGCACGGCGACGACCGAGAAATATCCGGTGGAACCGTCCTTCTGCAGGCGGGAGACAAGCGGAACGACACCGCCGTTGGTTTCGGTGTAGGCGGCGGCATAGGAAGACGACCCGAAGAAGGCGAATTCGATCTGGTCGGCCGCCATGGCCTGGATCACGCCGTCATAGGATCCGGCGGTGAAGATTTCGACATCGACGCCGAGTTCGTTCTCCAGGTACTTTTCGAAAGGCGTGTAACGGGCGATCCGGTCCTTTTCGTTTTCACCGGACAGGATACCGAACTTGACTGTCTTGTACTGGTCCTTCCAGCTTGCCGCCAGGGCCGGGGAGGCTGCAAGCACGGCAACGGATACGGCTGCTGCAAAAATGGCCTTCATCTTAAGTCTCCTTAGGTGCCGGCTGGTCCGGCAGGTTGTGCGGCGCAAGCCGCTCCAGATCGCGAGAGCGTTCACGTGTTTCGCGAGGATCAGGTTCCGACCGCCTTCATCGGCGGCCTTGAAGAAGCTGTTGCAAGGGAGGTGGAGGTCACTGCCTCTTTGATGTCACCGGAAAGATCGTCGGTGCCGTAGATCTGACGAACCTTCTCGCTCGTCAGGGCGTCCGGTGTGCCATCGAACTGAACCCGTCCGTCCTTCATCGCGACAATCCGGTCGCAATAGGCGCGGGCGGTATCGAGCGTGTGCAGGTTGACCAGAACCGTCAGGCCGTCCGTCCGGTTGATTTCGCGCAAGGCGTCCATCACGCGGCTGGCATTGGCCGGATCGAGTGAAGCAATCGGTTCGTCGGCCAGCATGATGCGCGGGTTCTGCACCAGCGCCTTGGCGATGGCGACGCGCTGCTGCTGCCCGCCGGAAAGGGTTCCCGCTCTTTGCAGCGCCTGGGGCACAAGGTCCAGCCGGTCCAGGGCTTCGATAGCGCGGGCGCGGTCCTCGTCGGTAAAGGATCGCGTCATGGAGCGCAGGAACCCTGTGTGGGCGATGCGGCCAACCATGACATTGGTCAGCACATCCATGCGCTCGACGAGATTGAACTGCTGAAAGATCATGGCGCAGGACGCGCGCCAAAGCCGCAGATCGCGACCCTTCAGGGCCGTGATGTTCTGTCCCTCGTTGAGGATCGTCCCCCGGCTGGGGTCGGCCAGCCGGTTGATCATGCGCAGGAACGTGGACTTGCCGGCACCGGACCGGCCGATCACGCCGACCATCTGTCCCTTGGGGATGGCAAGGGAGACACTGTCCACCGCGGTCAGGTCTCCAAAGACTTTAGATAATTGCTCAATGACCAGCATCGGTCCCTCCGAAAAACGGAGAGCGAACTAGCAGACATGTGCCGAGATCAGATGTCTATACGATTATACTTTTATGAAGTTTTACGACAATGATGCAATTAAGATTTGCCGGAAAACAAATAAGCTCAAGATTTATTTGGCAGATATAAGATGAATGAACATTTTTGTTTGAGATTATGTTCTAAGCGGATGTTAATTTCGCAAAAATTACATATTACAGTCACGTTCAGCGGTGCCCATGCCGTTGGCTCCCTCTGCCTTGCCGGCCTTGTTTCGGTTGACTGAGGAGTTCCCGTCATGCGCTTTTTGAAATCCGGTGCACTTGCGGCTGCCGTTCTTGCCGTTTCCCTGTCTTCATCCCTGGCTGATACCTTCAAACTGGCCGTTGCCGATGTGGAAGGGCTGGAGCGGCTGCAGGTCGAATGGGGTCCGTTCAGGGACGCCCTTGAAAATGCCACGGACCACACTTCGAGCTCTTTCCGGTCACCAGTCGAACTGCGGCCGCAGAAGCCTTGCGTGCCAAACGCGTCGACTTCGTCGTGACCGACCAGACTGACTATATCGTGACCAACACGCGGACCGAAGCCCGCCTGCTGATTGGATGTGTCCGGCGCCGGGCGTCGCTGGCGTGATTGAAAGACTGCAAGGGCGGGGACAAGTCAGGGTTTCGGATATGGGCTGCGGCGATGGCCGTCACGTCCTGGCCTTCAACGTGATCTGTCACGGCGACCCGTCGAACGTTCGTACTGCCATCCCGGAAATTGCCCGGGTTCTGAAACCTGGCGGGATCTATCAGGGGACGATGCTGTTGAAGCGCAAAGCCAACTTAGGCATCGGGACGGAAGGTGCCGCCGACACGTGGATCCGGGATGGTGACGACGACAAGGATCACCCGCATTTCTGTTGCAGCGCGGGTGAGCTGGTGACGCTGTTCGACAGGTTTGAGCTCAGTTACCTGGAAGACAAGATGCGCCAGAAACCCGGATCGTGGCATTGCGCATGATCGCGGACCTCGACCGCTGACGACACGGGACGCGGCGGCGGGCGTTATTCGCCCGCCGGTTCCGGCAATGGTTCATCCGTTTCCGGATTGAGGGTCTGATCGGCGTCGGCAGTCGGCTGGCGCGTGAAGCCCTTAAGATCGGCAAATTCACGTGCATCGCGCTGGATTTCCACCGGACTAAGCGCGTAGCCGGTTGCCAATTCGGCAAGCGATCGCAGTGCATGCATATGGATGCGTTCATAGCCATGGCTTGCATCGACGCCGAAGGTGATCAGCGCCGTGCGCACATCCGCGCCCGCTTCGATGGCGGTTGCCGCATCCGAGCGGTAAAAACGGAAGACATCCTTCTGGAACTTGATGTCATTGTCCCGGCACAATTGAACCATCTTGCGAGTGAGATGATAGTCGAACGGCCCCGTCTGATCAGCCATGGCTATGGTGACGCCAAATTCGTCCGAGTTCTGGCCCGGGGCGGTGGTGCCGTTGTCGATGGCGACCAGCGACGCAATGTCCGGTGTCAGGATCGATTGAGCACCGTGGCCGGTTTCTTCCGCAATCGTGAACAGCCAGAACACGTCTACCGTCGGTTCTATGTCGGATTCCACCAGCGCCTTGATCGCCGACAGCATCACCGCGACCCCGGCCTTGTTGTCGAGGTGGCGTGAGACGATGAAGCCGTTTTCCAGGAACTCAGGCGCCGGGTCGATGGAGACGAAATCTCCGATGTCGATGCCGAGCCGCTTCAGGTCGTCTACCGACTTGGAATAGGCGTCGACGCGCAGTTCCACATAGGGCCAGCCGACCGGCAGTTCATCGACACCGTTGTTGTAGGTGTGACCAGAGGCCTTCAGCGGCAAAATGGTGCCGGTATAGGCACCGCTTTCGGAAAAGATCGTCGTGCGGGCGCCTTCTGCGAAACGGGCGGACCAGTGTCCAATGGGCACAAGCTCCAGCCGGCCATTGTCCTTCAGGGATTTTACCTGGGCACCGAGCGTGTCGAGATGCGAGACGAAGGCCCGGGCAGGCCGGCGTGATTTGCCCGACACTCTGGCCCGTACGCCGCCGCGGCGTGTAATCTCGTAAAAGACGCCGAGCGCTTCCAGTTCCTTGGAAACATGTCGAACGATCTCGTCCGTATAGCCGGTCGGGCTCGGGATTTTCAGCAGTTCGCCCAATCTGTCGTTCAAATAGGAAATATCGATATTCAGCAAGGTCATGTTACGGCCCGGTTCAAGGTCGTCCTGACGGGCTGGGGCACCGACAGGGGAAACAGAAAGTCCACGAAGCGCTCTGCGGTTGGCTGAGGTTCGTGGTTGGCGAGCCCCGGCCGCTCGTTCGCCTCGATAAAGCGGTACTCCGGTTGTCGCGGGTCTTTGACCATCAAGTCAATGCCCGTCACCGGAATTTCAATGGCCCGTGCCGCCTTGATCGCCGCTTCAATGAGGGCGTGGTGGGTTTCACCGGTCACATCGTGAATGGTGCCACCGGTGTGAAGATTGGCGGTGCGCCGGACCGGCAGGGTCTTGCCTTCCGGCAGGATATCTTCCAGCTGAAAGCCGTTCGCGCTGAGGCAACGCTGGACCTCGTCATCCACTTCGATTTTCGATTCTCCTCCCGTCGCCGCGGCCCGGCGTCGGGACTGTATTTCGATCAGCTCGCCGATCGTGGCCTTGCCGTTGCCGGTGACTTCCGCCGGCTTGCGCAGGGCGGTCGCAACCACCTTGTAGTCGATCACCACAAGTCGCAGGTCCTGACCGGTAACAAACTCCTCCACCAGCACGTCGTTGGAATAGGTTCGGGCAACATCGACGGCGGTCATCACGTCTTCAGTGGTTGTCAGACCGATGGCGATACCCTTGCCCTGTTCGCCGCGCGCAGGCTTGACCACGACCGAGCCGTGAAGGTCCAGAAACGCGGCGATCTCGTCGGCGGATCCAGCCAGGATCTGGTCAGGCACGCTGACACCGGCCCGTTCGACGATCCGGCGAGTGGTTGCCTTGTCGTCGCAAATGGACATGGCAACCGCGCTGGTGAATTCGCTCAAGGATTCCCGGCAGGCAACCGAGCGGCCGCCATAGGACAGGCGGAAGAAACCACCTTCCGCGTCGATGATCTCCGCCTGGATGCCGCGCCGCCGTGCTTCGTTCACGACAATCGTGGCATAGGGGTTGAGCTTGTCTTCAACGGCGGGGCCGGCAAAGAGCGCTTCGTTGATGGTGTTCTTGCGCTTGATGGTGAAATAGGGAACCCGTTCGAAACCGAGTTTGTCGTAAAGGCCAATTGCGAGTTCGTTGTCGTGCAGGACCGATAGGTCCATGTGCGGAGTGCCCTTGCCCTTGAACACTTCCGCCATCCGCCGGACCAGGGCTTCGCCAATCCCCGGAAACCGCGCCTGCGGAGAAACCGCAAGGCACCAGAGCGAACTGCCGAGATCGGCGCCGTTGGTGGCCCGGTCGTGATCGACGCCCATAGCGGTACCTACAATGACGCCGGTTTCGTCTTCCTCGGCCACAAGCACCGTGATGGTGCGCGGATCGAGTTGCGACCAGAAGAATTCCGGCGGCACCGGCACCATGCCGCGGCTAAGATAAAGCTCGTTGATTGCCTCCGCGTCGCTGCGTGACGACAGACGGCGCACGGTGAAACCCTTGCGCCGGTTGCGGGCGGGGCGATAGGTCGACAGCTCGAGGCGGAACGTGTGCGAGGGGTCGAGGAACAGTTCCTGCGGAGCCGAGCCGACCAGCACATGCGGGTCGCGAACGTAAAAGGCAATGTCACGCCGGTCCGGCCGCTCGTTGCGCAGCACCTCGACCAGCTTGTCCGTCTCGCTGTAAGTGTTGGCAAACACCAGCCGTCCCCACCCGCAATCGATGAAGCGGTTCTTCTGTGCTTCCGTCTCGTCCAGCCGGTATTCCGGCTTGAGACCATGTTCGCGCATGCGTTTCAGTCGGTGGTCGAACGCGCCTTTCGGTCGCGAAGGTTCATTCTCGGCCATGTTCAGACCTCCTGTGCCTGCAGCCACATTTCCAGCAGCGCGACCTGCCAAAGTTCCGATCCACGCAGAGGCGTGATGTATTTGGTCGGGTCGTCATAAAGTTTCTGCAGGTAAACCTCGTTGAAGAGGCCTCGTTCCCTCGCGGCCTGACTGGAGAGCGTGTCGCGCACCATGTCGAGATAATCACCCTGGATGTATTTTAGGGCAGGTACCGGGAAATAGCCCTTCGGCCGGTCGATCACGGCGCTCGGGATTACCTGGCGCGCGGCTTCTTTCAGAACGCCCTTGCCTTCCTGGGCAAGCTTGAATTCCGCCGGGATGCGGCCGGCAAGTTCAACGAGTTCATGGTCGAGGAACGGGACGCGCGCTTCCAGGCCCCAGGCCATTGAATGGTTGTCGACGCGTTTGACCGGGTCGTCCACCAGCATGACGTTGGTATCGAGCCGCAGGGCCTTGTCGACCGGGTCCGCCGCACCGGCACGGGCAAAGTGGTCTTCGACGAAGGCAAGGCTTTCGTCCCGTGCACAGTGGTAGGCCGGCGAGACAGCCTCTGCCATCTGGGCTTCCGTGCGGTCAAAGAAGGCCGTGGCATAATCGGAAACCGGGCTGTTTGAGCCGCTGAGCTTCGGATACCAGTGGTAGCCGGCAAATACCTCGTCAGCACCCTGGCCGGACTGGACCACGGTGATATGCTTGGAAACCTCACGCGACAACAGATAGAAACCGATGTTGTCATAGGAGACCATCGGCTCCGACATCGCCTTGATCGCCCCGGGCAGGTTTTCCTGCAGCTCGGAGGAGGGGATGAAGATCTGCTGGTGATTGGTTCCGTAGTGTTCGGCGATCAGGTCCGAATACTGGAATTCGTCGCCCTTTTCGCCATGGGCCTCTTCAAAGCCGATGGAGAAGGTGGCAAGGCCCTTTTGGCCTTCCTCGGCCAGCAGACCGACGATCAGGCTGGAATCCACACCGCCGGACAGAAGAACGCCGACGGGCACGTCAGCCACCATGCGGCGGCGAACCGCGGTGCGCAGGCTTTCCAGAACCTCGTCGCGCCAGTCGTTGGCGCTGCGGGCGAGGTCTTCCGCCGACTTTTCAAACCGCGGCTCCCAATAGGTGTGCTCGGAAGAGCTGCCATCAGCCTCAAGCGTCCGCACCGTGGCGGCGGGCAGCTTGCGTACGCCGTTCAGGATTGTGCGTGGTGCAGGTACGACGGCGTGCCAGCTCATGTAGTGATGCAGGGCGACGCGGTCGATCGACTTGTCGATGCCGCCACCGGCCAGCAGGGCGGGCAGGGACGAGGCAAAGGCAAGACGCCCGTCCGCTTCACTAAGGTAAAGCGGCTTGATGCCGAACCTGTCGCGCGCAAGGTGAATACGCCCGCTGTCATGCTCGTGAATGGCGATGGCGAACATGCCATGGAACCTGGAAAAGCAATCCTTGCCCCACTCGGCCCAGGCCTTGAGTATGACTTCGGTGTCGCTGGTGGAAAAGAACGAATACCCACGGTCGATCAGTTCGGCTCGCAGGTCCTGGTAATTGTAGATGCAGCCGTTGAAGACCAGGGACAGGCCAAGCGCCATGTCGGTCATGGGCTGCGTACCACGTTCGCTGAGGTCAATAATTTTCAGACGCCTGTGGCCAAAGGCAACCCGGCCGCGCTGCGTCACACCCATACCGTCGGGGCCGCGCGCCGCCATTGCATCCGCCATCCGGCTGACCCGGACCACGTCTGCCTGACTGCCATTGAAAACCACTTCGCCGCAAATGCCGCACATATTGAAAAAAATCTCCGTTTTGTAACTGGACGCGCACTATATAGAGCTCTAATCATTAGAGTTCAAATTAATAGAGGTGTAATGATGCAGGCGATGCAGTCATCGCAAGTGGTCAAGGCTCTCCGGAAGATCGTCCGGGCCATTGACTTGCGCTCCAGGGAAGTGTCCAGGCTGACCGGGCTCACGATCCCGCAAATCGTTGTTTTGCAAGGCATTCGGGATCTGGGGGAGGTCACGACCAAGGCCCTTTCCGACAACGCTGACCTGAGTTCGGCAACTGTGGTAACCATTCTCGACAAGCTGGAAGAAAAGGGCCTCGTCGAACGGTACAGATCTGTGTCGGATCGGCGAATCGTCCATACTCGGCTGACGGACAGAGGAACGGAAGTCGCCTCGAACCTGCCGGGTCTTCTGCATGAAGAATTTGAAAGAAAATTCGATAATCTGAATGCTGCGGACCGCGCTCATCTCGTGTCTTCAATCGAGCAGATTGCCGAGATGATGAATGCGCACAATCTGGATGCGGCACCAATCCTGATGACAGGCAAGGTTTCCGGCTGAAGTCATGCCCGTTTTTTTGAAGCGCGGCTTGATTTCAGGCTTGCACGGAAGCTTTGCAGATGTGTCTGAATGAGATTTGCAGGCACCGCAGGCGAACAGAAGTAGCCTTGGACTCCATCACAGGCATGGGTCACCGTCAGCGCGAATTCTCCTGCTGTTTCGGCTCCCTCCGCGATTACGCGCAGTCCCAGGCTACGGCCAAGGCGGACGATTGCTTCGAAAAGTTGCTCGCGTTGCGGGTGGCTATCTGCCCCGGAAATGAAGGCGCGGTCGATTTTCATTTCCTGGAACGGCAGGCGGTGCAGGTAATTCAGCGATGAATAGCCTGAGCCGAAATCGTCCAGAGACAGTTGAACGCCAATCCGCTGAAGTTCCGACAGGATATTCAGCACCAGTTGCTCCCTGGTGTCGACAAAGACATTTTCTGTCAGTTCCAGGCACAGATAACTGGACGGCAAACCGTGATCGTCAAGGGTCTGACGAACAGTCTCGGCAAAGTTGGACTGGCGGAACTGAAGCGGCGACACGTTGACGGAAACCTGGCCGAAATCGAAGCCAGCCTGCCGCCATTCAGCGGCCTGCTTGCAGGCTGTTTCCAGCACGTATTGTCCAAGCTCCAGGATAAGCCCGGTTTTCTCTGCAATCGGAATAAACTCACTTGGGGGGATCAGGCCGCGCTTCTCGTGTGGCCAGCGCATCAGGGCTTCCAGGCCGATGAGACGGCCGTCCGCCGGGCAGATCTGTGGTTGGTAATGCAGGACGAGCTGACGGGTCCGGAGCGCCGCCCGCAGAAGCGTTTCCGTCAGCATTTCGCTCTGCACCTGCTCGTTGAGCGGCGGGGAGAAGAATTCGTATCGCGGCCCGGAATGTCGTTTCGCCGCCCTTAGTGCAAGTCCGGCCATCCGGTGTGCGGTTTCCGCGTCTTCGGCATCCTGCGGCAGGAGGGCAATGCCGATGCTCGGTTCCACACGGATCTCGCCTTCTTCCAGTTGGAAGGGCACTGACAGCATGTCGATTGCCTGAACCGCATAGTCTTCTGCGATCGCGCCCTTGCCGTCGAAGGGGAGCAGAATACAGAAGTCGTCTGCCGAGATTCGCGCAATCTGGGCACTAGGCCCGAAAATATTCGCCAGCCGGGCGTAGGCTTGCAGCAGCACCCGGTTGCCGACCTGCTGGCCGAAGGCATCGTTGATCTTGGCAAAGCCGTTGAAATCCAGATGGATCAAAGATGCGGAAAAAGTGCCCGACCTTGCCCGCTGCAAGGCAGCACTCAGGTCAGTGAAATATCTGGCCCGGTTGCCCGCAGTGGTTACCGGGTCCGTATAGGCAAGCTTGTGGAGCTTGTCCTGAAGGTCCGTGACCTTCTCCAGTCCATGTGCCAGATCTCCGATTTCATCCCGCCTGTCGGTAAAGGGAATACGCTTGGGCTGAGTACCGGCTGCCAGTTCATCGGCAATCTTGGCCAGACGGCGAAGGGGCCGCAGTTCAAAGCGCAACACGAGCCCTCCGACCAGGCTGACGGCGAACAGAATTACGATGGCCGCAGTCGCTATCCGGGTTTTCAGACGATTTTCCGCCAGCGCCAAGTCATCTACCCAGCCGACATCAACGGCGACCGCACCGGCAATCCCGCCGCCATCGGTCACAATGGGGGTCAGATACGCGAGGCGGAACCTGCCCTGGACCGGCACATTGCCGGAAAAAGGCTGACCGGTGGAAAGACTGGCAAACGCGGGATGGCCTTCACGAATGGAAAAAGCCGGTGGGGTTCTACCCTTCGGGTGAGAGAAGGTGGTTGCAACGCGATCGAAGGTGGCGGTCTCTGGCGACCATCTGAAGAGGTTGGCAGCTCCCTGATTGGTCTTGCCGATAGTTTCGATCAGGGCGTCCAGCTTTTCACCGGGCCGAAGCAAATCCTCGGTGGCAGTCTCGGAAAGATGAATGACGACTGGGGTGCCGTTTTCGGCAAAATCAGGATGCAGCCCATCCTGCGTACCGTAGCGCAGTATCGAAGCGGCCGCGCGTGCTGCCCGGTCAAGCCTGATGGTGGCGTTTTCCTGCGTGGTCCTGGACAGATCAAGATAGGCGAGTCCGGAAACCAGGCTGATGCTGCCGAGCACCATCACGACCAGTGTCACGCTGATCCTGAATACAAGCGAATGTAGGCCGAGCCGTTCTATTGCACCAAATCCTTGTTAATTTCACGTATAGGAAGCTGTGCTGGCAAACAGCACGTAAAAGTAATTCTTATTCGCTACGAAATCCTGAACAAGGTCAAGAAACTTGGCGTTTTGCAGTGAAGCAGCGGTGCGATTGAACTTTCAATTTTCATCGAACCGCATTGGCCGGATGGGTCCGGAACGCTTGGGCGACGGCCATCGAAAGCGGGTGCAGCACTTCAATTGATCTGGATACGGATGGCGTTGCCGGTCATCTTCCGGGGAACGCGTGCCAAAGCCATTGGAAAATCGGCGGAAAGGCGTTAGGACGGGTGGTTGGTGAGGCAATTCGCGGAAAGGCCGACCGGCACGTGTTTTTCGGGAAGACTGATACTTGATTTCTCTCAGACCAGTTTTGAACGTTCTCGGATTTCTGTATGTCGGCCTGGCAACTGCCATGCTCATTCCTGCAATCGTGGACGTTGCCCAGAAAAACGCAGATTGGCAGGCCTTTGTCTTTTCCGCGCTTCTGACGGGCATGATCGGCATGCTGTTGTCGCTTGCGGTCGGCGGGTCGCTGCGCGAGGGGCTGGACACCCGGCAGACTTTTGTTCTCACAACGCTTGCATGGACAACCTTGCCGGCATTCGGCGCGTTGCCGTTCCTCTGGCTGGGTATTGGATATGCGGACGCGGTGTTTGAGGCGGTTTCCGGCTTTACCACCACGGGGTCCACCGTTCTGACGGGTATCGACAGCCTGCCGCCGGGTCTGCTGGTCTGGCGTTCGCTGATGCAGTGGATGGGCGGTGTCGGTATTATCGTCATGGCCATCGTTCTTCTGCCGTTCCTGAGGATCGGCGGAATGCAATTGTTTCAAAGCGAAAATTCCGACCGATCGGAAAAGATCGTCAGTCGCTCGGTGGAACTGATCCGGCTGATCGGGCTCGCCTACCTGTTCCTGACCTTTTTGTGCATCGTGGCCTATCTGATTACCGGGATAGAACTCTTCGATGCGTTCAACCATGCCCTGACCACGATTGCGACGGGTGGATTTTCCACCCACGACCAGTCCTTTGGCTATTTCACCAACCCTGCCTCCGGCTGGGTTGCCATTGTCTTCATGATTATCGGCGCCTTGCCGTTCGTGCTGATCGTGCAGGCCTTGCGCGGCCATCCGCTGCAGCTCTGGCGCGATCCGCAGGTAAGGGCTCTGTTGGGGTTCCTGGCTGTAGTGGCCTTGACGCTGACCGTTTATCTCGGCCTCAACATGCACTTTCCCTTTGACGAGGCGTTGCTGAGGGCCACCTTCAACGTGGTCTCCATCGTGACCGGAACCGGCTATGCGCTGGGCGACTATTCGCAATGGGGCGCGCCGGTCGTCGGGATAGCGCTGCTGCTGATGTTCGTCGGCGGTTGTACCGGTTCAACGACTGGCGGCATCAAGATTTTCCGCTTCCTGGTTTTCTTCGGCACGGTTCGCGCTCATCTGCGCCGGATGGTGCGGCCGCACCGGATCATGTCGGAAGAATACGGCGGCACGAGACTGACGCCTGAACTGTCCTTCTCGGTTCTGGCCTTCCTCGTCGTCTACATGGGGTCCGTCGGCATCATCACCGTTGCCCTGTCCTTCTTCGATCTGGACCTTGTAACTGCCATCTCCGCCGCGGCAACTTCCGTAGGCAACGTCGGTCCCGGACTGGGGCCGGTGATCGGCCCGTCCGGTCATTTTGCTCCCCTGCCGGACGGTGCCAAGTGGCTCTTGTCCTTTGCGATGTTGGTTGGACGTCTGGAGCTGTTTACAATCCTTGTTCTTCTGGATCCGGATTTCTGGTCCAAGTGACCGTCCGTTTCGCCTGAGTTTGAAGTGCCGTTCGGCTTTGATGCCTATTGGAGTGACTTGCCATGAAGTTTTCCGCACCTCTAGTCAGCGGCCGCCTGGTCAAGCGTTACAAGCGTTTCCTTGCCGACGTTCTTCTGGATGACGACGGTGGGGCAATCACGGCCCATTGTGCCAATCCGGGCTCCATGCTCGGTTTGAAGGAACCCGGGTCCCGTGTCTGGCTGTCGGCTTCCGACAATCCGAAACGCAAGCTAAAATACTCCTGGGAAGTGATCGAGGCAGATGGTGCCCTGGTCGGCATCAACACGGCGCATCCCAACAAGCTGGTCGAAGAAGCGCTTGAGGCCGGTCGCATTGCCGGGCTTGCCGGATATCATAACCTGCGCAGGGAAGTGAAATACGGCAAGAACTCGCGCATCGATATTCTGCTGGAAGGCGCGGGCGGCGAGAAAACCTATGTGGAAGTGAAGAACGTCCACCTGATGCGCGAGGCAGGGCATGCGGAATTTCCCGACAGCGTGACGGCGCGCGGTGCGAAACATCTCGTGGAGCTGGGCGACATGGTGGCCGAGGGGCACCGCGCAGCAATGGTGTTCCTGGTGCAGCGGCCCGATTGCAGCCGGATGAGCCTTGCGGACGATATCGACCCGACCTATGCCGCCGCCTTCGCCGAGGCCCGACGGGCAGGGGTAGAAGCCTACGCCATTGGCTGTGATGTCCGCCTCGACGGTATCGATGCAGTCAAGCCTGTCGAGATCCTCGCCTGAGCGAGAGGCCTGCCCGGGTCTGAGCGTTGGGCAAAGTCTGAGCGTGGGCTTTGATCGTCATGCCTGCCGAACGACGATCGGGGTCCCGTCCGGTACGCGGTTGTAAAGATCTATGACATCCTGCTGGAGCAGGCGTACGCATCCGGAAGAAACCGCCTTGCCGATGGACCAGGTTTCCGACGTGCCGTGGAGGCGGTAGAGCGTGTCGCGGTTACCCTCGAAAATATAGAGCGCCCGAGCGCCAAGGGGATTGTCGAGGCCCGACGGCATGCCGTTCTTGTATTTCTCCAGCTCTGGCTGGCGTTCGATCATTTCTTCCGGCGGTGTCCATTTGGGCCAGACGGCCTTGCGGGCAATGCGGGCACGTCCACCCCAGGCGAACCCCGCCCTGCCGATGCCGACGCCATATCGCATCGCCTTGCCGCCTTCCATGGTCAGATAAAGAAACCGGTTGGGCGTATCGACGATGATCGTGCCGGCAGGCTCGGGAGCGGCATAGTCGACCATTTGGCGGTAGTAGACCGGATTGATCCTGGACAGGTCTACTGCCGGGATCGGGTAGGGTTCTTCAGGCATTGCCCGGTACATCTGAAGATACTCGGGAGAAATGCGCACAGGTCCTCCCGGACCATTGGCTGTGTAAGTCGGACCTGAAGCCAGTTGTCCGGTTCGCTGGCTGGAAGCACAGCCGGTTGCAAGGGCGGCTGCGGTGGAGGCAAGGAACAAACGTCTGTTTAGCATTCCGTTTCCCGAACTAGGCTTTCGTAGCGTTTCTTGGGCATGTGTTCCTACAGGCAACGCACGACAGCCACCAAAGTTCTGATTTGCCTGATTTAAATTTTGGCAATCATTCGTGTCTGTCGGGAAAAAATTAGTCTTTCAGACGCAAATCGACCGGCCAAAACGCAATGCCTGACCGGTCGATTATCGATTTATCAGCAGATTTTCGGCAGAAACGTGACAGGACTTCGCCGGTCCGTCAGGTCTGGATCAGCCGGCGGTTTCCTTGGAAAGCGGCGGCTGGAACTGCCAGCCCATGTCCCAGGGGAAATAGATCCAGGTGTCCTGCGAGACTTCGGTGATGAAGGTGTCGACCATGGGCACACCGACCGGCTTTGCATAAACGGTCGCGTAATGTGCCTTCGGCAGCATGTCCCTGACCACCTTGAGGGTTTTGCCGGTGTCGACCAGATCGTCGATCACCAGAACGCCGCTGCCTTCGCCGTCTTCCAGATCGATGACCTTCGGGTCGATCGGCTTGATGACCTTGAGCGAGCCCTGGCTGTCATAGTCATGATAGGAGGCAATACAGACGGTCTCGATCGTGCGGATACCGAGTTCGCGCGCCACGATACCGGCCGGAACCAGTCCACCACGGGTGATGCAGACGATTGCCTTCCATTCGCCTTCGCTCGACAGGCGCCAGGCAAGAGCGCGGGAATCTCTGTGAAACATGTCCCAGGAAACAGGGAACGCTTTGTTTTGGGCTGGGTTTTCCATTTCTAGTCCTTCAGATTATCCCGATAGGTCGGCGACAGCTTCCGCCACGTCCTTCACTGCGGCCATCAGTATCGCTTCGTCCCGTGAGCGGATCACGATTTGTGTAGTGAATTTCCCGTCTGTCGCTCTCGGATAAGAGCCGATCAATGTTTGCGGATGGGCATCCTGAATGGCGGAAAGACGCTCGGCAATGCGGCTTTCAGGCATGTCGGCGGCAACGGTTTCCGACAGCATTTTCTTGCCGGTTCTAAGGCCCGGTGCGAGCGCGTCCATCATCGCCTGCATGATGGAGGGAACGCCTGCCATAACATGCACATTCTCCATCCGGAAACCTGGGGCCTTCGACACCTTGTTTTCGATAAGGTCGGCGCCTTCGGGAATCCGTGCCATCCGCTGGCGGGCCGGGGTGAACTGGCCCGGCGGGTAATGGGGTTCCATGATCGCGACGGCGCGCGGATCGAGATTCAACGGAACGCCGAAGGCTTCCGCGATGCTTTCGGCGGTAATGTCGTCATGAGTGGGGCCGATGCCACCGGAGGTGAACACGTAATCGTAGCGTGCCCTGAGAGCATTGACCGCGCCAACAATCTCCGGCATTTCGTCCGGGACGATGCGCACTTCCTTGAGATCGATACCGAGCGCCGTCAGGTAGTCGGCAAGGAAGCCGATGTTCTTGTCTTTCGTGCGGCCGGACAGGATTTCATCCCCGATGACCAGAAACGCAGCGGTTACAACGTCATCTGCCCTCTGACCGGTCATCTTCGCACTCCCTGACACATGGATGGGGATTGGCTTTATCCCAGCTTGAGGCCGGGCTCAAGCGAAAGCGGGTCTATTGTCCGGGAGTCCAGCCATAAATATCGTCAAACCGTGCCGCCAGGCTTGTCGGTTTCGACAGGCGCAAAACGGTGTCGCGGGCAAAGGCCATCGCGCCGCCGTAGTGGAACGTACGGGCATTTTTAAACGAAATGCCCTGGATGTGCTGCACTCTTTGCTTGCGTTGCCGCTCGTAGGCCCTGAAGGCCGCCGGGATATTGTCGACGTCCTTTGGCATGTGCTGCGCCAGTACCGTGGCATCTTCGATGGACATTGCGGCACCCTGAGCCATGAACGGCAGCATCGCATGGGCGGCATCGCCAATCAGTGCAACGTTGCCATGGGTCCAGGGCCCCGCAGCATCCACGCTGCACAAGGCCCATTTCAACCAGGTCTCGGCGACCGTGAGGAGGTTGCGAACCTCTGTCGGCCAGTCCCGGAAGATCTTCAGAAGGGTTTCCTTGTCGGCTTTTGCAGACCAGGTTTCGTCTTTCCAGCTTTCTTCGACAAGCCCAACGATGTTGAGTTCCCGCCCACCGCGGACCGGGTAGTGCACCAGATGGGCATTCTTGTGGAACCAGAGGCCTGCGTCCCGCCGCCAGCGCACGGGAACCGCGTCGATCGGCACGGTTGTCCTGTAGGCGACCTGGCCGCTGAAATGGGCATCTTCGTGTCCAGGGATGAGCCGCCGGGTCTTGGACCAGACGCCATCGGCACCAACAAGTGCCTTGCAGTGCAGGTTTCCCGCGACTTCGGCATCCTGGAACAGGCAGATCAGGTGGTCGTAAGGCGAGGGTGTCAGATCGATCACTTCACTGGAAAGGCGGAGGGAGATGCCGTCAGTGGCCTTCACCCGGTCCAGGAGCACGCGCTGCAGATCTGCCCGGTGAATCTCCCAAAACGGAAAGCCGTGACGGTCCTTCAGGAAGGTGCCCATGGAAACCCTGGCGAGTTCTTCACCGGAATTCGCAGACCAGATCTTCACAAAGTCCGGGGCATAGGCGTGCGGGGCAAGCTCCTCCAATACGCCAATCCGGTCCAGCGCCGAGCAGGCATTGGGGGATAGCTGAAGACCGGCGCCGACTTCCGAAAGTTCCCGGGCCTTGTCCATCAGGACGATCTCATGTCCTTGAGCGCGCAGACACAGGGCGGCCGTGAGACCACCTATCCCGGCGCCGGCAATTATGATCGGATAACCGGTCTCACCATTCTTGCTCATGGACTGATTATTATTTTACGCCGCAGCAGGCGTCCAGCTGCAATCTGAAGGCGAGGATTCGGTTGCCTGCAGCGTGTTGTCGAATTTGTAGAGCGTCGAGCAGTAGGGGCAGACCACTTCGTTCTCACTGCCCATGTCCAGAAAGACATGGGGATGGTCAAACGGAGGATTTGCGCCGATGCACATGAACTCCCGTGCGCCGATCGCCACAGAATCGTGTCCGCTGGAGTTCTGGAAATGCGGGACGACATGATCCGCCATGTTGAAATTCCTCTGTCTCTAAAGGGTCGGACCCCGATAACAAATTTTGCGGACCATATCCATTTGTAAAATATATGGGTAGACCCGGAATCTGTGATCCACAGCCGCAGGCCGACTGCGCTCCCCGCCGGAATTGGGCTTTGCCATCGCTGCCTAAACCCCTTAGTGTACCGTGCAATTGTGTTTTCCGTTTACGTAAGGGTTAGTGTCTTAGATGCCTCAATTCGAGTTCGACGGTGTGAGGATCGCCTATCAGGATCAGGGCGAGGGTGATCCGATCCTGCTGATCCACGGGTTCGCGTCCAACAAGCAGGTGAACTGGCAGTATCCCGGGTGGGTTGACCTGCTGGTTGGCGATGGCAGGCGCGTGATCACCATCGACAATCGGGGTCATGGCGACAGCCAGAAATTCTACGATCCTGCCGCCTATGGTGCGCCGGTCATGGCGGAAGACGCCAAGCGTCTGCTCGATCATCTGAACATCGAGCGCGCCGATGTCATGGGGTATTCGATGGGTGCCAGGATATCCGCGTTTTTGACCCTCAATCATCCGGGCAGGGTGCGGCGTGCAATCTTCAGCGGTCTCGGCTACGGCATGATTTCGGGCATCGGCGATCCGGAGCCGATTGCCACCGCGCTTGAGACTGACCGCATCCAGGATATTTCCGACCGGACGGGCCGGGCCTTCAGGGCCTTTGCGGAACAGACCGGATCCGACCGGCGCGCACTTGCTGCCTGCATGCGTTCCTCGCGGCAGAAAATAAGCGAGGAAGATGTCTCGCGCATCGAGCGTCCAGTGCTCATTGCCGTCGGTACCAAGGATGACATCGCCGGTTCCCCGCACAAGCTGGCAGCCCTGATCCCGCATGCCGAAGTTCTGGAGATCCCGGGACGCGATCACATGGTTGCGGTGGGAGACAAGGTACACAAGCAGGGCGTTCTGGCGTTCCTGAACAATATCGAAGCATAAGGCCGGACACTGCCGGACACCCAGAAGCAGGTGTCCGGGGAATTGGATGACGAGGGAGGTTTCATGGGTCCGAAGCGTGTTGAATTCCAGGGCGCGGAAAAGAACGGTCTGATTGCAGATCGCTACGGGGCAGGTGATCTGCCAGTGATCATGCTACACGGTGGTGGCCAGACACGGCATTCCTGGGACGGTGCAGCACGCAGGATCGCGGATCTCGGCCACCCGGTCTATTCGCTGGACCAGCGTGGTCACGGGGAAAGCGACTGGGTCGCCTCCGCAAACTACGCATTCGATGATTTCGCAAGGGATCTTGTGGCTGTCACACATCAGGTCGGTGCCCTGCACCGGGCCAGTCCGGTTGTCGTCGGCGCTTCGCTAGGCGGTTTTGCAGGCATGCTGGCGGAAGGACAGGAAAACACCGGTGGTCTTGCCGCATTGGTGCTGGTGGATATCACCCCGCGGATCGACATGGGGGGGGTTGCCAAGATCCTCGGTTTCATGGGTGACAGGGTGGACGACGGTTTTGCTGATGTGGAAGAGGCGGCTGATGCGATTGCGCGTTACCTGCCCAACCGGTCGCGTCCCAAGGACCTGTCCGGCCTGTCAAAGAACCTGCGTCTCCACGCCGATGGCCGGTATCGCTGGCACTGGGACCCGGCTTTCCTGAAGTCCAAGCATCATCAGGACGCAACCCGGGCGGCACAATCCCAGGAACGCATGCTGGAGGCAGCCGGAAATCTGTCCCTCCCGGTTCTGCTGATCCGCGGACAGAATTCCGAACTGGTGTCGATGGACCATGTGCGCGAATTCCAGGCGCTGGTGCCTCATTCCAAATTTACCGACATTCGCGACGCCGGTCACATGGTTGCCGGCGACCGCAACGATGTATTCGCCGGCGCGGTCGAAGACTTCCTGATTGCGCTCAAATCCGATGCTGCAATGGCCTGAGGCAAAATTGCCGGTAGGGGGCGGATCCTGAAAACAGGAGTCGTTTCAACTTTTTGGCCAAGGAGGTTCAGAGGTTGATTCAGGCTTCTGCTTCGCTCGGGCGCTGCACTCAGTTGCCGGTAAACACCGGGGCTCTCTTTTCCAGAAAGGCCCTGCAGCCCTCTCGGTAGTCCGCGCTGTCGATGCAGGCTTGCGCATTGGCGAAGTCGGCGGCCGGATCGGTTTGAATGCCTGGTTGGGCTAGGCGGTTGATGGCCTGCTTTGCCGCCTTTAGGGAGAGAGGCGCATTGGCGCAGAGCACCTCGCTCAGTGCAATGACGCGCTGGTTCAGTTCCTGATCATCCACCACTTCATTGACGAGGCCCATGTCGAGCGCCTCTTCAGCTTTCAGGCGCACGGCTGAAAACAGCAATCGCTTTGCGTTCGACGGGGATACGGCTTCCAACAGATCACCGAGCGCTTCGGGCGGATAGGCAAGACCGAGCCTTGCCGCGGGGATGGCGAAAAAGGCTGAGCGAGATGCGATGCGCAGGTCGCAGGCAAGCGCCAGGCCGAGGCCACCGCCGAGGCAGGGGCCTTCTATTGCCGCAATCACCGGAACGGGAAGAGACTTCAGAGCCCTGAAAGCTTCGACGTTGATGTCGTCGTAGCGTTTTGCTGCTTCCGGCGTTGAGCGGATGGCTTCGAATTCCGAGATATCGGCACCAGCACAAAAGCTCTTGCCTCCGGCACCACGCAGGATGCAAACGCGGACGGCCGGGTCCCGGGCCAGTTCGGACAGAAGATCCGGAAATGCCTGCCAGGCGGCAAGTGGCAACGCATTTTTTCTGTCGGGAGCATTTAACACAAGCTCGGCAATCTGACCGCTGCGAACAACCATGGGGTTGTCGGTTGAGGAGGATGGGGACGTTTGTGTCGGCATGATTTAACCTCAAATTGCGATTTCAGTTTGCAATGTGCTGAAAATCTTCAGATATCGGGGTTCATTCGAAACGGTCATATCTGATATCAGGAAGTTTGATTTGGGAATATCAGACGACAGTCCTATTTTAAGGACTACACGTGACGGCTTGAAAAGGAGACAGGCCATGTCGGCACCGATCAGCAAGACCGGTTTGAAACAAGTTCCGACCCATGATCCGGTCTGGCATCAATTGCGTGATGAAGCACAAGCCATGGTCGCGGCAGAGCCCGCCCTGTCGTCCTTCGTCTACGAAACGGTTCTGAACCATGACAGCCTTGAAGAGGCCGTGGTACACCGCCTTGGCGACCGGCTGGGCCGGGATATCGTTTCCGCATCCTTGATCCGCCAGACCTACCTTGAAGCGCTGGCAGACGAGCCGGAGCTGGCAAAGATCTTCCGTGTCGACATTGTCGCCGTCTTTGACCGCGACCCGGCATGCTTCCGTTTCCTGGAGCCTGTCCTTTACTTCAAGGGCTTCCATGGTCTGCAGACGCACAGGCTGGCCAACTGGCTGTGGCGCCGGGGCCGCAAGGATTTTGCACTCTATTTGCAAAGCCGCTGCTCCGAAGTGTTCCAGATCGACATTCATCCGGCCGTTCCTGTCGGGCAGGGTATCTTCATCGACCACGGCACGGGTATCGTCGTTGGCGGCACTGCGGTGATCGAGGATGATGTGTCGATCCTGCAGGGCGTGACCCTTGGCGGGACCGGCAAGGAGGATGGTGACCGTCATCCGAAAATCCGCCGTGGTGTCTTGCTCGGTGCAGGCGCCAAGGTTCTTGGCAACCTGGAAATCGGCCATTGCTCGCGTATTGCCTCGGGGTCGGTGGTGCTTCAGGACGTGCCGGCAAACACGACCGTTGCCGGAGTTCCGGCCAAGATTGTCGGCAAGGCCGGCTGTGCCGAACCGGCCCGCAGCATGAATCAGTTGCTGGGTGAGGATGCCGGTCAAACGAATTGAATTTCCGATTTCAGGAAGACGGGGAAAGCTTGCGGAAAGGCTTTGGCATTTCCGTCGGCTCCTGTAGGGTCCGCGCCAGAATGATGCTGAAGGCCAAGAACAGGAGAGCGCCGTGAAACCCGATGAAATCCGAAAAATCGAAGCCTATCTGCGTTTGAAATTCGAGAACAAGACCATCAAGGTACAGGCTCGCCCGCGCAAGGACGACTCCGCCGAGGTTTACATCGGTGATGAATTCATCGGCGTAATCTTCCGGGACGATGAGGACGAGGATCTGAGCTGGAACTTCCAGATGGCGATCCTGGAGATCGATCTGGACGAAGTCTGAAGTTAGGGCTTTTCGATAGTGAACTGAAAAGGCGGCTTCCGGAGGGAGCCGCCTTTTTCGTATCTCGTTCATCAGTGCGGCAGGTCTACTGCACCTTGTAGCCATCGATGCTGGCAACGATGTCGCCGTCGAGGCGGCGCCAGTCGGGCAGAAGAGACTGATCGAAACTATATCGCAGCTCAAGGCCGGAGGCGAAAACGATGGCGCGATGGCAGCCGGCTTTCCCGGAAGAGGGGTCCTTCCGGCAGCGTGCGATGAAACCGTTTTGTACCGCCGGGTCGTAGACGATGAGATCCGTTGCGGACGCGCCGCGCGCAGACAATCTCAGCACCTTCAGGCCGGCGGGCCCCTTCATCTCGCCGCCACGTGCCAGACGCCTGTAGAACGGATCGAGCCTTGCTCTCAGGCTCTCCCGACCGGGATTGCTTTCAAGTTCCACCTGGATCGGGTTCGTTCCGCCCACAGCGGCCGTACTTGCAGACCAGTTGAGGTTCAGGCGCAATGTTTCAAACGCTGCGTCGGCACCCAGGGCCTGGCGTTTTTGAAGTCCCGTCGCGATCAGGTTCAAGGGAAGTTCAAAGCGGGTCGACCCGACGGCAAAGCGGACCGGCTGGTCCTGTCTGACACCTGCATCCGCAGGCCAGCCGGAGGACCAGGAATAGATCTTTCCGGCAACGTGAGCCGTGCCCAGCACGCACATTGCCAAAGCCAGCCAGGTGAAATGGCGGGGGTCGGTTCTGATCGGTCCTGGCAGAGAGACGGGGATCACGACTTCAGTCCCTTTGTTGGCTGTGCGCATATCTGGGACAGACTGTCCTGAAACGGTACAGATGTCCCGCTAGGGGAAGCCGTCACTGCCACTTGAAGTGGCTGTATCGAAGGGATTTTGCGCATTTGCCGTTCCGGCACAGTCTTTGCTCTTGACCCTTTAGGAATTCTTAATCACTTTCCGCGTGAAAGAGTTAACAAGGGGTTAACGGGCGTGTTGTTCAATCTTCTTATCGTTGGATATATCGCGTGCGCCGGATTTGTGGCTTCCGGTGTACTGGGTAGCCTCTATCAGTTGGTCACCAAGCAGCCGCCAAAGTTTGCCTTTGACGGAGAGGGCTTGCTGTCGTTCCTTGCCGGCATGTTCCTTTGTGTGTTTGCCGGTCCCTTCATCATCATGCGCAACGCCATTCGCGGACGCAGGATTGAAAAACGGCCGTTGGGCTGGTTGGTAGCGTCTTCCACCATTGCCGGCATGTGGAGCATGTGTTCCGGTGTTATGGTAATCAACGTCGCACTGATGATGGTTGGTTACACCTGAGGTCTCATGCCGATTTTCGCACTTGACGGACGTACGCCTGTTTTTCCTGAAAACGGGGAATATTGGATCGCACCGAATGCAACGCTGATCGGCGATGTCGTTCTTCAGGAAGCAGCGAGTGTCTGGTTCAACGCGGTTCTGCGCGGCGACAACGAGCCGATTACCGTCGGCATGCGCTCCAACGTGCAGGACGGCTGTGTCTTTCACACGGATATGGGCTTTCCGCTGACCATCGGCGCAAATTGCACGATCGGCCACAAGGCCATTCTGCATGGGTGCACCATCAAGGACAATTCGCTGGTCGGTATGGGGGCGACGATCCTGAACGGCGCCGTAATCGGTTCCAACTGCATTATCGGCGCCAACGCGCTGATCGCTGAAGGTAAGGAAATTCCGGACAATTCTCTCGTGGTCGGCGTGCCTGGCAAGGTCGTGAAGACATTGCCGCTGGAAGCAGCGAACGGAATTGCGAATTCCGCTGACGGCTATGTGCGCAACTGGCGGCGCTTCAAGTCGGGACTGCGCGAACTCTGACCCTATTCGACCCGATCGCTCTTGACCTGATCCCTTTTGAACGGGGCCTGAAAAGGCGGGAACCGGCCTGCGGGGGGCGGGCCGGTTCCCTGGATCCGGTCGTGGTAGGGATGGGGAGGGTGGGGACGCGACCGGATCGTCCTAGAGGCCGGCTGACGCCGGACCAATCCCAAACCTAGTTGGACACGCTACTGACTGTGGTCACACGCGTGTCGGCAATACCTGTCCACTGCACTGGCGAGCTGGCGGACTGACGTTTGATGTAGCGATAGGGTGTCGAATACCAGGGCAGGACAGCCTCGATCTGGTTGTCGAGGATCATGTCGCCATGGTCCGTACGTACGGTCAGAACCGCATGTCCAGAGTTCTGCGTGTCTTTTGCAACGGTGATGAGAAGGGCGCTTTTCGGCCAGCCGGCTTCAATCAGAACACGCTGCTTTTCAAGAACGTACTCCTCGCAGTCGCCATATCCGTCGACGGGATAAGTCCAGTACTCTTCCTTGCCGAACAGGTCCTGATCGGTCATCGGGTGGACCCTGCGGTTGACTTCCTTGTTGATGGCGATGAGTTCGTTCCAGCGGGACTCATCCAGCTTCACGACAACCGGCTTGTACTTTTCCTTCGGACAGGCCCATGCGTTGTCGCGGCAGAATTGCTCATATCCGACCGGTGGTTTGACGACCGTTTTCATGTCCATGAAACGGCCCGGATCTGCTTGTGCAACCGATCCCAGGACGGTGCACGACAGTAACATTGCAGATGCGAATACAGTTCTGTGAAGTAATTTCATCGTAACGCCCTCCCCAAGGCTGACGTAACGATGACCTAATGATTTTTACTTGGAGAAAATCTCCAAAGTAAAACTCTACTCGTATTTGATCGGTGTTTGATTTTGTTTTTATAGTTATTTGAGATTACTTTAATTCAAGTTGGCAGAAAATTTTCGTAAAATTTGATCTATCCTCTGCAAGCCCCTGAAAAATCGAAATTTCAACTGTCTTCGGAAGTCATGTGACCCGTGCCGGATCATTCGGAAACTGGCCGGAAACAGACCCGTTGGCCAAACCCTGTCTGAGGAAAAGCGGGCGAAAGATTTTTGACTTTTTTGAAACGGGGAGCCTGAAACGGACGATCCTGATCGGGAAAGCCGTGCAGAAACAAAATGACCCGGCTTCTGGCCGGGTCTTTGAGACTATTTCCGATTGGCTCGGGTAAGGCTGGTAAAAGCTGCTGTCAGCTTTCCTCCGGTGCCGATATGTGCTGTTCCAGCAATTCGCGGCTTTGAACGGCTGCAAATTCAACCGCGATGCCGCCTTCGATGCGGCGAATGACGCGCGCATGCATTTTGCCGAGTGTGATGGCGTCGCCCATTTCCGGCACGATGTCCGTGGCGATTGCCGCGCCGGACAGGGACACGTCGATGATCCGGCAGACATGCTCCGAGCCATCCGGGAGGATCATCTTGGTCATCGGGTTCTTGGGCACGAAGCGGTCGTGGCGGCGGTCTTCGGGAAGATTGAGCTCGTCCCGGTTGGCAAGCCAGGTCAGAACGTTGGCGATCTTGTCGCGTTTGCGAACCGTATTGCGCAATTCAACCGCAAAGCCGCCGTCGATCAGGCGGGATATCTTGCCTTCCACGCGGCTCAGATGGTCAAGATAGGCAATTACACGTTCGCCAACCCTGCCGGCGACCGGTGTGATCATGGCCATGCCGCCTGGCGACATGTCTATAACCTGGCAGGGATATTCGCGCCGATCTTCAAGCATGAAGCGGCCCAGTATGTTGACCTGGACCCGTTGATGGCGCCGGCGGTCAGTGACTTGAAGCGATCTGCTTCCCTCTGTTGCTGTTGCCACTCCGGCGCTCATGCCTGTTCTATCCAAAACGATGCGCAAATCGCATTTTCCCCGGCTGAGATGCGATTCAAAAGACGTCTGTCAAAGCACTTTAAGTAGCTGGGGTTAACGATGTGTAAGAGTGTAGCTCAGAAGGGCCTCAGGTCCAGACTTGGGATCGATAAAAATGCGGGCATGGCCACGACGGCATTATTTCGAGAGATTTTCGGCCTGAAAGCAGAGAAATCAGAGAGTAAAAATCCGGAAGGGTCCACATTGTTACAGCTGAAAAAGCGCTGCAATTCACCGGTGCTTGAAATGATATCGGGCCGGCTGATTCTCAACCGGCCCGATATCTGAATGCAAACAGGGACGTTACCAGAGATGGTTTGGAAAGCGGATCAGGACTTTCCGCCGGAATAGACGGTCAGATGTCCGACCTTGCGCTCGGCTCCGTTCGGAAGGGGCGGGGTCGGCATCGCCATGCCTTCTGCGGTAAAGCGAGGCAGGATCGGATTGAGCGTCGATGCTGGAGAATCGACGAAGTAAGGACGCTCGTCCGGCCAGACCAGGCGTAGACTGCTGATTGACTGGCTCAAAATGGGATGCAGGCCGATCCAATAGGGTTTTTCCATGGGCGTGCAACTTCCCAGGATGCGGATCCTGCCTTCGCCCGGAACGTTCAGCGGAACCAGCAGCATTTCCATTTGCAGGATCTGTCCGCGTTCCGTGTGGCCGTTGATGCCGATCACGGCGGCAGCCGCATCTTCAGTGATGGCGGCGATCAGGCTTTCCAGGGCTTCACGGTCTTTCGCACTCCAGCCCCGCAGGAAATTGCGGCCCTTGAGTTCCCTGCAATGTGCGGAACACAGACGCGTTCCGGCCAGGCGGTAGCGTACGTCCTTCGATCCGTTCGTCTCCAGGATGAAGGTGTCACCAAGAAGGCCACGTATTTCCCCAGGATCGACTTCGCTGCGGTTCGGTGCCGGGCGGGCGCCGCGAAGATTGTCCCAGTAGTTGTAAAGAGTTTGCGTTACGCCGTGTTTCATCTGGTTCGCCTCTTTGCCATTCTTGCGCCCGGTGTTTCGTCTCAAGACAGTGCTTGTTTCAAAACGGGACGAATTTGGTTCCCTGTTGGTTTTTGACCTTTACAAAGCAGGGGGCGTGCCAAGTGCCTGGCGGCACGAAAGCTTGGTGGCGGGTCGGAAATTAAGGTTAATTTTGAGTAAAACTTGTTTTAAAGGGTTTTGCCTGTCAGCTTAATAAACAGTTCACATAGACAGCGGGTGGGAGGAACCCGCTGTTGCAGGTCAGGCCGCGGGCCGATAGGTACAGCCGCGAAGAGCTGCCTCGGTAAAACAAGCGCCGACCGGAGTGAACAACTGTCCTGAACGGGCGTCGTGGGGACGCGACCGGTTTTGGGGGGCATCGCAAAGCGCTGGTCACCTTTTAAGGTGGCCGGCGCTTTGTATTTTCAGGTCTTTTGGGGAGCGACCATCGGGGTCGAATTCACCATTTCCCGGTTTCGCAGAACCTGTCAGTCGAACCACTCTTGTTTTGTCTTCGATCTGGCTTAGAAGAAGGTCAGGAAAGGCAGAGGGTCCATGAACGTTTACCGCATCGACGAGGAACGCGCCCGGCGCGAAAAAGCACAGAAGGAACAACGTCCTCAACGGCCGTCCGGTCCGCCTGTCTTCAATCTTCCCAACATCATCGTCTGGCTTGGCGGTATCCTGATTGCGATCCATGTTCTGCGGGAACTGATCCTTCCGGCATACCTGGACAATCTGATCATCGAACTGTTTGCGTTCTGGCCGGTAAAATATGCCTACCTTGGCAACCTGCAGCCGCTCGACCTGGTCTCCAGCCTGTGGGCTTTTGTTACCTACAGTCTGCTGCATGGCGGTGCCATGCACATCATTTTCAACCTGCTCTGGATGGCCATCTTCGGCAGTGCGGTTGCCAGACGGTTCGGCGTAGGGCGTTTCCTGGTATTTTCGGCTGTCTGTTCCGTTGGCGGGGCAGCTGCCCACCTGGCGACCCATTGGGGGGAAGGGGCCCCGATGATCGGTGCTTCTGCGGCTATTTCCGGGCAGATGGCAGCAGCCATCCGCTTCGTGTTCGAGCGTGGCG
The DNA here is from genome assembly GCF_054658235.1 of Roseibium sp. LAB1. Lineage (NCBI taxonomy): Bacteria > Pseudomonadati > Pseudomonadota > Alphaproteobacteria > Hyphomicrobiales > Stappiaceae > Roseibium > Roseibium sp. LAB1. Next base: position 466,165 of record NZ_BAAGIB010000001.1, on the reverse strand, counting down.
GCCCGCTGGGAGCGATCCGCAGCAACGATCCGACGGCTTATTTTGTTCCGGCACAGCCGCTGGCGGAATGCCTGCGCAACCAGCAGGTTCTGGTTTTCGTTGCGGTTTGGTTCGGGCTCAATCTGTTCTTCGGCCTGATGAGCGGACCCGTCGCGGGGCAGCCGGCAAGTGTTGCCTGGCAAGCCCATATCGGCGGCTTTGTTGCGGGCCTTGCCCTGTTCCCGTTTTTCGATCCGGTCCCGCAGCGGCGGAATTCCTGACACCGGCCGCACCAGCCTTCAAGATGCAAGGTCAACAGTTTGCGCGGCCTGATTTTTTTGCCATGATACCGGAAGACTGGAGGATGTCCTGTCGGATTCGAATGGACGTCTGGCCCCAGTCGGTGCGAAAGTGGTCGAGCAGCCGGAACAACTCCTCCCGGAGACCGGCTGGCAGACTGCATTCAGGTCGATCAACTGTTGACGTTTGATCGCTTCCGATTGAGCGTCGGTTGATCTGGTCCGGTAAAACGGGCCGATTGATGCCATGGGAGGTGATTGAATGACCGTAGCCGCAATCCTGAGTGGGAAAGGCCACGATATTATCACAGCGCGCAGCGACGCGTTGCTCAGCGAAATTTGTGAAACCCTGGCAAAACACAAGATCGGTGCCGTGGTTGTTTCTGACGAGGACGGTACCGTGGACGGCATTGTGTCAGAGCGGGACATCGTCCGTGTTGTCGGGACACAGGGCGTGTCGGCGCTGAAATTGCCGGTCTCCAACGTCATGACAAAGAGCGTTGTCACCTGCACCGAAGAAAACAACATCAACGAAGTCATGGCCCGCATGACACAGGGCAGGTTCCGCCATATGCCCGTGCTGAAAGACGGCAAGTTGAGCGGCGTGATTTCCATCGGCGATGTCGTCAAGTTCAAGATCGCGCAGGTTGAGCTCGAAGCCGAGCAGATGCGCAGCTACATCACGATGGCCTGATATGAAAAAGGCTGGCTCGAGGGCCAGCCTTTTTGCTTCGATCAGTTGATCTATTCTTCCTGCCGCGTTGCCAGAAACGCGGTGGCTTTTGCCAGCATTTCGTCGGGTTTTTCCCCGTGCCATGCCGATTGGGACATGTCCGGCAGGCGGTGAGCAATGCCCTTGTGGCAATCGATGCAGGTTTTCTCGCCGGTGAACAGGAACCGTTGGTGTGCTTCCGATGCACGTCCGCTCTGGCGGGTTATGTCCATGGAATCGGCGGAATGACAGTTCCGGCATTCCAGAGAATTGTTCGCCTTGAGCCGGGCCCATTCGTGCTGGGCCAGTTCAAGCCGATGTTCCAGAAACTTTTCCCGCGTGTTGATCGTTCCGAAGATCTTGCCCCAGACTTCCTTTGAAGCCTGCATCTTGCGGGCGATCTTGTCAGTCCATTCGTGCGGTACGTGACAATCCGGGCAGGTGGCCCGCACGCCCGAGCGGTTGGAATAGTGGATCGTCGATTTCAGCTCGGCAAAGACGTTGTCGCGCATCTCGTGACAGCCCGTGCAGAACTTTTCGGTATTGGTCAATTCCAGCGCGGTGTTGAAACCGCCCCAGAATATGATGCCCATGATAAAGCCGCCAAGCGTCAGAAAGCCGAGACTGTAATGTACGCTTGGACGGCGGATGGTGGTCCAGAGCCTTTTGAGGAAGGCCAGCATTATTTGGCTCCCTCTTTCGATTTCACATATTCAAGCACTTCGTCGACGTCGACAAAGTCGTTCTCGACCAGCGGCCGGGCGTCGGTCTGCGGCACGTGGCACTGATTGCAGAAGTACCGGCGGGGTGTCACCGAGGCCAGAAACTGGTTGTCCCGGTTCATGAAGTGCGTGATCGACACCATGGGCGCCTGGCTGACTTCAATCGCCGTGCGGGCATGACAGCTCAGGCACTTGTTGGAGTTCTTGTCGATCTGATAGCCCTCGATCGTATGCGGGATCAGCGGGGGCTGTTCGGGATAGTTCCGCACCTGGCGTATGTCCGAGTTGACCGGCTTGGGCATGGGCGCGGGTGTTCCGTTGTCAGCCAGTGGGGTTGTCGGTCGCAGGGTGGCGATGTTCTCCTGGGCCGCTGCAGCTGCGGCAACCAACAGGGCGGCGCAGGCAAGGCCGATTGCAAAGCGTTTCATGGCTCACCTCACACTGCTTCTACGCGCACGGCGCATTTCTTGAAATCGGTCTGCTTCGACAGCGGATCCGTTGCGTCCAGCGTGACCTTGTTGATCAACTGACGTGCGTCGAACCAGGGTACGAAAATCAGTCCCTTGGGTGGTTTGTTGCGGCCCCTGGTTTCCACACGGGTGAGTATCTCTCCGCGCCTGGACTTGACCCGAACCTCTGCACCGCGCCTCAGGCCGAGCGCTTCGGCATCGTCGGGGTGCATGAAGCAGAGGGCATCGGGTACGGCCTTGTAGAGTTCGGGGACGCGCTGCGTCATTGAGCCGGAGTGCCAATGTTCCAGCACCCGGCCGGTGGACAGCCAGAAAGGATAGTCCTCATCCGGGCTTTCCGCTGGCGGTTCGTAGGGCAGGGCGAAGGCGACGGCCTTGCCGTCCGGCTTGCCATAGAAATCGAACTCCGCCCCTTCCTTCACATAAGGGTCGTATTTGCCGTTGTAGCGCCAGCGGGTTTCCTTGCCGTCGACCACGGGCCAGCGGAGACCGCGAACCTGGTGGTAGGTGTCGAAGTCTGCCAGGTCGTGGCCGTGTCCGCGGCCGAACTGGGCATATTCCTCGAACAGGCCCTTCTGGATGTAAAAGCCGAAGTCATCGGCTTCGTGGTTGGCATAGTCTTCCGCCCGGTCGCTGTTGGGGAAAGCGTTCACATTGCCGTTTTCGAACAGAACCTCGTACAGCGTCTTGCCCTTGTAGTCCGGGTTGTCTGCCAGAAGCTCGGGCGGCCAGACTTCGTCCGTCGTGAAGCGCTTGGAAAATTCGACCAGCTGCCACAGGTCCGACATCGCTCCTTCCGGGGCATCGACAAGCTGGTGCCAGAACTGGGTCCGCCGCTCGGCATTGCCATAGGCGCCTTCCTTTTCAACCCACATGGCGGTTGGCAGAACAAGGTCGGCGGCCTCTGCCGTCACGGTCGGGTAGGCGTCGGACACGACGATGAAGTTTTCCGGGTTGCGATATCCCGGAAGACCTTCTTCCATCATGTTCGGGGCGGCCTGCATGTTGTTGTTGACCTGAACCCAGTAGCAGTTGATTTCGCCGTCCTTGAGTTTCCGGTTTTGTAGAACGGCGTGAGCACCGATCCATTCCGGAACTGTTCCGGCCGGCAGCTTCCAGATCTTTTCTGCCGTTGCCCGGTGCTCCGGATTTGCGACCAGGAGGTCGGCTGGCAGGCGGTGGGCGAAGGTGCCGACCTCGCGGGCGGTGCCGCAAGCGGATGGCTGACCGGTAAGGGAGAAGGGGGAATTGCCAGGCTGGGCAATTTTTCCGGTCAGGAGATGGATGTTGTAGATCAGGTTGTTCATCCAGACACCGCGAGTGTGCTGGTTTACGCCCATGGTCCACAGCGACATTACCTTGGTGTCGGGATCGGCATAAAGCTCCGCTATCTGCTGAAGCCGCTCCCTGGAAACGCCAGACTTCTCGGCTGCGTAGTCCAGCGTGTAGGGTTTTACGAATTCAGCGAACTCTTCAAGCGTCATCGGTTCGGAATCGCCGCTGCCGGCGTTGGCCGCTGCCACTTCAAGCGGATGGTCCGGCCGCAGGCCATAGCCGATGTCCTGCGCTCCCTTGCGGAAATTGACGTGGCTGGAAACGAAATCCTCGTTCACTGCGCCGGACTGGATGATGTGATTGGCAATATAGTTCGCGATGATCATGTCCGTTTGCGGAACGAACACGCCTGGTATGTCCGCCAGATCGAAGCTGCGATGCTCGAAAGTGGAAAGCACCGCGACCTTGACATGTGGATGGCTGAGGCGCCGGTCCGCGATCCTGGTCCACAGGATCGGGTGCATTTCCGCCATGTTGGAGCCCCACAGCACGAAGGCATCGGCGTTTTCGAAATCGTCGTAACAGCCCATGGGTTCGTCAATGCCGAAGGCCCGGATGAAGCCGACGACGGCAGAGGCCATGCAGTGGCGCGCGTTGGGGTCGATATTGTTGGAGCGGAAACCGGCCTTCATCAGTTTGGAAGCGGCATAGCCTTCCCAGACCGTCCATTGGCCCGACCCGAACATGCCGACTGCCTTGGGGCCCTTGGCCTTGAGGGTCGCCTTCCATTTCTCGGCCATGATGTCGAAGGCCTCGTCCCAGGACACCGGCTCGAAATCGCCGTCCTTGTCGAACTTGCCGTTCTTCTTGCGCAGGAGGGGGGTCGTCAGCCGGTCCTTGCCGTACATGATCTTCGACAGGAAATACCCTTTGACGCAGTTGAGGCCCCGGTTCACCTCCGCTTCCGCATCGCCATGGGTGGCGACGACACGGCCTGCTTTGGTGGCAACCATGATGGAGCAGCCGGTGCCGCAGAAGCGGCAGGCGGCCTTGGACCATTTCAGGTCGGTCAGGTGCGCGTGGGTGACCAGGTTCTGCGCGGCTGCGGGGACGGGAAGGCCCGCGGCAGCCGCGGCGGCCGCCACCGCCTGCGCCTTGATGACATCGCGTCTGCTTATTCCGCTCATTATGAGTCTCCTTGAAGGGAGGTGGGTGCAGCCTCGGGCGCACCGTCTGTCTGGTGGTAAACTAGGGATGCGCTCACGACGCCGGTGAACCGCTGGATGTCCGTAAGGGCCTGAACGATTTCCGCTTCGTTCGCGGTTTCCAGCGTGACGATGAGGCGTCCCTGGTCATCGGAATGGGCGATCTCGGCTCCGCCAATCGCGAGAACAGCACGCTCGACATCGGATATCGACTCGGTCCGCGCGTGGACGAGCAGACTGGCTATGTGGACAGTTACGTTCATGCTGTCTCCGCGTCCTGATCGGGATGAACAATGGCCAGGGCATCCTGCGGACAGACCGGCAGGCAGGCGCCGCAGCCCGTGCAGGCCGCCGTTTCGATTCGAAGCCGGCCAAAGGGTCGTTTGGTGAGATCTATTCTGATCGCCGAGGCAGGGCAGATATCGCGGCACACCTGGCACGCAATGCCATGATCCTGCAGGCAACCCGGCTGAAACTCAGCCTTCAGCGGCCAGGCCGGTGTACGCGCCGTGTCGAAGACATCATGCGCGCATGCGTCGGCGCACTTGCCGCAGAATGTGCAATCGCCACCATCGAAGACAACTTCCGGCCGTCCGGTGCTATCCGGTCTCAGGATAGATTCGGGGCAGGCGTCGCTACACGCATTACAGCCGGTGCAATGCGCAGCGACCGAGGCTTCGTCCGTCCAGGGTGGGCGAAGTCTCTGGATCTCCGGTTGGCTGGGCAGTTTCAGGAATGCTCTGCGGCTGGCCGAAAAATGAGGATCTGTGGGCATGACATCAGCCCGCCGGCGGCCCTAAGACCAGTTGTGACATCCAGATGATAAAGCCGTAACCGCCAACTATTGCGACGGAAAGCGCGGGGGCAAGCACAACCGCCAACAGGATGAACGCAATCCGTTCGTCCCGTTTGCTCGGAACACTGTTCTCCGCCATGGCCTCTCCCTCAGCTCGCGGTCGATCAGGAATCAGGCGCAGGATATTTTTGTTGATGTTCGCGCCTGATCAAAACTTAGGCGCAAGACAGGCTGTCGAGATATACGGGAAACTACTTATACGTTTATTGCAAAGTTGCGAAACTTTATACGTGTCAACACCTTGCACGAGGCATACGGTTCGGCGGATGCCCGGAAAACCGCGCTCAATTGTTCCCGTAGACCACGTCGGGATCATAGACACGGTCGGCTTCAACGCGTTCGAGACGCACCGATCCGTCGTCGCTCTTCACAGTTTTTCTGTAGAAACAAGAGCGATATCCCACGTGACAAGTCGCACCGTTGCCGGCAACCGAGACCTTCAGCACAAGGGCATCCTGATCGCAATCGGTCAGGATCTCGTGCACCGTCTGGATCTGACCGGAGGTTTCACCCTTTTTCCAGTAACTCTGGCGCGAACGGCTCCAGTACCAGGCTTCTCCGGTCTCGATTGTCCGCTTCAGGGCTTCGGCATTCATGTAGCCGACCATCAAGACCTCACCAGACGATACATCGGTAACGACAGCCACGATCAGCCCGTCCCGGTCGAACTTCGGCATCATCAAGTCGCCGGATTCGACCGTTTCCTTGTCGCTGCGCTCTGTCAGATGGATGTTGCACATGGGAAGAAAGCCCTTGCCGTCGTTGAAAACGCAAGGGCTTGAAAGTCAGAGGCCCTTGCCGCGTACCAGAGACATGAATTTCGCCTGCTCGGCAGGGTCGTCCTGAAATACGCCGGTGAATTGTGTGGTGATCGTGGAAACACCGGGTTTCTGGACACCGCGCATGGTCATGCACTGGTGTTCTGCTTCCAGCATCACGGCCAGGCCACGCGGGGCCAGAGCGTCGTCAATGACCGATGCGATCTGCGCAGTCAAGTTTTCCTGCGTTTGCAGACGCTTGGCGTAGATGTCAACAACGCGCGCAAGCTTGGAAAGACCAACGACACCTTCTGCCGGGTAATAGGCGATATGTGCCTCGCCGATGAAAGGCAGCATGTGGTGCTCGCAATGGGAATGGAACGGTATGCCGCGCACAAGGACGATGTCCTTGTAGCCGCCAACGTCTTCAAACGTCCTTGCAAGGTGCTCTGCCGGATCTTCGAAGTAACCGCTGTAAAGCTGGCTCAGCGCCTTGACCACGCGCTTCGGTGTTTCCACAAGACCTTCGCGGTCCGGGTCGTCACCGGTCCAGGCCAGAAGCGTGCGCACAGCAGCTTCGGCTTCTTCACGGCTTGGCCGATGCAACTGATCCGGTGACTTTCTTTCGAAGGTTTTTTCTACCGGCTTGAGGACAGCGTCCATTGGGATCCTCGCAATTTTACCCTTGTCACTCGTCATACGGCGCCCGCTGGTGCACAGATCAGAAGGTTCGGGCTTTCAAGCCGCGGACCCTTATCATACTCCAGGCAAAAAGCGAACGCACAGTTTCTGAGCGGGAGGAGCCGGTTTCTAGCGTGCATGCGTCATGCGAAAGACCAACTGCGACCACTCTGCCCCTTGCGAATTTGCCGTGGCGTCTGATGTATATATATGAAAGCAGTGCGCCATCAATGTGTCGCGCATCACAGGCATTCACGAAGAGGCGAGTTATGCTCGACGACATTTATAACGCGAAGATCCTCGAATTCGCAGGAAATATCCCGCGGATCGGCCGTCTCGAGCATCCGGACGCAAGCGCAAAAGCCCATTCCAAACTGTGCGGTTCCACTGTCATCGTGGATCTTTGCATGAAGGACGGCGTGGTGACGGATTTTGCTCATGACGTCAAAGCCTGCGCGCTTGGTCAGGCGTCTTCCTCGATCATGGCCCGGAACGTCATCGGCGCGAGCGGGGCTGAACTGCGCGAGGTGCAGAAGACCATGCGGGCCATGCTGAAGGAGGGTGGAGAGGCGCCTTCGGGCCGTTTTGAAGATCTGAAGTTTCTGGAACCGGTGCGCGAGTACAAGGCCCGGCACGCGTCAACGATGCTGACATTCGATGCCGTCGTCGATGCGCTCGACCAGATCGAAGTCAAGAAGAAGGCAGACGGTGCCGCAGCTTGAGGTCATCTACACCGGATCGGACCGGGAAAAAGGCCACGGAACGCTTGGGGGCCGATGCGGTCCTACATGTTCATGGGGCCATCGGTTTCGCAGCTGGACAAGTTGGGCTTCTCATGGCAGCTCCCTTCAGAAGACAGGAGCGGCCAATACTCGGTGAGATCGGATGATGGGCAAACTATCCCCTTCCAGATGGCTTTCGAACGTTGCCTTTGAACATCGATAATGTGCAATAGACACAGCCCCAAAAACACACCTAAAAACCGGCTGGGTCCAGGCGGGATGATCGCAATCGCCCTGATCTGGATCTACCGTCATTCCCTGTCGCTCTTCATGGGGCGCACCTGCCGCTATGCGCCGACCTGCTCGGATTATACCGAGCAGTCCATTCGCAGGTTCGGTTTCTGGGCCGGGGGCTGGGTCGGCCTGTCTCGCGTTCTCAGATGCAATCCCTGGGGTGCTTCCGGTTTCGACCCGGTTCCCGACACCCTGCCGCCGGATGCGCGCTGGTTTTTGCCATGGCGCTACGGTCATTGGACCGGCAGGCACATACCGAAGGAACACCGGCTGGACTAGACACCCGGTCAGGTAAAAGTTGACCTAGGGTCAGGTCAATGCAACGCTTGCTCTTCAGGCCAAAAGGCGGAGGGAAGAATGAGCGGACGCGACTTCCATTTCGTAATGATCAAACCAACCCATTACGACGACGACGGTTACCCGATCCAGTGGCTTCGTTCTGCAATTCCCTCCAACACGCTCGCCAGTCTGAACGGCTTGGCAGAAGCTGCGCGAGACCGCGCAGTACTTGAGAAGGATGTTCGCATCCACCTTCACACCTACGATGAAACCAACAAGCGGGTTCATCCCGAAAAGATTGCGGCTCAGATCCGAAAGGCAGGCGGAAAGGCCCTGATCGCGCTGGTCGGGGTCCAGTCAAACCAGTTCCCCCGGGCGAGCGACCTTGCGCGCAGATTTCTGAACCTGGGCCTGCCGGTTGCCATCGGTGGATTTCACGTATCGGGTTGCATTTCCATGCTGGATGAGATGCCAGCGGAAATGGTCGAGTTACAGCGGGAAGGCGTCGTCTATTTTGCAGGCGAGGCGGAGGACGGACGGCTCGACACCGTGTTTCGGGACGCCTTTTCAGGGGATCTGAAACCGCTCTATGATTTCATGGCGGACTTGCCTTCGCTGGAGGGGGAGCCGACACCGATCCTTCCCTCTCAGCACATCCGTTTCACTGCCGGATCGCATTCAAGTTTCGATCTTGGCCGTGGTTGCCCGTTTCAGTGTTCCTTCTGCACGATCATCAACGTGCAGGGTCGCAAGAGCCGGTTTCGGTCGGCCGACGATCTGGAGCGGATCATTCGCGACAACGTCGCACAGGGCATCGACCGCTTCTTCATCACCGACGACAATTTCGCCCGCAACCGTGAATGGGAGCGGCTGTTCGATCGGCTGATTCTGCTGAGGGAGCAGGAGAATTTCGACATCAAGTTCATCATCCAGGTGGATACGCTCTGCCACAGGATTGACGGTTTCATCGAGAAAGCGGCGCGGGCCGGCGTCAACCGGGTCTTTATCGGTCTTGAAAACATCAATCCGGACAATCTGCTGGCCGCGAAGAAGCGGCAGAACAAGATCACCGAATACCGCGAAATGCTGCAGAAATGGCGGGCGCATGGTGCGACCACCTATGCCGGTTACATCATCGGCTTTCCGGGTGATACGAAAGAGTCGGTCCTGCATGACGTCGAGATCATCAAGAAGGAGCTTCCTCTCGATCTGCTCGAGTTCTTCTACCTGACACCATTGCCAGGCTCCGAGGATCACAAGGTGCTGCTCGACAAAGGCATCTGGATGGATCCGGATCTCAACAAGTATGACCTCAATCACCGGGTGAACCATCACCCGAAAATGAGCGACGAGGATTGGGAGGATGCCTATCGGCAAGCCTGGGCAAGCTACTATTCAGATGGCCACATCGAGACGGTTCTGCGCCGGGCCGCTGCACACCGAAAGGGCCGTCCGGGCAACAAGCTGTTCCTGATGATGTGGTTCAAGCTGATGGTCGAATGCGAGGGCGTTCATCCGCTGGAAGGCGGCTACTTCCGTCTGAAATTCCGGACCGACCGACGCGGTGGCCTGCCGCTTGAAAATCCGCTTGCCTTTTATCCGCGCTATCTGGCCGAAATCGTCGCCAAACATTGGATCTATCTGTCCGCCGTCTGGCGGGTTTACCGGATCTACCGGAAGGTCAAGGCATCGCCTGACAGGCGGACCTATTCCGACCTTGCCATCGCGCCGATGAACCGGAGCGAAGAAGAGGATCTGGCGATGATCCGGGAAACGCGTGGCGGCGCGGAAGCGGTTGCCAAACAGCTTCGCGATGCAGCGCTCTCCAAGGCCGGAAAAGACAGGGCGAAGGCAGCTTCGGCCCTATGATGGAGAGGCCGTAGCCTTGCGCCGAAGCAGCCGCCAGCCGAAGGTCATGCCCATCGCGGCAATGATGATCGCAGCCGCTCCGACAAGCTGCAGCGGTTTCAGCTGATGGCCGAAGGCAGCATAATCGATAAGGATCGCCACCACCGGATAAATGAAGGAAAAGGCACCTTGCAGATAGGTCGGCAGCTTCTGCACGGCGCCATACATGAGGATATACATCAACCCCGTGTGAACGGCGCCAAGCGTGACAAGCGAGCCCCAGGCGATTGTACCTTCCGGCAGAGCGTTCCAGCTGACGAAGGGGGCAAGCATCAGGATGCCGACACAGACCTGTACCAGGGCGATCAGCTGTGGAGGCGTTCCCGTCAGCTTCTTGGTCAGCAGGGCTGCGACAGCCCAGAAAAAGGCTGCGCCGAGCGAGAGTGCTATGCCGAGTGCATAATTTGAACCGGCGTATTCGACAGCGCCGGGTTTTGCCTGGACGATCAGCAGGACACCGGCAAAGGCAATGACCAGCCAGCCGAGCTTGTTGACGGTGATCCGTTCTCCCAGAAACAGAATGCCGAAGCCGACCAGGATGAACGGCTGGGTATTGTAGACAGCGGTTGCCACGCCGATGGATGCCTCGGAATAGGCAGTGAAGAGCATTGCCCAGTTCACGACGATGGCAACGCCCCCTATGGCGGCAACGGCCAGTTTTTTCCAGGTCAGGTGCCGGTGGAGTAGGCCCTGGGCAGAACAGATGACAAGCAGCGCCAACGCACCGAAGGCGCAGCGCCAGAACACAACGTCGATGGCGCCCTGGCCGGAAAGGACCACGAAAAGTCCTATCGTTCCCAGAATGGTCATGGCGGCAGTCATTTCGGTGGCGCCGCGCATTGTCTTGTCCATTTTTGCCTCCAAGCGTTTCAGGATGGCCTTCATTCTGCCAAGGAGATGGATGCGAGTACTTTTGAAAAATCAACAGAAACTGGTATTGTTTTGTGGAATGTAAGCTTATCTGCCGATTGGTGTTTCGAAATGAAGATGGATGAGACGGATATCAAGATCGTTGAAGCCTTGATTGACGACGCGCGCATGTCGTTGAAAGACCTGGCCGCTCACGTGGGATTGTCGTCGCCCGGTGTTTCGGAGCGGATCCGCCGTCTGCAGGAGCGCGGCGTCATTCGCCGCTTTACCGTGGATATTGATCCGAAGGTGCTTGGATACAGTCTGCAGGCGATCGTGCGCATTCGACCACTGCCTGGAAAGCTGCATATCGTGCAGCAACTCATTCAGGAAATTCCCGAGTTTTGCGAGTGCGACAAGGTCACGGGAGAAGACTGTTTCGTCGCCCGACTTGCCATTCCTTCCATCGATCAGCTCGACGGAATTCTGGACCGGATTTCGGACAAGGCGGAAACCAGCACCTCGATTGTCAAATCCCAGCCGATCCGCCGCCGTCCGCCGCCTTTGGCTGTGGCTGAGAAGGCCTCTTGAGGCCTGCGTTTCCGGGCCGTTAAGGCCTGAATGCAAAATGTGTTGCCGCAACGAAAATTCTCAAAGACAGCACCTGCAAATCGGTGTATTCCGCAAAGGCCGCCGACCGGTCCGTGCAGTCTCGAAACTGCCTCAGGGCCGTCGCCAATGTTGGATGGAGACCGGGTGCGGCGCACCGGCCTTTGGGTCTTTCAAGGCACCATGGACAAGGCTTCGCCCCAGGCCGAAACCGGGGATATTCTCATTCGCACTGCCGAGCCCGGCGATCTCGCCGAGCTGTTTCGCATTGAAAACGCCGCCTTCGCCGGCGATCGCATTTCCCGGCGAAGCTTCAGGCGATTTCTGGAGAGCCCTCGCGCACGCCTTTTGGTCGCAACCGGTCCAGACGGACTGGTTGGGTACGCGCTGCTGCTCTTGCGCCAGGCAACCGCGCTGGCGCGGCTCTATTCGCTTGCTGTGGATCCGGCCTGCCGGGGGCAGGGGCTTGGCGCAAAGCTGCTGGAAGCGTCCGAAGTTGCCGCCTTCGACAGCGAACGCATTGTGCTGCGGCTTGAGGTGCGGGCGGACAACGAGGCCGCCATCGCACTTTATCGGCGCAGCGGCTACCGCATGCTTGGCAGGGTGGAGGCCTATTACGAGGACGGTTGCGCGGCGCTGCGTATGGAAAAGCTGCTGCATGGCCCGGTACTGGGCACAGGCAACGCGCCGTATTACTCCCAGACGACCGAATTCACCTGTGGTCCGGCCTGTGCGCTGATGGCGGCCCGGCACTTCGACCGGTCGGTACCCGCGGAACCGTTGACAGAGCTCACGCTCTGGCGGGAGGCGACGACGATCTATCTCGCCTCGGGACATGGCGGCTGCGGCCCGTTTGGCCTTGCCAATGCCTTGGCGCGGCGCGGGCTTGCCGTCGAGGTTCGGCTGTTTCCCGATGATCTTCTGTTTCTCAACTCCGTCCGCAATCCGGAAAAGCGCAAGGTGCTGACACTGGTTCAGGAAGGGTACCGGACGGAAGCCGGTCAGCTTGGTGTTGTGCGCTCGGAAAACCCCTTGGAAGCAACAGCACTGGCGACCGAGATTTCAGGTGGAACGCTCGCGATCGTGCTCATTTCCGGCTACCGCATGTTCGGCCAGAAAGTTCCGCACTGGGTGCTCGTACACGATGCAGACGACCGCCATCTGATCATTCATGATCCGTGGCTGGAGCGGGAACGCCACGAAAGCCCTGCAGATGCCGCCAACCTTCCCATTCCCTTTGCCGAATTCGACCGCATGGCCCGTTGGGGCCGGACAGCGGTTCGTGCCCAAATCCTGATACGAAAGGACGCCTGATCCTATGTCTTCCTGGGTCATTCTGGTCGACAACCTCAAAGACCTCTCCAACACGGAAACGCCACACAAGGTCATGACCGTGCGGGAGTATCTGACACACCCGAAGCTGTTCACCGGCGCCAAGCCGACCATTCTCAACCTGGCCCGGTCCTACGCCTATCAGGGGGCTGGTTATTACGCTTCGCTTCTGGCCGAGGCGCGTCAGCACCGGGTGGTGCCGGTTGTCGAGACCATGATCGAACTGTCCCGCAAGCAGCTCTATCAGCATGCCTTGCCGGAACTTGAAGACCGGCTGAACCGCTGTCTTCGCAAGATGGCGCCGGAAGCTGCCGGTGCGGTTACAAGACTGCTGGTCTATCTCGGCCAGGTTGGAGATCCCGCGCTTGAGCCGTTCGCCCGGCTGCTGTTCGACTGGTTCCGCGCTCCGGTGCTGGAAGTGCTGCTGGAAGAGGGCGAGTGGCGCAGCATCAAGCGGATCCGCGTGCTGGCAGTGAACGATCTCGTGGCTGATGAACGTGCGCATTTTCTGGCTGCGGTCGAAAGCTACACGACGCGTCCATGGCGGGCTCCCAAACAGCGCGCCTTGATGAAATATTCCATGGCCGTACTTTCCGACTCCAGGGAAGAACTGCCGCCGTCTTCCATCGCCTCGCTGAAACACATGGCCAAGGTGGCAGCGCGCCACGGCGTTGAAGTCGTGCCGATCGGCAAGGGAGATCTCGACAAGCTGGCGCAATACGACGCCTTGTTCATTCGCGAGACCACCAACATCGACAATCACACCTACCGTTTTGCCAGGCGCGCCGTACAGGAAGGCATGCCGGTGATCGACGATCCGGTTTCGATGATCCGCTGTACCAACAAAGTCTATCTGACCGAGCTTCTGGCAAGCCATGGCATCGCGACACCCAAGACCATCGTTCTGTCTTCCCTGAAAGAAGCGGACGATCTGGAAGCCAGGCTCGGCTCACCGATCGTTCTGAAGATCCCTGACGGATCGTTCAGCCGCGGTGTTTTCCGGGTGACGGGCGCAGAAGCCATCAAGGAGAAGCTGAAGGAGCTTTTCCAGGAAAGCGCCATTCTGCTTGCCCAGGAATATTGCCCGACGGACTACGACTGGCGCATTGGTGTGCTGGACGGCGAGCCGTTGTTTGCCTGCCAGTATCTGATGGCCAAGAAACACTGGCAGATCGTGCGCCACGAGACCGGCAAGAAAGCCGTTGAAGGCGGGTTCAAGACGGTTTCCATGGCCGAAACGCCACCGGCCGTGATCGATATAGCGGTCCGTGCTGCACGCCTGATCGGTGATGGTCTTTACGGGGTCGACCTCAAGGTGATCGGAGAGCGGGTGGTTGTCATTGAGATCAACGACAATCCAAACCTCGATCACGGGGTCGAGGATCTTGCCGAGAAGGATGCAGTCTGGGATCAGCTGATCCGCTGGTTCGTGCGTCGCCTCGAAGTGCGGTAAGGCAACATCAAAGGCCCATTCAAGGGAAATGCTTCGGAAAAGGTTGCCGGATTAGTCTGAATCCCGTATGCCCGGCCCGTTCCACTTCCTTTGAACAGCTTACCTGCCTTGTCTGCAGGAGTGAGCAGGAGAAAACCGATGATTGAACTTACTTTCCCCGACAATTCCGTGCGCGAATACGAGGCAGGCACCACTGGTCTGGCCGTCGCCGAAGGCATTTCCAAGTCGCTGGCCAAGAAGGCCGTGGCAATGGCTCTCGACGGGGAACTGAAAGATCTCACCGACCCGATCAGCGGCAATCACCAGATCGAGATCGTCACCCGCGATGACCCGCGCGCCCTGGAACTGATCCGCCACGATGCGGCCCACGTCATGGCTGAAGCCGTGCAGGAGCTTTGGCCCGGTACCCAGGTGACCATCGGTCCGGTGATCGAAAACGGCTTCTACTACGACTTCAAGCGCGTCCATCCGGACACGGGCGCCGACTGGCCATTCACGCCGGAAGAGCTGCCGGTCATCGAAAAGAAGATGCGCGAGATTATCGGCCGGGGTGCCCAGTTCACCAAGGAAGTGTGGAGCCGTGACGAAGCGAAACGCTATTTCGCTGCCAAGGGCGAGGACTACAAGGTCGAGCTGGTCGATGCCATTCCTGAAGACCAGGAGCTCAAGATCTACAAGCAGGGCCAATGGCTGGACCTGTGCCGGGGCCCGCATATGGTCTCCACCCGGCAGATCGGCGATGCCTTCAAGCTGATGAAGGTGGCCGGAGCCTACTGGCGCGGCGACAGCAACAACGAGATGCTGACGCGCATCTACGCAACGGCCTGGCACAGCGAGAAGGAGCTGAAAGGCTACCTTCACATGCTGGAAGAAGCCGAGAAGCGCGACCACCGCAAGCTGGGCCGGGAAATGGACCTGTTCCATTTCCAGGAAGAAGGTCCGGGCGTGGTCTTCTGGCACCCGAAGGGCTGGGACATGTTCCAGAGCCTGATTGCCTACAAGCGCCGGGTCCTGAAGGACACCTACAAGGAAGTGAACGCACCGCAGGTGCTGCACACGTCGCTCTGGGAAACCTCCGGTCACTGGACCTGGTACAAGGAGAACATGTTCTCCGTGCAGTGTGCCGATCCGGAAGCCGAGGACGAGCGCGTCTTCGCGCTGAAGCCGATGAACTGCCCCGGTCACGTGCAGATCTTCAAGCACGGGCTGAAGAGCTACCGCGACCTGCCGATGCGTCTTGCCGAATTCGGGACGGTGCACCGGTATGAACCGTCGGGAGCGCTGCACGGCCTGATGCGGGTGCGCGGCTTTACACAGGATGACGCCCACGTTTTCTGCACCGAAGAGCAGATGGCGGACGAATGCCTGAAAATCAACGATCTGATTCTGTCGGTCTACAAGGACTTCGGCTTTGAAGAGATCGTGGTGAAATTGTCCACCCGCCCGGAAAAGCGCGTTGGCACCGACGAGGCGTGGGATCATGCCGAAGCGATCATGTCCGATGTTCTGAAGCAAATCGAAGCCCAGTCGGGTGGCCGGGTGAAAACAGACATCCTGCCGGGCGAGGGCGCTTTCTACGGGCCGAAGTTCGAATACACCCTGCGTGATGCCATCGGTCGTGAATGGCAGTGCGGCACGACGCAGGTCGACTTCAACCTGCCGGAACGCTTTGGTGCCTTCTATGTCGACAAGGACGGCGAGAAGAAGACGCCGGTGATGATCCACCGCGCGATCTGCGGCTCCATGGAACGGTTCCTTGGCATCCTGATCGAGAACTTCGCCGGGCACTTCCCGCTGTGGTTCGCCCCGCTCCAGATCGTGGTCGCAACGATCACATCGGAAGCGGATGACTACGGCCAGGAAGTCGCGGATCTGCTCAAGGCGAAAGGTCTCAAGGTCGAGACCGATTTCCGCAACGAGAAGATCAATTACAAGGTCCGCGAACATTCGCTGGCCAAGGTGCCGGTGATCATCGTTTGCGGCATGCGCGAAGCCGAGGAGCGGACCGTGAACGTTCGCCGTCTTGGTTCCAAGGACCAGACCCCGATGGGCCTCGACGAGGCGATTGCGGCGTTTGTCGAAGAAGCGACACCGCCGGACCTGAAGTAAGGTTTTCCCCGTCATTAAGGGAAAATCTGACAGCTTGCACATTGCCCTGGCAACAGGGCAATGTGCCGTCACAATCATGAAACAGGATATCTGGTATTGGGTTCCGGATTTGTCACAGTTTCATCAGGGTCAAGACGACTGCCGTGAACTACGCTGAATTCAGTTACGCCAATCCCGAACATCCTGCGCTCAAGCGTTGGACCATTCGCACCATCGAAGGACTGTCCGGCCGCCGGAAGCTGGTCAATGTCTACCAGGTGTGGAAGGAGACGATGGTCGGTACGTCCGACTACATCTGGAACGATCTTCTCGGCCTGATCAACCTCAACGTAGCAGTTGCCGATGGCGAATGGCCGCCGAAGGATCTGCCTGAAGGGCCGCTGGTGCTTATCGCCAATCATCCCTACGGCATTGGTGACGGTCTTGCGATCCTGGCTCTTGCCGAAAAGCTGGGCCGTCCGTTCAAGATCCTGATCAACAACGAGTTGCTGAAGGTGCCCGAAGTCCGGCCGTTTTCGCTGCCGGTCGATTTCGAGGAAACCAAGGAAGCCCTCAAGACCAATATGGCCACCCGCAAGGAGGCCCTGCGTCTCCTGCAGGAGGGCACAACGATCATCGTCTTTCCCGGAGGTGGCGTGGCGACGGCTGCAAAACCCTTCGGCCGGGCGGAAGAACTGCCCTGGAAAACTTTCACCGCGAAGATGATCCGCTCTTCAAGAGCGACCGTGTTGCCGCTTTATTTCGACGGTCAGAATTCCTGGCTGTTCCATCTGGTCAGCAAATATTCCCTGACCCTGCGCCTGGCGCTGCTGGTGCGCGAATTCCGCCGCATCCTCGGTTCGGTGATGACGGCTCGCGCGGGCAGGGCTATCCCGTTTGAAACGCTGTCGGGGTTTGGAGACCAGAAGGAAATCATGGATTTCCTGCAGACCAAGGTCATGGAGATGGCTCCACCGGCACGGACCCGGCGCTTGTTGGGCCGGCGGCAGTAATCCCGTTCTCAAAATTGGATGTGCGACAGTCAGAGTGCCAACGGCAACTCAGTTGCTGATGCTGGATTGCTGCTGGCTTGCCAGTTCGCTGATGGATGTCACCACTTCAACTTCCCGGTCTTCACCCGGCTCTACCTGGAAAGTGTGCAGATAGGTGCGGCCGTTGTTGCGGGCGAGGGCTTCATATTCGCCTTCTGCCAGTACGAAATCGGGGAATGCTCCGGTTGCTTCCACAACGACGTCACCACCAGGGCTCAGGACAGACCATGTTGTGTTGGCGATGGCTTCACCGCCGCGTTCGTTGACCAGCTTGAGCGTGATGCCGGCAGCCTTGTGGAAGATCGTTGCCTCGGTCAGCTTGCCGGGCAGAACCTGGATGTCGGCCCGGACGACCGCGTTCACGTCGCCGTATTTGCTGACGACATGATAGGTATTGGCGCTGAGACGAAGAATGGAGCCCGGCTTGACGTTGCTGGCGATCAGGTTGCGTTCGCCGCGCTGATTGAACTCCATGCCGTAGAGATCGAAGGCAACAGCACGTCCGTCGAGGTCTTCACCATCCTTGAGGGCTGCGCCGAACTTGATGCCGCCCGCATTGAGCGTCACCATCTTCGACTGAACTTCCTTGCCGATGACAATGCGGTTGGTTGCCTGGGCGAAGCCGTAAGCGGTGTGGATCAGGTAGGTGCCCGGGTCGAGACGGAATTCGGCATCACCGCCCTGGGAGGTGGCCACCAGTTGCAGGCGGCCGTCGGCATTGGTCGTTTCCGAATAGATCCGCCAGATGAGCCCTTCGTTCAGGGGAGGGCTGTCGGGCGTCAGCTTTGCCATCAGGTACAGAGCACCCTGCCGCAAACCGCCCTTGATGCCAGGGGAAGACGCCCGGGCCGGAGCATAGGGGACAAGCGTGTCGGAGAAGAGGGGCTCAGGCTCGCGGTCGAGCAGATTGATGATCGGGTTTTCGGGAGGCGTGGAGGGTGCATTCGGGTCCGGTTTTTCGGCAGGTGCCGGAGGAATGTCCGATGTCTGTGCCTGGGAAGCAGGAGCAACGCCCATCGAAAAGACGGCACTCAGCATCATACAGAACGCGGTGCTTTTAACGGCACGCTTCAAAGCCGATCGGCCGGAGAGAGGTTCTGAATTTACCATGCCCACGTCGTTATCATTTTGACTCGCAGACTTTTACCAGTCTTTTGAGGCATTCGTCACCTGAAACCGACCCTGGAGACCCGGTCTGTCCAGCCTTGTGCATGCGCACAGGGGGCAGGGTAACGACTATGTTTCTGTTTCCAGTACGTTTTTCCGAATTCTCGTCGCACTTTGAGCATCCTCGGGGCAAAGGCGATATTTCCGAGATTCACCGCACTGCAGCGTTGCCCCTTAATGCGCCTGAAAATTGGGCAAATTCAAGACGCCGCGATCAAAGTTGACAATTACGGTCAATGAATTAGGTGGATCTTACGATTGCAACAGGCGGACAGGACCTTTTCATGCCGAGTAACAGCGCCGGATCGCCGGCAACTCTGGACTTTCTGCGCCAGCGGCGCTCGCATCCCTCCGTCACCATGACGGCGCCCGGGCCGAGCGAAGAACAGATCAACGATATTCTGACCATTGCTACGCGTGTGCCCGACCACGGCAAGCTGGCACCGTGGCGCTTTGTACTTTACGGGCCGGACCAGGGTGCGAAGATCGGCTCCTGGCTGGCTGACCGGTATGAAAGCCTAAACGGCCCACTCGACGGTGAACAGCGGGAAAAGGAACTGACCCGTTTTACCCGCGCACCCTTGGTGATCGGCGTCCTCAGCCAGGCGGCAGAGCACCCGAAAATCCCCGTCTGGGAACAGCAGCTTTCCGCTGGTGCTGTCTGCATGAACCTTCTCACGGCGGCAGCGGCTTCCGGGTTTGCATCCCAGTGGCTGTCCGAGTGGTTCGCCTTTGACGAGGAAGCCGCCCGTTTTCTGGGAGCGCGCGCGGGAGAACGGTTTGCCGGGTTCGTTCACATCGGAACCCCGACGCAGCCACCTTTCGAGCGTCCACGCCCTGACCTTGCCGACCTTGTATCCACCTGGACAGAGACCAACTGACCCATGTTCTATGAAACGGAAAAAAACGACCACGGCCTGCCGCATAACCCGTTCAAGGCGATTGTCGCGCCGCGGCCCATCGGCTGGATCTCCACGCTCGACATGGACGGCAAGGCCAATCTGGCACCTTACAGCTTTTTCAACGCCGTCTGCGATACCCCGCCGATCGTGATGTTCTCCTCAAGCGGATACAAGGACAGTGTCTCGAACATTGACGCGACCGGTGAGTTCGTCTGCAACATGGCGAACCACGGTCTCAAGGATGAAATGAACCAGACCTCCGCGGCTGTGCCGCACGAGATCTCCGAGTTCGATCTGTCGGGACTGGAGATGGCGTCTTCCCACCTGGTCAAGGCTCCTCGCGTGGCAAGGGCTGTTACCGCTCTGGAATGCAAACACCTCCAGACCCTGCGGTTGAAGACGCTGGCTGGTGCGGAAACGGACAGCTACGTGGTTTTCGGCCAGGTGGTTGGCGTTCACATCGACGAAAGCGTTATCGTCGACGGAAAGGTCGATGTGACGCTCTACAAGCCGCTATCCAGGCTTGGCTACATGGACTACGCCGTGGTGAACGAGGTGTTCCAGATGGGGCGGCCCAAAGCTTAACGCCAATTCGAACGATTATGGCCAAAACGGGCGCCGGCAATGTCGGCGCCATTTTTTGAGACTTGCCGACTCATGGAAAACAGCGTTATTCGAATGCAGTAGTCGATTTTTTTCCTGGTGCGTTTTTCCAAAGGAAATGGCCGGTAGTCCCTTGTCTGTCCACATTACCGGCTTTCGACATAAGTAGTTCTGACCAGGCACAAAAGAAAAAAGACCCGCCTGTAGTTGCTTAGATCCCCACCTGTGTGTTGTTAAGGTTTTGTTAACCTTTTGGGCGTGAAAGTTAACGCTGAAAGTTAACGAAGTGATAATTTGGTTCCGTCGAGGAGACAGGGTCATGCGAGTTGCTGACACCGCCTCGATCGCGTCTAGGATCGAGCTTGCGTTTCAGTCTGCGAGTACTTCAACGGGTACGTCATTCGACTACCTGGTCAAGACAGCTGCGCGAGAATCGTCATTCAACCCAACGGCAAAGGCCAGGACATCCAGCGCCACAGGGTTGTTCCAATTCATTGAATCCACCTGGCTGGAAACAATGAAGGAAGCCGGTCCGAAACACGGTCTTGATAAATACGCAGATCAGATCCAGCGCTCCAAGAGCGGAAAATTCTATGTCAGCGACCCGCAAATGCGGCGGGAAATCCTGGACTTGCGCAAGGATCCTGAAATTTCGTCGACGATGGCAGGGGCACTCACGCAGAAGAATGCCCAGTATCTGGAACGCAGAATCGGACGTGAACCGACCGACGGCGAGCTCTACATGGCTCATTTCCTCGGAGCAAACGGAGCAAGCAGACTGATCGGTGCAGCCGGCGCCAACCCAGACATGCGTGCCGACAAGGTTTTTTCGGCTCAGGCCCGCGCCAACAAGCCGATCTTCTATCATTCGAACGGCAAGGCCCGGTCGATGCAGGAGGTTTACGAGGTCATCGTTTCCAAGCATGACGCCGTGACGATGATTGCGCAGGCCAGCACAAACAAGAACCTGAGGACATCCGGAGAGCTTACACAGGTCGCGACGCTGCCCAACGCAAAGCCAGCGGACGGCGCGTCAATGATCAACCAGAAGTCTTTCGATCATCTGGCTGGAGATCCTGCTGCGGCCTTTGCGATGCGGGCCAAGCCCGCCGGGCCGGGCCAGATTGCCAGGGCCGACAGCACAAGCCCTCAATTGCCACAGGGGGAATTGTTTCAACTGGCACAGACCAACGTACCGTTGCCCGAGCGCGGTACGGAGCAAGCTGCAACTTCAACTGCGAGCGCAGCCTTTCTGGAAGAGAGTGTCGGATCGGTGACCTCTGATCGCCCGGTGCCGCAGAATAGGCGGCAAGCGGCCATCGACGGTGAAGATTTCGATGCAAGCAACCGGGTTCTGTCGGCCTTCCAGGCGACGGAGACGGCCAACCCGTTCGAAGCGCTTTTCCGCAACGACGAGGCCTCGAATCAGGCAGGCGTCAACCCGCGTTTTGCGTCGGCTTTCGCGGCAGTGGAAGAAGCTGCTCTTGTCAGCGCCCTGTCCGGAGCTTCCAACCAGGTGCAGGCGCAGGAACTGGCGCTGGTCAATCAGGGCGGGCCGCTGGACCTGACCCGCTTCCTCCGCCTGAAAGCCGAAGAGGAGCAAAAGGACCTGCTTCCGCCGGCTTGAAGACAGGTCGGCGAGGACAGGCAGTCGAAAGATGGTCAACCTGCCTGAGAGATCCTGCCCATCATGCACGGGGAGGAGCGGGCGCAAGCCAGAGAACCTGGCAAAATTATGGTGAACCGATCGTTAAGCCTTTGATGTCAGACTGTCACTCGACACTTGGGAAGATTGTTTTACCGCCATGAACGCACATGACTTTCACCCTCTGAACGAAGTTGACGAGCGCACCTTGGATATACGGGCCGCGCAAGAATTCGCGGACCGTTATTTGGCTGCCGAACCGGGCAGTCAGGAACAGATCAGCATGGCTGCAGCCCTGACGATTCTTCTCGACGATCCCAGTCGCGCCGTCCGCAAGACGATTGCGAGCCTTCTCGCGTCAAGTGCCTACGCACCAGGCCACGTTGTCCGCTGCCTTGCCAGCGATGTCGACGAGGTGGCATTGCCGGTGCTGAAGTATTCACCCATTCTGACGGAAGTGGAGTTGGTCGACCTTCTTGCGGAAGGCAGTGATGCCGTTCAATGCGCCATTGCCTCGCGCGAAGGCCTGCCGGCTTCGGTTTGTGCCGCCATCTGCGAGGTCGGCTGCGAACAGGCTTGCCGGGTACTGTTGGAAAACAGAAGTGCCCGAATTCTTCAGTCATCTCTTCTGCGTATCGCGCAAAGGTTCGAAGACCGTCCGGATCTGTGCGACCAGCTGCTGAAAACCCGTGATCTGCCCCTGACCACACGCTACCAGTTGCTGATGCGGCTTGCGCAGAACCTGGACGACCATCCGATCGTGCTGGAGCGTGTTCCGGAAAACCAGCGCCACACGTTTTTGAGTGATGCGGAAGACAAGGTCGTGCTGCGGCTTGCACTTGAAGCCGGTGCCGATGATCTGCCGGATTTTGTCGAACATCTTCGTATCAATGGCAAGCTGACCACCCGGCTTTTGTTACGCGCCGTCTGTTGTGGCCGCTTGCGGTTTTTCGCTGCAGCTCTTGCCAACCTGGGCCAGGTGCCGCTGCCGAGGCTGTGCAAACTTCTGGTGACCGTTCGCCGATCGGCGCTGCAGGCCATGCTCCGCAAGGCTGGTCTGCCTCTGCGGGCACACCAGGCCTTCCTGCTGGCCATCGATATTGCCCGGCAGGCGGATGCCGATTTCACCTATGATCTGGCGCTGGACGAAGCCCGCATGCTGACGGAAACACTGCTTTCGGAAATGCAGGACGGCGCCCTGGGGGCGGACGAAGACGTCACCGCATTCCTGCGCCGTTTCGCCATCGACGTGGCTCGCCTGGAAGCACGGCTGCTCGTCAAGAACAGCGGGCTGCAGGTGACAGCGGCCGCCTGAGCCGCCGTCAAGTTCCATATCAAAAGCTCGACGTTACTTCCAGAAACAAGCAGGTAGTGTGCCTGTTTTGAGGTTGCGATTGCAGACGACTTGCCGCCCGCAAGGGTGCGTGATGGTCGCGGTGATCTGCCGGTTGTTAAAATGAACCAGTCTTCGGGAAGATGCTGTCGGATTGGCGGGGCAAGCGCTGCCTGATTGTGCGGTCTTGCCGGTGTTGGACTTCTCGTTTGATTTTGACGGTTTCTCCTGACGAATGGCGATGCACTTGCCGTTTTTCAGTTCCTGGTTCCGGCCGCATGTCAGCGGACAGACACGGCCTGTCGACTGCTTCAGTCGGTCAAGTATGGTTGGGTCCGGGTCCAGAGATGCAAGATCGACCCCCGCTTCATTGCCAAATGTTCTCAACGCCTGCCGGCTGCGGTTTCCCCAGTCACCGTCCACGCGTCCGACAGAACAGCCGATGCGGTTCAATTCCGTCTGCATCGCTGTTGCAAGTTCTTCAGGTGAGAGTGACCGGCTGCTGCTTGGTGGCGCTATGTCTGTTGCTGATGTGGTTGGAACCGTCTCCTGCTGAGGCAGGGCAGCAACTGCAATCTCCTGAGCAGGGGAGGCAGGCCTGGAAGCTTCAGTCGCCTTGACCGCCTTTGCCGCGGCAGCTGCTTCGGCAGCCGCCTGGGCCTGCTGTTCCAGCGACGTTATCTTCAGCCTTGCAAGCTTGGCGTAAATCCCCTCCGGATATTGCTCAAGATAGGTTTCATACATTTCCGGCCGAGTGGCGTTCTGGATCGATTGCCAGAAAGCGATTTCGGCGGACGTGTCGGGTTTCGCGTTCCGAGCAGCTTCCGCCTCGCTGCGTCTTTTGAGTTCATCGATCCGGATCCGCGCTATATCCGCGAACTGGCCCTCGGGGTAACGCGTCAGGTAGGTCTCGAAATAGGCGATGGATTCGCCGGACTTGATCGAATCCCAGTAGGCCAGCTCGATTTGCGGGTTGATCGCTGGCTTTTCCGGTTCAATGGGCTCCACCATCTCAAGCTGTTTGAGGATCACTTCGCCGGTGAGCGAGGAATTGTCCCAGGGAACCTGTTGTCCCTTGGTGGCTTCCAGAACGTCCCTGCGAACCATGACGAGGTCTCGGGTAATATCCTGTCCGGGCGTGCCGAGATGTTTCAGCAGGGCAGTCGTGAAGGGGCTGTTCTTGCCGTCGCCATCAAGCGCAACATTGCCTGGCTGCGTGGCAAAGGAAATAAGCGATCCGACACCGGAGCCGATCTTGGCAAGGCCCCGGCCAACCGATCCGGAGCGGGTGCCCATGGACCGTGCCAGGTTTTCAGCCAGCGGATTGTTTCGGCAGGCGTCCAGAAACACCAAATTGACCTTTGTGGAATGCTCCATGGCATTGAGAACAAGGTTCGCCGGCATTGCCTCGAATTCCAGGTCCACATAGGAACTCAACTCGGCATCAATCGGCACCAGATAGTTCTCGCCATTCACCTGCAGGCCATGACCGGCGTAGAAGAACAGGGCGAGATCCGCGCCTTCGAGTTTGGCGATGAACTCCCGCACGGTCTTTCGCATATCCCGAAGCGACAGGTTGGTGCCGGTTACGACCTCAAAATCCAGACTGGCCAGTTTCTCGGCCATGCCCTTGGCATCGTTGTCGGGGTTGGTGAGCTTGGTGACATGTTCATAACCGGAATTGCCGATCACAAGCGCCACACGGCGTTCGGCATGTGCCGCACTTGCGGCAAACGCAAGAAGCAACAGGCATGCAAGTATCTGCTTCACAGGCGTTTCTCCAGACCTATCGGCACTCGGGAGCTGTTGGGCAAAAGGTATGCCGGCTACTCTCCCGTAGGGCACTCCGGCAAGCCGGGATCGTAGTTCAGATCATGGGCTTGCCGGAATATTTCAACTTCGAACATTCGTAAATCAGACTTCAGCCGAGCGGTTAAATCCAGTTACAGGTCAATATCCAGCTGGCCTTCGAGCCTTTGCAAGCAAGCTTTCTGCCGCATGGGTGCGTCAATGTCTGTCGTCCGATGCCGGGCACTCTGCCGATGATCTTGTTGCCATATACGGTTGGGTTTTTCGGGCAACTGTCGGCGGTTTTGGTCTTGGTGCTCGGCTTTGCGCTGTTGTTGGACGGTTCAGGCTTTCTGTTGGCGACACAGCG
This sequence comes from Roseibium sp. LAB1, assembly GCF_054658235.1. NCBI lineage: Bacteria > Pseudomonadati > Pseudomonadota > Alphaproteobacteria > Hyphomicrobiales > Stappiaceae > Roseibium > Roseibium sp. LAB1. Next base: position 440,814 of record NZ_BAAGIB010000001.1, on the reverse strand, counting down.
GCCGTTCTTCAGTTCCTGGTTCCGTCCACAGGTGAGCGGGCAAACGCGTCCGGTTGATTTCTTGAGCTGTTCCAGAATCGATGGATCCGGGTCGAGTGATGCCAAATCGATACCAGCTTCGCGGCCATAGGTTCTCAGTGCCTGGCGGCTTCTGTTGCCCCAGTCGCCGTCAACACGGCCAACCGAACAGCCGACCCGGTTGAGTTCGGTCTGGAGTGCCGTTGCAAGATCTTCAGGCGAGAGCAACGCTACCGGTGCAAGCGAGGTTGTTGACGGCGCCTGATCAGGCGTCAGGGCGGCAACGGTGATTTCGTCAGTCGGCTTGGCCGTCGTTCTTTCAGGCGTTGCATTCGCTGCTGCCGAAGCGACCGCCTGGGCTTCTGCCTGAGCTTGAGCCTTGCGGCGCGCGTCGGCTTCCGCCTGGCTCTTGATCGACTGGATTTTCAGCTGGGCAAGGTCGGCATAGATCCCGTTCGGGTATCTGCCGAGATAACTCTCGAACATCTCCGGCCGGGTCGAATTCTGGATTGTTTGCCAGTAAGTGATCTCAGCCGTGGCGTCCGGCTTCGCCTGCTTGGCCTTGTCGCTTTCAGCCTTTGCCTTGATCTCGTCCAGTCGGATCCGGGCTATGTCAGCGAACTGGCCTTCCGGGTAGCGCGACAGATAGGTTTCGAAGTAGGCTGCCTTCTGCCCGGACTTGATCGAGTCCCAATAGGTCAGCTCGATCTGCGGGTTGATCGCGGGCTTCTCCGGTTCGACAGGCTGCACCATCTCAAGCTGTTTGAGAATGACTTCGCCAGTCAGTGAAGAATTGTCCCAGGGAACCTGCTGGCCCTTGGTGGCTTCCAGAACGTCCCGGCGCACCATTACCAGATCGCGGGTGATATCCTGACCGGGCGTGCCGAGATGCTTGATCAGGGCAGTTGTAAACGGGCTGTTCTCGCCATCGCCGTCAAGCGCGACATTGCCCGGCTGGGTGGCGAAGGAAACCAGGGAGCCGACCCCGGAGCCGATCTTTGCAAGGCCACGCCCGACCGCACTGGAGCGCGTTCCCATGGACCGGGCAAGGTTTTCCGTAAACGGGTTGTTCCGGCAGGCATCCAGAAAGACAAGGTTGACCTTCGTGCTCTGCTCCATGGCATTGAGCACGAGATTTGCGGGCAGGGCCTCGAAATCAAGGTCGAGATGGGTGCTGAGTTCGGCATCGACCGGGACGAGATAGTTCTCGCCGTTCACCTGAATGCCATGGCCCGCGTAGAAGAACAGCGCGAGATCTGCGTTGTCGAGCTTCTTGATGAACTCGCGCACGGTCTGGCGCATGTCCCGCAAGCTCAGGTCGACACCTGTGACGACATCGAACCCGAGGTCCGTCAGCTTGTCCGACATGCCCTTGGCATCGTTGTAGGGGTTCTTCAGCTCCGCGACATTCGCGTAGCCGGAATTCCCTATTACGAGTGCTACCCTTCGTTCGGCATGTGCGGAAGTCAAAGTCAGCAATAAAAGAAAAAAGAAACAAAAAAAATGTTTCACGGCCATTCTCCATGAATAACCGGATGCTATGCGTGGCTGATTTCTGTGTCAACCAACTCTTTGACGTCGCGGCAGAAATACAGTTTTTGGTTGGCGATTGGGCCGGTTAGACGTCTTCAGGTTTTGGCGGGAACTGCGCCAGATATTCTTCCGTTACGCCTTGCAGGGTTTCCAGAAGCTCTACGCCGGTCTTGTTGGCTTCATCCTTGGCACCTTCCGCCACCATGGCGCGAATGGTTTCGACATAGCGTTCGACAAGGGCCAGGGGCAACTTGTCCGGCGAGGGCACGGTTTCGATCAGATGGCAGAAACTGGCTGCAACCTGACCGACAAGCGGAAAGCCCAGTGTCAGGGCCTGGCCCTTGATGTTATGTGCAGCCTGAAACAGGGTGGCGAGGGTTTCTTCGTTCAATCCCTCGGTGCGGACGACCTCCCAGGCATGGAGCAGGGTGGCGCTTTCGTTGTCCATCCAGGTGCCGAAATGGGAAGACAAGCGCTCCAGCGCTGCCTCCGCAGCCTTCACCGGGTCGAATTTCTTCGCTTCGCGAGGCGTCAGTTCCCGAACCTTGCTGCGCAGGTCAGATGGCGGGGACAAGATTTCATATTCCTGGTCCTTGGCAGTGTCGGCCATGACGGCAAATGTCCTCGTTATCCTGGCTCGGTCCGGCGGTTGCGGCACTTAAACGGCATAACTGTCGTGCCACTTGCCGGAGCCCGTGGCCCGCAGTATCGGCAATCATACTTAACAGGGTGTTTCCGTTACGGTGTTTGGAAACTAATAGCGGAACATTTCTGTGAGGATACGTTCGTCCCAGCCGTGATCGGAATCGAACATGATCACGCCTTCGGCCTCTGCGGCTTCCCGGACTGAAACGTGGGTCACATGGCGGATTTCGGTGTGATCTGCCGAGGCGCTGACTGGTCGTTTGCCCGCGTCCAGTATCTCGATATCGACCTTGGCACCGTTCGGCAGAATTGCGCCGCGCCAGCGACGTGGGCGGAAGGCGCTGATGGGTGTGAGGGCCAGCAATTGTGCCGTGATCGGCAGAATCGGGCCGTGTGCGGAGAGATTGTAGGCGGTGCTGCCGGCCGGGGTCGCAACAATGATGCCGTCGCAGACCAGCTCTTCCAGACGAACGCGGCCGTCAACGGAAATGCGCAAACGGGCTGCCTGCGATGTCTGGCGCAGCAGTGACACCTCGTTGATGGCAAGGGCATGGTGGACGCCGTTCGCGGTTGTCGCGGTCATTTCCAGCGGACGAATGGTCGTGATGTCCGCCATGGCGAGGCGCTCGTTCAGGTCGTGTTCCCGGTACTCGTTCATCAGGAAGCCGACCGAGCCGCGGTTCATGCCGTATATCGGCTTGCCACTGCCCATGTGCTTGTGAAGCGTCTGCAGCATCAGGCCATCACCGCCGAGGGCCACTATGACATCGGCTTCAGCCACCGGAACGTTGCCGTATCGGGCGGACAGATCCTCCTGCGCCTTGAGCGCTTCCTCCGTGTCGCTGGCCACGAAGGCAAGCTTGTCGGTGGAAACCGGGCGGAAGTGTTCGGTACTTGAAGGAGGCGCAGATTGGTACATGAGCCAAGGGGTCTTTGCGTCTGGCAGTCTGTCGGCCGGAAATCTGTCCGCGTCGCGAAGCTGTTCCATGCCGAATTCAGGGAGTAGCACCATAGCCGGGCAACCGGCAGAGGTGCAGAGAAAATTTGTCTTTCGGTTCAGATTGTGCCCGTCGGCTGAATTGTCGTCAGTTATCCGTATCAAGCAATGACCGGAGAGCCGGGGCTGCCGGGGCACCGTCATCGCCACAACTCGGGTTGGCCAAAAGGTCCTGCCATTCCAGAAAAGGCACAATGGCAGAGCGGACGTCGTCGATCTTGGCTGACATGATGCCGGCAACACGAAGCCCGTTCGGCGTATCCACAAGTAGCGGGCCACCCGACGCGCCGGCTTCCGAGGCGCAATCCGTTACCCAGCTGTCCTCGGCTGTTCCCATGACCCGGCACGCGGGAACGACGGTTGGCAGGTACCGGCGGCTGCGGCGGTAACCCGCGGATTGAAACCGTGTGTCCTTGGTCAGGACTGAGGCCTCGTCCAGCGAAAGCACGGGGACGGGTGGTAATGTGCTGGGCTCCTTCAGCAAGATGATACCGACATCTTTGTGAACGTCCCGCAATCTGGGTTTCTGCCTTGGCTCGTATCCTGGCGCGGTTAAGGCGCAGGCAGGTTCCAGACGGGCCGAGTATTCGTCCCGCCGAACGCCGGCCATGAACAGAAGGTCTTCAATCGGATACGGCCTGCTGGTCGTCTTGTTGTACAGGCAATGGGCGGCTGTGAGCACGATATCGGGTGCGATCAAGGTGCCGGTGCACATGGCTGTCGACCTGAAGCCGGAAACGTTTACCCGGCCAATGGACGGCCAGGGTGGATCGATCGAGTCGATGACCTTGAACTCAATTGGGGCCGCGGACGCATGCTGGTGCGAGAGCAGAGCGACCAGTGCCACGCCCAAGGCACGGAGAGCACTCCGTCCAATCTCGGTAAAAAGCCGATTTTCCCGCAAAGTCGCGCACATGCTTCAGAGCCCCAGTGGAGGGTTCATTCTGTCGTTCGTCGCTTAACGTCGCCCTAAGCGGATCGGCCAGGATCCGCGCTATTCCTGATAGTAGTCCCAGACCAGGGTGCGGGCCAGCGTCTCGTCGTTGTGGCGCATCCGGGTCCCCACAAGCGCGTCAAGGTTGTCAATGACAAGGTCAGGATGACGGGCCGCCTCGTTGGCGGGAGTGGCCTGCGCAGGCGCAGCTTTCATGAGGATGTTCGGCATGCCGGTGAAATGCACGAACTGCCATTCGGATCCGAGGCGGCAGAGCGCGGCGGATGAGCCCTCGTGAGCAGATGCCGGGAATTTCTCGGGCCACTTTTTCAGAAACTGCCGGTAATCAAACTCCCACAAGGCGGCATCACGCCAGGAAAGCGGTGTCTGGCCGGACAGGTAAGGCAGCAGGCTTGCTCCGTCCGGGGCGTGCTCGGGGGCAACGTCCAGCAGGTCCAGCAGTGTCGGGAAGATATCGGTTGAAGAAGTGAAGGCTGAGACCCGGTTCGCCCTTGCTCCGCCCGGAGCCCGGATCATCAGTGGAATGTGATAACTTTCACGGTAGAAACCGCCTTTGCCGAGCATCCAGTGGTCGCCCATCATTTCCGCATGATCGGAGGTGAAGACGATCAGCGTGTTGTCGAGGGTTTCAAGTGACTGGAAGATCCGGCCGAGCTGCGCGTCAACTTCGGTGATCATGCCGAAGTAGAGCGCACGAAGCCGCCTGAGATCGTGCTGCGTCAGATCGCGCACGAAGTCCTTGGTGCCCGGCATGTGGAAGGGAAGCTGCTGATAGTCCTGCAAGGCTGCCAATAGCGGATGAAAGGCCGCTTCTTCCATAGCTGACGGCGCTCCGGTGAAGCCGGGACCGTCATCCGGATTGTAGAGGGAGATATAGGGGGCAGGGACTGCGATTGGCGGATGCGGACGCAGGAAGGAGACATGGGCCATCCACGGTCTGTCTTCCTCCTGCTCGCCGAGCCATGTCAGAAACGCATCCGTCATGAAGGCGGTCTGGGTTTCGTCCCTGGAATACTTGGCTGCCTTGAGGCTGACCTTTTCCCCATCTTCTGGCTCAACGTGGTGGATGGTCGGAAAGCTCGCCGGGTCATGCCCGCGTGCGGCCATCCAGGAGAGCCACGGCTTGTCGTCCTCGGCCAGGGGCTGGCGCACCTGGAAGCCGGGCAGAACTCCTTCGTAGGTGGACAGGGCGGGGTCGTTCGGGTCGTGCAGGCGCGGGTCCGGGGCGGTGTCGGTGTAGCCGAACAGCGTCGGCGTGTATCCCGCACGGCGCGCGGCGCGTGCAATATTGTCGAAGCGGTCGTCCAGCGGGGCGCCGTTCCAGACCACCCGGTGGTTCATCTGGTAGAGCCCGGTATAAAGCGACGCCCTTGCCGGGGAGCAGGGCGCGGTTGCCGCATAGTGCTGCTCGAAGACGGTTGCGGTTTCGGCAAAGGCATCAAGGTTCGGCGTCCTGACAACCGGGTGGCCAACGGTGCCGAGGCAGTCGCCGCGCCACTGGTCGGCGGTGATCAGCAGGATGTTCGGACGGGTCATGCCGTTTCCAGTTTCTCGATCAGCGCGGGCAGATCCGCGACCGTGTCGATCACGTAATCCGCTCCGGCTTTCCTGAGCTGTACCGTTGCATGCTGGCGCAGGGCGTCAACCTCATCTTCTGATAGTGCGGCAAGTTCTTCCGGTGTCCTGCCGGCGTAATTGCCCGAAAGGGCAAGGCCCACCGTCAGGCAACCGGCTGCCACGCCTTCGGCGATTCCGGGTTCCGTATCGTCCACCTTGATGACCGCGCTCGGCGGATAGGCGACCAGATCGACGAAGCACTGATACATGCCGAGCGGACCGGGACGGCCTTCCGGCAAGTCGTCGGCGCAGATCAGGTTGTCCGGTTCGTAGCCCTGTGCGGCGGCTTTCGGCAGCACGCGCTCCATGATCGAACGGGTGTAGCCAGTGGTCGAGCCGATCTTGATGCCCTTGGCGCGCAAGGATCTGACAACGTCGGCAGCACCTGGAACGAGATCGGAAAAGTCTGCGACAACCTTCTCGTTCATCGGCACGAAGACCTTGTAGACCTTGTCGACATCGGCATCGGTCGGCGCATCGCCATATTTGGTGGTCCATTGGGCGCAGATGTCGGGATCATCCATCATGGAGCGGATGTGATCCCATTTCGGTTTGCCCATCGGGCCGCGTGCCTGCTCGATGGTTGCTGTAATTCCGAATGTCTCGAAAGCTTTTACGAAGACACCCATTGGGGCAAAGGAGCCGAAATCGATCATGGTGCCGGCCCAATCGAAGACCACGGCTTTGAACTTGCTCATGTTGGTTCCTTAGGCGTAGAGATCGGCAATGGTTTCCTCGCCGATGGCGAAGGCGGTTGAGGCGCCGCAACCGGCCGTGACAACGACGATGCGGGTGGCATCGTCCGGCGCATCGGTGAAGCGCCAGCGGTCGGGGGCCGAGGCATAGGTGCCGATCCAGGTTTCCGAGATATCATAGGGGCCGAGATCGAGGATCGTCTCCATCTCGTCCAGGATCAGATCGTTCACGGTCTTGTCGATAAAGGGGTCCGGTGTCGGGCTGTAGTGGTGGCTGTCGCCGACAACAAGGCTGCCGTCTTCGGATTGCACCACGATCAGGTGGATGCCGTTTTCCCGGTGTTCCCTCATGTCCGTGTCCAACCGGGTTTTCAGCGGGGCGGCCTCGGGCAATTCCGCATAACCGAGATAGCGGGCAAGGCCGAGATCGGACATGACGGCGGTGCCAAGTTCAATCCGCTTGCGAGGGGCCACGCGCAACATCTGAAGTTTGCAGCGTGTAACGTCGTAGGAGGTGATCCTGTCGGCAAATAGCGTTGTGCTATCGTCACCGGGACAAATGATCACCGTTTCAGCGTGAACCGTTCCGCGCGAGGTTTTCAGTCGCGGTGTCGCGACCGAGTTGACGCTTGTCTGCCAGAGAAAGTCGACCTGGTGAACTTCTTCCAGCCAGTTGGCAATCTGTGGAAGAGCATCTTTTGATTCTACTCGCACTTCCAGAGGCGAATAAAGGGCGCAGGTGATCGTTTCCTGCTTCAGCCGGGGAACCTTGAGGGAGGCTTCCGCCGGGGTCAAGCGGAGGCAGTCCGCACCCATTTCAGTCTTCAGAAAGGCATCGATGACGGCTTCCGATTCCGGCAGCCGTGCAGTCACGGTCAAGCCTTCATGCAGCAGCCGAATACGCGCGCCTTTGGCAACGTCCGCCCAGATCTGCCGGCTGCGTGATGCTTTCTGCCAGCAATCGCCTGCCTGCTGTCCGGTTACGGTCACGAAGCCGAAGTTGCGGATGGATGCGCCGTTGGCGTAGCTGTCGCGATCGATCACGACAACTTTCTTGCCATGCCTGGCGGCGGCCAGTGCGTGTGCAAGCCCGACGATTCCCGCCCCGACGATCGCAAGGTCATATGATCCCTGTTTCATTCAGAAGGTCTCTGGAACAGTGTTGGTGGTGTCCGAAGAACGTGTCGTGCGTTTTTATCGCAGGCGATGGAAACGACATCTACGGACTGCGGTTAGGGTGTCGGGATCAGAAAACACGGTTGGTTTGGAAGGTCTATGAAAATAAGATATGTATAAGTTTTTGTTATGAAGTAGGTGGTGACGTCAATCTATCATGCATTGCGTAAGCGGTTTCGAAAAGCTTCGACGGCGGCCACCTTGCCCATGTCTTTCTGCCAGACGCAAAAATGATGTGCGTTGAGGCTGGTGTCGTCGATCTGCACGGCGACACAGCCGTCGCGTTCGGTAATTTCTGCTTCCAGGGCAACACCGATGCCCGCACCGGATCTGACTAGTGTTGCAATGGAGCCCCAGGAACCAAGCGCAAGTTTGGTCTTGGGTCTGACGCCGGCAAGCGTCGCGGCTGCTTCGAACAGGCGCCGTGTGCCGGAACTTCCCTCTCGCTGGAGGAGGGGAAGTTCGGCGATGTCCGCCCATGTGACACTGTCTTTGCCGGTCAATGGGTGCTGGGGAGGGGCTGCCAGAACAATGCGGGTCTTGATGATCAGGTCACCTTCAAGGCCAGCCGGAATCTCTCTGCCGGTGATGAAACCGATATCGAGGCCCCCATTTTCAATCAGGTCGACGATATCCTGGCTGGCAAGAGCGCGCGCTTCGATGGTGATGGTCGGGTGTCTTTCCATGAATGACGAAATCTTCGGGATGGCGAGCTGATAAGTGGAATAGCCGATCCTGAGTTCTCCGGTTGCCAGTGTGCGATGGCGAGAGAGTTCGATTTCCAGATCACCAGCCAATGCCAGGACGGCCCTGATACGCGGCAGAAGGTCTTCAAGGGCCGGGGTCGCGGACACTGAATAGCCAGTTTTTATCAGGAGTTTCGTCTTGAAGCGGGTTTCCAGACCCTGAATGTGGTTGGAAATCGAGGGCTGGGAGACGCCGATTTCCCTGGCTGCTTCCGTGAAACTGCCGGTACGCACCACTGCTTCCAGTGCGCGCAGTTGCGCGAGGCTGAGATTGCCTGTCGTGCGGACCGGTTCCTTTGTCACGAGGGGTCAGGCCGACAGATCGGCGACAGGAGCCCGGCAGGTGCCTGTCTGTTCCAGATGATGAGCGACGCGGAGCGCCAGATCCTCACGCCATGCCGGCGCGATCACTTGAACCCCGATGGGCAGCTTGGCCCCCTCAAGCCAGACCGGTACCGTCACTGCCGGAAGGCCGATGAAGGAGATTGGCTGCGTGAACAGGCCGATGTTCGGCCGGGCCGGCATGGTCTCGCCGCCGATCGTGAAGGTCTTGGTGCCGGATGGCAGGGCCGGGAAGGGCGTTGCCGGAGCCAGCAGAACGTCGACGTTTTCGAAGATCTTGCGGAAAAGGTCACGGAACCAGCTACGGAAGCGCTGGGCCTGCTGGACCCAGATTGCCGGCACCATGGTTCCGGCCAGGAAGCGGTCACGGGTCTCCGGATCGAAATCCTGGGGTCGGTTCCTGATGCGCGAATAATGCAGGGTGGAACCTTCTGCGGCGGTAATGACATAGGCCGCGGCGCGAGCGCGGGCTGCTTCCGGAATATCAATCTCCAGGCTGGCGCCAAGGGCCCTTGCGACAAGATCGACGGCATCGAGAGCATCGGGAAGAGCCTTTTCGCGAAAATATCCGCCGGCAACTGCGATGCGCAGCGGGCCGATATCCTCCGCAAGCCTTGCGTGGGTTTCAATTTCCGGATGGTTTGCCTGAGCTGGATCTGTCGGGTCATAACCCTGCAGAACGTCGAAAATCAGCGCCAGGTCCTCGGCGGAGCGGGTTAGCGGGCCGAGGTGGTCCAGACTGCCGGCAAAGGGATAGGTGCCGGCGCGGCTGAGACGCCCGTAGGTCGGTTTCAGGCCGAACAGGCCACAGAAGGAAGCAGGCACGCGGATGGAGCCGTTGGTATCGGACCCCATGGCAAGTGGCACCATGCCGGCAGCAGCGGCTGCGGCGGAGCCGGAGGATGAACCGCCGGTCATATGACCGGTGTCGTGTGGATTGCGGCAATTGCCGTCATGTGCGCTTTCGCCGGTGAAATCGTAGGCGTATTCGCCCATGTGGGTCGCGCCAACAAGAACCGCCCCGGCCTCTTTCAGTTTTCGCACCAGCGTGGCGTCGGACGATGCCGGCGGGTTTTCACGATTGATCTTCGCTCCGGCGCGCGTGGTCAGGCCTTCGACATCGTAAAGGTTCTTGACCGCGTAAGGCACGCCTGCCAGCGGCAGGTTGCGGCCCTCGGCAATCGCGTCATCGACGGCACGTGCTTCCATCAGTGCGCGCTCGCTCAACACATCGGTGAAGGCGTTGACCCTGGGGTTGAGGGTCTCAATTGCCTGAAGAGCGGCGTAAGCAACTTCCAGTGCCTTGATGTCACCGCTGTTGATGGCAGTTGCGGTCTGAACCGCCGTGCGGGTGTTCAATTCGTTGCTGTCACCGCTCATGGGACATAGACCGGTGCGGTTTCGTCATGATCATCCAGCGGAAAGCTCAGAACGGCATCGGCGGCTTTCTCGATCGCGGCAATGTGCATTTCCACAACCGGGCGCCAGTCTTCTTCGATTGTCAGCCCCAACATCTTTTCCATGTGGGCCACATGCGCCGTGGGCTCAAACGTGTCCGCCATCCCGCTGTCCTTTATCCCAAATTTTCTCAATGCATCTTTCAAAGCCTGCAAGGCCGTGTCCAGAGAAGATTTTGCCTTTTGTCACCTGATGTTCCGGCCGCCCGTTTTCATCGCGCCGGGGCTGGTCAAGAATGACGGCCCCCAGCCGGATTGTTGCGACGCAGCATTTTTGTTGCATAAAAATTAGCCCTGCGCATAATGTCGGCATGAGCGGCGGGCTTTCCATTCTGGTTATAGACGACAACAAGATCCGTGCCTCCATCATCGAGCAGGGATTGCGCGATGCTGGGCACGACAAGGTCATTCTTGTGCACCAGATGGAAGGGCTGGTCCGTCAGATCGCGGATATCAATCCGGACGTGATTGTCATCGACCTGGAAAACCCGAATCGGGACCAGCTCGAGCATATGTTTCAGGTGTCGCGCGCGGTGCGGCGGCCCATTGCCATGTTCGTCGACAAGTCGGACAGCCATTCCATCGAGGCTGCTGTCGATGCAGGTGTATCGGCCTATATCGTCGACGGGCTGAAGCGAGAACGGGTCAAATCGATCCTCGACATGGCCATCAGCCGTTTCCGTGCGTTTTCCAGGCTAACAGAGGAGCTGGAGGAAGTGCGCTCTGAACTTGCAGACCGGAAAACCATCGACCGTGCCAAAGGCATCCTCATGAAATCGAAGGGGCTCAGCGAACAGGAGGCCTACGACCTTTTGCGCCGTACGGCCATGAACCAGAGCCGGAAGATCATCGACGTGGCGCAAAGCCTGGTGATCGCCAGCGGATTGCTGGGAGACTGATGTGATGACAACAAGAACGACCGGACGGGGAGAGGCGGCCAATCAGGGGACTGGAGGATCATGGACACGAACTTGAAACCCGTTATTGCCGGTTTTATTCCGCTCCTGGACAGTGCCGTCGTCGTGGCTGCCGCCGAACTTGGTTTTGCCGAGCAGGAAGGCATTGCGCTGAAGCTTATCCGTGAAACGTCGTGGGCCAACATTCGCGACCGTATTTCCGTTGGGCATTTCGATGTGGCCCACATGCTGGCGCCAATGCCGATTGCCTCCAGTCTCAACCTGACCAGTCTCGCGGTGCCGATGCTTGCGCCCATGCTTCTTGGATTGGGAGGCAACGCCATAACGGTGTCGAATGCGCTTTGGGCGGAGATGACTGCAGTCGGGGCGGATCCTGACGGCGATCCGGTATCAACCGGCGCGGCGCTGGCAAGGGTGATCGCTACCCGGCAGGAGGCGGATGCGCCACTCCTGCATTTCGGCGTGGTCCATCCCTTTTCAGGCCATGCATATGAATTGCGCTACTGGCTGGCGGCGGCTGGCATAAATCCCGACCGGGATGTCGAGATTACCGTGCTTGCGCCGCAAGTCATGGCTGATGCACTGGCAGCGGGGCAGCTTGATGGCTATTGCGTCGGCGAACCCTGGAACACGGCGGCCGTCGATGCGGGCACGGGTCGCATTGCGACCTACAAGCAGGCGATCTGGCCGGACAGTCCGGAGAAGGTGCTTGGCGTTACACGCAAATGGGCCGAAGCCAATCCGGAAACGCTGGCCGCGCTGATGCGGGCTTTCTCGGCTGCTGCCGACTGGTGCGCCGATCCGCAGAATAATGTCGAGTTGGCGGACATTCTGGCCAGGCCGGATCTTCTTGGCTGTCCCGCCGAGATTTGCCTTGCTGCATTGTCTGGGCGGATCACGCTCGGGCCAGGGGTGGTGAAGGTCGTTCCGGATTTCCTGACCTTCTCGGGCGGCGTAAAGGCGGCGCCCATGCCGGTGCATGGCAAATGGTTCTACGAGCAGATGGTGCGGTGGGGTCAGGTTGAACGCTCCGAGCAGGGAGAAAGGGAAGTGGAGGAGATCTTCTCCCCTGGTGCCTATCTGTCGGCTCTGGATCTCGCGGGCGTCTCGACGGATGTGGCGATCGAGATGTTCGACGGAGTGCGGTTCTAGCCGCCGAAAAAGTCCGGTTCACCAGGTGCTCGTTTGCGCTGCATTGCACAAAAAACATTCAACTGCCTGCGAACTTAGCCGATTAAAAATGCAGTGGATGTGCAGGCTCTGAAACCCCTGTTTTTGTAAGTGTCTATAATCAAGAGGAAATTTCATTTACTCAAAACTGGCACGCTTCGTGCTTTTAGCTGGGTGAGGCCAACGTAGGCCTACCAGATATCGCACTCACTGCCGGGTGCACAGGCAAAGCCGCCGATCTGAACCGCATGGGAATTCCTCCCGCGTGCTGGTTCGGTCGGCGGCTTTTTTATTGCTCCTGTGCCCGGTTGAAGACGGTGCAGGACGAAAGAGGGACAGGACGCGACAATGAAAAAGACCCTGAATTTTACTCGCCGAACCGCACTGGGTGCCCTGATGGCCGCCACCGCACTGGTGTCCGCTTCCAGTGCTTTTGCGGAAATGCTGGACGTGGAAAAGGACGAACTGACTTTCGGCTTCATCAAGCTGACAGATATGGCCCCGCTCGCTGTTGCGTATGAGCTTGGCTATTTCGAGGAAGAGGGGCTGTTCGTTACGCTTGAGCCACAGGCGAACTGGAAGGTTCTTCTCGACCGGGTCATCACCGGTGAGCTGGACGGGGCTCACATGCTGGCGGGCCAGCCGCTGGCGGCCACCATCGGTTTCGGCACGAAGGCGCACATCGTTACCCCTTTCTCCATGGACCTCAACGGCAACGGCATCACCGTTTCCAACGAAATCTTCGAGATGATGAAGCCGCATCTGGAAATGCAGGATGACGGCAAGCCGGTCCACCCGATCAAGGCCTCCGCGCTGAAACCTGTCGTCGACAAGTTCAAGTCCGAAGGCAAGCCGTTCAACATGGGCATGGTCTTCCCTGTTTCCACCCATAACTACGAGCTGAGGTACTGGCTGGCGTCCGGCGACATCAACCCGGGCTTCTATTCAAATTCCGATATTTCCGGCCAGATCCAGGCAGATGCGCTGTTGTCCGTGACGCCGCCGCCGCAGATGCCGTCAACGCTCGAAGCCGGCACCATCTACGGCTACTGCGTTGGCGAACCCTGGAACCAACAGGCTGTTTTCAAGGGGATCGGTGTTCCGGTCATCACCGATTACGAGATCTGGAAGAACAATCCGGAAAAGGTCTTCGGTCTTACGCAGGAATTCACCGAGCAATACCCGAACACGACGCTCGCACTTACCAAGGCGTTGATCCGGGCGGCCAAGTGGCTGGACGAGAACGACAATGCCAACCGTATGGAAGCTGTCGAGATCCTGTCCCGGTCGGAATATGTCGGCGCGGACAAGGAGGTCATCGCCAACTCCATGACCGGCACCTTCGAGTACGAGAAGGGTGACAAGCGTGATGTTCCGGACTTCAACGTCTTCTATCGCTACTTCGCGACCTATCCCTACTATTCCGACGCTGTCTGGTACCTGACCCAGATGCGTCGCTGGGGGCAGATCTCAGAGTACAAGCCGGACAGCTGGTACGAAGAGGTCGCCAAGTCCGTCTACCGTCCGGACATTTACCTGAAAGCCGCAGAACTGCTGGTCGAGGAAGGCCATGTGGCCAAGGAAGATTTTCCCTGGGACACGGACGGTTACCGCGCACCGACCCCGGCCGCGGACATCATCGATGGCATTCCCTACGACGGCAAGCAGCCCAACGCCTACATCGACAGCCTTCCGATCGGCCTGAAGGGCAAACAGGTAGTCGACGGCAACCAGGTCGTGGGCGGCTGATTTCCCCTCAACTGGAGCGGCGGACGAGCAGCCCCGCCGCTCCCTCTTTCTCATTCGATACGAACCGACAGATTTCGAACAAGGATCGCCATCATGGCCAATGCCGATACCGCAGGCAGTCAGGACCTTGCCCGCGCCGCGCGACGGGAAAAACTCTTCACACGGATCAACAAGGCCGCCGGCTGGCTGGACGCACTCGGCCTGTCCTGGACCGTGCCGCTTCTGAAAATCGCAGCGGGTGACAGCCCGAGAGAACAGTTGGGTGAACTGAAGCGCGTACTCGTGATCCCGCTTCTGGGGATCGCTGCCTTTCTCGTGCTCTGGGGGGCGCTGGCGCCGCAGGTGCAGACGTCACTTGGCGCCGTTCCCGGGCCCGCAGCGGTCTGGTCCCAGGCGGTCAACCTCTGGGACGACCATGTGCGCGAACGTGAAAAGGCGGATGCCTTTTACGAGCGCCAGGACCAGCGCAACGCGAAATACGAAGCCGAAGGCAAGACCGACAAGGTCAAGTGGCGCGAGTATACCGGCAAGCCGACCTATATCGACCAGATCGGAACCTCGCTGAAGACAGTCGGCCTTGGCTTCCTGATTGCGACGCTTATTTCGGTGCCCCTCGGGATTGCTTCGGGTCTGTCGCGCTCCTTCAACGGTGCCATCAACCCGCTCATTCAGATTTTCAAGCCGGTGTCACCGCTGGCCTGGTTGCCGATCGTGACGATGATCGTGTCGGCAACCTACGCCGATCCGGTGGACTGGCTGTCGAAGTCTCTTCTGATTTCGGCGGTTACCGTCACGCTGTGTTCCATGTGGCCGACGTTGATCAATACGGCACTTGGTGTTGCCTCCGTCGACAAGGACCTGATGAACGTTGGCCGGGTCCTGCAGCTTCCCACCTGGAAGACCGTCACCAAACTGGTGCTGCCGTCTTCACTGCCGCTGATTTTCACAGGGCTTCGCCTGTCGCTGGGCGTGGGCTGGATGGTCCTGATTGCTGCGGAAATGCTGGCGCAGAACCCGGGGCTTGGAAAATTCGTCTGGGATGAATTCCAGAACGGGTCTTCCCAGTCACTGGCCAAGATCATGGTGGCTGTTCTGACCATCGGCGTCATCGGTTTCATGCTCGACCGGCTGATGTTCGCCCTGCAGCGTGCCTTCACATTCTCGGCCAACCGATAAGGAGACGGATATGTCCTTTCTGGAAATTTCCGGTGTCTCCAAGTCCTACGGTGAAAATGCCACCCGGACGGATGTGCTGGACGACATCAACCTGAAAGTGGAAGAAGGCGAGTTCATTGCCATTGTCGGATTTTCCGGCACCGGCAAGACCACGCTGATCTCTCTTCTGGCCGGCCTCATCGAGCCGGACAAGGGCGGCATCATCTTCAAGAACAAGGAAATCAACGGACCGCACCCGGATCGCGGAGTGGTGTTTCAATCCTATTCGCTGATGCCGTGGTTGTCGGTCTTCGGCAATGTTGCGCTGGCGGTCGACAGCGTTTTCAAGAAGAAGAGCTCGGCTGAGCGCAAAGCCATTTGCGACAAGTATATCGGGATGGTCGGTCTGGGACATGCCAGGGACCGCAAGCCTTCGGAACTTTCCGGCGGCATGCGCCAGCGTGTGGCGGTCGCCCGGGCTCTTGCCATGCAGCCGGAGTTGCTGCTGCTGGACGAGCCGCTGTCTGCGCTCGATGCGCTGACCCGCGCAAAGCTTCAGGACGAGTTTGCCGCGATTTGCGAGCAGGAAAAAAAGACCATCGTCCTCATCACCAATGATGTCGACGAAGCGATCCTGCTGGCCGACCGGATCATTCCGCTGAAGCCCGGTACGCCGGCAACGCTTGGACCGGAATTCAAGGTGCCGTTCAAACGGCCACGGGACCGGGGTGAGCTCAATCACGACGATGATTTCATCCGTCTGCGTGCAGATATCACTGAATATCTGATCGAGGCGGGCGCCGAGCGTGGGGCAGATCTGGAACGGGACATCGTCCTGCCGGACATCGTTCCGATCACCCAGCGTCCCGGAAAAGCCTCGGGCAAGTCTTCAGGCAAGTCTTCAGGCAATGCCGAGGACAAGCTGCCGTCGGCCTACGAGCGCGCGGCAGGGTCGGCAATCGAAGAACGTTATCTCGACTTTTCCCAGCTCAAGAAGGTCTATCCGACGCCGAAAGGGCCACTGACTGTGGTCGACGGGTTCGATCTCAAAATGAAAAAAGGTGAGTTCATCACCCTGATCGGCCATTCGGGTTGCGGCAAGTCGACGGTTCTGTCGATGGTGGCCGGTCTCAACAAGATCACGGAGGGAGCCATTGTTCTCGATGGCACTCACGTGACCCAGGCAGGCCCTGACCGGGCGGTGGTTTTTCAGGCGCCGAGCCTGATGCCCTGGCTGACGGCGTATGAGAACGTCGAGCTGGGTGTCGACAAGGTCTATCCGGATGCGTCCCGCCAGGAGAAGCGGGACGTGATCGAATACTACCTCGGCAAGGTCGGCCTCTCCGACGCCATGTACAAGGCGGCATCCGAGCTTTCCAACGGCATGAAGCAGCGTGTCGGCATTGCGCGGGCCTTTGCCCTGTCGCCGAAACTGCTGCTGCTGGATGAGCCCTTCGGCATGCTCGACAGTCTGACCCGCTGGGAGCTGCAGGACGTCCTGATGGACGTCTGGAAGCGCACCCAGGTGACAGCGGTCTGCGTCACGCACGATGTGGACGAGGCCATCCTGCTCGCCGACCGCGTGGTGATGATGTCGAACGGGCCCAATGCCCGCATCGGCAACATCATGGAAGTGGATCTGCCGCGACCACGGTCGCGCAAGGAACTGCTCGCCCACCCGGATTACTACGCCTACCGCGAAGAGCTTCTGGACTTCCTGGAAGCTTATGAGGGCGGCGCCGATCCGAGCGAAGACCAATTGAAATCCATCCAGGAAAAACGCGCTGCGCGCATGGCACGGCAAAAGGCCGTGGCCGAAGCCGCCGAGTGACGTGCAGGAGGGAAACCTGAAATGAGCAAACAGAAACTTGTCGTCGTTGGTGCCGGAATGGCGTCCGGCCGCATGCTCGAGCATCTCTTTGAAAACGCTTCCGACGCATATGACGTCACGCTTTTCGGGGCTGAGCCGCGAGGAAACTACAACCGCATCATGCTTTCACCCGTTCTGGCGGGCGAAAAGTCCTTCGATGAGATCGTGACACATGATGCAGACTGGTACCGGCAGAACGGCGTGAACTGCCGCTTCGGAGAAACGGTCACCGGGATCGACCGCAACAGCAAGACAGTCCGGACAGCGCAGGGCGAAACCCCTTACGACAAGCTGGTCGTCGCAACCGGTTCAGCCCCCTTCATCATTCCGATTGCCGGCAAGGATCTGCCCGGTGTGCGGGCGTTCCGGGACCTTGATGACGTAGACGCAATGGTTGCGGCGGCGGGCAAACCGGACGCCAAGGCCGTCGTGATCGGCGGTGGTCTGCTCGGGCTCGAAGCCGCCGCAGCCCTCAGGTTGCGAGGCATGGAGGTTGTCGTTCTCCACCTGATGGGGCATCTGATGGAGCGGCAGCTTGATCCCGCAGCCGGCTTCCTTTTGCAGAAGGAACTCGAAGGCCGGGGCATCAAGATCCATTGCAAGGCGCAGACAAAGGCCATCCTTGGAGAGGGGAAGGCCGAGGCTGTCCTTCTGGAGGATGGGACGGTCTATCCCGCCGATCTCGTGGTGATGGCAGTCGGCATCCGGCCAGAGACACGCATCGCGACCGATGCCGGCATTCTGGTTGACCGGGGGATCGTCGTTGACGATCAGATGCGCAGTTCGGATCCCGACATTCTGGCGATCGGCGAATGCGTCGAACATGCAAAGACCTGCTACGGCCTGGTCGCACCGCTTTATGATATGGCGAAAGTCGCGGCCAAGACGCTTTGCGGCGATGAAGCAGCGTTCCGGCCGGTGGAAACCGCCACGCAGCTCAAGGTTACGGGGGTCACGCTCTATTCCGCCGGCGATTTTGCGGAAGGCGATGACCGCGACGAGATCGTTCTGCGCGATGCCTCAGCAGGGGTCTACAAGCGCCTTGTGCTCAAGGACAACAAGATCCTCGGCGCTGTGCTCTACGGTGAAACATCCGATGGCGGCTGGTTCTTCGATCACTTGAAAAAGGGAACCGACGTCTCGGACATGCGCGAGACGCTGATTTTCGGCCAGGCCTATCAGGGAGGAGCCCCCCTGGACCCTACGGCGGCCGTTGCAGCCTTGCCGGATGATGCAGAAATCTGCGGCTGCAACGGCGTTTGCAAGGGCAAGATCGTCACGACGATCAGGGAAAAGGGACTGACGACGCTGGATGGTGTGCGGGCGCACACCAAAGCGTCGAACTCCTGCGGCACCTGTACCGGACTGGTCGAGCAGCTGATGCAGGTGACCTTGGGCGATGCCTACAACCCGGCGGCGGTCACGCCGATGTGCGGCTGCACCTCGCTGGGCCATGACGAAGTGCGCCGGCTGATCAAGTCGAAGGAGCTGAAATCCATTCCCGCCGTGATGCAGGAACTGGAATGGACCACCTCCGGCGGCTGCGCCAAGTGCCGGCCTGCGCTCAACTATTACCTGGTTTCCGACTGGCCCGATGAATATGCGGACGACTACCAGTCCCGTTTCATCAATGAACGCGTTCACGCCAACATTCAGAAGGACGGCACCTATTCTGTCGTCCCGCGCATGTGGGGCGGCATGACGTCTTCCAAGGAACTTCGGGCAATTGCCGATGTCGTCGACAAGTTCAACATTCCGGCGGTGAAATGCACCGGTGGTCAGCGGATCGACATGCTGGGTATCAAAAAGGAAGACCTTCCGGCTGTCTGGGCGGATCTGGGCAAGGCCGGTTTCGTCTCCGGTCAGGCCTACGCTAAGGGCCTGCGGACCGTGAAGACCTGCGTCGGGACGGATTGGTGCCGCTTCGGCACGCAGGATTCCACAGGCCTTGGCATCAAGCTGGAAAAATTCATGTGGGGGTCCTGGACACCCGCCAAGCTGAAGATGGCCGTCTCCGGCTGTCCGCGCAATTGCGCGGAGGCAACCTGCAAGGACATCGGCATCATCTGTGTCGACAGCGGCTTCGAGATCCACTTTGCCGGGGCCGCCGGTCTCGACATCAAGGGTACGGAAGTTCTCGGACTGGTGAAGACCGAGGATGAGGCAATCGAGCATGTTGCGGCGCTGACCCAGATGTACCGCGAACAGGGCCATTACCTGGAGCGCATCTACAAGTGGGCGAAACGCATCGGGTTCGACGAGATCCGGCGCCAGATCATGGACGATGCGGCCATGCGCAAAGCCTATTTCGACCGCTTCGTTTTCTCCCAGAAATTCGCCCAGGTCGATCCGTGGTCGGAGCGCGTCTCCGGCAAGGACAAGCATGAGTTCAAGCCGATGGCTGTTTTGACGAAGGAGGCTGCCGAATGACCGCCGACATCCGCAACTGGGTCCATATCGGCACCCTTGAAGACATTCCTAGGGAGGGAGCCCGGTGCGTGAAGAACGGCGACATGACCATCGCCGTCTTCCGCACCGCCAAGGACGACGTCTTCGCACTGGAAGACAAATGCCCGCACAAGAACGGGCCTCTCAGTCAGGGGATCGTGCACGACGGATGCGTGACCTGCCCGCTGCACAACTGGGTGATTTCTCTGGAGACCGGTGCCGCGCAAGGGGCTGACGAAGGCCGCACCGCGGCTTTTCCGGTCCGTCTCGAGGATGACCGCATCCTTGTCGATCTTTCCTATTCCCACGAAGCCGTCTGAACGGCGGAGCACTCTCGCGAAAGGATTTCAGATGTCATACGTAACGCCACAGGAATTTGCCTCGAAAATGATCGACGCGGGCGAAGCGAAAATTTTCATGTCCACCAAGGACACGCTTATCCGCGCCTATATGGCTGGTGCCATCCTTGCTCTTGCGGCCGCCTTCGCGGTGACCATTGCGGTCAATACCGGCAACTTCCTGGTTGCCTCGATCCTGTTTCCGGTCGGCTTCTGCATGCTCTATCTGCTGGGCTTCGACCTTCTGACCGGCGTGTTCACGCTGGCGCCACTGGCCGTGATCGCAAAACGTCCGGGCTGCACCTGGGGCGGTGTCTTCCGCAACTGGGGCCTGGTCTTTACCGGCAACTTCGCCGGTGCCCTGACCACCGCCGTTTTCATGGCGATCATCTTCACCATGGGCTTCAGCCAGGAGCCGAATGATGTCGGCCAGAAGATCGGCAAGATCGGCGAAGCGCGAACCCTCGGCTATGCCGCCGCCGGCTGGGCGGGTCTGCTGACGGTCTTCATCCGTGCCGTGATGTGCAACTGGATGGTGTCGACCGGTGTCGTCGCCGCGATGATGTCCAACTCGGTTTCCGGCAAGATCATGGCCATGTGGATGCCGATCCTGGTGTTCTTCTATCTCGGCTTCGAGCACTCCATCGTGAACATGTTCCTGTTCCCGTCCGGCATCATGCTCGGCGGCAACTTCACTTGGTTCGACTACTTCGCCTACAACGAAATTCCGGTCGTGGTCGGCAACCTTGTCGGCGGGCTGACCTTCGTCGGCGGCATGATCTATGCCACCCACTACAAGACCTCGCCTTCGCGCAACGCCGGCTACGAAAAGGCGCCGGCGACTGCACCTGCCGAATGACGGCTCGGCTCCGCCGCCAACCGGCGGCGGAGCAATTCATCCGGAGGAACCTTTTCCCGTGCTGATGCAAGTCCGCCCTACCGCCCTGAGCGTCGAGACCGGCCAGTGTTCGGCTGCCGGCCGGAAAGCCCTGAACCAGGACTTCCACGGTGCCATGGTGCCGGAAGGCGCAATGCTGGTGCACAAGGGTGTCGCGCTTGCCATCGCGGACGGCATTTCCTCCAGTCCGGTGGCGCATGTTGCCGCCGAAGCCGCCGTTAAATCTTTCCTTTCGGACTACTACTGCACCTCGGAAGCATGGTCGGTGAAAACGTCGGCCATCCGCGTCATCTCTGCTGCCAACTCCTGGCTATACGGGCAGACAAGGCAGGCAGCCGAGCTGGACAAGGGCCATGTCTGCACCTTTTCCGCCTTGATCCTGAAGGGCCGCAAAGCGCATCTTTTTCATGCCGGGGACAGCCGCATCTGGAGACTGTCCGGCCAGAGCCTTGAACAACTGACCGAAGATCACACGGTCCGGATCTCGGAAACGGAATCCTACCTGGGACGAGCCCTTGGCCTTGGTCAATCTGTCGATCTCGATTATGCCGTGCTCGACCTTCGGCCGGGCGATGTATTCGTTCTGACCACTGATGGTGTACACGGGGTTCTGCGGGTGAGAGACCTGGCTGCCGCTGTTCTTTCAGCCGATGATCTTGATCAAGCGGCGAACATGCTTGTCGAACAGGCCTTTGCTGCCGGTAGCGACGACAATCTTACCGTACAGATTGTCCGGGTGAACGAGATTGCGGAACCGGGTGCGGGAGATCTCCTGAACGGCGAGGGTACGCTTCCGCCTGCACAGCTGCCGAAGGTTCCAGGCGCTTTCGAAGGCTTCAGACTGTTTCGGGGTCTCCATGCGACCAGCCGCAGCCACATCTACCTTGCCGAAAACGAAAAGACGGGTGAGGCTGTCGCTCTCAAGTTTCCGTCACTCGATATGCGAGGCGACGAAGACTATCTGCGCCGGTTCGCACTCGAGGAATGGGTTGCCCGTCGAGTGGCCTCTCCGCATGTGTTGAAGGCCGCGTCCTATCCGCAGGACCGTCAGACGCTCTTTCTGGCGACGGAGTTTGTCAACGGCCAGACCCTGCGCCAGTGGATGACAGACAATCCGCATCCGAGCCTTGAAACGGTACGGGGGATCCTTGACCAGATCGCCAGAGGCCTCCGGGCGTTTCACCGCAAGGAGATGGTTCACCAGGACCTGCGGCCCGAGAACATCATGATCGATACCTCCGGCACGGTGAAGATCATCGATTTCGGATCGGTGCGGATTGCTGGTGTCATGGAAGCGGCTCCGTCGCTCGACAAGGGCGAAATTCTCGGCACCCATCAATACACCGCACCGGAAGTGTTTCTCGGGTATCTCGGCACCGAGTTCAGCGACCAGTTCTCACTCGGCGTGATCGCCTATGAGATGCTGACCGGCCGCTTGCCTTATGGCGCCGCCGTTGCCCGGGCCACCACTGAAAAGGCTCAGTCGGCTCTTCGTTATCGCAGCGCGACCTCAATCACGGAACGGGTTCCCGATTGGGTTGATGGAGCGCTCTGCCGGGCGGTTCATCCGGTTCCCGGCAGACGCTACGAAGCCTTGAGTGCCTTTCTGGAAGACCTGCGCCGGCCCAATCCGGTTTTCACATCGGACCGGTTCGTGCCGCTGGCGGAACGGGATCCGGTTCGCTTCTGGCAGCTTGTTTCTGCCTCTCTCGCGGTGCTCTGCGCCATTCTTTTCTTTCAACTTTTCGGCAATCCATAGGAGTTCCTCATGTCCGCTCTCACCCGTGAAGACGTCACCAGCATGATCCTGTCGGCCAAGCGGCAGGCCGGACTGACCTGGGAAGGCATTGCCGAAGCCATCGGCATGTCACCGGTCTGGACCCATTCTGCGGCCATGGGCATGAATGCCATGCCGGAAGAAAAGGCCCAGGCTATGACGGCAACCCTCGGCTTGCCGCAGGAAGCGGCGCTGGTTCTGCAGGAAAGCCCGACCAAGATCTGGTCTCAGACCGTGCCAACAGACCCGTGCATCTATCGCCTCTACGAGATCGTCGGCGTCTATGGGCCGACCATCAAGGCACTGATCCACGAGAAATTCGGCGACGGCATCATGTCCGCCATCGATTTCGACATGTCGGTAACCCGTGTGGAGAACCCCAAGGGCGACCGGGTGAAGATCGAGATGTCGGGCAAATACCTTGGTTACAACGCCTGGTAATCCAGGATCCGGGAAAGATGGAATGACCAACAAGACCAAAACGACCCGGACCACCTGTCCCTATTGCGGTGTCGGCTGCGGCGTACTCGCCACCCGGCATCCGGATGGAACGGTGGGCATTGCAGGTGACCCCGACCACCCATCGAACTATGGCCGGCTGTGTTCAAAGGGCTCGGCCCTTGGTGAAACGCTGTCTCTCGATGACAGGCTGCTTTACCCGGAAATCGAAGGCGAGCGCAGCAGCTGGAATGACGCGCTCGATTGTGTCGCGCGCAACTTTCAGGAAGCGATCCGCGATCATGGTCCCGACAGCGTGGCGTTCTATGTGTCCGGGCAGATCCTGACGGAGGACTATTACGTCGCCAACAAGCTGATGAAGGGCTTCATCGGGTCGGCCAATATCGATACGAATTCCCGACTTTGCATGGCTTCCTCCGTTGCCGGTCACCGGAGAGCATTCGGCTCGGACACGGTTCCGGGGACCTATGAAGACCTTGAACTGGCAGACCTTGTTGTTCTGGTCGGCTCCAATCTGGCATGGTGCCATCCGGTGCTGTTTCAGCGGCTTGAAGCGGCGAAGGCGGCAAATCCGGCCCTGCGTGTGGTCGTGGTCGATCCGCGCAAGACAACGACCTGCGCCATCGCGGATCTGCATTTGCAATTGAAGCCCGATACCGACGTTGCCCTGTTCAATGGTTTGCTGTCGTTTCTGGCAGAGGCAAAATGTGTAAATACCAGTTATGTGAATCGCTTCACTGAAGGTTTTGAGAAGACGGTTGAGGCTGCAGAGCCCTGTGAAATCGGCCAGATTGCCGAAAAGACCGGATTGCAGCGACAGGATATCGCTCTCTTCTACAAGATGTTTGCCCGTACCGAGAAAACCGTCACGGTCTACAGTCAGGGCGTCAATCAGTCCGTCGTCGGTACAGACAAGGTCAACGCCATTCTGAACACGCATCTGGCGACGGGCCGGATCGGCAAACCCGGCATGGGGCCGTTTTCCGTCACGGGCCAACCAAACGCCATGGGTGGACGGGAAGTCGGCGGGTTGGCCAATATGCTGGCAGGCCACATGGCTCTGGAAAATGCCGAACACAGGCGGATCGTTCAGGACTTCTGGAAGAGTCCGACCATCGCCGACCGGTCGGGATTGAAGGCTGTCGAGCTTTTCAAGGCCGTGCGGGAGGGCAAAATCAAGGCCCTCTGGATCATGGCCACAAGCCCGGTGGACAGTTTGCCGGATGCGGACGAGGTCGCACTGGCGCTGGAAGCCTGCCCCTTTGTGGTCGTCTCGGAAGTGACCAGAACCGCAGACACGGTTCCATACGCCAATGTGCTCTTGCCTGCGGCTGCCTGGGGAGAAAAGGACGGAACCGTCACCAATTCGGAGCGGCGGATCTCCCGACAACGCGCATTCCTGGAGCTTCCCGGGGAAACCCGGCCCGACTGGTGGCACCTGAGCGAGGTTGCCCGCCGGTTGGGCCATGCAGAGGCCTTTTCCTATGAAGGACCGGCAGCGATTTTTCGCGAACATGCACGGCTTTCCGCACAGGGCAACAACGGTACGCGCGATTTCGATATTGGTGCCCATGGCGACGCGTCCGACGCGGGTTTCGAAACGATGGAACCTTTTCAGTGGCCGCAACCGTCTGGTGCGCAGCAGGCCGAGACGCGGTTTTTTGCCGGGGGCGGCTTCTACACGGAAACCGGAAAGGGGCGTTTCGTTCCTGTCGTCTTCAAGGCGCCGCGTCAGACGGAACGCCGATATCCGTTCGTCCTGAACACGGGCCGGATTCGCGACCAGTGGCATACAATGACGCGAACCGGCAAAACGCCGCGTTTGACAGCTCATTTTGCCGAACCCTTTGCCGAAATACACCCGCGTGATGCCGAAACGCTCAAGGTCGCAGCAGCGGATCTCGTGATGGTGAAAAGCCCTCACGGATCGGTGCTGGTGCGAGCGCTGATTACGGACAGGGTCGGGCAGGGTGAAGTCTTCGTGCCGATGCACTGGACGGATCAGTTCGCTTCCAATGCGAGGATCGACGCCGTCGTTGCCCCGGAAACCGATCCGCACTCCGGCCAGCCGGGATCGAAATTCACCCCGGTCGCGGTGGCACGGGCCGATATGGCCTGGTTCGGTTTTGCCGTGCTGCGTCAACGGCCAGAGAAGGTTGCTGCGGACTATTGGGTTCTTGCACCCATACCAGGCGGCTACAGACTGGAGTGTGCAGGACGGAACGCAGCCGACATTGCAGCTCTTGCAGCTTCGCTCGGTGAGGCGGGTTGTGATACCGCAGAGATTTCCGATGTTGCCCGAGGCTGGTTCCGGCAGGCTCAATGGAAAGAGGACGTGCTGCATGCAGCGTTCTTCTTCTCGTCCTCTCCAGTGGAAGTCTCGCGTCAATGGGCTTGCGGCCTGCTGAGCGGCGAGCCGGTTTCACCGCAGGACCGCGCAAGGGTTCTGGCGGGCCGGGTGCCGGCGGACCGGCCTGATCCAGGTGCGCTCGTCTGTTCCTGTTTCCAGGTCGGATGCAACCAGATCGCGGCTGCTGCCCGCTGCGGTGCGGCCAGCGTCAACGCGATTGGGGAAACCTTGCAAGCGGGTACCAACTGCGGCTCCTGCCGTTCGGAAATCCAGACGCTTCTTGATGATATTGCAAAGGAAAGCCTAGATGACGCCGACATTGCGCAAGCCAGCTGAGGTTAAGAGCCGGAGCCGTTCGGTCCGCGTCGGGCCCCTGGCAAGCCTGCCGCTGTTCTTTCCTCTCGAAGGCCGCAAGGTTCTGCTTGCAGGCGGTACGGAGGCGGCGGCCTGGAAGGCCGAATTGCTGGCAGCCGCAGGTGCGAGCGTGCATGTCTATTCCGATACCCTGGAGCCTGCCTTTGAGAAACTTCTTGCATCCGGCAGCGTCAAAGGCAGCTTCCTCCACATCCAATCCGGCTGGACGGACACAAGCTTTGACGGGGCGGCTCTCGCCATAGCGGATGCGGATAACGACGAGGAAGCAGAAGCGTTTGTTTCTGCTGCCCGGCGCATGGGCGTTCCAGTCAATGTCATCGACAAACCGGCCTTTTGCGATTTCCAGTTCGGATCCATCGTCAACCGGTCGCCAGTTGTCATCGGCATCTCGACCAATGGGGTTGCGCCCATTCTGGGGCAGGCGATCCGCAGGCGCATCGAGACTTTGTTGCCGGAGAGCCTGCAGGGGTGGGCGCAGCTTGCCAGCCGCCTGCGGGAAAAGACACTTTCCCTGCTTGAAGCAGGGGCACAGCGGCGCCTCTTCTGGGAGCGGATTTCAGATTTCGCCTTTTCGGGAAAGTCTGCCCCCGATGGAGAAACCGATCTCGCCAACGCGCTTCTGGAGGACGCCAGGACATCCGCTACGGGGAAAGTGACGCTCGTCGGGGCTGGACCGGGTGATGCCGAATATCTGACGCTAAAGGCCGTGCGGGCCCTTCAATCGGCTGACGTCATCCTGTTCGACGATCTGGTGGACGATGCGGTTCTGGAACTGGCCCGCAGGGAAGCCAGACGCATGTTGGTCGGCAAACGTGGTGGGCGGGAAAGCTGCCGCCAGGAAGACATCAACGACATGATGGTGTCGCTCGCCCGACAGGGCAAACATGTCGTGCGACTCAAATGCGGGGATCCGATGATCTTCGGCCGGGGTGGGGAGGAACTCGACAGGCTCTCGGACGAAGGCATTCCGGCAGTGGTGGTACCGGGCATCACGGCGGCCTCAGCCATGGCGGCGCGCCTTGGCGTTTCGCTGACACATCGCGACCATGCCCAGTCGGTTCGGTTCGTCACCGGCCATTCGCGCAGGGGCGAGTTGCCGGAAACCGTCGACTGGCATGGGTTGACCAACCCTTCGACGACGACCGTCTTCTACATGGGGGGGCGGATGGCGGGCAGGATCAGGGACCGGCTCGTTGCAGAAGGACTGCCAGCGACAACACCCGTTGTCGCCGTGTCGAGTGTTTCCCGCATCGATGAAAAACGCTGGTCAGGGGCGCTGCACGACCTTGAAAACGGTGTCAATTCACTCGGCCTGGAAGGTCCGATGCTGATTGGAGTAGGCCAGGTCTTCCAGGCGGCAGGTCATCAGATCGGGCTGTGTGAGGGGCCTGAATGCAAACAGGACTTTCCTGTGCAGATTGATGGCTTCGGAGATGAAAATCCAGGCAATCGGACACTTGGCAAATCTGCAGCTATTTGATTTGTTTGTTTGACCGGCAAGTCACCTGATGCTCCGATACACTGATGAATCGTTCCGAACAAATTTGCGCAGCCTTGCGCAGCGCCATCCTTGAGCGTGCTCTGTTGCCGGGCATGAAACTGCCGGAAGATTCGCTGGGCGAACGCTTTGGGTCGAGCCGGACAATCGTGCGTCAGGCACTGGAACGGCTTGCGGCGGAAGGGCTGGTCGAACTGCGGCGGAACAGGGGGGCTGTCGTAGCGACGCCCAGTCTGGAAGAGGCGCGGGATCTGTTTGATTTGCGGTGCCAGATCGAGGATCTGGTCGTGGCCCGGCTGAGCGCCGAATTTTCCCAGAAGCACCTTGATGCTCTGAACGCGCATCTCGACAAGGAAATTGCCGCCGAAAAGGGCCCTGAGCCCGTATCCATCCGGCTTGCTACCGAATTCCATATTCTCATGGCGCAACTCACGGAAAGCCCGGTGCTGATCCGCTATGTGGAAGATGTCGGCTATCGATGCGGACTGACGCTGGCGCTCTATTCCCGTCCGCATTCGACCGATTGCGGGATCCAGGAGCACCGGGAGATCATAGACGCCCTGTCCAACGGCGATGAGGCTCGTGCCCGGGATCTCATGCGTCACCATCTGGGTGCCGTGGCCGACCGGGCGCTGATCAAGTCCGAAAACAAGGGCCAGGGCATCTATCTCGATGCCCTGGAGCCATATGTCCGTGCTGTTCGTGGAGACGACTAGGCTCAGGCCTCGATGCCCATGCGGGTGAGAATTCGCTCCGCGCTGTCGTTCCAGACATCCATCTTTGTAATCTTGCCATCATTCACTTCGAACCGGTCGACATACCGGTTGCCTTCGAAGGCGGTTCCGTCCGGCCATTCTCCGAAAAGCGTTCCGACGGAATAGACGACGACACCCTCAGCGCCGCGGGCTACGTCGAAACGGTCCATCTTCTTTTTCACCCACTTGTACCGCATGGCATTGAAGCCGGTCGGGCCGGAGGGATGGTTGAAGACCCGTCCGCCCGTGAAGGTGATGGTCACATGGTCTGCCACATAGGTCGCGGCGAGGTCCGGATCCGGTTTCATGGAAGCGTCAAGATAGGCCCTGACAATCTCGGCTTCTTCGGGAAGCGTGTCTTTCTTTTCATCCAGCATGGGGTCGTCCTCTTAAAGATGCGTCCACTGACCATAAATCTTGCCCGGTTTTTTGCATGCAAATTTTGTATGCAAATATTGCATGCAATTTAAGCGCTTGTCCGGTTCGAACGAGGGCATGCTTGCGTTCTTTCCCGTTAAGTATCTGAAATATATGAAACTCGCCAAACTGGCCCCTCGCTTGCTTTTGATGTGGTGTTCGGACGTGTCGTCCGGAAAACCAGAGGAGCCGTTCATGAAATCCGCTTGCAAATTTCCGAAGGTGACACGCCGCGTCCTGATGTCGGGCGCCGTCGGCCTTGCCCTGGCCACCAGCTTTCCGGCCTTGGCTGCCGATTCGATCAAGATCGGCCTTGTTGCCGCCCTCAGCGGGCAGTCCGCCAAATCCGGACAGGCAATCACCCGTGGCCTGACCATCGCAATTGACGAAATCAACGAGAAGGGCGGCGTCCTGGGCAAGCCGCTTGAACTTGTCAGCCGGGATGATGAGAGCAACCCGGGCAAAGGTCTCGTTGCCGCCCGTGAGCTTGTTCAGCGCGAGGGCGTTGCAGCCCTGATCGGCGGTCTGGATACGCCGGTCTCCTTCGCCATCGTACCATTCGCCAACCAGTCCAAAGTGCCTTTTGTCGGACCGTGGGCCGCCGGTACCGGCATCACCAAGAATGGTGCCGAGGAGAATTACATTTTTCGGGTTTCCGCCGTCGATGAATATGTCGATGAAGCGATCACCGAATATCTGGTCACCAGGTACGGATCAAAAAAGCCGGGCATGATCCTCATCAACAACCCGTGGGGGGAATCCAACGAGAAGGGGCTTTTGAAAGCGCTTGAGAAGCGCGGTATGGAACATGCCGGTATCGAGAAGTTCGAATCCAACGATGTCGATGTGGTGCCGCAGCTCACGCGACTGAAGGAAAACGGCGCGGATGGCCTGTTCGTCGTGGCAAACGTCGCTCCGACCGCGCAGGTGGTGAAATCGCTCGACCGGATGGGCTGGGATGTTGCGATGGCATCGCACTGGGGCCCGGCTGGTGGACGGTTTACCGAACTGGCCGGCAAGAGCGGCGAGAAGCTTCATTTCATCCAGACCTACCTTTTCCGGGAAGGTGACGCGAAGGGCGAAGCCATGTTCTCGAAGCTTCAGGAAAGCTTTCCTGAAATCAAGACAATGGCCGATGTGACCCCGGCGACCGGTATCGCCAATGCTTATGACGCCATGCTTCTGCTGGCGGCAGCCATCGAAAAGGCCGGTTCCACGGATGGTCCGGCGATTCGTCAGGCAATGTACGACATCGAGAATATCGAAGGCCTGATCAAGACCTACGCGGATCCGTTCTCGCCGGAAGACCAGGACGCCATTGCACCTGAGGACTATGTCTTCGCGCAGTTCGTCGAAGGTGAAATCATCCCGATCCTGGATTGATGACACAACCTCCCGCAGCAGGGCTGCGGGAGGTTTCTATCCCTTCGGATCGACCTGATCTCGTCTCTTCTGCCAGGACCCACCCATGACCCTCTTGATCGCCGCCCTTGTCACCGGCATCGGCCTTGGAAGCATGTACGGGCTGATCGCGCTCGGCTTTCAGATTACCTATTCCGTTTCTTCCACCGTCAATTTCGCGCAGGGCAGTGTCGTCATGCTCGGTGCGGTTCTTGGTTTCGTCTTTACCGAAAGACTCGGCTTGAACTGGATTGTCGCCTATGTGCTCGCGATCGCCTGCTGCGGACTTTTCGGTGTACTGGTCGAAATTCTGCTGGTGCGGCCGTTTGTGGAACGCAACTCGGAAGCCTGGCTGATGGCGACCGTTGCAGGCGGTATCTTTCTCGACAACGCCGTTCTCTTCAGCTTTGGCAATGAACCTCGGACGCTGTTCTCACCCCTGGCTCAGACGACCTGGCAGTTTGCGGGAACGGGCATCTATCCGCAGCAACTGCTTATTCCGATCGCGGCAATTGGTGTGGCGATGGCGTTGCATTTCCTGTTCCGGAAGACCTTGCAGGGCAGGGCCTTGCTTGCGGTTGTCCAGAACAAGCAGGCTGCCCGGCTCATGGGCATCAACACCACGAGCATGGTGTCCGGGTCCTTTGCGATTTCGGCCATGCTTGCCGGAAGCGCCGGACTTTTGATCGCACCGTTGTTTTCCGTGCATTCGGACATGGGAACCCTGTTCGGGCTCAAGGCCTTCGCGGTGGCGATCCTGGGCGGCATGACGTCCGCTGCCGGCGTCATGCTGGCAGGCTTTCTCTATGGGGTTACGGAAGCCCTGGTGACGACCTATCTGGGCTCGTCTTCCACCTACATCGTCGTCTTTGCATTGATCATCCTGGCGCTGACCCTGAAGCCGGACGGTCTCTTCGGACGTCCCGCCGTGAAGAAAGTCTGAGGACGCGCCGTGCCTTTAATGAACCAGCGAATTCTTCTCGACGGTGCATTGCTCGCCATGACCATCGCAGCCTGTGTGATGGCTGTGACAAGCGGCGGCTACACACAGTTCGTCATCGGCCTCGTGGCAATCACCACCATTCTCGGGACCGGCCTCAATGTTCTTTACGGTCTGACCGGGTTGGTTTCGCTCGGTCAGGTCGGGTTCTTTGCTATCGGCGCCTACGGCGTTGCGGTGATGACCCTGTCAGGATTGAGTTTCTGGATCGCACTGCCCTTGTCCGCGCTCGTCGCAGGATGCGCGGGTGTGTTGCTCGCGGTACCCGCCGTCCGCATGGCCGGACCGTTCCTGGCGATGGTGACCATTGCCTTCGCCTTCATTGTCGAACATGGCGCAGTCGAATGGCGCTCGCTGACAGGTGGGCAAAATGGCCTCATGGGTTTTCCGATGCCGGAACTTCTTGGCTTCGTGTTCACCGAGCGGGAGCTGGTGTTGCTTTCCATCCTGCTCGCGGGGCTGTCGCTCTATCTGTTTCGCCGGCTGGCGGACAGCGGATGGGGCATGGCGATGACCGGTGTACGGGATGCGGAAACGGCCGCCGCGTCGCTTGGGTATCGTCCCTTCGCGGTCAAGGCGGCCGCCTTTGCCATCGCTGCTGCGATGGCCGGACTGGCCGGAGGCCTGTTTGCACCGCTGATGATGTTCATCGCGCCGAGCAATTTTCCGTTCTCACAGTCGATCCTGTTTCTCTTTGCGATCCTGATCGGCGGTGCGGGCACAGTGCTGGGGCCTCTGGCAGGCGCATTGGTAACTGTCCTTCTGCCCGAGTTCCTGTCAGATCTTGCGGAATACCGGCTGCTGTTTTTCGGCGGGTTGCTTGTTGGTGTCTTGCTGATTGCGCCTCGCGGACTGGTCGGCACCGTGGCAGCTTTCATTCCCAGGACCAGCCGAAGCGTAACACCTGTTTCCACCGCAGACGTTGAGCAATTCCTGAAGCGAGGACTTTCCGCCAGCGCGCTTGAGATCGCTGACCTCGGTATTTCGTTTGGTGGCGTTCGCGCTGTGGATGGGGTCAGTTTCCGGATTGTACCCGGCGAAGTGACGTCGATCATCGGTCCGAACGGTGCAGGCAAAACCACCGTCCTCAACATGATCGGCGGGTTCTACCGGCCGTCGCAGGGAAAGATCCTGCTCGGAAGCAAGGATCTTGCGGGACTGCCGGCACATGCGGTCGCCCGTTCGGGAATTGCCCGAACCTACCAGACGACAAAGCTTTTCGAGAACCTGACTGTGCTCGCAAATGTCGTCTCCGGCCTCGGGCGCGGTG
Source organism: Roseibium sp. LAB1 (assembly GCF_054658235.1). Taxonomy (NCBI): domain Bacteria; kingdom Pseudomonadati; phylum Pseudomonadota; class Alphaproteobacteria; order Hyphomicrobiales; family Stappiaceae; genus Roseibium; species Roseibium sp. LAB1. Next base: position 408,786 of record NZ_BAAGIB010000001.1, on the reverse strand, counting down.
CATTCGGCAATCCATGGTCCGATATTCAGTCGCAAGACCGCCTGTCGCTGGCCGCAGGTCTGTTGCGCTATTGCGGTTATGAAGGAGACCTCGACAAGCGGGCCGGTGACCTGCCTCATGTTGACCGCAGACTGGTGGAAATCGCACGGGGTCTCGCTCTCAGGCCCGATATCCTGCTTCTGGACGAACCGGCAGCCGGGCTCATGCGCGCCGACAAGGACAAGCTCGCAACATTGTTGCGGGACATTGCGGATCTCGGGCCAGCGGTCGTGTTGGTGGAGCATGACATGGAGCTGGTCATGGGGATTTCCGACCGGATCCAGGCGGTGGATGCCGGCAAGCCGATTGCCTTCGGCTCTCCGGCGGAAATCCAGGCGAATGAAACCGTGATTGCAGCTTATCTCGGGACCGGAGGAACTACGGACTTCCCGCGTATCCAACCGCTTCTGACGGAAGAAACGCCGGTTCTGTCTACATTGAAGCTGACTGCTGGATATGGGGCCGCACCGGTTTTGAAGGGGGTGTCGCTCAAGGTCCGTCCGGGAGAAATGGTAGCGCTGCTTGGTGCGAACGGTGCTGGAAAGTCGACGTTTCTTTCCGCCGTTTCGGGCCTTCATCGGCCCGTTTCCGGCAGCATCATTCTGAACGATGAGCAGACACAGGCCATGCAGCCGCATGAAATGGTTGCACGTGGTCTGGTGCTGGTTCCCGAAGGCCGACAGGTGTTTCCGGAGCTGACGGTTCGCGAGAATATCGAACTGGGTGCCTACAAGAGACATTCGGACATGAACAGCTCCGAACTGGAGGGTCACCTGAAAAGATTTCCGCGTCTTCGTGACAGGCTGCACAGCCGCGCCGGGCTCCTGTCGGGTGGTGAACAGCAGATGATGGCGATTGCCCGGGGCCTGATGGCAAAGCCCAGGGTCCTGCTTCTGGACGAACCTTCGCTCGGACTGGCTCCTGCCATGGTTGAGGAGCTTTACGCGATCCTTGGCGAACTGCGCGATGAAGGCATCACCATCCTGCTGGTCGACCAGATGGCAACGCTGGCCCTGGCGGTCGCGGATTACGCCTACGTGTTGGAACAGGGACAGATCGTGATGGAAGGCAAGGCAGCGGAGCTGGCATCGGATCCGCGGTTGACAGCGGCCTATCTCGGGGCTGTCAACGAAGAGGACACTCGCATGGAGGCGAGGGTATGAGTGGGTTTGTGATTCGGAACGTCCTGCTGGAGGGCGGCAATTCGGCAGTCGATGTTGCGGTCAGCGGTGGAAAGATTTCCGCAATCGGCGCGGACCTACAGTCAGGTTCCGAACACATGAACGGCAATGGCGTTCTGCTGGTGCCGGGATTTGTCGAGAGCCATCTTCATCTCGACAAGGCCTGCATTCTCGACCGGTGCCGAAACGAGACCGGCACGCTGGAAGGGGCGATTTCCTCAGTCGCCGAGGCCAAGAAGGGATTTTCGGAAGACGATGTCTATGACCGTGGGCGCAAGGTTCTCGAAAAGGCGATTGTCCAGGGTACCAATGCCATCCGCACACATGTGGAGATCGATCCGGGGATCGGGCTGAAAGGCTTCCATGCCATTCGGCAATTGAAGCAGGATTTTGCCTGGGCGCTGGACTTGCAGATATGCGTCTTCCCGCAGGAAGGGCTTCTCAACAATCCGGGAACCGCCGAATTGCTGGAGGGAGCGCTTTCCGGCGGTGCTGACCTGCTTGGCGGTTGCCCCTATACGGACAGCGATCCAAACGGCCAGATCGCCTGCCTTTTTGCAATGGCTCGACGCCACGATGTGGATCTCGATTTTCACCTGGATTTCGACCTCGATCCGTCCTGGCGTCATCTTGATGAAATTGCCCGGCAGACTTTGGCCTTCGACTGGCAGGGCCGGGTTGCCATCGGCCACGTCACCAAGCTGTCGACCCTGTCGCGAAAGGATCTTCTGGAGGCGGTTCGAATTCTGAAAACCGCCGAAATCGCGCTTACCGTGCTGCCGTCGACAGACCTTTTCCTGATGGGCCGCGAAAGTGAAAGTCTGGTGCCGCGCGGGGTCGCGCCGGCGCATGTCTTTCACCAACACGGCGTCTGCTGCACGGTCGCAACAAACAACGTGCTCAATCCGTTCACGCCCTACGGTGACTGCTCGCTGCCACGCATGGCCAATCTTTACGCCAATGTCCACCAGCTCGGATCGCCCGAGGACCTGGAGGCCTGTTTCGACATGGTGACAGCTGCACCGCGACGGCTGATCAACAAGGCCCACGGGATCGAGGTTGGGGAAGATGCTACCTTTGTCGCGCTGCCGGCCTTGAACGGAAATCAGATCGTTTCGGAAATCGTCCGGCCGGTGTGGGGCATGAAGAACGGCAAATTCACCTTTGAGCAAGCTCCGGCGAGGTTGATGGAGCCGTCCGCAGAGGTGGGCATGTCGGGGGAGCTCAGGGCACTTCGTATTCCCTAGCTGCCCCTGGTCGTGGCGGTTTGCGAAGTGGTGCTGCCGCGTGTCCGCATGGCAGCCCGTTCCTTCATGTATTTTTCGGCTTCGATCATGTGGCCGCGCATGATCATCCGGCACAGCTCGGCGTCGCCCGCTTTTATCGCCCTTAGCAACTGGACCTGATAGTGCAGGCCGGTTTCCCGAAGGGCGGGGTTCGGTTCCTTGTAGATCGAGCGGCAAACGGTCATGTCACGCAGGAGACTGAGCAGAAAGGAACAGGTGAAGGCCAGGATCGGGTTTCTGCAATGCCGGGCCAGTTCCTCGTGAAAATCGAGTTCCGCCAGCCGTTGTGTGTATTCTTCTTCTGCGGTTTTCGGTTCGTCCTCGTAAAGCCGGATGCAGCCTTGCAGGGCCTTGAAGGCGTCGTCGGTCAGCGTTCCGGCAACGGAGGCGGCAAGCTCCGGTTCTAGCTGTTTTCTGAGTGTGTAGATGTCGGCAATGGTCGGCTGGTCGAACAGGAACAGATTGTCCAGCATTCGAATGGCTTCGCCCGGTTCCACCGAAGCGACGAACACACCGCCGCCAGGGCCGCTGCGCGTCGAGATCAGGCCCTGGAACTCCAGAACCTTCAGCGCCTCCCGCAGAGATCCCCGGGACACCTTGACCGCTTCGGGCTGCAGCCATTCCGCAGGAACCCTGTCGCCGGGGCGCAGTCCGGCCTCGACGATCTGTTCACGGATCTGCTGCGCAACCATGTCTGGCCGCCGCAGGCGTTTCCGTGTCTTGGGATCTGTCGCTCCTTCGGGAATTCTCATAGCCGGTTAAACTGCAATGCCTTGTTTTCGGGAAGCCTATGCCTTTCCGAGTGGGTGATAGCAAGCCGCAATGTGGTTGTTGCCGCCTTTGGCCTCGTTCGGTGACGGTTTGCCGGCAACGCAGATATCGGTGCGGTGTGCGCAGCGTGCGGCAAAGGCGCAGCCTTCTGGTGGATTGTAAGGATCAGGCAATTCCGCCGAGGCATCTTCCGACATCAGATCGTGCCGACCGGGTGCGGGTGCGGAGCGCATCAGAAGGTCCGTATAAGGATGGAGCGGCTTGCGGAAGATCTCTTTGGCAGGGCCAAGCTCGGCCATCCGGCCGAAGTACATGACCGCCACCCGGTCGCTGACGCTTTCGACCACCGACAGGTCATGGCTGATGAAGATATAGGTGAGGCCGAAGTCGTCCTTCAGCTTGTCCAGCAGGTTCAACACCTGGGCCTGCACGGACACATCCAGGGCGGACACCGGCTCATCAAGCACGATCAGCTCCGGTCCTGCCGCCAGCGCACGGGCAATGCCGATCCGCTGTGCCTGGCCACCTGAAAATTCATGCGGATAGCGCTCCAGGAACTCCGGCGCCAGGTTGACCGCCTGAAGAAGTTCGGCGAGACGCTCCTCGCGGGCAGCTCCATTCAGATTGGTCAGATGCTTGAGCGGAGCTTCCAGGATCGTGCGGATGGTCTTGCGCGGATTGAGAGAGGCAACCGGGTCCTGAAACACATATTGGACCTTGCGGGCAAGAGCGTTCCGGTCCTTCTTCGCAAGCCGTGTCAGGTCTTCGCCGTTGAAGGTAATTGAACCGGACGTCGGCAGGTCTAGCCCCACCACGAGGCGGGCGAGCGTGGACTTGCCGCAGCCGGATTCGCCGACAACCCCCAGGGTTTCGCCTTTCTTGACATCCAGGCTGAGGCCCTGAACCGCGTGGACGGCCGGCAGGTGTCCGCCGAAGAGCTTCCGTCCACCACCGAAAACGCGCTCGACATCCTGAATGGCCAAAAGTGCTTCGGTGTCCATCGGAGCGTGGTTCCTTTCGGTCATGCGGTCGCTCCGGAGTTCAGCGGAAAGAGGCAACGGACACCTCGGGTTTGCGAGGACATTTCAAGGTCGATCTCTCCGGTGCGGCAGGACGCCTGTGCGTGCGGGCAGCGCGCTGCAAAGGCACAGCCGTCCGGCAGATTGTTGACCACGGGTGGGCGACCCTCAATTGCATCCAGACGCCGCTCCGGTTCTCCCAGAACCGGCACACATTCAATCAGCTTGGCGGTGTAGGGATGGCGCGGGTTGGCCAGAACTTCTTCCGTCGTTCCCGTTTCGACGATCCGGCCCGCATACATGACCGCTACCCGGTCACACAGGGCGGAGACGACACCGAAGTCATGGGTGATGAAGAGGATCGCCGCATTGCGTTCCCGGCGCAGACCGTTCATCAGCGTCAGGATCTGCGACTGCACGGTCACGTCGAGCGCGGTTGTCGGTTCGTCCGCAATCAGCACCTTGGCATCGTTCGCCAGTGCCATGGCGATACAGACCCTTTGGCGCATGCCACCGGAAAGTTCGTGCGGATAGGCGGAGAGTCGTTCCTTGGCATTCGGAATGCGCACCAACGACAGAAGCTCGATGGCCTTTTCCCGCGCTTTTGAGCCGGACATGGGCTGGTGGGTGGTGATGGCTTCGGTCAATTGATCGCCAACGGTAAACAGCGGGTGTAGCGTCGATAACGGATCCTGGAAGACATAGGCGACCGAGCCACCTCGAAGATCCCGGATGCGCCGGTCGCTTGCGGCAAAGAGGTCCTCACCGTCCAGATAGGCCGCGCCGCCGGATATTCGCCCGGGAGGTGTCGGCACAAGCCCCATGATGGACATGGCGGTGACCGATTTTCCGGAACCGGATTCTCCGACGATACCCAGGCATTCGCCTTCTTTCAGGTTCAGATCGACACCGCCGACAGCTTTGTAAACCGAACTGCCGATCTGGAATTCCGTACGCATCTGCCGAACATCCAGGACACCGCCCTTTTCGGACGGTGCGGGAATGTCATCAGCCTTCCTGTGTACAGCCGTGCGCGAGACCGGCCTGGTCAGGGACCCGGCGCGCAGGCGCGGGTCGAGGATGTCACGTACCCCGTCGCCAAAGAGATTGATGCTCATGACCAGCGCGAAGATCATCAGCCCTGGGATGATCGATACATGAGGTGCGGTGAAGAGGATCTTGCGCCCTTCACCCAGCATGGAGCCGAGGTCGGCCTGGGGCGGCTGCGCGCCAAGGCCAAGGAAGGAAAGGCCGGCCGTTTCCAGGATCATCCAGCCGACGGTGGTCGACATGGTGATGACGATGACCGGCAACACGTTAGGCAGAATTTCCAGAAACAGGATCTGCACCGGTGACTTGCCGGACAGCCGTGCCGCATCGACGAATTCCCGCCGGGATAGCCCAAGCGTGATGCCGCGGATATTTCGGGCAAAGAAAGGGATGTTGACGAGGGCAATGGCATAAAGCGCGTTGAGCAGGCCCGGGCCAAGCACGGCGACAATGGCCAGCGCCAGCAGGATATAGGGAAACGCCATTACCATATCGATGCCGCGCATGATCAGCGTATCCGTTCGCCCACCCGCGTATCCCGCAACCAGCCCCAGGAGCGAGCCGAAAAAGGCGGCGATGATCGTGGCCGAAAGTCCGACAGCGAGGGACACGCGCGTGCCCCAGATCAACCGTGACAGGATATCCCGGCCGAGATGATCGGTGCCGAGCAGGTGGCCCTCGGTGAAGACCGGCAGGAGACGATCCGCAGGCGCGGTGACGTCCGGGTTCGCCAGCGGCAGGATCGGCGCTGCCAGAGCGATGAGACAGATCAGCACCAGGACAATCAGGCCGCTGGTTGCCAGCGAATTGTTGAGCAGCAGCGCCACTGTTCCAGGACGAGAGGACTTGGGCTTCGCTTTCGACGGGGCGCTCATGGTCGTGTCACTCATCAGCGCAACCTCGGGTCAAGAATGGTCTGCACCACGTCCGCGAGCAGATTGAAGAGAACATAGGCGGCCGCAACCACCAGAACGCCGCCCTGAACCAGCAGCAGGTCGCGGGTGGAAATGGCGGTCACGAGCATGGAGCCGATGCCGGGCCATTGAAACACGGTCTCGATATAGACCGCGCCGCCGATGACGAAGCCTGCCTGGATACCGATGACCGGCACGACACCGACCAGAGCGGACTTGAAGGCGTGCTTGTAGATGACCTTGCGCTCCGACAGGCCCTTGGCACGGGCTGTGCGGATGTAGTCCTGCCTCAGGACTTCCAGCATGGCGGTGCGTGTCAGTCGGGCGATGACACCGGTCGCGACCACCGAAAGCGTCAGGGCGGGCAAGGTGAGATGATGAACCAGGTCGGGCAGGTCACCGCCGCCATAAATGGCGTACATGCCAGAGGCGGGGAACAGACGCAGGTTGACCGCGAAAACAAGGATAAGCAGTAGTCCAAGCCAGAAGGACGGCGTGGAAATGCCGATAAGCACAAGCAGCGTGATGACCTTGTCGGCCCAGCCATATTGACGGACCGCGGACACGATGCCTGCAAGCAAGCCAAATATCGAGCACAGGACAAGCGACGTGCCGGCCAGGATAAGCGTTGCCGAAAAACGCTCCATCACTTCATCCAGCACCGGGCGGTTGAGCGTGTAGGACCGGCCGAGATCGCCCTGGAACAGGTTGCCGATCCAGATGACGTATTGTTCGAACAAGGTCTTGTCGAGACCGAGGTCGCGGTTGAGCTTGGCGACGTTTTCCGGTGTCGCATAGGACCCGAGGATGGCTGTTGCCGGATCGCCCGGGATCATGGCCATGATCAGGAAGACGATGATCGTCAGCCCGAACAGGACGGGGATGGCAGCCAGCAGACGCTTGGCGATATAGGCAGCCAATGGTCTCTCCCTCTTTCTGAGTGCGCAGCCTTCCGGTCCGGATCTGATCCAGAAATTCAGGCCTTGATTATCCCTAGTCCCTCATCCTGAGGAAGCGCGAAGCGCTGGCTCGAAGGATGGGCCACTTGCCCGGGAATATGCCGCCCATCCTTCGAGACGCGCGAAAAAGCGCTCCTCAGGATGAGGTCTTGTGGTGGCGCTATGCTTGCCTTGGCAACTCACGAACTCCCGGAAAGATCCGGATACGAAAATCCCGGCAGACCTTTTCATGGCCCGCCGGGAAAGGCTTCGTCTTACAGAGGTTTCTTCACCTTCTGAAGCATCAGGAAGAAGGACGGCTGCAGCTTGAAGTCTTCGACCGATGCCTTGGTGACGGCATTCTGTTTCCAGTTGGCGACGAAGACCCAGGGGGCGTCCTCCTGGACGATTTCCTGCATTTCCTTGTAGAGCTTGGCGCGCTCGGCCTGATCGGTTTCCTCGCGGGCCTTTTCCAGCAGTTCGTCCACCTTGGCGTTGGAATAGTAGCCGGAGTTGAAGCCGCCCTGTTCCGGCATGGCTTCAGTGCGCAGCGCCAGGAACGGCAGGGTGTCCGGATCGTTGGTCATCCAGGCCATTTCCGCCATGGCGGCCTTGCCCTGAAGCCCCGGGTTCACCTTGCCGAGGAAGGTGTTCCACTCATAGGTTTCGATCTTGACCTTCATGCCGACGGCCTGGAGATCGGCCTGGATGGCCGTGCCCATGGCAATCGGGTCGAGCATGCCGGAACCGCCTTCGGTGACGTAGAAGGTGATTTCCTCGCCGTTATATTCGGCTTCCTTGAGGAGTTCCTTGGCCTTTTCCGGATCATACGGATAGGGCTCCAGGCTTTCGTTATAGGCCCAGGCAAAGGCCGGCGGGGTCGGGCCGGCGGCAACTTCGGCGGTGCCTTGCAGGATGTTTTCCACCAGCGCCTTCTTGTTGATGGCGTAGTTGGCGGCCTGGCGCGCAGCCTTGACGTCGAACGGTGCTTCACGGGCGTTGAGGATCAGGAACCAGACGTGAGGTCCTGCCTGTTCCAGCACCTTGAAGGTAGAATCGTCCCGGAACTGTTGCAGGCTGTCGGGCGGCACTTCGACCATTACGTCCAGCCCGCCGGAGAGCATTTCGGCAATGCGCGTGTTGGCGTCGGTGATCGGGCGGTAGATCAGCGCTTCAAGTTCTGGGGCACCGTCCCAGTAGTCTTCGTTGCGGATGGCAACAACCTTGGCGTTGGCGTCCCACTCGGCAAACTTGTAGGCACCGGTTCCGGACGGATGGCGGCCGAAATCCTTGCCGTATTGCTTCACGGCCTCGGGGGAGACGATCAGCCCGGTCGGGTAGGCAAGGTTTGACAGGAACGGCGCATAGGGGGCGCTGAGGTTGAAGGTGACGGTGGTTTCGTTGTCGACGACCACGTCTTCCACGGTGGAGAAGAAGAACGCCAGCGGGAAGGGGCCCGTATCGTGATACGGGTTTTCCTCGTTCAGCATTCGGTCGAAGTTGAATTTCACCGCTTCGGCGTTGAAGGGCGAGCCGTCATGGAACTTGACGCCTTCACGCAGCTTGAAGGTGTAGGTCTTGCCGTCGTCCGAAATGGTCCAGCTTTCTGCCAGGGACGGTTCGACTTCAAGCGTACCGTCCTTATAGCGGACCAGACCGTCATACATGTTCACCAGGATGCGGAAATCGTTCACCGCTGTCACTGCGTGCGGGTCGAGCGACTTGGGTTCCGCGATCTGGCCGACGACCAGAACATTTGGTGGAGTTTGCGCCTGCACCTGGGGTGCAAAGGCGAGGAAGGCCGAGGCGAAAGCCGCGGCTAGGAACTTTTTCATGACCATTCCCCTCGTTGTTTCTGACGAATAATTAATCATGATTAATTGCAAAGCTGCAATAATTATTTCATATTTATTTTCGCTCGAGGGTTGCGCCCTTGATGCCAGATAAACGCTTAAGTGCTGATAATTAGGGGGAAACAAGGATGCCGCAGCAAGCAATCCGTATCGATCCGGAGCGCCTTAAAACGCTTCTCAACGGAGTGAATCGCTTCGGCTTTGTTCCCGAAACCGGCGGTTACACACGCCCGGGCTTTAGCCGCGTCGACCTGGAGTGCCGGGACTGGTTCGAGGCGCAAATGAAGGCTGACGGTCTGACCGTCTGGAGAGACGGCGCGCTCAACCTGTTTGGCCGTTACGGACCTGCGGATGGGCCATGCGTCATGGCCGGATCGCATCTCGACACCGTGGTCAACGGCGGTGCCTTCGACGGCTCGCTTGGCGCCTGTGTTGCGCTGGAATGCGTCCGCTCCATGAAAGATGCAGGAATTACGCCTCGCACCGCAATCGAAGTGGCCGCCACGTCGGAGGAAGAAGGCCGTTTCGGCGGCATGCTCGGCTCCCAGGCCATCGCCGGTGCCATCACGCCCGCGTGGATCGAACAGGCCGTCGACGCCGACGGCATCCGGCTGCGCGATGCCATGACCGGTCTCGGGCTCGAGCCGATGGATATTCTGAAAGCTGCCCGTCCGGCCGGGTCGGTCGAAGCGTTTCTGGAACTTCATATCGAGCAGGGGCCAGTTCTGGAAGACGAAGGCCTGCCGATCGGAATTGCCGAGGAAGTGTCTGGTGTCTGCTACATGGAACTGGAACTGACAGGCATTGCCAATCACTCCGGAACGACGCCCATGCACCTGCGAGCCGATGCCTTTGCCGGGCTTTCCGAACTTGCCGGAACTATCCCGGACCTTATCCATATGCACGGTACCGACCAGAGCCGGTTCACTATCGGTCATGTCGAACTTTTGCCGAACCATCCGCACACGATACCAGGCCGTGCGGTCTTCTCGGTGATTCTGCGCGACACCTCCGAAGAGATAATGGTCGGTCTGAAATCGCGTTTCCTGGAAAGTGCTGACATTGTCGCCAATCGACATCGTCTGACATTGCACAAGAGCGAAAGAAGCTGGTTGTCTCCGGTTTCGTTGGATAGCGAGCTTGCCGACAAGCTGGTCAGCCTTGCCGAACGTCATGGTTTGCCGGCACGGCGCATGCCGTCCGGAGCCGGGCACGATGCCCAGACAATGCAGTCTTTCTGCCCTTCCGGACTGATCTTCGTTCCAAGCAAGGCTGGTATCAGTCACGCCCCTGAAGAACACAGCGACTGGTCGGATATCGAGCAGGGGGCGAACCTCATGCTGAAGGCGTTGATCGATCTGTCCGGCTGACCCGTTCGCTGGTGCCGGCCAGCTTCTGCAACTTTCGCTCTTTCAATGCCGCGCGGGCTCGGCTAGGCTTTTCAAAAGTAAAGCATATCGTTCTTGGCGGGCGCGCCGCCGCAAGTGTTGGTTACAGACAGTCCCTATCCATTTTTCAAAGGGGGTGCCATGGTCGCTGTTCTTCCCGGACAAAGGGTCCGCGCTGCCATACAGTCCGCCGCAACGGTTGGCCTGATATGCATTCTCCCATTGTTGCAAGGCTGTGCGTTGTCCGACGCTCCGGTGCTCTTTCCCAAGGGGCCGATTGCGCTGGCGGAACGGGATCTGCTTTTTGCCGCATTCGGCATCATGATGATCGTGGCGATCCCCGCGATTTTGCTTACACTCCTGTTTGCCTGGCGGTATCGCAAGCGCAATGGCAGCAACGCTGGTTACGCGCCGGAGTGGGACGGATCTTGGGGTATTGAAGCAGTGGTCTGGCTGGTTCCGGCGGCAATCGTGATTGTCATCGGAACCATTGTCTGGGACGCGACCCACAGGCTGGATCCCTACAAGGCACTTGCTTCCGACAAGCCGGCCTTCAAGGTGCAGGCCGTGGCGCTCGACTGGAAATGGCTGTTTCTCTATCCCGAGCTCGGCACGGCTAGCGTCAACGAACTTGCCTTTCCCGCTGACCGGCCGCTGACCATCGAGATCACATCCGACACGGTCATGAACTCGCTGATGATTCCAGCACTCGGCGGCCAGATCTACGCAATGGCGGGCATGCGCTCCGAACTCAACCTGATTGCGGACGGTCCAGGCACATTCAACGGCCGCAACACGATGTATTCCGGCGACGGTTTCTCCGACCAGCATTTCAAGGCACATGCCCTTAATGAGGCGGATTTCGCCGCCTGGAAGGAAAAGGTGACGGGGTCGACAGACGTTCTGGATGCCAAGACCTATGTTGACCTGCACAAGCAGAGCGTTGCCGATCCCGTGCGTCATTATTCGTCTTTCGAGCCGGATCTCTTTTCCATCATCCTGCGCAAATACGCGCCGATTGTCGGCCCTTACGAAAGCAAGGCCGCCGAACTCATCTGCCGGGGGGCTGTTTGATGCTGGGACGTCTGACTGTAGAGGCTCTGCCGTTCTATTCCTGGGTGGCCATGGGTGGAGCGGCCGTTACCGTTTTCGGCGGGGTTGCCGTGTTCCTGCTGATCACCTGGCTGCGGGCCTGGAAAGTCCTCTGGACCGATTGGCTGACAAGTGTCGATCACAAGAAGATCGGCATCATGTATGTGGTGCTTGCCCTGGTGATGCTGGTGCGCGGTTTCGTCGATGCGCTTATGATGCGGGCACAACAGGCCTTCTCGCTGAATAGCGAAGGCTATCTTCCGCCGGAGCATTTCGAGCAGATCTTTTCCTCCCACGGCACCATCATGATCTTCTTCGTGGCCATGCCGTTCCTGACCGGATTGATCAACATCATCGTGCCGCAACAGATCGGCGCGCGGGATGTTGCCTTTCCGTTCCTGAATTCGGTCAGCCTTTGGATGACCGCAGCCGGTGCGGGGCTGGTGCTCGTATCGCTGGTTGTCGGCAAGTTTTCGGAAGCCGGCTGGACCGGTTATCCGCCTTATTCCGGCATCGAATACAGCCCGGGTGTCGGGGTCGATTACTGGCTCTGGGCACTGATCACCAGCGGCGTGGGAAGCACGCTCTCAGGCATCAACTTCATCGTCACCATCGTCAAGAACCGCTGTCCGGGCATGACCTACATGCGCATGCCGATGTTCACATGGACGACACTGTGCATTTCCATCCTGATAGCCTTTGCCTTCCCGGCATTGACGGTGGTCGCCGGACAATTGACGCTTGACCGGACGCTTGGCTTCCACTTCTTCACCAATGGTGACGGCGGCAACATGATGATGTTTGCCAACCTGCTGTGGATCTGGGGGCATCCGGAGGTCTACATCCTGATCTTGCCCGCTTTCGGCATCTTTTCCGAAGTGGTGGCCACGTTCTCGCGCAAGCGGCTGTTCGGCTATACGTCGCTGGTCTATGCGACCGCGTGTATTGCACTTCTGTCCTTTACCGTGTGGCTGCACCATTTCTTCACGATGGGGTCGTCGGCCAATGTCAACGCCATCTTCGGGATCGCAACGATGATCATCGCGGTGCCGACAGGCGTGAAGATCTTCGACTGGCTGTTCACCATGTACAGGGGCCGGATCGAGTTCCACACCTCCATGGTGTACACGATCGGTTTCATGGTGACCTTCGTCATCGGCGGCGTGACCGGGGTTCTGCTGGCACTGCCACCCGCCGACTACCTGATGCACAATTCCACCTTTCTGGTGGCGCACTTTCACAACATGCTCATTCCAGGCGCGCTGTTCGGATACTTCGCCGGGTTGAATTACTGGTTCCCGAAAGCCTTCGGGTTCAAGCTCGACGCCAAGTGGGGCATCAGGTCCTTCTGGTGCTGGATCATCGGCTTCTATCTCGCCTTCATGCCGCTCTACGTACTGGGCTTCAAGGGTATGAGCCGACGGATGGAACACTACGCTGATCCGACCTGGCAGCCCTACCTGATCGTGGCGGCAATCGGGGCACTGTTCGTCCTGTGCGGCATCGCCTGTATCGCGATCCAGCTCTATGTTTCAGCCAAGAAATGGGGATCGGCCCGGGACATCACCGGAGACCCGTGGAACGGGCGCACACTGGAATGGGCGACGTCTTCCCCGCCGGCGGCCTATAACTTCGCGGTTTTGCCGGAGGTCACGGACATCGACGCCTTCCATGACATGAAAATCCGGGGTGAGGCCTATCAGCCGCCGCAGCATTACGAAGACATCGTGATGCCGAAAAATACCTGGATCGGCCCGGTACTCGGTGCACTGGCCTTTGCGCTCGGCTTTGCGTTCGTCTGGTATATCTGGTGGCTGGTTGCCTTGTGCTTCGTGCTCTCCCTCATCTGTGTCGGCATAAGGGCGTCGGACGACAACAGCGAGTTCGTACTGCCGGCAGCAGAGGTCGCGCGGATCGAGCGTGATCGACTGGCGCAGATCTCGCCGGCTGACATGCATGACATGCGCGATTTTGTGCCGCGCGGTGCCGCCTCTGGCGCACCGCTGCCCGGTACGGTTTAGGGGGAGGGGCCGATGTCTGCTGCAACCATCCTGGAAGAAGAAGAAAAGCACGCCCTTCATTCGAGAGAATTCGGGTTCTGGATCTATCTGATGACCGATGCGGTCATCTTCGCTTTGCTATTTGCCACTTACGCGGTTCTTTCGAATAACTCCGCGGCGGGACCGACATCGAATGACCTCTTCGATCTCAGCCGTGCTGCCGTTGAAACCGGCTTGCTGCTGGTTTCCAGTCTGACCTTCGGGATGGCGAGCATTGCCCTGATGAGCGGCCGGAAAGCCCGTGTGATCCAGTGGCTGATCGTCACGCTGCTGCTCGGGCTCGGGTTCCTGGCGATGGAGCTGAACGAATTTGCGGGCATGATCGCAAAGGGTGCCGGACCGGACGTGAGTGGTTTTCTCTCCGCCTTCTTCACGCTTGTGGGCACACATGGTCTGCATGTGGCTTTCGGGTCGCTCGGTATTGTGGTGATGATCGGCCAGTTGATGGTCAAGGGCCTGACACCTCCGGTGCGCTCACGCCTTATGAGGCTCGGGCTTTTCTGGCATTTTCTCGACATCGTCTGGATCGGGATCTTTTCGGCAGTCTACCTGCCGGGCGTTCTATAGGGGGCACACATGAACCATTCCGCTGAACGCAGCCTGTCCACTTATCTGACCGGATTCGTACTTGCCGTTGTGCTGACCGCCATTCCCTTCGCTCTTGTCTGGGGCGGGTTGCTTGGGGGCACGGCCGTCTATGTCGTCATAGCCGTTGCCGCAGTGCTGCAGGTACTCGTTCATCTGGTGTTTTTTCTGCATATCGACTTGAAATCGACCCCGGCTGAAAATCTGTTTTTTCTGGCCTTTGCAGCGGTGCTCATCTTCATCATGGTGGGGGGCAGCCTCTGGATCATGATGGATCTTCATCACCGGATGCAATGAAACATCGGTCGTTTCCAGCGTGCTGACGGTCAGGCACGGCGCGACCGATCACAAGGAGAAGCGACATGTCACAGATAAGGAAATGGCTGTTTGGTGCCTCTATCGCAGTGGCGTCGGTGACGGTTGGAGCTCATGGTGCACTTGCCGATTGTCAGGCCGACATCGACAAGGTTGAAAATGCCGTGACCCATTCCGAGCGTGACGGAATCGACATTACTGTCGTGGAGAAGATGCGGGCCCTGCTTGACGAGGCCAACAAGGAACGGCATGCAGGCAACGAAGCCAAATGTCAGGAACTGATCAATCAGGCAAAATACATCGGTGATGTGGAATAACATGCGTCAGCCGAAGTGCCGGTTGGTGCCGGGACAGCGCAGACATTTCCGGAAATGATGCTTCAAATCATGAACTTGGCCGATCCAGGATGACATTGTCCCAGGACATTGCGATCGTGGGTGCGGGAATTGCGGGCTCGATCGCTGCCTTGGAACTGGCCGACCGCGGCAACCGCATTGTGCTTTATGACGCTGCAGGGGAGCCGCTGACTGCGGCTTCCTTCGTCAATGAAGGCAAGATCCACCTCGGGTTCGTTTATGGTGGCGACAGGTCGGGCCTGACAGCCCGGCGAATGATCGATGGCGCGCTTCAGTTCCGGTCCATCGTGTCCCGATGGGTGGGGCAGGACCTTTTCGCGTCTTCCGTCACGCGGCCATTCGATTATGCCGTTCCGGAGGGATCTCAACTTTCCGCAAGAGAGGTCGAACAGCACTTCCAACTGGTACAGGAAATCCTGTGCGAGCAGCTGAGCGCGCGAAATGCCGACTATCTAGGCGAAGTGGATCTGCCTTCGTTCCACCGCCTGATATCGCACCCTTATGGTTCGGAAGCGGGAAGGATCGAGGCAGCCTTTGCGACGCCGGAACGATCCGTCGACACCCACATCATTGCCGGTGCTCTTCGCGCTGCGGTCCTGACGCACCCGCTGATCGACTTCCAGGCCAACCACAAAGTAAACCGTTTTGTCGCAAGCCGGTCCGGCTGGCAGGTTGTCGGAGAAAACGGAACGGACGGCCCCTTCGGCCGAGTGCTCAATGCTGCCTGGGGGCAGCGTCGCTTTCTGGATCATGCCAGCGGTTTTCCGGACGATGACACCTGGTTCCTGCGCTACAAGATGGCGGTTCTGCTGCCGGATTGCCTTGAATACCTTGCCAATGTCACGTTCATGCTGGGACGTTATGGAGACTTGGTGCGCTATGATGCAGGCAGGGTGTATCTGTCCTGGTATCCGGCGATGATGCTTGCCAGCACGCGAGACCTGTTGCT
This sequence comes from Roseibium sp. LAB1, assembly GCF_054658235.1. Lineage (NCBI taxonomy): Bacteria > Pseudomonadati > Pseudomonadota > Alphaproteobacteria > Hyphomicrobiales > Stappiaceae > Roseibium > Roseibium sp. LAB1. The sequence goes on along the minus strand of NZ_BAAGIB010000001.1, from coordinate 392,990 downwards.
GACGGCCCCGAAAATTACGCCTTCCAGAAAGGTCGAGATCGTTCGCGAATCCGTTGCCGCAATTGCTGCCTATTATCCGGAGGTTGCTCAATATCTGCAGGTGTCCGAGATCGATGAAGCAACGTTGATTGGGGGAATTATTGACGCAAGAGGCGCCAGTGATATCGATGATCGCGTGAGCGATCTGCACAAGCGCAGCAGAATTGGGCCCAGCCACCTGGCCGAAGGTTATTGCAGCCTCGATCCGGGCAAATATACGACTGCGCCGATGCTGGCCCTTGAAGCGGCAAATGACCTGGCCCTCGCGCGTCAGATTTACAAAGTTTCCTCCCTGTGAGCTTTCCTTCAATTCGGTTTCGGCGCCGGCCACGACTGACGATCTGCATTCCGGCCTATCGTCCGAAGGCATTTCTCGAACGGGTGCTGTCATCGCTCGAGGACCAGGCCTTCCGTGACTATCACATCGTCATTTCGAACGACGGTGGCTTTGACCGCGAAGTCTTTGAACCATTCCGGCGTTTGGCCAATGTCAGTGTTCGCCACCAGCCGGTTCGGCTTGGCTGGGTGGAAAACACCAATTGGCTGATCAGAAGGGTCAAGACGCCATATTTCGCTATCCTGCCCCAGGACGATACTGTTGAGCCGGACTATTACGCGGCGCTTGTCGACTTATTGGAACAGACCCCGGCGGCCGGAAGCGCCTGTTCCGCCATCCAGACGGTCGGCAGGCCGGATGCACACGTTATCCGCTTCAAATCCGTGACGGGAGATCTGGAAACGCGGATCAGGCAAGTGTTCGGAATGAGCTATGCCGGTGTCAGTTTCCGGGCGGTCAACCGGTCACCGGCAAGACTGCGCGACCTGACCGTTCCCGGAAACCGTTTCGACAACATGTTCGCTGACAGCGCATGGATCGTGCGCCAGGCGGTACAGGGAGAGATGCTCTATCTGGACCGCCCACTCTACAAGAAGCTCTATCACGACGGAAATACCCACATGGGCTGGCTGGAAACCCCGGCCAAAACCCTTGCACTCGCCTGGACACGTTATTGCCAGCAGATGGCAATCTACGCCGCCAGGTCCATGACAGACGATGCACAGCGCGAAGCCATATTCGATCTTGCCTGCGAGCGGGCATTTTCCCGCGATTCCGGCGTGAGGCCATTGGCTGTGGGAACGGCATTCGACGTGACATGGAACGAGAGTGAGCAGGAGGTGAGACGAGCGCGGATGAGAAAATCTCTCCGCCGGTCGTTACAACAAAGACAGGGCGGATGGAACGCGTGGCGGAACTACAGGCGCCACCTCGACTGAGGAATACGCACCTGCACGTGCCGAAGGCATGGCACGTGATGGAAACACAGACAGTTTTGGGAAAATGGTGCCGGCAGCAGGATTCGAACCCGCGACCCCGAGATTACAAATCACGTGCTCTACCAGCTGAGCTATACCGGCGCCGGGAAAGGCTTCTACCAGATTGGGCGCGCTTGTCCATGCCCTGATCTGCATTTTTCGATTCTGATTCCGGAAAATCCTCTAAATCGTTCTTTTCGTTCGGGAAACTGCGTAGTCGCTGTGGATAGTCAAGTGCCGCTGTCCCGCCGGTTTGCCTGATCTCTGGCGCAGGTGGTTTTTGATTCCACGGGGCGCATGTTAGTTCCTGTCGGAGGTGGAGGCGTTCGGGAGGTGAAGAACATGGCATCAGACTGGTCTGTCAGGCGTATCGCTGTTGTGTTGCTCTTCGTTGTCGGACTGTTTCCGGCAGCTTCCGTCAAAACGCTGGCGCATGACATCACGTCGTGCAAATGCGATGCCGCCTGCTATACCGGGGAAGTCAGCAACCTGGCATGTTCGGGCGGCAAAGCGCGGTTTTCGTCCAACGGGCTGCCGGGCCCCGAAGACCCTCTGATGCGCGGTATCCTGGCGACGAACCAGCAGTTTCCTTCCGTGCATCATTACGAATACGAGATACTTCTGGACCCGGCTCTTGCGCGCCAGCCGACGAAAACGGGGGCTGGACCGGTGGGGGTTGCGGTCAATGGCGTGCCGATCTTCGATCCAAGCACGCAAGGCCCGGCCGACCGGAAAACCGGCAAACGCCCGAATGCGTTCGAATCTGGCGAACTGGATGTTTGCGGCGGTCACGCAGGGCGCGGCGACGACTATCACTATCACATCGCCCCCAAGTGCCTGATCGAGGATCTGGGGAAGGACTGGGTCGAGGTGAACAAGAAGCCGGTCGGCTATGCAATGGATGGTTTTCCGATTCTCGCACTGGGCTGGTTCGACAAGACCAATGCGGTTGAAGACAAGCTGGATCCGTGCCGGGGAATGAAGGACGAAACCGGAAACTACTTTTATAATGTCAAAACCACGTCGGGATGGGACGTTCTCAACTGCCTGTCAGGCCGCCCGCAACATTTTGCCCGCGATCGATGGCAGCATCGGCTCGACCGAACGGGAATGGAAATAACCGGCATCCCGATACGGTTCGCGATCAGAGATTCATCCCGCAGCAGGTTCGGCAGTGATGCGTGCCATGTCATGACTGGGATGCTGCAAGGAGAGCAGGTTCTTGAGACCGATGGAAGGGCGCGCCGGATTTCCGCGAAGGAGGGCAGCCTCTTTTATTGCAACAAGGCGTGCTACGGCCTCTTCTTTGAAGCGGACAAGAGCCGGGCGTTCCGTGGGCGGGCAATCTATTACGACTATGTAGCCTCCGGGTGTCCGAGCGGGTTCGACGTTTCCGGGCTGAAGACCTTCTTGCCATATGAAGGTCCCGCGCAATCCCGCAAGGGACCTCCGCCGACAGGGCGATAACTTGGATGGCTTGCGTGCACGCAGATTTGCACGCATAAATTGGCGTTGCAACAATGGGTTTGCCGCTGTCGGCGCAAGCTCCTCTCGTCTTCCCGGAGGACCGACAGGACAAACCGGACATGGTCCGGCCTTGTCATCATCTCCGTTTCACCCTCAGCGGAAAGTTTGCCGTGCCACATGTGGTTCCGTCCGGATGCATGTGTGCCTGTTGGATCGATTTAAATGACTGAAGCGCAGCGTATTTGCCTTATTTTCTATCTTCAGCCGATCGCTCTTGGGGCCTGGTTGCCACATATCCCGGGTGTTCAGACAACTCTCGGCCTGAACAACAGCGAGCTGGCGATCGCACTCATCGGGGCTCCGGTCGGCACTTTGACAACCTTGCTGATCGCTGGACGTATCGCCAGCTGGATCGGTGCCAAACGGATCACATTGATCTTTTATCCGGTCTTTCTTCTGGCGATGCTGCTTCCCTTTCTGGCGACATCCCAATGGCAGTTGATGGCGGCTCTGGCATTGGTCGGCGGGTCCATGTCCATTCTGGAACTTGGGCTCAACGTTCTGGCTGACGACTATGAGACGCGCACCCATCACAAGATCATGAGCAGGGCTCATGGCTGCTGGAGCTTCGGATTGCTGTCGGGAACGCTGGTGGGGGCGGCTGTGGCCGGTTTCACCTTGTCGCAACTTCTGGCCGGGATCGCAATCGCGATTGCTGTTCAATCCCTGGTTCTGCCGGTGATCCTGGCCCTGCCGTCGCCGGTCGAAGGAGGGCACGCGCACTCCGGGCAGCGAGGGTTCCGGTTGCCGCATCCCATTTTGCTCGGGGTCTGTTTTTTCACCTTCGGTACGACGCTTGTGGAAGGTGCGGTCGCCGACTGGGCAGCGGTTTATCTCAGGGACGCATTTGCCGCCAATCCGGGGCTGGCAGGGCTGGGTATTTCGGTCTTCTCGCTCTGCCTTGCCTCCACCAGGCTGATGGGTGACCGCTTGCGGCAGGTCGCAGCACCCGGACGTCTGGGACAGGTGCTTGCGCTCGTCGGGCTGGCGGGGCTGGGCCTGATCTGGCTTGCGCCAAGTGCACCGATTGCGCTTGTCGGACTGGGCATTCTGGGATCAGGCGCAGCGCTCGCGTTTCCGCTCGGGGTCACTGCGGCATCCGGTGCGCCGGGGGGCAGCGCAGCCTCCAATGTCGCCGTGCTCTCTTTCGTTGCTCTGCTGGGCTTTCTGGTCGGGCCGCTTACTATCGGTCCACTCGCCGATGCCTTCGGTATTCGGACAGCTCTGATGGTGCTGGCTCCGATGATTGGCATCAGCCTGTTGCTGGCACCGTGCCTGACGCGATCCGAGGCAACGCGCGCCGGCCAGACTGCCGGTGGGTCCGCGAAAGTTGCGCGAGGCGAGGCGGTCTGACAGACGTATTCGGATGGCAGTGGGGCCTTAGAGCCCCATCTTCATCCGCGCAACATAGAGCGATAGAACTGCCGCATTGGAAACATTGAGCGAGCGGATTTCACCGGGCATGTCGAGGCGGGCTGTCAGGCCACAGGCTTCGCGCACGCCCTGGCGCACGCCCTTGCCTTCAGAGCCCAGCACCAGAACGGTCCTGTCGCTGAACGGCGTATCTTCAAGACTTGCCGGACCGTCGCTGTCGAGTGCAATGCAGGAAAAGCCTTCTTCCTTCATCTCGGCAATAAAGCGGGCCATGTTCTTGACCCGGACATGTTTGATCATGTCGAGCGCGCCGGAGGCGGATTTCGCCAGCACGGATCCTTCCTCCGGGGCATGGCGTTCGGTCGTGACCACCGCATCGGCATCCAGCGCGACGGCGGAGCGCAGGATCGCGCCGACATTGTGCGGGTCGGTCACCTGGTCGAGCGCCAGCACGAGGCGCGCGCCCTTAAGATGCTCGGCGCCGTAGGCGGGCAGGGGATCGGCTTCCAGAATCATGCCCTGGTGGACAGCATCCTTCGTCACCATCCGGTCCAGAGCCCGCGGCATCATGGATTCGACAGGCACGTCGATCTTTACGCCCCGTTCTTCGAGGCGGCGAACAGCATTGTCTGTTGCGAACAGCTTCAGACGTTTGCGATCCTTGTTTGCAAAGGCGGCTTCCACGGTGTGCAGGCCGTAAAGAAGCACCGGGCCTTCCGGAGGCAAGCCGGGGCGGCGCGGTGCCGGTTTGCCGAAGGTTTTTTTCTTGAAGCCACGGCCCTTGTCCGGGCGCTGGCCGCTGCGTGGCGATTTGCTGTCTTCCGTCATGGCGCAGCTCTACCGGGAATTACACGTCAGGAAAAGAGGGAAAGACGGCGTGCGAGATCCATTTGCCGGTGCTCAAGACGGCTTCAGGATCATGCAGCTGACAGTTCCATGGGCAATCAGCTTGCCGTTGGCGTCCCGCAGATCGCCTTCGGAGGTTGCCAGGCGCGAGCCCCGGTGAACGATGCGGCCCTCGCAGATGACTTCGCCGCTGGTTTCAAGCAGTGGGCGGACCATGTTCACGTTGAGCGACGTAGTGGTGTAGAACTCGCCGGGCTTGAGGGTCGTGTGCACCGCGCAGCTGAGCGCCGTATCGATGAGGGTGGAAATCCAGCCGCCGTGAACGGTCCCGAGCGGGTTCAGGAATTCCCGCGCCGGCAGGCCGGTGAAGACGGCGCGACCTTCGGAGAACTCCTTCATCCTAATATTGGAGTGCACCATGATCGGCGGGGCGGGCAATTCGCCGGCCATCATGCGTTCGAAGATGTCGAGACCGGTCATGGTGGCAAAGGCCGCTTTGGGCAATGTGCCAAGAGTGTGGGTCTTGCCGTTTTCGGTCAGCGTGGAGGTGTCGCTCATTACAGGAGTCCTGGATCAGAGGTCTGGGTCGGTTTAGACGGGGAGGCCGTCTCAGTGGCAATTGAATTCCGGTCTTCCAGAATATGGACGGCCTTTCGCAACGTGGACATTTGCGCGCGAACGGCATCCGCCCCTTCCGGTCCCAACAGAGCGCTGACCTCTTCCTGTGCTTTCTGCCAGGTGCTGTGGATCTCGATCACCTTTGCTTCGCCGAGCGGTTTCAGCACGGGAAGAACCTTTCGCCCGCCTCCCTGTTGGCGAGAGATGAGACCGGCTGCCTCGAGAGGCTTCAGGTTGCGGGCCAGTGTCGACCGGTCGATGCCCAGAAAGCGCGCGATCTCCGCTGCCGAATTTGCCGACCCGTCGGCGATGGCGGCCAGGAGCTGTGCCTGCGTGAGTTCCAGGCCGAGAGCCGCCATGTGTCTATTATAATGTCGGGTCAGAAGATTGGCGGTGCGCCGGGCAGCATGACCAAGGCAGGTCCGGCCCATATGCTGGAAATCGATATCTTTGAGAGAAACGGACATGTGTTGTAGATACAACAAAAGGAGAATCTGCTCAAGCACGGACGTGCTCCAGGTGTGATTTCCCGACTGCGACAGGCGAGCCGTATGGGGCAAAAGTCCGCATCATGCGAACCGGCGGCGCATTGGAAGTTGTCCACAGGCTGGAGCAGGGCGAACATGGTTTTTGAGCAAAACGCAGGGGAACCGTGACATCGGGGCCGTCCTGCGGCAATCTGGATGAGTTGTCAGCCTTGGCAATCGCTTACGTTCGAAGCGCCCGTTTCGAGCGTCCTGCTGATTTTGTTCATTTCTTTGCAAAATCGGCGTTGACAGGGCGGGGCCCTATCTGCATAACACGCGCCACGGGATTGCTCGCCCCTTCCGGGCGGGCTCTTCGGTAAGCCATCCTGATCGCTTCGGCGTGAAGCAGGACGAGATGGAGGAGTGCCCGAGTGGCTAAAGGGGACGGACTGTAAATCCGTTGGCTATGCCTACGTTGGTTCGAATCCAACCTCCTCCACCATCGTTCCTGGTTCTCTCGTTGTGCGGGTGTAGCTCAATGGTAGAGCAGCAGCCTTCCAAGCTGACGACGAGGGTTCGATTCCCTTCACCCGCTCCATCATGGGTGCTGATCGGAGTGTCCGGAACGGAAGGCTCTTTCGCCCGGAAATCCTGACAAGAAGTTCAACGGGAAGCAATTCGTCGCTCGCGGATCTGTCCAAGGCGCCGGAACGTGTCCCGCCTCGACCTAATTCGACCGAACCGAGTATTGGACAGAGAGCGACGCCGATGGCGAAGGAAAAATTTGAGCGCAACAAGCCGCACGTTAACATTGGCACGATTGGCCACGTTGACCACGGCAAGACGACGCTGACCGCAGCAATCACCATGACGCTGGCTGAAACCGGCGGTGCGACTGCAAAAGCTTACGACGAAATCGACGGCGCGCCTGAAGAAAAGGCTCGCGGCATCACCATCTCCACGGCACACGTTGAGTATGAGACGGAAAACCGTCACTACGCTCACGTCGACTGCCCTGGCCACGCCGACTACGTCAAGAACATGATCACCGGTGCAGCGCAGATGGACGGCGCGATCCTGGTGTGTTCTGCCGCTGACGGCCCGATGCCGCAGACCCGCGAACACATCCTCCTGGCTCGCCAGGTTGGTGTTCCGGCTCTGGTCGTGTTCATGAACAAGGTTGACCAGGTCGACGACGAAGAGCTTCTCGAGCTCGTCGAAATGGAAATCCGCGAACTGCTGTCTTCCTACGAGTTCCCGGGCGACGACATTCCGATCGTCAAGGGTTCTGCACTGGCAGCCGTTGAAAACCGCGATCCGGCCATCGGCCGCGATGCGATCCGTGAGCTGATGGCTCAGGTCGACGCCTACATCCCGACCCCGGAGCGTCCGAAGGACCTTCCGTTCCTGATGCCGATCGAAGACGTCTTCTCGATCTCCGGCCGTGGTACGGTTGTGACGGGTCGTGTTGAGCGCGGCATCGTCAAGGTCGGCGAAGAAGTTGAAATCGTCGGCATCAAGGACACGCAGAAGACCACGGTCACCGGCGTTGAAATGTTCCGCAAGCTGCTGGACAGCGGCGAAGCAGGCGACAACATCGGCGCACTGATCCGCGGTATCGGTCGTGAAGACGTTGAGCGTGGCCAGGTTCTTTGCAAGCCGGGTACCGTTACCCCGCACACGAAGTTCAAGGCCGAGGCTTACATCCTCACCAAGGAAGAAGGTGGTCGTCACACCCCGTTCTTCACCAACTACCGCCCGCAGTTCTACTTCCGTACGACGGACGTGACCGGTGTGGTGTCCCTGCCGGAAGGCACGGAAATGGTGATGCCGGGCGACAACGTCTCCGTGGACGTTGAGCTGATCGTGCCGATCGCCATGGAAGAAGGCCTGCGCTTCGCTATCCGCGAAGGTGGCCGTACCGTCGGCGCCGGCGTCGTCGCATCCATCATCGAATAAGATGAATTCGGGCTGCCGGGCCTTGTGCCCGGCAGGACCACCTCTTAAGTCTTGCGATGTGCGGCTTCAGAGGGTATCAGGAGCAAGTTCGTCCAGGCGGACTTCTGAAGGGGTATAGCTCAGCTGGTAGAGCGACGGTCTCCAAAACCGTAGGTCGCGGGTTCGAACCCTGCTGCCCCTGCCAATTTGCTCTTGATTAATCTGCCTCGAGGGCTTAAAGAGTTTCCTCGAGTGAGGCGCGCGAAGTTTTTCGCGCGCCCACTCGTATTTAACAGACCGGAATCGGAATGGCGAAGACCAATCCCTTTAAATTCATCCAGGAAGTACGTGCGGAGACGTCCAAGGTAACTTGGCCGACGCGCAAAGAAACAGCGGTGACCACAGTCATGGTTTTCATCATGGTTGTGATCGCGGCAATCTTTTTTCTCGTGGCGGATCAGTTGATGGGCTTCGGGATCGGCTATCTTCTGGGAGTCGGCGGCTAATTTCAGGCAGCCGCCCGGGCGATTGTCCGGTTTGAAGACAAAGAACAAGAAACGGAACTGAGATCCATGGCCAAGCGCTGGTACATTGTGCACGCCTACTCCAATTTCGAGAAGAAGGTCGCCGAGTCCATCCGCGAAAAGGCTGAGCAGAAGGGTTTGTCCGATCTGTTCGAGGAAATTCTCGTTCCGATGGAAAAGGTCGTTGAGGTGCGCCGTGGCCGCAAGGTCGATGCCGAGCGCAAGTTCTTCCCGGGGTATGTCCTGGTGAAGATGGAAATGACCAACGAGGCGTTCCACCTGATCAAGGACACGCCGAAGGTGACCGGGTTCCTGGGCGCGGATCAAAAACCGATGCCGATCCCGGAAAAAGAAGCAATGCGCATCATCAACCAGGTGCAGGAAGGTGTCGACAGGCCGAAGCCGTCGGTGACTTTCGAGGTTGGCGAGCAAGTGCGTGTTTCCGACGGTCCGTTTGCGTCCTTCTCCGGCCTTGTCGAGGAAGTCGACGACGAGCGTGCACGCTTGAAGGTGGCAGTGTCTATCTTCGGCCGCGCAACGCCGGTGGAACTGGAATTCGGTCAGGTCGACAAGCTCTGACTGTTTGCCGTCCCGAGGGGCGGCTTGAGAGCCCGGCTTCTGTGTCCAGCGGGATGCGGTTTCCGGGATGACAGGGTGGAAGGTTCTGGAACTCTTCGCCGGGTTCCGAATAAGGACCGGACCACCAACTCCCAAGCAGCTGGACAGCCATCCAGCTGTATATGACTGGAGAGAAACATGGCGAAAAAAATCGAAGGTTTCCTGAAGCTTCAGGTGCCGGCAGGTTCCGCTACTCCGTCGCCGCCCATTGGTCCGGCGCTCGGTCAGCGTGGTCTGAACATCATGGAATTCTGTAAGGCCTTCAATGCGGCCACGCAGGATGCTGAAAAGGGCGCTCCGTGCCCGACCGTGATTACTTACTACTCCGACAAGTCCTTCACGTTCGAAGTGAAGACGGCTCCGGTCAGCTTTTTCCTGAAGAAAGCTGCCAAGCTGCAGAAGGGTTCCCAGACCCCGGGCCGTGGCACGGTTGGTTCTGTGACCCGGGCTCAGGTGAAGGAAATCGCCGAAGCCAAGATGAAGGACCTGAACGCCAACGACATCGACGCAGCTATGCTGATGGTCGAAGGCTCCGCCCGCTCCATGGGCCTTGAGGTAACGGAGTAAGATCATGGCGAAGGTTGGAAAGCGTATCAAGACAGCGCGTGAAGGTATCGACCGTAACAAGCTGTATTCCCTGAACGAAGCCATTGGCCTCGTGAAGGGCCGGTCCAAGACCAAGTTCGACGAAACCGTTGAAGTTGCGATCAATCTCGGCGTTGATCCGCGTCATGCAGACCAGATGGTCCGCGGCGTGTGCATCCTGCCGAACGGCACCGGCAAGACCGTTCGCGTTGCCGTGTTCGCACGTGGCGACAAGGCCGAGGAAGCCAAGGCTGCAGGCGCTGACATCGTTGGTGCTGAAGAGCTGGTTCAGGAAGTTCAGGGCGGCAAGATCGACTTCGATCGCTGCATTGCAACTCCTGACATGATGCCGCTCGTCGGCCGTCTCGGTAAGGTTCTCGGCCCGCGTGGCCTGATGCCGAACCCGAAGGTCGGCACCGTGACCCCGGACGTCAAGTCCGCCGTCAACGATGCCAAGGGTGGTGCTGTTCAGTTCCGCGTTGAAAAGGCCGGTATCGTTCACGCCGGCGTCGGCAAGGTGTCCTTCTCCGAAGAAGCGATCACCGAGAACGTCAAGGCTCTGCTGGACGCAGTCCAGAAAGCCAAGCCGACCGGCGCAAAAGGCACCTACCTGAAGCGCATTGCCGTGTCCTCCACGATGGGCCCGGGCGTGAAGGTTGATCTCGCCACCGTTGCTGGCGAGTAATCCGGTCTTTCCGGATTGAAACAAGATTTCGGCTGTAAGGCCGAATAGACCCGGCGGCTTGCTGCCGGGTTGCCCTGTCCGAGACTGCAGGTGCCGGGAAACCGGCTTAAGCCGAACAAGGCCTGCATAGATGGGTGAGAACCGATTTTACCACCGATCCGGTGGAACAACTTGGTTCGAACCAGACCTTGCCGCGCGCCTGAGGCGCGAAGGTGAGGGGACAGGACCCTGAGCGTCGCCAGGTGAGGGCGGTTCCGGGTTCGGGACCATCTGCCAGGCGGCAAGGTAAACCGGCGGCGTCACAGCCGCCAAATGGAGAAGGCAAGTGGAAAGAGCGGAAAAGCACGAGTTCGTGTCGGCCCTCAACGCCGAGCTGGGTAACACCGGTGTTGTCGTCGTCGCGCACTATGCAGGCCTTTCGGTAGCTCAGATGACCGCATTGCGGGCATCCGTGCGCGAAGCCGGCGGCACTGTAAAAGTCGCAAAAAACCGCCTTGTCAAACTCGCCCTTCAAGGCACCGACCTTGAGCACATCTCCGACCTGTTTCAGGGCCCGACCGTTATCGTCCATTCCGACGATCCGGTAGCCGCTCCGAAAGCAGCCGTCGATTTCGCCAAGGCAAACGAAAAGTTTGCAATCCTTGGCGGTGCTCTTGGCTCGACCAACCTGAACCCGGATGGGGTCAAGTCTCTGGCAACCATGCCGTCGCTCGATGAGCTGCGTGCGAAACTGGTTGGCATGATCCAGACCCCGGCATCCCGGATTGCACAGGTTGTCAACGCTCCGGCCGGGCAGCTTGCCCGCGTCTTCGGCGCTTACGCCAAGAAGGACGAGGCCGCATAAGGCGTCCAAAACACACTGTCTCACGTAACCAAAACTGGTTCGAACTTAAGGTACTGAAAAATGGCTGATCTTGAAAAGCTCGTTGACGAACTGTCCGCACTGACCGTTATGGAAGCTGCTGAACTCAGCAAGCTTCTGGAAGAAAAGTGGGGCGTTTCTGCTGCTGCTCCGGTCGCAGTTGCCGCTGTTGCTGCTGGTGGTGGCGATGCAGCTGCTGCTGAAGAAAAGACCGAATTTGACGTGATCCTGGCTTCTGCCGGCGACAAGAAAATCAACGTCATCAAGGAAGTCCGCGCAATCACCGGTCTTGGCCTGAAAGAAGCTAAGGAGCTCGTCGAAGGCGCTCCGAAGCCGGTCAAGGAAGGCGTTGGCAAAGACGAAGCAGAAGAGCTGAAGAAGAAGCTCGAAGAAGCTGGCGCATCTGTCGAGCTGAAATAATAGAGGCCTTACGGCCTTTTGAACGGTCCCGGGTAACCGGGACCGTTACTAGCCCCGGCGGGATTTTCCCGTTTCCGGGGCAAACGTACCACTAGGGCATCCTGCTTTCGCAAGACGGCAGATGAAGATGTTCTAGGCCCCTAAGACCGGTCAACTTGTCTGGTTTCAGGTGAGGGCACCTGAAGCAGGTTGATCCAGGGGGGACGGTTTTCCGAAGCGCCCGGGCGCTCGCCCGATTGGAAAAGGGGCGTTTCGGGAAGCCGTTACCCGGCCGATACGAGGAGCGACAATGACCCAAACGTTCAACGGTCGCAAAAAGGTCCGTAAATATTTCGGATCGATCCGCGATGTCGCGGCTATGCCTAATCTCATCGAGGTTCAAAAAGCATCTTACGACCAGTTTCTGCAGGTCGATGAGATGCCAGGCGGTGGCCGCAAGAATGAAGGCCTTGAAGCGGTCTTCCAGTCCGTATTTCCGATCTCCGATTTTGCGGGCACTTCCCTTCTGGAATTTGTTTCCTTCGAATTTGAAGCTCCCAAATACGACGTCGATGAGTGCCGCCAGCGCGACATGACCTTTGCAGCACCGCTGAAGGTTACTCTGCGCCTGATCGTGTTCGATGTCGATGAAGACACCGGTGCGAAGTCCGTCAAAGACATCAAGGAACAAGATGTCTACATGGGCGACATGCCGTTCATGACCGACAACGGCACCTTCATCGTCAACGGCACCGAGCGCGTCATCGTTTCCCAGATGCACCGCTCTCCCGGTGTGTTCTTTGACCATGACAAGGGCAAAACCCATTCGTCCGGCAAGCTGCTGTTCGCAGCACGCGTGATCCCGTATCGCGGTTCCTGGCTCGACATCGAGTTCGACGCCAAGGACATCGTGCATGCGCGTATCGACCGTCGCCGCAAGATCCCGGTGACCTCCCTGCTGATGGCCCTCGGCCTCGACGGTGAGGAAATCCTCAACACATTCTACAAGCGTATCGATTACACCCGTCAGAAGGACGGTTCCTGGCGCATGCCGTTCGACGGCAACCGTCTGAAGGGCACCAAGGCGTCCTACGACCTGATCGACGCGGACAGCGGCGAAGTGGTGATCGAGGGTGGCCGCAAGATCACTCAGCGCACCATCAAGCAGCTTGAGGAAAAGGGCGTCACCGCCCTGAAAGTGACCGACGAGGACCTGCACGGCCAGTACCTGGCTGAAGACATCGTCGACATGAAGAGCGGCGAGATCTACGCGGAAGCCGGTGACGAGATTTCCGGCAAGCTGCTGGAAGAGCTTGTCGACCGGGGTTACCACGACCTGCCGATGCTCGACATCGACCACGTCAACACCGGTCCCTACATCCGCAACACCCTGGCGGTGGACAAGAACGAATCCCGTGAGGATGCGCTGTTCGACATCTACCGCGTGATGCGCCCGGGTGAACCGCCCACCATCGACACCGCCGAAGCGATGTTCCAGTCGCTGTTCTTTGATGAAGAACGCTACGATCTGTCTGCCGTCGGCCGCGTGAAGATGAACATGCGCCTCGACGTGGAGTGTGCCGACACCGTGCGCACCCTGCGCAAGGACGACATCCTTGAAGTCATCCGGGTTCTTCTGGAACTGCGTGACGGCAAGGGCGAAATCGACGACATCGACAACCTCGGCAACCGCCGTGTCCGTTCTGTCGGCGAACTGATGGAAAATCAGTACCGCGTCGGTCTTCTGCGCATGGAACGCGCGATCAAGGAACGCATGAGCTCCGTCGAGATCGACACGGTCATGCCTCAGGACCTGATCAACGCAAAACCGGCTGCCGCTGCGGTCCGCGAATTCTTCGGCTCCTCGCAGCTGTCGCAGTTCATGGACCAGACCAACCCGCTGTCGGAAGTCACCCACAAGCGCCGCCTGTCGGCTCTTGGACCGGGCGGCTTGACCCGTGAACGCGCAGGCTTCGAAGTCCGCGACGTTCACCCGACGCACTATGGCCGTATCTGCCCGATTGAAACGCCGGAAGGCCCGAACATCGGTCTGATCAACTCGCTGGCAACCTTTGCCCGCGTGAACAAGTACGGTTTCATCGAAAGCCCGTACCGGAAGGTGAAAGACGGCGCAGTCACTAATGAAGTCGTCTATCTTTCCGCCATGGAAGAAGCCAAGCACTACGTGGCCCAGTCCAACGCCGTCTATGACGACGAAGGCCGGTTCACGGAAGAGCTGATCACCTGCCGTCACGCTGGCGAAAACATGATGGTGCCGTCCGACAAGGTCGACCTCATGGACGTGTCGCCGAAGCAGCTCGTGTCCGTCGCGGCCGCGCTCATCCCGTTCCTTGAGAACGATGACGCCAACCGCGCACTGATGGGCTCGAACATGCAGCGTCAGGCTGTTCCGCTGGTACGTGCCGAAGCACCGTTCGTCGGTACCGGCATGGAGCCGATCGTTGCCCGCGATTCCGGCGCTGCCATCGGTGCCCGCCGCGGCGGCGTCGTCGACCAGGTGGATGCGACCCGTATCGTTATCCGTGCAACGGAAGACCTCGATCCGGGCAAGTCCGGCGTCGATATCTACCGGCTGCAGAAGTTCCAGCGGTCCAACCAGAACACCTGCATCAACCAGCGTCCGCTGGTGCGTGTCGGTGACCGGATCCACAAGGGTGACATCATTGCCGACGGTCCTTCGACCGATCTCGGCGATCTGGCGCTCGGCCGGAACGTGCTGGTCGCGTTCATGCCCTGGAACGGCTACAACTTCGAGGATTCCATCCTCCTGTCCGAACGGATCGTTTCCGACGACGTGTTCACCTCCATTCACCTCGAGGAATTCGAAGTGATGGCGCGTGACACCAAGCTTGGACCGGAAGAAATCACCCGCGATATTCCGAACGTTTCGGAAGAAGCGCTGAAGAACCTCGATGAAGCCGGTATCGTCTATATTGGTGCCGAGCTGAACCCGGGCGATATCCTGGTCGGCAAGATCACACCGAAGGGCGAAAGCCCGATGACGCCGGAAGAAAAGCTTCTGCGCGCTATCTTCGGTGAAAAGGCGTCCGACGTTCGCGACACCTCCCTGCGCCTGCCGCCGGGGGTTTCCGGTACCGTTGTCGAAGTGCGTGTCTTCAACCGCCACGGCGTTGAAAAAGACGAACGCGCGATGGCGATCGAGCGTGAGGAAATCGAGCGTCTCGCAAAAGACCGCGACGACGAACAGGCGATCCTCGACCGCAACGTCTATGGCCGTCTGGCAGAGATGCTGATGGACAAGAGTGCCATTGCCGGCCCGAAGGGTTTCAAGAAGGACACTGTACTGACCGGGGACGTTCTCAACGACTTCCCGCGCTCGCAGTGGTGGCAGTTCGCCACCGAAGACGAGAAGTTCATGTCCGAGATCGAAGCTCTGCGCGGTCAGTATGACGACAGCCGCAAGCGTCTCGAGCAGCGTTTCATCGACAAGGTCGAGAAACTGCAGCGCGGTGACGAACTGCCGCCGGGCGTCATGAAGATGGTCAAGGTCTTCGTTGCCGTGAAGCGCAAGCTTCAGCCGGGTGACAAGATGGCCGGCCGTCACGGCAACAAGGGCGTGGTCTCCAAGATCAACCCGTGCGAAGACATGCCGTTCCTGGCAGACGGTACGCATGTCGATATCGTGCTGAACCCGCTCGGCGTTCCGTCGCGCATGAACGTCGGTCAGATCCTTGAAACCCACCTGGGTTGGGCCTGCCGCGGCATGGGCAATCGGATCGGCGAAATGTACGACGAGTACAGGAAGTCGGGTGAGATCGAACAGTTGCGCGGCAAGATCGTCGAGATCTACGGCGACAACATGAAGGGCGACAACGTCAAGGAATACGATGACGAAGGTATCGCACGCCTGGCGGAGCAGCTGAAGAAGGGCGTCAGCATCGCGACGCCGGTCTTCGACGGTGCTCGTGAACCCGATGTCGTTGAGGCGCTCAACATTGCCGGCTACGACCCGAGCGGCCAGTCCGTTCTGTACGATGGCCGGACCGGTGAGGAGTTCGACCGCAAGGTGACGGTGGGCTACATCTACATGCTGAAGCTCCACCACCTGGTCGACGACAAGATCCATGCCCGTTCCATTGGCCCGTACTCGCTCGTCACCCAGCAGCCGCTTGGTGGTAAGGCACAGTTCGGTGGCCAGCGCTTCGGGGAAATGGAGGTCTGGGCGCTTGAAGCTTACGGTGCGGCCTACACGCTGCAGGAAATGCTCACCGTCAAGTCGGACGACGTTGCCGGCCGTACGAAGGTCTATGAGGCCATCGTTCGTGGCGACGACACCTTCGAGGCAGGCATTCCGGAAAGCTTCAACGTGCTTGTGAAGGAAATGCGGTCCCTGGGTCTCAACGTTGAACTGCAACGAACCGATGTCCCCGTGATCGGCGAGGAAGAAACTGCGGACGCCGCAGAATAATCCCCGCCTACGGACCACAAATGACTTGGAATGCCGGTTGCGGGGAGGGGCGCAAGAGCTCGCTCCCCCGCCGCGCATCGAAGGAGATGGATCATGAATCATGAGGTCATGAACCTGTTCAATCAGCAGGCTCCCGCACAGACCTTCGACAATATCCGGATTTCGCTCGCGAGCCCGGAAAAGATCTTGTCCTGGTCTTTCGGCGAAATCAAAAAGCCGGAGACCATCAACTACCGTACGTTCAAGCCAGAACGTGACGGTCTGTTCTGCGCGCGTATCTTTGGCCCGATCAAGGACTACGAATGTCTTTGCGGCAAATACAAGCGCATGAAATACAAAGGCGTTATCTGCGAAAAGTGTGGCGTTGAAGTCACCCTGTCGCGTGTTCGCCGTGAACGCATGGGACACATCGAACTGGCAGCGCCTGTCGCGCACATCTGGTTCCTGAAGTCCCTGCCGAGCCGTATCGGCCTTCTGCTCGACATGACGCTGAAGGATCTCGAGCGCGTTCTGTATTTCGAGAACTACGTTGTTCTCGAGCCGGGCCTGACCCCGCTCAAGCAGCACCAGCTTCTGTCGGAAGAAGACTTCATCGCCGCTCAGGACGAGTATGGCGAAGATGCCTTCACGGCGATGATCGGTGCCGAAGCAATCCGCGAGATCCTGATGAGCATGGATCTGGAGCGCGAGAGCGAGAAGCTGCGCCAGGAGATCGCCGAGGCGACCACCGAGCTGAAGCCGAAGAAGCTTGCAAAGCGTCTGAAGGTCATCGAAGCATTCATGGAATCCGGCAACCGCCCGGAATGGATGATCATGACCGTCGTTCCGGTCATCCCGCCGGATCTGCGCCCGCTGGTTCCGCTCGACGGCGGCCGGTTCGCGACGTCCGATCTGAACGATCTCTACCGCCGCGTGATCAACCGTAACAACCGTCTGCGCCGCCTGATGGAACTGCGTGCTCCGGATATCATCATCCGGAACGAAAAGCGCATGTTGCAGGAATCCGTCGATGCCCTGTTCGACAACGGCCGTCGTGGCCGCGTCATCACCGGCGCCAACAAGCGTCCGCTGAAGTCGCTGTCCGACATGCTGAAGGGCAAGCAGGGCCGGTTCCGTCAGAACCTGCTCGGCAAGCGCGTCGACTATTCCGGCCGTTCGGTTATTACCGTGGGTCCGGAACTGAAGCTGCATCAGTGCGGTCTTCCGAAGAAGATGGCGCTTGAGCTGTTCAAGCCGTTCATCTATTCGCGCCTCGACGCCAAGGGCTTCTCTTCCACCGTGAAGCAGGCCAAGAAGCTGGTCGAAAAGGAACGTCCGGAAGTCTGGGACATCCTCGACGAAGTCATCCGTGAGCACCCGGTTCTCCTGAACCGCGCACCCACGCTGCACCGTCTTGGAATCCAGGCCTTCGAACCGACCCTGATCGAAGGCAAGGCCATCCAGCTGCATCCGCTCGTCTGCTCGGCCTTCAACGCCGACTTCGACGGTGACCAGATGGCTGTTCACGTACCGCTGTCGCTGGAAGCCCAGCTGGAAGCGCGTACGCTGATGATGTCCACCAACAACATCCTGCACCCGGCCAACGGTGGCCCGATCATCGTTCCTTCGCAGGATATCGTTCTCGGCCTCTACTATCTGTCCATCATGGCAGAAGGCGAGCCGGGCGAGGGCATGGTCTTCGGCAACACTGGCGAGATCCACCACGCGCTGGCCAACAAGGTCATCACGCTGCACACCAAGATCAAGGGCCGGTTCCGCTCCATCGATGCCGATGGAAACGAGACCTCCGAGATCAACGAAACCACTCCGGGCCGCATGCTTATCGCGGAGCTTCTGCCGAAGCACCACGAAGTGCCGTTCGAGGTCTGCAACAAGCTGATGACCAAGAAGGACATCTCCAAGATGATCGACACGGTTTACCGTGCCTGCGGTCAGAAGGAGACAGTTATCTTCTGTGACCGGATCATGCAGCTTGGCTTCAAGAATGCCTGTAACGCCGGCATCTCCTTCGGTATGGACGACATGGTCATTCCGGACACCAAGCAAAGGCTGGTGGCCGAGACCTCGTCGCTCGCAACCGAATACGAGCAGCAGTACAACGACGGCCTGATCACCCAGGGCGAGAAGTACAACAAGGTTGTCGACGCCTGGGCGAAATGTACCGACAAGATCGCCGACGAGATGATGGCCCGCATTAAGGCGGTCCAGATCGATGAGGAGACAGGTCGCCAGAAGCCGATGAACTCGGTTTACATGATGTCCCACTCCGGTGCCCGTGGTTCGCCCCAGCAGATGAAGCAGCTGGCCGGCATGCGTGGCCTGATGGCCAAGCCGGACGGTTCCATCATCGAGAACCCGATCATCTCGAACTTCAAGGAAGGCCTGTCGGTTCTGGAGTACTTCAACTCCACGCACGGTGCCCGTAAGGGTCTGGCCGATACCGCACTGAAGACCGCAAACTCCGGGTATCTGACCCGCCGTCTGGTGGACGTTGCCCAGGATTCCATCATCCTGGAACCGGATTGCGGATCCACGCGCGGTATCACCGTTGCACCGATCGTCGATGCCGGTAACGTCATCGCCTCGCTCGGCATGCGCGTTCTGGGCCGTACGACGGCTGAAGATGTCTACAACAACCAGACCGGTGAACTGCTTGTCCCCAAGGGCACGCTGATCGACGAGAAGGATGTTGACGCCATCGAGGCTGCCAAGGTTCAGCAGATCAAGATCCGTTCGGTTCTGACCTGTGAAACCGAAACCGGTGTCTGTGCAACCTGCTACGGTCGTGACCTTGCACGCGGTACGCCCGTGAACATGGGTGAAGCTGTCGGCGTTATCGCCGCACAGTCCATCGGTGAGCCGGGCACGCAGCTGACCATGCGTACCTTCCACATCGGCGGTACCGCCCAGGTGGTCGACAGCTCGTTCATCGAGTCCAACGTCGATGGTACGGTCAAGATCCGGAACCGGTCGGTCAATCGCGACAGCGACGGCAACCTGATTGCCATGGTCCGCAACATGTCCATCGTTGTCATCGACAGCGACGGTAACGAGCGTGCCGTGCATCGCGTAGCCTATGGCTCCAAGCTGCATGTCGATGAAGGCGATGCAGTCAAGCGCGGACAGCGGATTGCCGAATGGGATCCGTATACCCGTCCGATGCTTGCTGAAGTTGCCGGTATCGTGGACTTCGAAGATCTGGTCGATGGTGCGTCCGTTCAGGAAACGGCCGACGAGGCGACTGGTATCACCAAGCGTGTCGTCATCGACTGGCGGTCATCCCAGCGCGGTCAGGATCTGAAGCCGGCTATCGTCGTGAAGGACGAAAAAGGCACGATCTACAAGACCGACCGTGGTTCTGATGCCCGTCTGATGCTTTCCGTGGATGCGATCCTGTCCGTCCAGCCGGGGGCTTCGGTCAAGGCTGGTGACGTTCTGGCTCGTATCCCGCTGGAAAGCGCCAAGACCAAGGACATCACCGGTGGTCTGCCGCGCGTTGCGGAACTGTTCGAAGCTCGCCGTCCGAAGGATCATGCGATCATCGCCGAAATCGATGGTACGATCCGCTTCGGTCGCGACTACAAGAACAAGCGTCGCGTCATCATCGAGCCGGCGGAAGAAGGTGTCGAGCCCGTCGAATACCTCATCCCGAAAGGCAAGCACTTCCATCTTCAGGAAGGCGATGCCATCGAAAAGGGTGAGTACATTCTCGACGGTAACCCGGCCCCGCACGACATCCTGGCTGTTAAAGGCGTGGAGGCCCTGGCGGCTTACCTCGTCAACGAGATCCAGGAAGTCTACCGCCTGCAGGGCGTGACCATCAACGACAAGCACATTGAAGTGATTGTCCGCCAGATGCTGCAGAAGGTCGAAATCACCGATCCGGGCGATACGGAGTTCTTCTCCGGCGAACAGATCGACAAGATCGATTTCGAGGACGCCAACCGCAGGGCGATCGACAATGCACGCGATCCTGCCAAGGGGACGCCGGTTCTGCTCGGCATCACCAAGGCTTCGCTGCAGACGCGTTCGTTCTTCTCCGCCGCCTCCTTCCAGGAGACGACCCGCGTTCTTACCGACGCAGCGGTCAACGGCAAGACCGACCCGCTGGTCGGCCTCAAGGAGAACGTGATCGTCGGTCGTCTGATCCCGGCCGGTACCGGTGGGGTGATGAAGCGGATCCGTCAGATCGCGACTCATCGCGACGATCTGATCCAGGAAGCTCAGCGCCAGCATTCTTCGGACAGCGCCGCGGAAGGCCTTCTGGAAGATATGACGGGCGCAGCCGAGTAATCGGTTTCCAGTCTAGCTATCGAAAGGCCGCCCTCGGGCGGCCTTTCTTGTATAATGAGGCAAAAGAGGCCTGATCACATGAACGACAATGAACTTGAACTGGATCCGGTGGTCTACATCGTGATCGGCAGGGTTTGGGAAAACGAGGATGCGTCTCCAAACGATGCCATCACCATTCACGCGCTGTTGAAGGCACCTGATGACGACGATGCGGTGCGCAAGACACTGGAGTCCCTTTCGGCTCAGGGCTTTGCCGAAGCAGAACTTGACCAGATCGGTGTGATGGACGGCGAGCCGGACGACCCGGTCTACGAAGGTGCCTATCAGGACGCCCTTGCCGGAAACGTCGCGATCGTGACCTTCACCGCCTGAGGTCGCCTGCGTCTCCAGAAGGAGATGTACCGGCAAATACCTGCCTTGCGCCAGGTGCATACCACGGGGCGAGGGGGGGGCAATTTGCGAATCCGGACCGTTTTCCAGACAGGTTTGTCTGGAATCGGTCCTTTGAATCAAGAGCCTGTAAAGGCGGACTCGCCGGGTGTACGGAGCAAACTGACCTGATTTGACTCATTCCGGTTAGACTTGATTCAGAATTCCGCAGATTTGCGGAATCAGGTCGCGCAATAAAATTACCGGAAACCTGCAAAAAAATACTGATTGCCACCGGTAAGTGACGGAAAACATGCCGGAAATTCAGATGATAGATCTGTAACCCGCACAAACGCTGTTTTTTCGACAAAGCACTTGACGCAATGGGTGCATATGAGTAGTTTCCGCGCATCCCAAGGGCAGGCGGTAAGAGCGAACCCGTCCAGCGCTGACCAAGGCGCAGGACCCAGTCCTCTTAAACGCTGCCGGGTTATATAGGCGAATACGCGTCGATTGCATGACCGCGGGGTAACTCGTGGTCCTCTGGTTTTTCGCAGCGCCGGCCGCTCTTCATTGAGCGCGCGGGCGCGATTTTGCATGTCTTTACGGGTCAGACCGGGAAGTGAGCAAGGTCAGCGGGGACTGCAGTTGCATACGAATTTTTGGATGGACAAGGTAAAGGGCAAAGAATGCCGACCATCAACCAGTTGATCCGCAAGCCGCGGAAAGATCCGCCGAAGCGGAACAAGGTGCCGGCCATGGAGGCCTGCCCCCAGAAGCGTGGTGTTTGCACCCGCGTTTACACGACGACGCCGAAGAAGCCGAACTCGGCTCTGCGTAAGGTGGCCAAAATCCGCCTGACCAACGGCTTCGAAGTCATTGGCTACATCCCGGGTGAAGGTCACAACCTTCAGGAACACTCGGTGGTGATGATCCGTGGCGGCCGCGTGAAGGATTTGCCGGGTGTGCGCTACCACATCATCCGTGGTGTGCTCGATACCCAAGGCGTCAAGGATCGTAAGCAGCGCCGTTCGAAGTACGGCGCGAAGCGGCCGAAGTAAGGAGCACATCAGATGTCCCGTCGTCACCGCGCAGAAAAACGCGAAATCAACCCGGATCCGAAATTCGGGGATACCGTCGTCACGAAGTTCATGAACTCCATCATGTACGACGGTAAGAAGTCGACTGCCGAGCGTATCGTTTACGGTGCATTCGACGTCGTCGAAAACAAGACCCGCGAGAACCCGATCGAAGTGTTCCACGCTGCTCTTGAGAATGTCATGCCGCAAGTGGAAGTTCGTTCCCGCCGTGTTGGTGGTGCGACCTACCAGGTTCCGGTTGAGGTTCGTACCGATCGCCGTCAGGCGCTGGCAATTCGCTGGCTGATCACTGCGGCTCGCAATCGTAACGAAACCACGATGGTTGATCGTCTTTCCGGCGAGCTGCTCGACGCGGCTAACAACCGTGGTACCGCAGTCAAGAAGCGCGAAGACACGCACCGGATGGCAGACGCCAACCGCGCATTCTCGCACTATCGCTGGTAATTTGTGACTTCGAAGGGCTGACGCTATGGCGCGCACGCATAAAATCGAGGACTACCGCAACTTCGGCATCATGGCTCACATCGATGCTGGAAAGACCACCACGACCGAGCGGATCCTCTTCTACACTGGTAAGAGCCACAAGATCGGCGAAGTTCATGACGGCGCGGCCACCATGGACTGGATGGAGCAGGAGCAGGAGCGTGGCATCACGATCACCTCTGCTGCTACCACCGCTTTCTGGAAAGAAAAGCGCCTGAACATCATCGACACCCCGGGCCACGTTGACTTCACCATTGAAGTTGAACGTTCCCTGCGTGTGCTCGACGGTGCCGTCGCCCTTCTGGACGCAAACGCTGGCGTTGAGCCGCAGACTGAAACTGTCTGGCGTCAGGCCGACAAGTATCATGTCCCGCGGATGATCTTCGTCAACAAGATGGACAAGCTGGGCGCTGATTTCGATCGTTGCGTCAAGATGATCAAGGAACGCCTCGGCGCTACTCCGCTGGTCATGCAGCTTCCTGTCGGCGCTGAAAGCGAATTCGCTGGCTGTATCGACCTTCTGGAAATGAAGGCCCTGATCTGGCAGTCTGAAAACCTCGGCGCTGCCTGGGACGTTGTCGATATCCCGGCTGACCTCGTCGATCGCGCTCGGGAAGCTCGCGATACTCTGATCGAGACCGTTGTCGAAGTCGACGAAGCTGTCATGGAA
This sequence comes from Roseibium sp. LAB1, assembly GCF_054658235.1. NCBI lineage: Bacteria > Pseudomonadati > Pseudomonadota > Alphaproteobacteria > Hyphomicrobiales > Stappiaceae > Roseibium > Roseibium sp. LAB1. The sequence continues at coordinate 369,829 of NZ_BAAGIB010000001.1, read as the reverse complement.
GCTTATCTGGAAGGCGAAGAGCCCTCCATCGAGACGATCAAGAAGCTTGTCCGCAAGGGTACGATCAGCACCGACTTCGTTCCGGTTTTCTGCGGTTCCGCGTTCAAGAACAAAGGCGTTCAGCCGCTTCTCGACGCTGTTGTCGATTACCTGCCGAGCCCGGTTGAAGTGCCGGACATCAAGGGTATCGATCCGAAGACCGAAGCTGAAATCGTTCGCAAGTCTTCCGACGAAGAGCCTCTTGGTCTGCTGGCGTTCAAGATCGCCAACGACCCGTTTGTCGGTTCCCTGACGTTCTGCCGCATCTATTCCGGCGTTCTGAACAAGGGCGTGTCCCTGCTGAACACCGTTAAAGACAAGCGTGAGCGCGTCGGCCGGATGATGCAGATGCACTCTAACTCCCGCGAAGACATCGATGTAGCCTATGCAGGCGATATCGTTGCTATCGCAGGCCTGAAGGACACCACGACCGGCGACACCCTGTGTGATCCGCTGAAGCCGGTGATCCTGGAGCGCATGGAATTCCCGGAACCGGTCATCGAGATCGCAGTCGAGCCGAAGACCAAGGGCGACCAGGAAAAGATGGGCCTCGCGCTCAACCGTCTGGCAGCCGAGGATCCGTCCTTCCGCGTTAAAACCGACGAAGAATCCGGTCAGACCATCATCGCCGGCATGGGCGAGCTGCACCTGGACATCATCGTCGATCGCATGAAGCGCGAGTTCAAGGTCGAAGCCAACATCGGTGCACCGCAGGTGGCTTACCGCGAAACCATCACCAAGGTTTCTGAAGTGGATTACACCCACAAGAAGCAGTCTGGTGGTTCTGGTCAGTTCGCTCGCATCAAGCTGGTCATCGAGCCGGCCGAGCCGAACGAAGGCTACGTCTTCGAAAGCAAGATCGTCGGCGGTTCCATTCCGAAGGAATACATCCCGGGTGTTACCAAAGGTATCGAAAGCGTCATGTCCTCCGGTCCGCTGGCAGGCTTCCCGATGCTCGATATCAAGGCAACCCTGATCGATGGTGCCTACCACGACGTTGACTCCTCGGTTCTTGCCTTCGAAATCGCCGGCCGTGCCGGTTTCCGCGAAGGTATTGCCAAGGCCGGCCCGAAACTGCTCGAGCCGATCATGAAGGTCGAGGTTGTCACGCCGGAAGACTACATGGGTGACGTGATTGGTGACTTGAACTCCCGCCGCGGTCAGATCGCGGGTACGGAGAACCGGGGCGTCGTTACTGTCATCACCGCAATGGTCCCGCTGGCCAACATGTTTGGCTACGTGAACAACCTGCGTTCCATGTCTCAGGGCCGCGCACAGTACTCGATGGTGTTCGATCACTACGAGCAGGTGCCGCAGGCTGTCGCCGAAGAGGTTCAGGCGAAATACGCCTGAGCCCATCCTCTTAACGTCAAGAAGAACTAGAGAAACGGAGTAATCCGATGGCGAAAGAAAAATTTGAGCGCAACAAGCCGCACGTTAACATTGGCACGATTGGCCACGTTGACCACGGCAAGACGACGCTGACCGCAGCAATCACCATGACGCTGGCTGAAACCGGCGGTGCGACTGCAAAAGCTTACGACGAAATCGACGGCGCGCCTGAAGAAAAGGCTCGCGGCATCACCATCTCCACGGCACACGTTGAGTATGAGACGGAAAACCGTCACTACGCTCACGTCGACTGCCCTGGCCACGCCGACTACGTCAAGAACATGATCACCGGTGCAGCGCAGATGGACGGCGCGATCCTGGTGTGTTCTGCCGCTGACGGCCCGATGCCGCAGACCCGCGAACACATCCTCCTGGCTCGCCAGGTTGGTGTTCCGGCTCTGGTCGTGTTCATGAACAAGGTTGACCAGGTCGACGACGAAGAGCTTCTCGAGCTCGTCGAAATGGAAATCCGCGAACTGCTGTCTTCCTACGAGTTCCCGGGCGACGACATTCCGATCGTCAAGGGTTCTGCACTGGCAGCCGTTGAAAACCGCGATCCGGCCATCGGCCGCGATGCGATCCGTGAGCTGATGGCTCAGGTCGACGCCTACATCCCGACCCCGGAGCGTCCGAAGGACCTTCCGTTCCTGATGCCGATCGAAGACGTCTTCTCGATCTCCGGCCGTGGTACGGTTGTGACGGGTCGTGTTGAGCGCGGCATCGTCAAGGTCGGCGAAGAAGTTGAAATCGTCGGCATCAAGGACACGCAGAAGACCACGGTCACCGGCGTTGAAATGTTCCGCAAGCTGCTGGACAGCGGCGAAGCAGGCGACAACATCGGCGCACTGATCCGCGGTATCGGTCGTGAAGACGTTGAGCGTGGCCAGGTTCTTTGCAAGCCGGGTACCGTTACCCCGCACACGAAGTTCAAGGCCGAGGCTTACATCCTCACCAAGGAAGAAGGTGGTCGTCACACCCCGTTCTTCACCAACTACCGCCCGCAGTTCTACTTCCGTACGACGGACGTGACCGGTGTGGTGTCCCTGCCGGAAGGCACGGAAATGGTGATGCCGGGCGACAACGTCTCCGTGGACGTTGAGCTGATCGTGCCGATCGCCATGGAAGAAGGCCTGCGCTTCGCTATCCGCGAAGGTGGCCGTACCGTCGGCGCCGGCGTCGTCGCATCCATCATCGAATAATCGACAGCCGGGCCTGCCGGTGATTTTGAAATGAAGCGCGGGCAGGCCCGCAGTCTTATTGGGAACAACAACAATGAACGGTCAGAATATCCGGATCCGCCTGAAGGCGTTTGACCACCGTATTCTCGACGCCTCCACCAAGGAGATCGTCAATACGGCCAAGCGGACCGGTGCTCAGGTACGGGGTCCCGTGCCGCTGCCGACGCGGATCGAGAAGTACACGGTGCTTCGCGGGCCGCATATCGATAAGAAAAGCCGCGATCAGTTCGAGATGCGTACGCATAAGCGCCTTCTCGATATCGTTGATCCGACGCCCCAGACGGTGGACGCGCTGATGAAGCTCGACCTCGCCGCTGGTGTCGACGTCGAGATCAAGCTCTAAGCCGGGTCGAAGGGGACACATCCATGCGTTCTGGAGTGATCGCTCAGAAAGTGGGCATGACCCGCATCTACAACGATGCAGGCGAGCATGTTCCGGTCACCGTTCTGCGGCTGGAAAATTGCCAGGTGGTAGCCCACCGCACTGACGAAAAAAATGGTTACACTGCGCTGCAGCTCGGTGCAGGTACCCGTAAAGTAAAGAATACGCCGAAGGCACTGCGTGGCCACTTTGCTGTTGCAAAGGTCGAGCCGAAGCGGACCGTGGCCGAATTCCGCGTCTCTGCGGAAAACCTTATCGACGTTGGCGCGGAACTGACCGCTGACCACTACGTCGAAGGCCAGTTTGTCGACGTGACCGGCACTTCTATCGGTAAAGGTTTTGCCGGTGCCATGAAACGTCACAACTTCGGTGGTGGCCGTGCATCGCACGGTAACTCGATCTCGCACCGTTCGCACGGTTCTACCGGTCAATGTCAGGACCCGGGCCGCGTGTTCAAGGGCAAGAAGATGGCCGGTCACATGGGCGATGCCCGCGTGACCACGCAGAACCTGAAGGTTGTGCGCACTGATGTTGAGCGTGGCCTGATCATGGTCGAGGGCTCTGTTCCGGGCGCCAAGGGCGGCTGGATCCTGGTCCGCGACGCGATCAAAAAGGCGCTGCCGGAAAACGTTCCGGTTCCGGGTGCTTTCAAAGCAACCGAAGCGACTGCGGCCGCCGGGAAGGAGAGTGAGTGATGGAACTCCAGGTCAAGACCCTCGAAGGCGGGGCGGCCGGTTCGATCACGGTGTCTGACGAGATCTTCGGTCTCGAGCCGCGCACCGATTTGATCCACCGTGTGGTGCGTTGGCAGCTGGCCAAGCGCCAGGCAGGTACCCACAAGGCACTGGGCCGTTCGGAAGTTTCCGGCACGACGAAGAAATTCGTTCGCCAGAAGGGTTCCGGCGGTGCACGTCACGGCAACAAGAAGGCCCCGCAGTTCCGCGGTGGTGGTAAGGCATTCGGCCCGATCGTTCGCGATCACAGCCATGACCTGCCGAAGAAGGTTCGCGCCCTCGGCCTGAAGCATGCCCTGTCGGCGAAAGCCAAGACAGACAGCATCGTAGTTGTTGAAGACGCCAAGGCAGCTGAAGCAAAGACCAAGGCACTCAAGGCACAGCTTTCCAAGCTCGGCCTGACCAGCGCCCTGATCATTGACGGTGCCGAAGTCGATGCAAACTTCGCTCTGGCCTCCCGCAACATTCCGCATCTGGATGTGCTGCCGGTTCAGGGTATCAACGTTTACGACATCCTGCGCGCCAACACCCTGGTGTTGACGAAGGCTGCGGTGTCCGCACTTGAGGAGCGCTTTAAATGAGCAAACTTCCTCACTACGACAAAATCGTTGGCCCGGTAATCACCGAAAAGTCGACGATGGCTTCCGAAGAGAACAAGGTTGTCTTCAAAGTTGCTAACGACGCGACGAAGCCGGAAATCAAGGCCGCAGTCGAAGCTCTGTTCGGTGTGAAGGTCACGGCAGTGAACACCCTGGTCCGCAAGGGCAAGGTCAAGCGCTTCCGCGGTCGCATCGGCCGGCAGTCCGACTACAAAAAGGCCGTCGTAACGCTGCAGGAAGGTCACGCTATCGACGTGACCACCGGGCTCTAAGACGGGGACTTAAGAAAAATGGCACTTAAGACATTCAACCCGACGTCCCCAGGCCGCCGTCAGCTGGTTCAAGTTGATCGCTCTGGTCTGTGGAAAGGCAAGCCGGTCAAGACCCTGACCGAAGGCCTGTCCAAGTCCGGTGGCCGCAACAACGCCGGCCGCCTGACGTCTCCGAACCGCGGTGGCGGTCACAAGCGGTCTTACCGTCTTGTCGACTTCAAGCGCCGTAAATGGGACGTTCCGGCTACGGTCGAGCGCCTTGAATACGATCCGAACCGGACCGCATTCATTGCTCTCATCCGTTACGAAGACGGTGAACTGAGCTACATCCTGGCGCCGCAGCGCCTGGCTGCTGGCGATACCGTTGTCGCCGGTGAATCCGTCGACGTGAAACCGGGCAATGCCGCGCCTCTGGCTCGCATTCCGGTTGGCACGATCGTGCACAATGTCGAGCTGAAGCCGGGCAAAGGCGCCCAGATCGCTCGTTCGGCAGGCGCGTTCGTTCAGATCGTCGGCCGCGACCAGGGCTACACCACGCTGCGCCTGATGTCTGGCGAGCAGCGTCGTGTGCTCGGAACCTGCATGGCTTCCATTGGCGCCGTGTCCAACCCGGACCACGCCAACGTAAACCTGGGTAAAGCAGGCCGTTCCCGCTGGCTTGGTATTCGTCCGCATACTCGCGGCGTTGCCATGAACCCGATCGATCACCCGCATGGTGGTGGTGAAGGCAGGACCTCCGGCGGTCGTCATCCGGTTACCCCTTGGGGTAAACCGACCAAAGGTAAGCGTACGCGGCGCAATAAGCAGACTGATAAGTTTATCGTCCGCAGCCGTCACGCGAAGAAGTAAAGGGCAAGGATCGTGGCACGTTCGATCTGGAAAGGTCCGTTTGTCGACGGGTATCTGCTGAAGAAAGCGGACAAGGTCCGTGAGTCCGGCCGGAACGAGGTCATCAAGACCTGGAGCCGCCGCTCTACCATCCTGCCGCAGTTCGTCGGTTTGACCTTCGGCGTCTACAACGGTCAAAAGCACGTTCCGGTGCTGGTGTCTGAGGAAATGATCGGTCACAAGTTCGGCGAGTTCTCGCCGAGCCGGACCTATTATGGACACGGCGCCGACAAGAAGGCGAAGAGGAAGTAACGATGGGCAAGCCGAAGCGTGAGCGGACGCTCGCTGACAATGAGGCCCGGGCAATGACCCGCATGCTGCGCGTTTCTCCGCGCAAGCTGAACCTCGTTGCGGCTTCGATCCGTGGTAAAAAAGTCGGTTCCGCGATTGCGGACCTGACATTCTCCCGCAAGCGCATCGCTCAGGACGTCAAGAAGACCTTGATGTCCGCGATTGCCAACGCGGAAAACAACCATGACCTGGACATCGACAACCTGGTGGTTGCTGAAGCACATGTCGGCAAGGCATTTGTGATCAAGCGGTTCCAGGCCCGTGCACGCGGCCGTGTTGGCCGGATCGAGAAGCCGTTCTCGAACCTGACCATCGTCGTGCGCGAAGTTGAGGAGACTGCCTGATGGGACATAAGACAAACCCGATCGGCATGCGCCTCGGGATCAACCGGACCTGGGATTCCCGCTGGTACGCGAACAAGAACGAATACGGCGATCTTCTGCACGAAGATTTCCGCATCCGTGAGCTCCTGCTGAAGGAACTCAAGCAGGCAGCAGTTTCCAAGGTTGTCATCGAACGCCCGCACAAGAAGTGCCGCGTGTCCATTCATTCCGGTCGTCCGGGTGTGGTCATCGGCAAAAAGGGCGCCGATATCGAGCGTCTTCGCAAGAAGATTGCCGACATCACCAATTCCGAAGTGCACCTCAACATCGTTGAAGTGCGCAAGCCGGAAATCGACGCGACCCTGGTCGCCCAGTCGATTGCCCAGCAGCTGGAACGCCGCGTTGCATTCCGTCGCGCCATGAAGCGGGCTGTCCAGTCCGCCATGCGTCTCGGTGCCCAAGGCATCCGGATCAACTGCGGTGGCCGTCTCGGCGGTGCGGAAATTGCGCGTATCGAATGGTACCGCGAAGGCCGCGTCCCGCTTCACACTCTGCGTGCGGACATCGACTACGGTGTTGCAAGCGCTCACACGGCTTACGGCGTGTGCGGTGTGAAGGTCTGGATCTTCAAGGGTGAAATTCTGGAACACGATCCGATGGCGTCCGAGCGCCGTGCGACCGCTGCTTCCGAAGGCAACCAGGGTGATCGCGGCGGACGCCGGGATCGGGGCCGCGAGCGCGCAGCTTAATTCAAGCTGCCTGCCGCTCGTAACTTAAGAAAGACGAGAGAAGAACGATGCTGCAACCGAAGCGCACAAAGTTCCGCAAGCAGCACAAGGGCCGCATCCACGGCTTGTCGAAGGGAGGCACCGACCTCAACTTCGGCGCATTCGGTCTGAAGGCTATGGAGCCGGAACGTGTTACGGCACGTCAGATCGAAGCGGCCCGCCGTGCTATGACCCGCCACATGAAGCGTGCGGGTCGTGTTTGGATCCGCATCTTCCCGGACGTCCCGGTTTCCTCGAAACCTGCTGAAGTCCGCATGGGTAAAGGTAAGGGTTCTCCGGATTACTGGGCTTGCCGTGTCAAGCCAGGCCGGATCATGTTCGAAATCGACGGTGTGCCGGAAGACATTGCGCGTGAAGCCATGCGTCTTGCTGCAGCCAAGCTGCCGATCAAGTGCCGTTTCGTTCAGCGTATCGGCGAGTAAGGCAGGCGAGGAGTTAGAGCCATGAAGGCTACCGATGTACGGGCTAAGACCCTCGACGAGCTCCGCAGTGAGCTTGAAGGCCTGAAGAAGGAGCAGTTCAACCTGCGCTTCCAACGGGCTACGGGTCAGCTTGAAAACACTGCGCGTGTCCGGCAGATCCGCCGTGATATCGCGCGTATCCAGACGATCATGCGCGAGAAGCGCGTGACGGCGAACGCGTAAGGAGACGGCCATGCCGAAGCGTATCCTGCAGGGCACCGTTGTCAGCGACGCCAATGACAAGACGGTGACGGTGAATGTGGAGCGCCGCTTCACTCACCCGCTGCTGAAGAAGACTGTGCGCCGGACCAAGAAGTACCGCGCACACGACGAAAGCAACCAGTACAAGGTTGGCGACATTGTTCAGATCGAAGAGTGCGCGCCTATCTCTAAAAACAAACGTTGGACCGTGGTCGCTCAGTGACCGCGCTCCATTCAGTGAGCATCAGGCGCCCGTGACCCGTGCGCCATCAGAAGAACAAGGCAGCCAGTCATGATTCAGATGCAAACAAACCTCGACGTCGCGGATAATTCCGGCGCTCGTCGTGTCATGTGCATCAAAGTGCTCGGCGGCTCCAAGCGTAAATATGCCCACGTTGGCGACATCATCGTCGTCTCCGTCAAAGAGGCAATTCCGCGGGGCCGCGTCAAAAAGGGCGACGTGATGAAGGCTGTCGTCGTGCGCACGGCAAAGGATATCCGCCGTCCCGATGGCAGCGTGATCCGGTTCGACCGCAATGCGGCCGTGCTGGTCAACAACAACAAGGAGCCGATCGGCACCCGTATCTTCGGGCCAGTGCCGCGCGAACTCCGTGCAAAGAACCATATGAAAATCATTTCGCTCGCGCCGGAGGTGCTCTGATGGCTGCGAAAATTAAAAAAGGCGACACGGTGGTTGTGCTGACCGGCCGTGACAAGGGTAAGTCCGGCGAAGTCATTCAGATGCTGCCGGCTGACAACAAAGCCCTGGTCCGCGGTATCAACATGGTCCGCCGCCACCAGAAGCAAACTCAGACGCAGGAAGCAGGCATCGTGGCCAAGGAAGCCCCGATTCACCTCTCCAACGTTGCGCTGGCCGATCCGAAGGACGGCAAGGCGACCCGCGTCGGCTTCAAAGTGCAGGACGATGGCACCAAGGTCCGTGTGGCCAAGCGTTCGGGAGACCTGATCGATGGCTGAGACCACTAACGTGCCGCGTCTCAAGACGCATTATGATGAAGTTGTGCGCAAGCAGCTTCTGGAGAAGTTCCAGTACAAGAACGTCATGCAGGTTCCGCAGCTGGAAAAGATCGTGCTCAACATCGGTGTTGGCGAAGCGGTCGCCGACTCCAAGAAAGCACGCATCGCAGCTGACGACCTGGCAATGATCGCCGGTCAGAAGCCGGTCATCACCAAGGCGAAAAAGTCCATCGCGACCTTCAAGGTTCGTGAAGGCATGCCGCTTGGTGCAAAGGTGACCCTGCGCCGCCAGCAGATGTTCGAATTCATGGACCGTCTGATCACCATCGCGCTGCCGCGCGTTCGTGACTTCCGTGGTCTGAACCCGAAGAGCTTCGACGGTCGCGGCAACTACGCCATGGGCATCAAAGAACACATCGTGTTCCCGGAAATCGAGTACGACAAGGTCGACCAGATCTGGGGCATGGACGTGATCATTTGCACTACGGCGCCGAATGACGACGAAGCACGCGAGCTTCTGCGCGCGTTCAACTTCCCGTTCACGAAGTAACGGGCAAGGAAGGGATCGACGATGGCGAAGAAAAGCGCAATCGAAAAAAACAAGCGCCGCGAGAAGCTTGTCAAGAAATACGCTGAGAAGCGCGCTGCCCTGAAGGCACTGGCTAAAGATGAGAGCCTGTCCTTGGAAGAGCGGTATAACGCACGCCTGAAGCTGGCAAAACTGCCGCGGAACTCCGCGCCGAACCGCGTTCGCAACCGTTGCGAAGTGTCCGGCCGTCCGCGCGGTTTTTATCGCAAGCTGAAGATGTCGCGTATTGCGCTTCGTGAACTGGGCTCCCTGGGTAAAATCCCGGGCCTGGTCAAGTCGAGCTGGTAAGGAGAAACTCCGATGGCAATTTCTGATCCGTTGGGGGATATGCTGACCCGCATTCGCAACGCGCAGATGCGTCGCAAGAACAAGGTCAGTTCACCAAATTCCAAATTGCGCGCACATGTACTTGATGTGCTCGCAAAAGAGGGGTACATCCGTGGCTACACCACGGTTGAATACGAGGGCGGTAAGTCCGAGTTGGAAATCGAACTGAAGTATTTCGACGGTGAACCGGTTATCCGCACGATCGAACGTGTGTCCAAGCCGGGCCGCCGCGTGTACTCGTCGGTGAAAAATATCCCGCATGTCTCCAATGGCCTGGGCGTGTCGATCATTTCGACTCCGCGCGGTGTCATGAGCGACCATCAGGCGCGGGACGAAAACGTAGGTGGTGAGGTTCTTTGCCGCGTCTTCTGATGCGGCATCCTCACTTTTAAAACAACGACAAGGTTGGTCATATGTCTCGTATTGGCAAAAAGCCAGTCCCCGTGCCAAGCGGGGTAACGGCATCGATCGACGGTCAGACGGTTACGATCAAGGGCCCGAAAGGCGAAAAGTCTTTCGTGCTCAATGATCTTGTTCTGGCCGAAATGACGGATGATGGGATCAAAATCGATCCGTGCAACAGCTCCAAGCCGGCTCGCTCCATGTGGGGCATGAGCCGTACCATGGTCGCGAACCTGATCACTGGCGTAACCGAGGGCTTCAAGAAAGACCTCGCTATCACCGGTGTCGGTTATCGCGCTCAGGTCCAGGGCAAGAACCTTCAGCTGGCGCTCGGTTTCTCTCATGACGTTGTCTATCCGATCCCGGATGGTATCGATATCGTGTGCCCGAAACCCACGGAAATCAACATCACTGGTACCGACAAACAGCGCGTCGGTCAGGTTGCTGCTGAAATTCGTGAATTCCGCCCGCCGGAGCCCTACAAGGGCAAAGGCGTTCGTTATGCAGGCGAGTTCATCGTCCGCAAAGAAGGCAAGAAGAAGTAACGGACCCAGATCATGGCGAACAGCAAACAAGCTTTCGAGCGCCGCCGCGATCGCGTGCGCCGTTCGATTCAGAAAGCCGCGAACGGTCGTCCGCGCCTTTCTGTCTTCCGCTCGTCGAAGCAGATCTACGCCCAGATCATCGACGATGCGAAGGGACATACGATTGTCTCTGCTTCAACGATCGAAACAGATCTCAAGAGCAGCCTGAAAACGGGCGCCGACGTCGCTGCAGCCGCAGCCGTTGGCAAGCTTGTCGCCGAGCGTGCTGCTGCCGCTGGCGTAAAGCAGGTCGTGTTCGACCGTGGCGGGTACCAGTATCATGGGCGCGTAAAAGCGCTTGCTGATGCAGCCCGTGAAGGTGGACTTGAATTCTGACCAGCGCCCGTTGGCGCTCTTAAGAACGGAAGACGTATAATATGGCGAGACAAGAAAATCGCGATCGCGACGAGCGAGACAGCGAATTCGTCGACAAGCTCGTTCACATCAACCGCGTTGCGAAAGTGGTCAAGGGTGGCCGTCGTTTCGGCTTCGCAGCACTCGTTGTGGTTGGTGACCAGAAGGGCCGCGTCGGCTTCGGTCATGGCAAGGCACGCGAAGTGCCGGAAGCCATCCGTAAGGCAACTGAGGCAGCAAAGCGCACGATGATCCGTGTACCGCTTCGCGAAGGCCGGACCCTCCACCACGATGTGGAAGGCCGTCACGGCGCTGGCAAGGTTCTGCTTCGTGCAGCTCCGGCCGGTACCGGTATCATCGCAGGCGGCCCGATGCGTGCCGTTTTCGAAACGCTCGGCGTCCAGGACGTTGTGGCCAAGTCGCTGGGGACGTCCAATCCCTACAACATGGTTCGTGCAACTTTTGCTGCGCTGACCAAGGAAGACAGCCCGCGTTCCGTCGCTGCCCGCCGTGGCCTCAAGGTCTCCGTGCTGCAGTCCCGCCGTCGTGATAACAACGATGAGGCGGCTTCCGCTGCCGCTGAGGCTTGACCTTAGCGGCTCCGGTCCCCAGCTGAGAGAGGGTATGTTCCATGGCGAACACCGAAAAGACTGTCACGGTCGAACAGATCGGCAGCCCGCTGCGCCGTCCTAAGGACCAGCGCGCGACGCTCGTCGGTCTCGGCCTGAACAAGATGCACCGCCGTTCCACACTGAAGGACACTCCTGAAGTGCGCGGCATGATCAATAAGGTCCAGCATCTCGTTCGCGTCGTCGAAGACAACGCGTAAGAACGGGGTGAGGAGATACGAACATGAAGCTCAATGAACTTCGTGACAACGAAGGTGCCGTAAAAGACCGCATGCGTGTGGCTCGCGGCATCGGGTCCGGCAAGGGCAAGACTGGTGGCCGTGGTGTCAAAGGTCAGAAGTCCCGTTCCGGCGTTGCCATCAAAGGCTTTGAAGGCGGTCAGATGCCGCTTCACCGCCGTCTGCCGAAGCGCGGCTTCACGAACATTTTTGCCAAGGACTACAACACTGTGTCCGTTGGCCGTGTTCAGAAGGCGATCGATGCTGGCAAGCTGAATGCGTCCGAGACGGTTACCGTCGAAGCGCTTAAGGCAGCAGGCGTTGTCAAGCGGGTCCGTGACGGTGTGCGCATCGTTGCAAACGGTGAGCTCACCGCTGCAGTGACCTTTGAAGTTGCCGGTGCCTCCAAGGGCGCTGTTGCAGCGATCGAAAAAGTTGGCGGCAAGGTTGCCGTTCTGGGAGCTCAGGCTTAACAGCCTGGGCTTCACCCATTTCTTGGGCAAGCATTCCGGAGTAGGGCATGGCATCGGCCGCCGAGCAACTGGCGTCAAATCTCAATTTCTCAGCTTTCGCCAAGGCTGAAGAACTCAAAAAGCGCATCTGGTTCACACTGGGGGCGCTTTTGGTTTATCGACTGGGCACTTACATTCCCTTGCCCGGCATCAATCCGGACGCCTTTGCGCAGGCCTTCAATCAGGCCCAGTCCGGCATCATCGGCATGTTCAACATGTTTGCCGGCGGTGCTGTCGAGCGCATGGCGATCTTCGCTCTCGGCATCATGCCGTATATCTCCGCCTCCATCATCATGCAGCTGATGACGACCGTTGTGCCGTCACTCGAGCAGTTGAAGAAGGAAGGCGAGCAGGGCCGGAAAGTCATCAACCAGTATACGCGCTACGGCACGGTTATCCTGGCGGCTTTCCAGGCTTACGGTATCGCCGTCGGTCTTGAGGGTGCCTCCAATGTGGTGACCGACCCGGGCTGGTTCTTCCGTGGCGCCACTGTCCTGACGCTGGTCGGCGGTACCATGTTCTTGATGTGGCTCGGTGAGCAGATCACATCGCGCGGTATCGGTAACGGTATTTCGCTGATCATCTTTGCCGGCATTGTCGCCGGTCTGCCGGTCGCGCTGGTCAACGTGCTTGAACTCGGCCGCCAGGGTTCGATGTCGACGATCCTGATTCTCGGCATCCTGATACTGGCTGTCGTGGTGATCGCACTGATCGTGTTCATGGAACGGGCTCAGCGACGGCTTCTGATCCAGTATCCGAAGCGCCAGATGGGCAACCGCATGTTCGAGGGCAACACCTCGTTCCTGCCGCTCAAGCTCAACACTGCTGGTGTGATTCCGCCGATCTTCGCGTCCTCCCTTCTGCTGGTTCCGGCCACCATCGGCGGCTTCAGTCAGGGTTCGGGCAATGAGTGGCTGACGTATATCACTGCGGCGCTTGGTCACGGCCAGCCGTTGTTCATGGTGTTCTACGCAGCGATGATCGTGTTCTTCTGTTTCTTCTATACCGCGATCGTTTTCAATCCGAGCGACACTGCGGACAATCTGAAGAAACACGGCGGTTTCATTCCCGGGATCCGTCCCGGCGAGCGTACAGCGCAGTATATCGACTACGTTCTGACGCGCATTACGGTGGTCGGTGCAATTTACATCACCGTCGTTTGTCTATTACCCGAATTCCTTATTTCGGCGACAGGCGTTCCGTTCTATTTCGGTGGCACCTCTTTGTTGATTGTCGTAAGCGTGACAATGGATACCGTGTCACAGATCCAGGGGCACTTGCTTGCGCACCAATATGAGGGTCTGGTGAAAAAAGCGAAATTAAGTGGGAGGCGTCGATGAGGCTTATTCTGGTTGGACCGCCAGGAGCGGGGAAGGGAACACAGGCCGCGCATCTCGTAGCGCAATACGGGATCCCGCAGCTCTCCACCGGAGACATGCTGCGGGCCGCAGTGGCCGCCCAGACCCCGGTAGGCCTCAAAGCCAAGGAAGTCATGGACGCGGGTGGACTTGTTTCCGACGAGATCGTCGTCGGCATCATCCGGGACCGCATCGCGGAAGAAGACGCCAAGAAGGGTTTCATTCTTGACGGATTTCCGCGCACGCTCGCCCAGGCCGAAGCGCTTGACGAGATGCTGGATGCAAACGGTCTCAAGTTGAACGCCGTCCTGGAATTGCGGGTCGACCAGTCCAAACTGGTTGACCGGATCATCAAACGTGCTGCGGACGCACAAGCTGCCGGTCAGCCAGTTCGCAAGGATGATGACCCGGAAGTTTTCAAGCAGCGCCTTGAAGCCTACAACCGTGATACCGCAGTTGTCGTACCGTATTACGAGAAGACAGGTCTTCTTTCCGTGATTGACGGCATGCAGTCCATTGATGAAGTGACGGCTTCCATAGATTCCGTTCTTCAAGGACTTGACGAAAAGGTTTAGAGCCGTTAAACGACCCGCTCTACCTTACAGTTAAGCCGGTTCCATGTAAGTGGGGCCGGCATTCTCTGTGCCGGGGCTGCCCCGGCATTTTCGTACCCGCAAGGGCCGGACTCCACCGGACGCGGGCATTACAACCTGCGGCAAGACCAAGGTCTCGCTGCGTAATCATGGAGACGAACGTGGCACGTATTGCTGGCGTTAACATCCCGACGAACAAGCGTGTTGTCATCGCGCTTCAGTATATTCACGGCATCGGCGCGAAGTTCGCGCAGGAAATCATCGAAAAGAACAACATCGATGCTGCCCGCCGTGTGAACGAGCTTTCCGACGCAGAAGTTCTGTCCATCCGCGAAACCATCGACCGCGATTACCTCGTGGAAGGTGACCTGCGCCGTGAGACCGCAATGAACATCAAGCGTCTGATGGATCTTGGCTGCTACCGCGGCCTGCGTCACCGCCGCGGCCTGCCGGTTCGCGGTCAGCGGACGCACACGAACGCACGTACCCGCAAGGGTCCGGCAAAACCGATCGCAGGTAAGAAGAAGTAATTACCCTGCCTGGATTGGTGGTGGAGCTGCCGGCATTACGGCAGTGACGAGATCAAAACAAGGATAAGAGAATGGCTAAAGACACGACGCGCGTGCGTCGCCGCGAACGCAAGAACATCTCTTCTGGCGTTGCGCATGTGAACTCCACGTTCAACAACACCATGATCACGATCACCGACGCACAGGGCAACGCGATCTCCTGGTCGTCCGCCGGTGCACTCGGTTTCAAAGGTTCCCGTAAGTCTACCCCGTATGCTGCTCAGGTTGCTGCGGAAGATGCTGCGAAAAAAGCTGCCGAGCACGGCATGCGCACTCTGGAAGTGGAAGTGCGTGGTCCGGGTTCCGGTCGTGAATCTGCTTTGCGCGCCCTGCAGGCTGCCGGTTTCCTGATCACGTCCATTCGCGACGTGACGCCGATTCCGCACAACGGCTGCCGTCCGCGCAAGCGTCGCCGCGTCTAAGGCTTCCCAGCTTTAGGTACTTGTTTCTCCAAATGGCAAAGAATGGCCTGGCTTTGATCTGCCAGGCGGGATAGCCGAAGGGACGAAAACGTGACCATTCAAAAAAACTGGCAAGAACTGATCAAGCCGACCAAACTCGAGATCAAGCCGGGTGAAGATCCGCGCTTCTTGGCAACCGTCGTTGCCGAACCTCTCGAGCGTGGCTACGGTCTGACCCTTGGCAACGCGCTGCGCCGTATCCTGCTGTCTTCGCTGCAGGGTGCCGCCGTGACGGCCGTTCAGATCGATGGCGTTCTGCATGAGTTCTCGTCGATCCCGGGTGTCCGGGAAGATGTCACCGACATCGTGCTGAATATCAAGGAAATCGCCATCCGTATGGAAGGCGAGGGACCCAAGCGCATGGTTGTGCGCAAGCAGGGTCCGGGTGTTGTTACCGCTGGCGATATTCAGACTGTTGGCGATGTCGAGGTTCTCAATCCGGAACTGGTGCTCTGCACGCTGGATGAAGGCGCTGAAATCCGCATGGAATTCACCGTCAACACCGGCAAGGGCTACCATTCTTCGGACCGGAACCGTCCGGAAGATGCGCCGATTGGCCTGATCCCGGTCGACAGCCTCTACTCTCCGGTCAAGAAGGTCTCCTACAAGGTGGAAAACACCCGTGAAGGCCAGGTTCTTGACTACGACAAGCTGACCCTGACTGTCGAAACCGATGGTTCCGTCAAGCCGGAAGACGCCGTGGCATTCGCTGCACGCATTCTGCAGGATCAGCTCTCCATCTTCGTCAACTTCGAAGAGCCGCAGCGTGAAGTCGCCGAGGACAGTGTCCCGGAACTGGCTTTCAACCCTGCGCTTCTGAAGAAGGTCGACGAGCTGGAACTGTCTGTCCGGTCTGCAAACTGCCTGAAGAACGACAATATCGTGTATATTGGCGATCTCATTCAGAAGACCGAAGCGGAAATGCTGCGGACTCCGAATTTCGGCCGCAAGTCGCTGAACGAAATCAAGGAAGTTCTCGCCCAGATGGGTCTCCATCTCGGCATGGAAGTTGCCAACTGGCCGCCTGAGAACATCGACGATCTCGCCAAGCGCTACGAAGACCATCAGTACTAAGGGCGTACGCGTCCTGTGAGGATCAACCGGGCAAGAGTTCAACCAGAGAACTGACTGCCTGAAAGAAAAAGGAGAGGGCCATGCGCCACGGTAAATCCGGCCGCAAGCTCAACCGGACCTCTAGCCACCGTAAGGCTATGTTCGCGAACATGGCAGCGTCGCTGATCAAGCACGAACAGATCGTAACGACCCTGCCGAAGGCTAAAGAAATGAAGCCGATCATCGACAAGCTCATCACTTTGGGCAAGCGCGGTGACCTGCATGCACGCCGCCAGGCCATTTCGCAGATTCGCGATGCGGCTATGGTTGCCAAGCTGTTCGAAACGCTCGGTGAGCGTTACAAGGACCGCAGCGGCGGCTATTCCCGCGTGTTGAAAGCCGGCTTCCGTTATGGCGACAACGCTCCGATGGCTGTCATCGAGCTGGTCGACCGTGATCCGGAAGCACGCGGTGCTGAAGACCGTGCTCGCGTTGAAGCTGAAGAAGCGGCTGAAAACGCAGCGTAAGTATTGCCGGATCGGCAAATGAAGAAGGCGGGCAACTTTGCCCGCCTTTTTTTGTTGTCCGGACACCTGTCCGCCTTGAGGTTTTCGTATCGAATAATGCGACCGCGATTATCAATGATTTAAGGAAAACTGCATAGCTTGTAATCCTGCCTCCTGGACTAGTGGGAGAGGCTGGGGAGATTTACTGTGATAGCCAAAACGAATTCCGCTTCTAAGAAGAGGACACCTTCTCTTCGACTTTCTTTTGTTATTCCGGCTCTGATGATCGTGATTACTGTCGCCGCTTGTGCCGCAGTTGGTGTCATCGGCTACATGACCGGTCGCGACGGATTGCAGCAAGCGGCTGAAGCCGAGCTTGGCATGGTCATCACAGCGCGCAACGCGCTCCTGCAGTCCCGCTTGCACGCCGCCGAGTCCCAGATCGTCAATCTTGCGTCCAGTGTTGCGGACCCGTTGAGCAATCTCGGCAACGCGACCATGAACCTTTCCAAGGAAAAGGACGAAATTCTCGGACTGTTCCAGGCGCCGCAGACACCTGAAGAACGCGCTACGGTGACCGGCAAAGAACAGAAGACAATGTACGCCTGGCGCCACACGGAAGCGCACCCGGCGTTCTACAACGTCTGGAAAAACGGCGGCTTTGCAGATCTCTACCTGCTCGATAACGCCGGTCTCATTCTCTATTCCGTCACGAAGGGCGACGAATTCCTGTCCAAGCTCGGCGAAGGCAGTGTTGCTGAAGGCACGGGCCTTCAAGCCGTCTTCAACGCCGCGAAGGAGCTTGGTGAAGGTGAAATTGCCGCCAGTGTCTTTGAACCCTATGCCCCGGCTGGCGGTGAAGGGTCCCTTTTCCTGGCGTCGCCGGTATTCATGAACTCTTTCGGCACAATCAGCCTGAGCGGTGTCGCTGTCATGCGGATCGATTCCGATTTCCTGAGCGATGTCGTGGCCAACCGCGACGATCTTGGCGAAACCGGTCAGGTCTATGTTGTCAACCAGGATGGTCTTGCTCTGAGCGACATGCCGCTGGCCAATGGTCCGACGGCGCTTAACACCACTGTGGCCTCCGGACCGGCGCTGGAAGCTGCTGCCGGGACCGCGGCGGCCGGTATCGTGAAGGGCGCAGACGGCGTTGACGATCTGATGGTTGCCCGTCCGCTTTCCTTCCAGGGCCAGAACTGGGCTATCGTTGCAGAAAAGAGCGTTGAAGAAACGCTGTCTGCCGTCACCCGCATGCGTGACCAGATGTTCCTTTGGTCGCTGGCGACTATTGCGGTTGCCGCTGTTATCGCCCTGTTCTTCTCACAGTCGATCACCCGTCCTCTGACCACTCTGGTTGGTGCGCTCAACGCCATTGCTTCCGGGGATCTCGGGGCAGAGATCAAGGCGGCAAACCGCAAGGACGAAATCGGTGACATTGGCCGCGCCGTTCTGCAGATTCGCCAGAACGCTGCTGAAGAAAATGAACGCCGTGCTGCTGAAGAGGCTGATGATGCGCGCCGCCAGGCCGAACAACGTCAGGAAATGCTGTCCAGCCTTGCCGGCGACTTCGAGGCCACTGTCGGCACCGTGGTCGACAAGGTGGCGCACACGGCTGCCGCCTTGCGCGAATCCGCCAACAAGATGCGCAGCATGACTGACATGGCCGGAGAAACCTCCGCCAATGCCGCAACCATGTCCGAGGAAACACTGGCGGAAGTGGAATCGATCGCTGCTGCCTCCGATCAGCTATCCAGCTCGATCCAGGAAATCTCGACACTGATCGAACGCTCGTCCAGCGTTGCCGCCGAGGCGACCAAGCGGGCCGAGACGACCAACGATACTGTCAGGTCGCTTGCGGAAGCAGCCAACCGGATCGGCGAAGTCGTCACGTTGATTTCCGACATCGCCGACCAGACCAACCTTCTTGCCCTCAACGCCACGATCGAAGCGGCGCGTGCGGGTGAAGCAGGCAAGGGCTTTGCGGTGGTTGCCTCCGAGGTCAAGGATCTTGCGTCCCAGACTGGCAAGGCAACCGGTGAAATCCAGCAGCAGATCGATGCCATCCGTGGCGCGACCGACGACGCTGTCGATGCTATCGGTGACATTCAGAAGACCATCGATGAAATCACCAAGTCTGTGAGCGAGGTTGCGGCTGCCGTTACCGAACAGAGCTACGCGACGCAGGGCATTGCGGAAAACACCCAGCGGGCGGCTGGCGGCACCTCCAAGGTGACCGAGGACATCCGCAATGTTTCCTCTCTGTCGAACGACACCAACATGGCGGCTCAGAACTTCTCCGAAGAAGCTGCTGACATGGCGTCGAAGGCTGATGAACTCGATCACGAGGTGCGCAGCTTCCTGGCGCAGGTCCGTTCGGCCTAAAATCATGTCTTCCGACTGAAAAAAGGGGCTGCCGCAAAACCGGCAGCCCCTTTTGTATTTGCCTCTTTTCCTCCCTATCTGCCATGTATCGCCATGGGTATCAGAAGATTCGAAAAAGAGGCTCCCGCCATGCGCCTGGTTCTGACCAGCATTTTGCGTCCCCTTGTCGTAACGGGCCTGGCCGGCCTGATCGGAATGTCGGCCGCGTTTGCCCAAACGGTGCAGCCGTCTCCCGCCGATCTGCGGCTGGTTCCGCAAAGCGACGCGCAGATCAAATTGTCTTTTGCCCCGATCGTGAAGAAGGTCGCGCCTGCGGTGGTCAACGTCTATGCCAGCCGCAAGGTGGTGCAGCGCCGTCAGGTGTCGCCTTTCATGGACGATCCGTTCTTTCGCCGGTTCTTCGGCCAGCCTGGTGGCAATGACAGGCCGCGGCAGCGGGTGGAATCTTCGCTCGGGTCCGGCGTAATCATTTCCTCTGACGGCACTGTGATCACCAACCACCATGTGATCAAAGGGGCGGATGAAGTTCGTGTTGCCCTGAACGACCGGCGGGAATTCGATGCGGACATCGTGCTCATGGATGAGCGCACGGATCTCGCGGTCCTGAAGATCCGGGGCGACGGTCCGTTCGAGAGCATCGACTTTGCCGATTCAGACAGTCTGGAAGTCGGCGATATCGTTCTGGCCATCGGCAACCCGTTTGGTGTCGGCCAGACGGTGACACAGGGCATCGTGTCCGCCACTGCGCGGACCCAGGTCGGCGTTACGGACTTTCAGTTCTTCATCCAGACCGATGCGGCGATCAACCCGGGCAACTCCGGCGGAGCGCTCGTCGACATGACCGGCAAGCTGGTCGGCATCAACTCGGCCATCTATTCCCGGTCGGGTGGTTCCAACGGTATCGGCTTTGCCATTCCGGCGCATATGGCCCGTTTCGTCGCCAAGGCCGCTGATCATGGCGGCAAGGTACAACGGCCCTGGCTGGGAGCGACTGTGCAGCTGGTGAATGCTGAAATCGCCGAAGCGCTGTCTCTCGACCGGCCGCGTGGTGTTCTTGTAACGGCCGTCTTCGAGGGATCGCCTGCCTTCGAGGCAGGACTTCGGGTCAGCGATCTGGTGATTGCAGTCGACGGCAAGGAAGTAACCGATCCGAATTCCTTTGGTTACCGCTTCGCGACAAAGATGATTGGCGAAGAGACGGACTTCGTGGTCTTGCGGGACGGTTCGGAGCAGCACCTCAAGGTTTCACTGAAACCGGCGCCGGAGACCATTCCGCGGGATACGCGCGAACTTGTCGAGTATTCTCCCTTCGAAGGAGCCACGGTGATGAACCTGTCGCCAGCGGTTTCGGAAGAACTCGGCATAGAAGGCCTGTTTGAAGGTGTCGTGATTGCAGAAGTGAAGCGCGGCAGCACGGCGGACCGGGTAGGGCTTCGCCCGGGTGACATCATCCGGGGCGTCAACCGGCAAACCATTGAAACCACGCAGATGCTGGAAGGCATCACCAAGAAGCCGCCGCGTGTGTGGCAGCTCGATATCGAGCGGGACGGCAAGGTCTCGCAGATCATCCTGCGCAGCTAGGTGACGGTGTGAGCGATCTGTTCGAAGCTTCCGGACTGAGCCAGTCCGGCCCGCGGCCGCTGGCGGACCGGATGCGGCCGACCCAACTGGCCGACGTGGTGGGGCAGGATCATCTGCTCGGGCCGGAAGGCACGCTGTCGCGGATGCTCAAGACGCGGACTCTCGGCTCGCTGATCTTCTGGGGACCTCCGGGGACGGGCAAGACAACCATCGCCCGGCTGCTTGCCAATGAAACCGATCTTGCGTTCGAACAGATCTCCGCAATCTTTTCCGGTGTTTCCGACCTGAAGAAGGTGTTCGAGACGGCCCGGGCCCGGCGCATGAGTGGCCGGGCGACATTGCTATTCGTTGACGAGATCCATCGTTTCAACCGGGCGCAGCAGGACAGCTTCCTGCCGGTGATGGAGGATGGCACGATCACGCTGGTCGGTGCGACAACGGAAAATCCGTCCTTCGAGCTCAATGCCGCCTTGCTGTCCCGGTCTCACGTGATGACGTTTCATTCCCTGTCGGCACAGGCGATTGAAAAACTGCTGGCGCGGGCGGAGGAGCTGGAAGAGCGGAAGCTGCCGCTTGACGAGGAAGCGCGAAAGGTCTTGATCCGGATGGCCGACGGCGACGGCCGGTCCTCGCTGACACTCGCCGAAGATGTCTGGCGGGCTGCCGCAGAGGATGAAGTCTTCGATGCGGCGCGGCTTCAGGACATCGTTCAAAGGCGGGCGCCGATCTACGACAAGAGCGCTGACGGGCATTACAATCTGATTTCGGCGCTGCATAAATCGGTGCGCGGATCCGATCCCGACGCCGCGCTTTACTGGTTCTGCCGGATGCTGGACGGTGGTGAAGACCCGCTTTATCTGGCACGCCGCCTCATCCGCATGGCGGTGGAGGATATCGGTCTTGCCGATCCGAACGCTCTGGTGCAGGCAAATGCGGCGCGCGACGCCTATCAGATGCTCGGTTCGCCCGAAGGTGAGCTGGCGCTTGCACAGTCGGTGATCTATCTGGCAACCGCGCCGAAATCGAATGGCGCTTATGTGGCCTACAAGGCGGCGATGCGGGACGCTAAATCCAGCGGCTCGCTGCTGCCACCCAAGCATATCCTCAACGCCCCCACCAAACTGATGAAGCAGGAAGGGTACGGCGACGGTTATCAATACGACCACGACGCTCCCGACGGCTTTTCCGGTCAGGACTACTTCCCGGAGCAGATGGGACGCAAGACCTATTACGATCCACCTCAAAGAGGGTTCGAGCGGGAACTGCGAAAGCGTCTGGATTTCTGGGACAAGCGGCGCAAGGAGCGCGGCTGAGCCTGCCTGCGGTGAGAGCGCAGGCTCAAGCGGTTTCGATGGACATCAGGCGGTCGAGCGCGCTCTTCAAGGCTTCAATCAGTTTCTCGCGGTCTTCCGGTGCCATCGTGTCGGAGATCTTCTCCAACTGGCGTGACACCTGATCCAGCTCCAGTTCACCCTTGATGTGTGCGGGCTCCTTGAGGCCGATCACTTCGTAAGTGGAAACCGGATAGGCGATGCCCTTGACGTTCACCTCGCCATTTTCAGCACATTTTATCTGATCCTTCACCTGGGAATAGGTTTCGAAAGAGATCAGGATCGAGCCGGGCGTGGCGAGACTTTCAAGGCGGGACGCCGTGTTCACGCCGCGGCCGATGATGGTGTAGTCCAGCCGGTCTTCACTGCCGAAGTTCCCCACAGTGCAATAGTCCGTGTGGATACCCATACGGCATTTCATCGGTTTGGAGATGCCGGCTTCCTGCCATGCCCCCTGCAGCGCCGTCATCCGTTCCTGCATGTCGATGGCCATGCGCACACAGGCAAGTGCATCTTCGGTGACACCGCGCGATTCCGGATCGCCGAAAAAGATAAGGATGGCATCACCGACGTATTTGTCGATCGTCGCGCCGTATTGCAGAGCGATGTTCGACATTTCCGTCAGATACTGGTTCAGGATTGCCGTCAGTTCTTCAGATTCAAGCCTGTCGGCCGTTTCGGTGAAATCGGCAATATCGGAGAAGAACACCGTCAGCTTCTTGCGCGAGGACGCGATCTTGACTTCCTGGCGGCCTTCGAAAATGGACTGGTAGACCTGCGGCGAAAGGTATTTGGCAAGCTGCCGGGAGAGAGCCTCGAGTTTGGTGGACTGATCCGCCAGCTGATCCTCGACGGCTTCGCCATGTTCGATAGTGGCTTCATAGAGCAAGCGCAGGTCTTCAAGCTCGGACCGCAGGTATTCGTTCTCCTCCTGCAGGGACTGCAGGTCGGTTTTCTGATCTGCTTGCCCGGTTTCATCCGGGTTTTGGGCTGCTTTATCTAAACTCTTGGCCATTTCATTCCGCGTCGAAAAGATCGGGTCTCGTTGTCTGTTTTATAGCGCCGAAATTTTAAGAATCATTGTTGGATCCGCGAACTATCTTAGCGGAATATAGAGAGCAGGCAGGGGAAAAATATAGCCGGTCATGTTCTGCCAAGGCCCCGGCAAGCCTCTTCGTCAAATCATGTTTGCACAGAAGTGATCGTTCCGGAGCATAGTTCCGCCATGTCTTGAATGGCGTATGAGACCGGTGCCTCGTAAAGTTTGTGGCCATTGTTTTATGCTAGGACATGAAGATGACCCCCGCGGTGACCTCATGAAGGAAATCGAACTCAGATTGGCCCTGGTGTTTTATGGCGGCGTTTCGCTTGCCATCTACATGCATGGCGTGAGCAGGGAAATCCTCAATCTTGTGCGGGCGTCCAGTTTTCGCCTCGACCGCAATTCGAACGGTTCCGCCAAGGAGACACCGGATCAGGATCTGCCGCCGGTGCAGAATGCCTACCGGGATCTTCTGGACCTGATGTCTTCGGTTGCCGATATCCGCGTTGTGGTGGACGCGATTGCCGGTGCCTCCGCCGGCGGCGTCAACGGCATCATGCTTGGGCGCGCCATCACCCATGACCTGCCGCTCGATAGTCACAGCGAGATGTGGCTGGAAAACGCCGACGTCACGCGTCTGGCACGGCCGCAAGGTGGTCTGTCCCGCTATCTGAAAATTTCCATTTCCCCGGTGTTGGACCAGCTGATCTCCACACGACTGGCAAAGCAGATTGAAAGTCCGGAAACGCGGGAAAAACTGCGTTTGTTCATGCAGGCGAGGTGGTTTACACCGCCCTTTTCCGGCGAACGGTTCATTAGCTGGATGCTGGATGCGTGCAAGAAGATGGAACGAGATGCCGTGCCCGGGCGCACTCTGATCCCGAGGGGGCAGACGCTCGACCTGTTCGTCACCATAACCGATTACAACGGCATCAAGCGGCGAATTCACCTGGACGATCCGGATTATGTCGAGGAATGGGACCACCGCCGGATCCTGAATTTTCATGCCGCCCACAGGACACCTGGATATATCGACAGCCAGTTTGATTCCGACAGCATTCCCGAAATTGTCTTTGCAGCTCGTGCGACGTCCTCGTTTCCAGGGGCATTTCCACCTGCAACAGTTGCCGAGATGGAGCGGGTGCTGGCCGATCACGACCTGACATGGCGCAACCGCGATACCTTCCTGGCAAGTGGGCTCAACCTCACCGCCGAGACGGCCGGTCAGCATTGCTTTGTTGACGGCAGCGTCGTCATGAACAAGCCGTTCGCGCCCGTGATCGACGTCATTCAGGATCGACCGGCGGTGCGGGAAGTGGCCCGCCGGCTGATTTATGTCGACCCGTCACCGGTGGTTCCGGTGGAGACGGAAAGCACCGTTTCGGAAATACCCGGGTTCTTTCGGGTGATCCTGGCCTCGCTCGCCCATATTCCGCGTAATGAGCCCATCGGCGACGATCTGAAAGAGCTTGAACAAAACAACCGGCGAAGCCGGTGGCTGTCGCAATTGATCGATGATGCCGGTCCGATGGTGGAAAAGGCGGTGTCCGGCATCCTGCCCAAGCGGCGGCTTGTAACGCCTGACATGCTGTCCATCTGCCGGAAGCAGGCAACCATGGCCGCTTTCGAACAGGCAGGGTTCGCCTTTCTGAATTATCAGTCTCTAAAACTGCATTCTCTTGCGGAGCGACTGGCAGGTCTGACGGCGCGACTCAGCGGACTGGAAAACGCGCGGGACCAGGAAGAAGCCATTCTGGGGCTGATCTCGCGCTACACCGGCCGTTTGACAGCCGAGAGCAAGGACATTCTGGGGCGCACGGATCCGCATGTGGTTGCCTTGCTGCGCGGCCTCGACGTCGATTACAGGATACGCCGTCTGCGATTTGCGGTCCGCAAGCTCAACGGATTCTATCATTACCGTCCCGATTCTGGCTTGCCGCCCCCTGATTTCGAGGTGCTCGATCAGATGAAGGGGTTGCTCTACGATCAGATCGATCATCTGGGCTGGCGCTGGAAGGAGCGGTTCTTTGGCGGACGCAGCCGTGATCAGGCGCAGGAATTCGTGCGTGCGGTCGAGGCGGGAGGGCCGAGCGCTGCAGAGCATGTGCAGCCCATGCTGAAATCCCTGACGCAGATGATGGGGCTCGCCGACCTGGACCGGCTTCATGACGAACTCTTTGCCGAGACGGCCCGCAAACTTCTCGACAAGAGCCGGCATACGTCCTTGATGGGCACCTATATCGGGTTCGGCTTCTTCGATCTGATCACTTTCCCGGTGCTGCAGCGCAACGACTTTTCCGAGGTCACGGAGATCCTAGTCGACCGGATCAGCCCGACCGATGCCACCAGCCTTTATTCGGAAGGCTTTGACCTCAAGGGCAAGTCGCTGAACACGTTCGGCGCCTTCTTCAATCGGGGCTGGCGGGAACACGACTATCTGTGGGGCCGGCTCAATGCCGCCGACCGGTTGGTCAGTATCGTGCTGTCCGCGGCCGGCGAGGGCACTTTGCCGCAGATCCAGGTAAATCAGGCGCGGGCGCGGATCTTTCTGGCGGTGCTGGAAGAAGAGCGCGATAAACTTTCTGAAATCCCTGAGGAAATAGACCGGATCGACAAGCTGGTCCGGTCCATCTATCCCGACTTTGCGCATGTCGCGGAAAGTGTCTGACCGGCGAATGTTCATAATTCGGCAAGTCATTCCTTGACGTGAGGTCCGCTCTTTCGCTACGCACAAAAGTGGCCAGGGAATTGCGTGTGGATATTTGACTTGATGACATTCATTGCCGAACGATTTGGGACGGGACCAGAGGTCTTTGTGGCATTTTTTCTGGGGCTTTATGCTGCCAGCTTGATCGTGCTGTTCACCACCGGCCTGACCATGACGGCATTGAACCGGCGTCATCCCGATCGCAAGATCCAGAAACGCCAGCCGACCCACGATGCCTTGCGCGATATCAAGTCTTCCATGGGACAGCTGTCGATCACCAGCATATGTCTTTCCATCGGCCTCTATGCCCAGTTGCGCGGCTGGACGCTGTTTGATCCTGTCGCTCTTTCCTGGTGGTCCGTGCCGCTGTTCTTCGTGATCTCGCTGGCCCTGCACGATACCTGGTTCTACTGGGGGCACCGGATCCTGCACACCAAGCTGTTCTATCGGTTCCACAAGCCGCACCACATGACGGTGACGCCGACGGTCTGGTCCAACGATGCAGGCTCCAGCGTCGACACGCTGTTTGCCCATTCCTACTATGCGCTCGTGCTGTTTGTGGTGCCGATTCCGCCGCTGGTTTTCCTGGGCCACCGGCTGTTCGACCAGGTGTCGGCGGCGATCGGCCATTGTGGTTACGAGCATTTCGCCAGCCCGAGTGCCCGCAAGCCCTGGCCGCTGCTGTGCACGCTCTACCACGATCAGCATCACCAGTATTTCGTCTACAATTACGCCAATTATTTCTCTTTCTGGGACCGGTTCTGCGGCACCATTCATCCGACGTATGACGAGCGGGTTGAAGGTTTCGAGGCGCTTTATGCCGGCACCGGCAAGCAGGACAAGGCATAATGGCGCTTTTCGTCGATTACATCATCGTTCTGGCTCTGACGTATACAGCCATGGTGGCCGTCTATTTCGCGACCGGGTTCACCATGATCGCGATCAATTCCCGCCACCCGGAACGCCGTATCCAGAAGCACCGCGACGGCATGAAACGTCAGGCCGAGGAAATCCGTGCCTCGATGCAGGCGCTGGCAACGTCGTCGGTACTGCTGTCGTCGGGTTATTTCGCGCAGACCCAGGGCTGGACACTGGTCGCACCGCTGGAGCTTAGCTGGTGGTCGTTTCCGCTGATGTTCGCCGTCTGCTTCGTGCTGTTCGACGCCTGGTTTTACTGGGGGCACCGGGTCCTGCATTGGCCGTCGCTCTACAGGTTCCATGTGCCGCACCACCGCTCGATCGCGCCGACGGTCTGGAGTAACGACAGCTCGACCACTGTCGATACCCTGATCGAGCATTTCTTCTATTTTCTGGTCTGGTTCGTGCTGCCCGTGCCCGCATTGAGCGTTTTTGCACTGCGGCTGTTCGACCAGATTTCGGGCATGGTCGGCCATTCGGGCTTCGAATATTTCGCATCGAAGTCGTCGCGCTTCCCGTCGCCGCTGATTTGCACGACGTTCCATGATCTGCATCATTCGCAGTTTCACTACAATTACGGTAACTTCTTTTCATTCTGGGACCGGATCTGCGGAACCGTGCATCCGAAGTACGATGTGCTGGTACGTTCCATGGAAGAAACCGGCGAAATTCCGGATTCGGAAGAAACGAAAGTCAAGGCAACCGGGTAAGCCCGCACAGTGCTCAATTGTGTCAGCCAACCGACAAACTGGATGTATGAAGAGATATGCTCGATCAGGCGCTGACGATACTGCTTGAATTCCTGCCGATTTATGCGGCCTGCTATGCTGTAAACGTGTTTCTGTATTTCGCCACGGGCTGGGTGCTCGTCAAGATACAGAACCGGCACCCGGAGCGTCGCATTCAGCAGAACCGGCGCGGTGAAAAGCGCATGTGGAAGGAAATCCGGGCCAGCGTCTATTCGCTGACTGTAACTGCCGGCTGTCTTGCCGGCGGCATCTTCCTGTCGATGAAGGGCTGGACGCTGGTCGCTCCGCTGGAGCTGACATGGTGGTCAGCAGTTCTGATGTTCGTCGTCTCCATCCTTGCCTTTGACACCTGGTTCTACTGGGGGCACAGGTTCATGCATACGAAGGCGATGTACCGGTTTCATGCCGAACATCACCGCTCCGTCGCACCGACGGTCTGGAGCACCTATTCAGACGATCTGGTCGATGCCTTCGTCATGCAAAGCTACTACCTTTGGGCCGTCATCCTTCTACCGATTCCGATCCCGGTGCTGATCGTTCACAGGCTGTGGGACCATTTTAACGGAACCATCGGCCACTCAGGGTTCGAGTTCTGGGCGTCGCCCATGTCTCGCATGCCCTCGCCAATGGTCTGCGTGACCTTCCACGACCAGCACCATTCGCGCTTCCGCTACAACTTCGCCAATTTCTTCTCGTTCTGGGACCGTGTCTGCGGCACCATCGACCCGAAGTATGACGGGCAGGTCAAGGTTTTCGAACAGATGGGCCAGGACACGGAAGCAAAGCCGGCAACTCCGGGCGAATAACTTGCGTCTTCAGGTGCCAGAACGAAGTCCGGCCGCTGGGCGTCCTGCATGCGCAGGGCGACAGGTAAGAATGAGAGACGGGGCAACGGTTTGAAACATCTTCTTCTGGTGATGCTGGGCGGTGGTCTCGGCGCGGGCGGGCGGCACCTGGTGTCTCTGGCGACGCTCAGACTGTTCGGTCCGGGATTTCCAATCGGTACCATGACAGTCAACGTCGCCGGGTCGCTGATCATGGGGCTCTTCATCGGCTGGCTGGTACGCCACGAGACCGGTAATCTGCAGGCACTGCGCTATTTCGTGGCCACTGGTTTTCTCGGCGGCTTCACGACGTTTTCCGCATTTTCGCTGGACACTTCCGTTCTGTGGGAGCGTGGCGACACGCACCTAGCGCTGATGTACATACTGGCCTCCGTTGCGCTGTCCATCCTTGCAGTGTTCGCCGGACTGATGATCATGCGCCAGGTTGCACCTTAAGAATTCCTTCCCTTTGCGACCGATTCCGCCTATACGCAGCGGAACGAATTTTCCCCCCGCCTTGATGCAGGGGCGATGGATGCGCGTGACGGCGGCAGGCCGCACGCCCAATTTGAGAAAAACATGTCCGCGATTGAACAGAAACAAGTGACCGCCGATGAGGCGGGCATGCGCCTCGACCGTTGGTTCAAGTCCCATTATCCGGGGCTTGGTTTCGGTCATCTGCAGAAACTCCTGCGCACGGGGCAGGTCCGTGTCGACGGCAAGCGTGCCGAGACCAACACCCGCATCGCCAAGGGGCAGATGATCCGCATTCCGCCTCTCGGGGTTGAACTGCCAGCGGACGACAAGAAGAACGCCAAGCCCAAGTCCACGAAGCTGATTGCCGACGACCGCAAGGCCATCGAGGATATGCTGCTGTTCGAAGACAACCAGGTGATGGTGCTGAACAAGCCGGCCGGTCTTGCAGTTCAGGGCGGTTCGGGTCTCAAGCGGCATCTGGACGGTATGCTGGACGCCTACACCGACCGCAAAGGCAACAAGCCGCGTCTGGTGCATCGTCTCGACCGCGAGACCTCCGGCATCATTCTGGTGGCACGGACCCGCCAGGCAGCGCAGGAGCTGACCAAGGCTTTCCGCCACCGGAATACGCGCAAGATCTACTGGGCGATCCTTGCGGGCGTTCCCAAACCCTTCCAGGGCCGCATTTCCACTTTCCTTGCGAGGAACGAAGGCGAGGAACGCATGCAGATCGTGCGTCAGGGGGACGACGAAGCCCAGCACGCGGTGTCGCTCTATTCCGTTTTCGAAAAATCCGGCCAAAAGCTTTCCTGGGTCACCATGAAGCCGGTCACGGGCCGGACGCACCAGTTGCGTGCCCATGCTGCCCATATCGGTCATCCGATCATCGGCGATGACAAGTATTTCAACATCGAGAACTGGGAACTGCCGGGTGGCATTCAGAACCGCCTGCACCTGCTGGCACGCCGGATCGTGATTCCGCATCCGTCGGGCCATGGCACGATCGACGTGTCCGCACCGCTGCCACCGCACATGCAGCAAACCTGGAACCTGCTTGGATTTGACGCCACGGACTATGATCCGGAAGTGGATGATCCGGACGACGCGCTCAACAAGCGCTAGACGCTGGCTTCACATCGCCAGATGTTCAAACGCTTGCGGGATGGATCTTCAGGTTGAAGGTCTCATCTTTCGCTGGCGGTTGAAAGTGGCTTGCAATCCGGTCGAATTCGGCTTCCGACACCGAGAATTCGTGCTGCCCGGCCGTATTGCGCTGGCGCAGCCGCCTTTTGCAGATCTCGTCCGGAATGTCGAGAAAATGAAGCTGGTGGGCGCATTCGGCCTTGTCGGCAATGGTCCGCATCCAGGTGCGGCTTTCCCTCGTGTTGGCATGGAAATCCAGTACCACCGAAAGGCCGCTTCGAAGCAGTGCCACAACATGCGGCGTTATCGTCTTCCTCAGCAGCGAAGAACAGCGGACAAAATCCGCAAGAGTGGACATTTGCTCACCATAGAGACCGGACAACCAGACGTCTTCCCGCAGAAGAATGCTGTTTGGCCGTTCGGCGAACCTGTCCGCCAAAGTCGACTTGCCTGAAGCAACCTTGCCGCAAAACAGATGCAGAGTTGGGGTGTCGTCTGGCGGTAACATTTGAAGTCTTGCTATTTGACGGACGTTGGCCGTCCCGGCGTCCGGATCGGACTAGATACCCTGAAAAAGCGCGCCCAGGATCACTGAGACAAAGGTGACACACACGACGCCAGCAACCAGTTTCCAGGCATCAGAGCGCTTCTTGAGGCCCGGCCAGCCAATCGGCTTGATCACCTGGATCGCGGCAATCAGGAATAGCAGCAGCAGGATGATCTTGGTCAAGAAAAGCTCCGGGCGGGCAGGGGCGCGTTATGCTGGATCAACAAGTGCCTGATTGGACCCGGCAGGCCCACTGTGGCCCCGGTTCCGACATGGCATAATGGAACATCCCGTCATTAGATGACAACGGGACGTTTCAAGGGCATAGCCAATCCGGCGGTTGCCTGCAAGGTCAGGCTCCGGTGCTCCGCTGAAGTTTTGCCAGATAGGTCGGCAGCTTTTCCATGGAGGGAACGACGATCAGCGTCTTGACGTTGCCGCGTTTGAAGGCGTTCAGGAACTTGTTGTAGTCCTTGAAGGCGACACAGCCATGCGAGCCGATGGACCGGCGCAGCAGGCGGGTGTGGGTCAGCATGCCGTCACGGCCTTTCATGGCTGCGCGGTCTTGCGGCAGCATGCGAATGGCTTCCACGCCATGGAACCGGCGCTCACGCATCCGCAGCGTATAGACGTTGGGAGGGGTCGGGCCGAGCATCTTCACGTGAGAAAATTTCGGATTGTCCATCCGGTGTCCGATGCCGGAATGCGCTTCAAGCTTGGTGCCGTCCGGCATATGGACGGTTGCCGCGCTGATGTCATAGAC
The DNA here is from genome assembly GCF_054658235.1 of Roseibium sp. LAB1. Classification (NCBI taxonomy): domain Bacteria; kingdom Pseudomonadati; phylum Pseudomonadota; class Alphaproteobacteria; order Hyphomicrobiales; family Stappiaceae; genus Roseibium; species Roseibium sp. LAB1. The sequence goes on along the minus strand of NZ_BAAGIB010000001.1, from coordinate 338,621 downwards.
GGCAACCTTGGCGTGGGCTCCGGGAAGGCCAGGCTTTGTGTTGCCGAACAGCTTTCCGAGACCACCAAAAACGCCGTTTTCATTTTCGTCCGGATTGCCCGGCGTTGCATAGGCCAGAACAGGTGACGTTTGTTCCGGCTTGTCCCGGCCTTCAGGACGGTTTTCGGCGACCACAGGCGCGCTGCGGCGCGGCGGTTCGGGTTTCATGTCCGGGGTCGGCGGCAGAATGGCGCCGGGTTTGGCGGGATTGCTGGCTGCAAGGGCAACGGACACTGCTGCCGGCGCAGGTTTTGCCGCAACGCTTGTTTCCGCTTCAGCGCTTGCGCCGACATTCTGCAGGGCAGCCACGCTGACTGTGGCCTCCACGTCTCCAGTTGCCGTTTCACCAAGCGCTGCGACGTTTGTCGTCGTTTCTGCAGCAGCCCGGTGGGCCAGAAGTGACTGGGCGAGTTTCAGTCGGGCGAGCTTGGCGGCAAGGACCACCTTGGCCGCTTCACGAGCTTCAACTTCAAGCGCCTCGGCTTCCGCCTTCAAGGTTGCCTCGGCCTGCACCGCGAGTGCCGCTGCCTGCTCGGCCGCTTTTTCCGCAGCAAGCGTGGTCACGGTCCCAGAGGTTTGCCGCTTTTTCGGCGTCATGGCTATCGGTGCCAATCCGAGAGATGCGGCGGCCGGGCCGGCCTGCGAGAACGACAGATTTTCCTGCGGTACTGTGCCAGCGGCAACAAAATGAGAGGGGGCGATCGAGGTTCCAAGCAGGGTTGCTGTTCCGGCCAGCCCGGATATCACCAAAGTTGCCCCTGCCAGGATCGTGTAAAAAGTCCGGTTGGTCTTCCGGGGTGCTGCTTGACCCTTCAGGCCGACCTTTTGTTTCTTCTGAAGCATTCAGACAAAACCACTCTTTTACGCCGGTCTTTTCGACCGCGCTCCAAAATCCGTATCCTTTGGTGACAAACTTGCCCCAAACGTTCATGCCCACCCGCCTGCATCAGTATCGTCGAACATGGTAACCAAGATGTTTACGATAAAATGCAAACGGCCATGTGACCGGTAATCACTTTAAAGAGGCAATTTTCGGGCAGTTTTTCGAAATTGACGATATCCAAAGATTGAACGTCAATTTGCCGCAGAATGTGGAAGACTTTGCCTATTGTTAAAATTACGAGCTGTTGACGTAGGTGTCGCCAAATCTTCCAATCATGGGCGGCCAGCATCGGCTCTTGACCACCGGAGAAAAACCCGGCACATGCGGGCTACTTTCCGTTCGCTTGGCACAGGATGCCCATGTACCTGATCATCTTCGACGTCGATGGCACGCTGGTGGACAGCCAGAAAACCATCTTGCAGGGATTGCAAGTCGGTTTCGAGGCTGCAGGTTTGCCCATGCCGGACGCAGAAACGGCGCTTTCGATCGTCGGCAGGTCGCTGGATGAGGCTTTCCTCGATCTTGTCGGCCCGGCACACCAGGACAAGATCCCGGTGATGTCGGAGGCCTACAGGCAGGCGAAATGGTCTCGCAGGCGGGAAGGGCTTGATCTCGATCCGCTCTATCCGGGTGCCCGCGACGCAATCGACAGGTTGAACCCAAGAGAAGACGTTCTGCTTGGAATTGCCACCGGCAAGGCGATGCGCGGCGTCAGGCACATGCTGGATACCCATGATCTGCATGGGCGTTTCATGACCGTCCAGACCGCTGATACATCACCCTCCAAGCCGCATCCGGACATGGTGCTGCGGGCAATGGCCGAAACAGGTGCCGATGCCTCACGGACGATCATGATCGGTGATACCGGTTTCGACATGGCGATGGCGAAGGCTGCCGGAACGCACGCCTTGGGTGTCACCTGGGGCTATCATGACCGGAACCGACTGAGTTCCAACGGTGCAGACAGGATTATTCAGACCTTTGCCGAGCTGGATCTGGCGCTTGGTGAACTTCTGGATTTCGACAAGGAAACAATATAATGCGTGATTTTCTTGAAGCATTGGAGGAAGATGCGGTCAAGGATCCGGAGCAGCGGGCGCGTGAACTTTCCCGCCGCGAACTGCCGAAGCGTTTCTACAAGGAAGCAACCCATGTTGCTTCGGATGGTGGATTTGCGATCCACCTGGACGGCAGGCCGGTCAAGACGCCGGGCAAGGCCGCCTTGCTGCTGCCGAGCGAGGCGCTGGCGGCTGCAGTTGCTGCCGAATGGCAGGCGCAGGACAAGGAAATCAACCCGGCGACCATGCCTCTGACGCGGATTTCCAATTCTGCCCTGGATGCGGTGAGCGTCCGGTTTGATGAAGTGGCTGACGACGTTACGCGCTTCGCCGGCAACGATGCGCTGTGTTACCGCGCTGATGATCCCCAGAGCCTGGTCGACACCCAGACGCGCCTGTGGGACCCGGTCGTGGATTGGGCGGGAAGTTTGCTGGGTGGCCGTTTCGTGCTGATCGAGGGCGTCATACATGCCGCGCAGCCGGAGGCGCTGCTTGCCGCCTACCGCGCACGGCTTTCAGACCTGACGCCGATGCGCCTTGCTGCCTTGCACACGATCACCAGCTTGACCGGATCTGCGCTTCTGGCGCTTGGCCTTCTTGAAGACTATCTCGACGCCGATGCCAGCTGGACGGCGGCGCATGTGGAAGAGGACTTCAACATCGAGCGCTGGGGCGAGGATGCGGAAGCTGCTCTAGTCAGGGCTTACAAGCGCAAGGAATTCGACGCGGCGGTGCTGATCCTGAGGGAAGGCTAACCCTTGATTTTGCAGGCCTGCTTCAGCTTCGCAATTTGCTTGCTTTTTCCAAGGACCAGATTTCACCCCAGATAGAACGTCGTTGCCATCAGGAAGAAGATGAGCACGCCCAGGACGTCGTTGGATGAGGTGATGAAGACACCGATGGCCATGGCCGGATCTATACCGATCTTGTCCAGGATGATGGGTACGGTAGCGCCCACCATGGCCGCGAGCGTGGTGACACACAGCAGAGACAGTGACGTGGCAAGCGCGAGGTGCAGGGGGGCTTCCAGTGGTACGACCATGGACGCCAGCAGCACGAGGCAGCCCAGGATGGTGCCGGCGATGGCACCGTTGAAGAGCGCGGCGACAAGTTCCTTCATCAATCGATAGAAGATGTCACCCGACCACAAGGCGCCGGTTGCGATGCCCTGCACGGCGACCGCTGATGCCTGCAGGCCAGCGTTGCCGGCCATGGACATTGTGACGGGAATGAAAGCGGCCAGAATGGCTGCCTCTGCCAGCTGATCCTCATAGGAACCCACCACCGTTGCGGCAACACTGGCGCCCACCAGGCCTGCGAGAAGCCAAGGCAGGCGGCCGCGCACGATGCGCAGCACGGTGTCATCCGACCGGGCTTCGGCGGAGACACCGCTCATCAGCAGCATATCTTCGTTGGCTTCGTCCGAGGCGATGCGGGTCAGCTGCTTGGGCGTGATCCGGCCGATCAGGTGCCCTTCACCACTGACCACGGGCACGGTGCGCATGTCGCGCTTTCTGGCAAGCCGCAGGACTTCTTCCTGATCCGTGTCGGTGGAAACGGCAATCACGTCCCGATTCATGAAACTGGACAAGGGCGCATCCGCGGGGGCGAGCAGAAGCTTGCCGACTTCCACCGTGCCGGTCAGCTTGCCGTCGGCATCGGTCACATAGACGGTGAATATCTTGCGGATGCGGTTGGCTTCCTCGCGCATCTGCGCGACGGCCGCTCCCGCGGTGCAGGTCTCGGGCAGGGCAACAAATTTGCGCGCCATGACGCGGCCCGCGGTATCGTCGGCATAGGAGCCTCGCGTGGCGATGTCTTCCACATCCGGCAGGCGCGCGATCAGTTCGTCCGCGACATCGTCCGGAAATTCATTGAGTATTTCGGTGGCATCTTCCGGATCGAGCCCGGCGAGAATGTCGCGGAACTGCTCGAGCGTGGATTCCTCCATCAGGATAGACCGGAATTCCGGGCGCAGTTCGGCAACCACCTTGATCGACGGGTTGGCGGGCAGCCATTGGAACAGCTTGCGGGCATGTTTCAGCCGGAGCCGCGTCAGCAGTTGCATGACGTCGACCGGGTCCCAGCGCTTGAGCAGCTCAACCAGCTGCGTGCGCTGGCCTGCCTTGATCATGTCTCTGACGGCTTTTAGCGCGGTATCGTTGATATCCAGCGGTTCGTTGGCCGGCTCCCGGGTCCATGCGGCAGGATCAAGCTCGGCGACATCGCTGGAATTGTTCATGGATACTCACTTTCCGGAAAGGCCCGGACCGCTTCTACTGATGCATTGTGACGTCAGCCTGACAGTTGCCTGTCGGCTCAGACCTCAAATTCCTCAATATCGGCAAAGGCCTGCCGCAGCTTGTCGGACCAGCCCCGGGACAGCTTCTGGAAATACGGGTCGTCCTGCTGGATGCGCACCTGACGATCGGTGGAAAAACTGTCCGTGTTGTACAGCAACATGTCGATGGGCATTCCCACAGACAGGTTCGACCTCAAAGTGCTGTCGAAGGACAGAAGCACCAGCTTGGCGGCTTCACCGAGGCGCATGTCCGCCCGGGTGACCCGGTCGAGGATCGGCTTGCCGTATTTGTGTTCGCCGATCTGCAGATATGGGGTGTCTTCGCAGACCTCGATGAAATTGCCGGCAGCATAGACCTGGAACATGCGCGGTTCCTCGCCCTTGATCTGACCACCCAGAATGAAGGTGACGAAGAAATTTTCTGCGCTTGTCGCAAGAGCCTCGCCATCGATCGCCTTGACCTCACGTACCGCGCTGCCGACGAGGCGGGCAACCTGGAACATGGTCTTTGCGGTCATCAGCGTCGCGCGGTCGTTTTCCGCCGACGTGATGTGTTCGCTGAGCAGGGAGACAACGGCTTGTGTGACAGCCAGGTTTCCGGCCGACAGCAGGGTGATCACCCGCTCGCCGGGTTCTTCCCAAACGTGGAGTTTCTTGAACGTGGCAATATTGTCGACACCGGCGTTGGTGCGTGTGTCCGCGGCGAACACCAGCCCGCGATCCAGTTTCAAGCCAACGCAATAGGTCATTCCAACACCCTCAGACTGCGCCTTGCGACGCTGATGGACCTGCCGGGAGCAGGGGCGATCAGGCAGGGCGCAGGCTGCCCACTAATTTCTTCTTCGTGGGGTGAAGCCGGTTCTGGCGTCCGGAAAATGACACTTACTGCTGTTGCTGGAGCGCGGCCTGGGCCACGTCGACCTCAACATGCAGGTTTTCCTCTAGCCCGCCAAAACGGATCCCCCTGATAGGGGCAGCTGAACGGGAATCCAGGCCCACCGTCAAGCGGATATAGCGATCTGTCGGACACATTGCGTTGGATATGTCGAATCCGGTCCAGCCAAGTCCGTTTATCATCACCTCGGCCCAGGCATGGTGCGCTTCCGAAGCCTGCTCGTCTTCGAGCAGCAGATAGCCGGAAACGTAACGGGCTGGAACGCCGATGGCACGCGTGGCGGCGATGAAAATATGCGCGTGATCCTGGCAAACACCTTCACCGGCGGCCAGCACGGCGCTTGCGGGAGCGTGGGTTTCGGTAACGCCGACCTTGTAGTCCACCTTGTCGCGGATGGCATGCATCAGCGCATGAAAACCGGCGATCTTGTCGTGGCTTTCCGCGTTGGCTGCAAGTCTGCGGATCGCCTGGTTCGATTGCGTCAGCGGGGTGACCCTGGTGTAGATCCGTGGAGGAATGCCGGCATCTGGTTCGTGGCCGAGAATTCCGTTGGTGTCGGTTGTCTCGACAATGCCGCTGGCAGTGATCTCAACGTCCTCGATCGGTTCGCTGCGCGACACCATGTGAACCTGATTGCCGAAAGCGTCCTTGTAGGTCGTCGCGCGTTCGATGCCTGGCGCTTCGATGGACCATTCGACAACTCTCTGGCTCGGGCCGTTCTCAGGCGTCAGGCGCAGCTGCTGCATGGCATTGGCAAGCGGCGCTTCGTAGCGGTATCGGGTGGTGTGTCTGACAGTCAGTCGCATGCTGCACCGGTTCTGTGGGGTTCCAGGGTCAGGCGAAATTGTAGTCTTCGCAAAGCTGATGGGCGAACAGGTTGTTTTTGTTAATGAAATCCGAAAGGAAGTCATGTAGCCCCTGCTGATAGATCTCGTGCATCTGCTTTTCAGCCAGGTCTCTTGCCATGTCCGCCGCCATATCCAGGCTTGGCTCGCGTGACCCATAGAATTGAGCCAGGTCTTCCGCGGTATCGGCCATCCAGTCGTAGCAATGGGCAAGGGAACGGGGCATTTCCGTCCTGAGGATCAGGAATTCGGCAATGTTGAAAGCCTTCAGCCGTGCATTCGGATAGGCAAACCGGTAGCTGCGCCGTCCGGACAGCGCACGCAGGATTGCGGACCACTGATAGTGCTCAAGAGAGCCGTCATCAATGATGTCGCTGTCCGGCAGCAAGGTCCAGTAATAGGTGTCGAGGATGCGGGCCGTGTTGTCCGACCGCTCAACAAAATTGCCCATCTGGCTGAAAAAATAGCCGTCGTCGCGCAGGATCGTGTTCAGCAGCGCACCCCGGAACAGATGTGCCCTCTGATTTACCCAGGCAAGGAAGTCGGGCAGCTTTTCCTGGGTGATGGATTGCGGGTTCACATCGGTAAACTCGATCCACGTGGTGTTGATCGCTTCCCAGAGTTCCGCCGTTATGCCGGTGCGAACGGCGCGCGCGTTGTTTCTGGCAAGTTCCAGGCAGCTGCGAACGCTTGAGGAATTTTCCTTGGAGAAGATCATGTGGGCGGCCATGTTGCGGCCGTTCAGTTCCTCGTATTTCTGCTTGTAGCCGGTTTCGCAGTCCGAGCAGGCGAGGGCAAAGGTCCAGTGAGTGCCATCCTCCTGACCGGAATGGGAGATGATGGCGCCGCGACAGGCGACTTCCAGTAGACGGGAAACGTTCTGGGCACGCTCGTGGTAGCGCGACATCCAAAACAGCGAAGAGGCGGTTCTTCCGAGCATCTGGTTCTCTCAGTCCTCAAGTACCCAGGTGTCTTTTGTGCCGCCACCCTGGCTGGAGTTGACGACAAGCGAGCCTTTCTTGAGGGCAACCCGTGTCAGGCCGCCGGGGGTGATGCGGACCTGATCGCCGATCAACACGTAGGGACGCAGATCGACGTGACGCGGGGCAACGCCCGAAGCGACATGTGTCGGGCAGGCCGACAACGCCAGGGTCGGCTGGGCGATATAGTTGGAGGGGTTGGTTTCCAGCACCTTCCGGAATTCGGCGATCTCACGCTTGGAGGCGGTCGGTCCGATCAGCATGCCGTAGCCGCCCGAGCCGTGGACTTCCTTGACGACGATGTCCTCGAGATTGTCCAGCACATAGGCTAGGTCGTCCGGCCTTGAGCAGTTCCAGGTCGGAACATTGTTCAAGATCGGCTTCTGACCGGTGTAGAACTCGATAATGTCCGGAACATATGCGTATATCGCCTTGTCGTCGGCAATCCCCGTTCCCGGCGCATTGCAGATGGTGACGTTGCCGGCGCGATAGGCATCGAACAGGCCCGGCACGCCGAGCATGCTGCCAGGATTGAAAGTGAGCGGATCGAGGAAGGCGTCGTCGATCCGCCGGTAAATGACGTCGACCTGCTTGGGTTCGCGCGTGGTGCGCATGAACACATGGCCGGCATCAACGAACAGGTCCCGGCCTTCCACCAGTTCAACCCCCATGGAATCCGCCAGGAAGGCATGTTCGAAATAGGCTGAATTGTAGATGCCGGGAGTCAGGACAACGATTGTCTGGGACGACTTGGACGGATCCGGCGCGACGCTTTCCAGCGTCTGCAGCAGGTTCTCCGGGTATTGCTCCACGGGGGCGACCCGGTGGCTCTGAAAGAGTTCGGGGAAGAGACGCATCATCGTCTCACGGTTCTCCATCATGTAGGAGACGCCGGAGGGGGTGCGGGTGTTGTCTTCCAGCACGTAGAATTCGTTTTCGGACACGCGCACCAGGTCGGTACCGATGATGTGGGCATAGACCTTGCGGGCAGGGGTGAACCCCGCCATCTCGGGCAGGAACGCTTCGTTCTGCAGCACCAGGTCCGCGGGGATCCTGCCGGCGCGCAGGATTTCCTGGCGGTGATAGATGTCATGCAGGAAAGCGTTCAGGGCACGCACGCGCTGGTCGATGCCTGCAGAAAGCCGCCGCCATTCCGAAGCGGAGATGATACGCGGAATAGGATCAAACGGAATGAGCCGTTCAGTCGCTTCTTCTGCGCCATAAACCGCGAAGGTGATGCCAAGCCTGCGGAATATCGTTTCGGCGTCGCGGCCTTTCTTGGTCAGAAAGTTGGCGGGTTTGTCCTCCAGCCATTTGGCGAGCCGGGCGTATGGCTGGCGCGGCTCGTTGGCCTCGTCGAGCATTTCATTGAAGAAAGTGCGTTCGTCCGCCATTGCCTCCCCTTTGCCGATGCTTCGTTCTTGGGCAATCATGGCAAAATTCTGAAAGGTGTCAAAGTTCAATGTCGCGGCGACAGTGCCTGCAAATTAGGCAAGAGGCTGAAATCAGTCGAAAAATCCTGAGGTTCCCTCAGGTTGAATATATTTTTTTTGCCTATCGTAATGCGCTCCGTGGATGATGTTTTCCGCCGCGTGAGAGTGCGGACATCATCGAAATGACAGGCTCAAATGAACGTGACGGTACCTGTCCTTGCAGGCTGATCATGAGAAAACGAGTGACCGGTTCGCGATGTCTCTGCTTCCCGAAATTCCATTTGAACCAGTGTGGAAACAGCGTTCCTTCCGCTCGATGAATGGCGTTTCAAGATCTGAAGTGCACAGTCGATGCGCAGTCCGGACAGCCTTGCCGGAAATCCGGTCTGCTGCCCGGCGATTGTGCACTTTGAGGCTCGGGATGCGAGTGCTACCTCATCAGCGTTCTGCCGGTGGAGATCACGGACACGTCGCCGTATTTGCGTCCGGTCCACACGTGCAGGCCTGCACCGACCCCAAGCATGGGTATTGTATAGAGGCCCTTCTTGACGAATCCCTTGTTCTTGGTGAGTTCAATTGCAGCGTGGCTCAGTTCCTCGTATTTCTCCATCGTATTGATGATCTTGCCGATGCCCTTGATGCCTTTGAGGACGTCCCCCAGCTTGCCGGCGATCGCCAGATCGAGATCCCAATCGGACCATTCGCCCTTCTTGTTGAGCTCGCTGGCGGTTTTGACGCCGTGCGCCACAATGACGATGCCACCGACACTGCCGCCAAGGCCGCCGCCGATTTTCCAGCCATCGGCCATGAGATCGACGTAGTCGACATAACCATTGTCATCGGCACTGGCGCGGTAAATGCGCCCATTCCAGTTGTAACGCCCGACGGCGACCAGATCGCCCGAATGGCTTTCCCCGATGCCGACCCAGAGCGTTGAAGCCGCCTTTGGCTTGGGTTTCATCTTCTTGGGAGTTTTGATGACCTTGGGGTTGGGCGGTGTCGGCAGGGAGTGGACGTAGATCATCACGGCGCGGAACTGCCCGTCTTCAACGCCGTCTTCCTGACCCATTTCTTCAGCCAGAGATTCGCCAAGTCCGTCGACCAGATCGAAGGGGAAGCTGGACAGGAGGCATTCCTCCAGGAACGACTTCACCGCGTTTGCCCGCTTCATCGACAACGCCTTGTTGAAAGCAGCCTTGCCGCTTCGACTGGAAAGGCCGACGACACTTATGCTGCCGTTTCCCTTCAGCAACGGGACGACGTTCCGTCGAAGCCAGTTTTTGTGATCTTCCTTGAGGTTGGCCTGGCTCACGTCGAAATACTGCAGGCGGGCGAGCGTAATGACGCCGTCACGATGATCAACAACGAAATTTCCAGACATTAATGTACTCCGTTCAAATAAGGTTCTGGACCTGAAACGACATTTCTCAGGAATGGAATCGGTGCTCTGAAAGTGGGATGCGGTGAGGTGCTGTTGACAACTCTCCCGGAGTGGTAACGCTACGGCAGTAAGAGTTTCGGGTAAAGCTGGGCCGCGAAGGAGAGCGTCTGTCGTTCGTGAAGCGCCACCGTGGCTGAATTGTTGCGTTTTCCGCAGGCCTTTCACGGGGCGTAGTTTCCCCATAAGCCCATGTGCTGACTAGGCTCTGCCGGGGGATCATGCTACGGCGTGATCCAAGCTCAAGTTTTGGGAGGACCGGATGAAAGAAGTTCTGGCCGAATTGGAACAACGCCGTGAAACGGCACGCCTGGGCGGCGGACAACGCCGGATCGATGCACAGCACTCCAAGGGCAAACTGACAGCACGCGAACGTATCGAAATTCTTCTGGACGAAGGGTCCTTCGAAGAATTCGACATGTTCAAGCAACATCGCTGCACCGATTTCGGCATGGAAGAGCAGCATATTCCCGGCGACGGTGTGATCACCGGCTGGGGAACGGTCAACGGACGGACCGTTTACGTGTTCTCCAAGGATTTCACGGTCTTCGGCGGATCTCTTTCGGAAACGCATGCGGAAAAGATAACAAAGCTCCAGGACATGGCCCTGCAGAACCGTGCGCCTATCATTGGCCTGTTCGATGCAGGTGGCGCCCGAATTCAGGAGGGTGTCGCGGCCCTCGGCGGTTATGGCGAAGTGTTCCAGCGCAACGTTCTGGCGTCTGGCGTCATCCCGCAGATATCGCTGATCATGGGACCTTGCGCGGGCGGCGACGTCTATTCGCCGGCCATGACGGACTTCATCTTCATGGTGCGGGACACGTCGTACATGTTCGTGACGGGACCGGACGTGGTGAAGACGGTGACCAACGAGACGGTGACGGCCGAGGAACTCGGCGGGGCGTCGATCCACACGACCAAGTCCTCCATTGCGGACGGGGCCTTCGACAACGACGTCGAAGCGCTTCAGGAAATGCGCCGGCTGATCGATTACCTGCCCATGAACAATCGTGCGGACCTGCCGGAGTTGACGAACTACGACGACCCGGAGCGGATCGACACCAGTCTCGATACACTTATTCCGGACAATCCGAACAAGCCCTACGACATGAAGGAACTCGTCCTCAAGACGGTGGACGAAGGAGATTTCTTCGAGATACAGGGCAGTTTCGCCGGCAACATCATTACCGGGTTCGGGCGGATCGAAGGCCGGACCGTCGGCATTGTTGCCAATCAGCCTATGGTGCTGGCAGGCGTGCTCGATTCCGATGCCAGCCGCAAGGCTGCGCGGTTCGTCCGGTTCTGCGACTGTTTCGGCATTCCCATCGTGACCTTCGTCGACGTTCCCGGGTTCCTGCCGGGCACGTCTCAGGAATATGGCGGACTGATCAAGCATGGTGCCAAGCTGCTGTTTGCCTATGCTGAAGCGACCGTGCCGAAGATCACCGTCATCACCCGAAAGGCCTATGGCGGCGCGTATGACGTGATGAGTTCGAAGCATATCCGCGGCGACATCAACTACGCCTGGCCGTCCGCTGAAATCGCGGTCATGGGTGCCAAGGGGGCTGTCGAAATCCTCTACAGGTCCGAACTTGGCGACAAGGACAAGATCGCCAAACGGACGAAGGACTACGAAGACCGCTTCGCCAACCCGTTCGTCGCTGCCGAACGCGGGTACATCGATGATGTCATTCGCCCGCATTCCACGCGCCGGCGTGTATCCAAGGCGCTGGCTCTGCTCAGATCGAAGCAGGCGGACATGCCGTGGAAAAAGCATGACAATATTCCGCTCTAGCCAATAGAGCCGGTTTGTAATCATTCGCTTGGGTTCCGGAACACTGAACGCTGGGACGAAGCAATGGCATGAGAGCGTGTACCAGGCCGGATTTTCCGGCCTGTGTCATGTCTCCAGGGTTAATCCCAGCGGGACAGACCGCGCGGGAACAGCGGTTCCTTGCATTCGAACGCAACCGGGCAGCGTGGCGCGTCACGCGTTTGGCCGTACTGCGTGAACAGGACCTGGTTGCGATCGCAGTAACTGAGGTTCGAAACGAACATCGAATAGGTGTACTGACCCGTGGTGAAGACCACGGCACCATGCTGGCGCACCATGTTCTGCGCCTGGGCACAGGTCATCTTGCGAAGATCCGGACGAGCCTCGGCCGCCGTCGACATGACAAGGCCGGGAAGGGCGAGCGCTGCCGCGCAAAGAAACATTTTCCGCATGAAGGTCTCCTGACGTGCCGTTGCCACCGTAAAGGGACGCTCGGAAGGATAAACCCTTCAGAACGCTCCGGAAAGAAGGTGACAGGTCGAGTGTGCACCAACTTGCGGTGCGCAAATGTGATTGCGAGCACAAAAAACCGACCGGTCAGGATTTTACCAGGAGTTTATTGGATATTCTGGGCCATCCGGCTGGAGCAGACGGTCCCCGCCATGGCTTCCCGCACGCCGTTCAGGGAAAATCCGGAATAGCGTCTGTCTTCCAGTTGCACGGCGAATTTTACCGAAGAGCGAAGCCGGTGCCAGAAATAAGTCATGTTGTCGGAACAGGCCGGGCAATCATTGTAGATGTAACCGTCGTCTCCAGCCTTGAACTTGATCAGCTTGTGATCCAGTTCGACCAGCACTGTGGAGCCGGGGTCCGGCTTGCGACCCTTGATGCGCACGCCGATGAGGGCGTTCTTGACGGAATGGTTGGGCGGGCACCAGATCGTGAACCGTGCTCCGCTGGAGCTTTCGGTCCAGTAGCGCTCATAGCCATAGGCGGTGTCGGTATGCCAATTGCCGTGATCGGCGGCGGCTGCCTGCAAGGGGGCGGCCACGGTCAGGAGTACGAAAGAGAAAAAAGCGATCCGCATCGAGCAGTATCCGTATTTTGTCCCAGACGAAATTTACAGGTGTTCTGTTCAAACCCGTTTATTCAAGATGGCCTTTTTAAAGGCTGGCCAGGCTTAGCAGGCTGACCAGGCTGGGTGGGCCAGGCATGTTCCGACTTGAAAGTTTGTCTCAGGACCTGGGGTGCTGTTTCTGCCAGTCGGTGGGACAAACGTTGCCGGGTATGATCTTCTGGGCGCCGCGTAGTGAAAATCCCGCGTAGCTGTCGTCCTGGAACTTGACCGCAAGGGAATGGGACGATCGCAGCCGGTGCCAGACATATCCGAAACTGTCGGAACATGCGGCGCAACTTGTTTCAACATACCCTTGCTCGTTGGTCGGAAGCTCCAGGACCTCGCGGTCCATGATCAATTTGATCCTGGTATTTGGCGGCGGCATTTTTCCGTCGATATCAATATGAAGCAAGGTGCCGTTGATCCGGCGTTTTGGATGGCACCAGACTACGAAATTCGCGCCAAGGTTGTTGGTGGTCCAATAACGTGTAAAGCCATTGATTTCACCGCTCTTCCACTTGCCGACGGTTTCCGCCAGTGCGGAACTTGGTAGTAAAGCACTTGCGATAATTGCCGCTGAAAGGAGTCGTTGCATTATTTTTTCCCCATTGCCTTGGTAATTCCTGCAATAACTTTATTAAAATTCGGATAAACGGCTGCTTTGCCGCCGAACTACCTTTAGCCGGGTCACACCCTGGCGGAGCTATCCGCAAAATCACGTCTCGCCCTTTGGATAAGTTGCGTGCCAATGTGGTGCGGCCTACAAAATGGAAAATGGTCCAGCTGGGTGGAAATTCATGTTCTCCAAAATACTAGTCGCCAACCGTGGTGAGATTGCCTGCCGCGTCATCAAGACGGCCCGCCGTATGGGCATCAAGACGGTTGCGGTCTATTCCGATGCCGATCGCGATGCACTGCATGTGGAAATGGCCGACGAAGCGGTTCATATCGGTCCTGCAGCGGCATCGGAATCCTATCTGATCGCCGACAAGATCATTGCCGCGTGCAAGGAAACCGGTGCTGAAGCTGTGCATCCGGGCTACGGCTTTTTGTCCGAACGCGCCAGCTTTCCCGAGGCGCTGGCTAAGGAAGGCATTGTCTGGATCGGCCCGAACCCGCGCGCCATCATGGCCATGGGCGACAAGATCGAATCCAAGAAATTCGCCAACGAGGCGAATGTCAGCACCGTGCCCGGGTATCTCGGTGTCATCGAAAGCCCGGAGCAGGCTGTCGAGATTGCCGAAGACATCGGTTATCCGGTGATGATCAAGGCGTCCGCGGGTGGTGGCGGCAAGGGCATGCGCATTGCATGGAACGCGGACGAGGTCCGCGACGGCTATACCCGTTCAAAGTCCGAAGCGGCATCTTCCTTCGGAGACGACCGGGTTTTCATCGAAAAGTTCATCGAAAACCCTCGCCATATCGAAATCCAGGTGCTGGGCGACAAGCATGGCAACGCTATCTATCTGGGCGAGCGTGAATGTTCTATCCAGCGCCGCAATCAGAAAGTCATCGAAGAGGCTCCGTCGCCGCTGCTCGATGAGGAAACCCGCCGCAAGATGGGCGAACAGGCCGTCGCACTTGCCAGGGCCGTCGATTACGACAGCGCCGGTACGGTCGAATTCGTCGCCGGGCAGGACAAGAGCTTCTTCTTCCTGGAGATGAATACCCGTCTGCAGGTCGAGCATCCGGTGACAGAACTGATCACCGGTGTTGATCTTGTGGAGCAGATGATCCGTGTCGCCGCCGGTGAGAAGCTTGAACTTGTCCAGGAAGACGTCAAGCTGAACGGCTGGGCCGTGGAAAGCCGTATCTATGCGGAAGATCCGTACCGCAATTTCCTGCCGTCGATCGGCCGGCTCGTACGCTACCGGCCGCCGGCGGAAGAGGCTAGCAACGGAGTGACCGTTCGAAACGACACAGGTGTTGTGGAAGGGTCGGAAATTTCCATGTTCTACGATCCGATGATCGCGAAGCTGATCACCCACGCGCCGACCCGCGCAGAGGCTATCGACGCGATGAGTTCGGCGCTTGATGCGTTTTACGTCGACGGGATCCAGCACAATGTGCCATTCCTGACGGCACTCATGAACCATCCGCGCTGGCGCTCCGGCGAATTGGCCACCAGTTTCATTGCCGACGAATATCCGGACGGGTTTGAGCCGGCCGTTCCCGATGACGCAGCCTATTCGGTTCTTGCCGCCGTTGCGCTGTCGATGGGCGCTTTGCAGCGCGAGCGTCTGGATCATCTGCCCGGGCGGCTGCGGGCCCATTCCGGTGCCACTCGCGAAGACTGGGTGATCAAACTCGACAAGACTTATGTTCCGATCCGCCTCGCTGCGGGGTATCCGGGCACACCCATTGAAATTGATGTCGCGATCGGCGATGGACCGGTGGTCAGTGTGGAATCCGATTGGGCTCCGGGCGATCCGCTTTGGTCCGGCAAGGTCGGCACGCAGGACGTCACCGTTCAGGTCCGGACGCAGCGCGGCGGTTACCGCCTCGAGTGGCAGGGGTATTCGGTGGTCGCCAAGGTGATGACACCGCGAATTGCCGAGCTGGACGCCTTGATGCCGGAGAAGCTGCCGCCGGATACGTCCAAGATGCTGCTGTGCCCGATGCCGGGACTTGTGGTGTCCATCGCGGTGGAGGAAGGACAGGAAGTCAAGGCCGGCGAGCAGCTCGCTGTCGTTGAAGCCATGAAGATGGAAAACGTTCTGAGAGCAGAGCGCGACTGTGTCGTGACCGCCATCAAAGCAACTCCCGGCGACAGTCTTGCCGTCGATGCCGTGATCATGGAGTTTTCCTGATCCACTGGCAAGCGCCCGGCACAGCCTGATTGACAGGCATCGGACACTGCCGATATTCAGCGGCCTGCGACCATCCGGTCCGGGCCGCTTTCTTTTTCAATACTTTGCGGAGCATCATGACGATTTCCACTATCCTGTTCGATCTGGACGGCACTCTCACAGATCCCTTCGAAGGCATTACCCGTTCAATCCAGTATGCCGTTGAAAAGATGGGCGGGCAGGCGCCGGACACGGAAGACCTGCGCTGGTGTATCGGACCACCGCTCTGGGACAGCTTCAAGGTTCTGCTGGGGACGGAAGACAAGGCCCTGCTTGATCAGGCCGTTGCCTATTACCGTGAGCGCTATACGGTCACGGGGCTTTTCGAGAATTCGCTGATTGAAGGTATTCCCGAACTGTTGTCGGCACTCAGGAGGGACGGGTTTGTACTTCACGTGTGCACATCCAAGCCCCACAGCTACGCAGGACGGATCGTTGAGCATTTCGGTCTGATGGGCTTTTTCGGCACTGTCTATGGTGCGGAACTGGACGGCACGCGCTCCGCGAAGGCCGAGCTGATTGCGCATATTCTAAGCGAAGAAAACATTCTGTCTTCGCAAACGGTGATGGTCGGTGACCGCAAGCACGACCTAATCGGCGCAAACGCCAACGACGTGTCTGGCATTGGCGTGTTGTGGGGCTACGGTAGCCGGGAAGAGTTGGCTGCCGAACATCCGGTCCTGATTGCTGAAAAACCTCAGGACATAGCAACCCATTTCAACGTCCGGTAACGGCAAGCGTTTCGACGTGTCCGTGGGCTGGCTTCTTGTTGCAGGCGAACTTTCTTAACTTCGAATTTATCGATTTTCCCGTACGTTGTGTTTCAAGAGGAGTGCGCCTTGGCAGAACGGATGCATGCAACGGATACCAATGATACGACGGTACCGTCTGAGAGGGCGGTTGACGTTGGTTATTATTCGCCTGCCAACAGACCGCCTCCGCAATTGCCTGCCGGTTACATCCTGCATCAGGTTGGAGTTGTACAGCCGCTGTCAGGCTGTCCGTTTCAGGTCTGCCTTCTGGACGTTGGTGCAACGGGGGTATTACCCTCATGCGACCTTACCAGAATACGGGAGACGACCTTCATCATAGCCTGCACCAAAGGCAGACTACGGGCGGACGATCAGCTGAAATTGCTGGATGGCGGTGTGGATGATGTTGTCAACGCCGACGATGCGGATCTGCTGTTGCTTGCCCTTAAACGCGCCGAGCTCATGAACGCACGGCAAGGGGTTCTGTTCAGAAAGTGCCGTGACCTTGCCATTGAGCGGGACAACCTTCAATCTGCGATCGACAACCTGCCGTCGCCAATCTTCTTCAAGAACCGGGCCGGGATCTACAGCGGCTGTAACAAGGCCTTTGAGGCGTTCATCGGTTTGCCGGCCAGCAAGGTTTGCGGCGCCAGTGTTTACGACGTAGCGCCCCCCGAATTGGCTAAGGTCTATGAAGCGGCCGACGAAGAGCTGATGCAACGCGGTGGCATTCAGATCTACGAGGCGGACGTTTGCTATGCCGATGGCGAGCGTCGAACCGTGACCTTCCACAAGGCAGTCACGCACGATCGGGTTTCCGGCGAGGTGAACGGTCTTGCCGGTTCCATGCTCGATATTACCGAACGCAAGCGATTGGAAGAACGTCTCAAATGGGCGGCTGAGCGCGATTCACTGACCGAGGCCTATAATCGCCGCCGTTTCTTCGAATTGGCAGCTTCTGCTCAGGAACGGGCACAAAAGACGTCGACTAAACTGTCGTTTCTCGTGCTGGATGTCGATCATTTCAAACAGATCAACGACCAGTACGGGCATGCCTGCGGCGACGCTGCGCTGCATCATCTGGTCGGCCTGCTAAAGAGCGAGCTTCAAGAGCCTCACATCTTTGCCCGGGCTGGTGGTGAGGAATTCTACTGCCTGCTGGAAGGCTGCGACCTCGATAACGCCTTCGAAATCGCCGAGCGCATTCGAAGGGCGGTCGAAACCGTTCCCCATATGCATGAGGAACAGCACATTTCCATGCGGGTCAGCATCGGGGCTGCCTGCGTCGAGGAAGGCGAGAAAATCAGCCAGACCATCGCCAGGGCTGATGAAGCGCTTTACAGTGCCAAGCAGGCCGGCCGTAACCGGGTTTGCGTGGCCTGACATGCCGCCGCGGGTCAGGCGGGTCGTTCCTCTATTGCATCCCAGTCATTTCAGGGATACTGAAAGCCTCGGAGAGCAGTTCTCGGGGCGGGGTGAAATTCCCCACCGGCGGTATCAGGGAAACCTGGAGCCCGCGAGCGCTCCGGACAACATGTCCGGGGGTCAGCAGATCCGGTGAGAGGCCGGAGCCGACGGTTGAGGTGGCGTCAAGCAAGGCCACCCGAAAGTCCGGATGAGAGAGAACTTGACCGCCGCCATTCCAGAGAAGGGCGGTGGGCGTGTGTCTTTTGAGACTGTTCTGAAAGATGACGGAACGGATCGCAGATAGGACGCCCATGTCAACCACTCTCAAGAAACCTCTTTTCGCCGCTATTGCCATGATCGGGGCAGGGGCCTCGTTCGCCCTTGTAAACGGTGCCTTGCAGGCCTCGACCATGCAGCTGGGCGTGCCGTCGACTTCCGCCGCCTTCTGGCAATATGCGCTGGGCCTGCTGGTTGGACTGCCGTTCGTCCTGCGGCGGGGCCTGTCGGCATTGAAGACCAATCAGATCGGCTGGCATCTTGCCCGTGGCGGCCTTGCCGTGATTGGCATCCAGATGTGGGTTGCCGGTCTCGCAAGGGTGGAAATCTGGCAGGCAATCGCATTGGTGATGACCTCACCGTTTTTCGTGATCATTGGCGCCAAAGTGTTCTTCAAGGAACGGGTGGGCATGATCAGATGGCTGGCGACGCTGGCCGGGTTTTCAGGTGGCATGGTGATTCTGGAACCCTGGACGGAAACCTTCAGCCTCGCAGCGCTGCTGCCGGTTGGGGCTGCCGCCTTCTGGGCAGGTACTTCGCTGGTCACCAAGAAGCTGACCGCCACGGAAAACGCCGATTCCATCACCGTCTATCTGCTGCTTCTCTTGACGCCGGTCAACGCGTTGCTGGCCCTGGGTGAAGGAGGGATCGTGCCGACCGGAACGGCGCTCTGGCTGCTGATGGGGGCTGGTGCCTTGACCGTGCTGGCAAATTACCTGCTGACCCTTGCCTACCAGAAGGCGGATGCCGCCTTCGTCCAACCCTTCGATCATCTGAAGCTGCCGCTGAATATCGCGGTCGGCTTCCTTGCCTTCGGTTTTGCCCCGAGCGGTGCGTTCTGGCCGGGTGCACTGGTGATTGTCGGCGCGTCGTTGCTGGTCATGCTGGACGAGCAAAAGCGCGGCACACAAGTGTCCACAGCCTGAACCACACGCAGACGTTTGCGAACAGGCAGGTTTGCACTAAGCTTTTGCCGCATCGCGAACTTCGGAGACCTGAATGACCGCTGATCCATTGACCGTTCACGTGCTGATTGAGGGCAGGGTCCAGGGTGTTGGGTACCGCGCCTGGTGTGCGGGGGAAGCTGAAGACAGGGCGCTGGCCGGCTGGGTGCGCAATCTCAGCTCCGGTGGGGTGGAGGCCGTGTTTTCAGGCCCTTCCGATACCGTTGTCGACATGCTGGATGTGCTCTGGCATGGGCCGTCCCTCGCAAGGGTAAATCTGGTCAAGGACCTTGAGCCGGTAGAGCCCTGCTCGGGTGCCTTTGAGGTGCGCGATACGGCTTAACCGGCTGTGGCCAATCGTATTTTCTATATCAATCACGACATTCGAAGTTGAGTTGTCACGGAAATATCGCAATGATCTGATCTTTCAGATGAAGCAATCGGTGCCGCACGGTTGGTGCCGAAACGTGAAACCGGGAGATTTTCAGTGAAGATTGCGATACTTGGCGGTGATGGTTTTGTCGGCTGGCCCACATCCTTGCATTTGTCGGATCAGGGCCATGAAGTTCATATCATCGACAATCTGAGCCGTCGCTGGATCGATGCCGAGCTTGGCGTGCAATCGCTGACGCCCATGGATTCGATCCAGGAACGCACGCGGATCTGGAAGCAGGAAACCGGCAACACCATTCGGTTCCACCTGATCGATATTGCCCGCGACTACGAAGTGTTCAAGGCCTGGCTTGCAGAGAACAGGCCGGATGCCATCATCCACTTCGCCGAACAGCGCGCTGCGCCCTATTCGATGAAATCGGATCAGCACAAGAACTACACGGTCAACAACAACGTCAATGCCACACACCATCTGCTCAACGCGATGGTGGAGCTGGATCTCGATGCGCATCTTGTCCACCTCGGCACCATGGGCGTCTACGGCTATTCCAGTGTTGGTGCCGCTATTCCGGAAGGCTATCTGTCGGTCGACGTCGAGACCCTGAACGGCTCCAAAGCGGCGCAGGAAATCCTTTATCCGGCCAACCCCGGCTCGATCTATCACATGACCAAGTGTCTGGATCAGCTGCTGTTCCAGTTCTACGCCAAGAACGACGGACTAAAGGTCACCGACCTGCATCAGGGGATCGTTTGGGGCACGCATACGGAACAGACCCTTCGCCACAAACAGCTGATCAACCGGTTCGACTATGACGGCGACTATGGCACGGTTCTGAACCGTTTCCTGATCCAGGCAGCCATCGGCTATCCGCTGACGGTGCATGGCACCGGTGGCCAGACACGGGCTTTCATCCATATTCAGGATTCGGTTCGCTGCATTGAACTGGCATTGAAGAACCCGCCGAAAAAGGGCGACCGGGTCAAGGTGTTCAACCAGATGACCGAAACCCATCGTGTGCGGGATCTGGCGGAACTGATTTCACGTCTGACCGGCGCCAAGGTTGCCTACCTGCCGAACCCGCGCAAGGAAGCTTCCGAAAACGATCTGGTGGTCGAGAACAAGCAGTTCCTTGAGCTGGGCCTCAATCCGATCACCCTGGAAGAAGGGCTGTTGAGCGAAGTGGTGGATGTCGCCAAAAATTATGCATACCGCGTCGACCGCAGCCGTGTGCCGGCTGTGTCCGCCTGGACCAAGGAAATCGCAGGTGAGATCGAGCGGGATCCGGAGCATCCGCGTCTGAAATCTGTCTCCTGAGGCTGGGCATGCGAGATGTTCCAGAGTTCGACCGGGCACCGGAAAGTTCCTGCGCTTATGTGACACTGGTGACCAACCGGGACTACGTTCTCGGGGCGACCGCCTTGCTGCGATCGCTCCGGCACACGGAAACCGAAGCCGATCTGGTTGTCCTGTACACGCCGAGTGTCGATGAAGCGGATCTTGCCGCCTTGTCGGCATTTGGTCCGAGGTTTGGTCGGTGCGAGCACCTGCCGACGAGTGAAGGGTTCAACGAGCGCCATGAGCGAGGCCGGCTGCACAAGGCGGCTCCATTCACGAAAGGCGGCAAACCCGCCTTTCACACGCCGCTGGACAATTTCGTCAAGCTGCGCCTGTGGCAGCTTGCGGAATATGACCGGGTCGTCTTCATCGATGCCGATGCGCTTGTGCTGCGGAACAGCGACAAGTTGTTCGGCTATCCCGAATTCTGTGCAGCGCCCAATGTCTATGAAAACCTGCAGGACTTTCACCGGCTGAACAGCGGCGTCTTTACCGCCCGCCCGGACGACACCACATTCGAGGCCATGCTGGCATGTCTGGACCGGCCGGACGCCTTCTGGCGGCGCACGGACCAGACATTCCTGGAGCATTATTTCCCCAACTGGCATGGTTTGCCCGTGTTCTTCAACATGCTCCAATATGTCTGGTTCAATCTGCCTGATCTGTGGAACTGGGAGCAGATCCATGTGCTCCACTACCAGTATGAAAAGCCGTGGCAAACAGGACATGAAAAGACCGCCAAGCTGCGTCCGCTGATCGATCTCTGGCAGGCCTTTGCGACCGGTGACGGCATTCCAGATGATATTGCGGGTCTTCCTGGCCCTCTGGAGTGGGCCGCAAAGCAGGCTTCGTGATGCATGTCCTTCTGACAGGTGCCAGTGGAACGGTCGGCCGGTTCATCCTGCAGCGGCTGCTCGAGGACGGCTGCCAGGTTACGGTTCTGGGCAGGCGTGCGGTTGAAGACGAAAGGGTAGCCTTTCATGCCTTCGACCTGGTTGACCCCGATCCTGAGCTGCCACCAGCCGATGTCCTCGTTCATTGCGCGCTGGTGCATGAACCCGGAAAGTTCAGGGGCGGCGAGGGAAATGATCCCGAGCGGTTCGCCAGGCTGAATGTTGATGGCTCCCGGCGCCTCTTCGAAGCGGCCAGAACTGCGGGGTGCGGCCATATCGTTTTTCTCTCCAGCCGAGCGGTTTATGGCGATCATCGCAAGGGCGAAACACTTTCGGAAACGGACGTCCCATCACCCGATACGCTTTATGGCGAGGTGAAGCTGGCCGGGGAGAGCGCACTGAAGGCGTTGTGCGGCCCGGGCATGACAGGCACCGCGCTGCGGGCGACCGGTGTTTACGGCCTCATACCGGGCGTTGAAGAGCACAAATGGTCGGATCTGTTCCTGGAGTTTGCGTCGGGTTCTCCAGTTGTGCCGCGCAAAGGAACGGAAGTTCACGGGGATGACCTTGCTGCCGCCGTCAGCCTGGTTCTGACAGGAGGGGAGGCGGCAGGCGAACCATTCCAAGTCTACAACGTCTCTGACATTCTGATCGACCGTCGGGACCTATTGGGACTTTACGCTGCCGAAGCAGGTCTGGCTCTTGAACCGCCGGAAGCCTCGTCGCAAACACCGGGTGGAATGACGACTGACAGGCTGCGCTCACTCGGCTGGTCACCCGGTGGGTGGGGCAAGTTACGGGCGTTTCTGCACTCCTTGGGAAAATCGAATGTGGCGACGTGACCGTCAGTGCCACGCCTGTCAATCGCCGCGCGACGCCGTGCCACGCGCAGGACCGCGAGGGATTACCGCTTGAGCTCAATCCATCGTCGATCAGTCTCGCATTGCAAATGACCAGTCCTTGCGCTCCGCCAGGGAGTGGCCAGAGCGCCACGGAGGCTGGGTGCCGGTCCCCATAGAAAAAAGGCGGGCTTCAGGGCCCGCCTGTTTCCTTGGTCGTTTTGGCTGTTTATGCGGCGCGGATGTCGTTGAAGAAGCGATCCACCTTGGAGCTGAGCTTGGAGGACTCACTCGTCAGTGCTTCGGCCGTCGACAGCACGTCCGCGGCGTTGCGGCCAGTCGACTGGGCGCCGCTGGAAACCTGTATGATGGTCTCGGAGATGGCATCAGTACCGGTAGACACTTCGTTGACGTTGCGTGAAATCTCGTTTGTCGCGAGGCTTTGCTGTTCCACCGAAACAGAGATGTCCTTGGAGATTTCGGACATTTCCGCGATGACGTTGCTGATGTCGCGAATGGCTTCGGCTGCGCGGTTCGAGACGGTCTGCATTGCCTGGATCTGCGTTGCGATTTCCTCTGTTGCCTGTGCGGTCTGGTTGGCCAGTGATTTGACTTCCGAGGCGACAACCGCAAACCCCTTGCCTGCCTCGCCGGCACGTGCCGCCTCGATGGTGGCATTTAGCGCCAGAAGGTTTGTCTGGGCCGCAATATCGTTGATCAGGCTGACTATCTGGCTGATCCGGTCTGTTGTTGCCACCAGGCTTTGCACGGTCTGGTCCGTCTGCGAAGCAGCACTGGAAGCACGTTCGGAAATGCCAGCCTGTTCTTCGACGCGTCGGGCGATCTCCGCGATGGAGGAGGTCAGCTCCTCGGAAGCTGCGGCAACAGAGCGGACATTGGCGGCGGTGTCACCGGTGGTCCGTGCAGCCGATTCTGCATCAGTCGAACTCTGTTCGGAGGTTTGCGCCAGTTCGCGGGCCGTTCGTTCCAGTTCCTCCGTCGCGTTGGAGACGGTTTCCAGAACGCTGCGGATTTCCTGGTTGAAGCCGCCAAGCAGCTGGTCGACGGTTGCCGCCCGGCTATGCTTGGCTTCCTGTTCGGCGGCACGTTCTGCTTCCAGGCGTCGCTGTTCCATGCCGTTGGTCTTGAAAACTTCCACGGCGTTGGCGATCGAGCCGATTTCGTCGTTGCGCTCAAGACCTTGAACCGGGGTCTCCAGATCACCTTCCGCGATCTGTGCCATGGACCGGGTTACGGACGCGAGCGGACGGGCCAGAAGCGTCTGGAACAAGGTGCCGAGGATGACAAGCATCAGCACGGTTGCGATCACGGTCGCAAAGATTGCCGAATAGCGGAAGCTCGTCAGGCTGGCAAAGGCAGCACTCCGATCGACGGAAAGACCAATCTGCCAGTCCACCGGCAGACCGGTGACCGGAACGAACTGAAGGATGCGCTCTCCGTTGGCGCTGGAGGCGAATTGCGGTTCGGCGGTAACCTTCACCGGCTCGTTGGGGAACAGCTCGCTGAGTGGTTTCGAAATCATGTTGCTGTCCGGATGCACCAGAATGGTGCCCTTGGAATCGGTCACGAAGACGTAACCAAGGCCACTCATGTTCGATGAGGCCAGCATGTTTGCCAGAGTGGTGATGTCAAAGTCGCCACCGACAACACCGGTGAGTGCGCTGCCTGTTTTGACCGGGGTTGCGGCTGTCACGATGAGGTTGCCCGTCGATGCATCCTGATAGGGTGCTGTGATCACGGGACCGCCTTTGGTGACGGCATCCTTGTACCAGGGGCGAACGCGCGGGTCATAGCCTTCAGGCAGATCGGCCGGCGGCCACATGTTGAAGGCGCCGTCTGCTTCCACGCCGAAATAGGTCGCGCTGAAATTGCTTGTCAGGGTCTTCAGGTCGAAGAACTCGGGTGTCACGTCGGGCTGTTTGGCAATACGTTCCGCCAGCGCCTCAATGAGCAGCATGCGCGCTTCGAACCAGTTTGTGACGATGTTGACTTCAGACTGACCAACGCCGGTCATGTAGTCGCGCACTTCGTTCGTTTTTGCATTGCGCTGCAAGGTATCGTTGAAAAGGCCGAAGCCGGCGAATATCAGAACGATGACGCCGGCGGCCGCCAGCAGGATTTTGGTAATGACGCTCTTGCGGGAGCGAACTGAGAGAGCCTGGGTCACAAACTTCATTCCCATTCTTGAGAAGGTTTGTGCCTGTATTCGCCTATCTGAATGAAGGAATACTAAATCAGATCCTCTTCAGACGCGGTTTGGAACTGAAAAAATTGAAAAACTCATATATTCGCCAAATCTACTGGCAAAAGTAACAGTGAAATTTCTTGAAGTTGTCTTTCCAGGCTTAGTGCAACTCGAGCTTGATTCTCGCCTTACTTTACGTACGAAGTAGCGGGTCGAGATCCTCGTGCCACTGGCCTGCGTCAGACCGATACTGTCGGTCCGAAAATTTTCTCAAATTCCGCGCGCAGAACGCTGTCGTTTTCAGCCATGCTGACGGGAAGGCCAAGATCGACCAGGCTGGTCACGCCATGTTCGGTAATGCCGCAGGGAACAATTCCTGTGAAATGGTCCAGTTCGGGTTCCACGTTGAAGCTGATGCCGTGGAACGTCACCCATTTGCGCAGTCGAATACCGATAGCGGCGATCTTGTCCTCGATCGTTGCCCCACGATCCGGCCGGCGAACCCAGACACCAACACGGTCTTCCCGGCGTTCGCCGCGGATGTGATAGTGCCAGAGTGTGCTGATGAGCCAGGCTTCAAGGGCGGAGACGAAGGCGCGCACATCCTGCTGACGCCGTTTCAGATCAAGCATGACATAGGCAACACGCTGGCCCGGGCCATGGTAGGTGTGCTGTCCGCCGCGCCCGGTGCGGTAGACCGGAAACCGGTCCGGTGCGACGAGATCACTATCCTTGGCACTGGTTCCGGCTGTGTAGAGTGGGGGGTGTTCCAGCAGCCAAACCTGCTCGTCCGCTTCTCCGGCAATGATTCTCTGAACCCGTTCATCCATTTCCCGCAGAGCGGTTTCATAGTCGACCAGATCGTCGGATATCCGCCACTCGACGGGCCGGGAGCCGGAAACGGGCAGAAAACTCAGGGAAAGGGCGTCTCGATCGGCGGGTGACATGTGGATGACACTTCATTGTTTTTTGAGCTGGCTTGCCATGCCGTGGTATGGTCAAGCGCTGGCGGGTTAGTTTGCCCTATTTAAGGATCAAGGCGTCCGATGACCACCTTCGATGAAATCAAAGTCGATATTTCCGTCGTTCTCGGCGAGAATGAGATGCCTGTCCATCAGTTGCTCCGCATGGGCCGTGGTGCTGTGATCGACCTCGACGTCGCTGAAGACGACGACGTGAAGATCTACGCCAACAATACCCTTGTCGCCAAGGGGCAGGTGGTCCTGCTGGGTGAGCGGATCGGCATCTCGATCACCGAAGTTCTGATGCGCCCTCCAGACATCCGTCCCATGCGCACAGACGGGCCGCTTTGATCGGCTAAAACATTTCTGCATAAGAAAAATCGCGTCTCTGTGAATTATTGCAAAAAGGCCTCTTGCGCCCCCAAATTCCTTTTGCTACATGGAGCGCCTCGACGCTGACAGGCGCCGGGAACAATCGAATATGCGGTCGTGGCGGAATTGGTAGACGCGCAGCGTTGAGGTCGCTGTGGGGTAAAACCCGTGGAAGTTCGAGTCTTCTCGACCGCACCATATTCGAAGCATTCCTACCGATGCTTCCTCAAAAGGCTGCCCTTCAGGGCGGCCTTTTTGCTTTAGTGCGCGTGCCTGCAAAATACCTGATTGATCTGGGAAAATTCAGATACCGGCTTTTGGGACATGTTGCGATGTGCTTTTCTGGACGGAACAGGCCTCAGGGTTCCGCCGGTAAAATCCTGGTCGGCGCATCATGCGAAATCGAAGGAAGCCGCACGTGTCCAAATTTCGTTCCATCTTCAGCCTCGCCGGTGCCTTGGTGCTGTCCTCGAGCGCCTTGTCCGGCGCAGCTTGGGCGCAGGAGCAGGAGGCGATGGTCCCGGCCGGTGCAATTGCAGGTGCCGTGACCTCTCCTGTCGACGGCGACATCAATCGATACCGTGCAGTCCTCGTGGAAACGGATGAGGGCGGAGATCTCTATGTCTTTACCGACGCTGGTGACGGCTGGAAACAGGTTGCCCATGCAAAGGACATGGTGTGGCGCGGCGGCATGTACGGTCAGGAACCATGGATGGAGGCGACCGAACACGGGTCGCTGAAGATCTATTCGGAAAATTCGGCCATCGGGCGCAATCGCTGGGAGCAGATCCTGACCATCGCCTATCGCAATGGCGTATTCCGGGTCGCCGGCTACACATATTCCTACTACGATACCCTGGATCCGGATGCCAACGGGCAGTGCGACGTCAACCTCTTGACCGGCAAGGGCGTCTTGAACGGCAAGAGTTTCAAGACTTCTCTCGAAGCCCTGCCTGTGAAGGACTGGACCATGGATACCCGGCCGCCTGAATGCGAGGTGGAATGAAGCGGACTTTACGACGCAAGACAGCTGTCTCCACGTTCGGTTTCCACCAAGCGGCGCTGAAGCCCTCTTGAGGCCACTTTTACCTGTCGCAATTCGTGGATGTGGCGACCCGATGTGAGGATGGCATGACCGATACCGCAAAGCCGGACTGGCGCTGGGTTGTCCGGGGCGTGATTCTTACTCTGGTCGTCTGCCTGTTGCTGATCCAGCTTTTCCCGGAAGTTTATTCAGTCAAGGACTTCTGGCTGGTATCCGTGCCAAGTACATCTTTCTGGAGCGGTCTGTTTCCGCGCATATTGAGTGAACCCGGGCTATGGAAACTTCTTGTGACGAGTGCCGAAGGTGCGGCAATGATCGTCGTTCTCGTCCTGGTGGTTCTTCGACCCCTCGCTGCGTGGAAAGCCTATCTGGTCTGTGTCGGACTGACCGCAGTTTCCGCAGTCCTGTTTTTCACGTTTTTCCTGCCTGATATGCCAAACCGCACCATGTCCTTGATCCTGGCTGGCAGTCTCTATTCGATGTTTCGGTACGGCGTCACGCTGGCGTTGCTTTATGCCCTTGCACTGATGTCCGAACCTTTGCCATCCACGCTGGAGCAGTCTGCCCATGCATGAGTGTTTGAGGCGGGGCTTCGGGGGGGCGCTGAAGGCCCTGCGATGCGTCAGGTATCTCGTGGCGCTGGCCCTTTTTTGCTTTACGGGAGCAGCGGTGGCTCAGTCGCTCTCCGTCAATCCGGCCGTTGATCCGGGACGGTTCGGTGCGATGACGTGCCAGCAACTCTGGTATGTCGAGCAGGAGGTGTTGGCAGCGGGAAGGGTGTGCCTTGCCAGCGAGCGGGCGCGCCGGGCGTTTCGCCGTGCAGAGCGCTGCATTTCCGATGACGAGGCCATTCTGCCGCCAGACACCCGCGACTATCTCGACCATTTGCGAAGCGTTGCAGTGGACAAGGGCTGTGCCGGCCCGAAGCTGCGTTGACGGGATGCCAGAGCCAAAGGGCGCATTCGAACCAAGCTGGAGTTTCCGAGTTAAGTCTGTGGACCGGTTTCGCTTTTCCGGTGGCGCTTTGCTACCGCAAACGATAGATCTGGTGAGGAGTGTCCGGTGCCTTTCGCCGGAAGGGATCAACGCGTGTTGAGGGGAGGCGCCTGATGAGTGAAGCATCCGAGCTCGACGTCACAGCCTCTCAAGTTCCGGATATTCCGGTGCGCGACGAAGACGAGCACCTCAATCGCGATTTCATTGCGGCCGTTGAAGCAGCAATCGAGGCGGGCGATCAGGATAGCCTGAGACACCTTGCTGCCGACCTTCACGAAGCCGATACGGGCGACCTTCTGGAGACGCTGGAGGCCGAGGACCGCGCGTCCTTCATCCGGCTCCTGGGCGAGGATTTCGACTATACCGCCCTGACCGAGATTGACGAGGCGGTGCGTCTGCAGGTTCTGGAAGACCTGCCGAGGGAAGTCATTGCCGAAGGTCTGGGCGACCTCGATTCGGACGATGCGGTCTATATTCTGGAAGACCTCGACGAGGACGATCAGGCCGCCATTCTGGAAGAGCTGCCCTATGCGGACAGGGCCCAGCTGCAAAAGGCGCTGGATTATCCGGAAGAAAGCGCTGGCCGGCGCATGCAGACCGAGTTCATTGCGGTTGCCCCGTTCTGGACCATCGGCCAGACCATCGACTACATGCGCGAAGCCCGGGACCTTCCGGACAGTTTCTACGAAATCTATGTGGTGGATCCGACCTTCAAGCTGCTGGGGTCGGTACACCTGGACAAGATCCTGCGCACCAAGCGGGACGAGAAGGTCACTTCCATCATGGAGGAGACCCGCCAGGCGGTGCTTGCAACGGAAGACCAGGAGGAGGTTGCCCGCCGGTTCGAACGCTACAACCTCGTGTCTTCTGCTGTTGTCGACGAGAACGACCGTCTGGTGGGTGTTCTGACGGTTGATGACATCGTCGACGTTATCCAGGAAGAGGCGGAAGAAGACCTGCGTGCCCTGGCCGGTGTCGGTGACGAAGAGATCTCCGACAACGTCATGACCATCGCGCGTTCACGCCTGACCTGGCTGGTGGTCAATCTGGGGACGGCCGTGCTCGCATCCGTGGTGATTGCGCTGTTCGAGGATACGATTGAGGCCATGGTGGCCCTTGCGGTGCTGATGCCGATTGTCGCTTCCATGGGCGGCAATGCCGGCACCCAGACCATGACCGTTGCGGTGCGCGGTATCGCGACCCAGGAACTGGGCGCCCGCAACCTTCTGCGCGTTCTCAACCGCGAAATTCTGGTCAGTGCGCTCAATGGTGTCGCGCTGGCCTTCCTGATCGGCGTGACTGCCTGGTTGTGGTTCGCCAGTCCCGGGCTCGGGGTGGTGATTGGCGGGGCGATCGTCATCAACATGCTGTTTGCCGGTCTTTCCGGTCTGTTGATCCCGATCGTACTTGATCGGGTGAACGTCGATCCTGCGATCGCCTCCAGCGTCTTCGTCACGACGGTCACCGATGTGGTCGGTTTCTTCGCCTTCCTTGGCATTGCCGCACTCTGGTTCGGCCTGCCGTTCTAACCCTATTTCTGATCAACTGTATTTCGGTTCAGTCGCCGCAAACCAGAACCTTCTGGTGCAGACAGGCGGCGGTGCGGTGGTGAAACGCCTCACGATAGGTGCCGTCCGAGTAGAGTGCGACGAGAGCCTTCAGGTCGGGATACGAACCGATTGCGACAAGGTCCCAATCCTCGTCTTCACCCAGGAACATGCTCTGGAACGGCCCGACATACAGGAACCGTCCACCAGCCCGCTCCATGGCAGGCATGCTTGCGGCCGCATAGCTGGCAAATGCCTCCTGGCCTGTCTGGTCGGTCGTTCCGCCAGCGTATTTTGCGACTTCCCTCAGTTTGAAGAAATTGATCAGGGTCACCGGTTTTTCATCGTCGCGTCCCAGGATTTGTGTCCATTGGCTTTCCGTCGGGCTGCTGCCGTCGGTGCCGGGGCCGTACCAGGCTACGAATTGGTCTGACTGTTGCTTGACGTCCATGAGGGTTCTCCATAACTTTACACGTGTCAAATCGCAGGAAAGTTTACACGTGTCAAGTCAAGCAAGAGTGCAGCGCACTCACGCAGAAATTCTCGATAGTGCCTGGATGCTTATTTCGCAGCGGGGAGCAGACGTGTCTCTGGCGGAAATTGCCAAGGCCGCGAAAATCAGCCGGCAGTCCGTCTACGATCATTTCGGTTCCCGTGGTGGCCTGATCCTTGCGCTTGTCCGGCGGGCGGATGAACGGCTCGACATACGGGCGAAATTGTTTGCCGCCTTCGACAAGCCGGAGCCGCATGAACGGTTGAACACTACCGTTGCCGTCTGGATCGGTTTCGTGAAGGAAATCTACCCGGTTGCCTCGGACCTGATCCGCCTGCGAACCACCGATGCGGACGCTTCAGCGGCGTGGGAAGACCGGATGTCTGAATTGAGGCAGTGGCTGCTTGTCCTGACCGGCTCGCTGGAACAAGACGGTGCGCTGCAATCCGACTGGACGGCGAAGACCGCTTCCGAATTTCTCTGGGCGTCGTTCAGTGTGCAGGCCTGGGGTCTGTTGACACAGGACTGCGGCTGGGACGTGGGCGAGGCGGAAGCCGTTCTAACACGGACACTCCGGCAGGCATTGCTGACGGAAAAATGATGCCGTCGAGATCGTGAAGGTGGGTCAACAAAAGCAAACGCACCTGACAGTGAGAAGGTAAACACCGGTCCACGGGTGTGGAGGGCATACCTGTACTAAGGCTGCTTCCTGTCGAGTGTTTTGTTGTCGAATTCGACAAACACGACGCCATGGAGGGGAATGCCAGCCGACAAAGACTTGAGTTACGCTACAAAAGATCACAAAGCCCCGTGATTGCCAAAGCAAAAGGCCCCGAGATTAGCGCTGGTAAAGCGACCTCCCGGAGCCCTTCTTATGGAAACCCATTTTAGGGCAACATACCTTATCCAGCGCTCGTCGCCAGGCGCTACTCCAGGCCAGCTTCCCGCAAATTGTCGCGCAGGCGCATGACTTTCGCTTGAAGGTCGATGACTTCTTCCAGTTTCAGTCCTGTCGAAGACATGATGCAGGTGCTGAAATGTTCCGTTTTATTCTGCAAGGCGCGGCCCTTGCGGGTCAGTTTCAGGATAACCTGGCGTTCGTCCTTGATGTTGCGCGTGCGCGTTACCAGGCCCATGGCCTCAAGCCGCTTCAAGAGCGGTGTCAGGGTGTTGGTGTCAAGCTGCAGCTTGGACGTGATTGCACCGACTGGAACGTTGTTGGTTTCCCAGAGCACCGTCATGGCCAGGAACTGCGGGTAGGTGAGGCCGACTTCCTTGAGCAAGGCCTTATAGACGCCGTGCATCGCGTGATTGGCGGAATAAAGAGCAAAACACAGGTGCCTGTCGAGCGGCAGGGTGCCATCCGAAGTGTGCTGGCTGTCGTCGTCCAGATCTTTGGCAACTGGAGCAGGTGCGGGCCGTTCGGTGCCGTGGTCTTTCGCGACCTCCGTTTCCGCAGCAACGTCCGGTGTCTCCCCAGTTTCAGTTACCTGTTGCGGGAGGGGCGTTTCTGCGACGGCAGCATCAATTTCTGCTTCGCCCGCATCATTGCCTTCAACGCCGGAAATCGTTTCTGCCTCAGGCTTGGCTGCGGCTTTCCTGCGTTGTTTCTTCTCAGACTTTCCGGCTTTTGCCGGTTTGTCTTTTTTCTGTTTTTCAGTCGCTTCCGGCGCGGAAAATCCAATCGCGTCCAGCAGGGACATCTGGTTAGTTGTCTCGCTCATTCGCTCCTTATAAATCGCGCGCGATATGGTCGCAACTGTTGACGATTTAACAATGTGAGTATATGTGGGTAATTTATATCGTACACGATAAAATCTGAAGCGATATAAAATACTAACGTGACTGAAAACGAAGAGAAGGAGCCAGCAGATGGCTGTCGATGTGAAATATGAAACCAGGGCAAAGGCAACCGGTGGCCGCGACGGTGCAGCGGAAACGCTGAGCGGATCCTTCAAGGTCAAGCTGGCGACGCCGAAAGAACTCGGCGGTGCGGGCGGCGAAGGCAACAACCCGGAAGAACTGTTTGCCGCCGGTTATGCTGCCTGCTTTATCGGTGCCATGAAATTTGTCGGTGGCCAGGAGAAGATCGCGGTGCCGGCCGATACCTCCATCACGTCAACCGTCGGTATCGGGCCGCGCTCGGAAGGCGGTTTCGGTCTTGCTGTTGCGCTTGAAATTTCCCTGCCGGGTCTGGACAAGGCCGTCGCGGAAGATCTTGTGGCCAAGGCCCACCAGGTGTGCCCCTATTCCAACGCCACCCGGAACAATATCGACGTCAAGCTGACGGTCGTCTGATGCAGATTGCCCGGTTCAGCCGTTCGCGGCAGAACCGGGCCTCTTTTTCAAGCTTTCGATATTGAAAGGAGCCTTTGTGAACCTTTTTGTGATTGATCTTCACTACACTGCCGAACTGGCAGAGATCGACGCCCTGGTCGAAGACCACAGGTCCTTCTTGAGGGAACAATATGCGGCCGGTCTGTTCCTTGCGTCCGGTCCGAAAGAACCGCGAACCGGTGGTGTGATCCTGGCTCGCGCCGCAGACAGTTCTGAAATCGAGCAGACGATCAACAAAGATCCCTTCAAGTCGGCGGGAGTTGCGGAATATACCGTAACCGAATTCAAGCCGGTTATGCACGCACAGAACTTTCCCGGCTGACGCTTTCGGCCGTGACCGGCAGATCTTTCGAAAGGCTGCGCGTTCTTTGACTGAATGGTGCAAAGCTATATCAGTTGCCAATGATGCTTAGCTGCTGTTTCCGTTTGACGACGACGTGAAACAATCGAGCTGCGAAATTCACTGCTCGTTCCCGCCGAAGGGTTTGAGATCTTTGCATTTTCCAGAAGTGAAAATCACAGACCTTCCCCACAAACTCGGGAAAACCCTCCTCGTCGACGTCGATCACCTCGGAGCGGAATGCTGACGCTTCGCGAACGATCCGAACGGCGATGGCGGTTCGAAAGAAAACCTTTCCGGGTATCCTGAAATTCCCGGCGAATGAGTGTTAAGAATGACCCACTTGTCTCATGCGGAGAAAAAGAACATGCGGCCGAAGCTTGATGGCATCCTGGAAACCGCCGTTTATGTCGACGACATGGAGACGGCTCATTCCTTTTATTCGGAAACCCTGGGATTGAAACGCATGGTCGCCGGAGAAAGGCTGTTTGCCTATGATGCCGGCCCCGCCCAGGCTCTCCTGGTGTTTCATCGCGGGCATACCGGGGAAGACGTAGAGACGCCGGGTGGTGTCGTTCCGGGGCACGATACTACGGGGCACAGCCATTTTGCGTTTCGCATTGGTTCCGACCAACTGGATCCTTGGCGGGAATACCTTGGCGAAATGGGAGTGGAAGTTGTCAGCGAGGTCTCATGGCCGGCAGGCGGTACAAGCCTCTATTTCAACGATCCGGACGGCAATGTTCTGGAGCTGGCTGCAGCGCCGCTCTGGCCAAATTACCTATCGTGATTCTTAACAGTTTTGCGGCAGGGTGACGGCGTTTTAAAGTCATAACAGGTGGCGCAATGAATTTCTTGCAAGCGGTCCTGCGGACATTGTTCTACGTTGCCGTCGGCGGGGTGATTTCGATTGTCGGAGCGGCGTTTTTCTTCATGAACTGGGAGCCTGACCGGAACCAATACACGATCCGCGGCATCGATATTTCGCACCACCAGGGTGACATCGACTGGGCGCAGGTGGCGGCGGACGACATCGCCTTCGTCTACATGAAAGCAAGTGAAGGCGGCGACTTCAAGGACCGTGCCTTTGCCCGCAATTGGGCCGGGGCGGGAGGCGCCGGTCTGGCTCGTGGTGCCTATCATTTCTTCAGCCTGTGCAAGTCCGGTCGGGAGCAGGCGGAAAACTTCCTGTCCGTGCTGCCTCAGGACAGTGACATGCTGGCCCCGGTGGTGGATCTGGAATTCACCGGAAACTGCGCGCGCCGGCCACCGGCCGAAGAAGTCCTGCAGGAGATCAGCGACTTTGTGGCGCTGGTTGAGCAGGGGCGGGGCAAGCAGGTGATCTTTTACGTGCCTGAAGATTTCTATCTGGATTATCTCAAAGGCAAGGGCTTGAACCGTCGCCTCTGGCCTCAGTCAATCTGGCATTCGCCCGGCTATGTGTCAGACTGGACGCTCTGGCAGTATCATGACAGGGGGACGGTAAAGGGCATTTCGGGGGATGTTGATCTGAATGTCCTGCATCCGGAGAAGACCCTTGAAAATCTGAGAACATGACTGATCAAGTATCTGAAATATATGATTTAAAATAGACGTGTTGACTTTAACGTAAAAAGACGGAACTGTGCGCTCCTACAAGGAGCGGGCATGCAGCGTTATTACACCATTACCCAGCTGACGCAGGAGTTCGACATAACCACCAGAACGCTGCGGTTCTACGAAGCGCAGGGGCTGGTGTCACCGACCCGCCGGGGCCGTCAACGCCTTTATACACCGGGTGACCGCACGCGCATCAAACTGATCCTGCGGGGCAAGCGTCTCGGGTTTTCCCTGAACGAGATCAAGGAAATGATCGAGATGTACGGCAGTGCACCGGGTGAGGCAGGCCAGTTGCGCCTGCTTCTCGACAGGATTGCCGCCCGCCGCGCTGAGCTCCTCGAAAAACAACGCGATATCGAATTGACCCTGGTCGAACTCGATGATGTGGAGGCCGGTGCGAAAGCGCGCATGGCCGTACTCGGAACGGGGACAGGTAACGCGTCCGGAAACGACGCGACTTCGGAGGAAAACTGATGAACCTTGCGCCCCGTGACGACAATTGGGAGCCTCGCGTCAAAGCCAGTTTTGCCGCTCAGAAATTCATGACACACCTGGGGGCGCAGATGGTGCATGTCTCGCCCGGTGCGGTCGATCTGGAATTGACGATGCGGCCGGAACTGACACAGCAACACGGCTTTTTTCATGCCGGTGCAACGTCTTCCATTGCAGATAGCGCAGCAGGTTATGCCGCTCTGACGTTGTTCGCCGCCGGCTTTGGCGTGCTGACCAGCGAATACAAGATCAACTTGCTGAACCCGGCGAAACAGCCGGTGCTTCTTGCGCGTGGACGTGTGGTCAAACCAGGGCGCACGCTGACCATCGCCAAGGCGGATGTCTACGGGCTGGACGACGGCGAGCAGGTACATGTCGCAACGGGCCTGTTCACGCTGATGAGCGTTGATGGTGTGAAGGACTGATAAATGACCGAAATCACCACCAGACCGCTTCGCCCGTCAGACAAGCAGGCATGGCTCGCGCTGTGGACTGCCTATCTCGCATTTTACGAGCAGGAGCTGGAGCCGGGAGTGACGGAGAGCCTGTTTGATCGCGTGCTCTCCGATAAAGGACACAGTTGTTTTGTGGCAGTTCAGGATGAAGAGCTGGTCGGGCTGGTTCATTACCTGTTTCACGAAAGCACCTGGGCTACCTTGTCGACCTGCTACCTGGAAGATCTGTATGTAAGCGAAAAGCTGCGCGGCGGCGGAGCCGGCCGCAAGTTGATCGAGGCGGTCTACCGGGCCGCAACTGAAGAACCGTCTGCCAGCGGCAAAGTGTACTGGCACACTCACGATCACAATACCCGCGCCCGGCAGTTGTATGACCGGATCGGCGTATTGAGCGACTTTGTCCGATACGACAGGCCTTAAGAACTCTGGGAGGTAATCAAGATGATCCGTAACGATTTTCCGGGTTTCAATTTCGACCTCGGTGAGACCGCAGACATGCTGCGCGACACCGTCCGTTCCTACAGTCAGGACCGGATTGCACCACTGGCTGAAAAAATCGACCGTGACGACTGGTTCCCGCGGGAGCTCTGGGCGGAAATGGGAGAGCTCGGCCTTCACGGGATCACCGTGGAAGAAGAATGGGGCGGCTCGGGTCTCGGCTACCTGGAACATTGCATCGCCATGGAGGAGGTCAGCCGGGCGTCGGCCTCTATCGGCCTCAGCTATGGCGCGCATTCCAACCTGTGCGTCAACCAGCTTCGCCGCTGGGGAAGTGACGACCAGAAGAAACGCTATCTGAACAAACTTGTGACCGGCGAACATCTTGGCGCCTTGGCCATGTCGGAGCCCGGCGCCGGGTCGGACGTCGTTTCCATGAAGCTGAAAGCGGAAAAGAAGGGTGACCGTTACGTTCTCAACGGGTCCAAGATGTGGATCACCAACGGACCGTCCGCCGATACGATGATCATCTACGCCAAGACGGACCCCGAGGCCGGACCGAAGGGCATCACGGCGTTTCTGGTCGAAAAGAGCTTTCCCGGATTTTCCGTCGCGCAGAAACTCGACAAGCTTGGCATGCGTGGATCCGAAACCGGCGAGCTGGTGTTCCAGGATTGCGAAGTCCCGGAGGAAAACGTCCTTGGTCAGGTGGGTAAGGGCGTCAATGTGCTGATGTCGGGACTCGACTACGAGCGTGCCGTTCTGGCGGCAGGTGCTGTCGGCATCATGCAGGCGGCCATGGATGTGGTCATCCCCTATGTCCACGAACGCGAACAGTTCGGTCAGCCGATCGGCACCTTCCAGCTTGTTCAGGGCAAGGTCGCGGACATGTATGTGACCATGAACGCCACAAAGTCCTATGTCTATGCAGTGGCAAAAGCTTGCGACCGCGGAGAAACCACCCGTGAAGACGCGGCTGGTGCGATCCTTTATGCGGCCGAAAACGCGACCAAGCTGGCGCTTGATGCGATCCAGCTGCTTGGCGGCAACGGCTATATCAACGAGTATCCGACCGGTCGCCTGCTGCGCGATGCCAAGCTTTACGAAATCGGCGCGGGCACCTCGGAAATCCGCCGGATGCTGATTGGCCGGGAGATCTTCAACAAGACGGCCTGACAACCTGAACCTGGGAAACTGCATGAAACAGACACGGCTTCCCGACAAACCTGATGCGCAATCACCAGCAGGGGCTGACATTCGGTTCATCATGGATGGCCCAACGGGAAACATGATCCATTCGACTGTTCCTGTCGGCCAGACGAACCATGCAACTCGGCACAAGACCGTGCACGAATTCTGGCATGTGCTTGAAGGACGGGGACAGATCTGGAGATCAGACGCTGCCAGGGAAGCCGTTGTCGATCTGGTGGCCGGGGTTTCCATTGATATCCCGGCCGGAACTGCTTTCCAGTACCGGAATGTCGGCGATAGCGAACTCAAGTTCGTCTGTATCTCCATGCCGCCCTGGCCGGGAGACGATGAAGCTGAATTCGTGGAGGGACCCTGGAAGGCGACGGTCAGAGGAAACCAGGGCTGAACGTTCATCGAACCGATCCGGCTTCTCGTGCGTATCGCTGTCACTACGAAAGAGAGGTGGTGAATGGCGACAATTGCAGTGATCTTCGGTGCCAGCGGTGGAATTGGCTCGGCCTTGCGAGACCGGTATGAAGCCCGTGGCGGCTATGACAAGGTGATTGCGCTTCATCGCAATTCGGAGCCACCTCTCGATTTGCTCGATGAACGCAAGATCCAGACATGTGCTGAAGAGATTCGGGAGACCGGCGATGAGGTTCGGTTGCTGTTCGATGCCACTGGTGCCCTCACGCTCGGCACGACGCGTCCCGAAAAAAATCTGCGCGAGCTCGATCCGGAGACCCTTGCCCGCTCATTTGCTATCAATGCAATCGGTCCCGCTCTGCTGATGAAACATTTCCTGCCTTTGCTCCCCAGAAAGGGGAGGAGTGTGTTTGCGACTCTTTCGGCGCGCGTCGGTTCAATCGGCGACAATGGGCTCGGCGGATGGTACGGTTACAGGGCGTCGAAGGCGGCTCTGAACCAGTTGGTTCGCACTGCGTCGGTTGAGTTGGCGCGCCGAAATCCGGAAGCAATCTGCGTCGCGCTTCATCCCGGTACTGTCAAAACCCGTTTGACCGAGGATTTTGCGAAGACGGGTCTCGACGTTCAGGAACCCGCAATCGCTGCCAAGCATCTCGTTGAAGTATTGAGCGAACTTACATCTGCTCAGACCGGCGGATTTTTCGATCAATTCGGCAGGCAGGTTCCCTGGTAGGTCTGGCCGCTGCCTCGGCTGACCGGTATTCTCGGTTTCGAACCAATTGTCTTTCGTGAAAACAAGATGTTAGCCAGGCATCTTTCGCACAGCCGGTGCTTTCGGTTTTTTAATAATCCTAGCTTTGTATGCCTGGCACTTGGTCGTGGGCCTCCCTGGAAGACTTGACTCAATGGCTTCACGAACGAAGCTCGTTGACAACATACCAACTGGTCGGTATGAATGATGCATGACAGAGAAAGCTCACAAGACAAAACGGCCGGATGCACGTGTCAAACTGCTGGATTCGGCGCTGCGTGTGATCCGTATGAAGGGATACACGGCCACCACCGTAGATGACCTGTGCCGCGAAGCGGGGGTGACCAAAGGGGCCTTCTTCCATCACTTTCGATCGAAAGATGATCTGGCGGTTGCTGCAGCCGACTACTGGTCTGAAACGACAGGGGCTCTTTTCGAGCAGGCGGCGTATCACGATCTTGAAGACCCACTGGACCGGGTGCTCGGCTATCTCGATTTTCGCAAGGCCCTGGTGCAGGGCGAGGTGCCGGAGTTCACCTGTCTGGTCGGAACCATGGTGCAGGAGGTCTACGACACAAGCCCCTCCATCCGTGATGCCTGCAACCGCAGTATCACCGGGCATGCGGCAACGCTGGTGTCCGATATTGCCAAAGCTGCCGAAGCTCAGGGTGTCGACGTGCCTGGCGGTGCGGAAAGCCTGGCGCTTCACACACAGGTCGTCCTTCAGGGGGCTTTCGTACTGGCAAAGGCGGGCAATGCTCCGTCAATAGCGACAGACAGCATCGATCATCTGAAACGTTACGTCGAACAGTTGTTCGGCCGGTCTTGAAACGGGAGAGCGCTATGAGTGAAGTAGAAATTCGCAAGGAAGGGCTGACACTGGAACTCAGCCGGGTGATAGCCGCGCCGCGTGAAGCGGTCTGGCAATGCTGGACCAATCCCGATTTGCTGAAGCAGTGGTTTTGCCCGAAGCCCTGGTTCGTTCCGAAGGCCGATATGGATGTTCGTCCAGGAGGACGCTTCAATACCGTGATGGCCGGCCCGGAAGGGGAACTGTTCGAGAACGTGGGAATGTTTCTGGAAGTGGTCGAAGGCAAGAAGTTGACTTTCACTGATGCCTATTCGGAAGGATATGTACCGCGGGAAACCTCATTCATGACCGGCTATGTCGAACTAGCCGATGTTCCGGGTGTTGGTACGCGCCTGACATGGGGCGCACGCCACGCCACGGAAGCAGACAGAAACAAACATCTGGAGATGGGCTTCGAGGAAGGTTGGAAAGCAGCTTCCTCCCAGCTGGATGCGCTTGCCAGGTCGATCGCCGATGAAGGCCTGCAAGCGGCACCCGCATTTGCCGCCAAGGTACGCACCTGTCTGTTCTTCAGTGAAAAGGGTGAAGAGGCTGCCAGCTTCTACACGTCCCTGGTGCCAAACAGCGAGATGGAATCGGTTTTCCGACCGGATCCCAACGGGCCGGTACTTGTGGCAGAATTCACTCTGGCTGGATCTCCCTTCATGATCCTGAACGGAAACCCTGATATGCAGCCAAGTTATCTGACCTCGATTTCGATTCTCACGGAGGATCAGGCAGAGACAGATCGGCTTTGGCAGGCGCTCCTTGAAGACGGCGGAGAGGAAGGCCAGTGCGGTTGGCTGAAGGACCGCTTCGGTGTCCATTGGCAGATCGTGCCGAAGGCATTGCCCAGGCTGATGCATGCCGGCAATCCGGAACGTGCAGGCCGTGTGAGTGCCGCGCTGATGAAGATGAAGAAGATAGACATTGCGGGCCTTGAAGCCGCAGCCTGATCGGAAGTGCGCGAAGAAGCGTTCAATTTGCTTTGGCCCGATGATCCGTTAGAGAAACGGGATTACGAAACGCCGCCAACTGAGCGGCGTTTTGCTTTTGCGGTGCGGCTGCTGATACCGGGATTGCCGTCCTGGATTTTTCCGTGCAACTTTGCAATCAGCAGGAGAGGGCAGCCGATATGACGCATAACGATCCCGTCGAATTTGTGCCGGCAACGCCAGAGCGCTGGGCCGATTTGGTTGACCTTTTCGGGCCTGAACGCGGAGCATCCGGTGGCTGTTGGTGCATGTGGCCGTTCATGAGGGGCAGGGACTGGAAAGCAATGACCCGCGATGAACGTCGGGATGAACTTCAACAGAAGGTCGACGTTGGTCCTGCGCCGGGGCTGCTGGCATATCTCGGCGATCTTGCAGTCGGCTGGATCGCACTCGGACCACGCAAGCAATATCTACGGTTTCAACTCGGCAAGTGCACCCGGCCTCTGGATGAGGACCGCGAGCAAGACCTGGAGGCAACACATGCCGTTACATGTTTCTATATCCGGAACGGGCACCGGCAATCCGGTCTGATGGCCAAGTTGCTGGATGCCGGGAT
Source organism: Roseibium sp. LAB1 (assembly GCF_054658235.1). Classification (NCBI taxonomy): domain Bacteria; kingdom Pseudomonadati; phylum Pseudomonadota; class Alphaproteobacteria; order Hyphomicrobiales; family Stappiaceae; genus Roseibium; species Roseibium sp. LAB1. Next base: position 298,117 of record NZ_BAAGIB010000001.1, on the reverse strand, counting down.
TGCTCACGTCGGAGCACAAGGAGCGAAACAACTGGACGCGTGTCCGATGGAATCGGATAAGCCTCTTCAATGGGGCGAAGGCTTTGTTGGCATTGCCGACGTCTTCCGCCGAGCCGGCTTTGTCGAAATCGCCCGCAGAAGCCCCAGGCGGCCGCTGATGCGCAAACTCCTGTGAACGGAATATCCGAATGACCGGTGAAACCGACCTTGCCACCCTGATTTCCCAGATGCGGCCGATGCTGGATCCGGAGCCATATGTGTTCTGCACATTCGTATCGAAGTCGATGGCCGATCTGGCGGAGTACGAACCGATAGGCCTGTTTGCGGAAACGGAGGGGCTGACAGCCATCCTGCCGGTGGAGCGGGCGCGGGAGCTGGGACTGGCCGAGGCGGAGTGGTTCCGGCGAATAACCCTGACGGTGCATTCCTCTCTGGAAGCCGTCGGACTGACAGCTTCGATCTCGGCCGCGCTGACGGCCGAAGGTATTTCTGCGAATGTCGTTGCAGCCTATTTTCACGACCACGTTTTTGTTCCCGAAGAGCGCGCCGAAGATGCCCTGGCTGCTCTGCGCAATCTCGCCGGAGAGGTTTGAAATCGCATTTGCGGATTAACCGGACTTTCTTCACAACGGCAAATTCGGCGGATTTTCCCTTGCAATTTACGGTGCGCCTTCCCATTCCTAAGCGGGAGCAAGCGGGGTAAGAGCATGCAACGGGTCAAGCGACGTCTGGCGGCAATTATGTGCGCAGACGTTGCGCAATATTCCAAGCTCATGGAGCGGGATGAAGACGGAACGCTGGACCGGCTCAAAGCCTATCGGCTGGTGATGTCGGCAATGACGGAGCGCCACAACGGCCGCATCGTCAATACCTGGGGAGATGCAGTCATCATCGAGTTCGCCTCGGTGATGGAGGCCGTGCAATGTGCCGTCGACATCCAGAATGAGCTTTCCCTCCGCAATGCCGATCTTCCTGACCTGAACAGGATGGAGTTTCGCGTCGGCATCAATCTCGGCGACATCATGGTCGAGGGGGAGGACATCTACGGTGACGGCGTGAATGTCGCCGCCCGCCTGCAGGAAATTGCGCCGCGGGGAGGCATCATGCTGTCCCAGTCGGTCTACGACCAGGTGAAGACCAAAATGGCGCTGGGCTTCGAGCCGCTCGGACCTCAGCATGTCAAGAATGTCACCGAGCCGGTCGAAACCTACTCCGTGCGTATTGGCGGCCGAAACGCGCCGGAAGACACCGGTGCGAGGCAGGAAGCCAACGGAGCGCGGGAGCCGCGCCGCGACGGTATTCCTCGGCCTGAATGGGAGCGCGACACCCAGGCAGTTGCCACCGGCTTTGAACAGGCACGCCGCTGGTTGAGAGCTCAGCCAAAGCGTGTGCGCAGCTGCGTGTTCATGATCGGCCTCTTTTTCGTGCTCAACCTTCTGACCTCAGGTTTGTCCACATTGTGGTTTGTCTGGCCATCGCTGCCGTTTGCCGCCATGCTGGTGTGGTATCTGGTGGTTGGTCGTCAGGAAAAACGCCTTGGCAAGACGACGGGACCAGGAGATTGAGTGAGGCCAGCTTGACCTGTTGCCGATCTGATAACTCTTTTCACGCTAATCAGGGTCTGATGATTTGCGAGTGCAACTGACTTCGCTTACACATGGACCAATGCAGGGTGGCGGACCCGTCCGTCTGCCCATTGAAAATGCCGGCTCGGCCGGCCCAACAGCAAAGGGAGCTTAATCCTGCGCATGAAAAACTATTCGACCACGGTGCCTGCACGCCTCGACGATGAAGACGAGGACAAGCCCAAGAGCCAGCCGTCGATCCAGGTCGACAAGCATCTGTTCGAAGCGCGTACTGTTCTGATCACCGGTCCGGTGTCGCAGGACATGGCCCGCGACGTTTGCGCCCGGCTTCTGGCGCTGGCGCAGGTTTCCAACGATCCGATCACCGTCATCGTTTCGTCTCCTGGCGGTCATGTCGAATCCGGTGACATGATCCACGACACCATCAAGTTCATCGCACCAGAGGTCCGTATCCTCGGCATGGGCTGGGTCGCCAGCGCCGGGGCGTTGATTTACGTGTCGGTTCCCAAGGACAAGCGCTTCTGCACACCGAACACGCGTTTCCTGCTTCATCAACCGTCCGGTGGTGCCGGCGGCATGGCAACGGATATCGAAATCCAGGCCAAGGAAATCATCAAGATGCGCGATCGTCTGAACAAGATTTTCGCCGACGCGACCGGGCAGCCGATCGAACGGATCGAAAAAGACACGGACCGTGATTACTGGATGAGCCCGGAAGAGGGGATCGACTACGGTCTGGTCGGCAAGATCGTCACAAGCGTGGACGAACTCGGTTGATCCGAAACGACTGACAGCAAATACAGAAACGCCGGCAATTCGCCGGCGTTTTTCTATGCGATCTGCTCAGAGGCAGATCTGCTCGGGTTCAACGGAGTAGACCTTCACCGGTTGAACCGGTTTTGGGTGGAGCACAAGCGGACGAAGCCTGTCCATGAGCTCTCGCAGGTCCGCTTCGTCACCTGGGGCCCGAGCACCGTTGAAGAGCACGGCGACAAGGTGATCGACAAAGCGTTCATAGATGTTGTCGCAGGTGCAGATAGGCGCCAGCAGCTCACAAACAGGTTTCCCGTCGTAAAATGGCGCTCCTCCGGCAAGGAAAATCAGGAACTCGGTCAGATCGTCCGAGTGTTCGAATTCCGGCAGGAAGCTGGTTACGTCAAAACAGGGATCCTGTTCGAGCCGTGCCTTGAGACGGGGCATTGCCCACATGATCGCCTTGCGACCGCCTAGTTTCATATAGAGTGTCATCTGGCTAATCCTCGATAAAGTCTTCGATACGATGTCGCTAAGGTGACTCATTAGGCGTGCCAGCCCTGTGACTCCGATCACGGATAGTTCCTTTGTCAAAAATCACCAGTGCCTGACGAGGGCGAAATTGGGCTGAAATTTCGGCTTCGAAACTGCGCACCAGGACGGGACAAGCCGGAAGATGCCGGTCAAATGTGACAGGCGCTTTACAGCTCCTGGAACAAAAGGCTGCTCCTTTGTTGCAAAACGCTGCCGTCGCCTTCTTGCGGCGGAGACTGGCTCAAATGGAAGATGGCAGGGGGTTCGGCGCTAAGGCGTAAAGCTGTCCGAAGAGGGCTATTGCCAGAAGGTGCTGGGACATCACCAGTCCGAATCGGTGTCAACCTTGTCTCGACAGGGAGGCGTGTCCGCTTCAGCTAGCCTGCGAATCGATCTGATCCTCGTTCAGACCTTCGCTGCCGTTTCCGCTTTTGAGGGGAAACGCCGCAGGCAAGACCTCGCTGGCGATCAACCGGGCTCTGCCGGATTCCTTGGCGGCGTACAGGTTTCTGTCGGCACGTTCAAAGAGGGTAATAGGGGTGTCGTCTGTGCGTTTTTCGGCAAGACCTGCGCTTGCGGTGTAGGCATATCTTCTGCCGTGCGCGATCATTGGTGTTGCATTCAGCAGATCAAGCATGCGGCTGACGACTGTCGTGGCCTGGTGCAAGTTCGTTTCAGGCAGGATCAACGCAAATTCCTCACCACCGACACGGCAAACGACGTCGGTCTGGCGAAGATGTTCAAGACATCTCTGTGCGAAGTGGACAAGGATTTCATCGCCCAATTGGTGGCCGTGGGCATCGTTGATCGACTTGAAATGGTCCAGGTCGATCAGTGAAACGCAGAAATCATGGCCGTATCGGACCGAGCGGTTGTATTCCCTTTCCAGTTCCTGATCGAAGCCGCGCCGATTGGCGATGCCTGTTAGCGGATCAGTGAATGCAAGGCTTTCAAGTTCGCTGCGTTCCTGACCGAAATGCAGGATCTTGTTGTGAAGAGAAGAAATGTCGTTATTGAGCGAAGCAAATTTGCTGGACAGGTTCATGTTTTCGTCGAAACGGATCAGCACGGCACCGTCGATACCAGTGTCCGGCACCGACAGCCTGTGCCCAAAAGCCACACTTTCATAGCCGGAGAGAAGTTTCAGCCGGACCGGAACCGGCATTGTGGAAGACCGGCACATCAACAGGTAGTCCACCACCTGTTCCGTGTCCTTGACCTTGTCTGAAAGCAAATCCCCGACACATATGTCCGCTAGGGCCTTGGCCGCCGAATTTGCCAGAACCACGCAGCCGTCTTCATCCAGCAAAAGCATGGGTTGAGGAATGGTTTGAACGAGGGCCGAAATGATTGCAGCGGACCTGGGCACGGCTATCGAACCTTGTAGAATTCTTTGCCGTCGCCGTCGTTTTCGGCCGTCGGAACCAGATGGACGACCACGCGGCAGTCACTGTCGCCACGGGCCAGAGCCCTGTCGATCTGGATCCTGGCATAGCCGTTGCTGTCTGCTGCGATCCTGCCGAAGACATTTGTCGTCATCATGCAAAGGGACGGGCGGCCCTTGATGCTGTCTCCGAACGGACAGCGGGCGTTCTTCAGAACCAGCACCTTGTCATCTTCATATTCGACGCTGAATTGTCCACCGATCCGCCGTTTCAGGTCCACCAGAACTTCACCCAGAACAGGCTTCGGGAGTTGATCGAGATGCAGCGCGGTCTTGTAATCCGAATTGATTTTTTCGCCGATGCGGTTGGCGACAAGCGCAATGAAGCCTTCCGCCTCGTTCAGGCCAACAATCTCCTGAAGCGCTCCGGTCAGCTCGCGAATGATCTGATTGAAGAAATCGGTGGTCTCAAGAGGTATCCGGGCCTTCGAGATTTCCGGCCGGGGCTGGTCCACTTCGATCGGCAGGCTCATCAACGATCCTCCTAGGGTTGTATGATTACGTTGCGGTAATTTTCTTTCGAATCCATTAAATCGTTGAAATAAAGGGAGAAAAAAGATGCAACCTGGAGACTTGTAACAATGGTATTTGACGCTTCCAAGGTCCGGGTATTGTCGCAAATGTCATGAGGGAAGACGACTGGAATCGTGCTGTGTGATCGAGAGAAAAATGCTTCTCCTCCGGCGTGGCTGTGTCCAGGACGTGATTTGCCACAAGTCTCAAAAATGCCGATATCGCAATGTCCTTGTCAGTCATCGGGCCCGCAACGATTCGGATATTTCAAATGTATGTTTTTCTTTCGAAAATTGGCGGGTTTCTGATCCTTCCGTCCAATTTTCTCGTTGTTCTGATTGCTGTGGGACTTCTGCTCGGCCTGACCTCCAGGTGGCGCCGAAGCGGTCGCTTTCTGACTGTTGCCGGGTTCGCGGGTCTGATTGTCTGCGCCTTTTCACCGGCGGCAAACTGGCTGATTGTGCCGCTGGAAGGCCGTTTCTCGCGTCCAGAAACTCTGGCCGGCTACGACGGGATCATCATTCTGGGGGGAGCCGTGGACACGGTGGTAACCGGTGGCCGGGGAGATACCGCACTGACCATGTCCGCGGAACGCGTCACAATCACCGCGCGCCTTGCCAAAGCGTTGCCGGACGCGAAGATCATTCATACCGGCGGCCAGGGTATGATCGTTTCGTCACAGGCAACAGAGGCGGAGGGGGCAGCACGACTGTTTCGTGACTTCGGCATTTCACCTGACCGCGTCATTCTTGAAGATGCCTCGCAGAACACCTGGCAGAACGCCATTTTCGCAAAGGAACTCGTAAAGCCACAGCCTGGTCAACGCTGGCTGCTCGTCACGTCGGCCTATCACATGCCGCGTTCGATGGGGGTATTCGAAAAGGCTGGCTGGACAGGCGTAACAGCCTATCCGGTCGATTACCGCACCCGTGGACCACAGGACAGGATGCTCGGCTTCGACGGTGCCTCCAAAGGTTTGCGGCGCTTCGATATCGCCTTCCGGGAATGGGTCGGTCTCGCCGTCTACCGCATGCTTGGAAGGAGCACGGAATTCTTCCCTGGTCCATAAGCGGGCAAAACACTTTCGGCTATCGCCGACTTTTGAAATTGAACCTCTTTTACTGATTGGAGCCTATTCCCATATACTTGGCTCAATCAGGGATTTGAAAGGACGTGGGCTGATGGTCCTCGAAGCGCCGATCGTTGCGGCAGACGTCGTACAATGGCTATACAGCGATGCGCCCCAGCTGAAGGGGACGCTGGACATCGTTACTGAAATGGCTAAACGCCTGCGTGCCGGAAAGGTTCCGGTAGACCGTGTTACCACCGGTATCTGGGTGGTACACCCGAACGTGCGCGCCGAAAGCTCCATCTGGACGAACGGCGAGACGCCGGAATTGCGTCTCCATACTGCAGAAAACAAATCGCAGGACGAATATCAGAAAAGTCCGATCAAGCGCGTGCATGAAACACAGCAGGCCGTTCGTGTCGAAATCAGCAAGAAACCAGCCATTGCCGACGAGTTCCCGATTACCGCCGAGCTCAGCCGTGAGGGCTATACCGACTACATCGCTCTGCCCATGCAGTTTTCCGACGGATCGGTAAAGGTTGCCAGTTTCGCCACCAAGGCGCCGGGTGGGTTTTCCGGGTCACATATCAGTGTCTTCGAATCGCTGATCCGACCGCTCGCCCTCGTATGCGAACTCAAGACGTTGCGCCGGACCGCGGAAACGGTGCTGGACACCTATGTCGGACCGCGGGCAGGGCTGAAGGTTCTGGACGGTACCACCCGGCGCGGAGAAGGTGAGTGGATCAAGGCGATCGTGAGTTTTGCCGACATCCGCGGCTTTACCCGCCTGTCCAACACGCTTCCCGCCGACAAGATCATTGTGTTCCTGAACAAGTATTTCGGAGCGATGACGGCGGCAGTCGAGGCCCATGGTGGCGAGGTGCTGAAGTTTATCGGCGACGAAGTGATGGCAATCTTTCCCTACGAGACCGAGGAAGAAGCCCGGGACGCCGCCATGCGCGCCCTGATGGCCGCGCGTGAAACGCTGACCCGGATCGAGGAAATCAATACCTCCCGGACCTGTGCCGTCACTCCGGATCTGAGCGTGGGTATTGCGCTGCACGCCGGCGATGTCTTCTACGGCAACGTCGGCAGTGAAACCCGCCTGGACTTCACCGTAGTCGGTCCGGTGGTCAATCTGGCAGCCCGTATTGCAGAGCTTGCCAAGGACCTTCAGCGTCAGCTTCTGGTGTCGGACGCCCTGGCGGATATCATGGGATGCCGGTCGGGACTGTTTGGCCGCTATCAGGTGAAAGGGTTTGACGAACCCGTCTCGGTGTATTCGCCGGATTTGTCCGCCGATCCGAAGTTCGGATATTGCCCCAAAAGCACAGCCGCCCTGGCTTTGGAAACAAACTGACGGCGGATCAGAACCAGTAGAACGGCGAGGGTGGTTGCCGCAAACACATAAGGACCGGCGAACCACCCCAGGAAGCCGATCGAGAAGAAAAGAGCTCGCTGGCCGCGATTGAAATGGCGGCCGGCAAGCACGTTCAGTTCGCCAGCCTGCGTGGCCATCTTCGCGATCACCTCGTCGGGAGCCTGACCTTTCTGGGGAACCGCACCCATGACGATGCTCGCATAGTTGAAGAGCCGGTAGGCCCATCCGAACTTGAAGAAGCCATAGGCAAAGATCAGCATCAGGGCGAGCACCTTGATCTCCCACAATGCACGGCTGTCGGCCACCGGGATTGAAAGGTCTCCGGCAACCTGAACAATGCGTTCGGTGGCATCCAGAAGCGCAAAGCCGCCGCCGATGGCCAGAAGTGATGTCGACGCGAAGAAGGCCGTGCCTTGTTGCAGGCCGGACATGATCGACGTGTCCATGATACGCACTTCGCGCAGGCTCATGGCATGCATCCAGCCGCGCCGATATGTTTCCATTGCGCTGGACAAGGTCTTTTTACGCAGCGGACTTATATCGACCAAAACGTTGAAACCGAGCCATGCAAACAGAAACCAGGCTGCGGCTGCCAGGTCCAGATTCGAGAGCGCGTGCATCGTGACCCCTTTTGATTCTCATGCGACCGAATCCGGCCATGATCTGTCTTAGCAGACTTTTTCCAGGTCCCTAACAGACAGACTGGAAGGGACTAAGTTGCTGAATTATCAGCGGCGAAACGAGGTCTGCAAAAATGCGGGATCAGCTGCTCTTTTTTTGCGCTTGCGAAATGGTAATGGATCGTTTACCTCCTCGCCTCAATGGCGCCATATTTAAAGGTCGGTGGGACCCGGCGCCGCACAACAATATGTAGGGTTTTTATGGACGAAAACGTGCAGAAATCTTGTTGGAGCGTCACTCTCTGGACTGTCGCTGCAGTGGGCCTCGCATTGACGATGGTTCTTCTGTTCAACGATGTTGAAAGTGCACAACAAGCCGTCGCCGCCGCCAAATAAGCCAGCGGGACGCAACGAGTACAAAGGCGCAGCGTAAGGCTGCGCCTTTTGTCGTTTCAGGGGCATTTTTCTTGTTCTGATGGCTTGCCGGGGAGCTCACTCTTTCGGCTCCCGTTTCGGTTCAGCGGTCTTCAGACATGCTGGACGAGAATGAAATTTCAGGTCTGTCGGATGGGCCGAAGGATTGCCTGAATTCCATTTGCCGCACCACCGTCTTGTTGTTGGGGTGGCTGATGAGAAAAGCGGTATAGGCCCTTTCTCCCAGAGGCAGCAGTACAAACCGTACATTGCCGGATCCCGGCCAGATCAGATCCGCGCCCCAGGCGGGAACGTCCTGTGGCCTGTCTTTCCCGAACAGTGCCTGGATGTCGATGTCGTGGAGCAAGTCCGTACCATCGGCGTCCCACGTCAGTGCGGCCAGACCCTGCTCCAAGGGGAACAGGTCGAGTATGGCGCCATTTATTTCGACCTTCAGACGGTTCGCGGAATCCCGTGCGATCAGGGCGGTGCCTTCGCTCAAGTCGGTTTCCAGTGCGGTGCGCTCACCGTTGCTCTGGATGAAGCCTTCCGTGTTGACCACCTTGAAAATGCCAACTGATACACCGTTTTCCGCGTGGAGCGGTAAAACGGAAGCGAGAAAGACTAGCAGCGATATGAGTGTACGTGACACGCCCGGACCCTGTATTGAGCTTTGAGCTGATCATACGCCTTCAAAACTTTAGAAAGTCTTTGTCCAATACCGGACTCGCCGCGTTAAGTCGCTCAAAACTCAAGGTTATCGTCTATTTTGACAGGGATACCACCAAGTCCTCTATTGTCGAATGTTCCGGTTGCCAGCCGGTTGCCCTTTGGGCGTGGCTGATATCAACCGTCTGCGACAGGGCGAAACCGGCTGGCCAGTCGGTAAGCGGTACGCTGGTCTGCGGCGCGGCAACGGTTTCGATTTCCAGGGGCAGACCGTGGCGGGCGGAAATGTGTGAGGCCAGGTGGCCGACGGAAATGCCGGGTATGCAGCTTGCGATCAGAGACATCCGGAAGCGCGCATGCTTGAGGGCAAGCGTGTAGAGAGCGGCAAGGTCGTTGATTTCCACCAGAGGCCATCTGGTTTGCGCTGTCGCGCGGGTTTCGAATGGCCGGCCTTCCTTGAGCGCGGATGTCATCTCGGCAATCGGTCCGGTCGTCTGGCTGCAGGCAAGAGCCGGATGAATGACAGTCAGATTGAGATCGGTTCCATGTGACAGGGTCCTGATCGTCTCTGTCATGAAGCGAAATGCGGGCAGGGGAGCGAACTGGGTTTTCTCTGTCAGAACGTTGTTCCCGGTTGTCGCGGGAAAGAGCCAGATGCCGCCGGTATAGATGATCTTGAGTGGCTGTTTGCGGTGCTTTGCCGCCTGTTTCAGGGCAAGCATGCTTTGGCGGTCAACCCGCCCCATATCTTCTGTAAAGGTTGCGCCGACGTGAATGACGGCATCGCATGAGGCAGCCCTGGACACCCAGCTTTCAGGTGCACGCAGGTCACCCGGGTAGGCACTTGCGCCAGACGCCCGAAGCCCGGCTGAAGACGCGTCTGAGCGGGCCAGACCGATTACCCTGGCACCGTCCTGAACCAGCCGCTTTACCACGGCAGAACCGATCTCGCCGGTCCCGCCGGTTACAAATACTTCCATGGGCAAAGAGAACCCCGTTCTGGCCAGCGGCGCAAGCTGTAGCTGGGCAGGAAGGTGGACAATCCACCGCCGTTTCTCGCCACAATCTTGACCTTGGCGGGAAGCCTGATAGGTCAGAAGCATGACCTTGAATCTGGTAAAACTGTGCGTCGGCGCGGACAGCGTCGAGTCCCTTCAGGCCTGGATCGATTTTCGCATGGACAATGCCCGCAAAACCGGGCTTCCGGCGGAAACGATCCACACGACGCGCATGGTACCTACCCGCAAGGACGAACTTCTGGATGGCGGATCGCTTTATTGGGTGATCAAGGGCAAGATCCAGGTGCGCCAGCACCTTATCGATATCCGGCCGTTCACGGACCAGGCGGGCGTCAAACGCTGCGATCTGGTCATGGAGCCGCGACTGATCCTGACGCAGTTCCAGCCGAAACGGCCGTTTCAGGGCTGGCGGTACCTGAAGGCACAGGACGCGCCGGCGGACCTGAAGGCCGGTGGGGCTGCACATGCCATGCCTGAAGACATGCGCCGCGACCTCACAGAACTCTGCCTGCTCTGATCTGCAGTTATCTGCCGGGATCCGGCAATGCCTTGTGTAGATGGGCAAGTATGGCGCCGAGGTCCGGCCAGCCGCGTCCCAGGCCTGGACTTTCCTTTTTGCGCGTCATGGCAAGCTGCGCATAGCCGTGTACCAGCGACCAGACAAGGATCTCGATTTCTTCCGGATCGGTACCCTTTGGGACTAGAGGGGCGCAGGTTTCGCGCAGGATCGCGTAGGCTCTTGAGGCGTGACCGACAAATTCCTCGTCATCCTCGTTGAACTTCTGCCCCGAAAAAATGAACAGGAACAGCTCCGGGTGCCCGGTGGCAAAATCGAGGTAACCATGACAGATCGCGGTAAGACGTTCTGTCGCGGCAGGGGCGGATGCCTCAAGCCGCTGTTCCATCGCCCGGCAAAACAGCGCAAAGCCGCGTGCTGCAATCGCAGTCGACAAGCCGGCGAGGTTCTTGAAGTGATAGCCCGGCGCTGCGTGTGACACGCCTGCCTTCGCTGCGCATTCGCGCAAGGAGAGCCCGTCCGGGCCACGTTCACGAAGCAGCGCAACACCCGCATCGACCAGATCTGTCCGCAGGCTGCCGTCTCGCTTGCGTCGAGAGGGGGGAGAAACTGTCATGTGTCCTTCTTCTGCCATTTGCTTGACAGTGTCAAGTTTCCGGCTATCTTGACACTGTCAAGTTAGCGTGGAGAGGCAGAATGACGAAGGTTTCAAAGGTGGCAGCAAAAGCTGCCTTCTGGATTGCATCCGGGGGTGCCTTCCTGATTGCATTGGCTTCATTGAGGTTTTTGGTGTTGGGCGTATCCTTATCGATGGATTTCGTTGCACATAATCTCGATGGCAATGCGCTGGCGCTTTACGCCCATATCGGTCTTGCGCCGATTGCACTTGCTTTGATGCCGTTTCAGTTCATGACGCGGCTGCGGACGCGAAAGCCGAGGCTGCACCGATGGATGGGGCGGGGCTATGTTGCAACGATCCTGGTCTCGGGTCTTGCAGGCTTGCAGCTTGCCTTTCACACCACCGCAGGATTCTTTGCGGCGACAGGCTTTGCGCTTCTGGCGGTCTGCTGGCTGGCCGCAACAGGAATTGCTCTCGCCTATGCCTTGCGCCGCCAGTTCCCGCGTCACCGCGACTGGATGCTGCGTTCCGCTGCTCTCACCTTTGCGGCTGTCACATTGCGGATCTATCTGGGAAGCAGCATGGCGGCAGGGCTCGATTTTGAAATTGCCTATCCAATCATTGCCTGGCTGTGCTGGGTGCCGAACGTCCTTGTGATGGAAGCATATCTTCAGCTGGTTCGGCCGAAGCAGACACGCCTTATTTCGGCCGCCGCCTGAGGAAAACAACGGCCGCAGCAAGTCGCACCCGGCGGCTTGAGACTTGCCAAAACGGTCGCCCCGACCCAAGTTGACTGTCACCAAGTGGAAGAAGGAGGCGGCCGTGAACGTCAAGACCGGCAAAGGCACGGTAGACCCGATGGTCCGGCAGGAAGCCGGTGTGCCTTCAGCCGAATCCGAAGTGGCAAATTTTCTTCAGAAAGCCAGGGAAATCACACCGCAACCAGGAAGCGGAGGACGTCTGGTCTTCGCCCTGGATGCCACCATGAGCCGTCAACCGACCTGGGATCAGGCCTGCCAGATCCAGGCGGAGATGTTTCAGGAAGCCGGCAAGATATCGGACCTCAGTATCAAGCTTGTCTATTTTCGAGGTTTTGGCGAATGCCGCGCATCACGCTGGTTCGCCAACGGAACCGAGCTTGCGCAGGCCATGAGCGGCATTTCGTGCCAGGGCGGTCGGACGCAGATCCGCAAAGTTCTTTCGGCTGCGTTGTCTGCTGCCAACACTGAAAAGATCGCCGCGCTGGTCTATGTGGGCGACTGCATGGAGGAGGACGTCGATACCTTGTGTGACAAGGCTGGCCAACTGGGTATGCTCGGTGTGCCGATGTTCCTGTTTCAGGAAGGTCATGACGGGGTCGCAGAACGGGCATTTCGTGAAATGGCCAGGCTCACCAACGGAGCCTTTTGCCGCTTTGATTCCGGATCTGCACAGCAACTTGCCGATCTTTTGAAGGCGGTTGCGGTTTTTGCCAGCGGCGGCCGGACAGCGCTCCAGCAGCTGGAAAAACAGGGTGGCAGGGGTGCAAGGCTTTTGCTGCAGCAATTGCCGGCGGCTCGCTAGGACACGCGGCTCGTTCGTCGGTGTTTCCTTGCTGTAGCCGCTGCCACCGGTTTACATAATCGGCAACTTTCATCACCTGTCAGAAGTAGGGCCGGGTCATCCACTGGAAAAGGTCTGGACCGGCGAACGGGGAACCTACCGCCACATGATTTATCTGATTATCGGCTTGATACTGCTGACCGCCCTGTTGACGCTCGGCAACAAGTTCGTGAACGCCAATCCAGCAAATCTGGCCAGAGGACTGCGCCTCTTCGGAGGAGCGTTTCTGATGGTGCTGGCGCTGGTCTTTGCGCTGACGGGCCGGTTTGTGTTTGCCATCCCGTTGTTCGGGCTTGGCTTGTCGGTGCTGGGGATGTCCGGGCTGAACTGGCTCTCGTCAGGCTACAAACCTCAGAAAACCTCCGGACAACGTTCCCGCGTGCGGACCGCAATGGTAGAGATGGAACTCGATCACGATACCGGTCACATGACCGGGACCGTGCTTGCAGGCACCTTTCAGGGGCGCGAGCTGGATCAGTTGACCGAACCGGACCTGGAAGCCTTTTGGCAGGAGACGGCCCAGGACGGTCAGAGCCAGAAACTAATCGAAGCTTATCTCGACCGCAGGCTTGCCGGATGGCGTGAACACTTCCAGGCGAATGGAGCAGAGCGGCAGGGAAGCGCGGCGAGCTCTGGCCCCATGACAGATGAGGAGGCCTACCAGATCCTGGGGCTTACGCCCGATGCCGGGGACGCGGAAATTCGAGCCGCGCACCGCAGGCTTATGATGCGAGTTCATCCCGACCAGGGAGGCTCCGGTTTCCTCGCGGCGAAAATCAACGAGGCTAAAGACACGCTTCTCAGAAGACATTGACGGCATCCGTTACGCGGTTACTGATAGATGGCGAAGCAAGCGTATTTTGCCTTTTTCAAGCTTTTGCAGGCATTCCACGCAGCTGTTTTGGTGTCGAAGCCGACGAACCGGGCCCGGTAAAGGGTCTGTCCGTTGGCGTCGACGGGTTCGGTGTAGGGGACCCGTCCACGCAGGGCGGATCCGGTCTTGGCCTTGGCGTTCTTCAGCATGGTGATGGCCTGGCCTTCGGATTCGGTCGCGGCGATCTGGACCTGCCAGCTCGGCTCGACATCGCGGGTATCACTTGTTGCAACCGTGACGCTGTCGTCATCGCTGCTGTTGTCTGCAGATACCGTTTCCGGTGCTGCCACCGTTTCGACCGGCGTAGAGTTGATTGCGATCGTCTGGACGGAAACCGTCTTGACCGGCTGCGAGGAGCTGACAGAGCGCTTCCCGTTGTCCGCCTTCACGACCTCGGCTCTTGCGGCTTCAATCAGCGCAGTTCGCGAAATAGAGTTGGTGTTCAGCGGCTCGTCCGGGCTTGAGGGCGGGATCGGCGGCAGGGCTGTCGCGACCGCAAAGGTGCTGTCGAACCGCTGCTTGACCAGTTTCGGCGGCAATGGAACGTCGTTGCCAAAGCCGGGAACCGGGTCCGCAGCCTGGGTTGATGCCATGACAGGGGCATTCGATGCAGTGACCGGGAGCGGCGCGGGAGCCGGCATCGGAATAGCTGCCGGGTCGGAAGGCGCGGTGAACGCCAGGACCATCGGCTCGCCGGCTGCCGGAGCAGGCTCGCTGCCGGGTTTGATATTCGGCAGGGGCGGGTTCTTGAGCGCGACGGCCACGAAGGTCGGTTCCGACGTATTCTGAACGATCAGCGGAGCGGTTTTCGGGCCTCGGCTTGCCTTGGGCAGGTAGGAGTTGATGAGCTTTGTCATCTGGGCATTGCGCGATGCGCCGGTTCTGCCGCCCATGACAACGGCCACGATGTGCCGACCATCCCGGTTGACGGACGTCACAAGGTTGAAGCCCGATGCCCGAATGTAACCTGTCTTGATGCCGTCGACGCCCTTTACGCGGCCAAGCAACTTGTTGTGGTTGCCATAGGTGCGGCCCTTGTATTTGTAGGCCCGGGTTTTGAAGTACCCGTAATACTGCGGGAACCGTTCCTGGATGGCGCGGCCAAGCGTTGCCATGTCCCGGGCGGTCGTGCGCTGACGGTTGTCCGGCAGGCCATGCGGATTGCGGAAGGTGGTTTTCGACATGCCGATCTGACGCGCGGTGCGAGTCATGCGTTCGGCAAATTTCTTCTCCGAGCCACCAAGGTTCTCCGCGATCACGGATGCAACGTCGTTAGCGGATTTGGTAACGAGTGCGAGGATCGCGTCCTTGACCTTGATCGTGCCGCCAGGCTTGAGGCCCAGCTTGGAGGGCGGCCGTGCAGAGGCGTAGCTGGAAACACTCAGGTTGGAGTCCAGCGACAAGCGTCCGGCTTCCAGTTCCTCGAACACCAGGTACAGGGTCATGATCTTGGTGAGCGAAGCCGGATACCGGTAGGCATCGGCCGAAGAGGAGTAAAGTGTCTTGCCGGTTTTGGCGTCGACGACGATGCCCGCATATTTCGGGTTGGCCATCGCTGTTGCGGGGACCCCCAGGAGCACAAGGCCGAGGGTCAAGATCTTTGCCGTGCGGGCGAGAGCCCGAGCTTTGCGAAAAATACGCATCCCAAACACAATTACTATCCCATTCCGGGTCACGTGGTTCGTATCTGGAGCGGCGCGGTTCGGATCTTAACCCCCTGCGATTCAAAGCCGCTGCCCCGTTGTTCTCCATTCATTTGATGGAATCACGGTTACGAATGGGTAAATGAATGATCGAAAAACCACTTAAAAAAATAGTTTTTTGTTAGAGTTAATCGTTGGTTAAGATGGTGTGGAGCGTTTCGGGAAAGAATTTATGGTTATCAATTCTTTTCTGTGGTCGTTTTATTGGTTAAATGTTTGTTTATTTTTGATGTCTGTTGTTTCGGCGTTGGCCACATGAAAGCATGTCTTCCGTTTCTTGCTGTCTTTTTGAAAGATTCATCCTTTTGATTATTGATAACACCCCTGTGCAGATCGGGGGATGTTCGTTGGAGAGCTCAGCGGTTTACGTTATGTAAGGATTGTCAATTTCGCGTAATGGTTGTTTTTGCAATGCAAAATCACCTTGACAGTTATTGTGCAGTGCATTACGACAAAATCCCGTAAGGTAACGCGATATGCGCGCCGGGCCGCCCCATAAGGCCGATGCATGGGATTGGAAACCGGTTCGCCGGAAAAGGGCAGAAAAATGATGAACAATTTTGATGAACTGCAGAAGATGAGCAAAGACAACATGGATATGGCCATGGCGTCTTTTGGCTCCGTCAGCAAGGGTTTCCAGGCCATCGCCGCTGAAGTGGCCGACTATCAGAAAAAATCCTTCGAGGAGAGCTCTGCAGCTGTCGAGAAGCTCGTGTCTTCCAAGTCCCTCGACAAGGCATTCGAAGCTCAGGCCGACTACGTCAAAACCGCTTACGAAGGTTTTGTCGGTGAGATGACAAAGATCGGTGAAATGGTCACCGACATGTCCAAGGATGCCTACAAGCCTTACGAAGGCGTGATGGGCAAGCTTGCAAAATAAGATTTCCTTTTAGCTGTCGCAGGACAGCTTGAAGTTCGAAACCCGGCTCTGGTGAGCCGGGTTTTTTCGTATATGCACAGATTTACCGGTGCTCAGCCATTCAGCCTACCTTTTGCGGACGCATTTCGAAATGCGTTCTCTTGCCACCTTTTATTCATTTTCAGGAAACCTACATTCACCTTGACCGGCAGCGCTGGGACCACAAATGCGCTGTTGACCTTTATGTTGATGAAATCGACCATTGCGCGAGCGCGGCTTGCGCGGCAGGATTACCACTGAGAATGCGTATTCGCGGCGCAGTCCGTGCTGCGGAAAGCTCTGGACCAGTTGCGCAGGGCAGTTTGTTCAGGATTCTAAATTTGGTGATGGCCGGAGTGATAGAGGCAAAAGAAACGGCAATGTCAGCGGGCTCTGATTATGACAATGACGGTGGCGACGCCGGAACGGTTGTTGTCACCCGTACCAAAACAGTAACCAAGCGGCCAAATCTCTATCGTGTGCTGCTATTGAACGATGACTACACTCCGATGGAGTTCGTCATTCACGTTGTGGAGAACTTCTTCCAAAAAAACCGCGAAGAGGCGACCCGCATTATGCTGCATGTTCACCATCACGGCGTCGGGGAATGCGGGATTTATTCCTACGAGGTCGCGGAGACGAAAGTCACCCAGGTGATGGATTTCGCGCGCAAGCATCAGCATCCGTTGCAATGCGTCATGGAAAAAAAGTGAGGACAAACGCACGTGCCTTCCTTCTCACGCAGTCTTGAAAAAGCTCTCCACCAGGCTCTGGCTTTCGCCAATGAGCGGCAACAGGAATATGCAACGCTGGAGCATCTCCTGCTGGCCTTGCTGGACGACCAGGACGCGGCTGCGGTCATGCGGGCTTGCAACGTGGATCTGGAAACGATCCGTCGCAACCTGGTTGAATATATCGAAACCGAACTGGACAACCTTGTCACCGACAGTGACGAGGATTCCAAGCCAACCGCCGGCTTCCAGCGTGTCATTCAGCGGGCGGTCATACACGTCCAGTCATCCGGCCGCGAAGAGGTGACCGGCGCCAACGTTCTCGTCGCAATCTTCGCCGAGCGCGAAAGCCATGCCGCTTATTTCCTGCAGGACCAGGACATGACCCGTTACGACGCGGTCAACTATATCTCGCACGGCATTGCCAAACGTCCCGGCATGTCCGAGGCCCGTCCAGTCGAAGGGGCGGATGAAGAAGATGTGATGCCCGGAGCTGAAACCGAGAAGAAGTCCAGTCAGAAGACGGACGCTCTTGAAGCTTACTGTGTCAATCTCAACACCAAGGCCACCAACGGCAAGATCGATCCGCTGATTGGACGCGATACCGAAATTTCGCGCACGATCCAGATCCTGTGCCGCAGGTCGAAGAACAATCCGCTCTTCGTCGGCGACCCAGGTGTCGGCAAGACCGCCATTGCGGAAGGCCTGGCCCATCGGATCGTCAATGGTGATGTGCCGGATGTCCTGAAGGATGCCACGATCTTCTCGCTCGACATGGGCTCGTTGCTGGCCGGTACCCGCTATCGCGGCGATTTCGAGGAACGCCTCAAACAGGTGGTCAAGGAAATCGAGGATTATCCGGGCGCGGTGATGTTCATCGACGAGATCCATACGGTGATCGGCGCTGGTGCAACTTCGGGCGGGGCGATGGATGCATCCAACCTCCTGAAGCCGGCGCTTGCGTCCGGTGCAATCCGGTGTATCGGTTCGACGACCTACAAGGAGTACCGGCAGTTCTTCGAGAAGGACCGGGCGCTGGTTCGTCGGTTCCAGAAGATCGACGTCAACGAGCCGTCGATCCCGGATGCCATCGACATCCTGAAAGGTCTGAAGCCTTATTTCGAGGACTTCCACAAGGTTCGTTACACCAACGATGCCATCAAGGTGGCCGTGGAACTGTCAGCGAAATACATTTCCGACCGCAAGCTGCCGGACAAGGCGATCGACGTGCTGGACGAAACCGGTGCCTCGCAGATGCTGGTTCCGGAAGCTCGCCGCCGCAAGACCATTGGCGTGAAGGAAATCGAGAACACGATTGCCACCATGGCCAGAATCCCGCCGAAGTCCGTCTCCAAGGACGATGCTGAGGTTCTTGAAAACCTCGGCAAGGATCTGAAGCGGGTCGTCTATGGCCAGGACGAGGCCATCGGAACGCTGGCGTCGGCCATCAAGCTGGCGCGTGCTGGCCTGCGTGAGCCGGACAAGCCGATCGGCAGCTATCTGTTCTCCGGTCCGACCGGTGTCGGCAAGACGGAAGTTGCGCGACAGCTGGCTTCTTCGCTGGGTGTCGAACTGATCCGTTTCGACATGTCCGAGTATATGGAGCGGCACACCGTGTCGCGCCTGATCGGCGCGCCTCCGGGCTATGTCGGTTTTGACCAGGGCGGTTTGCTGACCGACGGTGTCGACCAGCATCCACATTGCGTGCTGCTGCTGGACGAAATCGAGAAGGCCCATCCGGACCTGTTCAACATCCTGCTGCAGGTGATGGATCACGGCAAACTGACCGACCACAACGGCAAGCAGGTCGATTTCCGCAATGTCATCCTGATCATGACCACCAACGCCGGTGCTGCGGACATGGCCAGGATGCCGGTTGGCTTCAACCGTGTGAAGCGGGAAGGTGATGATGCGGAGGCGATCAACAAGCTGTTCACGCCGGAATTCCGCAACCGCCTCGATGCGATCATTCCGTTCGGCAACCTGCCGATGGAAGTCGTCTACAAGGTGGTCGAGAAGTTCGTCATGCAGCTTGAAGTTCAGCTGGCTGACCGCGGCGTAACCTTCGAGCTGACCGAAGATGCCGTCAAATGGCTCGCCGACAAGGGTTATGACAGCCAGATGGGCGCTCGCCCGCTTGGGCGGATTATCCAGGAGCACATCAAGCGGCCATTGGCCGACGAGGTGCTGTTCGGCAAGCTGAAGAAGGGCGGAATGGTCAAGGTCACCGTGTCCGAGGACGGCAAGGGCCTGCTTCTGGAAAGCATCGAGGAGCGGGCGACACCGCCGAAAGCCAAGGCCAAGACGGAAGCCAAGCCGAAACCGAAGCGGCGTCGCAAACCCGCTGCCAAGGCAGCGGCTGCCAAGGATACCAAACCGCCTGCAGGCAAAAGCGGCCCGTCCAAGAAGAGCCTTGTCCCCAAGGTGCCGCTGGCCGATTGAGCCACAGCAAAATCAGATCAGAAAGGCCCCGGAGAGATCCGGGGCCTTTTTGTATTCGAGCTGCGGACAAGAGTGAGGACGCAGGATGTTGAGAGGACCTGGTTCGAAGGTCCGGACTTGTTGCTCGGGGCACGCGCCGCACGTGTTCTCATTCATGTTTGGAATTGAAAGCATTCAGGAAAATCATTTGCAGACGCCGGGCCACACGCCTAGCAAAGAAGCAGATATTTTCGGGAGAACGGATATGAGCGATAACAAGGTTGCCATGATCACCGCAGGCGGATCCGGCATGGGGGCCGATGCAGCAAGGCGGCTTGCTGCGGACGGGTTCCGGGTTGCAATCCTGTCGGCGTCCGGCAAGGGGGAAGCGCTCGCACATGAGTTGGGCGGGGTGGGGTTCACCGGGTCCAATCTTGTTGCGGACGACCTGACCTCCTTTGTCAGCAAGACCTTGGACTTCTTTGGCCGGATTGATGTTCTGGTCAATTCGTCCGGCCACGGCCCGAAAGGCGATATTCTGGAAATCTCCGACGAGGACTGGCACCTTGGTATGGATTATTACCTGATGAACGTCATTCGCCCGGCGCGCCTCGTCGCCCCGGTTATGGCGGCACAAGGTGGTGGCACAGTGATCAACATCTCCACCTTCGCCACTTTCGAGCCGGACCCGATGTTTCCGACCTCCGGTGTGTTCCGGGCGGGGCTTGCCAGCTTCACCAAGCTGTTTGCAGACAAGTTCGCGGCCGAGAACGTGCGCATGAACAACATCCTGCCGGGTTTCATCGACAGCCTGCCGGAGAAGGAAGATCGCCTGGCCCGGATCCCCATGGGCCGCTACGGCCGCGCAGACGAGATTTCCGGTCTGATCGCCTACCTGGCCAGCGAGGAAGCCGCTTACATCACGGGCCAGAACATCCGCATCGATGGCGGGCTGACGCGGTCGGTGTAGTCTGTGCAGGGAGCCGGCAAGGGGAGACGAGTAGTTCGTGAACCGAACTCTTTCGCCCTTTGGTGCTCTGGACAGAAATTCTCCAAAAAGGTAAGGCTACCTTACTAACTGCCCAGAGATGAGTCAGCTTCATGACGGCTCCTGATCAGCCAGAAACCATCCCAAAACCTCACGACACACCAGAACCTGCCCGGGTCTGGTTGGGGCGCGGCGCACGCGCGGCGGTGTCTATTCCAGCGTTCATTCTGACTGCGGCGTTTGTCGGGTATGCAGGTCTTGCCCGGGAGACCGGACTGACGCTTGTCGAGACGCTGGCGATGACCGGCTTAGTGTGGGCGCTGCCTTCCATTGTGGTTCTGACCGGTGCCATATCCTCCGGAATGGGGATGATCCCGGCGGGCATTGCCGTAGCACTTGCCTCTGTCCGTCTGATGCCGATGACCATGGCCTTGATGCCTCTGGTCAAGGTGCCCGGCAAGACAAAGACCTGGCAACTTTTGCTCGCGTCCCATTTCGTGGCAGTGACGGCGTGGGTGTTTGCGATGAAGCATCTGCCGGATATGCCAAGGGAAGGGCGTCTGCCGTTTTTCCTCGGTTTCGGCGGGGCGGTGACCAGTTTCGTATTCTGCATGACCGGTGTCTCCTATCTGCTGGTGGAGAGCATGCCGGACATGGTGGCGGGGGCCTTGTTCCTGCTGACGCCGGTCTATTTCCTGTGTTCCCTCTGGGGGGCTGCACGGCTTAATGCGGACCGGGTGGCCATGGTTGCCGGGCTGTTGCTCGGACCCGTCTTCTTCAGCTATCTGCCCGGCCTTGACCTGCTCTGGACCGGGCTCGTGGGCGGAACGATTGCCTACATCGGTACGCGGATCATGCGCAGGGGGCTGTCGTGATGGATGGATCGACGGCAGGGGGACTGATTTCCGAAACCTGGTGGCCTCTGGTGATGATCATCGTGGCCGGCTGGTTTGCAACCGATGTCTGGCGGTGGCTTGGTGTCTTTGCCGGTGGCAGGCTGCGTGAAGACGGCGAACTGCTGATCTGGGTGCGCTGCGTCGCGACCGCGCTTGTTGCCGGTGTGATTTCAAAGCTGATCCTGTTTCCTCAAGGCGTATTGGCCGACACGCCGCTCTGGCTGCGTCTGGCTGCAGCCGCCTTCGGGTTCGCGTCCTTTTTTGCTGCCCGCCAACGTGTTTTTGTCGGTGTTCTGGCGGCGGAAGTTTTCCTTGTTGCCGGCTGGTTACTATTCGACACGATGACGCCCTGAGCCAAAGCGATTTTCCCGGGTTCACTTGCCGGCCAGATGGGCTAGGTTGAAGAGGACGGTGATTGCACCCGGTCAAGGGAGAGGACAATGGCGGATCAGGTCGAACTTTTTTACGCACCTCAAACGCGGGCCACGGGCGTACGCGTACTTCTGGAAGAACTGGGTGCGCCTTACAAGCTGAACGTACTCAACCTGAAACTGGGTGAAAACCGGACGCCGCAGTACCTTGCTGTAAACCCGGCAGGAAAAGTGCCGGCGTTGCGTGTCGGAGAGGCCGTGATCACGGAACAGGTCGCGATCTATATCTATCTGGCTGATCTTTTTCCGGAAAAAGGCCTGACGCCTGCTCTCGATGATCCGATGCGCGGACCGTACCTGCGCTGGTTCGTGCACATGGCGTCCTGTTTTGAGCCGGCGCTGATAGATCGCGCGCTCAAGCGCGAAGAACCGCCGCAGTCCATGTCGGCTTATGGTTCCTTCGACACCGTCATGGAAAACATGCGTGCCCAATTGGCCAAGCGGCCCTACGTCCTTGGGGAGCAGATGACGGCCGTCGATGTGCTGTGGGGTATGGGGCTGCGGTGGGGCATGATGTTCGGCATCGTTCCGGATTTTGATGAGTTCAAGGCCTATATCGAGCGCTTCGCCGAGCGGCCCTCTGTGGTCAAGGTGCTGCAGGAAGACCAGAACATGGCCAGGGAACAGGAGGAAGCGGCTGTCCAGGCTGGTGTTGCCTAGGCTGCTTCTGCTCTGTCTGTCATACCTTGAGGCTCATCTCGCCGCGCATCTCCTGCAGGGAGGCTCTCCCTTGAGCCGGCACTTTGGCGCGTGTCTTCAATTGCGCTTGTTTCATCTGAACAGCCTGAAAGTGTCGTCACCTTCATTCGTATTCCTGACAGGACAAAATTTTGCTGCGCACTATCTACAGATGTGTCGTTTTTGGGTCACTAAACTTCGAATGGAAGATGATCGGAAATTTCGTGACCGACCTAAAGTTAACGATTGAAAACAGGTCGCAGGCCAAAAGGGTGACTGTCAACTTGGAGGTAATCTGACGATGAAGGACAAGTTCAAAGATGCGGAAATGCTGGAAAAACTGGCTGACGCCGCAAAGGCGGGCCGCATTTCCCGCCGCGATTTTCTGAATTATTCCATGGCCGCCGGGGTTGCGGCCTCCGCAGCAACGGGACTTTGGACGACCAGTGCCAGGGCGCAACCGAAGCAGGGCGGGACCTTCAAGGTCGGTATCCACGACGGCAATACCTCAGACACCCACGATCCGGGCACCTATCTCACCATCGCCATGATCGTTCTGGCGCATACTCATCGCAGCTACCTGACACTGATCGAGCCGGACGGATCTTTGGGACCTGACATTGCCACCGAGTGGTCGGCGAATGCGGATGCGACGGAGTGGACCTTCAAGCTCAACGAGAATGTCACCTTCCACTCGGGCCGCAAGATGACCGCTGATGATGTCATTGCATCGATGAACCATCACCGCGGAGACGCTACAACATCGGCGGCCAAGGCGCTGCTGACCGATGTCGAGGACATCGTCAAGGACGGCGACAATGCGATTGTCTTCAAGCTGTCGTCGGGCAATGCCGATCTGCCGTGGCTGATGACCGATTACCATCTCGCGATCTGCCCTGCGAATGAGGATGGTACGATCGACTGGGCGTCAGGTGATGGCACCGGGCCCTACAAGATCGATACCGGCGACTTCGGCGTCAGGTTCTCGTTGACGCGGCATGAAGGCTGGCATCTCGATGGTGCGCATTTCGACGGAGTGGACCTGATCGTCCTGACCGATCCTAACGCCCGTCAGACGGCCCTGGTCACTGGCGATGTTGATGCAGTATCGCTCATCGACCTGAAGACCATGGCGCTGCTCGAGCGGAACCCAAACCTGGTGATCGACAATGTGCCGTCTGCCTCGACGCTCACAATGCCGATGTTCTGCGACACACCTCCGTTCGACAACAAGGATGTTCGCAATGCACTCAAGCTCGCGATGAACCGGGATGAGATCATCGAGAAGATCGCCTTTGGTGCCGCAACCAAGGCAAACGATTTCCACCATTCCCCGGCCATGCCCTATTGGCCGGATGACATTCCCCAACACGACTACGATCCGGACCAGGCAAAATCGCTGTTGAAGAAGGCTGGGGCCGAAGGCCTGTCCATCAGCATTTCCTCGGCAGATTCCATCTATTCCGGAGCGGTCGATCTGTGTGTTCTTTATGCCGAACACGCCAGGGCGGCCGGCATTGACATCAAGGTCGTGCGTGAACCCAACGACGGCTATTACTCGGATGTCTGGCTGAAGAAGCCATTCTGTGTGGTGGCCTGGGGCGCGCGTCCGACCCCGGACGTGATGTATTCCCTGGCCTACAAGTCGGACGCCGCCTGGAACGAGAGCCATTGGCAGAACGAACGTTTCAACGAGCTGCTGTTGATGGCAAAGGCCGAATTGGACGACACCAAACGGGCGGAAATGTACCGGGAAATGGCCTTGCTCGCGCATGACGACGGCGGCACGATCATCCCGTTCTTCCGCAATTTCGTCTATGCCCGCCGAAGCAACGTCCAGCACGGCGACCAGCTGGCGTCGAGCTGGGAGCTCGATGGCGCCCGGGCTTGCAGCCGCTGGTGGTTCGACAGCTGATCCAATATCACAAAGGAAGCGCCCGCACGGTCCGTAGCCTGCGGGCGCTTTTTTGTCTTGAAGGAGAGGCTGTCCAGTCCCTGGTCAGGCCAGGGCTGCCCGGATCTTTTCAGCCTGGGTGGCCAGGAGGTCGTTGTCGGCCATTGCGCCCGTATGGGGCTTCAGTGACACGCCGTCGAAGCGCGGAATGACGTGGACATGGGTGTGGAACACCACCTGGCCACCTGCAGGCTCGGAGAACTGCTGGATGGTTGAGCCATCCGCATCGAAGGCCTTGATCACCGCCCTTGCCATCATCTGGGTCGTTGCCATCACCGCGTTTAGATCATCCTGGGCGATATCCAGAATGTTGCGGGAAGGGGCTTTCGGGATCACCAGAACATGACCGTCGCCGCAGGGCATGATGTCCATGATCACCAGTGTCTTGTCGTCTTCGTATATCTTGTGGCTCGGCAGTTCGCCGCGCAGGATTTTGGCAAAGACATTCTGGTCGTCATAAGCAGGTGCGGACATGGGTGATTTCCTGTCTGATAGGCAAAAGTTTTCGCGATGCGTTGGCACGAGACAAGTTGCCCTAACACTGTAGGGCCGATCCACGGACCATCAATCGATTCCGATAACGCGTTCTTTCTGATCTAGTCCGAGATTGCCTGCAGCTGCAAGCCGCGACGTGCCCCATGACTGCTCGGCCCGGTTTACTCTCTGACGCGGATTTCAGGAAATGGTTTCGGCGGCCTGTCGACCAGCGCTTGAGGCTTCGGGATCGATTTGCGATGCGGATGTGATGGTCAGTCCCACATTTGCAAGTCTTGTCCGGTCGGGTTTGTAGAACATCCAGTTGCCGATCCGCTTGCTGGTCACCAGTCCGGCTTCCGACATCTTCTTCATGTGCGAACTGACGGTCGGTTGGCTGAGCCCGACCTTATCGGTGATGAAGCCGACACAAACACCGTCTTCCACCAGATCTCCATCCCGCTGAGGGGGGAAATTGACGCGCGGGTTGAGCAGCCACAAAAGGATCTGCAGCCGCACGGGACTCGCCAGTGCCGCCATCGCAGTTGCATTTGACTTGATATCCATATTGATATTCATCTATATAGAAACTCTTCGATATAGAATGGTGGTTCGGACATGGAAAATAGCCTTCTAGGCCTTCAAGCGGAAGCCTTTTCAAACGGTGCAGCGCGAGGTGCCCGTTATCTGAAACAATTGCCTGACCGGCGCGTCGATCCTGATGTGTCCCGTCTGGCCGAGCTCGATCCCGGATTGCCGGAGCAAGGGCTGGACCTCGACACCGTGCTCGATCTTCTGGAGACGGTGGGCGGTGAAGGGACGGTAGCGACAGCCGCGGGCCGATATTTCGGTTATGTTCTTGGCGGCGCCTTGCCAGCGGCATCTGCAGCCCGAGCCTTGCTCTCAGCGTGGGATCAGGTTGCCGACGGTCTGACCGGACCCTCTGTCATCAAGATGGAAGAAGCCGCTGTTTCCTGGATCGTGAAGCTTCTGGAGTTGCCTCACGGCACCGATGGTGCCTTTACCACCGGGGCGACCATGTCCAACATGGCGCTTATGGTCACCGCGCGCGATACGCTGCTGTCTCGACTTGGTCATGAAAGAGGCGAGGGGCTGATCGGTGCACCGGCGTTGCGGATTGTCGCCAGTGCGGAAATCCATGCAACAGTGCTGAAATCCCTGCGAATGGCTGGACTTTCCACCAAATCCATCGAGTGGGTGGAGGTAGACGATCAGGGCCGGATGCGGATCGACAAACTGCCTCCACTGGATGATCGCACTTTGGTCTTGTGTCAGGCGGGAAATGTCTGCAGCGGTGCTTCCGATCCATTTGACGAACTGGGTGACAGGTGTATTGCCGCCGGTGCCTGGCTTCATGTGGATGGAGCGTTCGGGCTCTGGGCACGAGCCTGCAGCGAGACTGCATCGGCCCTCAAGGGGCTGGAGAAAGCGGATAGCTGGGTTGTCGACAGCCACAAGACGCTCAACACCCCCTATGATTCAGGGCTGGCTCTGTGCCGCCATCCGCAGGAATTGCAGGCATCCATGGCGATCGGGGCGACCTATTTGCCTGCGACCGTTTCGAATCCGGCTAACCGGGCACCCGAGTTCAGCCGATCCGCACGTGGGGCTGAAACCTGGGCGGCACTCCTGTCACTTGGCCGGCAAGGTCTCGACGATATGTTGAGCGGCTTTCACGATCATGCCAGGCGGATCTCAAGGGACTTGACGGCCCTCGGGTTCGAGGTGCCGCACGACATACATTTCAATCAGGTGTTTGCAACGCTGCCGGGTGCCGAAGATGCGTGTGCGCGCATTGCGGGCCACGTGCAGGCATCCGGTGAAGCCTGGTTCGGTCAGGCATCCTGGCAGGGTCGGAAAGGCTTTCGCATCAGCGTTTCGAATTGGTCTACCCGGACGGAAGACGTCGACCGGCTTATTGCAGCTGTCGCCGAAGCCAAGGCCGAGGTGATGGCCTTCACTTGAAAATGGCCGGTTGAATGAAACAGGCGCGACCCTGGTCAGATCCGTTCCGGCCACAGATATGACAGGGTCGCGTTGGAGCGCATGACCACGAATTCCTCGCGCTTTTTCCACTGCCCGAAAACGTTGATCTCGGTGACCGAACAATTGCCGTGCTGACGCCTCAAAGGATCGCAGGCCCGGGCTGCCGAGGCATAAAGTTTTGCCCGGCGGCTCTTGAATTCGTTCAACCAGGCTTCGGCATAGATCCCGGCACTTTCCAAAAGGTCTGCCTCGACTTCCTGATAGTTTAGAGGTTTTTCCGTTCTGAAAGTGCCGGGTTCCCGCTTTTCAAGGAACTGAAGCTGCATCCTGATCTCGGCAAAATTCGGATCGTCCTTGAATTGCTTGGCTTTCGTCAGCTTCACCCGGCAACTGGATGCAATCGTCTTGATCAGGAGCCTGCATTCCGCTTCCGCGATCTTGGGTGCCTGTCCTGAAATGAACACTTCGATCATGTCCATGTCGGCGGGGGCGCCTGTTTCCTTCAATAGTTCTTTTACCGAGACGGGGATGACGACGTTGGCCACCCGGCCTGCATCAAGGCTCTTGAAGTCGGTGAGGGCGATGTAACCATCTTTAAAGGAACCGGCTGATCCATGCCGGGCATTGTGTACCGTTGCCTGTCCCTCGAGCGGATCGCTCTTGAAGCCGAAAACTGTGTTGGCGACATTGGCAACACTGAACATGATGTAGCCGTAGTACATCGTAACGGCAAAGAAGATGACGCCGCAGGCGATTTGAAGGATACGCATTGGGACTGTTCCCTTTGACTATGACCCGGAATTTGATTTGGCGGCTTGTCCGCGGCCGAGGGCCTTGTCGACAAGTGGCCTGATCTGCGCCATCGCCTTTTCCTCATAGCCGGCCTTGTCGGCAACCGCGATGTTCTTGACGGGTGTCATGATGACGAGTGAGCCACCCAGAGGTCGAAATGGGATCCGCTCCTCCAGGCTCGGTGGCAGCGGGCCTACCAGTACATGGGTGGACCGCTCCACACCCGCGACGTTCTGCTCGCTTCTTATGCCGAAGGCACTGCGGAACCAGTTGTCATACTTGCGGTAGGCTGCCTTGTTCTTTGCGACTGGCTCTTCATGAAGGCTCGGGTTTTCCTTGGCGTTTCTAACAAAGAGCCAGTGGTCCTGCATCTTTCGCCAGGGTTGCACTCCGCAGGAACGAAGAGTTCTCGCGCCCACCATTTCCACCGGTACGTCCGGGTCCAGATTGGCGAAGGCGATGTCACCGACACCAAGAGCTACAACGTGGGAGATGCGGGCACCCGGGGCCAGATGTATGTTCCAGAGGATCTTGCCAAATTCGTTTTGCAGGATCAGGTAGACCGGTTTCGCCGTTTCCGTAACGACGACGTCAACAACGGGAAAGCTGTCGTCCTTGGCGCTGAGAACCATGGTGTCGACGCGGATTTTCCTGGGGTCATCATTCGGCTTTTGCGCGTTCTCCGCCAGTTTCTGGGCCCGATCTCGCACCTTTGTTTTCGACCAGGTGTAGATTGGCGCGTGCATGTTGCCCGTGCCGACGTGAACATTGCCGATGTATTCCCCGTGGTTCGGTTTGCGAAACCGGCAGAAGGCAGACGGTTGCCGCATGACCACCTTCGATGGAAGATCGGAGTTCAAGGTGGTTTCCTGGTACCCCGTGACCGCGGACTGGATCCAATGCGGAGTTCCGTCTTCCGCGACAAGGACGCCAGGGCTTGCCTTGTAACCGCGCATGTCCCTTTTCAGACCACTTTGCGGATCTCCGGATGGGACGTTGTCAGTGCAGGCGAGCAAGCCGAAACACAAGGCAACGGCAACTCCTCTTGTAAAACGCATTCGCAGTCTCCGGAGGTTTCTGACGATGGATATGCGTTCACAGGTTGTACCGTTCCCGTTAAGGTTTAGTTTCGCCGTAGGGGCAACATTTGCGATTTTTGCGGATTAAATCCAGAAATTTACGGACGACGTCTTTCCTGCGATTCAGAAAAGCGTTTCTAGGTAAGATAAAAGGACATGAAAGACAGTATACACCCCGGCCTGCTTATTCGCAGGCCGGGTTGTGGTGTCAGGCAGCTTCACCCAGCTGCGGTTCGGGATTGACCAGTTTTGCAACCCCGGCGAAGTCCAGCTTTCCTGAGCCAAGAACCGGGACCTTGGGCACGACACGGACTTCTGCCGGTATCATCAGATCCTGCGCTCCACGGGCTTTCGCCCCTTCAACGAAGGCAGCCCTGTCCGCGTCCGGATTTTCCGTAACCAGTACCAGCTTCTCGCCCTTGCGTGGGTCCTTGATGGCGGCGACGGCGGACAGGTGTTGCGGCCAGATCTGGCCTGCCAATGCTTCCACGGCGGACAGCGAGACCATTTCACCTGCGATCTTGGCAAAGCGCTTGGCGCGGCCCTTGATGATGATGTAGCCGTCGGCGTCGATCTCGACGATGTCGCCGGTGTCGTGCCAGCCATCGACAAGCGCTTCGACAACGCCCGGGTTGTCGGCTTTCAGGTAACCGACCATGACGTTCGGGCCCGCAACATGAAGCCGGCCACCGGTTTCCACACCTGGCACAGGTTCAAGGCGTGCCTTCATGCCGGGCATGAGTTTGCCGACCGTACCCGGACGGTTGTACATCGGCGTGTTGAGCGCGATGACAGGCGCTGTCTCTGTCACGCCGTAACCTTCCAGCACACGCAGGCCGAAGCGTTCCTGGTAGATCTGCCTGGTTGACGGTTTCACCGGCTCCGCACCTGCAAAACAGTAGCGCAGGGAGCGGAAGTCATAGGCATGGGCGACACGGGCGTAACCGTTCAGGAAGGTGTCCGTGCCGAACAGGATCGTTGCATTGGAGGTGTAGATCAGCTCCGGAACGATCCGGTAATGCAGGGGGGAGGGATAGAGATAGACCGGCACTCCGGAAATCAACGGCAGGATGGTGCCCGCCGTCAGGCCGAAGGAATGGAACATGGGCAGGACGTTGAACACCTTGTCGTTCGGTGTGAAGTCTATTCTGGCCGCAGCCTGGGTGGCGTTGGACAGGATATTCCTGTGGGTCAGGACAACACCCTTCGGTGTTCCCTCCGAACCTGACGTGAACAGGATCACCGCGGTATCATCCGCCCGGCGGTGCACCAGGGGACGGCTTTTCGTCAGAAGACCGCGCATCTTGTCGATAAAGCCGATTTCGGCGCGCAGGTCCTCCATCCAGATGATGCGGACGTGTTTTTCAAGGTTTGAGGCCAGTTGCTCCAGCCGGGCCTGCTTGACGAAGGCGCGGGAGGACAGCAGCGTGCGGACTTCTGCTGCCCGGCAGGCGGCAAGAATGTTTTCCTGCCCGGCGGTGAAGTTGATCATGGCGGGGACCTTGCCGGCGGACATGGTCGCCAGCACGGTTACGGCGGCTCCATTGGCATTGGGCAGCATGATGCCAAGAGTATCTTCGCCCCTGGTGTGCTGCAGCAGCTTGCGGCCGAGAACGGAAACGCCCGTCAGAAGCTTGCCAGCACTCAGCTTGCCGGTCACCGGATCTTCTACCGCCAGTTTGCCGTAGCCGTGTTCGCCGGCCGTGGCGATCACCTTCTCCAGAATGGTAACGTCTTCCGTCAAGCTGGTTTCAAACATGAGTTCGGACATGACGCCATAGAGCTTTGCTCCGGCCGCAGCGCGGCGCTGACGGCCCTTGAGGTCGTCGTTGAGGTCCAGGCGGGTGGGCTCCATTATCGTCACCTTTACTTTGGGGAACAGGCGCTTGCGGATCTGGCTGGGGTTCAGGTAGGAGAAGGGCGTTTTTTCAAGGCCGTCGATGCGGATCGGAACGATCATCGCCCCGGTCTTGTCGGCCACCATGGCCGCACCGTCGTAGACCTTCATCAGGCTGCCGGTGACTGTCAGCCGGCCTTCCGGGAAGATCACCATAGGTTCGCCGGAATTGACCACCTTGATCAGTGCTCGGGTGGCCATGGGCTTTGACGGGTTGATCGGCAAAGCGTTTGCAAGGTGCAGAAAGGGTTTCACCCACCAGCGCCGGGCAATGTCGTAGTCGATGGCGAAGGACGGCTTCCTGTCGGTCAGGGTCAATGCCAGGCCAGCGTCCAGCAAACTGACGTGGTTCAGGGCCAGGATCGGGGCTTCGCCCGCTTTTTCCAGGTTTTCAAGTCCTTTGACTTCCATCCGGAAAACAGCGCGATAGAGAATGGAGATCGCGTCGCGCATCGGGTTCGTGGGCAGGGTCTTCAACATCACAAGCGCCGCGATCAGGTTCAGCCCGGCCAGCGCCAGGAAGATCGCGGGAACGGAAAAGCCGAGTTTCTGGGCGCCTGCGAGCAACAACCCGCCAACGGTCATCAGGGCAGCGCCAAGGGCGTTGGAGGCAGCAATCCGGCGGGCGCGCACGTCCGGCCGTGCCCAGGTCTGGAGTGCCGTGAAGGTGGGCACAACAAGCAGCGCACCGGAAATGGCAAGACCGGCCATGTCTATGCTGAGGCGCAGCACCCCCTCGTGCTTCAGGAAGTCCAGCAGGTTCGAGGCAGTTGTGGCCGCCGGCAAACCGGCCAGGGTCAGCGAGGCATCCAGGCAGAACAGCGCCAGCAAGAACGTGCCGACCGGTGCAGGCAGAAGGACAACACGGCCAGCCAGAAGCCAGGCGGCAATTGCCGAGCCGATGCCGATTGATACGGCGAAGACCGTCAGGAAGTAGGTGACCGCTATTTCTTCACCACCCAGGAAGGATTTGACCATCAATGGCAGAACAGCAAGCACCATGGCGCCAACCAGCCAGAACCAGGCGTTCATCAGGGCGGCCAGGAACAGGCGGCGGTCCGACGCCAGATCGCTCACAACACACCAGGTGGAGGTGATCAGGTTCCAGTCGACCGTCAGATTGGGGGCGGCTGCGGTTGCAGAAGGGATCTGACGGCTCAGCCCGTAACACCCGAGCGCCAGTGCGATCATGACCGGTGCAAAGGCCAGCTTAGGAGCACCAGTGCTGAAAAGAAGTCCCGCTGAAATCGTACCGCCCAGGATCGCCAGGAATGTTCCCGCCTCGATCCAGGCATTGGCACGTGGCAGGTCCGGAGCCGGCAGATGATCGGGGAGAAGGCCGTATTTGACCGGGCTGAACAGCGCCGACATGGCACCGAACACGAACAGGGCGGCAAAGAGAACGGGTAGGGATGACAAGGCCATGCCGGCGACCGCCAGCCCCGCGCCGGCAACTTCTGCAAGCTTGGTTGCACGGGCGATCCGCGCCTTGTCGAACTTGTCGGCAAGCTCACCCCCAAGTGCGGACAGAAGCAGGAAGGGAGCGATGAAAACCGCCCCGGCCAGGGTGATCAAGACGCCGGTGTTGCTACCATTCGCACCCTGTCCTCCGACCTGGAACAGCACCAGGAAAACCAGGGCGTTTTTGAGGAAGTTGTCGTTGAATGCGGAAAAAAACTGCGTCCAGAAGAGCGGAGCGAAACGCCGGGATGTCATCAGTGATGCGCTCATGAGGTCCTCCATCGAAGCTGCTGATTGCACGGCAGCTTCATAGCCTTCGGTCTGGAAAATCCGGGCGAAGCGTCAGGACCTTCGCCCGGGTTGAAAATTGAATCAGGCTTGTTCGGGTTTGCTGATGTCCATCAGCAGTTTTTCGGTTTTGGCATCTTCCAGGCGATTGTGGAACTTGTTGGCTTCCTCACGGTCGCGCAGGGTCTTGGTCAAGGTAACCGCGGTGTGCACGAGCATGATCGCGGCCATGGTGTAGAAGCCCTTGGCGGAGAAACTTGCCTCCAGGTTCCAGATGCCGAGGGCCATCATGATAGCCGCTATGGCGAAACTGCCGGCGGTAAAAATGGTCCAGTTGTTGGTATGTTTGACTGTTGGTTCCTGCATGGTCTCGTCCTCGTGTTAGCTGCTTTTTTCAAGAAGAAGGGGAAGGTCGGATTTCAGGCGGGCGAGTACGTCGTCCGCTCTGGTTTTCACTGGCGTGCCGCAACCGGCGTCACCCAGCTTTTCGATAACCCCGCTCGGATTATCCGCGGCCGAGAGGGCCTTGAATTCCTGCTCGGCAAGTTGGTCGCGCTCCTGCCGCTGGCGGATGTCCTCCAGCTGTCCTTCAGCAATGGCGAGAGCCGATTGGCCGGTTCCGGAGCTGAAGGACTGTGCTTTCTGGATCTGGTCCCGAACCTCGACAGTGCGTTCGCCTCGCTTGAGGGCACGCAGACGGCTCTGGGCGCCATGCAGGGTTTCCGTAAGGCTCGAAAGATCGCCATCAAAGGAACGGATCGCTTCTTCGAGAGCCGTCTTTTCATTTTCCAGAATGGCGATGGCTTCCGCAGCCTCTCTCGCAAGGGGCTCAAGTCCTTTAAGCAGGGCGTTGCGAGCCCTGTTTTCCAGATCTTCCAGGGAAGCATTGATTTGCCACAGCCGCTTGCGGTCCTGCTGCTGCTCTGCCTTGGCGCGGGCCAGGGCAACCTGGGCAGCCCGGACGGATGCGGCGGCTGTACGCGTGTTGATTGAGAGGAGAGCAAGTGACTGACTGTCCCGGCTTTCCTCGGCGCTGACTAGAAACAGCGCTTTCAGTTGGTTCATGAATGGCTCAAACATCGTGCCTCTCTCAAAAGGTGAACGTTGTTCACTATTTGACAAAGCCATATCATTTTGATTAGGTCAAGAAGAAAAATGAACACTGTTCACTTTTGAGGTTCGATACGGTTAATGGCCGGAGTTCAAAAAGCTAAAAGCGAAGAAACCCATCGGCGCGTTCTGGAGGCGGCGATTAGCGCCGTGGAAGCGGGGGGGATGGAAGCGGTCAACATCCGAAAGGTGGCGGCCGATGCCGGGTATTCGGTCGGTTCGGTCTACAAGCATTTCGCCGATCAGGATGCACTGCTGCTTGCCGTCAACTCGGTGACGCTCGGCCGTATCAAGGAAGTGATGGCGGCTGCGGTTGAAACTGTGGACGAGCCCATGGCACGACTCAAGGTGCTTGCATTGGCCTATCTGGCGTTTGCCCGCGACAACCGCAATCTCTGGATCACGTTGTTCAGTCACCAATTGCCTGAGGGCACGGCGGTGCCGGAATGGCACATTCAGGAAAACATCGCACTGCTTGGTTTCATCGCAGCGCCGCTGCGTGAGCTGAATCCCGGCATGCTGGAAGAAGCCCTGGCGGTGCGGACCCGTACAGCCTTCGCGGCCGTGCACGGACTTGTCACGATCAGCCTTGAAGCGCGATTTGTCGGCTTGTCCGGGGACAAGCTGGAGCAGGAAATGAATTTTCTGGTCGAGCGTCTGGCCGGGTGAGGTGTCTTTGTCAGCTTGTGATGGTGCATGCCGACCAGGGGCATGCAGGAAGACGAAATGGCATGAGTGTTGGCGAACTACTTTTCGGGAGCGTGCTTGAGCGGGCGTTATGCCCGTTCAAGCACGCTTTCGAAACGCGGTAATGCTACATTTTCAGTACTTGCGTGCCGCGATGAAGGCCAATCCGCCTCAAACCGTTTCCTCTTCATTTCAGGCTTGCACCCTAGCGGGACCAAAGCCAGAGCGACGTCCGTTAGCCCATGTATCCCGCGTCACGTACCGCAGAATGTCCGATAGGGCCCGAACGTCGCGGGCGCAGGTTCTGCATAGGAGACAAAATCGGGTTTTTCTTCAAACGGCGCTTTTAAAACCACCAGTAACCTGTTGATCAAAAAATACTCTCCAGATTCTGCTGCTTCGAGCGCTTCTTCCACCTTGTGGTTTCGCGGAATGTAGAGCGGATTGACGCTGTCCATTGCGGCCCTGGTTTCCGCTGCTGTTCTGCCGTCCTTTTCAAGGCGTTGCTTCCAGCGCGCCAGCCAGCCGTCAATCTGGGTCGGATCAACAAAAAGGTCACGAAGCTTTTGAGCGGCGTCCATGGCTGCCTCACCAAGGTGCCGGAAGAACAGCGTGTAATCGACCGACTGTTCCTGGAGGATCGAGAGCATTGTTTCGAAGAGGTCCTGATCCTCTTCCGTTGCCGTCGGAAGGCCGAGCTTTGCGCGCATGCCGGTCAGCCAGGCATTGCGGTAGAGGTCTGGAAAACGGGCGAGCTCGGCACTTGCAAGTTCGACGGCCTTGTCCAGGTCATCGGGCCGGATCAAAGGCAGCAGCGTTTCGGCAAGACGGGCAAGGTTCCATTGCATGATCACCGGCTGACGGCCGAAAGCATAGCGCCCGCCGTGGTCGATCGAACTGAACACGGCGGCGGGATCATAGGCATCTATGAATGCACATGGACCGTAGTCGATTGTTTCGCCGGAGATTGTCGTGTTGTCGGTGTTCATGACGCCGTGAACGAAACCGACGAGAATCCATTTGGCGACAAGCGCGGCCTGGCGCTCGACAACACCTCTAAAGAGCCGGAGATAGCTGTCTTCTTGTCCGGCAAGATCAGGGTCGTGGCGGGCAATGGCATAGTCGGCAAGCTGGCGGACTTTCTCCGTTTCGCCGCGTGCCGCAAAATACTGAAAGGTACCAACCCGCAAATGACTTGCAGCCACACGTGTCAGCACCGCGCCGGGTTTCGGCCCCTCCCGGTAGATGGTTTCTCCGGTGGTTACCGCAGCCAGTGCCCGGGTTGTCGGGATGCCAAGGGCGTGCATCGCTTCGCCGAGGATATATTCGCGCAGGACAGGCCCGACGACGGCCTTGCCGTCGCCGCCACGTGAGAAGGGGGTCGGCCCCGATCCTTTCAGCTGAATGTCCTTGCGGTTGCCGGCGCCATCGATGATTTCGCCGAGAAGAAGTGCCCTTCCATCGCCGAGTTGCGGCGAGAACCCCCCAAACTGGTGTCCGGCGTAGACCTGGGCGAGCGGTGAAGCCCCATCAGGCTGACTGACACCTGCAAAGATCTCCGCGCCTTCCGGTGTCTCCAGAAGATCGGCATCAAGGCCAAGGTCCGTTGCCAGATCCCGATTGAACAGAACAAGTTCGGGGGCCGGTACCTTTGCGCCTTCCCATGCCACATAAAAGCCGGGCAGATCTCGAGCATAGGAATTGTCGAATTGGAAAATGGGCGGTCGGGCGGTCATGAAGCCTACAGTCTGGGTGGATCTGGTGTTCACCGCCTAATATAGGAATTTCCCGTCGGCTGTCCGCCCCATTTGCCCCGGTTTTCTGATTGATGTGCACGAAGGTGAGGCGAAGCCTCGGTTGTCAGGCTGCGTAAGCTGCCAGGAACACCGTGACCGCTGCATCGACATTGGCATCGATTTCTTCTTCGGTCGGCTTGGGGCCGGCATTGAGCAGCATGCGCCTCAACACGCCGGCAACGCACAAATCGAAAAACTGGCCGGCAGCCAGTTCCACATCGCAATCCTTCAGCTCGCCCCTGTTGATCCGCTCCTGGATAAAGGCGCCGAGGTCGCGTCGGCCCTGGCAGGGACCGGCCTCATAGAGCAGAACTCCGAACTGCGGAAATTTTTCGGCGGCACCGATCACCATGCGAAGTGTCGACAGTTTTTCCGGATTGGACATTTTCAGCAGATAGCTGCGGCCAATTCGATACAGGTCACTTTTTACGTCCGCCTTGCTAACAAGGGCTTCGCGCAGGATTTCCGCCTGACCGTACCGCTCTTGCAGAATCAGTGCCTCGAACAGGGCTTCCTTGCTGTTGAAATAGACGTAGAGCGTACCTTTGGAAACGCCAGCTTCCTTGGCGATAACCTCCATGCTGGCACCATCGAAGCCTTTCGCCTGGAAGACTTTTCGCGCCCCGGCAAGAATCTGCCTGCACTTGGCGTTGTCGGCCTTCTGGGCCGGATCTTCGGCAAGGGCCGGTAGTTCCTGTGTGTCGGTGGTCATCTCAATCTCGAATTTCTGTCATTTTTCAGTAGGTTGTTGCTCGTATTCTGTCAAATATACGCTGTTTTTCCGAAAAACTGTCTTTTCAATCCAAAGGTCTACTGTCCGGCAAGTGGTTGGACAATCTCTACACTATCAGCCAATAGGCGGCACCGTTCAATTATTCGTCACCAGACCTGGTGGTCCTGCAAGTCAGAAGGCTACTCAGCTGTCTGCGGCCTGATTTGACCTGTAGCCTGGTGGGGATCTCGCATCACACTGTCACCTGGTCTTGCTTTCGGGTCACGCCATCGGAGCAGCTGAACGGGTTTGCTTGGTTGTGCGTTGCAAAAATTTTGCCGCATCCCTTGCGTTTGCAACGACGATGAACATATAAATGCCATTGACCGAACCGTTCAGTCAACGTTTGAGCGGTCAAGAATTTGGGCAAAGGATATCAACGTGGCACTCAGAGAAGGCCGCAATGAAAGCGGCGCGATCGGTGGCGGGCCGCAGACCGCGAGCCACCAGGATCAGGGCAGCAAGACTTCCGACACCTCGAAAAACGGGCAGGTGAAACCGTCTGTTGCGAAGGACGCAGGTGAGGACAAGGGCGGGCAGATGACCGTGCCATCCCAGGGACAGGTGGCAAACGCCAGCACGCCAGCGGCATCGTCTCCGCCGAAAAAGAAAGGCAAGGCCAAGAGGGTCTTTACCCTCGTTCTGCTCGCCGGCCTCGGTTTCGGAGGTTATGAAGCCTATCACTGGTGGACGGAGGGCAGGTTTATCGCCAGCACGGACGATGCTTATGTGACCTCGGACATCACGGTCATCCTGTCCAAGGTTTCCGGCTATGTCGCATCCGTTGCCGTTGGCGACAATCAGCGCGTGAAGGCAGGTGATGTCCTGCTGAAGATTGATGATGGCGACTACAGGCTGGCCGTCCAGTCCGCAAAGGATTCCATCGACAGCGCCCGGGCCACGGTCGACCGGATTGAAACCCAGGTCACGGCAGCCAAGGCATCCGTGCTGCAGGCGGAAGCTTCCGTTGCGGCCGCAAAGGCGCAGAAGGACGAAGCCTCAGCGAATTTCGACCGTCAGAAAAAGCTTGCTGACAACAAGTTCGCAAGTCAGGCAACGCTCGACACCGCAGATGCCGCACTGAAGGGTGCACAGGCAGATCTTGAGAATGCGCAGGCGGCTGTAACCCTGGCCAAAGCCAACATCGATGTGCTCAATGGGCAGAAGAAGGAAGCCGAACAGGCGGTGGTTGCAGCCAAGACCGCCCTTGAAAAAGCCGAACGCGATCTGGCCTTTACCGTGATACGCGCACCGGTGGACGGTATCGTCGGCAACAGGGCGGCCCAGGTCGGCTCTCTCCTTCAGCCGGGCAGCCGGATTGCGGCGATCGTGCCGCTGGCGGACACCCACATCGACGCGAATTTCAAGGAAACCCAACTCGAGGGTATTCACCCGGGAGCAGAGGTCGAAATTTCCGTCGACGCCTATCCGGATCAGCCAATTCGCGGAATTGTCGAAAGCATCGCACCTGCGACCGGGTCCGTGTTCAGTCTTTTGCCGGCAGAAAATGCAACCGGCAACTTCACCAAGGTGGTGCAGCGCGTCCCGGTGAAAATCAAGGTTCCGGAAGAGGAAATCACGAGCGGACACCTGCGGGCTGGCATGTCGGTGATTGTCGCTGTCGACACCAGGACAGGCGGTCAGAAATCCAATGTCACGTTGTCGGCGCTTCACTAGGCATCGCACAGCGGCCTACCGATCCGCCTGAACTCAAGTCTTCTCCGCGGCCTCCAACCGCACAAGCCCGGTATCCGCATCTTGCGGATACCGCCCCTATCAAGAGCAGCCAGCAGACGGCGAATGGCCGCGCGGGCGCTCCAACAGTTACGAATGATCGGCCACGGGCCATTCCGTCCTTTCCGTCAGAATGTCCGCCGATTCAAGGCTACGTCACATGAGCGAGACGGCACAAAACGCATCCATCGACGGACGCAAGCTGTTCACCTTCCTCTGCATGGTGTTCGGCATGTTCATGGCGATCCTGGATATCCAGATCGTGTCCGCATCCTTGTCGGAAATCCAGGCCGGGCTTGGTGCCTCCCAGGACGATATTCCCTGGGTGCAGACAAGCTACCTTATTGCGGAGGTCATCATGATCCCGCTGTCCGGGTATCTCTCGCGCATGCTTTCGACGCGCTGGATGTTCGCGTTGTCAGCTGCCGGCTTCACGGCCATGAGCCTCATGTGCGCTACCGCGTCGACCATCGAGGAAATGATTGTCTATCGCGCCTTGCAAGGGTTTCTCGGCGGCGGAATGATCCCGACCGTGTTCGCAACGGCCTATCTGATTTTCCCGCGTGAGAAGTTCAACGTCATTTCTCCGGTGATCGGTCTGGTAGCAACGCTTGCACCGACTATCGGCCCGACACTCGGCGGATATCTTACCGAATTCGGTTCCTGGCACTGGTTGTTCCTGATCAACGTGGTGCCGGGTGTTTTTGTTACGCTGGCGGCGGTCACCCTGATCGATTTCGACGAGCCGGACCTGTCTCTGCTGGATCATTTCGACTGGTACGGCTTTGCGGCCATGGCCATTTTCCTGGGCTCTCTGGAATTCGTTCTGGAAGAAGGTTCGGGGGACGACTGGTTCCAGAGCGGCGAGATCGTTTTCTTTTCGGCCGTGACTGTTCTGGGTGCCGCAATCTTCTTCTGGCGGGCGTTCACGGCACGCGAACCGATCGTCGATCTCAGGGCGTTTGCCGACAAGAACTTCGCCATGGGCAGCCTTTTCAGCTTCATCATGGGGGTTGGTCTTTACGGCCTGACGTATCTCTATCCTGTTTATCTGAGCGGCGTTCGCGATTACACGTCGTTGCAGATTGGCGAGACGATGTTCGTCAGCGGCCTTGCCATGTTCCTGACTGCACCGATTGCCGGGCGGCTGATGTCGGTGCTTGATCCACGGGTTATGATGGGAATCGGTTTTTCCGGCTTCGCCATTGGCACCTGGATGGTGACCGGCATCACGCATGACTGGGATTTCTGGGAGCTCCTGGTGCCGCAGATCCTGCGCGGATGTTCGCTCATGCTGTGCATGGTGCCGATCAACAATATCGCGCTCGGCATGCTGCCACCACAGATGATCAAGAACGCGTCGGGTCTGTTCAACCTGACCCGGAACCTTGGCGGTGCCGTGGGGCTTGCGGTAATCAACACGCTTTTGACCAATCGTCAGGACTTCCACTACGAGCGGATAGCCGAAACGGTGAACTGGTCGCGTCCCGTCGTCAACGAGACACTGACCAACATGACGCATGCATTTTCGGAACTGGGGCAGAATGCGGAAACCGCTGCCTTGAAGACCCTGTCGGGCATCGTCACTCGTGAAGCCTTCCTGCTGTCCTTCTCGGATATTTTCCTGATCCTGACCGGGCTGTTCCTTGCCCTTGTCGCCGCGCTCTATTTCGTGGAACGGCCGAAACCGGCAGCAGCGGGCGGTGGCGGTCACTGATTTCAAAATAGTGGACCATCCGGAAGAGAGCTTCCGTGTCGATCAAGCCCTTCTGTCCGGCCCGAAACGAATTCTTCTATGCATCCGGCCGCCGCCAGTTCGCGTAATGGCCGGTCTCGACGGTGGCGGATGATCGTCAAATGCGGCCTGTGCACTGACGTCACCCTTCGTGGCGGTTTGGCCTTGTGCAAGCCTGTCGGCCATCCATCGGGCAACCTGAGGTGTAGCGACACTGGTTCCGTCGAGAGACACGAGCGATCCGCAGCGTGATCCGGCACTCAATATGCCTCGCAGAACCGGTGTGTCATCGCTGACCGCGGCTGCATCCGGACCGTTTCTCGTCGGACCGGTTGCGTTGAATGCCGTTGTTACCGGGCCGGCGGCAGAATAGCCGGCCAGTTCGTTGCGGGTTTCGACATATCCTGCAAGAACGGCGGGAAACTTGCCGCAGGCAAAGCCGCTTATGGTGCCGCTGCGCTTGACCAGGCAATCGGATCCGGGCGGATCAGTCGGCAAGGGGGCACCAAAGCTGTCGAAACGCTGATAGTCATCATTGTCGAAATAGGATTGACGCCCTAACGCCGGGAACCCGGGCAAGGTTTCGTCGCGCCGGATCCAGACCTGAACCCGGTCGGTTTCGGTCAGGGCAACATTCTCGATTTCGATTTTCCAGACACCCGAAGGTGCCAAGCCATCCGTGACGTCGTGATGAAAGGTCGGGTGAACGCCGACGACAATGCAACCGCGCCAGGTTGGCGCATGGGGAGGTGTGTAGAGGATCCGGCCGAATTCCACGTTGTCTCCGGAATGGAGGATCGCAGACTGTCCAGGCACTGTTGAAACCGGCATACTCCTCGGTCCCACGGGGGGCGTAACGCGCACTTTCACAAGGTTGTCGGGGTTCTCCTTCGGCGGCATCCAGATTTCGACGTAGCTCGCGCTGCGGTCGTCGGGCTGAATGCGCCAGTCGAGGTTTGCGGGCCTGACGTTACCCGCGCCCTCATCCGTGAAGGTGATCTCCGCATGTGTGCGCGCCAGATTGCCGTTCCCGGCAGGAAGAGCCACCTGGATTTCACGCTGGGTGGTCGAGTGAAGCTCGTGATCGATCTTCGCTTCGATGAGACCGGTACCATCGTGCGGTCCTGCAAAATTCCCGAAACTGAAATTGACCACCAGCGGGATCCGCTTGCCGTGATCGGTGTCGAGCCGGAAGCGTTCCGCGTGTATCTTGATGAAGTCGATCGCGCGTCCCAGGGCTGGCAGGATCTGCGCTCCGCTGACATCCATGGTGAGATCTGTTGGCAGCTGCACGCAGATGATGGGGCGCGTGTTGTCCTTCGTGCCGGGTTGGTAGCCGGCGGCAAGTCCCATCACATGGGTGCCGTGGGATACGCGCATCGCGGCCGGCTTGAGGCCTGGCCAGTTGTAGTCGATCAATCCGCACTGACTGTAGAAGCGGTTCTCATCGAGGAGCCCGCTGGCCGTGTTCGCGGCAAGCAACCCGTCGATTTCGCTCCTCGCGAGGGCGTGCCCCTGCGGGACGACGAGGGTGCCGGTACGCGGTCTGGCGTCCATGATCCAGGCAAAGGAAACGCGTGACGCTTTTGGGTCGGTTTTCCGGAAAAGTTCATGGCCGAACGCGATGCCGTTGTCGATGACAGCGGTAACAACGGAACCATCTTCAACAAATATTTCCGGCAGATTGCCGGGCATGATCTGCGCGCTCATGTCGAGCTGTCCGACCGGAACGACGGTCCCAAGAACGATGCGTTTGATGCCGAGTTGTCCCGCGTTCCTCGTCGCTTCCTGCAAAAAGAATTCTTTTGCGAAGAGTGAGGGATACAGGATCGATTCTTTGGCCGCCCGCTGTTGCACGGTATAGAAATTCGGGATGAGGACTGCGTCCTCAAGCCCGTTGCCACCGCCGATATCCTTGGCCCTGGCGATCAAATCATCGAGTGAGATATCATCGAGCTCGACGAGGATGTCCCACCAAGGGTCTTCTTCGCCGGTTCCGAACTTTGCTGCAACGGCCAGCCGCCAGTTCGTGACCGGATCGATTGAAAATTCATCAAAGGTGCCGTTGATATCCGACATGACTTAGCCTCCGGTTCGACTTTGCTATGCGATCACGAGCCGTCGTTTTCGGAAGGCGAGACACCATCACCACCATCCTCGGGTGTTCCGCCGCCGCTGCTGCCACCGGCACAGGGTTCCCTCAGGTCCAGCCATTCCTGCTTTGCGCGGTTCCATAGCCAGGCCAGTGGCTTGGATTGAATGGTCGTGCCGGTGAGCGACGTTATGGTTTCGTCGGCCCAGGCTCCCGGGTCTTTCTGCGTGTGGGTTGCCGGATCATAAAGCTGCGTCCAGTCGAAGTCCCGGCTGTCAGGATACTGGTCGCCGTGGAAGGCCCATCCCTTGATT
This sequence comes from Roseibium sp. LAB1, assembly GCF_054658235.1. Taxonomy (NCBI): domain Bacteria; kingdom Pseudomonadati; phylum Pseudomonadota; class Alphaproteobacteria; order Hyphomicrobiales; family Stappiaceae; genus Roseibium; species Roseibium sp. LAB1. The sequence goes on along the minus strand of NZ_BAAGIB010000001.1, from coordinate 255,565 downwards.
TCATTGGAACCCTGGCACCGACCCGCGAAATAGGCGCCGAGTGTAAGCCCGAGAATTGCGCCGGCCTCGCTGTCGACCGGAAAATGTACACCCGCAACGGTGCGGTTTACCGCGATGCGCGAGGCCTGACGCATGAACATCTTGCCCCAGATGGTGTCATCATAAGGTACGACACCGGCATCCCTCAGGAGGAGCCAAAGGACCCGCGCCAGCGTAAAGGATTCCGTTGAATGACCGCTCGGCAGCGTGCCGTGCGTGGGCGTCAGGATCATCGGCTGGATCTGCGGGGAGAATTCAATCGGACGCTTGCAGGCCAGGGCATACTTGATCCGCATCTCCACCAGGTTGGCGAGACCCTGCGCAGTTGCCAGCAGCTCGATCGTATATGGCGTTCGAGCCGGCGCGATGAATGCGATTGACCGCAGAAATTCAACAGGTGTGCTGAGTTGGGCGATAATTTCCGCAGCTCGATCCTGCCGCAGGTCTGCATAATTTGCCACGAGATCGAGCTGCTTCTTGAAGATCGCGATAGTTGGGCGAGACATCCTGGCGAGCATGGCATAAGCCGCGAGCGGCGTATCGGTTCCGTCAGGGTTGCTGGTCACATTCAGGTGCCATACCTGAGCCGTTCCGGAGCACGTTCCCTCGAACTTGAAGGTGAAGCCGAGCCTCGATGCCAGTTCAAGTGCGTAAATGCTTTGCCGGACTTCCGGAGAGAGACGACCGAGAAAGGCATCATATTCCGGGCAGTTCTCCTGGATGGCGGCCGTAACAGTCTGCCAGGTTCCGGCAATGCCATCGTGATTGGTGATCAGCGCGTTTACAATCAGCGGGGCATCGAAGGAAGGAGCGCCGCCAAACCCACCAAACCCACCAAACCCACCAAACCCGCCAAATCCCCCGAAACCTCCGAAGCCGCCAAATCCCCCGAATCCGCCGAAGCCTCCGAAACCGCCTTCCGGATGTGCTGTTTCCCTAAGTGTCATGACTAACTCTCCCTACTTTTTCGATTGGCCGGTCCCGCTTCATTCTCAGGGGGGCAGTCCGGCTTGCCTTAGGGTTTCGGCGAAGTCCTTCCCGACCTGAAACTGCGCACTTGGCGAATTCTTCAGCCAGCGGCTTACGGTCAGATCCGGCTGACGCTCGCGCAGTTCGCTGATGGTTCGGGCTGCCAGTTCGGTGTATCCAAGCCGCATTTCCGCGACAGCCTTGGCACGCAACGTCGAGGTGTGCGCGCGGTTGGAGCGAAGCGACTGGTTGGCAAACTCTAGAGCGCGGTCATATTTTTCGGCCGTAACGCAGGCGGATGCCGCAAGCGACAGGAAAAAGTACCTGTAGGGATCGATGGGAGACAGGCGAAGGGCAAGTTCCGTGTCCTTGACAGCCTCCTCGCCGGCTCCCTTGAACGCGAAGAGAGTGCCGCGCAGCAGGCGGCCCATGGCGTAATTCGGATTGTACTCAAGGGCCATGTTGTAACGCTGTTCAGCTTCTTCGAGCTTGTGCGCGAGATTGGTGAGGGCAAATCCTTCGGAAACAAGGGCCGTGACATTTGTCGGGTCGTGGTCGAGCGCGGTTTGCGTGCAGTTCAAGGCAAGGGATTTTTCGCGCTCGGGCGAATCCGTCCAACCCTGTTGAACCGCCAGAACGTGCCATTTTGCCTTCCATGCAAGGGCCATTGCGGGTTGGCGCGACGAACGGTGAATCAGTTCGTCAAGAAGTTCGGCGGCGTATTCGAAATGGTGGCGCGAGAGCCTGTAGATCAGTCCGATCGCGCTCATGAGAAGAGAATAGGCATCGAGCGTCTGCATCGGGCAGGACAGTGCCTGCTGAACCTCGCTCCGGAAGATTGCCGCGTGGCAGTCCTTGGCGAACTGATAAATGACAGATGAATCGCTAAGGAGGGTAGGAACTTCCTCGCTCAGGCGATCCGACCAAATCACGCGACCGGTTTTTGCGTCGGCGAGTTCCGCGTCCAGAATTACGTGGTTTTCATCGCCGCTATAGGTCCCCGACAGAACAAAATCCGCCTGAAGCGTTTCCGAGATCTTGGCAAGGGAGATGTTCCGCATGCGAAAACCTGTCGTCGACAGGCGGGAAATGACATTGAGTTCCGTGGACCGGGACAGTGCGACGATCAATTCCTCTGCGAGCACTTCACCAAGCACGTAATTGTCTCTTGATCTGCTGCGTGGCGTGAATGGAATAACCGCGACGGTGGGGAACAGGTCTTCGAGTTGCTGTAACGGAAAAATGCTCGGGTGGGTTCCCACGGGATGAACCCTGAAGGCCCGCACCGTCTCGGCGACATTCTTGAGGTGGCAATCACCAAGATCTTCGAATTCTGCGTCGAGTTCGCTTGCCAATGCATCCCTGACCTCGGCGGAGGCAACAATCTCTCCGGGGCGAGCTAGTGACATGAGACGGGCGGCAATGTTGACGTGGCTGCCATAAATGTCGTCATCGCCGGTGGTGAGCACGTCGCCGGTGTCGATACCGATGCGTACCTGCAACCGGTTCACAGCAGGGAGTTGCTCGTTGATCTTTGCAAGTTCCGCGGTGAGACGCATTGCAAATCGGACCGCACTCGTTGCGTGCTCGATTTCAGCCAGAATGCCATCGCCCAATGACTTCACGAGCCTGCCATCGTGTTCCGGCAGAAGGTCATCTTTCAGATAGGCGACAAAGGAGAGCCAAGCTCCTATGGATGCATTGTCGGCGGTCGTAAACAGCCGCGCAGATCCAACTACGTCGGCAAAAAGTATTACTTTCTGCCGATTCTCCCATTTTTCGAATAGCCGTATGGGCTTTCGGTATTCAGCGGCTGCCTGCATGAATTTCCTCGCAGCGACAAAATCGCACCACCCGAAAACAGTCTAAAATCAAAGATTAGGCGCTAATTTTTCGCAGAGATAATGAATTGGCGAAAAGTGACTGTTTTACATAGACAGATTTTCGTACGCGTTTTCAACGCGAGCTCCACCAAGGCCAGGCGAAATCGCTCTGTGTCCACTTGCGTGTTCGATAAGATATTTCTTTTTGTGGCTTTTAGATTGCCTGCAATCTAGTCGTCTGTAAAGCAAGACTTTTATTACTCTAGGGAAGTTTTGTTAAAATATTTGACTTGGATTGTTTTGGTTGCGCACTTGCACTCGGCCGTCCGAAAGTCGGGGGGATGTGCTCTCGGTGCAATTGGCACTCGTGAAGCCTTCCTGCTGTCCTTCTCGGATATTTTCCCGATCCTGACCGGGTTGTTCCTTGCCCTTGTCGCTGCGCTCGATTTCGTGCAGCGGCCGAAACCGGCAGCTGCGGGCGATGACTGCAGGCATTGACCTGCATCGACCGGCAAATTGCCGGCCGGGTTTTGTTCCAGCTCCTGCTAGGGCCGTGACGATCCTGTGCCCGGTGCCGAAGGCGAAACAGGCGTTTGGATTTTACAACCCTCTGTACACGCAAAGAGTTTGTATAATCATTCATTCAACCTAAGGAGTTACATTCCGATTGCTTTGTGGTAACGTAGATGCCTGTGTGAAAAGCAGCCGCTATCAGTACGGTAATAAAAGTAAATCAAGTAAATTTTCGATTTTCTTCGTTCAGGTAACTGTTCTCTCGAATTTTCAATGGGAGGAAATAATGGCAGGCATAAGAAAAGACATTTCCAAGCTGGGCGGACCCTGGTCCGACACGATGCTCTGGTATGCGCGGGCGGTTGGTGAACTGCGCACACGTGAATTACGCAATCGGACAAGCTGGCTTTACCTTGCGGCTATCCATGGGATCAACCCGCAGGGCTGGATCGCACAGAACCTCATTTCAACGTCCACACCTGCTCCAAGTGCAGACGAGCAACGGTTGATGTTCAACCAGTGTCAGCATGCGGGCTGGTTTTTCCTGCCCTGGCACAGGGGCTATCTGAACGCGTTTGAAGCAATCCTGGCCGATTGGATTGTCAGCCAGGGTGGTCCCGCCACCTGGGCATTGCCGTACTGGAACTATCTCAATAGCGCCGATCCCGCGTCACGGGACTATCCGCAGGAATTCCTGGACAACACCATCCCGGGCGACAACACGCCGAACCCGCTTGCAAACGCATCTCGCGGTCCAGCCGTGAAACTTGGTCCGCAGTCCTGGATCAACGTCGACATCTCACTCGACGCGCAAATCACGCAAACGGTTTATACGTCGATCCCCGGCACGCTTGGTTACGGCGGTCCGATCAGCGGCTTCGACCAGCAAGGCAATGCCTATGGCGCTGTTGAAAGTGATCCGCACAATTTCGTTCATGTCATGGTTGGCGGAAACACGCCTCCCAATCCGACCGGCTGGATGTATGACCCGGATTTTGCCGGTCTTGACCCGATCTTCTGGGTACATCACTGCAACATAGACCGTTTGTGGGCGGCCTGGATGACCGGCGGTGGTAATTCCCAGGAAACCAGCCGGCCCTGGCTTAACGGGCCGTTTCCGCGCCAGTTCGCGATGCCGGATGCACAACAGAATATTTCCATCTTCACGCCCGAAGACACCTTGCCGGGCGCAGCCCTGGCGCCGGTCTATGATAATCTGATCGATGGAACGGGCATTACGCCCACTGTGGGGATTGCTATGGCCACTACACCGACAGGCCGGGGCACATCGACACTCGTAGGGGCAAACGACGAGGTGCTGCAGGTCACCGCCAGTCCCGTGACAGCGCGGCTTAAGCTCGCCGCCGCCCCGGTTGCAGCTCTTGCAGCAGCGGCATCGGCGGCACCGGAGCGGCTTTATCTGAACGTTGAAGGTGTTCGGGGAAGTTCACCGAGCGGGGTCCTGTCCGTACGGGTTGTCGCGCCGGGCATACCGGATGCCGAGATCAACGAAACGCTTGTTTTTTTCGGCCTTGGCAAAGCCAGCTCAACCGACGGCTCTCACGCCGGCAACGGCTTGTCGTCCACAGTGGAGATTACCGACAAGGTTGCGGCCATACAGGCACGTGCTGGCGCTGCGATCCAGGAACTTGAGGTCAGCCTCGTTCAGCCGGACGGATCGACTTCGGAAATCACCGTCGACCGGATCAGCATTTACCGTCTCAGGGATAGATGACATGTCGCGGCTGGCAGCCTTTGCCGCACAGACCAGCCGGGGTGCAATGCCCTGGCTGGTGGCCTTGAGCGCGTGCAGTTACCTCCTGCTTGGTTTTGCGCAACCCGCGTCGAACGTCGCCGCTCTTTGCGGGCGCTTGAATGCCCTGCAAACCTTTTTCCTGCCTGAGCAGGATCTTCCGGTCTGGCAGATCTTCCAGGCGGCTGCGGCGGATTGGATCCTCATGGTCGTTGCCATGATGGCACCGCTTGTTGCAGCCAATGTCTCCTATGTCGGCCGCGTGGTTCATGCGTCTCAAAAAGCAGCCACAAGTATCGCCTTTCTGCTCGGTTATCTCTGTGTCTGGATCCTGTCAGGCCTGCTGCTTGTGCCGATAGCATTTGCTCTGGCATCGCTCGGGGGCTGGTTGGATCTGCTCGTGTCTGCCGGAATCGCGGTGGTTTGGAGCATGGCTCCGATAGCCCAATGGGCAAGAAACAGGTGCCACGGAACAGGACGGATAGCAGCCTTTGGATTGGCTGCACAGGCCGATGGCTGCTGGTTCGGGATGCGGACCGGGAATGCCTGTGTGCTGGCCTGCTGGCCCTGGATGCTCCTGCCTCTGCAAGTGGAAACCGGCCATATCGCCTTGATGGCGCTGACGGGCCTCTTTCTTTTTGCCGATCGCGTCGCCCCGCCTGCGACTCCGGCATGGCGTCTGCCTCCAGCGCTGGAAACAGTCTTCGGACTGGCACTCCTGACGGGTGGCCGAGGGCGTTGGCTGAAGAAGCTGGCACCCCGGGAGATTGGCAGGTTTGCGGAGACGGACAAGTCCGCTCAGGTTCGACAGTGACGGGTGTCAGGAGGATATCATGGCGATCAATTTCATTCCCAATGATCCGAGAGCCGGGCACCCGCCGGCAGTTGTCGTTGACCCACGTCCGGAGCGGCCGGACGGTCTGGCCCGGTTTGTCTATCAGGGCGCCGTGCCGGAAGACACATATCCCACAGCCAGCGATGGTTTCCTGTTCTGGCAGTGCCGCGAGGCCGCCCTGCGCGCAGTTGATCTGTGGGAACTGGTCGACGGAACATCTCTGACAGCCTGGCAAGGCGGCGCGACCTTGCGGCTGAAACACAAGACACCGGGACAGGCCCAACTCAACGCTTTCTACGACAGGCTCTCCCTGTCGTTTTTCCAGGTGGATGCTGCAGGCGGGGTCAGTTACCGCTCCGGGGCAAGCACGGATGTAGTCGCGCATGAGGCAGGCCACGCATTTCTGGATGCAATTCGCCCTGATCTGTGGGGATCTTTTCAAGTGGAGCAGGGCGCCTTCCATGAAGCCTTCGGCGACTGCATCGCAATTCTCGTCGCGCTTCAGGACAAGGAAACCCGGCAGGCACTTGTCGACCAGTCGCTTTTGAGACAGAGGAACTTTGTCGAGACCACCGCCGAGGACCTGTCTCACGGTATTGCCGCGCTGGTCGATGCCAATCACAACGCAGCCGTACCGCGCCGGGCACTCAACACGCACCAGTGGGTCATGCCGGCTTCCTTGCCGGTGACGGGCGGTCCGGGCGTGTTGATCAATGAAGTGCATTCGCTTGGCATGATCTTCAGCGGCTGCTTCTACGACACGTTGTCAAACATTTATCAGTCCCGGGGCGTGTTTAGCGAAAAGGGACTGCTGGCAGCGGCAAGAGCTGCTGGAGAGCTGCTGGTTGCCGCAGCGCGCACAGCCCCGCTCAAACCACGGTTTTTCCAGGCGATCGGCAATTCCATGCTGATTGTGGACGCAACACGCAATGCCGGTGTCAACGCACAGGCAATCCAGGACGGGTTTGCTGCTCATAATGTTCTGCTGAACGCCGAGCAACTGACGTCACCCACCGTGATGCTGGCCGGCCGTCCACCAACGGAAGCGGTTCAGACGGTCCGGGACGTTCTGACACATGCCTCGCGCCGCAGTCTGCTGGAAGTCATGGGGGAGGGCGCGGGCCAGAAGTTCTACGGTACACAACTTCAACTTGGGGGGCGGCCTATTGCGGCCGTTCGGCGACGTCAGAAAGTGCCGCTTGGAGATGTCTCCAGCTCTCTGGAAGGTGTTTACTGCTATGTTGAAGAAGACGTTCTGATCGGTGAGCAGAACGGCAATGCCGCCTTGCTGGGGGAGGTGGAAACGGTACAGCAGTCCGTCGCCGAGGTGCAAAGCTTTGTATTCAGTCTGCACGCTGCCGGGCAGATTTCCGAAGAGACGGGCAGCGGGCCGGGAGAAGACAACATCGGCGCGGTCAGCCACGCGGTGCGTGGTGCGGGGGAGGAGCGGCAGCTGGTTCGCAAACGCTTCAACTGCCGATGTCACGGTTTGCCGGGCCTTGCAAGGTCCAACCGATCAATTTGATCAGTTGAAGCCCCGCCGCCTGAGCACACGCCGGCCGGTTGCATCCGTCTCGACATAATGGGTCGGTTGCCCGAGCAGCGGCGAGGCCATGCTCTCCAGCTGTCCTGCTCCAGGATCTGCCGCCTGTGGTTGGCCTGCTTCAAGCAGATCTGCTTCCAGCTGGCCGTTGGCTCGCAAGCTTTGAAGATAGGCCTTTGCCTCTTCAATTGTGTCTTCAGCCACGTGTTTGGAAATGACCGGGTGAGGACCGTCAGGCTGATCGACGACAAGCAATGTGGGAAGGTCAACATTAAGGCCGGAGAGAGAACCAAGCGCTTCGTCATCCAGAGACACAAGGCTCTGGCCTGCCACCTCGATCCGGCCGGGACCGTACAAGGGAGGCTGGAGACTGCTGATGCCTTCCGCGTCAGCCAGAAGCGGCAACAATCGTTGAAGGTTATCCGTCCGGCTTTCTCCGGTTTTTTGCGCGAGCACGACAAGCAGTTCCAGCCACCCCGGCAGCCCGTCTGCTTCGGCTGCCTTGAGCAGAAGTTTTGGTATTTCCGGGGGTGGCCCAGCCTCTGTTCCGCCGGTTGCCGCGTCGATCAGCAGACAGTCTTCATAAGGATCATCCAGGGGGAAACGCTTTTGCAGTTTCGTCATGATCGGCCCAACAGCGCCGGGCCTTTCCGTTTCCGTGAATAACGGGGCCTCGGGAAGAAGGGGTTTTTCCGCACAGCAGACCTTTAATGCAGAAAAGACCTTAGCCGCGTCATCAGGAGATCGCGCTACCAAGATGCAGCCGAGGGGAGAACCGGTTTCAGACGTCATCCGGCCAATTGCATCCAGCGCCTCGCAGGCGAAAGGCCGGAGCGTTCCCTTGCCGTCCAGTAGGCTGTCCGGTGTCAGAAGGAGTAGCCTCAGCAGTTTTGCCTCCTGGTTTGGTAGACGGGTTTCAGGAATTCAAGCACCCGCCGAGTGAGCAGAGCCGAAGCATCTGCGTCGAATGACGGAATTGAGCTGTCGGCGAAATAGTGTTGATCCCCAGCGTAAAGGAAAAGAACCGCCTACTCGGCCGTCGCCACGATCTCGCGAGCGGCATCGATGTCGCCTTCGCCAACGAAAAAAGGATCATTGTCCGTCCCGTGGACCTGCACAGGTACACCTTTGGCCATGGTCCGAAAGACCAGGCTCCGCTGATCGGCAGGCAAGATGAAAAGCGCTGCCCGTGCTCCAGGACGGGTCCGAGTGAGCTTTTGCGAACATTTTCAACATTACACAGCTTCTTAAGAACTCTATATGCCCATGAAATAGCCTTAAGGACTCACACGTCAAACAAATTGCAAAATCTCGACTTGCAAACATTCAGTGTGGGGTCATGTGTTGATCCATCAGGACTGGGCATTTTGGACTAAAATTTAAGTCATCGCGGTTCGGTAAATACAGTCGGCGATCTAGCAGAAGGGCCTTCTCAGGCGGCGCTTGCAGGTCCAGGACGTGATCACTCTTGCCGGTTTAGAGCCACCCGGGATTTAGTTGCTGGATAATATCCCGGGAAAATTGCATAATATTGTTTCGCTACCGGGTATGTGTCGCTGGCGCAAATGCCAAATGCCAAATGACAGCAGCACACATCAAGGACAAACGGGCCGTCTGGCAACAATGCGGGTTGAGAACCCTATCCAGACGCAAGCCCAACGGCCGGGCACGGCTGCACAATGAAGTACCGTTGGATACACTAGGCAAAACAGCATCATTCGGACAGGTGTCAGAAGCAGGAGAGGCGGACGTGAGCAAGACGAGCATCAACGAAACCCGTAGACAGTCTCTCAGGTTGAAAATGTCACTGCTCGCTCTGACTATTCTCGCGGGCACTTCTGTGGAAGTCATTGCGGCTGAAAGCGGCGTCGGTTTCTATCTGCTGGGGTCCAAGGGACCCTTCGCGGCGGTTCTGCCAGGCCCTGGTGTCTACTTTCAAAATGACGTCTATTTCTATTCCGGGTCAGCCGGGGCCAGCCGCGATCTGCCGATCGGCGGCAAGGTCGTGGCCAATATCGATGCAACCGCTTATATCGATCTTGCAACCGGCCTATGGGTGGTTCCCACCAGCATACTGGGGGGAAATCTTGCACTACAGGCGACGGTTCCCTGGGGAGGCCAGTCTGTCGACGCCCGGCTTGACGTCGGTGGTCTTCTCGGTGCGTCGGTCAGCGACACGGTGTTCACCATCGGTGATCCCGTTGTCGGTGCCTCCTTGGGCTGGCACAACGGCAATTGGCACTGGACGACGGGTTTCCTCGTCAACGTGCCGGTCGGCGATTACCAGAAAGGTGAGATTGCCAATGTCGCCTTCAACCGCTGGGGGCTGGACCTAAGCGGCGGGGTGACCTGGTTTGACCCCAAGAGCGGCTGGGAAGTTTCCGGTGTAGCCGGTTTCACCTTCAATGGCGAAAACCGGCAACGAACTACACCACCGGCACGGAGTTCCACTTCGAAGGGGCGCTCACCAAGACGTTTTCTCCGCAGTTCTCGGCAGGACTTGTCGGCTACTACTACGACCAGATAACCGCTGACAGCGGACCTGGGGCTTCGCTCGGAGATTTCGAAGGGCGCGTCGTAGCTCTCGGAGGAACGGCAGGTTACAATTTTCAGGTCGGACAGACGCCCGTCTCGACACGCGTAAAGGTCTACCGGGAGTTCGCCGCGGAAAACCGTCTGGAGGGAACCTCGGCCTTTTTGACCCTGACGATACCGCTTGGCGGGAATCCTTAGCGCGGGCAAAAGCGAAATCAAAGTAATTTGGACGCGTAATGGCTCTCTGAAAAACGCCTGCCACTTGCTGGGAAAGCTTGTTCAACAACAGAACCCGCCCGATCGTTTCCGATGAGCGGGTTCTTTCGTCTGGGCGCCGGGAGCCGCGCTGTGGCCGGTGGGAACCAGCCTGGGCGAACTCCCGGCTAAGCTGTAAAGCCGATCAAACTCTGATCTCCGGCCGTTGCTGGCCGAAGACCTGTTGATGGTTAGCTGCAGCCGCTGGTGGAGCCGCAGGTGTCACACTTCAGGCAGGTGCCGTTGCGCACCATGGTGAAGTTGCCGCATTCAGAGCAGCTTTCGCCTTCGTAGCCCTTCATCCGGGCCTGGGCGATTTGCTGAGCCGCGGTTTTTACCTGCGGGGCAGGGGTCGAAGTCACTTCGACAGCGGCAGCTGCTTCCGAACCGCGGGCGAAAGCCGTTGCGACGGCGGAGGTCTGGGCGGCGATTGTTGTGCCCAGTTCCACTTTCACCGCTTCGGTGATCTCACCGGACGGCTCGTTGCCGGAGACGAGGCGGAAGCGCTCGGTCTGGCCGCGAACCAGGCCGTGAGATACCACACCACCCGAGCTGCCCTTGTCCATGGTCTTGACCGCACCGGCGCTTACCGGGCCGCTGAAGGCTTCCGGCGGGACGTGGGCGAGGTCGTGACGACCGAGATAGGAGACCGCCAGTTCGCGGAACACATAGTCGAGGATCGACGTCGCGTTCTTGATGGCGTCGTTGCCTTGGACCATGCCGGCCGGTTCGAACTTGGTGAAGGTGAACGCGTCGACATATTCCTCGAGCGGCACACCGTACTGCAGGCCAAGAGAAACCGAGATCGCGAAGTTGTTGATGAACGCCCGAAGTGCAGACCCTTCCTTGTTCATGTCGAGGAAGATTTCACCGAGACGGCCGTCGTCATATTCGCCGGTCCGCAGGAAGATGGTGTGACCACCGATCTTTGCCTTCTGGGTGTAACCCTTGCGACGGGTCGGCAGTTTTTCCTGTTCACGGACGACACGCTCAACGATCCGCTCGACGATGCGTTCGGCAACCACCTCGGCCTTGGCAGCCAGCGGCTTGGCGGCCAGCGCCTCGATGGCTTCATCCTCGTCTTCGTCCTCATCGGCCAGAAGCTGGGAGTTGAGCGGCTGAGACAGTTTGGAGCCGTCGCGGTAAAGGGCGTTCGCCTTGAGAGCGAGCTTCCAGGACAGCATGTAGGCTTCCTTGCAGTCCTCGACCGTTGCATCGTTCGGCATGTTGATCGTCTTGGAGATCGCACCGGAGATGAACGGCTGGGCAGCAGCCATCATGCGGATGTGGCTTTCAACCGACAGGAAGCGCTTGCCGATACGTCCGCACGGGTTGGCGCAGTCGAAGACCGGATAATGCTCTTCCTTCAGGAACGGAGCACCTTCCAGGGTCATCGCACCACACACGTGGGTGTTGGCGGCTTCGATGTCGGCCTTGGAGTAGCCGAGGAAGGTCAGGAGATCGAACTCCGGATCTTCCAGCTGCTCGTCGGTAACGCCGAGGGCCTTCATCTGCTCGTCGCCGAGGGTCCAGCGATTGAAGACGAACTTGATGTCAAAGGCCGACTTCATGCCGTCCTTCAGCTTGGTCAGGCTCTCTTCGGTGAAGCCCTTGGTCTTCAGAGCCGACGGGTTGACACCCGGTGCCTGATCGATGGAGCCATGGCCAACGGCGTAGGCTTCGATCTCGCCAATCTCGCTTTCGGTGTAACCGAGCTTGCGCAGGGCTTCAGGAACGGCGCGGTTGATGATCTTGAAGTAGCCACCGCCGGCCAGCTTCTTGAACTTCACCAGGGCGAAATCAGGCTCGATGCCGGTGGTGTCGCAGTCCATGACCAGACCGATCGTTCCGGTTGGCGCAATCACGGTGGACTGGGCGTTGCGGTAACCGTTCTTTTCACCGAGTTCCAGCGCGCGGTCCCAGGCCTTCTGGGCGCGTTTGATCAAGACCTTGTCCGGGCAGGACGCGTGGTCGAGCGCGACCGGTGCCGTGTTCAGGTCTTCGTAGCCTGTAGCTTCGCCATAGGCAGCGCGGCGATGGTTGCGCATCACACGCAGCATGTGATTTGCGTTTTTCTTGTAACCGGGGAAAGCACCGAGTTCGCCGGCCATTTCCGCGGAAGTGGCGTAGGCCACACCGGTCATGACCGCGGTGAGGGCACCGCAAAGCGCACGGCCTTCGTCGCTGTCATAGGGAATGCCGGAGGTCATCAGCAGGCCGCCGATGTTGGCATAGCCAAGGCCCAGGGTGCGGAACTTGTAGGACAGTTCGGCAATTTCCTTGGATGGGAACTGAGCCATCAACACCGATATTTCCAGAACAATGGTCCACAGACGGACGGCATGTTCGTAGTTGTCGATGTCGAAGGACCGGTCTTCCCTGCGGAATTGCATCAGGTTCAGGGATGCCAGGTTACAGGCCGTGTCGTCCAGGAACATGTATTCCGAGCACGGATTGGACGCGCGGATCTCGCCATCGGCTAGGCAGGTGTGCCAGTCGTTGATCGTGGTGTGGTACTGCAAGCCCGGATCGGCGGAGGCCCACGCGGCATAGCCGATCTGTTCCCAAAGTTCCTTCGCCTTGACGGTCTTCAGAACGTCACCGGAGCGGCGGGCCGTCAGGTCCCAGGTGCTGTCTTCGACAACGGCGTTCAGGAAGCCGTCGGTCACGCGCACCGAGTTGTTGGAGTTCTGGCCGGCAACCGTCAGATAGGCTTCGGAATCCCAGTCCGTGTTGAAGGTCGGGAATTCGATCTTGGTGAAGCCCTGCTTTGCAAACTGGATGACGCGCTGGATGTAGTTTTCCGGCACCATCATCTTCTTGGCGGCACGGATTTCACGCTTCAGGGCCGGGTTCTTGGCCGGATCGAAGCAGTCGCCGTTGTCCGCCTCGCAGTTGACGCAGGCGCGCATGATCGCACCGAGGTGCTTCTGGCAGATCTTGGAGCCGGTGACGAGGGCTGCCACCTTCTGTTCTTCCTTGACCTTCCAGTTGATGTATTCCTCGATATCCGGATGGTCGACATCGACCACTACCATCTTGGCTGCGCGGCGGGTGGTGCCGCCGGACTTGATCGCGCCAGCTGCCCGGTCGCCGATCTTCAGGAAGCTCATCAGACCGGAGGACTTGCCGCCGCCGGACAGACGCTCGCCTTCTGCACGGACGTGAGAGAAGTTGGAGCCGGTGCCGGAGCCGTATTTGAACAGGCGCGCTTCGCGAACCCAAAGGTCCATGATACCGCCTTCGTTTACCAGGTCGTCGCCGACGGACTGGATGAAGCAGGCATGCGGCTGCGGGTGTTCATAGGCGCTCTTGGACTTCACCAGCTTGCCGGTCTGGAAGTCGACATAGAAGTGACCCTGACCCGGGCCATCGATGCCATAGGCCCAATGCAGGCCGGTGTTGAACCACTGCGGGGAGTTCGGCGCCACCTTCTGGGTCGCCAGCATGTATCGCAGTTCGTCATAGAACGCCTGGGCGTCAGATTCCTTGTCGAAATAACCGCCTTTCCAACCCCAGTAGGTCCAGGTGCCGGCGAGGCGGTCGAAGACCTGGCGGCCATCGATTTCAGAACCGTAACGCTCGTCCTCAGGCAAGTCAGCCAGAGCGGCTTCGTCGGCCTCATGGCGCCAAAGCCAGGACGGAACCGTGTTTTCCTCGACGGCCTTCAGCTTGGCGGGCACACCGGCCTTGCGGAAATATTTCTGTGCCAGAATGTCGGACGCGACCTGCGAAAACTGGGCCGGGACCTGAATGTTCTCAAGGCGGAACACGATGGATCCGTCCGGATTCCGGATTTCGCTGGTAGCGTTCCGGAATTCAACGCTGGCGTAAGGCGATTGACCTTCCTTGGTATAGCGCCGCTCGATCCGCATCTTCTCAAGTCCCCTTTTAAAATACCGCCGGTTCCCCCGAACCGGGCTTGACCGCATCACATCCGACGTGGCGTGGCCGCCTGCCTCTGAGTTCGGATGCCGCCCTGTAAGTTACAGGCTTCGAGCCTGTATGTAGCGTATCTTGTGTTTCTATCCACTATATATAGTGGTCATCAACAGGTTTGTCACGACATGCGCCTGGATCTCGGCACAACAAAACCCGTCTCCCGGCTTTGGGGTCAAAGACCTGGAGCGGTACGCTGGATACTGGTGGTTTTGGATGACCGGAGCGCCTGGTTAGGCTCCCGACTACGCACATCGCAATGATGAGAAACTAATGTAAACGAATTCTTAAGGTCAAGGACCGAGTGACAACAGCTAGTGCCTGGATTGTGGGCAAACGCAAAATCTTGTGTGGTCGTGTGGATAATGGGGAGCGGAGTGGGGACAGTGATTTAGCAAGGAAATTAGCGCTTGCTTTCCCGGCGCAGGAGTGCACGCCGTGAAGGCATAAAGACCCTGTGGATGACGATAGACTGCATTTTATGAAAATTTGAAGAAAATGGCTGCGACCGATTTCAACCGGGTTTAAGTCGGGTCTGATTTCATGCGGACGGGATAGGGAAAAAGGTCCGCAATTCATGAAACATCACGCCGCATTCGGACTAGCGATGGAGGACATCGATGCCGTCGTCGTTGAAGACAGCAAGCCGATGCAGACGATTCTCCGTTCGATACTGCTCAGCTTCAAGGTCGCGCGAGTGCGGGTGTTTGATTCGGTCGACGAGGCACTCGAGGCCAGTCTCGCCGAACCACCCAATGTGATTCTCACCGACTGGCGCATGGCGCCGACGTCCGGCTACCAGTTTCTGCGCCTGGTGCGGCATCGCCACATGGAACCGCTCTGCTATGTGCCGATTCTCTTCATCACGGCGCATGGAACACGCCCGCTGGTGGACAAGGCGCTCAGGGCAGGGGCTCACCATGTGCTGGTCAAACCGGTGTCGCCGTCGACACTCTTCAAACGCCTCAAGTGGCTTCTGGCCGACGACAGGCCGATGATCCTGGAGCATTCCGGCTTTTACAACATCTATGGCATCCAGAAGGCCATGGACGAACAGGCGGAAAAGATGCAGTCGCTTGCAGGTGCCCGTTTGCACCACCGTGTTGCAACACAGAAGCGTGCCGAGGTGGAAGGCGCTGTCGAAGCCGCATTCGAATCCAAGGAAGAAGAGCCGGAAAAGGTTTTCGCCGGGGTGAAGAAAGAAGCACCTGCCAAAAGACATTCGGAAGCACCATCCAAACGGCATTCGGCGGCGGCCAAGCATATTCGCAACGCCGGCTTCGCTCCGTTCAAAGGCCTGAAACTTCACTGAACCGGTTGATTTACCCAAGCCTCAGAACAGATTGCATTGCCGGTAACTGCGGCAATCGGCCCGCGAGCGCAAAATCCCGTTCTTTTGTGGACACCAAGTCTGGACAGAAGCGACCGTTGTCGCCATAGTCCGCGAAAATCCAGCCACTCGTTTTGGCGTGGCTCCGGATGTTTGTGACTTGCAATCAAGGGACCTTCAAAGGGCCATGAAAACTCTGCTGCTAGAATTGTTCACCTGGTGGAACAGCCAGACCATGGGCACCCGCTTCTTCACGTGGCGCAAGGGTGAGTTCGTCGGCGAGGACGAGTTCGGCAACAAGTACTACAAGGAACGTGCGGGAAAGAAGCGCTGGGTGATCTACAACGGCCTGGCTGAAGCCTCCGCCATTCCGCCGGGCTGGCACGGTTGGATGCATCACCGTGTTGATACACCCCCGAGCGAAGAAACCTATCACGCCAAACATTGGCAGCAGGGTCATCGGACCAACCCGACCGGCACACCGGCGGCTTATCGTCCGCACGGGTCTATCCTGACTCCGGAAAAGCGGCCAGACGTGACTGGCGACTACGAAGCCTGGACACCGGGCAGCTGATCATCGCGCATTAGCGAACACCAGACCTGAAAAAGCCCCGCTATCGCGGGGCTTTTTCAGTTTTAAGGCCAGTCAAGAGACATCAAACAGACCAGTGCAAGAGAAGTCGACCCGTTCGAACGTTGTTTCATGATGTGTCCCAGGCTGATCGTGCTAAGCAAATTGATTATCCTTGAGGGGTATACATATAAATATTTTGCAATTCAAAGTAAGTTAAAAACTATATTTTTGTCAGCAAAGTTTTTATTTGTGATATCAAACACATTACGCAGGGTAATTTGTGCTAGAAGGAGTTTGTCAAAAGTATTGATGATGGAGCGGGAAAATGGACCAAGACTGGATGAAGCTCCAAGAGCTTAGCAACCGTCTCAACAATATTTGCAAACCGGCATGGGAAAATATTCTTATCAAGACCGGCAGCAGCTATGTAAACGCTGATGAGGCTGTTCGAAAGCTATTGCCGAAAGGCCACGATACCGAACCTGGCTGGGCCTGGACGGCTCTAAAAGGCACCATGAAAGGTCCATTGGCTGCCTTGATCACCAATCCGGTGGCCGCGGGCATTGCAACATTCTACATAATAGACGCTGTGAAAGGCGAAAAAGAACCCCTTCCTTCACCGCCTCAGTTCGATACCAATCCCCAAAAGTATCTTCAGTACATCAAGTTTCACTATAATCTGGTCTATATCAGTTCCACTCAGAAAATACTGAAAATGCAGGAAGCTGCGCGTACCGGCGGTTCGGTTGATATCGGACAACTCTGGCGGTCGCTGGAGCGGTCCCCATTTGCTCATGCGCCTCGAGGCCACAAATGGTTCAAGCACGACAAACTGGAAGAAAACATAGAAGCAGGTTTGTGGGCGATATGGCTTAACAACCTTACCAGCGATCACAAACTGGAGCAGGTCTCACGCGCGATGGGGGAAGATGACCGACACAACGCCAGCGGAGCAGCTAGCAAGTCTGATGGCAAGTACCGTCATCACGCATGGCAGAGGCTGAAGGCGTTGGGCGCGTTCGATCGGGCGTATTCGGGCGGAGTGAAAAAACGCGACAACGCGAAATCAACCGACGGGTTCCTGACTAGCGGGACCCCGTCTTATGAGTACGAATTCTGGCTCAAGATAGCCCGAGATTTCTGGGCGAAAGATCACTCACCGACGGACTTATTTTATATCGCTCTGGAAGAGCCGACCGCCGAACGTGGTTTTCGAAACGCCATGAAAGCTTTTCAAACGCAGGATTTTACGCACAGAATGAGCGCTTTCCTTTCGCCTTCATGGTCGACAATTCGCGATCTGGTGGCCACCGGAACCAGCGGAAAGAAGTGAGTGCGTCAGGAAATTGACAATCAAAGGATTGCGGGCAGTTTAATGCGTTGAGGACCTTGACGCAGTCCTGCGAGCCAAATTCCGAAAGCCGCGGCCTATGTTTGGCGGGCTTGGCCATGTTTCCAGGTGAGCCGAGGGCTCCGAAGCAGTCGCGTAACCTACTGCTCTTGCCAGTTGTCGAGGACCGCCAGCACGTCCTGACCGCTGGCTTGCGGTGACAGGGCGTAGAAATCGGTTTCCAGTTTCAGCGCTTCGCCGAGCAGTTCGTTGTAGGCGGTCTGGGGGACTTCCTCGGTGCCGAACTTGCTGAGGTGATCTGTGACGAACTGTGTGTCTAGCAGGGAATATCCACCGACAATCAGACGGGCGACCAGATGCGCAAGGCAGACCTTGGAGGCGTCCGTGCGGAAGGTGAACATGCTTTCGCCGAAAAAGGCACCGTTCAGGCTGACACCGTAGAGCCCGCCGACCAGGTCTCCGTCCTGCCAGGCCTCTATGGTGTGGCAGTAGCCCATCTCGAATAGCTCGCCGTAGAGGCGCCTGATCTCCCGGTTGATCCAGGTTTTCTGCCGACCGGGCATGGGTTCGGCGCAACCGTCGATGACGCCCTGAAAATCCGTGCTGACCCGGACCTCGAACACGTCGTTGCGAATCGTCCTGCGCAGACGGCGTGGCAGATGGAAATTGTTGAGCGGAAGAATGCCCCGCCGTTCGGGTTCCAGCCAGAAAAGGCCCGGGTCGTCGGCGGATTCGGCCATCGGAAAAAGACCGCAGGCGTAGGCTTTCAGCAGCACCTGCGGCGTTATTTCCATGACGATGTCGTCTTTGTAACCAGCCATGTGGCCTCACTCACCAGTCGGGACGGGCCAGTTCATCGGGGCTCAATTGAAACCGTCAAACCGACCAACCCTGGAAGGCCGGAGCATCTTTTCTGCGTTCTTGTGAACACTCGATGCTCCAGGCTCCCGTTTTCCCGGATCCGGTCAGCCAGACTTCTTTGCCAGATACTGTTCCAGCCAGTGGATGTCGTACTGACCGTTCGCTATGTCCTGATTTTCCACCAAATCGCGGAAAAGCGGAATAGTCGACTTGATTTCGTCAACCACAAATTCGTCCAGGCAGCGGCGCAGGCGCATCATGCATTCCACGCGGTTACGGCCATGCACGATCAGTTTGCCGATCAGACTGTCGTAATAGGGCGGGATCTTGTAGCCCTGATAGACACCACTGTCGACGCGCACGCCCAATCCGCCCGGCGGGTGGTAATAGGTGATGGTGCCCGGCGAAGGTGTGAAATTGACCGGATCTTCCGCATTGATGCGACATTCGATGGCATGGCCTTCGAACTTGATGTCGTCCTGGGTCATGTCCAGAGAACCACCGGCGGCGATGCGGATCTGCTCATTGACGAGGTCGATACCGGTGATCATCTCCGTGACAGGGTGTTCCACCTGCAGGCGGGTGTTCATTTCGATGAAATAGAACTCGCCGTTCTCGTAGAGGAATTCCACCGTGCCGACACCGCGGTATTTCAGCTTGCGCATAGCAGCCGCGACGATCTCGCCGATTTCCTTGCGCTGGTCGGCATTGAGGCTCGGCGAGGGTGCCTCTTCCAAAACCTTCTGGTGGCGGCGCTGCAACGAGCAATCGCGCTCACCGAGGTGAACCGCATTGCCCTTGCCATCGCCCAGAACCTGGATCTCGATATGCCGTGGCTTGCCGAGATATTTTTCCATGTAAAGCGCGTCGTCGCCAAAGGCTGCCTTGGCTTCGGAACGGGCAGTTGACAGAGCCGTGTCGAGTTCAGCTTCGGTGCGAGCGACCTTCATGCCGCGGCCACCGCCGCCGGCTGCTGCCTTGACCAGAACCGGATAGCCGATTTCGCGGGCGATCGCATGTGCGTCATCCCCGGCCGTCACAGCACCGTCGGATCCTGGGACAACCGGAATGCCGAGATCCTTGGCCGTTTGCTTGGCCTGGATCTTGTCGCCCATGATGCGGATGTGTTCGGCAGTCGGGCCGATGAACTCGATGCCATGAGCTTCGAGGATTTCAGCAAACCGGGCGTTTTCCGACAGGAAGCCATATCCCGGGTGAACGGCATCCGCCCCGGTGATTTCACAAGCCGCGAGAAGCTGCGGAATGTTCAGGTAGCTGTCGCGGGCCGCGGGTGGTCCGATGCAGACACTTTCGTCTGCCAGGCGCACATGCATGGCATCCGCGTCGGCTGTGGAGTGAACCGCAACGGTAGAGATGCCGAGCTCTTTGCAGGCGCGCAGAATGCGCAGGGCAATCTCGCCGCGATTGGCAATGAGAATCTTTGAGAACATAGCCACAGCGGCTCCTTATTCGACGATAATGAGCGGTTCGCCGAATTCCACCGGCTGAGCGTCGTCCACCAGGATCTGCTTGACGGTGCCCGCCTTGGTGGCAGGAATGTGGTTCATGGTTTTCATGGCTTCGATGATCAGGATCGTCTGGCCTTCCACGACCTTGTCGCCAACCTGAATGAATGCGGCCGCGCCGGGTTCGGCTGCGAGATATGCAGTGCCGACCATAGGCGAGGTTACGGTCGTACCGGATTGAGCCGGGTCGGCTGCAGGAGCGGCTGCCGCCGGAGAGGGGGCCGCTGCCGGCGCCATCGGGGCCGCCGTCGGAGAGGCAACATTCACCGGAGCGCTGATCGATATCTGACGAGCCACGCGGATACGGGTGTCACCCTGTTCCAGTTCGATTTCCGAGAGATTTGTCTCATCCAGGAGAACGGCGAGGTCCCGGATCAGGGCCGTGTCGAATTTCTTGTTATCATTACGCATCATGTTTGGCTCTCATACTCGGTCCGCAAGACACGCGGCTGGCCGGCTTTCCGGGCGACCGCTCCATACCGGGATGGGGTCAGACCCGAGATGTCCAGCCCTGCAACTCGATCAGGGTTCGTAAGGCCGGGGCCGCAACCGCGCTCTTGCTCCGCCGTTTCTTGGGCGGACAAAGATCTTCAGCTCGTCTCTTCCTGGAGGCGAGCCACGCTTCTTATAGGGATTCAATCGGAACAGGAAAACCCCCGATTTCTCATTGACATGAGGAATGGGGGTTTCCAACAGGCAAGTAGGTGCCGAAACGCTGTTTCAGCTCACGGCTCAGCAGGTGGTCTGGCCGCAATTCTGCAGAGCGTCGAGTTTCTGGCTGAGTTCCTGATAGCCGACTGCGCCCATGACCACGTCATTACCGACGACATAGGACGGAGTGCCTGTCAGTCCGAGACGGTTGGCAAGGGAATAGACTTCTTCAATGGTCTGACCGGCTTCGTCGGTTTTCATGGACGCCAGAATATCTTCCTCGGCAATACCGACGGATGTCGCGGCTGCAAGAGCGCTGGTCCGGTTTGCCTGACCGCGGCTCAGTAGCAGCTTTTCATGGAATTCGCCGTATTTATCCGGTGCGATGGAGTTGACCGCAACAGCCACCTGAGCTGCTTCGACAGAGCCCTGGCCAAGAACCGGGAATTCCTTCAGAACGACCTTCAGATCAGGGTTTTCCTCGATCAGCTTGACCATGTCGCCGTGCGCGCGCTTGCAGTAACCGCAGTTGTAATCGAAGAACTCCACCAGGACGACGGACCCTTCCGGGTTCCCCAGTACCACCTGACGGGACGAGTTGAACAGAATATCGGCGCTATCGCTCAACGCCTGCACACGTGCAGCCTCTGCGGCTTCTTTCTCGCGGCGGTCAAGCTCCGTGAGCGCTTCGGCAACCACTTCAGGATGTTCCAGGAGGTATTCGCGCACGATTTTTTCTATGTCGCCGCGGTTCAGGTCCTGTGCGGCAGCCGGGCCAGCCAGCAAGGTGAGCGCTAGTGCGCAAGCCGACAGGACACGCAGCAGTATCGGCGGGCAGAAAGACCCGGTTTTCAGGAACAGGGGCTTCGGGAAAATCTGGGTCATTCAAGGCTCCTCAGGCGACCGTCTCTTGCATTCAGACGGCATCCCATACGTGTCACAGGTTTCAGCGGCCGTTCTTCGGCAGGTTAGGTGGGTTGTACGCTACAATGTCGTCCGCTTGAAGCCATGCTGGCGTTCCCCTCTTCAAACTTTTTTGAGCACGGGCCGCATAGCGTTTCGCCGCCTGGAAATCTCCACTGACCATTAGGCCCTTTGCCGTTGCCAGATCGGCCTCGGCGCGCTCTCCCTGGCGGCCATGGGCAATGGCCAGTTGGCTGTAGGCAACGCCGGAGTTCTGGTCGCGCTGGATTGCCTGTTTCAGAATGCGTTCGGCCTCGGGCAGATTGGATTTGTCGTTCGAGGCAACCAGCGCATACCCCAGCCAGGTAAGGAACTGCGGTTCTGTCGGCTTGAACGACAATGCCTTTCGAAACGGGGCAATCGCGCCTTTGGGGTCGCCGCCCTCGATCAGGGCCTGTCCCTTGAGCTCGTAATAATAGGGGTTGTTCGGCTGGGTGCGGATCAGGGCGTCAATTTCCTTGACCGCACCTTTGCCCCGGCTTTTCATCGCGGCGATGGCGCGTGCATATTGGGCTGGCGGGCTTTTGTCGGTGCGCGGATAGGCCCGCATGGTGGCGGATGGATGGCTGGTGAAGGCGAACAGCTTGGCACGGACCATGTCGTGCCGGTATTGCAGCACATAGTCTTCCGGCTGGTTGAAATATTTCGATTTCTGCGCGTCGGTCACGAGGCTGTTGTAACGGTCCTGGGCCATCGGATGGCTCTGCGCATAGGGATCAGCGTATTTGCGCGTGAACATTTGCTGTTCCGACATGCGCTCGAAGGTCTTCAGTAGTCCGCGCGGACTTTGTCCGGTTGCGCTCAGGTATTTCAAGGCGGCCCGGTCTGCCGCGGCCTCTTCGCCGCGCTGATAGGACAGGAACGACCGCTGGCCGACGGATCCCGATCCCATGATCACCGCACCACCGCCTGACGCGACTTCACCGGACCCGGCGGCAGCCCCTGCTGCGGCGGCTCCGGCACCGAGAATCATGCCGATGACCGAGATGATCTGGGCGTTGGCGGCAGCGGCCCGCAGACGGACAAGGTGGCGGCCCGCAATGTGTCCCGATTCATGGGCTATGACGCCGATCACTTCGCCAGGCGTTTCCGATTCCATGATGACGCCGATATTGATGAACATGCGGCGGCTGTCGGGAACGAAAGCGTTGAAGCTCTTGTCGTTGACCAGAATGATTTCCGGTTCTGAATTGGAAATGCCGGCAGCCTTGAAGATGGGCGTCGCATAATCCTTCAGAAGATGTTCGGTTTCCGCGTCGCGCACCAGGGGCAGGCTGCGCCCCTGTGCCATCGCGGGCAGGGAAACAACAGGCAGGGCGATAGCGGTTGCACAGGCAAGCGCAACTGCCTTGCGCACCAGGCTGTGGGGAAAATCGATGTTCAACAGGGCGGAACCAGGCACAGGTGTCAAACTCCAATCCGGACCGGAACGCTTTCCAGGCTCATCTTAAAAGGTAGATGCCATCGTGGGACATGAATGTGTGGCGAAGGTATGGACCAGTGCGATGCGGGTCAAGGAAACCGGCATGACAAAAAGGTAAGGTGGGCGCCTGGGAAGAGGCCGGAACCGGTCAAAAGCTGCAAAAGTCCGCACGCGTTGCATCAGATGGAAAAATCCGCGATAGGGTGGGGCCAGTTTCTCAGCCGGATTTTCAGGACACATGAATCAGCCACTCTTTCAGCCGTCTCGACGTAGCGATGTTGCTCCCTTCATCGCAATGGATGTTCTTGCAGAAGCTGCACGTCTGGAAGCAGAAGGACGCAAGATTGTTCATATGGAAGTTGGACAACCGTCGGCACCCGCCCCAAAAGCCGCATTGGACGTGGCCAGAAAAGCACTCGACCATGGCCGTCTCGGCTACACCGAAGCGCTTGGTATCCGCCCCTTGCGGGAAGCCCTGGTCGCGCACTATCGCAAGACCTACGGGGTGGAGGTGCCCGTCGAGCGGATCATGGCAACGACGGGTTCGTCGGCCGGATTCAATCTCGCTTTTCTGGCTGCATTCGATCCTGGTGACCGCATCGTTCTGACTGCTCCGGGTTATCCTGCCTATCGCAACATCCTGAAAGCATTGGGCCTGGTGCCGGTCGAGATTGAAGTCGGCGAGGAAACCCGCTGGAGCCTGACGCCGGCGCATCTGGAAGACGCGCAAAAACAAGGCCCAGTGAAGGGTGTTCTGGTTGCCAGCCCAGCCAATCCGACCGGCACCATGATGACAGCGGAAGCGCTGGAAGACCTGATCCGCTATTGCGACGATGCCGGGATCTGGTTCATCTCGGATGAGATCTATCATGGCCTTGCCTATGACGGAGATGAGAAGACCGCGCTGGAAACGTCGCAGAATGCCATTATCGTCAACAGTTTCTCGAAATACTATTGCATGACGGGTTGGCGGATTGGCTGGCTGGTGCTGCCTGAACAGCTGGTTCGGCCCACCGAACGGATCGCCCAGAGCCTTTATATTTCTCCGCCCGAACTGTCCCAGATCGCGGCCGGGGCTGCCCTTGGCGCGGTGCAGGAACTGGAAGCGGTCAAGGCCGGCTACGCAGCCAATCGGGCGCTGTTGCTTGACGGACTGCCGAAGATCGGCCTCGACAGGTTGCTGCCGGTGGATGGTGCTTTCTATATCTATGCAGACATAAGCCGCTTCAGTTCCGACAGTCTCGACTTCGCGAAGCGGATGTTGCACGAGGCCGGTGTCGCAGCAACGCCCGGTGTTGATTTCGATCCGGTGCACGGCCACGAGTTCTTGCGCTTTTCCTTTGCAGGCGCCCATGAGGATATGAAGCTGGCTCTTGAAAGACTCGAGGGTTTTCTCGGCGCAGCGAGATAATCGATCCAGCAAGCAACAAAAAAGGCGGCACACTGGCCGCCTTTTTCAATTTCAAACATTGTTGCCGGTTCAGAAGAACGAGCGACCGCGCTGCCACCAGCCGCCACGCTTCGGCTTGTCTTCCTTGGTGTCGTCGCCAGACGTTTCGCTGGTGACGACAGGTTCGGCCGGCGCCTTGCGCACGGGGGCTTCTTCTTGTGCGTCGGCTTCGCTTGCAACCGGCTGTTCGGACGTCGGCGTGTCGACCACGATTGTTTCGCGTTCGTCGGCCGCCGGGCTTTCGTTTGCTGCATCAACCTGCACCGATGCGGTGACACCATCCTGTTGCGCAGCTTCGGCTTCCGGGGTTTCGTGGGTCGCGTCTGCTTCCGACGTATCTTCGGTGGCCTTAGCCTCTTCAACCGGAGCATTTTCCGGAGCTGTCGCTTCAGCGATTTCTGGTTCGGAGCCGCCTTCGGTAACTACGGCAGTGTCGGAACCTGCTTGATCGTCCTGCTGGTCTTCAGAGGCAGCTGCTTCGCGATTGTCACTGTCGGTCTCGCTGCCGGCTTCCGCTTCACCGTCGTTATCGGCTCCGCCTTCGGCCTGCATCTCGTCACCGTTGCGGCGGCCACGGCGTCCACCCCGGCGTCCGCGGCGGCGCTTGCGGCGCGGTTCGTCGTCGCCATCCTCGTCACCAGAGCGGGCTTCCTGCGGCTGCTCGTCATCGCCATCGGCATCGTCTGCCTCTGCATTGACCTGACGGGCTTCACCGTCTTCCTGCTGGTTGTCGGCTCCACCTCTCCGGCGCTTGCGACGACGGCGGCGGCGGCGGCCGTCATTGTCGTCTTCCTGCTGCTCGAATTCTTCGACTTCCGGCTGCTCGGTGTCTTCGTCGATGATCTCGATCGTGTCCGGTTGGACAATCGCCGGTACCGGCATCGGCACACGGTCACGATCAACCGGTGCACCGCGCTCCAGAACATAAAGCTGGCCGTTGACCATGTCGTCCGCATGCACTTCGACATCAATGGCGAAGCGGGTCTCCAGATCGACCAGGTTCGAACGCTTCTGGTTGAGAATGTAAAGCGCCACTTGCGTGGTGGTGCGGATGATCAGATTGTGGGACGCGCCCTTCAGGAGGTTGTCCTCCACCGACCGCAGTACATGCAGGGCGACCGATTCCACAGACCGGATCATGCCGGTGCCCTGGCAGTGCGGGCAGGGCGTGGTCGAGCTTTCCAGAACGCCGGTGCGGATACGCTGGCGCGACATTTCCAGAAGGCCGAAATGGGAGATCCGGCCGACCTGGATGCGGGCGCGGTCGTTCTTCAGGCAATCCTTCAGCTTGCGCTCGACGGACCGGTTGTTCTTCGACTCTTCCATATCGATGAAGTCGATGACAATCAGACCGGCAAGGTCGCGAAGGCGCAGCTGACGGGTGACTTCTTCCGCCGCTTCCAGGTTGGTCTGGAGCGCGGTGTCCTCGATGTTGTGCTCGCGGGTCGATTTGCCGGAGTTCACGTCGATCGAGACCAGCGCTTCCGTCTGGTTGATGACGATATAGCCGCCGGACTTCAGCGTGACCTGAGGCGAGAACATCGCATCAAGCTGCGGTTCGACGCCGTAGCGAATGAACAGGGGGGACGGATCACGGTATGGCTGGACGTTCTTTGCATGGCTCGGCATGAGCATGCGCATGAAATCCTTGGCCTCGCGGTAACCTTCATCACCCGCAACAAGGACCTCGTTGATGTCCTTGTTGTAGAGGTCACGGATCGATCGCTTGACCAGACTGCCTTCCTCGTAGACGAGGCTTGGAGCGCTGGATTTGAGTGTCAGCTCTCGGACATTTTCCCAAAGCCGCATGAGGTATTCGAAGTCGCGCTTGATCTCTGCCTTGGTCCGGCTTGCGCCGGCCGTGCGCAGAATCACGCCCATGCCTTCCGGCACGTCCAGTTCGGAGGCGATCTTCTTGAGACGCTTGCGGTCGGTCGGCTGAGTGATCTTGCGGGAAATGCCACCGCCACGGGCGGTGTTCGGCATCAGCACGGAATAGCGGCCTGCCAGAGACAGGTACGTGGTGAGCGCAGCGCCCTTGTTGCCGCGTTCTTCCTTGACCACCTGCACCAGAATGATCTGGCGGCGCTTGATGACTTCCTGGATCTTGTATTGCTTGCGCAGCGGAATAATACGCTCGGGAACTTCCTCCATCGCGTCTTCCGCACCGACGGACTCGACGGCATCGATATCGTTGTCGGCATCATCATCATCGTCGTTCTGCTGCCGACGGCGACGGCCTCGACCACGGCCGCGCGAGCGAACCGGAGCCTCTTCCTCATCTTCGTCAGCCTCTTCCGCGGAAGATGAAGCTTCGTCATCGTCTTCGTCCGAGGCGTCCTCATCTGTGCTGCGTGCAGACACAGTTTCGCTATCCGCTTCGTCGGTGGAGGTCTCTTCGGCGGTTTTTACAGCTTCTTCGTCGCCTTCAGCGGCTTCGTCGGAGGCATCCGCTTCGACCTTGTCACTGGCAACCGAGTCGGTGGCTTCGTTACGTGCTGCGCGGGAGCGGCGACGGCGTTTGGGCTTTTCTTCGCCATCCGAATCGTCGCGCTGCCTGTCTGCTGCTTCCGCGGCGAGCAACGCTTCGCGGTCAGCTACCGGGATCTGGTAGTAGTCCGGGTGGATTTCGCTGAAAGCGAGGAACCCGTGGCGATTTCCGCCATATTCGACAAAGGCCGCCTGAAGAGAAGGTTCGACCCGCGTTACCTTTGCAAGATAGATATTTCCGCGAAGTTGCTTCCGGTTAGCTGCTTCAAAGTCGAATTCTTCAACCCGATTGCCACGCACGACGACGACCCGGGTCTCTTCCGGGTGGCCCGCGTCGATCAGCATTTTGTTTGCCATTATTGAACTTCTCCACGGCAGCACTCCTGGGCGCATGTGCGAAACGCGCATCGCCCAGTAGGAGAATATCTGCCGTATTTGTTTTGCTAAGATGAGAAAGAGCGTCTGCGCCCGGCGCGGTCGTATGATCAACGCAGGCAGCCGCTGAAGCGGTACCTTGCTGTATGTTGATCACCATGTGCATCGCGCGGGTCCTTCAGGCAACGCAGGCCCTTTAGTTAAGTCGTTGTACCATCTGCCGGTCTGCAGCCTGGCATCGCCAATGGATCTGCATCCGGTTCCGGAATGGGTTCGCTCTTAACGGCCGCCGAAAACCTCGCCGGGGAAACTGCCGTTTTGTAAGGGCAACACGTCGCGAGGCGGGCGGTCTCAAAGAGGTGCCGATACCAGATCCACTGTCTTCCAGGGCTTGTCTTGAAGCGGCAGAACGGCCTCTGTTCTGTCGTTAGAAGGCCTGGGAATGCGATAGCGTTGTGGATAGATACCCATGTCTGCTACCCGGGAAGGTATCGGTTTCAAACCGAAATCCGTAAGGTACTTTTACGTTCCGCCGCAGCGCATTGCAAGCAATGTGAATTGGATATGGCATTTTCCTTGCGCGACGGATCGCGTATGACAGGGGCGACGGGGGCTCAGCACGCAAAGTTTTCGAGCAACATGGCCGAAATAATTGAGTTCAGGGACGGAATGAAACCGCAAGTAGACAAGGGCCTGAGCGCTGTTTTCAGGAAAGCTACGTCAGTCGCCGTGCTTGTCGGCGTCTTCGCTGCTGCACTGGCCGGATTGTCCTGCGCCGCATCTGCCGAGCCGGAAAAGGCTCAGGTAACCGGAGCGCGTGTCGCGGGTGATGAGACACGCACGCGATTCGTTCTGGACATGAATCGGCAGGTGACGCCGACCATTTCAGGACTTGCCAATCCGGACAGGCTGATCATCGATCTCCCGGAAGTTGCGTTTTCGATACCGGCCGACTCGGGCGAGAGCGGACGCGGTCTCGTGGCGGACTGGCGTTTCGGCCTGTTTGCGGTTGGAAGGTCCCGCGTGGTCATGGACCTGACTGGACCGGTCAAGGTGGACAAGACCTTTTTTCTGCCGGCCGTCGATGACCAGCCGGCTCGGCTTGTCGTTGATCTGGTCAGCACGTCTGACGAGGAATTTGCCAAATTTGTGGAGACCTCGAGACCGAAGCGCGTTGTCGCCGGAGGCACGTCCGCCCCGAAAAGCGATCGGTTGACTGCTCCAAAGAACAAGGACAAGCCGCTGATCGTGCTCGACCCGGGCCATGGCGGCATCGACACGGGGGCGACGGGCGTTCACGGAACTCTCGAAAAGGCCATCGTGCTCGATTTTGCCCGGCTGCTGAAAGAAAAGCTGGATGAGAGCGGCCTCTACAACGTGCATCTGACCCGGGATGACGACACCTTCATTCCCCTGGGGCGCCGAGTTGAAATCGGCCACGAACTGGAAGCTGACCTTTTCATCTCAATTCACGCAGATTCCGTGCGGCGGGGGCAGAAGTTTGCACGCGGCGCGACCGTCTACACCATTTCCGACAGGGCGTCAGACCGACTGGCTGAAGACCTGGCCCAGTCGGAAAATATGTCGGATGTCATTGCCGGTGTGGACCTGACGGAAGAGCCGACGGAAGTCACCGATATCCTGATTGATCTGGCGCGGCGCGAAACGAGGTCATTTTCGGTCTATTTCGCGAGATCGCTGGTGGACGAACTGAAAAGTGCCGTCCGGCTGATAAACAATCCGCACAGGTCCGCGGGCTTCCGGGTGTTGAAAGCACACGATGTGCCGTCGGTGCTGGTTGAACTCGGCTATCTGTCGAACGAGCATGACGAGAAGCTTCTGATTTCCGACGAATGGCGGGAGCGCATGGCCAACGCCATGACAGAAGCTGTTCATGGCTTCTTCCGTCCACGGCTTGCCCGGCAACAAGCTGCGCCGTCACAGTAAAAATCCTTGAATTGCTTTAAAAATGGCAGCTTTGCACTGGTGATTGCCTCAGCATCGCCATATTGGTGCAGGAGGAAGGCAGACAAGTTTGTGCGACTGTCGGCATCGGTGATGCTGAGCAAAAGTTTCCATGTTAAAAAGCTGGAAACGCTAAGAACGGGGAAAGACGAGCCCGCGGTATGAAATTTTTGGTGAAATTTTTTGGCTACCTGTTCGGAATCGGCGCGATTTTTGCGCTGCTGATTGCTGCCGGGGTCTGGATGTACCTGCAGGACCTGACGAAGGATCTGCCGGATTTTACGGCCCTGAAGAATTATGAGCCGCCGGTCATGACCCGCGTGCATGCGGCTGATGGTAGCCTGATGGCCGAATACGCGACCCAGAGGCGCATGTTCCTGCCGATCCAGGCAATCCCAGATCGGGTCAAGCAGGCGTTTATCGCGGCCGAAGACAAGAATTTTTACACCCATATCGGGGTCGATCCTGAAGGTATCGCCCGCGCTGCGGTGCGGTTCATCCAGAACTATGGGTCCGGCCGCCGCCCTGAGGGTGCTTCGACCATCACGCAGCAGGTCGCGAAGAACTTCCTTTTGTCCGATCTCGTCAGTGAGGAGCGCGAACGCCGCTCTGCCGCATACGAACGCAAGGTCAAGGAAGCCGTCCTGTCGCTGCGCATCGAACAGGCCTACACCAAGGACGAGATCCTCGAGCTTTATCTCAACGAGATCTACTTCGGTTTCGGTGCCTACGGCGTCGCAGCCGCCTCCCTGATCTATTTCGACAAGTCGGTGCATGAGTTGTCGCTCGAAGAGATCGCCTACATGGCGGCGCTGCCCAAGGGGCCGAGCAACTATCATCCCTACAGGAAGACCGAAGCTGCGATCGCTCGCCGCAATTACGTGATCGACCGCATGATCGCCGATGGCTACGTGAGTGCCCAGGAAGGCGAGGAAGCAAAGCAGAAGCCGATCGTCGTCAAGCCGCGTGAAACCGGCTCCCAATTGTTCGCGGCCGAGTATTTCACTGAGGAAGTTCGCCGCGAAGTGGCCGACATCTTCGGCGACAAGCGTCTTTATGAAGGCGGGCTTTCGGTGCGCTCGACGCTTGATCCGGAAATGCAGAAACTGGCACGCAAGTCGCTCATGGATGGTCTGATCGCCTTCGATCACCAGCGTGGCAGCTGGAATGGCCCTGTCGACAAGATTGCCCTCGGTGCCGACTGGGGGATCGATCTGGCCAAGGTTGAAGCCTTGAGTGATCTTCCCGAGTGGAAACTGGCAGTGGTTCTGGAAGCCAGTGGCGAAGAAGCCAAGGTCGGTATTCAGCCTGAACGCCAGGTCAGCGGCCAGCTCTCCGAAGAACGCAAGACCGGTGACCTTTTCCTGAGCACCATGAAATGGGCTCGGGTCAAGGGCAGGGCCCCAGGTGCTGTTTCCGACGTTCTGACCCCTGGTGATGTTGTCTACGTCGAGGAAAGCCCGGTGGCGCCGGGAACGTACGAACTTCGTCAGGTTCCGAAGGTATCAGGCGCTCTGGTGGCGATGGATCCCTATACCGGCCGTGTGCTTGCCCTGGTCGGCGGGTTCAGTTTTGCACAGAGTGAGTTCAACCGCGCGACGCAGGCGTACCGGCAGCCGGGGTCATCCTTCAAGCCGTTCCTTTATGCCGCAGCGCTCGATAATGGCTACACACCGTCGTCCGTGATCATGGATGCACCTCTGGAAATCAGCCAGGGGCCGGGTCTTGGCACGTGGCGCCCGCAGAACTACGGCGGTAAATTCTATGGTCCGTCGACCCTGCGCACGGGGATCGAGCTGTCACGAAACGTCATGACCGTTCGGCTCGCCCAGGACATGGGCATGCCGTTGGTCGCCGAATATGCGAAAAGGTTCGGCATCTACGACAATATGCTGCCGGTTCTGTCCATGTCGCTCGGGGCAGGGGAGACCACGGTTCTGCGCCTGACAACGGCTTACGCGACCATCGCCAATGGCGGCCGGAAAGTGCGCCCGACCCTGATCGACCGTATCCAGGACCGTTACGGCCGCACCATCTACAAGCATGACAGCCGCATTTGCGACGGCTGCACGCAGGATATCTGGGAAGGCCAGGACGAGCCGACCTTGATCGATGACCGCGAACAGGTTCTCGATCCGATGACCGCCTATCAGATTACCTCCATGATGGAAGGTGTTGTTCAGCGCGGTACGGCGACATCCGTTCGTGCCGTCGGGCGTCCGGTCGCCGGCAAGACCGGTACGACAAACGACGAAAAGGACGCCTGGTTCATGGGCTTTACGCCGGACCTGGCAGTTGGTGTGTTCGTTGGTTACGACAATCCAAAACCGATGGGCCGTGGAGCAACCGGTGGTCAGGTGGCGGCGCCAATCTTCACCAATTTCGTGAAGACGGCGCTGGCCGACAAGCCGCCTGTGGAATTCCGCGTTCCCAAGGGGCTGCAGCTGATCCCGATCAATCGCCGCACCGGTCTGAGGACAGCAGCGGGTGCTCCAGGGTCTATCCTGGAAGCCTTCAAACCAGGCATGGCGCCACCGGACAGCTATTCGGTCATTGGGTTCCAGGATACAATGGGCGTTCCGACAGCGGTTTCTCCGGAAGCGCAGCAGGCCGTTACCGTCGGCACCGGCGGTCTTTACTGACCAACGCTGCAAGAGGTGCTGCGTGAACAGCCGGTCAACCTGGGATCCGTTTGCACGGTTTACAGCGAAGTCCGGCTTGGGTAATGTCCCGCTCCAATTCTCGGCCCGGTGTCTCTTCCAGGAGACCGGGCCGCTTCACATCAAAAGCGAGGTATCCGATGCGCGCCGAAATGGAAGCGATCGTCGATGAAATCAAGCAGGCCATAAGCCTGCTGAGGAGGCATCTTTGACTGGGATCAGGCTGTCGTCCGTCTGGAAGAGCTGAACGCCCTTTCCGAAGATCCGAACCTGTGGAATGAGCCCTCCAAGGCGCAGAAGCTGATGCGCGAACGTCAACAGCTCGATGACAGCATCGGTGGCATCAAGGCGCTGGAGCAGGACCTTTCCGATAATATGGAACTGATCGAACTCGGCGAAATGGAAGACGACAAGTCTGTCGTTACCGATGCCGAGGAAGCCCTCCGCGGCCTCAAAGGCAAGGTCAACCAGCTGCAGCTCAACTCGCTGCTGTCCGGTGAGGCCGATGCGAATGATACCTACCTGGAAATAAACTCCGGCGCCGGTGGCACCGAGAGCCAGGACTGGGCGTCCATGCTGCTGCGCATGTACCGCCGGTGGGCGGAAAAGCGCGGCTTCAAGGTCGAGGTGCTGGAATACCACGACGGCGAAGAAGCGGGCATCAAGTCTGCGACCTTGCTGATCAAGGGCGAGAATGCCTATGGCTGGCTGAAGACCGAATCGGGTGTGCATCGCCTGGTGCGGATTTCGCCCTATGACAGCAACGCACGCCGCCATACCAGCTTCTCCAGCGCCTGGGTCTATCCGGTGATCGACGATTCGATCGAGATTGATATCAACGAGAGCGACTGCCGTATCGATACCTATCGTGCGTCCGGCGCGGGTGGACAGCACGTCAACACGACCGATTCCGCCGTGCGCATCACGCACCAGCCGACCGGGATCGTGGTGCAGTGCCAGTCCGAGCGCTCACAGCACAAGAACAGGGCAACTGCCTGGTCAATGCTGAAGGCCCGTCTTTACGAAGCCGAACTGAAAAAGCGTGAAGAAGCAGCCAGTGCCGAAGCAGCCTCGAAGACCGACATCGGCTGGGGACATCAGATCCGCTCCTACGTCCTGCAGCCCTATCAGCTGGTCAAGGATCTGCGCACGGGCGTAGAAAGCACGTCGCCGGGCGATGTTCTAGATGGCGACCTGGACGAGTTCATGGAAGCTGCGTTGGCGCAGCGCGTCTTTGGTGGAGACCCGGTCGAAGTTGCTGATATCGACTGAGGACTGCATTGCAGTTACCAAACGAAATCGGGGCCATGCGGCCCCGTTTTTGTTTTTGCTGCAAGGCCTTTCAGAGGTCCAGTGCCGAAAACCGGTCGCCCGCTGCCAGGAATGCTGCCGGATTGCCGGGTTTGTCGTTGCGCCTGATCTCGTAATGAAGATGCGGACCAGTGGAGCGGCCTGTGGAGCCGACATTTCCGACGAGATCGCCTGCCAGTACATGATCGCCTTCTGAAACCTGAATGCGGCTCATATGAGCGTAGCGGGTGACAAATCCGTTTGCATGACGGATTTCCACCATCTTGCCGTAGCCGCCGTGGCGACCCGCGCTGATCACCGTGCCGGGTGCGGTCGCGAAGACACGTGCGCCGTATGGAGCCTTGAAGTCTATGCCGGTATGCATGGCCAGCCGCCCCAGAAACGGGTCTACCCGTGGGCCGTAGGTGCTGGACACAGAGCCATTGCGCACCGGCCGTTTGATCGGTAGACGCAAGGCGGTGAATTTGACGCGTCTCAAGGTTTCAAGCGCAGTGTTGGCACGGTCGAGGCGGTCGGGAAAGTTTTCGTCGGTAATCGGCTGAAATGGGCCGCCGAGCGCGGTTTTTTCGCGTAAAGTGGCGTTGAGCCCGGGGGTTATCGTCCGAGTGATGCCGAGAATGTCCTCGATACGCCCTTCCGTGGCGATGGTGATCGCATCGACTGCAGCTGTACTCTCCTCGTCCATGACGGAGATATGCGCCTTCACTGCGTCGAGGGCTGCCTGCTTTTCAGAGTTTTTTTTTATGTCGGCATCCGAGTTCGCGGCATCGACCGCGGGTTGCTGAAGAATCGTCAGCGGGTCGAACGTCCTGGTCGACCCGTCCCGCAATCCGAGAGCCTTGACCGGCTCCTCGATCAGTTCGCTCTCACCGCCGATTGCGGATTTGTCGCTGCCATCCAGAGAGGCCAGATTGCGCTCGTCAAGCGAGGGCTTTTCAGGTGGCATGGGTTTGTCACTGCTTAGGTAGACTCCAATGCTTTCGGCTCGTGCCACAAGATCGGCCACGATGGCGTGACGCTGATTGAGGTCTTGCTGCCGGCGCAGCACGTCCATGACCTGGATTTCGACGGTTTCCCGGTCGACCATCTGGCGGCTCGTCAGATTGGCAATCTCGGTGCGCAGACGATCAATATGATCCTGATATTCCAGCACCAGCTCGGTCCGTTCAGCGCTGGCTTCAGCCATCATGTCGCTGCGCAGAGCGTAGTAGCCGATCGTGCCTGCGACCGCCAAAGTTGCCGTTACACAACCGATCGCCCCGCAAATGAGATGAACCGGCCTCACACTGTACGTGGTCGTCTTCGCGCCCTTTTCCAGAGTCGGATGATGTGGCTCTGTCCGGGGGGCTTGATAGGTCCGCGTCGATTCTTGGCGCTGTTGCATTGTCACTCAGTCACTGCCTGCATTCTGCAAAAGATCTGAGCCTGATTAGAATTTGGTAAGGTTAATAATTCGTCTTCATGCGCGTGAAATTTATCCGATGAGAGGGGCAAGAGGCTTGTAAAAACCGGGAGTTAGTCCGGCTTCGGAACGCGCGCGATCGTTGAAGGGCGGTTTCAATGCGCCACGGAAATGGCGGCGCACGTAGCTGTGGAACGCCGGCTCGGGCCTGATTCCCTGCCTGTCGCACAGGAAGCGGAACCATTTCGCTCCGAAGGCGACATGGTTCTTTTCGTCCCGGTAGATGATGTCGAGGCATTTTGCGGTGTCTTCGTCACCGATTTCGCGGGCCTTTTCGATCATGGGTGGTGTGATGTCGAGGCCTCGGGCCTCAAGTACCAGCGGGATGATGGCCAGTCGCGCGGCAAGGTCGTGTCCGGTATCCTGCGCTGCCTGCCACAGACCGTCATGGGCGGGAAGGTCTCCGTAGGCGGCTTCAAGTTTCGCCAGTCTCTCTTGCAGCATGGCGAAATGCTTGGCTTCCTCAAGTCCGACGCGAACCCAGTCATCATAGTAGGACCTTGGCAGGCGGATGTGGGCGAAACGACCGATCAGGTCCCAGGTCAGATCTACGGCATTTAGTTCGATATGCGCCAGGGAGTGAATCAGGGCAAGGCGACCTGCCTTGCCCTTCAAGTTGCGCTTCGGCATGTCACGCGGGGCCAGCAGAAGGGGCCTGTCCGGACGGCCTGGGCGGTCCGGCATTACGCCGTCTCGTGAGGTGGAACCCAGAGCCAGCTCCCGTTGAAACCAGGCTCTGGAAACAGCATAGGCGAGTCGTACCTTCTCGGCCGTGTCGGACGCGCAGACGATCGCCTTTGCTCCGGCAACGAGGCTGTGCGGCATCTTGTCCTTACCGGCGTGTGCCGTGGCGCCGCCGGTTGCCGTTTCCAGGGGAGACTTCACAGCGCCCGCGCAGCCTCAAGAACGGCGTCCGCGTGGCCAGGAACTTTCACCTTGCGCCAGACCTGCGCGATCTTGCCGTCCGGTCCAACGAGGAATGTGGAGCGTTCCACGCCCATGTATTTCTTGCCGTACATGGACTTTTCGACCCAGACGCCGTAGGCCTCGGCGGCCTCCTTTTCCGTATCTGCGCCCAGCCTGATCGCCAGATTGTGCTTGGCGATGAACTTGTCGTGTTTTGCAGCGGTGTCGGGTGAAAGCCCGATGATGGTCACGCCGAGTTCGGCGAACGCTTCGGCCTGTTCCGTGAAGGCGATTGCCTCCTTGGTGCAGCCTGGCGTGTCATCCTTCGGATAAAAATAAACAACGACGGGTTTTCCTGTGAGGGCGCTCAGCGACACTTTGCTGCCGCCATCGCCATCAAGTTCAAAAGCCGGTGCGACATCTCCGACGGCCAATTCGCTCATCATGCCTTCCTTCTGTCAAAGTTTGTGCGTTAATGCCGGTTTCCGGCTGCGTCTACAATGGCTGCGGTCGCTTTTAGCAAAGCTTTCGCAGTATCATCAATCGCCCAGCGACTCGTTCGGAGCTGAGGTGACATAACCCGGCGCTTTGCTCCGAACTCGAACCTAAGCGCCTGTCTTACGCATGCAGGCGAAAGATTGGATTGACGTATTTGCCTAAAACCGGCGGATCTCAGGACACGGCCAAGCTGAAGCCGCAAAAACGCAAACGCTTGCGCTATATTGCAGCCGCCGTTCTGATTGGTCTCGTTGCGGGGCTTATCGTCCTGTTTGCAACCGGGCCAGTGCGTATTCCGCTTCTAGGCAGCCTGCTTGCCTATCAGGGATCACGCGGCCAGGTACAGCTTTCCATCGGCAGCGCCAGTGTCGATTTCACCGCGCCTGACGGCATCAACATACTCATTACCGGTGCCAAGGCGGAAATTGCCGGCGGCTCGCCCGTCAGCATCAGTCTTCCGGAACTGACCGCACCGCTGAACCGGGATGCGCTGCTATCTGGAAAAGTCCATTTTTCGTCGCTCAATCTCACCAAGCCTCACGTTCGGATCGTTCTTGCCGGCGGGCCGGCAAAATTTCCGGAAATGGGACCGCTCATGGAAGCGGTCGACAGGGTCAGTGATGTTGTGGACGACCAGTTCGCCCGCCGCGGACTGAGCTTCGTCAAGATTCGTGATGCCTCTTTCGAATTGGCCGGGTCAATCCCGAGACGCTACAGAGGTATCGATGCGGACATTCTGCGCGACGAAAATCGCTCGATACGTGCCTTTGCCCGTGTGGCAGGCAATGTTTCGACCTGGCGGCTGGAGCTGGCACGCAACGCCCCGCCGGGCGCAGACGCCAAGAGCATCGGTGTTGTGGTCAATGGCATCACCCTTGCCGAACTGCTGGGACCGAGCGCGAAATCGGTGCAGGGCAAGGGTCTTGGTCTGCCGGCCTCTGCCAAGATCGAAAGCCGGCTGACAGGAGACGGCAAATTCGTTTCCGCCAATGCGGTGGCCCGGGTTCGCAATGGCTGGTTTCAGCTAGGCAAAACGCTGGTTGCCTTTGATGACGCCGCGCTTTCGCTTTTGTTCGATGCGAGGCAGGATGCGATTGAAATTACCAAGTCGCATGTCATTCGCGGCAATTCGCGTATCTTCTTCACAGGTTCGGTTGCGCCAGCCGCAGGTGAGACACCCGAGTGGCAGATCAATCTCGATTCGGAATACCCGCAGTTCGGGTCTGCCGATATTCCGGAAGAGCCGCAAATGCTGGACGGGGTCCAGATCCGAGCCCGGTTCGACCCTATCGAAAAGCTGCTGTCTGTCGACCGGTTCACGGCCCGCTCCGGCAAGGCGGTGGTTCATGGTGTCGCCTCGCTGCAGATAACGCCGGAGGGACCTTATCTGGCACTCGCTGCCGACGGCGAACTGATACCGGTTGCCGTCGCAAAGCAGCTTTGGCCGATCACGCTTGTGCCACCGGCACGCCGCTGGATCATCGAACGCTTGAAAGGTGGACTGATCGAGACCGTTTCCTATACAGGTGCGTTCCGCCCGCCCGCATTTGACCCGCGCGACCCGGATCCGGGCTGGTCGGGCAATGACATGCATCTCGACATGACCTTTTCAAATGGCGCGGTAACGCCGGTTGGTGATGTTCCGCAGATCGACGGTCTCGATGGTACGCTTACCATCCAGGACGAGACACTCACTGTTTCCGCGAAAGACGGAATGACGACCGCTTCGAGCGGTGGACCCGTGACGCTGCCCGATGGTGTCTTTACGATCCGGAATCTGCCTCTTCGCGATGGCAAGATGGCAAGCGTGTCGACACGGATGGAGGGAGCCGCTCGCGACCTCGGTGCAATGGTCAACAGCGCACCTTTCCGGGTTCTGGACAGGGCGGATCTCAAGAATGACGGCGTCGAGGGATCGGGCCAGCTCGATATCGACGCGTCGTTCCCGCTTGGAAAGGAAATCGACCTTGCCGACATCGACTGGCGTGCGACCGGCCAACTGAAGAATTTCTCGGACAGCAATCCGATCATGGGGCACACGGTTCGCAAGTCCGACGTCGCGCTTGAGGCGGATAAGGATCAGGTCGCGATAACCGGAAAGGGCATTCTTGACGGGTTGCAGGCCGATATCGACCTCGTGGTGCCTCTGGGCGAATCCGGTGTCGCCGCGCGCCAGGATGTGGTTGTGGCTCTCAACGCACAGCAACTGAAGGACAAGGGCGTCGATCTGACCGCCTTCCTTGATGGCAAAATGACCTTGAGCGTCGCCAAGGTGAGTGACGGGCAGGAATTCGTCATCGATCTGAAGCAGACGGATGTGCGACTACAGGCGCTCGGGTGGCAGAAAGCCAAGGGAGTTCCCGCAACTGCATCCTTCAAGCTGGTGGAGACGGACAAGCAGCGCCGGGTGAAGGACTTCAAGCTCGTGTCTGAAGGGGTCGACGTAACCGGTTCGATGCAATTGTCGCTCGCCGGTGATCTTGTCAGCGCTTCCTTCGATACATTCAAGCTGCGCCCCGGGGACAATGTCGAAGTCGATATCCAGAAGGCTGCGGGCGGTCGCTACGATATAATCTTCGCCGGATCATCATTTGACGGTCGCGGACTTATCAAGAGCATGCGTAGTCCAGGCGGCAGCAAGGGGGCCGGTGATTTCTCGGACGGCGCAAGAATTGCTGCCAATATCGACCGGGTCACCGGGTTCAACAACCAGGCGATCGAGAAGTTCGTCGGCAAGATCGAAACAGGTGCCAAGGGGTTGGTCTCGGCGGATCTGAAAGGGATGGTGAACGGTCGGGCTAACTTCGAATTCACGGTGACGGACCAGGGTGGCACGCAGGCGGCAATTGGTCGTTTCGCAAATACGGGCGCTACGTTGCGCTTCCTCGATCTCTACAAGCGGATGCGCGGTGGCACAGGTGTTCTGAACGTGGCGATGGCCGACGAAAACAGCTGGGTCGGTGATTTCAACGTGCGCTCGCTACGGATTACGGAAGATCCGGCAATCCAACGCATCCGGGAACAGAACCGCGCCAAACGCATTCCGGACGGGCGGGCGGTCAATGCAAGCGAAGCTGCGGACACGGCGAGTTTCGACACGCTCGATATCAATTTTTCGCGGGAAGGGGACCTGCTGACCATCAGCCGGGGGGCGCTTCAGGGCAATGCCCTTGGCGGAACCGTCAGCGGCTCGGTGGACCTGTCCAAGCAGACGCTGAACCTTACCGGCACCTTTGTTCCAATTTACGCGCTCAACAATTTCTTCGCCAAGATCCCGCTGCTGGGATTTGCGCTCGGTGGCAATTCCGGTGAAGGCCTGATCGGTGTGACCTATCGCCTGTCGGGGTCCGTTTCCGATCCGGTGCTTTCGGTCAATCCGATTTCGGCGATAGCGCCCGGCATCTTTCGCAAGATGTTCGAATTTCAGGCGAACTGAGCAAATTGACAGACCAAAGCCAGGCTGATTGGCGGGCCGCGGTTGCCCCGGTTCACTACAGTCGTTCCGGTCAGGCAAAAGAGCAAAAACAAAAAGCCGGGCTGAGCCCGGCTTTCGTCTGTCATTAGCTATCGCCGCTTAGACCGGCTTCAACAGCACGTGTTTTTTCTTGCCCAGCGACAGTTTGACGATGCCGTCTCCGGTAACGTCTGAAAGGGTGATCTGGCGCTTGTCGTCCTGTTCACCCTTGTCGTTGATCTTGACCGCGCCACCCTTGATGTTTCGGCGGACGTCTCCGTTCGAAGCGCAAAGCCCGGCGGTGACGAACGCGGAAAGCACTCCGATACCTGCCTCAAGGTCAGCCTTGGCGATTTCAACGGTCGGCAGACCTTCAGCGGACTGGCCTTCTTCAAAGGCTTTGCGGGCGGTTTCGGCGGCCGCTTCAGCGTTTTGACGGCCGTGAATCAGGGTCGTTGCTTCCGTAGCCAGAATTTTCTTGGCTTCGTTGATTTCAGACCCTTCAAGCGCTGCAAGACGGGCGATTTCATCCATCGGCAGAACTGTGAACAGTTTCAGGAAGCGCTCGACATCGGCGTCTTCCGTGTTGCGCCAGTATTGCCAGTAGTCATAGGCAGAAAGCTGCTCTTCGTTGAGCCACACCGCACCAGCGGCAGTTTTGCCCATTTTCGCGCCTGACGACGTGGTCAGAAGCGGAGAGGTAAGTGCAAAAGCTTCGACTTCGGCCAGGCGGCGGACAAGATCGGTACCGGACAGGATGTTGCCCCACTGGTCTGACCCGCCCATCTGGAGACGGCAGCCGGTGCGCCGATACAGCTCCAGATAGTCGTAGCCCTGCAGCAGCATGTAGTTGAATTCGAGGAAGGACAGATGTTGCTCGCGTTCCAGGCGCAGGCGAACGCTGTCGCGCTGAATCATCTGGTTGACCGAGAAATGCCGGCCGATGTCGCGGAGGAATTCGACATAGTTCAGCTTCAGCAGCCAGTCGGCATTGTCCACCATAATGGCATCAGTCGGGCCGTCGCCGAACGTGAGTAGTTTCTCGAAGACCTTGCGGATGCCGGCCTTGTTGTCCTCGATCACCTCTTCGGTGAGCATCTTGCGGGATTCGTCCTTGCCGGACGGGTCTCCGACACGGGTGGTGCCTCCTCCCATGAGAGCAATCGGGCGGTGACCGGTCTTCTGGAACCAGTGCAGCATCATGATCGGCACGAGCGACCCGGCATGAAGGCTCGGTGCCGTGCAATCGAAACCGATGTAGGCTGTTACGGTTTCTTTTGCGCAAAGCTCATCCAGACCCTTGGGGTCGGAGATCTGATGAATGAAACCGCGTTCTGAAAGAACGTTTAGAAAGTCCGATTTGAACTCGCTCATACTCGCCTGTCCGTCCGTCTTGTGTGCCTTCCGGCATTCCTGCGGTCGTGCTCTAGCGCGTGCCGCAGGACTTGTAAATTGCGCTTGCCGGAAAATCGGGGCACCGGCGCGTATGGCGGTGGTTAGTTGCCGACCTGTCCGTTGGCGCGCGTCTTCACGCAGATGAATTTCAGCTCGCCGCCCTCCCAGGCAAGGCGCATGCCTTCCGAGAGTGTCCGCGGGACGGCTTCACTCAATGCTGCCTGACATTCCGATTCATCCTGGAAAGTGCCTTCATCAGCGACCGCCCAGACATTGGGGCCGCTCAGAAGTTGAATGGAAACGGCCATAATCACCCACATGGAAAACTCCTTCTTTCATATCGGATCGCAAGCGTCCGACGCCTTCCTAACACACTTCGCCGAAAGTGACGTTGCGTGATTACGGTCACAGCCAAACTTGCCGGAGACACCTAAATTCAAGTCATCAGCAGCGCAACGAAAGCCGCTGTTCAACAGTCAAAAGGAGCCGTCATGTTTCGCAAGTTTGCAATTGCCGCCGTCGCAGTCGCCACCATGGCAACCGCTGCAGTTACCATTACCCCGAACGAAGCTCATGCCAAGAACCGTCGTGCTGGAGCGATTGCCGCAGGTGCCATCATCGGCCTTGCTGCCGGTGCGATCATCGCTTCGCAGGCTCAGCCGCGCTACTACCAGCCGATCCGCTGCCAGAACCGTCCGGTAACCCGTTGGAGCCGTTACTACGGCCGCTATGTTGTCGTCGGTTACCAGCGCGTCTGCTACTGATCTCATCCACAGCGTTAGCGAATGGCCTCCTTCGGGAGGTTTTTTCGTCTTGAGATTTGGATGAACCTCCTTTTCAACACGGAACAGTGAAATTTTCATCCGGTGTTCCATGTCCTCCAATCTCACTCAGTCTCCCTCCCGTGCCCATGGCCTCAAATGCGGCACTCTGGAACCTGGGCCTTTGAATGCCATCACGGATGTCGGAGGTGTCTCTGTCGGTCATCGGACTTTAAACGAGGGCGATCTCAGAACCGGGGTCACCGCCATCGTGCCACATCCCGGCAATCTCTTTCGCGAAAAGCTTCCCGCGGCTGTCGAGGTCATCAACGGCTTCGGAAAAAGCGCGGGTCTGATCCAGGTCGACGAACTTGGCACGCTCGAGACTCCGATCCTGCTCACAAATACATTTGGTGTTGGGACCGGCGTGAACGCCCTCATCCGCAGAGCGATTGGAGAAAATCCGGAAATCGGGCGCTCCACGGGTACCGTCAATCCGGTCGTGATGGAGTGCAACGACGGCTACCTGAG
Organism: Roseibium sp. LAB1; assembly: GCF_054658235.1. Lineage (NCBI taxonomy): Bacteria > Pseudomonadati > Pseudomonadota > Alphaproteobacteria > Hyphomicrobiales > Stappiaceae > Roseibium > Roseibium sp. LAB1. The sequence continues at coordinate 213,424 of NZ_BAAGIB010000001.1, read as the reverse complement.
TGATATTCAAGCGATGGTCTTGAGCGAAGCAGATGCAGAAGCAGCCTTGACTGCTGCCGGGACCTCCTTCGAACAGGGCAGCGTTGGGGCCGGGACTGGCATGAGCGCGTTTGGCTTCAAGGGCGGTATCGGTACAGCGTCCAGAGTGTTCGACCTCGGGGGGCGCCGACACAAGCTTGCTGCATTGGTGCTTGCCAATTTCGGCCGCCCAGGAGACCTGGTCTTGCCGGACGGGCGCAGACCCCATCCAAAAGACGGTCGCCAGAGCGAAGAACGTGGTTCGGTCATTATTGTTCTGGCAACGGATGTGCCGCTGGAAAGCCGGCAATTGAGGCGGATTGCCCGGCGCGCAGGGGCAGGTCTTGCACGGCTCGGCGCCTATTACGGCAACGGTAGCGGCGATATTGCGCTTGCCTTTTCAATCGCCTGCAGGATCGCTCATTTTGAGGAGGGCGACTTCATCGCTCGCGATATTCTCAGGGAAGACAAAATCGACGTCCTGTTTCAGGCCGCAGCGGAAACCACGCAGGAATCCGTCCTCAACGCGATGATCGCATCGCCTGCCATGCGGGGGAGAGGGCGCAGCAAACGACCGTCTCTGGCCGACTGGTTGTGCGCGCAAGCCTAAGTCGTGTGCGACCTTCTGGTGTGGGGGCGACCCAAAAGGCCATCGGGAACGCATGCCTTATGGTCTGTTGCGAGCCGGCTTCATCCTCTGCGGCATGCGTTTGTTGAACTGTCGATTTGTGTCAGGACACATACAAAAAGGCCGGGCAGATGCCCGGCCTTTCCGTTTGTTTGAACCCGATGGGATCAGACAGAGTAGTACATGTCGAATTCGACCGGGTGCGGGGTCATTTCGAAACGCTCGACTTCTTCCATCTTCAGTTCGATGTAAGCATCAATCTGGTCGTCGTCGAATACACCGCCAGCTTTCAGGAACTCACGGTCCGCATCAACTGCTTCCAGTGCTTCACGCAGGGAGCCGCAAACGGTCGGGATTTCTGCGAGCTCTTCCGCCGGAAGGTCGTAGAGGTTCTTGTCCATTGCGTCGCCCGGGTGGATCTTGTTCTTGATCCCGTCGAGGCCGGCCATCAGCAGAGCGGAGAAGCAGAGGTACGGGTTCGCGGACGGATCCGGGAAGCGGACTTCAACGCGCTTTGCCTTCGGAGAAGCGGTGAACGGAATACGGCAGGAAGCCGAACGGTTACGCGAGGAATAGGCCAGCAGAACCGGTGCTTCGTAGCCCGGAACCAGACGCTTGTAGGAGTTGGTCGACGGGTTGGTGAAAGCGTTCAGTGCCTTGGCGTGCTTCAGGATGCCGCCGATGAAGTACAGGCAGCTTTCCGAAAGATCGGCATACTGGTTGCCGGCAAAGGTCGGCTCGCCGTTGTTCCAGATCGACAGGTGGCAGTGCATGCCGGTGCCGTTGTCGCCGAAAACCGGCTTCGGCATGAAGGTCGAGGTCTTGCCGTAGGCGTGTGCGACCTGGTGCACGACATACTTGTACTTCTGCATGTTGTCGGCGCAACGGGTCAGGTGGTCGAACTTCATGCCAAGTTCGTGCTGGGCAGCAGCCACTTCGTGGTGGTGCTTTTCGGTCGGAACGCCCATTTCAGCCATGACGGACAGCATTTCGGAACGGATGTCCTGTGCGCTGTCGACCGGCGGAACCGGGAAGTAGCCGCCTTTGGTGCGCGGACGGTGGCCAAGGTTGCCGGTTTCGTATTCGGAGCCCATGTTGGACGGCAGCTCGGAGCTGTCGAGCATGAAGCCGGTGTTGTACGGGTCTGCAGTGAAGCGGACGTCGTCGAACATGAAGAATTCAGCTTCCGGACCAACGAAAACGGTGTCGCCGAAGCCGCCGGACTTGACGTATGCTTCTGCCTTCTTCGCGGTCATGCGCGGGTCGCGGTTGTAGCCTTCGCCGGTGACCGGGTCGACGATGTCACAGAAGATCGCCATGGTGGATTGTGCGAAGAACGGGTCGATGTGTGCGGATTCCGGATCGAGGATCAGCATCATGTCGGACTCGTTGATGGCCTTCCAGCCGGCAATGGACGAGCCGTCGAAAGCAACGCCTTCAGCGAACATGTCTTCGTCAACGAGTGCTACGTCCATGGTGACGTGCTGCATTTTACCCTTAGGATCGGTAAAGCGCAGGTCGACGAATTTCACGTCTTTTTCCTGAATCTCCTTAAGGATTTCAGCGGCAGTGGTCATAGTGTCCATCCCTTTAGTTTTTCATGTGAACGGTTGGGTACTGTTCCGGCCCGGCAGAGTGTCTTAAATTTGGCTCCGTTGCGTGGGACCGGAATTCGGATTGCCGGCGGTTGCCGGAATGGGTGGGTCAGATAGCGTCTATGCCGGATTCACCGGTACGGATACGGACTGCTTCTTCGATATTTGAAACAAAGATCTTGCCGTCGCCAATGCGGCCTGTTTGCGCAGCGGATCGGATGGCGTCAACGGCTTTTTCAACCATGTCGTCGCCAAGCACAATTTCCACCTTCACCTTCGGCAGGAAATCCACGACATATTCGGCGCCACGATAGAGTTCCGTGTGCCCCTTCTGCCGGCCGAAACCCTTGGCTTCCGTGACGGTGATGCCCTGGAGACCGACCTCTTGCAGAGCTTCTTTGACCTCGTCCAACTTGAAGGGTTTGATGATCGCCTCGATCTTTTTCATCACCTTGTGTCTCTCTCCACTTTTAAGGCCGGATAAATTCGGCGTGCCCTTTTCCGAACGATCGGGTCAAAACGACCCGGCCGGGCCCGGAAGGGACCGTTGCAAGCTATAAAGCACGATGTGTGCCAATCGGGCATGGCAACCCGGAAATTTTACCCGTGCAGGGAAATCCGCCACTAAAAGCGGCAAATTCCTCCAGCCGGGTGATTGCTATTCACCCGTCACGTTTGTCATATGACCACAAAATAAGCAAAGAGCCTAAAAAATAGGCTGAATTTTAGCGATCGAATGAAGCGGTCCTATGCACTGGTTGCATGAAACTGCACAATCTCCAGTCATTCGGTTGTTCCGGTAAGGCAGTTTCAGTTCTCGGTCCGGTGACCAACTGTTGTCGTGAGCTCTTCTCCGATAGGGAACCTTACGCCGCGTCGTGCGTTCCCGACAAACTGGAAAATGGAGACGGCTATGCTTTTTTATGCTTTGGCTCTGATGGCCATTGCGCTTGTTGCGGGTTTGTTCGGGTTTGTAGGAGTGGCGAGCGCGTCAACTTCGGTTGCCCAAATCCTGGTCGGATTGTTTCTTGCAGTTTTTGTGCTTTCGCTAATCGCCGGCGTGCTACGAAGGTAATTGCAGTCCTGCCGGATCTGCAGGGCGCTAACGTACGTCGCGTCCGTTATTCGAAATGGTGTGAGGATACCCGTGCGCAGGCTCACTTGGCACAATGCCAGCCAGTCTGATGAGCAGCTTCGAGAATATCTTATTCTCGCCTTGCTGCGGTCGCATGCCTGCGTGACATTGCAGGACGATGCGCTCAATTATCTCTATATAGCGAACCTGCCGCGCATGTGGTCAGTGCCTTCAGGCGAGGCTCCGAAAGACGAAACCGTCTTCGGCGCATCCATTGGCAAGCAGCTTGATGAGGCAAAGAAGGTGGTGCTTGCGACTGGTCAGACGATCAAGCTGGAAATTCTGGCGGACGGTGGCCACATCTTCGAAATCCACATAGAAACAATCGCCGGTGTCAGAGATATCCCCCAGGTTCTGACAACGATTGTCGATGTCACGGACAGCCGGAGGCGCGAGCAAGTACTGAGGGACTTGCTGCTCGAGGTCAGTCACCGGTCGAAGAACCTGTTGGCGGTCATTCAAAGCCTCGCAACCCAATCCGCCAGATATTCAGAGTCCATTGAGCAGTTTCTTGGCGAGTTTCAGGGGCGGATCTTTTCCCTGTCCAATTCCCAAGATCTTGTTACGGAATCGGACTGGTTCGGCGTACGCCTGTTCCAACTTGCCCGGTCCCAGATGTCCCTGTTCGATGCAAGGCGTGCGGTTGCCATCTCGACGAGCGGCGAAAACCCGCTGCTGACGCCCAATGCCGCGCTTTATGTCGGCCTGGGTCTGCATGAGCTGATTGCCTCAACCATTGGGGAACGGGTGGCCACGGATATTCGCGGGATATCACTGAGCTGCAAAACGACGCTGGAGCAGGGGCAGGCACATCTGGTTATTGCCTGGAAAGCTGAACGCACTGCTGGGTCTTGTTCAAAAGAGAGTGTCGCCTCAGGCAAGGCCGATACCGCCAGAACCGCTTTTTCGACCCTGCTGCTGGAAACGGTGTTGCCGCAATCCCTGAACGGGGCTGCTGAGTTCAGCGTGTCCAAAGAGGGTATCAGCTACAGCCTGTCGTTTCCGAAAAAAGAATACAACGTTCGACGAGAGACGCCCGAAGACCTGATCCGGGTCTGAGGCTGGTGTTGAATATCTTCCTGCGCCGGAGTAATTCTCCTTCAACTCTGCTTTCGGCAAATCAATTATGGAAAATACGTTCGTTTATACTTCGGTGAATATTGAAATTAACAAATGTTATGATCGTTCAGTGAATAATTCTGTTTGTACTACAAGTGATTTTTGTTGCCTGCCTTTCGAAAACTTTCTAATTCTGTTGCTTCCAGACGCTCTTCCAGGATCAGGCCAGCGGTGATGAAAAGACACATTCCCCTTCTTGTGTTCGTGATAAGTGCTGCGATAGGCCTGTCGCTCACCTATGTCATTCTTGATAGGGAACGGGCAGTTGAGCGGCGCGAGTTCGAGATACTCGCCGAAGAAGCCATTGACCGCATCCGCGGGCGCACCGAACAGAATTTTTCTCTCATTGCGGCAACGCATTCGTTTTTCGAGGCTGACGGCGGGTCGATGTCCCGGCCCAAGTTTCAGAGCTTTGCCTTGGGTCTTTTCCTGAAAGGCCATTTGTCGGGCATGCAGGGAATCGGGTTCGCCAAGCTGATGCAGACCGGCAGCGAAGACAGGGCGAGCCAGGTTCTGCAACAAAACTATGAGCTGGAACGTCAGGTCTGGCCGGCGACCGACCAGGCACATCGTACACCCATCGTGTTGCTTGAGCCGCTTGATCTGCGCAACAAGGCAGCGCTCGGTTTCGACATGTTCAGCGACGAAACCCGCCGCAAGGCCATGCTGGCGTCCGCGGAAAGTTTTTCCGTCAAGGCGTCGGCCCCTGTCATGCTTGTTCAGGAAATCACCGAGGAAAAGCAAACCGGATTTCTGGCCTATCTGCCACTGACGACCGAAGATGAAGCCAGCGGGGAAACGCTGAACGGTGAGGAGCGCATCGAGGGCTTTGTCTATGCCCCGTTCCGTGCCGGCGACCTTCACAAGGCGGCGCTGACGTCACCAACCCCGGTCCCGGTCCTGGTCAACACCACCGATGTCACGGACGAGGAGCCGGAACATCTCTATACTTCGGAAGGTTTCGAAGAGCGGGCCGGCGAGGCGGAAAATTTCGTCACACGGCAGATCGAGGTCGGTGGACGGATGTGGGAAATCTCGGTCATCGAAGCGGCATCAAAGGACAATGCATTTCTTTATTGGCGAACCTTCATGCTCGGTTCGGTGTCGCTGCTCTTTTCCGCCGCTCTTGCGGTTTCGATTCGCTCCCGGTTGCGGGCACGTGAGGCCAATCAGCGGCTGAAGGAAATGTCTGAAAAGACGATCCAGGAAAAGGACCTGATGCTTCAGGAAATGAAGCACCGGATCAAGAATTCGATTGCCCGTATTCTCGCGATTGCGCGTCAGACTGCCGGTGCTTCCGAAAGCCTGGAAGAATTCAACGAGTCCTTCAGCTCGCGCTTGCAGGCAATGGCGAATGCACAGGATCTGTTGACCCGGTCGAGGTGGTCAAAGGCTGATCTCAAGGCGTTGCTTCTGCAGGAACTGGAGCAGGTGTTCGGCGAGGGAGCCATGGGCATCAAACTCGCGGGGCCGTCGGTTCAATTGAGCGAGACCGGAACCCACGCGCTTGGTCTGGTGTTTCACGAGCTGGCGACGAATGCGATGAAATATTCCGACGTCTTCGCCGAAGACGGCCGGTTCGAGGTGGTCTGGAAAGTCCTGCCGGAGAAAAAAGGCAAGCGGCTTGAACTTGACTGGATTGAGGAGACCGGCAAGGCGGTTGAGGCTCCGACAAACTTCGGTTTCGGCAGCAGGCTCATGGAAGCTTTGGTGGCAGGCGAGATGAGTGGCAAGATCGACCGGCAATTCACCGCCAAAGGCGTGGCCATTCGCATTTCCGTCCCCCTTGCATGAGGCAAAAGGCCCGGTTCAAGATCAGGCTCGGTGCTTGCGGGACGGGGATGTGACAATCCAAGAGGTGTAAATGAGCCAGCGCGAGACAATCCTGGATACCGCGTTGTTGACCCCGCAGGAAATGGGAAAAGCCGACAGCCTGACAATAGAAGGCGGCGTGCCGGGTATTGATCTCATGGAGTGCGCGGGCCAGGCGGTGGCGCGCTCTGCAGCGCAAATGACGCCAGCTTCCGGTCGCATTGTGGTTTTGTGCGGCCCCGGCAACAATGGCGGTGATGGATTCATTGCGGCGCGTTGTCTGGCGGCGGCCGGTTATCGTGTCGACGTTCGATTGCTGAAGACGCCGGACGTTCTGACGGGAGATGCGCTTGATGCCTTCCGACGCATGGAGGTTTCCTGGCTGCCTGCTGCTGAAGACGATCAGATCGCAAGCGATTTGATCGCTTCGCTGAAGGGGGCGGATCTGATTGTGGATGCCCTGTTCGGCGCCGGGTTGGACCGTGCGCTCAGCAGAAGTGTCAAAGACCTGGTAAAAGCCGTCAACGAGGCAGGCAAATCTGTTCTTGCGGTGGATCTTCCGTCCGGTGTCCAGGGGGCGAATGGCGTGATTGACGGCGAAGCGATCAACGCGCAAGAGACCGTTACCTTCTTCCGTCAAAAACCCGGACATCTGCTTTATCCCGGACGGCAGGCATGTGGCCGGGTTACCGTCGCCCAGATAGGCATTGATGCGGCCGTGCTCGATCAGATCACACCCGCTGCGTTCGCGAACGATCCGGGTCTCTGGCTTGGCAAATGGCCCCGGTCCGCGCCGACAGGACACAAATATTCGAAAGGCCATGCCGTTGTTTTCGGTGGCCCGGTCACGGCAACCGGAGCTGCGCGACTGTCGGCTGGGGCAGCCTTGAGGGCAGGGGCGGGTCTGGTCACCTTGGCCTCACCTCCAGATGCGCTGATGGTCAACGCGTGCCATCTGACGGCAGTGATGCTGAAGAAGGTGGGACCGGAAGACGGTATCCGGCAACTTTTGTCCGACAGGCGTCTCAATGCAGTTCTGATTGGCCCTGGATACGGTGTTGGAGAGAAGACCTGTTCGGCAGTTGCGGACATCCTGGGCAGTTCAAGGGCGAGTGTTCTTGATGCCGACGCCCTGACAAGTTTCGCTGCCGACCCGGGTTCCTTATTCGATCGGGTCAAGGCGCATCCCGAACCGGTAGTTCTGACGCCGCACGAAGGCGAATTCGCCCGCCTTTTTCCGGATCTTGCTGGTGACAAGCTGATCCGCGCGAGGGACGCGGCTCGGCGGTCCGCTGCGGTGGTGATTCTGAAAGGGCCGGACACTGTCGTTGCAGCGCCCGACGGGCGCGCGGCAATCAACTGCAATGCGCCTCCGTGGCTGGCAACGGCAGGGTCCGGTGATGTGCTGGCGGGAATCGTGGTCGGTCTGCTGGCTCAGGGTGTTCCGGGGTTCGAAGCGGCTGCGATGGCAGTCTGGCTTCATGGTGAAGCCGGCCGGGAGGCCGGGCCAGGGCTGACTGCGGAGGATCTGGAGGCTGCGCTGAAATCCGCGCTTCGCCTGCTTGTGGAGAAATCCGATTTCCGGTGAGGCAGGGCACAGCTTTTTCCTTTGACGGGAAAATCAGCGATGTTATAGAGGCCCCGCTTCAATCGCGGGGTGCCTGAGTACCGCTTGCGATGCGGATGTGGTGAAATTGGTAGACACGCCAGATTTAGGTTCTGGTGCCGCAAGGCGTGGGGGTTCAAGTCCCTCCATCCGCACCATTGTTCTATGAAATTCTGATCTTCTTGCCATGCTGACACCGGTGGTCTGCGGCAGCAGCAGTGTTTCATACTGCCATGTGTTTTTTGCAAAGGCTCTGGCAGGAAGTCGGAATGCGCCTCGCACCGGCTCATCAAATTTTCTCAACTGACCCTTGATAATGCGTTTCCAGACAGATCCGGAGTTCTGGCTGTTGTGTGGCTTCACTATTGGGCGTTGTCTCGCTCAAACGCAGGCGTGGGATGTGCAGGCGTCCGCAGGTGTCCGGCAGCAATTGACGGGGGGCTCAATTCGGCCGTGCGTAGAGGACGGCGGATTTGGTCCCGGGTGTTCGGCAGCGACCAAACCACATGACCAAAAGAGCTGATTTTAGGCGATTTACTCCGGCAAAACCCCGCTCTCCCCTTGACACTTTCGGGCCTACGCAGTATCGCGCTCCCATCGTGCGTCTTGGAGTCTCTTCAAGGCGATGCATGGCCGTTTGAACGCTCCCGGCAAAAGGGGAGTGCAGGCAATGCGGCACACGGGATTTTAAAAACGAAACCTCCGGGGCGGATTGCCGCTCGGGACCGAGGACGACAAAACCCATGCAGGTAACCGAAACCCTCTCCGAGGGCCTCAAGCGTGAGCTGAAAATCGACATCCCGGCTGGTGATCTCGCCGCCAAGCTCGACGATTACATGGCCGACCTGAAATCCAAGGCCAACATCAAGGGCTTCCGCCCGGGCAAGGTACCGCTGGCCCATCTGAAAAAGATGTATGGCCGTCAGGCCATGGCCGAGATCCTGTCGAACACCATCCAGGAAACCACCCAGAAGGCCGTTGAGGAGCGCTCCGAGCGCCCGGCTCTGACCCCGGAAATCGATCTGCCGGAAGAAGATGCCGAGAAGATCATGGCTGGTGACGCTGATCTTTCCTTCAAAATGACCTACGACATTCTGCCGAGCTTCGAGATCGTCGATTTCGCCGGTATCGAAATCGAGCGTCCGGTCGTTGAAATCGCCGAAGAGGAAGTCGACGAGCAGGTTACGCAGATTGCCAAGAACAACGCTCCGTTCGACGCAAAGGACGGCGCAGCGGCAGATGGTGACCGTGTGACCATGTCCTACCTGGGCAAGATCGACGGTGAGCCATTTGAAGGCGGTGCCGACGAAAACGGCATGCTGGTTCTCGGCTCCGGTCAGTTCATCCCGGGCTTCGAAGAGCAGCTGGTTGGCGTGAAGGCCGGTGACGAGAAAGTCATCGAAGTGTCCTTCCCGGAAGACTATCCGGCAGCACATCTTGCCGGCAAGGCCGCGACCTTTGATGTCGTCGTCAAGGAAGTTGCAGCTCCGGGTGAAGCCAAGGTTGACGACGAGTTCGCAAAGAACCTCGGTCTTGAGTCTCTCGACAAGTTGAAGGAAATCGTCCGCGGTCAGATCGAAGGTCAGTTCGGTCAGATGACCCGTCAGCGCGTCAAGCGTCAGCTTCTCGACAAGCTGGACGAGCATTATTCGTTCGATCTGCCGGAAAAACTGCTGAACTCCGAGTTCGATGTTGTCTGGCGTCAGGTCGAAGAAGACATGAAGCGCAACGAGAAGACCTTCGAAGACGAAGACACCACGGAAGAAGAAGCGAAGGCGGAATACCGCAAGATCGCTGAGCGCCGTGTCCGTCTCGGCCTGGTTCTTTCCGAAATCGGTGAGCAGAACAACATTCAGGTGACCGACGAAGAACTGCAGCGTGCTCTTTACGACCGCGTCCGTCAGTTCCCGGGTCAGGAACAGCAGGTGTTCGAATTCTACAAGAATAACCAGCAGGCCCTGGCTTCCCTGCGCGCGCCGATCTACGAAGAGAAGGTCGTCGACTACATGCTGGAACTCGCCAAGGTGACCGACAAGACGGTGACCAAGGAAGAGCTGGAGAAGCTGGTCGCAGAGGAAGAAGACGAGGCTTAAGGCCAACCCGCTTTCGGGTGCCCGCACTCGAAAGCGGCCAAATTGGCTGGTTGGTTTTCCCGTCTATCCCCAGATGTGGCCGCAGATTTAACCTTGCATTCACGCCGCATCTGTCATGACTTTGCGTTGAGGGCGACATCCCATATATACGGGGTGTCGCTTTTTTCGAGTCAGGCCCTGAATCGATGCGCTTCAAGGCCTGTTTCCTGTCCGGAGATTTTCCGGGCAACATCTCAAGCATATGGATGAGGTATGAAGGATCCTGTCGATATCTACATGAACACTCTCGTGCCGATGGTTGTCGAGCAGACCAACCGGGGAGAGCGGGCCTTCGATATCTATTCGCGCCTGCTGAAGGAGCGCATCATCTTCCTGACCGGCCCGGTCGAGGATCACGTGGCAACCCTGGTAAGCGCTCAGCTTCTGTATCTGGAAGCAGAAAACCCGACCAAAGAGATCGCGATCTACATCAATTCGCCGGGAGGTCTCGTGACTTCCGGTCTTGCGATCTATGACACAATGCAGTTCATCCGCCCGGCCGTGTCGACGCTCTGCATCGGCCAGGCCGCCTCCATGGGCTCGCTTCTTCTTGCCGCAGGCGAGAAAGGCATGCGCTATATCCTGCCAAATGCGCGGGTGATGGTGCACCAGCCCTCCGGCGGGTTTCGCGGGCAGGCGGCTGATATCATGCTTCATGCACAGGAAATCCTGGCCATGAAGCGCCGGCTGAATGACATCTACGTGAAGCACACCGGCCGCACTCTCGACCAGGTCGAGGAGGCGCTGGAACGTGACAACTTCATGACCGCTGAAAAAGCAAAGGAATTCGGGATCGTCGACAAGGTGATCACCGACCGCAACACGCTTATCGGCGACGACGAGAAGTGAGGGACTTACCCGGCTTTAATCATGGATTGAATTTCCTGGCCTAAAGCCGGAAAATCCACGGGAGATGCCGGGTTTTCATCTTCGCCTTAAACCTATATTGATTTTTAATGGCGAAGCATGATGACATTACATGGTGAGGTGGCGACTGTGCGCCACTTCAGAACCGGTTCAGTCATAATTCGGCCGCAACCGGAGAGATAAGGGGAAACACTCCCCGTAAACGCGAGGTTGACTACATGACCAAGGCCAGCGGCAGCGATTCCAAGAATACGCTATACTGCTCCTTCTGCGGCAAGAGCCAGCATGAGGTTCGCAAGCTGATCGCCGGCCCGACTGTTTTCATTTGCGATGAATGTGTCGAGCTGTGCATGGATATCATCCGCGAGGAGAACAAATCCTCGCTGGTGAAGTCGCGGGACGGTATCCCGACCCCTCAGGAGATTCGCGACGTTCTGGATGACTATGTCATCGGACAGGGCAGCGCGAAGAAGGTTCTATCGGTCGCCGTTCACAACCATTACAAGCGCCTCAATCACGCATCGAAAAACAACGATGTCGAGCTGGCGAAATCCAACATCCTCCTGGTCGGTCCGACCGGTTGCGGCAAGACCCTGCTTGCGCAGACACTCGCCCGCATTCTGGACGTGCCGTTCACCATGGCAGATGCCACCACGCTGACCGAAGCCGGTTATGTGGGTGAGGACGTTGAAAACATCATCCTGAAGCTTTTGCAGTCCGCCGACTACAATGTCGAGCGTGCGCAGCGTGGCATCGTCTACATCGATGAGGTCGACAAGATCAGCCGCAAGGCCGACAATCCGTCGATCACCCGCGACGTTTCGGGCGAAGGCGTTCAGCAGGCACTTCTGAAGATCATGGAAGGCACGGTCGCTTCCGTGCCGCCGCAGGGTGGCCGCAAGCATCCGCAGCAGGAATTCCTGCAGGTGGACACGACCAACATCCTGTTCATCTGTGGTGGCGCGTTTGCAGGCCTCGACAAGATCATCTCCGATCGCGGCACGCAGACCTCCATCGGTTTCCAGGCCAAGGTCCACGCACCGGAAGACCGCCGCATCGGCGAGCTGTTTGCCGAGCTGGAACCGGAAGATCTGCTCAAGTTCGGTCTTATCCCTGAATTCGTCGGCCGTCTGCCGGTCATCGCGACCCTGGAAGACCTCGATGAGGAAGCCCTGGTTACGATCCTGACAGAGCCCAAGAACGCTCTGGTCAAGCAGTATCAGCGTCTCTTCGAAATGGAACAGGTTGAACTTTCCTTCCACGAGGAAGCCCTCAAGGCGATCGCTCGCCGCGCCATCGAACGCAAGACCGGTGCTCGTGGCCTGCGCTCTATCCTGGAATCCATCCTGCTCGATACCATGTACGAGCTGCCGGGCCTGAAGGGCGTGAAGGAAGTCGTGATCTCTCCGGAAGTCGTGAAGGGCGAGGCTCGCCCGCTCTATATTTACGAAGACCGGGAAGAAACGTCGGCCACCAGCGCCTGAGGCACTGAAGGCTGTTTCCAGTGACTTTGACGAAATGCCGCTCCCTCCGAGCGGCATTTTGTTTTTTGGCGGTCAGGTGCCACGGCCGGGGCGTTTTCCACCGGTGCAACGAGTCGTCAACAGACAAGACCTGTGGGCAGCAACCGATTGCCTTGACACCGGCAGGTCTGGTGTCCACCTAATAGGCCTAAGGACGGCTTATGCGGATTGTCGGCGCGCCCATCAGGGGTGCCGTGATCTGGCCTTCAGGACCTTGAAGTCCGGAGCCGTTTTCCAGTGTTTTGGCTGCCTTTTACCGAGTGGGGCCGGGACACGCTGAGAAAGGAAAAAAAATGAGCGACGCAGAAATTCGCGCCACAGATCAGGACAGCACGTCTGTCTACCCCGTCTTGCCCCTGCGCGACATCGTTGTCTTCCCGCATATGATCGTGCCGCTGTTCGTCGGCCGCGAGAAGTCAATCAAGGCGCTCGAAGAGGTGATGACCACCGACAAGCACATTCTTCTGGCCACACAGATGAATGCGGCTGACGACGACCCCAACCCGGACCAGATCTACAACGTTGGCACGCTGGCAACAGTATTGCAGCTTCTCAAGTTGCCCGACAACACGGTCAAGGTTCTGGTGGAAGGCGGCGCACGTGCACAGATCGGCGAATACACCGACCGTGCCGATTATTTTGAGGCCTCCGCAACGGTTTTGCCGGAGCGTGACGGCGAGAACATTGAAGTTGAAGCGCTTGCGCGCTCGGTTGTGTCCGAGTTCGAGAACTACGTGAAACTGAACAAGAAGGTTTCGCCGGAAGTTCTGGGCGCAATCAATCAGATCGACGATTATTCCAAGCTGGCCGACACGGTTGCTTCCCATCTTGCGATCAAGATTCCGGAAAAGCAGGAAATCCTCGGTGTGGTTTCCGTCGCCGAGCGGCTTGAGCGCGTTCTGGGCATGATGGAGAGCGAGATCTCCGTCCTGCAGGTGGAAAAGCGCATCCGGTCCCGCGTCAAGCGGCAGATGGAGAAGACCCAGCGTGAGTATTATCTGAATGAGCAGATGAAGGCCATTCAGAAGGAACTCGGCGACAGCGAGGACGGCCGCGACGAGATTGCCGAACTCGAAGACAAGATCAAGAAGACCAAGCTGACCAAGGAAGCGCGCGAACGCGCTGCTGCCGAGATCAAGAAGCTGAAGCAGATGAGCCCGATGTCCGCGGAAGCGACCGTCGTGCGAAACTATCTGGATTGGCTGATCGGCATTCCGTGGAACAAGAAGTCCAAGGTCAAGCACGACCTGGCCTTTTCCGAGAAGGTGCTTGATACCGATCACTATGGCCTTGAGAAGGTCAAGGAACGTATTGTTGAGTATCTGGCGGTTCAGAGCCGGGCTAACAAGCTGCGCGGCCCGATCCTCTGCCTCGTCGGACCTCCCGGCGTCGGCAAGACCTCGCTCGGCAAGTCGATTGCCAAGGCCACCGGCCGTGAATTCGTTCGCATGTCGCTTGGCGGTGTGCGTGACGAAGCGGAGATCCGCGGTCACCGCCGGACGTATATCGGCTCGATGCCCGGCAAGGTCATCCAGTCGATGAAGAAGGCCAAGAAATCCAATCCGCTCTTCCTGCTCGATGAAATCGACAAGATGGGCATGGATTTCCGCGGCGATCCGTCTTCTGCTCTTCTTGAAGTGCTGGATCCGGAACAGAACTCGTCCTTCATGGACCACTATCTGGAGGTTGAATACGACCTGTCGGATGTGATGTTCGTGACCACGGCGAACACGCTGAATATTCCGGGCCCGCTGATGGATCGTATGGAAGTGATCCGCATCGCCGGCTACACGGAAGAGGAAAAGGTGGAAATCTGCCGCCGTCACCTGATTCCGAAAGCCGAGAAGGATCACGGCCTGCGCGAAGGCGAGTTCTCCATCGAGGATGAAGCGCTTCACTTCATTGTGCGCCGCTACACCCGTGAAGCCGGTGTGCGTAACCTTGAGCGTGAAATGGCGACCCTGGCCCGTAAAGCGGTCAAGGACATCCTGATGAGCGACAAGGAAAGCATCACGGTAACGAGTGAAGTCGTCGAGAAATATCTCGGTGTGCCGCGCTATCGCTACGGTGAAGCCGAGCTGGAAGACCAGGTCGGTGTCGTGACTGGTCTTGCCTGGACGGAAGTCGGCGGCGAGCTGCTCACCATCGAAGGCGTGATGATGCCCGGCAAGGGCAAGATGACCGTGACTGGCAACCTGAAAGACGTGATGAAGGAATCGATTTCAGCAGCGGCGTCCTACGTCCGTTCGCGTGCGATCGATTACGGTATCGAACCGCCGAACTTCGAGAAGAAGGACATTCACGTCCACGTTCCGGAAGGCGCCACTCCCAAGGATGGCCCGTCCGCAGGTATCGCCATGGCAACGGCCGTGATCTCGACCATGACCGGTATTCCGGTTCGCCGGGATGTCGCCATGACGGGTGAAATCACCCTGCGTGGTCGCATCCTGCCGATTGGCGGTCTGAAGGAAAAATTGCTGGCTGCCCTTCGCGGGGGAATCAAGCTGGTGATGATCCCGGAAGACAATGCCAAGGACCTGGCGGATATCCCGGACTCGGTCAAAAACTCGCTTGAAATCATCCCGGTCTCGGGCATGGAAGAGGTGCTGAAAAACGCGCTAACTCGCTTGCCGGAACCCATCGAATGGGATGAGTCAGCTCATGAAGCTGCAACCAAAGCGCGCGAAAAGGAAGATGACACCTCCGGTGTTCTTGCCCACTGATCGCGACATTGCAGCGCACAAATCGGAAAGCCCCGGGAAAACCGGGGCTTTTCTTTTGAATAATCGGTCAAAATGGCTGTTTTCTGCGAAAAAACCTCTTGCGTTTCAGTTCAAATCAACCGAATTTCGCGCAACGGCGCTGACAGGAATCGTCGGCACTCTGCCGTTTCTTAGAAAGGTATCTGCTATGAATAAGAACGATCTGATCGCAGCTGTTGCAGAAAAGACCGGCCTCACCAAGGCGCAGGCAGGCGAAGCAGTTGACGCAACTTTTGATGCTGTTACGCAAACGCTGAAGAGCGGCGACGAAGTCCGCATCATCGGTTTTGGTAACTTCACTGTTTCCGAACGTGCAGCAACCGAAGGTCGTAACCCGCGGACTGGCGAAACGATTCAGATCCCGGCTTCTAAGACGCCGAAGTTCAAGGCCGGCAAAGGCCTGAAGGACGCCGTAAACGCCTAATAGCGTTTGCTTGCGATTTCTTCGCTGAACCCCGTATCCGGAAACGGATGCGGGGTTTTCTGTTGTCGGCAGGTCAATTTGAAGTTGAGGGCTGTCGATTTGCCCTTAATGCATTATATTCCGACTGTCGTGAGGTGATGCGAATTGCTCGACAGGAGCTCGAATGTCACTGCAAGCCTTGATCCGCAGGCGCCAGCGCGCGCTTTTTGATGCCTGGGTCCGCAACCCTCTTGTTCAGGTCCAGGTGGAACACCCCGAAGCCCTCGGCCGCCTCGTTTTCCTTGATGATTTCGATGATGACGTTGAAACCGGCAAGGCCGGCAGAAGCAGCCTGAAAAATGTTGCTATCGTGCAGAAGCCGGGCAACGCGGATGAAAATGCCAGCGTCTGGGTGAGGGCGGGCTATTCTTCCTACCAGAAAGCCTGGCTGCGTTTCGTCGATCAGGTCTATGGGATCAAGGCGGCACCGTCGGATCTTGCTGGCTACAACATCGACCACCTTCTCAACAAGGCGCGCAGTCCGAACAAGGCTGGCTTCATTCGCATTGAAGCGATCAACGATGCCGTGAATCAGGCCTGGGGCGGATTGTTCGAACGTGCGGCCAGCAACCCGGAATTCAGCGCAAACCAGAACCGCTTTCGCCGCACGATGTCCTGGATAATTGCAGCCAAACTCATGGAGCAACCGCCTCCGAGAGGGCCGAACGACCAGCAGGGGATTGCCCGTCTGGTGCAGTTTTTCAATCAGAACGGACTAGCAGCAGACAATCCGCAACGCGGGCTCACTGACATGCTCCAGTTCGCCTACAGGTTCCAGTAGCTTTACCTAGCGCTTCCGATCACATCGCGCGCGGCGCGTTGGCCGGAAAGCCAGGCGCCGTGGACCGTTGCCGGATAGTCGGAAGCCGTTGCTTCTCCTGCAAAGAATACCCGTCCACTAAGGTCTGCAGCCAGTGTCTTCCTGTTCCCTGGTCCCCCTCCAACGGGCAGGAACGAATATGAGCCTCGAGTCCATGGGTCACGTTGCCAGGCGGAACTTACGCTGGCTGCGGGGGGCGGTATGTCACGACCGAACATGGTCTGAAGTGCTTCAAAGGCAATGCGCCGGCGGTCTTCTTCACTGAGTTTTTCAAGTTCCAGTGCAAAACTTCCGACATTCAGTGCGCACAGAATCGGTTTTCCTGTGACAGGAAACAGATTTGGCCAATAGGCAAAGGTATCGGGAGCGGCGGTTATTCGGCCGAAATTGTGGATGGTTTCGTCCCAGAAGAGTTCCGGGAACGACAGATAGATCTTGTCGAGCAAGCCCATTCCCAGGTCGTTGATGGCGTTGCGCTTGGCAGTTGGAAGAGGCGGTGAGAAGGCGATTCCCTCGGACTTCAGGACGCCGAGCGGCACAGCGCAGATGACAAAATCCGCCTCAAGAACCTTTTCCGCGTATCCGACGCTGACGCCATTTGACGAATAGTCAATCCGATCTACTTCCGTTGCGGTCAGGATGGTCAATCCTTCCGACACACCAAGCGCAATCTTGTCGAATCCCTGTGGGAGCACTGCATCAGGGCCGTCAAACGCAGTTCCTTCTTCAACACCGGCGAGCGAAAGCTCGGTGGCCTCGGCGGCGAATTCCTGTTCCAGCATGATATGCGCCAGAAAGCCGATCTCTGCATCTGTAAGTGCTGTCAGGGAGCGTTGCCGGCGCACCGCTTCCAGGGCACTGGCGACGGACCTGCGGGTGAGGGAACTGTCGTTCTTGTCCGCAAAATCATCCAGGGCGTTCGCGAAAGCCTCGAAACGATCGACTGCTCGTCCACCGTTCCCGGTCAGGTCGAATACTTCTTCGTTGTCATAGTCCCACTGGAACAAAGGCTGCGAGAAGCGCCTTGCAAGCTCGGTGAGGGGATTTGACCGGGTACCGTGGATCCAGCTCGCTCCAAGGTCCGCAGGCGCTCCCAGAGACCTGTCGGTGCGCAGCCGGCCACCAATGCGCCGGCCTGCTTCGAGAATGGTTACGGAAAAGCCGCTCTCGGCAAGTGTTCTTCCGGCTGCAAGGCCCGCTATTCCTGCGCCGACTACGATCACTTTCGGGCTTGCATCAGACTGAGCGAAAACTTGCCTGGTCATAAGCGGCAGGCCGACGAGGCCCGATAAAATCCTCGTCACAAATGACCGGCGGGACGTCAGCATGGATGCGGCTTTCTCTGTCGTTCGGAACAACAGTTTGCCAGCAGTTCCAACCGTCATCCACAGGCTTTGTTGCGGAAACGGAATTCTGACAATTTGCTCTTGCCAAGCAGCAAACGACCCCCTAAAAGGCGTCTCACCTCGTTGAGGGCGATTAGCTCAGTTGGTAGAGCGCTTCGTTTACACCGAAGATGTCGGGAGTTCGAGTCTCTCATCGCCCACCATTTCCCCTAAGAAATCTGCCATTTGGGACCAGGGTGCCGTTGCATCAGGGTGTTTTCTGCCGTTTGGCGCCAACGCGCATGGCAGTGCAGCTTCTCAGCCTCTGAACTTCACGCTTTTACAGTCGATTGCCAGATCCGCTCCCTGCCGGGAATTTGTCGGAGAGCTGATTTCGTTTGCCCTTCGAATGCTGAGTTTTCTTTTTCCTTTTTGTCCGATAAGCTTCAACGGCTAAATAAAAAACATTATTAAAGGTAGTGACTTGGCGCGATGGGAATCCTAGTTTTCATCAAGATGTTCGGGGCTGTCATGCTGCTCCTCTACGCGGTCCGGATGGTTCGAACCGGGTTTGAGAGGGCTGCCGGGCCTTCTCTTCGGCGGGCCATCGGCAAGGCGTCCTCGGGACCGATCGCAGGTGCGATGTCGGGAACGGCTGTTGCGATTCTGCTGCAAAGCGCCACGGCGGTTGCGATCCTGGCGGCCGGATTTGCGACATCAGGCTTCATTTCCACCGCTGCCGGTCTGGCTGTGCTGCTGGGGGCTGATCTCGGTTCCGCGCTTGTCGTGCAATTTCTGGTCTTCGATCTCAGTTGGCTGGTGCCGTTGCTTCTGGGGGGCGGTGCATGGCTGTTTCTCAAGCTTGACGCGCGATCGGCCAAGCAGACCGGGCGCATTCTTCTGGGAATCGCCTTCATTCTGATTGCGCTGCAGATGATCGGCGAGGCCACAACGCCGTTGAAGGAAGCGCGGTTCATGCCGCAATTTGCCGGTTATCTGGCGCAGGATACACCCACGGCGATGGCTGTCGGGGCGCTTCTGGCATTTCTGGTGCACTCCAGCGTCGCGGCTGTCCTGATGATTGCGGCCCTGGTTCAAAAGACCGGCCTGCCGCACGAGGCGGCCATTCCGCTTGTCCTAGGGGCAAACATAGGCGCAGGCATTGTCGCGCTGTGGTTGACGCGGGGCATGGATCGCAAAGCCAAACTTCTGCCGCTTGGAAACTTCGTCTTTAGGTCAACAGGGGCGGTGCTGGTCATGCTGGCGCTGAAGATCCACGATTTGCCTTTGGACGTGCTCAGTACAGACCCGGCCCAGCAGATCGTTGCTGTTCATGTGCTCTTCAATCTCTCGCTGGTTGTTGCCTGCCTTCCCCTGACAAAGCCGGTTGCCTGGCTTGTCGAGCGGCTGGTGCCGGACAGGCAGGAAGAAGAGGAGAGGGACCGCCTGACACCGCAAAGCGCCCTCGATAAGCAACTGGTCGGCAATCCAAGGCTGGCCCTTGCGAGTGCCACACGCGAGCTTCTGCGCATGGGGGAACTGGTCGAGGTGATGGCAAGACCGGTGCTCATGATGCTGGAGAAAGGTAGCGAACCGGAAATCAGGCGGCTGCAGCAGCTTGATGCGCAAGTCAACGCGATCCATTCCTCCGTGAAACTTTACATCGCGGAGGTAAACCGGGGCGAACTGACCGGCGAGCAGGCGGAGCGAAGCATGGAACTGGTCGGATTCGCGGTCAATCTGGAGCGGGCCGGAGACCTTGTCGCGAAGAACCTGCTCGAACTTGCCCTTGAACTGCAGAAAAACAAGATCAGCTTTTCGCAGGAGGGACTGAGAGAGCTGACATGGATGCATGATCGTGTTCTGGCAAACATGGAACTGGCGCTCAACGTTCTGGTTTCGGCCGATGTCGCCTCGGCGCGGGAGCTGATTGCGGAAAAGGACAAGATGCGCAGTCTCGAGCGGGAGAGTCACAACCGTCACCTGGAGCGATTGAAGTCGAAATCCATCCAGAGCATGGAATCGAGCAATGCCCATCTGGAGGTGATGCGCAGCCTGAAGGAAATCAATTCCCTGTTCGCTGCCGCTGCCGTTCCAATTCTTGCCAAGGAAGGCCTGCTGCGCGACACGCGTCTGGTGCCGGCGGAATAAGTTGCAGCCAAGCCGACAGAATCTGCGCGGCCATGAGTGATTTTATGAGCTGGCGAAAGTCATTTAGGCGAAGCCTGCCCGAAACCGGCACGTTTCAACGCCGATAATTCCGTTACGAAACAGGAAGTTATCCACATTGAATGGCAAAGCGGGCTTGGGGAAAACCCGCGTTTGGGCGCTGCTTTGTCAAAAAACGGCAATTCGGACCGAATAGGGTGCTTGACTTCCAAAACCAGCCGCCGTACATCAGCGCCACTTCAGGGCGACAACACGTTGCCTGACGAAGCGGGTGTAGCTCAGTTGGTTAGAGTGCCGGCCTGTCACGCCGGAGGTCGCGGGTTCGAGCCCCGTCACTCGCGCCACTTCCCAAAGAAGTACTTCGGTATGTTCGGGAAATGGTGCAGATACCGTGAATGTGCGGGTGTAGCTCAGTTGGTTAGAGTGCCGGCCTGTCACGCCGGAGGTCGCGGGTTCGAGCCCCGTCACTCGCGCCACT
>NZ_BAAGIB010000001.1:0-192875 GCF_054658235.1 Roseibium sp. LAB1 | reverse complement strand
ACTCACGGTTCTTCTTCTTGTCCCAGATACTTCTACCTAAATCTTCAGGTTGCGACTGAAGCGCGCGCGGCGCCGTGCTCGTCGGCGCCCCTTGGCTTTGACGTCAGGATCGCTATCATGCGGTCACGGACTGGGGCAGTACAGTCCATTCAAATTTCAGCTCTTTTGGTGTTTGATTGACACATACTGCGATTCTGCGAGGGGGGTGGAAATCGAACGCAGGTGCGGCATATTTCCTTGAGGGTTGTGCAAAGATTTTGCCTTCCTGCAAACTGGCTGAAATTAGGGATTTGTCGGGGGTCGGCGCGAAGCAGGTGCAAACATGGCAAGAGTTTGACCGCATGTGGGTCTTGCGTTGCACCAAGTCGTAAGCTAAGCGTGCGCTCGCATGTTGGTTTCATAAATGCCGACGGGCACAGCGTGACCTGCCGGTAAAATGAGGCAACGGGGCGCGCAGCCCCGGCACCGGATCGCCTCCCGATCCGCCTCCATATGCAAGGACGCGAAAGACATGGAAGAACTCTTGCGGGAATATGTCCCGATCGTCGTGTTCATCGGCATTGCGCTGGTGATCGGCCTTGCGCTGCTGATTTCGCCTTTCATTCTGGCCTACAAGAATCCGGATCCGGAGAAGCTGTCGGCCTATGAGTGCGGTTTCAACGCCTTCGACGATGCGCGCATGAAATTCGACGTGCGCTTTTATCTGGTCTCGATCCTTTTCATCATCTTTGACCTTGAAGTCGCGTTCCTGTTCCCTTGGGCTACCGTGTTCGGTGACCTCGGCTGGTTCGGCTTCTGGTCCATGATGGTCTTCCTCGGTGTCCTGACCGTCGGCTTCATCTATGAATGGAAAAAGGGAGCGCTGGAATGGGATTGACCACGACCGAGCCGCTCGTTGCACCGCAACCGCAGGGTATTATCGACCCGAATACGGGCAAGCCTGTTGGCGCGGACGACGCATTCTTCCTGGAAGTCAATAACGAGCTGGCCGACAAGGGGTTTCTCGTTACGTCCACCGACAATCTCATCCAGTGGGCCCGTACCGGCTCGCTGATGTGGATGACCTTCGGTCTTGCCTGCTGCGCCGTGGAAATGATGCAGATGTCGATGCCGCGCTATGACGCAGAGCGTTTCGGCTTTGCTCCGCGCGCGTCACCGCGCCAGTCCGACGTCATGATCGTTGCGGGTACGCTGACCAACAAGATGGCGCCGGCCTTGCGCAAGGTCTACGACCAGATGCCAGAGCCGCGCTATGTCATCTCCATGGGCTCGTGCGCCAATGGTGGCGGCTACTACCACTATTCCTATTCGGTGGTGCGCGGGTGCGACCGTGTGGTACCGGTCGATATCTACGTTCCGGGCTGTCCTCCGACAGCAGAGGCTCTGCTCTACGGCGTGTTGATGCTTCAGAAGAAGATCCGCCGCACGGGTACGATAGAAAGATAAGGATCTGCCGCCGAACAGGCGGCGGATTTTTGAGGGAGAGGGCGCCTGGCGCCCGGTAAACTGACTCTCCGGGTTGCGCCCAGCCGGGCGCAATGAACACCCGGCAAACTGGATCGATCAGCAGTCGGCAGTCAACCTGAACCGGTTGGCCACATGTTGATCTACGAGTGAGGTCGAACACGATGGACGAGACGTTGAAGGAACTCGCTGAGCATATCGAGCTCGGTCTGGGTGAGTCCCTTGTGTCCTGGAAGGTCGAATATGGTGAGCTGACGCTGACCGTAAACGCGACCGACATTCTCGATGTGATCCGCTTTCTGCGCGACAACAGCTCGTGCAAGTTCGTCAACCTGACGGACATCTGCGGTGTTGACTACCCGTCGCGCGAAAAGCGCTTTGACGTGGTCTACCACTTCCTGTCACCTGTTCAGAACCAGCGCGTTCGTGTGAAGGTCGCAACCGACGAGAACACGCCGGTCGCTTCGCTGACGCCGCTGTTTCCAGGTGCCGAATGGTTTGAGCGTGAAGCCTACGACATGTATGGCATTCTGTTCTCCGGCCATCCGGATCTGCGCCGTATTCTTACTGACTACGGTTTTGACGGTTATCCGCTGCGCAAGGACTTTCCGGTCACGGGGTTTGTTGAAGTTCGCTATGACGACGAGAAAAAGCGCGTCGTCTACGAACCGGTACGCCTGAACCAGGAAATGCGCTCCTTCGACTTCCTCTCGCCCTGGGAAGGCACGGACTACGTGCTGCCTGGTGACGAGAAAGCAACGACGAACTGAGGGGCGGGGCAATGGGTATTAGCATCTGGCAAATACTTATAATGCTGATCTGGGTGATAGTGTTTGTCGTTCCCTTTTGGCGCATCTTTCCTCGTGCGGGATGGCCAGCAGCTCTTAGCTTGCTGATGTTAGTGCCGCTATTGAATCTAGTGTTGCTTTGGGTCTTGGCCTTTAAACGTTGGCCGGGAGACGTATGAAAATGGTTGAACGGCTTTCAGGTGGTTGTCTTTGCGGCGAAGTGCGGTTCACCGCAACGCCTGTCGACGGCGAAATGGGCGTCTGCCACTGTGCCATGTGCCGCCGCTGGACCGGAGGCACCTATATGGCGGTGAGCTGCGGTCCGATGGACACTATCGCCGTCGATGGCGAGAAGTCACTTGGCGTCTACAAATCCTCTGACTACGGCGAGAGGGTTTTCTGCAGCAAGTGCGGCTCGTCGCTGATGTGGCGCATGGCCGACGGATCCCACGCCAGTGTTGCCGCGCAAGCCTTCGATGACCCGTCGGTGTTCAAGTTCACGTCCGAAATTTTCGTTGACGAGCAACCGGCTAACTATGCCTTCGCAAATGAAACCCGCAGAATGACCGGCCCCGAAGTCATCGCCTATTTCACGCAAAAAATGCAGGAACCTCAAAATGGCTGAGGCTCAGGTTCGTAATTTCAACATCAACTTCGGTCCGCAGCACCCTGCGGCGCACGGCGTTCTTCGTCTCGTGCTTGAGCTCGACGGGGAAGTGGTCACCCGTGTGGATCCGCATATCGGTCTCCTGCACCGCGGTACCGAAAAACTGATCGAGCAGAAGACCTATCTGCAGGCCATTCCCTATTTCGACCGCCTCGACTATGTGGCGCCGATGAACCAGGAACACGCTTTTGCCCTCGCGGTCGAGCGTATGCTTGGTGTGGAAGTGCCCAAGCGTGGTCAGCTGATCCGTGTGCTCTACTCGGAAATCGGCCGCCTGCTGTCGCATCTTCTCAACGTGACCACACAGGCCATGGACGTTGGCGCCCTGACGCCGCCGC
This sequence comes from Roseibium sp. LAB1, assembly GCF_054658235.1. Lineage (NCBI taxonomy): Bacteria > Pseudomonadati > Pseudomonadota > Alphaproteobacteria > Hyphomicrobiales > Stappiaceae > Roseibium > Roseibium sp. LAB1. The sequence continues at coordinate 189,618 of NZ_BAAGIB010000001.1, read as the reverse complement.
TCTGGGGTTTTGAGCCTCGCGAAGAGCTGATGGTGTTCTATGAGCGGGCGTGCGGTGCGCGTATGCACGCAGCTTATGTGCGTCCGGGTGGCGTACATCAGGACCTGTCGCGTGATCTGCTCGACGATATCTGGGATTTCTGCGATCCGTTCCTGCAGACGCTTGACGATATCGAAGGCCTTTTGACCGACAACCGTATCTTCAAGCAGCGCAACGTCGACATCGGTGTTGTCGATCTTGATGACGCCTGGGCCTGGGGTTTCTCCGGCGTGATGGTTCGCGGCTCCGGTGCTCCCTGGGATCTGCGCAAGTCGCAGCCTTATGAATGCTACTCCGAACTTGATTTCGATATTCCGATCGGCAAGAACGGCGACTGCTATGACCGCTACCTGATCCGCATGGAAGAGATGCGTCAGTCCGTGCGGATCATGAAGCAGTGCCTGGAAAAGTTGACTGTCGAAACCGGTCCGGTCTCGTCTGTTGACGGCAAGATCGTGCCGCCGAAGCGTGGTGAGATGAAGCGTTCGATGGAAGCGCTCATTCATCACTTCAAGCTCTACACCGAAGGCTATCACGTCCCGGCGGGTGAAGTTTACGCCGCTGTCGAGGCACCCAAGGGCGAATTCGGCGTCTACCTGGTTGCGGACGGCACAAACAAGCCGTACCGCTGCAAGATCAAGGCGCCGGGCTATGCCCACCTTCAGGCCATGGACTTCCTGTGCCGCGGGCACATGCTTGCCGATGTTTCGGCTGTGCTGGGGTCCCTGGACATCGTGTTCGGTGAGGTCGACCGCTGATGCGGGCGGCTCACAACCAATTTTCGACCCTGGCAGCCGCCCGTCCGGCTCCGGTCATTATGACAGAACGGGGATAACACCATGGCAGTTCGCCGACTTGCCGCGGAACAACCAGAAAGCTTCGCGTTCACCGAGAAAAACCTCGACTGGGCGAAGAAGCTGATCGACCGTTATCCGGCAGGCCGTCAGGCCTCCGCGGTCATTCCGCTTTTGTGGCGTGCGCAGGAACAGAACGAAGGCTGGGTCAGTGAGCCGGCAATCCGCTACATCGCGGAGCTGCTGGACATGCCGAAGATCCGCGTTCTGGAAGTGGCGACGTTCTACACCATGTTCCAGCTCCAGCCGGTCGGCAAGAAGGCGCATATCCAGGTTTGCGGAACGACGCCTTGCCAGCTGCGCGGATCCGAAGACCTGATCAAGATCTGCAAGAGCCGCATTGCCAAGCACATGCACGAGATCTCCGAGGACGGCATGTTCTCCTGGGAAGAAGTCGAGTGCCTTGGTGCCTGCGTCAATGCGCCGATGGTTCAGATCTTCAAGGATACCTATGAAGACCTGACACCAGACAGTTTCAACCAGCTGATCGACGATATTTCCGCCGGCAAGGAAGTTACACCGGGACCGCAGAACGGCCGCCGGTTTGCAATGGCCGAAGGTGGTCAGACCACGCTCAGCGAGATTGACGACAACACCAAGGGGGAACTTCCGGTTCCTCATGTGGTCGATGGCGCCGAGAAGGCATCACATGCCTTTGCCGGCGCTCCGATCAATGCAGGTGGCAATGACTATGACGGTGTGCCGACCCCGGCTGAAGACGCTGTCGCCAAGGTGAAGGCTGCGCACGCTGCCAAGTCTGCCAAAAAGGACGAAGCTCCTGCTGCAGCGCCTGCACCCAAGAAGGCAGAGGCAAAAGCCGAACCGGCCAAGAAAGCCAAGGCCGAAAAGGCAGCCACACCCGCGGCACGCAGCCAGAACAAAGGCAAGCCGGACTCCGATGACCGCGCCGAAGTGGAAGTCGCCCGCACAGCCGACACAAGCGGAAGCGGCAATGTTCAGGAAAACGAACCAGAACTTCTCAAGGCTGCACGGGGTGGTAAGCCGGACGATCTCAAGAAGCTGAAGGGTGTCGGACCGAAACTGGAAGCGACACTCAACGAACTCGGATTTTTCCACTTCGATCAGGTCGCCTCCTGGGGACCGCAGGAAGTCGCGTGGGTCGACAGCCGCCTGAAGTTCAAGGGCCGCATCGAGCGCGATGGCTGGATCGAGCAGGCCAAGGTACTGGCATCCGGTGGTGAAACTGAATTTTCCAAGCGCGTGGAAGCCGGTGAAGTGGCCTCCTCCAAGAGCGAAGACTAGGGGGAAGAGATGCTGAAGGATCAGGATCGGATCTTCACCAATATCTACGGTCTCCACGACTGGGGCCTGGAAGGCGCCCGGAAGCGCGGCCAGTGGGACAATACCAAGGGCCTCATCGACAAGGGGCGTGACTGGATCATTCAGGAAATGAAGGATTCGGGTCTGCGCGGCCGCGGTGGTGCAGGGTTTCCGACCGGCCTGAAATGGTCGTTCATGCCGAAGGAGTCCGATGGGCGTCCGGCGTATCTCGTCGTCAATGCCGACGAGTCCGAGCCCGGCACCTGCAAGGACCGCGAAATTCTACGCCACGATCCGCATACGCTGGTCGAGGGCTGCCTTGTTGCCGGCTACGCAATGGGTGCCATTGCCGCCTACATCTACGTTCGCGGCGAATTCATTCGCGAGCGTGAGCGTTTGCAAGCTGCGATCGACCAGGCTTATGACGCCGGTCTGATCGGCAAGAACAACAAGAACGGCTACGATTTCGACATTTACGTGCACCACGGTGCCGGCGCCTACATCTGCGGTGAGGAAACAGCACTGCTGGAGAGCCTGGAAGGCAAGAAGGGCCAGCCGCGCCTGAAGCCGCCGTTCCCGGCCAACGTTGGTCTTTACGGTTGCCCGACCACGGTGAACAACGTTGAATCGATTGCGGTCGCTCCGACCATTCTGCGCCGCGGCGCGGCCTGGTTCTCCGCGCTTGGCCGTCCGAACAATACCGGCACCAAGTTGTTCTGCGTCTCCGGCCACGTCAACAAGCCGTCGACTTTCGAGGAAGAACTGGGCATCCCGTTCGCCGAGATGATCGACAAGCATTGCGGCGGCATCCGGGACGGTTGGGACAATCTGCTTGCCGTTATTCCGGGCGGTTCGTCCGTTCCGTGTCTGACTGCGGAGCAGATCAAGGACGCGCCGATGGACTTCGACACGTTGCGCGGCCTGGGCTCCGGTCTGGGCACGGCAGCCGTGATTGTCATGGACAAGTCGACCGACATCATCAAGGCCATCGCCCGGCTGTCCTACTTCTACAAGCACGAAAGCTGCGGCCAGTGCACACCGTGCCGCGAAGGCACGGGCTGGATGTGGCGCGTGATGGAACGCATGGTGAAGGGCGAATCCTCCTATGAGGAAATCGACATGCTGTTCAAGGTGACCAAGCAGGTCGAAGGCCACACGATTTGTGCACTCGGGGACGCGGCCGCCTGGCCGATCCAGGGTTTGATCAAGAATTTCCGGCCTGTTATCGAGCAACGCATCGATGACTATGTCGCCAAGTCGAAGTCTTCTTCGACGATGGTGGCGGCTGAGTAAGCGGAACGGGATTTGGAGAGCAACGGATGACGAAGCTCATCATCGACGGCAAGGAAGTGGATGTCCCGTCGGACTACACGCTGCTTCAGGCCTGTGAAGAGGCGGGCGCCGAGGTTCCGCGCTTTTGTTACCATGACCGGCTGTCGATTGCCGGCAACTGTCGCATGTGCCTGGTGGAAGTGAAGGGCGGACCGCCCAAGCCTACCGCCTCCTGTGCCATGGGCGTGAAGGACCTGCGTCCGGGGCCCAACGGCGAACCGCCGGTGGTCGAGACCAAGTCTGAGATGGTCAAGAAAGCCCGCGAAGGGGTGATGGAGTTCCTGCTCATCAACCACCCGCTGGATTGCCCGATCTGCGACCAGGGCGGCGAGTGCGATCTGCAGGACCAGGCAATGGCCTATGGTGTCGACGGCTCCCGGTTCCATGAGAACAAGCGCGCTGTCGAGAACAAGGAAATCGGGCCACTGATCAAGACGATCATGACCCGTTGCATTCACTGCACGCGGTGTGTCCGTTTCACCACGGAAGTTTGCGGCGTCACCGATATGGGCCTGATTGGCCGCGGCGAAGACGCGGAAATTACCACCTATCTCGAGGCGGCCCTGTCGTCCGAGATGCAGGGCAACGTTGCAGATCTGTGCCCGGTTGGCGCCCTGACGCACAAGCCTTACGAATTCCATGCCCGTCCGTGGGAACTGACCAAGACCGAGAGCATCGACGTGATGGATGCGGTCGGGTCGGCGATCCGCGTCGACACGCGCGGCAAGGAAGTCATGCGTGTTATGCCTCGGCTCAATGAAGAGGTGAACGAGGAGTGGATCTCCGACAAGTCCCGTTACATCTGGGACGGTCTGAAGACACAGCGCCTTGACCGACCTTACGCGAAAAAAGACGGTAAGCTGCAGCCGGTTTCCTGGGGCGAAGCGTTCCAGATCATCGCCGACAAGGTGAAGACCACGAGCGCTGACAAGATCGGTGCTCTGGCTGGCCAGATGGCGGGCGTTGAGGACATGTTCGCGCTGAAGAGCCTGATGGAGAAGCTTGGCGTCGCCAATATCGACAGCCGTTTCCCGGGGTCTCCGCTACATCCGAAGAACGGTCGCGCCAGCTACCTCTTCAACAGCACCATTCAGGGCATTGAAGACGCTGATGCGATCATGCTCATCGGGACCAACCCGCGTCAGGAAGCGCCGGTTCTGAATGCTCGCATCCGCAAGCGTTGGGTTCGCGGTGATGTTACGATCGGGCTGATCGGCGAAAATGCCGAGCTTACCTACCCGGTGACCTATCTTGGGGCCGGCCCCGACAGCCTGAAGGAATTTCTGAACCACGCTCCGGCAAGGGCCGAACGGCCAATGTTCATCGTCGGTCAGGGAGCGTTGAACCGTCCGGACGGTGCTGAAGTTCTGGCAACCATTGCGGCCGCCGCCAAGTCGCTTGGCGTGATCAAGGACGGCTGGAACGGTTTCAACATCCTGCACACCGAAGCCTCTCAGGTCGGCGCTCTCGACCTCGGGTTTGTTCCGGGTGAAGGTGGCAAGGACACCGGGGCCATGCTGGAGCCGGGGGCACTGGATGTGCTGTTCCTGCTCGGCGTTGACGAAGTCGAAGTTCCGGAAGGAGCTTTCGTCGTGTACCAGGGGACGCATGGCGATCGCGGCGCACACCGCGCCGACGTGATCCTGCCGGGAGCGGCCTATACCGAAAAATCCGCGATCTACGTAAACACCGAAGGCCGCGTCCAGCTCGCCGACCGGGCAGCGTTCCCTCCGGGTGACGCGCGTGAAGACTGGGCAATCCTGCGGGCACTGTCCGCAAGCCTCGGCCAGACTCTGGAATTCAATTCGCTTGCCGAATTGCGTGCGAAGCTGTTCGAAGCCGTGCCGCACATGACCGGGATCGACGCGATCGAGGCCGGTGATGCGGGCGACATCGAAAAGCTGGCCAATGCCAAGGCAAAAATGGACAGCTCCGGTTTTGCCAACGTGATCCGCGACTTTTACTTGACCAACCCGATCGCCCGCGCCTCCAAGACGATGGCCGAGTGTTCGGCGCTCGCCAGGACGCGAGCGGCAGAAGCAGCTGAATAAAGGGGTAGGGGACCGATATGGCTGAGTTCATGACGACCTACGGCTGGCCGTTCCTCTGGATGGCATTCCAGAGCGTTCTGCTGATGGTCGTGCTTCTGGTGATTGTCGCCTACGTGCTGTACGCCGACCGCAAGATCTGGGCCGCGGTCCAGATCCGTCGTGGTCCGAACGTGGTCGGGCCCTGGGGCCTGTTCCAGAGTTTTGCCGACCTTTTGAAGTTCGTCCTGAAGGAACCGGTTATACCCTCAGGTTCCAACAAGGTGCTGTTTCTTCTGGCGCCGCTGGTCTCCGTGCTTCTGGCCCTGGCGGCCTGGGCCGTGATACCGGTTGCGGACGGCTGGGTGATCGCGAACATCAATCTTGGCGTGCTCTTCGTCTTTGCGGTTTCATCACTCGAAGTCTACGGTGTCATCATCGGTGGTTGGGCATCCAACTCCAAGTATCCGTTCCTGTCCGCACTGCGGTCGGCCGCGCAGATGGTTTCCTATGAAGTTTCCATCGGTTTCGTGATCGTCACCGTGCTGCTGTGTGCCGGTACCTTGAACCTGACCGGCATCGTTCAGGCACAGGAAACCGGCCTTGCCAACATGCTTGGCGTGCCATGGCTTTCGTTCCTGAACTGGTACTGGCTGCCGCTGTTCCCGATGTTCGTGGTGTTCTTCATTTCCGCGCTGGCTGAAACAAACCGTCCGCCGTTCGATCTTGCGGAAGCGGAATCGGAACTGGTTGCCGGCTTCATGGTGGAATACGGCTCTACCCCGTACATGATGTTCATGCTCGGCGAGTATGTCGCCATCTGTCTGATGTGCGCGCTGATGAGCATCTTCTTCATGGGGGGATGGCTGCCGCCGTTCGACTTCGCACCGTTCACCTGGGTGCCGGGCATCGTCTGGTTCCTGCTGAAGTGTTTCCTTGGCTTCTTCATGTTCGCCATGGTGAAGGCAATGGTTCCACGTTACCGCTATGACCAGCTGATGCGCCTGGGCTGGAAAGTGTTCCTGCCGCTGTCGCTGGCAATGGTCGTGGTCGTCGCCGCAGTCCTGATGGTCATGGGCTGGGCACCGGGCGCAGCGTGACCATCTCGCTCGCCGGTGCAATCGGCGCCGCCGTCGGTCTTTATGTCGGCTGGCTCGATTGGAAGATCCTGAAGGGTATGCTTCAGGCGGCGGAGACGAAGAACAGACAAGCTGGCGGCGACGGTGGTGTCGTTGCCAGACACAAGGCGCTTCTGGGCGCACTGGTTTTTGGAGTTCCGGTGTTCGGTTTCCCGATCATCGGCTATTGGGCCGCCAGTCAGCTGGCTGGTTGAGGAAAGAGAGGCTAAAAGCGATGGGACTTAGTCAAGCCGTCAAATCGCTGTTTCTGCAGGAGTTCGTGTCGGCTTTCGTTCTGGCGATGCGTTACTTCTTCAAGCCGAAACCAACGGTCAATTATCCGTTTGAGAAGGGGCCGGTGAGCCCGCGCTTCCGGGGTGAACATGCGCTGCGCCGTTATCCGAACGGTGAAGAGCGCTGCATTGCCTGCAAGCTGTGCGAGGCCATCTGCCCGGCTCAGGCAATCACCATCGAAGCCGGTCCGCGCCGCAATGACGGCACGCGCCGCACCACGCGCTACGACATCGACATGGTCAAATGCATCTATTGCGGCTTCTGTCAGGAAGCCTGCCCGGTGGATGCGATTGTCGAGGGCCCCAATTTCGAATTCGCCACGGAAACCCGCGAAGAGCTTTACTACGACAAGGAAAAGCTTCTTGCGAACGGCGACCGCTGGGAACGCGAAATTGCCCGCAACATTGAAATGGATGCTCCTTACCGTTAGGAGCATACCGAACAATGGTTTCCAGCCCGGCAATCCGGCCGGGCACCGCACTTCCGGCCGCAAGGCCACACGACAGGCAGGTCTTCGAAATGATCCTGAAAGCCCTCTTTTTCTACCTGTTTGCCGGCGTCACCCTGGCGTCAGCATTCATGGTGATCGCGTCGCGCAATCCGGTGGCGTCGGTTCTGTTCCTGATCCTGGCGTTTGTGAATTCCGCAGGTCTTTTCATTCTGCTGGGAGCCGAGTATCTGGCCCTGCTGCTGGTGGTCGTCTATGTCGGCGCGGTGGCAGTTCTGTTCCTGTTCGTCGTCATGATGCTGGATGTCGACTTTGTCGAATTGCGACAGGGCTTCCTTCAGTATCTGCCCGTTGGTGCACTGGTCGGAGTGATCCTGTTGGTCGAACTGCTGATGGGGCTTGGAGCCTGGATCATTGCACCAGGCGTTCTCGGCCACGGGGCCGAACCGATGCCCGCACTTAGCGACGTGAGCAACATCCAGGCAATCGGGTCGGTGCTCTACACAAAGTACATCTACTTCTTCCAGGTTGCTGGCCTGGTTCTTCTGGTGGCCATGATCGGGGCGATTGTCCTGACACTGCGCCACAAGCCGAATGTCAAACGTCAAAGCATTCCGGACCAGGTTGCGCGCAATCGCGAAGCCTCCATTGAGGTCCGCAAAGTGGAGACGGGCAAGGGTATCTGACGCAACCTGGTTGCGTTTTCGAGAAAGTCCGGGAACAGGCACGCTCCTCCGTGCTGTTTCCGGTTGGGGTAAACGAGGGGAGCACGGCGAGGCGCCCATGGAAATCGGTCTGTCGCACTATCTGTCGGTCGCGGCGATCCTGTTCACGATCGGGATCTTCGGGATCTTCCTGAACAGGAAAAACGTGATTGTTATCTTGATGTCTATCGAGCTGCTGTTGCTGTCGGTGAACATCAACTTTGTCGCCTTTTCGTCGTTCCTCGGCGACATGATGGGGCAGATCTTCACCATGCTGATTCTCACCGTGGCTGCCGCTGAGGCCGCCATCGGCCTTGCGATCCTGGTGGTCTTCCACCGGAACCGCGGCTCCATCGCCGTGGAAGACGTCAACGTGATGAAAGGGTAGGAGCTGATGTATTCCGCAATCCTGTTCCTGCCGCTGATCGGCTTCCTGATCGCCGGTCTTTTCGGCCGCGCCATCGGTGCCAAGGCCAGCGAGTATATTACCAGTGGCCTGCTGATCATTGCAGCGCTGCTGTCCTGGATCACCTTCTTCGGGTTCTGGCTCGGCGGCTCCGAAATGCAGATCGTCGATCTGTTCCGCTGGATTGATGCCGGTGACCTGAAGGTATCCTGGTCCATCCGGGTCGACACCCTGACTGCCGTGATGCTGATCGTGGTGACGACGGTGTCCGCGCTCGTGCATGTCTATTCTATCGGTTACATGCACCATGATCCGCACCGGCCACGGTTCTTTGCCTATCTGTCGCTTTTCACCTTTGCGATGCTGTCGCTGGTAACGGCCGACAACCTGTTGCAGATGTTCTTCGGCTGGGAAGGTGTGGGCCTTGCCTCATATCTCCTGATCGGCTTCTGGTACCAGAAACCTTCCGCGAATGCGGCCGCGATCAAGGCTTTCGTCGTCAACCGTGTCGGCGACTTCGGTTTCGCGCTCGGCATTTTCGGCGTCTTCTATCTGTTCCAGAGCATCGAATTCACCACCATCTTCAATGATGCGCCGTCCTTCATTCAGGAGCACGGCGAGGTGATGACCTTCCTCGGCTATCAGCTCGATCCGCACTCTGCCATGACGGTGGTCTGCCTGCTTCTGTTCATGGGCGCCATGGGCAAGTCGGCACAGTTCCTGCTGCACACCTGGCTGCCGGATGCGATGGAAGGCCCGACACCGGTGTCCGCGCTTATCCACGCCGCGACCATGGTGACAGCGGGCGTGTTCATGGTGGCGCGTCTGTCGCCGCTGATGGAACTCTCGCATACCGCGCTGACGGTCATCGTGTTCTTCGGTGCAACGACGGCCTTCTTCGCCGCAACCGTCGGCCTGGTGCAGAACGACATCAAGCGCGTGATCGCCTATTCGACCTGTTCTCAGCTCGGCTACATGTTCGTTGCGCTTGGGGTCGGAGCCTACTCGATCGGCATCTTCCACCTGTTCACGCACGCTTTCTTCAAGGCGCTGCTGTTCCTATGCGCCGGTTCGGTGATCCACGCCGTTTCCGACGAACAGGACATGCGAAAGATGGGCGGTCTCCGGAAGCACATTCCGATCACCTACTGGACGATGATGATCGGTACGCTTGCCCTGACGGGTGTCGGCATTCCGTTCACCCATATCGGTTTCGCGGGCTTCATTTCCAAGGATGCCATCATCGAGGCGGCTTTCGCCGGCTCCACGGGCGAACATGCCAATCCGATGGCCCTGTACGGCTTCTGGATGACCGTTATCGCGGCAGCGCTGACGTCGTTCTACTCCTGGCGTCTGACGTTCATGACCTTCCACGGCAAGCCACGTGCTCCTGTCGATGTCATGAAGCACGTGCATGAATCGCCGCTGGTGATGACGGTGCCGCTGTTTGTCCTGTCGATCGGTGCTGCCCTTGCTGGCATGGTCTTCTACGGATCATTCTACGGTGAAGGCTATGCGGAGTTCTGGAAGGGCTCGCTGTTCAACAGCGAAACCAACCATATCCTGCACGCCATGCATGACGTCCCGGGCTGGGTGAAGGTTTCGCCCTTCGTCATGATGGTTCTGGGCTTCCTTGTCGCCTACCAGTTCTACATCCGCTCGCCGGAAACGCCGAAGCAGCTGGCAGAGCGCCATTCCGGCCTCTATCAGTTCCTGCTCAACAAGTGGTACTTCGACGAGCTCTATAACTTCATCTTTATCCGTCCTGCCATGTGGCTCGGCCGGGTCCTCTGGAAGAAAGGCGACGGCACCGTAATCGACGGTTATGGCCCGAACGGCGTCGCCGCCCGTGTCCAGAACGTGACCGCCTGGGTTGTCCGCCTGCAGACCGGATATCTCTATCACTATGCATTTGCGATGCTGATCGGTGTGGCTGCGCTTATCACCTGGTCGATGTTCACCGGTGCAGGCACCGGCGGGGGTGCACACTAATGATTGACTGGCCAATTCTGTCACTCACGACGTTCTTGCCGCTGCTGGGCGTGCTCTTCATTCTCCTGGTTCCGGGGAATGACGAGGGCAGCAAGAAGAACATCCGGATGGTCGCTCTGGTGACCACATCGGTGACCTTTCTTCTGTCGCTCTTCATCTGGGGCAATTTCGACTACGCCAATTCCGGCTTCCAGTTTGTGGAACACCGGGAATGGCTGGGCAGCAACATCAGCTATCGCATGGGTGTCGACGGTATTTCCGTCCTCTTCGTGATCCTGACGACCTTCCTGATGCCGTTCTGCATCCTGGCCTCCTGGGACAGCGTTCAGAAGCGGGTGAAGGAATACATGATCGCCTTCCTCGTTCTGGAAGCGCTGATGATCGGCGTCTTCTGTGCGTTGGATCTGGTTGTGTTCTATGTGTTCTTCGAAGCTGGCCTCATTCCGATGTTCCTGATCATCGGTGTGTGGGGTGGTGCTCGCAGGGTCTATGCATCCTACAAGTTCTTCCTCTACACGCTGCTCGGCTCCGTGCTGATGCTGATCGCGATCATGGCGATGTACTGGAATGCCGGCACCACCAACATTGAAGAGCTGTTGGCTCACCAGTTCCCGGGGGACATGCAGACCTGGCTGTGGCTGGCCTTCTTTGCAAGCTTTGCCGTGAAGATGCCGATGTGGCCGGTTCACACATGGTTGCCGGACGCACACGTGGAAGCTCCGACAGCCGGTTCCGTCATTCTGGCGGGCGTGCTGCTGAAGCTCGGTGGTTATGGCTTTCTGCGCTTCTCGTTGCCGATGTTCCCGCTTGCATCCGACATGTTTGCACCTTTCGTGTTCACGCTGTCGGTGGTTGCGATCATCTATACCTCGCTGGTGGCACTTGCGCAGGAGGACATCAAGAAGCTGATCGCCTATTCTTCGGTCGCGCACATGGGCTACGTCACCATGGGTATCTTCACGATGACCGAGCAGGGTGTGCAGGGCGGTATCTTCCAGATGCTCTCCCACGGTATTGTTTCCGGTGCGCTCTTCCTTTGCGTTGGCGTCATCTACGACCGGATGCATACCCGCGAGATTGCGGCCTACGGCGGTCTGGTCAACCGGATGCCGAAGTATGCGGTGGCCTTCCTGATCTTCACCATGGCCAACGTCGGCCTGCCGGGCACGTCCGGGTTCGTCGGGGAAATCCTGACGCTGATGGGTGCTTTCCAGGTGAATACCTGGGTGGCGTTCTTCGCTACTACTGGTGTGATCCTGTCGGCCGCCTATGCGCTTTTCCTCTATCGCCGCGTCGTTTTCGGGGCGCTGGAAAAGGAAAGCCTCAAGTCGATCCTCGACCTGAACCTGCGGGAAAAGGTCATTCTGATCCCGATGATCATCCTGACAATCTTCTTCGGCTTCTATCCGATGGCGATCCTGGATGTGACCCAGGGGGCAGTCGACAATCTCATCAATCAATACACTGCGGCGCTTGATGCGGCTGGCGTTGTCCAGCATGCAGCCTCCGCCGCCGCGGCCCACTAGGTTTCGAGGACGAGACAGAGCTATGTCTGAATTGACCCTAATGCCAGATCTCAAGCCGGTTCTGCCGGAGATCATCCTGGCCCTCGGAGCCATGGTGTTGCTGATGATCGGCGCCTTTGGCGGCAAGCGTGTCAGCTACGCCGTCTTCGGCGGAGCAATGGGCCTGCTCGGCGGCACCTTCCTGGTGCTACTGTTTGTGCCGGCCTTTGGTGAAACCTTCGGCGGATCTTTCATCCTCGATGATTTTGCCTATCTGCTCAAATTGCTGGTGCTGGCGGGTTCGTTCTTCGCCATTGCCATGTCCTGGGCTTACGCCAAGAGCCAGTCTTTCGATCATTTTGAATATCCGATCCTGATTGTGCTGGCGACGCTCGGCATGATGCTGATGTTGTCGGCAAACGACATGATCGCGCTTTATCTCGGCCTGGAGTTGCAGAGCCTGTCGCTTTATGTGGTTGCTGCCATCAACAGAGACAGCGTGCGTTCCACCGAGGCCGGCCTGAAGTACTTCGTGCTGGGTGCCTTGTCCTCGGGCATGCTGCTCTACGGCATGTCGCTGGTATACGGCTTCACCGGCCAGGTAGCGTTTGAAGGCATTGCCGAAACGCTGGCTCACGACGGTGCGTCCATCGGGCTCGTCATCGGCCTGACCTTCATTCTTGCAGGTCTTGCCTTCAAGATCTCCGCTGTGCCGTTCCACATGTGGACCCCGGATGTTTATGAAGGTGCGCCGACCCCGGTCACTGCTTTCCTGGCTGCGGCACCGAAAGTTGCTGCGATGGGCATGCTGGTCCGGATCGTGATCGAAGCGTTCCAGCCAGTCACCAACGACTGGCAGCAGATCATCGTGTTCGTGTCGATCGCGTCCATGGCTCTGGGTGCCTTCGCAGCGATCGGACAACAAAACCTGAAGCGACTGATGGCCTATTCGTCCATCGGTCATATGGGGTACGCGCTGGTTGGTCTGGCTGCCGGTACGCAGACAGGTGTCGAAGGCGTGATCTTCTACATGATCGCCTACATGGGCATGACGCTTGGTGTCTTCGCCTGCATCCTGTCCATGCGCCGCAAGGATGGCATGGTCGAAGAGATCAATGATCTCGCTGGCCTGTCGCAGACCAATCTGCCGATGGCAATCCTGCTCGGACTCCTGATGTTCTCGCTTGCAGGTATTCCGCCGCTGGTCGGCTTTTTCGGCAAGTGGTACGTCTTCAGCGCGGCTGTCGAAGCAGGGCTCTTCCCATTGGCCGTGATTGGTGTGGTCGCGTCCGTCGTAGGTGCCTATTACTATCTGCGGGTTGTCAAGATCATGTTCTTTGACGAGCCGGTTGAGGGCTTTGAGGCCATGCCGATGGAGCTGCGCGTCGTGCTTGGCCTGTCGAGCCTGTTCGTGATCTTCTTCTGGTTAGCGCCGGGGCAGATTGTTGGCGCGGCCAGCTCTGCTGCTCAGTCGCTGTTCTGACCGATCGCATGACAAGTTATGGACATGAACGTCCGGCGCCCGGTGCGCCGGACTTTCGCTTTGTGGAGGTGGAAACCGCCGGCTCCACAAACTCGCTGTGTTTCGATCGGGCCCGGCAAGGAGATGCCGGCCAACTTTGGATCCGGGCGAACGAACAGACCTCAGGCCGAGGTCGCAGGGGACGCGACTGGTCCTCGCCGAAGGGCAACCTGTTCGCAAGTCTTCTGCTGATCAATCCAAAACCGGCTGACCGGATCGGCGAGTTGCCGCTTGCCGCCGCGGTTGCGCTGGCGGAAGCCGTTGACAAAGCAGCCGGTACACTGCAACTGGTAAGCCTGAAGTGGCCGAACGACCTGCTTGTAGAAGGCTCAAAACTATCCGGCATTCTGCTGGAAGCTGAATCCATGACGGATGGCCGCCAGGCGGTTGTTCTCGGTTTCGGTGTGAATTGTGTTTCCCACCCACCGTTGTCCCTCTACCAGGCGACGGATCTCAGGAGCCTGGGCTATCAGGTTACGGCTGAGTGGTTGTTCGAATGTCTGGCGGAAGCTTTGGCGGAAAATCTGTCTCGCTGGCAGCAACCGGGTGGTTTCGACGGAATTCGCCGTGCCTGGCTTAAACGGGCTGCACATCTGGGCAAGACCATAACGGTTCGGACGGCCCAGGAAGAAATTACCGGCACTTTTGCCGATCTGGATGCGCGTGGTCACCTGGTGCTGAAGCAGGACGGTGGCGGCGAGCGCACGATTTACGCGGGTGATGTTTTTTTGCCTGGCGCTTCAGCGCCGGGCCGTCGCTCGATCTGACGTTTAAAGGAGCAATTCATGGCTTCGGCCAAGAAAAAGAACAACAACGATATCGTATTTCTGCCTCTAGGCGGTGTTGGCGAAATCGGCATGAACCTGGGTCTGTACGGCTACGGGCCGGAAGATGACCGAACCTGGCTCATCGTTGATTGCGGGGTGAGTTTTGCCGGGCCGGAACTGCCGGGCATCGATGTGGTCGTACCGGACATCAAGTTCCTGGAAGATGAAGTCGACAATATCGCAGGCATGGTGATCACCCATGCGCATGAAGACCATTACGGCGGCATCCTGCACCTTTGGCCTTATCTGAAGGTTCCGGTCTATGCGACGGCTTTCACTGCGGGCCTGCTTGCTGCCAAGGCAGAAAGCGAACCGGGGGCGGAAGAAGTGCCGGTGACGGTGGTCAAACAAGGCGAGCGCCATGTGATCGGCCCGTTTGATGTTGAATTTGTAGCCATGGCCCACTCCATCCCGGAACCCTGTGCCCTGGCGATCCGCACTCCGGCCGGCATGGTGCTGCATACCGGCGACTGGAAGATCGACCGGACCCCGGGTGTCGGGCTTCCCATTGATCTGGACCGGCTGGCCGAACTGGGACGGGAAGGGGTGATGGCGCTGGTCTGCGACAGCACCAACGCGATCCGAGATGGTGTCAGCCCCAGCGAGGCGGATGTTGCTGTCGAGCTCAGAAAGGTGATGGCCAAGGCGAACAAGCGCATCGCGGTCACCACCTTTGCATCCAATGTTGCCCGTATCCGGGCCATCGCGGAAGCTGCCGCCGCCAACGATCGCGACATGGTGATTGTCGGCCGCTCGATGCACCGGGTGATCGAGGTTGCCGGAGAACTGGGTTATCTGGACGGATTGAAGCCTTTCCACGACGAGGAAGCCTATGGCTATCTGCCGCGTGAAAAGACGGTGCTGCTGTGTACCGGGTCCCAAGGGGAAGCAAGGGCTGCGCTTGCCAGGATCGCGTCAGGTGACCATCGCAATATCGCGCTGTCGAAGGGCGATATGGTGATCTTTTCATCCCGCACCATCCCGGGCAATGAAAAAGCCGTCGGCGAAGTGCTGAACAACCTTGCCGACAAGGATGTCGACATCGTCACCGACCGGGATGCACTTGTGCATGTCTCCGGTCACCCGCGCCGCGGCGAACTGGAGCAACTTTACAAGCTTCTCCAGCCGAAAGTCGTGCTTCCCGTCCATGGGGAACCGTTGCATCTTGCCGCTCAAGCCGCGTTTGCGAAGGACCTTGGGGTTCCGGAAGTGGTACGCGGCAAGAACGGGGACATCATCCGGCTGAGTGCCGGCCGTGCGGGCATCATAGACGAAGCTCCGTCGGGCATCCTGGTGAAAGACGGCGATATCCTGGACGACCCGGAAGTGACTGGTGTCAAGGAACGGCGCAAGCTGTCCTTTGCGGGCGCCGCAGTGATTTCGCTGGTGGTGAACCGGGCAGGGGAATTGCTGGACGACCCCAGTGTCGCCCTGCTGGGTCTGCCGGATACCGACGATGAAGGTGATCCGATGGAGGATATCGTCATCAAGGCGGTTCGGGGCGCGGTGACAAGCATCCCGAAGAACCGGCGCAAGGACAAGGATCTGGTCGCCGAAGCCGCTCGTCGCGCGGCCCGGTCCGAGATCCTGAACGTCTGGGGCAAAAAGACGCTCTGCAAGGTGATGGTGACCCAACTATAGTCATCAGGGCGGCCCGAGGGGCCGCCGACAGCGGAGGTTTGCAAATGATCGGACGGCTTAATCACGTCGCCATTGCGGTTTCGGATATCGAAGCGGCAACGGCGGTCTACCGGGATACACTCGGTGCGGAGGTTTCTGCCAGGGAAGAGCAGCCGGATCACGGTGTCAGCACCGTGTTCATCAACTTGCCCAACACCAAGATCGAACTGCTCGAGCCGCTTGGCGAGAACTCTCCTATCGCCAAGTTCCTGGAAAAGAATCCGTCCGGGGGTATTCACCACGTCTGTTACGAAGTCGACGACATCATTGCCGCGCGCGACAAGCTGCTGGCAGACGGTGCCAGGGTTTTGGGCGACGGTGAACCAAAGATCGGAGCACACGGCAAGCCTGTGCTGTTCCTGCATCCCAAGGATTTTCTCGGCACCCTGACCGAGCTGGAAGAGGCTTAACTCATGTCGGTTGCGTTTGGCATGGCTATTTACTTCATGCTCTGGTGGATCATCCTCTTCGCCGTTCTGCCGTTTGGCATGCGCCGGACACAGGAGGAGGCCGGTGAGGTTGTACCCGGATCCGAGCCAAGCGCCCCGGACCGTCCGCGATTCACGCGGGTTGTCATCCTGACGACCGTTGTGACCACAGTGGTGTTTGCCTGTTACCTCGGTCTGCGCAGCTCTGGATTCGGGCTGGACGATATTCCATTCCTGAATCCACCCACCGGCAGCTACAGCCACCCGTCCAACTGACGGGTGAGCCGTCCGGACCCTCATTGATCCGGATTGGCAACTGATCAAATGGATTGCGGGAAAATCTGCAGCGAATCTGCAAAGAAAAAAGGCAGAGCTAAGCTCTGCCTTTGATAAGTTCCGCGTCTAAATTCGACCCTGTACCCTTATCGTCCGGTATTCCCGTACGACTGGGCGGCTGCAACCCAGAAGGTGCGCCTGAGGGTCCTTCCTCCCAAGACTCAGACCGCGATGTCCTTGAGCCTCTTGGCATTTCTGCCAAGGCATCTTCTTTTTATGAAGATGGAAACTAGCGGATTGATTCAGGCTTGTCACCTATTTGTCGTGCACAGGCTATTTTTTTTGCTTGCCTATTTCCATGGCGATATTTGGAACTAAAACCTTAGTTCTTGTGCCGGCAAAAAATTAGGCGGCAAACTACAGGAAATGCCTGCATTCGTGCGCTATTTTGCCGTCAATTCTGTATAAGGCAGGCGTGTCAACGCAAAGGACTTGTATTTGGTCGCAGCTTGCGCTTTGACTGCGCACAAAACAGGCGATGCCCAAGATTGAGAGAACATTCATGCGTCTTTCCCGTTACTTTCTGCCCATATTGAAAGAAACACCCAAGGAAGCGGAAATCGTGTCCCACCGGCTGATGCTGCGTGCCGGCATGATTCGTCAGCAGTCCGCCGGGATCTATTCCTGGTTGCCATTGGGGTTGAAGGTCCTGCGCAAGATCGAGCGGATCGTCGAAGAAGAGCAGGCCAGAGCAGGTGCAATCCAGTTGCTGATGCCGACGATCCAGTCTGCGGACCTGTGGCGGGAAAGCGGACGCTACGATGCTTATGGCAAGGAGATGCTGCGCATCACCGACCGTCACGAGCGGGACATGCTGTTCGGGCCGACCAACGAGGAAATGATCACCGACATCTTCCGCGGGTACGTGCGTTCCTACAAGGATCTGCCCCTGAACCTCTATCACATCCAGTGGAAGTTCCGCGACGAGGTGCGCCCGCGCTTCGGCGTCATGCGTGGCCGTGAGTTTTTGATGAAGGATGCCTATTCCTTCGATCTCGACAAGGAATCGGCTCGCCACGCCTATAATCGGATGTTCGTGGCCTACCTGCGCACCTTTGCCCGTATGGGCCTGAAGGCGATCCCGATGAAAGCCGATACGGGGCCGATCGGTGGCGATATGAGCCACGAATTTATCATTCTGGCTGAAACCGGCGAAAGCGAAGTGTTCTGCGACAAGTCGCTGCTGGAGCTGCCGACGCCAGCGGAAGACACCGATTTCTTCTCCGATCTGACACCAGTCGTGACCGAGTGGACGACGCCCTATGCGGCGACGGACGAAATGCATGACGAAGCCGCGTTCAGCGCGCTTCCGGACGAAACCCGTGTGTCGGCGCGTGGTATCGAAGTTGGCCATATCTTCTATTTCGGAACGAAATATTCCGAAGCGATGGGAGCCAAGGTCGCGACTGCAGAGGGCACGGAAGTGCCTGTTCACATGGGCTCTTACGGCGTTGGCGTTTCGCGCCTTCTTGGTGCCTTGATCGAAGCCAATCATGACGAAAATGGAATCATATGGCCGAAATCCGTTGCGCCGTTCCATGTCGGTCTGGTCAATTTGAAGCCGGGCGACGAACTGACGGATCCGGTGTGTGAAGATCTCTATGCCAAGTTTGAAGCTGCCGGCATCGAGGTTCTTTACGACGACACGGACACACGGGCCGGGGCTAAATTCGCCACAATGGATCTGATCGGGTTGCCGTTCCAGGTCGTGGCCGGGCCGCGCGGTCTGAAGGACGGATTGCTGGAGGTCAAGGACCGGGCAACTGGGGAAAAGGAAATGCTTTCCCCGGAAGCCACCTTGAACAAGCTGACCGCGGCATTGACGGACTAATCAAGTCCGGTGATCCTCTGTGTGGGGATTCGGCTGCGGCGACCGGCTGCAGCCAGCCGGTCTGCCGGAAATACTTCGGCCTGAAGGCTGTGCTGAATTTGGGGCTGTGCTGAACTGGATGGACAATGACAGCGGTAGATACGGCGGACATTGACGACGGTCGCAAACCGGCAGCCCCAACGCGCGCATTTTCCGCATTTGAATGGATGATCGCAGGGCGATACCTGCGATCCAGACGGCGCGAAACCTTCATATCCGTCATCGCAGGCTTTTCCTTCGCCGGCATTATGCTCGGTGTTGCGACGCTTATTATCGTGATGGCTGTTATGAACGGCTTCCGGACGGAGCTTCTCGGCAAGATCCTCGGCATCAACGGTCATATGCTGGTTCAACCTATCGACCAGCCCCTGACAGACTATGACGCGGTTTCTGCCCGGCTTCAGGGTGTGCCGGATGTGATCAGTGCGATGCCGTTCGTGGAAGGGCAGGCACTGGTTTCCGGCCCCGCAGGCAACTTTGGGGCCCTGGTGCGTGGTCTTTACGAGAGCGATCTGCGCCGTGTACCGCTGATCGCGAACAATGTCCGGGCCGGGACGCTGGACGGGTTCGATGAAGGCGAGGGCGTTGCCATCGGGTCTCGCATGGCACAACAGCTCGGGATCACACTCGGCGACAATGTCACAATCATCTCGCCACGCGGCAGTGTCACCCCCATGGGGGTTACCCCGCGGCTGAAAGCCTATCCGGTCACCGCAATCTTCGAAATCGGCATGAGCGAATACGACGCGACGTTCCTGTTCATGCCGCTGGAAGAGGCGCAGGCCTATTTCAACATGGATACCAAGGCGACCGGTATCGAAGTCTACGTGATGGACCCGGACAAGGTGGGCATCATGAAGGACACGATCGAGGAAGCCGCAGACCGGCCGACATTCGTGACTGACTGGCGCCAGCGAAATGTCACTTTCTTTTCGGCACTGGAAGTCGAGCGGAACGTGATGTTCATTATCCTGACGCTGATCGTCCTTGTGGCGGCGCTCAACATCATTTCCGGCATGATCATGCTGGTGAAGGACAAGGGCAAGGACATCGCGATCTTGAGGACAATGGGTGCAACGCGCGGGTCGATCATGCGGATCTTCCTGATCACGGGCGCCAGCATCGGCTGTGTCGGCACGCTTGCCGGGTTCGCCCTCGGACTGGTGGTCTGCCTCAACATCGAAAGCATTCGCCAATTCGTTTCCTGGCTGACGCGAACTGACCTGTTTTCGAAGGAACTCTACTTCCTGTCGCAACTGCCGGCAGACATCGACAGCGGTGAAACCATGACGGTTCTCGTCATGGCGCTTGTGCTGTCACTACTTGCGACGGTCTATCCGGCCTGGCGGGCCGCTCGGCTCGATCCCGTCGAAGCCCTCAGATATGAATAGGGAGACGGGAGATGAATATGGCCGTTGACCCGAACCAGGCACCCGGACTGGCGCCAGCCGCCCTGCAACTGTCGGGTATTACCCGCAGTTTCGATGAGGGAAACCGCGAACTTCATATTCTGAACGGTGCAGAGTTGCGCATCGAGGCCGGCGAGATGGTCGCGCTTGTTGCGCCATCCGGGACCGGCAAATCGACCCTGCTGCATATCGCCGGTCTGCTGGAACGTCCGGACGAGGGCGATGTGTTTCTGGGGCCAGTCAATTGCTCGGATCTGTCGGATGACGAGCGAACAGCCATTCGGCGCAACGACATCGGTTTCGTCTATCAATTTCATCACCTGTTGCCGGAATTTACCGCCCAGGAAAACGTGATGATGCCGCAGATGATCCGCGGCCTGCCGCGCAAGATGGCGGCAGAGCGCGCGGACGAGCTTCTGAAATACATGCGTCTTGGTGAACGCGGCAGCCACCGTCCGTCCGAGCTGTCCGGCGGGGAACAGCAGCGGGTCGCCGTGGCACGTGCCGTGGCGAATGCACCGCGTATCCTGCTTCTTGACGAGCCAACCGGGAATCTTGACCCCAATACCGCCGGCTACGTTTTCGACGCTCTGCAGGCTTTGGTAAGGGCGTCCGGCGTTGCCACGCTGTTTGCCACCCATAACCTGGAGCTGGCGGGACGCATGGACAGGGCAATCACGCTCTCCGAAGGCCTGGTCAAGGATCTGTAAGAGGTCTGGCACAGAGATTCCAAGACAAAATCTTTTGTGTTCCCCCTGAAACGGGGAGGCTGTTTTCGACTCCTACAAAACTCTAGAACAAAGCAAAAACCCAAAGTTTTCAGCAAATTTGATTTGCTTGGTGACAAGGGGAACAAAAAGGGCTTGCAATGGGAACAAAAATGGAACATTCTTCAATTACGCAATGAGCAAAGGTTGGAGGGTGTGATGATCCATATCGCTCGTGATTTTGCCGCTTTCGGTGCAATGGTTTGTTTCTGCACGACGCTTGCCGTCTGGGGTGATGTGCTCTTGTCCGTCGGCTGATCATTCCAGCTGACAGGTTGTTGCACCGGCTGGAGAAACCGGTGCGCTGTTTTCGGCGTTCTATCCTATGACCGGCACCCGGCTGCTGACGACGCAGGGTTAGCGCGGACCTCAAAGAACAGCGGGAACAACTCTTTCGGCGTCTCGACAGACTTTCCCGAACGCGCTTCACTTGAGCGCTGATTCTGGAAGATGCTAAGAGAGCGCCATGTCTGGTACAGATCCCAATATTTCTCAGTCTTCCGGCTCAGCCGAGGGTGTCGGTAACGGGGCCGATGGGCCTGGCTATATCCACCTTCGGGTTCATTCCGCCTTGTCGCTGCTGGAAGGCGCCTTGCCAATCAAGAAGCTTCTTGATCTTGCCAAGGCCGACGACCAGCCTGCGTTGGCGATTGCCGATACCAACAATCTGTTCGGCGCTCAGGAATTTGCGACCAAGGCATGGGGTGCCGGTATTCAGCCGATTGCCGCGTGTCAGCTGTCAGTCTTTTTCGACGACGGGTTGGACAGCGGCCGGCGAGGTGAACCTGCGCTCGCCGATGTTGTGCTGCTTGCCATGACGGAAGCCGGCTACGGCAATCTGATGGAGCTAAGCTCACGCGCCTTCCTTGATACGGAAACCGGCCTGAGACCGCATGTTTCCTCCGGGTATCTTTTTTCAAAGTCGGAAGGGGTTATCGTTCTGACCGGTGGCGTCGGCGGGCCGATTGGCGCAGCGCTGCTTGCCGGACGCAAGGACCTCGCAAAAAGCCGGTTGCAGACCCTGGCCGACCGGTTTTCCGGCAGATGTTACATGGAGATCCAGCGCCACGGCATGGAAGCCGAGCGCAAGACAGAAGATGCGTTTCTGGATCTGGCCTACGAATTCGGGCTGCCACTGGTTGCCACCAACGAAGCTTTCTTTCCCAAACGCGAAGACTACGAAGCTCATGATGCCTTGATCTGCATCTCCGAGGGCAGAGTGCTGATTGAGGATGACCGCAGACGTCTGACGCCGGAACATTACTTCAAGAGCCGTGCTGAAATGTGCGCGCTCTTTGCCGATTTGCCGGAAGCGCTGGCCTCGACGGTGGAGATCGCCCGCCGCTGCAGCTTCCGCCCGTTGAAGCGCGCGCCGATCCTGCCTCGTTTTGCCGGGGCGGATGCGGATCCGGAAGAAGCGGAAAAGGCCGAGGCCGAAGAGCTGATCCGTCAGGCCCGTGAAGGATTGCGAGCTCGCCTGGATGTGCACGGACTGGCGCCTGGACTGGAGGAAAAGGATTACTGGGATCGTCTCGATTACGAGACCGGCATCATCGAGCGCATGAAGTTCCCGGGATACTTCCTGATCGTTGCGGATTTCATCAAATGGGCCAAGGGGCAGGGCATTCCGGTCGGGCCGGGCCGTGGTTCCGGTGCAGGGTCGCTGGTCGCCTGGTCCTTGACCATCACTGACCTCGATCCCATGCGGTTTTCGCTGCTGTTCGAACGCTTCCTCAATCCCGAACGTGTGTCGATGCCTGACTTCGACATCGACTTCTGCCAGACCCGGCGTGAAGAAGTGATCCGCTATGTGCAGGAGAAATACGGTCGTCAACAGGTTGCCCAGATCATCACCTTCGGATCGCTACAGGCCCGCGCGGTGTTGCGCGATGTCGGGCGCGTTCTGCAAATGCCCTATGGCCAGGTCGACCGCCTCTGCAAGCTCGTGCCTGCCAACCCTGCAAATCCTGTAACCCTCGGTCAGGCGATCGAGGAAGAACCGCGTCTGCGCGAGGCGGCGAAGGAAGAGGAAATCGTTGAGCGCCTGCTGGGCATGGCCCAGAAGCTCGAGGGGCTTTACCGGCACGCCTCGACGCACGCCGCGGGCGTCGTCATTGGCGACAGGCCGCTGGAACAGCTAGTGCCGCTTTACCGAGACCCGCGGTCCGACATGCCGGTCGCCCAGTTCAACATGAAGATGGTGGAAGACGCCGGGCTTGTTAAGTTCGACTTTCTCGGCCTGAAGACGCTGACGGTTATCGACACTGCAGTGAAGCTGATCGAACGGCGCGGCATTGACGTCGATGTGGCGGCGTTGCCGATTGACGACGAAAAAACCTACCAGCTCCTGGCGCGCGGTGAAACGTTCGGCGTGTTCCAGCTGGAAAGTCAGGGCATGCGCCGCGCAATTGCCGGCATGAAACCGGACCGGTTTGAAGATATCATTGCCCTCGTGGCTCTGTATCGTCCCGGGCCGATGGAGAACATTCCAGTCTACAACGCGGTGAAGCACGGCGAACAGGACCCGGACTGCCTGCATCCGCTGCTCGAACCTATCCTGATGGAGACGAACGGCATTATCGTCTACCAGGAGCAGGTGATGCAGATCGCGCAGGTCCTGTCCGGTTACTCTCTCGGTGAAGCTGACCTTCTGCGCCGCGCCATGGGTAAGAAGATCGCCGCGGAAATGGAAGTCCAGCGGGCGCGCTTTGTCAACGGCGCAGTGGAGCGGGGCATCAACAAGAGCCACGCCGGCACGATCTTTGACCTTGTGGCGAAGTTCGCCAACTACGGCTTCAACAAGTCGCACGCGGCAGCTTATGCGCTGGTTTCCTATCATACCGCCTGGTTGAAGGCGAACCACCCGGTCGAGTTCATGGCGGCGTCGATGACGCTGGATCTCGGCAATACGGAAAAGCTGGGCGATTACCGTCAGGAAGCCCGGCGCATGAAAATCGAGATCGAGCCGCCTTCAATCAACCGGGGGCAAGTCTACTTCGACGTGGCCGACGGCAAGATCCTTTATGCGATGGGCGCCATCAAGGGGGTCGGAGAGCAGGCGGTTGAGCATATCGTTGAAGTTCGCGGTGACAAGCCGTTCAAGAGCCTTGGCGACTTTGCCCGGCGGATCTCGCCCAAGGCGCTGAACAAGCGCACTCTCGAAAACCTAGTGGCCGCCGGCGCATTCGATGAACTTGAGCCCAACCGGGCGCGGGTTTTTGAAGGTCTTGACCGGATCATGGGGCTGGCGCAGCGGACCGAGGAAAACAAGACGCTCGGTCAGGACGAGTTGTTCGGTGGCAGCGATAGCGAAGAACCCTTGCAGCTGGACGATGTCCATGGCTGGACGAACGAAGAAAAGCTTCAACGCGAACACTCCGCGATCGGCTTTTATCTGTCTGCACACCCGATTGACGAATATGCATCTGTCCTCGAGAAAATGCGGGTACAGCCGTGGAGCCAGTTTTCTGAGGCGGTGAAGAAGGGGGCCTCCCATGGCCGCCTTGCCGGCACCGTGGTCTCCATGCAGGAACGCAAGACCAAAACCGGAAATCGCATGGGGATCGCCCGTCTTTCCGATGCAACGGGCCAGTATGAAGCGCTGCTCTTTCGCGAGAAACTCGAACAGTTCCGTGATGCCCTGCAGGCGGGGCGGTCCGTGGTAGTGCTTGTCGGTGCCGACATGCGCGACGATGAACCGTCCCTCAGGATCGAGCAAGTCGATCCGATCGATCAGATGGCAGCCCGTCTGCAGAAAAGCATGCGGGTGTTTGTTCGCGACGAACGTCCGATCCCGAGCCTTGCAAAGCAGCTGCAGGTCCGTGGGGAAGGCGATGTGACGGTGATCGTGCTTCTGGAAAACGGTGCACGGGAAGTGGAAGTCAAGCTTCCGGGCCGTTTCCGGCTGTCCCCGGAAATTGCCGGTGCGCTCAAGGCCGTGCCGGGCGTGACCGACGTACAGGTGGCATGAGGGTAGAACCGCGCCAAAGGCGTCCTGTCGTGCCGGGAGGACCGGTGCGTGACGGATTCCAGGGTGCCGAAATCAGCCGACCTTTCAACCGCCGACCCGGGCGCTATGATAGTCCTTGAGCGCGGTTGCCAGCTGCAACGCAAATCGCGCCGAGGCAACGGGAAGCGTGCGCCCGCGCATCTGGCCCAGGATCAGGTTCCCGGGCGGCAGATCCTTGCTTGAGATCGGCTTGAAAACCAGCGAGCCGTCATCCAGTTCCCTGAGCCCCAGAGGGATCTGGAAACCGATCAGTTTTTCACAAAGGACGTAGTGCCGGATCAGGTCGAAGCTTTCGGTTTCGACAGCGGGGGATACGCGCCGGCTGCCGCGTCTGGCCGCGAAGTCCAGCAGATGCCGGACGCCGTATTTGGTGGTCGCGCCGATAGCGGGCAATCTGCTCCGGCAGGAAATAGGGAACCATCGCCTGGGAACAGGCAATGGAGACATGTCCTCTGCGTTCTCCGGCAAGATCCGCAACCTGGCTCTGCACACGCGCAAGGTCTGAAAGGCTCGCGCGGTAATGATGCAGTAGCAGCTCTCCGGCCGGGTTGAGACGAACGCCTTTCGGCAGGCGTTCGAAGAGCCGTGCCCCAAACTCCTGCTCGAACCTCTGCAGCCGGCGCGTGAGCGCAGATGCCGTCAGGTTCATGTCTTCAGCCGCTTTTCTGATCGAACCGGCCCGGGCAACGGCCTCAATGAGCTGAAATGTGTATAAGTGTCTCAATTCAAACGACTTTGCTCAAAGCGTTGCATTTTTTTCATCGCATCTGTGAATTTATAGCATTTTTCGGAAACAGAAAACACCTGCAAGGTTCGGGAAGCCAATCGCACAGCGGAGTTTCCGAACATGTCCCTACACAGACGCGAATTCCTCAAAGCTGGAGCCGCCGTGGTCGGCGCTCTCCCGTTTTCCCGGTCCCTGTCTGCCTTCGCTGCAAGCGATACCCTGGTGGCGGTAACCGGCCAGACCATCAACAGTCTGGATCTGCACCGCACCGGAACGAACAGGGCGAGCTATCAGGTTGCCATCAACTGTTATGACCGGTTGATTACGTTCGGCAGCAAGACGCTGGACGATGGCAGCGTCTCGTTCGACTATTCGAAGCTCGAACCTGAGCTCGCGGAAAGCTGGACGATCTCCGATGACGGTTTGACCATCACGTTCAAGCTGAAACCGAACGCCGTCTTCTGGGACGGCAGCAAGGTGACGGCGGAGGATGTCAAATGGTCATTCGACAGGGCCGTGTCCGTTGGCGGGTTTCCAAGCACGCAGATGAAGGCCGGTGGTCTTGTGCGGCCGGATCAGTTCGAAGCGGTGGACGAGGCGACCTTCGTCGTCAAGCTCGACAAGCCTTCCAAGCTCTCCTTGCCGGATCTTGCCGTCCCGGTGCCATTTGTCATCAACTCGAAAGTCGCAAAGGCACAGGCGACCGCCGATGATCCCTGGGCGACCGAATATCTTCACACGACGCCGGCAGGGTCCGGGGCCTATAAGGTTGCCCGTTGGGACTCCGGCCAGCAGATCGTTTACGAGCGCTTCGACGAATGGGCCGGCGGCCCCTTGCCCAAGGTCCGCAGAATCATCGTTCGTGAAGTGCCGAGCCCGGCAACGCGCAGGGCCCTCATCGAACGGGGCGATGTGCAGGTATCCTTCGACATTCCGGACAAGGATGCTGCAGAGCTGGCTGAAAAGGTGAAGGTCTATTCCACGCCGATTGCCAACACCATGCATGTGGTCGGTCTGAACTACACCTTCGAGCCGTTCCAGGATCCGAATGTGCGCAAGGCTATCGCCTATGCGATTCCCTACAAGGATATCTTTGAAACGGCAGCCTACGGCCGCGGCGCGCCGCTTTGGGGTGGCGGCGAGACTATCGATGATACTTCCTGGCCACGCAAATCGCCCTACAGCCAGGACATGGACAAGGCCAAGGCGCTGCTTGCGGCATCGGCCTATCCCGATGGCTTTGAAGTTCCGTTGTCGATCAGCACCGACCTGTCGTCCTGGATGGAGCCAACTGCGCTGCTGATCCAGGAGAGCCTCGGCAAGCTGGGAATCAAAACGGAGATCGAGAAGATCCCCGGGGCCAACTGGCGCACGGCCGTGCTCGTGGAAAAGCGCCTGCCGCTGCATCTGGAGAACTTCGGCGGCTGGCTGGATACACCCGACTACTATTTCTTCTGGGCGTATCAGGAAGGCAACCTCTTCAATTCCTCAAACTACCGGAACGAAGAAATCGAGACGCTGACCTCCGAAACCCTTCATATGGCTCAGGACGATCCGGACTATGCACCGAAGATCAAGCGGATGTTCGAGATTGCCATGGAAGACCTGCCGAGGATCCCGCTTTATCAGCCTGCGCTCAACGTCGCGGTCAACAGTGCTGATGGCTATGAGTTCTGGTTCCATCGTCAGCTCGACGTCCGTTCCCTGACGAACGTGGAGAGCTAGGCCATGGCGCGCCGCAGCTCGGCTACATTCAACCGTATCCTGCAGGCAATTCCGGTGCTGATAGGCGTTGTGGTGATCAGTTTCATCCTTACTCGCGCCTTGCCCGGCGACCCTGCAGTGCAATTTGCGGGAGCTGCGGCAACGCCGGAATCCATCGAGGAGGTTCGCCGGTCTCTGGGGCTCGACAAACCACTGCCGGAACAGTTCCTGATCTATGTCGGCGATCTGCTGCGAGGGGATCTGGGGCAGTCGGTTTCGACCGGCCGCCCCGTTGCCACGGAACTTGCGTCCCGCCTGCCGGCGTCGCTTGAATTGACGCTGTCGGCGCTGGTGCTGTCCTGCCTGATTGCCGTTCCCCTCGGTGTTCTGGCAGCGACGCGGCCCGGAACCTGGGTTGACCAGTTGTGCCGCATACTTGTCACGGCAGGTGTATCGCTTCCGACATTCTTTACCGGCATCGTTCTCATCTACGTCTTCTATTACCTTCTGGGTATCGCTCCATCGCCTCTGGGCAGGCTCGATTTCATCTATATCGATCCGCCGAGGGTTACCGGGTTTTTCCTGATTGATGCGGCTCTTGCCGGTGATTGGGAAACCTGGACCGGAGCGCTGAAGCAACTTGTCCTGCCGGCAACGACGCTAGCTCTTTTCACGCTGGCACCGATCGCGCGCATGACACGGGCGGCGATGCTGTCCGCGCTGGCAGCCGACTATGTCAGAACAGCACGCGCTGCGGGTCTCGGTCCGGGGATGGTTCTTTACGGCTATGCGTTTCGCAATGCGCTTCTTCCCGTGGTGACCACTCTGGGTATGGTGTTTTCTTTCGTTCTCGGCGCCAACGTTCTGGTCGAAAAGGTCTTCGCGTGGCCGGGCATTGGGTCCTATGCGGTCGAGGCACTTGTGGTCTCCGATTACGCAGCGGTTCAAGGCTTTGTGCTGGCGATGGCACTACTGTTCGTTGTTCTCAACCTGCTGATCGATCTGTCCTATTCGCTGATTGATCCACGCTTCGGGACATCTTCGAAATGAGTGATACGACCCTGCCACCCGATGTCACCGGTGCCAAACGGAAGACTGACTCCGGAGCCCTGAGCCATACGATCTACGTCCTTCGGGAAAATCCGGTGACGGCACTTTCCTTCGCCATGTTCGCGTTTTTCATTGGGTCGGCAGTGCTTGGGCCTGCTCTGGCTCCCTACGATCCACTGCAGACGAATGCCGCAAGCGCGCTGCAGGCCCCCAGCTGGTCTCATTGGTTCGGAACCGACAGTCTTGGCCGGGATGTCTTTTCAAGAGTGATCGTGGCAACGCGCCTCGATCTGATCATCTCGGTGTTCGCTGTTGCACTCTCCTTCGTGTTCGGGTCGTTTCTGGGCGCAGTGGCCGGTTACCGCGGGGGCTGGCTGGATGTGGTGCTCAACCGGTTGCTGGACACCATCATGGCCTTTCCTTTGTTTGTTCTTGCCATGGGCATCGTTGCGGCGCTCGGAAATTCGATTTCCAACATCATCATCGCCACGGCGATCATCAATATCCCGTTTTACGCGCGGCTGGTCCGCGCCGAGGTGAACATCAGGCGTGAGGCTGGGTTCACGCTTGCCGCCAAGCTCGCCGGCAATTCGGATACCCGAGTGCTCGCGTTTCATATCTTCCCGAACGCCCTGCCACCGATGATGGTGCAGGTTTCACTCAACCTTGGCTGGGCCATCCTGAACGCGGCGGGGCTTTCCTTTATCGGTCTTGGGGTCCGCCCGCCCACACCGGAATGGGGCATCATGGTTGCCGAGGGCGCGAATTTCATCGTGTCCGGCGAGTGGTGGCTAGCGCTGTTCCCTGGGCTTTGGCTGATGCTGGCCGTCTTTACTTTCAACCTGATGGGAGACGGTCTTCGCGACATTGTCGACCCGCGGCGCCGGACCTGAGGAGCTTTGCCATGCTGACCATCAAGGATCTGAAAGTTGCCTTCAAAACACGCCGCGGCGACGTTCACGCCGTCAAGGGCATCAGCTTCGTCCTGGCCAAGGGCGAGCGTCTGGGCATCGTCGGGGAAAGCGGTTCGGGAAAATCCGTCACCTCTTATGCGCTGATGCGCATTCTGGATGCGGGGGGCATGATCAAGTCCGGTGAGGCGGTTTACGACGGCATCGACCTGAAGCAGGCGGCGGAGCGTGACATGCGTGAAATCCGGGGACGGGAGATTTCAATGATCTTTCAGAACCCGCGTGCCGCGCTCAATCCCATCCGGAAGGTTGGGCACCAGCTTGAGGACGTCCTTCGCCAGCATGGCCGGGCGACCAGGCAAAATGCGAAAGCAAAAGCAATCGAGGCGTTGGTGGCCGTCAAGATCAACGAGGCAGCCGAACGCTATGAAGCCTATCCGTTCGAACTGTCGGGCGGCATGTGCCAGCGCATCGTGATTGCGATCGCCCTTGCCTGCGACCCCAAGCTTCTCATTGCGGACGAGCCTACCACAGGCCTCGATATCACCACGCAGAAAGCTGTCATGGACCTTGTCGATGATCTCGTTCGGGCGCGAGAAATGTCGTCAATTCTAATTACGCACGATCTAGGTCTCGCATCCGAATATTGCGACCGCATCGTGGTGATGAAAGACGGTGTCATTGTGGAGGAGGGCAGGCCGTCGAACCTGTTTTCAAATCCCCGTCACGCCTACACAAGGAAACTGGTTGACGCAACGCCGCGGCGCGGGGCCAGCATTCGCTCACTGCTACCGGAAGACCAGCGCGCGCCGTTGGCCGCACGGACAATTGGCAATTCACCGATGATGGAAGTGGTCAACCTGACCAAGACCTACCAGGGCAAATCCGGCCCGGTGCACGCGGTCAAGGGCATCAGCTTCACCATTCGCGAGGGGGAAAGCGTGGGACTTGTCGGCGAATCCGGCTGCGGGAAGTCGACGACGTCCTCCATGATCGTGCGGTTGCTTGATCCGACATCGGGTCACCTGCTGTTCAGGGGCGAGGATATTGCCAGACTCCCGTCGGAAAACTTCGCCCGGCATCCGTTGAGGCAGAAAATTCAGATGGTCTTCCAGGATGCGACGGACAGTCTCAATCCCAGACACACCGCGCGCCAGTCGATTGCCGAACCCTTGAAACGTCTGACAGGGCTGAAAGGTTCGGCCTTGCGCGACCGGGTGGAAGAACTGGCCGATTTGACTGGCTTGCCGAGCCATCTTCTCGACCGGTTCCCTCACCAGCTGTCAGGGGGGCAAAAGGCGCGTGTCGGTATTGCCAGGGCGATCGCTCCGGATCCGGATTTGCTGATTCTGGACGAGCCGACTGCTGCTCTGGATGTTTCCATCCAGGCCATTGTTTTGAACCTGCTTGCGGATCTGCGAGCCAGGCTTGGCATGAGCTACCTGTTTGTCAGCCATGACCTCAATGTCGTGCGTCTGCTGTGCGATCATGTCGTCGTCATGAAGGACGGAAAGGTCGTTGAGGCAGGGGCTGTCGAGACGGTGATGGACACCCCCCGGAACCCATATACTCGTGAATTGCTCACGGCTGCACCCCAGGCGCCGGCGCGAAAAACTGCCGCATAAGACATATTTTGGAAGGACTAGACATGATCCGCGAACTTCCTTTCACGCTTGCCGCGCTCCGGCAGGCCTATGCCGAAGGCTTGCCGGTAGAAGCTGTGATCGAAGAAGCTTTCAGGCGGCTTGATGCTACCGGCGATCCGGGTATTTTCATCCATCAGGCACGAGAAGCTGCACTCGCGGAAGCCCGTAGCCTTGGCGCGCCCGATGGCCGTCCTCTTTGGGGAATTCCCTATGTGGCCAAGGACAATATCGACGTTGCCAACATGCCGACGACTGCGGCGTGCCCGGATTTCGAGTATATGGCCGACTGCGATGCCTTCGTCATTGGACGCCTCCGGCAGGCAGGGGCGATTTGCCTGGGAAAAACCAATCTTGACCAGTTCGCAACCGGGCTGGTCGGGGTGCGCACGCCATATCCCGTGCCGCTGAACGCGGTCGACCCGAAAATTGTCCCCGGAGGGTCCTCGTCCGGTTCTGCTGTTGCTGTTGCCCATGGCATCGCCAGTTTCTCGCTGGGAACCGACACGGCAGGGTCCGGCCGTGTACCGGCAGCGCTCAACGGCATTGTCGGCCTCAAACCGAGCCTGGGTGCATTGTCCGGCTCCGGCCTGGTTCCTGCCTGCCGAACCCTCGATACGATTTCGATATTCGCAATGTCAGTTGCCGATGCGTGGACCGTCTTCGAGGCCGCAGCCAGTTACGATCCGGCTGATGCCTATTCCAGGCGTCTCCCGGCACAGCGCCTGTCCGCCACTCCTGGCACTGTCCGGATTGCCATTCCGGACGAGACATCCCTGAAAACCTTTGGCGACAAGGCACAGGAAGATCATTTCCGGGCAACGGTCGCATCGCTGCGCACTCAGGGAGCTGTTGTGCAGGAGATCGATTTTCAGCCGTTTTACGACGTTGCGAGCCTGCTTTATGAGGGAGCCTGGGTCGCGGAACGGACGGCTGCCGTTGGCAAGCGCCTGACGGACGCGCCGGAGACGCTCCACCCGACGACGCGCGCGATTATCGAGCCAGGCCTTTCGTTGACTGCTATCGATGCCTTCCGAGGACTGTACAGGCTGCAGGACCTTCGCCGACAGTGTGAAGAGCTATTGGCAGAAACTGACTTTCTCTGCGTTCCGACAATCCCGACATTCGTCTCGGTAGAAGAAATTACCGCTGACCCCATTGGCCCGAATTCGGGCCTTGGCACCTACACGAATTTCGTCAACCTTCTCGATCTTTGCGGTATTGCGGTTCCAACAGGTTTGCGACAGGACGGCCGGCCTGGAAGCCTGACCGTTCTGGCCCGCTGCGGTCAGGATGCAGCCGCCGCCGCGCTTGCCGCTACAGTGGAAGCGGGGCCGCTTGGAGCAACCACCTGGGCTCGGCAAAAACCTGCGCTGACCACAAGCGAAATCGCCGTCGATGAAATAGCTGTTGCGGTCTGCGGCGCCCACATGTCGGGGCTACCGCTGAACAAGGAGTTGATTGCTCATGGCGCGCGTTTTGTAAAAGCCTGCAAGACCGCGCCGAAATACCGATTCTTCGCACTGGCAGGCGGACCACCGAAGCGGCCGGGTCTCGTGCATGTCGAAAATGGCTCAGGTGCGTCGATCAATGTCGAGGTCTGGGCAATGCCATTGGAAACCTTCGGCGGTTTCATGGTCGGCATTCCTGCACCGTTGTGTATCGGCACAGTCACTCTGGAAGACGGAACCAGCGTAAAAGGGTTCCTGTGCGAAGGGCATGCGGTTGAAAATGCCGTCGAAATTACGGAGTTGAGGTCGTGGCGGACCTATCTCTCGTCCGCTGCTGCCGCACGTCAGCCTGACATCCCGAACGAGGAATTGGCGGCACAGGCAAGCTGATCGTCGCTCCGTGCCGGATATGAATTACAATCGACGTATCGCGGATACTGAAATGTTGCCTGAGTCAGCAAACTTTCTGCTGCTCCTCGAGTTCAGCCGCAACCAGTGAACCAAGTCGCGCAATGGCGGCTTCCGTTGCGTCCGACCAGACGTCGCCACAACTGAGGCGAAGGCAATTGGCGTAAAGGCCTGACGCGGTGAACAGCCTGCCGGGTGCAAAGCAGATTTTTTCCTTTAAGGATTTTGTATAAAGATTTGTTGTGTCGATGATTTTATTAAGTTCCAGCCAAAGTACAAAGCCTCCGTCTGGACGTGTGGCCCTTGTGCCCATCGGAAAGGACTGTGCGATGGCCCGGCGCGCGCGCTCCACATTTGTTTCCATGACCCGGGCCATGCGGGAGACGTGACGCTCGAAGTCCCGGGATGCCAGAAACTCTGCCAAAGCCAGTTGCGGTGCCGTCGGGTTGCAGATGGAAGCGGCGAATTTGGCTTTGGTTAGCTGGTCTACACGGCCGGGAGCGCGGACCCAGCCGGTTCGATAACCGGGAGCAAGGGTTTTCGAGAAAGAGCTGCAATAAAAGATCTCGATGTCGTGCGGCAGGCTGAAAAACGGTGCCGGACGGCATCCGCCGAACCCGAGGCCGCCATAGGTGTCGTCTTCGATCAAGGGTGTCTTGTGCTGGTCCAGAAGTTTCAGAACCGCCCGTTTGACTGGTTCCGGCATCATTGTGCCGAGCGGGTTGGTGAAGCTGGACGACAAGGCAACGGCGGTGACTGTTCCGGAGTTGAGGGCCTGTTCGAGTGCCGCCGGATCGATACCGTCCCGTGACGTCGGCAGCTCCCAGGCTTTCAGTTTCAGGCGTTCGAGCACCTGAAGCAGTCCGAAATAGGCGGGCGATTCGACGGCGATCGTATCGCCTGGCTGTGTGAGCGTCTGCAGCGCGAGTCCGAGAGCTTCAGTACAGCCGCTCGTGACGACAATCTCATCCTGCGAAACCGTGCTGCCATGCAGGGACATAAGCTTTGCGATTTCTCTTCTGAGATCCGGTAAACCCTGAGCAGAACCATAGGTGTTGAGCTGCTGTCCTTTCGAGCGCAGGAGGCGCGCCTGCAAGGCGTTCAGCGGTTCCGCGGCCAGAAGAGACG
This sequence comes from Roseibium sp. LAB1, assembly GCF_054658235.1. NCBI lineage: Bacteria > Pseudomonadati > Pseudomonadota > Alphaproteobacteria > Hyphomicrobiales > Stappiaceae > Roseibium > Roseibium sp. LAB1. The sequence goes on along the minus strand of NZ_BAAGIB010000001.1, from coordinate 155,748 downwards.
GGGCGGGGATGGCGCAACCGAGCGGCACATAGGCCGGGTTGGAGGCATGTTCGAGCATCTCCAGATAGGGGGCCCGAAACAGGACGTTGCGGCTGCTCTCGGGCGGCGTGGTCTTATCGGGTTCGACCAGCCTGCAGCTTGCCGGACGGGTGACGAAATAGCCGGATTTCGCCTGTGCCCGGATATAGCCTTTGTCCTCCAGTTGGGCATAGGCCTGGTTGGCTGTCGACAGGCTCACGGAATAACTGCGCATGGTCCGCCGCAGGGAAGGGAACCTCTCGCCAGGCTTCAAGGTGCCATTGTCGATCAGTTCAGCCAGGGTCTGGGCAATGGACTGGTATTTGAACGAAACCATCTAAACTGTATCTGTTGGTTTTTGAGTTTTTGTATCTGTTTTGATTTCGGGAGAGATGTCAAACCGGGCTGGACATTTCATCAGTCAGGAGTGCCGGACATGGCAATGGAACATCCGATCCGTTTCACGGAAAAATTTGCAAGGCTCGAAGGGCTCTGGTCGCCTCGTGTTGTTGCGGAAATGAACGACTACCAGTTCAAGATCGTCCGTATTCAGGGAGATTTCGTCTGGCATGATCATCCTGAAACGGATGAAACCTTCATTGTGCTCAAGGGAGAGATCCGCATCGATTTTCGCGATCGCGCCGTTGTTCTGGGCGAGGGGGAAATGTACGTCGTGCCGAAGGGTATCGAGCACAAGCCTTACGCTGAATCGGAAGCCGAGCTTCTGCTGATCGAGCCGAAGGGGATTCTCAATACCGGCCATGCGGGGGGAGACAAGACCCAGGAAAACGATCTTTGGATCTGACAAGGTTGTTCGGGCCGGGACTTTTTGTGCGTTCCGGCCCAGCTGACAAGGCAATTCCCGAGGCGCTGTTACTGGCCTGAGGGCCAGATAAATTCAACGCGGATACCACCGGGTTCAGCCAGCATCATGTGCTTGCGCGGGCCTTCGCCAAGAAGCTCCGGCATAAATTCGATCTGAATACCAGGCCACGCCTTCACCTTTTCGGCAATTTCCAGCAGGTCTTCTTCACTTGAGACTTCCAGGGCCAGATGGTGGAGGCCGATATTGGATTTCCTGTCGAAGTCTGTCACAGGCCTTGAGCGGTCTGCCTGCCAAAGTGTCAGGCGGGCGGTACCATCAGAAACGGTTGTTCGCGGATAGTTGTCATCGCGTGCAAGCAGTTTCCAGCCGAGCAGCTCGGTGAAAAAGGCGGTGGTCTGGTCCAGATCCTGGACTGTGAGGCCTAGGTGGTTGATGCCTTTGGTGGTCAAGACGAGATTCCATGAAAAGTGGCGGGGCCATATCCATACACGGTCAGGGTGATTCCGTCCTGCCTGTCAGAGCAACACGATGATTGCAGTTCCGACGATCACTGCGAAAGCGCCAAGAGTGGCAGCAGGCTTTGGCGCTTGTTTTTCTTTCAGCCAGAGAATCGGCAGCACAAGGATTGGAGAAAGCGATCCCAGGATAGCAGCCAGGCCGGCATGGAAATTATTGAAGGCATAAAGCAGCAGTGACGTCGAAACGATGTAGCCAATGACACCGGGCAGGATCGTCTGCCCGAGAAGCGGGACGGTCAGTCGGGTTTTTGGTCGAAAAGCCCGGGCGGGCCACAGTGAGATCACAGATATGATGAAGGCGGCACCAAGCAGCCGGACCGCGGAAACGGCGAGGGGGCTCATGCCTTCTGCCATAGCGGGCTTCACCGCCAGAAAGCCGAAACCCTGACACAGCACCGAAATAAGACCCAGCAGGACAACGGTCCAGATGTGGCCGTTGAGTCTGTCGCAGTCCGATTTTTCATTGCCACCATACTGGATCGCCAGCAGCAGACCGGAAAGGATAACAAAACAGCCAATCACATCCCAGGAGCCAAGGGTTTCGCCGAACCAGAAGAAAGCCATCACGGCAACGATCGGACCTTTCAGCGACAACATCATTTCCGTTCTCCGTGGTCCTCCTCTGCGAAGGCATTCGATCATGGCCAGGTTTCCGGCGAGGATGCCGAAAATCGTGCTCAGAACGAAGGCGGGCCAATGGTGCCAGGGAATGGACGACCAGTATCCCAAGATGGCGCAGAGCAAAGAGACAAGTGCTGCGCAGGCGGTCAATTGGATGCGCGTGAATTCGAACGCGCCAAGACGACAGGCGGGCTTCTGGGCAAGGACGATGCCTGTTGCCCAACCTGTTGAAGCACCGACGGCGGCTGCTATCGGCAGAAGCAGCATGACAGGTGATCCTTATTTTGCTACATATTTTGTAGCAACTTATCAGTGCTACATAAATGATAGCAAGGAAATTTCATGGCAACCTCACTACCCAGGCCCGGGACCCCTGTGCGTGGATCAAAGTCCGGCAAACCCATCATGGCGTTGTTCGATCTGCTTGGGCGTAGCTGGGCACTGGGAATCATCTGGCAGCTCTCGGAGGGCAACCTCACGTTCCGCCAGTTGCAGGAGCACTGCGAAGGTGTTTCGCCGACAGTTCTGAACAAGCGTCTGAAAGAATTAAGAGAATGCGCACTCATCGATCATGAAGGCAGTGGCTATCTTCTGACCGATCTTGGACGGGAACTATTCGGACTACTGGTCCCATTCGGCGGATGGTCGCAGAAGTGGTCGCAGACAGTCTTTCAGAAGACCGAAGACGGGAAATAGGGTGGAACCGGACAAAGTAGGCCGACGATACAGGCAAAGGTCTGCAAAGCTGCGAAACCGGCAAGAAAACCGGTCCTTAGGCCTTGAAATTAAATTTCTTCCCAACTATAAGGCGCGCATTCCACACGCAAGGGGCGGAAACCGAGCTTATCGGGGTCCTTCCGGTGGCCGAAGGGAAATCTCTCCGGTCCACATCCTCTTGCGGAGGTTAAACCGGAAAAACTCAGGAGATAAGGGCCATGGCATTGCCCGATTTCACCATGCGTCAGCTGCTGGAAGCTGGCGTTCACTTTGGTCACCAGAAACACCGTTGGAACCCACGCATGGGTCAGTACATCTTTGGTGTACGCAACGATGTTCACATCATGGATCTGTCCCAGACCGTTCCGCTGTTTCACCAGGCGCTCAAGGCTGTGTCCGACACGGTTGCCGGTGGTGGCCGCGTTCTGATCGTCGGCACCAAGCGCCAGGCACAGGAAGCAGTTGCTTCTGCAGCACGTAACTCCGCTCAGTATTATGTCAACGCTCGTTGGCTCGGCGGCATGCTGACGAACTGGAAAACAATTTCCCAGTCCATTCAGCGCCTGCGCAAGCTGGAAGAAACCCTGTCTTCCGACGCTGCCAACGCTCTGACCAAGAAAGAGCGTCTGTTCATGGACCGCGAGCGTGAAAAGCTCGAGCGGAACCTTGGTGGTATCAAGGACATGGGCGGCATCCCGGACCTGATCTTCGTGATCGACACCAACCGTGAAGCCATTGCCATCCAGGAAGCTCGCCGTCTGGGTATCCCGGTCGCAGCAATCCTCGATTCCAACTCCAACCCGGAAGGCATCACCTATCCGGTGCCGGGCAACGACGACGCCGGTCGCGCTCTGTCGCTTTACTGCGACCTGATCGCACGCGCTGCCATCGACGGTATCTCCCGTGCACAAGGCGCTTCCGGCATGGATATCGGCGAATCGGAAGAAGCTCCGGTTGAAGAAGTTCTTGCTGAAGCTTCCGAAGAAGCTCCGGCTGAAGCAGCAGCTGCTGAGGCTTAAGCCTCTCCTGCCGCGGCGTGCCGCGACAGAAACTGTTGAAATTCGCTAGGCGGGCTGCACTTTGTTGCAGCCCCGTCATAAAGGCGCGGAAAGCCATCGGCTAAACCGTGTCTCATCCGAAACCCCCATGCACGAGGCAATCGATGAGCATTACCGCTGCGATGGTAAAAGAGCTCCGCGAGAAATCCGGCGCTGGCATGATGGACTGCAAGACCGCCCTCACTGAAGCAGGCGGCGATATGGAAGCGGCTGTTGACTGGCTGCGCACCAAGGGCCTGGCCAAGGCCGCCAAGAAGGCGGGCCGTGTGGCCGCCGAAGGTCTGGTCGGTGTTGCTGCTGACGGCAACAAGGCTGCAGTGATCGAGCTGAACTCCGAAACCGACTTCGTTGCTCGCAACGAAGGGTTCCAGGAGCTGGTTTCCAACGTTGCCAAGGTTGCTGTCGGCACCGATGGCTCCGTTGAGGCCGTTTCCGCTGCAAACCTCGGCGGCAAGCCGGTTGCAGATGCGATCACCGATGCAATCGCCACCATCGGCGAAAACATGACCCTGCGCCGCACCGCGGTTCTCGCCGTGAACGCAGGCGTCGTTGCGACCTATGTTCACAGCGCCGTTTCCGACGGCCTGGGCAAGATCGGCGTTCTGGTGGCTTTGGAATCCGCTGGCGACAAGGACAAGCTGAATGGCCTCGGCCGTCAGATTGCCATGCACGTTGCGGCAACCAGCCCGCTGGCTCTGAACACCGACGAACTGGACCCGACCGTTGTCGAGCGTGAGAAGTCCGTCTTCTCCGAACAGGCACGCGAATCCGGCAAGCCGGAAAACATCATTGAAAAAATGGTGGAAGGCCGTTTGCGCAAATTCTACGAGGAAGTTACCCTCGTGAAGCAGGCCTTCGTGATCAACCCGGACCAGACGGTTGAACAGGCTGTAGAGGCGCTCGCGAAAGAAATCGGCGCCGAAGTCAAACTTACCGGTTTCGTCCGCTTCGCCCTCGGCGAAGGGATCGAGAAGGAAGAGCAAGACTTCGCCGCAGAGGTGGCAGCAGCCACCGGGCAGTAAGCTCAAGGAAAAGCGCCGGCAAGTCCGGCGCTTTTTTTTTAGAAAGACAATTTCAAAAAGGGTGCACCCATGACGAATTCCTTGCGCTGGAAACGGATCCTTCTGAAACTCTCCGGCGAGGCCCTGATGGGATCGCAGGCTTTTGGAATTGACCCGGCCATCGTGCAAAGGATCGCCAAGGAAATCGCCGACGCGGTGGCTCTCGGAGCCCAGGTCGGTGTTGTCGTGGGTGGCGGCAACATCTTCCGTGGCGTTGCAGTGGCCGCCAAGGGTGGCAACCGTGTGACCGGTGACCACATGGGTATGCTGGCCACTATCATGAACAGCCTGACGCTGGCCGATGCCCTGCGCCGCCTGAAGGTCAATGCCCGTGTCCTGTCGGCCGTTTCTGTTCCGTCGATCTGCGAGACGTTTTCGCAGCGTGTTGCCGACCGCTACATGGAAGACGGCGATGTGATCGTATTCGCGGGCGGTACCGGCAACCCCTTCTTCACCACGGACAGCGGTGCGGCATTGCGGGCCGCCGAAATGAAGTGCGACGCCTTCCTGAAGGGCACCCAGGTGGATGGCGTTTATTCAGAAGACCCGAAGGTCAATCCGAATGCGGAGCGTTACGAGACGCTTGGTTATGACGAAATCATAACCCGGAACCTGAAAGTCATGGACACCACCGCCATTGCCCTGGCGCGAGACAATTCCATTCCCGTCATTGTGTTTTCCATTCATTCGCCCGGCGCCCTCGTTAGCGTGCTTCAGGAAACAGGCACCTACACCGTCGTGGGTGACTAAAAGTTTTCAGAACCAATCCCGGTTCAAGCTCTTGTGTTTCGGTGCGTTTATGCCATGTTGGCGCGCGCCGAGACTCTATTAAGCCAAGCACAAAACAACAGTGAGGATAAAATGTCGGTAGAAGGTGTGGACCTTGATGATCTGAAGCGCCGCATGCAAGGAGCCCTTTCGGTTCTGAAAACAGAATTTGCCGGTCTGCGTACCGGCCGTGCGTCTTCTTCCATGATGGATCCAATTACTGTTGATGCCTATGGCCAGTCCATGCCGATCAACCAGGTAGCCACCGTCTCCGTTCCCGAGCCTCGTATGCTTGCAGTCCAGGTTTGGGACAAGAGCATGGTGTCAGCGGTTGAAAAGGCGATCCGCGAATCCAATCTTGGTCTGAACCCGGTTGTAGACGGCATGTTGCTTCGCCTGCCGATTCCCGAGCTGAACCAGGAACGCCGCCAGGAACTGATCAAGGTGGCCCACAAATATGCCGAACAGGCCAAAGTTGCGATCCGTCACGTCCGCCGCGATGGCATGGACACCGCCAAGAAGGCGGAAAAGGACGGTGATATCTCCCAGGACGACAGCCGTGTCGCTTCCGATGAGGTGCAGAAGCTGACCGATCAGATGATCGCGGAAGTCGACAGCATGCTGGAGAAAAAAGAGCAGGAAATTGCCCAGGTCTGATTGACCTGGGTAGTGTGAGTTGGGGGAGCATATGAGCGTCAGCCCGGACCGCAACCTGCATGCAACTGCTGCAGATGAAACCGGTGCGAAAATGCCGCGCCACGTTGCCTTCATCATGGATGGCAACGGGCGATGGGCAACCGCGCGCGGTTTGCCGCGGACGGAAGGGCATCGTCAGGGCCTGGCTGCCCTGCGCAAGGTTATCCACCACGCCGGCCGCGTGGGTATTGAAACCATCACGATCTACAGCTTCTCCTCGGAGAACTGGAACCGTCCCCAGGCTGAAGTTTCCTTTCTGATGGGACTGTTGCGGCGCTTCGTTCAGCGCGACCTCAGCGAGCTTCACGAAGCCAATGTCCGCATCCGGATCATTGGCGGACGCAATGATCTTGAGCCGGGAATATTGGCGCTTCTCAAGGAAGCCGAGGACCTGACCCGTCACAACACCGGTCTCAATCTTGTCGTCGCCTTCAACTATGGTGCGCGGTCCGAAATCGTGCGTGCGGCTCAGGAGCTTGCGAAAAAGGTTCAGGCAGGGGAAATGAAACCGGCCGACATAACCGAAGATGCTATCACCGAGGCGCTGGACACATCCGGTCTGCCGGATCCCGACCTTATCATACGCACCAGCGGTGAAATGCGTTTGTCAAACTTCCTGCTCTGGCAGGCGGCCTATTCGGAATTCTATTTCTGTGATCTTAACTGGCCGGACTTCGACGAGTCGGCCTTCGACAAGGCTTTGAGTTGCTTCAGCAGCCGCGAGCGCCGGTATGGCGGCCTTGACGCCAAGGCCAACTGACCTCCGGCTTGAGCAATGGCAGAACCAGATCAGCACCCGAAAAAACTTTCCGACCTTCGCCTCAGATTCATATCGGCTCTTGTTCTGGGTCCTCTTGTTCTTCTGATCACCTATCTTGGCGATTTACCCTTTGCCGCGCTGATGCTGGCCGCGTCCGGGCTGTTCCTCTGGGAATGGTTTTCGATAACCGGGACACCGGCAAGGTCCGCAAGTGCGCTTGCCGGGTTCATCACGCTAGCGTCAATCGGTATCCTGAGCATTGCCGGGCATCCGGGTCTTGGTCTTGCAGCCATGGTCTTGGGAGCTTTCGGTGCTTATGCAGTCGGCGGCTTTTCCAAGGCCGGCAGGTGGGCGATCGAGGGGATAGTCTACAGCGGACTGGCCCTGTTTTCCCTGCTTGCGCTTCGCCAGGGGAGTGACGGGCTGCTGGTCTCGTTTTTCCTGCTTTTTGTAGTGTGGGCAACCGACATATTCGCCTATTTCACCGGGCGGGCGCTTGGTGGCCCCAAGCTCTGGCCTCGTGTTTCACCAAAAAAGACCTGGTCCGGTGCCGTTGGCGGGCTCGTGCTTGCCACGATGTTTGGCACGGGGGTCGCCTTTGTCGCGAACGCGCAGGACCTTGTTCTGTGGGCATTGCTGGCTGCTGGTCTGTCGATTGTCTCACAGGCCGGAGATCTTCTGGAATCGGCCATCAAGCGGCGGTTTGACGTCAAGGATTCCAGCAAGCTTATTCCCGGACATGGCGGCATCATGGATCGTATCGACGGGCTGGTTGCGGCTGCAATTTTCGCTGTTCTGATCGGCCTTGCTGCCGGCGGTACCCTTGGGGACCCGATTGCCGGTCTCGGTCTGACCTGAGTTTGGAGTAACTGGCATGGCAGCTGCCACTGCGGCACGCGACCCTGGCGCGAAAATCCGGATCACCGTTCTGGGCGCCACCGGGTCTATCGGTCAGAGCCTTGCGGACCTCATTGAGAGAAATCCTGAACGTTATGAGGTCGTGGCGCTGGTCGCGAACCGGAATGCGGCAGGCCTTGCGGATATGGCTCAAAAGCTGCGAGCCGGTTCGGCTATCCTTGCAGAGGAAACCTGCTATCCGGAGCTCAAGAACCGGCTGGCAGGCAGCGGCATTTCGACGGGGGCCGGGGAGGCGGCCGTTCTGGAAGCGGTCGATCGGGACACCGACATCGTTGTTGGAGCAATCGTCGGTGCGGCAGGACTGAAGCCGACAATGGCGGCAATCAGGCCCGGGCGCCGGATTGCACTTGCCAACAAGGAATGCCTTGTTTGTGCGGGCGATCTTTTCATGGCGCAAATCCGGTCAACCGGTGCTGAACTGCTTCCGGTCGACAGCGAGCACAATGCCATCTTTCAGGTGTTTGAAACCGACAAGGCCGACATGGTCGAGAAGGTTATTCTGACTGCATCGGGCGGCCCTTTCAGGACGGCCACGAAGGCGGATATGGTGCGCGTTACACCGCAGCAGGCGCTCAGGCATCCAAACTGGGACATGGGCGCACGCATTACCATCGACAGCGCGACCATGATGAACAAGGGTTTCGAGGTCATTGAGGCCTCGCATCTCTTTCCGGTTTCGCACGACCAGCTTGGAGTGCTTGTTCATCCGCAATCGACTGTGCATGGCCTGGTTCAATACAAGGATGGTTCACTGCTGGCCCAGCTTGGCAGTCCGGACATGCGCACTCCGATCGCCCATTGTCTTGCCTTTCCGCACCGGATGAGCGTTCCCGTGAAACGACTGGATCTCGCAGAACTCGGGACGCTGACTTTCGAAGCTCCGGATCTCGACCGGTTCCCGGCGTTGCGTCTGGCGCTGGAGTCCATGCGGTCAGGGGGCATGGCGCCTGCGGCACTGAATGCGGCGGACGAGATTGCCGTGGATGCATTCTTGAACGGACGTATCGGGTTCATGGATATTCCTGCTGCCATAGAAGAGGTGCTTGATGCCATGGCTGCAGGAGGTTTGCTGAGGGAAGCGGCCAGCGTCGAAGACGTTCTGGCCCTCGATGCCGAAGCCCGACAGAAAACATCAGATTGGATCGGGACGCGGACCTTGGGGTGTTGAAGGCCCTGAAAATTTGGTCACCGACCATTAACACGCCGTAATTTTCCTTTTAGTACAATCCTTCAAAACAATCCTAGCTGCGCAGGATCGGACACATTTCATGGATCTTCTCGCCTCCGCCTATTCACTGATAGTCGGCACCATCGTTCCCTTTCTTTTTGTTCTGACGATTGTCGTCTTCTTCCACGAACTGGGCCATTTTGCGGTGGCCCGCTGGTGCAATGTGAAGGTGGATGCTTTTTCCGTCGGCTTCGGGCGGGAGCTTTTCGGCTTCAACGACCGAAAGGGGACCCGCTGGAAACTCTGCTGGATTCCTCTTGGTGGCTACGTCAAGTTTGCTGGCGATGAAAACGCTGCAAGTGTTCCCAGCCGCGAAGCAATCGAACAGATGAGTGAAGAGGACCGTAAAACCGCGTTTGTCGCCAAACCGGTCTGGCAGCGCATGGCCGTTGTCGCGGCGGGGCCGATTGCAAACTTCCTTCTCGCGATCGTGATCTTCACGGCCCTGTTCGTCACCTCCGGCAAGCAGGGTTTCGAGCCTGTTGTCCAACAGGTCTTTGCAGGCGGTGCTGCTGAGCGCGACGGTCTCCTGGCAGGCGATCTCGTCAAGGAGATCGATGGCCGGCCGATCCAGACCTTCGGTGAAATGCGCCAGATCGTTCTCATGAGTGCGAACACGCCTCTCGTTTTCGAAGTCGAGCGGGATGGCAAAGACGTCACTTTGACCGTGACGCCTGATGCGAAGGAAAAAGAAGTCTTTTTCGGCGAAAAACAGGTGGCGGGCGATATAAGTCTGCGCGGTGTTTCCGATCCGTCCCATCTCGTGCATATCAAGTACGGGCTTGGGGAAGCTGCCCTGGAAGGCACGGCGGAAACCTGGCGCATCATCGAGGGAACGGTCAACTACATCTGGGGCATCATTTCCCAGCGGCAGTCAGCCGATCAGCTCGGTGGACCAATCCGGGTCGCGCAGATTTCCGGTCAGGTCGCAGATCTCGGATTCCTGCCGTTGATCTCTCTTGCAGCTGTGCTTTCTGTCAGTATTGGTCTGATCAACCTGGCACCGGTGCCGATTCTGGACGGAGGACACCTTGTCTACTTTGCTGCCGAAGCCTTGCGTGGCAAGCCGCTCAGCGAAAGGGTGCAGGACGTTGGATTCCGGATTGGACTGGGGCTCGTTCTCATGCTGATGGTGTTCGTCACATGGAAAGATATCATGCGGCTTGTGGGCACCAATTCATGACACCCGTGACATTGACGCAACGTCTTCAGATTAAATCGCTTTCAGCCCGGAAGGGCGGTTGCGTTATCGGGAAAAACCTATAAAACACTCGTCGGTTCCGAGAATCTGCTGGGGTGAGTGCGGATTCTCGGGAGGGGTATTAAAAACAAAGGCATAGCGCAATAATGCAGCGATTGCAGAGACTTACACGGGCCGTACTGTTGGCGGTGGCCGTATTTTCGATCGGGACGGTTTTGCCGAAAGCTTTCGGGCCGGTGTCCCTGGTTTCACAGGCACAGGCAGCGGTGGCCAGAAGCATTGACGTGCGTGGCAACACCCGTGTCGAGGACGAAACCGTTGTCAGTTACATGACCATCGTTCCCGGGCGCTCCTACAGTGCGTTCGATGTCGATGAGTCTCTGAAGGCGCTCTACGCAACCGGCCTTTTTGCAACGGTTGACATCACCCCGCGTGGCAGCGTTGTCGTCGTGACGGTTACCGAGAACCCGATCATCAATCGGGTGTCCTTCGAAGGGAACCGGAAGATCAAGGACACAGCGCTGGAAACGGCAGTGCGGTCTCAGCCGCGCTCGATGCTGTCCCGCGCCAAGGTTCAGGCTGACGTTCAGAACATTCTTGAAGCTTACCGCCGCTCCGGCCGCTATGGCGCGTCCGTCGAGCCGCAGATCATCGACCGTGGTCAGAACCGCGTCGATCTCGTATTCGAGATCAACGAAGGTGCCAAGACCGGCGTCGAGCGGATCAGCTTCATCGGCAACTCTGCATTCAGCGACGGTCGTCTGCGGGATGTCATTCGTACACGCGAAAGTGGCCTTCTGAGCTGGCTGCGCAGCACCGATACCTACGATCCGGACCGTCTGGCCGCGGATGAGGAGCTGCTGCGCCAGTACTACAACAAGAAGGGCTATGCGGATTTCCGTATCGTCTCCACCAGTGCGGATCTCGATCGCGAGCAGAACATCTTCTACGTGACGTTCACTGTTGAAGAAGGCGAGAAATACGAGGTCGGCGACGTCGAGATCGTCTCCACGATTGCTGATGTCGATCCTGAGGATCTTCGTCGCCTGATCCGCACCAAGAGTGGTCAGACCTTCAACTCCCTGCGCGTTGAACAGTCCGTCGAAGACATCACGCTGCGCGTATCGGAAGAAGGGTATGCATTTGCCCGTGTCCGTCCGCGTGGTGCTCGTGACTACGACAACAACACGATTTCCCTGATCTATTACATCGAAGAAGGCCCGCGTGCCTACATCGAGCGGATCAACGTGATCGGCAACGACCGTACTCGCGAGTATGTCATTCGCCGCGAGTTCGACATTGCCGAAGGCGACGCGTTCAACCGTGCGCTTGTCGACAAGGCCGAACGGCGTCTGCGCAACCTCGGATTCTTCGAGAAGGTATCGATCACCACGCAGCAGGGCAGTGCGCCCGATCGTGTGGTCGTGAACGTTCGCGTCGAAGAAAAGCCGACCGGTGAAATCTCCTTCGGTGTCGGTTACTCGACGGTTGACGGTGTCATCGGCGACATTTCCCTGACCGAGAAGAACTTCCTGGGTCGTGGCCAGTTCGTGAAGCTTGCTGTCGGCGGCGGTACGGACACCCAGTCCTACGAGTTCCGTTTCGTCGAGCCGTTCTTCATGGGGCGCCGCGTTGCTCTTGATCTGGATCTCTACCGCAAGGTTGATGACGCCAACGACTACCGTTCCTTCGATCAGGAAAAAACCGGTGGCGGGTTTGGCTTCACGTTGCCTCTGCGGGAAGATGAACTGACAGTCCGTCTGTTCTACAACATCTTCCAGGAGCAGAACTCCGATCCGGACAACAACTCGACCAACATCAACAACTGCGATACCGCGAGTCTTTCGCTGGCAGTGTGTGACTCCCTCGGTACCTACCTGACATCGCTTGTCGGTTACGAGCTACGCTACAACACACTCGACCGGATCTCGGACCCGTCGGATGGTATCTATGCCTCCTTCGGTCAGGAAATCGCCGGTCTGGGCGGCGACAGCTTCTACATCAAGACCGAAGCTCAGGCTCGTGCCTACAAGGAAATCCTGGCTGACTACGGCCTGATCGGTAGCTTGTCGGTTCGCGGTGGTAACATCATGGCCCTCGGCGATGAGCGTCTGCGGGTGTCCGAACAGTTCATGCTGGGTGGCAATCTCGTCCGCGGTTTCGAAAACCAGGGTATTGGTCCTCGTGATGCGACGACCGACGATGCCATCGGTGGTCGGTTCTACTTCGCGGCAACTGCCGAAACCCGGTTCCCGTTCCCGGTCATTCCGAAGGAATTCGGCCTGAGCGGTGCGGTGTTCGCCGACGCGGGTTCTCTGTGGGATGCCGACAGCAGCCTGGTGAACCTCGTGGATAACAATGGTGGCCAGATCGACTCGAACGACTTCAACGTCCGTGCGTCGGTTGGTGCAGGTATCCGCTGGAACTCTCCGTTCGGACCTCTGCGGGCAGACTTTGCTTACCCGCTGGTCAAGGATGACTCCGACAAAACGCAGATTTTCCGGTTGAGCGGCGGTACGCGCTTCTAAACTGCGGTCACATAGGATAAAAAACGGCCGCCGATCCGATCGGCGGCCGTTTTTGTTGGCTGGCAAGAAGGATAACATCATGTCCGAGCCAAAATTTTTCGATTCTCCGGCTCCGGTCTCACTTTCCGAAATCGCCTCCTGGGCGGAAGCCGAGATCGTTCGGGGCGAACCCACCCTGGAAATCGTGGGTGTTGCGCCACTGGAAGATGCCACACCAGGTGCCTTGGTTTTCTTTGACAACACCGCTTATCTGAAACAACTGGATGGCACGACGGCAGCTGCTTGTCTGGTCAACAGGAAGCACAAGGACAAGGTTCCGGAAGGTGTCGCCGTTCTCGTATGCGCAGATGCCTATCGTTCCTGGGCAAAGGTGCTCGCCAAGCTCTATCCTGCAGCGATGGTTCCGATCGAAGCCGGCGCTGCTTGGATTTCGGAGCGGGCAGTAATTGATCCGGCTGCATCCCTTGAAGACAATGTTACCGTTGAACCAGGTGTCGTCATTGGTGCCGGGGCGGAGATTGGTGCCGGCACGGTCATCCGGGCCAACGCTGTCATAGGGCAGGGCGTCAAGATCGGCCGGGACTGCGTTATCGGTCCCAATTGTACGGTTCAGCATGCTGCACTTGGCAACCGTGTCTACATGCATCCGGGCGTTTGCTGCGGCCAGGATGGCTTCGGGTATGCAATGGGCCCCATGGGGCACCTCAAGGTTCCGCAGGTCGGTCGTGTGATCATTCAGGACGATGTTGAGATAGGCGCCAACACAACCATCGACCGCGGAGCAAACAGGGACACGATTATTGGTGAAGGCACCAAAATCGATAACCAGGTTCAGATCGGTCACAATGTGGTTGTTGGCCGCCACTGTGTAATCGTTTCTCAGGTCGGTTTGTCCGGTAGTTGCACTCTCGAGGACTTTGTCGCCATCGGCGGGCAAACCGGCGTACGTGGCCATGTGACAATCGGAATGGGATCCCAGGTGGCGGCGGTCAGCGTTGTCAACGACGATCTGCCAGCCGGAGGACGCTACGGGGGCACGCCTGCAAAGCCGGTAAAGCAGTGGTTCCGTGAAGTCGCGGCCGTTAGAAAGCTTGCAGAGCGCGGCGGCGGATCGTAAACGGATTACAAACAGAACTTTGCGGCGGCCATTCGCCAAGGGGTATTATATGGAAGACGCAGAAAACAAAACACTTGCCAGCGCAGACATCATGAGAATCATGAAGCTTCTGCCGCACAGGTATCCTTTTCTACTGATCGACAAGATCATCGAAATGGATGGCGACGACAGCTGCATCGGCATCAAGAACGTCACCATTAACGAGCCGCATTTCACGGGACATTTCCCGGAAAGACCCGTTTTCCCAGGTGTGCTTCTGATCGAAGCGATGGCACAGACGGCCGGGGCGCTTTGTGTCCATGCCCGTGGCGTCGATGCGCCGCCGCAGCTTGTTTATTTCATGACGATCGACAAGGCGAAGTTCCGCCGTCCGGTAGAACCCGGCGATCAGGTTCATTTCCACGTCAAGAAAATCAAGCAACGATCAAACATCTGGAAATTCGACGCTGTCGCGAAGGTCGACGGCAACAAGGTTGCAGAAGCAGAAGTCAGCGCCATGCTGATAGATGCGTGAGGACATATGACTGACATCCATCCAACGGCCATAGTCGAAGACGGGGCCGTGATCGGCGAGGGGGTTCACATCGGGGCATATTCGATGGTTGGCCCGAATGTGAAACTCGCTGACGGAGTTATCCTGGAATCGCATGTCGTCGTTACAGGCCACACGAGTGTGGGCGCAAAGACGCACATATTTCCTTTCGCGAGCATTGGCCACAAACCGCAAGACCTCAAGTTTTCAGGCGAAGTCAGTTTCCTTGAAATTGGCGCCAACAACCAGATCCGTGAACATGTCACCATGAGTCCGGGAACTGAGGGTGGCGGGGGCTATACCAGGGTGGGCGACAATTGTCTGTTCATGATGAGCTCGCACGTCGGCCACGACTGCCTGGTCGGCAATCACGCCATTCTTGCGAACAACGCCACGCTTGCAGGGCATGTTGAACTTGCCGATTTCGTGATTCTGGGTGGCTTGAGTGCCGTCCGGCAATGGTCGCGTATTGGAACGGGTGCGATCGTGGGCGGCATGACCGGTGTCGAATTCGATGTGATTCCCTACGGCTCAGTGATCGGTGATCGTGCTCGTCTTGCCGGGCTCAATCTGGTTGGTCTCAAGCGTAAAGGCTTGCCGCGGGAGCAGATTCACGCCTTGCGTGCGGCGTACCGTGCGCTGTTCGAGAGCAGCGAAGGAACGTTGCGCAGCCGGGCGGAAGCCGTGGCAACGGAAAACGCCGATCAGCCTTTGGTCAAGACGGTCACCGATTTCATCCTTGAAAAGGAAGACCGCCGGTTCTGCACGCCGCGCAGCGAAGGCTGACAAATGGCAGAGGCAGATACGGGTATGGAACCACGCCTCGCCCTGATAGCGGGCAACGGTAGCCTGCCCTGCCAGATTGCCGACGCACTCGCCAGTGCCGGACGCGAGTTCAGGATTATCGCCATCAAGGGCGAGGCGGATGCGCGTACACGTGCTCAGGCGGACACGGAACTCGGCTGGGGCGAAATCGGCCGGCTTTACAAATTTCTAAAAAAGACAGGGTGCCGGGACGTGCTTTTGATTGGAGGCGTGTCCAGCCGCCCCGATTTCACGTCCATTCTTGGCGATTTCGGTACCTTGAAACGATTGCCGACAATCATCCGGGCTCTTGCCGGTGGAGACGACAGTCTGTTGACTAAGGTGATCCGCCTGTTTGAAGTCGAGGGGTATCGGGTCGTGGGGATCAAGGATGTAGCGCCGCAACTGCTCGCTTCAAGCGGCGTGCTTGGCCGGGTGCAGCCGAACCGGGGTGATTGGCTGGACGCCGAGCTGGCGTTAAGGGCGACCGAGAAGCTTGGAGAGCTTGATATCGGCCAGGCGGCCATTGCCGTTGGCGGACGGGTTGTTGCGCTGGAAGGCGCGGAAGGAACCGACGCCATGCTGCAACGCTGTGCCGAGCTCAAGCGCATTGGCCGCATCCGTGCGAAGGGACGTGCCGGTGTCCTGGTCAAGACCGCGAAGCCAAACCAGGACTTGCGAGTGGATCTTCCAACTGTCGGTCCGAAAACCATTGATTTGGCGGTCGCCGCGGGGCTCGCAGGCATTGCTGTTGAAGCCAGCGGAGCGTTGATTGCGGAAAAGGAAGAAACACTCAAAAAGGCAGACGCCGCCGGTCTCTTTGTCATCGGCATAGAGCATGGTTTTGAGTTCGGCGTTGCCACCTCTGCGCATCCGGATGAGCGCAAGTGATTAACGGCAAGATGCCTACCATTTGTATTGTCGCCGGCGAAGAGTCAGGCGACCAGCTTGGCTCAGAGTTGATGAAGGCAATCAACGAACGGCTGGGTCTTGGTGTTCGTTATTGCGGTGTCGGCGGAGAACGTATGACATCTTTGGGCCTCAGAAGCTTCTTCGAGATGTCAGACGTTTCCGTCATGGGGCTGACGGCGGTGCTTGCCAGACTGCCGTTGATTGTCAGGCGCGTTTACCAGACCGTGAACGCCGTGATAGCAGCCGATCCGGATGTTCTGGTTATCGTCGATAGTCCGGATTTCACACACAACGTTGCCAAGCGTGTGCGAAAGCGGGCGCCACATATTCCCATCGTCGGCTATGTGTCACCTTCCGTCTGGGCCTGGCGCCCGGGCCGCGCTCGAAAAATGAGCGTCTATGTGGACGACCTACTGGCTCTGCTGCCGTTTGAACCCGATGTGCACCGAAAGCTCGGTGGTCCGCGCACGCATTATGTCGGCCATCCTCTAAGTGAAAACGCAAGCGAGCTGCGTCCTTCGGAAGGTGAAAGAGCGCCGGTCGACGGCGACGAAAAGTTCCTGCTGGTGCTTCCAGGCAGCCGGCGAAGTGAGATTGACAGGTTGCTGGATGACTTCGGTGCGACTGTTTCACGCGTCAGGGACAAGATCCCCGGCCTGAAGGTAGTGTTGCCAGCCGTGGCACACTTGGAAGACAGGATCCGTCAGGGCACTGCCGGATGGCCGGTTCCGGTTGAGGTTGTCACGGGGCTCGATGCAAAACGGGCCGCGTTCCGAAAGGCGCATGCTGCGTTGGCCGCATCGGGAACGGTATCGCTTGAACTGGCTCTGTCAGGTGTTCCGATGGTTGTTGCCTACAAGGTTGACTGGTTCTTCCGACGGATCAAGGAGCTCAACCAGATCTTCAAATTTTCAAGCGTCGATTCCTTTGTGTTGCCGAACATTATCCTAGGAACCAAAGCAATACCGGAGTTCCTCGATGAGGAAGTGAAACCGGTCGTGCTTGCAGACCATCTTGTCGAGTTGCTCAAGAACAGTCCTGAGCGCCAGCAGCAGATGGAGCATCTGCATAGACTTGACGACGTCATGCGATTGCCGGATGGTCACAGCCAGCGCGGAGCAGCAGCTGATGTGGTGCTTGCTGCTATGAAGACAGACACCTGACGATTTCGTCGTTGCGCGCATAGGCGGCGGGAAAAAGTTTCACGACATCTTCAAAGCCGGGCAGTCGTTCGTAGGCGAGGGCAGGTATGCCGGTTTCCCTCATGGTGATTGTGATTTCCCGGCAATCCTTACGTCCGGTGCGCACCAGAAGAAAATCGCAATGTCCCGAAATCGGCCGGCATTGCGTTTCGTGTGCGATCTGCCTTGCCGTGGTGTCTCTCATGGCGGCTAGACGAGCCGACATTTTCCGGAGCTCTTGATACTTGTCGAACAGTCGTGTCGCCATGGCGGCCTGAACGTGACTTATCAGACTGCTTATGCGTGTCTGGAGAAAATGCTCGGCAGCCGTCTCATGACAGAGAATGTATCCAAGCCCAAGGCCGGCAAGACCGCTCTTCGCGGTACCGCGCAACAGCACCAGATTGGGATATCTCTCCAGAAAGGCGAGACGGTGTTCCGGATCGTTCGCGAAGAGGATGTAAGCCTCGTCCACAAGCACCAATCCCTCTCGTTCTCTTAGGAGGCGCTCCAGTTCGCAAGCTGAAAGATTCAATGAAGTCGGATTGTTCGGTGCACTCAACAGGACCGTGTAATGCGGAGGAGACTTGCTGATGAGCTCGTCCAGTGTCGCAAATCTGGCCTGCGCTATGCCGAGTTTTGTCAGGGTTTTGTCGAACAGAAAGAAATCTCGGCATAGGGTGCAAACGGGATGGTTCTTGGAACGGGTGAGTAACAGCTGTTCCAGGATCTGGATTGCGCTGTGACCAAATATGATCGAGGCAGCGTCTGGTATTGCGAGAGCATTGCGCGCGGTTGTCTCGGCTTTTTCGTGAAGGTCCTGTCCATGATCGGCAAGAACACCGGCGCTGACAGCGCCTGCGATGTATCCGGCCAACGCTTGAATTTCCGGTTCGAGGGACACGGGCCACCTGAAGAGTTCGTGGCGTTCTATCAGAAGATGATCCAGTCTGAAAGGAGCTGAAACATTCGGCTGTTGAAGGCGGTCATTGACCGGGCAAAACTGGTTCATGGTGCAGATACCGTCCGAAGACCGCTTCGCAGTCGCTGAAATATTTTCGCGTGAAAAGAATGTGGGTGTGCCAGAAGATGTCGACCACTTGCGTCGGCTGCAGGGACACATCTGTCGTTGCAGAGCCTGTGTTTTCAAGCATCTGCTGCTGCGCCGACTTCAGGAATGTCCTGTAGGCTTCTTCCACTTGCCGGGCCGAGGATTCAGGCCAATTGTACCCGCCTGCGGCCTCGTCCGCGGTCAGCTTGGTAATGATACATTCAAGGTCCAGATCATCCACGGAATCTGACGCAAGAGTACTTACGGCTAATTGCATCTGCCACTCTCTCTCAACAGACCCGTTCCCCGGGGCAAGGTGAAACTCCACCTTTGGCCCGGGAAACAGGTAAATTCTCTCAGGCGCCTATTTCTTTTCGGCCGATTTGCGGTCGATTGCTTTGCCTTCGGTAGGGGCGTCGATATGGACTACACAATGACCGCCGTAACAAAGGGCCTTGCTTTCAGCCTTGTGGATGTCCTGAGGAAAGCGGTTTGCCTGCTGGTAGAGTTTCAAGAGATTTTTCATGTGATTTAGCCCTTTCAAAGAAAGCGGGATCAGAAAAGGTAATTGTGATGTGGGTGAATAGCGCCGCGCTAGGAAGCCGACATTTCTACGTGGCCCCGGCAGGTGCCATCCGAAAAGGTTCCGCGGAACAGCGCTTCACCTGCAAGACCTGTTGCCCACAGTTCCGCTGATACAGGGGCGGTTTCACCTGCGAAGGTCATCAGATAGGTGTTGTGAAAAGAAACGACGCCCATGTTTTGGGAAACCTCGTTGCTCAGAACCTCGAACGCGTGTCCGTTGTCCGTCACCCGATGCTTGTCGCCCTTGTCAGTGGGGCTGGATTTGTAGCCGTCGCCATAACGCTTGGTGCACACTGACATGTCACCGTCTGACGCGACTGTTGTGACCTTGTCAAAAGTGAGCGTAACTTCGGCCGCAATTGCAGGCAAGCCACTAAAGCAAATAGCAGCCGCAAGTGTAAGTGATCGAATATTACCTGACATCATAATTTTCTCCCTTCATTTCAAATCTTGAAATGACAGGGAAAGCGTAACAGTAATTTTTTTGTAGGCTATATGAATAGAAAGCGAACTTTCGCATAAACTAACTTTAGGTGAATGGTGATTTAATCGATAATATTTTATCGGGTATTTATGGGTATATTATTTTTATTGTTCATTTTGATAAGTGTATGTTTTTCATTCGATAATGGAAAATACCCATAGAAAGAGAAAATCTCAAAAAGCAAAAACTTTGTGCTGAAAATTAAGATTCGTAGCAGGCGCGTGCCCGAATAAATGTCCTGGGGTGACTTTGGGGCGAGACGGAACCTGCCCATCAAAGAAAAACCGGGAGCGAAACGCCCCCGGTTCTTGAAACGCAAATAAGAATTTGGCGCTCGGATCAGGCGTTGGCCACATTGTCCAGGAAGTGTCCGACTTCGCTTTTCAGGATATCGGTCTTCTGGGACAATTCGCTCGATGCACCGAGCACCAGATTGGCATTCTGGCTGGTCTGGGCTACGGCCTGTGACAGGTCCGACATATTGGTCTTGACCGAACCTGTTCCTTCCGCAGCGCGCTGAACGTTGATGGAGATCTCGCTGGTTGCAGAGCCCTGCTGTTCAACGGCAGCGGCAATGGTGGAAGTGTATTCGTTGACTTCTTCCATGGTCTGCGTAATCGCCTCAATGGCGACCACAGCATCCTTGGTCGCGTTCTGGATTTCGGAAATCTGCGAGCTGATTTCCTCCGTTGCCTTGGAAGTCTGGGTAGCCAGTTCCTTCACTTCGGCCGCGACCACCGCAAAGCCCTTGCCGGCTTCACCAGCGCGAGCTGCTTCGATGGTGGCGTTGAGCGCCAGAAGGTTGGTCTGCTCGGCAATTGCCTGAATCAGGCTGACGACTTCACCGATCTTGGTGGCCGCTGTCGACAGGCTTTGAACCTTTTCATTGGTAACCTGTGTGCCCTCGGTTGCCCGGTCGACAACCTGAGTGGTCTGGTTTACCTGACGGGAGATTTCCTGGATTGAGGCGGCCAGTTCCTCGGCGGCACTGGCAACCGTCTGAACGTTCTGGGTTGCTTCGTCGGTCACACCATAGGTGCTGTCGGCCAGGCTGGAGTTCTGGCTGGCGATAGCACTCAAATCCTGGGCAGTGCCATCCAGCGTCTGCGCTGTTTCCGCAACAGAGCCAAGCACTTCGGTCGCTTTTTCTCGGAAGTTGGAAATCAGAGCCTCGATGCGAGCCTGGCGCTCGGCACGCAGCTGCTGGTCTTTCTCTGTTTCAGACTGAAGGCGCAATCTTTCTACCGCATTGTCGCGGAAGACCTGCATGGTACGGCTGATGTCGCCAATTTCATCACCACGCCCGGTACCGTCGATTTCGACATCCGTGTCGCCTTCGGCAAGACGGGACATGGTCGCAGTCGTCCGGCGGAGGGGACGCGTCACTGCGAAATTGAGTGCGACAGCCATGCCGACACCGGCCAGGGCAGCAGTCAGAAGGGCGAGACTGATGACGCTAAGGGCGCTGGAGCTGGAGGCCTGAGCAGCTGCGCTCTGGTTGGCGGAGATAGTCGAGATCTGCGTCTGAACAGTCTGCGACAGCTCCGTCATGGTATCGATCTGACCTGCCAGCTGGAACTGGTTCGAAGCCAGTTCGGAGAATCTTGCCGAGAAGCTGTCGATGGAGCTCTTCACTGCCGGGACGATGTCCGAAATCGCAGGGAAGTCCTTTGCACTGGATTCGAGCCGTGTGGCCAGCTTGTTGAGGCCTTCGATGCCGGTGGTGACGGTTTGCTGCGAGCTATCGCTTGGCGACAGCATGAAATAGAAGGCGGCCGCCTTTACGGCGTTGGCGTCGGCCTCGATCTGCATGACCGTATCTGCAACGCTGTCGACGACATAGAAGCGCTGATTGATTTCGTCTGCCTGGGTATAGACGTTGTCGATCGCCACATTCGCCTGGGAACGGATTTCCTTTACATCGGATACGAGCTGTTCGAAGCCGGCCTTGGCCGCATCAGTCAGATCGAAGATCGCAATGTAGTCCTTGGTCTCGGTCAGTTTTCCAAGTGTTTGCTCAAGTTCGGCTGTTTTCGATGCAAGCTGCTGGAACTTGGCCGGATCGACACCGTCAAAGCTGTTTGCTGCCATCTGCTTGGCGGACGGGACGAGCAGGGCTACGCGATCCTTGATGTCCGCCAGCTGCTTGGCGTTGTTGGCTGCGGCGTTGAACAGGTTCTGAAGAGTGAGAGACTCCTCCTGGAAACCGGCTGCTGCCTGACCAACCTTGTTGGCAAGTACGAGCGTTTTGCGCGCGTTGGTTTCATCCTGACTGACGCCGTCTCGCGCCATCAATGCCTTGCCAAGAATTTCCGAGGAAATCTTTTCAAGGTTTTGCACGGCGCCGTCGAGTTGTTGCTGCTTGTCGGATTGTACCTGAGTCAGACCGACGACCTTTTCAAAGGCTCTACGGAAATTCTCAACGGCTGCGGCGGCTTCGGCAACGGGTGTCTGAGCCTGAGGATCGGACTTGAGCTGGTTCTGGAGCGTTTCCAGCTCTGAACTCAAGACACCAATATCCGAGATGGTGGCTTCTGCGGCCTGAAGGTCCTGTGTAGACAGGAAGCTTTCCTTCTTGCTCGCGAGACTTTGCAGTTGGGCGATTGCCGAGGTCGACTGTTTGGCAACTTCCATGCGTTCCGACAGGGTCATGACGCTGTAAGCGCCGACACCACCGACGATACCTGTAAGAGCAACAACAGCGGCAAAGCTGCCGCCGACTTTCACGCCAAACTTCAGATCAGAAGCGAACTTCAGGAAATTCATGGTAACCCCTCGAGACCCCAGCGTGTTTCACACGTGCTATTTGATGGAGAGGATAAGCAATGATTCCTTATTAATTGTAAAAAGTTCTGATATTACGTCAAATTTAAGAAAAGAATTTGCTTAATACTTGAGAACTATAGAATAAGTAATAAAACTAAAAATTTAGTAGAGAGATGTTTGCGCCAGCGTAGATCATTTTTGTTTCGGTTTGTTTTTGGGAAATAATTCCGGTCGGTATTAGCGAATGAATTATGTTGCATGAAAGCCCTATTTGCATTGGTGGGCATATCGGGAAAAATATTTCTTGTTTTTGTCGTGGTTCCTTTGGGTCAAAAAAGAAAGAGGGCGCCCTGCAACTAAGCAGGACGCCCTTTTTTATGTTCAGTGCGGAGCCGAAACGCAACTGCGACCGGCGTGCTTGCGGGCTCCTCCCAGGCCTTAGCGGCGCTGGTCGATCGGCGTGTAGTCGCGCAGTTTCTCACCTGTGTAGAGCTGACGCGGACGGCCGATGCGCTGGGACGGGTCTTCTACCATTTCCTTCCACTGTGCAATCCAGCCAACGGTACGGGCCAAGGCGAACAGGACGGTGAACATTGTAGTCGGGAAGCCGAGCGCGCGCAGCGTGATGCCCGAATAGAAGTCGATGTTCGGATAGAGCTTCTTCTCGACGAAATACTCGTCGTTGAGAGCGATCTTTTCCAGCTCCATCGCGACGTCCAGCAGCGGATCGTCCTTGATGCCGAGTTCGCCGAGAACCTCGTGCGTGGTTTTTTGCATGATGCGCGCGCGAGGATCGTAGTTCTTGTAAACACGGTGACCGAAGCCCATCAGGCGGAACGGGTCGTTCTTGTCCTTGGCGCGAGCGACGTATTCCGGAATGCGGTCCACGGAGCCAATTTCGGACAGCATGTTGAGGGCTGCTTCGTTGGCGCCGCCATGTGCCGGTCCCCAGAGGCAGGCAATGCCTGCTGCGATGCACGCAAACGGGTTTGCGCCGGAAGAACCCGCCAGGCGTACCGTAGACGTGGACGCGTTCTGTTCGTGGTCCGCGTGAAGTATGAAGATGCGGTCCATGGCGCGAGCCAGGACCGGGTTCACCTTGTATTCCTCACAAGGCACCGCAAAGCACATATGCAGGAAGTTTGCTGCGTAGCTCAGGTCGTTGCGCGGATAAACAAACGGCTGTCCGACATGGTACTTGTAGGCCATTGCGGCAATGGTCGGCATCTTGGCGATCATGCGCAGAGACGCCACCATACGCTGATGCGGATCGGTGATGTCGGTCGAGTCGTGATAGAAAGCGGACAGAGCGCCAACGGTGCCGACCATGACGGCCATCGGGTGGGCGTCGCGGCGGAAGCCGGAGAAGAACCGGTTCATCTGCTCGTGGATCATCGTATGATAGGTCACACGATTGACGAAGTCGTCCTTCTGGGACTTCGTCGGCAACTCGCCATAAAGCAGCAGATAGCAGGATTCCAGGAAGTCGCCGTGGTCGGCGAGTTGCTCGATCGGGTATCCACGGTAAAGCAGCGTGCCTTCGTCACCATCAATATAAGTGATCTTGGACTCGCAGGAGGCGGTGGAGGTGAAGCCCGGGTCGTAGGTGAACATGCCCGTGTCCTTGTACAAGGACGAAATGTTCACAACCGACGGTCCGATGGATCCTTCAAGAACGTCGAATGCGTGGTCGTTACCACCGACATTGAGCTTGGCGTTGTTGTCGGCCATTCAGAAACCCCTTTACGTTAACCGGATGTGCCGTCCTGGTTCGACCCTTCTGGTGATGGGTCCCGTTTCCGGTTGCCGGACCAGCACTGGAGAATTTTTCGCGTCTTGCGTAGCCCATTTACTGCACTGCCGCAAGCTGGCCGATATAACGCTTTGGTCAAAGACGCATTTCGCGTGTCGGGGTGACCGCCGGAAGCTTGGCTTTTGCCTGAATTTGCATCCGGCGGTGCTTAAACTCAGGCCGCCTGATCCTGAATTCTGGCAAGGGATTCTTCCCGGCCCAGAGCAATCAGGACGTCATAAATACCCGGTGATGTGCCGCGGCCCGTCAGTGCGGCGCGTAATGGTTGCGCCACCTTGCCAAGTTTCAACTCCTTGCCTTCTGCATAGGCCTTAACCGCTGTTTCCAGCGGTTCAGCACTCCAATCCGAAGCGGCTGAAAGCACGCCATGCAGATCCTTCAGGATCGTCCGGGCATCGTCATCAAGGATCTTCGTGGCCTTTTCGTCGGTATCCAGCGGGCGTTGACGCCATAGATAGGAAGCGCTTTCCGTCAGTTCGACCAGAGTTTTGGCGCGTTCCTTCAGGCCGGGAAGGGCGGTGAGCGCAGTTGTCTCGTTATTGCCATCAGCGAGCCAGGAGAGAACCTGGTTGCCGCCTTCGGCGTGTGCGAGATAGACCTTCCAATGGCTCAGCAATTCGCTGTCCTCGGTCGCACGCATGTAGTGGCCGTTAAGGTTTTCCAGTTTCTTGAAATCGAAACGTGCAGCCGACTGGCCGACAGCGTCGAAACCGAACCACTTGATCATGTCTTCAAGCGAAATGATTTCCTCGTCACCATGGCTCCAACCCAGACGGGCCAGATAGTTTCGCATGGCTTGAGGCAGATAGCCCATCTCGCGATAGGCTTCTGCCCCGGTCGCACCGTGGCGCTTGGAGAGCTTTGCCCCATCCGGCCCGTGAATGAGCGGAATATGTGCCATTGCCGGCACTTCCCATCCAAGAGCCTGGAAGATGAGCGTCTGTCGGGCCGCGTTGGTCAGATGATCGACACCGCGAATGATGTGCGTGATGCCCATGTCGTGATCGTCCACCACGACAGCATGCATGTATGTCGGCGTACCGTCGGAGCGCATCAGCACAAAATCATCCAGATCCTTGTTCGGGATCACGACGCGGCCCTGGACCAGGTCGTCAACCACAGTCTCGCCTTCCTGGGGGGCCTTGATGCGGATGACCGGATCAATGCCAACAGGGGCTTCGGATGCATCGCGCTCGCGCCAGGTTCCGTCATAGCGGGGCGGCTTGCCCTCGGCGCGGGCTTTCTCGCGCATGGCATCAACTTCTTCCGGCGTGCAATAGCAGCGGTAGGCCGTGCCGTTTGCCAGCATTTCCTCAACCACTTCCTTGTGGCGTTCGACGCGGGAAAACTGGGAGATTGGGTCTCCCTCCCAGTCGAGTCCAAGCCAGGACAGGCCGTCGATAAGTGCGTCCACCGCTTCCTGTGTGGATCGGGCCCGATCCGTGTCTTCGATCCGCAACAGCATCTTGCCGCCATGATGACGGGCAAACAGCCAGTTGAAGAGCGCGGTGCGGGCACCGCCGATATGCAGGAACCCGGTCGGGGACGGGGCGAAGCGCGTGACGATTTTCTGTGCCATGGTGCTTTATGAAAGTCTCTGTCAGTATGACGGCGCGGAGCGCGCCGGATTGGTGGCGCGGTCTTAGCACAGGCTTTGGCGAGGCTAAATAGGGGCGCCTGCCATTTCTTGGACCTAACGGGGAACTGGGGTGACGTCACGGTCCGGACCGCAGGATATCACTGACAGCCGCATGCAAACGGCAACCATTGACAGTGCGCGCGCAGATTTATTGCCCGGCACAACCGGGTCGGATGGACGTGAAGAGCCACGCCCGTGGATGACAGGTGGTCAAACGCGGGCAAATTTAGCTGGCAATTTGACGGCAGAACGTCTTTGGGATTCTCAGGGGCTCCTGTGGTGTGCTTTCGCGTTTGCCGCTGGCATCGGAATTTACGTCTGGTTGCCTGAAGAGCCGTCCTGGATCTTGTTGACGGTTATGGTCTTGATTGCCGGGGCAGTAGCATTGCGACCTGGGCGGCGTGGCGCCTTGGCCATTTCCGCCGTGCTTTGGTTGGCTTTCTCCTCCGGTCTGGCAACTTCAAGTTTCCGCACCGCTCTTGTGTCGACGCCGCGCCTTGCCGAACCGATGAATGCGGAAGTAACTGGCTACGTTGAAGAGCTTGATGTTGGTTCGTCGGGTGTCCGGCTCGTGCTCGCAGTTGCTGCCGTCGATGGGCATCCGGCAGAATTTCTCACGTTTCCGGAAAAGGTGCGCCTGCGCGTTCCTGCAGATAGCAAAGTGCGAGTTGGGGACACAGTTCGTGTCAGCGCACGCCTGTTTCCACCGGCCGGTCCGGTCTTTCCGGGAGGATACGACTATTCCTTCCGGGCCTTCTATCAACGGATCGGTGCTACAGGGTTCAGTTTCGGACCTCCGCAGATCCTCAAGTCTTCGGAAGGTGAACTTGAGCTTCGCCCCGCTGTCGCAGTCGCAAAACTTCGAGGCGATCTTGCCACGCGCATCAGGGCCAGCCTGGGCGAGGGGCCTGAAACTGAACTGATTGTCGCTTTGCTTGTTGGTGACAGGAGCGGAATTGCAGAGGAACAGGAAGACGTTTTGCGTGCGGCCGGGCTGGCTCATATTCTTGCAATTTCCGGCCTCCATATGGCGCTTTTCGCTGGTGGGGCCTATGGGGCGGTTTTGCTGCTGTTTTCGCTGGTGCCAGTCCTGACGTTAAGGTGGCCCGTTCACAAGTGGGCGGCAATCTCAGCCCTTGGTGCCGCGGTCGTCTATCTGCTTCTGTCCGGTGGGGCGGTTGCCACCCAGCGCTCGTTCCTGATGATTGCAATCGTCTTTGTCGGCATTCTGGCGGGCCGGCGAGGGCTGACCCTGCGCAGTGTTGCGCTTGCGGGTCTTGTTCTACTTCTGATCGCGCCGGAGCGCCTGTTTTTTCCGGGCTTCCAGATGTCCTTCGCTGCCGTGATCTGTCTGGTTGCTGTTTATGACCTATGGCGGCAACGCGATCGGACGGGATATTCGGGAGAAAGACCGACCAGTTGGGTTATGGCAACCGGTCTTTTTCTCGGCAAATGGATTGCCGGGCTGTTTGTAACAGCATTGGTCGCGGGTCTGGCAACCGGCATCATCGGAGCGCATCATTTCAGTCGCATCGCGCCATACGGCCTTGTCGGCAACCTATTGGGAATGCCGATTTTCTCGCTGCTGGTAATGCCCATGGGTGTGCTCGCATTCGTCCTGATGCCATTTGGGCTGGCTGCGTTGCCTCTGTGGATCATGTCTTACGGCATCTCGCTGCTCTTGAAGGTTGCTTCCTTCACGGCGGCCCTGGATGCCGGCAGTGGAGCTTCGGGCAGGCTGGATGGAACGGCTGCATTCCTTCTGTTGTCAGCTCTCTTTGCAGGCCTGTTGGTACCAGGCAGGAAACGCCTGCTTGCCGCGGTTCCACTTCTTGCCGGTGTTTTGATTGTCATGACAACCCGGCCACCCGACATCCAGATTGCCGCAAACGGCTCTCGTATTGCCGCTCGGGACGAGGCGGGGGCACTACGTTTCGCCGCAAGGGGCAGAACCTTTGCAACGGATCTCTGGCTGCAGTCGGAAGGTGTTTCTGACAGCGCGATTTTATCGCGCAAGATGAAGTCGCCTCAAAGGAAATGCGATGATGAGGGGTGTGTCGTCAGGGCTTATGGTCGTGTTGATAAGTCTGAAGGAACAGAAGACAGGCCAACATTTCTTGCGGTTGCTCAACCAAGGACAATTGAAGCGTTTCAGATGGATTGTCGATACGCCGATTTGATCGTGACCGATCTAGTCGCCCCAAAGAACTGTGGCGTGGGGCTTGTCCTGGATCAGACGACGCGCGCTCTGCGAGGAGCGATATCCATCTGGTTGTCCAGGACCGACATCTCAGGCAGCACCGTTGGCTCTTCAGGTCATGACAGCGCAGAAAAGCGCTCGCCTGCGGAAAAATGGAAAATAGAAAAACTGAGGTTTGCCATCCCTGACCCACCGCGCCCTTGGCATCGACCGGGGACGGTAACAAGAGAGGGATTGCGGCAGGTTGAACGCGCTTCGAAGGCCGAAGCGCGTGCAGACGAGTGATGCCTCAATACTGGCGGAACAGGGCGACAAGGCGCCCCTGGACGCGAACGCGGCCCGGTCCGAAGATTCTCGTTTCATAAGCCGGGTTCGCCGCTTCAAGCGCAATGGAAGCGCCTTTCTTGCGTAGCCGTTTCAAGGTGGCTTCCTCGTCGTCCACAAGTGCGACGACAATATCGCCACTGTCGGCGCTGTCGGTCCGGCGTATCAATACGGTGTCGCCATCCAGGATACCGGCTTCGATCATGGAATCACCGCGCACTTCCAGAGCATAGTGTTCCCCCCGGCCGATCAGGTCCTGCGGCACAGTGATGGAGTGGCTGTGGGTTTGAATGGCCTCGATCGGCACACCGGCGGCAATCCGGCCCATGACGGGAATTTCCGTGACGCCAATTACAGGTTCCGGTGCCGTTTTCACCGGCTCCGGTTTGCCAAGGGAACCTTCGATGACTTCCGGTGAGAAGCTGCCGCGTGGACGGGGCGCGCCCAGCCCGGGTGCAATTGAGTCCGGAAGACGAACAACCTCCATGGCCCTTGCCCGGTTTGGCAGGCGCCGGATGAAACCTCGTTCCTCAAGAGCCGTGATCAGGCGGTGAATGCCGGACTTGGAGCGCAGGTCGAGCGCATCCTTCATTTCGTCGAAAGAGGGCGGCACACCGGTTTCTTTCAGTCTTTCGTGAATGAACATGAGCAGTTCGTACTGCTTGCGCGTCAGCATGTAGGCGTCCCCTGACCGAGAAAACATCTGGTACAAATCAAGAACATGGTACCTGTTCTCATTGTGTTCTGCAAGGGTAAATGTTCTCTTACTGTTCTTGGCCTCGCGGGAGGCGCGGGGTTCAATTCTTCCGCGGTTTCGCCGTATCCTGGTGTGCTGAGCAGGTTTTGATCAGCAATTCGCAGGTGACCAGCGTCGGCGCGCCGCCGGAAGTGAGAACGCCCTGATGTAGCCCACCATTGAGGTCGACCGCTCGTATGGGAACGCACAGCTTTTGATTTGGCTTCGCGCCTGCGTTCGGACAAAGCAAAATTTCGGATATCAGACCTGTCATCGGGGCGGAGTCGCGAAACGTCGCTCCGGCAAGGCTGCCCAGTCCATGGACTTCGTAGGACGAAGCTTCCAGAAAATGGGAAAGGTCGCGGATGCTGTCAGTCAGGTCGGTAAACGGTGCGAGCGTTGTGATGAGGGCATTTTCGTCGACATGCCGGGAAGGTTCTTCGTCAGGCTGCACACGAAACAGTGTGAATTCTGTCTCCGGGTCCAGCGAGGCAACAAATGCAGCACCTCGCAAACCGTTACCCTTGATAGTGCCTGTCCGGGCCACAATGAGCGTGTGGGGCAACAGGTGCCCAAGATGGTCACTGCCACCCTCGTGCCAATAGGCGTGGACATGGGCAAACCAGTCGCCGTCCTTCTTGCCTACAATGGCAACCGCAGTTTCGAGCGTCGCGCCAGCGGAAGAATGGGTGTCGCTGTACCAGGCCGCATGCCGATCATCCAGCGCACAGGCCGGCTTGACAAAGTCAAACGCTCCGAGCGTCAGCCCTGAAAGGTCGAGCACAGCAGAACTGAGGCCGTTCCGCTCGACATAGTCTCCCAGCACTTTCAGCAAGGGGGCGCGCTCTGTGACTTCAATCTCGACAGGTTCAGCCCGGCATTTGGCGTATGGCAACCGGTTTTCGGCGACGGGGCCTGGATGCCGGATGTCGGCAAGTGTTTTTGGTGGCGGCCGTCTCATAACAGGCCTTTTTCGATCAAGTGCTCCCGCACCAGTTTCTTGGTGATCTTGCCATAAGCGCTTGTCGGCATTGCCGGAATGAAGAGATAACGGGCAGGCATCTTGTAGCGCGCGATCTTTCCGCTGAGGAAATCCGATAGAGACTGAGGGTTGGGCGACTTGTCCGGGGTTGCCACACAAACGGCGAGCCCGACTTCGCCCCATTGCCGATCCGGAACGCCAAGGATTGCGACTTCGGAAATGTCCGGGTGCGTGAGCAGGACTTCCTCGACCTCCTTCGGGTAGACGTTGGAGCCGCCCGAGATGTACATGTCCGAGGCTCGGCCGGTGAGGAAAAGATAACGTTGCTCGTCCATATGGCCGATGTCGCCTGTTCGGAACCAGCCGTTTCTGAAAGACTTTCTGTTGGCCTCGCCGTCTTCCAGATATCCGGCACAGACAGCGGCGCCGATGACGCAGACTTCTCCCGTTTCATTAGGTGGCAGGTGGTTGCCGTCTTCGTCCTGGATCGAGACCTCGATGCCTGTGCGCTCGGTACCGCAGGTGCCACTGCGTGTCTCAGGTCCGTCCTCCAGAAAATGATCCTGCGGCCGCAACACCGTGATGTTGCCGGTGACTTCACCAAGCCCGTAATACTGAACCAGGACGTGACCCAGTTTCTTGAGCGCCAGCTTCTGGTCCTCCCGGTACATGGGAGCCCCGGCATAGATGACGTGGCGAAGGCTCGTATGATCGAAACGATCGACCGAAGGATCTTCCACCAGGCGTTTGACGATGGTGGGGACCGTAAAGAGGTTGCTGACCCTGTGTTTTTCGATCAGCTCGAACGCTGTAGAGGGATTGAAACCGCCTCCAGGCAGAAGGACGTTTGTGGACCCGGCCGAGAGCTGGACAATCAGTTGAAGTCCTGCACCGTGCGACAGAGGTGCTATGACCAGCGAGGCATCCTGTTCCGTGGTGCCGGGCAACAGGTCCGCCATGTAGTTCACGCAAACGAAGCCGATTTGTCCGTGACTGAGTACCACAGCCTTCGGGCGCCCCGTCGAGCCTGAGGTAAAGAACAACCAGCAAGGATCGTTGTAGTCCACGATCTCGTTTGAATGGACTTGCCCCAGGTAACGGGAGACGAGATCCTCATACTCGGTGCCGAATTCGCTTGTGCCTATTGTGATACAGCCCGTCAGCGTTTCAACTGAATTTCGCACGGCTTCCGCTTGCGCGCCGAAATCCGCGTCGCACAGAAATACTTTCGCCTTCGCTTTTTCCGCGGCGTAGGCTGTCTCTCCGGGAGCCTGACGGAAATTGCAGGGCACCCAGACAGCTCCCAGCCGGAAAGCTGCCAGCATGATCTCGATCATCTGATGAGAGTTCTGTGCCTGAACCAGCAAACTGTCGCCCTTGGAAATTCCGAACTCGGATTGGAGCGCTTTGGCAAGGGCTGAGACACGCGAATCGACATCCGACCAGGTCCAGGTGCGGCCATCCTGGACAATCGCTGATCCGGAGGGCCAGCGGGCAGCGTTCCTGGACAGAAAATGCGCCAGATTGGCCACGCGATTGGAACAGCGCTCCACCATCTAAGTTTGCCTCCCGGTTACTGGTTTTTTCAGACGTTAGGTTGATGTCAGTCTGTTTGACAAGTTGAGATTGGCAATCAAGCCGTTCCGCTTTCTAGGTAAATTGTGCAAGGATGCCGGCAACCTGTTTCGATGTTGGTCTGAGGATTTCGTATGAGTGAGATGACGATTACAGATTGGGACGATGCATATTCAAACGCCGCCTATATTCCCGGCGCTGATGATTTTATTGTGCGCTGGGCGAAAGACGCTGAAACCTTCCGGAAAAGCTGGGTCGAGAAGGATCTGGATGTCGTTTATGGCGAGGGAGCCCGTCAAAGGTTTGACGTGTTTCGGCCGGAGAGAAAGTCCAAGGGGCTCGTCGTCTTTGTGCACGGGGGGTACTGGCTAAGATTCGACAAAAGTTACTGGTCGCATTTTTCGAGTGGCTGTCTGGCCAAAGGTTGGACCGTGTGCATGCCATCCTACGACCTGGCACCTGATGCGCGGATTGGAGATATCACCCGGCAAATTTCCGTCGCGATCACGAAAGCGGCGGCCCGTGTTGCGGGACCGATCCGTCTTGCCGGTCATTCCGCCGGCGGGCATCTGGTGACGCGAATGATCTGCGAAGATACCCGGCTGCCGAAAGAGGTTCTGGATCGGATCGAACGGGTCGTTACCATCAGCGGTCTGCACGACCTTCGCCCGCTCAGAAACACCGTGATGAACAAATCCTTCCAGATGAGCGAAGAGGACGCCTCCGCCGAGAGCGCCGCATTGATGCAGCCCGTGGCAGATTGTCCGGTTGTCGCCTGGGTTGGTGGCGCGGAACGTCCGGAATTCCTCAGGCAATCGAAACTTCTTGCCGATGCCTGGCCGACAGCAACCTATCGGGAAGATGCGGACCGCCATCATTTCGATGTCATTGACGGACTGAAAGACCCGTATAGCGAGTTGACCGAAACCCTGCTGGCCACTTGAGCCAATTGCGAGGAAACGCATATGCGTACTGAAAGCGACAGTATCGGTGAGATAGACGTACCGGAGGACAAATACTGGGGCGCGCAGACACAGCGCTCCCTGAGGTATTTCTCCATCGGCAGTGACCTGATGCCGATAGAGCTGATCCACGCCTATGGCATCTTGAAGAAGGCGGCTGCCCTTTCAAACGAGGAGCTGGGGTTGCTGCAGGGAGAGCTCGCGAGTTTGATTGTCAGAGCGGCAGACGAGGTCATCGAGGGTAAGCTGGACGATCATTTTCCGTTGCATGTCTGGATGACCGGTAGCGGTACCCAGACCAACATGAATGTGAATGAGGTAATCTCCAATCGTGCCATCGCACTGGCAGAGGGCGTACTTGGTTCCAAGGACCCAATCCATCCCAACGATCACGTGAATCTGTCCCAGTCCTCCAATGACAGCTTTCCCGCAGCCATGCACATGGCCGCTGCTCTTCAGGTGACGCATCGTCTTCTACCGGGTGTTCAGACACTCTGCAAAAGCCTGCAGGACAAGGCTGCCGCATGGGACGACATCATCAAGATCGGCAGAACGCACATGCAGGACGCCACGCCTTTGACACTTGGGCAGGAGTTTTCCGGATATGCGGAAATGTTGCGGCAGGACATTGGGCGTATCCAGTTTGCACTCAAGGACGTCTATGGTTTGGCGCTGGGTGGAACCGCTGTCGGGACGGGTATCAATGCACATCCACGCTTCGCGGAGTTGTCCGCCACCCGGATCGCGGAATTGACCGGATTGCCGTTCTACAGCGCCCCGAACAAGTTTGCGGTTCAGGGCGCGCATGATGCACTGGTCATGTTGAGCGGCGCCCTGAAGACACTTGCAGTTTCCCTGTTCAAGATCGCAAACGACATCCGCCTTCTATCGTGTGGGCCCCGCTGCGGTTTCTTTGAACTGAAAATACCGGCCAACGAACCCGGGTCCTCGATCATGCCAGGCAAGGTCAACCCGACACAGTGCGAGGCACTGGCGATGGTCGCAGCTCAGGTCATGGGTAACGACGTAGTGGTCGGGATCGGTGGCGCCAGTGGCTACCTGGAGATGAATGTCTACAAACCGCTGATGATCAACGCGATCCTGCAATCGGTGAAGATCATGGGCGATGGCTGTGTCAATTTCACCCGGTTCCTGGTTGAAGGCATGGAACCCAACGAAAAGCGCATCAAGGAATTTCTCGACCAGTCCCTGATGCTGGTGACCGCCCTCAGTCCGGTCATCGGCTATGACAAAGCCAGTCATGCGGCACATCATGCTTTCGAACATGATCTGACCTTGAAGCAGGCGTGCCTTGACCTGGGCTTTGTCAGTGCTGAGGATTTCGACCGGGTCGTCGACCCCGCAAAAATGGTCCAGCCGTCGCTTTGAGCGCAGCGACTGATTTCCTATTCGCTCTTGCACAGCGCGCTGGGCTGATCAGCTGCCAACTACAAGAGGTCACGCTGTGCAAGATTGCGCATTAGGGAGCTGATACCGAAAGTCCATTCCGGGCATTCCGTCGAAAGCCGAACGGTGTTGCAAAGACGGCCAAGGCCAGGGCTTTCGATGGTAACGACGTCGCCCAGTTTGTGGGTAAAGCCTTCTCCGGGAACGTCTCTGTCCTGAGTCGGGGCAAAGAGGGTTCCGAGAAACAGCATGATACCGTCGGGATACTGGTGGTGCCGGCCCAGGGTCTGGCGAACCAGATCCTGAGGGTCCCGACTTATCTCCTTCATTGAAGATCTGCCCTTCAGAACAAAGCCGTCGGTTCCCGTCACGGTCAGGTCCAGTTCTGCCAGACGGACGTCATCCAGCGAAAAGGTCTTGTCGAACAGTCGGATCATCGGTCCGATCGCGCAGGATGCGTTGTTGTCCTTTGCTTTGGACAAGAGCAGGGCCGAGCGGCCCTCCACATCGCGCAGATTGACGTCATTGCCGAGTGTGGCGCCGACAACAACTCCTTTTGAGGAGACGGCCAGAACCACTTCCGGCTCCGGGTTGTTCCAGCTGGAGACGGGGTGCAGTCCGACGTCAGCTCCGGGGCCAACGGACGACAGAACCTGGGCCTTGGAAAAGACCTCAGCGTCCGGGCCGATGCCGACTTCCAGGTATTGGCTCCAGAGGCCTTCGGAAATCAACGCCTGTTTGACTTTGGCAGCTTCTTCCGAACCGGCACGCAGGTTGCGCAGGCTGTCGCCGATGGTTGCGCCAACCCGCGCGCGGATTGCTTCGGCCTTCTGCGGATCGCCTGCCGCTTTCTCTTCAATCACGCGTTCGACCATTGAGTTGGCAAAGGTCACTCCGCAGGCCTTGACTGCCTGCAGGTCGCAAGGTGCAAGGAAATGAAGACTGGAGGGATCGCCACTGGATCCCGCAGCAACCGAGTCGAGAGAACCAAGATCTTCCCCCTCTGCCGTGGCGACATAAACTGCCGGATCCGGCATTTCGCAGATATCCCGAAGGGTGGGGGCTGTTTTTGAGGTGATGTCGATGACGCGGTTTTCGCGCAGTGTAACAACGGCAGGTCCCTCAGCATCGGGGCGCCAGACACGACCCAGAAAAGTGCCGCGGGAAAGTTCGGTCTCTGAATAAAAGTTCATGGCGTTTCCGTATCGGCCGTTTGGCCGTCATTGTTGGTTTTGCCTAATCTGCTAGGAAAAATCTCACTTGTCCAACAAATGTGAAAACGTCGAAGTCACCGGGAGGAAATCCCTTTGCCTCAGGTATTCCGTCGCGCAGGACAGTCTGCCAGACCGTGTTTGTCTGACAGGATCAGGGAAGCGGCGGCGCAGTGATCAGTCCTGAAACGTTGAATCGACGAGTTTGTCCGCCATAGCCTTGTTTTGCACCAGCATGTCTTTCATGCGTCCACGTGCAAGCTCCGCGTCACCGGAATCGATGGCTTCAGCGACGCCGACGTGATTGCGGCGGGCAAGTTTTTCTTCCGGAGGCGTTCTTTGCGACGCCGCGTAGGAAAAAAGCATGACTGCATAAACCAGATTCTGGAGCTGGGAAAGCATCTGATTGCCACTGGCCTGCAGGATCGTGGCATGGAACATGTAGTCGGCGCCGATCATGCTTTCCTGACCGTCCAGCGGATGAATGGCCCGTGCGGCCGCCAGGATCTTGTCGCGTTGTTCGCGGCTCGCATTTACTGCGGCAAGCGCCGCTGCTTCCGGTTCAAAAATCAATCTGAGGTCGGTCGCTTCCGCATAAATTCTTGCGGTTTGAGGGCTCTTCGGGTCATGCCAGCGAATGACGTCCGGATCGAGAAGGTTCCAGTCATCAAAGGGGCAGACTCGCGAGCCATATCTGCGGGCTGTTCGCACAAGCCCCTTGCCGCACAGAACCTTTATGGCTTCCCGGACGACTGTCCTCGAGACGCCGAGACCCTGGACCAATTCATCTTCGCGCGGGAGGATCGCGCCGGTCGGATAGTCTCCCCGTGCAATCTTTTTTCCCAGATGTTCGACTGTGTCTTTGACTGCCCCTGTTGGCAGCGATGTGAGGACCTTGTCCGGAAGTTCGAAGAAGTTACGTTTTTTATTATCCATTCAACAGACTCGGGCAGTCGGGTCCTCCGTTTCGGTCATGAACGGCGAGACCGGCGTTGCGTCCTGCGCATGTTTTACAAGCGAATTTTATAAATTACTAGATTTATTAACCTTCAACGACGTTCAAGGAAGCTAATTCGTCGGATTTAGAACTGTTTTATGTCGGTGTCGCCTGAATTGTTGATCATTCAATCAAGGAACTTGGGACGCTCCTTTCAAATTTGTAGGACAATTACTGGGCGGCTAGCCGTCCAGAGCATAAAGCCTTTGCGCCAGTTTTCTCACGCCGGTGTTCTGGAAATGACGTATACTTGCTGGTGGCACCAGATAAACGACTCCTGCAGCCAGGCCGTTTCGCCAGCGCAACTGTACTTCAGCAACAGTTTTGGGAACCGCGTCGAAGACGTAGAACTCGTCCGGCAGGTCGGTCACCTCGTTCAG
The DNA here is from genome assembly GCF_054658235.1 of Roseibium sp. LAB1. Lineage (NCBI taxonomy): Bacteria > Pseudomonadati > Pseudomonadota > Alphaproteobacteria > Hyphomicrobiales > Stappiaceae > Roseibium > Roseibium sp. LAB1. Next base: position 119,172 of record NZ_BAAGIB010000001.1, on the reverse strand, counting down.
CACGAGGCGGATACCGCCATCCGAAATATCCCGGATCGTGCAATCGCAAATAAATTCATTGTCCAGGCTTGCAAGCTTCGCCGGGCGAAGTCTTGTCCGTTGGCGTGGATGAAGGCGTCGTTGAATTGCAGCGGCGATTGAGTCCCGTTTGGCGGAAAGAAATGAAAACATGGCACAACCTCAGTTGTTCGGTCTTGATGGGGCAAGCGGTCTCGCTGGCCTTGGAGGCTCTGGTCTGCCGGGAGCGGGAAGTGCAGGGCGGTAGCTGGGGTCTCCCAGTGTCGACGGGCGGTGGGTGACAGGAGACTGAGCGTTCCGGCACAGACGATACGCAAGATCGTAAAGTCCTCGCCAGCCAGCGGGTGTGCTGCCTAGGTTGTCCAGAACCGCCAGCGCGCCACCGGTCAAGGCACCTCTGCGAGCCCCGCCAGGACCTCGCCAGGCACCGCCAGCAACTGCACCTTCCATTGCTCCGTCGACTATCGGCAGATCCGACTGGTCAGGATTGATATGTGCATCTGCATACGCTTTTGCGTAAGCGTTGCAGTCCGCGAACTGGGCCGAAGCCGGAGGTGTCAGGCAGGTGGCGGACAGAAAAATCACGGCCGGCACAAGTCCGTTTCGAAGAAACCGGACGCGGCGCAAAAGGTCTTCGCAAGTTGGTGCGGGGCGGGCCAAGTGTCCGTCTACTGATATTGCGCAGGTCTGTGGCGTGACCCGTTTCATGCGCTTCTCCCAAATACGGGTTTCAGAACGGGCAGGGGACGCCCGCGCAAGCAATGTATGCACACTGGAGATTGCGCGAACCTTGTGCCGCAGAGACCCTGGCAGCCCGTCTGACGAATGGTTTCGGGCGAACAGTTTCGGGCAAGCTTGGCTGACTATCCCTTGGGCAACCTGAGCCGATAGGAGGTCTTCGATGGAACCCGTGTTCCTGACCAAACTCGTTTCGAATAGCAATGACTGGCTGTCCGTCCGCCAGGCGACCATTGCCGAGAACATTGCCAACGCGAATACGCCAGGCTTCCGCTCCAAGGACCTGGAACCGTTCACCACGGTGATCAGCAAAACCCAGCTTGCCATGACGGCAACCCATGACGGCCATCTGGGCCAGACAATGGAAGCCGCGCGCAAATCCGATGTCGAAAAGGCGGATAGCTGGACCGTCACGCATTCCGGAAATTCCGTCAGTCTGGAGCAGGAACTCATGAAGGCAGGTGAGGTCGCGCGCGATCATTCGTTGAACGCCAGTATCGCGAAGTCATTCCACCGCATGTACCTCTCTGCAGTGAAATCCTAAAGGAAAACAGTCATGTCCGATCCGCTTTCCGCAACCTTGCAGATTTCCGGCGCTGGCCTGCGGGCGCAGTCTGAACGCCTGAGGGTGGTGTCCGAAAATCTCGCCAACGCCCGTTCGACCGGTGAAGCTGCCGGTGATGATCCTTACCGGCGCAAGACGATCACTTTCGAAAGCGAATTCAGCCGTGCCGTTCAGGCCAATCTGGTGTCTGTGAAGGGCATCGGCGAGGACAAGGCCGAGTTCGCAGTGGAATATGATCCCGGTCATCCGGCCGCTGACGAGAACGGCTACGTGAAGATGCCGAACGTCAACACGCTGCTTGAGCTGGCCGACATGCGCGAAACCAATCGCTCTTACGAAGCCAATCTGAAAGTCATGACGCAGGCCCGCGAGATGGTCATGCGCAACATTGACCTGTTGAGGAACTGATCATGATCAATGAAATCTCCGCGCTGACCTCGTCGACCGACGGTGTCCTGAAAGCAGCGTCCACCACACGGTATACGGCAGGCACACCGGACCTGGGCGGCACAGGCGCTGTCGGCGAAACCAGTTTCTCCGATGCGATGGCGAAGGTGTCTACCGACGCGATCGACAAGATCAAGCAGGGCGAGGCGGCATCGATTGCCGGCGTCGACGGCCAGGCTTCGGTTCAGCAGGTGGTCGAGGCCGTTATGGCAGCTGAATCGACCCTCCAGACCGCGATTGCCATCCGCGACAAGGTCGTGAGCGCCTATCAGGAAATCAGCCGCATGTCGATCTGATCGGGGTGAATGCCTCGACAAGTGATTGCAAATACCAGGAGAAATTCCATGAAAGCCCTTGCTATCGCCGCGACCGGCATGAGCGCCCAGCAGACGAATGTCGAAGTGGTTGCCAACAACATCGCCAACATGAACACGACAGCCTTCAAGCGGTCCCAGGCTGAATTCTCGGACCTACTCTATCAGGCTGAACGCTTGCAGGGAGTGCCGAACCGGGGTGGTGAAGATCCGGTGCCGGAAGGTGCTCAGCTCGGTCTGGGTGTTCGCACCGCGGGGATCCGCAAGCTACATGCTCAAGGCTCGCTGACCAACACCGGCAACCAGTTTGATGTTGCACTAGACGGACGGGGCTGGTTCGAAATTACCGGACCTGACGATGAAACGCTGTTTACCCGGGCTGGCTCCTTCAACAAGAACGCGGACGGAAGACTGGTGACCATCGATGGTTATGCGGTTGAGCCGGCGATCATCATTCCGGAAGAAACCATTGAGGTTGTCGTCAATGAATCCGGTCAGGTCTATGCCAAGGTCGACGGTGAAATGACGCCGCGCGAACTCGGGCAGCTGACGCTTTCCAATTTTGCCAACGATGTCGGTCTTGAGCCGGTTGGCGGCAACCTGTTCCGTGAAACCGAGGCCTCCGGCACTCCTGTTGCAGGTGTTGCGGGTGACCCGGGTTTCGGAGTGGTGCGTCAAGGGTATCTGGAAAGCTCCAACGTTGATCCGGTAAAGGAAATCACGGCCTTGATCAGCGCCCAGCGCGGCTATGAAATGAACTCCAAGGTCATGAAAGCCGCGGACGAGATGGCTGGTACAGTCACCAACGGCATTCGCTAACAGGGGTTGAGACGATGTTGATCCGATCCTTGTTCCTGACGTTGGCGCTGGCGTTCGGCACCGCGGCGGTCCATGCCGCCGGAGGTGTCGACCTCCCGGTGCCGCGCCAGACTATTCAGGCAGGAACCGAGATATCCCACCAGGATCTGATCGAACGATCGTTTCCGGGGCGGACGGCACAGCAATTCGCCGTGTCGACCCACAGGGGACAACTGGTTGGCATGGTTGCGAGGCGCACGTTGCTGCCGGGGCAGCCGGTTCCGATCAATTCGGTTGAAAAACCGGTTCTTGTTCGGCGCGGCGAACCGGCGCGGCTGGTCTTCCGGGAGCAGGGACTGGTCATCATCATGCAGGTGGAAGCACTTCAAAACGGCGGTGCCGGCAACTTCGTGCGTGTTCGCAATGTCGACAGCGGCCTGGTGGTTTCCGGACGGGTTCAAGAAGACGGCACCATACGTGTGGAGAACTGATTTAATGACCCGGATACTCGTTTTTGTCCTGGCTGCACTGATGGCCTTGCCGGTCTCGGCAATGTCCATGGTCCGGATCAAGGACATCGCCAATCTGCAGGGTGTGCGTGACAATCAGCTTGTTGGCTATGGCCTCGTGATCGGCCTGAAAGGATCTGGCGATACGTTGCGCAATTCGCCCTTCACGGAGCAATCGCTGCAATCGATGCTTGATAGTCTGGGTGTCAACGTCCGCGACGCACGGTTGAGAACACGTAACGTAGCAGCGGTTGTCGTCACGGCAGAAATGCCGTCCTTCATTGGTCAGGGGTCGACGATCGACGTGAGTGTATCTTCACTTGGCGATGCGACTTCACTTGCCGGTGGCACTCTTATCGCCACACCTTTGCTCGGTGCGGACGGACAGATCTACGCGGTCGCACAGGGACCGGTCGCAGTGTCCGGTTTTGCCGAACTGGGCCAGGCAGAAAGTCTGACACAAGGTATCCCCACAGTTGGACGGGTTCCGAACGGCGGTCTGATCGAAAGAGATTTGCCAGCTAAATTTTCTCAGATTCCCAGTCTTGTCCTGGAGCTTTCCAACCCTGATTTCCGTACGGCGGTGCGCATTACCGATGCAATCAACCGTTACACCCGAGAACGCTATGGCGTTAAGGTAGCCAAGGAGCGCGATTACCGCACGGTGGTGCTCACGCCGCCACAGAACGTCAGTATCACGCGATTCATTGCCGAGATCGAAGCCATCCGGGTCACGCCCGACCAGACGGCGAAAGTTGTCATCGACGAGCGCACCGGCACCGTCGTTATCGGCAAGGATGTTCAGATTTCGACCGTAGCGATTACGCATGGCAACCTAACGGTTCGAATTTCCGAAGCTCCTGAAGTGTCCCAACCATCACCGTTTTCGCAAAACGGTCAAACCGTCGTCGTGCCGAGAACGTATGTCGATGCTCAGGAAAGTGGTGGTCAGCTTGCTGTCGTCGGCGGGACCGACCTGCCAACGCTGGTGCGCGGTCTTAACCGGATCGGTTTGCGTCCCACCGGCATCATCGCGATCCTCCAGGCAATCAAGACGGCCGGCGCACTGCAGGCAGAACTTGTGGTTCAGTAGTGTTTCAAAGTTGATCCTGGCCAAAAATCCGGACTGAATGCCTTTGGCAGATACGACGGACACGTTCCACTTGCCGTGTAACACCAATCCTGAAACGCCGCTTTTCGAAGCGGCGTTTTTTTGCGACAGCCCCACGCAAGCTCGATCTCCGATTGTGCGGTCAAAGAGGTACTGCACAAGGGAAGGCCTAATGCCACGACATTTGGACCGCGGCCGCACATTCACGCTTCTGGTGCTTGCGGCAGTTTCGATCACATTCGGTGGCCAGGCCGTTGCCCAGGCGCCGCGCCAGAAGCCCCAGGCACGGGAAAGTGCCGTTGCGCTCGTGCCACCCCAGGACAGCGAGCTCTATTGCAAGAACATCGCCGAAGCTGCTTCCGATGCGCGCATCAAGTGGCAGACCTGGAAGCTGATCAGTCTGGAAGCAAGCCTGCGGGACAGGATTGAAGAATTGCAGCGCAAGGAGCGCGAATTCGAAAAATGGGTCGAGCGGCGCGAAGACCTTCTCAATGAAGTCGAGGACCAGGTGGTGTCCATTATCGGGCGCATGCGTCCGGAAGCAGCTGCTGCTCAGCTGCAGACGACCGACGAGGAAGCAGCGGTGGGTGTTCTTCTGAAACTGAAGGCCCGTGTTGCCAGCAGCATTCTCGACGAGATGGAACCTTCCCGTGCTGCCCAGCTGACCCAGTCGATGATGGGCCTGACCCATCCCGAAATACAACGGAGTTTCTGATGCGCGCTTTTGTGATCTCCCTAGGAGCTGCGATGCTGACCGGTTGTGCCGGGCAGTTGGAAGACGTTGGCCGCGCGCCGGAGATGTCTCCGGTGGGCTATGGTCTTGCCGTTCAGCAGCCGGCGGCATACCCGCTCAGCACCTTCGGGCAAGGCACCGTCAAGGATTACAACTCCTTGTGGGCCAGTGGCCGCGACAATTTCTTTGCAGATCCGCGCGCCAAGAAAGTTGGCGACGTTCTGACGGTGACCATCCAGATCAACGATCGCGCCAATATGGACAACAGTTCGGATCGCAGACGCACCTCCGATGTCGGGTGGGGTGGTACAATGGATTACGACTGGGACGGTATCGGGCACGGCGGCAGCGGCAATCTTGGCGTTGATTCCGGCTCCGGTTCCGCAGGTTCCGGCTCTATCGACCGGTCGGAAGAAATCCAGCTGTCCGTTGCGGCCGTAGTCACGGATCGTCTGCCGAACGGCAACCTTGTGATATCCGGATCGCAGGAAATGCGTGTGAACTTCGAAATGCGCATTCTGCAGATCGCGGGCATTGTGCGTCCGCGGGATATTCAGGCGAACAACACCATTCCTTACGACAAGATTGCCGAAGCGCGGGTCTCCTATGGTGGCCGCGGCAGGATTACCGAAGTTCAGCAGCCGGCCTGGGGTCAACAGATCTACGACATCGTGACGCCCTTCTGAGCCCTTCCTGAAAGTATCGGAAAGACCCAAATGCCCAATATCATCGAAGTTCCCTTTGAAGGTGCCCAGGAAAGCCAGCGCAGTTCCAGTTTCGTTGCAGCCCTGGTGCTGCTGACACTGATTGGCGGCGGCGCTGGAGCGGGCCTTGCGAAATATGTCGCAGACTTCACGGAAGAAGAAGTTCACGGCCGGCTGCGGCAGCAGCAGAGCTTCACCGAGACACTGCCGTTCTCTCCTTCCACACGCCTGCAGACGCTGGAGCCGCTGGTGACAAATCTGGCGTCACCGGAAGATGCCTGGATACGGCTTCAGGCCTCCATTCTCCTGGAAGAAGATCCCGACGGAGATGTCGGCGTTCTGAAGAAGAAGATCGAGGATGATTTCCTCGGCTACATGCGCACGCTGACCCTGTCTCATCTTGAAGGGGGCATCGGCCTGCAGCACTTGCGCGAAGATCTCACCGAACGTGCCCAGACCCGCACCAAAGGGCAGGTCAACGAAGTCATTCTGGAATCGGTGGTTATTCAATGAGCCGTCTTTTTGTTTCCGGCCTGATACTGGTCGCGATGACGGGGGCGGCTGCAGCCCAGGTGCCGGACCTGTCGGCATTGCTGCCTGCCGGAGAGGCCAGCGCCAGCGGGCGCATCATTCAGATGATCGCGCTGTTGACGGTACTCTCGTTGGCTCCGGGCATCCTGATTATGGTCACAAGCTTCACCCGCTTCGTGATCGCTTTCTCGTTTCTGAGGTCCGGTATCGGCCTTCAGACGACGCCTGGAAACCTGATCCTGATTTCGCTGGCCCTGTTCATGACATTCTATGTGATGGCACCGACCTTCGACAAAGCCTGGGACCAGGGTGTCCAGCCGCTCATGAACAATGAGATTTCCGAGGACGAAGCTTATGTGCGGATCACCACACCGTTTCGGGATTTCATGTTGAGCCAGGTGAGGGAAGAGGATCTCGTCCTCTTCGACGATCTTGCCGCGGGACGGGTCACGGACAACGAAGCGGCGTCTGCCGAGGAAGTCGAACTGCGCGTATTGATCCCGGCTTTCATGATCTCCGAACTTCGCAGGGGTTTTGAAATCGGATTTCTGATCGCGTTGCCTTTTCTCGTGATCGATATGATCGTGGCGACGATTACGATGTCCATGGGCATGATGATGCTGCCACCGACGGTCATATCGTTGCCCTTCAAGGCCTTGTTCTTTGTTTTGATTGACGGATGGAACCTTCTGGTTGGCAGCCTTGTGCGGTCATTCCTGTAACCGACGGGGGCGTCGTGGCTGAAAAGGGCGGGGCAGATAGGCTCCGCTCTTTTCGTATTTCCAACCCTGTCGCATGCGATTAAATCTTGCGACTTTTCTGCTCGGTTTGTCGAAATCGGAAAAAGTTCAAATTGCCCGCATTGACGTAAGCTTCGCGCAAGATTGGGCCGCTAGTGTCAATTTCACAGCAGGTTGAACCACAATCTACCCACGGTTCAAAAGCATGACGCTGTTCCTGTTGTGCCGGTGCAAACCCGGCATGTCCCAATCCAGTATCCACTTACATATTGAAGGGACATATCATGTCTAGCTTGATGACGAACGCTTCCGCAATGACCGCTCTGCAGACCCTGCGGAACACCAGCGCAAACCTGGCCGAGACGCAGAACCGCATCTCTACCGGTTATCGCGTTGCCGGCGCGGAAGACAATGCTGCCTACTGGTCCATCGCAACCACCATGCGTTCCGATAACATGGCTCTTAGCGCCGTTGAAGACTCTCTGGGTCTCGGTGCTGCGACCGTCGACGTCATGTACACTGCTATGGACAGCACCGTTGATGTCATGAACGAAATCAAAGCCAAGCTTGTTGCCGCCCGTACTCCGGGTGTCGACCGCGGCAAGATCCAGTCCGACATCAACGAGCTGCAGAACCAGCTTAAGTCAACTGCCGAATCCGCTGTTTTCAACGGTGAAAACTGGCTGTCTTCCGACGTGACCACCGTTACGTCGAAAGAAATCGTCAGCTCCTTCACCCGCGTCGGTGGTGCGGTTTCCGTTCTGACGACCACGGTCGATATCACCGCTACCCAGCTCTATGACACCACTGGTGGTGGTACCGGTATCCTTGATCGTGCTTTGACGAACGGTAACGTTGTCGACACCATCGATATCTCCGCTCTGACGGACAGTGCTGCCGACCTGACCACTCTGGAAGGCATGATCTCGGACGTCGATGAAGCTCTCGGCCTCATCACAGACTCCGCAACCCTGCTCGGTTCCACCAAGAAGCGCGTTGATCTGCAGAAGGATTTCGTGTCCGCTCTGATCGACTCGATCGACCGTGGTGTCGGCCAGCTCGTGGATGCTGACATGAACAAGGAATCGACCCGCCTCCAGGCTCTGCAGACTCAGCAGCAGCTCGGTATCCAGGCTCTGTCGATCGCCAACCAGGGTTCGCAGAACATTCTGTCCCTGTTCCGTTAATCCAACCAGTTTATCTGACCGGATTTCCAGGCAAGAGGACCGCGCCCTTCGGGGCGCGGTTTTTTTGTGTCCAGAATTCCCGTCTTCAGGCCCGGGTGACAGGCTCGCGCAAGGTCCAGTTCCGATAGTGGGTCAAACAGAACGTTACGTGCATGAAGGGGTTATGCATGCCGGGTCGTGAACACGCCGAAAAACTTTGGGCAAACCTGATGGAACTGGGAGTGCGCAGACTTGTCGCGCTCGCTTTAATCGGACTCGCTACAATCGCGACCGTCGGCGCGGGAGCATATTACTTGAGCCGGCCGGAACAGACCGTCCTCTATACGGGTCTCGACGGTGAAGACGTCACACGCATCGGCTCCGCGCTGCGGGATGCCGGCATTCCTTTCGATATCAATTCGGAGGGGACCGCTGTCATGGTCAGCCACGCGCAGACCGCCAAAGCACGCATGCTTCTGGCTGAAAAAGGCCTGCCGCGCGGTGCCAACTCCGGCTACGAGCTCTTCGATGAGCTGGGCTCGCTCGGACTGACGTCCTTCATGCAGGAGGTAACGAGGGTGCGAGCGCTGGAAGGCGAGCTTGCGCGAACCATTCAGCTCATGAAGGGGATCCGTGCCGCACGCGTTCATATCGTGTTGCCGGAAAAAGGGTCATTCCGGCGTGATCAGCAGCCACCGTCGGCATCTGTCGTCATCCGCTCCGACGTGCCAGATGATGTAAGAACCGCCGATGCCATCCGTCACCTGGTTGCCGCCGGGGTGCCGGGCATGCAAGCTGACAAGGTCACGGTGCTCGATACGTCGGGTGGTATTCTGGCGGCCGGCAAGGATCCAACCAAAGCCTCCGCCGGCCAACTCGCCAGCCTGGAAACGGCTGTCAGCAACCGGATCCAGGAAAACATCCGAAAGACCCTGACACCTTATCTTGGCCTGGACAATTTCGAGGTCAGTGTCGCCGCCGAGCTCAATACGGACCGCAAGACAATTGCGGAGACGATTTTCGATCCGGATTCACGGACAGAACGGTCTATCCGGACCATTCGCGAAAACGAGAACGCTCAGAACTCCAGCGTCTCGGCACCCACAACTGTCGAACAGAACCTTCCTGAAGAGGATGTGTCCGCAGACAACGGTGAGCGCTCAAGTGAAGAAAACGAGCGGCGCGAGGAAACCGTCAACTACGAGATCTCATCCAAACGCATCGAGACGTCTCAGGATGGCTATCGTGTCGACCGTCTGTCCATTGCAGTTCTGGTGGACAAGTCCCGCCTGGCCCAATCTCTCGGTGGCGAGCCTACCCAGGCTCAACTTCAAGAACAGCTGGTTGAGATTGAAGCCCTGGTCGCGTCCTCCGCAGGTATCGAAAAGGAACGGGGAGACCTTGTGAAGGTTGCAGTCGTCGACTTTGTCGATGGCGGCCGCGCCATGGAGCCGATTCCGCCGATCAGCATCACTGAATATCTGATGCGTCAGTCGGGCAACATCATCAATGCGCTCGCCATCCTGACCGTATCGATGCTGGTGATCTGGTTTGGTCTGCGGCCTGCCGTTGCTGCCCTGGTGCCGCAAATGGCCAAACCGCAGGTCGAAATGGCCGAACTCGGCATGCTGCCTGAAACTGCGGAAGGGGCTGCCGAAGCGGTCGACGGCGAGCAGACGTTCCTGTTGCCACCGGATCATTCCGACATGCTTCAGGACCTCAACAGCAGACGCAACAAATCCGCACTCAGGAAGCTGGAATCCTTGCTGGAATTCAACGAGGAACAGTCTGCCGCGATCCTGCGCCAGTGGCTCTATGAATCGGAGCGCATCTAATGACCACATCAATCGCCTCCCATATTCCCGTCCTGGCCGCCTCCCGTTTCAAGTCCTTTGGTGCGTTTGATCCCGCCCTCGTGGATGTTCTGGAACCTTGTGAAGAAAGACCACCCGAACCGAGCCTCGAGGAACAGCTCCTGGCCGAATACGAACGTGGCCTGGCCGAAGGCAGCGAACGGACGATGGTGCATTTTCAGGAGATCCTGGAGCAGGAACGCGAAGAGCACGCACGAAGCCTCAACGATGAGCGTGCTCGGTTCGACATGCGGGAATCGGCCAACGTAAGCGCGTCGATCGAAGGGTTTCTCGATGTGATGGAGCAGCGGATTTCCTATTCGTTGGCCAAGCTTTTGCAGCCCTTCCTGACCGAGAGGATCGTCGATCAGCTGGTGGATGCCTTTGCCGGCAACCTTCGACAGCTGACCGAGGAAACCGACGGGAAGATGATCAGGCTACGCGGACCGGAAACACTGGTCAGTCGTGTGCTGGAGCAGTTGCCCGCCCTGCGTGACCGGATCGACGTGCAGCATGCAGATCAGGTCGAGCTGGTGGCTTTGCTTGACGAAACAACCATCGAAACACGGCTCGGACAATGGCTAGGCCAGCTTGAAGCCTTGAAAGGGGAGGCAGACTGATGTTGGACGGCGTCCCGAATGAAATCGTAATTGTCCGGCGCAAGAACAGCTGGGAAGACGATCAGTTGCCGCACGGCGTCTGGAAGATCGCTTATGCGGATTTCATGACTGCGTTGATGGCGTTTTTCCTGGTGATGTGGCTGATCAATGTGACCGACGACAGCGTGCGTCGCGGCGTTGCGCAGTATTTCAACCCGGTCAAACTTGCTTCCACGGCCCCGAACCGCAAGGGCCTGAACGATCCCGAGATCAACGGTGATACCAACGAAGCCGGTACCAAGCTGTTCACCGGCAAGTTGGGCGGGTCTGATGCACCGGTCGATCAGGATGAGAACTTCGGCGATGGGCTGGACAAGGGGCACAGGCTGGAGGAAGCGGTCGAGATACCGGAGATGGGTGGTGCGCCGGCCTCGGGGCAGTTTACGCAGACCCATTCGGAATCGATCCTGTTCACGGATCCCTATGCCGTTCTCGACACCCTGTCACAGAAAATCCGTGTCGCTGATGCGCGGGAAGACAATCCCAAGGGGATCGGTACCGGGCTGCAGAAGAATGAAGGCGTCCAGGGCGGTCAAGCCTATCGGGATCCCTTTGATCCGATGTTCTGGCAGTTCCGCCCTGGCCGGGGCGTCGCCAGTGCCGAGGCCGCTCCCGACGTAAGCCTGCCGGGCGATGGCTCCGCGCCTTCTTCCCAAGCTCTGGCCGGTGATTTCGCTTTTGCGGCACCGTTCGAAGATGGCACGCAATCAGACACTGGCGTTACCCGTAAGAACGGAAACGCTGCCCCTGGAAATGGGCCGAACAATGGGGACCACATGGCGGAACAATCCGGAACGACGTCTCTTGAATTTGTTGGTACCGGAGCACTTCCCGAAAACGGGGATAGGACGGAGCAGGTCGTCGCTCATGTGCTTGGCAAGTCGCTTGAGGCGTCTTCGACCGAGGTTGTCGTTGAAGTTCAGGCAGAGACCGTCATTGGTACTGGATCCGGAGACGGCGAGGGCACCTACGAAGAAGACTTCACGGAAAGCAGCGCCGAGGTACTGGTAGCCCGTCTTTCAGAGGTTCTCGCCCAGACCGAAGGCACAGTTCTTGAGGAAACCGCCAGCCAGATCACGGTGACGAGAGAAGGTGAAGGTGCCTTGATCAGCCTTACCGACGACCAAAACTTCGGTATGTTCGCCATCGGGTCTGCCGAGCCGCGCCCGGAACTCGTCAAACTGCTTGAGCGGATTGGCAAGGTGGTTGCCGAAACTCCGGGACAGATCGTCATCAAGGGGCATACGGACGCGCGCCCCTTCCGGAGCAAGACTTATGACAACTGGCGTTTGTCGTCGGCACGTGCCCACATGGCTCTGTACATGCTCACTCGCGGTGGGGTCGGCAAGGACAGGTTCAACCGGGTCGAAGGATATGCCGATCAGGATCTGAAAGTCCCGTCCGATCCTCTTGCAGCTTCCAACCGGCGGATCGAGATCTACCTGCTGGAGGTAGCACGGTGATGCACGTGTTGTCCGTCATGAGATCATCTGCATCGGGTTTGTTGCTGGTCTTGCTGGTTGCCGTTGTCTCGGCATCGGCAGGCTGGGCACAGCAGATCGGCAAGCAGACGTCGGATCCGCAGCCCTATGAAATGATCCGGGCACTTCAGTCCCTTCAGGAACAGATCGCCGAGGGCAATAGCCACGCGATGAAGGCGCAGCGGGCGTTGCTGACAAAGATGGACGCAAGGTTCGTCGTGTTGCCGGCTGATGTCTGGCAGGAACCGCGCAATGCTCGCGCCGCCGTCATTCATCTCCTGAGTGGCGGGCATCCCGACGTGATGCGCTATCTGCTGTCACTCGATCCGGCGCCCGCTGTCGATCGCAAGCTCATGGAAGCATCACTTGCCTATGTCGAAGGCCGGGAAGAGGACATGGAGGCGCTTTTGGTGGAGATCGATCCGCTGGAACTGCCGGCCAGTCTTGGCGGCCATGTCGCACTGGTCAAGGCTGCTCCCTACATCCGCTCGGACCCGGCAAAGGCGATGGAACTGCTTCAGGTCGCCAGCCTGTTGATGCCTGGAACACTCGTCGAGGAGGCCGCTCTTCGCCGGGAAGTGTTCGTTGCCGGCATGACCGGCAATGTCGATCGATTTCGGGTTCTCAGTATCCGGTATCTGCGCCGGTTCCGCACGTCCGTATATGCCGGTGATTTCCGCAGGCGGTTTGCCCTGTCCCTGGACACGCTCGGCTTTGTCAAAAGCGAAGACAAGTTCGCGCTCCTGGATAACGTACTGCACGAATTCGATGCCGATAGCAGGCGCGGTCTTTATCTTCGGCTGGCCCGTTCCGCCCTGCTGGCAGGCCATCTGAATGTCGCGCGAAAGGCGACGGGTGAAGCACTGACCCTGACTGTAGACGGAACCAAGGAAAACGAAATCCTGAAGATCTACCTCGCAGCGACCCGTCTCGATCCGGACTTCATTACCGCCAACAGAGACCTCCTGTGGTCGATCGACAAGTCGATCCTGACAGTGCAGGACCTTGCGATGCTCGACGGTGTCTACACCGTGCTCAACTCGGTAAGGCATTTCCCGGAGCCGCCGCCCAACGTGATCGGCGAGTTCAACGTCGCGAGCAACATGGACGCTCCTGAGGACCAAAGCTGGGTAACCGCTGACATGGAACTTGCAGATGTTTTGTTGCGCAGGACGGGAAAGTCCCTCGCACAATTGGGAGAACAGTATGAGCGTTAACACTCAGGCATTCGCTCCGACTGCGCCGAAGTCCGGGAAGTCGATGGACGCTGCACCGGGCGAGCGCGGGCAAGCCTCTTCCAAAGAGGCCGTGGCTGCATTTCAGGCCGTGATGCAGAACATGAAAAAAGGTGATGCGGCTGCGGAGGATGCAACCGGCAATCCTGGCTCCGAAACGGGCAAACAGGCGGACGGAGCAACCGTCGACGAAAGCGGCGCTCGCGGTTCCGGAAAGGAGCAGGCGGGTGGCGCGGTCGCGTTTTCGACAAGCAATCTTGTCGACGCCCTGCGTCAGGCATCCCAAAACGCGCTGTCGCGAAAGGCGAAGGATGGCGAAGGCGTGGATGGAGCAACGGATGGACAATCGGACCCGAAGGCCGAAACCATGCTGCAGACACCGGGAGCACACGTCGGCTTGTCGTTGAACGCCGTCCTGGCTGGAAAGTCTGGACAGGGGGCTTCGGCGCAGGCTCAGGCACAATCGGCAACCGCCCGTATGCCTGCCGTCTTGCAGGGGCAGGCAAACGGTGCGCCAATCGCTGATCCTGATGGACCAGGCCAGACCGGTTCATCTTCACTGTTCGCGCAGTTCGGCGTCGAACCGGAGACGGTCTCCGATGGCGAGGGACGTGGGAAGGTTGGCCGGTCCATGTTGCCGGAAGAAGCCGCTGGTACAGTCAAGGTTCTGCGTCAGGAGACGCACTTTGCGCCGAACATGCGACTGTCGCCGGCTCAGCAGGTCGGTGATCAGATTGCCGCTGCGGTGAGGGACATGGCTTCCAGCTCCGCATCACTTGACGGTGGTATATCTGCCAAGGCGGAAGGCCCAGTTCTGAAAACACTGGATATCCAGCTCACACCACATGAACTGGGCACCGTGAAAGTGTCTCTCAGGATGGTTGGTGATACCGTGGAAGTGTCGCTCGTCACCAGCCGTGCGCAAACTGCTGAACTCCTGAAGCACGACAGGCAACTGCTCGATCAGATGCTCAGGGCGACCGGGTTCAAGGCTGATGCCATCACGATCCAGGCCGGAGACGACCGGATCCAGGTCCAGGCGGGAAGCAACGCTTCAGGCACGCAAGCCCAGAACCAGAACGGCGCAGGCGGCGGCAATCCGTTTGATGGTCAACCGCAGAGCTCAGGCAACGGCGCCGGGCAGCACAATGGACGCCCGGGTCAAAATTCCCGTGAAGACGCGTATCAGGCTTCTGAAACAACGAGAGGAAAAGGTCATGAGGAAGCTTCTGACATCAGCCTTTCTGACGGCATCTATCTTTAGTGCACTCGCCGTTAACGTGCCTGCGGCTGCCGAGACCCAGAACGTTTGCGAACGCGAGATGATCTCGGCAGCGCGAAAGTACAACGTGCCGCTCGGCGTGCTTTATGCGGTCGGGCTGACGGAAACCGGGCGCCGCAATTCGCTGTATCCGTATGCTCTCAATATCGAGGGAAAATCGGTATTTCCGCCCAGCCGCCAAGCCGCGAAGCAGGATGTGATTGATGCGCAGCAGCACGGCAAGAAACTGATCGATATCGGCTGCATGCAGATCAACCATCATTACCACGGCGACCAGTTCCGCTCAGTGGACCAGATGCTGGAACCACGTGCAAATGTGCAATATGCCGCAAGGTTTCTGAAGGACCTGAGGCGGCGCCAGGGATCCTGGACGATGGCTGTTGCCCGGTATCACGCGGGGCCGAATAATGATCCCGCGCAAAAACGGTATGTCTGTACAGTGATCCGGAACATGGTTGCTTCCGGTTTTGGAAATTGGACACAGCAGTCCAAGCAATTCTGCGGCGCCTGATTTCTAAAACGCACCGGACAGCTTGCCCGGTGCCTTCGTTTTGTTTGATAGTTAAAATTTTACATAATTAAGTATCTGAATGGAAAGAATAAATATTTTCTCGCAACAGCTTCGCGCAAGTTAGGTCGGTTTGACTGTCTCCAGTTGAATTGGACACAGGAGACCTGTCATGGGCCTTTTCGGAGTTATGCGCAGTGGCGTTTCCGGCATGAACGCACAGTCGAGCAAGCTCGGCACCGTTGCCGAAAACATTATGAACTCGAGCACGACAGGCTATAAGCGTGCCCAGTCGGAATTTTCCTCACTGGTCGTTTCGCAAGGGGCCGGTTCGTTCAATTCGGGCGGCGTCGAGGCTCACACCCAATACCAGGTTTCCAAGCAGGGAAACATCAGCTTCACCACGTCGAAGCTCGATCTTGCGGTGGATGGCAACGGCTTCTTCGTTGTCGGCAACGAAGCAGGTGAAAGCTTCCTGACCCGTGCCGGTCACTTCGTGCCGGATGGGGATGGCTATCTCCTGAATACGGCCGGCTATTATCTCCAGGGCTATCCGATCACGGGCAACACCGCGCCAACAACCGTTGCCAACGGTCTTGGTGGCCTGGAACGGATCAACATCACCCAGAACCAGCTGGAAGCCACTCCCACAAGCGAAGCGTTCCTGCGCGTGAACGTGAGTGAAGATGCGGCGATTGTGCCGGCGGCGGATCTGCCGTCGGCCAACGCAGCAACCGCGAGCTATTCCCACAAGACGTCCATGATCGTGTACGATAATCTCGGCAACGAGGTGAAGCTGGACGTCTACTACTCCAAGGTCACGGAAACAGCTGCCGACAGTGATTGGGAAGTCACGATCTACAACGCAGCAGATGCCGCACCCGGTGGCGGATTTCCCTATACCGCTCCGGCATTGAACACCCAGACGCTGACTTTCGACGTCACCACAGGCAATCTCACCGGTGCCAGTGCGACCGCAATCAATATCGCGGTTCCGAATGGCGGCACCTTCGACCTCGATCTCGACCAGTCGACCTACCTGAATGCCGATTTCACGGTCACCAACGTTGATGCGGACGGGAACGCCCCCAGTGCGGTGAAGAACGTCGAATTCTCCGACGACGGCACTCTGTTTGCGATCTACACCAACGGTGATCGCCGGGCGATCTACAAGATCCCGCTGGCGGATGTACCGAGCCCGGACAGGCTCTCCAACAAGTCTGGCAACGTCTACAGCACGTCCTTCGATTCCGGTGACGTCCGGGTCGGGTTCGCAGGCGAGGGCGGTCTGGGCAGCATCAAGGTTGGGGGGCTTGAAGACTCTAACGTCGATCTCGGCAACGAGCTTACCTCGATGATCGAATCCCAGCGCACCTACACGGCCAATTCCCAGGTGTTCAAGGCCGGTTCCGACCTGCTTGAGCAGCTTGTGAACCTGGTCCGCTAACACGGCTCCCCCGCCAACCGGAAAGTTATTGTCATGAGTTTGTCTGTAGCCCTCAAAGTCGCCCAATCTGCGCTGGCCGCAAGGCAGACAGAATCCTCCGTGGTTTCGCGAAACATTGCCGGGGCTCAGGATCCCGGCTACTCCCGCAAATCCGTTCTGTTGAGCCAGACCTACACCGACAGCGGTCAGGCCGGAGGCCTCAAGGTCGACGGCATCGGCCGGGTGACAGACAGTGCGCTGTATTCGTCGCTCCTGTCGTCTACCTCCACCGGATCCTCTCAGGAAGCCGTGTTGGCGGGCCTTACCCGTCTCGCTGAAACCACCGGCGATACGCAGAACCATATGTCCGCGGCTGCAAAGCTCGGTGCATTGAAATTGTCGCTTCAGAATTATGCTTCCGATCCGAGCAACGCAATCCAGGCTCAGGATGTGTTGCAGGCTTCCAAGGACATGGTGCAGACGCTCCAGTCAGGAACCGCGCTGGTGCAGGATGTACGCACCAATGCGGATGCGGACATGGCGACATCCGTGCGCGAGATCAACACGCTGTTGAAGCAGCTCGAAGACCTCAACTCGGTCATCGTGCGGGGAACGCAGTCGGGGGCAGACGTGACCGATGCGCATGACAGCCGAGACCAGGTTCTGCTCAAGCTGTCCGAGGAAATTGGTATCACCACGCTGAACCGCAGCAATGGAGATATTGTCGTCTACACGGACAGCGGTGTGACGCTGTTTGAAACCAAGGCCAGAGCGGTCACCTTCGAGCCGACCATTGTCTATGGTGCCGCGACAACCGGTAATTCCGTGATGGTGGATGGCGTTCCCGTGGCGGGGCCGGGCGCACTCATGGAGATCAAGTCTGGCAGGCTGCAAGGTCTTGCGGAACTGCGCGACGAAGTTGCCGTGACCTATCAGAGCCAGCTCGATGAAATCGCGCGTGGTTTGATCGAAGCCTTCGCCGAAAGCGATCAGAGCGGTGGCGGTAACCCGGATCAGGCAGGCCTCTTCACATGGTCCGGAGCACCGGCTGTGCCTGCATCCGGCACACTGATCCCCGGCCTTGCTGCTGAAATCGTCGTCAATGCCAACGCCGATCCGGATCAGGGCGGCGACCTGGACAGGTTGCGCGACGGCGGCATCTCCGATCCGTTCGATCCCAACTACAACTACAACCCGTCCGGCGCTGCCGGGTTTTCTGACCGATTGCAGGAACTGGTTTCCGCCTTTGACACCGACACCGTTTTCGACAGCGGCGTGGAACTGGATCCAACCGACACGTTGTCCGGCTTTGCTGCTTCATCCGTCAGCTGGCTGGAAGCGGGCCGAAAGACCATGACCAGCAATGTCGAGGTGCAGACCGTCATTCTCAGCCGGACGGCTGAAAACCTCAACAACAAGACCGGCGTCAACATCGATGAAGAAATGACGCTGCTTCTGGAAATCGAGCGCTCCTATTCAGCTGCCACGCGGCTCATCAAAGCCGTCGACAGCATGCTGGAAGACCTTCTGGCCGCGGCGAGGTAACCGTCATGAAAACCACCTATATCTCCACGATCACACTCGCCGATGCTTCACGCCGGCAGATCCAGAACCAGTCCAGCCTCGTTCAGAAGCTGAGCATCGAGCTGTCCTCCGGCCGCAAATACGATGTCGGCCTGGATCTTGGAACCAAGACCGGCGAGAGCGTGTCGATTCGCTCCGAGTTCCATTTTCTCAATGGCATCATGGACACCAACGCGCTTACTGCGTCGAGGCTCGATGTCAGCCAGGCGGCGATGGGCGACATTCTGACAGATGCACAGGACTTTCTGGCGACGCTTGTGGCCCTGCGCGAGAACAACGGCAGCTCGGATATTGTCAAGGCAGATGCCGTCGGCAATCTGGAGCTTCTGACGTCCCGTCTGAACACGCAGCTCAACGGCAATTTCGTCTTTGCCGGCATCAATACGGACCAGGAACCCTTCGCGGACTATTCCGACCCGACGTCTCCGAACAAATTGGCCGCCGATGCAGCGTTTCTGACCGAGTTCGGCATCGCGCAATCCAATCCAGGTGTTTCCGGCATTACGCCGGCAGCCATGTCCACGTACCTCAATGGTGCCTTCGACGCGATGTTCCAGGACCCAGCCTGGGGAACGTCCTGGTCGGGCGCATCCAGCAACGTGATGGTCAGCCGCATTTCGGCGAGTGAAACGGTTTCAAGTTCCGTCAGCGCCAACGAACAGGCCTTCAGGGACCTGGCCGCGGCCTACACGATGATGTCCGACCTCGGTAACGAAGACCTTGATCCAGAGACCTGGAAAGTGGTGGTCAACGAGGCGATCGAGAAGCTCGGCAC
This sequence comes from Roseibium sp. LAB1, assembly GCF_054658235.1. Classification (NCBI taxonomy): domain Bacteria; kingdom Pseudomonadati; phylum Pseudomonadota; class Alphaproteobacteria; order Hyphomicrobiales; family Stappiaceae; genus Roseibium; species Roseibium sp. LAB1. The sequence continues at coordinate 99,995 of NZ_BAAGIB010000001.1, read as the reverse complement.
CGGTATTGCCGGTGTCACCAGCCAGATGGGTAAGCTCGGCAATGTGCAGGAGCAGGTCAAGCTGGCGAGTGAACGGTTGAAGGTGCAGACCGACATCCTGAACCGACGCATCAACGACCTTGAAAACGTCAATCTGGAGGAAACGTCGGTGCGTCTCAACACGGCTCTGACGCAGCTTGAGACCACTTATGCGGTCACGGCGCGCATGCAGGGTCTGAGCATCCTCAACTACCTGTGATTTTAGCCGAATGTCTGATTTTTCGTATCAAACCCAACCTTGAGAGGGCCCATGTACAATCTGTCTTACGCTGAGGTTATGGACGATCTTTGCTCTGACCAGCGGCTCAACGAACATGAGGCAATGTCGATCGTGATCGGCAAGCTCAACGTCGCCCAGGAGCGCGGCGTCAAGTCTCCCGAAGCCGTCGACGCGCTGTTCTACACACGGCGCCTGTGGAGCTACTTCCTGGAACACCTGGCGGACGATGCCAACGAGTTGCCGATCGAAACGAGAGCCAATCTGATCTCCGTCGGCATCTGGGTCCTGAAAGAGGTCGAATCCCTGCGCCAGTGGGAGCAGGAGGACTTCTCCGACATCATCCAGATCAATTCCATCATCCGCGACAGCCTGGACGGTTAAACTCATGAAAATCGGTTTGAAAGCGGGCGAACGCCTGTTCATCAACGGTGCGGTGATCAGGGCGGAACGGAAAACCAACATCGAACTGCTGAACGATGCCGTATTTCTGCTTGAAGCCCATGTGCTGCAGCCCGAGGAGGCGACGACGCCGCTTCGCCAGCTCTACTTCATACTCCAGACCATGATCATCGATCCGGCAGCCGCAGGTGCGGTTCAGGACATGTTCCATCTTGTGCTGGGTTCCGTGAAATCGGCGTTCTCGAACAAGGAGGTGCTGATGCATCTCGACAAGGTCGAGGAGCTTGCGAAAACGGATCGGTGGTTCGAGGCAATGAAGGTTGTGCGTGCGCTTTATCCGCTGGAGGCAAGCCTGATGCTGGCCGAAAAGAACCGGCGCGCGCAGGAGACCCGGCAGACCGCAACCCGGCCGGCGCCAAGGGAAAATTTTCAGTACGGCCCCCGGCTGGCCGTTGTTTAAGGAGTGATTAGATGACCAGTGTTGAAGGCGTCAGCGCCACCCAGGGCGTTGCCTCGACTGCATCCGCGCAGAAGCAGCTGACTGTCGACTACGACACCTTTCTGCATCTGATGATGGCTCAGATGCAGAACCAGGATCCGACCAATCCAATGGACGCATCCGAGCAGCTCGCGCAGCTCGCAAGCTTCAGCCAAGTTGAGCAGTCTATTCAGACCAATGCCAAGCTTGGAACGCTTTTGACCAACCTTTCGTTCGGTCAGGTAGATGATCTGATCGGGCGGACAGTAACCGACGCCAACGGTACGACGGGTGTCGTGGAAAAGGTCGAAGTCTATTCCGACGGTACAGTGCTCGCGCTCGACAACGGTCAGGGTGTTCTGCTTGGGCCGGGTGTAACCATTTCCTGAGCGGATGGAATGACATGAATGAAGTTGATGCCCTGGACCTGGTCCGGACTGCCATCTGGACGATCCTCGTTGGATCTGCCCCCGCGATCGTACCGGCGATGATTGTCGGTATCGGAATTGCTTTGCTGCAGGCCCTGACCCAGGTTCAGGAAATCACACTTACCTTCATTCCAAAGATCGTGGCAATTCTGGTCATGATCGTGGTCGCCGGGCCTTTCATCGGCGGCCAGATCTACTCGTTGACGACCTTGATCTACAATCGGATCGAGACCGGGTTCTAACAACCCAACCTTCTGACAATATCGTGTCATCCCGGTTTGCCGCATAAGCGCCAAGACCGGGATCAAGTATTCTCAGTCGTCTGCGTTCTGGAAAGCGGTAGCGCAGGTGGTTACTGGATGCCGGCCGTCGCCGGGATGGCAAGGAAGATGCATTTCTCGCATCTGTTTCGCCTTGAAATGCGACCTGCTTCAAGTACGCGCAATGCTCTCTCCCGATCCTGGAGCAATCATCTTCGGTCGAGACGTACGAAGTTTCCCGAACAAGCCTTCCGATTTTCTTCTCAGAAAAAGCTTCGCGCAAGCTTCAAGGGCGAGGTTGTCAGGTATCAGACCTGCAGCAGAGAGAAGGCATGACAGACACCTCCCTTTCGCCGACTGCCGACGGTACGCCGGACAGCCGCCGCGACGTTGGCTTTGCCATCGGCATCGTCCTCATTCTGGCAGTCCTATTTCTCCCGATTCCGACGTTTCTGATCGACATTGGCCTTGCCATGTCAATCGCGCTGTCGGTGTTGATTCTGATGGTCTCACTCTGGATCCAGCGGCCGCTTGATTTCTCATCCTTTCCGACGATCCTGCTGATCGCAACCATGCTGCGGCTGTCGCTCAACATCTCGACAACGCGCATGATCCTGGCCAATGGTCACGAAGGGCTGAATGCTGCCGGATATGTGATCAACGGCTTTTCGCAATTCGTCATGAGCGGTGACTTCGTCATCGGTCTGATCGTTTTCGCGATCCTGATCATTGTCAACTTCATGGTCATAACCAAAGGCGCGACCCGTATCGCTGAAGTCGGAGCTCGCTTTACCCTGGACGCGATCCCGGGAAAGCAGATGGCGATCGATGCGGATCTTTCCGCCGGTCTTATCGACGACAAGGAAGCACAAAGCCGGCGCAAGGAGCTGGAGGAGGAAAGCTCCTTCTTCGGGGCCATGGACGGGGCTTCCAAATTCGTGCGCGGAGATGCAATTGCCGGCCTCATCATTACGGCCGTCAACGTTCTTGGCGGCATCGTCATTGGCGTCACCCGCTATGACATGACGGTCTCGAACGCGGCGGACGTCTTCACCAAGCTTTCCGTCGGCGATGGTCTTGTTTCGCAGATCCCGGCGCTTATCGTTTCGCTTGCCGCGGGTCTGCTTGTCTCAAAAGGCGGTACCAGGGGCTCGACCGACAAGGCGGTTCTCGGCCAGCTTGGTGGTTATCCGCGCGCCCTTTTCGTGGCGGCGATACTCATGGCGATCTTTGCGTTGATGCCGGGTCTGCCCATGTTGCCGTTCCTTCTGCTGGCCTGCCTGATGGGTTTCATCGGTTACGCAATCCCGAAACGCCTCGCAGCGGCGAAGAAGGTCCAGGACGACAAGAAACGCGCGGCCGATGAGCAGGCCAAGCTTGAGGAGAAGGACTCCGTCAAGGAGACGCTCAAGTCCGCGGAAGTCGAACTGGTTCTCGGCAAGCAGCTGTCTGCGGAACTGTTGACGCGCACCGGAGAACTGTCTCGCCGTGTTGCCAAGATGCGCCGGAAGTTTGCCGAGCAATATGGTTTTGTCGTGCCAGACATCCGTGTCACCGACAGCCTGACACTTGATCCGAAAAGCTATCAGATCAAGATTCACGGCACCATCATCGCGTCACAGCATCTGAAGGTCGGCGAACTGCTGGTCATCCCGAACAATGACGAGGCGCTGCCGGTGCCGGCGGACCAGACGCGCGAGCCGGCATTCGGGATGCCTGCCTACTGGGTTCCTCCCGCTTACAAGGATGAACTCAAGCGCCGCGGCATGACTCCGGCCGAGAACATCACGGTCATCCTGACGCATCTGAGTGAAGTGATCCGCAACAACCTGCCGCAGCTGCTGTCCTACAAGGATATGCGCAAGCTGTTCGACAGGCTGGACCCGGAATACCAGAAGCTTCTCGACGATATCTGTCCGGCGCATACGTCTTTCTCGGGGCTGCAGGCTGTTCTCAAGCTTCTGCTGGCAGAGCGGGTGTCGATCCGGAACCTCAACCTCATCCTGGAGGCCGTTGCCGAGATCGTACCGCATGTGCGCAGGTCGGAGCAGGTGGTGGAACATGTGCGCATGCGCATTGCCCAGCAGATTTGCGGAGACCTGGCCGAAGGTGGACCGCTGAAAGTGCTGCGTCTTGGAAACCGGTGGGATCTTGCATTCCACAACGCCTTGAAGCGGGACGGTAAGGGCGATGTCATCGAATTCGATATCGAGCCGCAGCTGGTGGAGGAATTCGGTACGCAGATGTCTGACGCCGTCAAGAAACACATGAAGGACGGTAGCCGATTTGCCGTAGTCGCAGCCCCGGACGCCCGTCCTTATGTTCGCATGATCGTGGAACGCATGTTCCCAACCTTGCCGGTGCTTTCGCATCTCGAAATCGCCCGCGGTGTCGATGTCGCTGCGCTCGGAAGTGTCTCGTGATTTCCGGCGGCCTCTTTTTCAGCACCTTCAGCTCTTCGCTGCTTCTGGCAGTGTTCCTGCTGTTCTGCCGTATAGGGGCCTGCCTGATGGTGATCCCCGGGTTCGGCAGCAATCGTGTGCCGGTGCATGTTCGTCTCTACATCTCGCTTTCCGTTGCGCTTGCCCTGTCTCCGTTGCTGGCGCCTGGTGTGCAGGCGTCCCTGCCGGACGAACAGCTTGGCACTGTTGCGGGTTTCATTGGAGCGGAATTGCTGACCGGGGCTTTTATCGGCTTTCTCGGCCGGATCTTTCTGGCTGCCTTGGAAACGCTGACGACACTGGTGTCCATGGCCATCGGTCTGTCCAACATGCCGGGAATGCCGATCGACGGCGTGGATTCCCTGCCTCCCGTTGCAAACCTTTTCACGGTTACGGCAACGGCAATGGTGTTCATCACCAATCAGCACTGGGAAATTCTGCGCGGTCTCGCAGCGTCCTACGAGGCGATCCCGCCGGGACAACCTCTGGCGGCGGTGACGGGTCTTGAACAGTTTGCCGAACAGTTGGGCAAGACCTTCATCCTGGCGCTGCGCGTGTGCAGTCCGTTCATTGTCTACACGGTGGTCGTCAACTTCGCCGTCGGCCTTGTCAACAAGCTGACACCGCAGATCCCGGTCTACTTCATCTCCATGCCGTTCGTGATCGCCGGCGGTCTCTACTTTCTCTATCTCGTCATCGCGGAGGCCATCATGATCTTCCTCGACGGCTATTTCACTTGGCTCCAGATAGGTTAGGTCGATCCTGACCGTGAAAGGTTCCTGTTCGATGGCACGAAAAAGTCAGGATATCGAACGTTTGTTCCGGATGCAGAAGCAGATCTTTCTGTTTTCGTCATGGCTTCTGCAGAAACTCGATGCCCAGGTCTATCAGTTAAACGAGAAGGAACGGCGCATCCTGCTGGCCTTGTCGAATGGCGACCTGGCACAGCACGACCGGTTCATCGCCAATGCTGCTGAACGGTTGAGACGGATCATCGAGGAGATGTCACGGCTCAGCGAGGCGCGTGCAAAGGTGAATTCAGAGTACGATCGTCAACGGCTGATGCTGAAACTGATGGCCGAGCGCCTCGCAAAAATGCGTGGTGAGGAACAGCGCGCCGAAGAAGAACGAGATCTGATGGACCTGCTCGACCGCCGCTACGGCTGACAGTCGACTTCGGTGAAATGGACACAATCCGGCACTGCAGACAGGGTCGCGCAAGCCTCCCGCAAGCTGCGCGGGTTACACCTCAGGACGCAAACAAGGTTCGGTATACGTGTATTGCTTGCCTTGCCCTGTCACCTGCCGGGCCTTGTTTGCACCCCACGGTTTTCGAGGAGTTCAGAATGGCGATTTCGCCTCCTTCAGATCTGATCCTGGATGTTTCCAAGGCTGCCGATCCGGTTAGCCTTGCCGACGCCACTAATCGCCTCAGATCCATTTCCGCGGGTGGACCGGGGGACGGCTTTGCGCTTGCCTATGCCGGTGCAACAAACCGGGCAGGGGCGTCAGAGGGTAGTTTCCGGACCGCCGGTTACGGAGGACCGGCTGCAAAGTCCCCGGCCGAAAAATTCGAGGCCATGATCCTCAGCCAGTTTGTCGAAACCATGCTTCCGGACAACTCGGAAGCGGTGTTCGGTTCGGGAACCGCCGGAGAAATCTGGAAATCGATGCTTGCCGAACAGGTTGCCAACCAGCTTGCTGCCAGCGGCGGCGTCGGCATCGCCAGCCTGATTTCAGATACGCTTGATAAGGGAGTTAAAGCCTGATGGACGCTGCCAATGATGTTGACTTTCAGGACGTCACCGTGACCGATCTCGCGCTTCAGGAGTTCACGCCAGATCCTGTACGGTCCATGCCGCTGGTGATTGCGGTTCGCCGTGCCATCGGTGCCGTGCGCGACGAAACCCGGGCGCTGCGGGCCAATCCGACCGCGGATCTGAAAATCTTCGAATATGGCAAGAGCCAGGCCCTGCTGGATCTGTCCAGGGCGCGCTCGCTTGTCCCGCCAGGGTCCTTTTCGCAGGAACTGCGCGACGACATCGCCGAGTTCAAGGACGTGCTTGATGAGAATGTCGGGCTGTTGCAACTGCATATGAATGCGGTGACGGAAGTTGTCGGCATGATGTCCAAAACAATGATCGACTACGAATCCGACGGCACCTACCAGGCACCGTTTCCGGAGCGGGCGCGATGATAAAGATCTTCGTCGCCGGCCTGTGGATGTCTGCCACCATGCTGGCCTCCGGTTACGGTACCACGCAGTATTTCGCAGCCCAGAAACGGGTCGGTGATGACGAGCCGGCGTTTGTGGGCCTGGACTATGAGACCGTGAACCCGGTCAATGTGCCGATCCTCTTCGACGGCACACTGCAGGGGTATGTGGTAATCAAGATGGTCTTTACCGCAGACGGCGATACGCTGCGCCGCCTGCCTGTGCCTCCGCATCCCTTTCTGGTGGATGAGGCCTTCCGGGTGCTCTACTCGGATGAAACACTCGATTTCCGCAGTCTTGAGCGCTACGACCTCGAAGCCTTCACAGAGCGTCTGAAGAAATCGACCAACGCACGCCTCGGCCGACCGGTGGTGCATGACGTCCTGGTGGAGGAATTCAACTATTTCGACAAGGCTGACGTGATCACGCATTGACCCACTGGATCCGGGCCTTGTCTTGAAAACCTGCTTCTGCCGCCTCCCAGGCAATTGGCGTCCAGTTTCGGCTGGGCGCATTTTTTTTGCGTCAGGTCTTCCCGCTTACCCACAGTCTTGGTTGAATGGGGGCAATCAGGAAGTTCTGACGACAGACAGCGAAGGGAAGGGCATTTCATGCCAGATACGATTCCTTTGAAAAAGGTCACGGTATCAAGCAGCTGCGCCTCGGTTGTTCTGACATCGGACGACATCCAGCTGTTGGAAACAGCGGTTGAATTTATGCTCTTTTCCGATTTCGGAGATGGTGAGCAGGCGAGCGAAATGCGGCATGTTGGCAGAAGTCTGCATGAAATTATGGAGCGCTTGTCTCCCCTTTTGGGAGAATGAGCGGGAAGGCCCGGTACCGAAAATACCTGTGTCCTTCGGCAGCCTGTTTTCCAGCGTTGTCTGCTGTTGCCGGTGTCACTTATCTGGATCGAAAATCGTATCGATGGCCTGGAAGATGGTTTTGTAGACCCCAATTTCGTCCTTGGCAAAATCGCCGTGGGGAATTGCCCTTTTTGCTTCGGCGATCAGGTCGGCCTTGATGTCTTCAAGATCAACGCCAGGATTTCCAGACTGATTTGAAAGCTCGACATGCAAGCGCTTTGCGATCCCTGCGTAGGCGACGATGGCGGTCACCATGTGAGCGGGATCCTCCGGTATCTGGATTTTCTTCATGTCTATGCTTTCTGGATCTGACCCTAGTTTTCAATCGACGAGGGCATGCCGGCGCAAGTGCGTTCTAGCATGACTTGTCATTTTGATAGGGCTTGAGCTTAATGTCTTTTGGCGGACAGTTCGAGAACTCGACCTATCATCTCATCGCTTCCTCGAACATGAGCGAGCCCGCAGCATTCGAAAGCGCAACCGGCATGAACCTTCCCGTCATTGACGTCAGCCCTCTTCTTTCAGGCCAATCAGGCGGCCTGGAAAAAGTCGCCTACGAAATAGGCCAGGCGGCCCGGGAGATCGGCTTCTTCTACGTGACGCATCACGGCATCCATGCTGGCCTGATCGATCGGACATTCGCCGCGGCCCACGAACTCTTCGCCTTGCCGATCGATGCCAAGATGGCACTGACCAAAGATTTCTTCAAAACCAATCGGGGTTATGTCCCCATGGAGGGTGAGGCTCTTGATCCGGAGCGGCCGTCGGACCTGAAGGAGGCCTTCAACATCGGTTGGGACCTGGAGGCTGACGATCCGAGGATTTTGTCCGGCGAACCCTTCCGAGCAGTGAACCAGTGGCCGACTATCCCTGGATGGAAGGATGCGCTGCTGGCCTATTTCGACGCGGTCTGGGGGCTTGGTCGGCAGATGCACCAGGCGATTGCCGTCGACCTTGGAGCGGAAACCAACTTCTTTGAAGACAAGCTCGACGCACCACTGGCAACCCTGCGCCTGCTGCATTATCCGCCGCAGCCGGCAAAAGCCAGGGAAGGCCAGGTTGGAGCGGGGACACATACGGATTACGGCAATCTGACCCTGCTGCTACCTGATCACGTGGGCGGACTTGAAGTGCGGCGCCGGGACGGTGCCTGGCTGAAAGCGCCGACACTGGAGGGGGCCTTCATCTGCAACATTGGAGATTGTCTGATGCGCTGGTCCAACGACACCTATGTCTCGACCCCGCACCGGGTTGTCAACGACAGCGGCAGGGAACGCTATTCCATCGCCTTTTTCCTGGATCCGAATCCGGACGCAGAGGTTGCCTGTCTGCCCGGGTGTCAGTCGTCGGAGCGGCTGGCGAAATATCCGGTGACTTCTGGAGCGGAGTATCTGCGCTCGAAGTTGGATGCAAGTTATGAGAAGGTCAAGCAAAGCAACAATTGAATGTTTCTTTCCGAAGAAATAATCGTTGTTGTTTTTAGTGTCATAATCGAAGAAACTGTATATATTCTAATGGGATATCTTGAAAATCAACGAAAGCAATTGCGCCTGTGAAGAGAGCTGAAAAACAGCTTTTTCTTCGAGCACTAACCAGGAGCGTGTGGGTAACGGTCGTAACCTTCCTTTTCGTTTTTGTGTTTTGGGGTCTGTTTGCTCTTGGTTCCTTGTTTTAGCTTGCAGGAACCGTCTCCGCAGACCCGTTGGTTTCGGTTCCTCTGCACCGCAATTCAAGCCGTGTCGGATAACGCTCTTACCTCAACCTTGCATCCTTCAGTGCCTCGAGAAGCAGCTCAGTTTCCTTTTCCTTGTTTCCGCCGGCGTCCGGAACTTCGACGTAGGACACGTTGACGGCATTGTCGGGCCAGGCGAGGACAGCGGTGAAATAGATCCAGACGCCCTTGTTGAAGAATTCCAGATCCAGCGAAATTCGCGGCGTGGTTTCCCACTCGACATCCGCCTGTGCAGCCATGGAATATCGCAGGGAGCCTTCCTTGAAGAAGAGCTCTGCCGACGTCTTGATCAATTCTTCGATATTGCCGTGCTGATCGGTCCGGATGTAGGCGACGAAATCGACCACATCCACCAGTTTCAGATCCTCGATGAATTCGGTCAGAGCGGAGGCTATCGCTTCCTGACGCTGCCGGTCGCATTCCAGTGGCGACGGTTTGTTGCCGTTGCCTTCAGGCATGTCGTGCATTCCCCGGACCTCCAAATACATTAAATTATACAGCAGTTTTGGTCTGGCGTGAGTACACGTAGCAAATGATTTCCGCAACTGCTCTGTAGAATTCCGGCGGGATCATCCTTTCAACTTCTGTAGCGGCGTAGAGAGACCGCGCCAATTGTCGGTCTTCGATCACGGGAATATTGTTCGCCTCGGCGATCTCCCTGATCTTCAGTGCAATCAGATCCTGCCCCTTGGCTACAACAACCGGCGCGGGGTTTTGGTCCCCATCATAGCGCAAAGCGACTGCGAAGTGTGTCGGATTTGCAACAATCAGGGTTGCCTGCGGCACGGCGGACATCATGCGGTTCCGTGCCCGGTCCCGGGCGAGTGAGCGCTGGCGAGCCTTGACGATCGGGTCGCCTTCCATCTGTTTGTGCTCGTCCTTGATCTCCTGCTTGCTCATGCGCAGGTTCTTGCGCCAGTGCGAGCGTGACCAGAGAACATCGACAGTGACCAGTAGAATAGTAACGATGCAGACGCCGGCGATCAGCTTCATGGAAATCTGAAGGATTGCTTCAGGCAGTGCACTTGGATCTGTGAACATGGCGTTGATCAGTTCCGCTTCGTTCGCCCGGAACTGGCCATAGACGATGGCGCTGACCGTGGAGAATTTGAAGACTGCCTTGAGAAACTCCACAAGGCCCTGGGCTCCGAATATCCGGCTCCAGCCCTTCGCAATCGAGAGCTTTGAGACATCCGGCTTGATGCGGTGAAAAACGATACTGGGAGAATTCTGCAAGAACGCGGATGCCAGGCCGGATACCGCGAGCAGCGCGACAATAGGCGCGAGGAACACCATGACCTCGATTGACACCGCGTGGCTGAGCAACAATGCGTCGGCGCTGTTTCCAAGATCCACTCCTCCCGAAAGGTCCAGAAGATGCGTCAGTGTTTGGACGAGTTGACGCGATGCCGAGGTCACAACGAAACTGCCGATCAAGAGGGCTGCGATAAAAGTCGCCAGAACAGGGGCTTCCCGCGAGACCGGGGTGTTGCCCTTTTCTATGGCATCGCTGATCTTTTTCTCGGTCGGTTCCTCTGTTTTTGAATCCTTGTCTTCTTCCGACATCCAGCCACCCGCTGTTCCGGCTCAGAGCTCTTTGGACCGCTTGCAAGAAAAATCAGGCAAAGTAAGCGCCTTCGTCCTGTTTCGGATTGAGCTCGATTTCGCCGCGGGAGGCCATCTCCAACGCGAGGTTGGTGATCGCGCTGCGCGCATCCAGAACATCGCGTTGTGCTGCCGGTTCGCCTGCAGCCAGTTCGTGCTCGGCGATGCGACGTGCGCGAGACGTCAGCGAGGACAGGATCACTTCGCGGAACTGGGCATTTGTGCCTTTCAGTGCCAGAACGATCCGGTCGGTCGGGATTTGATCGAAAATTGCCATGCGGGTCCGGGCATTGAGATTGGTGATGTCGTCGAAGGTAAAGAGCAGGCCCTTCAGAAGTTCCGCCGTCTTCGGCTTGACTTCGTTGAGGTTCTCCAGGGCGTCTTCCATGTGTTCGCGGTCCATCTTGTTGAGAATGTCCGCCATGCGCGCATGGGAGTCAGCTTCCAGGGTGCCGGAAAGGTTGAGCATGAAGTCCTCATGCATCGTCTTTTCGACGTCGCGCATGATTTCAGGTACCACCGCCTTGATCGAGAGCATGCGCCGCACGAGAGAATTGCGCGTCTGGTTGTTGATCTGACCGAGAACCTTTGCGGCTGCGCTCGGCTTTATCTTCGTCAGTATCAGAGCGGCGGTTTGCGGGTGTTCCTTCAAGAGGTAGTTCGCAAATACCGTTTCGGAAACCGTGGTCAACCGGTCCCAGATGGACCGGTTGGAGTTGCCGAGTACGTCTGACATGATGTCGGCAAGCTGGTCGTCCGGCAGAACGCCTTCCAGCATTTTCTCCACTTCGTTTGCCGAACCGTAAAGCGTCGTGCCGTGCGAGAATTGCTCGATGAATTCCTCAGCCAGCCGGTCGAGCTCTTCAGATGCCACCGTTCCGAGCTGGGCCGCGGAGACGGTGATCATCCGGATTTCTTCCTGGTCGAAATGCCGGAGCAGCTTCTGTGAACTGGTCTTGCCGAGCGACAGCAGCAGGGCAGCCACGCGTTGTGTTCCGTTCATCCTGCGGGCAGGCGGAGCCGGCGGCTTGGCCAGGTTGGCAGCGGTCGCAGCGGCGGCGTTTGCGGAGTTCATCATTTTGTCACTTCAATCCTAAGGAGAAAGCCTTGGGCAAACCGGAGAAGGTGGAGCCGGAGTGATCCGGCTTCAGATGTCCAGACCGCCGGCCTGGGCGCTGATGATCTCCGTCAGCGAAACGCCGAAGCGGGAATTGTCGTCTTCAACGACCACCACTTCACCCCGTGCGATGACACGGCCATTGACCACTATGTCGATCGGTTCACCGACACGGTGATTAAGCGGAATGACAGCGCCCCGGCCGAGTTTCAGAAGATTGGACACCAGCATGGTTGCGGACCCCAGAACCACCTGGATATTGACCGGAATTCCAAGGATGGTGTCCAGATTACGGTCGTCACCAATGGTGTCGCTACCCTGGTTCTTTTCCGGCGACTCGACCTTGGCGAAGCTTGCGGCATCTGCCGGACGGGTTTTCGGGCCTTTTTCAGCGTCGATATGATCGATAATGGTGTCGGACATTACATCTTATCCTTCTGGTTCATGGAGACCGTGCGGAACGGGCTTTGCAGCGAGTTGTCTATGCGGTGGACCCGTGTCGGTGCGGGTTGGATGGGCTGGCCGCGATGAATGGTTGTTTCCTTGCGGCTTCCGGCGAGAGCTGCACCGGCTGCAGCCGCAGCGGACTGGTCGCCTGAAGTGTCTTCGGCGAAGATGTCGATATCGTCCCGGACGGGTGCATAGCGTTTCGGGTCATGCAGGACGGCGGTCGCCTTGGAGAGCTCCTTCAGCTCCGCGCGCAGCACGGATTGCTGGCGTTTTGCCTCACGGGTCAGACCGTCGATTTCTGCGATCAGCTCTCGTGCATCGTCCATCCTGTTGCCAAGAGCGTTGAGGATCTGGGCACCCTTGACGTTGATCTCCTGGATTGAGACCTCGATGCCGTCGAGCGCGAGGGCGGTCTGATCGAAGATACGCTGGTAATCTTCGTGGTAGCTGCCAAGACGGCGCAGTTCCCGGTGCATGGCAAGCATCCGGATCGTGGTCGCGACCAGCGCGAGCAGGAGGACGCCATCAACGATTGCGGAGATCATCGAACAGATCCTTTTCTTCCTCATGGATGAGCTCATCGATCTGCAACGTGTAGGATCCGTTCAGCTGTCCGAGTTGGCAGGTGAAGACGGGTTGATCGTTGCAGGCCAGTGTGACCGGAGAGCGTGCCGTCGCCTGTAGTTCGATGACCTGTCCGACTCTGAGGTTCGACAGATCACCGAGCGACATTTCGCGTTCTTCGAGAATGGCTTCCAGCTTGACTTCGGTTCGCTGGATCTCGTTGTGGAAATGCTGGGTCCACTGTTTGTCGCGGCTCGACATTTCACCGGACAGTACCTGGGACAGGCGTTGCCGCAACGGGTTGAGCGTGGAGTGCGGCATGACGATGAACACTTCGCCGCCGCGGCCGATTGCCTGTTGCAGCAGCCGGGCAACCACGGCCGGGTTGTTCCGCCGACCGACAACCGCGAAGTCCATGCGGCTTTCGATGCGCTCGATCTTCAGCGTTGTTTCGGCAATCGGGGCAAAGCTCTCGGCCAGTGCTTTGGAGGCTACCTCGAACATGGTGCGCGCGATCCGCGTTTCGATGTTCGAGAAGGGGCGCTCGTCGTCGATAGGAGGCTCGGTGCCGTCAGCACCGAAGAGGACATCCACCAGTGTGAAGATGAAGTCCCGGTCGAAGCCGACGAGTACACGGGCGTCCCATTCCGGAGAATAAAGCACCGCGACCAGAGCATTGGATTCGAACTCGTCGAGGACGTCGCCGATGCGATTGTTTTCAACGTAGCTTACCGAGATGTAGGACGGTGAAGGGGACTTCTGGCGCATGGCGTCGGCCATCAGGCGGGCCATGCGGTCGAACACCACCGGAAGCATCGGCAGGCGGTCAACGGAAATCCCGGCGGCATCCAGCAGACGGTCGGCGATCATCGCGCGTTCGGAGCTGGAAGCATTGGAGCTTGCGGTTGCTGCTTCGATCATGGCTTAGGCCGCTCCCTGCAGGTCCTGGACGTTGTCGGCGCCAGCGCCGCCTCCGGCACTCATGGTCTCGTTCTCGACTTCATCGATTGTCGGGCGGTCGTAGTCGGAAATGGTCTTGCGACCGTGTTCCAGGGCGATCTGCGGATCTGCGCCGTTCATGAAGGCAAGCAGGGTCTGTTTGACGACAATGTAGGTACGCAGGCGGCTCTCACGGACGTTGCGGATCTTGGAAGCGATCGGGCCGAACAGCGAGTAGGAGAAGAAAATTCCGACAAACGTGCCCACGAGTGCTGCACCAATCAGACTGCCCAGCAACTGGGGAGACTGGTCGATGGCGCCCATGGCCTTGATGACACCGAGCACGGCGGCGATGATGCCGATAGCGGGCAGCGCGTCAGCTATGCTGCTCATGGCATGGTACGGCTTCATCTGGTCGCGGTGGATCGTGTGAAGTTCTTCGTCGACCAGCGCCTCAATTTCATGAGCGCGGGCATTTCCGACGATGATCAGCCGGAAATAGTCGCAGATGAAGGTTGTCAGGCTGGCATTGCGCAGGACCGACGGATACTTCTGGAAAATCGGTGAAGTATTCGGGTCTTCGATGTGCGGCTCGACCTGGTTGCGGCCCTTGGCGCGCAACTCACGCATCAGGCCGTAAAGAAGTGCCAGAACATCTAGATATTCCCGCTTGTTGGGAACTGCGTTGCGCAGCGCATCCGACACGGCAACCAGGGTTCCCCTGATTACTTTCATTGGATTGGCAACGACAAAAGCACCGATAGCGACGCCAAGAATAATGACGAGCTCCCACGGCTGCCAGAGGACGGAGACCTTGCCTCCGAGAGCGGCAAAGCCGCCGATAAGGGACGCGCCCGCTATGATCAGGCCGATAAGAATAGTCACCTAACAGCTCCCAACTGGTGTGGATTGCAACTCTGATTGGGAGGACGCTAGCGGCCGAGACTTGCCTGAAGCTGACGCGCAAATGCCTTTTGAAAATCATCACCGGCCGTCAGCCTGGCGTAAGGTTTGCGAGTGACTGTTTCCCGAACGCCTGCCCACCATGGGCCCGCTATGGGGATAGAACCATGATCAATACATTGAGCCAGGTTCAGCTGGTCAGAACCAATATGGAACGCTCGCTGAAGACGGTCGCAGCGGACCCTATGGTCGAACGTCAAACCGAATATTATCGCGAGAACATCCGCAATATTAAGTCCATCGACGAATTCCTGGCTGATGATCGCATCTTCAACTACGCGATGACTGCCATGGGTCTGGAGGACATGATCTACGCCAAGGCATTCATTCGGAAAGTGCTGGAAGAAGGCACGGACGAACGTGGCGCCTTTGCCAATCAGCTGGCCGACACCAAGTACAAGAATTTCGCCGAAACCTTCAATTTCAAGCGGTATGGCGAAACGACGACTTCTTTCGCCCGGACGCAGGACGCAATTGTTCAGAAGTATCATCGACAGACACTGGAAGTGCGCGAGGGTGAACAAAACCAGGGTGTCCGTCTGGCGCTCTACTTCGAACGCCGTGCGCCCGATATCACCAACGCGTACGATGTTCTGGCCGACCGCGCGCTAGCCGAGGCCGTTTATACTTCGCTTGGCCTGCCGCAGGAATTCGCGATGACCGACATCGACAAGCAGGCTGCCTATCTGGAAGAGCGTCTCGATTTCAGCAAGTTTGGAGATGCCGATTATCTTGCGAAATTCCTCAACCGGTTTTCCGCTCTTTATGATCTCTCGAACGGCCCGACAGGAAGCACGTCGCCGACATTGGCGCTGTTCGGCAATGGTCGAGGTGTCATTCCGATGGGCGAGGGGCTTCTGGCCAGTCTTCAAAATTTCCGTCTCGGAGGCTTTTGATCCATGGAATCCGCTCTCTACGTTGCACTCTCTGCGCAAGTTGCCCTGTCCAACCGCCTGGAAACGGTGGCTCGTAACGTCGCAAACATGAATACCGCCGGCTACCGTGCGGACGAAGTCAAGTTCGCCGAGCTGGTCTCAAAGGCGGGGCAGGACAAGGTCAGTTTCTCTACCGGTGGTGAGAAGTACATTTCGCGGCAGTACGGCAGTTTGAACAAGACCGACAACCCGCTGGACCTCGCCGTGGAGGGCGAAGCCTGGTTCGCGATCCGTGATCTCAACGGCAACCTGTCCTATACAAGGGACGGACGTCTGCAGATCGGTTCGGACGGAACCTTGCGTACCTTGACTGGACAGCAGATCCTGGGATCCGGTGGACAACCGATCGCGCTCGATCCGGATGCCGGAACGCCCTTGATCACACAGTCGGGCGAGATTTCTCAAAACGATGTCGGGATAGTCGGGCAGGTAGGGTTGTTCCTGATCCCTGACGATGCCCAGCTCACGCGCGCCGAAAACTCGGCAGTCATTCCAGACAAGCCGGTTATCCCGGTGCAGACCTATGACAGAAACGGGGTCCGCCAAGGCTACGTCGAAGGGGCGAACATCAATCCCGTTCGCGAAATGACCAAGATGATCATGATCTCACGTGCTTTTGAAAGTGCGACGAAGATGATCGACACCAGCAACGAAAGCCAGGAAAAGGCCATTCGCGAACTGGGGGCAACTTCATGACGGCCGTGGATGCAACACAGGCAGTCGGCAAACCGCTGGACCTAAATACAGTTATGGATGGACCGGGCGTGAGAACAGCGCGCGCCGGTTCGCATACTCAGGCTGAAAAATCTTCTTTCAGCTTTGGCGACTTCATCGATGTCGTCAATCCGCTGCAGCATATTCCGGGGATCGCCGAACTTTACCGTTCCGTGACAAACGACGAGATTTCGGACAACGCACGCAAGGCCGGCAATGCTCTATATGGGTTCGCGCTTGGGGGGCCTGTTGGCCTGGGGGCCATGCTTGCCTATAACGAAGTCGGCGACCGCATGAAAGCAGGTAGTGAACCGCAAACCCCACAGCCAGTCGCAGTGGCAGAAGCCGCTCCTGCAAAAGAATCCAACCCTGTCAGTGATATCCCGGTGCCGGCGCGCAAACCCGGAATTGCGCCGGCAACTACTGAAAAAGATCAGACAGCTTTGTCACCCATGCTCGGTGAAACGGTGGCGTCGGCAGGTCTCAGGAATGCGTCGCCTCAAGCACTTGTCGATCTCCTCCACACTGGTGAGGCGGCAACCGGGCAGAAGACAGACGCAACAAAACCGTTAGGCAAGCCAGGAACCGCAGATGCTTCTTCCGTCTCCTATCTGGAGATGCCTGAGGGCGACGCAGCCATCGGACCGGTTATGCCTGACGAGCAGGGACTTGACCGTCTGGCGTCACACAAATCCAACCATCTGCCACTCGATGTCTTGAAAGCTCTGCAGGAACGCCATGCCGAACGCTCCGCATCTGAACGCACTTGACCAAATCTCCGCGTCGCTGGTGGCCCTTGAGACTGAAATAGGGCCGGTAAAACTCAGCGGGCGGGTTACCCAGGTTTCTTCCGAGTCCATCCGTGTCTCCGGGCTGTCCCGTGTGGTCTGCCTGGGTGATCTGGTGCAGTTCGAAGGACGTGCCGGCATTCGGCAAGGCGAAATCATCCGCCTTGACCAGAAGGATGTGGTGATCAAGCCGCTTGAGCGGGTGACCGACATCGGCATCGGCAGCGTTGCTTCCGTGATGGGCGGGCTTGCCATCCATCCGGACATGAGCTGGCGCGGGCGGATCGTGAATGCGCTCGGTGAACCGATCGACGGAGCCGGAGCGCTTGCCCATGGGGTCGAAGCGTTTCTCCTGGATCGAGCACCTCCACCTGCGATGAACAGGAACAAGATTTCCGAAGGCGTTCGAACAGGGGTGCGGGTGATCGACCTGTTCACCCCGCTCTGCGTCGGTCAGCGTGTCGGCGTTTTCGCTGGGTCTGGTGTCGGCAAGTCCACCTTGCTCGGCATGCTGGCCGGGTTCGGTGATTTCGATACGGTTGTTGTCGGTCTGGTTGGGGAACGAGGCCGCGAAGTACGAGAGTTCATCGACGATATTCTCGGTGAGACATTGGCGCATTCCGTCGTTGTCGCTTCGACTGGTGACGAAAGTGCCATGCAGCGCCGGCTGGCGCCCAAGACGGCAATGAGTGTCGCGGAGTATTTTCGCGCCCAAGGCCACAAGGTTCTGCTCATTCTGGATTCCGCCACCCGTTTTGCACACGCCGCGCGGGATGTGGCGCTTGCAGCCGGCGAGCCACCGGTCGCGCGCGGGTTTCCGCCAAGTGTCTTTGCCGATCTTGCCCGTCTGATTGAACGGGCCGGACCGGGCAGCAACGGTGAAGGGTCGATCACCGGGATCTTTTCCGTACTTGTTGACGGTGACGACCATAACGATCCGGTGTCCGATGCCATCCGAGGCCTTCTGGACGGGCATATCGTCCTCGACCGGCAAATTGCGGAATCGGGTCACTATCCGCCTGTCAGCGTGTTGAAATCCACATCGCGTCTGGCAGATCGTGCGTGGACGCAGGATCAGCAGGATCTGATCCACCGTATCAAGGGGCTGATCTCCTATTACGAGGACACCAAGGACCTCCGCCTGATGGGGGGCTTCCAGACTGCGGGCGATGAGAAACTGGAAAAGGCTTGCAGGCTGGTACCCAGGATCTACGAGGCGCTGCGACAGCGCTCGGACCAGGTGGCGCCCTCCGATCCCTTTGCTGACTTGGCTCAGGCTTTAGCTTCCGATACGTAAACTATTTTCCACATCTCTAGTATAAATACGAAATTGCCGCCTTGTCAGGCGGCGATTTTTGTATATATCAATGTTACATCTTATTAAGGATCGTGGAAAAACGCGGTACTTGGCATTTTAATAAATTTTTCTCTCAGTTTGTTGGTAATGTCCTCGATTTTTTATTTAGTTTTCTATGTGGATATAAGAACTTCCGCCACTATAATTTCTGAAATAGTTGTCTGGTTAGGGAAGAAACGTTGACCTTGTGAAGCTCCAAAATTACGGATTCTACATTGGTAAAATCCAAGGGGCTGATATGTTCATAATAGTAGACTCACGAGAGATAGTGACCGCAGGCTATGCCTCGGCATTCGACCGGGAAGGCTATGCCTCCCTGGAACTTCAACCATCGGAACTTTTAGACTGGCTTGAAATCACCTGTTCTCAGGATCTGGGTTCGGTTGATGCAATCCTGCTGGGAGAGTGTGAGGAAAGGTGCGGCTACGTTTCGTCGATCCGCAGCCGGTGTCCGGAAGCCCAGATCGTGGCTTTGGAAGATACCGGCAACCTTGAGAGCACACTCGATCTGTTCTCTGCAGGAATGGACGACGTCTTGAAAAAGCCGGTTCATGTCCGGGAGATCATTGCCCGTGTCGGAGCCTTCCGCCGCAGGATCACTTCCCGGAACAATTCCGCAGGCACGGGAGCAATCGAAGTGTTCTTCGACGGTCGCGATCCGGTCGTTGGAGGAGATGTCATGGAACTGCCGCGTCGCGAACGCCGCATTCTGGAGTATCTCGTCAAGAACAAGGGGCGGCGTGTTACCAAGACCCAGATTTTCAACGCTGTGTACGGTGTGATGAATGATGGCGTGGACGAATGTGTCGTTGAGAGCCACATTTCAAAGTTGCGCAAGAAACTGCGGAAGAAACTGGGATACGACGCAATCGAGTCGACACGCTATATCGGCTATATGCTGAAGGACGCCACATCCACCAAGCAGAAGGTTGCAGACACCCGGCGTCAGGTCCAGGCCTCGCCAGCAACAGCGCACGCAGTCGAAATGGTTCCGACAGATGCACGCGCTTCCAGCAAGCCGTTCTTGTCGGTGGTCAATGCCTGATCGGAATAAGCTCCGGTTTTGAAGACCTTGCAAGGAACAGTAAATTGCAATGTCAACGATCGAGCGGACTGGCATGAGAGTTTTGCCGGAAACAATTGCATGATGCGATGCCGCTCAAATTCGTCGAGTTCTAGACTTTTACAGATGCAAGACTTGCTATTTCGATACAGAAAGAAGGCAGTTTCAATTTACAATTGATTTTTATGGAAAATTTAGAAAACCTACCCAGAATATACGACACACTGACGCTCTGATCACACGACATCCGCCGCGCGGGTCTGTTGACGGGGCAAGGGGCTATGTTGATGTGTCTGTGAATCAAGTATTGAAGAAACGGTCCGCAGAGGCGGTTCGGTTTTCGTCCTTGACCGGAAGCCATGTGAACCTGTTGTTTGGCTGGTTTTATATGAGCGGGTACGGACACCATGATTTGAGGTGGGCGTTTTGACACTGAACGGCACTACGTCGTTGCCATACACTCCAAAGGAGATGGGCCGGGCCAGCCTGTCCCGGACCTTCATTCTTTATACTCTCGGTCTGTTTGCCGTTCTCGGCGTCATTTTCATCGGCATCCTCACCAAGATCACCTGGGACGCTTCCCACGCGCGCGCCATTCGGGTGACCGAGGCCTTTTTTCAGGCAACGAAGCGTCCGTTCGAGCGCGCCATCTGGACTGTCAATGCAGATGCGACGCTGCAGCTTATCCGCGGGCTTGAAAGTCTCGAGGTTGTCGAGAAAGTCTGGGTCGAAACACCCGATACAGGTAATTTCGGTGAGCCGGTCGTCGGCCCTCGCGCGGCCGAGGCGCTCAGCTATACGCTCAATTCGCCAAGCACCATTCTGCACAAGGATGCCATCGGTCAGGTGTTCATTCTCATTGACCGAAACACAATTTCCTATGAGATCGTCTCCACCGTCGGCTTCATCGTCACGGCGATCATCGTCTATCTGCTCCTGCTTGCGCTGGTTATCAGGACCGTCTTTCGCCGTCTCATCGGGCAGCCGCTTTCCGCGATTGTCGAATATCTGTCGACACCGCGCCTGATCGAAGATCCTCCCAAAGCCGAACTTATGCCGGGACGGGCCGACGAGATCGGCATTCTGGCCGCCAGCCTCCAGTCCATGGTTCAGCGCCGCCATCTGGATTTGCAGAAGATTCAAGAATACCAGACCAACCTCGAGGACCTGGTGGCCCATCGGACGGAGCAGCTCAAGTTGGTGCAGGAAGAGCTCATTCAGGCAGACAATCTCGCCGCCCTTGGCGCGCTTGTGGCCGGGGTCTCTCACGAATTGAACACACCTCTTGGCAATGCATTGATGGCGGCGACGACCATCAAGGATTCAACCGGTTACTTGCGCACCGAACTGGAAGAGCAGAAACTGAGCAAGGAAGCGCTCGAAAACGAAGTCGAACGCATTTCCGACACGGCTCAGATCATCGAGAAAACGCTTGGCCGGGCGCGTGAACTAGTGGGTAATTTCCGGCAGGTGGCGGTTGACCGGCAGAGCGAGAAGAAACGGGCTTTCAATTTCGACCACATCATCCGTGAAACGCTCGCAACATTGCAGCCGACGCTCAAGAAAACACCCTTCAAGGTAGAGCTTGATCTTCGTGCGGACGAAATCATCGACAGCTATCCCGGCGCTGTCAGCCAGCTCGTCTCGAATTTCGTCGAAAATGCGATCAAACACGGTTACGAGGGGCGTAGCGAAGGTTTGATCAAGTTGTCCTCCCAGGTGATTCATCCGAAGGACGTGGGGGGCGGCAATTCGAAAGAACGCAAGATTATCTTCAAATGCCAGGATTTCGGTGTAGGCATTCCGGAAAAGAATCTGAAAAAAGTATTCGAGCCCTTCTTCACGACGAAGTTCGGCAAAGGAGGATCCGGTTTAGGGATGGCGATTTGTTACCAACTGGTCACGGAAGCCCTGAACGGAACCATCTCCGTGTCTTCGAGTTTCGGCTCAGGTACGGAATTCATAATCGAATTCCCGGCCATGGCTGTTCAGGACACCAGGAAGCCGCTCGGACAGAAGGTGCATTGACATGGTGATGGACTTTCTCGCCCCCTCAGAGCCTGAAGTGAAGAAGATCACCAAGGCACCCTGGAAGATCCTGATCGTCGATGACGATCCCGATGTGCATGAGGTCACCAAGATTGCGGTTGGCGGATGCATTTTCGAAAATCGTCCGTTTGAACTGTTGCATGCCCTGTCGGCTCAGGAAGCCCGGGAAATTCTGGTAAAACACTCGGATATTGCTGTCGCGCTCGTTGATGTCGTCATGGAAAGCGATACGGCAGGACTGGGGCTGGTAAGCTGGATTCGCTCCGAACTCGGCAATCATTTTACGCGGTTGATCTTGCGCACCGGTCAGCCGGGCTATGCGCCGCAGACCGACGTGATCATGAAGTTCGATATCGATGGCTACACCGAAAAGGCCGAGCTTTCGAGAACCAAGCTGATCACGGCCATCGTCACCGGTCTGCGTGGCTACAAGCTCGTCATGTCGCTTGAGACCAATCGCAAGAAACTCAAGCAGTTGAACGAACATTTTGCAGCGATCGTGGAGAAGAACGCGCTGAGCGAATTCGCTGCAGCTGTGCTGAAGCATTTTACGGTTCTGGTCGGTCAGCCTGTCGATAGCTTGTTGTGCGGCCTGGAAACGCTTCCCGACTATGGATCATTCGACAAGTCGAATATCCGTGTTCTTGCCGCCACCGGAAACTTTGAAGACAAGATCGATCTGCCGGTGGAAGTGATCAGCGACGACGCCATCCGCAATGCAGTGGCAAGGTGTGTTGAAAGCCAGGCAAGCTGTGCGTCGCCCAAGGGGCTGGCGCTGCCGCTCGTTACTCGCAACGGCATGACAGGTGCGCTCTATCTCGGCATTTCCGAGGAACTTCTCGAAGAACTTGTCGGGGCGGAAGTGGTGCAGCTTTTCGTTTCCAATGTTGCGCTTGGATATGAGAAGACGGGGCTCCTGGAACATATTCGCAATCTGGCCTACGTCGACCGCATCACCGGCCTTTCGACTTTTTCCGGGTTCATCGAGACGTTTCAAAGACATGCGGCCAACGGATCGAAGCTCCTGGTCGTTCATTCCGACATCCATCGGTTCCGGGTCATTGTAGACGGGATTGGCGACGAAAAGGCCGGTGCCGTTCTGAAACGGACGGGCCACCGGCTGTCGCAGACGTTTCCCGACGCACTCACCATTGCCCGTAAGGAAAAGGACGAGTTCCTGATCCTCCTGAAGGGCGGTGAGGAAAACACGATTCAGGATGTGGTTGCGCGGGTCGAGGAAGCTTTCCAGCAACCGATTACGCTGGAAGACAACCAGATTACGCTTCGGCTTCGACTGGGGTTCGCCTCGACACACACCGAGGCGCAAAGCGCAGAGCAACTGGTGCGCTTTGCCTCCATAGCGCTCAACGACGTTCGCCAGAAGGGTGTAACCAACCACGCGGTTTTTCATCCGCTCATGCAGGAAGCTGCCTTTGAGCGTCTGCGG
Source organism: Roseibium sp. LAB1 (assembly GCF_054658235.1). NCBI lineage: Bacteria > Pseudomonadati > Pseudomonadota > Alphaproteobacteria > Hyphomicrobiales > Stappiaceae > Roseibium > Roseibium sp. LAB1. The sequence continues at coordinate 76,926 of NZ_BAAGIB010000001.1, read as the reverse complement.
CTCGCTTCGCTTCTGACCGGATCCTCCAACCAGACAAAATTCTCGCTGAACTATCAGCCGATCATGCTGGCGCGGGATGAAAGCCTTGCATCCTTCGAAGCCCTGATGAGGTTCCGTACGCCGAACGGAACGTTCCTCAACACGGCCCGGATGATCGAAGCTGCCGAAGCAAGCGGTCTCATCACCGAGATCGGTGCCTGGATGTTCAAGACGTCCTTCGCCGAATTCAAAGGTTTGTCGGAAATATCCAACGACGTTCGCCTGAATGTGAACCTGTCGCCCAGGCAGGTTCAGGCCAACCGGATTTACAAGGACATAGAGGATGCGGCCTCGGCAGCCGAATTGCCTCTTGACCGACTGGTATTTGAAGTAACGGAAGGTCTGTTCCTGAGTAACGATCAGGTGACCTTGTCCTTGCTGACCTGGCTGCGCGACAAGGGGGCGCGTATCGTTATCGACGATTTCGGCACCGGGTATTCCTCGTTCAGTTACCTGCGCAAACTTCCCGTCGACGGTATCAAGATCGACCGGAGCTTCATCATGAACATGGATCAGGATGCAGATGCGCTTGCTGTTGTGAAATCGATCATCGCGGTTGCGCAGGCCCTGGATCTGAACGTCACTGCAGAAGGTGTTGAAACGGTGGCACAGAGAAACATCATGCAGGAGCTTCATTGCGACTACCTGCAGGGCTATCTGTATGCCAAACCCCTGGCGATGACGGAACTGTCCGGTTTCATCCAGAAGGCCGTCGAGCCGGGCGTGGCCTTCGGCTAAAGCAGTTTATCCGTTTGCGTATCCAACTCTGGCCGGAACTGTCAGGACAACTGCGCCAATGTGGCGCATACTGTGGTAGCTAGGTCATAATTAGGTTGGAAGAGACCAGACAGCCCGCCAAGGATTGCGTTCTGCAATTCTGTTCACATAAGCGATTGAAAATTTGTACGAAACACGCTCTCATGCGGGAAAACGTGTTTGCGACGAACGCGGCAATCGCGTTGAATGTCGACTGAACCTTTGCAAAAATGCGCCAAAGCGCAACTTGGGGAGAAAACATATGGATATGAGCGGCTCCCACCGGATTCCGGCCAAACGGGAAACCGTTTGGCAAGCGCTGAACGATCCGGACGTCCTGAAGGCCTGCATCCCAGGCTGTGAAAGCCTTGAAAAGACCTCAGACACCGAAATGACCGCCGCGGTCACTTCGAAAATCGGGCCTGTCAAAGCCAAGTTCAAAGGTGAAGTCACCCTTGAGAACATCAACCCTCCGGAAAGCTATACGATCGCGGGTGAAGGCAAGGGCGGTGTCGCCGGATTTGCCAAGGGCTCAGCGGATGTAAAGCTAACAGAGGACGGTGACGAAACCATACTGTCCTATGAAGCCAAGGCCCAGGTCGGCGGCAAGCTCGCCCAGCTTGGCAGCCGGCTGATCGATTCAACCGCGAAGAAGATGGCGGAAGAGTTTTTCACGAAGTTTTCCGAGATGGTCGGCTCGCCGTCTGGGCAGGACGGAGCTGCAGCCAGTGTCGATGATGATCTGGATCCGGGCGTGGCCGAAGAGGCCAAGCGGATCGCAATCGAGGATTCGCCTGGTGAAGTCATGCATGCGATCGAGGATGCAGAGCATGCGGTCGAGGAGAAGATCCATCAGGCGGAACAAAATATCGAAGCCGCTGCGGGACGCAACGTGTTCGGCGGCCCCATGGTTTGGGGGCTTGTATTGCTCGCAGCCGTAATTGTCGTGCTTGCACTTGCAAGTTGACCCGGCCGGACAAATCTTGAAATGATCGGGCTCTGACAATTTTGGACGCGCCAGAGCCCCAGCACAAAACACGGTGACAAGCCGGGAAATTAGGTCAGTGGAGCACAATCTGGTTTGATTGGTCTTCCATACGCTGGTCTGGACCGGGCTTTCAAAAGATCTCGCCTGTAATCGTTTGCAGGCAGTCGTTCTTGAAAGCGCTGGATCAGGGAATTTCATGAGGGAGAGGAATTCATGTCGAAAGTATCGATGGTATTGAACGGCAAGACGGTTTCGGCTGATGTCGAAGACCGGACGCTGCTCGTATCGTTTATCCGGGATGTGCGCGGACTGACTGGCACGCACGTGGGCTGCGACACTTCGCAATGCGGTGCCTGCGTCGTGCATGTCAACGGCAAGGCCGTGAAATCCTGCACCATGCTTGCCGCCCAGGCAGACGGTGCGGACGTGGTGACACTTGAAGGGATCGGTACCGCCGATAACCTGCATCCGGTTCAGGCGGCCTTCCGCGAACACCACGGGCTTCAGTGCGGGTTCTGCACACCCGGCATGATCATGACCGCCGTGGACATGATCAACCGTCATGGCGCCGGCAAACTCGACGAGGCAACCATTCGCCACGAGCTTGAAGGTAACATCTGCCGTTGCACCGGTTATCACAACATCGTCAAGGCGATCAAAGCCGCCTCTGATCAAATGGCCGGCATGGCTCAGGCTGCCGAATAACGGCACCGGTCTGAACTCCCAAAAATGATGCGCGGATCCGTTCGCGCAGCAGGACAGCAAGACCTATCAACCGAAAGTGATGCCGGGAGGAACGGGCATCTTCGGATTGACCGCCAGGTCTTGAGAGACAGCTGCCTGACAGGCAGACGCCGGATTGTCCGGCATGTGGAGGATTTCCGGTCCTGGCGGAGCCGGAGCAGATATTCGGGAGAGAAAAAATGGCTGTTGAGGGGATTGGCGCCCGTGCCTTGCGTAAGGAAGACAAGCGCTTCATTACAGGCAAAGGCAAATACACCGACGATATGACCATGCCGGGCATGGGGTATGCCGCGTTCGTTCGCTCGCCGCATGCACATGCAAAGGTCACGGGAATTGATGCGAGCGCAGCTCTGGCGATGCCGGGCGTTGACGCTGTTCTGACAGGCGACCAACTGGTCGGCGATGGCATCGGCAACCTGATCTGTGGCTGGATGATCCATTCCAAGGACGGTTCACCGATGAAGATGGGCGGCTGGCGCGCCCTTGAGCCGGAAATCGTTCGCCATGTTGGCCAGGCGGTTGCAGTCGTTGTTGCCGATACACAGGCACAGGCACGTGATGCCGCCGATGCAGTCGTCGTCGACTACGAGGAACTTCCTGCCGTCATCGATCCGCTGGAAGCGATGGAGGCTGGCGCTCCCCAGATCCATCCGGAAGCTGAAGGCAACCTGATCTATGATTGGGAAATCGGCGATGAAGCTGCCACGAACGCAGCTTTCGAGAACGCCGCCCATGTCACGCGCATGGAAATCCATAACAACCGTCTTGTTCCGAACGCAATGGAGCCGCGGGCTGCGCTTGCCGGTTACGACGCGGCCGAGGAGCACTATACGCTCTACACGACCTCCCAGAACCCGCATGTGGCCCGGTTGGTGTTGTCGGCCTTCTACAACGTTGCCCCGGAAAACAAGCTGCGCGTGATTGCACCTGATGTCGGCGGCGGCTTCGGTTCCAAGATCTATATCTATCCGGAAGAAATGGTCTGCCTTTGGGCATCCAAACGCGTTGGCCGGCCGGTCAAGTGGGTGTCTGACCGGACCGAAGCCTTCCTGACGGATGCGCATGGCCGCGACCACCGGTCGGAAGCAGAACTCGCCCTCGATGCTGACAACAAGATCCTTGGTCTCAGGGTCAAGACCATCGCCAATCTCGGCGCTTACATGTCCCTGTTCTCGTCTTCGGTGCCGACCTATCTTTATGCGACGCTTCTGTCGGGGCAGTACGATATCCCGGCGATCCACGCCAATGTGAAGACGGTCTATACCAACACCACACCGGTTGACGCCTATCGTGGTGCTGGCCGGCCGGAGGCGACCTACCTTCTGGAGCGGATCATGGAAACGGCGGCACGCGAAGTTGGCCTGTCGCCAGCGGAGTTCCGCCGCAAGAACTTCATCCGCTCGTTCCCGCATCAGACGCCAGTGATCATGTGTTACGACGCTGGCGACTATGACGCGACACTGGATGCCGCGTTGAAAGCTGCCGACTATGACGGCTTTGCTGCCCGCAAGGCGGAGGCTGCTTCCCGTGGCAAACTGCGCGGCATTGGTCTGTCCTGCTACATCGAGGCGTGTGGTATCGCACCGTCCGCCGCGGTTGGTTCGCTTGGTGCCGGTGTCGGCCTTTGGGAATCTGCCGAAGTGCGGGTGAACCCCGTCGGGTCGATCGAGGTGCTGACAGGCTCGCATAGCCATGGTCAGGGACACGAGACCACCTTTGCCCAGCTGATCAGCGAACGTTTCGGCCTGGATACCAATTCGGTCTCGATCGTTCATGGCGACACCGACAAGGTGCAGTTCGGCATGGGAACCTACGGTTCACGGTCCGGTGCCGTCGGCATGTCGGCAATCGTCAAGGCACTCGACAAGGTCGAAGCCAAGGCGAAGAAGATCGCAGCTCACCTGATGGAGGCCTCCGAGGGAGACATCCAGATCGAGGGTGGCGAGCTGAAAGTTGCCGGTACCGACAAGAAACTGACCTTCACCGAGGTAGCCCTTGCAGCCTATACGGCTCACAACCTGCCGGAAGGCATGGAGCCTGGCCTGAAGGAAGGCGCGTTCTACGATCCGACCAACTTCACCTTCCCGGCGGGAACCTATGTCTGTGAAGTCGAAGTGGATCCTGAAACGGGCAAGACGGAAGTTGTCAATTTCGTCGCGGCTGACGACTTCGGCAACATCATCAACCCGATGATCGTTGAAGGTCAGGTCCATGGCGGCATTACGCAGGGCATTGGACAGGCGCTTCTGGAAAACGCGTCTTACGATGAAAACGGCCAGCTGCTGACGGCATCCTACATGGACTACTGCATGCCGCGTGCCGACGACGTACCGTCCTACAATCTGTCGACGCATGTGACGGCCTGTCCGGGCAACCCGCTCGGCATGAAAGGCTGCGGCGAAGCGGGCGCCATCGGTTCACCGCCGGCCGTGATCAATGCGATCACGGATGCGATCGGGGACAACAGCCTGTCGATGCCGGCGTCACCGGAAAAGGTCTGGGCGCTGTACCATGCCGGCATGAAACAGGCGGCCGAGTAACGCCACAATCGGGATTTGCGGGCGGGACAATCCGCCCGCCATTTAAAAGTTAGAAATCCGGGGAGACCCAGCATGTATGAAACGACGTATCACAAGGCCGGATCGGTTGCAGAAGCCGCCTCATTGATGGCCAGTGCCGATGACGGCAAAATCCTTGGTGGCGGTCAAACCCTGCTGCCGACCATGAAACAGCGGCTAGCCGCTCCGAGTGACCTGGTCGATGTGACCAAGATCGCGGACATGTCAGGCATCAGCGCCAACGGCGATGGTGTGACCATCGGCGCAGCTACAACCCATTTCGAGGTGTCATCTTCCGATTTGGTGAAGCAGAAGCTTCCGGGTCTGGCTTCACTGGCCGGTGGCATCGGCGACCCAGCTGTCCGCCACATGGGGACCATTGGCGGTTCGATTGCGAACAATGACCCCGCAGCGGACTATCCTGCTGCACTTGTGGCTCTCGGGGCGACCGTTGTCACAAGCAAGCGGGAACTGGCAGCCGAAGAGTTCTTCACCGGCATGTTTGAAACAGCCCTAGATGAAGACGAAATCGTCGTCGCAGTCCGGTTCCCTGGAGCTGCGGCCAGTGCTTATGCCAAATATCCAAACCCGGCATCGCGTTATGCCATGGCAGGCGTCTTTGTCGCCAAGGGCAGTGACGGTTCCGTCAAGGTTGCGGTTACGGGTGCAGGGCAGGGCGGTGTCTTCCGCATGTCGGCCATGGAAACAGCACTTGCCGGCAATTTTTCTCCCGACGCCGTCGCGGGCATTGCGCCGGATGCGGACGATCTTCTGTCCGACATACACGGGTCTGCTGCCTATCGCGCAAACCTGGTCACAGTCATGGCAAAACGGGCTGTCCAGAAGGCGTAACGAACCTCCCGGTAACCTGAAAGAAAACCCGGCCGATAAAAATCGGCCGGGTTTTGTTTTTCTGGCGTAGATGGGGAATGCTTGCCTTGCTGATCCTGTCCAGCAAGCTGGCTTCTTGTCAGGATCCCCGACCGGACTGTAATGGAACCTGTCACACTGACTGTTGCCGTGTTTGTCAGAGCACCAGTATGGGCACTTCAGCGCCGGCTTCCAGAGCCGGTGCATGAGGCGGACGAACCACAAGCGCACCAGATTTTGCCAACAGGTTCAGCATGGAGCTGTCTTGACGGGAAAACGGCGTTACGATCAGTCGGTCGTCCTCGGACTTGGACAGCGTTGCCCGTACATAATCCTGCCTGCGATCATTTTCTGGCAGTGGGGCGGCGAGGGTGGCGCGTTGCGGGCCGGATTGTTCCGGCGTCTGGCCGAGCATTGCCTGCATGAGCGGCTTCAGGAACAGCAAACCGCAGATGAGACTGGAGACAGGGTTTCCTGGCAGCCCAAGCACCTTGGTGCCGCCCAGACGTCCCGCCATCAGGGGTTTGCCCGGTCGCATCGCAATTCGCCAGAACGCCAGGTCCATGCCTTCCTGTCCTAGAACATCCTGTACGAGATCGTGATCTCCGACTGAGGCGCCGCCAAGCGTGACCAGAATATCGGCCTTCCCTGTGATAGCTCGTCTGACATGGTTCGCCAGCGCCACCGGCTCGTCCGGCGAGATGCCGAGGTCCAGCGGTTCGCCGCCGCAATCTTCGACCAGTGCAGCAATCCCGGCATGGTTTGACGCTATGATCTGATCCGGTCCCGGTTCCATTCCCGGTCGAACGAGTTCGTCCCCGGTTGCCAGGATCGCGACCCTGGGCCGGCGATGCACCGGCAAAGCGGCGTGGTTCATGGCGGCCGCGAGGGCAAGGTGACGGTAGGCTAGTTTGAGCGGTGGTTGAAGCAGGACATTGCCTGCTGAAAAATCCAGCCCGGCGGGCCGCACGAATGCACCTTTCGCGGGATTTTCCAAAACGGTTATGCGTTCACCGTCTCGCTCCGCGTTTTCCTGTATCAGGATCGTGTCCGTGCCGGCCGGTACCGGTGCACCTGTAAAGATCCGCACCGTTTCGCCAGCGCGAACCGTTCCGGAAAATCCATGCCCGGCAGGAGCTTCGCCGACAACTGTCAAGGAGGTGGGGGCGGCTGTCAGGTCGTCATGGCGAATGGCGTATCCGTCCATGGCCGATGCTGCGAATGGAGGTTGCGTCCGTGTGGAGACGAGCGGTTCAGACAGGTATCTGCCGTTGGCGTTCTCGAGCGGAACGAACTCTGTTTCCAGGGGCTCTACTCCTGAAAGCAGTTTCGTCAATGCATCGGCGACAGGCATCAGGCTCATCAGGTGCCACCCAGGCTGCCGTCTTTGTCGATCGTCCAATGACCGGACTTGCCCCCGGCCTTTTCAACCAGCCGGATATCACCAATGACCATGCCTCTGTCGACGGCCTTTGCCATGTCGTAGATGGTCAAGCAGGCCAGTGAGCACGCGGTCAAAGCCTCCATCTCGACACCAGTCTGGCCACTGACCTTGGTTGTCGCCGTCACAATCAGGCCGGGCAGATCTTCATCCGTGTCAATGTCGATGGACACTTTGGACAACATCAGCGGATGACAGAGCGGGATCAGTTCGTGTGTCTTCTTGGCCGCCAGGATGCCGGCTATCCGTGCTGTGCCGATAACGTCACCCTTCTTGGTGTTGCCGGACCGGATGAGATCCAGCGTCTCCTGACGCATGGTGACTGTTCCGCGTGCGACGGCAACTCGGTGCGTCACGGTTTTTTCGGAAACATCCACCATATTGGCGAATCCTGTCGCATCCAGATGGGTCAGTTTGGGGTCCCGATCGGCCATGTCCGTTCAGACTGTCTCGGAGAGGGCCGGGCGGGCCAGGAGTGTTCTGGTGGCCGAGGCGACATCATCCTGGCGCATCAGGCTTTCACCGATCAGAAACGTCGAAATGCCGACCTTGTTCATCCGGGCCAGATCAGTCGGGGTGAAAAGTCCGCTTTCTCCAACGATGATCCTGTCGTCCGGAATACCGGGAGCAAGGTCTTCACTTGTTTCCAGCTTGGTTTCGAAGGTTTTGAGATTGCGGTTGTTGATGCCGAGCAGGCGGGACGACAACTTGAGGGCGCGTTCCAGTTCTTCCGCGTTGTGGACCTCGAGCAAGACGTCCATTCCCAGGTCGAGCGCGGTGTCTTCAAGAACTTTGGCCATGTCGTCATCGACAGCGGCCAGAATGATCAGAATGCAATCACCGCCCCAGGCTCTGGCTTCATAAACCTGGTAGGGATCGTAGAGGAAGTCCTTGCGTAGCGCTGGCAAGGCTACTGCGTCACGCGCCGCGGTCAGGAATTCCGGCTTGCCCTGAAACGACGGTGCGTCTGTCAATACAGAGAGACAGGCTGCGCCGCCTTCTTCATATGCCTTGGCCAAAAGCGGCGGGTCGAAATCTTCCCGGATCAGGCCCTTCGATGGGCTGGCCTTCTTGATTTCGGCAATAAGCGCGTAGTCACCGGCTGCATGCTTGGCTTCGATCGCCTTGCGGAACCCGCGCGGAGCACTCACGTCAGCGATACGAGCCTTGAGATCGTCAATCGACACAGACGCTTTGGCGGCGGCGATTTCCTCACGCTTGTAGGCTTCGATTTTTTGAAGGATATCAGCCATGTCTTATCCGTTCGACGCTGCGATCAGCTTTTCCAGAGTGTCGGCAGCAGAGCCGCTGTCAATGGATTGAGCCGCCATCTCGACACCGTCTCTCAACGTTTCCGCCTTGTCTGCAACAAGCAAGGATGCAGCCGCATTGAAGAGGACCACATCGCGATACGCGTTTTTCGCTCCTGCCAGAACGTCTCGCAGCGCTTTAGCGTTCTCCGAAGGAAGCCCGCCCTTGAGATCTTTCGGATCGGAAATGGCAAGACCGACATCCTGTGGCGAGATTTCAAAGGAGCGGATCGTCCCGTTCTTGAGTTCGGCGACGGCGGTCGGACCGGTTGTTGTAATTTCATCCATGCCATCTGAGCCGTGCACGACCCAGGCTTTTTCCGAGCCAAGTTCGCGAAGGGCTTCCGCCAGAGGGGCCACCCATTTGAGGGCAAACACACCGACCATCTGTCGCTTGACACCTGCCGGATTGGTCAGCGGACCGAGCAGATTGAAGATCGTGCGCGTGCCGAGTTCCATGCGGGTTGGCCCCACGTGTTTCATGGCTGCATGGTGTAGCGGGGCGAACATGAAACCGATTCCCGCCTTGTTAATGCAATCGGAAATCTTCTTGGCATCTATATCGATGTTGACGCCGAGTTCTGCAAGCGCTTCCGCCGCACCGGACTTTGATGACAGCGACCTGTTGCCGTGCTTGGCGACCGGAACACCGCTGCCGGCAACGACAAGTGCCGTGCAGGTCGAGATGTTGTAGCTGCCGGAATTGTCACCGCCCGTTCCCACGATATCCATCGCGTTGGCCGGAGCTTTCACGGGGATCATCTTGGACCGCATGGTGTCGACAGCACCCGTCACTTCGGCAATGCTTTCACCGCGCACACGCAAGGCCATCAGAAATCCGCCGAGCTGTGACGGCGTGGCGGATCCCGACAGGATTACCTCAAAGGCTTCGCGGGCTTCTTCAGGGCTCAAGGCGTGGCCGTCCGAAACCTTGGCAATGAGGTCCTTGAATGTGCTCATGTCGTCATTCCATTTTCAAACAGATCAATTCCGGTCCAGCCCGATCAACTGGGCGATGCCGGCATTGTTGATTTCAACACCTGCCTTGGTTTCCTGGTCGGAAATGAACTGACCAAGCAACGTGTCCTGGATCTGCTGGGATAGCTGTTGCCCCAAGGCTGCCACCTGCGGCGCTTCGGTCTGGAATTCCGGAACATTCGAACCGGTAACCTTCAGGACAATCCGGCCATTGCCATCGCCGGTTTCGGTGACGGCTGCCGTTCCGACGGGGCCGTTGAACACAGCCGAGACGGCATCCTGTCCAAAGTCTCCGGACGGCGTGTTCCGCTTCAGATCTGCGGCGGATTTCACTTCAAGCCCGGTTTCCGCGGAAAGTGCGATGAACGGTGTGCCGCCTTCCACTTTTGCCAGGAGGTCGGCCGCGGTATTGCTTAACCGCTTGGCAAGTTCATCCTTCTTCCAGGCGGCAATAACGTCATCGCGGACTTCGTCCAGCGTGCGTTCGCGCGAGGGAATAACCTTGGCAACGTCGTACCAGAGGAACCCCTGCTCGCCGAGCTGCAGGACGTCGTTTTCAATGCCGATATCGCTGTCGAATGTTCCCGCAACAAGGCCTTCCGCGTCAGGTAGGGTTGCAGGTTTGCCGTCTTCACCGTTTCCGGATGCATCGAACGCGGCCGGAGTTTCAACCGTCAGTGAGAACCGTTCGCCGACTTCATCCAGCAGGGCACCGCCGGCGCGGGCATCCTCAACTTCATCGAGCAGATCAAGGATTTCCCGTTCGGCCTGTTCCTTGGCCAGGCTCTGGACGATTTCATCCTTTACCTCTTCGAACGGCTTGGTGCTTTCGGGAAGAATTTCTTCGACGTTCAGAATGACTGTCGAGAAACGGCCTTCGACGGCGCCACTTGTTGCACCTTCTTCAAGGCTGAACGCGGCGTCACCGATAGCCTCGTCCAGAAAATCGGCTTTCGCCATCTCCCCGAGGGCAACATCATTGTTGGCAAGGTTCCGTTCGCTCATGAGGTCGTCGAAGGTCTTGCCATTCGCAATCTCCGCGGCTGCTTCTTCAGCAGCCTGCTGGGAAGGGAAGGACATCTGGCGGATCTTGCGCCGCTCCGGCTGGAAGAAATCTTCCGCGCGCCGTTTGAACTCGGCACGTGCGTCTTCTTCTGAAATGTCATCGGGGCGCGCCAGGGAGGTCGGCGTCAGCGCGACATATTTGATTTGGCGGTACTCGGGAGCGCGGAAGTCATCCTTCTTCTCTTCGAAGTAGGTGGTCAGGACGCCCTCAGCCGGATCCTCGATGTTTCCGATGAAGTCCGGCGTAACGATCAGATAGTCCGCGCTGCGCGTTTCGTTCTGATAGGCGTCCAGCGCCTCCAGGTACGTCATCGGCGCTTTCATGCTTCCCGCGATACCTTCAGCGAGCTGGGCGCGTTCAGCGACCTTGCGGCGTTCGACGACATATTCGTCGTCCCGATAGCCGCTTGCCTGCAGAACCTGTTGCAGACGGTTCTTGTCATATCGGCCGCCCGGTCCCTGGAAGGCTGGATCGCTCTGGATAATCGTGGCCAGGCGTTCATCCGAGACACCGAGCTTCATGTCTAGCGCGGTGTTGTTCATCGCCGCTTCGGCAACAAGCTTGCCAAGCGTTTGCTGAGGAACTCCGATAGCCGCACCTTCTGCCGGCGTCAGCTGGCGGCCGAACTGCTGAGCCAGCCGCCCGAGGTCCTGCCTGTAGGCCCGGTCGAAATCGAACAGGGAGACTTCCGTGTCGCCAACCTTGGCCGCGGTGTTCTGGCCGACATCGGTCAGAAATCCGCTAATGCCCCAGACGGCAAAGCTCAAAATCAGCAGAGCAATAAACAGTTTGGCAACCCAGGTACCAGCGCCCTTGCGCAGCGCGTCAAGCATGACGACTCCCGTATTCTACTTCTTTCCGGCAGCCGGTGTTGCCGGCTGAATTCAGAACCGGCCTAGGCCGGAGCGGGCGGATCATAAAGACGCCGCGCCGCCGCCGCAAGGCGGCCTTTTACAAACTTCGGAAGGGATTTGGGTTTTCCCGTCTTCTGGGTGATTGCAACGCATCAGCGCTTCTGCTCTATAGGCGGCAAATCATGGATCATGCCGTGGGAGACACTGAATATGAGTGCAGCGATCAAGCCGCTGGTGGCCGGGAACTGGAAAATGAACGGCCTGAAGGCTAATCAGGCCGAAGTCTACAAGATGATTGCCGGAATCGGCGACGATCTGGCGGATTCGGTCGATGCGATGATCTGCGCTCCGGCGACGCTGATTGCTGCCATCGCCGACAAGGCCGGTAAAGGATCGCTTTCGGTAGGCGGTCAGGATTGCCATATGGCAGCTTCTGGCGCCCACACCGGCGATATCTCCGCCGAAATGCTTGCCGATGCCGGCGCGAAAGCCGTGATCGTAGGCCATTCGGAGCGGCGGACCGATCATGGCGAAAGCGATGTTGACGTCAACGAAAAGGCCAGGGCAGCCTGGCGAGCCGGCCTTGTCGCCATTATCTGCGTCGGGGAAACGGAAGCCGAACGAAAGGCCGGGCAGGCGCTTGCAATTGTCGAACGTCAGCTGAACGGGTCCGTTCCGGACGGTGCTACGGCCGAGAACTGCGTGATTGCCTATGAACCTGTGTGGGCCATCGGCACCGGTTTGACCCCGACTGCGGGTGATGTGGAAGAAATGCACAAGGCCATGCGGGACAATCTTTCAGGCCGGTTCGGCGAAGAAGGCGCTTCCATGCGACTTCTGTATGGTGGTTCGGTCAAACCGGGGAATGCCCGGGAACTTATGGCTGTCGCAAATGTTGATGGTGCGCTGGTTGGCGGGGCGAGTCTGAAGGCAGAAGACTTCCTCGGTATTCTGGCCGCTTATTCTTGATGACACCGAATATATTGTGCCCGGCCTTGAAGCTTCTGTGACGAAGGCGCAATTGAAGGGTAGAAAGCTGGCGGCGTCTGGTGTAGAAGGCCGCCAATCTTGAATTCAATGAAGAATGGCGTTCGATGGAAACCGTAGTCATCGTAATCCACTTGATGGTCGTCCTGGCCCTGGTGCTTGTTGTCCTCCTGCAGCGCTCCGAAGGCGGTGCGCTTGGCATCGGTGGCGGAGGCGGCGGTCTGATGTCCAGCAGGGGAACTGCGAACATTCTGACGCGTGCAACCGCCGTTCTGGCGGTGGCTTTCTTCGCCACTTCGCTGACGCTTAGCCTGATTGCCAAGAATCAGGACCGCCCGGGTTCGATTCTGGATGCCGTGCCGACGGCAACTCAGGAAGTGCCGGCCACGACGGACGGTTCTACCGAAGGCGGTTCAGGTGGTGTTCTCGATTCGTTGAAACAGCTGAATCAGCAGCAACCTTCCGGACCTCAGGTCCCGGCCGCGCAGTAAGGCGGCCGAACGGGTCTTCAGGCCCATTCATCCGACATATGCCCTGCGGTTTAACTCGCAGGGCATTTTTATGTGTTGAGAACGCAACTCCCGAGTGGCCAAGACGCCCTCGGCAAGGATATGGTATTGGTCCATGGCGCGATACATTTTCATCACTGGCGGCGTGGTCTCCTCGCTTGGAAAAGGTCTTGCTTCTGCGGCACTGGGCGCATTGCTCCAGGCCCGCGGATATAAGGTCCGACTCCGCAAACTCGATCCCTATCTGAACGTCGACCCGGGCACTATGAGCCCGTATCAGCATGGCGAATGCTTTGTGACCGACGACGGAGCGGAAACAGACCTCGATCTCGGCCACTACGAACGGTTCACCGGGCGTCCTGCAAACCAGCAGGACAACATTACCACCGGCCGGATCTACCAGGACATCATAGCCAAGGAACGGCGTGGCGATTATCTGGGCGGAACGGTCCAGGTCATTCCGCATGTGACCGACGCGATCAAGAACTTCGTCGTGACCGGTAACGAGGGCTACGATTTTGTCCTTGTCGAAATCGGTGGAACGGTGGGCGATATCGAAGGGCTTCCGTTCTTTGAGGCGATCCGTCAGCTCGGTAATGATCTTCCACGGGGCGACGTTGTCTATGTGCATCTGACCCTGATGCCCTACATTCCAAGTGCCGGCGAAATGAAGACGAAGCCGACGCAGCACTCGGTGAAGGAACTGCGTTCCATCGGTATTCAGCCGGACATCCTGATGATCCGCTGCGATCGTCCGATCCCGGAGACGGAAAAGCGGAAGCTGTCGCTGTTCTGTAACGTTCGCGAGAGTGCGGTCATTCCTGCTTACGACGTCAAGTCGATCTACGACGTGCCGATTGCCTACCACAAGGAAGGTCTTGACGACGAAGTGCTGGCAGCGTTCGGCATCAAGGGCGCACCCGCACCGGTGCTTGACCGTTGGAACGGCATTTCCCAGGCGGTTGCCAATCCGGAAGGCGAAGTCAAGATCGCAATCGTCGGCAAATACACTGTTCTGAAGGATGCCTACAAGTCGCTGATAGAGGCGTTGGTCCACGGCGGTATCGCCAACCGGGTCAAGGTCAATCTCGAGTGGATCGAATCGGAAACCTTCGAGAAGGAAGATCCGAGCCCGTACCTGGAAGGTGTGCACGGCATTCTCGTGCCGGGTGGCTTCGGGGAACGAGGCGCTGAAGGCAAGATTGCCGCGGCCAACTTCGCGCGCACGCGCAAGATCCCGTATTTTGGTATATGTTTCGGCATGCAGATGGCGGTTCTTGAAGCTGCCCGCAATCTTGCCGGCATCACGGAGGCAAACTCCACCGAATTCGGTCCGGCGAAGGAGCCTGTGGTCGGCCTGATGACCGAGTGGACCAAAGGCAACCTGAAGGAAGTGCGCGATGCTGAAGGCGATCTGGGCGGGACGATGCGCCTGGGCGCTTATCCGGCAGCCTTGAAGGCTGGGTCAAAGATTGCGGAAATCTATGGGACGACCACGATTTCTGAGCGTCATCGCCACCGGTACGAGGTCAACATCGGCTACCGTGATCAGCTCGAGCAATGCGGACTTATCTTCGCCGGGACATCGCCTGATGGCGTTTTGCCGGAAACGGTTGAAATCGCGGATCATCCCTGGTTTGTGGGAGTTCAATATCATCCAGAACTGAAGTCACGCCCGTTCGATCCGCATCCGCTGTTCGCATCGTTCATCAGCGCAGCGGTTCATCAGGGCCGTCTGGTCTGACCGGACAGGGCGGGAAGGGGACAGGAAACATGGTGCGCGGGCTCGATCACCTCGTCGTTGCGGTGAAGGATCTTGAGGCCGCGGGCCAGGCCTGGAGCGATCTCGGCTTCACGGTAACACCCGAAAACCGCCATTCCTGGGGAACGGCCAATCGATTGGTCCAGCTCGACGGTTTCTTCGTCGAGCTTTTGTCCGTCGCTGATCCTGAACTCATTTTCGAAGCTTCTGACGACGTTTTCTCATTCGGGGCTTTCAATCGTGATTTCCTGGGGGACAGGGAAGGCGCCAGCATGCTGGTGCTGGACAGTGTCGATCCGCAGAAGGACAGGGCCGATTTCCGAAAGGCCGGAATGAGGCTCTACGAGCCGTTTTCCTTTGAGCGCACAGCTAATCTATCCGATGGCAGCAAGGTGCAGGTTGCTTTCGACCTCACGTTCACAAGCGATCCGCTTGCTCCGGAGATCGGTTTCTTCACTTGTCACAACCGATTCCCGGAAAATTTCTGGAAAGAAGCTTTCCAAGACCATGCCAATGGCGCTGATAACGTCAAGGCAGTCTATTTCGTCGCCGGAGATCCTTCGGATCATCATGAGTTTCTTGGCGGGCTGACAGGTCAGCGCGAAATGCGCGCCAGCAGCCTGGGACTGGCACTCAAGACGACGCGGGGTGTCATATCCGTTCTGACGCCTTCGGCCTACGCGTCACTGGTTGGTGCCGAGGCGTCCGAACAGGTTTCCGGTCCCTTGCCGCAAATTGCTGCTCTGGAGATCGGCTGCAAGAGGTTGGCGGAACGTAAGATCATCCCGGCAAGCCAGCTTTTCGGTTTGACATTGATCCTGACCCCGGAAGTGACGTAGCCGAACGTTCTGGTTTGTTCCAGCAATAAGGCAGACGCTTCTGCCAGCTGGACATTCCCGGTCTGGCTTCGATGAATTTCTCGATCATCTCTATTTTCAGGGGCAGTAATTTGAAGATTGGCAACCCTGCTTCTCCAATCTCGTAATGCATACGTGACTTTGGAAACGTTCAGGAATTTTTCACCCAAGACTACACGTCGGGGCACTATTCGCTTGTTGAATCAACCAGTCCTTTTATAGTGAGCTCCAATTATGCGCCTTGACCTGAAGGTCGGACTGCGGAGTTCCCGAATGACTTTTTTGCCTTTTGTCTCTTTCCCTCGCAAATTCGCACTTGTTGTTGCCACGTCGGTTTTGCTGGCCGCGTGCTCCGACGAGACGCAAAAGGCCGCACCGGCAGCGCCGCCACCTTCAGTCAGCGTTGCCAAGATCGTCTCACAGGATATTCGCCAAAGTGCCCGCTTTGTCGGTCAGGTTGCCGCGATCGACAAGGTCGATCTGATGGCCCGGGTCAAAGGGTTTCTGGAACAGAAAGCCGTGCCTGACGGATCCGTCGTCAAGAAAGGCGACCTGTTGTTCACGATTGAAAAAGCCCAGTATCAGGCAGCACTGACAAAAGCCAAGGCTGATCTGGCAAGTGCAAAAGCAGATGCGGCGCTTAAGACCGCCGACGAGAAGCGAGACAGGGACCTGAAGGACAAAGGTCACCTGTCGGAAGCTGCCTACGAAGCGACCCTGGCACAGAAGCAGCAGGCGGAAGCATCGGTGGAGGCGGCACAGTCCTCGCTTCAGGAAGCTGAACTCAACCTCAGTTACACGGATATTTCCGCACCGTTCGACGGTCAGCTCGGCAAGACCACCTACAGTGTGGGTGAGGTCGTCGGACCGACGACCAGCTCTCTTGGCAGCCTCATCAGCCTTGCCCCTGTCTATGTGAATTTTTCTGTCAGCGAGGCGCAGTACCTGAACGCGGTCAAGACCCACGGCATCAATCCGGCAGATATCGAGCCGAAGGAATCTCCCGATCTCAAGCTGGTTCTGCCGAACGGCCAAAACTACGATGAAAAGGGCAAAATCGTCTTCATCGACAATCAGGTCGATACGGCAACCGGCACCATCTCGTTCCGAGGTCAGTTCGACAACAAGGACACTCGTCTGATCTCCGGAACCTATGTGACCGTGGTTCTTGAAGCACCCAAGACGGAAACGGCCCTGGTCGTTCCCCAGGCAGCTATTCAAAGGGACCAGGAAGGCGCGTTCGTACTGGCGATCACGGCGGACAAGAAAGTCGAACAGCGCTACGTCACGCTCGGGCAACAGGAAGGGACGACTTTCGTCGTCACCAAAGGCCTGAAGGAAGGCGATGAAGTCATTGTCGAAGGCTTGCAGAAAGTGCGCCCCGGCGTGGTTGTGAACCCCGTTCTTGCTTCTAAGCCGGCGGAGAAAAGCTAAATGTTTTCACGCTTTTTTATCTACCGGCCGAAATTCGCGCTGGTCATTTCCATTGTGATCACGATTGCCGGTGTGCTCGGCTATCTGTCGCTTCCCGTTGAGCAGTTTCCGAACATTACTCCGCCGGTGGTCAACGTCGCCGCGACCTATACCGGTGCCAATGCGGAGGTGCTTGAAGAAACCGTTGCCGCTCCTATCGAGGGCCAGGTGAACGGTGTCGACGACATGATCTACATGCAGTCGACCAGCAACGACAGCGGCAGCTATTCGCTCAACGTCACTTTCGCGGTTGGGACAGACCCGGATATTGCAACGGTCAATACGCAGAACCGGGTCAGCCAGGCCACCAGCCAGCTGCCAAGCGATGTGACCAACAACGGCGTCACCGTACAGAAGGCCAGCACGAACATGCTGCTGGTCATCACGCTCTTTTCGCCGAACGGCAGCTACGATCCGGTTTTCCTGTCGAACTATGCTTCCATCAACCTGAAGGACTCTCTCGCCCGCGTACCCGGGGTCGGTCGTGCGGACGTGATGACGGATTTTTCCTACGGCATGCGCATTTGGCTCGATCCCGACAGGCTTGCAAGTCTGGGCATGACGCCGACCGATTTCATCACCGCAGTTCGTGACCAGAACATTCAGGTGGCCGCCGGTCAGATCGGTGCGCCTCCGGTTCCGGACGGGCAGCAGTTCCAGTACACCATTAAGGCCAAGGGCCGCCTGTCGTCGCCGGAAGAATTTGAACAGATCGTGCTGCGGACCGGTGCTGACGGCGCCGTTGTGACGATTGGCGACGTTGCCCGGGTGGAACTCGGCGCGCAGGTCTACAATGCCTCGGGTGAATACAACAGCAAACCTTCCACGGTTCTGGCGGTGTACCAGGCCCCGGGAGCGAACGCGCTTCAAGTGTCCGAAAACGTGCTGGCTCGGCTCGACGCGTTGGCGAAGGACTTCCCGCCAGACATGGAATATGGCGTTCCCTTCAACACCACGGATTTTGTTCAGGCGTCGCTTGACGACGTTATCACGACGCTGTTCCTGACGTTCCTGCTGGTTGTCTCGGTGGTGTTCATCTTCCTTGGCAACTGGCGAGCGACGATCATCCCGACTGTCGCTATTCCGGTGTCTTTGATCGGTACGTTTGCCGTTCTTCTGGCTCTCGGCATGACGCTGAACACGATCTCGCTGTTTGCGCTCGTCCTGGCGATCGGTATCGTGGTGGATGATGCGATTGTTGTAGTGGAAAATGTTGAGCGCATCATTTCCGATGAAGGATTGTCGCCGAAAGAGGCCACCACAAAGGCGATGGAACAGATCACCAGCCCGGTGATTGCAACCACGCTGGTACTGCTTGCGGTGTTCGTTCCGACGATCTTCATGCCGGGCATCACCGGACGGCTCTACTCGCAGTTCGCGGTGACCATCTCGGTCTCTGTGTTGATTTCCTCGATCAACGCGCTGACGCTCTCGCCGGCCCTCTGCGGCCTTATCCTCAAAGCACGCTCCGGTCCACCGCGGGGCATCATGGGGCTGTTCGACCGGGGTATAACCTCTGTGCGCAACGGCTATACGGCAATCGTTCGCCGTCTTGTCCGGTTCGCCATCATGGGGCTGGTGGTCGTTGCCGGAGCGGTTGCCCTAATCGTTACCCTTGGCGGGTCACTTCCCCAGGGCTTTCTGCCGTCGGAAGACCAGGGCTACCTGATGGTCGACGTTCAGCTTCCGGACGGAGCTTCGCTACAGCGGACCGAGACCGTAACCAAGCAGGTGGTCGAACTCGCCTCGAAGACCGCGGGTGTCGAAGACGTTGTTATCGTCAACGGCTATTCCATCCTGAACGGCGCAACGTCTTCAAACGCAGCGCTTGTGATTACGACCATGAAGAACTGGGACGAACGTCAGGCTGCCGATCTTCGTATTGACGCGATCCTTGGAAAGTTCTGGGCTGAATTCTCAACCATTCCTGGCGCCAATATCATCGCCTTCAACCCGCCGCCTATTCCGGGTCTCGGTACAACGGGCGGGGTTCAGGTGATGTTGCAACAGACTGGTGGCGGCTCACCGCAGGATCTGGCATCGGCACTTGGGTCGCTGATCTATTCGGCCAACCAGAGCCCCGCGGTGGGCAGGGCCTACTCGACCTTCCGGGCCAACGTGCCTCAGGTTTTCATCGATCTTGATCGCGAGAAAGCCAAGACGCTCGGCATCAATGTGTCGGATGTCTTCACCACGCTGCAGGCCTATCTGGGTTCCTACTATATCAACGACTTCAACATCTTTGGCCGTGTCTACAAGGTCATGATTCAGGCTGAGGGCAAGTTCCGCGATCGGGTGGAGGACATCGGTGCGCTCTATGTACGTGCGAGCGACGGCACAATGGTTCCCATGCGCAGCATTTTGACAACACAGAACGTTCTCGGTCCGCAGATTCTGACCCGCTACAACATGTTCCGTGCCGCGGCTGTTATGGCTGATCCGGCGCCTGGGGCCTCTACCGGTGTCGTCATCAACGACGTCAACGCCGCGGGCGCTCAGGCTCTTCCGGATGGATACTCCCTTGAGTGGACAGGAACGGCGCTGCAGCAGCTCGGCTCTGGGCAGATTGTTCTTTTCATCCTGCTGCTTTCAATCCTGTTCACATACCTGTTCCTGGTCGCCCAGTATGAAAGCTGGACGATGCCGGTTGCGATCCTGATGTCGGTCTCGTTCGCGATCCTCGGTGCGCTTGTGGCGGTGTTCGCGACAGGAGGTGACGTCAATCTCTACACTCAAATCGGCATGATCATGCTCGTGGGGATGGGGGCGAAGAATGCCATTCTGATCGTGGAATTCGCGATGGAGCAGCGCGCTGACGGTAAGTCGATCAGGGATGCGGCCGTCGAGGCGGCGCATTTGCGGTTCAGAGCAGTCATGATGACTGCCCTGTCGTTCCTGTTGGGTGTCGTGCCGCTGATGACTGCGTCGAGTGCCGGCGCAGCCAGCCAGAAAGCCATTGGTTTTGCCGTGTTTGGTGGAATGCTGTTTGCAACCTGCATCGGCATTCTGATGATCCCGATTCTCTATGTGAACATGCAGACGATGCGTGAAACGGTCAAAGGCTGGTTTGGCGGCAAAGGAAAAGCCCCGACGGATCAGGAGCCTGTCGCATCCTGATCTGAAAATTTATTCAACACGCGGATGAGTTTGCGTTGTTTGAATCTTACTTAAGGTAAGTTTTGCCGGGCGATCCAGATGGGTTGCCCGGTTTACTTTTTCCGGTCAAGATTCTGAAAGCAACGGAGCAGCCGAGTTTCACGACCGTGCAATCGCAGAACAAGTTTCAGCAGCAGAGCCATTGGCTCTGTGTAGATGTTACAAGCTTAAAAATTTTAAGGATAAGTTTTTGGAAATATTGGTGAGCCGACAGGGGTTCGAACCCTGGACCTACTGATTAAAAGTCAGTTGCTCTACCAGCTGAGCTATCGGCTCTCACCAATTTCCGAAGCGGTTCAGTGCGTTGTTGCAGCGCCACCGCGTTGGTGGCGTGTGTTTAGGCCGACCGTGAGGACATTGCAAGAGGCAAAATCGATTTTTTCAACAGGGTAGGAAAAAACGGTGTTAATCGCAGGTCACTGTTGAAAACACATAACCAAATTCGGGGAATGTCGATCTCCCGCAACTGAATTTAGCAATATTGAGAAGTCTCTTGATAGTAATAACAGGTACAGTCCAGTTTACTCTTTTTAAATCTAGTTGCTAATTTTCGCTTTTAAGAAAATAACGATCATTCTCCTGCGAAAACTGTCAGGTAGCGCAATAAAGCTTTGTGATGTAACGTTATCTGGCACATGAGAGGTTACATGCACACTACAACAATGGACACCCATACGAGCTCCGTCGAGTTCGATTTCGTGAAGGGACATATCGCTGCAACGATGACCCTGATTCACGGATTGATCGACCAGGGCTTGATTGACCGGGATCGACTCGACCTGTTTTTCGCGTCGTTTATCGGAGAGTTACCGCATAGCCGGGAAACGCTCGGTTTGCGCCTGATCCTTGACCAGTGGCGGCAAGGTCTTCGGGACGGTGATGCTGACGAAGAGCTGAAGGGGAAGCTCTTTGAAGTGATCCGGGGAGGGCGAAACAACTGATGTTGTCTGGGGTGTGGCCGGTTCAGGGTTTGAACTTGGTCTTATTCGTCAGGCCCCTTCAACGCATTGATGCAGATCGATTAGAACCTGAATTCAATTTTTTTGCTGATTTCGTCACTGGCCCCAGACACGGGTTCAGATAACTTGTGATTGAACCTGATTTTCGCGAACTGGTGTTCACCCGTCACCTTTGCTATCCCTTGGACATCGCGTATTTCTGCGAATGCTGCAGTATCGAATGAACACAGTTCGAAACTGCGACGGATATTCGGGTGCTGCGGCTGGCGGCTCGCCCGTGTTAAAAAGGGCGCCGTCTCTGGTGGGCGGCAGAAGGGCGGAACGATTTGGCAAAGTCTCGTGAGATTCTCGTTGCAGCTAAGTGCCTTGTGCACCAGTTGACTGGAGGGAACGCCGCACGCAGCCAGCTTTCCGTTCTTCTCGGTGCAGGCCTGGTGGTCTTGAGCGGTGCATTTGCCGCTGTGAAGGCGGACGATCAGCATTTCATCACAATAGGCACTGGGGGCGTCACTGGCGTTTACTATCCCTCCGGAGGAGCAACCTGCAAGATCGTCAACATGACGCGTGCGGACCATGGGGTCCGCTGTTCTGTCGAAACGACACTCGGCTCTATTGCCAACATCGAGAAGATACACTCAGGTGAGATTGATTTTGGTTATGTACAGTCCGACTGGCAGCATCATGCTTTTCTAGGGACATCGGCCTTTCAAGAAAACGGGCCGTTCGAGGATCTGCGCTCCATTTTTTCGCTGCATGCGGAAGTGGCAACCATCGTCGTTCGTGAAGAATCCCCGTACCGGGAGTTCGATGACTTGAAAGAGGCGAAGATCAACATCGGCAGCAAGGGGTCCGGCTCTGCCGCTTCCTGGAACGCCTTGATCAGCAGACTGGGCTGGACGCAGAAGGATCAGGAAGGGCTAGAGGAGCTCAAGACCTCTGCACTGGCGGAAGCGCTGTGCTCAGGTAGGATTGATGCCTATTTCGAACTTATCGGCCATCCTGCAGCCTTGATCGAGGAAACGCAGGAACGTTGTGATATTCGCCTGATCGGCATCGATGGAGAGGCGGTCGACAAGCTTTTGGCGGAATTTCCCTACTACATGCCGGCGGATATCCCTGCTGGCCTCTATGGTCTTGCTGAGCCGGCGGAATCCTTTGGTGTTATCGCGACATTCGTAACCTCTGCGAAAATGCCGGAAGCAATCGTAAAGACACTCGTGGAAGCGGTTTTCGAGAATTTCGACAGTTTCAAACGTCTGCATCCGGCTCTGGGCCGGCTGACCGAAAAAGACATGGTGGCTTACAAGATGCCCGCGCCGCTACATCCTGGCGCATTGACCTACTTCCGGGAAAAGGGCTTAGTGCCCGCGACCACACCGGCGCAGGGAAATTGAGCGGGCGTTTCTTGCTCTCCAAATGGTGAGCACCTTGTGTCTTTGGTCAAAGTGGGGAAGCGGCTAAGAAGGTCGCTCCGAGCCTATCCGGATTACCGGCCGGGCTACCAGAACAACCGGAATGTCGAATGATCCAGGAAGTCACCATAATAGGCGCCGCACTTGCCGGTGTCCTATCCTTTGTCTCGCCTTGCGTCCTGCCGCTCGTGCCACCCTATCTCGGATTTCTGGCAGGCGTCTCGCTGGAACAACTGTCCGGTGAGGCGGAGGACAGCACGGCAGCATCGAGACGTGTTTTCCTGAGCGCGCTGTTTTTTGTGCTCGGGTTTTCGACGGTATTCGTTCTGCTAGGGGCGACGGCCAGTTTTCTGGGACAGTTCATCCGCGCCTATCTGGACTACCTGAGCTACATTGCAGGTGCTGGAATCATCGTAATGGGGCTTCATTTCCTGGGCGTTTTCCGCATCGGCATGCTCTACAAGGAAGCGCGTGTTCATGTGGAGAAAAAGCCGGCAGGCCCGCTCGGGGCGTACGTGATCGGTCTGGCCTTCGGCTTCGGCTGGACGCCATGCGTCGGGCCCATTCTGGCTGCCATTCTTTTTGTCGCAGGCGGAAAAGAAACCGTCGGGCAGGGTGCGTTGCTGTTGAGTGCCTATGCGCTCGGCCTTGGGATCCCGTTTCTGATCGCAGCACTGTTTGCGGCGCCGTTCCTCAAATTCATGAGGCGGTTCCGTAAACACATGGGCGCGGTTGAAAAAACCATGGGCGGCGTGCTCGTTCTGACCGGAATCATGTTCCTGACCGGGCAGATGGCCGTTTTGTCCTACTGGCTTCTGGAGACGTTTCCGGCCCTTCAGACTGTTGGATAGAAGGCTTTCGGAAAACGGGCCGCGATGTCCTTAAGTTCCCTCTGGCGTTGCCGAAGACACGGTTTGCCCGGGTTGACCTGGTCTAGAACGCCGTATCGCGAAATTCAGCTGCGGTGACGAGAGGGTCGCCTGCGAACAGGGCCGGGTGACAAAGTTCCGTCACATCCAGAAGGTGAAGGCAGGCGACGGCGGCATCGGCAGCATTTGCGAAGGGGCCGACCAGTAAGGCAATGCCGCCTTGTGGCGTATTCCGCTCCCTCAGAAGCGGGCGAAGGTCGCGCATACGTTCCACATTCTGGTTCTTGAAATCTGCCCAGGCTTTCGCCGCCGCGGCCGTGGAACTGTAGTGGCCGATAATTGCTCCGAAATCGCTTCGCTTCAGTTTGCTGTCGCCGCCGCTGCGAAGCCGTCCGGATGGAGTTGAAGGCGTGATCACCTTTGGGCCATCGGTCGTGCGCGTTGGCGTTGCATCAAACGTGCCCGGTGTGGCCGTGGCTGGTGGAGCGCTCTCTTCGACTGCCAGGGGAATGGATCCGGTTGACCGTGGTGCGTCGCTGGTCTGAGGCAGGTCGACCTTGGGCATGTCGACGATCCGAACCGGGTCAGCCGGATTGAAACCTGCGGATGGTGCCGCAGCAGGAACTGTGGCGGACTGAAGGCTGATCAGCCTGGGGGGAGTCTTCGGAGGTTCCGCCAATGTTTTTGGAGACGGACCCTTCTGGACTGCCTGACCATCTTTCATTGAATTAGCCGGTGCAGGTGCTTCAACCTTCATTCTTGGCGCGGCCTGCGGAACGGGAAGGGGCTTTCCGGATGCTTCCGGCGCAGCCTTCGTTCGCACAACTCCAGGACCTGGTTCGGCCGGGGGGGCGTTCGCCGTGGCAAGATTTTGCGAGCTGGAAAGCTTCGAAAATGCGGCTTCCTTTTCAAGTGCCGCAATGCGGCGCGAATAGGTGAGGTTCTGTTCTGCTAGTGCGCCAAGGCGCCGGCGCAACCCGACGATCTCCTTTTGCAGCACTTCGATCTGGCTCTGGCTCAGGTCGGGCAGGGCACCCTGTTCGCCATCTTCCGGCACCTGCATGACTTCGATCGGCATTCCTTTGCCGGAAGATGTTGCGATGGAAGCGGTTGAACCGACGTTCCCGACCGAAGGCAGCGGTAATCCCGCCGGAAAATCGAATTTTGGGGCGAACTGGCTGTTGGCAGTGCTGAACTGGTAAGACGCAAGTCCAACCGTTCCCATGCAGACGGCAGCAAACGCCCAGGAAAGCAGGCCGACACGCGAGGGCGTGAACGTATCCCGGACAACGTCCCGAACGGATTTCTGTGCCTTCCGTTTTGCCAAAGGTGCTGCTTCCTGAACCTGAAACCGAATCTCAAAGAAGATACCCCATCAGGTGCGTATTATGGTTAATGAAAAGCAAACCTGAATGCTCGGGAAGTCAGATCTTTCAATGTTCTGTGGATCGGGGCATATAGAGGCCGACTTGTGTGGGCATTGCCCGGAAAATTTACAGTGGACCTTTCATGACTTCCCGTTCTTGCCTTTCGATCGTTCTGGCCGCCGGGCTCGGCACCCGGATGAAATCCAACCTGCCTAAAGTGATGCACGAGATTGGCGGACTGCCGCTGGTCGGGCATGTGGTGAGGGTATTGAAACAGGCCGGATCCGACAGGATTTCCGTTGTAACCGGCCCGGACATGCCGGAGGTCGAGACGTTGGTGAGAGCTTTGGCGCCTGAGGCCCGCTGCCATGTCCAGCATGACCGCCTGGGAACGGCCCATGCGGCCCTTGCCGCGCGCGAGGCGCTCGAAGAAGCGTCAGACGATGTCCTGGTGCTGTTCGGCGACACACCATTGGTGACGGCAAACACGATCAGTAAAGTCCGGCAGGCATTGTCCAACGGCGCGGATCTTGTTGTGCTCGGGTTTGAAACCGCGCAGCCATTCGGGTACGGGCGGCTTTTGACCGAGAACGGCAGGCTGGTTGCCATTCGCGAGGAAAAGGACGCGTCGGAGGATGAACGGAAGGTCACATTCTGCAATTCCGGTATCATGGGCTTTTCTGGGCAGCGCGCACTTTCCTTGCTGGACGCCATCGGCAATACCAACGCCAAGGGCGAATTTTATCTTACCGATGCAGTTGAAATCGCCAACAGCCGAGACTTGAAGGTTATCGCGGTTTCGGGGACTGAAGACGAAACGCAAGGTATCAACACGCGCGCGCAACTGGCGGTCTGTGAAGCGGATTTCCAGGCACGCATGCGCCATGCAGCCTTGGAAAACGGCTGTACCATGCTTGCTCCGGACACAGTGTTTTTCTCTCACGATACCGTACTGGAACCGGATTGTGTTATCGAGCAGAACGTGGTGTTCGGGCCCGGTGTCAAGGTGGCCGGCGGGGCAAGGATCCGAGCTTTCAGTCATCTGGAAGGAGCTGCCGTCGGTGAAAACAGTGTCGTTGGGCCCTATGCGCGCTTGCGGCCCGGTGCCGTTCTGGGCGCTGATACCCGTGTCGGCAATTTCGTGGAAGTGAAAAACGCCACCTTCGGACCGGGCGCAAAGGCCAATCATCTCAGCTATATCGGTGATGCCAGCGTCGGGTCCAAGTCGAACATCGGCGCAGGGACAATCACCTGCAATTACGACGGTTATCTGAAACACCGGACGGACATCGGCGCAGGCAGTTTCGTGGGATCCAACTCAACGCTTGTTGCGCCGGTAAAGCTCGGCGATGGTGCCTTCATCGCAGCGGGAAGCGTGATCACTGAAGACGTCAAGCAGGATTCCATGGCTTTCGGTCGGGCTCGGCAGACTGCCAAGGAAGGCAAGGCCAAGCAATTGCGTGAGCGGCTGAAAGCCGCGAAAGACAAGAAATCCTGATCTTCGAACATTTACCGACCCCTGTCATTTTCTGAAACAGGGATTGATTTCTGGCTGGACGGCACTGTCGTCTAAAGCAGTACGGTCCGTTGGATCCATTTTTAAAGGGCTTTTGCATGTGTGGCATTGTTGGCGTGTTGGGAACGGTTGACGCAGCGCCGCGGATCGTGGATTCGCTGAAGCGCCTGGAATATCGAGGTTACGATTCCGCCGGCGTTGCCACCCTGGTGGACGGTGCCATCGTGCGCCGCCGGGCTGAAGGCAAGCTTCGCAACCTGGAAGCCGTTCTCGAGACGTCGCCGCTGCAGGGCTCCGCCGGCATTGGCCACACGCGATGGGCAACGCATGGTGCACCGACAGTTGCCAATGCCCATCCGCATCTTGCCGGCTCGGTCGCTGTCGTTCACAACGGCATTATCGAGAACTATCTGGATCTGCGAGAAGAGATCGTTGCCTCAGGCGCGATTCTGGATACGGAGACCGACACTGAAGTCGTGGCTCATCTGGTGAATCTGGCCTTGGCTAAAGGCCTTTCTCCACGCGATGCCGTTGCAGAAGTTCTGCCACGTCTGAAAGGTGCGTTCGCGCTCGCCATGTTGTTTGCAGGTGAAGACGATCTGCTGATCGGTGCCCGCAAGGGATCGCCGCTTGCCGTCGGGCACGGTGAAGGCGAAATGTTCTTCGGTTCGGATGCTATTGCCCTGTCACCCTTCACAGACCGGATCACCTATCTGGAAGAGGGGGACTGGGCGGTCATTACAAGGGCAGGAGTGCAGATCTTCGATCAGCAGAACCAGCCTGTGACCCGTCCTGAAGCCAGGTCGTCTGTGACCTCCAGCTTGATGGACAAGGGCAATTACAAGCACTTCATGGCCAAGGAGATTCACGAGCAGCCGGAAGTGCTTGGTCATACGCTGTCGCGTTACTTCGACTACACGACCAAACGCGCGCGGGTTGAAGGGGCCGAGCAGCTGAAGTTCAAGGATCTGTCGCGCCTGATCATCACCGCTTGTGGCACGGCTTATCTGGCCGGTTTGGTATCCAAATACTGGTTCGAGAAATATGCCCGTCTGCCGGTGGAAATCGATATTGCCAGCGAGTTCCGCTATCGCGAAACCCCGATTAGCGACAAGGATACGGCGCTGGTGATTTCCCAGTCGGGTGAAACTGCCGACACGCTGGCGTCGCTGCGCTATTGCAAGACTCATGGTGCGACGATCGGAGCGATTGTCAACGTTCCGGAAAGCACGATTGCGCGCGAAGCCGACAGAGTGTTTCCGACCATCGCGGGACCGGAAATCGGGGTTGCCTCGACGAAGGCCTTCACCTGTCAGTTGGCGGTGCTGGCCGGTCTCGCCCTGCAGGCCGGACGGGAACGTGGTGTGCTTACCCCGGAGCGCGAGCAGGAACTTGTCGCGGAATTGACGGAAGTTCCGAGCCTTGCGCTCAAGGCGCTGGCCTGTGAAAGCGACATTGAGAAGCTGGCACATCCGCTGTCCAAGGCGAGCAACGCGCTTTATCTCGGCCGGGCAACCAATTTCCCGCTTGCCCTGGAAGGCGCACTCAAGCTCAAGGAACTCTCCTATATCCACGCTGAAGGTTATGCCGCCGGGGAGCTCAAGCACGGTCCGATTGCGCTGATTGATGAAAACATGCCGGTCTTCGTGATCGCTCCCCATGATGCGATCTACGAGAAGACCGTTTCGAATATGCAGGAAGTGGCGGCGCGCGGCGGGCGGATTGTACTCATCACCGATGAGCGCGGTGCTTCGGAATGCGGTAATGCCGCGGAAAACACCGTCATTCTTCCGGACATGTCAGACATCGTCGCACCGATTATCTATGCACTTCCCGTCCAGCTAATTGCCTATCATACGGCCGTCTTCATGGGGACCGACGTCGATCAGCCGCGAAACCTCGCCAAATCCGTGACGGTCGAATAATCCGAGGACGATGAAATCATGCAAGATCGGGTTCTGCCGTTCGAGGAACGGTACAGAAGCGATGTGATCGCGCTATGGGAAAAATGCGGCCTGACGCGGCCGTGGAACGACCCGGACAAGGATATCGATCGCAAGCAGACTGACGAAAATGGCGCGTTTTTCATGTTGCTCCGTGGCGAAAGACTGATCGGGTCTGTCATGGTTGGCTATGACGGTCACCGCGGGTCGATCAATTATCTTTCCGTCGATCCCGAATGCCAGACGGTCGGGCTTGGAAAGATGCTGATGAGCCGTTGCGAAGCATTCCTGATTGCGCGGGGTTGCCCAAAGATCAACCTGATGGTGCGTCAGGACAACGAAAAGGTTCTGCGGTTCTATGAACAGCTCGGGTACGCGGAGGAATCTGCCGTTTCCTTGGGAAAGCGACTGATACCGGACATACGGCCCTGAGGATCAGGACGGATCCTTGCAGCCGTCGGGCGGTGTGTTTCCCGGGCCCGAGGGGCGCGACAGGACGTAAGCTGCACAGCCGACCATGAACAGTCCCACAAGAATGGCAAGCCACAGGTCAGGATGGGCTGACAGATAGAAGACACAATAGCCGAAGGTCATGCCGGAAACGGCGAAGATCTTAGCTTTTGGCGGGATTGCTCCATGTTCGCGCCAGGCGATCACTGGTGGTCCGAAAATCGGGTGTTTGAGTATCCGGGCTTCGAGAGCCGGAGATGACCTGGCAAAGCAGGCAGCGGCCAGAATGAAGAAAATGGTGCTTGGCAGGATGGGCAGGAACGCACCGACAATCCCGAGCCCGACACATCCGGTTCCCAGAAGTTTGAACGTGGTCCGCCGCAACACTGCCTCCAAATCCGGCACTATTTGAATATATCGCTGAAAAATAAATCGAGCGAAGGATACCGCACTGCGATAAAGATGCTTATCTAAATGCGGGTCAATTGAAAAGACGAGCACACACAGGGACGTTTCGTGTTTAACCCATGAGCCGACACAAACATAAAGCAGAAGAGACGCACAAGATAGGCCATCGGCCGCGTGCGGCAACGCGTCTTCGCAACTACTTTCTGACCGGGCTGGTGATCGCCGGTCCGATCGGCATTACCTTGTGGTTGACCTGGACCTTCATCAAGTGGGTGGATGGCTGGGTCAAACCGTTTGTGCCCAAACTCTATAACCCGGACACCTATCTGCCGTTTCCGATCCCGGGGTTCGGGCTGATCGTTGCAGTGTTCGTTCTGACCGTCGTCGGTTTCTTCGCAGCTAACTTTCTTGGCCGTAGTCTCATTTCGGTTGGCGAGAAGATCGTTGGCCGTATGCCGCTTGTTCGTAATATTTACAGTGGCTTGAAGCAGATATTTGAGACAGTACTTGATCAACGTGGAAGCAGCTTTACCACGGCTGCCCTGATCGAATATCCTCGCCGCGGCCTTTGGGCGATCGTCTTCATTTCCACTGACACAAAGGGCGAAGTGGAGCGCAAGCTCAAGGACCAGGCCGATACGCTTTCCGTGTTCCTGCCGACCACGCCGAACCCGACATCAGGCTTCCTGTTGTTCGTGCCGAAGGAAGACGTGATCGAATTGGACATGAGCGTCGAGGACGCGGCAAAGCTTGTCATCTCAGCAGGTCTGGTCAATCCGAAATATCCGGAAATACTGGAAGAAGAAATTGTCGACCCTGTTCAGCTGGAACGGGTGAGAACTTCCGAAGACGCCTGAGCGACGTCGTCTGTCAGATCAGTAACTACGCGTTACCAGCGGATGCTTTGAGCAATTGCCGCGAAATGGGCTTGACGGGTTGCCGACGCAGCACGACCGACGTCGTCACCGTCCCGAGGCGGGCGATGAAATCCACGATCTGTTCCAGGTCTGCCGGTCTTGGCACCAGGACACGCAAGACAAAGCAGTCCTCACCGGTCACCCTGTCTACGCCGACAATTTCCGGCGTTTCGTCAAAGAGTTGAAGGGCGCGGGAAATATTCTCGTGGGTCGTTTTCAGCCGCAGGATGGCTTGCATGGCAAGCCCCAGGGCTTCCGGATCAACGCAAGCGGTATATCCCGTAATAATGCCACGTTCTTCCAGCCTTTTTATGCGTTCGGATGCGGCTGGTTGAGACAGACCGACGCGGCGCCCGATTTCCGATACGGATAACCGGCCGTCCTGCTGCAGCACGTCCAGAATTGCGATGTCTGTCGGGTCAATTTTGATTTGCAAGTCGATCTCTCATTTTGCCGTCAAATCATCTGAAATTTGATGCGCAATCCGATGAAATACCCTTCATCTAGGGCCTGTCTGTCTTGATTATCGTCATTCTCATTGAAAGTACAAACCACAAGGGTTTTCTGAATGACGAAGATTGTCTCCATTCCAGGAATTGGTAACTCGGGTCCTAACCATTGGCAGACACATTGGGAGCGGATCTTTCCGAAGATGATCCGGATCTCACCTGCTTCGTGGACCGCGCCAGAACTTGGTAACTGGGTTAAAGCGATTGATCGCGTGTCGGGTAGCAGTGATATGGGGCCAGTTTTCGTCTGCCATTCGCTTGGCTGCCTCGCCTTCCTTCATTGGGCTCAACAGACCACCAGCTCCTGGCAGGGGGCGCTTCTTGTGGGTGTTCCCGATGCTACCGGAGTGAATTTTCCGAAATCTGCCGCAGGGTTTGCTGCCAGAAACATTTCGGTAATGCGGTCCCCGATGCTGGTTCTGGAAAGTTCCGATGATCCGTATGATCCGGTTGGAGAAGGGCGGCAGCTTGCTCAAACAGCCGGCGGGACAGTGATCAACCTCGGCTGCAAAGGTCACATCAACGAGGCAAGCGGTCTTGGAGACTGGAAGGAGGGGCAGGGGATCCTTACCGCGTTCATTGCCGGGTTGGCGGCTGCCTGAAACCTGCTAGCCCGCTCGAAGAAGTCTGATGGCAGCGTCCCGGCCGAATAGATACAAGAGACAGCGCAGCGCCTCGCCGCGGTTCGATTTCAGATCCGGGTCCAGTTCGAGGATCAGCCTTGCATCGTCACGGGCAACTTCCATCAGATCGGCGTGTTCATCGGCACGCGCAATTCGGAAGCCGGGTGTTCCCGACTGGCGCGTGCCGAGAATTTCACCCCCACCACGCAGTTTCAGATCTTCTTCGGCGATCAGGAAGCCGTCATTTGTCTGCCGCATGATGTTGAGCCGGGCGCCGGCCGTTTCGCCCAAGGGGCCTTTGTAAAGAAGGACACAGGAGGACGGCTTGTCGCCGCGCCCGACCCGTCCTCGCAGCTGGTGTAGCTGTGCCAGTCCGAAACGTTCGGCATGTTCGATCACGATGATCGTGGCATCGGGCACGTCAACGCCGACTTCGATGACTGTGGTCGCCACCAGTACCTTGGTTGCTCCCGACTTGAAGTCTGCCATTGCGGCGTCCTTCTCGTCAGCGTTCATCCGGCCGTGGACCAGCGAAACCCGCTGTCTGAGGGCATGTTCCAGTACACGGTGTCGTTCTTCGACGGCGGCAAGGTCGATCTTTTCGGATTCCTCCACGAGTGGACACACCCAATAGACCTTCTGGCCGTCCGCGACCGCAGCACCGACACGCCCGATGATCTCGTCCAGCCGATCGAGGGATACGGACACGGTGGTGATCGGCTTGCGCCCAGCGGGTTTGTCGGTCAAGCGTGACACATCCATGTCTCCAAAGCCTGTCAGCACAAGTGTTCTGGGGATCGGAGTTGCGGTCATGACGAGAACGTCGACCCCATTGCCTTTTGCGGACAGGGCCAGCCTCTGGTGGACACCGAACCTGTGCTGCTCGTCGACAACGACCATGGCCAGATTGCGGAAGGTCACAGATCCCTGGAAGAGAGCATGGGTTCCTACCACCAAGTCGATCTCTCCCGCGTCCAGCTGCTCCTGCCGGATACGGCGCTCTTTCTGGCTATCCTTTCCGGTCATCAGGGCAAGGCGGATGCCCACCTTTTCACACAGCGGCAACATCGATGCGTAATGCTGGCGGGCGAGGATTTCGGTTGGTGCCATCAGACCGCCCTGAGCGCCGGTTTCGATCACCTGAGCCAGGGCGGCAAGCGCCACCACGGTCTTGCCGGCGCCGACATCTCCTTGCAGAAGACGCAACATGCGCACAGGCTTGGCGAGGTCTTCGTTTATTTCCTCAATTGCCTTCGCCTGGCTACCGGTCAATTGAAACGGAAGTGCCGCGATCACTGCTTTTTGCAGATCCCCTTTCGGGATCCGGGCAATGCCGCCAAGCGTGCGCATGTGCGCTCGCACCATGGCAAGAGCCAACTGGCTGGCAAGTAGCTCGTCGTAGGCGAGCCGCTGCATGAAAGGAGAGACGGGGTCGATGTCACTGCGTTCATGCGGCGCATGCAGTGTTTTCAGAGCCTCGGCAAAGTCCGGCCATCCAGTCTGGTGAAGATGTGCATCATTCAGCCATTCCGGCAGGTGTGGAATACGGTCGACAGCGGCCCGGACTGCCTTCTGCAGGGTTTTGGAGGCAAGGCCGGCGGTCAGAGGATAGACCGGTTCGATGGCCGGCATTTCCTCCGCCTCCTCGGGTTTCAGCGAATAGTCCGGATGCACCATCTGCGGGCGCTCGTTGAACCATTCGACCTTGCCCGACACGATTCTTCTTTCGCCTTCGGGAAAGGTCTTCTCCAACCAGTCGCGGCGTGAATGAAAAAACACGAAGGTGATCTGTCCGGTCTCGTCAAACGCGTTGATCCGGTAGGGAGCCTTTGAATGCCGGGGTGGAGCCATGTGCCGGCCGATTGTGACATCCAGGGTGACGATGTCGCCATTTTCCGAATAGGCAATGCCCGGGCGATGGCGGCGGTCGATCAGACTATGAGGAATGTGAAAGAGCAGGTCGGCAACCGTTGCGTCCCGGTCAGGCTGGCTGCCGACGAGGCCGGATACGAGCTTCTCGATCTTAGGACCGATTCCAGGCAGGGTCGAAACCGGGGCAAACAGGGGATCGAGGACCGGAGGGCGCATGTTCGGCGTATAAACCTTCAGAAGACAGCGAGGCGTTCGGGCATCAGGGCTCCCTGTTCTGCCATGAAGGCGGAGCCCTGCGCAACAAATAGAACATTCTGTGAACTGGACGCTGACAAGCGTGAACTCTGGCGCTATATAACCGACACGAAATCACCCGTCCGGCCCATATCGGCGAATGGAAAACCGCCTTTCGCTTCAAGACCGGTCAGCTTCATATAGGTCTGTCTCACATGTCCGAAACGTCCGGCGCACAAGTCGATACCAACGGTGGCGAACGGGATTCCCGGCGCAAGAAAATACTGTTTCGGTGCTGGCACCGGGGTATGAAGGAGATGGACCTGCTTTTGGGTGGATTTGCGGATGCCCAGATCGATAACCTGTCAGAAGATGAACTCCGTGAACTGGAGCACCTTCTGACGGCGCACGACCAGGATCTTTACGCCTGGATGACCGGGCGCAAGCCTTTGCCGCAGGAGTGGGACGGGCCGCTTTACCGCCGTATCATTGCCTATCACGAAGCCGCCGGTCCGGCCGGGTTCGTCAGATAACAACAAGGACGCCAGCTGTGTTTGACAGCCTGCTGAAGGATCAGGCCAACGTGACGCTTGCCAGCGTTCCGGATGGGGCCGAAAGCTACGCTCTTGCCAGGTTGCTCGCCGAAACCGACAAACAGGGTCTTGCACTTGTGTTTGTCGCCCGCGATGCCACCCGTATGGCCATGGTCAGTGAAGCGCTGCAGTTTTTTGATCCAACGGTCGACATCCTGCAACTGCCGGCCTGGGATTGTCTGCCCTACGACCGTGTGTCACCGAACTCGGCCATCAGTGCCCGCCGGCTGCTGGCGCTTGGTCAACTCGCGCGGGGCATTGCGGACGGGCGGAAAACCGTCTTGATGACGACGCTCAACGCTGCGCTCCAGCGCATGCCTGAGCGTTCTTTCATGGCTGATCAGACCTTTTCCATGGCACCGGGAAACCGTGTGGATATGGCAGCCATTTCCGCCTGGCTGGAAATGAACGGCTTTTCGCGAACCCCGACGGTGCGCGAGACGGGTGAATATGCGGTGCGCGGTGGCATTGTCGATCTGTTCGCGCCCGGCGCGGAAGAACCGGTGCGGCTCGATTTCTTCGGCGATACGCTCGAGTCGATCCGCTCGTTCAACGCCGAAACCCAACGGACTTCCAAACAGCTGAAGCGGCTCGACCTGGTTCCGATGAGCGAAGTCGTCTTGTCGGAGGAAGCGATCTCGCGTTTCCGTCGGTCTTATCTGGCCAATTTCGGCGCCGCCAGCCGTGAAGACGTGCTTTATCAGTCGATCAGCGACGGCCGGCGGTATGCCGGAATGGAACACTGGCTGCCACTGTTCCACGAACGGCTGGAAAGCCTGTTCGATTACATCGGCGACACGCCCGTTGTGCTGGATACCAGCATGAGCGACGCGGTGCGTGAACGGGTCGACCAGGTCAATGAATATTACCGCGCGCGTCAGGAAGCGCGTGAAATGGGGACCAGCGCCGGAACGGTACCTTACATGCCGGTGGAGCCGGCCAGTCTCTATTTCACTGAAGACGAATGGCGTGCCGCCGTTGCCGACCGGGCAAGCGCCTCGCTTGATCCTTTCACTCCACCGCCAGGCAGTGGCAAGACGATTGTCGAACTTGGTGGGCGCCAGGGCCGCAGTTTCGCCGCTGAACGGGCCGCCGGCGACATCAATATTTTCGATGCGCTGACCACCCATGTGCGTGACCTGCAAAAACAGGGCAAACGCACAGTGATCGCCTGCTGGTCTGAAGGTTCGCGGGACCGTCTGGGTCAGATCCTCGGCGATCATGGTCTCGGCGCGGTCAAGAATGCGGACACGCTGAAGGAACTCGAGGACCTTCCCGCCAAAACGACGGCGCTTTGCATCCTCGGCATCGAGCACGGTTTCGAGCTGAAAGACGTTGTCTTCATCGGCGAGCAGGACATTCTGGGCGACAGGCTGGTGCGCAAGTCGCGCCGAAAGGCCAAGGGCGCCAACGTCATTACCGAGGCGACCGGCCTGTCCGAAGGCGACCTTGTCGTTCATGTGGACCACGGTATCGGCCGGTTCATCGGTCTCAAGACGATCGAGGCTGTCGGCGCGCCGCATGACTGCCTTGAACTGCAATATGCCGGTGGCGACAAACTTTATCTGCCGGTCGAAAACATCGAGCTTCTGTCCCGTTATGGTTCGGAAGATCAGGAAGCCCAGCTTGACAAACTAGGCGGCGGAGCATGGCAGGCGCGGAAGGCCAAGCTCAAGAAACGCATTCTGGAAATCGCCGACGGCCTGATCAAGACAGCTGCACAGCGCGCACTCAAGACCGCACCTGTGGTGGAAACGCCGGACGGCGTCTACGACGAGTTCGCAACACGATTCCCATATGAGGAGACGGACGATCAGCTCACAGCAATCGATGCCGTATTCGATGACCTTTCCTCCGGCCGGCCGATGGACAGGCTGGTGTGTGGAGATGTGGGCTTCGGCAAGACGGAAGTCGCGCTGCGCGCAGCCTTCATTGCGGCCATGTCTGGCCGACAGGTGGCCGTGGTGGTGCCCACGACCCTTCTGGCCCGCCAGCATTTCAAGACCTTTTCCGAACGTTTTCATGGTCTTCCTATCAACGTTGCCCATGCTTCCAGGCTGGTGCCGGCCAGGCAATTGAATCTTACGAAGAAAGGCATCGCCGACGGGTCTGTCGACATTGTCGTCGGCACCCATGCCTTGCTGGGCAAATCCATCGAATTCCGTGATCTCGGGTTGCTGATCATCGACGAGGAACAGCATTTCGGGGTCAAGCACAAGGAGCGGCTGAAGGAGCTGAAATCTGACGTTCATGTGCTGACGCTCTCGGCAACACCGATCCCGCGGACCTTGCAGCTTGCGCTGACTGGGGTACGCGAACTGTCGCTGATCGCAACGCCGCCGGTTGACCGGCTGGCGGTGCGCACGTTCGTTTCGCCGTTCGATCCGTTGGTGGTTCGAGAAGCCCTTCTACGCGAGCATTACAGAGGCGGGCAGAGCTTCTATGTCTGTCCACGCCTTGCCGACATTGCAGAGCGTCTGGAGTTCTTGGAGAACCAGGTGCCTGAACTGAAAGTGGCGGTTGCCCACGGCCAGATGCCCCCGGGTGAACTGGAAGATGTCATGAACGCCTTCTATGAAGGCAAGTACAACGTCCTGCTGTCGACCACGATCGTGGAATCCGGGCTGGATATTCCGACCGCGAACACGTTGATCGTGCACCGGGCGGATATGTTCGGCCTAGCGCAGCTCTACCAGCTGCGGGGTCGTGTCGGCCGGTCCAAGACCCGCGCCTACGCGCTCTTTACGGTTCCAGCCAACAAGACGTTGACGGCAACTGCCGAGCGCCGATTGAAGGTCCTTCAGTCTCTCGAAACGCTAGGTTCAGGCTTCCAGCTGGCCAGTCACGATCTCGACATTCGCGGGGCCGGGAACCTGCTTGGTGAAGAGCAATCCGGCCACATCAAGGAAGTCGGCTTCGAACTTTACCAGCAGATGCTGGAAGAGGCCGTTGCCCAGCTCAAGGATGGCGGCGCGGATTTCGGCGACGAACAATGGTCGCCGCAGATCAATATCGGTACACCGGTCCTCATACCGGAAGACTATGTCGCCGACCTGCAACTGCGCCTGCAGCTCTACCGCCGTTTGGGCGATGTCACCGAGGCGGAGGAAATTGATTCCTTTGGCGCTGAACTGATCGACCGTTTTGGGCCACTTCCAGAGGAAGTGCAGCATCTCCTCAAGATCGTCTTCATCAAGGGTCTGTGCCGCAAAGCCAATGTGGAGAAGGTCGATGCCGGTCCGAAGGGGATCGTCATCACGTTCCGCAACAGCGAATTCGCCAATCCGGCGGGGCTTGTTTCCTACATCGCCGAACAGGGCGTTCTTGCGAAGATCCGGCCGGACCAGAAGGTGGTGCTGTCTCGCGACTGGGAGAAAACCGATGCTCGCTTGAAAGGCACGGCAACGGTGCTGACAAAGCTGGCGCGGTTGGCGGCAGCTTGACTGGTTGCTGCCGCCAGGCCTGGCCTTGGAGCCAATCTATCTGATACTTGTTGAGCAACATTCGGACCTCAATCCCCGTCCGACCAGCCTTCCGCCCCTACAAGTGGCACATAAGCGACTGCACCAAGATTCTCCACCTGGAACTCTGTTTCGGAAGTCCGCAACACCCGGATCAGGTCCTGCAATCGCCTGGAGCGGCCGACCGGAACGACAAGTCGTCCTCCAACCTTGAGTTGCTTTTTGAGTGAATCGGGAACAGCCGGCGCACCTGCGGCAACGGCAATGGCATCGAAGGGAGCTTCGACCGGGCAGCCGAGAGTACCGTCAGTGCACATGACTTCAACATTGCTGCAACCGGCCTTTAGCAGATTGTCCCGGGCGAGCTGGACAAGTTCCGGAAGGCGCTCGAGGGTGATGACTTTTTGTGCCAGGTCTGCAAGCACGGCTGCCGCGTAGCCTGACCCGGCACCAACTTCGAGAACCTTCGCGTTTTCGCCGATTTCAAGGAGTTCGCAGGTGAGGGCCACCACATAAGGCTGGGATATTGTCTGGTCATGCCCGATGGATAGCGGGCCGTCCCAGTAGGCGCGAGGCTGCTCAGCTTTTGGGACAAAAAGGTGGCGCGGCACTCTGGCCATGGCAGCCAGAACCCGCTCGTCGCTAATGCCGCGACTTTGCAGTTGCCTATCAATCATTTCCGAGCGCGCAGTTGCGAATTGATCCATGGCGCAGCTCCTGCATGACACAAATTTACCGTGCATTTGATTGGTCGTCTCAAGATTCTATTAAACCTAAGACCGCATAGTAGGGGAACCAAGAGGCCAGTGTATCAGCGTTAAGGTCCAAAGAGTGCCCCGAGCAGCTACCCGTCAGCGAAAACAGTCTTTTCTTCGTCGTCTGATCACGCCCGCGATCGCTATCGCGGCGCTTGGCTATTTTGGCTTTCACGCCATGAGCGGTGAGCTCGGTATGGTCGGTCGGGCTATGATCGAGCGCCAGGTTTCCGAGCTGGAGGGAGAGCTGGCTGTCCTGACAGCGCAACGCCAGGAACTGGTTGCCAAGGTCAGCCTGCTTCGGCCCGAGAGCCTCGATCCCGACATGCTGGATGAACGGGCAAGGCTCAATCTCAATCTTGTGCATCCTGACGAGCTTGTAGTTCTGCGACCGGGGCATCGTTACAGCATGAACTGAATTTCGGTTTATTTTGCTCAATTAACAAGAAATCAGTTAAACATTAAATTATATAGCCAAAACAAAGCGTTGATGTATTTGTTGCAGTGCGAGATGTGTGGATTGGATTGACAGACCCAACCGGATAAGTTGCTCCTACCTATCTTAGGGGAAACGTCACGCCGAGATGAGGGTTATGGCCACAGCATCAAAGACCACTTCCGCTAGCTCCAAGAGCACCAGCCGGACCCGCAGCTCCGCCAAGAAGGCGAAGCCTGCGATCGCCGAGTTCGATAAGGACGAAGAACTTCACGCATACCGCGAAATGCTTCTGATCCGCCGTTTTGAGGAAAAAGCCGGACAATTGTACGGTATGGGCCTCATCGGCGGATTTTGTCATTTGTATATCGGACAGGAAGCTGTCGTCGTCGGTATGCAGATGGCCAAGAAAGACGGCGATCAGATGATCACCGGTTACCGGGATCACGGCCACATGCTGGCGATGGATCTCGATCCGAAAGGCGTGATGGCGGAATTGACCGGTCGTCGCGGTGGCTTGTCGAAGGGCAAGGGCGGCTCCATGCACATGTTCTCCAAGGAGAAGCATTTCTATGGCGGCCATGGCATCGTCGGTGCGCAGGTGCCCCTCGGTACCGGTCTCGGCTTTGCCAACAAATACCGCGAAAACGGCAATGTCGCGATGGCCTTCTTCGGAGACGGTGCGTCCAACCAGGGCCAGGTCTACGAGAGCTTCAACATGGCCGAGCTTTGGAAGCTGCCTGTCGTTTATGTTGTCGAGAACAACAAGTACGGCATGGGCACCAGCGTTGCCCGGGCATCCGCCACCACGGACCTCTCCCAGCGCGGCGCCTCTTTCGGCATTCCGGGCAAGCAGGTCGACGGCATGGATGTACGCGCCGTCAAGGCTGCCTCCGCCGAGGCACTGGAATGGTGCCGTGAAGGCAAGGGGCCGTTCATTCTCGAGATGATCACCTACCGCTACCGCGGCCATTCCATGTCGGATCCGGCAAAATACCGCTCCAAGGACGAAGTCCAGAAGATGCGGACCGAGCACGACCCGATCGAGCAGGTGCGTGCGCGCCTCATGGACAAAGGGTGGGCCTCGGAAGACGACCTGAAGGCCATCGACAAGGATGTTCGTGCCCGGGTTGCCGAAGCTGCCGAATTTGCCCAGACGGATCCGGAACCGGATGCGTCTGAACTTTACACCGACATTCTGCTCTAAGGCCGGGGGACAACATGCCGATTGACATTTTGATGCCGGCGCTTTCGCCGACAATGGAAGAAGGCAAGCTCGCCAAGTGGCTGAAAGCCGAAGGTGACACCATTTCCGCAGGCGATGTGATCGCCGAAATCGAAACCGACAAGGCCACCATGGAAGTCGAGGCGGTCGATGAAGGCACGCTTGGAAAGATCCTGGTTGCCGAAGGAACCGACAACGTCAAGGTGAACGAGAAGATCGCCGTTCTCCTGGCCGAAGGTGAAGACGCCAGCGCTATCGATTCCGCTGCATCCGCACCTGCCGCCGCCGCTCCGGCTCCGGCTGCCAACGAAGCGCCGAGCGCACCTGCTGTTGCTTCTGCGCCGACACCGGCAGCTCCTGCACCCGAGACTGCCGAAGATCCGGAAATTCCGGCCGGTACATCGATGAAGTCCTCTACCGTACGCGAAGCCTTGCGTGACGCCATGGCCGAGGAAATGCGCCGCGATCCGGACGTCTTCGTCATGGGTGAAGAGGTTGCCGAATACCAGGGTGCCTACAAGATCACCCAAGGCCTGCTCGACGAGTTTTCCGCAAAGCGCGTTATCGATACGCCGATTACCGAACACGGCTTTGCCGGTCTTGGGGTCGGGGCAGCGATGTCGGGGCTGAAACCGATCGTCGAGTTCATGACATTCAACTTCGCCATGCAGGCGATCGACCAGATCATCAACTCCGCCGCCAAGACGCTTTACATGTCAGGCGGACAGATGGGCGCGCCGATTGTTTTCCGTGGACCTAACGGTGCCGCGGCTCGCGTCGGCGCGCAGCACTCTCAGGATTATGCATCCTGGTATGCTCATGTGCCCGGCCTGAAGGTGGTGCAGCCTTATTCCGCGGCGGACGCAAAAGGTCTTCTGAAGGCTGCCATCCGCGATCCGAACCCGGTCATCTTCCTGGAAAACGAAATCCTCTACGGACATTCCTTCGAGATCCCGGACATGGACGATTTCGTCCTGCCGATCGGCAAGGCCAAGGTGGAGCGTGGTGGTACCGACGTGACCCTGGTTTCCTGGGGCATCGGCATGACCTACACCATGAAGGCCGCAGAAGAGCTGGCGGGCATGGGTATTTCCGCCGAAGTCATCAACCTGCGGACCATCCGGCCGCTGGACATCGACACGGTGCTGGCGTCGGTGCGCAAGACTGGCCGGGTCGTCACGGTTGAAGAAGCCTACCCGATGTGTTCGGTGTCTTCGGAAATTGCCTATCAGGTTCAGGAAAAGGCCTTCGATTATCTCGACGCCCCGATCCTGCGCGTGACCGGCAAGGATGTTCCGATGCCTTATGCTGCGAACCTTGAAAAGCTGGCTCTGCCCAACGTTGGCGAAGTCATCGATGCGGTCAAAGCAGTGACCTACACCGCCTGAGGCCAGGGAGACGGACATGCCAATCAATATTACCATGCCGGCCCTTTCTCCGACCATGGAGGAGGGCAACCTGGCCAAGTGGCTGGTCAAGGAAGGCGATCAGGTTTCGGCGGGCGATGTGATCGCCGAGATCGAAACCGACAAAGCCACGATGGAAGTCGAAGCGGTTGACGAAGGCACGGTCGGAAAGATCGTCGTGCCGGCGGGAACTGCCGGTGTGAAGGTCAACGAACTGATCGCCGTGCTTCTGGAGGACGGCGAGGATGCCAGCGCCATTGACACATCCGGTGGTTCTGCTCCTGCGGCCTCGTCCGGTGGTGACAAGGTTCCTGCCGTGCCCGAAAGCTCTCCGGCGATCGAGGTCGGTGCCAAGGCGGCCACGGATCCGGTCCCGGCTCCGAAAACGGAAGGTGGCGAGCGCATTTTCTCGTCGCCGCTTGCGCGGCGTCTTGCCCAGCTGAATGGTCTCGACCTGAAATCGCTTTCCGGTTCCGGTCCGCACGGTCGTATCGTCAAGCGCGACATCGAGGCAGCTCTGGCTGCAGGAACAGGCAAGGCTGCACCTGCCGCTGCTGCTGCCGAAACTCCGAAGGCCGCAGCCGCTGCACCGGCTCTGGCAACCGGTCCGTCCGCGGAACAGGTTCTGAAACTGTTCGACAAGGACAGCTACGAGCTTGTGCCACACGATGGCATGCGCAAGACCATCGCAAAGCGTCTCACCGAGTCCAAGCAGACCATTCCGCACTTCTATGTCTCCGTGGACTGTGAACTCGATGCGTTGTTGGCCCTCAGGGCCCAGCTCAACGATGCTGCTGCCAAAGACAAGGAAGGCAAGCCGGCCTACAAGCTCTCCGTCAACGACATGACAATCAAGGCGCTGGCCTTGGCGTTGCGCGATGTGCCGGATGCCAATGTCTCCTGGACCGACGACAACATGGTCATGCACAAGCATGCGGATGTTGGTGTTGCCGTTTCCATCCCGGGTGGTCTGATCACGCCGATCATCCGCCGGGCGGAGGAAAAGCCTCTGTCTGTCATTTCCAACGAAATGAAGGATTACGGAAAGCGGGCGAAAGAGCGGAAGCTGAAGCCTGAAGAGTATCAGGGCGGCACCACAGCAGTTTCCAACATGGGCATGATGGGCGTGAAGAACTTCTCGGCCGTCGTCAACCCGCCGCACGCGACCATCCTGGCCGTTGGCGCCGGCGAAAAACGCCCTGTTGTGAAGAATGGCGAACTCGCGGTCGCCACGGTCATGAGCGTAACGCTCTCAACCGACCACCGCTGCGTGGACGGTGCGCTTGGCGCCGAACTGCTCGCCGCCTTCAAGGGCTACATCGAAAATCCGATGAGTATGCTGGTTTAAGCCTCATCTCCGGCGCGGCGGCAACGCCGCGCCGTTTTCAATCGATGACTTCAATCGCCGGGGAACAACACCATGGCTGATACCAATTACGACGTAATCATCATCGGCTCAGGGCCGGGTGGTTACGTAACCGCTATCCGCTCCGCCCAGCTGGGCTTCAAGACTGCGATTGTCGAACGCGAGCACCTGGGCGGCATATGCCTCAACTGGGGCTGTATTCCGACAAAGGCGCTGCTGCGCTCGGCTGAAATCCTGGATCACGCCAACCATGCCAAGAGCTTTGGGCTGACCCTGGACGGTACCATGAAGGCGGACGTCAAGGATGTCGTTGCCCGTTCTCGAGGCGTTTCCGCCAGGTTGAACGGGGGCGTCGGCTTCCTGATGAAGAAGAACAAGATCGACGTGATCTGGGGTGAAGCCAAGCTCACCAAACCGGGGGAAGTCTCGGTCGGAAAATCTTCCAAACCGGTCGTCGAACCCCAGAATCCAGTCCCGAAAGGTGTGAAGGGCGAAGGTACCTACACCGCCAAGCATATCATCGTGGCGACCGGTGCACGTCCACGTGCGCTGCCGGGTATCGAACCAGACGGCAAACTTATCTGGACCTATTTCGAAGCCATGAAGCCGGCCAAGATGCCGAAGTCCCTGGTGGTCATGGGCTCCGGTGCTATCGGCATTGAGTTCGCGTCCTTCTATCGTTCGATGGGTGTTGACGTTACTGTTGTCGAGTTGATGGCCAACGTGATGCCGGTCGAGGACGAGGAAATCTCGAAATTCGCACGCAAAGCGCTCGAGAAACGTGGCCTCAAGATCATCACCGAAGCCAAGGTGACCAAGGTCGACAAGGCGGCAAATTCCATAACTGCCCATGTTGAGACCAAGGACGGAAAGGTGAGCCAGATTACGGCTGACCACCTGATTTCCGCTGTCGGCGTTCAGGGCAATATCGAAAATATCGGTCTGGAAGCACTCGGCGTAAAAACTGATCGTGGCTGTGTCGTCATCGATGAGTATGGCCGTACCAACGTGCCTGGCATCTACGCCATTGGCGATGTTGCCGGCCCGCCGATGCTCGCTCACAAGGCTGAACATGAAGGTGTGATCTGCATCGAAAAGATTGCGGGTGTTCCTGGCGTTCATGCGATGGATCATCGCAAGATTCCGGGGTGCACCTACTGCAACCCGCAGGTTGCTTCTGTTGGCCTGACCGAGGCAAAGGCAAAGGAGCATGGGCGTGAAATTCGCGTTGGACGCTACATGTTCAACGCAAACGGCAAGGCCATCGCGCTCGGCGAAGACAACGGAATGATCAAGGTCATTTTCGACAAGAAGTCCGGAGAGCTTCTCGGTGCTCATATGTGTGGCGCCGAAGTGACCGAACTCATTCAGGGCTTTGTGGTCGCCATGAACCTCGAGACGACAGAAGAAGAACTGATGCACACGATCTTCCCGCATCCGACACTTTCGGAAATGATGAAGGAATCGGTGCTCGACGCCTATGGCAAGGTTCTGAATGCCTGATTCCCGGTCGGCCCCGGACAAAAAGTGCCGGGGCCGATCCGACCGTCTCACCTTCGCGCCGACGACATTCACAACGGCTGCGTCAAGCCGAAGGCAAATTCTGGACATCGGTGCTGGACGCCTCTTCCGAAATGGGTAACTTGAGACCGTTTGGGGAACAGGCTGAAAGGAGTCTTCAGTCATGGATGTGAAAGCAATTCTGATCTGGGTAGCCATCGGTATCATCGCCGGCTGGTTGGCAAGCGTCGTCGTTGGTGGCGGTGGTCTGGTCCGTTACCTCGTCAGTGGTCTAATCGGCGCTTTCGTCGGGGGCTTTCTGTTCAAGCTCGCCGGCATCAACGTCAATCTCGGCAATGCCTACGTGAATGAGATTGTTGTGGCAGCTGTCGGTGCGATTGTCGTCGTTCTTCTGGCGCGCTTGATCGCCTGAGAAATCTTGCTCGGATGAAATAGGAGCCCGCGATGGGGTGGATCATCACAATCATCATCGGCCTGAT
Source organism: Roseibium sp. LAB1 (assembly GCF_054658235.1). Lineage (NCBI taxonomy): Bacteria > Pseudomonadati > Pseudomonadota > Alphaproteobacteria > Hyphomicrobiales > Stappiaceae > Roseibium > Roseibium sp. LAB1. The sequence goes on along the minus strand of NZ_BAAGIB010000001.1, from coordinate 32,257 downwards.
TGCGGGTGCCGTTGCACACCGGGTGCTGAACAGCCGCGGCGGTTTTCTCGGTAGTCTGGTTGTCGGCCTTGTTGGAGCACTGGTCGGTGGTGAACTCGCCTCACTTCTCAACCTGCATGTGACCGGCGGGATTCTCGATCGGCTGATCATCGCCGTTCTAGGCTCGATCCTGTTCCTGTTCATCTGGAAGAAGATGTTTCGGTGACCTGATGGGAATGAGCCGGCGAGGACAGGAGTTTATTGGATGACGGGTCAGGGAATTGAAGTTTCAATATATCTTTTTCTAATTTTCTACGGAGCAATTTTCCGTAATACGATTTTCAGCCGTTTATTTTTGGTACCTGCCGCAATAGTCCTTGTTGTGGGCGCTATTACTGTTGGTATTGAACTATCGTTTATCGTCATTTTTTGTCTTCTGCCTATCGTGGATTTGTACAAGCGCATCAGAACCAGATTTCCCGGGTCATCTTCCTCCGATGAGCCTTTGGGGCAATCGGAAGCGAATTGACGAATGGAGTCACCAGACCAATTCCCGCTTCGGGCAGCCGACAAGCTTCGTTACGGAGATACGGACCGGCAGGGACACGTCAACAACGCCGTTTTCGCCACGTTTTTGGAAACCGGCCGTGTCGAGCTGCTCTACAATGACGCACTGGCAGACGATGGCGCAGCTTTCGTGATCGCGCGGTTGGAACTGGACTTCCTGGCGGAGGTCAATTGGCCGGGCGATGTAGAGATCGGAACCGCAGTGCTTGACGTCGGACGCAGCTCGTTCAAGCTGTTCCAGAAGGTATTTCAGGATGGCAGGGCGGTGGCACAGGCTGTCACGGTAATCGTCCAGATGAACGAGAGCACGCGCAAGTCTCAGCCGCTTTCGGAACACGCAAGGAAACGACTACAGGAACTGACCGGGCCTGCGTTAAGCACATAGCTGGCTCAACACTAATCCGTCTTGACCTTTCACCGGAATAACGACACTTAAGGCCCATGGTTACGATCGTCGACACGCTCAATCGCCCGCAGCAGCAATCCGAAGCGCGCCCGCGCCATCCGGAAAAGGCTCACCGTCCGGACAATCCTATCCAGCGCAAGCCGCACTGGATCCGCGTCAAGGCACCGACATCACCGGTCTATCGCGAAACGCAGAATGTCGTGCGCGAGAACAATCTCGTCACGGTCTGCGAAGAAGCGGGGTGCCCGAATATCGGTGAATGCTGGTCGAAAAAACATGCCAGCTTCATGATCCTTGGCGACACCTGTACGCGTGCCTGCGCCTTCTGCAATGTTCGTACGGGCATGCCCGGTCCTGTCGATCCGAAGGAAGCCCAGGGTGTTGCGGATGCCGTTGCCGCCATGGGCCTTGAGCATGTGGTTATCACTTCGGTCGACCGGGACGATCTGGACGATGGCGGCGCACGGCATTTTGGCGATGTCATCACTGCCATACGCAAGACAGCACCGACGACCACCATCGAGGTTCTGACGCCCGATTTCCTGCGCAAGGACGGTGCTCTTGAAATCGTCGTGGCCGCAAAGCCGGATGTGTTCAATCACAACCTGGAAACCGTGCCGTCTAAGTATCTGACCGTGCGCCCGGGCGCCCGTTATTTCCATTCGATCCGCCTTCTTCAGAAGGTCAAGGAACTGGATCCGGAAATGTTCACCAAGTCCGGTATCATGGTCGGGCTGGGGGAAGTGCGTAATGAGGTGCTCCAGCTGATGGACGACCTCAGAGCCGCCGATGTCGATTTTCTGACGGTTGGCCAATATCTGCAACCGTCGAAAAAGCATCACCCGGTTGTGTCCTTCGTGACACCCGAAGAGTTCAAAGGTTATGAGCGCATAGCCTACGCGAAGGGTTTCCTGAAGGTATCAGCCAGCCCGCTGACGCGGTCGTCTCACCATGCGGGTGAAGATTTCGCGGATCTTCGCGCAGCCCGGAAAGCAAAACTCGGCCACTAGCGCCAACGCAACAGGACACTGGACACCTTATGCCCAGTTTTTCATCCGACCATAAGGTCAATCACAAGGCGGACGAGATGTTCCGCCTTGTTGCCGATGTTGAGCGCTATCCCGAGTTCGTGCCGCTTTGCCAGGATTTGCATGTGCGTGGCCGCAAGGAGCTTGATGGCGGACGGACGGTACTGGTTGCCGACATGACGGTCGCCTACAAGCTATTCAAGGAAACCTTCACCAGCCGTGTCGAACTGCGACCGCAGGAGCGGACGATCCTGGTGGAATATCTGGATGGGCCCTTCAAGCACCTGGAAAACAGGTGGACTTTCGCGGACACAGGCGAGGGCACCTGCATTGTCGGATTCTATATTTCCTACGAATTCCGCAGTCGTACGCTCGGGTCTCTCATGGGGGTCATGTTCGAAAAGGCATTCAGGAAGTTTTCCAGCGCCTTTGAAGCCCGTGCAGACCAGGTCTACGGGACCTGACCGAGCCGTTCCCAGGTTTTATTTGAACTGTTTGAAGGCGTCGCGAATGATGCGAATGCGGCTCGACTGCATGTCGACGGGTTCAGCCCTCCGACGGATCTGCTCGATTTCCTTCTTCTTCAACCCAAGGCTTTCAAGCGTTGCGAAAGAAGTGTAGTCGGTGCAGACGGGTGTGCGGCTGGAGCCGACGTTTTCCTCCACGATGAGATTCCGACCTGCTGCGGCCTCTTCTTCCGTCCAGATAACGGTGTTCGAGGAGACCCAGAAGGTACGGTCACAATAGCGGGCTTCGTAGTAGCCCTCTTTCGGTTTTGTCAGGATTTCGTGGAAACCGGTAAACGTGCCGTTGGAATACTGGGACCTGATATAAAAATCACTCTGAGCGTGGGCGCTGCCGGTAACTGAGATACCAGCGGCTGTCAGAGTGGCGAGGAACGCGAGAGCGCGTTTCATGTCAGGGTCCTTTTTTCTGTGCGTTTCTGTCACCTGTTCTCGTTGAAAGTCTAAGCTCACCAGCTTACCCGAGCCTTACCGGCCCGGTGCCGGCTTATATCAGTTGCCGTGATACGACTTGGCGGCGTTTTCACCACCAGTTGTTTTGAAGGCTTCGCGGATGACGGCAAAGCGGTTAACCCGCTTGACCGACGATCCATCGTTCTGAACGACAAGACGCGGATCGTCCTGAACACCGAGGTCTTCCAAAGTCACTTGTTCTTCCGGATGGTTGCAGATCGGGCGCCAGCCTTTGCCACGATTGAACTCAACCCGAACTTCGTATTCCTGCTGGACTTCAAGCTGTGTCCAGGCAACGGTTGCATATCGTACCCAATAGGATCTCCCGCAATACTGGACTTCAACCAGGCCGTCCGCCATCCGGTCATAGATGCGGTGGGAGCCGCGGAACAGCTGATTGCGGTCGCGGGATATAATATAGGTATCGCCCGGCTTCAGCGCAGCATTGCCGGCAAGCGCGTTGGTGCCGGCAAGGACAAGGGCGCTTGCTGCAAGAAGCGCACGTTGGATTAACATATCCCGTTTCCTTAACCGCGAAATCATTTCGCGTATTGGTTCCTGCTTATGGTGACCATACGGCAAGTGTTTGTAAAAGTGATTTCGTAAGGGAAATAGTTTTTATTAAAACTTTAAACGGTGCGATTATACGCAGAATTCTGCCGAATTCCTGGAAATACACATCAGCGCTCAGCGTGTGTGATATGTGCCGTGGCTGTTTCCAATCTTGTCGTTCTGGAAAATTGCACCGATCGCGGAAAGCCGGCTTTGTGGCGCCACTGGCTCGTCCGACGTCGCAAGCAGATCCTGTGCACTCAAGGTGATGCCGATATCCTCGAGCTTGACCTGTCTCTCGGGATTGCCGCAGATTGGCCGCCATCCACGACCGAAGTTGAATTCTACCTGAACGGTGTTGCCGCGTTCCGCTTCGACCTGCGTCCAGGCAACGGAATGACTGCGCACGAAATAGTTACGCTCGCAATAGGACACCTTGTTCAACCCGCGGGAATAATCCGTGAACAGTTTGTGGCTGCCCACAAAATGCCCACTGCGGTCGCGCGAGATCAGGTAGAAATCGCCGGGCTTGGGAATTGCGCCTGCAATTGCAGTGGAGCTTGCGCACAAAAATGCAGCCAGAAGGGTCGCCGGTTTTATCATATAGGATCGGATCTTGAGTTACGTTCAGGTCAAGTTGTCCGGAATATACATATGACCAAGCGGAAGCCCAGCGCGAACTCCTGCGAGCGTTAATGAGCATTTACTCAGGAAATTGCATTTAAAATCGATGTAAGCGCAGTTCTGACGGTCGCCAAGCGGATCGATTGCCTGCCATTGTCCGCAAACCAGCAATGAACATGATCAGTCGGCCGGTTCCGTGCTGCTACCGCGATATGAACAGTGCCGACCGGTTTTTCAGCACTTCCTCCGCCTGGTCCAGCAATACCGGTGACGGAGACCGCGATATCCGCCCTGGAGCGGGCAAGAGCACCTTCCGCCATTGCTATTGCAACTTTCTTGCTGACTGCGCCGTGTGCGTCGATCAGCTCCTTCGGAACGCCAAGCATCTCGATCTTCGCTTCATTGGAATAAGTAACGAAACCTCGGTCGACAGCCGCTGAAGACCCCGAAATTTCCGTAAGCGCCGCGCAGATCAGTCCGCCAGTGCAGGATTCCGCCGTTGTCACCATTTTCTCGGCAGATATCAACCCGTCCAGCACTGCGATCGTCAACGGTGCAAGTTCTTCCAGATTGTTTGGAGATGTTTCGGTCATCGAAGTCTAGTCCTCGTCCTGGAAGGGCAGACGAACGGTCACGCTGGCCAGGGCTGCGATGCCTTCCTTCCGGCCGGTAAAGCCCAGGCGTTCCGACGTCGTCGCCTTGATGGAAACCCGTGATACAGGTACGGAGCAAATCCCGGCAACGGAAGTGCGAATTGCCTCGCGATGCGGACCTATCTTTGGTTCTTCGCACACAATGGTGACATCGATATGTGCCAGTCTGCCGCCGCGCTCGGATAGCCGGCGCAAGGCATCCTGTTGAAACCTGTCGGAAGAAGCGCCTTTCCACTGCGGGTCGCTCGGTGGAAAATGTTGACCGATGTCACCATCGCCAATGGCACCCAGCGTTGCGTCGGTGATGGCGTGCAGCACCACATCCGCGTCCGAATGTCCCTTGAGCTTGCGGGCGTGCGGAATGGCAACCGCGCCCAATATGACGGCCTCACCGTCTTCAAAGGCATGGACGTCATATCCGATCCCGGTTCTGACATCAGCAAGCTCCGAGAGCGGCGGGAGAGAGGTGGGGGCAGTGGACATTTGTTGAAACTCGGCATGTTGTTCCGCGCGCCGGAGGTCGGCGGCGGTTGTGATCTTGAAAGCAGCGGGATCTCCCTCCGTCAGGACAATGGTCATCCCGTCCCATTCCGCAAGGCCGGTGTCATCAGTGAAATCAAGTTTTTTGGCCGCGATCGCCTTTTCGTGTGCTGCTAGAATGCGCTGAAGGGAAAAAGCCTGTGGTGTCTGCGCGGCCCAGAGCCCGGTTCTGTCGACTGTTTCGATCGAGTTGCCGGATTGGTCGGCTTTTTTCAAAGTATCGGCAACCGGTACGGCGGCAAGCACTCCTTCGTCGCCTGCGTCCAGCCGGTCAAGCAATCTGTCGATCACTGCTGCAGGAAGAAATGGCCGCGCCGCATCGTGGATCAGGACAAAATCAAATCCTTCGAGAGCGAGGGCTTTCAAACCCGCGAACACCGATTGCTGCCTGGTCGCACCTCCAAAGACGGCAGGCCCCATCTTTAAAGCACAGTCTGGATCCACGACTGTCGTGGCTTTTGAAAAATGCCCCACATCGTCGGGATGGATGACGGTTACCACACGGCGTATCCGGGGATGATTCCCGAGTGCATTCAGTGTATGGCTCAACACCGGACGGCCAGCCAACGGCCTGTATTGCTTGGGTAACGCATTGTCGGAGCCCGCAAGACGGGTGCCACGCCCTGCGGCAACGACTAGGGCGGCAGCGGTTTTTGTCATCAACGGGCTCCTTTTGGTCTGCATCAAACCGTCAGCTTTGAACCGTCTTTACCTAGGAACCTGTTCGGACCGCAAATTTTGACTTGTTGCATTGCGAAACTTGTCTACAATATAGGCAATTATGAATCTGCACAGTCAATAAGCAGAAAAGAGACGCTGTGTCGCCGTCTATGAAAACGCTCACGATTGGCCGGTATCAACTCGCAAACCCGGCAGTGCTCGCGCCGATGTCCGGCGTGACCGATCTTCCTTTCCGTCGGCTGGCTGCCCGATATGGTGCAGGCATGGTCGTCAGCGAAATGGTCGCAAGCGAATCCTTTGTCAAAGGCGATGCCGAAACTCAGATGCGTGCTGAAGCACAAGACAAGGGGCTCCATGTTGTGCAACTTGCAGGGCGCGAAGCTCGCTGGATGGGCGAGGCCGCCAAGGTCATTGCAGATCTTGGCGCTAATGTAATCGATATCAATATGGGATGCCCCGCAAAGAAGGTGACTTCCGGTTACTCGGGATCTGCCTTGATGCGGGATCTGGATCATGCCCTGACGCTGATCGACGCCACGGTCGCGGCGGTGGACATTCCGGTGACGCTGAAAATGCGCCTTGGTTGGGATGACCGGAGCCTGAATGCACCGGATCTGGCTCGCCGCGCAGAAGCTGCTGGTGTGCAACTGATCACCGTTCACGGGCGCACCCGTTGCCAATTCTACAAGGGCAACGCCGATTGGCGCGCGATTGCCGCTGTTAAAGAGGCGATTTCAGTTCCTTTGATCGCCAATGGCGATTGCAAGAGCTTCGAAGATGCCTTGCGTATGCTGCAGCTTTCCGGTGCGGACGGTGTGATGATCGGCCGGGGTGCCTATGGACGGCCATGGCTGCCCGGTCACATTGGCCATTTTCTGATGACTGGCGAACGGCTGGAGGCACCACAGGGTGCTGAATTCGCCGAGCTTGTTGCGGAACATTACGAGGCCGTCTTGAGCCACTACGGCGAGCGTCAAGGCGTTCGCATCGCACGCAAGCATCTCGGTTGGTATCTGGACGAAGCAGCACCCTTGAGTGCGTCAGACATTCCCGGACCGGTTCGCAAGACCCTCATGACTTCCAATCAGCCGTCGGAGGTCATTCGACTCGCAAGCGACTGGCTTTCTTCCTCGAACAAACGGACAGCAGCTTGAAGGACACAATGTCTCAGACAGGCCGAACGGCCGCACTCGCCAGTGACGGGCCAACCATACTTGATGCCTTGCCGCACCCGGTGCTTCTGGTCGCACCGGACGGCGTGATCGAGTCGGCCAATATGGCTGCCGAAATTTTCATGCGCTCCAGTGTGTCTGTGCTTCGTCGCCATCCGATCAGCGATTTTGTTCCTTTCGGCAGCCCCTTGCTGACCTTGATCGAGCAGGTGCGTGAACGCAGCGCGCCGGTCAATGAATACAAGGTCGACATCGGTTCCCCGCGGATCGGCGCTCCGAAGGTCGTGGACATCAACGCTGCACCGGTTGCCGAACGGCCCGGCGCCGTGGTGCTGATGTTCCAGGAACGCACCATGGCCGAAAAGATCGACAGGCAGCTGACCTCCAGGGGAGCGGCGCGGACCGTGACCGGCCTTGCCGCGATGCTGGCTCACGAAATCAAGAATCCGTTGTCGGGTATTCGCGGCGCGGCTCAGTTGATCGAACAGTCGGTACCCGCAGAAGACCGCGCGCTTACGCGTCTGATCATGGATGAAACCGACCGGATCGTGAAACTGGTCGACCGGATGGAGGTCTTTTCCGACGAGAGGCCGATCGAGCGGGAGCCGGTCAACATTCACGTGGTGCTGGACCATGTGAAGCGTCTGTCGGATTCAGGCTTTGCCAGGGGCAAGCGTATCGTGGAAATCTACGATCCGTCGCTGCCGCCGGTCTACGCCAACAAGGATCAGCTCATTCAGGTGTTCTTGAACCTGATCAAGAATGCCAGCGAAGCGATTGGCGACGATCCAGACGGCGAAATACGCGTTTCGACGGCCTTTCGACCGGGTGTGCGTCTATCCGTTCCCGGAACCGACGAGAAGGTCAGCCTGCCGCTGGAATTCTGTGTCCAGGACAACGGTCCAGGCGTGCCGGAAGACCTGCTTCCGCATCTGTTTGAACCTTTTATCACTACCAAGACCAATGGCTCGGGCCTGGGTCTTGCACTCGTTGCCAAGATTATTGGCGACCATGGCGGTGTTATCGAGTGCGACAGCCAGCGCCAGAAAACCGTTTTCCGCATTCTGATGCCTGCATTCACGGGCGCCGGTACGGCTTCGTCCGACCGGACCAGCAGAGGAACCGAGTAACCATGCCGACGGGCACGATTTTAGTTGCAGACGACGACGCAGCCATCCGCACCGTTCTCAACCAGGCCCTGTCCAGGGCCGGTTATACGGTGCGGCTGACCTCCAATGCATCAACGCTCTGGAGATGGGTCTCTTCCGGCGATGGCGACCTGGTGATCACCGATGTGGTCATGCCGGATGAAAATATCTTCGATGTGCTGCCGCGCATGAAGAAGATGAGGCCGGAGTTGCCGGTTCTGGTCATGAGCGCGCAGAACACCTTCATGACGGCCATCAAGGCCTCGGAGAAGGGGGCATATGAATATTTGCCCAAACCGTTCGACCTGAAGGAGTTGACCAGCATTGTCCAGCGTGCGCTGGAAGAGCCGAAGAAACGGCCGGCGGTCGACCTGGACGATGCGGGCGAGGGCATGCCCCTGGTCGGACGATCTCCGGCCATGCAAGAGATCTACCGGGTTCTTGCGCGGCTGATGCAGACCGACCTGACGGTCATGATCAACGGCGAATCCGGCACCGGCAAGGAACTTGTCGCGCGCGCGCTTCATGACTACGGCAAACGGCGCAACGGTCCGTTTGTCGCCATCAACATGGCGGCCATTCCCAGGGATCTCATCGAAGCCGAGCTGTTCGGTCACGAGAAGGGGGCCTTTACCGGTGCGCAGAACCGTAGCTCGGGCCGATTTGAGCAGGCGGATGGTGGCACGTTGTTTCTGGACGAAATCGGCGACATGCCTATGGAAGCGCAGACGCGGCTGCTCCGCGTATTGCAACAGGGCGAATACACCACGGTCGGGGGGCGCACCCCGATCAAGACCGATGTCCGCATCATCGCCGCCACCAACAAGGATCTGAGGCACCTGATCAATCAGGGCCTGTTCCGAGAAGACCTCTATTTCCGGCTGAATGTGGTGCCGATCCGCTTGCCGCCACTGCGCGAACGCGTCGAGGACATTCCGGATCTGGTGCGGCATTTCTTTACGCTCGTTGAAAAGGAAGGGCTGCCGGCAAAGCAGATCGACCAGGGAGCCCTCAACTTGCTGCGCCGGTATCGCTGGCCTGGAAACGTGCGAGAGCTGGAAAACCTCGTCCGTCGCTTGGCTGCGCTTTATCCGCAGGATGTGATCAGTGAAAACCTGCTGGAACAGGAACTGAGCCAGCCATCGGTTTCTCCGATGGAAGAGGAAACGCAGGAGACCATCAATCTCGGCGGTTCTGTCGAGCGCTATCTCTCCGGTTACTTCGACACGTTTGGCGATGCCTTGCCGCCACCTGGGCTCTACCACCGCATTCTGAGGGAGGTGGAATATCCGCTGATCAGTGCTGCGCTTGCGGCTACGCGAGGGAACCAGATCAAGGCGGCTGAACTGCTCGGGGTCAACCGGAACACGCTGCGCAAGAAGATCCGGGATCTCGATATCCAGGTGATGCGGTCCACCCGATAGTCTCTCTACAGGATCGTTGGAACGATGTGGCGGGCAGATCTCGAGGTCTGTCCGCTTTTTTGTATCGAACAGGGGAGATGCGAACTTGGTGGTGAATCACGTGCGAGCGGACAGTACGAGTATCCGCCTATCCGGCCGCGCTTTTCTGCGGTAAAATCCCTGTCAGAGCGAGTGATCCAATAAACGAACTTTCGTGAAAACATTAATAATTTCAATTAAATAGTTTGAGCTTTTGGCCTGTCCACCGCAATTTTTCAACGCATCTTCGGGTCTGTCGCAATTTCGCAACATTGTGTGATAAGTTTGCCGCAAATAGAGGTGACTATCCGCATTTGGAAGGCGGAAGACAAAAAGAGACCGAATGATACTGGAAGCGGTACAAGAACCAGTCGCTCAATCAAGCGCCGCCGGCAAATTCTGGCGGCGGATGGGACTTGCGATCATTCTGCTGGCGCTCGTCTCCATCGGCGTCACCTTTGTCATTCTGATGGGTTTGACTTCCATCGATCCGACGAGGGATGTCATCACGGTTGCGATGACCATCAACGGCGCGCTGGCCGCGATTCTCGTTGGTGTGATCGCCTTCGAAATCCTGAAACTCTGGCAAGCGCGCAGGCGCGGACGGGCTGCTGCACGACTTCATGTGCGCGTTGTTGCCCTTTTCAGCGTCGTTGCGGCCGTGCCGGCGGTGCTGATGGCCATTCTTGCCGCCATAACGCTTGACCGCGGCCTTGATCGCTGGTTCGAGGACCGTACCCGCCAGATTATCGATAATGCCCTCACTGTTGCGCAGGCGTATCTTCAGGAGCATGCCAGGGTTCTTCGTGGCGATCTGATTGCCATGACCAACGATATCGACCGGGCGAAGGCAGTCTATGAATTCGAGCCGACTCGCTTTGACCAGTTCTTTTCAACACAGGTATCCTTGCGCGGTATTCTCGCGGCCTTCATTTTGAACGAGAACGGTGAGGTCGTTACCCGCGTCGTACTGGATCCGAATGCGGAAGTACCGCTGCCGCCTGCAGACAGTTTCTTCAAGGCAAAATCAGGGGATCCGATCCTGATCGCACCTGGAAGTTCCAATCTTGTCGGCGGTGTCATGAAACTGTCGGCCTATGACAATTTCTATCTCTACGCCGTGCGTGCGATAGATCCTCGAGTTGTCGAATATCTTCGTCTCGCCGAAACTGGTGCCTCCCAATATCAGCAAATGGAGAACAGCCGCTTCGGCGTTCAAGTTGCCTTTGCGCTGGTCTATCTGGGCGTTGCCCTTGTGTTGCTTCTGTCGGCGATCTGGATCGGATTCGGCTTTGCCAACCGGCTTGTGTCGCCTATCCGAACGCTGATATCGGCGGCTGACGAAGTGTCCAAAGGCAATCTTGTCGTCAAGGTGCCAACCGAAAAGTCTGGCGGAGACCTGGCAAATCTTGGTGAGACCTTCAACAAGATGACCGGACAGCTTCTGGGACAACGGGACGCTTTGCTGGCTGCAAACGAGCAGATCGACAGGCGCAGGCGGTTCAACGAAGCCGTGCTATCCGGTGTTTCTACCGGCGTTATCGGCGTGGACGACGAAGCTTCCATCATGCTGATCAACCGGTCTGCGCTTGAGTTGCTGCAGCTCGATGAAGTTCAGATCCTGAACAAGTCACTGGTCGAAGTGGTTCCCGAACTCTACGACTGCATTTCCGCCGTGCTGAAGAACGACAACGAAAAACTTCCCGAAACCCAGATCGAGATCACGCGGGGCGGGCGGCTGCGCAGCATCAACGTGCGCATCACCCGGGAGCAGTCGACACGCCGTGAACACGGCTTTGTGGTCACGCTGGACGACATTACCGATCTTGTGTCTGCACAGCGCAATTCTGCTTGGGCGGATGTTGCCCGGCGCATTGCACATGAAATCAAAAACCCTTTGACGCCGATCCAGCTTTCGGCCGAACGCATCCGCCGCCGTTATGGCAAACGCATCGAGGAGGACCGTGAGGTTTTCGATCAGTGCATTGATACGATTGTGCGGCAGGTTGGCGATATCGGCCAGATGGTGGACGAATTCTCTTCCTTTGCTCGCATGCGCAAGCCCAAGAAGACGCCGGGTGATCTGCGAGAAGCCGTGCGCGACGCCGCCTTCATGCAATCGGTCGCGAATCCGGAAATCAGCGTGACCGCGGATGTGCCATCCAGCCCCGTCAAGGCTGTCTTCGATGCTCGTCTCGTTGGCCAGGCCTTGACCAACGTCGTCAAGAACGCCGCCGAGGCCGTGAGCGCACGGACAGGCGACGATTTGCCAAAAGGCAAGGTGACCGTGCATCTGCGCGGTGAAGCGGATGACGGTAGCGGCCGGATCGTGATTGACGTCATTGATAATGGCATCGGTCTGCCGGAAGAAAATCGCAGCCGGCTATTGGAACCTTATATGACAACCCGGGAGAAAGGGACTGGCCTTGGCCTGGCCATCGTCCGCAAGATCCTGGAAGACCACGGCGGAGGCATCGAGTTGCTCGACGCCCCCAAAACCAACCCTGAGGACACGGGCACGCTCGTTCGACTGACCTTGGCAGCTCAAGCCGAGATCGAGCCGGAGACCGACCTGCAAAACCAGACTGTGACTGCCCATGGCGCATGATATTCTAGTCGTAGACGACGAAACCGATATTCGCGAGATGATCGCCGGCATTCTTGATGATGACGGCTACGGTACCCGGACCGCACACGATTCCGACAGCGCCCTTGCTGCGGTGAAGGAGCGCAAACCGTCGCTCGTGATCCTGGATATATGGCTGATGGGAAGCCGCCTCGATGGATTGGCGCTTCTCGATATCTTCCGCGAAACCGACCCGGAAATGCCCGTTGTGATCATATCCGGCCACGGAAATATCGAAACCGCTGTCTCCGCCATCAAGCGGGGTGCCTACGATTATATCGAAAAACCATTCAAGGCAGATCGACTGGTCCATATCGTTGAGCGGGCGCTGGAAGCCTCGAGCATGAAGCGCGAAATCCGCGACCTGAAACAGCGCAGCGGTGAAACCAGCGATATTATCGGCAATTCTTCTGCTGCGCATAACCTGCGGCAAACCATTCAGAAGATTGCCGGAACGAACAGCCGCATCCTGATCGTCGGGCCTTCAGGTGCCGGCAAGGAGCGCGCGGCCAGGATGATTCACGACATGTCGCCCCGGGCCAAAAGCCCTTTTGTGGTGCTGAATGCCGCAACGATCACACCCTCGCGAATGGAAGAAGAACTGTTCGGCATCGAGGATGAAAACGGCAATCTTCGCAAGATCGGTGCCCTTGAAGAAGCCCACGGCGGCACGCTCTACCTCGATGAAGTGGCCGACATGCCGGCCGAGACCCAGGGAAAGATCCTTCGGGTTCTCGTCGAACAGAGTTTTGCCCGCGTCGGCGGCACCCAGAAGGTACAGGTCGATATCCGCATTCTGTCTTCGACGTCGAAAAACCTTGAAGAGCACATCGCCTCGGGCCTTTTCCGGCAGGATCTGTATCACCGGCTGAGCGTTGTTCCCCTGCGGGTGCCTGGACTTGCCGAGCGGCGCGAGGACATTCCTGTTCTGGTGCACCATTTCATGCATCAGATTTCTGGCGCGTCCGGTATCCCGAAACGGCCGATCGGCGATGATGCCATGGCAGTGCTGCAAACACACGACTGGCCAGGTAACGTGCGCCAGTTGCGCAACAACGTCGAGCGCCTGATGATCCTTAGCCGTGGTGATCCGGACAGCACGATTACCGCCGATCTGCTACCTGCCGAAATCGGTGAGACCCTGCCGAGCCTGCCGACGTCCGGCACGGGTGAACACTTGATGTCTGTGCCCTTGCGCGAGGCCAGGGAAATCTTCGAGCGTGAATATCTGCAGGCACAGATCAAGAGATTTGACGGTAATATCTCGCGAACTGCCGAATTTGTCGGTATGGAACGGTCTGCGCTTCACCGGAAGCTGAAAACCTTGGGCATGACCTGAGACACTTCAGTTTTTCGGGACGCGATAGGTAACGGCAAGGCGGGAAAGGGATCTTTCCATGAAAATCGTGATTTGCGGCGCGGGGCAGGTGGGCTACGGCATTGCCGAACGTCTGGCTGCGGAACAGAACGACGTTTCCGTGATCGATTCCTCTCCGCAGCTGATCAACGCCATTGGCGACCAGCTGGACGTGCGTGGTTTTGTCGGCCATGGCGCGCATCCGGATGTTCTGGCGCAGGCCGGCGCCGAAGAGGCTGACATGATCGTTGCCGTCACACTCTATGACGAGGTCAATATGGTGGCCTGTCAGGTGGCGCATTCGCTCTTCAATGTGCCCACCAAGGTCGCCCGGATCCGGGCTCAGTCTTATCTGCAGGGCCGGTGGCGCAATCTCTTTTCGCGCGACCACATGCCGATCGACGTGATCATTTCGCCCGAAATCGAGGTGGGGGAGATGGTTCTGCGCCGTCTGGCTCTGCCCGGCGCCGTAGAAACCGTCCGTTTCGCCGACGATCAGGTCGTTGTGGTCGGGATCATGTGCGAGGAAGACTGCCCGGTCGTGGACACGCCCTTGCGTCAGCTGACCGAACTCTTCCCCGATCTTGGCGCCGTCGTTGTCGGGCTTTACCGCAACAACCGCCTGTTTGTGCCCAAAAGCAGTGATTCCATTCTGACCGGTGACCTGGCCTACGTGGTTGCCCGCCGTGACCAGGTTCGCAGAACGCTGAGCATTTTCGGGCACGAAGAGCCGGAAGCCGCGCGTGTCGTGATCTGCGGCGGGGGCAACATCGGTCTCTACGTTGCAAAGGCTCTCGAACAGCGTCAATCCGGTACGAAAATCAAGTTGATTGAAGCCTCACGCGAGCGTGCCATGGCCGTCGCCGACGAATTGAAACGCTCGGTCATCCTCCACGGCAGTGCGCTGGATCAGTCTATCCTGAATGAAGCGGACGCTGGCGATGCCGATACGATGGTGGCTCTGACCAACGAGGATGAAGTCAACATTCTGTCCTCGGTCATGGCGAAGAAGCTCGGTTGCAAACGCTCGCTGTCACTTCTGAACAATCCGAGTTACCCCGCCTTTGCCAATGCGCTCGGGATCGATGCTTTCATCAACCCGCGCGCTGTGACTATCTCACGTATTCTGCAGCATGTACGCCGCGGCCGTATCCGGGGCGTTCATTCGCTGCAGAACGGGGCCGCGGAAATTGTCGAGGCTGAAGCACTCGATACGTCGCCGCTTGTGGGCAAACCTCTGCGGGTGATCGATCTTCCGTCAGGTATCCGGATCGGTGCGGTTTTCCGTGGTGGAGAGGTGCTGACGCCGAATGGTGACCTGCAGATCCAGGCTCAGGACCGTATCGTGATCTTCGCGGTTGCGAACCGCGTGCGTCAGGTGGAACAGATGTTCCGCGTCAGTCTTGACTTCTTTTAAGGCTGACTGGCTTCTTTCTGGCCTTGCATTTGTCTGACCGAAAGGTCAAAACTTTCAAAAATACCAATTGGTTCATTTCGAACCATCCTGTTCTGGAGGAACCATGAGCC
The DNA here is from genome assembly GCF_054658235.1 of Roseibium sp. LAB1. Lineage (NCBI taxonomy): Bacteria > Pseudomonadati > Pseudomonadota > Alphaproteobacteria > Hyphomicrobiales > Stappiaceae > Roseibium > Roseibium sp. LAB1. The sequence goes on along the minus strand of NZ_BAAGIB010000001.1, from coordinate 16,978 downwards.
GGATTGCCTATGTCAACGGCCAGTATGTGCGTCATGCCGATGCTGCGGTGCATGTTGAAGACCGCGGTTATCAGTTTGCCGATGGCGTTTACGAAGTCTGTGAAGTCTGGCAGGGCAAGATCGTCGACGTTCCGCGACACCTGGATCGTCTCGGCAGGTCCTTGGGTGAACTGCGTATCGATTGGCCGATGTCTCGCAGTGCCGTGGAATTCGTGCTGCATCAGGTGGTGCGGCGGAACCTCGTTCGCAACGGATTGGTCTATATTCAGGTCACACGTGGCGTGTCCAAACGTGATCATTTCTTCCCACCGGAGCATGTTGCCCCGTCAATCGTCGTGACGGCACGTTCGTCCAGCCCGACTGCCGCAAAGGCGCAGGCGGAACAGGGAATTGCAGTTGTCAGTTACCCGGAGAACCGCTGGCCACGTGTCGATATCAAGACCGTCGCTCTTTTGCCGAACGTTCTGGCGAAGCAAAACGCCAAGGAACAGGGTGGCAAGGAAGCCTGGTATGTGGATACCGACGGCAATGTCACCGAAGGCGGATCGACGAATGCCTGGATCGTCACCAAGGATGGAGTTCTGGTTACCCGACCTGCCGAAAGCGGGATTTTGCGCGGTATCACGCGCGCCGTGGTTCTTGAACTCGTCCAAAAAGAAGGGCTGACGTTTGAGGAAAGAGCGTTTAGCCTAGAAGAGGCTTTCGATGCAAAGGAAGCCTTCGTAACGGCAGCAACCACTGTCGTTATGCCGGTGACACGTTTGGATGGCAGGATTATCGGAAACGGTCATCCTGGATCGGTGGCTACCCGATTGCGCGAATTGTTCCATACTGCTACTGATTTGCAGGCGGTATGATTCGATTGGCCTTATTGGGTCGAAAAAACGAAACTATTTCAGACCGAGGCAGACGGTCTTGACTGGTGGGCTGTACGAAAAGCGGGCGGTGCGTCAAACCTTAGACTTTGAAACTGAACGGCTTTTGACGGTAGGCTGCTGAAACGCCGGATGCTCGGCCGCATCCGGGGCAAATAGGATAAAAAGACTGATGGCTGAGCGCGCACAAAATCTCCAAGACACTTTTCTTAATCACGTTCGCAAGCAAAAAACTCCTCTGACGATTTTTCTGATCAATGGTGTGAAATTGCAGGGTGTTGTGACCTGGTTCGACAACTTCTGCGTGTTGCTGCGTCGTGATGGGCATTCCCAGCTGGTTTATAAACACGCGATTTCCACAATTATGCCAAACGGACCTGTTCAACTGTTCGATCAGGCAGAGGAAAACGCTGAAAAGGCAAGCTGATTGAAACCGAAGTCTCGCGCGGACGATTTTTCTAAATCCAACGGTTCCGAAGAACCGGGCCGGAAATCGCTAAGGTTGAAGGACACTGGGGTGGATCGCCTGCCCCAGCCTTTTCGTGCGATGATTCTGGAGCCGGTTCTACAATTGCGTGGCGAATCCAGCCAGGCAGAGCTTCGGGGCAATCGCAGCCCTGAAGCGCGGCTGGAAGAAGCCCTCGGCCTGAGCGCCGCCATTAATCTCGACATTGCGCATTCGGGTGTCATCCGGGTCAATAATCCCAAGCCCGCCACACTTTTTGGTGACGGCAAGGTTGCCGAACTGGCCGGTATTGTCGCCAGCGAGGATCTGGATCTCGTAGTCATCGATCATCCACTCACTCCGGTTCAGCAGCGAAACCTCGAACGCAGACTGAAGACGAAAGTGATCGACCGGACCGGTCTGATCCTGGAAATCTTTGGTGATCGGGCGCGTACCAAGGAAGGCCGGCTTCAGGTCGATCTCGCGCATCTGACCTGGCAGAAGAGCCGTCTTGTGCGCTCCTGGACGCACCTTGAGCGTCAGCGTGGCGGTGCGGGTTTCATGGGTGGTCCCGGGGAAACCCAGATCGAGGCCGATCGTCGGCAGATTCAGGACCGCATCATCGCGTTGCAAAAGCAGCTCGAACAGGTTCGCCGGACGCGAAACCTGCATCGCAAGAAGCGCAAGAAGATCCCGCAACCGGTTGTGGCGCTCGTCGGTTATACCAACGCAGGCAAATCGACCCTGTTCAACCGGATGACCGAGTCCGACGTATTCGCCAAGGATCTTCTTTTCGCGACGCTCGATCCGACCTTGCGCAAGGTCTCCTTGCCTCATGGCAAGGAAATCATCCTCTCTGACACTGTCGGGTTCATTTCCGATTTGCCGACCCACCTCGTGGCTGCGTTCCGCGCAACCCTGGAAGAAGTGCTGGAAGCGGATCTCATTCTTCATGTGCGCGACATTTCGCACTCCGATACCGAAGCTCAGGCTGAAGATGTCAAGAAAACGCTGACGGACCTTGGTGTCGATGCTTTGACGGGTGCGCCAGTTATCGAAGTCTGGAACAAGATCGATTGCCTTGATCCGGCCTACCGCGAAAAGCTGCTGGAGGATGCCGGCGAAGAGGGGCCGATTGCGCTGTCCGCGCTGACTGGCGAAGGGATCGAGCAGCTATATGCACGCGTCGATGCCTTCATGGCCCAGCACGACGATGTTTTGACGGTCAAAATTCCGGTTGCAGAAGGCGCATTGCTGGCCAGGCTCTATCAACTGTCGGAAGTCATGGAGCGAACGGATGCCGAAGACTTCGTAACCGTTGAAGTTCGTGTGTCTGACAAGCAGCGCGGGCCCTTCCGGGACACATTCTCCGACTTTCTCTAGAAATCGTCTTTCTATCGGCAAAGACAGGCACCGTGGGTCTGTCTTTGCTCCTTCCGCTGCAGCCTCTGAGTTGAAACCGGTGAACAGGTGGCCAGTATCGACGGGACAATTCCGAGACGGTTATTTTTTTTTCGCCGCCTGCCAGGCCGCTTCCATTTCCTCAAGCGACATTGCTTCAAGCGTTGTACCGGTGTGCGACGCGTGGTCCTCGATGGCGGCAAATCGCTTGCGGAATTTCCTGTTCGTGCGACGAAGGGCTTCTTCCGGATCGATATCCAGATGCCGGGCCAAGTTGGCGAGCGCAAACAGCGTGTCGCCGAGTTCGTCGGAGATCCGGTCTTTGTCCGGGGCGGATTTGGCGAGTTCCTCGTCGAGCTCGTGGGTTTCTTCTCTGATCTTGTCCAGAACCAGTCTGGCATCGTTCCAGTCAAAACCAACTCTTGAAGCCCTTCGCTGCAGCTTTTCGGCTTCCTGAAGGGCAGGGAAGGCGGTTGGCACGTCATCAAGGAAGCCCTTGTGTGCTTCCGTTATGCCCAGTGCTTCCCTGGCAGTCCGCTTTTCGGTCCGTTCTTCTGCCTTGATCCGTTCCCAGATGCCTTTGACAAGTTCGGGTTTCTCGCCGTTTTCGTCACCGAAAACATGCGGGTGCCGGCGGATCATTTTTTTTGTGATGGCTTCCACCACATCGCCAAAGTCGAAGTGGTCGTCTTCTTCAGCCATGCGTGCATGGTAGACGACCTGAAGTAACAGATCTCCGAGCTCCTCGCGCAGCTCCACCACATCGTTCTTGGCGATGGCGTCCGCGACCTCGTAGGCCTCTTCCAGCGTATAGGGCGCGATGGTCGCGAATGTCTGTTCCAGATCCCAGGGGCAACCGGTCACGGGCGTTCTGAGCGCAGCCATGATTTCGATCAGGCGGGAAATGTCGCGGCTGGGGGTCATGGAGGGCAAATGTCCTGTCTGCTTGTCATCCTGGATGATGCCTTTTGACACATCCAGGATGACAAGTGGAGGGGCAAATCACCCCCTGACCGATGGGTGCCAGAAAGTGACGGCGCGTTCCAGGAGCGCGACGAGGCCGTAGAACAGCGATCCGGCGAGAGCGGCAACGGCGATTTCTGCCCAGACCATATCAACGTTCATGCGGCCGACCTCCGTTGAGATGCGGAAACCCATGCCGACAATCGGCGTGCCGAAGAATTCGGCGACGATTGCGCCGATCAGGGCGAGCGTCGAATTGATCTTCAGCGCATTGAAGATGAAGGGCATGGCCATCGGCAGGCGCAGCTTGAAAAGCGTCTGCCAATAGTTGGAGGCATAGGTGCGCATCAGGTCGCGTTGCATGGCATCAGACGCGGCGAGACCTGATACCGTGTTCACCAGCATCGGGAAGAAGGTCATGATGATCACGACCGCAGCCTTGGACGGCCAGTCGAAGCCGAACCACATCACCATGATCGGGGCGACGCCGATAATCGGCAGGGCGGAAACCAGATTGCCGATCGGCAGCAGGCCGCGGCGCAGGAACGGCACTCGGTCCACAAGGATGGCGGTGATGAACGCAGAGCCGCAGCCGATGGCGTATCCAGCCAGAACCGCTTTCAGAAACGTCTGACGGAAATCCGCCCAAAGGGTGGAGCCGGACGACGTCAGGCGAATCCAGATTTCGGAAGGGGCCGGTAGCAGAACCTTCGGAATACCGGCGCCGGTCACCAAGATTTGCCACAGCACCAGAAGCGTAATGCCGAAAAGCGCTGGTATCGCCAGGTTGATGAGGCGCGTTGCGAGCGGCGACATGTGTCGCCACGTGGCAAGGCGCTCCACGAACAGCCATGAAGCCGCCCATGTTGCTGCCACCAGAGCCCAGAAACCGAGGGTGGCCTGTCCTACATGGTTGGAGGCCGTAGAGATCAGCAGCCAGGCGGCAACGGCGGTCACGAGACCAAGAACAATATCGCCCACAGGATTGCGCATGAAACCAAGTTCGTAACGCACGCCGGCGATTGCCAGGATCACCAGACAGATGGCCAGGCGCGGCACATCCATGATGCCGTAATCCGGGCCGAATATCGGGCTGAAAAGGCCTATCACGACCATGGCGACAATGAACCAGGCCAACAACGCCGGCATATCCAGGCGGCTTTTCTTAGCGGTCATGGTGCTCATCCGGCCATCCCCATACGTTTCAGCGTGCGCTTTTCGATCACGCCAATCAGCGCGACCAGAGACCCTGCCAGGAAGGCGGCCATGAGAAGTGCCGACCAGATTTGTACGGTTTGGCCGTAGTAGGATCCCGCAAGCAGACGTGCTCCAAGGCCGGCAATGGCACCTGTCGGCAGCTCACCAACGATGGCCCCGACGAGGGAGGCCGCCATGCCGATTTTCATGGAAGTGAAGAGGTAGGGTACTGCATAGGGCAGGCGCAATTTCCAAAAGGCCTGAAAGCGGGTCGCCGAATAGGTGTGCATCAGGTCCATGTGGATGACTTCGGGCGATCTCAAGCCCTTCACCATCCCGACCGTAACCGGGAAGAAGGACAGATAGGTGGAAATCATGGCTTTCGGCAGCAAACCGGAAATCCCGACCGCATTCAAAACAACGATGATCATCGGAGCGATGGCCAGGATTGGAATGGTTTGAGAGGAAATGACCCACGGCATAAGCGACTTGTCGAGAACACGAGAATGGACGATGCCAATCGCCAGAAAAATGCCGAGGGTCGTGCCGATCAGAAACCCTAGGAGCGTCGAAGATAGCGTGATGCCTGTATGATAGAGCAGGGACCGCTTGGACGTGATCTTCTTGTTCACCGTCGTGTCCCACATTTCCACGAGTACCTGGTGCGGTGCGGGAAGGACAGGGCGTTCCTGATAAAGCGTGTCGGCGACGAGTTGTGAAAACGCTACGTTGTCCTGGCCGGCTCGCTTATACATGTCTCGCTGGAAAGGGGCGTTGAGAGCAACAGCCGAGATGTACCACAACGCGATAATGGCCAAAACCACAATGGTGACGGGGCCAACCGTGCCGGACATGAGGCCGGAAAACGGATTGGTGCTGCGGGATGAGGAAAGAGAGGCGTCGGTCATGCGTCCTGGCTCCTCCTGCTTTTCCATGTTGCAACGACGATGTCCTTTTCATTGGCCGCCAGCCCGACGCTCCCTTGGACTTGCCCTTGCCAAACGCCGCGGATTCCCGGATTGAATCCGGCAAAGTCGTTGGGTGCAAAGCGGGTTTGATCAATCCTCATAGGAATGTCCCGCCTTCAGGCCTTCGCGCACCCGGTGCGCAATTTTCAGAAACTCCGGTGTTTCGCGAATATCGAGACTGCGTTCGCGCGGAAGGTCGCTTTCGATCACGTCGTAGATACGTCCCGGCCGCGGGCAGAGCACGACGATCTTGGTCGACAGGAATACGGCTTCCGGGATCGAGTGCGTGACGAAGACAACAGTCTTGTTGGTCTTTGCCCAGAGTTGCAGCAGCTGCTCGTTGAGGTGGTCGCGAACGATCTCATCAAGCGCCCCGAAAGGCTCATCCATCAGCAGCAGGTCAGGTTCGACTGCGAGGGCGCGGGCGATGGAAGCACGCTGCTGCATTCCACCGGAGAGTTGCCAAGGATATTTCTTCTCAAAACCGGTGAGATTAACCAGTTCCATGTTGCGGGCAATGCGCTGTTGCTGCTCTGCCCTGGAAAGTCCCATGATCTCGAGCGGCAGAGCGACGTTCTTTGCGATGGTCCGCCACGGATAGAGCGCGGCCGCCTGAAAAACATAGCCATAGGCCCGGTTGAGGCGCGCATCTTCCGGAGAGACGCCGTTGACCGAAATCGACCCGGCTGTCGGTTTTTCGAGATCGGCGATGACCCTGAGCAAGGTGGTCTTGCCACACCCGGACGGACCGATGAAGGAAACGAAATCGCCTTCTTCGATCTTCAGATCTATATCTGAAAGCGCATGAACCGGCCCGTCATTGGTCTCGAAGGTGAGCGAGAGGTTCTCGATATCGATCACCCGGTTCGGGCTGGCGCTTTGTTTGTTTTCCACCATTGCGGTGTCCTTTGCGCTGGCAAGTGCAGTCATCAATTTCCTCGCGGCACGAAACGGGTCCGATTTGACGCATTCGTTTCTTGAAAGTCCCCGCCCTCGTGGAGAGCGGGGATGGATCGGATCAGACGCCGCTGGCGGGAATGCCGGTGCGTTCCACCTTACGCGGTGCGGTCAGTTCCTTCCACGTGCTAAGTGCCTTGTTGACAGCCTGATACGGCTTGCGGGCGACAAATTCGCCATGACCCTGGCTGTGGTTGACCGTGCCATCTTCGACGGCAACGCGGCCCCGGGTCAGTGTGTAGCGCGGCAGACCCTTCACGGTCTTGCCTTCGAAGACATTGTAGTCAATTGCCGACTGTTGGCTGGAGGCGGAAATGGTCTTTGATTTTTCCGGATCCCAGACGACGAGATCGGCATCAGCGCCAACCAGAATTGCTCCTTTTTTCGGATAGATATTCAGGATCTTTGCAATATTGGTTGAGGTGACGGCGACGAACTCGTTTGGCGTCAGCCGGCCGGTGTTCACCCCGTAGGTCCACAACATCGGCATTCGGTCTTCCAGACCGCCTGTGCCATTCGGGATCTTGGTGAAATCGCCGACGCCGGTGCGCTTCTGATCAGTGGTAAAGGCGCAATGGTCTGTCGCAACCACCTGCAGCGAACCGGAGGCGAGACCTGCCCAGAGGCTGTCCTGGTGCCTCTTGTCGCGGAACGGAGGTGACATCACGCGGCGGGCCGCGTGGTCCCAATCAGCGTGCTTGTATTCGCTGTCATCAAGCGTCAGGTGCTGGATCAGCGGTTCACCGTAGGCACGGATGCCATTCTGGCGTGCCCGGCGGATCGCCTCATGCGCCTGTTCGGAAGACGTGTGGACGATATAGACCGGTACGCCGGCCATGTCCGCGATCATGATTGCGCGGTTGGTGGCTTCGCCTTCCACTTCCGGCGGGCGTGAATAGGCATGGGCTTCCGGCCCGTTGTTGCCCTCTGCAAGCAGCTTTTGCTGCAAGGTGGCAACCACGTCGCCGTTTTCCGCGTGCACCAGTGGCAGGGCGCCAAGTTCGGCGCAACGCGAGAACGAGGCGAACATCTCGTCGTCATTCACCATCAAGGCGCCCTTGTAGGCCATGAAATGCTTGAAGGTGTTGATGCCCTTCTGCTGGACAACGGTCTGCATGTCGTTGAAGACCTGTTCGCCCCACCAGGTAATCGCCATGTGGAAGGAATAGTCGCAGTGGGCCATCGACGACTTGTTGTCCCACATCTGCAGGGCTTCCAGCAGGGACTGGCCCGGCGAAGGCAATGCGAAATCGACAACCATGGTGGTGCCACCGGCCAGGGCCGCACGCGTGCCGCTGTCGAAATTGTCCGAAGAGAACGTGCCCATGAATGGCATTTCCAGGTGTGTGTGCGGGTCGATGCCGCCCGGCATGATGTAACAGCCGGTCGCATCCAGGGTTTCATCACCGGACAGGTTGGGTCCGATTTCGACAATCCTGCCGTCTTCGATTTTCACATCGGCTTCGTACGAAAGATCGGCGGTGACAACCGTACCGCCCTTGATCACTTTGCTGGCCATTTGTGGTCCCCTTCTCGTTTGTTCACTTGCCCGGTATGCGTATCCGGAAATTGGTGGCGGTAGCTTGCCCTCATGGACAGGCTTCTACCGGTGCCGTCAGATCCCTGTCTTTCAGGATCATGGCGATGTTCTGCTGCGAGGCAGCCTCGCAGGCTTCTGAAAAGTCTATTGGCCGGTCCGTATATTCCGCGTCGAAGATCGGTTTGCCCGCCCGGACATAAGCGCTGACATCCGTACACCACTTGTCCTGGAAACAGCTTTCGGCGATCAGGAAGTCCATATGTCCAATGAGGTCGCCTGTCAGATCCGGCACGTTCTTCTGACCGATGCCCAGCTCTAGAGAATGCGCGATGGCTGCCAGCCTGGCGACATAGGCTACGACGTCGTCAGCAGTGATCGGAAAGCCGCTGTCGTTGTCGTGAACGTCCATGTTGTCAGGTTCTATTGCATCGAAACCTTCATGCTTGCAGGCCTCGAACCGTGATTTCATGATGGGAAGCAGAACATCGAGCCGGCGGATATCGAGAAATCGCTCGTCAGGCCAGTCCTCATAGGTCTTGCCCACCACCAGGTCGGGAAACGCATTTGCGTCCCGAGCACTTTCTTCCAGCGTGCCGATACTGACGTAGCAGATGGTGCGGACACCTTTCCGTTTCAGCGCGGCGAGGTCGCCCGGTGTTACAAGGTCGGGGTGAAGATCCAGAACGCTGACAGCCCTGTCGAGATCGACCGGCTCTGTGAGTTGCCAGTCCCAGCTGTCGCCGACGGAAAAGGCAAAGGCAGGTGCCGCGACCCAAAACTGGGTGCAGAGCAGCGCCAATGCCTTTCCGTTCAAGTTCATGTTCCCCTCATCCCCTGTTCCTGGTCGCGGCTCAAGGCCGTGACAGCCGGGTGTTTCGTGCAATGCTGAAGCTAATTCGCGATCGGTTCGCCGATGTCAGTGCTACTCCACGATGCCCGCTGTCTCGACCACAGCGTGGAACAATACGTCCGCACCGGCTTTCGCCCAATCCCTGGAGATCTCTTCCGCTTCGTTGTGCGAGAGACCGTCGACACAGGGGCACATGATCATCGCGGTCGGTGCGACCTTGTTGATCCAGCAGGCATCGTGGCCGGCACCGGAAATGATGTTCTGGTGAGAATAGCCAAGACGTTCGGCAGCGTTGCGAACTGCCTCGACGCACCCCTTGTCGAATTCCACCGGATCGAAACCGCCGACTTTTTCGAATTCGACGTCCAGTCCCATGTCGTCGCAGATCTTCCTGGCGCCGTCCTTCAGACGGTCTTCCATATCCTTGATGACGGCAATGTCCGGAGACCGAAAATCAATGGTGAAGACGGCTTTTCCGGGTATCACGTTGCGTGAATTCGGGAAAACCTCGATGTGGCCGGCAGCACCAACCGCATGTGGAGCATGTGACCAGGCAATTTCATCGACCAGTTCCAGGATACGAGCCATGCCGAGACCCGCATTCTTGCGCATGGGCATCGGCGTTGAACCCGTATGGCTGTCCTTGCCGGTCACTGTTACCTGGGTCCAGGAGAGGCCCTGGCCATGGGTAACGACACCGATGTCCTTGCCTTCCGCCTCCAGGATAGGCCCCTGTTCGATGTGGAGTTCGAACATGGCATGCATCTTGGTCTTGCGGGCACCGACCTCTTCATCGCCAACCCAGCCGATGCGTTTCAGTTCGTCACCGAACTTCAAACCTTCATGATCGGCACGATCATAGGCCCAGTCCTGAGTATGGACGCCGGCGAATACGCCGGACGCAAGCATTGCCGGGGCGAAGCGCGTGCCTTCCTCATTGGTCCAGTTTGTCACAACGATCGGATGTTTGGTCTTGATGCCGAGGTCGTTCATGGTGCGCACGACTTCCAGGCCACCGAGGACACCCAGGACGCCGTCATACTTGCCGCCGGTCGGCTGTGTATCAAGGTGCGACCCGACATAGACGGGCAGGGCGTCGGGATCGGTTCCCGGACGCGTCATGAACATGTTGCCCATGGTGTCGACAGCCATGGTCATGCCGGCTTCCTCACACCACTTCTGGAACAGCTTGCGGCCCTCGGCGTCGGCATCGGTCAGGGTTTGCCGATTGTTACCACCGGCAACTCCCGGGCCGACCTTGGCCATTTCCATCAGACTGTCCCAGAGCCGTTCTGCGTTGATCCTCAGGTTTTCGCCGGGGGCTGCCATGCTTTTGTCTCCTAGTACGTGTCTTTGTCTCTAGTCCTGCAGGAACTCAGTCAATGGCGTTCAGCACGCTGCGCAGCTTGCCGAACAGCTCGTCGATCTGCTCCTTGGAAATGATCAGGGGTGGGGAGAGGGCGATGATATCGCCTGTAGTGCGGATCAGCAGCCCGTCGTCATAAGCCTTCAGAAAGGCCGAGAACGCCCGCTTGGTCGGTTCGCCGGCAATCGGTGTCAGTTCGATTGCGCCAATCAGGCCGAGGTTGCGGATGTCAATGACATTCGGGCAATCCTTTAGCGAATGCAGGCCGTCTTCCCAGTATTGGGCAAGGTCGGCGGCGCGCGTCAGAAGCCCTTCTTCGTCATAGGTGTCGAGCGTCGCTAGAGCGGCAGCGCATGCGAGCGGGTGCGCGGAATAGGTATAGCCGTGGAACAGCTCGATCATGTGTTCCGGCCCTGTCATGAACGTATGATAGATGTCGGACGAACAGAACACGGCCCCCATCGGAACGACACCTGAGGTCAGGCCCTTTGCAGTGGTGACAAGATCCGGCGTAACGCCGAAGAAATCGGTTGCAAACGGTGACCCCAGACGGCCGAATCCGGTGATGACTTCATCGAAAATCAGCAGAATGCCGTGCTGCGAGCAGATTTCGCGCAGACGTTCCAGGTACCCTTTCGGCGGGATCAGAACACCAGTAGACCCAGCAACCGGTTCAACAATGACGGCTGCGATGGTCGAAGGATCATGAAGCTGAATGATGCGGATCAGCTCTTCTGCGTATTCGGCGCCATTTTCCGGCATGCCGCGGGAGAACGCATTGCGCTCAGGATCATGCGTGTGGCGCATGTGGTCGACGCCGGTGAGCATCGTGCCGAAAGTCTTGCGGTTCGAGACGATGCCGCCAACCGAAATGCCGCCGAAACCGACACCGTGATAGCCGCGTTCACGGCCAATCAAGCGGGTGCGGGTGCCTTGGCCGATCGCGCGCTGGTAGGCAAGTGCGATCTTCAGTGCGGTGTCGACACTTTCAGAACCGGAGTTCGTAAAGAAGACATGGTCCAGCGGGGAGGGCATCATGGCCGCAAGACGGGCCGCCAATTCGAAGGCCTTGGGATGGCCCATCTGGAAGGCGGGGGCATAGTCAAGCTCTGCAATCTGCTTTTGAACCGCTTCAACCACCTTCGGGCGGGAGTGGCCGGCGTTGCAGCACCAAAGGCCGGCAGTGCCGTCTAGAACCTGTCTGCCGTCAGCAGTGGTGTAGTGCATGTCTTTGGCCGACACGAACATGCGCGGGGCCTGTTTGAACTGCCGGTTGGCCGTGAACGGCATCCAGAAAGCTTCGAGATTGTTGGTGGCAGCCTGGCTCGATGCTGACATACGTCCTCCTTGCGACCCTTCGCATTTGAAGTGGCCGACTGTTGCGAATTCGTGATGGAAGGAATAGCACGCGCACCGCATCAACGGCAGTGCTCACTGCGCTGGTCCTCTCCCCACACTGTTCCCTGGCGGTCCGGATGGGCTTTTGCCTCTTTCCCGTTCGCCTAAATCCTCTGTCCGGCCTTGCAGCCTGTCCGGGTTACCCGGAAATCACAAATGGCCGGAGGCCGCCGTTTGTTCAAGACATCCCCATTGCGAGGGACGGATCAATCGACTAGCCTTCTGACCATCTGGTCAATTTACCCTAGGAGGGATTTGACCAAATGGTCAAGATGCAAATCCGGTCGTCATGACTAATTTCTGGTCATTCTGTCCGGTGCTGCTCTTGCCGAGTACTGAAGCGGTGCTTTTTGCAGGAAAATCGCCGTTTTGAACCGGGGACAGGGTTGAGACCCTTCGGGGCGGGAAGCGGAACGGTCGATGGCGGATTTGGGTGAGCAGGCGCAGGCATCTTTGAAATCTGGTGGACTGAGCCGGATCCAGGAAAAGAACCGGTCCCTGATTCTGGAGGCGGCTCTAGGCGAGTTCTCCATGAAAGGGTTTTCCGGGGCAACCGTAGAACGGATTGCCGCAGACGCGGGTATGTCGAAGTCCAACCTGCTTTATTATTTTTCCTCCAAGGAAGCGATCTATAACGCGACTCTGGCCCATATTCTGGAAGTATGGCTGGCGCCGTTGAAGACGCTCAATCCGGATGGGGAACCGGCTCAGGAACTGGCAGCCTATATCCGCCAGAAGATAGAGATGTCTGCCAGGTTTCCGGAAGCATCAAAGTTATTCGCCAACGAGGTCATGCAGGGTGCGCCGCAGATTTTACCGATCCTGCAAACGGACCTGAAGCGGTTGGTGGCAGAAAAAAGCCAGGTGATCGAAGACTGGATAGCGGCGGGCAAGATGCGTAGCGTCGATCCAGTCCATCTCATCTTCACGATCTGGGCGACGACCCAGCATTACGCGGACTTTTCGGTTCAAATCAGGGCGTTGACTGGAAAAGACCTTTCGGACGCGGCCTTTCAAGCCGAAACGGAAGCTGCAGTCACGTCACTCATTTTGAACGGGGTTGGCCTGGAAATGCCAATGGAAAGTGATTTGGCGGTATGAGCAGCGGGACGGAAGATCCGTATGCGGCCTCAAGGATCGAGGTCACAGGACGGCTTTTCATCCGCAGGGAAGATCTCACCGAAGACTTCATACGGGCGTCCGGTCCAGGCGGGCAGAACGTCAACAAGGTGTCAACGGCTGTGCAACTGCGCTTCGACCTTGCCGGAAATGAAACCTTGCCGGAAGACGTAAAGGCGCGCGCAGCCAGACTTGCAGGCAGCCGTTTGACACTCGGTGGCGAAATCGTATTGCAGGCTGACCGGTTCCGGACGCGGGAACGCAACCGGGAAGACGCACTGGAGCGTTTGCTGGAATTGTTACGCAGGGCCACGGAAAAGCCGAAACCCCGCAAGGCGACAAAACCGACCCTCGGTTCCAAAAAACGCCGTCTCGACGCCAAGAAACAGCGCGGCCAGATCAAGAAAATGCGCGGCAGGTCTGGTGGTTTTGACGGATAGGCTTTGCGATGGGAGGTCTGTTGTGGATGCTCACCGTCTCATCTTACGTGATGACCACATAGGCATGGAATTTTTAAAGAACATCATCCTTGCCAAGAGCGCCGTATTTCAGAGGTCCCGTTTGGCGCGAGCAATGCCGTGAGCAATCAGGCGGTCGATGATGTCGGGATAGCTGACACCACTTGCTGCCATTGCCTTTGAATACATGCTGATATTCGTGAAACCGGGGATGGTGTTGAGCTCGTTGAGAAGGAATTTCATGTCCTTCGTGACAAAAAAATCGATCCGGGCCATGCCGTCGCAGCCGAGAGCCCTGAAGGCTTTTGCTGCCAGATCCCGCATCTGGTTCTCGACGTTTTCCTGCAATTCTGCCGGGACTTTCAAGGCTGCGCCATTTTCGTCGACATATTTTGCGTCATAGGTGTAAAAGCCGTGGCTTTCTGCGGGTATGATTTCACCAGGTCGGGAGACGAACAGCGAGCCGTCACATTCTTCCAGGACCGCAAATTCGATTTCCCTGCCAAGGACAAATTCTTCCGCCAGAAGTTTGCTGTCGTGCTTGAACCCTTCCTGAAGGGCTACCTCGTACTCGCCTCGCGTGAGAACCTTGCTGACACCTACTGAAGACCCCTGACGCGCAGGCTTGATGAATACAGGTAAGCCAAGTACCCGCTGCAAAGTCTCGAAAGCAGGTATGTCATCACTTCGGATCGTAACCGAACAGGCGGTGGGAAGGCCGGCTTCGATCAACAGCCGTTTTGCGAGATCCTTGTCGAGCGCGTTTGCCGAACCAGCGATACCGCACCCAACGAGTGGCACACGCGCCACTTCCGCAAGCCCCTGAACCGCGCCGTCTTCGCCATGAAGGCCATGAAGAACCGGAAAGATCGCGTCGAGTTTTGCCAGGTCATGTGTGGATCCGTCTTCGCTCAAAGCAACGACCCGGCCGTGGCCGCCGGGAACCAGGCAAATCTCTGTGCCTGATGATGGCTGTGCCAATGTTCCGTCTTCATAACGGCTCAGCAGCCATTGCCCGTCACGGGTTACATAAACGGGGACTGCATCATATTTGGCCGGATCAAGCGCATGCATGACATTTGTGGCTGAAAGAATCGATACTTCGTGCTCTGCGGAACGACCGCCAAAAAGGACAGCAACACGCAGCTTATGTGATTGCACTATCAAAAAAGTCTCCAGTAGAATCGAATATGAAAGCCAAATGTCTGATCAGCGATAGCGCGATATTGCGGCGGCGCAAAGACCAGCGGGAGGTTTTAGCCTGGTCATTCAATCCGTGAGCCTGAATACGATCTGTATGAAAACCGAGAGGCCCAGGTGCCAATGACTTTCTGTCTGGTGGCTTCAAAGGGCTCGCCACTGCGAGCCGGGTGACCACGCAACTGTTGATGAAGCAGTTGCGTATTAACAACGCCAACCAAGTGGAAAATCTCATTCTGTCAAAGTCGGCAAAGCGCATGACAGGTGAGGAAAGGGGGCTATGACGGCTCTCCGATACATGGGCCACGCGAAAAAATGTCGGTCAAAAAATCAGATCCTCTGGACTGACTTTCATCGGCAGTATTTTCCCCCATTGGGTGTTCTGAGGTTCGCCAAACTCCCTGAAACCTGCCTTTTTATAAGCTGCGATGGCACGCGCATTTTCCGGGTGTGGGTCGGTTGCAACGACCGGGGTACCTTCCTCAAAAAGCGTCTGAATTCGCTGCATGATAAAGGCAGGGCCGTGGCCTTTCCCTATCATGTTGGGGGCGCCGATGAACTGGTCGATGCCACGTGAATTTCTTGGGAGTGCGAAGAAGTGGTGACCTTCCCACCCGTGGACCGTGTAGTCCTGCATGTAGGCAAAGGGGTATCCTGCCTTCGAGACAATCCATCGACTTACCCGAGGATCTTTCAGTTGCTCTTCGCCGTAGGGTTCAGTCGTGTCCCACCACCTGCGTACATGCGGTTGAGATTGCCATTCCGCCAGCAGCGTTAAATCTGCCGGAGTCACCGGTCGAAATGTGTATTTCTCAATCATTGGCACAACACTCAGATACCATGTCGATCACCCACGCCGGCAAGGTTTGAAGCGCGGATGCCACGTATTTTCGATCAATAACGGCTGGTCATACATCCATGTTCCGGCGCCAACCCCGTTCTGGATAGCGATCCAAAACTGGCATAGCATTGCTCCATGAAAGACGAGTCATCAAATCAAGAAGTGCTAAGCCATTACGCCACACCCGGTTATCTCGCGACGCGTGGATCATTTCAGGCAAAGTATGCAACCGTTAGCTGGTTTGACTGGCTTGTCGATCGGATGAAGTTGCAGACGGCAATGGAGTTACTCGACGTGGGGTGCGGCCCGGCGTGGCTTTGGCGATCGCAGGCAGAGCGGTTGCCGAATGACCTTCGTCTTTCACTCGTAGACACTTCACCAGGCATGATAGAAGCGGCCAGGGCGAACCTCGTGACGGTGGACCGGATCGAGGTAACAGACGCGAAAGTGGCAGATGCAGTCAGTCTGCCCCATGCAGACGAGACCTTCGACGCAGTGCTTCTTCTGCACGTCCTGTACCATGTGAGCGATCCCGGATCCGCGTTACGTGAGGCAAGACGCGTTCTGCGCCCGGGCGGTCGAATATTTGCAAGCACAAACGCGCAGTCCAACATGAGCGAGTTGCATGCGATTGGCGCCATCGCGTTTGGAGGCCGACCAATCGATCCAGGAGCCGCGCTGTTTTCTCTTGATGATGCCGAGCAGCTTGTGGGCCAGCTCTTTGAAGATGTACGCAGAGAGGACCTTCTCGACGTCATGACCTGCACAGATCCGGAGGATGCGGTGAGTTTCCTGCTGTCGATGCCTCCGGGCATTTCAGCGCCGGAGGAACAGCAGAGACATCTTGCAGAATTGATCCGGAATGAAAGCGACCGTTCAGGAGGAGCGTTACAAACGACGCGTCGAAATGGGCTTGTCGTCGGTACCAAGGCGCTGTGAACGGAGCTCAGCCGCTAATGTCGATCGAAAATCCCGGTAGCACTCGTGCGTCAGTTTCATAGCGTATTCGTGTTTGACTGGATGGGTGGCGTTGTTCGGGTGGCTACAGCGAGTCCGGTATACGGATCCTGTCTGGACCTTCCAAGCGGAATTGGCACAGCAGACGGTAGACAGGCCGTCCGGACAAGTTCAGCGAAGCGGATGTGGTGGAGACACGCCGATAGAACCGTCATCAGTTTTTGTCGGCACTTCGAACCGGTTCAAGTCACGCTTACTCATCAATACCCATCCCATGCTCGAACGCCCGACAATTTAATGGTCGCGGGGAGCGCGACATTTTCGATTTGCACGAGAGAGACATTCTCGTCCGGCGCCTACACATCTTGTCAAAGCCGATTAGAGGCGCGACATGTTCAGCCCGAAAGAAATGCGACACTTGGGTTTTGCCACTTTCTCAAGCG